>NZ_JBBOTP010000001.1:0-1525000 GCF_038005665.1 Sporosarcina sp. FSL K6-5500
CTTCAGCTTAATGGTTGGAAACCACTACGTTCGTTGGACACTTCGGGATAATGGTTGGACACTTCAGCTTAATGGTTAGAAACCACCACGTTTGTTGGACTAGTTCGGCGTAATGGTTGGACACTCTACTGCGTTCGTTGGACACTTCAGCATAATGGTTGGAAACCACCGCGTTTGTTCGACATTTCGACGGAATGGTTGGACACTCTACCGCGTTCGTTGGACTCTTCAACATAATGGTTGGACACTCTACCACGTTCGTTGAACACTTCAGCTTAATGGTTGGAAACCACCGCGTTTGTTGGATAGTTCAGCTAAATGGTTGGGCACTCTACCGCTCTCGTTGCATAGTTCGGGAACAAGGACACCCCAAAAAAAGCACCAGCCGAATTGCAGCCGGTGCTACCAATTAAAACTTCGATCCAGTATCTCCGAACTCTTGAAGCAGTTCTCCAAAACTTTTATTTTTCTCACGTTCTTTGCGTTCAAGGCGAATTTGTTCTTGGCGTTCCTCTTCTTTCGTCTCTTCAGCAGCTGACAATGCCTTTTTTGCCGCTTTCAATTTTTCAAGAATATCATCATCAAGTGCATCGGAAAATACCGATCCTTCATTGTCTCTTTTTTTCGGCTGAGGTGCAGTTTGTTTACGTTTTTTCGCCATTCATATCACCTACTCTCGTTCATTATCGTGTAACGATTGTTGCGACTCCCTGTCCCCCACCTATGCATAGCGTGGCAAGTCCGGATTTCACATCACGACGTTTCATCTCATGGAGAAGTGTAACTAGGATGCGTGCCCCACTAGCCCCGATTGGATGACCAAGTGCGATTGCACCGCCATTAACATTCAGTTTTGATGCGTCAAATTCAAGTTCTTTTCCGACCGCGATTGACTGTGCTGCAAATGCTTCGTTCGCTTCTATCAAATCAATTTCGGATAGTTGCATATTGGCTTTAGTGAGTGCTTTTTTAACGGCTTCCACAGGACCCAGACCCATAACTGAAGGATCGACGCCCGCATTACCATTCGCTACGATTGTTGCTAGTGGCGTCAAGCCAAGCTCGTCTGCTTTTTCTTTCGACATAATAACGAATGCTGCTGCACCGTCGTTAATACCTGAAGCATTTCCGGCTGTTACACTGCCATCTTTTTTGAATGCCGGTCGCAGTTTACTGAGCTTGTCTGCAGTTGTTCCGGCTTTGACGTATTCGTCTTGATCGAAAAGGATAGGATCGCCTTTTCGCTGCGGGATTTCAATCGCAACGATTTCTTCTGCGAAAGTTCCGGCTTCAATTGCTGCCGCCGCTTTTTGTTGTGATGCTGCCGAAAATGTATCTTGCTCTTCACGGGTAATTGAATATCGATCACAAAGATTTTCTGCTGTGATGCCCATATGATAATCATTGAATGCACACCAAAGTCCATCTGAAATCATACTGTCGATAATTTTTTGGTCCCCCATTTTAAAGCCTTCTCGGCCATTTTTCATTATGTATGGGGCTTGGCTCATGTTTTCCATACCGCCTGCGACAATAATATCCGCATCTCCTGCAATAATTGCTTGACGTGCAAGATGCACAGCTTTCAATCCAGAGCCACAAACTTTATTAATTGTCAGAGCAGGAACGGTTTCAGGTAGTCCCGCTTTCATTGCCGCTTGTCGCGCCGGATTTTGACCTAATCCAGCCTGTAGGACATTCCCCATGATTACTTCGTCAACGCTCTCTGGTGCCACCCCTGCACGTTTCAATGCCTCTTTAATAACTGTCGCCCCAAGATCTGTTGCCGGTATATCTTTCAATGAACCAAGGAACGATCCGATAGCAGAACGAACCGCACTGATGATTACGACTTCTTTCGACATTTCTTTTCCCCCATTCCCTTATTTAAGTTGCCTGTATATGCATCCCTTCATTACAATATACTAGAGGAGGGATGATATGTTCATTTTACCAAACAACGTCACAATAATCGAGGTTGGTCCACGCGATGGGCTTCAAAACGAAAAGAAACATGTCAATGAAAATGATAAGCTAGCATTTATTGAGGCTTTACAAGGGGCAGGCATTCAAGAAATGGAGCTAACTTCGTTTGTATCACCGAAATGGGTGCCGCAAATGGCGGATGCAAAAACGATTGTAGAAAAGTCAAAAAAGGTCGGCAGGCAATTCGTCCTTGCACCGAATGACAAAGGTGCCGAGCTTGCAATTGAAGCTGGTGCGACCAGTATTGCCGTGTTCGTTGGGGTGAGCAATACATTTAACAAAAAAAACATTAACCGAACAACCGCTGAAAGCATCGATGCGCTTCAGCCCGTCTTTGCGAAATTAAAAATAAATGACGTTTTTATACGGGCTTGTATTTCAACTGCGTTTTATTGTCCGTATGAAGGGAAGATAGAGATAGAGGATGTCGTCGCACTTTGTAAACGATTTGTCGCCATGGGTGCGAACGAACTTAGTGTCGCGGATACGATTGGGAAGGCGAATCCCCGTGAAAGTTATGAGTTATTCAAGACATTGAAAGAAGAATTTCCAGACGTACTGTTGACAGCTCATTTCCACGATACACGCAAAATGGCGATAGCAAATATTTTTGCTGCGCTACAAGCAGGTATCAACCGTTTTGATACGTCTGCAGGCGGCTTGGGTGGCTGTCCATTCGCACCTGGTGCAACAGGCAATGTTGCGACTGAAGATGTTGTCAACATGCTCGATACGCTCGGCATCGAAACCGGTGTCGATGTAAAAAAAGTTTGTCAAGCAGTCCAAGTGATTGCGCCGCATGTGTCACGGCCAATTGACACAGGAATGTACAGATTGTTTGAGAACGATCAACTGTAAAGGGAGTTGAGTGGGTTGAAACGGCGCGTTCTTTATATAACCGGTGTGATCTCTAGCATTGTTACAGCGTTACTGAGCATTTTCGGATTTCTCGCAACGAATAGACTGATGTTTTTGAAGTTGAAGGATTCCAACTTTATTTTAGAACGTGAAATTATTTCGAAACGGTTCGATGAACATTGGTATGAAACAGTGCGCAAAGACAATATGTGGATTGAGTCACCAAACGGTTATTTATTGAAAGCGGTCTTTCTGAAACCACTTGAAACGGCTAGAACGGTAATCATTTGTCACGGCGTAACGGAAAATAAAATCAATTCAATGAAATATGCCCGTCTTTTTGAACGTCTTGGATTTAATTCTGTCATCTATGATCATCGACGACATGGTGATTCAGGAGGAAGGACGACAAGTTTTGGATATTATGAAAAGATTGATTTACAGGTAATTGTCCGTGCGGTACGGGAACGAATTGGAAAGCGAGCATTGCTCGGCATCCACGGTGAATCAATGGGTGCTGCAACGACGATATTATATGCGGGAACCTTTAAGGATGAAGCAAATTTTCATATCGTCGATTGTCCGTTTTCTGATTTCTCCGAGCAGATTCTTCATATTTTACGGACAAATACACCTATACGATCATCAATGGCTCTACGTGTTGCCAACGTCTTTCTTAAAATGCGCGATGGCTACACCCTGAACCTTGTCTCTCCGCGAGAAGTCGTCAGAAACATTACTAAACCGGTTCTGTTCATCCACAGTTTGGAAGACGATTTCATCCTTCCCTATATGACAGAGGAATTGTACGAAGCAAAGCAAGGCGACAAAATGTTGAAACTTTTTAAAAAAGGTGCCCACGCCAAATCGTTCAATGATAATCCTGTGCAATACGAAAAAACAGTACAGGTATTTCTAGGACGGTTTAAATTTAGAGATTGAAGAAATAAACAAGTTATGAACCATTGAACTGTACCCCGAATTTCGGACACTTTGAAAAAAGACCCGAAATTCGGGGTTTTTGTATAACTTTTTTTTGCGGGACAAAGCGTAAATACTTTGCTACCGATCATAAATGCCCCGCTATCAATCATATCCTATGCGAACCAATCATTAACTATCCACAGCCAATCATATCTTATGCCAACCGAGCATTAACGGCACACGACCGATCATATACCACGCCTACCGAGCATTAACGACACACCACCGATCATATCCCACACCAACCAAGCATTAACGGCACACGACCAATCATATCCCACGCCTACCGAGCATAAACTTCACACGACTGATCATACACCCGAGCGTTTACTTATCCTCAGTAGGAAATCAATATATTCCTAGACAACAAAAAACCATCTTTCCTGTCAAGCGTTCAACAGAAAAAATGGCTTATTAAGTGATCGGTAGAAAGTTTAAGTAATCCGAGTAAATTTCAGGTGAAAGATTAACCTATGTATAAAAATTTGCAGGCTTTCCTTTTCACTAATCCTTTACAACCCAATTAATAACGGGTATTACGTAATTACTTTTTAACCTTTTTATCTTTTTTGTCACTTACTTTGTTCATTTGGTTCATCATTTGATTGATTTTTTTCTGTGAGGGTTTTTGTCCCATTTGCATCATCATCATACGTAACATGTCTTCATTAATCGGTGGGTTATCTTTCAAATATTTCATCATATATTGACGTGCAATGAAAAATCCGAGGGCCACACCTGCTAATAGCGCGACGATGATCAAAACGATCCACCATACTGTAGTCATCCGCTATACCTCCTCTACTTCAGTTATTCGATTTTACTCTACCATGATGGATTATACAACATTGCACTAGTGAATAGCAATGGACCACAATTAAATATTCTAATCATCGCATAATAGCATTTCTTACTTCACACTATTTAAACAGACAAAATAGACCCTATTTTTGAGATTTGGGTCCTTTTTGTCCCTATCCTATAAATATCATGTCAAAGATATGCGGCTTCTTCATATGAACGAAAATCAGTCGTTTTGACCGGTTTCAGCCATCCCCATTCCCCGTGCCCATCCATAACAGCGAAGAAGCGATCTGCCGCCCCAGATAAGGCAACAAACAAATCTAAATCGAGCATGCGGGATCCGTCGCAAAAGACATTAAGCGAATACGATGATAACGAAATAAGAATGGATCCTTTGACGGGATGCGTCAGTTTGTATTCCCCATTTCGGGATTCAATCGACGTAAATCCTTCGCCAAGGTTTGCAATGATAGCCTCATCAATCATTTTCTCTTCAAGCCTGTCACATAAGTAATGGACTTCAGGCATACAATCATTATTCTGCTCGTCTTCTTTTAATAGGTCATACAACAGCCGTTCACGTCCAATGACGAATGGCTGGTACATTTCTTTCACTTTATAAATTCCGTATGATCGCAATATCGCCACCCCCTAGAGATAATCCTACATGGTTTGATATAAAAAGGTTGTCATATTGCGGAATAGAACTGCACTATTATTGTCGGAAAAGATGGATAACTAAAAATTCTGTCAAGTAGTCTTGAAAAACAGTCCCGATTGCCAGAGTTTCTTCGGCGATCGGGACTGTTTCATTTATTTTTAGTTGTTGATTAACATTTTCACAGTTGCAAGAACATTGTCCTCTGTGAAACCAAATTCTTTGATGACAGTATCTCCAGGTGCACTTGCTCCGAAAGTATCAATCGCAATGATCGCGCCTTCGTCACCAACATATTTATGCCACCCTAATGAAACACCCATTTCGATACCAAGACGTTTTTTTACGTCTTTCGGCAATACGCTTTGTTTGTAAGCATCGTCTTGCTTCTCAAACAGGTCCCACGAAGGCATTGAAACAACAGTAACATCGATTCCTTCAGCTAATAGTTTCGCCTGTGAAGATACCGCTAAGCTAACTTCAGAACCGGTTGCAATTAAAATTGCGTCCGCTTGTTTTTTGCTTGCAGGGGATACGATGTAAGCTCCTTTTTTGACGCCTTCCATCGCAAGTTCAGCTGACTTCGGAAGGACAGTCAAGTTTTGACGAGACAATACTAGTGCAGTTGGCGAGTTCTTCGACGACACTGCAATATTCCAAGCAGCTGCAGTTTCGTTAGCGTCAGCCGGACGAATAACTGACAATCCAGGCATCGCACGAAGCGCAGCAAGTTGTTCAACTGGCTCATGTGTAGGACCGTCTTCACCAACAGCTACGCTGTCGTGTGTAAATACGTATGTGACAGGTATACCCATCAGAGATGAAAGTCGGATTGCGGGACGTACGTAGTCACTGAACACGAAGAATGTCCCACCGAATACATGTAATCCGCCATGTAAAGTCATTCCGTTTAACGCCGTTCCCATTGCAAACTCACGAACACCGAACCAAATATTACGGCCGGAATAATCAGTAGCAAGGAAATCTCCTGCTCCTTTAATTGTCGTCTTGTTAGAACCTGCAAGGTCCGCACTTCCACCAAAGAACGAAGGAAGCTGTTTAGCAATCGCATTGATAGCGTCACCAGATGCAGAACGTGTCGCGTGAGATGAACCCGCTTCATACGTCGGCAAAGATTTTTCAAAGCCTTCAGGTAGTTTACGCTCGATTGCATCTTTCAATTGCTTCGCAAGATCCGCATGTGTCGTTTCGTATTTTTCAAATAGTGCGTTCCATTCCTGTTCTTTTTGCACGCCCAATTTCTCGGCAGATTCTTGGAATGTTTCATAGACGCCTTCAGGTACATGGAAATCTTCTTCGAACGTCCATTTATAATATTCTTTTGTCAATTTCATTTCATCTTCACCAAGTGGCATACCATGCGCATCTGATTTTCCAGATCTGTTTGGTGACCCGTAACCGATGACCGTTTTAACTTCGATCATTGTCGGACCTCCGACATTGCCTTTAGCTTCTTCGATAGCTGATGAAACGTGGCCAATGTCGTTACCGTCTTCAACACGGATGTAATTCCAACCATATGATTCAAAGCGCTTACGAATATTTTCAGAGAAAGACATGTCAAGCTCGCCGTCTAGTGAAATATCATTGCTATCATATAGGACAATCAGTTTATTTAACTGCAAGTGACCTGCAAGTGAAATTGCTTCAGCAGCAACGCCTTCCATGAGATCGCCATCACCGCATAGAGCATATGTGTAGTGGTCGACAACGTCAAAACTTGGTTGATTGTACGTTGCAGCAAGGTGTTGTTCTGCCATTGCCATTCCGACTGCCATACCAATACCTTGTCCAAGTGGGCCAGTTGTTGCTTCGACACCGACTGTATGACCGTATTCGGGATGTCCCGGTGTTTTAGAGTTCCATTGTCTGAAGTTCTTGATTTCATCCATCGGAAGTCCATAACCACCAAGATGAAGAAGACTGTATAAAAGCATTGAGCCGTGTCCTGCCGAGAGAACGAAACGGTCACGGTTAAACCACTGTGGATTTGAAGGGTTGTGATGCATATGCTTCGTCCAAAGCGTATAGGCCATTGGAGCAGCCCCCATTGGTAAACCTGGGTGTCCAGAATTCGCTTTTTCGATTGCGTCAATAGAGAGCGTACGGATTGTGTTAATGGCTAGCTGATCAATTTGTTTAGTCATTGTGTACATCCTTCCCGTCATATGTAATTATCTACATATCTTAGTTTAGACAATTCGTGCAGTTAATGCAAAGCTCAGTTTAGATATTTTCCGCCACGGGCGTCTTTCACCTTATCAGGTGTCACATCATTGCCTTCAGTATCAAGAACTTTGACATTCTCAATTGTATTGCGCATTGATGAACGAAATGTCTCTAGATATTCTTTTCGCAGTTGTGTCTGTTCTTTGGCTTCTTCGACCGACAGACCTGCCGTCTTCGATTTTTTTGATAGTTCATTAATTCGTTTCATTTTATCAGCTGATAGCATATTATTTCCTCCATTATAGTTTATGACTACAAACGTATACAAAAAGAGCAGAAAGTGCAATAAATCAGCCTTCCTGCTCCACCTCATATTCTTTATACCTGCGATGCACGGTCGCTTTACTAATATCATGCCCGAGTCCTTTCAAGACACCAGTAATTTCTTCATAGGTTAGTCCTTTGTCCCTCAATGAAACGATTTCAGCTATCGGCACTTCAATCCGTTCACGACCGTCCACGTTACCCCTATTTTTCAAGTTACGCTCGGGTCGATAGCCCTCCCTTACTGCGCGTTTCATGCCCCTTTTGATTTTGGCGTTATGTAGTTTGCGCTGGTACTCTTCGACGATAGCTAAAATCTCAAGTAACATTGTATCCATTTCATTGAGTGCTATAGGTCCGCTATCATTATGTGAATAAATCGCCGTGTCCGTTTTTGCCAATAGATGTAAAACTGCCATCCTTGCATTTCCACGTCCAAGTCTTGTTTCGTCTTGGATTAGGATTGCATCGACTTCCTCGTCACGGATGTAATCCAGCAGACTTAGAAGCCCCTCACGGTCAATGTCAAAACCGCTATGCTTATCCATAAATGTCGCGACATGTTCGAGACCGAGTTCAGTTGCCAAGTCCACAAGCTCCTCTTCTTGCCTCACCAGTGACATTTCCTGCGTTTCTTTCTCAGTGCTCACCCGGCAATAGATGACACATCTTTTATAGTGCCCTGTCATCGATTAACACCCGCCAGTTGTGTATTGTTTTCCCCCACAGTCCGTACAGCAGGCAAAAGTAGATCCTCGCCTCTTTTTATTGTAGCAGATGATAGGTCATTCAATTTTATCACTTCTTTGATCCATTTATCTGTAGACATATTATCCGAGTGAAGATAAGCGAGACCCCAAAGCGTATCCCCTTCAGTAATTGTTATTTTCGTGACCATTTGTTCCTTCTCGTATTTACTTACACCTATAATTGCAAAAACCATACATAAAACGATAATAAGTACAACATAGCTATTTCTTTTAATAAAAGTCATCATTACTCCCCTTTACGAATACTTGTTCGGAATGCTTGTTCTCATTATAGAAAAGGAAAATGAGTTTGTCAACACTTATTCGAACCTGTGTTTGCCATTTATACAAGAGACTGATATAATGAATCTATCGAAAAGACTAGATTGTCGGGAATTTATTTTACGACTTTCGGAAATTAGCAGAATATAAGGTGAGAGGTGAATAGGATGCAAAAAATTTCAAAAAGACAGGAAGATATTTTATCTTTCATTAAATCTGAAGTGAAGAAAAAAGGTTATCCACCATCCGTGAGAGAAATTGGCGAGGCTGTCGGTTTGGCATCAAGTTCGACTGTTCACGGGCATTTAGCGCGATTGGAAAGCAAAGGTTTCATTAGAAGAGACCCGACAAAACCGAGAGCAATTGAAGTACTCGATCCAGAAGGCTTAGAAACGTTGAAACCCGGCGTTCTTCACGTACCTCTTGTCGGTAAAGTTACGGCTGGTCTTCCAATTACAGCTATTGAAAATATCGAAGAGTACTTCCCACTACCTGAATCTTTTGGTACATCGGAAGACAATCTGTTCATGCTTGAAATAGTTGGTAACAGTATGATTGAGGCCGGAATTTTGAATGGCGACTATGTTGTCGTTAAACAACAACAGACAGCAAATAACGGCGAGATTGTCGTGGCAATGACCGAATACGATGAAGCTACAGTGAAACGTTTCTTTAAAGAAAAAGATTATTTCCGTCTGCAACCTGAGAATGCTTCAATGGATCCAATCATCCTTGATAACGTATCAATTTTAGGTAAGGTAGTTGGCGTTTATCGTATGATTCATTAATTCTAAGTATGCAAAAGGGCTGTTTCCTTCGATTGAAGGAAACAGCCCTTTTTATTTGTAGCGTTGACGTGACAGTTTTCGGCTTTGCCGTGACAGTTCACCGTCTTGCCCTCACAGTTTCACTGATTGCCGTGACAGTTCGTTACATTTAATTCCCGATTAAGTTTTCCTTAACTAGTTTACCGATTGAGGACAACACAGCTACTTTTACATGCTCGTACGTCAAGCCACCTTGGACATACGCCGTATAGGGCGGTCTGATGGGGCCGTCTGCCGTCAGTTCGATGCTGGAGCCTTGGATGAATGTCCCTGCCGCCATGATGACATCGTCGGTGTAGCCGGGCATATACGACGGCTCAGGGGCGTAGTGCGCATTGATAGGCGAGTTTTCTTGAATTGACCGACAGAACGCAATCATTTGATCGGCATTTTCAAAGGATACCGACTGAATTAGATCGGTTCTTTTTTCTGTGTAATGCGGCGATGTGTTGAGTCCGAAACTTTCTAGAAGTGCTGCGGTGAAAAGCGCTCCTTTTACGGCTTGACTGACAACATGTGGCGCTAGGAAAAATCCTTGGTACATTTCCCGCAGCGTATCCAGCGATGCCCCGGCTTCTGCCCCTAGACCTGGTGAAGTCATCCGGTATGCACACTTTTCAACGAGGTCTGCACGCCCAGCGATATAACCACCCGTTCTTGCGAGACCTCCACCTGGATTTTTGATCAGTGAACCTGCCATTAAGTCAACACCGACTTGAATCGGCTCTTGTTCCTCGACAAATTCGCCATAACAGTTGTCGACAAACACAACGAGGTCAGGATTGATGGCCTTCACTTTACGAACCATTTCACCAATTTCATCCACCATGAAAGATGGACGGTCTGAATAGCCTTTTGACCGCTGGATACCAATCATTTTCGTCTTACTGTGAATGTTTTTAGCGACTTCTTCAAAATCGACTGTACCATCTTCATTCAAATCGATATGTTTATAGGTGATGCCATAATCATGCAGTGAACCCGTGTCTTTCCCTTTTCCAGAAACAATGGAGTCCAATGTATCATAAGGTTTCCCTGTAATATAAAGGAGCTCATCACCTGGTCGCAGGATTCCGAAAAGACTGATTGAAATAGCATGTGTTCCAGATATAATTTGATTGCGTACTAGGCAATCTTCTGCTCCAAAAACGTCAGCGTATACTTGTTCCAATACATCTCGGCCCGCGTCATCATAGCCGTAACCTGTTGAACCAGTCAGGTGAAAATCGCTCACCGTATTTTTACGGAACGCAGCGAGTACTTTCCGTTGATTGTAAAAGGCAGTTTTTTCGATACCTTTGAAAAATGGTGCAAGTTTCTCTTCGATCGCTTCCGCATTCTCAAATAAAAGGTCGTCTTGTTCTGTAAACATAATTGGTATTCCTCATTTCATTAAATAGTCACTTCATTATCTTATCAGTCTGTCCGTAGAGGTCAACGTTTACAAGGTTTTCGTCATTGATTATTAATTGTTATCTGTTAGAATTCTTAAGGGTATATTGAATGGAGGAAATGAAGTGGCTTGGGATGTTTTTAGTTTTATCGGTACGGCAGCATTCGCTATCTCGGGCGCAATTGTTGCGATGGAAGAGGAATATGATATTTTTGGCGTTTATATATTGGGTATGGTCACTGCTTTTGGCGGTGGTGCAGTTCGTAATGTTTTAATAGGTGTGCCTGTCTCTGTATTATGGGATCAGCAATTCTTATTTTTTGTAGCAAGTATTTTGATAACCATTATTTTCTTTTTTTCTAGGTATCTTCTTTCACATTGGAATAGATGGGGAAATTACTTTGATGCAATCGGATTGGCTGCATTCGCCATTCAAGGCGCCATGCTTGCCATATCACTGAACATGTCAATTTATGCAGTTATGGTTGCAGCAGTTCTAACGGGAGCAGGTGGTGGTGTCATCCGTGACTTGCTCGCAGGAAGGAAGCCACTCGTCTTCAAACGGGACATCTACGCAGTGTGGGCAGCACTTGCCGGCCTTATAGTCGGCCTCGGGCTATTCAAGAGTGATTTGGCACTTTATGCGTTACTTGTGATGACAGCCGGTCTACGTATTTTCTCGCTTGTTTTCCAATGGAAATTGCCAAATGGAAAAATTCATTAAAACCAAAAGCGGAACGGGGATTTTACTCCCTGTTCCGCTTTTGGTTACGTCTAGACTTCAGCGCCTAGAGGCTCGGTCATAAGTCGGTCCAACTATGCGGCAAAGAACGCCGCTTCGTCGGCACGTCTTATGTCTGCCGCCTCTGACCAGGCGCTTTCGCTTTTGGTTATTCCGTTTCGTCTTTTAAAATTACCGGTTTCGTTGGGACATATGTGGAGATCGCATGTTTATAAATTAGTTGTTGCTTGCCGTCCGACTCAAGCAAGACGGTATAATTGTCATACGATTTAATAAGTCCTTTCAATTGAAATCCATTCAGTAAGAATACTGTTACAAATGTATTATTCTTTCGTAACGAGTTTAAAAACGTTTCTTGCATGTTAACCTGTTTCATACGCCGAATCCTCCAGTTGTCATAGCTATATTTCTAGTGCTCCACTTACTTTATTCGACCCAGATTATCGAAACCCTTCAAGATTGCCAAAATTCTATTTATAATTTCAGTAGTTCCCAATTCTGCATCGAACCAGCTGATGTCCAGTTTGTTGCGGAAATAGGTCATTTGCCGTTTTGCGTAGTTACGCGTATTTTTTTTAATTAATTCAACAGCGCCGTCTAGTAACAACTTCTCTTCAATATATTGATGAAGTTCTTTATAGCCAATCGCTTGTACAGATTGTACGCCACGAATTTCTTCATCCCATAATCGTTTCGCTTCCTCTAGAAGACCTTTCTCCATCATTATGTCGACACGGAGACCAATCCGTTCATAGAGCACATCCCGGTCCATTTCAAGACCAACAATGAGATGGTCATAAAGAGATGCGTGTCCTGCGTCGTCTTCATGATCTTCCTTTGTTTTACCTGTCACTTCAATGATTTCAAGCGCTCGAACAAGCCGGCGATGATTATTCGGGTGAATTTTTTCAGCACTCACCGGGTCAAGCTCAACCAGTTTTTCATACAGATATGCGGCCCCTTTTTCAGCAAGTTCCTGCTCCAAGCGTTTCCTTACTTCTAGATCCGCCGCTTCTTCTGTAAAACGGAAATCGAACAGTACGGATTGAATGTATAATCCGGTACCACCTACGATGATTGGAGTTTTTCCACGGCCCTGTATATCTTTTATCCACTTTCGTACATCCGTTTGGTACTCTGCAACAGAAAAAGGTTCATTCGGTTCTTTTACATCGAATAAATGATGCGGGATGCCATTCATCTCTTCTTCTGTGATTTTGGCTGTCCCGATATCAAGCCCTTTGTATACTTGCATCGCATCACCATTAATGACTTCCCCGCCAATTTTTTTGGCAAGTTCAACACTTAACGACGTCTTTCCAGATGCTGTTGGTCCGACGATTGCGATTACTTCAGGATATTTGCTCATTTTTTTCAATCCAGTCATAAACGGTTTTGAATACGTGTTGACGGTTCTTTTCATGGAGCATTTCATGCCTGCCACCTTCGAACAAAAGTACCGTAACATCTTCTAGGCCCGCCTTATTGTATTGCTTTGCTACACTCCAAACCCCTTTTCCACTGTCACCTACCGGATCTTCACTCCCTGAAAAAAGGATAATAGGAAGTTTTTTAGGGATTTTATTTATTTCATCTATGTCATGGATTTCTCCAAGTCCTTTGAATAAATCCGCAAAAAAACGTGTGGTTGGGACTACTCCACAAGCGGGGTCAATCAAATATTTCTCAACAGCTTCAGTATCGGTAGAAAGCCAGTCAAATGGCGTTTTCGGTTGATGAACCGACTTATTGAAACCACCAAAAACGAGTTTGTTTAGGAAATTATCTGGCTGATCAAAACCGTTTTTCTTGCCGTGCAGATAAGCAACTGCCTGCCCTGCGAAGCGGCTTGCACCAGGGTCTCCGCCTGTCCCTGAAAATATTGCCAGATCAACTTCACTGCCATGGAGTTGGACATATCTCCGCGCGACGAACGATCCCATACTATGACCGAACAGAACGAAACGCGGGGATGGATACTGCTCCCGAAGTTTCGAAATGACTTCGAAAGCATCCTGAACAACGTGGTCAAATCCGTCCTCATCGGCAAAATGCCCTTTTATTCCGTTCATTTTAGCCGTCTTGCCATGTCCCCGGTGGTCGTGACCAGATACGATATATCCTTTCTCCACGAGATAGTATGCAAATTCTACATATCTGCCAATATGTTCGGACATGCCGTGAAGAAGATGGATATGTCCAATCGGATTACCTTCTGGTTTCATCACGATGGCATGAATTAAAAAACCATCTGACATTTCAAGTGTCGCTTCTCTCATTGGAATGCACCGTCCTTCGCTTTTGTCTCAATAAATATGAACATTTTGATAGGGAATATCAAGTACCAGTCACGTTTCCACAACATTTAGTAATGCAAATTACCTCTGTAGACCGGTTAGAGGTCTCTGACGCTAAGTTTCGAATCCTTGGGCTAGCGACTCAAACAATCCACGTGTACATGCATTCAGCACGATTACACAGGTAGTACGAATATATACTTCCTCAATCTGCTTACTACATCACTCGTTTGAACATTTTTTCCAGTTCATACGTCGTGAAATGGATAAGCACTGGCCTGCCATGTGGACAAGTAAATGGATTGTCGACTGCAGATAGATCATTCAACAGCCTTTCCATATCTGCTAGTGTCAAATGGTGATTTGCTTTGATGGAGCGTTTACAACTCATCATAATGGCTGCTTCTTCACGCAATTTACCGATATCAATTTTTCGTGTAGTCAACACTTGCTCAATAATATCTTCGATGATAACCGTCTCTTCTCCTGTTGGAAACCAAGATGGATATTCTTTTACCGCATAGGAAGAAGGTCCAAACTCCTCTAGGAAGATACCGACTTCCTGCAACATACTCATGTTTTCCTCAATTTTCGTTTTCTCGTCTGCTGAGTAATGGAACATAAGAGGAATTAGTAACATTTGACGTTCTTCATTATCCGTCTCACTCAATTTATCCCTAAAAAACTCATACTTTATTCGTTCTTGGGCTGCATGCTGGTCAATCATGAAGAAACCGTCTTCATTTTGCGCAACAATATAGGTACCATGAACCTGCCCTACTGGCGCTAGAGCCGGGAATTTTTTATCTACTTCTTGTTGTTCAACTTCTTCTAGGGCAATCTGCGGTTCATTGACCATCCAAGGCGTTTGTTCAACGGGATCATTTTCAGGAAGATCATAAGAATCGTACGTTGGTTTTTCTAGTGGTTGCATTGACGGTACTGACGGTGCTGCCACTGTTGTTGGCCTTTCTGTTCGGAATTGATTCCACATATTTACTTGTTCAGATTGATTTTTCTTGGCAGGTTCTTTTTTTATAGCGTCAGGAACGATTGTGTTTTTCCGAATAGCCTTCTGAATAGATTCTTTAATGAGCGCCAGTAACTCGCCCTCTTTACTCATGCGGATATGTTGTTTGGAAGGATGCACATTGACGTCTGTCAAATAGGGATCCCCTTCAACGTTGATAACCGAGATTGGAGAGCGTCCAATCGGCAAATACGTATGGAATGCATCTAGAATTGCATGATTGATCGCATTGCTCTTCACCCATCTGCCATTGACGATTAACGTCATATAGTTTCTTGACGCACGTGTCATTTCGGGCAATGTTACATGACCCGAAACTTTGTAATCCGCATTCTCACCCGCGAAGCTCACCATTTTACGGGCGACAGCTATACCGTAGATATCTGAAAGTACACGGCGTTGATCTCCGCTTCCCGCTGTCTGCAATAGTACTTGACTGTAATGCGAGAGTTTAAACGCAATTGTAGGATGGCTTAGTGCAAGTCGATTGACGAGATCGATTGTATGGCCCAGTTCTGTTTGAATTGTTTTCATATATTTTAGGCGTGCAGGCGTATTGAAAAACAATTGAGAAACAGTAATGTCCGTTCCTTTGCGGAATGCCGCATTATCATGTTTGACAAGTCGACCTCCGTCAATTTGGACTTCTGTGCCTTCTGTTTCTCCGTCAGAAGTCCACATAATTATCTTGGACACGGATGCAATACTCGCAAGTGCTTCTCCCCGGAACCCAAGCGTACGAATTCGGAATAAATCATGGTCATTTGATATCTTACTTGTTGCATGCCGCTCAAACGCTTGAACAGCATCTTTTTTAGACATGCCATTGCCGTTATCTGTTACACGAATTGTCAGTAGACCGGCTTCCTCAAGTCCAATTTCAATCACAGTACTTTCTGCATCAATCGCATTTTCAACGAGCTCTTTCACGATGGAAGCAGGACGTTCGACGACTTCGCCCGCAGCGATTTTATTGGACAGCGTATCGTCCATCACTTTGATGATGTCTATCGGTCTCACCCTTTCTTAGGTCTGAGCTTTTCTTTCAATTCATGGATGTATTGCAGTGCCTGGAACGGTGTCATATTAAGTAGATCAGCATCGTTCAGATTAGTCAGCACATCTTGCTCTTCTGCCGACAAGGTAACCTGCTCATCGTGTTGAATATCAAAAAAGTTCAATTGCGTTGGTTCATCTTCATGAACCGTTCGTTTTTCCACATTTTCAAATGTAGTGAGTAATGTTTTTGCTCGGTTGAGAAGCGATTCGGGTAGACCTGCAAGATCCGCAACGTAAATTCCGTAACTTTTATCAGCCGGCCCCGCCATCACTTTATGGAGAAAGACGACTTTTCCATCCTGTTCCATTGCAGCGACATGAACATTTTCAAGTCGAGATAGTTCATTATCTAAATTGGTCAGCTCATGATAATGGGTAGAAAACAGTGTATTCGCTCCAATTTCATTGTGAATATGTTCCATCATCGCCTGCGCTAATGCCATACCATCATATGTTGAAGTACCGCGTCCGATTTCATCAAAAAGGAGAAGACTTTGTGCAGTTGCATTTGCGATTGCGAATTGAGATTCCATCATTTCCATCATAAACGTACTTTGTCCTGAAGCTAGGTCATCCGCTGCACCAATTCTTGTGAATATTTGATCGGTAACAGGAAGTGACGCCTGATCGCAAGGTACGTAGCAGCCAATCTGCGCCATCACGACAATGAGCGCTACTTGCCGCATGTATGTACTTTTACCGGACATATTTGGTCCCGTGATAAGCAACATATTCGCTTCATCAGTCAATTTGCAGTTATTAGGAACATAAAGAGAATGGTCAATCATCTTTTCAACGACCGGATGACGCCCGTTCTTGATTTCCAATGCTTTTCCAACGTGAAATACTGGTTTTACGTAGTTACGCTTTTCCGAAACCGCTGCGAATGAAAGAAGGACATCCAGTTCGCTTAAGACACTTGCAAGATGCTGAATATGCCTAATATGTGTTTTCATGGAATCCCGAACCTTACTGAATAACTGATACTCTAGCTCTAGTCCTCCCGCTTCCGCATTGAGGATAAGATCTTCCTTCTCTTTTAGCTCAGGAGTTATGTAACGTTCAGCATTCGCAAGCGTCTGCTTTCTTTCATATCGTTCCAAATCGGCAAGGTGGATATTGGATTTCGTAATCTCTATATAATAGCCGAATATTCTGTTGTATCCTATTTTTAACGATTTAATGCCTGTCCGCTCGCGTTCCTCGCGTTCAAGTTCTGCAAGCCACGCCTTACCATTTTTTGAAGCATCACGGTATTGGTCAAGTTTTTCATCGTAGCCATCCTTGATGATGCCGCCTTCTTTAACGGATAGTGGCGGATTTTCAGCAATTGCTAGTTCAAGAATGTGTAGCGCTTCTTCGCAACCGTCAATTCGTTCGGAAAACTGATTTAGTAACGGTCTTTCTGATTCATGAAGTGCTTTTTTGATGTTTGGGACACGACGGAGTGAGTTACGAAGTTGTGCAAGATCCCTTCCACTCGCACTTCCCATTGAAATTCGCCCAGCGAGTCTCTCTAAATCGTATACTTCTTTTAGGCTTGTCTTCAATTCATCCCGCAGAAAAAACTCTTCAATAAGTTCAGTTACTGCATCCAGTCGATTTTCAATGGCTCTTTTCTCAGCTAATGGCTGATGAATCCACATTTTTAATTTACGGGCGCCCATCGCTGTAACAGTCTCGTCAAGCAACCAGTAAAGCGTGCCATCCTTGCTACCATTGCGAATTGATTGGATGAGTTCCAGATTACGCATTGAATTGGCATCAATGGATAGTTTCGTTTGTTTCTGGATAAATTCGAATGGACGTATATGATCGAGTGCCGTTTTCTGTGTGCGCCTAACATAAGATACAAGCATGCTACATGCTTCCTTGACCTCGTTCGGAATTGCACCAAAAAGATTCTCCATTTCGAACTGTTCCTCGCCATACTCGATGGACAATACAATACTGCGTTTCGCCATGCTATCACTGAGAGCGAGATGCAGTCCTTCATCGACAACGACTTCTTTCATACCCAGTGCCTCGATTTCGGCAATCAGCGTCCGCTCGTCGCCTTCCACAGACTCCACTTTACCTTCACCAGTTGCTAGGTCAAGATATGCGAGTGCATACTTATTGCCATCAATAATGTCAGCCGATCCGATGAAATGATTCGTGTTCGCATCAATTGTTTTTCCTTCAGTCATCGTACCAGGGGTAATGATTTTAACGACTTCCCTTTTGACGATGCCTTTTGCTTCTTTTGGATCTTCCGTCTGCTCACAAATAGCCACTTTATGCCCTTTACGTACGAGCGTTTCTATATAACCTGCAGCCGCATGATAGGGTACACCGCACATCGGAATCCGATCTCGACTCCCAGAATCCCGACTGGTTAATGTAATTTCAAGAATTTGAGATGCTTCTTCCGCATCCGTGAAAAACAGTTCATAGAAATCGCCTAATCTAAAAAACAGAAAGGCATCTTTATGTTCCGATTTCACTTTTAAATATTGTTGGATCATTGGTGTGTGTGTTGTCATTTTTTAACCTCGCTACAAATTCTATTTTTTATTATTATAACAAACTTGGGCAACGAAGAGCCCAAGTTCTGCGTGATTTTTACGGTCTTCAAAAATCTAAGCAAATACCGGACAACGAAGAGTCCGGTATTTGTGTAATTGCAACTTCGTAATTCAAATGGCAACATTTCGATTCTAACTGCAACTCCACCGTTCTAATTGCAACTTTACGATTCTAACCGCAACTTCACCGCTCTAATCTCAACTTTGCATTTCTAATGGCAACTTCACGATTCTAATCTCAACTACACATTTATCATCATAAACTTCGGCTATGAAGGGTGCGTACCTGCACACCCACGGAATCCATCAAAAAGAAAAAAAGCCGGTAGTGTTTGCCGGCTCTCAAAATGACGATGATTCTCTACCTTGTTTCTGACTATGCCCTTGATCACTGCCCCGCACTTGCGCTTGCTCATGTCCTGGACTGTGGTCATGATCATGTGATGATGATTCATCACGGAATGACCATTCCTCTTCAAAACTTTGTGGATGTACCGTAATACAGACTTTTGTTTCGCCAACAACTTCTGCCATCAATTCTCGTTCGATCGTAATACAGAACTTCTCACCACATTCCGAAATAACCGCTTCTGTACAGTTCGGATGCTGGATAACATCAACGATGACTTCTTCATGCCCAGATGTCGGTTCGTCTCGATAATGCAAACGAATCCGGTCCTTGTAAGGAATTGACTCTGTAAACACAGATGTCTTTGAATGTTCTTGATGGGAATACCAAACATTGACGTCGAACTTACCGGTAACTTCGATGAATTTACCGACCTTTTTCGCCTGATGTGTATGGTTGATGACCCAACATCCGAGTATACTCGTCGGACTATTTGGCGGCTTCAGTGTCACAGTCGTCTCAGTCCGCTTCTTCCCCTTGGCAATAACCGTCTTCGTCACGATCTGACGTAAATTTTTCAGTTCGATTCCTCCTCCATTCGCTTCAATCCATCTTATGCAACAGAAGCCCAGAGAGTGAGAAAAATCGGCAGGAAATATTTTCCCACCGATTGGTATACTTACTTATAGTTTTTCATATGTCGTATTTTTTATATAAGAACCCGTTTCTCCACGTCTTACATCGCCATCTGTCGCTTTGATGATTTCATCTGTGACAGTGTTTGCGATTGTGTTCGATACAAGTTGAAGTAAATCATTCACTTCGCCTTGTGATTGTTTAAATTCCTGAACAATAGGAACTTCGTCAATATCACCTTGGATTTTTTCGATTTTACCTTCAATGATACCCAACGCTCTTTCTTTTCCGTACTGTTGGAAATTGACTGCCTGCTTTTGCAATGATTTTAGACTTGCAATGTTTTCACGGATTTTTTGATTTTCATTAATTTGCTCTTCTGCCCGCTTGAAAAACTCCACTTGTTCTGTGTTCGCAATCATTACTGCGATCTCGCGTGCTTTTGCGATAATTTCATCTTTCGAATATAACTTTTCCATTATGACATCACCTTTTCCTTTTCTACTACGCCGATAAACTCACCGTCGAGTGACCATGTTTTGGCCTCTATTATTTTCACATTAACTATTTTACCAATTACAGATTGGGGTGCTTTGAAATTGACGAGTTTGCTCTTCTCCGTATATCCAGCGAGAACTTCCGGATTACGCTTACTTTCGCCTTCAACAAGTACCTCAACGATTTTACCTTTGTAAGGTTTCATCGCTTCTGCGGATAATTCATTGACGACTTTATTTAATCGCTGTAAACGCTCTTTTTTCACGTCCATCGGAATATTGTCAGCCATTTTTGCAGCCGGCGTGCCATCCCGTGGCGAATAAATGTACGTGTAAGCAATATCGAAACCAACTTCCCTGTACAAGGATACTGTCTCTTCGAATTGCTCGTCCGTTTCATTCGGGAATCCAACGATAATATCCGTCGTTAATGTAACGTTCGGTATCGCTTTTTTAATTTTCCCCACGAGCTCAAGATAATGTTCACGCGAATATTTTCGCGCCATAATTTTCAAAATGTCGCTGGAACCCGATTGAACGGGAAGGTGAATATGATCGACTAGATTGCCGCCCTTCGCCAGCACTTCGATTAGATGGTCATCGAAATCACGGGGATGGCTAGTTGTGAAACGGATTCTCGGTATGTCGATTTTGCTTAAATCATCCATTAAATCGCCAAAACGATAACTCGTCTCGTCAAAATCTTTTCCGTACGCATTAACGTTCTGACCAAGCAATGTAATTTCCTTATAGCCCTCTGCCGCTAACTGCCGTACTTCCTGGATAATATCTTGCGGACGTCTGCTTCGTTCCTTGCCCCTCGTGTATGGCACGATGCAATACGTACAAAACTTGTCGCAGCCATACATAATGTTGACCCAAGCCTTAATGTTTCCGTGACGGACTTTTGGAAGGTTCTCAATAATATCACCTTCTTTTGACCACACTTCTATGACCATTTCTTTTGATAAATAGGCCTCATTTAAAATATGGGGTAACCTGTGGATGTTATGTGTTCCGAAAATCATATCAACCTGATCATACTTTTTAAGAATTTTATTCACAACTGATTCTTCTTGCGACATACAACCACATACACCGATTAAGACGTCAGGATTTCTTCTTTTCAACGATTGTAAATGACCTAGCTCCCCAAACACTTTGTTTTCGGCATTTTCACGAATGGCACATGTATTGAGCAACACGACATTCGCATCCTCAACGGTGTCTGTCGGTTCATATCCAAGGCCTATTAAAATACCAGCAATCACTTCTGTGTCATGTTCATTCATTTGGCAACCATATGTCCGTATATAAAACTTCCGATTCGCCCCCATTTCACGGAAACGCTCGTCAATTTCAAAGTTATCGTAGTAAGCGATTTCTTCTTTGCCACGTTTTTTAGCGTCTTTCAAAGAAGGCGGTGCGTAGGCTGTCTGAAAATAGTGGCTATAGTCCTTGTCAGCAGTTTTTGCTAGTTTCGGCTTCACTAGTCCTTCATTCAATCGCTGTTCCTCGTTCATTTAACTTGTCCCCTTTCATACAAAGCCTTGGGAATTTTAACGTATGATTTCATTATACTTAATTGTTGACCACCTGTACAAGAAGTCAAAGCTTTGTCGGTTGTTTGTCACAGTTATGAAAAGCGGAAGGCGCCGTTTTAGACGCGACAGGCATAAGACGGAACGGCGAAGCGGCGTTCTTTGCCGCATAGCTGGGCTGGCTTTCAAGGAACCCAGCCTAAGTGCGCCGCGTCCTGCGGCAACAGCTGCGTGACTCACATCCTGTTAGCCTCCGAGCGTCTGGCGCCTGAAGCCTAGACACCATTCAAAGCTAAAAACTTAGTCTTATCTTCAAAAAAAGAACTTTCTCTCGTGATACAACTAAAAGACCACAGGAAATTAACTTATCCTGTGGTCTTGACTCTTTCTAATTTACATATTACGCTGTCGTTTTTCAACAAGTAATTTCAATGCTGTACGTCCTTCACCGTTAATCTCGATATCAGTGAAAGCGGGTGCACAGATGAGATCTCCGCCACTTGGAGCGACGAATCCACGTGCAATTGCAATTGCCTTTATTGCCTGATTTAAGGCACCAGCACCTACTGCCTGCATTTCTGCGTATCCCTGGTCCCGGATAACTGCAACGAGTGCTCCTGCAACAGAATTCGGATTCGAGCGAGATGATACTTTCAATGGGTTCAACATGATTCCTCCTTATTTTTCGGTGTCTATGGATCGGAAATCTCCATAAACCATCCTATGATTCGGAGGTGATGTTTAGACGCATGTCAGCCTTTGAATGTACGGTCAGCATTGATGGCAACACGTTCAACTCTGATAGCTTTTCCTGTTTCATCATCTAATACTGCAAAAAGTCCGTTCAATTGGGTACGTCCTGATTTAGGAACTTCAAAACGAACTGGTAAATTCGTACGGAAACGATAGATGACGTCTTCTTTTTTCATACCCAGGATTTCATCGTAAGGGCCAGTCATGCCGGCGTCAGTTAAATAGGCTGTTCCACCTGGCAGAATGCGGTCATCCGCTGTTTGGACATGCGTATGCGTTCCTACAACAACAGATGCCTTCCCATCAAGATGCCAACCCATTGCGATTTTTTCACTTGTCGCTTCGGCGTGGAAATCAACGAAGACAAGCGGAGAAATCTCTCTTGCTTCCGCTACCAATTCCTCTGCCTTTTCAAACGGATCGCCGTGCGGAGGTAAAAATGTCCGGCCATGCAAATTGATGATAGATAATGTCACACCATTACGTGAAATTGTCGTCATCCCTTTACCAGGTGCTTCATCTGAAAAGTTCGCAGGACGGATAAGGTAATCTGTATCATCGATAAAATCGTAAATCTCTTTTTGGTCCCATGTATGATTACCCATTGTTACAACATCTACTCCAGCACGGAGCAGGTCATCGAATATCGCTTTTGTGATTCCTCTCCCGGCTGCTGCATTTTCCCCGTTCGCAATAATAACATCAGGGTTATACTTCCTTTTGAGTCGTGGTAAATAGTCAAATACCATATCTCGTCCTAGCGATCCTACAATATCACCTATAAATAATACTCTCATAAAATAATCTCTCCCAATAGAAAAAGAGGCTCCCGGACCGAAATGCACGGAAACCCCCTTTTCTTTATTTTGCGTATTCGACCGCCCGTGTCTCACGGATGACCGTTACTTTAATATGTCCTGGATAATCGAGCTCTTCTTCAATCCGTTTCCGGATATCTCGTGCTAGACGATGGGCTGTTATATCATCGATTTGGTCTGGGCGGACAATAATTCGAACTTCGCGTCCTGCCTGGATGGCAAATGATTTCTCCACACCGTCGTACGATTCAGAAATCTCTTCAAGTTTTTTCAGTCTGCGGATATAATTTTCAAGCGTTTCACTGCGCGCTCCTGGTCTTGCAGCGGATAATGCATCTGCTGCTGCAACCAATACGGCAATGACTGATGTCGCTTCAGTATCCCCATGATGGGATGCGATACTGTTAATAACAACAGGATGTTCTTTGTATTTCGTTGCAAGTTCAACACCAATTTCAACGTGACTTCCTTCTACTTCATGGTCAATCGCTTTTCCGATATCATGAAGGAGTCCAGCACGTCGTGCAAGCGTAACATCTTCTCCAAGTTCTGCCGCCAATAAACCTGCTAGATAAGCAACTTCTGTTGAATGCTTCAAGACGTTTTGGCCATAACTTGTGCGGAAACGCAATCTTCCGATGATTTTAATAAGATCTGGGTGTAGATTATGAATGCCAATATCGAAAGTTGTCTGTTCTCCAGTTTCGCGGATGAGTTCATCCACTTCACGTCTCGATTTATCAACCATCTCTTCAATGCGTGCTGGGTGAATTCGTCCATCTTGTACAAGTTTCTCTAATGCAAGTCGTGCAGTTTCCCGACGTACCGGATCAAAGCCTGACAAGATGACCGCTTCTGGAGTATCGTCGATTATTAGGTCAATTCCTGTCAACGTTTCGAGTGTTCGGATATTACGTCCTTCACGACCGATAATACGGCCCTTCATTTCATCGTTCGGTAGATTAACTACCGACACAGTCGTTTCAGCAACGTGGTCTGCTGCAAAACGTTGTAAAGCGATGGAAAGGATTTCACGCGATTTTTTATCCGATTCCTCTTTTGCTCGTTGCTCTGACTCTTTTGTCATTACAGCGATATCTGTAGCAAGTTCTTTCTCCACTTCACTAAGGATGAGCCTTTTCGCCTCATCACGTGTCAGTGATGATATCTTTTCAAGTTCAGTTTTCTGAACCGAAACAAGTTCTTCCGCTTTTTGTTCCATCTGTTCGATATGCTGTTGTCTTCCGGTAAGCGCTTCTTCTTTGCGCTCCAGACCTGCGTCTCTTTTATTGAGAGCTTCATCTTTACGGTCATGATTTTCTTCCCGTTGCAAAAGACGGCTTTCTTGTTTTTGCAGTTCCGCCCTTCGTTCACGGATCTCTGATTCCGCTTCAATTCTCAGTTTGTGAGTTTCATCCTTCGCTTCTAGTAGTGCCTCTTTTTTAAGAGCATCCGCTTCACGCTTCGCCTCTTCGACGATTTGTTCTGCCGTAAATTTGGCACCACTCACTTTTGAATCGTTCACTTTCTTATTAAAGAAATAGGTAACAACGGCACCAACGAGCAGACCGAGCAAAGCGGAGATAATCAATCCTAATGACATCCAGGTCACCTCCTCTTGCTATTCTTTTCATTTTCAGTCGGCTCATATATCAACGTACAACATACTGCCAAATTCATTTCAATGGAATGAAATTATACAATTCTAATTGTATCTATGTAAATTTGACATGTCAAGGATACACAGGTCTTTGAGACACATTATTCTTGGAATAATAATAGTTTTTTCGGAGAATATATAAAAACCGATCACGCCCTACTAAGAGGACGAATCGGCTTTTTGTCTAACTTATTCTTCACCAAGTAGCAGTTCCAACTCTTCGTCTTCGTCTACTTCATGAGCACCAATCACATAGTTTGAGCTTGCAAGTCCATATGATTCACGAATTTTGTTGGCGATTTCCGAACGGATATCCGGGTTTTCTTTCAAGAATTGTTTCGAATTCTCTCGTCCCTGTCCGAGTCGTTCTCCTTCATAGGAATACCAAGATCCACTCTTCTGGACAACTTCGGCTTCGGCACCAAGGTCGATAATTTCTCCTTCTCGGGAAATTCCTTCTCCGTACATAATATCAACTTCCGCTGTTTTAAACGGAGGTGCAACTTTATTTTTCACAACGCGGATTCGTGTTTTATTTCCCACTATGTCATTGCCTTGTTTAATCGCTTCTCCACGTCTTACATCTAGGCGTACTGAAGAGTAGAATTTCAATGCGCGCCCGCCTGGAGTTACTTCAGGGCTTCCGAACATAACGCCGACTTTTTCACGGATTTGGTTAATGAATATCGCGATTGTGTTTGACTTATTAATGGCGCCGGAAAGTTTACGCAATGCTTGTGACATAAGACGGGCTTGTAACCCGATATGCGAATCTCCCATCTCGCCTTCAATCTCTGCTTTAGGTACAAGCGCAGCAACGGAGTCCACGACAAAAATATCAACTGCCCCGCTTCGTACAAGCGCTTCAGCGATTTCAAGCGCTTGCTCTCCCGTGTCAGGCTGAGAAAGTAATAATTCATCGATATTAACGCCTAACTTACGCGCATAAATCGGATCGAGCGCATGTTCAGCATCGATGAATGCAGCAGTTCCTCCAGCTGCTTGTACTTCTGCAATGGCATGAAGGGCAACAGTCGTTTTACCAGAACTTTCAGGTCCGTATATTTCAATGACACGGCCGCGTGGATATCCGCCTATGCCGAGTGCAGCATCAAGAGCAAGGGAGCCCGTAGAAGAAGTTTCAACTTCCAGGTTTGTTTTTTCACCCAGTTTCATAATAGATCCTTTACCAAACTGCTTTTCTATTTGTTTTAACGCCATTTCTAAGGCGGCTTTACGATCGCTCAATTTATTTCCTCCCTCAAGGTAATGTTTCTGTTTTTCTTACTACCTCTAGTATACTCCTTTAATGAGAAATACTCAATCAAAAAGCGAACATTTATTCGATTAATTTTCTCGAATTAAATATATAAGTGAGAATACCTGGGTGTTTAACATTTTTAATTGAGAAAACGGCTTAAATCTTAACTTTGGCCTTCTTTTGTAGTTAGGTGTTTAATCAGATAATAGAGCGCAAATCTTGCTGCTCTGAGACGGTTTGCGTTTCTTGAACCCGATAGTAACAACTTAAATGTCTCTGTCTCTGCATTCGTAGAAGCGATACCAATCCACACAGTGCCGACTGGCTTCCCATCATGTGGATCTGGGCCAGCCGCACCTGTTAAACCAATTCCAATATCCGATTTGAACGTTCGTTTCACGTTTTCCGCAAGGGCAGCCGCGCATTCTGCACTGACGACACCATACTCCGCAAGTAGGGACTGCTCAATACCAAGTTGTTCTACTTTCGATTTCTCATTGTAGACGACAATGCCACCTTCTAGTGACGAACTAATCCCTGGTTCACCGGCCAGTTCTGCCATAAATAGACCTGCCGTCAGACTTTCCGCAGCAGCTATTGTCCAACCGTTTCGAATGAGAAGTTCTGCAGCTTTGGATGCCAATGTATCATCATCAGTTCCGTAGATGTAGTCTCCAACTAGTAAACGTATCTCCTCTTCTATAGGCGCAATCAGCTTCAACGCTGCATCGGTCGTTTTTGCTTTTGCAGTGAGGCGCAATGTGACCGCGTCAGCTGTTGCCAGCGGAGCAACTGTCGGATTCGTTTGTTTTTCCAAAATAGATTGAATCCGGTGTTCAAGCTCCGCCTCCCCAATACCGTAAAACTTCAGAACTCGCGATGTGATAACTTCCTGTTTGCCAGTAACACCTAACAAATAAGGAATCGCCTCATCCGTAAACATCGGCTCCATTTCATGCGGTGGACCTGGGAGAAGGATATAGCGTACTTCATCCTTTTCAACAGCCATTCCGGGTGCCATTCCTTTTCGGTTTGCTAAGACTTTCGCGCCTTTAAACACTAGTGCCTGTTTCTTATTATTCTCCGTCATAACCCTACCGCTACGTTCGAAATATTGCTGAATATAAAGAAGTGCCTCGTCGTCGCTGACTAATGTTGTACCGATATGTTTCACGATGGTTTCTTTTGTCATGTCATCTTTCGTCGGTCCAAGTCCGCCTGTAAAGATTAGAATATCTGCACGTTTCATTGCAATTTCAATCACTTCATCCAAACGATCCGGGTTGTCGCCCACAACCGTCTGATAATGAACATCGATACCAATTTCTGCGAGTTTTAACGAAATGAATTTAGCGTTCGTATTCGTAATTTGTCCAAGTAATAACTCTGAGCCAATTGCAATAATTTCTGCCTTCATAGCTACTCATCCCCTTACATTGAATCAACCAGTACACGTCTGTTTTTATAGAAGTAATCGAAACCTGACCAAATTGTAAAGAAGAGCGCGATGTAAAGCATGATGACACCGAATGGTACACCAATCGACTCGAAAAATATATTATTCAACAACAGCGAAGTAATGGCTAAGATTTGTGCCACCGTTTTAATTTTCCCGAGCTGGTTGGCCGCTACGACTTCCCCGCCGCCTGCAAGGATAAGCCTAAGACCCGTCACAGCGAATTCCCGGCTAATAATAATGATGACAATCCATGACGGTGCTATTCCAAGTTCAACAAGTATGATCAAAGCAGCAGAAACAAGCAATTTGTCCGCCAGCGGATCCAAAAATTTCCCCATATTGGTAACAAGATTATTTTTCCGAGCGATATACCCATCAAGCCAATCTGTTATAGATGCAATAATAAAAATAAGTCCACCGATTAAATGTTCTTTCATCATTTCTGTACCAGCGATAGTTATAGTGCCCAATTTAAAATCAACTAGCATGAAAACCATAAAAACTGGAATGAGCAGAACGCGTGATACGGTTATTTTGTTTGGCAAATTCATAAAATACACCTTTCCTTTCAAAGAAAATAGTCATCTAAAGTAGATGACTATTACTCTTTCTTGTATTCAATCATAATATTTTGTGGAACAGTATCCTGTGGTGGCACACCGTATTCAAGTAACACACCGTTGACATATATTTCTGTAGACTTAGGACGCCCAACACGGATTCGTACAGATTCGGTAGCCGTCACATCAAATTCAATCGATTCCCCTGCTACCATAATACGTGCAGGTGTCATCCATTCTTTTCCGGAATTATCTTTTACACCAATCCAAGATCCCCCGGTTAAACGGATTTCAAGTTTGAACGATTCTGCTCCAGTTAGTCCGTACACTGATGTTTCTCCGCTTGCGCTTTCAAAAGCTAAAGTCTGTTCCGGTTTTTCCGGTTCTACCTCTTCCTCCACAGGCTTTTCTTCTACTTTTTCCGTGTCTTTCTTAGGAGGAGTTGGTTTACTATTTTCCATTATTACCGGTTGATTCGTTTCGACGCCATTCACATCATCTTTCTTGCCAGATGACCCTTGATAGAGGGTCCAAATAACAACCACGATAACTATAATAAATAAAGCGACGATGATTTTCGGCATCATTTCATTTAACTGATCATTATTTCTTAAACCTCTTTTACGTGTCAATGTCGACGAAGCACGCTGACCCGCCTCTTCCTCGGATGGCACTTCAGGAGACGTATTTTTATACATAGATAGCATTTCATCAGAATCTAGACCTACTGCCTCTGCATATTGTTTGATGAATGCCCGTACATAAAAAGATCCAGGCATCATGCTGTAATCTTCATTTTCGATACCGGAGAGGTACCGTTTCTGTATTTTCGTTATTGACTGTAAATCATCCAATGTAAATCCTTTAGCCATTCTCGCCTGCTTGAGACGATCACCTAATCCGGTCACCAAAAACACCTGCCTATCAGAAGTTGAATAAACCCGATCCATCCGTTATTCCATGGTCGGACATCATATGGTTTTTTTCCATCATTTCATATGTAATTTCTTGATCTGGTTCTGTTCTTAATTCAATAATATAATCAAAGTCTTCAATACTGTATTCCGAATGCTGAACAAACATATCCGGATGCTCCACAACTTTTATAGAGGGCATTCGCATCATTTCCCTGACAAGTTGCATGTGACGTTCGTCCTCCGCCTTACGCGTAACGATACCGTCCAAGATGAAAATATTATCTTTTGAAAACTCATCGCCCGCTAAGTTTTTCCGCAACGTTTGCTTAATCATCGTCGACGAAAGGAATATCCACTTTTTATTAGCACAAACACTTGCCGCTACGACTGATTCCGTCTTCCCTACTCGTGGCATCCCGCGAACACCAATCAATTTATGGCCTTCCTGTTTGAATATTTCAGCCATGAAATCAACAAGAATCCCAAGGTCATTTCGAAGGAAACGGAACGTTTTCCTTTCGTCTGCATCACGCTGTATATAACGTCCGTGCCTGACCGCTAGAATATCGCGCAACTTTGGCTCACGGATTTTTATTACATGAATCGTTTCCATCGTCTCGGCGATTTGTTCAAAACGCGCTATCTGGTCGTCGTTGTCAGTTCGTAGCAGCATTCCACGATGTCCGCCATCAACACCATTAATTGTAACAATGTTCACGCGCAACATTCCGAGCAACGACGAAATATCACCCAGAAGGCCAGGCCGGTTAACCTGAATTTCATATTCAAGATACCATTCACCCATCAGACACACACTCCTTTGTCCTTTTTTTTGAACACGCACTACTATATGACGCACAAGAAGTAATATAGTTCTATGATAGCTGATTAAATGCATTATGAAAAGGAAAAAGGGGATTGTTTTAATCCCCTTCCCCAATCAATTACATTGCGTACAAATTTTGAATTGCGCTTGCATGCCTCCATGATGCAGGTATGCTACGGGGAGGGATTGAACTACATCCCCCCTTGTTGCCTTTCCACGCACTTCAAAATTCGTGCTATCACCGGAGGCTTAAACTGAATTAAGTTAAATATACCAGCCGCCGTTCACTTTCATAATTTCACCTGTCATATAATCCGCCTTGCCGCTTAACAGGAAATTAACTGCTTCAGCGACATGTGCTGGTGTCCCGGAACTCATAAGTGGTATTTCATCGATAACCATCTGTCGTTCATCTAATGGTATGTCACTATTCATTCGCGTTTCTATCCACCCAGGTGCCACAGCGTTGACGCGTATTCCTGAAAAGGCGGCTTCTTTCGCGTATGCTTTCACAAATGCGTGTTGCGCCCCCTTCACAGCGGAGTACATCACTTCTCCTGCCGCCCCCGTATTACCCCATATCGAGCCAATCATGACAACGTACGATTGCTCAAACTTGCGTAATTGTGGAGATACCAGACTTATAAATCGTGCGGGGTTTTGTACATGGACTTTCCATAGTGCATCCATGTCTTCAGTGCTTGTTTCCGTCAACAGTTTCATCATCGATTGCCCATTTGCAACAACAACAGCACTAATAGTACGAACTTGTTGGACGAGTAATTCTGCTCCATCTTGTGCACTGAAATCTGCTTGGACTGTTTTAAAACTCAATTGCGGATAGGTCATACTCAGTTCCTGCTTCAAAAGAGTAGCATGTGCAGCATTTTCATTGTAATGAAGGAATAGCGACCAGCCTGCAGCCGCTAATGTTCGACTAATCGCATCGCCTATTCCACCTGATGCACCAAGTACAACGCAGTATTTCTGTTCCGTCATTCTGCCTTATCAGCTGGAACAATTGAATAGACCGTATAACCGCTTTCATCCGAAAACGTTTGGAATGCATCTTTCAAGTTTTCGAGCGTTAATTTCTCAAGTGTTGGAACAACATCGAACAAATTCATGTTGTTAAACGTATAGCGAGTAAACTGGTTGGCGATAAACTCCGGAGAATTCAAAGAACGCATGAATTGACCAATTTTCTTTTTCCTCATTCGATTAAGTTCCAAGTCCGTGATTGGCCATGTTTCAACGGTGTTTTTCACAGTTGTTCGGATTGCTTTTTCGAGTTGTTCCGGCTGGTCTGTATCAGAACCAATCATTGCGAAACCGAAGCCATTCTCCATTGTAAAATCATAAGAAAACGACTCATCAATAAGTCCATCATTATACGTTTCTGTATAGAATTCGGATGATCTGCCAAACAGGATATCCAGAACTAGACCCGCTGAAAGTTCCTGAATGAGCATCTCTTCTCCATCAATATCTGTATTAGTACATTTCATACCAATATTCAATTTCGGCTTCGATACGTCCATTGCAAGCTTCCGCTCAGTGATTGCTGCGGTATCCTTTTCAGTAGGGAAACTACGTACAATTTCTGCAGGATCATCGAATGTTTTTGCATCTTGATTTTTCTTGATGAATGCCATCATCTCTTCCGGATCAACAGCACCTACAACGAAAAGCACCATGTTGGACGGATGATAGAACGTTTCATAGCATTCATACAAATAGTCCGCCGTGATATCTTGAATCGATGCGACCGTACCAGCGATATCAATTTTCACGGGATGTTCATGAAACAGGTTTTCGATCGTACCGAAATAGAGACGCCAATCCGGCTGATCATCATACATCGTTATTTCCTGGGCAATAATACCCTTCTCTTTATCAACAGTCTTTTCCGTGAAGTACGGCTCCTGTACAAAATCAAGAAGAATTTCAGTATTGTCATATAATTTATCCGTAGCAGAGAACAAATATGCAGTTCGTGTGAATGATGTAAACGCATTGGCAGATGCACCGTGCACACTAAACTTTTGGAATACGTCCCCATCTTCTTTTTCGAACATTTTATGCTCAAGGAAATGGGCAATGCCATCAGGAACTGTCACTTCCTCTGTTTTTCCACGCGGGATAAATGTCCGGTCGATTGAACCATATTTAGTCGTGAACGTCACGAATGTTTTCGAAAATCCACGTTTCGGTAAAATATAGACGTCCAAACCATTGTCGAGTTTTTCATTATATAATGTTTCCTGTAAATTATCGAAGTGAATATTCTTCATCATTAATTAGCCTCCTTGCCCGATAACAGATAGACGATTTCTAGTTTAATTTCAGATGCCATATTTTTAACATCGTCTTTTGTAACGGATTCCCAGCCTGCAATGATTGTATCTGCTGTGAAATTTTCATCCAGCTCTTTGTATTGATCAAATACTTCAATCTGTCCTCTTGCAGAATCAAACGCACTTTTAATACCGTTAGCAAGTAAGGCTTTTGTCTGTTCCATTTCAAGGTCTGTAATTTCACCTTGTTGAAGTGCAGTAAGTTGTTCACTAATAAGTTTTACGGCTTTTTCTTCCAGTTCAGCATCAATTCCCGCCATTACATAGAGAAGTCCATAATGCGAAGAATAGGAACTAGATGCGTAATACGCCATGCTTTCTTTTTCACGGACGTTAATGAAAAGCTTACTATGCGCAAAACCGCCGAAAACTCCGTTTGTCATTTGCATTTTCGCATAATCAGGGTGACGGAATGTAACTGGAGTGGTGAAGCCTAAATGGAGTTTTCCTTGTTTCATGTCTTGTTTTTCGCGAACATGACGGACTTCCCTTTCTTGAGTCGCCGTTTGTTGTGTAGCAGTTTGACGTTCATGCACTTTACGGCTATTGAATGTTAATAGTGACCTGATTTTTTCTGTCATTTCATCTTCGTCAATGTCACCGACAACGTAGATATCAATTTCATCTTCGTTTAGCATACTTTCGTATGCTGCAAATAGGTCTGCAGATGTAAGTGCATCTACATCCTCTTCCGTTCCATATGACGGTGCAGATGCGGCGCTATCGGGACGTAATAATTCAAGCATACGCTTTTGAGCATAACGTGTCTTGTCATCGTAAAGCGAACGAATTCGCTCTTTCACTGACCTTTTTTCACGGTTAACAACTGTTTCATCGAACTGTCCGTCCACGACATTCGGGTCAAAAATGACTGTTTTGATCAAGCTTAGTACTTCTTCAAGCACGCCACCTTCAGATAGATATTCGTCATTTACACATTCAGCTGATAGAGACACGATATGCGTTTCTCCACGTTTTCCAGCATCTGTGTACAATACTGTTCCGTATAATTCATCTAACGCATTGCGGAACTCAGTTTGTGACCTGTATCGACCGTTAGATTCTTCTAAAATATTCGCCAATACTGCGCGAGGAGCCGATTTCTTTTCATCAAGAGCCGTTTTCCACTTGACCGAGAAATTGACAGTTTTGAACTGTTCTGACTTGCGGATATATAATGTGACGCCCTCTTGTAGCTCAACTTTTTTGAACATATAAACACCTCTGTTTTAGTTAATATGCGGAATCCTCACTTCACTATACATTCCATAAGTCAAAAGATGCAAATAAACTAGCGGATGCATCGTAACTTATATGAAATATCGTATGCTGAAGGCCCAAAAATGCCCCTAAGTCCAACGTAACAGACTATCGGGGCATTTTCACTTTTTAACGATTTCCTTTGATATACGGTTGTCCACTCGCTTTTGGTGCATTTGCTCTTCCAATGAATCCTGCTAGCGCAAGAATGGTTAATGCATACGGCAAAATGTGGAAATAAACAGCCGGAACATTTTCCAAGTACGATATGCTTGATGAACTGATAGCAAGTGCTTGTGCGAAACCAAAGAACAATGCAGCTCCCATTGCACCAATCGGATGCCATTTACCAAAGATCATTGCAGCAAGTGCCATGAATCCTTGTCCGTTAATTGTCGCATGACTGAAATCATTCGTCATTGTTTGAGAATAGATAGCGCCACCAATACCAGCAAGACCACCTGAAATGATAACCGCAATATAGCGAATTTTAGTTACGTTGATGCCCATTGTATCAGCAGCCATCGGGTGTTCCCCAACCGACCTTAGACGAAGACCAAATGGTGTTTTATAAATGATGAACCAAGCTAAAAAAGCAAGGCCAATTGCCAATATCGATGAACCATAAATCCCAGTGAAAAACATTGGTCCGATAACCGGAATGTCATGTAAAATTGGAACGTTGAAACGCGGAATGCTTTGTTGGATGAAATCCGTCTGTCCTTTGTCAAAAATCATTTTTACAGAGAACAAAGCAATAGCAATCCCTAGCATGTTAATGGCAACCCCTGATACTACTTGGTCAGCACGGAATGTAATCGATGCGACCGCGTGCATAATGGAGAAGATTGCGGAAACAACCATTGCTACAAGTAAGGCAAGCCATGGTGTCCAAGAACCAAATGTATCGGCATAAGTTAGATTGAATATAATTCCGATAAAAGCACCCATTACCATGAGTCCTTCAAGCCCAATGTTAACTACACCTGCACGTTCCGAGAACACGCCTCCGATTGCAGTGAAAATAAGAGGGGCAGCGTATGAAATGGTTAACGGAATGATGAAATAAATTATCTCAAGAAAACTCATATCATTTTGCCTCCTTTTTCTTTTTCATCTTGCTAAGAAGAACACGGATGATATAGCCCGATGCAACAAAGAATATGATAAGTGCAATTACAATTGAAACAATTTCAACTGGCACCCCTGCCTCATTCGGCATATTTCCGGCTCCGTATTTTAACGAACCAAACAAGGATGCCCCGAAGATAACACCTATTGGCGTATTAGCACCTAATAGTGCAACTGCAATCCCGTCAAACCCAATACCTGTGAATGCACTACGCGTCACCATATTACCAAATGTCCCAAGAGCTTCCATCGCTCCTCCAAGCCCTGCAAAAGCGCCAGAAACAACCATTGAAAGAATAATGTTCTTTTTCACATTCATTCCCGCATATTGAGAAGCATGGTCGTTAAATCCGACCGATTTTAGCTCATATCCAGTTTTCGTTTTCTCCAAAATGAACCACATAACTGCAACCATCGCCAGTGCGACAAAGATTCCGTAGTGCAATGTAGAGAAGTCAGTTAGATTAGATAAGAATTCTGAACGTAACGATGCCGTCTGGTGGATTTTTTCTGTCTTATATCCACCTTCAGAAACCGCTTTTATCAACGCATTTACTGTATGAAGTGCGATGTAGTTCATCATTATTGTAACAATAACTTCGTGTACATGAAGCGTTGCTTTTAAAATACCTGGAATCAGTCCCCATAGTGCTCCTGCTAATGCTGCTGCAATAAGGGCAAGTGGTAAGTGGATAAATTTCGGTAATTCAAATGCCATACCGACATATGCCGCTGCAAACCAACCAACAATCAATTGTCCTTCTACCCCAATATTGAAAAGCCCTGAACGGAATGCAAATGCAACCGCAAGACCCGCTAGTATATAAGGGCTTATTTGCCTGATTGTTTCTCCGATAGAATACATATCCCCGAAGATCCCTTTCCATAACGCGATATAGCCAGCAACCGGATCGTATCCGCTGAACCACATTACGGCTGCTCCCACTAACAATCCCAAAATAATCGAGATGATGGGTACCAGTATATTTACAAACCTATTCGACATGGTTATCATCACCTTCTTTCAGCGTAACAGCGCCCTTGTCCCTGGAGTGTCCTGCCATAAGAAGGCCGAGTTGCTGCTCTGTTGTTTCCGTTGGAATAACTGTATCAACGATTTCTCCGTCATAAATAACTGCAATACGGTCAGAAACGTTCATGACCTCATCTAGTTCAAATGAAATGAGAAGAACTGCTTTTCCATTATCACGTTGTTCAATTAACTTTTTATGAATGAATTCAATTGCACCAACATCAAGACCACGTGTTGGAAGTGCTGCAATCAGTAATTCCGGGTTACGATCTACTTCTCGTCCAATAATAAGTTTTTGCTGATTACCGCCTGAAAGCGAACGGACTAACTCATGCTCACCTTGTGTCCGCACGTCAAACATGTCGATGATTTCTTTTGCTTTCTTAGATACGAGTTTATAATTCATAATGCCTTTTTTGGATAAAGGTTCTTTGTAATACGTTTGCAACGCCACATTATAGCCAACAGTGAAATCGAGAACAAGGCCATGCTTATGGCGGTCTTGCGGAATATGACCGAGACCGGATTCTGTTATTTCACGTGGCTTTTTCCCAGTTACATCCTTTGAATCTATGAAAATTTTTCCACTTTTCACTTTACGAAGACCCGCGATTGCCTCAATCAATTCTGACTGTCCATTGCCGTCAATTCCCGCGATTCCTACGATTTCACCTTTACGAACGGATAGATTTAACCCTTTCACTTTCGGTATACCGCGATAATCTTCAACAACTAGGTTTTCTACATGGAGAACTTCTTCGGCCGGATAGGACGGCCCTTTTTCCGTTTTAAATGTTACTTGACGTCCTACCATCAATGTTGCTAGCTCTTCCGGATTTGTTTCTGAAGTAATAACTGTTCCAATCCCTTTACCTTTGCGGATAACCGTCACCCGATCGGAGACATCCATTATTTCCTGAAGTTTGTGTGTGATGATGATAATCGATTTTCCTTCTTCAATCAGTTTCTTCATAATTGAAATTAATTCCGTGATTTCTTGCGGTGTCAAAGATGCAGTCGGTTCATCGAAAATAAGAATTTCTGCTCCACGATAAAGCGTTTTCAAAATTTCTACCCGCTGTTGCATACCGACCGATATATCTTCGATCTTTGCATAAGGATCTACATCAAGTCCATATAATTGCGAAATCTCGGCCACTTTTTTTGCAGCGTCTTTAACGTTGATCATGCCCATTTTTTTCGGTTCATTACCCAGAATAATATTTTCAGTGACAGTTAGATTTTCAACAAGCATGAAATGTTGGTGAACCATTCCGATCCCCAATCTGTTCGCGACGTTCGGATCTGTAATAGCCGTCGCTGTTCCTCGTACCCGAATTTCTCCACCTTCGGGTTGATAAAGCCCAAACAGCACATTCATTAACGTAGATTTCCCTGCTCCGTTCTCGCCTAATAAAGCATGGATTTCACCTTTTTCAAGCTGAAGCGTAATATCGTCGTTCGCAACAAAATTACCGAACTCTTTTCGAATATTCAACATTTCAATAACATATTCCACTGGGTCCACTCCCTCGCGTCTGCGTATGTAAGAATCAATCACGCCTCGGTGTGATTGCGTCAAGATTTTGAATTGAGCTTTTGCTCTCTACAAAATCTGTGACATCCGCCGGAGGCTTTGGGTTACAATTCAGCAGGGGTTTGAACCCCCACTGAATTGTAGGCTTCGTTTGCATTCATCTCGCCATTTATAGAAGTGGGAGACTTCTGTTGCTGACACTTCGCTTTCAGTACAAAAAAATTGCTGAATGAAGTTAAATTAACAGAAGAAAAGAAACCTCGAACGGCATCTTTTCTTCTAGTAATTTAAAGGAGAATCATGGAGACCGAAATAAATCGGCCTTCATGATTGCTTATTTCTTTTATTATTTTTTAGCTCTGAATTCTGGAACTTCGATTTCACCGTCGGCAATTTGCTTAGTAAATTTTTCAACTTCGTCTAATACATCTTGTGGAATTGCTCCGTGCGAATCAGCAAGTGCAATACCGTTGTCAGCAAGACCGAAAGTTGTTACTTCACCGCCTGGGAATTCGCCTTTAGCAGCAAGATCCGCCGTGTTTTTAACTGCAATGTCAACACGTTTAAGCATTGAAGTCAATGTAATGTTATCGTCGCCTACTTTACCTTCATCGTACTGGTCAGAGTCAACGCCGATTACCCATACATATGCATCTGGATCTGCTTTTTTACGTTCTTTAGCTTCAGAGAATACACCATTACCAGAACCGCCGGCAGCGTGGAAAATAATATCTACGCCTGAAGAGTACATACGGTTTGCTGTTGCTTTACCAAGTTCAGCTTTTGCAAAGTCGCCTGTGTACTGTACATCCACTTTTATTTCAGGTTTCACTGCAGCAACACCTGCAATGAATCCAGCTTCAAAACGTTCGATAACGGGAATTTCCATACCGCCGACAAAACCGATTTTATCGGATTTCGTCATACGAGCAGCTGCAACACCCGCAAGGAATGCGCCTTCTTGCTCTTTGAACATAAGACTTGCTACGTTTGGAAGGTCAGAAACCTCGTCAACAAGTGCGAAATTGTTGTCAGGACGTTGTGTTGCAACTTCCTCGATTGACTCCTTCAAAAGGAAACCAATTCCATAGATTAGATCAAAATCACGTTGAACTAGTTTGTTTAAGTTTGGTAGGTATTCAGCGTCTTCTTTTGATTGTAAATAATCAAAACCGCCATCGCCTTTTGTATAGTTATTCTCTTTGCCGTATTCTTTAATTCCTGCCCAAGCAGATTGGTTGAACGATTTGTCGTCAACACCGCCTGTATCAGTTACCATTGCGATTGAAAAAGTATCTTCTTTCGAACCGTTTGTAGTACCTTCTTTGTCTTTCGCTTTATCCGTTCCGCATGCGCCAAGTAGTGTGCTTGCAGCTAGAACCATCGATAAAGCTAAACCAAATTTACGTTTGCCCATTGTTGGAACCCCCTTGTTTTCTTCATATTAGTAGGACGTATTAACGTCTTATACCCTTTTGCGTACTACGTGGAAGCTGAATTTATCAGCTCGAAAATAATTTTTCGAGTAGAGGACCATTTCGCCTTCCTCACTGTAATGATGTTGCCGGAGGACAAGGAGTGGAACGTCAATCCCACACCTCAGGATGGACGATGCTTCATCATCGTATCCAACAGGTTCAATGTGCGCCACAGCTTGAACAATACGGATTGTACCTGACTTTTCGATTGCGTCGAATAGGGAATTATTCAATAACTCGTCCGTTCCAGACGAAAGATTTTTTGAAAGAACCTTATCAATACAATAGACGACCGGGTCGCCGTCCGCAGTCCTTACTCTTTTAATTGTAACTAGACGCTCATCTTCACTACATCCGAACTTTGCGATACTTTCATCACATGGTATCGTCTCTAAAACGTCCATAAAAATCGTTCCTGGCTCCATCCCCGCATCACGAATCATAGAAGAAACACTGGTTAAGTTTTCAATGCCAGATGAAAACAATGGTTTTGGTTTAACGAATGTTCCAACACCATGTTTACGGACAATGACTTTATCCTCCTCTAATACACGAAGTGCTTCACGGAGTGTTGCACGGCTGACACCCAACGTACGAGCGAGTTCAAATTCCGAAGGGAACCGCTCATTCTCTTTGAATATTCCCGATTCAATGTCCTTTTTCAGACGTTCAATCACCTGGACATATAGATGCCTTTGGTCCGCCTTTACCATCATTACATCTCCCCCTCAAAGAGGTCAGACCTCTGATGTTAAACGTCACTACTAATCATCCATACTATATCACTTTCGTCATATAAAATAAACAATACTTCGAAAAATATTATCAATGTGTTCTTTTGATGTGCTCAAATATACCTATTCTGCCATTCTTTTCAGGATTAAATATCCGTTTCGTCCTTACTCATTAGCACTTGACGCGGTTTACTGCCTTCAGGTGGTCCTACAATACCCCGCATCTCCATCTGATCTACAATGCGTGCGGCTCTCGAATAGCCGACCCTGAAACGACGCTGCAATAAGGAGACGGAAGCTGTCTGCATGTCCGTCACAAGTTGAACTGCTTCATCGTAATAGTCATCCGTTTCTTCATGTGGTGCTACTTCTTCTATTTCTGTTGGAATCATTTCTTCTTGATATTGAGCTTTCTGCTGCTCAATAACAAAATCGACAACTGCCTCAACTTCTGCATCCGTCACGAACGCCCCTTGAATCCGGACCGGTTTTGCGACACCCGCCGGAAGGAACAGCATGTCCCCCCTACCAAGTAGTTTTTCCGCACCGCCGCCATCCAAAATTGTTCTTGAATCGATTGACGATGACACTGCAAATGCAATCCTAGATGGGATGTTCGCTTTTATGATGCCTGTTATAACGTCAACACTCGGTCGTTGTGTCGCGATGATCAAGTGAATCCCTGCAGCACGGGCCATTTGCGCGAGCCGTGTGATTGAATCTTCCACATCGCTGGATGCGACCATCATGAGGTCCGCGAGCTCATCCACAATAACGACGATGTACGGCATACGTGGATGCTTTTCCTCATTCTCTTCATTCCAGACTTCGATATGTTCATTGTATCCTTCAATATTTCTAGTTCCTGTGTGAGAAAACAATTCGTAACGTCTTTCCATTTCAGAAACAACTTTCTTCAGTGCTTGAGATGCTTTCCGTGGATCCGTGACGACCGGGGCAAGCAAGTGTGGAACACCGTTATAGACATTGAGCTCAACCATTTTAGGATCGATCATCATCATTTTCACTTCATGCGGTTTTGCACGCATTAAGATACTTACAATAATGCCGTTGATACATACACTTTTACCACTACCTGTTGAACCGGCAATCAGAACGTGCGGCATCTTATTCAATTCTGCCAGCATCGCCTGTCCTGTTACGTCACGCCCTAGTGAAATCATTAATTTTGAATCAGGACGATTATTCTCTTTTGCTTCAATGACTTCCCTCAGACTGACAACAGCAACCGAACTGTTTGGGACTTCGATACCGATTGCAGACTTCCCTGGAATCGGGGCTTCGATACGAATTCCACTTGCTGCTAGTGCAAGTGCTATGTCGTCAGCGAGGCTCACGATACGGCTTACTTTGACGCCCGTATCCGGTAACACTTCATACTTCGTGACAGCCGGTCCAAGATGCACCTCAGTAACCTTCGCTTTCACGCCAAAACTAAGGAAAGTTCGTTCAAGTTTTTGCGCATTCGCCTGAATCGAATTGTACTCTTCCGATTGATCGATAATGGGCGTTTGTTTCAGTAATGACGGTGGAGGCAAGATGTAAGATTCATTCTCCTCTTCTCCTGTGACACCTGTGTAAGCATTGACTTCTACGGCAACTTCCTGTTGTTCTAGTAGTTGCCCTTCTACAACTGCCGCCTGCTCGTCCTCAACAGGCTTATCTCTCCTTTCACTAAAGGCCGAAATGATTGGTTGTGATACAACCTCTTCGATTTCCGGTTGGTGCGGAGGTAGATTTTGCACAGCTTGTTCATCAGCTGTATTAGCTTTTCTCTTCGAGCGAGTCGTTCTTGATTCGCTCGAAGATTTTTTAACTGCTGATCCTTTTTTGGGAATTGAATCTTTCATCGATTTAAGTAGTTTCGGGAAATGTTCGGCTGCATATGGAACAAGCGCTTTGCCCGTTAAGAGAACAATACCGATTAAAAACAATAAAATACCTGCAACTGTTGCCCCAGCCGAGTCAAACAACGAGTAGAACATGGCAAATAGAATTGCCCCCGTCATTCCTCCCCCGAGCGCTCCACTCCTCGATGTGATGCCATCATTTGTGATAAGCACTTTCCATGTTTCTTTAAGCGCCGAATTCGACATAAGAACACGGCTTTCATACAGTTCCTTGAACAAATGGACATGACTAAACAGAACAAAACTTGCCAGGATGAATAAACATCCTCCTACAACACGGTTTCTCCAACCGCCTACCTTCTGTTTTATCATGAACATAAGTGCCTGAACAATGAGCAAGAGTGGGATCGCAACATGCCAGTTACCGAAAATAAATCTAGACAAAGAAGAGAGGCCTCTCCCAGCAATTCCAAATTCAAATATAATGATGATGGCAAGACCAATCATCACCAAGCCCATCACTTCATAGATCAACGGATGCAAATCGGATGACTTCTTTTTCTGCGCGGTTGATTTCTTTTTCTTCTTACTTGATTTTCTAGCCATGTATTTATGGTACCTCCTTTTCAAAAAAAGGGTTTCCCGCCGGTCAGACGGCAAGGAAACCCTTTGTAGCATTATTATCGATTCTATATACTCTGAAATAAAGATTTCCTTCTACCCGTTTCCGCGCTCAGGGATGCCTTGTAAGGCACCTTTGCTCAGTTTATACAGGTGTGAAAGTATTCATATGTTCAATAAATATAGTTGTTGTATTAGTATTCCATAATTATAGGAATAATCATTGGTCTTCTTTTCGTTTGCTGATACAGATACGAACTAAGTGTATCGCGTATCTCTTGTTTAATGTTTGTCCATTCGAACGTCTCTTTATTCACATACTTCTCAACAATTTTTCTGACAAGATTTGCAGACTCTTCAAGAAGCTCTTCGGATTCACGTACATAGACGAATCCACGAGAGACGATTTCCGGTCCTGCAGCGATGCGTTTCTGTTTACGGTTTAGTGTGACAACAACTGTAAAGATCCCATCCTGTGAAAGTAGTTTACGATCACGGAGTACGATATTTCCAACGTCCCCTACCCCAATTCCGTCAATCAGAATATTACCTGCTTGAACTCGTCCACTCATGCGCATTTTATTGTTTTTATATTCGACAATGTCGCCTTTATCTGCAATAAATATTTGTGATTTCTGAAGTCCTGTCTCCTGTGCAAGTTTGGAATGCGCAATAAGCATCCGATACTCGCCTTGGATTGGAACGAAATAGCTAGGTTGCATTAAGTTCAGCATCAATTTCAAATCTTCCGAACTACCATGCCCTGAAACGTGGACATTCTTACTTGAAGTAAGAACATTTGCACCAGCTTTTGCAAGATCATTCATTGTCTGGAACATCGAAACTTCCATCCCAGGAGATGGTGTAAACGTAATAAGAACTGTATCTGTTTCTTTGATACGTAAGTCTCTATGCTGTTTACGTACAATTTTCTCAAGCGCATCAAGCGGCTCGCCTTGGTTACCTGTCACGATAATAACAACTCTATCATCATCATACTTCTCGATTTCTTTGACTGGGATGACAATGTCATCTTCAATCGTTAAATAACCGAGTTTCATGCCGACTTCGAAGTAACTTTCTAGACTCTTCCCAACGACTGCCACCTTTTTACCTGTTTCCAATGCCGTATCGAATACTTGCTGAATACGGATAAAATTCGACGCATAAAGCGCGACAAGAATTCTACCTTCTGCTCCGTGGAACGTTTTAGATAGACTTTTTTCAATAACCGACTCAGATGTCGTATAACCGGGACGCTCTGCTTCGGAAGAATCCGACATTAGGATGAAGACACCTTCTTCACCAAGTGCCGCCATTTTCGCAATGTCGGGACGGTACTTCCCTTTAGCAGACTGATCGAATTTGAATTCTCCAGTATGGACAATTGCCCCTTCACTTGTATGGAATACGATTCCGAGTGAATCTGGTATGCTGTGTGTCGTATGGAAGAATGTTACGTACGTACCTTTAAAATTCATTCGGCTTTTGTTCGTCACTTCAAAAAACTTAACGTTCGAGGGTGCCGGCATTTCTTTCAAATGTTCTTTCGCCAATGCGATTGTCAATTTAGAACCATAGACAGGTGCTTGTACTTTTTGCAGAAGATAGGAAATCGAGCCGATTGCATCTTCGTGACCGTGCGTCAGGAAAATCCCTTTTACGCGGTCTTTGTTTTCTTCAATATAACTTATATCTGGAATGACGATGTCAATTCCAAGCATTTCTCCTTCAGGGAACATAAGCCCCGCGTCAACGATGAACAGTTCGTCATCAACTTCGACCACGTACATTGCTTTCCCGATTTCTCCAACTCCACCGAGTGGAATGATTCTAATTAGTTCATTTTTTGTTTTTGTCACTTTGTTTCCTCCTATTAATAATTCCCGTCCATAACGACTATATTTCATTATACGGGACTGAAGCTATCTGTACAAACAAAAAAAGCCGGTAATTGATACCGGCTCCGATTAATTGAAAATATGAAGGTTTTTTCTATAGTTTTTCCAGACGTTATCAAAGGGTTCATCATTGCCTTCGAGCGCGACCAACGGCAATCTAACTCCCCCAGTTTCAACACCCAGTTTTTCTAGCGCGTATTTCACCATCACTGGGTTGGGAGCAGTAAAAATCGCACGGAATAAAGGTAGCAACGCTCTATGCATCGCCCCAGCTTGTTCTGTTCGCCCATCTTTGAATGCAGCAATCATCTGCTGCATTTCATTGCCTGCAACGTGAGAAGCGACCGACACGATACCTTTTCCACCTATCGCCAAGGTCGGTAATGCCAATGAGTCGTCCCCGCTATAAACTGAAAATCCCTCATCCGTCCCTGAAATAATGTCCACCATCTGCTCCAGGTTTCCACTCGCTTCTTTTACTGCTCGGATATTTGTTATTTTCGATAAAGCGATGAGCGTTTCAGGAAGCATGTTGACAGCTGAGCGCCCCGGAATATTATACAACATCACTGGTAGGCTAGTTTCACCTGCGACATGCGCGAAGTGGGCGTACATTCCTTTTTGATCAGGTTTGTTGTAGTAAGGTGCAACGAGCATAATACCGTCAGCCCCAACCCGTTCCGCCATCCGTGTAAGCTTGACGGTTTCCTTTGTAGAAAACGTACCAGTCCCCGCGATGACTGGTATGCGCTTGTTTACTTCTTTTATCGTGAACGTAAAAAGTGCTTCCTTCTCTTCTACGGAAAGCGTAGGAGATTCACCAGTCGTACCACATACGACCAATGAATCACTCCCATTCGCAATCAGGTGTTCAATCAGTTTGGCAGTTTTGTCGTAGTCAATGTCTCCCGTTGATGAAAAAGGGGTGACCATTGCAGTCGATACGCGTCCAAGCTCCATTGTTATCAGCCCTTTACTTTGTTTTATTAGTTAAGCAGAGTTTCTGCGATTTGCACCGAATTAAGTGCCGCCCCTTTTAGGAGATTGTCCGATACAATCCACAGATGGAATCCAGCCGGGTGTTCTGGGTCTTTTCTTATACGGCCCACAAACACTTCGTCTTTTCCTTCTGCAAATAATGGCATCGGATACAATTGTTTAGATGGATCGTCTTGGACGACGACGCCTGGTGCATTTTCAAGTAGAGCGTGAAGTTCTTCTACAGAAACTCCCTCTTTACCAATTTCAATATAAACCGACTCAGAATGCCCTGTTACGACAGGTAGACGTACACATGTCGCTGACACGGACAATTTCTGATCACCAAATATTTTTTTGGTTTCATTCATCATTTTGAGCTCTTCAAGTGTATATCCTGAAGCATCGAAGGCATCAATTTGAGGAATCGCATTGAATGCGATTGGATAATGCCGTTCTGCTGAAGCAGATGGTAAAATAGCTGCTTCTATTTTCGAGCGGTTTTCAAACTGCAAACTTTGACTTTCCAACTCTTCAATTGCTTCAGAACCGGCACCTGATACTGCCTGATACGTTGAAACAATAATTCGATCCAATCCAAACTTCTCACGAATCGGTTGCAGCGCAGTCACCATTTGAATCGTCGAACAGTTTGGGTTGGCAATGATTCCTGTATGTCCGCTTAAAGCTCCCGCGTTCACTTCAGGAACAACTAACGGAATGTCTTCTATCATCCGGAATGCGCTCGTATTATCAATGACGACCGCTCCTCTTTTTACTGCTTCATGTGCAAACTTTTCTGAAATAGATCCGCCCGCACTGAAAAATGCGATGTCAATGCCTTCGAATGATTCTGGAACCGTTTCTTCAACAATATATTTATGGCCACCTGCCGTAATTTCTGCACCTGCAGATCGCTTAGAGGCTAGCAGCTTAATTGATTGGACTGGAAAATTACGTTCAAGTAATTTTTCAAGAATTTTTGTACCCACAGCTCCCGTAGCACCGACTATTGCAACATTAACCTTTTTCATCTCTATCTCCCTTTCAGCTTATACGGATGCATAAATAATCAGGACATGCATTTTTTATACTGTTTTCCAAATTGCTACAAAAAACAGCATGATTAACATAAATACTTCTGTCCCTTACATCGTTAGCAGTTCATTGGAGGAATTATATCATATATCCGATTATTCTGCTCTGTATTTTTATTTTTTGTCATGAATAATTAATAACGGTTGAAGTTGTCTTTTTTCAAGAGCTGCAGCTGTAGCAGGTACCATAAGCGTGAAATCGGAGATAAGTGAATTTGGTTTTTTTACTGGATCATCTTGCCCAAAAGGGATGAAAAACACATTTTTCATATTGAGTAGCTTCATGAGGTTCATTGCGTTTAAGCCAAGTGCATCGTTTGTTGAAATACCTATAAGTACTGGACTTTCATTCCGTAACGTAGCTTTTGCAGCCATTAAGACAGGTGAATCTGTTGCCGCGTTAGCAAATCTGCTCATGGAATTCCCAGTCATCGGTGCGATAACCATACAATCGACAGGAGTTTTCGGTCCGAATGGTTCAGCTCCTACAATTGTAGAGATAACTTTTTCACCCGTTGCGGCTTCAATTCGTGCAATCCATTCTTCCCCAGTTCCGAAACGCGTTGCGGCTGTCAAAACAGAGTGAGTGATAACGGGCACAACGGTTGCTCCCGCGTCTTTTAGCGAATCAATGACTGGTATAATTTCCTCATACGTACAATGTGACGCCGTAATCCCAAGGCCTATCCTCTTTCCCTTTAGCATCGTGTTCCCCTTTCATCTTCTATACATTCTCTCGAGCGCATCCGCCAAAGCGATTGCTGCATCTACAGGAAAGTGTTTTCCCGGTAATCCGAGGAGTACTGTATAGTATTCAGATGAAAGTTGCGCCTTTAGGCAGCCCGGGGCTGACGCAAGGTCATAAATGTGCAGTCTGGGGTTCTCAGTAGCCACAAGCCATTTTGCGGGAATCGTGTTAATCAGCATTCCCTCTTTCATTGCCCAATCGTCCGTTAACTGCTCCGTCTTATATCCGTGATAACAAGCTTCACCAATCTGAGCTTCAGACCTAGCAACGACAGTCACAACAGCCCCTAAAGATGCCAATGCATGTGCTGTCGCCTTACCAACCTTGCCGAAGCCCGCCACGGAGAAAGGAGTCCCTGAAATGCACCGTTTTGTGCGCGCATAGTATTCATGGATGAATCCCTCGGCAGTCAGCTTCGCATTTTGCCAGATGAATTGCTCTTCTTTTAGATAGCAATGGAGTGACAATCCTGCCTCTCTTAGAGGCTTCAGCCATGGTTCCGAGGCGACTCCTGTATAGAGTTCCGTTCCCTCTTCTAGCAATAAAGGAGGAATTTCGTTTTTCATTTGTAAAATCGGGAAAACAATTTGCCTTGGCGAATAGTTCGCAATCACTTCACCAAGTTCATCCGAATAATGATCGGTTCCAATGTGTTGAGTGGCAAATCCTCTTTCAAACATGATGTCGCTGCAAGCCGCCAATCTGCTGTCCGTCCCTATGAAGAGCCAGTTATTATCTTTCATCGCTAGCCAACTCATCCATACTATGCGTTTTTCCGAATAGAATACGATGTTCTCCAATCAAGACAATTTCGTGCCAAGGTATGAATTCATCCGAAGGTTCTTGACGGTTCTTGAATGAAAACCGACCGAACTTCTTCTTTATTTCAAATCCGATAATATCCCCTGTTCTCCCGTTAAAAATAAGGTCGGTATCCGCCAAATAACCATAGCGGACCCCGTCCTCAACTTGAATAAGCTCCTTCTGAGCAAGTTCTGAAAGTAGCATCGTCATTCCCCTTTCCTTCGTCTCCATCCATCATATGAGATGAGCACGGGAAAACTGACTAACGCTAGCAATCAACTATTAAATTCTTTTAGAACATCCTTTGGGGCGATGATGGATGTTGCCCGTTGCCCACTAAAGATGTCGTTTGCCATTCTATAAACCTGATTTAATTCGATATTATCGATAAGAGCTACAACTTCATCGACTGATTTATGCTCCTCTAAAATGAGTTCATTTTTACCGTTGCGGTGCATCCTTGCTTCTGAACTTTCAAGACCTAGCAGGAACCCGCCTTTTAACTGCTCTTTCGCATTATGCAATTCGTTTTCTGTAACGCCTGCCGTCAATATCGATTGAATTACTTCATCAATCGTATCGGACAATTCCCTGAGATTATCTGGGGAAGTTCCACCGTATATCATGAATGCACCCGTCGTTTTATACGCGGAGAAATAGGAATGAATTGAGTATGCCAAACCACGTTCTTCACGTACTTCCTGAAATAGTCGCGAGGACATCGAGCCGCCTATTATGCTATCTAACACAATCAACTCTGGAATTCGCTTATCGTCTACAGTAAGCCCTGTAAAGCCAAGACAGATATGGGCTTGTTCAATATCTTTTTCTTTCAGCGTAATACCGCCGTGGAATTCAGGTAACGCTACTGGTGTCGCCCGTTCAATCTTCTCGTCCTTTTTGAATGAACCGAATTGAACTTCAATCAGCTGTATTAATCGATTGTCATAGTTGCCAGCTACTGAAATAACAACTTGATCAGGCGTATACGTGCGACCCATGAAGTCATCTATCATTTTGCGGTTGAACGTATTGATTGTCGATTCATCACCGAGAACTGGTTTACCAATCGGTTGTTCGGGAAACATAACGCTCCATAACCGTTCGTCTACATCATCATCCGGTGCATCTTCGACTGCTGCAATTTCATCAAGGACAATCGACTTTTCTTTCTCAATTTCTGCTTCATCAAACGTCGAATTGAAAAACATATCCGTTAAGATGGATAGCGCGCGAGGTGCCTGGTGTCCGAGTACCGTCGTGTAATAACAAGTCATCTCTTTCGATGTGAAGGCGTTTACGTCTCCCCCAATCCGGTCAAATTCCTCTGCTATCGTGCGCGCACTTCGTGATGGCGTTCCTTTAAAGAGCATATGTTCAATAAAATGAGCGATTCCCGCTTCTGATTCCTTCTCGTCTCCTGAACCTGCACCTACCCATATCCCTAGTGCTACCGAGCGTACATGCGGCATTTTTTCATGGACGATTCTGACGCCATTTCGGCATACATGTGTTTCTATCATTCTTGGAATCCCCCTTTTAAACTCTATTCTATTTTTATAGTATATTTGATGGATGAAGAAAAGCGCAAGCGGACCGAGTTAGAGAACTCAGCTTAAGTTCGCCACAAGAGGAAGGCAGTCTAAAGTCGCCGCGTCCTGCGACAATAAGGAGGGATGCAGTTCAATCCCTCCCGATTGACTTATGACCCGAGCGTGTGGTCGCTAGAGACTGGACAATGAAGAAAAAGCCCCTCATCTTCACTTGAAGAGGGGCTTTCCATTCTAGTGCTGTATGTCGATTCAGCTATTCGCTTTTTCAGCTGCTTCTTTTTCTTCAAGAATGACAATTTTTCTAGACAGGTTAACGCGTCCTTGGTTATCAACTTCAGTTACTTTCACGAACATTTCATCGCCCATTTTCAAGACATCTTCAACCACTTTGGTCCGCTCTTCTGCAATTTCAGAAACGTGGAGCAATCCGTCTTTACCTGGGAATAGTTCAAGGAAGGCACCGAATTTCTCAATGCGTTTCACTTTCGCCATATAGTATTCGCCAACTTTTGCTTCGCGAACGATATTCTCAATCATCGCTTTCGCTTTGGTATTCATTTCATTGTTTGGAGAAGAGATATAAATCGTACCATCTTGTTCAGTATCGATTTTAACATTCGTCTCTTCGATGATCTTGTTGATGACTTTTCCGCCTGGCCCAATTACGTCACGAATCTTGTCTGGATTGATTTTGATAACGATAATTTTCGGAGCATATTCTGAAAGCTCTTCACGCGGTCCTGAAATTGCTGTGATCATATGGTTTAAAATTTTCAAGCGACCTACTTTTGCTTGTGTCAATGCTTCTTCCAAGATTTCACGTGAAAGACCATCGATTTTAATATCCATTTGAAGCGCAGTGATTCCTTTGTCAGTTCCTGCTACTTTGAAGTCCATATCGCCAAGATGATCTTCCATCCCTTGAATATCGGAAAGAACAGAGTAGTTGTCCCCTTTTTTCACAAGACCCATTGCGATACCCGCAACTGGAGCTTTAAGTGGAACACCCGCATCTAACATAGCCATTGTTGAAGCACAGATCGATGCTTGTGAAGATGAACCGTTTGACTCGAGTACTTCAGCTACTAGACGAATTGTGTACGGGAAATCAGTATCATTCGGGATAACCGCTGAAAGTGCGCGTTCCCCAAGTGCACCGTGCCCAATTTCACGACGTCCTGGTCCACGGATTGGACCCGTTTCACCAACACTGAAGTTCGGGAAGTTATAATGGTGCATGAAACGTTTTGTTTCTTCAAGACCAAGACCATCGATGATTTGTACTTCACCAAGGGCTCCAAGTGTACAAACACTAAGCGCTTGCGTTTGTCCGCGAGTAAAGAGACCTGAACCGTGCGTACGTGGCAAGATGCCTACTTCAGATGCAAGTGGACGAATTTCGTCAAGGCCACGGCCATCAGGACGGATTTTTTCATCCGTAATAAGGCGACGTACTTCTTCTTTAACCATATAATCCAAAACGCCTTTTACTTGTTTCATCGTCGCATCGTCCGCTTCGTTTTCTTTGTAGCGTTCGATTACTTCGTTTTTCACTGCATTGATAGCATCTTCACGCGCATGCTTCTCAACAGTTTGGATTGCATTAACAAGATCGGTTTCACAGCTATTTTTAATATCGGACATAATTGTTTCATCCAATGTAAATAGTGCAACTTCCGTTTTCGCTTTGCCGACTTCAGCAATGATTTTTTCTTGGAATTCAATCAGTTTAATGATTTCACCGTGTCCGAACATAATTGCTTCAAGAATGATATCTTCCGCAACTTCTTGTGCGCCTGCTTCAACCATGTTGATCGCATCTTTCGTACCAGCGACAACAAGGTCAAGTTCACTCTTCTCCAATTGTGCCGGTGTTGGGTTAACGATGAATTTCCCGTCGATTAATCCAATTTGAATACCAGCGATTGGTCCTTCGAAAGGAATGTCAGAAATCGACAATGCAAGTGAAGAACCGAGCATTGCTGCCATTTCAGATGAACAATCTTGATCAACTGACATAACAAGTGAAATAACTTGTACATCATTGCGGAACCCGTCTGCGAATAAAGGACGGATTGGACGGTCGATTAGTCGGCTCGTTAAGACCGCTTTTTCTGATGGACGTCCTTCACGTTTAATGAAGCCACCTGGAATTTTCCCAACAGCATACATGCGTTCTTCATAATTCACTGTAAGAGGGAAGAAATCTAATCCTCGTGAATTTTTAGAAGATGTTGCAGTTGAAAGTACTGTTGTTTCCCCGTAGCGTACAAGTACTGCTCCGTTAGCCTGTTTAGCAAGTTGTCCCGTTTCAATTGTCAACGGTCGTCCTGCCCAATCTAGTGTATAAACTTTTTTCTCGGTCATAATTGAACCCCTCTCCATATCCCAGCCTCGACTGTATACGTGTATGTACTTAGTAGTAGTGTAAGTGATAGCGCTCAGTGAACACAAGTTTTTATCATCATTAACCGTCATCATGGCACATTTGTACAGTATACCACTTTATTGTGGTTTCTAGTATAGAATGGGCGAAATTAGTGGTGTTATGGACTTTTTTGTAGGAAATGAAACACGGAAGTAAAGGACATAAAGAATTCCTGCAATCTGCCTCGCCGCCAGTCTTAGGGCGGGAGACTGCCACCTACTAATACAACGCCACTGCGAATGCATAAGCATGTCGTAGTGCTTTATGTTCAAAGTAAAGGCATTGACATGGTTTTTTACGAGTAAGTTCATGGCAGGCATAATAAGGCTAATGCCGGTCATAATCGAAGCCATGGCGAGCATAACAGGCCTCATGCCGGTCATAACCGCGCCCATGGCGAGCATAATAGGGCCCATGCCGGTCATAACAAGTTAAACGCAATTAAAAATACGCACAAAAAAAAGCGGGCACGAGGCCCACTTTCGATAGTCATCTTATTAACGGCGAAGGCCGAGTTTAGCAATAAGATCACGGTAACGCTGAACTTCATTGTCTCGTAAGTATCTCAAAAGTCTTTTACGAGTTCCGATCATTTTGTAAAGACCACGACGTGAGTGGTTGTCTTTCTTATGAAGACGGAAATGTTCTGTCAGGTTATTGATCTCTTCTGTAAGGACAGCGATTTGTACATCTGCTGATCCAGTATCAGTATCATGAATTTTGTATTCACTGATCAATTCATTTTTACGTTCTTGTGTGATAGCCATCTTCTTCACCTCCATATAGTAAGATATCCCCGGTTCCCGAGCAAGCGTTGGTGATTCGCGATGCCAAGGAATGGTTTGTGCACATTGGCACGTATTTATAGTACCACGCCTATTTTGGAAATGCAACAATCATCCGCGTGCTGCTAGAATCTCTTGTGCGCTTTTTTTGTCTTTGGCGATCTGTTCGACAAGCAGATCAATGGAACCGAATTTTTGCTCAGGACGGATATGTCCCACCCAGTCTACAAATGCTTCTTTACCATAGAGATCTCCGGTAAAATCGAGTACATGCACTTCTACGACGGCCTGTCTATCACTTGGATCATGGAACGTCGGTTTAACGCCAACATTACACACACCTTCATATGTTTGTTCATCCACAGTAAAACGCACTGCATAGACGCCATTTGCAGGCAACACTGTACTTTTCTCTGGCATAACGTTGGCAGTGGGGAATCCGAGCAGCCTTCCTCTTTTCTCGCCGTCAACGACTATACCCACTGTCCGGAAAGGTCTGCCAAGAAGCAATTCTGTCTCTTCAACATTACCTTTAGACAAAAGCTCACGAATCCGTGTTGAGGAAATCTTTTGCTCATTATCTGTTACTTTTTCAATAACAGTTGTACCGAATGCCCCGTCTGACAAAGCAGCCATCTGCTCCATGGTGCCCGCGCCCTTCGAACCGAATGTAAAATCAAACCCTGCAGTAACATGCAAAACATGTAGTTCCTTCAAGAAAATATCGACGAATTGCTTAGGCGAAAGCGAAGCAAGTGCCCAGTCAAACGTTACGATGAACAAAGCATCGATCCCCATTGCACTAAGTAGTCTAGCTTTTTCCTTATACTGCGTAATATAACCTACCTTATTTTCACCATCACCAAATAGATGAGAGGGATGCGGATCGAATGTCATAACAGCCGAGCGGATACCTAGTTCTTCGGCCTTTCTTTTCGCTTCGTTGATCACTGTCTGATGACCTCTATGCAAGCCGTCAAAGAAACCAATCGCAAGGGAGTAATTCACATCATAGTCAATCGTAATTGTTTCTGGATAATGCAATTTGTAGATGTCCATTAGTATCGCCCCTTACCTGTTCAATGGAAACATCTTTTCAGGCTTCATAAGACCAAGCTTGGTAGGATGCTTCCTGTATACTGCAAGTGCCTTGCCTTCATTCATAAACACGAGTGCCTCTTCCGTGTCCAGCAGTGGATGCTCCGGCAACACTTGTCCATTTTCTACTTTCTCCAGAAGCTCCTCAGGGATTTCAATCGCAGTAAAATCACTTAGTGCATCTTCAAGCGGACGAAGTATCGAGGCTATTTGCCCTTCTTCTTGAAGAGCCCTCACTTCATCCAATGTACGGCAATCGTCCTGCACGTACGTTCCTGACGATGTACGGACTAATGCGGCCATATGCGCCGGGAAACCCAGTAGCTCCCCTATTTGGACTGCAAGCGTGCGGATGTACGTTCCTTTGCCGCAAGCAACTCGGATGCGGAATGAAACTGTTTCACCTTCATACCATTGTACAGGATCCAACAATTCGATTTCACGAATGAACACTTTCCGTTCAGGCCTTTCAACTTCAATGCCTTTTCGAGCATATTCATATAACTTTTTACCATTCACTTTTACAGCAGAATACATCGGTGGAATTTGGACGATTTCGCCTGTCAATTTGGCGAGCGCTGCTTCAATCTCCGTTCGTGTAATATGTTTTGGTGATAAATCCGAAGCTACGACTGCTCCATCCGCATCTTCCGTTTCAGTTGCAGTCCCAATGGATACAACCGCAATATATTCTTTGCCAGAATCTGTTATATATTCAGCGACCTTTGTTGCCTGTCCTAGACAAATCGGCAATACGCCCTCTACGCTTGGATCAAGTGTACCGGTATGTCCCACTTTTTTCGTACCGAGAATCTTCCGCAACTTGAATACACAATCATGCGAAGTCATTCCTTTTTCCTTCCACAGGGGAAGTATTCCATTCATACTCGCCACCACCTTCACAATTCTTACTATATGTAAAAAGGAGGAAGCCGGAAAGTCCTTGTGGACACCGACTTCCTCCTTTTTGTTCTGGCTAGACTCCGGGTACCAGATGCTAGGGTCATAAAGCATCTTAGCGACACCCTACTCTTTTTCCACTGGCTAGACTCCGGGTACCAGATGCTAGGGTCATAAATCAGTCCAGCTCTGCGGATAGTACCCCGCGACGCTGGCCCGCTTTATGCCCGTCGCATCTTAGCGGCACCCTACTCTTTTTCTACTTCATTGTCTTCGTTTTTCACCTGTTTAAGAAGTGATTCGATTCGAGTTCCGTATGCAACGGAAGTATCGTATTCGAACTTAAGTTCGGGTGTTATCCGAAGCCTGATTCGCTGGCCGATTTCAGTACGAATATATCCTTTCGCCTGATTCAGCCCTCTTAGTGTATCCTTTTTTTCCGAATCTTTTCCAAGAACAGAAATGTAAATCGTTGCATGTTGAAGATCACCAGTCACCTCGACATCAGTTACTGTTACAAAACCGATTCGTGGATCTTTAATTTTTTGACCGATGATTTCACCAAGCTCTTTTTTCATCTGCTCTGCAACACGATTAGCACGCATTGTCATGGATGGTCACCCCAATCCCGTTTTAATAATAGTCGAGCGTTAAGTTGGACAATTCCCATTCTGGATTTGACTCCAATAGTCGGATTGCCCGCCTCACCTCACGCTCAGCTGCATCTTTTGATGAGGCAACAGCAACAAGAGCGATTGTTGTTCGTTGCCACAGATCCTGATGATCTAGTTCTGAGATGGAGACATTATAGTCATTTTTGACTCTGTCCGTCATCCGTTTTAAAACAGACCGCTTCTCTTTCAATGAAGCCGCCTCCGGAATGAAGAATGAACATTCCGCATAGACAATCATACTCGTTTAATTTCTTCCATGATGAAGGCTTCGATAACGTCGTCTACATGTATATCGTCAAAGTTTTTGATTGTAATTCCACATTCATAGCCTTTTGCTACTTCTTTTGCATCGTCTTTAAAGCGTTTCAATGTATCTATTTCGCCTTCGAAGATGACGATGTTGTCGCGAACGATACGAACGCTTGAATCACGAGTAATCTTACCGCTCGTCACATAGCTTCCCGCAATCGTTCCGATTTTAGACACTTTAATTGTTTCGCGTACTTCAACTTGGCCGATAACTTTTTCTTCGTATTCAGGGTCAAGCATACCCTTCATTGCCAATTCGATTTCTTCAATCACTTTATAGATGACACGGTGTTGTCTGATTTCAACGCCTTCTTCTTCAGCCGCGCGTTTCGCGTTGACATCTGGACGAACGTTGAATCCAATAACGATAGCATTTGATGCAGCAGCAAGTGAAATATCAGATTCATTAATCGCGCCAGCACCTGTGTGGATGATTTTAACGTTGACGCCTTCAACTTCAATTTTCATAAGTGAAGATGCCATCGCTTCAACCGTACCTTGTACGTCTGCTTTTACGATTAAGTTCAATTCTTTGATTTCGCCTTGTTTCATATGATCAAACAAGTTATCAAGTGTTACACGTGTTTTCTCAACGCGTTGATCTTGCAGCGCTTCACCAGCTCTAGTTTCCCCGATTTGGCGTGCTGTTTTCTCGTCTTCAAAGACAACAAAACGATCTCCAGCTTGAGGTACATCGCTTAACCCTGTAATTTCAATCGGTGTAGATGGGCCAGCTTCTTTCACGCGGCGTCCAATGTCACTTACCATCGCACGTACACGACCGTATGTGTTACCAACTACGATTGGATCACCTACACGAAGCGTTCCGTCTTGTACAAGAAGCGTTGCAACAGCACCGCGACCTTTATCAAGAGAAGCTTCAATAACACTTCCGCGTGCGCGGATGTTTGGATCAGCTTTTAGTTCAGCGACTTCGGCAACAAGAAGAACCATTTCAATCAACTGGTCAATTCCTTCGCCTTTTAATGCTGAGATTGGTACGAAAATTGCATCTCCGCCCCATGCTTCAGCAACAAGTCCTTGGTCTGTTAATTCTTGCATAACACGGTCTGGATTTGCAGAAGGCTTATCCATCTTATTCACTGCAACGATAATCGGAACTTCAGCCGCTTTCGCATGGTTGATTGCTTCGATTGTTTGTGGCATAACACCATCATCCGCTGCTACAACAAGAATCGTAATATCAGTCACTTTCGCACCGCGTGCACGCATCGTTGTGAACGCCGCGTGACCTGGTGTATCAAGGAATGTTATTTTCTTGCCCTTTTCTTCGATTTGGTAGGCACCAATATGCTGTGTGATACCGCCCGCTTCGCCTTGTGTAACTTTCGTATTACGAATCGAGTCTAGAAGTGTCGTTTTACCGTGGTCAACATGCCCCATGATTGTAACGACTGGAGGACGTTCAATTGAAGCAATAGCTGTTTCTTCATGCTCCTCAAAGTACGTTTCAAGATCAGTTACATCGATACGAATTTCTTCTTCTACTTCAACTTCATAATCTGCGCAGATGAGTTCAATCGCATCTTTGTCCAATTCTTGGTTGATTGTAGCCATGATACCAAGCATGAAGAGTTTTTTGATGATTCCAGACGGTTCCCGGCCTAGTTTGTTCGCTAGTTCAGCAACTGACAGTGATTCGTAGAAAGTGATTTTTTCCGGTAACGGTTTTTCCACTTTTGGAATCGGGTTCGCTGGACGATATCTTCTACGCCCTTGGTTTATACCACGTGCTGGTGGACGTCCACCGCGACCGCCACCTGGACGACTTGGACCTCCGCCACCTGGGCGTCCGCCTTGTCCACTTGGTGCGCCTTGTGCTGGACGGTTGCCACCTGTTGAACCTTGCGCTGGGCGATTGCTACCCGTTGAGCTTTGCGCTGGACGGTTGCCACCTGTTGAACCTTGCGCTGGGCGATTGCTACCCGTTGAGCTTTGCGCTGGACGGTTGCCGCCTGTTGAACTTTGTGCTGGACGGTTGCCACCTGTTGAGCTTTGTGATGGGCGATTGCCGCCTGTTGAACTTTGTGCTGGACGGTTGCCACCTGTTGAGCTTTGTGATGGGCGATTGCCACCTGTTGAGCTTTGTGATGGACGGTTGCCACCTGTTGAACTTTGTGCTGGACGGTTGCCACCTGTTGAGCTTTGTGATGGACGGTTGCCACCTGTTGAGCTTTGTGATGGACGGTTGCCGCCTGTTGAGCTTTGTGATGGGCGATTGCCGCCTGTTGATCCTTGTGATGGGCGATTGCCGCCTGTTGAGCCTTGCGCTGGGCGATTGCCGCCTGTCGAACCTTGTGATGGTTTTGGAGCCATTTTTTGTTCAGCACCCTTCGTTTCTACTTTTGGCGCACTTGGTTTAGTGACATTGCCACTGAATTTACTATTCAGCTTTGTAATCGAATCATTATCTAATGTCGACATATGATTTGTAACACTTACATTTATCTTTCCAAGCTCATCAATAACTTCTTTACTCGTCCGATTCACTTGTTTCGCGTATTCGTGTACTCGTATTTTCGTCATTAGTCCACCCCCGGTTATATTCGTTGAGTAGCCCGGACACCTTTTTAGCAAAACCGCTGTCCGTTAGCGCAAGCACCACTCGCGACTCTTTTCCAACTGCATGTCCAAGCTCTTCTCGAGTCCCGAAAACATGCTTCTCAACGTTGTAAAATGCACTTTTATCAGTTAATTTCTTCAATGTATTTTTAGATGCGTCTTCTGAAATAATTACAAGACGCGCTTTGCCGGCACGAATTTCCCGAACAACCAAATCTTCACCCATTATAAGCATTCTTGCCCGCGCCGCCATGCCAAGCATTTGATAAATCTTTTTCGGATCTGTCATTTTAATGCCTCCCGGCGGATCGCGTGGAGAAGATCCTCAAATACCTGTTCAGGTACGGCCGTTCCAAGTTGACTTTCAATCGATCTGTTACGGCGCGCGGATTCAACTGCTTCTTCGGATTTTGACACATATGTCCCGCGGCCTGATTTCTTGCCAGTGAGATCGACTGAAACTTCCCCTTCTTTCGGGCGGACGATGCGAATCATTTCCTTTTTGGGAAACATATTGCCTGTCGCCGCACATTTACGCAAAGGAATTTTTTTCATGTTTGTCATGTGTGCTCAACCTTTCCTCTCAGTCTTCGTTTTCCGTATCCGTATACAGATCGATTGTTTCAGTTCCAACGTCTTCTGTTACTTCATCTTCAACGAAGTACGGGTCGCTTTCGTTCGCGTCCCCATCCAACTGGACTTGTTCTATGATTAACGCACTAGTGGCTGACGGATAAATCCCAAGTTCGCGTGCATCCGTTTCGCTCTTAATGTCGATTTTCCAACCAGTCATCTTGGCAGCAAGTCTAGCGTTTTGACCACGTTTCCCGATAGCAAGTGACAATTGATAGTCAGGTACAACAACCGTTGTCGATCGATCTTCTTCATTTACCTGAACGTCAATTACTTTTGAAGGACTCAGTGCATTTGCTACGAATATAGCTGGATCCTCTGACCATTCGACGATATCGATTTTCTCGCCATTTAGTTCATTTGAAATCGATTGAACCCGTGCACCTCTTGCGCCTACACATGAACCAACCGGATCTACTGCATCATTATTCGTATGAACTGAAATTTTAGAACGATCTCCCGCTTCTCGTGCAATCGATTTGATTTCAACGATACCTTCAAAGATTTCAGGAACCTCAACTTCAAACAGTCTGCGAAGAAGTCCTGGATGTGTTCTTGATACGAACACTTGCGGACCACGTGATGTACGTTCAACTTTTGTAATATAGACTTTGATACGATCATGTGGTTGATACTTTTCTGTCGGGATCTGTTCCCCTACTGGTAAAACAGCTTCGACTTTCCCAAGACCAACATACAAATTTCGTGCGTCAAGGCGTTCAACAATACCGTTGACGATATCATCTTCCCTATCGACGTACTCTTCATAGATGATGCCACGTTCCGCTTCCCTCACACGCTGCGTAACAACTTGCTTCGCAGTTTGTGCTGCAACACGACCAAAGTCGCGTGGCGTCACTTCTTCTTCAACAACATCTTCAAGTTCATAAGATGGGTTGATTTTATGTGCATCTTCAAGACTGATTTGTAGACGCTCATCTTCGACTTCTTCGACAACGTCTTTTCTTGAATAAACTTTCATTGTTCCTTTATCAAGGTTCAAGTCAACGCGCACATTTTGTGCCTGATTAAAATTGCGTTTATATGCGGTTACAAGTGCCGCTTCGATTGCTTCCACTAATACGTCCCTAGAAATACCTTTTTGCTTTTCTAAGGCTGTCAATGCATCGAGTAGATCACTACTCATGTTAATCACTCCTACTATTCAATTATGCGGAAAAGTCGATTGCCAAACGGGCAAGTGCGATTTTATCCAGTTCGATTACAACTTTTATTTTTCTAGTCTTAATGCGCATTTCAACTTCAGCGCCTTCAGGACCATATGCCAATAAATAACCTTCGAACTCTTTCATATCTTTAATGGCTTCGTACGTTTTAATGAATACGAACTGTCCAATCGCTTTTTGAAAATCTTCTTCCTTCTTCAACGGACGCTCTGCGCCTGGTGAAGACACTTCAAGAAAGTAGTTTTGCGGAATTGGATCAGTACGGTCAAGCTCTTCACTCAACTTTTCACTAACTTGAGAGCACTGATCAATATCGATGCTTCCGTTAGGTGTATCAATATAGACCCGTAAAAACCAGTCTCTTCCTTCTTTAACGAACTCTACATCGACAAGTTCCAATTCTAGTTCCTCTATAATTGGACCGGCGATTTTTGCGACTTCTTCCGTAATATTACTCATCTTAGCCCTCCCGAAATATTAATCAAATACGCCTCGGCGTATTTGCGCCAAGATTAGGTAGATTTAATTCACTACAAAATCTGTGGCATCCGCCGGAGGCTCTAACTTTATTTGATGAAAGCCTGAACTTCTACCAAATAAAATTAAAAAACAGTACAGAACAACAGAAAAGAGCGGGAAATCCCACTCTTTTTGCGCAAGACTATTACAAAAGTTGTTCCCATCATACCATACGATATTTGCTGGTGCAAACAAACCGAACAAGAAGAGTTCGGTTTGTTTGCATAATTCCAGCTTCCTTTGCGGGGATTATACAATAGATGTTAAACAACGCTACATATTGTATTTCGAAAAACAAAGCAAAAATCCTAGAAGAGGGACAGCTGATTCGCATCAGGCATACCTTCCAAACAACCTAATGCGTCCATATACTCGACAATTGTCTTCGAAACACGGCCGCGCTGTTGGAAATCTTCTTTCGAAAGAAATTCTCCGTCTTTCCTTGCTTCAACAATTGAATTCGCAACGTTCGTTCCAAGAGAAGGAACTGAATTAAATGGCGGAATCAGTGTATCGCCTTCAATAAGGAATGTTGTTGCGTCGGATTTATACAAATCTGGTCTTGCCAATGAAATACCGCGCTCCCACATTTCCAGCGCAATTTCAAGTACCGTGAGCAAGCTCTTTTCTTTCGGCGTTGCATCAAGCCCTTTTGCATTAATCTCTTTAACTTGCGCTCTAACCGACGCAGACCCCTTCGTCATCGTCAGTAGATCGAAGTCCGTTGCCCGTATTGTGAAGTATGTTGCATAGTACAGAATTGGATGATGCACTTTGAAGTATGCGATGCGTAGCGCCATCAATACATAGGCAGCTGCGTGTGCTTTCGGGAACATGTATTTAATCTTTTTACAAGATTCAATGTACCAGTTAGGTACGCTTTGAGCTTTCATTTCCGCTTCAAACTCCGGTGTCAACCCGCGGCCTTTACGGACAAATTCCATAATCTGAAAGGCCATCGACGGATCTAGCCCTTGATAGATCAGGTACACCATAATATCATCACGACAACCAATAACGTCTTTCAATTCGCAAGTTTTGTTCTGAATCAATTCCTGGGCGTTGCCGAGCCAAACGTCCGTACCATGAGACAATCCGGAAATTTGAATCAGTTCCGAAAACGTCGATGGCTTCGTTTCTTCAAGCATCTGCCGTACGAATCTTGTCCCAAACTCAGGCACACCAAGCGTACCCGTCTTACAACCGATTTGCTCCGGAGTGACGCCAAGCGAAGTTGTACCGCTGAATAATTCCATGACGCCTTTATCATCCGGTGGAATCGTAAGTGGATCAATGCCGGATAAATCCTGCAACATTTTAATCATTGTCGGATCATCATGACCAAGAATATCGAGTTTCAACAAGTTATTGTCAATGGAATGGAAGTCAAAATGAGTCGTCTTCCAACTCGAATTCAAATCATTCGCCGGAAACTGAATGGGTGTAAAATCGAATATATCCATATCATCCGGAACAACGATAATTCCACCGGGATGCTGCCCCGTATTCCTTTTAACGCCTGAACAACCTTGTACCAGTCGATCAATTTCAGCGCCACGGAAGTTCAAATTATTATCATTCATATAGCCGCGTACATAGCCATAGGCGGTCTTCTCAGCGACTGTTCCAATCGTCCCTGCACGATAAACAAAATCTTCACCGAACAGTTCCTTCGTATAATTATGAGCATGTGCTTGATAATCACCACTGAAGTTGAGGTCAATATCGGGAACTTTATCCCCATTAAATCCAAGGAAAGTTTCAAACGGGATATCCTGACCATCTTTTTTGAATGGCGTTTCGCATGTTGGGCACATTTTGTCTGGAAGATCGTAGCCAGAACTGACAGATCCATCATCGAAAAACTCGGCTACCTTACAGGTCGGACAAATATAATGTGGCGGCATTGGATTTACTTCGGTGATTTCCATCATCGTAGCAACAAGCGACGAACCGACAGACCCCCGAGACCCAACCAGATACCCTTCATCTAGCGATTTCTTCACGAGTTTATGCGAAATAAGGTAGATAACCGCAAAGCCGTGACCAATAATCGATTTTAGTTCTTTTTCAATACGTGCTTCGATGATTTCCGGCAATTGCTCACCATAGATTCCGTGCGCCATTGAATACGTCAGTTCACGTACTTCTTCATCCGCACCTTCGATTGTAGGGGTATAAAGATCATCTTTGATTGGCTTTACGTTACCGATTCTTTCTAAAATTGCATGCGGGTTGTCGATGACTATTTCTTCCGCGACTTCTTGACCTAGAAACGCAAACTCTTCCAGCATCTCATCCGTCGTCCGGAATTGGACCGCCGGTAGCGAATGCCTGTTCATCGGATTGGCTCCACCTTGTGATCTGACAAGTACTTGGCGGAATGTTGCATCCGTTTCATCAATGTAATGGACATTTCCAGTTGCACAAACGGGTAAACCAACCTTTTTTCCAAGCTTGATTAGTTTCCGCATTATGTCTTCCATATTCCACTCATCGCGAATCAATTCAAGTTCAAGCAAATGCGAATAAACTGGTTTGGGATGGACTTCAAGGTAATCATAAAACTTCGCAATTTCCTCTACTTCTTCCATCGGTTTCTGCATAAGCCCCTCGAACACTTCACCTTTATCACAACCAGAGCCAACAAGCAGCCCTTTACGGTATTTAACTAGCAATGAACGCGGAATACGCGGAATACGGTAGAAATAATCCATATGTGAGTACGAAACAAGTTTGAACAGGTTTTTCAATCCTTCATCATCCACCGCTAAAAGTGTACAATGCGATGGACGGGACCGTTTGTAGACGTCACCTTCACCAATATGGCGGTTAAAGTCATCCAAGTATTCGATGCCTTTGCTTTCCGCATCTTTTAACAAACGAAGGAACAGATGTGCAGTCGCTTCGGTATCATAGATTGCTCGGTGAGCCTGAGTCAGTTCGATTCCGAACTTTTTCGCTAACGTACCAAGCCTGTGATTACCCATTTCTGGGTACAAGAAGCGGGCCAGTTCGAGCGTATCGATAACCGGATAGGCCGCGGCTTCCAAGTCCGCCTTTTTACATGCTTGATAAAAGAAGCCCATATCGAATTTCGCATTATGAGCAACAAGAATCGAATCGCCAATAAATTCGACGAAATCTTTCGTGACATCCTCAATTTCCGGTGCATTTTTTACCATTTCGTCGGTAATTCCCGTCAATCTGGTCGTTGTCGATGATAGCGGATGATGCGGATTTGAGAATCTTTCGAACGTCTCAATAATCTCACCATTTTTCACTCTGACTGCAGCCAGCTCGATGATTCTGTCATACACTGCTGAAAGCCCTGTCGTCTCAACGTCAAATACAACAAATGAATCATCTTCAAGCTTTCTATGCTGTTCATCAAATACGATAGGCACTCCGTCATCAACTAGATTTGCTTCTAGTCCGAAAATGACTTTCACACCATGTTTTTTCCCAGCGTTATACGCCTCTGGAAATGATTGAACGTTCGCGTGATCTGTAATTGCGATTGCGGGGTGTCCCCATTTCGCCGCTTGTTCAACAAGTGCAGATGCAGATACAACGGCATCCATCTGACTCATCGTCGTGTGTGCATGCAGTTCAATCCGTTTTCGGTCCTTCGGCGCCTTGTCTTGTCTGATAATAGGAGACACTTCCATAACGTCTTGAGCCATCATAATAAGATCCCGTACGAACGTATCGTTTTGGATACCGCCGCGGGCTCGAATCCATGTCCCTTTTTTCAGCGCCTTCATCATTTCCGCATCTTCGTTATCACGCGAGAACATTTTAACAAGAATTGAATCCGTGTAATCTGTTACTTTAATCGTCAACAGTGAGCGTCCACTCCGCAGTTCACGAACATCCGTATCAAACACATAGCCTTCTATTGTCACGCGACGTTCTTCGTCCTGAATTTGCTGAATTTCGAGCATAGGCTCATCTGGTTTAATTGGCGTTCCGAGACGGAATGGTCCAGATACAGTGCCACTTTCTTTCTGGGATGTTTCCCTTAGTTTTAAATCTTCAAGCGCTTTTTTACCATACGCTTCCTCTTCCGCTAGCCGTTGCGCCATAAATGCTTCACGGGCAGCTTCCGCTCCGCTATCTTCATCTGTCAATTTGAAATCGACGACAGGCCGCGGAAATCCGAATGATGTATACACATCCGTGATGAGTCCAGCATATTTGCCTTTCATCATTTGTAGTTCCAAATCATTCGTACAAGAAAGCGTCATTTTACCACCCGTCATGACCGGCTTTTGTCCAATAAGAAGTTCTCTGATTGGCGGAGACATATCACTCAACTCTTCGATGATAAATGGCCAATAATCCGTTAGTAATTGCCCATCTACTTCCTGGTTTCTGGATGTAATATGAAGCTTAACCCTCGCAATTGCCGCAAATGTTTTATTGATACGTTGCGAAAACACTGTATAGACATCTACTGGTAATGGCTTGTCGAGCGTTAAATTAAATTGCCACACTCTTGATTTTCGGTGAATGTTCACACGGTTAAGTTCCGCATGTTCAAAGTGAATGACATATTGATCATCTGTCATCTCGATTTGTTGCAGCAAGATATATAGTTTATTTATAGCGTCCATAAGCCTCTCCAATCCTTCATCAGTAAGAAAAGCGCAAGGCGCCGTCTGGACGCGACAGGCATAAGTCGATCCAGGGACGTGGCGCTCTTTGCCACATAGCTGGATTGCTTATGACCGAGCGGCTGGCGCCTGGAGCTAGACACTGTTCTAGGTCAAAAAACACATTCTTTCTTAATCTTTCGAAAAAGAAGGGAAGTACCGACATGCGGCCTTCCCTTCTCAATAGTTATTCAGCTGTGAAAAATGCTTGTAACTTTTCAGTTAGTTCTTCTTTTTGCCATTCAGCAGTTTCCCCGGTTTGTCTGAATTTGATTTCGACAATTCCTTCTGAAGCTCTTTTCCCGATTGTAATGCGAATCGGTAGACCAATTAAATCTGAATCTGCGAATTTAACGCCTGCACGTTCAGGACGATCATCATACAGGACATCATATCTGTAAGATTTTAGAACACTATATAATTCGTCAGCCAATTCTTTCTGACTTTCATCTTTAAGATTTACGGCAATTAGATGGACATCAAATGGCGCAATCTTCTTCGGCCATTTCAATCCGTACTCATCATTGAACTGTTCCGCGACAGCTGCAAGTATACGTGATACGCCAATGCCATAACAGCCCATGATGTACGGTTTCGATCTGCCGTTTTCATCAAGGAATGTTCCGCCCATCGGTTCACTATATGTCGTACCTAATTTGAATATATGTCCAAGTTCAATTCCTTTGGCAAACTTAATGGTACCCTTGCCATCCGGAGACGCGTCTCCTTCGAGGATGAAACGAAGATCTTCATAGCGATCCACAGCAAAATCACGTTCTGGATTGACATTTGTCAAATGGAAACCGTCTTCGTTTGCTCCGCATACACCGTTGACGATTGATGCGACTGAGTGATCTGCAATCACTTTAAGATCAAGAGGAAGTTTAACTGGCCCGATTGAACCAACCCCACAAGAAAGAAGCTCAGTAACATCACCTTCAGCTGCGAACTCAACTTCTGAGGCCCCAAGTACATTTTTCAACTTAATATCATTGATTTCATGATCTCCACGACAAAGGACTGCGATTAGCTCATCATCTGCTTTGAAGATAAGTGTCTTAATAAGACGAGTTGCATCGACATTCAGGTATGAAGCAACTTCGCTGATTGTTTTTTGATCAGGCGTTGCGACTTTTTCTACTTCCCGCAATGCTTCATCCAGTTTTTCATAGTTGACATTCACTTCAGCCATTTCAATGTTAGCTGCATATGAGGAAGAATCACTATATGCAATTGTATCTTCACCAATGTCAGACAGCGCCATGAATTCATGCGTATCTGTACCACCGATTGATCCACCGTCTGCCATAACTGCACGGAAATCAAGCCCAAGCCTTGTAAAGATATTCGTATAGGCTTGCATCATTTCCTGGTATTTCTCATCAAGACTTTCTTCCGTCGCATGGAAGGAATACGCATCTTTCATGATGAATTCGCGTCCTCGCAGAAGTCCGAAACGTGGACGCTGTTCATCCCTGAACTTCGTCTGTATTTGGAACATTGTCAGTGGTAGCTTCTTATAAGATTTCACTTCATCGCGAACAAGTGAAGTAATTACTTCTTCATGAGTCGCACCGAGGGCGAATTCCCTTTTATGCCGATCAGTCATTCTGAATAGCTCAGGACCATATGAGTACCATCTGCCAGTTTCCTGCCACAGTTCCGCTTGTTGCATAGCAGGCATAAATACTTCTACAGCTTCGATTGCTTCCATCTCTTCACGGATAATTGTCTCGACTTTTTGAAGTACTTTCTTTCCCAAAGGTAGGAATGAATAAATTCCACTTGTATTTTGTCGGATAAAACCTGCGCGTAAAAGTAATTGATGTGATTTTACATCGGCATCAGAAGGTACTTCACGCATCGTAGGTATGAATGTTCGCGATTGTTTCATCTATGTTCCCACCTTAAGTATTGTTTTTGGAATTCCTTGGTATATAGGTCAATATAAAGAATCCCATTTAATTCGCTACGGCGCTCAGAGATACGTGCCGACCTAAGCCAAGTCGCTTCGATCCTGTCGATAAAGGCAAAGTACACCTTTTCCGACTGGCCCTACAGCGCTTGTCGGGGCTAAACGGCGCCTTGCGCTTTTCTTGTCTAGACTTCAGGCGCCACCCCCTCGAGTCGCTTCGAGCCTGTCGATAAAGGCAAAGTACGCCTTTCCCAACAGGCACTACAGCGCTTGTCGAGGCTAAACGGCGCCTTGCGCTTTTCTTTAAAAGAAAAAGCGCTGTATATCATTCCAGGTTACTATAAGCATAAGTAACATCAGCAGAACAATCCCTACGAAATGGACCATTCCTTCTTTTTGTTTGGCGATTGGCTTACCACGAATTGCCTCAAACAGGAAGAACAATAGCCTTCCGCCGTCAAGTGCTGGTAATGGCAACAAGTTCATAATCCCCAGGTTAATGCTTAAAATTGCCGCCCAGTTCATAAGACTATATATACCGTGCTGCGCTACTTCCCCAGTAGCTTGGTAAATACCTACAGGTCCTGATAAGGCGTCGAATGACAATTGACCTGTTACAAGCTGCCCGAGTAAATCGGCTATTCTTTTAAACCATACAATTGTTTCTTCCGCCCCATGTTGAACTGCTTTTAATGCACCTTTCTCTACTGGGCTTGTATACTTCACGCCAATCTGGCCGTATTCTTTACCTTTTTCTTCAAGTGTCTTTGGTACAACATCCATCATCACCGAATCACCGTTACGATCCACTTCAAGCTGGAGCAGTATACCGGGACTATTTTGAATGATTTCAGCAAACTCCTGCCATGTTTCGATGGGTTTGCCATCGACCACTTTAACGAAGTCTCCATCTTTCATACCAGCAACCTGTGCAGGATCACCGCTAACCACGTTTGTAATAACGGGTTCATATGTCGGTACACCTTGTAACAGTCCGATCGTAAGGAATATGAAAAACGCCAGAATAAAGTTAAACAATGGACCTGCAAAGATAGTCATTGCTCGGCCGCCGAGAGACTTCGATTCGAATTGGCGATCATACGGGGCAATAAGTGTTTTCTGCCCCTTCTCATAGATAACCGCTTTTCTAGATACATTGTAACGGACAAGCTGCCCTTCTTCATCATAGCCTTCGATGAATAGTTCCTTTTCCAAATCAGATGACTCGGTTTCAAGGAATAGAACGTCAGGATTCGCAACATTGCGGTTCAAGTAAATCTTTTCAACTTCATTCGCAGCATTAATTAATAGACCTACACGATAACCAGCCTGTAATGCAACCGTATCAAAGTCTTCCCCTGCCATCCGGACATAACCACCAAGCGGCAGAAGTCTAACTGTATATAACGTTTCACCTTTTTGAATACCAATAATTTTAGGGCCGAATCCTATTGCGAATTCACGCACCATGATTCCAGCCTTTTTCGCAAACAAGAAATGTCCTAGTTCATGAAAAAAGACCAAAGTACCGAATACGATTATAAACGAAATAACGGTTTCCATGAAAAACCACCTTCACTGACCTCTTTGGCCGTTTCTAAAAAACTCATTCTACCATAGCATACACCATTTTTCGAGTAAGCGAATCTGTTTCCAAAATTGCTTCAAGACTCGGAGTTAGAATTGTTCGATGCGCCTCCATTACCCGTTCAATGATGTCTTCAATTTGCACAAATGGAATACGACCATTCATAAACAACGCTACAGCCACTTCATTTGCAGCATTCATGGCAGCTGGCATTGTACCACCTTCTTTACCAGCAGCATATGCAAGTCCCAACGCCTTAAAACGAACTAGATCCATTTTCTCGAAATGCAACATTCCAATTTCTTCGAGACGAAGCGGTTTCGCGTTTTGCATCGGAATCCGATCTGGATAGGTCAAAGCATATTGGATAGGTACGCGCATATCTGGTGAACCAAGTTGTGCCATGACACTTGTGTCTTCGAACTCGATCATCGAATGGATGATACTTTCCTTATGAAGCAAACAATCAATTTTTTCATAAGGCATTGCAAAAAGATGATGTGCCTCAATCACTTCAAGCCCCTTGTTCAACATGGTCGCCGAGTCGATTGTTAATTTATTGCCCATTGACCAATTAGGATGCGCAAGAGCCTGTTCAAGCGTCACGTTTGCAAGTTCTGCCCGGGTAAGATCCCTGAAACTTCCGCCTGAAGCCGTCAAAATAAGCCTAGAAATACGTTTCGGATCTTCACCGTTCAACGCTTGGAAAAGTGCTGAATGTTCACTATCCACAGGTAAAATCGGTACACCGTATTTACGGGCTTCGCTCATAACGATTTCTCCTGCTGCGACAAGTGTTTCCTTATTGGCAATAGCGATAGTTATCCCAGCGCGGATTGCTTCAAGTGTTGGTTTAAGCCCAACACTGCCGATGACGGCATTAAGCAATATATCAGAACCCGTACGTGCCGCAACTTCAACAAGGCCATCATCTCCGTAAACAAATTCGATAGCGGGAAATTCCGTTTTCAGCATTTCGGCATCTTCACATCTTATTACAGATATCATTTGTGGATGATACGCTGAAGCAATTTCCCTTACACTATCGATATTCAAACCAGCTGAAAAAGATACGAGCTTAAATTTATCGGGGTTGGAACCAATGATATCCAGTGTCTGTATACCGATGGAGCCTGTAGCCCCTAGTAGACTTATTTTCTTTGTCATGTAGACACCCTTTCCCTTATCCTACAAAGTGTAGAAAATGAAGTAATGGCAGTACAAAAAGGAGACTATCGAACCTGTCTAGAATCCCACCATGACCTGGCAGGAGCTTTCCTGAATCCTTCACTTCATAATGCCTTTTTAGTGCCGATTCGACAAGGTCGCCCAATTGCCCGACAATCGATGCAATAATCGTCACAACAATAAGTATGATATATGTAGAAGCAATAGGGAAGTAGATTTGGAAGATGCAAGCAAAAACAACAGCTGACAATACACCGCCTACAAAACCTTCCACTGTCTTGTTCGGGGAGATCTCCGGCCACAATTTACGCTTACCTATTTTTCTACCTGTGAAATAGGCACCGGAATCCGTAACCCAAATTACCATCAAAGCATATACGACATATTCGATTCCGAATAATCTCGTTTCAATCAAATAATAAAACCCAATTCCGACATACAACACACCTAAAACAGAAAAAGCTGCATGATCGAACGTAAATCGATTTTTAACAACAACTGTATAAATCAATAGCATAAGGACAATAGCAAATGTCATTTCGATTTTTGTATAACCAACCATTTCGAAGACGGTGCCGCTCCAATTGGCAGGCATAAGTAATATTGCAAGCGCAACCCATGTCAAAATACCTTCAATTGAAATTAATTGAATGTCCCTCATCCGTAAAAGTTCATATAACCCAATTGTTGCAATTGCATAAACTGCAATCGTGAAGGGCAACCCACCTATTACAACTAGTGGAACGAAAAAGATAAGCGCAACGATTGCCGTTAGTATCCTCTGTTTCAAACGTCTCCATTCCCTTCTACACTACCAAAACGTCTATTTCGCAATTGGAATTCTTCAATCGCATTCAGCATGCATATTTCATCAAAATCTGGCCACAACACGTCTGTGAAAGAAAGCTCGGCATATGCGAGCTGCCAAAGCATGAAATTGGACAACCTGACTTCGCCGCTTGTGCGAATTAGTAAATCCGGTTCCGGTAAATGAGCGGTCATTAAATGGGATCCAATGAGTGACTCATCAATATCTTCTGGATTAATTGAACCATCCGCTACCAGTGCCACAATTTCTTTGACAGATTCGACAAGTTCTAGCCTGCTGCCGTAATTCATGGCAAAGTTCAATGTTAAACCGTCATTGTGCTTTGTTTCTTCCATTGCCTTACTAATCGCTTTTTTCGTATGATCTGGCAACATATCAAAGTTTCCAATCATTTCTACCTTCACGTTTTGCTCGATTAATTCTGGGAGGTGAGTGCTAAGAAACTCCCCTGGAAGTTTCATCAAGAAATCTATTTCTAGTTTCGGTCGTTTCCAATTTTCCGTAGAAAAGGCATAAAGTGTAAGCACTTTTACACCAAGGTCATTTGCGATGCGTGTTATTACACGAACCTTTTTCATCCCTTCATGATGACCTGCAATCCTCGGTAAATTACGCCGTTTCGCCCATCTGCCGTTGCCATCCATAATAATCGCCACGTGGGCAGGGATATGCTTGCTTTTAACAGTTGTCATTCGGTCCGAAATTGAACTAGCTGCCACCACAGTTTTTTTCCCAAATATTTTTTCCAGCATATCGTTTCCTCCACTCAGCTACTATCAGAGCAAGTACATACTCTATCGTAACAAATTAGACGGTTAATTTCATTTTTTATTGCTGTTCATAAAGAACAAATACGGAAACGCCTGTTCAAGGGCGTTGGAGTCTCGACGCGGGGTAGGACCTTTCATAGGTTATCCACAGGCCAAGAGCTTTATAATTTCCTAAGCAAAGAAAAAGACGTCCTGAAATTAGGACGTCTCGGAATATAGAAAGTTCTTCTATCAGATTTCCATGATTTCGTTTTCTTTATCTTTTGCAATTTCATCGATTCTCACGATTTGTGAATCCGTCAACTTTTGGATTTCTTCACCATAACGGTGTAGTTCATCCTCAGTAATTGAACTACTTTTTTCAAGTTTCTTGAAATCTTCATTCGCATCACGACGAACATTACGTATCGCTATTTTTGCTTCCTCTGCTTCTTTTTTCACAGATTTCACAAGTTCTTTTCGGCGATCTTCTGTCAATGCTGGAACAGCAAGGCGGATAACGCTACCATCATTAGAAGGTGTAATTCCGATATCCGATTTCATGATTGCCTTTTCAATATCAGCAAGTATTGTCTTGTCATAGGGTTGAATGACAAGCAGACGTGCCTCAGGTACTGAAATACCAGCCATCTGTGATATTGGAGTAGGAGCACCGTAATACTCAACAGTTAATCTGTCCAGCATTGCAGCACTTGCACGTCCTGCACGAATAGAAGCTAGTTCTCTCGTATATCCACCAATTGCTTTTTCCATACGATCTTTCGCTTGATCCATTACTTCGTTAGCCATTATAAATTCCTCCTGACGACCGTCCCGATCGATTCACCTAGGACGGCTCTCTTAATATTTCCATTTTCCATAATAGAGAATACTACGAGTGGGATATCGTTGTCCATACATAGAGTCGAAGCCGTTGAATCCATTACTTCAAGCCCTTGGTTAATGACATCCAAAAACGATAGTTCTAAGTATTTAACTGCATTCTTATCTTTAGCCGGGTCAGCTGAATAAACGCCGTCCACATTGTTTTTCGCCATAAGAATGACGTCCGCTTCAATTTCAGCTGCGCGGAGCGCTGCTGTCGTATCAGTTGAGAAATACGGATTCCCCGTACCTGCTGCAAAAATGACGACACGTTTCTTTTCAAGATGACGGATTGCTTTGCGGCGTATGTATGGTTCCGCAACTTGTCTCATTTCAATTGATGAAGAGACACGAGTTTCAACGCCAATTTTCTCAAGGGAATCTTGTAGAGCAAGGGAATTCATAACCGTAGCGAGCATGCCCATGTAATCTGCTGTCGCACGATCCATTCCCATTTCACTGCCAACTTTACCGCGCCAAATATTTCCGCCTCCGACAACAACGGCAACTTCGACATCTAGGTCAACAACTTCTTTCACTTGTATTGCAACGTTTTTAATAACTTCTGGCGATAGACCGAAACCTTGATCACCAGCAAGTGCTTCTCCGCTTAATTTCAAGACGATACGTTTATATTTTGGATTGCTCATTTGTATCCTCCATCTATTCTTTTTTCTTAAGAAAAGCACAAGCGCCTATTATAAATGAACGCAGCCTGTAGAGGCCCACGACATGCATAAGATGGGCCGGTGAAGTGGCGTTCTTTGCACACATAGCCGGACTGGCTTATGCCCCAATCTCCTAGGCGCCTGGAGCTAGACACTGTTCCATGTTGAAAAACTTATACTTTCTTAGCTCTTGAAAAATGGGGAACACACGCATGTGTTCCCCATTTGTTAGTCTATAACGGCTCAGTTACCTTTAACTTGGCTCATAACTTCATCTGCGAAGTTATCTTCAGGTTTTTCAATACCTTCACCAACTGCATAACGGATAAATTCTTTCAATGTACCGCCAGTTGATTTCACGAAATCGCCAACTTTTTGATCGGAATTTTTAACAAATGCCTGATCAAGTACACAAATATCTTCGAAGTATTTACCGATACGGCCTTCAACCATTTTCGCAACGATGTTTTCTGGTTTACCTTCGTTAAGCGCTTGTTCTGTAAGGATTTTACGTTCGTGCTCAACTTCTTCAGCAGAAACTTGGTCACGTGAAACGTATTTCGGATTCAATGCTGCAATGTGCATTGCAACGTCTTTTGCTGCATCTGAATCTGTTGAACCTTCAACAATAGTAAGAACACTGATTCGTCCACCCATGTGCAAATACGGTCCGAAAGCATCGTTATCTGTTTTCGTACGAATTTCATAACGACGAAGTGTAATTTTCTCACCAATTTTAGCAACAGTGTTTGAAATATGATCCGCTACTGACAATCCGTTTGGCAATGTAGATGCAACTGCCTCTTCGACTGTAGCAGGCTTTGTAGCAAGAAGGTGTACAGCAAGATCGTTTACAAGTGTTTGGAAACCTTCATTTTTAGCTACGAAATCAGTTTCTGCGTTCACTTCAAGAATAATTGCTTCGTTACCGTCAACATGAATATACGTTGTACCGTCTGCAGCAATACGATCCGCTTTCTTAGCAGAACTAGAAAGACCTTTTTCACGTAGGAAATCAATTGCCGCTTCCATGTCACCGTTTGTTTCTGTTAACGCTTTTTTACAGTCCATCATACCTGTACCTGTTTTTTCCCGTAATTCCTTAACCATTTGCGCTGTAATTTTCATTTTTTCCATTCCTCCTATTTATGCCATCAATTCCGAAAAAAGACGATAAGGGTATAAGCCGCTTATCGTCTTTTCATTTACTGGATTTACTCTGCAGCTACAGTTTCTTCTTGAGTCGCTTCTTCGTCTTCGCCTTGTCTTGATTCAAGCAAAGCATCAGCCATTTTGCTAGTCAATAGACGTACTGCGCGAATTGCATCATCATTCGCAGGAATGATGTAGTCAATTTCGTCTGGATCACAGTTCGTGTCAACGATTCCAACTAGTGGAATGTTCAATTTGATTGCTTCAGCAACCGCGATGCGTTCTTTGCGTGGGTCAACAACGAACATAACATCCGGAATTGCTTTCATATCACGGATTCCGCCAAGGAATTTCACAAGACGTTCGTGTTGTTTCTTAAGTTGTCCAACTTCTTTTTTAGGAAGTACGTCAAATGTACCGTCTTCTTCCATTTTCTCGATTTGTTTCATACGTGCAACACGTTTTTGGATTGTGCCAAAGTTTGTAAGTGTTCCACCAAGCCAGCGTTGGTTAATATAATACATTCCAGCGCGTTCAGCTTCTTCTTTAATTGCATCTTGTGCTTGTTTTTTAGTACCGACGAATAGAACTTTACCGCCATCAGCACCAACTTGACGCATGAATGCGTAAGCTTCTTCAAGTTTTTTCACCGTTTTTTGTAGATCGATGATGTAGATTCCGTTACGTTCCACGAAGATGAATTTCTTCATTTTCGGGTTCCAGCGGCGTGTTTGGTGACCGAAGTGTACTCCGGCTTCAAGCAGTTGTTTCATTGAGATAACTGACATTTTGTATTCCTCCTGTTTTGGTTTAATTCCCTCCGTGCACCTCATCCGCCAAAACGACCTCTCGGCACCATTCCTGACGTCCGTCCACGTGTGTAGTATTACCATTCGATAATATACCATATGATTATCTTTATTGCAACCTTCATAGTTTATATTGAAGAATCCTATTAAATTCACGTCGACTGCCCTTGTAAGGCACCTTCGTTTAGTTTATATAGGTATTCATTTGTTTAACATATATACTTCATCTGAATTTCAAGATTAACTCTATCTCTGTACGCCCTTTGCCTAGTTGCTTAGCAATTTCTTCTATGGACTGCCCCGCGTCGTACAGTCTAATTACCTGTGTTCTTGCATCCACGGCTTCAACTGGCGCCTTAGACTCCTCAGTGGCCTGTCCTGCTGCCTTATAAGACTTGAGAGCAAGATTAACTGGCATTTTAGGTATGCTGGCACGTATTACGGGCCGAACTTCTTCAGAAGCCGCAGGTTCTTGTGAAGCACTTACAGTTGTTTTTTTGAAATCAGGTTGTTGAGCATGGACTGTAAGCTGTTCAATTAAGCGCTCATTCTCGTCTTTCAACTCCGACAAGTATGCGACAATCGAATTATCCATTTCAGTCATAAGCTTGCGCTGTTTTTTTTCGAGATCATCAAACTTCGTAACTTTAGTGTAAAGCAAAGCTAGGAAGTAAAAACTTATTATTTGTATGATGAATAGAAACACTAAAAAAATCGTTATCATCGTCATTAGCCTGTAAAGTCAACAAACGCACCTTTATAGGGGTGTATCGTCTTCTTTTCCTCTTCATTTTGTTGGTGGTCTCCGTTTTGTAACTCTCCTTGATCATGTTCCTGTCGATGTCCGTCTGCCGCCGCCTTCGCTGCCTCTTCCGATTCCAAGACAGTTTCTTTACCTTTTAACGCTTGCCGTTCCATAAGTGAATTGGCATGATCTAAGTTTAATTGGGTTTGTTGGTGCTTTTGTTCTGCGATTTTTCCCGCATCGAAGGTCTTGGGTATCGCAATTTGCAGTTCAATCCCCTTCAAACTCATAAGATCCCTCCATCAACAATTTCAGTTGCTAATAGTTTGCGAAGTTTGAATAGCGCTTTCGAGTGAATTTGAGAAATCCGCGACGTAGATAAACCTAAAATCTCACCGATTTCTGTAAGAGTCATTTCTTCTGTATAAAAAAAGCTCAATACAAGCTGTTCATTTTTATTTAGTTCATTGATTTTAGTAATCAAGTCACCAATCAATTCAGTCATCATAGTCTTCTGCTCAGGAGTCTTTGTACCTTCATCCTTTATGATAAACGACTTTTGTCCTTCATCGTCATCGTCATTGACTTTCTCATCAATAGAAAGGACGTTTGAAAAATAATGTTCATGGACAGTCTGATATACCTGATCTACACTTATTCCCATGTGCTCAGCAATTTCTTCTGGTGCAGCATGACGTTGCAACTTCTGCTCAAGCTTCATAATTTCTTCTTCTTGTTTTTTGGATTTCTCCCTAGAAGAACGCGGTAACCAATCTTCTTTCCGCAAGCCATCGATAATGGTTCCACGGATACGAAAAGATGCATACGTATCAAATTTCAAATCCCTACTTGGATCGAATTTCGTTAAGGCGTCAAATAGACCGTGAAGTCCTAGACTCATTATGTCATCACGCGAAACGTTACGTGGCAGTCCAGAGCTAATTCGTTGCACATGATAGCTGACAAGCGGCGTGTACTTACGGACAAGTATGTCTCCTGCTTCGGGATCACGATTACGAATCCACAGGTCCCAACATACGGCTTCCTCCATCAAATCCTGTTTCGACATCGAATCCCTCACTTTCAATGGTGATTCCGTCATAGTTACTAATATTATAGCAAAGAAACACGAAAAAAGGCGACTGAACTGACCAGCCGCCGTACTTAATTGTCCAGTGAACGAATTCATCCGCTCTTTTTTCAGATTTCTTTTGTCCCTAAGTTTACTGTACGGATGTTCAGTATAGATTCTGTAGGATTAAATTCAATTGTACGGCCGCTCGAGCCACCTGTGTCTTCAGCAATAATTGGGATAGACAATCGTTTCAATTCTTGTTTAACGGCTTCAACATTTCGCGGACCAATGCGAATCGTGTCGCTTGAACCGAATTGAAACATTTGTGAACCACCCGCAATTTTCGCCTTCAAAGCCATCGGTCTGACACCTTCCGCCTTGAGCAATTCCATCAACGCGTAAATACCGGTATCCGCAAACTTAGCGACATTAATGCGATCCGATTTACCAAGACTGGAATCCGGAAGCATGATATGTACCATTCCCGCAATCTTTTTACGCTCATCGTAGAGCACAATTCCGACACATGAACCCAGACCTGAAGTTCTAATTGTCATCGGCTCTTTGACGATATTCATATCCGCAATTCCTACCCGAATTACCTCACTCAAAATCACCATCTCACATTACACCTAGTGAACGGAAAATTGTAACGTAGGATGAAGGGTCCGGAAGCAGGAAAAAGTGACCGTCTACACTTGAAATTCCTTCCTCACTTTCCTCACGAATCTGCGTGTCAATAACGATGACTTCATCGCTATAATGAGATACTTCAATCAGTCCGAAACTGACGATTGCACCAACCATGTCGACACTTAACGAAGGTACTGTAGGATAAATTTTCAAGCCTGTAAAATCGGACAGAGCGGACAAGTAAGAACCCGAAAGAATATTGCCTAGTTCCTGCATCGCAGATACTCCTATTTCAGGTAGATTAGGAGAGGAAAAATCGAATGTCTCGTCCCCAATCAATCTTCTAATGAAGTGATTTGCTGATTCCACAGGAAGAACGAAAAACATACTGCCGGACAAATCCCCCTCAATGCGAAGGAAGATTCCAGCAACTATTTTTTCGGCACCACCAGCAAGGTCAAACATCTCATCGAATGATACTAGTTTGACACTTGGAACATGCATATCGATTTTACGATTAAGCAGTTGTGACAATGAAGTCGCCGCATGCGCAGCTCCAATATTCCCCACTTCTTTTAATACATCAAGATGCATGTCCGTAATCGCGTTGTCAGAGTTCATCTGATATCACCCGCTTCACGGGCTCGAGAACTTTATCTAGATTTAGCATAACAAGAAGATGTTTATCCACTTTAGCGACACCAGAGATGAAGTCTGATTCGATGGAACCGACGACTTCCGGTTGTGGCTCGATTGCATTTACTGGAATGTCGAGTACATCATTCGCAGCATCTACAATCAGCCCTACATCATATTCGTCTAGTGTGACAATAATTATTCTTGTACTGTCATCCATCTCTTTTGAAGTGAGGCCAAACCGCTCACGCAAGTCGACAATTGGAGTAACGATCCCTCTAAGGTTAATAACTCCCTTAACATAGGCTGGCGTTTTGGGAACCCGAGTAATCGAAAGCACTTTTTCGATTGACTGAACGATATCAACACCGATGGCATATTCCATATCCAACAATTGAAAAACAATTACTTTCATTTCTTTTTGATTGAGTTTGTCAGTCATATTTTTCACCCCCGCTTATTTAATCAATGCGTTGCAATCGACAATGAGTGCAACTTGTCCATTTCCAAGAATCGTTGCACCGGATATCGCGAATACACTTTGCAAATAATTACCAAGCGACTTCAACACAATTTCCTGTTGCCCGATGAATGAATCGACAACCAGTCCCGCTAATCTTTCGCCTTTACGGACAATGACTACAGACTGATAGCCATCCGATTCACTATTTTGTTCTGGTATTTCGAAAATTTCCGTCAAATTTAATAGTGGTATGATATTGCCACGGAAATCGATAACTTGTTGGTTATGTGCATTCATAATTTCAGAAGTCTGAATGATAGCCGTCTCAATGATTGATGACAACGGTATCGCAAACACTTCTTTTTTCAATTCTACTAGCATAACAGAAATGATCGATAGAGTTAATGGAAGTTGGACTTGGAATAAGGAACCTTGTCCTTCTTTTGATTCGATTGACATAAACCCGCCGAGTGATTCGATGGTATTTTTCACGACATCTAACCCTACGCCACGCCCAGATACATCCGAAATTTTTTCAGCTGTCGAGAAGCCAGATGCCAGAATGAGTTCAGCTACTTGACGGTCCGTCAGTGTTGCAGCTGTTTCTTTTGTAACAATGCCACTTTTAATTGCTTTTGCAAGGACACGTTCACGATTAACACCGGCTCCATCGTCTTCAAGCTCTATAAATACATGATTACCCGAATGATAGGCACGTAAAGTTACAGTACCTTCTTCTGGCTTCCCTTTGGCAACACGCTCAGCTGGACTTTCGATACCGTGATCCAGTGCATTACGAATCAAGTGAACAAGAGGATCCCCGATTTCGTCAATAACTGTTCGATCAAGTTCAGTTTCAGCTCCAATGATTTCGAGTTCAACTTTCTTGTTAAGATCACGTGCCAACTGCCTAACCATTTTAGGGAAACGATTGAATACTGTTTCAACTGGTATCATGCGCATGTTCAAGATGATGCTTTGCAAATCACCAGATACACGCGTAATCCGCTCGACCGTTTCATTCAATTCTGGGTTATGGATTTCACTTGCGATTGATTGAAGTCTCCCCCGATCAATAATCAGCTCTTCAAACAGATTCATGAGAACATCAAGTCTATCAATATTCACACGAATTGTTTTATTACCGGATTGTACACCTGAGTTCCGTTTTCCTTTTTGCTCAGTTGAACCGTTTTTAGCATCTGCATCGATAATAGTAGGCGTAATCGATTCTGTCTCTTTAGCAGACGCGTCATCGTTATCACGTTTCAAGTAATCAGTTGTAACAGGTATGACAGACACGCTTTCAATTTCGGACACTTTCAATACTTTGGCTTTCAAGACATCCGCATCTTCTTTTGTAATAAGCGCCACTGTAAACGTTTCGTTAAAGTCTTCATTTTCAAGCCGTTCTACTTTCGGCTCAGTTTTAATGATTTCGCCGGATTTTTCCAGTATTTCAAATACCATATACACCCTTGCTGCTTTCAATAAACAATCGTCTCGTAGTTTCACATTAATTTCAAATGCGCTAAAGCCTTGCTCAAATGATTGACTAAGGACAGTCATTTCGTACCCATCATAACGAAGTGAATCTTCATGGCTTACTTTATCTTCTAGTACAACAGCTGCTGCAGTTTCAGCTACCACCGCCCCACCAACTTCAATCCTGTTCAATGACTCTACAAGTTTGGTTACATCTTTTTTACCTGTTCCACCTGAGGCGATATCCATCACCATCTCTTCAAGGTAATCGACAGCTTGAAAAACGACATCCAAAATTTCAGCTGTAACACGAATTTTCGAATTACGGATTGCATCCAATACATTTTCCATCATATGTGTAAGATCGGCGATGTCTTCATACCCCATTGTTGCCGACATCCCTTTCAACGTATGAGCGGACCGGAATACTTCATTTACAATGGCAAGATCTAGCGGGTTTTTCTCGAGTTCCAACAGATGTTCGTTGCACGCTTGTAGATGCTCCTTGCTCTCATCTATAAACATTTCCAAGTATTGATTTGTATCCATCGTGACGCCTCCTTCAAGACTTTATAATGCCAATAATCGATTCTGAAATATCGTGTAAGTCAACGATCTCATCGGCAAAACCAGCTTCTTTTATTGCTTTTGGCATGCCATATACGACTGATGTCTTTGCCGATTCTGCAATAGTAATTGTTTTACCATTTTTCCGTAGCACTTCCATACCATTTTTCCCGTCATACCCCATGCCTGTCATGATAACAGTCAAAAAGTTCAACTCCGTATTCTCGGCAGCTGACTCCAGCAGAACATCAACGGATGGGCGATGTCCCGCACGTGGGGGATCCACAGCGTCTAGACGGACATAGTAGTACATGCCCTTTTTCATCATTTTAAGATGTTTGCCGCCCGGTGCAATATAGGCAGTACCATTTTCAAGCAACTCGCCATCTTCTGCTTCTTTTACATGAATATCACAAAGACCGTCCAGTCTATCTGCAAGGGATTTTGTAAAACCTGGAGGCATATGTTGAACAACCAGAATTGGAACACCGATTAATGCGGGTATACCCGTCAGCACTTCCTGCAGTGCCCTAGGTCCCCCTGTCGATGTGCCTATTATAACAAATGTTTTACCTGTTTTGGGAATCTTATTTTGAGACACATTCGTTAACTGACTCCGATTAGGAATAAAGGTAGGTATTTCAACGGCTTTATCAACCGATTTAGTGGTTGATTTTGAAATAATTGGCTGCGTAAAACGTCGGCCCGTAATCTTTCTTGTCAACGTAGACAGCTGTACCCCTGAAGCGGCAATAACTTTCCCTAGAATCTCCTCCTTTACCTCGTGGAGATTCAAGGATATTGCCCCACCCGGCTTCGCGACGAAGTCAACTGCACCATATTCCATAGCGAGCATCGTATTTTCTGCTCCAGTTTTCGTTGTGCTTGACAACATGACAATCGGCACTGGATGGCTCGACATAATTTCTTTTAACGCTTCGAGACCATCCATAATTGGCATTTCTACATCCAAGGTCACAACGTCTGGTTTCAAACTTTTCACCTTTTCGACAGCCTCTTTACCATTACGTGCAGTACCAACTACTTCAATTTCGGGATGGCCCGATAGGAAATCGGATATGAGCTTACGCATAAATGCCGAATCATCCACAACAAGCGCTTTCTTGCGATTGCCTGTATTCAAATCATCCACGCCCTTTCGCGAATATACTCCTCATCTTGCTTAGGAATCCTTCTCCTTGATTGAACTCTTCTTCAGAACTTGGACTGACAAACGTCTCTGCAATTGCCATCATTCTTTTGGATATAGGTGCCTTTGGATATAGTAGTATAAATGGCTCCTGTGCAAGCACTGCCTTGTGAACTACTGAATCTTCAGGCAGGAAGCCAAGAATCTTAGTCTCTTTCCCTAGGAACTTACGCATAGCATATTGAAGTCTCGTTACAGCATCATTGCCATCATCACCCTTTGAAACACGGTTACTGACAATACTGAATACCTTTTCCGGGTCTTGCAGGCAAATGAATTTCATCATGGAGTAGGCGTCAGTGATGGATGTTGGTTCAGTTGTCGAAATGACAATAATTTCATCGACAGCAACAATCAATTCGATTGAACGTTGCGTTGCCCCCGCTCCCATATCAAACAAGATGAAATCATATCCTTGTTGTAAATATTCGAACGCTTGGATTAGCCTATCGAACATAGCTGCCGACCATTCTATCACCATATCCAGCCCAGAACCCCCAGAAATGAACGACAAACCTCCAGGTGCTTCATTTACCACTTCATCAATTTCTTTTTTATTAAGTAAATAGTCTGTCAAACTATTCCGCGGGGCCATACCAAGAAGAATGTGGATGTTGCCCATTCCAATGTCCATATCAATGATAATTACTTTCTTACCTTTAGCTAATAGGGCGTGGGCGAAATTTGTTGAGAAATTCGATTTCCCAACACCGCCTTTACCACTGACAATGGCAATTGATTTTGACAGTTTACCTTGGGACTTCAGCATCTTGAGCCTAAGTGTTTCCGCCTGATCACGCATCATAAGCACCCTTTACTAACAAGGAAATCAGTTTCATGCTATCTGCCTCAGTAATATCTTCCGGGACTTCCTGACCATCCGTGTAATACGCAGTTCCGATACCATAGTCCTTCATCAGATTAAACATTGGACCAATTGATCCGGTCTCATCCATTTTTGTGAATATGAACTTTTCAACTGAAAATGATTTGAACTGTTCAATGATTACCCGCATGTCTTCTTCTTTAGACGTCATTGAGAGAACTAGATATGATTCCATATCTAGTGAAAAATCGATTAGAAGCGTCAAATCTTCTACAAACTTAGCTTCTTTATAATTTCGACCTGCCGTATCAATAAATATCAAATCACGGTCAGCCAGTCTCTCGATTGCTTGTTCGAAATCCTTGCTGTTATATGCAATTTCCACAGGAGCTTGCAACAAGTTCGCATATGTACGAAGTTGTTCAATAGCTGCTATTCGATACGTATCAGTTGTGATAAAACCGATTTTCTTCTTTTTTTCAAGAAGCGCCCGTGCAGCAATTTTGGCAATAGTTGTGGTCTTTCCAACTCCTGTTGGTCCAAGAACATTTATGAATTTTTTATTGAAAGAAATGCCCCCAAACGGCAAATCTCCGATTTCTCGTTCAAGAAATTGTTTCACAATAAGAAGTTGCTCTTCGTTTGTGAAATCTTTTTTCTCCGCTTTCATCCTGTCGTAAAGATTCTCCCCTAACTCAGTGATGAAATTTACGGACAGACCCTGTTTTTCAAGATGGGCAAGTAGCGGTTTCACGTCATCAGGGAAACGAGAATGAGTAGCTGCTTGTTGCATATCTTTCAACATTTTTTTCATTTCGTTCATTTCTTTTTTTAGTTCTATAGATGTATCGTCTTCTTGTACCGGGCGTGAAGAAATAATTGAAGAAGCTATTTCTTCTATTTTCGAAACCGGCTCATCAAAACCCGCAACAACTTCTACAGATTTCTTTTTATATAAACCTAGGAACCCTTTTGATTTAACAACAGTTGAACTAAGGATGAGCGCATCATCACCAAAGTCCATACGAACTTTTTTCATGGCTTCTACCATTGTTTCCGCTGTATATTTTTTCATTTTCATCAGATATCCACCACCCCAACACTTTGGACTTCAATTGAAGCCTCAAGTTCATTGTAAGATAATACTGGAATTTGAGGGAAGTATCGTTCCGTTATTTGTCTCAAATACATACGGATTGCAGGCGTACATAGGACAACCGGTGATTGGTCCATCAATGCGACACGTTCTACTTCCCCTGCAATCGACTCGAGAATTTCCTGGGAATGTTGCGGGTCAAGGGATAAATAATTGCCTTGTTCCGTTTGTTGGATACTATCCGCAATCATTTTCTCAACTTTGCCAGAGACGGTTAACACTTTAAGCGATTGACCAGCAGATGCATACTGATTTGTAATTTGCCTTGCAAGGGCCTGTCTAGCATACTCTGTTAAAACGTCGACATCTGATGTATATTTCGAATAATCCGCAAGTGTTTCAAAGATGATTGGCAAGTTCCGTACCGAAACATGCTCGTTCAGCAACTTCGCAAGTACTTTTTGAATTTCACCAATCGATAACGGTGTAGGCGTGAGCTCGTCGACAAGAATCGGGAATGTTTCACGCACATGATCGACCAGTTGTTTTGTTTCTTGACGGCCAATCAAATCTGCAGCATTCGCACGAATCACTTCTGTCAGATGCGTCGAAACAACACTCGGCGGGTCAACAACCGTATATCCGAGAATCTCTGCATCTTCTTTGACGTCTTCCGTTATCCATTTAGCTGGAAGACCGAATGATGGCTCGATTGTATCAATCCCTTCAATCGAATCGTCCCCGCCCGGACTCATTGCTAGGTAATGATCAAGAAGTAATTCCCCTCTTGCTAATTCACTTCCCTTAATCTTAATTCTATACTCATTTGGTTGTAACTGGATGTTATCCCTAATACGAACAACCGGAATAACGAGACCCAGCTCAATTGCCAACTGTCTACGAATCATAACAACACGATCGAGTAAATCTCCCCCCTGCGTCGCGTCAACGAGCGGAATAAGCCCATAGCCAAACTCGAATTCGATTGGATCTACATTTAACAGATTGACAATATTTTCTGGACTTTTTAGACCTTCCGTTTCAAGATCTTCTTCCATCTCCAATAATTCCTTAGGATCTTCTTCGACCTTGTTAGACATTATATAGGCGGCTACTGCAAGTGTAATCGCGATTGGAAGTGTAAATATGTCATTAATTGGTGTAGCAAGACCTAGTAATAGCACTGATACAGCTGCGACGTAAAGAAGTTTAGGTTGTCCAAGAAGCTGGTTTGTTATATCAGAACCAAGATTCCCTTTAGACGCGGCACGAGTAACAACTATACCTGTTGCAGTTGAGATAAGAAGGGCTGGTATTTGCGAAACGATACCATCACCGACCGTCAATTGTGAGAAGAGAATAGCAGCTTCTGCGAATGGCAGACCCATTTGAGCTACCCCAATTATCATACCAACAAGCAAGTTGATAATAACGATAATAATACCGGCAATTGCATCTCCTTTAACGAACTTTGTTGCCCCATCCATTGCTCCATAAAAGTCGGCTTCATTACTTACTTTTTCACGTCTCGTTCGTGCTTCTGTTTCAGAAATCATACCGGCGTTCAAGTCAGCATCGATACTCATCTGTTTCCCTGGCATTGCATCGAGCGTAAATCGGGCAGCTACTTCAGAAACCCTTTCCGCACCTTTTGTAATGACGATAAACTGAATAATGACAAGGATGACGAAGATAACGAGACCTACGACGATATTTCCTCCCGTAACAAAAGTACCGAACGTTTCAACAACTCCACCCGCATCTCCGTTTGACAAGATTGCCCGAGTCGTTGAAACGTTAAGACCCAAACGGAAAAGTGTAAGCAAAAGTAATAAGGTAGGAAAAATTGAAAACTGTAACGCTTCCTGCATGTTCATGGCTGTTAAAAGAACTAAAAGTCCAAGTGTAATATTTATAATTATCAAGAAACTTAAAAGCCATGGTGGAAGCGGGATGACAAGCATCGCAACGATCATGATTACCGCCGCGAGTACTCCTATATCTCTGAATTGCATGTCATCCCTACTCTCTTATATTTAATCAAATTTTACGTTGAATTCTGTATACATACGCAAGTATTTCAGCTATTGCTTTGAAGAACTCTTCAGGAATCCTTCCTCCAATTTCAACATCGTCATAGAGTGCTCTGGCGAGTGGCCGGTTTTCTACCATGACAATGTTGTTTTCAGCGGCAATCAATTTAATCTTTTGAGCAACAAAATCGACACCTTTTGCGACAACGATGGGCGCATCCATATCCCCGTCCTTATACTTCAGTGCAATCGCATAGTGGGTCGGGTTCGTGATCACGACATCTGCATTGGGCACTTCCTGCATCATGCGTCGCATAGCCATTTCACGTTGGCGCTGCTTAATTTTGGATTTTATAAGCGGATCCCCTTCGGAGTTTTTATATTCATCCTTAATATCCTGTTTGGACATCCGAAGATTTTTTTCATAGTCATATTTTTGATACATAAAGTCTAGAATTGAAATGAATAACAATACAAATGCTGCCGTTATTCCCATCAATGCGGCAAGTTGCCCGACCGTCGTTAATATATCCCAGGGGCTTTTAAATGCCAGTCCTAGTACTTTATCAATATTCGACATGAGGATAAGTGTTGTAGTTGTTCCGATAAATGAAATTTTCAGTACAGACTTCATTAATTCTACAATGGCACGGATGGAAAAAATCCGCTTAAGCCCTTTGATTGGATCTATTTTCTTCAAATCCATTTTCAATGGTTCAGCAGTAAGAAGCAAACCGAATTGAAATAGATTCCCAGCCACTCCTGCAACAACCGCTACAAGCATGACAGGCAATAGAAGAAATGCCATTTGAATTAAGACATCTCCATAAATGAGCATTGCCTGGTCCTCATCTAGATTGGATATAGGTATATATTCAGTGAATGCTTGATGGAAAAACACGAAAAAGCGATCCCTCATAAATCCTGCAGCAAAAAACAGGAATAGGAACACGGAAAGTAGCAGGATTGCACTTGTAACGTCCTGACTTTTTAAAACCTGACCTTTTTTTCGAGAATCTTGACGTTTTTTCGGAGTGGCTTTTTCGGTCTTTTCCCCTGCGAAGAATTGCAGATCAAGCCGCAACATCATACTAACCACCTCCAAGAATTAACATCAAGTCCCTCATGCTAATGATCATCACTTCAAATAATTTCTTCATCATTTGGACCATAACACCCATCATAATAAACAGAACGATAAAACTAACCCCAATCTTGATTGGGAACCCTACAACGAAAATATTTAATTGTGGCACTGCTCTTGCAGTGATCCCAAGTGCTAAATCGACGAGGAATAATGTCGCAACGATTGGAATTGACATTTGGAAGGCGATTGCAAACGAGGTTGCAAAAGTCCGAATGACAAAATCGGCTAGTCCCTCTTGACCAAAAGCCGGCCATAGTTGGTCTGCTGGTATGAATTGGTAGCTATAATAAATTCCATCCAAGAGCATATGATGGCCGTTTAACGCCAGTAATAAGAGGATGGCCAACGAGTTGAAAAATTGACCAAGAAGCGGAGATTGCGCTCCAGTTTGCGGATCAATAACGTTCGCAATCGCAAACCCCATTTGAAAATCGATAAAACCTCCAGCAATTTGAATGGCAGACATGACGATGAACGCGATGATTCCAATGAATAATCCTGTCATTGCCTCTTTCACGACTAATAAAAGATACGCCCCATTAATCTCCAGCACAGGCATGTCGACCGCATAGACCATCGACCAAGCAAGCAAGGCACCAAAAATGATGCGCTGAGTAGTCGGTATTGCACGATAAGAAAATAGTGGTAATGTAACAAAAAAAGCAGTGACACGAGTCAAGATAAGTAAGTATGCAGCTAATGAAGGGACTAGTTCTTCCATTTAATCACCCGATATACCGTCCAAGATTCTCAAAGATATCTGCTGCAAACGTTGTAACCCTTGCTAGCATCCATGGACCGAAAATGACAATCCCAACTAACACAGAAACAATTTTAGGCACGAATGCTAGTGTCTGTTCCTGAATCTGCGTGGTTGCCTGGAAAATACTCACGGAAAGCCCTGTCACAAGTGCAAGGATAAGGAGTGGGCCCGAAGTCAAAAGAATGACCCAGATTGCACGCTCTGCTATCTCTATGACTAATTCCTGTGTCATTCAAAACCCCTCCTAAAAACTTTGCAACAATGATTTGATAATGAGATACCATCCATCAACAAGGACGAACAGTAATATTTTAAACGGTAACGAGATCATGACTGGCGGTAACATCATCATCCCCATCGACATAAGAATACTCGCTACAATCATATCGATAACTAAAAATGGTATGAAGATCATAAAACCCATTTGGAAGGCGGTTTTAATTTCACTCAAAGCAAATGCGGGAACTAACATCGTCAGTGAGATGTCTTCTAGTGATTCAGGTCGATCCGCTTTATTGTAGCGAAGGAATAACTCCAAATCCTTCTGTCGAGTATGCTTACTCATAAATTCTTTGAGTGGGATACTTCCCTTTTCATAGGCTTCTTCAAGCGAAATCTCGTCCGCAAATAGCGGAGTAAGAGCCTGATCATTCACTTGCTGAAACGTTGGAGCCATGATGAAAAACGTCAGAAACAGTGCTAGTCCAACAATTACCTGGTTTGGAGGCATTTGTTGCGTTGCAAGTGCGGTTCTAACGAATGACAGAACGATGACAATCCTTGCAAAAGAAGTCATTAAAATTAGAATAGCTGGCGCTAAGGACAAGACAGTCAGAAGTAACATCATTTTGATAGATGTCGATACATTTGACGGATCACTGTCTGAAAAAAACTGAGCAATATCATTCATCGCGGTTGCGCTCCTTTTCTGTCAACCGGCTGATATGCCGTTTTCTCTCTTCTTTCATCTCCTCAAGCCTTGTTTGAAAAACAGTACTGAAATCGGATGACTCTTCCGTTTTCACATTCGAGTCACTTTTCGATTTACCCGTTACCTTAGCAAGAATCCGATTGAGCATCCCGGATACTATCTCCGTACTATTATCACTCGCGTAGAATTCTACTAGTTTGTCAATTTCATCAAGATCCGTAATTTCTTTTAACAATCGGATATCGTCTCCAACCCCAATAAGGTAATAGGATTCTCCTATGACGACCAGTTGAATCGATTTATGCTGTCCGAGCGAAATACCACCCATGTTTTTCATAAGTCGATTTTTATCGTAGAGCTTATTTTTCCGATTAACGAACTTCAATAGACCAAATAATAATCCAAGGACGAACACTAAAGCGAATAACGTTTTTATGTAGTCCCCCGCGGAGGAACCTACGTCCGCCTTGTCCGTAGTAAGATCATCAGCGGGCGGTGTTAATGTGTCCTCATCAGTATCGGTATCCTTTTCCGGGTCTTTGGTAAACAAATCTGACACCGGTTTGTTCGGATCAGCGTCGGTGTCTGCATGAACGGATGCGTACGGCAATTGGGTTACTAGAAAGATAATCAGTATGAAAGCTGACAAGTACTTTTGTACATTCGTTGATTTCATCCCCCGATTATCCTAATGCTTTTTCGATTGCTTCAACAACACGATCTGCCTGGAATGGTTTGACAATAAAGTCTTTTGCACCAGCTTGAATCGCATCGATTACCATTGCCTGCTGCCCCATTGCTGAACACATGATGATCTTCGCCGCAGGGTCTTTTTCTTTAATCGCTTTTAAAGCTGCGATGCCATCCATTTCAGGCATTGTAATATCCATCGTGACAAGATCAGGTTTTAAATCGAAATATTTTTCAATAGCTTGTACACCATCTGCTGCTTCGCCAACTACTTCAAAATTGTTCTTTGTCAAAATATCTTTTATCATCATTCGCATGAAAGCTGCATCGTCTACTATTAATATACGTCTACTCATTGTCATTACCCCCGTTAAATTATCTTAAATTGTTTAAACGTTCTACTTGACTTAAAATATCTGTGATTCGTACTCCGAAGTTTTCGTCGATAACGACAACTTCTCCTTTTGCGATATGGCGATTGTTTACTAAAATATCAACCGGTTCTCCCGCCAATTTGTCCAGTTCAATAATGGAACCGCTTGACATTTCCAAAATTTCCTTCACGGAACGCTTTGTTCTACCAAGTTCGACCGTTACTTGTAAAGGAATATCAAGGAGCATATTCAAGTTGTTGGACTCTGACTTGTTTAATGACGGACTTTCAAAGTTGGCAAACTGTGCCTGCTGAACTTGTACCTGCGGTTGTTGCGGACGCATTTGCATCTGCTGTTGTGGTGCTGGCTGTCCGTATTGTGCGTCATAAGCCGGTTGCTGCATCCCTTGTCCATATCCATTTTGTTCGTACGACTGCTGTTGCACTTGTTGTTGCTGTGTTGGCTGTGTTGGCTGTTGGTGTACTGGAGAAGGTTGCTGTTCTGTTGGTCGAGTCATCTCGGCAACTGCCGCAGTTTCCTCTTCTGCATCACCGCCCATGAGAGAAGCAACTAATTTCTTCCCAAATCCAAGTGGAACTAATTGCATAATGTTTGAATCGATCAGATCGCCTACTTTAAGCTCAAACGATACCTTTATCATTAAATCATCTTCGGGAATAAGATCCCGCCCTTTGTCTTCAAGGACATCCATCAAATCGATTGTTGGCGGTGAAATGTCGACTTTCTTATTGAATAAAGTTGACATCGAAGTTGCCGCAGAACCCATCATTTGATTCATTGCTTCTTGGACAGCGCTTAAATGAATTTCACCAAGGTCCATATTCGGATTTAAACCATCTCCGCCCAACATAAGATCCGCAATGATTGCCGCATCACTTTGTTTAATAACGAGTAAGTTCATACCGCTAAGTCCTACTGTATAGTCGACCTTAATAGCAACGTATGGATGGATGAATTCTTCTTCCAAAGCTTCCTTATCGACAACCGAAATAGTAGGTGTCGTTATATCTACTTTTTGTCCGAGCAATGCAGATAATGCTGTTGCTGAACTGCCGAAAGAGATATTCCCAATTTCACCAAGCGCATCTCTTTCCATATCATCTAAATAATCTGCCGTTACTATTTCTTTTGGGCTAGAATCCCCGGGCTCATCGCTTGACAAAGGTTCCCCACGTAATAGTGCTTCAATTTCTTCCTGCGAAAGGATATTATCACTCATCATCTTCATCCCCTCCAATCTTTGTATCAATTATCTGAACAGCCATCTGGTTTTTCAAATGGCCCGGCTGTGCTGTGAATTTCGGTATATCTCCGATTTTTATGACAAGTGGATCATCAATTTTACGATTTAGCTTTACGACATCCCCCACTTGTAGGTAGAGGAAATCCTCAATCGTCATTTCTGCATTACCTAGTTCGGCGATAACAGACAAAGGAGCTTGTTTCAATCGTTTTTCAAGAACCACAGTTTGCTCTACTGTCGGTTCTTTTTTGTTGGTCTGCATCCAATAGCGCACCGATAAGTTTGGTACAATTGGTTCAAGAACGACGTGTGGAATACAGATATTAATCATTCCACTAGATTCTCCAATGATAATATTGAACGAGATAACAACGACCGTTTCATTCGGCGATATCATTTGAAGGAACTGCGGATTAACTTCTATCTCCGTCAAAAATGGATCGATATCAATGATCCCTGACCATGCTTCGCGTAAATTGTCAAAGGAACGTTCAAATAAACTTGTCATGATTTTTAATTCAATTTCAGTCAAATTATCAACTTTACCTGGACTCTCTCCGACTCCACCCATCATGCGATCGAGCATCGTATAAGCAATGTTCGGGTTTACTTCCATTAGGATATTGCCATCTAGCGGTGGAACTTCAAATATATTGATCAAGGTCATATTCGGAATAGAACGTATAAATTCCTCAAAAGGAATCTGATCTACCGAAGCTACATTGATTTGGACATACGTTCTTAGCTGTGCTGAAAAATATGTCGTTAATAGTCTGGCAAAGTTCTCGTGGATCCTAGTCAAACTGCGTATCTGATCTTTGGAAAATCGAAGGGCACGTTTAAAATCATACACTTTTACTTTCCTGGTCTCATCTTCTTTTTTCATGTCTTCTGCAGACATTTCCCCTGTTGAAATCGCAGACAATAATGCGTCGATTTCACTTTGGGATAATATATCCCCGGCCATATGGTCACCTCCCGGTATCTGACTCTAGTGAAACTAATTACCTATATTGGTTAAAATACAGTGTCCCATTGAATTTGCTGGGTTTAAATAGGTGTTCATTTGTTCAACTTAACTAGTTATTGAATAATATACGAAACGATGTAGATCTTTTGGATTTCCCCATTTTGCATAAGGGGGTTAAGATGTGCTATCAAGGCATCCTCGAAAGCCTGTTTTCCGGCTTTCCCCTCAAGGTCTTGCGCTGTCATCTCGGAAAGTTCCTGGATAACAATATTTTTAACTTGGAAATCCCTTTTAGCAAGTTCTTCTCCTGCTAATTTATTATCTGTCTGGATTTTTAACGTGATTTTGATAAATTGTCGGTTGCCAAGATTTGTTGTGATTTCTTCAATGTCAACGGAAGATTCAACAATTTCATCAATTGTTGGCTCTTTTGCTTCATCGTCTTTGTTCAATTGCATAACAAGAATGAGTCCAACTACGCCGATAAGCGTGATGCAAACTAGTATAATAAGGGATACCGTCAGTACTTTATTCTTCATCTTCTTCACCTCGTATATGCGGATTGGATAATAACTGGACCGCCTTATAAAATTCGATGATACGGCTGTTTACCTCGTCAGCCGTATCAAAGACAACATATTTCGTTCCTGTCGTAAGGGTAATCGTCGTGTCAGGAAATGACTCGACTTTCTCAATGTACAATGCGTTCAATGTAAACTCGGTTTTGTTAAGACGCGTAACTCGTATCATATGTAAGGGGCCGGGCACAGAGCCGGCCCGACCCTCCTTTTCTAGTAAAGCTATGTTAGATTAATTGTGTTGTCAATTAATTATCGTTTCAAGTTGACGAGTTCTTGTAGAATTTCATCGGATGTTGTAATGATACGCGTGTTTGCTTGGAAACCACGTTGTGCGACAATCATTTCAGTGAATTCTTCAGCAAGGTCGACGTTGGACATCTCTAGGAAGCCGGATTCTACCTTGCCGATTCCTTGTGCAGTTGGGACGCCATAGACTGGATTTCCTGAGTTAGGAGAATCTTTGTAGTTGTTACCGCCTATTTTATTGAGTCCACCTGGATTCGGGAACTTGGCCATCACAAGTGTCCCAGCGTATTTAAGAACTCCTGCACTATCAACAAATGTGACTGTTCCATCTTGACCAATGCTCATGCTTTGAGCTGTAGTAGGTATAACAATTCGAAGGAATCCGTCTTGGGTAACTTCAACATCGGCTTCGGGATCAATTTCCAATAAAGCTGCAATGGCAGGATCGGATGGTGCCAGGAAATTATTAGTTTCTGGATCATAAGGCGTCTTCGGATCAAATTCCGGAGCACCCATTCCTACCAGAAACTGCCCTTCACCATTCACAAGATAACCTTCGTTATCCATATAATAGTTACCAGCACGTGTATATTGAAAGTTGCTCATCGTTTCAATAGGTACTCCCCCGGCGTCTACACCCATTTGACCAACCTGAAAGAACCCGTCCCCTGCAATCGCAAGGTCCAATGTATTCCCCGTAAACTGTGTAGATCCACCTGTATGGATTGTATCAATTGCCGCAATTTGTGATCCAAGACCAATCTGTTTTGCGTTAACTCCACCACGTACATCTCCAGATGCTGAAGCTCCAGCAACTGTCTGTGAAATCAAATCTTTAAAAATTGTACGGCCTTTTTTAAACCCGTAAGTATTAACGTTTGCGATATTGTTACCAATTACATCTAGTTTTGTTTGGAAGTTTCGTAGACCTGAAATTCCTGAGTACATTGAACGTAACATTTATATTTTTCCCCTTTCGATTTTAAAAAGTGTAACCGCATCTATCAGTCAACGGTTATTGGCATCCATAAAGGTCCTGCCGAATTTTAACTAAGCACAATTGTGCCGTCGATGTTCGTGAATAATTGATCTTTCGCTTCCATGCGATCCATCGCTGTAATGACTGTCGAGTTTTTTGCACTTACGATGAGTGCAGCTTGGTCCATCAAAACAAGCGATTCTTTGATTCCCTTTAACTTTGCCTCGTTCACCTTCGCAGTGACATGTGCCCACTCAGCATCCGATATCTGGATGTTTCGTTCTACCAAACGCTCTGATGCGTGTTTGCTTATTTTAAGTTCAGCAGGCTGAACCGCTTTGTTCAGATGTTCGAGAAACGATTGCTTTGGGCTTGGTGTTGATGGCAGTGCCTGTCCTTGATGAATAAGCGGCTGCAATGGAATACGATGGAGTTTTAGTTTATCCATACATTCGCTCCGTTCTTTATTATTTGCTTATCGATGTAAAGTTTTTACCGTCAATGCGGGTACCGTCTTCTAATATATATTGTAGTTTTCCATCTTTATTAGATACCGAAGCGACTGTACCTGTCTTCTCTTCTTCACCGTCCAGATAGCCGACTTTCTTGCCGATTAGCATGCTCGCTTCAACAAGGCTATTCGTTCCGCCCGAACCAGACATCACTTCTGAAATATTAGCAGGTGTCAATTCTTTGCCATCGTCCAAAATGAATTTCACAGAACCATTGTCATACTTCACAGACACGATACGATTGACCCCTTCAGTGATGATAGGTTTGCCATCTTCACCTATAACCGACTGACCTTTATCATCAAGTTTTAGTTCATGCCAACGGACTTCTTTGCCAGCAAAACTATTGTACTGAATAAGTTGAGATTGACCTTGTGCTTCCGCGAACTTTTCAAATGACTTCGATAAGTTCATAGTCTGTTCAAGTGCAGAGAACTGCGCCATTTGAGCAATAAATTCATTATCTTTCATCGGGTTTGTCGGGTCTTGGTTTTGCAATTGGGTGATAAGTAATTTCATGAAATCGTCTTTCCCCATAACTCCGTCGCCAGTTTTACGCTCATCTCGCTGCTTATTAATTAAATAATCTGTTCCTGTAATCGGTTTTTGTCCTGCAATCGTCATTCGTTATACCCCCAAATCAATCATGTATTCTTGGAATGTCATTTCTTCTTCATCATTTTGTTCCTGTTGCTGGTCTGTCTCTTGCCCTTCTTTTCTGAAGTGCTGATTAAAGGCTTGGTCACGGTCATTTTTCGCTGTATCTTGCAATGTTTGCGAAACGTCGATTCGTTCTACTTGCAGATTTTGTTGAAGGAATGCGCTTCTAAGCTGGTGCAATTGACTGTCTAGCATCTCTTTACCGAGTGCCGTGGATGCAAGAATTCTTGCTGTCATGATGCCATTGACTTGAAGCAATTCAATTCGTACTTGTCCAAGATGTTCAGGATACAGTTTGATAAGCAAGCGGTTCGTCCCGTTAGTTTGACCGAAATTCGAACGTTTGAAAATCGTTTGCATTTCCTTGATCAATGCCTCATTTCGTGCGTTAGTTCGATTTTCTACTTCAGTAAGCGTAAGTTCACCTTTTGCAGTTACAACAGTACCTAAAGCACTACTGACGGCTTGTTGTGAGGTTTCTTTGATATTTGATGCGCTAACTGTTGATTCAGGACCATTCTTTGTAGCACCTTCATCTTTGGTAACTGCAGTAGGTAGAACTTGTTGCTGTGTTTCCTTGTTATCTTTTTTCATTGTTCCATCGTCTGTCATCGTTCGCCCTGCTTCTGCTTGACTGGCAAATCGTACGCTATTTTTCGACTCCATCAATTGTACCATGACATTCTTCGCAGAACCGATAGAATTAAGTACTTTTTCGCAATGTTCCCCCGCTGTAGCTAGATAACTTTGCAGCGAGAATACTTGCTGTTCTTGTTTCATAAGCAAATCGATTTTCGGTGCGGTAAGTTCTGCCGTTTTAAGCAACGCCAGCAATTCAACTGCCTGTTGTTTCGGTATATCGCCTTTTCCTTCAAGCGCATCCGTTAATTGCTTAAAAAACTGTGTGGCCACTTTGTCAATGGCGTTCAATACGGTCCAAAAATCGTTCGTATTGGCTACTGCTGACAGTTCCTCTTCGTCAAGACCTGCTTGTTCTAATAGTTGAAGCAAACTATCACTCAGCTGTTTCGGTTCAAGATTGAGTAGACTTGCAAGCTCTTCTAGATTACCAAGATTGGAAATTGAATCTAGTTTACTTTCGCCATCTGTTAGGGCTTCAATAGCAGTCCCAAGTTCTTCAATAGAAGTTGCATTAAAAATTGCCATTATCGATTCATCGGTTATCCCGTCGATAGTCAGTTCCTGTACAGGGGCAACAGCTAATGGGACATTTCCAGCGATACTGCTGAAAATTGATCCAAATGAATTTGTTGCTGGCTGACCTGACTGCACTTTATTCGACGAATTTTGCACATACACCCCAGCGATTCCTTGTAATGATGCGATGTTCACTTATTCACCTCCCTTCAAAAGTAGCTATAAAAAGTCCTAATTACTTGGTCATCATTGTTGTATATTTCGCTGCATCTTCAGGTGTCATCTTTTCAAAAATAGCAGCAAGTGTATCTGATTTCAAATTCGTCAAGATGCGCATTGCCTCCGCGTCACTCATTTTAGTAATGACCGGTGCCGATGATTTCGCAGACATTTGCTCAAACGTTGTTACTATTTCATTAAAATCTCGTTTGGAGTCATCTTTATTGCGCACCAACACAGCAATCTCATCAAGGAGTTTCTCTTGTTCAATCAGCAATTTTTCATTCTCATTAGCTGACTTATCGAGATCTTGCTGAACCTTGAACAGTTGGGCTTCTTTCTCTTGAATTTCTGCCTGCATCGTCACGACTCTTTCTTCAAGGATTAGATCACCCATAACAGGGTCTTCTACCTTCTTTTCAGTAATAAACGGCAAGTTCCCAGACAACTCTTTCGCCTTATCAAATACATTGACATCTGCAAATTTCGCAATGATTAGAACAAGCGCTGTTGTGAATAACAGTGGAATAAGTACCCAAAGCAAAAGTTTTTGGAAGCTACCGCTTTTCCCCTCTTGTTCTACGTTAGTTATTTGTTCTGTTTGTTTAGCCTTTTTCACCACATTATCACCTATTTTCTCTTCTGCGGAACTTCAGCGTCGACAATTCATCGAGCTGAATCGCTTCTAGCTGTTCCATTTCAGCACGATGATGTTCACGATCTTTTTCTTTCATCTTTTCAAACTTTCGGACTTCAAGTGTTTTCTCCAACAGCTTATTCTCATACCAATTCATTTTCGAGCGAGCTTGCATGACTTGCTGTTGCACTTCTGCAATTCTTTTCTCTAAGCTACCAATGAAACGCGAATAATAATGAATTTCATTAACCGAAAAACCGACCGCCATCTTGACTTGCTGCTCGGTAAGCGTATCTTCTTTCTTTTTCAGTAAATCGTATAGTTTAGTTGCAACTGTTTCGAATGCCTCAACTGACCCTTTAAATTCCACTTCAGTTTCGGTTTTTTCTTGTTCACGAAAAGTCAGCACCTTTTCAAAACGATAATTATAAGGCTTCATACGTTCCCGCCTCCAGCACCGAGTGATACGAGCTCAGCAATACTGTCCTCAATTGAAATATTATCTTTGAAACCTTGTTTTAAAAAGTTTGTAATAAGTGGTTCGAATTCAATTGCTTGATCAATTTCTTTAGATGTCCCGCGTTTATAGGCTCCGATATTAATCAGATCTTCGGATTTATTGTAGGTGTAATAAAGTTCGCGCAATCTTTCTGCTGCTTTGACATGTTCTGGATCCGCAATATGGTTCATAAGCCGGCTAACGCTTTTCAATACGTTGATTGCAGGATATTGTCCTTTGTTCGCAAGTGTCCGATCGAGTACAATGTGACCGTCCAGGATTCCTCGAACCGCATCAGCAATTGGCTCATTCATATCATCGCCATCTACAAGTACTGTATAAAATGCCGTAATGGATCCATGCTCATTGGTGCCCGTACGTTCCAGTAATTTTGGCAAGATAGCAAAGACAGAAGGGGTATAACCGCGCGTAGCAGGTGGTTCTCCGACAGCCAGTCCTATTTCCCGCTGTGCCATCGCTACCCGTGTGACAGAGTCCATCATAAGCATGACGTTCATGCCCTTATCTCTGTAATACTCAGCAATTGCTGTTGCGGTAAACGCTCCTTTAATACGCATAAGCGCAGGTTGGTCCGATGTTGTAGCAACAACAATCGACCTGCTCATGCCTTCAGGTCCAAGATCACGTTCGATGAATTCACGGACTTCACGGCCACGCTCACCTATCAGTGCTATGACATTCAAATCGGCTGTCGTATTGCGAGCAATCATACCGAGCAAAGTACTTTTTCCAACACCAGATCCTGCGAAAATTCCGACTCGCTGACCTTTTCCGACTGTCAACATGCCATCAATCGCCTTGACACCCACCGCAAGCTTTTCGCTGATCGGTGGACGGGTAAGGGCATTAGGAGGGTCTTGTTCTGTTCTAACAGTTGCCAACCCTCTCGGAAGGATGCTGTTATCGATTGGGTTCCCCATCGAATCAAGCACTTTTCCTACTAAATTCATACCTACTTTGATTTCAAGCGGTTTCCCCAAACTTTCAACAAGGCACCCGCTAGATATATCACGGATATTTGTATAAGGCATCAGAATGACGATTTCTTCCTTAAATCCTACAACTTCTGCTTTAATAATCGAGTCGGCCTTGCCTGTATTATTTAAATGGATATGGCAGACATCACCGATTGAACTTTCAGGTCCTTGTGACTCAATCATCAAACCTACAACGCGGACAACACGTCCAAGCTTTTTAAAAGTCTTTACTTTTGGAATGACCGCAATTAAGTCCTCTGCTTTTTTCATCGTCAATCACCACTTTCCATGATACCGATGAGTTTCTCCCTTAGTTCATTCAACTGTTCGTCAATGCTGACAACAATCCGCCCATGATTTGTTTCGATATAGCACTCGTTTGATTCAAAATCATCATTTGCAAAAATAAGGAATGGCACATTCGGCGGGAAAATCGATGCAAGTTCAGAACGATTATCGGACACAAGTTCGAAATAATCGAGAGAAACATACAATTTAATCTCTTTCATTTCACGTGTTTCTTTTAAGGCTCTTTTAACAACTGATAAATAAACTTCCTTATCATCTTGAAGTACTTGTCCAATAATCCGCTCTGTAGAAAGCATTGAAAGATCGAGAATGATGCGCTCCTGGCTTACAAGATATTGACGCGCATTTTCAATGGATAACTCCGTCGTTTCATTTGCAGTACTAATAGAAGCTGCCATATCCGATAATGACTTATTACGCCCCTCTTCGTAGCCGACTTGAAACCCTTCATCATATGCCTGTTGCTGAAGTACTGTTTTTTCATTCTGCCAGGCTGCTTGCATCGATAAGATATCTTCAGTGGCAGTTTGTCTCAGTCGTTCGATTGCCTCTTTTTCCTGCTCATTTATCGTATTGGCCTCTTTCAACATGCGGTCCCGTTCAATAAGTATGGAATCTAAGGACAAACTCACTTCCGCGTCGACTTCTTGCGAAACATAAAGGCTTCGAATGGAGATTTCTTTCGTTTCCCCTTCTTCCAATATTGTATTGAATGAACGAAATACGTTAGACAATGATGTCATCTCCTCCACCACGAGCGATTATGATTTCACCCGATTCTTCCAATCTACGAATCGTGCTTACAATACGAGATTGGGCCTCTTCGACATCTTTCAATCGTACAGGTCCCATGACTTCCATCTCTTCTTGGAACGATTCCGCCATCCGCTGAGACATATTCCTGAACAAGACTTCTTTCACTTCTTCACTAGAAACTTTCAGTGAAAGGATTAAATCTTCATTTTCACAGTCGCGAATAATACGCTGAATTGAACGGTTGTCCAATGTAACAATATCTTCGAAGACAAACATACGTTTCCGAATTTCTTCTGCGAGTTCCGGATCTTGAATTTCAAGTGCATCAAGAATCGTTTTCTCTGTTGTTCTGTCAACTCCATTAAGCACTTCGACGACTGCATCCACTCCACCCGTTTCCGTGTGATCCTGCGTTACTGTTGAAGATAGTTTCCGCTCAAGTACCGCTTCGATTTCACTGATGACCTCTGGTGAAGTCGAGTCCATCGTCGCAATTCTTCTCGCGATATCTGCCTGCATCTCTTGTGGCAATGCCGATAAAATCAGTCCAGCCTGTTCTGCCTCTAAGTAAGACAAGATAAGCGCAATTGTTTGCGGATGTTCGTTTTGAATGAAATTCAGAATTTGTGATGGATCTGCACGTCTTGCAAAATCGAAAGGTCGCACTTGTAAGGAAGATGTTAAGCGATTGATAATTGCTTGCGCATGATCTTTACCAAGCGCTTTTTCAAGTATCGTTTTCGCGTAACCAATACCGCCTTGCGAGATATAATCCTGAGCAAGTGCAATGTTATGAAACTCTTCGATAATTTCTTCTTTCACGGATGCCTCAACTTTTTTGACACCTGAAATTTCAAGCGTTAGGCGCTCAATTTCGTCTTCATTCAAATGCTTATAAATTGCTGCTGATACTTCCGGACCGAGGGAAATGAGCAGAAGTGCTGCTTTTTGTTTTCCTGTCATCCCTTTTTCTTTCTTAACCACAGTTCATCCCTCCGTCATTCCTCGGCTATCCATGTACGCAATAGTTTGGCAAATTCTTCTGGTTTGTCTTTTGCCATCTTCTCGAGTTGTTTCCTCCGGACAGTTCCTTCTGTTTCAAGTTCATTATTAATATCATCTACATCAAATGTTGCAAGTTGTTCTTCCATAATCAGTTCTTCTTCTAGCTCTTCCGCTTTTCGACGATTCCTAATGAACATAAACACAAGAATACCGATAATAAGAAGAAGTACACCACCAATTACGTAAATCCACCACGGAATTGTAGACGTCGGCGCAGAGAAGTCATCCACTTTACCATTAAAAGGCTGTACAGAAACGGCGATTTTGTCATTCAGTTCCGCCACCGTTAACGCTCCAGCTGCCTCTTTGTCAATAGATGTACGAATGATTGTCTCAAGTATGCGCTGGACATCATCTTGCATTCCCGGTGGCATTGATGTTGGATCGTCTGCAGTTGGTGGTTCAACCATTACCTGGATTCCGATATCACGAATCTTATAAGGGCTTTCAACAATTTCTTTACGAATACGGTTCACTTCATTGTTAACCGTTTCTTCGATTTTTTCATAATCACCGTTTGAAAATGTCCCTTCCACGTAGCCAGTCCCATTATCTGTAGGGTCCTCTCCTGCAGGAGTCCCGCCCGCGACTGGGCCATTTCCTGTAAACGATTCAGTAAGACGCTGTACGCTAAGTGCAATTCCTTCCATACTCTCTTCGTCGACAGGCAATACAAGATTCTCTTCTCTGTTTTCAAGTTGGAAGTCAATATCTGTTGTGACTGAGACAACAATTTTATCTTGCCCCATCATTGTTCCAAGCATCATCTGTACTTGGCGTTGCAAATCACGTTCGATTGTTTTTTTGAGGGTCATTTGATCCGTAATGCTAGGTCCATATGCATTATCGGTAGCCTTCAAGTCAAAGTACTCGGAGTACTGGTTCATGATGACAATATCATCGGTCGACAGATTCGGTATACTTTTCGATATTAGATTATAAAGTGCAGTAATCTGTGGTTCAGTGAACTGGTGTCCTGCATCGGTTTTCAACATAATCGACGCACTTGCCTGTTGCGTACTCTCATTCAAGAAAACACTCTCTGTCGGCAATGTGACCATTACTTTCGCATCTTTCACGCCCTCGATTCCTTTAATCAGGTTCGCAAGTTCAGTTTGCATAGAAGCAAGCTTAATCATATTGAACTCATTGTCAGTCGTTCCAAATCCTGCATTTTCTGCAAAGAACGAGTAATCAATCATCCCTGAATTCGGAAAACCTTCTGCCGCAAGGGACACTAGTAATGAGTCTACGCTGTCCCTCGGCACTAAGATCGATGTGCCACCTGGCGCAACCTTGCTTTTAACCCCTTGAGCATCAAGCTGTTCTTTAATGCGTCCGATTTCAGCGCGAGATACCTCCGAATAGAGCGGCACATATTCCGTTCTAGATAGAAAGAATGTTAAGAAAGCGGCGACTAAAATAATGGCGATTGTAGATCCAATATAAGTACCTTTTTGTTTTTTTGTACGACTCGACCAAAACGTTTGTAAATCCGCCCTGATTTTCGTCACTCTTTCATTCATTGTAATCCCCCGGTCAGCTTACGTAATTCAATAATGGACAACTTATATGTCGCGTAAAATCAAACAGGCATCCGGATGATTTCTTGATACGCTTCAATTACTTTATTTCGAACTTCCATCGTTGCATTTAACGCAATCGACGCCTTTTGTGCTGTAATCATGACATCATGAAGTTCGACATCTCCGCCACGCACTAATTTTTCCGTCATCATATCTGATTCTGATTGTTTATTATTAACTTCTTGAATCGCATCTTTTAAAAAGGTTCCGAAACTTTGTTGCGCTTCATATGGTGTTGGAGTTGGTTTCATTTGATTTTCCATATTAAGCACACCTGCTGATTGCACAGGATTAAAAATAGACTGTATAGCCATTAAAGTAACATCCTTCCAGTATCATTATTTGCCGATTTCAAGAGCTTTCATAAGCATTGATTTATTAGCATTAATCACAGTTACATTTGCTTCGTAAGAACGTGTAGCGGACATCAGGTCGATCATTTCTCGCAACGGATCAACATTTGGCATTGAAACATATCCTTCATCATTTGCATCTGGATGAGAAGGATCAAAGACAAGTTTAAATGGCGTTTCGGTATCTTCTTTAATCCTAGAAACCGTAACGCCATTTCCTGCTGAACCTTTTATTTGTTTACCCATCGAAGCATTTAACATCGATGAAAATTGCCCTTCTCGTGGTTGGAATGTAACCGATTTACGGCGATAGGGTTGCCATTCACCGTCAACCATCTTCCCGCGCGTTGTATCGACGTTAGCCATATTGGATGAAATAACATCCATCCGCATACGTTGCGCAGTCAATGCAGATGCGGATGTATTCAAGCTATGGAATATCGTCAATGTCAGCGACCTCCTTTAATAACATTTTGTAGCGTATTGAACTTTCCGTTAATACGATCGACAACTGCGTTATAGTAAATTTGATTGGCCGCAAGATCTGCCTGTTCCTTATCCATATCCACGCCATTTCCATCTTGTCGATAACGAAGGTTCGAGTAATTAAAAACACCGGGATGCGTCGTACTAGACTTAAAATTGATATGCCTCTGGTCTGTTTTATAAGCTTCTAACGAATTCGCTTGCACATCTGAAAAAACTTCTTTAAAACTGACATTTTTCGCTTTATAATTTGGCGTGTCGATATTTGCTATATTCTGTGAAATTGTTTTCCCTTTTGTTGCAGAATAATCTAACCCGCGCTCCAATTGTGTTATCGTCGATCCAAACAAATTCATTGTTTCCACCTCTTGTTCCCTCTATTGGTGAATCAAAATAGTATTCATTTTACATTACTAATCTAGTACTCTTATCACATACTTCTATTGTAGCGGATTTTGTTGATTCTTGTCTATATTAGAAGAGTAATATCTATTAGTCCAAAACAACCTTTTTTCGAGTAGTTTAATTATATAACTAAGATATTTAGTTCCAAAGTCACCATTTTTCCATTACTTCTATATATCCCCTCCTGTTGTCAGTTAATTCCTTTCATTCCTTTTATTCCGGTTTAAATATATAATAAAAAAAGCACTTCTCCCCAAATTCGGAAGAAGTGCCTTTATACCTAATACATACTTATGATTTTTGTTTTTCAAGTTCTTCAAGGAATTTATTATTAAGGACCTTGATATATGTCCCTTTCATTCCTAGGGAACGAGATTCGATAACGCCAGCACTTTCTAGTTTACGAAGTGCATTTACGATTACAGAACGTGTAATACCTACACGGTCTGCAATTTTAGATGCGACTAGTAGACCTTCATTACCATCAAGCTCATGGAAAATGTGCTCAATCGCTTCGTGTTCACTATAAGAAAGGGAATTGATAGCCATTTGAACAACTGCTTTACTACGTGCTTCGATTTCAATTTTCTCTGATTTCTCACGTAAAATTTCCATCCCGACAACAGTCGCACCGTATTCCGCAAGGATCAAATCATCATCCTGGAAATCTTCTTTAAGTCTAGCCAAGATTAGTGTACCAAGACGTTCACCGCCACCAACGATTGGAACAATTGTTGTTAAGCCGTCTTTGAAGAGTTCACGATTTTCAACTGGAAAGACTGTGTGTGAACTGTATACATCCAAATTTGAAGATGTTTCTCTTACTTCAAACAAACGATTTGTATATTCCTCAGGGAATTTACGATCAACGAACATTTGCTTCATGCGTTCGTTTTCGATTTGGTGGTGTATTTCTAAACCAAGTAATTTCCCTTTTCTGCTTACGATAAATGCATTACAGTCGATAACAGAACTAAGCTTCTCAGCCATTTCCTTAAAGTTTACAGGTTTTCCTGCCGATTCTTGTAGCATTGCGTTAATTTCACGTGTTTTTGATAATAAATTCATTTGTTTTTTTCCTCCTCATAATAGTTGCTTGGCGTTTAGTGAATATTCTAAAGGTTTTTAATCATTAAATAAACTAAAACGTTTCAATTAAAGTATAAAATGTGATAAATCTTTATTTTTCGCGATATCTTTCAGCTTTTCATCGACATACGCGGGTGTTATTTTAATCGTTGCCGGTCCGATATCAGCCGCTTCATACGATAGTTCTTCGAGTAATTTCTCCAAGATAGTATGTAGACGCCTTGCACCGATATTCTCCGTATCATCATTCACTTCAAATGCAATTTCAGCAAGTCGGCTAATTGCTTCGTCAGTAAAATCCAAAACAACATTTTCCGTATTGAGCAATTTTTCATATTGACGGATAAGAGAAAAATCAGGCTCTTTTAAAATACGTTCAAAGTCATTCTTCGTCAGCTTTTCAAGTTCGACCCGAATTGGAAAGCGTCCTTGCAGTTCCGGAATAATATCGGAGGGTTTTGACATATGGAACGCCCCTGCCGCAATAAACAAAATGAAATCGGTCTTTACTGTACCGTACTTAGTCGAAACAGTCGAGCCTTCAACGATTGGTAATATATCCCGCTGAACGCCTTCCCGTGATACATCTGCTGACGAACCACTTCCGCCCCGACTAGCAATTTTGTCCATTTCATCAATGAAGATGATACCTGACTGCTCTGTAAGCTCGATTGCTCGTCTTGAGATTTCATCATGATCAATCAGCTTGTCAGCCTCTTCCGCTTCAAGTGCGATGCGGGCATCCTTTACTTTCATTTTGCGCTTGACTGTCTTTTTCGGCATAAGAGAAGAAAATGCGTCTTGCATATTCGCACCCATCTGTTCCATACCCGACCCTTGTAAAGCGTCAAACATAGATGGCTGCTGTGCAGTAACTTCTACAGTGACCATTTGTTCTTCAAGTTCCCCCGCTTTGAGGCTTGTCGCAATCTCAGAGCGTTTACGCTTCACTTCGGCTACTTCTGCATAATCAGGTTCTTCCTGCTCTGCTTTTTGGCCAAACAACATTTCAAACGGGTTTTGCATACCGCCCATTTTCTTTTTTTCAGGAACAAGTAATTCGATTAGTCGTTCTTCTGCAAGAATAACCGCATGCCCTTTCACAGCTTCACGCTGCTCTTCCCGAACAATTCGAACGCCCGCTTCTGTTAAATCTCTTATCATCGACTCGACATCACGGCCTACATAACCTACTTCTGTAAACTTCGTCGCTTCCACTTTAAGGAATGGAGCATTTACTAGCTTAGCGATTCTTCTCGCGATTTCAGTTTTCCCGACACCTGTCGGGCCAATCATAAGTATGTTTTTCGGTATGATTTCACTTTTCTCGTCATCAGAAAGCAGACTTCTTCTGTACCTGTTACGAATGGCTACAGCCACTGCACGCTTGGCTTTGTCTTGACCGATAATATATCTATCGAGATGTGCAGTCAATTCCTTGGGTGTCAGCTCTTGTCTCTTTATCATTCGAGTACCTCCACAATAATATGATCATTTGTGAAAACGCATATTTCTGCAGCCGTCTCTAGTGCCGCTTGGGCAATTTCTGCTGCAGTGAGCGAATGCCCACTGTACTTTTTCAAAGCCCGGCCAGCCGCAAGTGCGTAATGGCCACCTGAACCGATTGCCAAAACACCATCATCCGGTTCAATTACTTCTCCTGTTCCAGACACGAGTAACAAACGCTCGTTATCCATTACAAGGAGCATCGCCTCAAGTTTCCGTAGAATCCGGTCACCACGCCATTCTTTCGCAAGTTCAACAGAAGCCCTTTGAAGGTTGCCATTGTACTCTGTCAGTTTGGCTTCGAACAATTCGAATAGCGTAAAAGCGTCCGCTACCGATCCCGCAAAACCTGCCAGTACTTTACCACCAAAAATTCGGCGGACTTTTTTTGCCGTATGTTTCATGACGACTGCATTTCCTACCGTCACTTGCCCATCGCCTGACATGGCACAAGACCCTTCATGGCGAATGGCAAAGATTGTCGTTGCATGGAATTCCATCAGATCATCCTCCTATGCTCGCGGATGCGTATTCATATATGTTTTCCTTAAATGCTCTTTTGTTATATGTGTATACACTTGCGTTGAAGATAAGTGACTGTGTCCAAGTAGCTCCTGAACGGTTCTCATGTCAGCGCCCCCCGCCAAAAGGTGGGTGGCAAAAGAGTGGCGAATCATATGTGGATAGATTTTAGAGTGAAGTGATGCGCGTTCCATCATCATGCTTAAGATATGGCGCACACCTCGATCAGTCAGTGGGTCTCCCCGCAAATTGACGAACAGCATGTCGTGCTCTTTCTGTTTCATCAAATTCAGTCTACTTTTCTCACGATAAGCATCCAGTGCAGATTGCGCAAAACTACCGAATGGTACATATCGTTCCTTACGTCCTTTTCCCATTACCAAAACAATGCCAAGGTGATCATCGATATCATGCGTTTTGACAGCAGTCAGCTCGCTGACCCGCATGCCGGTTGCGTAGAGTAATTCAAGGAGTGCATAATCACGCAAAGACTTTCTATCTTCCCCCTTACAGGATGAAAATAAGGACTCCATTTCCTCTTCATAAAAAAAAGCCGGAAGTCTTTCTTCCTTCTTCGGGTGATGGAGAGAACGAAATGCGCTATCACTAATGTCATACCTGTCATTTGAAAATTTAAAAAAGGAACGGATAGAAGATATTTTTCTAGAAATCGATGCTCTCGATAAACCCAAGTCATACAGTTCAGTAGCATAAAGTCTTGCTTCAGGGTAAGTCACATCGTTCAAATCTGTAATTCCTTCGACTTCCAGGAACGACAGAAATGCATCAACATCTTTTTCATACTCTGATACTGTGTGATATGAATAGTTCTTTTCTAAGCGTACGTACGAAATGTATTCATCACGGATGATAGAAGGTTGTACTGTCATACACTTCATCCTCCCTGAATAAAAAGCCTTTAAGTTATTAAAGTATTTCGAGTCATTTGAATAATAACACATTATTTACGAAACGTCATAGTAAAGCGAGTTGACTAATAGCCGAAAGAAAGCGACTAATCCAGAAATTCAAAAGTCATCCACGATTCACTATACAATACATGTTGATCCTACGGCAACTATCAATAGCCAAGAAGTCTGACCTCTTTCAATTTGTTCATGTTCCTGACACAATTTGTTCATATACAGAGCAAAAGCACTGTAATCTAGACGTCAATTCTCTTATTCGCAACTTATCCATCGTACTAGATTTTATAATTTCCAATATAAATTGAAATGAATAATTCCTTGTAAGGCACCTTCGCTTAGTTTATATAGGTATTCATGGCCAACGTAATTTAGACAATTAAAAGGAGAAGGCTTGGAATACATCCCTAGCCTTCTCCTTTTAATATCAAATTATTCAAGATAGTGATACTAACTGAAACTCACTAATCGCTTTAAGTGCACGTTCTGCATGCTTCTCAGCACGTTCCAATTTGGTCCTAACGCGTTTACCAAGTTCCGGGAAAAGACCAAAATTGATATTCATGGGCTGGAAGTTCTGCGGATTGGCTTCAGTGACATATCGCGCCATGCTCCCGAGTGCTGTTTCGTGCGGGAAAAGGATTAATTCTTTACCAAGTGCCAGATTGGCGGCGTTAATGCCGGCTATTAAGCCCGAACCTGCCGATTCAACATACCCTTCTACACCAGTCATCTGTCCTGCGAAAAATACATTGGAGTTTGCCTTTAACTGATAAGTCGCATCAAGCACACGTGGTGAGTTAATAAATGTGTTACGATGCATGACACCATAGCGGACGATTTCAACGTTTTCAAGACCCGGGATAAGCCTGATTACTTCCTTTTGCGCGCCCCATTTCATATGCGTTTGAAACCCTACGATGTTGAATAGAGTACCAGCAGCATCATCTTGACGAAGCTGAATGACTGCTTTTGCAAGTTTTCCTGTTACCGGATGTTCGAGTCCAACTGGTTTAAGTGCGCCGAATAACAAAGTCTGTGCTCCGCGCTGGGCAACCACTTCCACCGGCATACATCCTTCGAAGTAGATTTCTTTTTCGAACTCTTTAAGGGGTACAATTTCTGCCGCCACAAGCGCATTATAGAATCGTTCAAATTCTTCCTCATTCATTGGGCAGTTTAAATAGGCTGCTTCGCCTTTATCATAACGAGATTTTAAATAGACTTTGTCCATATCGATGGAGTCTTTTTCTATAATTGGTGCTGCAGCATCATAGAAATATAAATATTCCTCGCCTGTCAGTTTACGAATTTGTTCAGCAAGTGCCGGTGATGTCAGCGGACCCGTCGCAATAATCGTAATGCCTTCCGGTAGTTCCGTCACTTCTTCATTTATAATTTCGATAAGCGGATGGTTTCGAATCGTGTCGGTAACATGGCCAGCGAACTCGTGGCGGTCGACTGCCAATGCCCCTCCAGCAGGAACCGCACAAGCGTCAGCTGCTCGAATAATGAGAGAGTCGAGCATCCTCATTTCTTCTTTGATAATTCCAACTGCATTCGTCAAATTGTTCGCGCGCAACGAGTTACTGCACACGAGCTCAGCAAATTTGTCTGTATGGTGCGCAGGCGTCTGTTTTACCGGTCGCATTTCATATAAACGTACGTTCACTCCACGGCTAGCAATTTGCCATGCAGCCTCACTCCCAGCGAGGCCTGCACCTATCACATTTACGATGGGTGTCATCCCGTCACCTTCTCTCTAATGTTCTTGTTGTCTAGGCTTCAGCGCCTAGCCCCTCGAGTCGCTTCAGTCTTGCTGATAAAGGCAAAGTACGCCTTTATCACAAGCCTTCCAGCGCTTTTCGGGGCTAAACAGGCGCTTCCGCTTTTCTCATTGTCCAGACTCCAGCGCCTAGGGGCTAGGGTCATAAGCCAGCCCAGCTATGCGGCAAAGTACGCCGCGTCGCCGGTCCGTCTTATGCCTGTCGCCCCTGACCAGGCGCTTCCGCTTTTCTCTGTTGTCCAGACTCCGGGCGCCAGATGCTCGGGTCATAAGTCGTTTCGGCTGCGCGGCAAAGTACGCCACTTCGCCAAACCGCCTTATGCCTGCCGCATCTAGGCGGCGCCCTCCGCTTTTCTTTTTTACTGCGTATCTTCTTTATAATCACATTCTGTACATTGAATCTGTACACCTTTTTTCAGTTTCTTTTCAACTAGCGTGCTTTCGCATTTCGGACATGGTCTTGTAATCGGCTTATCCCATGAAACGTATTCACATTCCGGATATCTGTCACAGCCATAAAATATACGTTTTGTCTTACTTTTCCGTTCGACGACTTGTCCTTCTTTACATGTTGGACAAGTCACACCGATTGGTTTGATAATAGCTTTCGTATTGCGGCAATCCGGAAAATCGGAACAAGCCATAAACTTGCCGTATCGACCCAATTTATAGACCATAGGAGAACCGCATTTCTCACAGTCTTCGCCAGCTGGTTCATCTTTGATTTCTATTTTTTCCATCTCTGCATCTGCGATTTGCACATGCTTCTCAAAATCGCCATAGAAGTTATCAATAACCTTCTTCCATTTAATCAGACCATGCTCCACATTATCAAGTTCTTTTTCCATTTGAGCTGTAAACTCAAGGTCGATAATATTAGGGAAGTATTGATCTACGGCCTGGTGAACAATACCGCCAAGTTCTGTCGGAAGGAATCTTTTCGCATCGAGGACGACATAGCCTCGTTTTTGGATTGTGTCGAGCGTCGGTGCGTATGTTGATGGACGACCTATTCCCTGCTCCTCAAGCGTCTTGACCAATCTCGCTTCCGAAAACCTCGGTGGTGGCTGGGTAAAGTGCTGTTTGGGATCGATTTCACTAAACTTCACTTGTTCGCCTTCTTCAAGCGGCGGGAGGATACGGTCTTTCTCCTCTTCTTTATCATCATCACCTTCAACATACACTTTCATGAACCCTTGGAATTTAACTTGCGAACCATTCGCCCTGAAGCGAACATCACCATTCACAAGATCGACCGCAACCGTATCGAGTACCGCTGGCGCCATTTGACTGGCGACGAGTCGTTCCCATATGAGTTTATAAAGCCGTAGTTGATCCCGTGACAATACTGTTTTCATAGCTGCAGGTGGTCGCATAACAGATGTCGGGCGTACTGCCTCGTGTGCGTCCTGCGTTTTTGCGGTACTGCTTTTAGCTGCTGGCTTTGATGTCGCTACAAATTCTTGCCCATACATTGTTTCGATGAATGATCTTGCTTCCTCTTTTGCGCTATCGGCAATTCGAGTCGAATCAGTTCTCATGTACGTAATTAGACCAACTTGACCTTCTTTACCAAGGTTGATCCCTTCATAAAGCTGTTGGGCAAGCATCATTGTTTTTTTCGCTCGGAAGTTTAGCTTTCGTGCCGCTTCCTGTTGCAAAGATGAAGTCGTGAACGGCAATGCTGGATTTCGTTTGCGCTCTTTTTTAACCACATTCGCAATATCGAATGTATCTCCGCTTAACCGGCTTAAGATTTCATCGACCTGTTGTTTGTCTGTAAGTTTTACTTTTTTCTTCGAATCGCCGAAGAAATCCGCTTCGAATGTTGTATCGTCTTTTTCGAATTGACCAGAGATGCTCCAGTATTCTTCAGGAACGAATGCATTGATTTCATTTTCTCTGTCGATAATCATGCGAAGTGCGACGGATTGAACCCGGCCAGCGGATAACCCTTTTTTCACTTTTTTCCAAAGTATAGGGCTGATGTTGTAGCCTACAAGTCGATCTAAAATGCGGCGAGCTTGTTGAGCATCGACACGATCCATATCGATTGGACGTGGATTCTTAAATGATTCTTTAATTGCTTCTTTTGTTATTTCATTGAAAACAACTCGACAATCTGATTCGATATCTACGCCAAGCTGGTTTGCCAAATGCCATGCAATCGCTTCCCCTTCTCTGTCGGGGTCAGCTGCGAGAAAGATTTTTTTAGCTTTTTTAGCTTCTTTTTTCAAGTCTTGAAGAATCGGGCCTTTGCCGCGAATCGTAATGTATTTCGGTTCGAAATCATTTTCGGTATCTACGCCCATCTGACTTCGTGGAAGATCACGTAAATGCCCGAGTGATGCACGCACTTTATATTTTTTTCCGAGATAGCGTTCAATCGTTTTTGCCTTTGCGGGCGATTCCACAATTACTAGGTAGTCTGCCATTAAGTGTATGCCTCCTTAAAGAGGTTTTGTATTTATTCATCAAAAGAGGTAGTTCAAAAAGTCCGGACTTGCACAGGACATGCTGACTTCTGTGTTGCCGCAGGACGCGGAGTCTTTAACAGAAGTTCATTAATAGCTGTCGAAGGGCCGCTCGAAGCGGGTCACGCGGCTGTTGCCACAGGACGTGGCGATCTTAGGCTGCGTTCTTGTCAGCTTGCTCTTCCGCTCCTCACATATAAACAACATACGCTGCGGTGCTCGAAGGCTACGCTTCTTATTACTCCTCGGCTTTTTTTGTCCTTCCTTTTGAACTTTAACCCAAAAGAATATCTGTTGCAAAATGTATACCAGTTTTAAGATTAAAGCAACCTTTTCAATGAAAAAGAGTTTTATTCAACCATTGAAAACGAGTGATTCGACGATTTGGAACCCGTTCCATACCGGTCTTGCACCTTCATCTATCAACCTATTTGGACCAGCTGATAACAATGATGTGACTGGCCCGGGAACTGCATAGATTTCTTTCCCGTGATCAAGTGCATGTTCGACCGTACTCATCGTTCCACTTTTATCTGCCGATTCGGTGACAACGACCGCATCCGACAACCCGCTTATGATACGATTGCGCATCGGAAAAGTCCAACGTTCCGGGTTTACATATGGTGGGTATTCTGTAATTAGAAGATGATTTAGTGCTATTCTTTCGGCGAGTGCACGATTCTCTTTCGGGTAAAGATGGAAAAATCCATGCCCAAGTACTGCAATTGTTTTACCACCGTATTTAAGTGCCGCTATATGCGCCATCGTGTCGGCTCCCGTTGCTAATCCCGATACGATAATAGCTCCATTTTCTACAAGTGGAGGTACAATAAGCGACATCACTTCTTGTGAATAAACAGTTGCTTTCCGGGCTCCAATAATAGCCACTTTAAATTGTTTCTCGAGTAATGTGTGGTCCCCTTTTGCATAGAGAACTGCCGGAGGATCAATAAGTACGTGTAACTGGTCAGGATATAAGGGATTGGTGAACGGGATTGGGGTGATTGCATTCCGCTCATATAACGCTTCGTAGGGGGTGTCTGCGTTACGGTCTAGACTGTCTTTCAATTGACTCGCTTTTGACACAGAGATGTTTAGGATATGAGCAAGTTCAACCGCCTTGTAAACATATAACTTTTCGAGATTGGGGTCTATCTCGTAAAGTCTGTTTAATCTGTTCAAAGGCACTGGAAATACATAGTGGAGCGCTAGTAATCGCCTTTCGGCATCTGTCAGTACCATCGAATCCCTCCTCTTAAAGTAAAAAAAAGATGCAGCGCATAAACTAGCACGCTGCATCTTTCATATTAATGTGTTTTACACTTTTCGTATAGACCTTTTTCTTTAATTACTTTAATTAATGTTTCGCCGATAACAGATGGCGTGTCCGCAACTTCAACGCCTGCAGCGTTAAGTGCTTTGATTTTCTCAGCAGCTGTTCCTTTACCGCCGGAAATGATGGCACCAGCATGGCCCATACGTTTTCCTTCAGGAGCTGTTTGACCACCGATAAAGCCAACAACAGGTTTCGTCATGTTCGCTTGAATCCACGCAGCTGCTTCTTCTTCACCAGTTCCACCGATTTCACCGATCATAACTACTGCATATGTCTCAGGATCTTCGTTGAATTCTTTTAGTACATCGATGAAGTTTGTTCCATTAACTGGGTCTCCGCCGATACCAACAGAAGTTGACTGTCCGATTCCAGCGTTCGTCAATTGAAGAACTGCTTCATACGTCAGTGTACCTGAACGTGAAACAACGCCTACATGGCCTTTTGTATTAATGTAGCCAGGCATGATGCCGATTTTACATTCGTCTGCCGTGATAACACCCGGACAGTTTGGACCGACAAGACGTGTTTTCTTGCCTTCCATGTAACGCTTAACTTTGACCATATCAAGTACTGGGATATGTTCTGTAATACAGATTGTCATGTCAAGTTCTGCTTCTACTGCTTCAAGGATTGCATCTGCAGCAAATGGAGCTGGAACATAAATAACTGATACGTTTGCGCCTGTTGCTTTTACAGCTTCTTCAACTGTGTTGAAAACAGGAACACCCGCCGCTTCAGTTCCACCTTTACCAGGTGTAACTCCGCCAACAATTTTCGTTCCGTACTCTAGCATTTGTTCTGTATGGAAAAGTGCTGTAGCACCCGTTATTCCTTGTACGATAACTTTTGTATCTTTGTTAATAAAAATACTCATCGTTTGTCCCTGCCTTTCTTAACCTACTAGTTCTACAATCTTTTTAGCACCGTCTGCCATTGTATCAGCAGCGATGATGTTCAAACCTGATTCATTCAAAAGTGCTTTACCTAAGTCGACGTTTGTACCTTCCAAACGAACAACAAGTGGTACTTGTAGACCTACTTCTTTAGATGCAGCAATAACACCTTCAGCAATAACGTCACACTTCATAATACCACCGAAAATGTTGACGAAAATCCCTTTGACATTTGAGTCAGAAAGGATGATTTTGAACGCTTCTGTAACTTTTTCAGCCGTTGCACTACCACCAACGTCAAGGAAGTTAGCAGGTGAACCACCGAAGTAGTTAATCGTATCCATTGTAGCCATTGCAAGACCTGCACCGTTAACCATACAACCAACGTTTCCGTCAAGAGAAATATAGCTTAGGTCAAATTTTGAAGCTTCGATTTCTTTTGGATCTTCTTCATCATAGTCGCGAAGTGCTTGGATATCTTTATGACGGTATAGTGCACTGTCGTCAAAGTTGAATTTCGCATCAAGAGCAAGTACATCGTCACCAGCTGTTACAACTAGTGGGTTAATTTCAACAATAGATGCGTCTTTTTCTACGAACACTTGGTAAAGTCCAAGCATGAATTTCGCTGCTTTGTTTACAAGGTGCGTAGGGATGTTCATGTTATATGCCATGCGGCGTGCTTGGAATCCAGTCAAACCAACAACTGGGTCGATGACTTCTTTGAAAATCTTTTCAGGTGTTGCTTCCGCAACTTCCTCGATGTCCATTCCGCCTTCTTCAGAACCCATAAGTGTTACACGGTCTGTTGCACTGTCAAGGACAAGTCCAAGATAGTATTCTTTTTTGATATCAGAACCTTCTTCGATAAGAAGACGTTTGATCTCTTTACCTTCTGGGCCTGTTTGGTGAGTCACAAGTGTCTTACCAATCAATTCTTTAGCATAAGCACGAACTTCATCAAGATTTTTCGCAATCTTAACGCCGCCCGCTTTCCCACGTCCACCCGCGTGGATTTGTGCTTTAACTACGATAATGTCTGTACCTAGTTCCTTTGCAGCTTTTACTGCTTCCTCAGGAGAGAAAGCAACAAGACCGTTAGAAACTGCTACACCATATTCTCTTAGTAGCTGTTTGCCTTGATATTCATGGATATTCATCTTACATCCTCCATTCGTACTTCTAAGCTATTTAATTTACTGCCTTATCCATTGTAGTAAACATGTCAAACAATGTCCACAATTGAATTCCAAATGTAGAAATTTGTCGAATCTATTTCAAACTTTCATTTTTCGTTTTGCTCCATGTTCGCGGTCAATCTGATAAATGTAGGCAAATACTTCGGATACCGCTTTGTACAATTCTTCTGGAATTGATTCGTTAACGTTTAGTTGCCCTAAAATTTCAACGAGGCTTGGATCTTCCTGAATGGGAATATTATTCGCCTTTGCTTTTTCCAATATATTTTCGGCGATTTTCCCTTTCCCTTTCGCGACTACTTTTGGAGCACCTGCCGAAAACGGTTCATACGAAAGGGCGACCGCCTCTTTTCGAGTATGACGTTCTTCTGTCATATGCGGAAGTCAACTCCTTGCCCATCAATTTTCATTGTTTTCTTCTGTTTCTGCGTGTTTTTTTCTTCCTCGATAAAATTCTTAAAAAATACCCCTGACAATTTATAGCCCGTCGACTCAAGTCCCACTTTCAATCTCTCCTGAAGAGGCCCTCCTCCAATCGACTTAAGCGTCTCATCTGCATTAAAGACGGTCACCATTACGACCCTATTCTGGACTTGCATATCGATAATCGTCTTGTTAATAGTGTCGAGTTCGAGATAAAAAAGAATTCGTGCATAGTCAGCATCAATTTTTCCATCTTTTTGCATTTGTCCATTCCACTGCAATGTCGCATCGATACGCTTGCCAAAAAACTCAAGTGGAACTTGCATAATCAGTTGATGTTGCACACCGTTTTCCCCCGACTGGAGTAACTGCCCATTCATCCTCGTGACGACTGTTTCTGCAGCATCACGGAGAGCCGCCGAGACAGATGGATCATGCATCAGAGCCAGTAGCTGCGGTTTCAACATTTCCGCAAGACGTCCAAAATCAGGTTCTTTTCCGAGTAACCCCGCCTCATAATTGAGCCCGAATGAACGTATGACCGTTTGTAGCGCATCTTTCAACGCTTTTCCATCAATCATCGAAGCAACAGCGACTTCTGCTGCCTGCACCGTTTTCTGGATAGCTGGGTTATCAGATCGTTCCGCCGTTTGCAGTAGTACCGCTAACTTCTCAGTCCCTTGCTGACCGAGTAGAGTGAGTAATTGTTCTTTATGCCCCTCCGCTAAGGTACTAGTTTGGAAAGGGGTTGCAGCTGCATTTTCTGCCGTTATCCGCGTATATGCCTGACTGAATTCCTGGACAAACTTCGTTGGCGATTGTGCAATTGGCTGTGCATTTACGGCACGATCAATCATTGCCGTGAGCACTGTTTTCTGCTGTGCATTTGTCCCCGGATCGGATGAAATTAACGTTTTCAAGTTTTCTAACGGGACTTTCTGTTGAGCTGGTGGAGCTTCTCCAATCTGCTTGAGCATTGTCAGCACCTGCTGCACAATCGGTGTTGACGCTAAAGGCGCTTGAGGCTGAATGGCAGCCTGTCTATTCATAGTTGTGATTGGAACGTCCTGCGGTCCTACCAGGACTGATTGCGATGCAGTTAAAGCATTACTTGGTCGTGCAACGCCTTCTCCTGAAATCAATGAAGCGAGCACTTGCGGCAAGTTTGCAAGAGATGTCCGTTCCGGTAAAACACCTGCACTTTTCAACATTTGCAGGGTAGCAAAACGGTCTTCTCCAGGCGCGGAACGATCCAATAACGTGAGGATGGATTGACCTAGTAGCGCTCCTCCTGTCACCTGGGCAAACGGCTTGGCCATCTTCTCTAGCGCAGATAAAATAGCATCTTTGACCTGCGACGTAACCGTGTTATCTAGGGCCAACGCATTTCGCAACGAAGTCAAAACACTATGCAAACCTTCTTTTGTTTCGACTCCTAAAAGTGACCGAAAGATATTCTCAGTAAGCGGCAATTTCAGCTCAATCATCTTCTGAAGTGACATGAGTGCTTCATTGCGCGCGGCTGGCGGTACGCCTTTTAATAACGTTTCCGCCTCCAGCAAACTATCCCGCGTCATCGGAATTTTATTCTTCATGACGAACGCCAACAATGCTTGCATTTCTGGCGTCTTTGGCAATTGCATTGCATCCATTAATCCGCCGAGTTGCCGCGCCTGCCCTTCTGTAGCTTGAAGGGGTCCTGAAATGATCTTCAGTTGCAATTCTGGCTTAACTGCATTTACTTGAAAGTAGTAGGAGTCACCCGCTCTCATCGGAATTTCCAATTTAGCGAATACCTTTTGTCCACCAATTTGGACTTCAGCCATTTGGCCGGGATAAAGCTGCTTAATCTGCCCATGGACCATTTGACCTTCATTCAAGACAAGCGGCCTATTTGGGACTGCGCCCGCCGCTTGACTTGCCGATACTGCCGCAGCAGGAAAATTCATCGGTTCTTCCTCCCTCCGTCCAACATTGATTTAACAGGTTCGAAAGTTGTACGGTGATGTTCACACGGTCCATGTTTTTGAAGCGCTAGAACATGTTCCCCAGTCCCATATCCCGCGTTTTTCTTGAAATTATACATAGGAAAGTCGTTATGTAAATTATCCATAATGGCATCTCTCGTTGTTTTTGCAATAATCGATGCAGCCGCCACAGCTAAACTCAACGCATCACCTTTAATGACTGATTCTGTAGGACAGTTTACAGCGAGTTTCATGGCATCCACGATTACGAAATCAGGATTGACAGTAAGTCCCTCTACCGCCTGTTCCATCGAATCCCTTGTTGCGGCGTAAATATTCATATCATCAATCATATGGGCTGATTGGATATGCGCTGAATAAGCGATAGCGACGCTTTTTATCTGTTCCGCAAGCCGTTCTCGTTCTGCCTTTGATATAGCCTTTGAATCATCCAGTCCAATAAGTTCCGGCGTTTCGCGTGGCAGAATAACCGCTGCGGTGACCACAGGACCCGCTAACGGTCCTCTCCCCGCCTCATCCACCCCAGCGATCAACGCACCTTCAAACGGCGCATACGACCTATCAAACGCTTCTTTCAGCATATGATTATGTTCTATGGCTTTCCGCTTTTCATACTGGCGCTTCCAGCGACTAAGTGCATTTTGCACGCCTGTTCTTGAATCCTGCTCCAGCACTTCCATCCAAGACTCCGGTTCTTTAACATGTGTCAGCCGTTCCGTAATTTCCTTTATCGTTTTCAATCTGATCACTCTCCAGTAACAGTCGACTTATCGATCCATCTTTTTATTAGTATATCGGCTATCTTTGTCACTTTTCGACTCCCATAAAAGAAAAGGCCGATTGCCGCGGAATTAATTCCGTGCCGGCATCGGCCTAGTCATTTTGTGATTGTTGTGATGTGAAGTCAAATGTCAGTTTACCAAGGTATTCATTACGAATATCACGGACAACCAACTCTGCCACTTTGTCATAATCGACTTCTCCACCGACAGCATACACTTTACGAAGTGAACCAATCTTTTCAAAAATCGGAAGGATTTCGTCGCCGACGGTTGTTAATCCATATCTGTCTGTCAGCCGAGCTGGATAATTCGCCTCGAGGAAACGAAGGCCATACACTGCCAAGTCTTCCATATTTACAATTTTATCCTTAATAGCGCCTGTCAGTGCAAGCTTAAAGCCAACTTCTTTATCCTCGAATTTAGGCCACAGAATACCTGGCGTATCTAAAAGTTCAAGCTCTTTTTCATATTTAATCCACTGTTGAGCTTTTGTAACGCCGGGCGTATTACCTGTTTTCGCAATATTTTTCTTGGCAAGTCTGTTAATAAGTGTCGATTTCCCAACGTTTGGAATCCCCACTATCATCGCACGCATGGCGCCCGGACGAATGCCTCTTGAACGCATTCTTTCCAACTTCGGCTCCAAAATCTCTTTCGCAGCTTTTATAACAGTCTGAAGCCCTCTACCTTCAAATGAATTGATGGCAACTGCACGCATTCCTTGCGCTTCAAAATAACGGATCCAGCGCGCTGTTTCCGTTTCATCCGCAAGGTCCATCTTGTTCAGTATAAGAAGTCTTGGTTTTTGATGAATGACTTCGTCAATCATCGGATTTCTAGAAGATAGCGGAAGCCTAGCATCGATTAATTCAAAAACGATGTCAACAAGCTTCAGTTTTTCGGTTACTTCTCGGCGAGCTTTCGCCATATGTCCGGGAAACCATTGAATTGTCATGTTGTTAGTTCCTCCCGTCAGTTAATAATTCCAAAATCTTTAATCGGCCAGAAAACGACTTTTGTACTACCAATGATTTCATCGATGGCAACAGCTCCAATATGCCTGGAGTCTTTACTCTTTCTTCTGTTATCCCCCATGACAAACACATGATCTGCCGGGACTGTCGTGCTTTGGATTTTCTCTTCAAGTGTGAAATCTTCAGTCAGCGGACTATCTGCCACTTCCGATTTGTATTGATCGAGATAAGGCTCTTCGAACGGTTTTCCATTGACGTATAAAACGTCATCCCGGTATTCTACTTCGTCGCCAGGAAGTCCAATTACCCTTTTTATGTAATCTTTCTCTTCAGGTGCATGAAACACAACGACATCAAACCGTTTTGGTTCTCCAATTGTATAACCAATTTTATTAACAATCATTCGATCGCCATTCTCAAGTGTTGGCATCATCGAAACACCATCGACAACGATCGGTGTAAAGAGGAAAACTCGGATGATTGCTGCAAGGCCGAATGCGATTAAAAGCGCCTTGACCCATTCCCATGTTTCGTTTTTCTTCTTCTTTTCATCATTCATTGGCAAGGCCTCCTGCTTACTACTGTTCTTATTGTACAGTCTATTTATTTTTGAGGCAAAAAGAAAGGAGGCCGTTTGTGGGCCTCCTGCATTTTTTATCGAAGTTCTTTGATACGTGCAGCTTTTCCGCGCAGACTGCGAAGGTAGTACAATTTCGCACGACGTACTTTACCACGACGAATTACTTCAAGTAGTGTGATTTTTGGTGTGTGTACAGGGAATGTACGCTCAACACCTACACCGTTGGAGATTTTACGAACCGTGAATGATTCACTGATTCCGCCTCCACGACGTGATATAACAATTCCTTCAAATAGCTGAATACGCTCGCGCGTTCCCTCTACGATTTTCACGTGCAAACGAACTGTATCTCCTGCACGGAAAGCTGGATGATCAGAACGAAGCTGATCTTTTGTGATTGCTGCAATAATTTGTTGCATAGTTAATCTCTCCCTATCCTCAGGTGCTCTTACACTTCTTGCCTTTGCAGCGGAACATCTGTCAGTATGTACTTACATAGAAGCACATAGTAGATAGTACCACAAATCACAAGTCGTTGCAAGGTCATCTACTTATTTGTTTTCTCGCTTTAATTGATGAAGGAACTTGCGTTGATGCTCAGTAAGCGGTGCATCTTTCAGCAAATCTTTTCTGCGTTCGAACGTCCGGAGCAATGACTGCTGTTCACGCCATTTATCGATTTCTGCATGATTGCCGGATAACAATACATCCGGTACTTCCATCCCATTAAAATTAGATGGGCGTGTGTATTGCGGATGTTCAAGCAATCCTGTCGAAAATGAATCGAGCACAGGTGAATCAGCATTGCCAAGGACATTCGGCAACAACCGGACAACACTGTCAATCACAGCCATTGCAGCGATCTCTCCACCCGTTAGGACGAAGTCACCAATGGATAACTCGTCCGTGACCAGATACTGGCGTATCCGCTCGTCATAGCCCTCATAATGGCCGCATATGAACACGACATGCTCTTCAGAAGAAAGCTCTTCCGCTTTCTTCTGTGTAAATGTTTCTCCCTGAGGACACATCAAAATGACACGCGGTGGTTTTTCAAGCCCTTCAGATATAGCTTCGACTGCTGCAAAGAGCGGTTCAGGTTTAAGGACCATACCCGCGCCTCCGCCATAAGGATAATCGTCAACTTTACGATGCTTGCTTGTAGAATAATCACGAAAATCGGTGACACCAAATGTGACTGCACCGTTCGCCTGCGCCTTTTTCATGATCGAGGAATGAAGAACACCTTCGAACATTTCCGGAAACAGTGAAAGGACATCGATTTTCATCATGAAAGAAGTCCTTCCATCGGATCAATGATGATTTTCTTACCAGCTATATCGACTTCTTTAACGATGTCTTCGATATAAGGAATGTAGTGAGGCTTACCTTTTTCAGGCGTTACCGTCCACACATCATTCGCACCGGTTTCAAGAATTTCAGTCACTTCACCTAGTTCGATACCTTCAGTCGTGAACACTGTACAACCAACGATTTCGTGGTAGTAGAATTCGTTTTCGTCCAAATCGCCAAGTTGGTTTTCCGGTATCATGAAAATACCGTTGCGATACTTTTCAACATCGTTAAGATTTGGATGATTTTCAAATGTTAACAAGTCAAAGGTCTTGTGCTGACGATGACTTGCTACAGTTAAGTAAATAGGTGTCTTGCTGTCCGGCATGAACAAGGCAAGCTTGTTTCCGACCGTATAGCGTTCTTCCGGGAAATGAGTACGCGAGATAACGCGGACTTCTCCACGGATACCGTGCGTATTAACAATTGTACCAACGTTAAACCATTGCATAAAAATCACACCTTCCTTTATTTTAAATAATAATAACTTATATATGCCGAAATAAAGAATTCCATTGAATCCGCTACGGCGCTCGGGGATGCCTCCCGCCATAAGCCAAGCAGCTTCGCTACCAGGCTAATGGCTACGGCTACCCCATTGAGGCGCCTACGCTCAGTTAATATAGGCATTCATGTGTTCAACTTAAATAGACAAAAAAGGAAGGAACATAGGCTCCCTCCTTTTCTGTATCAATCTATAATATCGATATAAACCTTCTTGCCGTGGTGACTGCCTGCTGCTGAATAAACAATGGTGCGTATCGCTTTCGCAACACGTCCCTGCTTTCCGATAACTTTTCCCATATCTTCGGGATTTACGGATAATTTATAGATGACACGATTATCATGTTCATCCATTGCAATCCGAACATCCTCTGGATAATCGACTAACGGTTTAACGATTGTCTCAATCAGCTGCTTCATGTACACCCCTCCTGATTACTTACCGAGTTTAGCGTTATGGTATTTTTCCATGATGCCTTTGTCGGAAAACAGGTTACGGACAGTATCAGATGGTTTCGCACCCTCTTGAAGCCATTTAAGAGCTAGCTCTTCATTGATTTTTACTTCAGCTGGTTTTGTAAGCGGGTTGTAAGTACCAACCGTTTCGATTTGACGACCATCACGTGGTGAACGTGAATCTGCTACTACAATACGATAGAAAGGAGTTTTCTTTGCTCCCATACGTTTAAGACGAATTTTTACTGACATTTTTACTTGCACCTCCGAATAGTTTCACACAAGATAGTATATTATCAAGCTTTCTGTTGTTTGTAAAGTGTTTTTTCTTAACACCTTGAATTTCTTTCGAAAATCCGGGATTTTATTTAAAAAACGAATCCAATCCAGGCATTTTCATCTTCTTTTTACCTTTTTGTTGCATGCCGGTCATTTGTTTAACCATTTTTTTCATGTCTTCGAATTGCTTTAATAGCCGATTGACATCTTGAATGGTTGTTCCTGACCCTTTTGCAATTCGCTTGCGACGATTTGCATTGATGATCTCAGGTGTATTGCGCTCCGCCGTAGTCATCGATTGGATTACCGCTTCAACGCGTCCCATTTGGCCTTCGTCAACTTTAGCATTTTCGAGACCTTTGATTTTATTGGCACCGGGCATCATTTTCAAAATTTCGTCGAGTGGCCCCATTTTCTTGACTTGCTGAAGCTGATCAAGGAAGTCATCGAGCGTAAATGATTGCGTCCGGAACTTCTCTTCAAGTTCCTTCGACTTCTCTTCATCGACATTCTCCTGTGCTTTTTCAATAAGAGACATGACATCGCCCATACCAAGAATTCGGGATGCCATACGTTCCGGATGAAACGGTTCCAGTGCATCCATCTTCTCGCCCATCCCGACAAACTTAATCGGTTTGTCTGTAACAGCTCGGATAGAAAGCGCCGCTCCGCCTCGAGTATCCCCGTCAAGTTTAGTCAGGATAACGCCTGTTATTCCGACAGTATCATCGAAACTTTTAGCGACATTTACAGCATCCTGCCCAGTCATTGCATCAACGACAAGGAATACTTCGTCCGGTGTACTAAGGTCCCGAATATCCTTCAGTTCCTGCATCAGTACTTCGTCAACATGTAGCCTTCCAGCTGTATCAATGATAACGACATCATGATGTTCTTTCTCCGCCTCTGCAAGCGCCTGGCGTACAATTTCAACAGGTGAAATGTCAGTTCCCAGTGCGAACACAGGCATTGTCAATTGCTTACCGAGTGTTTCCAACTGCTGAATCGCAGCGGGTCTGTAAACGTCTGCCGCGACAAGTAGCGGCTTTTTATTGTGCCGTTTGCGAAGTACGCTTGCCAGTTTCCCCGTGGTTGTCGTTTTACCCGCACCTTGCAGACCGACCATCATAATGACAGTAGGTGATTTTCGTGCAAACTGGATTGGGTTCTGCTCGCCGCCCATCAGATTCGTTAGTTCATCTTTAACAATTTTAACAACCTGTTGACCGGGAGTTAGACTCTTCATGACGTCATGTCCGACTGCACGTTCACTTACTGTTTTGACAAACTCTTTGACAACTTTCAAGTTAACATCGGCTTCAATAAGCGCAAAACGTACTTCACGCATCATTTCCTTGACATCAGCTTCGTCAATCTTACCTTTGCCCCTAATTTTCTGTAGCGTCCCTTGCAGGCGCTGGGCTAATCCTTCAAATGCCATGCACAGAGCCTCCTACTCATGATTTCTTAACGCACTTAACAATTCTTTGATTGTTTCCGATTTTTTATCTGTATCGGTTATGAGCTGCTCAAGATAATCTACAATTTCTGCTCGCTTCTGGAATTCTGAAAATAAATTCAACTTCATTTCATAATCTTCGAGCATCGCTTCCGTCCGGCGAACATTGTCATAGACAGCCTGACGCGATACGCCGTATTCACCAGCAATCTCACCGAGTGAAAGATCTTCTAAATAGTAAAGTTGCATATAAAGTCTTTGTTTATCAGTCAAAAGTGACTGATAAAAATCAAAGAGGAAGTTAATGCGTGTCGTTTTTGCAAGCGTCATACGCTTTGCCTCCCCGCTATGTTCTTCCTAAGTCATCATAGTATGACAACCTCGTACTGTCAAGCCATTTTACTTGTCTGTGTCGAAAAGCGCAAACGCCTAGACATTATCTTCTTGTTCAAGTCCATCCGCAAATAGGCCGTAGACATACTTTTCTGGATCAAACGGTTGGAGATCATCCACACCTTCACCGAGTCCAACGAATTTAACTGGGATATTTAACTTTTTCCTAATAGCAAGTACGATGCCGCCTTTTGCTGTGCCATCAAGCTTCGTCAAGACGATACCTGTAACATTCGTCGCTTCTTTGAATGTCTCCGCTTGGATCAATGCGTTTTGCCCCGTTGTTGCATCGAGCGCTAAGAGTACTTCATGCGGTGCGCCTTCTACTTCTTTACTGATAACCCGGTGCACTTTTTGAAGTTCATTCATCAGATTCACTTTATTTTGAAGCCTTCCCGCGGTATCACAAATAAGAACGTCCACTTTGCGGTTTTTTGCAGCACGGATTGCGTCGTACATGACTGCAGCAGGGTCAGACCCTTCCGATTGACGGATTACTTCTACTCCAGCACGTTCACCCCAGACGACAAGTTGATCGATAGCACCAGCACGGAATGTGTCGCCGGCCGCAAGCATAACCGTCTTACCTTCTGCCATAAGTCGCGCTGCCAACTTCCCAATTGTCGTCGTTTTTCCAACGCCATTAACGCCTACCATTAAGATAACAGTTAGACTGTCTTCTTGAATACGCAGTTCGTTGTCGAGTTCTTCGCCAGCTTGGTAGATTTCAACCAGTTTTTCAGAAATAACTGATTGAATGCCCGCTGTATCTTTAATATTTTTTCGCTGTACTTCAACTTTAAGTAAATCGATGAGCTCCATGACTGTTTCAAAACCGACATCGGCCTGTAACAGTAGCTCTTCCAATTCCTCAAAGAATTCTTCGTCAATTACTCTGAAACGCGCAACAAGATCATTCACTTTGGATGTGAACTGATCTCGCGTTTTTGATAAACCATCTTTAAATTTCTCTGTTACTGCTTCGTTTGTACCCGTGATTTTTTCCTTGAGTTTCTTAAAAAAAGACAATTATAGTCACTCCTTTACATGATTGCTTCTTCCGGCACCTCGGAAATTTTAACCGAAATAACCCTGGACACGCCTGATTCCTGCATCGTGATTCCATAGAGCACATCCGCACCTTCCATCGTACCCTTCCGATGTGTAATAACGATGAATTGTGTCTTCTCCGAAAACTTCTTCAGGTATTTACTGTAGCGTATGACATTCGCTTCGTCGAGCGCGGCTTCGACTTCATCAAGAATACAAAAAGGTACTGGTCGTACTTCGATGATTGAAAATAACAACGAAATCGCAGTTAACGCACGTTCTCCACCTGATAAAAGGCTTAAACTTTGCAGTTTTTTCCCTGGCGGACGTGCGACAATTTCCACACCAGTTTCAAGTAAATTGTCAGGTTGCGTAAGTATCAAATCCGCCTCACCGCCCCCAAACATTTCCTTAAACACATGTCGGAAGCGGTTCTGGACAGCATTGAATGTCGTCAAAAAACGCGTTGTCATTTCAGCGTCCATCTCACTCATCGCTTCGTGAAGTGTCGTTTTCGCTTTTAATAAATCATTACGCTGTTCATCCAAAAAGAGATGACGTTCAGATACTTCTTCAAACTCCACAATAGCTCCGGGATTAACGGGTCCCAAAACTGCCAGTTGACGTTTTAAAGATTCAACTTTTTCTCTGGTCTTCACTTCATCAAAATCGTCCGCAATAATTCCATCCGCAAACAATCCATATTCAGTTAGAAGCTGCTGCGTGACCGCTTCATATTTCACTTCGAGACGTGATAGCACGATAGAGACCGCATTCAATGCAGAGATTGTTTCTCCCGTACTAGCTCGAAGTTTTTGAAGCGTTGCACTTTTCTCTTCAAGTAAATTTGCAAGCTTTGTGCGGATTTCCCTGTCTGTCATAATCGATTTCTCGATTAATTTCTTGTCAGCAGATGCCCTTTCAATCTCCATTGCGATTTGTTCCGCGCTCAACTCTCCACCATTTTCATTACCAGTGAAATACTGCATTTCATCACGCAAGGCAGTCAATTTAACTTTGGCTTGAGCAGAAGCATCTTCCATTTCGTCGATTGTCACTTGCAGATGTGCTTTCTGTTCACGCAAAACAGCTATGCACTCTCGAAGCTCATTGTATCGACTTGTTAATGTAGCCTCTTCGTTCCTCCGATTAGTAGCTAGACGTTCAAGCGACTCCACTTTGGATTGAATTGCTTCTAGCTCACTTTTCACGCGTTTATGATTTTGATGTAATGCTGCTTTCTTTTCTAACAATTCCGATCCAGTATTCTCGACACCGCGTCTTCCCATCTCAGTCGATGCTATCTCTGATTCCACCGACTTAATGGCGATGTCAGTTTCACGAATGCCAGATTCCGCTGCTGCAATTTCAATTTGCAGACTGTCCGTTAGTTTACGTAACTGATCCACTTCGTATATCTGCTTGGCAACGCCCATTTTCGTGTCGCCTATTTTCTTAGTAGCGGACTCAATTGAATCAGCCATACGAGTTAGTTGCAGCTGTAACGTTTCGAGTTCAGCTTTTCTTGTGAAGACGGATGCCTGTCCTTTGACTCCACCACCTGTAAGTGAACCACCAGCATTCACAACATCCCCGTCAAGCGTCACGACACGGAAACGATAGCCGAGTATCCCCGCAATGGCGGATGCCCCTACGAGCGTTTTTGCGACAATCGTATTACCAAGTAAGTTTTCAGTGATAAGTGCATATGTAGCATCAGTCTGTACAAGACGATCGGCAGTTCCGATGTATTCGGGATGCAGTTCAACCGAGCGCAATGCTGCTGGTTGAATTTTCCGGGATTTCATCACATCTCTCGGCAGGAATGTTGCCCTTCCAGCGTTCTTCGCTTTTAAGTAGCCGATTGCTTTTCTCGCTTCCGGTTCAGTTGCCGTCACAATATGTTGCATCGCACCGCCAAGCGCTGTTTCCACCGCTTTTATATACTCTTTTTCAACGGAAATAAGTTCTGCGACTGCACCGTCAATTCCGGCTAGTTTTCCTGACTTTTTCGCAACAAGAATCTCTTTTACACCTGAATAGAAACCTGAGAAATCCGCTTCCATACTTTCAAGTGCACGAACTCTACCATGCATTTCATGTTGCTTGTTAAGTGCCTTTTGCATGAGTTCCTGCTGTGAAGCGAGTTCATCTTCAGTCTTACGCAACGCCTTTGACAATTCACGATAGGCCGAATCCGATTCCTTCAATTTCCGTTTCAAGACAGTCAACGAATTCGCTTTCACAGATTTTTCCTGTGTAAGTTTTTCATAGCGTTCCTGCAAAATAGATGTCTGAAGTATAATTTTTTCGGATGAAGACTGCTCCCCTTGAAGACGCTCTTCCGCGTGCTTCAAGTCGTTGCGGATCGTCGCTTCCTCGTTCAACCTGTCAATATAAGCTGATTTCAATTCATCTATTTCTTTTTCCGTCTCTTTGACAGAGCGTTTCAGTATGTGAGAAATACCATCCATCTCAACTTTTGTTTTTTCGTATTCTATTTCTGACTGTTGCTGCTTTTCACGGGCCGCACCAAGTTTTTCTGAAAGTGTTGCCAACTCAGTTTCGGTATTAGCAAGTTCAAATCGAGACCTTTCAATTAACTGGTCAGCATTGCGACGTTTTTCAAGTGATAAAAGACGTCTTCCTTCCCACTTTTCTGTCTCTGCACTTGTGACTACAAGTTTTTTTTGTAACGCATCCAATTGTTCGTCCATTTTCGCAAGTTCTTTCTTCGCAAATTCGGACGCTTCTTCAGCTTTCCTTGATTCAGCCTCAAGTAAAATCTTCTTCTCCTGAAAATTTTCGGCTTCTTGAGATCTTTTCAAAATTTCATTGCGGAGATTTCCCGCGTCAAAGGTCAGCAGAGACACATCCGCTTCACGCGTCTCTTCCGAAAGCACTTTATGTTTTTTAGCAGCTTCTGCACTATTCCGTAACGGCTCAATTCTCGATTCAAGCTCTTTTAAAATATCAAGCACACGGTCAAGATTGTCTTCCGTCTCAAATAATTTGTGCTCCGCTTTCTTTTTCCTCGTTCTGTACTTCAGAACTCCCGCCGCTTCGTCAAAAATGCTTCGTCTGTCTTCAGGGCGGCTATTTAAAATTTCATCTACGCGCCCTTGAGAAATCATTGAAAATGCTTCTTTCCCAAGTCCAGAATCCATGAACACATCATTGATATCTTTCAGCCGGCACTGTTGGCCGTTTAATAGATAAGCGCTCTCCCCTGATCGGAAAACGCGCCTGCTGACACTTACTTCCGTATAGTCGAGTGGAAAAAGACCTTTACTATTATCAAGAATAAGCGTCACCTCTGCAAAATTAAGTGATTTACGTGAATCACTCCCCGCAAAGATGACATCTTCCATTTTAGAACCACGGAGCGATTTCGCCGATTGTTCGCCAAGAACCCAACGAATAGCATCTGTAATATTACTTTTTCCACTTCCATTTGGACCAACTACAGCTGTAACACCAGGGACAAAATCAATCGCAATCCGTTCAGCGAATGATTTGAATCCCATAATTTCAAGTCTTTTCAAAAACACGATTAATTCTCTCCTTCAGCCTGCCGACTCTTTAAATCTTGAATTGCATGGCGGGCTGCTTCTTGCTCGGCCTCTTTTTTTGATTTACCGAGACCAGTTCCAAGTTGTTCATCGCCAAGTCGCACGACAGTTACGAAACTTTTCGCATGAGCAGGACCTTTCTCTTCAACGATTTCATACTGCAATTGACCATTATTCGTCTGTTGAACGATTTCCTGAAGACGGCTTTTATAATCCATCACATGCGAAAAAGCACCGACACTAATTTTAGGGAAGACGACTTTTTCAAGGAATGGGATAACCGCCTCCATCCCTTGATCTATGTACAGAGCGCCTATAAACGCCTCAAATACGTCAGCGAGTAATGCAGGGCGCATTCGTCCACCCGTCTGCTCCTCCCCTTTCCCAAGCAGGATAAAGCGACCTAACCCAAGTTCGTTAGAAAACTTCACAAGGGACGGTTCGCAAACAATCGCAGCCCTTAGTTTCGTAAGTTCCCCTTCAGTCATATTAGGCTCTGTCGAATAAAGGAATCGGGACACACCTAACTCAAGAACCGCGTCACCTAAAAATTCCAATCTCTCATTATCCGTGAAATTTTTTCTCCGATGCTCATTCACATAAGATGAATGTGTAAATGCATTATACAGTAGTGATTTGTTTTTGAAATGGACGTCCAATTCATTTTGTAAGTCATCGAATTTGTTTCGAATCGCTACGGGTAAAAGCGCAATTGTTTTTTTTCCTTTGAAGTTGTTTGTATGGGTCATCATCGATTCTGCCTTTCGGTACATAATGTTTATAATTTTACCCTTTTCAACGCCACAGTGCAAAAAAAGTTTGCTATAAACCCGAAAAGAGACGCTTTCAATCCTTTCAAGTAGAAAGGATGAAAGAGTCTCAATCAGAATAGCAATTAGTTCACTTTCGTTTCGATATGCGAAACTGCGTCACCGACAGTTGCAATCTTTTCAGCTTCATCATCGGAAATTTCCATTTCGAACTCATCTTCTAATTCCATTACTAATTCTACGACGTCCAATGAATCGGCGCCTAGATCATCACGGAAAGAAGCTTCCATTTTAACTTCACTTTCATCGACGCCAAGGCGGTCGACAATTACTTTAGTTACACGTTCAAGTACTGTTGACAAATTTGTCACCTCCTCTCAAGAAAAGTGGAAGCGCTTGGTCAGAGGCGACAGGCATAAGACGGGCCAGCGGAGCAGCGTTCTTTGCTGCATAGCTGGACCGACTTATGACCCGAGCCTCTAGGCGCTGGAACTAGACAATATAGAAATGCGGAAGCGGCCTGCTAGATGCGACAGGCATAAGACGGGCCAGCGAAGCAACGTTCTTTGCTACATAGCTGGACTGACTTATGACCCGAGCCTCTAGGCGCTGGAACTGGGCAATAAGAAAAGCATAGGCGCTAGAGCAGACACCAAAGCGCTTTAACACCTCTATTACATTACCATACCACCATCAACATGAATCGTTTGACCCGTAATATAAACTGCATCCTCCGATAATAAGAACAGAACAGTACGTGCTACATCTTCAGGTCTGCCAAGTTTACCTAGCGGAATAACCGATAGCATTTGATTCTTCACTTCTTCGCTCAATGCATCCGTCATATCCGTCGTAATGAAACCAGGCGCTACTGCGTTTACATTAATGTTGCGTGAAGCGAGTTCTTTTGCCGCCGTCTTTGTAAAACCGATGACGCCAGCTTTTGCTGCTACATAGTTTGCTTGTCCAGGATTTCCAGAAACACCGACAATCGATGCAACGTTGACGATTCTTCCTGCACGTTGTCTCATCATTTGGCGAGTGACGCCTTTTGTACAAAGAAAAACACCTTTTAAATTGATATTAATGACATCGTCCCATTCGTCTTCTTTCATACGCATGAGCAAATTGTCTCTCGTAATACCTGCATTATTGACAAGGATATCAATTGATCCAAACATTTCCAAAGTTTTATCAACCATGTTTTTAACACCGTCAGCATCGGATACGTCTGCCTGAATAGCGAACGCTTCTCCACCGGATTCTGTAATCAACTTAACGACGTCATCCGCTTTATCCTTACTTCCGCTGTAGTTGACAGCAACTCGTGCGCCTTCTTTAGCAAGAAGTAGTGCTATTTCACGGCCAATTCCACGTGATGCTCCCGTGACAATTGCGGATTTCCCATCAAATCTACCCATTACGACCACCCTTTCGAAGCTTCGATTACCGTTTGCAATGTCTCTTCATCATAGACTGGGAACACCGTTACACTCCGGTCAATCTTTTTAACGAGGCCACTTAGTACTTTTCCTGGACCACATTCGATGAAATGAGTAACTCCAAGGTCAAGCAATGTACGTACGGAATCTTCCCAAAGTACCGGGGAATAAAGTTGTTCGACGAGGAAGCCTTTTATATACACACGATCAGTAACGACCGAAGCATTCACATTAGCAACAACTGGAATGGATGCATCCTTCATCTCGACCTCATCAAGTGCAGCCCGCAGTTTTTCTGCCGCCGGTTGCATAAGTGAAGAGTGAAACGGTCCGCTTACATCCAGTGGAATCGCTCTTTTCGCGCCCGCTTCTTTCAATTGGACACACGCTTTCTCGACGCCTGCTTTCGTACCGGAAATAACGATTTGTCCCGGACAATTCAAGTTGGCCGGTTGTACAGCGAAACCATCTGCTGTAATAGCATCTGTTACTTCTTTTAACTTCTGCCCATCAAGTCCAAGAATTGCCGCCATTGCCCCTTCACCAGCAGGCACCGCTTCATTCATGTACAAGCCCCGCTTATGAACGACCGACACTCCGTCTTCAAATGACATTACACCCGAGGCAACGAGTGCCGTATATTCCCCAAGACTATGTCCTGCCGTAAAGTCTGGCGTAACGCCTTCGTCTATCAATCGCGAAGCAATCATCGATCCGACGGTAAGTAGTGCTGGCTGTGCATTGTATGTCAGCGTCAGTTCATCTTGAGGTCCTTCTAGAATTAATTGACTAAGTTGAAAATCAAGTACACGGTCTGCCTGTTCTAAGAATTGCTTACTTTTGTCATGCGTTTCCGCGAACTCTTTTCCCATGCCAGTTGATTGTGAACCTTGTCCTGGGAAAATGAATGCAATCTTTGTCATCAATTTTCCACCTTTCTTATCGTTTCACGAATTGTTCCACAAACATCATATTCCACCATTGTTCTCGCTTGCCGAACGGCGTTCAATATAGCATTCGCATTTGAAGAACCATGTGCTTTAATAACAGGCGAATTCAAACCAAATAAACCCGCCCCACCATACTCTGTGTAATCCATTTTGTTTTTCAGTCCACGCAAATCGTCTTTCACAAGTGCTGCAGACAGTTTTGACTTCAATGAAGCGCTATACACTTCTTTCAACATAGAGAAGAAAGCAGATGCAGTCCCTTCCAGCGTTTTCAGAACCATATTACCCGTGAAGCCATCTGTAATGACGACGTCCGCCACGCCAGTCAATAGATCACGCGACTCAACGTTGCCGATAAAATTAATGGGCGCTTTCGAAAGCAAGTCAAAAGCAGCCTTTGTCAATTCATTCCCTTTTCCTTCTTCGGTTCCGATATTTAATAAGCCGATGCGTGGATTTTCAAGCCCCCGCACCTTTGTGGCGTAGATACTTCCCATAACCGCATATTGTTCAAGATGAGATGGTTTCGCATCCGAATTTGCACCAAGGTCCAGCATGACAAATCCTTTTCCATCGATCGTCGGAAGTGTAGGTGCTAAGGCAGGTCTCTCAATACCATCAATCCTACCTACGATGAATAGACCTGCCGCCATTAAAGCACCTGTATTACCAGCAGAGACGCAAGCTGAAGCTTCGCCATCTTTAACAGCTTGAGCCATCCTTACCATTGACGCATCTTTTTTCCGGCGGATAGCACGAACCGGCTCATCGTCTGGTTCAATTTTCTCTGTACAGTGAATCACTTTAAGGCGGGCATGCTCCTTCAAGAAAGGTGCCATCGCCTGTTCATCACCATAAATATGTATGTTTATATCTTCGAACTCAGCGAGACTTTTAAGCGCACCGGCAATTATTTCACCAGGCGCATGATCTCCGCCCATTCCATCTACAGCTATGATCATTTTAATTCCCCCTGCTTCCTATCAGTCGTCCGGTACATGTGAAATTCGCCAGTGAATACCGTTTCGTCATTGACCGTCGATGCGACCATGACTAATGTCCGCTTTTCTCCCAGACTTTCTTTCTTCACTTCTGCACGTGCAACAACTCTATCGCCAGCTCTCACCGGTTTCAAAAAGTCAATGGTCGACTTCACAGTCAAAGCAAGATCATCATTCATAACTGCAACAGCAAGTGAGTTTGCCTGGGCAAACAGATGATGTCCACGCGCAATTCCGTTACGCTGGAAGACATGATCTTCAGTCACATCAAATATCGACAGCGCCCTCTTATCGAGTTCCATATCGATGATATCCCCAAAGACTTCATCGGAGTGAAGAGACTTCACTTCCTCTTTCATCGTTCGAGACGCAACCGTTTTCAAACGTTCCCGAAGTTCGGGAATTCCGCGCTCTAGCCTGTCCAAACGTATCGTCTGGACACTTACAGTAAAATGTTCCGACAATTCTTCATCTGTCAGGAATGGATTTTCTTCAAGCAACTTTCCAAGCAGTCGTTGCCTTTCCTTTTTAGGCATTCTCAATCGGTTCACCTTCCGGATTAGCACTTGGTACTAATAGCAGTATATAAAAATAGAAAAAAGAAAGCAAGCACAGAAATGCGGAGACGACCGTTTAGATGCGACAGGCATAAGACGATTTGGCGGAGCGGCGCCCTTTGCCGCACAGCCGAAGCGGCTTATGACCCGAGCATCTGGGAGTCGAAGCTAGACAGCACTGAAATGCGGAAGCGCCTGTTTAACCCCGAAAAGCGCATGAAGCTGGACAGCACAGATATGAGGAGACGACCGTTTTTAAGGAACGCAGCCTAAGTTCACCGCATCGTGCGGCAAATAGGTGGGATGCTAGTTTAGTTCACCCTCCCAGCCGCATGACCTACATCCTGTAGACCCTCAATCAATCCTATCGCCACTAAGAGCACCCGACTCTTCAAGATGTGATCGAAGAATCGCGTATTCCTGATCTTCCCAAAAGTGACGCGACTCTAATAGTTGTTCCGCGTCTTTCCTTGCCGTTTCGAGCGCCCTATAATCGTGGACGGGATCTGCTACTTTAAACTCAGGCATACCGCTTTGCTTTTTCCCAAAGAAATCGCCGGCACCTCTTAGTTCGAGGTCCTTTTCTGCTAAAACAAATCCATCATTCGTTTCTGTCATCGTTTGCATCCGCTCTTTTCCCTCTTCGGTTTTGGGATCAGCAAGCAGAACGCAATAGGATTGCTCGGCGCCCCGACCTACTCGCCCCCTCAGCTGATGGAGTTGAGCAAGTCCAAAGCGCGTCGCGTCGTAAATAAGCATGAACGTCGCATTTGGTACGTTGACTCCGACTTCAACGACAGTCGTCGACACTAGAACATCGATTTTACCTTCACTGAAATCGCGCATGATGGCATCTTTATCGTCCGAATGAAGACGGCCATGCATGAGACCGACTGTGTATTTACCACTAAAATGAGTCGAAAGCTGACTATGGACATCCACTGCATTTTGGACATCTAATTTGTCGGATTCCTCGATTAATGGACAAATAACATATGCCTGACGTCCGGCACTTAATTCATTTTCCATCTTCCGTAAAACTGGAAGAAGGGAATCCTCTTTCAACCAATGTGTTTCAATAAGTTTTCGGCCAGCCGGCAACTCATCGAGTATGGAGACATCCATTTCACCAAAAGCAGTAATAGCAAGCGTTCGTGGAATCGGAGTTGCAGTCATGAATAGAACATCAGGATTCAATCCTTTATCCCGTAAAACGCGCCGTTGTTCGACACCGAAACGATGCTGTTCATCCGTAATAACCAACCCAGGATTTTTAAAGATGACATCAGGTTGAATGAGGGCGTGCGTGCCGATAAGCAAATCCACTTCACCTGATTCAAGTTTTTCAAGCAAATCTCTTCTCGCCTTCGCCTTTGTAGATCCAGCGAGGAAAGCAACTGTAATGCCGTGCGGTTCAAGCCATTCCGCAAGCGTAGATGCGTGCTGTTCGGCAAGGATTTCTGTAGGTGCCATAAGGGCCCCCTGAAATCCTGCCGTGATAGCAGCATACAAAGCGATTGCCGCTACGACTGTCTTTCCGGAACCAACATCTCCCTGAAGGAGACGGTTCATCCTAGTCGGACTTTTTAGTTCCCCACATAATTCATTGACAACCCGCTTTTGAGCCCCTGTCAATTCAAATGGCAATGCAGCGATGAAAGTCTTCACTTTGGCAAGGTCATAGTCGATAGCTACACCTTTCTCCGCTTCTTTTCGTGCTTTCTTCATGCCCAGCATCTTCAGCTGGAACATGAGCAGTTCCTCATAGACAAAACGTCTTCTCGCATGTTTCACATCAGCAGGGCTTGTTGGAAAATGAATCATCTCAAGTCCATTTCCGATGGCTGGCAATCGATACATTTCACGAATATCAGCGGGTAGTGATTCTGCGTGCTGACCGACAGCTGCATCCAATGCACTTCGCATGAAGCGCCGAAATGTCTTCTGATGCATAACACCTTTCAAACTGTATACCGGCTCAAAATCAGCTTGATCTGTTTTTGGGCCGTCCTTGAAGTTGCTTACATTGATTACTTGCCTGCCCCGATCCCATTTCCCAGTAACTGTGACAATCGTCCCAAGTGACAAACGCTCTTTTAAGTAATGTTGATTGAAAAAAACCGCCTTCACAAGATGCCTTCCGGCAAGAAGACGGATTTGTAAACGGGATCTATTTTTCCCCAAGAAAAGAATGGAAGGCTCACTTTCGACCCTTCCTTCAATTGTGACTCGTTCATTATGCGGGGTTTCAGTCAAATCTTTTAACCTGAAGTCTTCATGACGGTACGGGAACGTCATGAAGAGGTCTTGAAGCGTTGAAACTCCAAGTGCCTCAAGCTGTTCGCCGGCCGCTTTTCCGACTCCTTTTATCGTCGTTACAGAATCATGAATTGACAGTGTCACTATCTACCTTATCCTTACCAAATATCTTCGCTTCAAGCGCTTTTCCGGTTGGCGTAGCAGCCAATCCGCCTTTAGCTGTTTCCCGTAACGCTGAAGGCATAGACTTACCTATTTTATGCATTGCTTCAATTACTTCATCTGTAGGAATACGGCTAACTACGCCCGCTAGTGCCATATCTGCTCCAACGAGTGCCTTTGCTGCTCCCATTGCATTCCGTTTCACACATGGTACTTCAACAAGTCCAGCAACCGGATCACAGACAAGACCTAACATATTCTTCATAACGATAGAAAATGCTTCTGCACTTTGTTGTGGAGTCCCACCCGCCATTTCAACAATTGCAGCGGCCGCCATTGAACCTGCTGAACCCGTTTCCGCTTGGCATCCACCTGCTGCGCCTGATATCGATGCATTATTCGCAACGACAAATCCGAAAGCACCAGACGTAAATAAATAATTAATCATTTGTTCCCGTGAAGGATTCAATTTATTTTTCACCGCAAACAAAGTACCAGGTACAATTCCTGCTGCACCCGCTGTTGGCGTTGCACAAATCGTCCCCATTGCTGCGTTTACTTCATTCGTAGCGACTGCCTTACTGACAGCATCCATGACCACATCGCCGCAAAGAGATTTTCCTGATGCCATATACTTTTGAATAAGAACCGCATCGCCACCCGTAAGACCGGATGCTGAATGCACCCCCTGCAATCCTCTTTCTACCGCCTTCTCCATCACCGTTAAGTTATTGTCCATCTGCGCGATGATTTCTTCTCTTGTACGTTTTGTTATAAGAATTTCTTGTTCAATCATGATTTCTGAAATAGGCTTGTTCTGCGACTCTGCAAGTGCAACGAGCTCTTTAACGTTACTAAATAAAACGTCCATCTATGTTTGCCTCCTATTTTACAGTTTTTTAGTTTGCCAATGTCGAAACTTGCGTTACATTCGGCAATGATTCCAACTCATTTATCAGTGCTGCGTCGATCATTTGATCAACTTCAATCACCATAAGGGCCATATCCCCTTTTTCTTTTCGGTCAACTTCCATATGTGCAATATTTATATTTAGTTTTGCAATTGCGTTGGAAACGCTTGCAATAACACCTGAACGGTCATTATGAACGATGAGAAGTGCTGGGTAATGCCCCGATAATCGAAGCGGGAATCCGTTAAGTTCAACAACTTCCATCGTTCCGCCACCTATAGAAATTCCAGTCAGTTCCATAACTCCCTCACTGTCCCCAATTACAAGACGGGCCGTGTTCGGATGTACCGCCTCTTCCTCTTCAGGAATAAATTCAAAAGTCAATCCAAGTTTCTCTGCATCAGCAAACGCAGACTTTATACGCTCATCGAATGTATCATAATCTAATAATCCACCAATAATTGCTACATCCGTACCGTGTCCTTTATACGTTTCTGCAAAAGAACCATAAAGATGAACCCGAGCCCATTCCGGCTGTCTGCCAAACAGTGTTCGTGCGACACGGCCGATTCTTGCAGCGCCGGCAGTATGTGAAGATGATGGCCCTATCATAACTGGTCCAATTATATCGAAAACTGATCTGAATTTCATAAACGCTACCCCCTCTTAATAAGCACGTACTGTTATTCATTTTACATGAGTTTTGCTTTAAAGACAAAAGATGTTGTTCCTTGTCGACGCAAGTAAAAAGCAGTGCGGCTTTTTACAGGCGCACTGCTCGTTACTAGTTTATTCAACTGAAATGATATATGGATACAATGGTTGTTTTCCGTTATAAAGTTCAACTTCTGCGTGATCAAAGTTATCCTCTACATAACTTACGATTGCAGAAGCATCTTTCTCGCTAATGTCTTCACCATAAATAATTGTAACAATTTCATCATCTTCATCAATGATTGAGTTCAATAGTGTTTTCATGACATTTTCAAGTGAAGGTGCAGATGTAATAATCTTACCACCTGAAATACCCATGAAGTCGTCTTTTGTAATTTCAACCCCGTCAATCGATGTATCTCTTACTGCATGTGTAACTTGTCCCGTTTTCACGAACGATGCAGCCTCTGTCATCGCTGCGACGTTTACTCTCACTTCTGCTTCCGGATTGAATGCAAGTATAGCAGCAAGTCCTTCGGGTACTGTTTTTGTAGGAACGACAGCTGCTTCAATACCGATCACATCGGCCGCTTGCTGTGCTGCCATAATGATGTTTTTGTTGTTAGGTAAAATGAGCACTCGTTCAGCACCGACTGCCTCAATTGCCTTGACAATATCTTCTGTCGATGGATTCATCGTCTGCCCGCCTTCAATAATGGCAGAGGCACCTACGCTTTTCAGTAATTCAGAAATACCTGCTCCCATAGCAACTGTTACGACCGCGTATGGATGTTTTACAACTTCTTTTTTCGCCGCATTTTGTACCGAATAATTTTCTCCGACGATTTCGAGATGCTGCTGACGCATATTTTCAATTTTAATTTTAATAAGGGAACCGAATTTCTGCCCGTAACTAAGTGCGTCACCCGGTTCTTCTGTATGGATATGTACTTTCGCAACTTCATCATCAGAAATAACAAGTAAAGAATCACCGAATTGACTCAATCCTTGGCGGAATTCGGATTCATCGTATGGACTTGTTTGCAGTTTATCATCCTCGAACTTCACCATGAATTCCGTGCAATATCCGAATTCAATGTCTGCCGTATTCATGAACCCTTGGACGCTGCGATGATGTTCCGCACTCACTAAGTCGTCCATGGAATCGACGATAGTTCTTGCTGGTAGTTCTTCACCTTTTAAGCATGCCAAGAAGCCTTCGTATACATAAACGAGACCTTGTCCACCACTATCAACAACTCCAACTTCCTTCAATACAGCTAATAAATCCGGTGTCCGCTCAAGTGATGCTTGTGCTTCTTTCACTATAGCTTCCATTACTTCAATAATGTCATCTGTAGTCGCAGCTTTTTCTACTCCAATAGTAGAGGCATCTTTTGCGACGGTTAAAATTGTTCCTTCAACAGGTTTCATAACCGCTTTATAGGCCGTTTCAACGCCATACTTCAAGGCACCTGCAAATTGTCCTCCATTGACAGTCGCTTCATTTTCAATCGCTTTCCCGAAACCACGGAATAACTGTGAAAGAATAACGCCGGAATTACCGCGCGCGCCCATCAGCAATCCTTTCGATAACGCTTGTGCAGTTTGACCGATATGGGCAACCGCATTTTCTTCAGTTTCCTTCGCTCCTGAAGTCATCGATAAATTCATATTCGTACCTGTATCACCATCAGGTACCGGAAAAACATTTAGTGAATCGACATAATCGGCATTTTGATAAAGATGATGTGCACCCAACTTTATCATTTCCGCAAATTTCAAACCATCTATGGTCTTCATAGAAATTATTTCCTCCTCTTACAGGTTCGTCACTCGGACTCCCTGGACAAAAATATTAACAGATTTCACAGTCATGCCGACTGTCTTTTTCAATGTATACTTCACTTTTGATTGTACTTGGTAGGCGACTTCTGAAATTTTAGTACCATATCCAACAATGATATACATATCGATATGCGTATCATCGCCAAGATTACGAACGATGACTCCCCGCGTGAAATTTTCTTTCCCTAGGATTTCAGTAAGGCCATCTCTTATCTGATGCCTTGAAGCCATTCCGACAATCCCATAACACTCGATAGCCGCCTCACCAACCACTTGGGTAATGACGTCATTCGTAATATCGATTTTGCCGTATTCATTCTTTACTTCGATTGACATGTGTAATACCCCCTGGATCCTTTTTCACTAACCCCATTGTACTATACCTGTTATAATAATAAAAGAAAGCGATTCTATGACTTTTAAACGTGTAAAGGCTTTTACCTTGAAAGATGTCACAAAAAAGGTTGCAACACGTTTACGCATATGATACATTATTATGGTATGCGAATAAAGAAGTAAATCACTTAATCAACATTCGCAAGGAGGTACTATTATGTCTAAAGAATGTGTTATTACAGGACGCAAAGCCCGTACAGGCAATGCACGCTCCCACGCAATGAACGCAACTCGTCGTTCATGGGGTGCGAACCTTCAAAAAGTCCGAATTCTCGTTAACGGTAAACCTAAACGTGTATGGGTCTCTGCTAGAGCCCTTAAATCAGGTAAAGTTCAACGTGTGTAAAGGACTGTAATTAAAGTTTAAGCGCCTTGGTATTTAAACTTTAAAGAAAATAAAACGCCGGGCTGAATTTCTTCAGCCCGACGTTTTTTCTTTTTTCCTTTTTTTATTCTTGGTGTTGCTCGCAGTAGCTTTCGGTGAATCATCCTTCTGGAAAACAACCATACACTTCCTTACAACTCCACTCACAAATTTCGGCATTGTGAAAGTATAAACTCGCAATTCCCCACTCCTTTCAGGAATCTGAACTCCTTACCATTAAGCATATGCCCTCATGGAACGATATAGTACAGACTTCTTCAGCCAGTTCATTACTTGTAAATAACGTCATGCCAGTTTCGAGCGTAGCATCTACCATTTCGAATTTGAAACCGGTAAGTGTAAGTCCACTAACTACCCCATTGAATGAAAAAAATGATATGTATTTAAAACGATCATCCGACGTCACTTGATAACTTCCAGGTGTAAGTATAAAAAGTTCATTCGTCCCATTACGAATCGAGAATGACGTATCGTTATGAGCTATTTGAAGCCGGTACAGAAGATGAAGGGCTGATTCCATATGATCCAGCCTCCCTCCTGTAACTCCCGTCAAAATGACACACTCTGGCCCGTAGGAAAGAGCACGATCTACTGCAAGTTCCGTATCAGTCTCATTTTTTTCCGAACGAAATCGTCCTATTATGCGGACTGCGGCGGCTATCTCATCGTATTCACTTTTCGAAACCGAATCAAAATCCCCCACTGCTTCAAGAGGAACAATACCTCTTTGCAACAAGTGAAGTGCACCTCTATCCGCCCCAATGAATACCGTATCTTTATGATGAAATTCCGTCAAGTCAGCTATTTCTGAATCGGGCCCGCCCGCACAAACGACTGCATACTTCATTTTCTTAGCGCACCTTCACCAGCAGCTTTTATCCGGCGTAAAGCTTCTGCACGATCAGGTGCATTGTAGATAGCTGATCCTGCAACTAAGATTGTAGCACCCGCTTCCACACACGGGATAATCGTTTCTTCATTAATGCCGCCATCGATTTCAATTTCAATCGGAAGTCCTCGCTCACGAATAATATCGGCTAGCTGTTTCACTTTCGGAACGACTGAATGAAGAAACTTCTGGCCACCGAATCCGGGATTGATTGTCATGATTAGGACTAAGTCAATTTCATCTAGAACATGAAGAATCGTTTCAATCGGTGTATGCGGATTCAAAACAACGCCCGATTTCACCCCGTGAGACTTAATCAGTTGCAATGTGCCGTGCAAATGAGGGCATGCCTCTACATGAACCGTAATATAATCAGCTCCGGCTTTTGCAAATTGTTCAATATACAGGTTTGGATTTTCAATCATTAAATGGACATCCAGCGGCAACTTCGTTACTGGTCGAAGTGCCTCAACAACAATCGCTCCCATTGTAATGTTCGGAACGAAATGTCCGTCCATGACATCGATATGGATTAGTGCAGCGCCCGCTGCTTCCACTTCTTTTACTTCTTCGGCAAGCTTTGAAAAGTCTGCTGCTAAAATTGAAGGTGCAATTTTAATCATGTTTTTCATACCTCGGCTTTCGGTCAAGTATTTCTTGCATGAACTGCAAGTAGTGATCATAGCGATGACGTGGAATTTCTCCAGTCTCTACCAACTCTTTTACTGCACACTTTGGTTCTTTCAAGTGCAAGCAACCTCTGAATCTACAGTTTGGCGCAACTTCATCCATATCTACAAAGTAATGAGACAATTCTTCTTTTTCGATATGATCGAATTCGAGAGAGCTGAAGCCTGGGGTATCCGCGACAAGACCACCTGATATCTCAAGCAACTCAACATGTCGCGTTGTATGTTTTCCGCGTCCAAGCGCTTCTGATATTATCCCTGTTTTCAATTCAAGCACAGGCAATACCGTGTTCAACAACGTTGATTTACCAACACCTGATTGCCCGGCAAGAACTGTAGTCTTGCCTTCAAAATAAGGTTTCAATAAGTTAGTCAGTTGAGGATCGTCAATAAAAGTCTCTATAACATCATAACCGATTTTCTTATAATACGCCGCTGATTCAGCTACCATTTTCAGTTCATCAGCATTCGCAAGATCCTTTTTCGTTAGGCAGATAATTGGTTTTACGTCGAACGATTCGACGACAACCAAAAACCTGTCTAATAGATAAAGGCTGAATGCCGGTTCCACTATGGAGAATACAAGCAACGCCTGGTGAACATTCGAGATTGGCGGACGGACAAGTTCATTGAACCGCTCATGGACTTCAGTGACTGTTGCATCATTATCTTCAACACGTACATAGGTCACGAAATCTCCAACCAGCGGATGAATACCACGGTTTCTAAATACTCCACGTCCTCGACATTGAATGATTTCTCCGTCATTTTCTACATAATAATACCCGCTGATTGCTTTTCTGATTTGTCCTTCTGGCATTCTTTCACCCCTTCTAATTAGAGTCACTCTAATTGACCAATTCTGCAATGATAGGTTTTGAATCGCGCGTAACCTTATATGACCCAGTCTGTCCTTCTTCCAAGTTAAATGAAATTGATCTTTCCGTCGTTTCTGTGATTGAAAACTCATCAAAAACATCCGTTATCTTATTATTTTTGTCTTGAATGTAAATTTTAATAAGTTGTGGGACTGGAGCAGGCTGTTCCACTACTCCCGAGTTGTCTCCATCATCCTCTCCATCACCTTCGTCACCATCTTCATCGCTAGGACTAGGGCTAGGCTCAATCACTTCAGGTACATACTCAATTGTCACCTTTTTGACAACGAACTTATCGGGTTTTTTCTCTGGACCTTTTGATACGACGACTTCGACTTTCCCACCTTTTACAATTTCTGTTTTCCCATTTGGTGTTTGCGAAATGACACTACCTTTAGGCACTGTTGAAGAATAATCTTCTCTCACTGTATTTATAGTTAAACCTGATGACTCTTCATAATCTTCCAGCCGGTCCTTGTCATATCCTCTTAGATCGTCAAGAATTTGCTTTTCTTGGCCTTTACTAACAGTAAACAGTAAATCGGTTTCACTGAGAATTACTTCCCCTGAATCTGGTTCTTGTCCAATGATTGTACCCTCTGGTTTATCAGAAAACTCTTCTATAGAATCAATCGACTTAAAAAGTGTATCGTCTAAAGAAGCCATAACTTTATCGGCATTTTCGCCAATATAATCGGCTAAGGTGCTTTTTTCTTTACCGGTACTAATATACAAGGTGATCTCGGAGTCAACACCCCGTTTCTTCCCTGCCTCGGGTATCGTTTTAATGGCTTCCCCTTCATCAACATCATCGGATTGCTGTCCCTCAGTTACAACCGTATTAAAGCCTGTGCTAGAGAGCACATCCCTAGCCTCCGTTTCTTCCATTCCAGCCACAGTCGGAATAACAGCCTTTTTAGGGCCAAATATACCTGGAATAAGGGACAACAAAAGTATCAGGATTGCAATGCCAGCAATTCCACCAACAATGAATGGCCATTTCTTGCGTTTTTTCGGTGGTGTTGGCGGCGGGGATTGTTCAATTGTTACTGGTTCGATCTTCTTAGTCGCTTCAACGCTATCAAATTTTGTAGTTTCACTAACGATTGGTATCGCGCGCGTGCGGTCATCATCGAAGACAATTGCGAATCTCTTCTCATTTGCCCGTTCGGGTGACAGTACAGTTAGCAAATCATCATACATTTCATCTGCTGAATCATATCGATATGTAGCATCTTTCATAGTCGCCTTCAAAATAACATTTTCTAAACTTTGTGGAATTGAAGGGAATACCATTCTTACTGAGGGCGTCTCTTCTTGTAAATGCTTCAATGCAATCGCAACTGCAGTATCCGCTGTAAATGGCAATTCACCTGACAGTAATTCGTAAAGTACAATGCCTAATGAATAGATATCAGACTTTTTTGTCGCCATTCCGCCACGTGCTTGTTCGGGTGACAAGTAGTGAACCGTCCCAATGACTGAATTCGTTTTTGTATGTGCTGTTGCACTAAGTGCCATCGCGATACCAAAATCAGTAATTTTAACATTCTCATCCGAATCCATTAAAATATTCTGCGGTTTAACATCACGATGGACGATTCCATTATGATGAGCATTCGCAATTGCAGATACAATCTGTTGCATAATCGGCAAAGCTTGCTTAGGCGTCAAGGCCCCATTATCTTGGATAAACTTCTTCAAGGTTTGTCCTTCGATATATTCCATCACCAGGTAATGCAGTTCACCCTCTTCGCCCACATCGAATATATCAACAATGTGCGGGTGCGTCAGACTCGTTGCGGAAAGTGCTTCTCGTTTAAACCTTCTTTTCAATGCCTCTTCATTCGCAAAATCATAATTAAGAACCTTAATGGCAACATCGCGGTCCAGGATGACGTCATGTGCTAGATATACTTTTGACATGCCGCCGTCACCAATATTCCTTACAATTTCATAACGTCCACCTATTCTTGATCCAATCATGGATTAGTCGCCTCCACTTCAGTCGAGTCGATTAGAATTACGGAGATATTGTCTTCCCCGCCCATCTTGTTCGCTAAATCCACAAGTTCTTCCGTCTTTTCATGCAACGTAGCGTTTGATAGAACTATTTCACTCATCGATTGTTGACTTACTTTATTGCTCAGACCGTCCGTACAAATAAGCATATACATGCCCTCTTCTAACTCAAGCGAATAAAGATCGGGTACAATCGTTTTTTCAGAACCAACTGCTTTCATAATCCAGTTTCGTTGTGGATGAACTGCTGCCTCTTCCAAGGTAATTTCCCCACTGTCAAGAAGTGCATTTACGTAGGAATGGTCTCGTGTTACTTGCCGCACACCTTTCCCATCGATTGCGTAGACACGGCTATCACCAGTATGCGAAATAAGACAAGAACGTCCACGAATGAGAGCTACTTCAAGCGTCGTTCCCATTCCCTTATACGCTTCATTTTCGTTTGCATGTTTGTAAAGTATGTCATTTGCGAGAATGACCGCTTCCTGCAGCCACTGCGCCAACTTATCTTCTGCTTCAAACGTCGAACTATCAAGTTTCATGAATTGCTCGCCAATTACTCTGACTGCTGTCGAACTCGCGTAATCCCCCCCAAGGTGGCCACCCATACCGTCCGCTATCACGGCAAGCATAACGCCCTTTGGAAGTGTGTATACAGCCGCACTGTCTTCGTTGACCGTTCGTTTCTTGCCGATATCCGTCAAGACTTCAAATTGCAACGTCCATCCCACCTTTTGCCTCGAATTCTTAGCTCACTTACTTTTTTTCCGGAAAGCAGCAACAAAAAAGCCATCGCTGCCAAAGTGTTGCGGAAGTACTTGAAGCGTGTTATCTTCAATCGCCAATTTCTCGTTTCCAGTTAGTTGCGGTAAAGGGATTTTCTCCATATCCGTATGACGCACAAGGAATCGTTCAACCATTCCCTGGTTTTCGGCATACTCCACTGTACACGTACTATAGACAATAACCCCGTCAGATTTAATCAATTCACGAGCAGTATCTAGAAGGTCTGATTGTATCGACGTCAACGCATCGAAATCAGCTTGTGTTTTATTGTACTTAATTTCAGGCTTTCTACGGATGACACCAAGACCGCTACAAGGTGCGTCGACAAGAATACGATCGAATGAGGACAACTCGTATAGCTCAGTCAATTTCCTGCTGTCTCCACTCAATGCTTTGATTGACGTTAAGCCAAGGCGAGTCGCATTTGCTTCAATAAGTTTCAGTTTATGTTCATGTAAATCATGTGCAAAAACTTCACCTTTATCGTTCATTTTTTCAGCGATGTGGGTTGTTTTCCCACCAGGTGCCGCGCACATATCGAGTACTTTCATACCTGGCGATAAATCAAGAGCAAGAACAGGTAGCATCGAACTTTCGTCTTGAATAGTGATAAGTCCTTTTTTATAGGCTTGCGTATTTGCAGGATTGCCACTATCTGAAATGATGCACTCCGGTACAACTTCGCCTTTTCTTACTTCAACACCTTCTGATTCGAGTAAAGCAATGACTTCGTCTGGCGTTGTTTTTGCTGTATTGACGCGAATTGTCATCGCTGCTGGATGATTATTTTCATGTGCCATAATGGCCGCGTCTTCTTCACCAAATTGTTCATTCCAACGCTTAATCAACCATTCCGGATGACTCGTTTCGATAGAAGTTTTCAACGTACCATCTTGCATTTCATCAAGTGAACGGACACCTTTACGCAACACGGAGCGAAGAATACCATTTACAGTTGGTGCTATCCGTTTATGACCGCGTCTTTTCGCAATTTCAACTGCTTCGTGAACAACAGCATGCGGTGGGATTTTTGTTAAATAAACGATTTGATATAACGATAACCGAAGAAGCTCTCGAACCCAGCCATCCAATTTACCACGGACAAACGGCTCAAGATAATAATCGAGTGTCATGCGGTGTTGAAGTGTGCCATACGTCAATTCCGTTAACAAGCCACGATCTTTCGTTTCTATACCATACTTTTCAATTGTTCTATGCAGCAATAGATTGCTATAAGCTTGATGATCATTTATTTCCATCAATATTGAAAGAGCAGCGTCTCGGACGTTGCCATTCCATATTTTCTTTTTCGGTCTAGTATTTATATTCATTCAAAACGGTCCCCCTTACTCCATTTAGATCCGGTTCCGCGAATAAATTCACCCGCCGGCATCCGTTTTTTCCCGGCTGGTTGAAGATCCGTAAGTGCAACAGCGATGTCATCGCCCGCTTTTACAATAATACGATCACTATCGATTGCAATAATCGTTCCTGGTAACGCACTGTCAGTTGTATGGATTTTCTCACTCCACCAAATCTTGACGTTTTCACCTTGGAATGCGGTGTATGCAACTGGCCAAGGATGAAGTCCACGGATTTTATCGTAGATTGCCTTTCCACCTTTAGACCAGTCAATCCGTTCTTGTTCACGGGAGATGTTACGCGCGAACGTCACGAGTGATTCGTCTTGAACTGTTTGTTTATTTGTTTCGTTTAAAATAGAAGGCAATGTCTCTTTCAGTAGTGCCGTCCCTGCCACAGATAATGCAGTGAACATACTTCCTGTGTGATCCGTATCAGAAATAGGCACAATCACTTGTGAAATAATATCGCCTGCATCAAGTTTTTCGACCATATACATGATTGTGACGCCCGTTTCTGTTTCGCCATCCATGATTGCCTGGTGAATCGGCGCACCACCGCGATATTTAGGTAGTAAGGATGCGTGTACATTAATGCAACCGAACCGAGGGACTTCTAGCAGTTCCTTCGGTAAAATCTGGCCAAATGCTGCAGTCACGATTAAATCTGGTTTAAGCGCAATAATTTCCTCAAGTTCAGCAGAACCTCTCAGTTTTTCAGGTTGAATAATCGGCAGTCCAAGCCGTAGTGCTTCAACTTTTACTGGAGGTGGTGTTAAGACCCTCTTTCGCCCGACTGGTCTGTCCGGCTGAGTGACAACTGCCACGATAGTATGCCCTTCATCAAAGAGCATTGTTAGGACAGATACCGAAAACTCTGGTGTTCCCATAAAGACAATCTTCGTCATTTCAGCTCACCTCCACCGCTTTCCCCTACTATCTCTGCTTCTTCTGTTTCTTCTAATTCAGACGGATCAACAACACGAATGATTTTCGAATCAAATAATACGCCATTTAAATGATCGATTTCATGAAGAATCGCACGTGCTTCATAATCTTCTGCTTCTAATTCATAAAGTGCGCCATTGCGTTCTTGCGCTTCAATGCGTACGAAAAATGGTCTTTCTACTTCGCCAAATAAATCCGGAAAACTTAGACAACCTTCTACTTCTATTTCGGATCCTCCGGTTGCTGTTACAACAGGATTGACCATCTCAATAACGTCTTGCCCTTCGCCCATATCGACAATCGCGACACGCACTGCTTCGCCAATTTGTGGTGCAGCGATTCCTATGCCATCCGCCGCCACCATTGTGTCGTACATATCATCTAGCAGTTTTGAAAGCTTCTTATCAAATTTCACTACTTCTTTACATTGTTGTTGAAGAACCGGAGCCGGATGCTTCACAATTTCACGTATTGCCAAATCTATTCCTCTTTTCTGTCTTGTTATCTAAGATGTAATTTAACCTTGTACTGCGGATTGGGGGCTGACATGGATATTTCACGTCCAGACTCCAGCGCTTTTGTTTAGTATATTGACGCCGGTTCTACATCAACGGTCATTATCAGTCCTGATTTAATCCAGTCCGTCCGGTAATACTTAATGAGCTGCTGCAGCGTTTCTGTCAACTTCGGCTCTTTTTTGTATTTTATCAAACATTGGTAGCGATATCTATTGTTCACTCGACTGATAGCGGAAGCAGTTGGTCCGATGACGACTGTGCCTGCAGATAAGTTCTGTTTTAAGTAGCGTGCTCCCTTTTCTGCAAAGTCAGCTACTTTCAATAAATCCTCGTGCGTAAACTGGACAAGCGTGACGAAATAGAAGGGGGGATAGCCATATTGTCTTCTGGCCGCCATTTCCATCGTATAAAAAGGCTCATAATGCTGTGCTTTCGCTAATTCGATTGCGTAATGTTCAGGGGAATAAGTCTGGATGAAAACCTCTCCAGGCAATTCGTGACGTCCAGCTCGTCCACTTACTTGCGTCATTAGTTGAAAGGTTTTTTCAGCGGCACGGAAATCAGCTAAATGGAGTGTTGTATCTGCGGCAAGCACACCGACAAGTGTAATATTCGGGAAATCTAGCCCTTTCGCAATCATTTGCGTCCCGAGTAGGATATCCGCCTGTCCTTCACTGAACTGTCTAAGAAGCCGCTCGTGTGAACCTTTTTGCCTCGTTGTATCGACATCCATTCGAAGGACACGTGCTGTAGGAAACAGTTTCGCAATTTCTTCTTGCGCTTTTTGGGTCCCTGTTCCGAAAAACCGGATATGTTCACTTTTACATTCCGGACAAACGAGCGGCACTCGTTCTTCATGACCGCAATAATGGCATTTTAACTGTTCGTGTGCACGATGATAGGTCAACGAAATATCACAATTTGGGCATTCAACGACAGTACCGCAATCCCGGCAGAGTACAAAAGATGAAAAGCCTCGCTTATTCAGAAACAGCACGATTTGCTCTCTTTTTTCCAATCGGATACGGACCGCTTCCGCAAGCGGCAATGAAAACATCGAACGATTTCCGGTTTTCAATTCCTCTCGCATATCAACGACTGTTACTGTTGGCAGGGCCTGATCTTTTGGTCGTTTCGTTAGTGTAAGCATGGTATATACACCTTTTGATGCACGTGCATATGATTCCAGTGACGGCGTTGCACTTCCTAAAATAACAGGACAATTGTAATACTCCGCGCGTTTAATCGCAACGTCCCTTGCATGATAGCGCGGTGTATCATCTTGCTTGTACGTCGATTCATGCTCTTCATCGAGAATGATAATACCAATATTTTCAAACGGGGCAAATATCGCCGACCTTGCACCAATGACGACTTTTACTTCCCCCCGTTTTATCTTCCGCCATTCATCGTATTTCTCACCGGCAGACAAGGCGCTGTGCATAACTGCAACGAGCGAACCAAAACGCTCTTTGAAGCGCGACGTCATTTGCGGGGTTAATGATATCTCTGGGACAAGGACGATTGCTTCTTTGCCTTTATCCAAAACGCGTTTAATGGCACGTAAATACACTTCTGTTTTTCCACTTCCTGTAACGCCATGAAGTAGGAATGTTTCTGCTTTTTGATTGTCTTCGGATATTGCTATATGATCAAGTGCAATTTGCTGTTCGTCTGTCAAGATTTCGGGTATCGCTGTATCTTTCAATTGAGGCGCATCAGGTTCACGGTACACTTCAGCAAGTTCTTCGAAGGCTGCTCCTCTTTCAATGACAGTTTTCAGCACAGCCGGTTGAATTCCCGACTGTTCCATCAGTTGTTTTGCACTGATCGTTTTCCCTGCATGCTCCAACATCCAGCGAAGTAATTCAGCTTGTTTTTTCGCATTGGAGTGACTAGAGTCAAGCAAAGTTTGCAGTGTTACCTCATCTGCCATTCGAATCATCCGTACTTTTTTCACAGCAGTTTGCTGCCCTACGGCCGTATCGACCGTGACAATTCCTTCTGAAACATACTTTTTTAACATTTTCATCAATTCTGCTGAATCTACTTCTTTCAACTGAATCCGTTTCCTGCCCGCAAGAAAAGCTTTAAAATCAGCGTCTTCAATTCGTTCCGGTTCTTCGACAATGATGAACTTTTCATATTTTGCACGCATCGCAGCAGGTAACATCACTTGGAGGGCATCAATTTCATATGACAACGTCTCAACCGCGAGCCAGCGCGATAATTCGAGCAGTTCACTAGAAATGACTGGATCCAAATCAATAAGTTCATCAATCGGTTTAATTTTGCCGAGTGCAAGCTCACTTTCGTCCTTCAACATTGTTACGTAACCAAGCACTTTCCTGGGTCCAAACGGAACTTTCACTCTGGTTCCAGGCTCAATCACAGATTCCAATGCTTCTGGAACGAGGTAATCAAACGGCCTGTCGATTGGATAAGCCGCTACATCTACAATGACTTCAGCGATCATTTAGTTGATCACTTTCTTCTTTAATAATTGTTTCCAGCAATAGAATGGCGAGTTCTTTTTTCGGCATTGCTCGGAATGGCATATGTGATCCGTTTTTCGAAAGAAGTGTGACAACGTTTGTATCCTTCCCGAATCCAGCATCCGGATCAGTCACGTCGTTGACGATAATATAATCAAGGTTTTTACTTTCTAGTTTGCCTATGCCATAACCTACTGCATTTTCAGTTTCAGCAGCAAAGCCAACAAGGATTTGTTTCGTTTTCATTGAACCGATTGTTTTCAAGATATCAGTTGTTCGTTCAAGTTCAATAACAGAGTCCCCTACTTGTTTCTTCATCTTTTGGGGCTGAATCTCTCTCGGGCGATAATCCGCTACAGCAGCTGCTTTGATAACGATTGCCGCATCATCGAATTGTGTTCGGACGGCTTCAAACATCTCTGCCGCACTTTCAATATCAATGACTGTTACTCCCGCTGGCTTGTCCAATCCAACAGGTCCCGAAATAAGGACAGTCTCAGCGCCGAGTTTAACTGCTGCTTCTGCCATCGCATAGCCCATCTTGCCACTTGAAAAATTCGATACATATCGTACCGGATCAATCCGTTCACGTGTCGGACCTGCCGTGATCACAACTTTCTTTCCTGAAAGCGGAAGATATTTGGACGTTGTGAACCGTTCTGTTATCAGTTCTACAATCTTTTCGGGTTCTTCCAATCGACCTTTTCCTACATAACCGCATGCCAAAAAGCCTTCAGAGGGCTCGATGAATTTATAGCCATCTTCGTGCAGAGTAGTAATATTTCGTATAACTGCTTTATTCTCATACATATGGACATTCATTGCAGGTGCAATCCAGACCTCAGCCTGAGTAGCTAATAGTGTAGTCGTTACCATATCGTCAGCAATCCCATTCGCGAGTTTACCAATTACATTTGCTGTGGCTGGAGCAACTATGACAAGATCAGCCCAATCTGCCAAATCAATATGTGCAATCACACGGGAATTTTTTTCATCGAACGTATCGAAAAAAACATCGTTTCGTGACATCGCCTGAAATGTAAGTGGTGTGACAAATTCCTTTGCTGATTCAGTCATTATGACCTTTACGTCCGCTCCTGCCTGAGACAACTTACTTACAAGTGCAACAGCTTTATAGACCGCGATTCCGCCAGTTACACAAAGGAGGATTTTTTTATTCAACAACATGATCTCATCCCTTCTAAAATGACAAACTCCCAAAGAAAAACTCGTTTCTAAGGGAGTATCACGTTTATTTATTATGATATGAAAAGCGTAAGGAGCCGGTTAGATGCGACAGGCATAAGACGGACCGGCGAAGCGGCGTAATTTGCCGCGTAGCTGGGCTGACTTATGTCCCGAGCGTCTGGCGACTGAAGCCTAGACACCATTTCGAATCGAAAATCCCACTGTCTATTAAGTACAAAGATAGCTGGACTTATTAAACTTCGTCTTCGTAGACGATTGAATCGTCCGATTTCTTTTTAGAAAGTACACCGGCTGCCACTTCTTCAAGTGCTTTACCGACATTCTTGTTAGAGACATAAGAAGTAAGAAGCTTATTGCCCTCTTCTTGCATTTGACGCGCACGTTTTGAAGCGAGTGTTACAAGTGTGTATTTCGAGTCGATTTTTTCTTTTAGAGAATCGATTGATGGAGTTAACATTGATTATTCCCCTTTCAGCATACCTAGATAGATTTTTTCTACACGTTCTCTGCGGCAATGTTCGGCAGTGACAATGGCATTGATGCGATCGCAAGCGTTTGTCACTTCGTCGTTTTCTACGACATAATCGTACAAGTTCATCATTTCAAGTTCTTCACGCGCTTTCAAAATACGTGTTGCAATGACATCCGCTTCTTCAGTACCTCTTCCTACAAGTCTGTCTTCGAGTTCAGATAAACTTGGCGGTGCAAGGAAAATGAATAATCCGTCTGGAACTTTGGCACGCACTTGTGCCGCTCCGACAACCTCGATTTCGAGGAATACGTCTCTCCCAGCGTCAAGCGTTGCATTAACATAATCAAGCGGAGTACCGTAATAATTGCCTACGTATTCAGCATATTCAAGAAGTCTATCTTCTTCAACCAACTGTTCGAATTCAGCCCGCGATTTGAAAAAATAATCGGAGCCATCCACTTCACCTTCGCGTGGACTTCTCGTCGTCATTGAAATCGAGTATTCATAATTCGTATCAGGTTGTGTAAAAAGCTCTTTTCGAACCGTCCCTTTGCCCACACCCGAAGGTCCAGATAGAACAATTAGAAGCCCACGTTGTTTGTACATGCAATCCCTCTTCTTATCTAATCTAATTTTACAGTGGAGCTTCAGCACAATCATGCCGGCTCCGATCGTTATCGATCGAAACAATCTGTTCATATTATACCATATATGCTTGTTGTAGTGCTAAAATAGGGAAAAACGATTTGAAAGAGGAATCCTAATGGCATTTGATGGTTTATTCACAACGGCTATGGTGCAGGAGCTACAAGTCTTGAAAAATGGACGTATCTCCAAAATCCATCAGCCGAACGCACAAGAAGTCGTATTTCTAATCCGTGCAGACGGTAAAAATCAAAAACTACTTATTTCAATTCACTCGGCGTATTCACGTATTCAGTTGACAGAAGAAGCGATTACAAATCCTTCTGAACCGCCTATGTTTTGCATGGTTCTTCGTAAACACTTAGAAGGTGGGTCGATTACTTCCATCGGCCAATTCGGGACGGATAGGATTATCACGATTGACGTGAAGGCGAAAAATGAAATTGGTGATGATATTAACAGACGATTGTATGTCGAAATCATGGGCAGGCACAGTAACTTGCTGCTTGTAGATCCCGACCGCGACATCATCGTTGATAGTATGAAACACTTGCCACCATCGGTAAATAGTTACCGAACAATATTACCGGGTCAACCTTTCATACCAGCTCCTCCGCAGGATAAAACAGATCCATTTGCGGTAACTGAAGAACAATTTAACGGGTTGCTACCAGAGTTAGAAAGTGCCCGTGAAGTCGTCCAACGATTTTCAGGCTTTTCACCAGTTAATGCGGAGGAATTATTATACCGCTTAAAAAATGCTCCAGAAGCGAATAAATTCATCGTTTTCACATCACTCCTTGGATCATTCAAAGGAATAGCTAGCACACCAAATATTTCGGAAATTGGTACAAAAACCGTATTTTCAGCGACAGCGCTAACACATTCCGATAAGACGATTGCGGAATACAAGACGCTGGGTGATTTGCTGGATAAAGTGTATTTCGCTCGTGCTGAAAGAGAACGTGTGAAGTCACAAGCCGCGGACTTAGAGCGTTGGCTCGACAATGAAGTTGCTAAACTGAATTTGAAAGTGAAGAAACTCGTAAAAGAAAGAGAAGCCGCTGGAAAGCTAGATACATTCCAACTTTATGGAGAATTACTTACTGCCAATAGTTATGCCATTGAAAAAGGTGCAACGGAAGCAATTGTCGCCAACTATTACGAGGAAGGGACAACTGTAACCATACCGCTTGATCCTAGAAAATCACCAATTGATAACGCGCAACGGTTTTATTCTAGGTATTCCAAAGCGAAAACGGCACTTATCATGATTGCTGAACAGCTTGAAAAAACGGCAGAAGATATCGCCTACTTTGAAATGATTAAACAGCAAGTGTTACAAGCATCCCCTATAGACATCGCAGAAATACGTGAAGAGTTGGCGGAACTAGGTTTTCTGAAGGCCCGCAAGTCGAAAAAGAAACTGAAACCAAAAAAACCAGTACCTGAAACATATGTATCATCTACTGGTGTGAAAATTTCAGTGGGCAAGAACAATAAGCAAAATGACTATTTAACATTTAAAATTGCATCCCGGGAACAAACTTGGCTCCATACTAAGGATATCCCTGGATCACACGTTGTCATACACGAGGCGGATCCAGACGAAGAGACAATTCGTGAAGCGGCTATCCTTTCTGCTTATTTCAGCAAAGCCCGCGGATCATCAGCAGTACCTGTTGACTACACAGAAGTCAGGCATGTGAAAAAGCCGAACGGATCTAAGCCTGGATTTGTTATTTATTTTGAACAAAGGACTATATTAGTTACGCCAGATGAGGATATTGTTATGAAACTACGAAAATAACTTCTAACGGCACCTCTTGCTTAAAATCCAGCAGACTTCTGTTGATTAACCATTTATTCACATGAAATATGGGTGAGTAAGGCTTTGGAAAACCCGTTTTCACTGGATCATTTTCGGTTCGATTTCGGCGAACTAATCACGACAATCCGTCACTTCTAGCCACACTTTTTTCGGTAATCCTATTGGGAATAGTTGCCTGTCGCGTCCCTACAATGTTCAAGTGAAAAATGCAGTTAGGTTTAAATGAAATGAATAGATGACTTTCTATAGAAATTGTAAGTGCCCGAAGATGCAATCTCGGGCACTCTTGTACTATGTACAATGCATTCCTTGCTTACCTTTAGCAAAGAGTATGCATATAATCATGTGATACCTTATAGAAAGCGGCACTTCTTTACTAGTAAAAAGAGAAACCCTAAAGAATGTTTCAGCCGCCAAAATTGTATCTTTGGCGGCTTTTATCCAGGTAGATGCCCCTCTAATATAAAATGCTATTCCACATGGATATCATAATTGTGGAATAGCATTTTTTTGTTTCAAGAAAGTTATTTCAACTTTTTATTATACCCAAATTAAGTAAGTATACGTTTTTCAACATTATGTATTTTCTAGTCTCTAGCACTTTTCTAGTATTCTTTTAAAAAATTGCATCCACACTAAACGGATACACCATACCAAATTATTTTAGCAATTATCTCTAAGCCACTCTCCGCTTTGAAAGGGACTATACAATCATGAAAGCTTTTATTTGTTGATTCCGGACTCAATACAATCACTTGTTGCTGTTCAATTCTTCTATAGCGCCTGACGGCATATTCATTCCCAAAACAGTAAACGGCTATATCACCATTTTCCAGTTTATCTCGTCCAATTTGTAAAGCAACGATGGGAGACCCATCAGGAAATAACAAATTCATACTTTCTCCATTTACTTTAAATGCTATTAGATCTTCGTCTTTCGAGTGCTCCCCTAAGAAACTGACAGGTAGCTTTATAAATTCAATCTCATCACATTCGATACCATCTGTAAGTGAGAGAACACCTGCCGAAATGCTTGGTAAGCACCGAATATTTACCGTCTCTGCAATAGGATAAGCGTTTTCTTTAAAGAAATATTCCATTGGGACATCAAAGTAATGCGCCAATTGTTGTAAAGCTCCAGCCCTTGGAAATTTATTTCCCTTTTCCCATTCTGAGATTGTTGCTTGGCTCATCCCAATCGCTTCGGCAAGTTCCACCATCGTTATTTTATTTCTTTCCCTCAATCGCTTCAAACGTCTGGAAAATAAGCCTTGTACCAGATTGGTCATGAATAGAACCTCCATTTACTTCTCATACTGATTGTACATCATTTCGGAAGTAATCTGTTTTAATACAAAAAAAGCATGTGGTAACTATCCCCATGCAAGTTCTCTTGTTATATCACTTTTAGTAATATATAATTATGTGAATAAGGGGTGAATTATGTGATATCTGAAAATGGAGTGCCATTTTACCTCATCCAAACACTTCATTCTTTACGATTGAAATATGGGATGAATTCTATTGATCTCGCCGAAAGAATAGGAGTCAGCCTAACTACATACGAAGAGTGGGAAAAAGATTCTTCTGCCATCTCGTTTAATCATATGTTGAAGCTAGAAGAAGTATTTCAAATGCCCTCGAAGTATATTTATTTCGGTAAAGATATAACTTTAAGTAATCCTGAAAGAACGAATAGAAAGTAAAGCAAATTATATTACCAACTGTAACATATTCCATTGTCCTATGTTCAAAGATAACTGTAAAAGAAGTTACTTTATACTAGTTTTCATTGAATACAAAAATCGTTACACATTTCAGAGAGGTGTTGTTCTGATAGGATGACCAATTTAGATTCTACACTTGACATTGAGTTAGTCATTTCAAAAATTTCGTCCGACCAATCAAAGTCGTTTCAAACGACTTTAAAGGATTTCCAGACGTTATTAAATGAAGATAAATTAGAAGATTCTATTCTGAAAAATGTCTCCTCTATTTATTATGTATTAGAAAAATTACATAAAGAAAAGAAAATTCATAGACGAGAATTCAACCAACGTACTAAATCCTTAATTAATATTGTCCTACTTGCGAAAGATATAAACGCAAATAATATACGTATAAGTAAGTCTTGAATTGCCAAGACTTGCTATCAAAATAGAACAATGCTTTTAATTAATCCAGATGATGTCTTAGTTATAGACCTATGTAAAAGATGCTATTCCACGATGGTGACATCCATCACGGAATAGCATCTTTTATATTATAGACGACTACTTTTCGGCACGACTATTGATTAACCATTTTCTTACACGAAGCACCTGTAAGAAAAACATACCAATTTACTCTGGTGCTTTTTTACTTTTATCGATTCGGTTGTAATCAGACAGTTGAATCACTCGAACATCGCGGGTATTCAACTCGTGGTAAATCCCTCTGCTATCCCGGAACGAAATGTAGCGATCTCGCTCGCTTTGGATTAGTTCTTCTGCTCTTTCTTGGGACTCCATATAAATAAACCTTCTGATATAATGCTCTTCATCAAAAAAGTAAGTTATTTTGAATTCTTTCATGCCATAAACCTCCTGAAATGCGTAAGCGCTCTAGTTCTCTAATGGCCACATCATTCTTCCGTTAATATTCTCCTTTCATTCTAAAAACTCAGCCTATCCATTTCCTTTCGCACCTATTCTTCAACCTCAGAAAGGCAATCTTCAAAAAAGTGTACACAAAACTATGTTACACTTAATTTGGGTACTAAATGGCTGATGATAAACAATCCAGATCATTAGGGAAGGTCAGCACTTACGTTTATCTGCGGTCTATACATATTTCTATTTTTCGGGGAGGGTTATCACTTACTATAAATAGACCTATTACAAAGCAGTATAAACTGCCTGATATGAGAGGAGTTATAGATTTATCGGACATGAAATGCGGGCTTATATGACAGTAATTAAATTGAATGAAGCAAACATCATCAGACTCTAGTAAAATTCCCCATATACTAGCGAATTCTTTATCCTATGCTTTTATAAAGAATTGCTTTCTCTGTCATTCTTCTTTAATGAGGGCGTAACGCCCCCCACTTCTGGCTATTCATACATATATCCATTGTGCTTATTTATGCCCTATTCATTTTTAATCCGGATAATCGGAAAAATTGAGGAGGAACTAAGAACATGACACTTTTAAAAAAGATAACTGGATTTGGAACAGCTGCACTTTTGGCATTCGGACTTGCAGCATGCAACAGTGATGATGCAAAAAACGACGATGAGCAAACATCAGGAACAAAAACAACGGCCGGTGACTCTGTTGACCACACAATTACAGGGATTGATCCCGGTTCAGGACATATGGAATTAACGGCGAGAGCACTTAAAGAATATGATCTGACAGATTGGAATCTCACTTCGGGCTCTGGTGCCGCGATGACAGCTGCTTTGAAAAGAGCTTATGATAAAGAAGAACCAATTATCATAACAGCTTGGAGTCCGCACTGGATGTTTCTAAAATTCGACTTAAAATATTTAGAGGATCCTAAACTAGTCTATGGTGATTCTGAAGAAATTCATTCAATTACTCGAATGGGAATGAAAGATGACTTCCCTGAAGCTTACACGATTTTCCAACGCTTCAACTGGGACATAGAGGATATGAGCGAAATTATGGTCGCGATTGAAGATGGGGTAAAGCCTGAAGAAGCAGCCCAAACATGGATTGACGACAATCAAGACAAAGTAGCAGAGTGGACAGATGGCGTGGCTAACGTGGATGGAGATACCCTCAAGCTCGTCTATGCGCCCTGGGATAGTGAAATCGCAAGTCATAATATGATGAAACTTGTTCTTGAAGATAAGGGTTATAAAGTCGAATTATCGATGGTAGAACCAGGTCCAATGTTCTCAGCTATCGCTGATGGAAGTGCAGATGCAACATTCGCTGCTTGGTTACCTATCACCCACAAAACCTATTTGGATAAATTTGATGGTAAATTCGAAGATGTTGGTATTAATATGGTGAACGTCAAACAGGGACTAGCTGTACCAACCTATATGGAAGATATCAATTCCATTGATGATTTAAAGAAATAATTCCAGAAAAACAGCCCATTGCTTTTAGCGATGGGCTGTTTTCATAAAATGTTTTGACAACTGATTTTTGCTGTGGTTTGATTGTAGAATAGATGGGCAATTAAACTTGTTTTCACTCCTTGTAGAAAGTAGGTATATACCTAAATGACAACTTTTAGTGCTGAATTAAAAAACTTATCAATCGGATTACCGAAAAAAATGAAATATGGTACTGATAAAGAAATGGATACTGGCATCTGCAAAGAAACGATTGAGGAGGTCTTTTTAACAAAAGATGGCTTTAGAGGAGATGGTGTAGCAGACCTTCGACATCATGGGGGGCTTGACCGCGCAGTTTGTGTCTATCCGCATGAGCATTATTCGCTCTGGGAACAGGAGTTTAACAAGCCCCTACCAAGTTCGGCTTTCGGGGAGAATATAACAGTCACCAATATGTTGGAGCAAAACGTTCATATTGGTGACATTTTCCGTCTCGGAGATGCTGTTATTCAAATAACGCAAGGCAGAATTCCATGTAGCACGATTACAAAGAGAACCGATATGCCTCCCCTTCTTAAAAGAATGGTGGAAACCGGGTTCACAGGTTATTTATGTCGTGTTTTAGAAGAAAGCTCTGTACGAAAAGATTCGACAATTACATTAGTAGAATCTCATCCAAAACAAGTGTCCATCCTTTTTGCGAACCAGATTTATTTTCATCATCCAAAGGATATTGAAGGCATCAAAAAAGTGTTGGACGTTCAAGAATTGGCACACGATTGGCGTGAGCGATTGACCAAACGATTGGAGCAATTAACAAATCCATATATGTTGAATAAATGAATACGGCGTATGCGCTTTACAAGGGCTTTTGAAAGGCCACTGAAAAAGCCCTTGTCATTGGAATAAATTAGGATTCCCACTAATACCGCTTCGACGCTTTGTGGATGCCTCCCGCGCTAGATTGTCAATGTGAGAAAGAGCTTTTCATTATCTACGATAAAATCTGCAACCTAGAGTGTGTCTTTCTTGAATAGAATTAGTATCAAAAAGTAATCACATTATAATCTCGGCATATACATCTCAAAATCACATTTCTCTCGATAATGAACAACTTAGCGCAGGCGCGGAAAAGGGGTCGCCGAAGCTGTAAGGCATCCCCAAAGCGCTAAGCGTTCTACAATCCACCCCTCGAATTAATACTCTCTCCTTATTGAGCGCCACAGTAAATTTAGTGGGATTCTTTAATTCAATATATATAGTCTAAAATTTTTTGCATATTCTTATATAGGTTACTAGCAAAACAGCTATTCCACTTGGATTTCACCAACGTGGAATAGCTGTTTTTCATTTCATTAATCCAACTCTCAATTCTCCATGTCAATCAAATAATTTTCTGATTGCTTCTTCAGTGTTCTCGACCAGTCTAGTAGAGAGACTCGGATTGATGCCGGCATTGTCACCAAGTCATCTCAATCAATTGCTTCATCGCAGAAGGTTTGGTATCGCCAGTTTCTTTATCGATTATAGATGTGTATAAATGCGGAATGACGGTTTCTGCACCATTGTCCAGACATGTTTGTACGATTACATGGACGTTGTCTAACGTAATACCACCTGTTGGTTCAATGATTTTGATGCCTGCTTTTACTGCTGCCCTCGTCATCTCTGCTAATTCCTCAAGACCCTTTTCACCTTCGATTGGATATAATTTGATAGAAGGAATCCCGAGCTCAGCAATCATAGCTGCCACAAGTTCACATGATACCTTCTCTCGGTATGCCGAACTAGCTGGACCCGTGGAAATATACACTTGACCAGGCATGCCAGTTGGTTCGACCAAAGAGTTGATCACGGGAACATTTTCTGTAGTTTGTTCCATTCTTCCAAGCGTATAACCCGATGCCGGGAATACTTGGTTAATATGATTTGGTAAAGTTGCCACAGATACATTCGCAACTTTTCTCCACATATTAGGATCACCCGCACCTAATCCCACTGAAACACGGATATTATTATCCTTGAATTCTTTTACTAACTCGATAGCAGCCTCTTCTGTCGGGAAGTTCTTGACCATGACTCCTACTAATACGCGATCACCCGCAATTTCCACAAGCTCCAGTGCATTATTCAAATCATTGGCTAGCACGTTAAAAACGACTTGATGTTTAAATGACATTATTCCACTCCTTGAGCTAGAACTAGTTTGATTGTTTTTACTATGATATCTTCTTGCCCTTTAAGCAAGGGTCTTGGATCGACAGATAATATTCCGATGTTCACATAATGATGGCGTAAAAAAATAGCCGGATTTCCTGACTCGAGTGCGTGTAGCAAATCCTCTGCATCCATGCCCGCTTCTTTACTATCCACTTCAATAGTTGCACGGTAAATATCCCTGCCTGCTTCATCCTGTTTGACTGAGCATGTCAATCCAGAAACACCATTTAAATCATTACAGAGTTTCTTCATTCTACTAAGCTGCCCCTCTACATCTGTAGCTTTATCGGCATATTGCTTAAGTGCTACGATCAAACCGGCCATTCCTTCTTTTCCAATTTTCATCGGACGACCAATTCCTTTATATTGCTTCCGGCATGCTTCCATTAATTCTTTTCTCCCACAAATGAATCCTGATGTTGGCCCTTCCAATGCTTTACCACCACTATATATCACGATGTCTGCACCCATCGCAATATATAGTTTGAAATCCTCTTCAGCTGCAGCATCGATAATAAATGGAATGTGATGCTTCTTCGCAATTTCTATCATAGTTTCAATTGGTTGCATCCCTTTTTGAATAGCATGATGAGATTTAATGTACATCAGTGCAGCAGTATTTTCATTGATTGCTTCCTCAATATGCTGTGCTTCCACTTTGTTTGCTTGACCGACTTCAACCACCTGCCCGCCACCCAAACTGATCATTTGTGCAATGCTGGCCCCAAAATGAATTTGCTGTCCTTTTTGAACGATGACTTGGTTTTTCAACCCATCTGAATTTGGTAGTCTTTCAATATGTGTCAGATTTTTACCCGCGATAACGGCTGCAGTACTAATCGCAATCCCAGCCGCTGCACCGCTCGTTGGACAGCCATCCTCAGCACCTGTTACTTCAGCAATAACAGTCCCTGTAAGCTCCATGATTTCATCAATGTCTACATAATCTTGAGAGGCTTCTTTAAGTGTTTGCGCAACTTCCTCACTTACGGCTGATGCACCAAGAGCTGTCATTTTTCCGCTTGCATTAATAACTTGTTTTAATCCTAATCGCTTAAAAACACTCATCTTGTTCACCTCAGTCTAATGGTATTGGGAAAAATGCCCCTAAAAGCATTGCTCCTAAAATTGCTCCGCCTACAATAGGCTTCTTTCCCGCGTAAAAAATTGCTGCTCCAACAACGGCACCAACACCAATTGGAATAGATGCAGATGCAGCGGAAATGATAATCAATGGTCCTAAGAATCTTCCTGAAGCATTCCCCGCTCCCATCATGACATCTGCTCCAAAAGTGGAGTTAGATTGCCCTACTGTAAGTTTACGAACCATAATGACAACATACCCGATTGCAAGCCCTAAAATAGCGCCAGTAAGCAAAGCTAACCCAAAATTTTCAATTGGTGCGGTAATTCCGGAAGCCAGAAGTAATGCAGGTACACCAATTCCAAGTCCCGTTTGAATTGCACCACCTATATCTAAAATCCCAACAAGCGAACCCTCCAAAATGCGTGCAAATAGAAAACTTGCCCCAAATGCTGCCGCTACACCATAGCCACCACCTTGCATTCCTACTTCAAGCATCGCAACAATCGCAACATCATTAAACGCCCCAATTTTATAAACGTAGTACATATGGGTGCCCGCAAATACTCCGGATGACAATAGGGCTACAAAAATCGGAAATGACCAATCGGCATACCAAAAACTTTTCATATTAATTTCATTGTTATCCCCCACTTACTTCACCTCATATCCAATTAGTTTGTGTAGATTGATTAACCATTCAGGAGCTTCAAGATTAAATCCTTGAAGGAACTGAATATCGAATCCACGGAAAAACCCACTAAATATAAACAATAAAATTACAGAAACCATAAGTGTCTTTGTAACTTTATTCCAACCACCGTCATCTACGCCTTTTCCGATTAAAATTCCCAGCACGACACCAGGCACGGCATTTCCCATGACCATATGTGCAGCTCCGCCGAAAATCGTTCCCCAGATTCCCGATCGCTTACCAGAATCCAAAGCTGCCAACCAGAAGATAACCGGCATGACAGGATTGATGAGCAAATTTGCTGCTGGAACCAATACTTTTAACGCAATTGCTTGCAATGACTCTGGAATTGCAGAGGCCGTCGAATTCAAGAATGTTACAACAAGTACCCCGATAATTGCTCCCGCAATTGCCATTTTCTTTGGATTATGCAGTGTATCTTCTGGACGTTTTCCTTTTCTCATTAACACAGCTGCCGCCCAGTTTGGAATAATCCGGTGGTCGACGTCTTGCGTGAATGCACCAGCGCCTACAGAAGATGCCCATGCATTAAAGAAGAATCCTAAACCGAATGAAAAGTGTGATGCTGCGTCCCCTGCACAAGCATTTAACTCTCCCAACGTTCGAAATGCGCCCATTCCTTGTGATTTGGGAGCGTGAAACATCCGAGCCGCACCGGCGCCTACGCCGAAACCTACAAATCCTCCAATGATGATAGACTTAAAAATAATCGTAAGTAATTCCATAGTTTATCCCCCTTTATTTCAAGAAATTATTACCCATGATTTGACCCTTCAAACTGTTTCCTTGTTCAACTGTTTCAAATCGAATTTCTTCTACATCCAACAGGAATAATTCCACATCTACATCTAGCACAACCCTGTATTTACTTCTTTTGCGTGGTGCAAAAACGAATAAAAAGCGCTCAATATACGACGTTTCCATCGCTTCTACTACATCAACATTTACAGGCTCAATCCGAATAATCATATTTCCCTTATAGTCTTTCATTACTTTTTTCTGAATATTCCCTAGTGCCGTATTCAGTGCCCTTTCTTTCGAATCCCCTTTGCCCTCAATACGGACCTTTGTTTCAATAATTTTTTTCATGAAATCAGCTCCTTAGTTTTATGAATTCTTCTGTAAGTCTTCTTCCCAATTCTTCCGAATCATTAAAGCCAAAACCAAGAACTGTCTTTCCCTCTCTTAATGCTGTTAGTCCTTCTTCAACGGAACGCATGCCATAGCGTGCTGAATATCCATATTTTGACTGCGCCGTAATAGCCCCTGCTCCCCCACTACCACAAAAAGAGATACCCATATCCGCCTTCACTTCATTCATCATATCGCCCAGTTTCATATCGGCAGCCATTCCACTAATAACGATTGCCTTGCCCCCTGCAGCCTCCACGCCTTTTCCTACATTTTGCCCTTTTCCTAAACGATCGCCAATCACAACAATAATTTCACTCATAACTTATTCCCCCTATTTTCAATTTAATTTTGCAGATTCAAAGTGGATTGATAAAAGATACTTTTCATCATCATGCAAATTGCTAAGTTGTTTGCAAATGTCACTTGCCATTCCAATGGAATCTTGTGTAACCTCATTAAATATTTCTTTTTCAAGCGCTGGAATCGCTTCCATATTTATTGAGCGATAAACCATACCGGAAATGTGTGAAACAAATGAAAGCCACTGAGTTTCTGTCATAATAATTTTTTTAGTCGTTAAAACTTTTTTTGAATAAGTTAATACTTCTATACATAATTCTGAATTCCCGCTTTTACTGATTATCTCGCGCTCTTTTGGAATTTGTTGATTCATCATGGTACACTACCTTCCCATTTCTCAACACCATATATGGTTTAAGTATTTGCTTTGCTTCTAGTTCTACTCCCTCTGAATCTATTAAAATCATTCGTTGTTCAATAATCTTGAAAATCGTAATATCGGCTTTGGTTCCTAGTGCTAGCGTACCTATATCACTTGCCCCAAGTGCATTTGCTGCTCCCAACGTGACCGACTTCACTACCTCAATTAAGGGGATTCCAAGTTCCAATAGCTTGGTCATCGTAGTCATCAAGCTACAAACGGGGCTTTGATAGTTTTTAATATATATATCGGTACTGGTCGTAAACGAATCGTCATATTGCTCTCTGAATTTCATCATAGTTTCATAGCTAAAGCTAGAGGTACCATGTCCGACATCGAATAATACGCCCCTCTTTAAAGCATCCAACGCTTCTGGAATTAGTTCACCTTCTGCATTCATAATCCCATGTTTTTTTCCATGAAATGCATGTGTCACGATGTCTCCTTTACTTAAGAGAGGGAAAATGTCTTGTAAATGGGGAGGTGGGTTCCCAATGTGGACCATGATTGGAACACTTAAACGGTCCGCTAGCATACGCGCATGTTGAAGAGGTTTAATTCCACTATTTTTAACAACACTCCCACTCATTCTTGCCTTCAATCCAACAATGCTTGGTTCCTTTTTAAAAATTTCTTCTGCTTCTTCTATACTCATTAAATCCTCCATATTTGCAAGTTCAGCAAGACCGCTAGTTAAGCCTTTTCTCGCAATATTAAGGAATGAAAGAACCTTCGTTTGACTAGGTTCAACCACCTTCTCCTTAAAAGCCGCATAATCTGAATATCCGGCACTACCTGCATCGACTACTGTTGTAACGCCTTGCTCAATGCCCACTAAATCAGCATCGATCCCAAGTTCGGTGTGTCCAGTAAAAATATGAACATGCATATCAATGAAGCCTGGTGAAACATAGCATCCTTCTGCATTGATATATGTTACATTTTCAGAACTACTATCTTGTGGCGCAACGAGTAATCCATTTCGTACTGCAATTTCCTTTATTTCGATCGTGTCTTGTTGCGGATCAATGAGATAACCATTTTTTATGATGATTTCTTCTGGCACAAAAACACCCCCAGCTATTTTAAATAATGCAGGATTGCAATGATTTCAGCTTTGTGTGTTTGCAAATCATGCACATCTAAAATTTCTTTGATCTTTTGAATATCCTCTTTGTCATAAGAATGATTGCTAGAACTTGAATAATTGTCGTATTGTTTATCGAAATAAAAGCGATGAACCATTAAAAAAATATGCAGCATGAGTGCCTGCTTCTTGGTAGCTCCTATTTCATCGGTAAAAGCTAACTGGATTTCTTGATTAATCTCAAAACCCTTTAAGATTATTTCTTGACTGATGAATTCAGTATCTTGACTACCGATTGTTTCCTCGGTACTTTCCAACAAGTTATTAAATTGAAAGTTTTTATAACGCAGTAACTCCTGCACCTTACGTTTGATGGTTTCGATATCCCTTTTACTTGGCAGCGGATCCACAATTACTAATGGAAGATCAGTTTCAATTGGAAAGACACTAATAATCAAATCGACTTTTTGCTGGATGCAAATTTCATCCACTTCCATAATCGAACAATTTTTAACGATTTCAATATCATAAATTTCTCTTTCGACTCGATTTTTAATAAGACGCGCCACGCCTCTTCCAGTAGAACATACATATAAAGTACGAATTTTACCTTTTTGATTAAACTTCTTTTCAAAAGAGACAATGAAATGGAGCACGATTAACGATACAAACGAATCCGGCACTGAAATTTTTAGAGGCGCAAGGTATATTTGGCACGCTTTTCTGATAGTTGAGAATAGAACTGAATAGTTTTTCTTTAATTCTTTGGTGAATGGATTAATTTCTGTGAAATTGATTTCCCCTTTTTGAAAACGTAGAGAAAGGTGAGCAAAAAGATTATTATATAGTTTTGGATCCTTATGATAATGAATCCCTTGTATATCACTGACATATTGGATTATTTCTTTTGTGACCTTGACGATGTCGATTTGATTGAGCGCGTTATCCCTATCTCCTGTAATATAGCGGTATTCCTCTTCAAACAAAGGATACTGCATTTGTTCATACACCTTCTCCATTAGCTGAACCGTTAAATTAGGATAATCAGCTTTCTTTATAATCCGATAGTCTTTCATCGTAAATCCAGCGTTCATTCGAGTAATCGAGATTGTCATTCTAAACAAAATCCTTAGTACATCTGATTCATGAAGTACGTGTTTAGGTTGAGAAGCAAATAACCGAGCCATCTGCTTCTCAACGACTTTATACAAAGGAAGTATGTCGGCAAATAGCATAGGTCCTTCAATTAATAAATCTCGACAGGTTACACCACTCATAATTTTATAGATTTCATTATTTGTCAAATCAGCATGGATCAAATGCTCAAACAGCAACCTTAGCGATAGTTCGTCTCCTATTAATTTATAACCCGTTCCGTGCTTTCTTTCTAATTCTATTTTCCAAGGTTGAAGCAATTCATCTATTTGTTTAATATCATTCAAAGATGTATTTCTACTTACATCAAGCCGCTCGGAAAAAGTAGATGCAGTTTTGTAGTCAGTGTTCACCAGCATATATAAAATCATTTTCCCTACTCTAGCCTCCTGATTCAGATAGACATCATTTCGCTCAATTTCCGGCAGGGTATGGATGATGGCCAATCGTTTTTCCTCACTACAATCAATCCAAATCCCTTTATTTGACTGTGAAAATAACTCTATCTCCCGGGTATTGAGCCAACCTTTCACATCTTCTAGGTCATATTTAATCATTCGTGTACTCACATTAAATTCTTCTGACAAATCCTTTAGATAGACAGAACCACTAGTTTCTAGAAGCTTCACCAATAACCGAAACGCTCTTATGTTAAGCAATCCCAACACCACCCTATAGTTGTTCGGGTTTCTTCTGTATCTCCGGAGCATTTAGGTTTTTCTAATACAGAAACCGACAATGAAACAAAAGCGCTGAAGTCTAGACGAGGAATCGCTTCTTTTAAAGGGTTTCCACAGTGCAAGACTTTATAGCTCTCTAACCAGACACAAAATAATTTCGTTTGATCCGACTCCGGAGAGGGTCTTGAATCAATAATTCTTTACTAACCCAACTTTAAACTTTTTATCAATTCAGTTAAAGACAAAATCCTTTCCACCTAAATAGGGAAGGATTTTGGAGCCTTAGTAAGTCATGCACCTCCAACCTACACAATACTAGCTGCTAAACGTCAAAATCTCCTCATCCGTAACAAATATAAATGATTTCTGTAGTTTGCGCTATTCGCGACAAGCTGTTCTAATCGCGTTAAATGTTAATGGGTACGATAATTAAAAAAAGCTATTCCACATGGATTTCACCGTGGAATAACTTTTTTGTTGGCTTAGGAAACTATTTAATCATGCATTGTGAGTAAACTGCAACATAGAGATTTCACATCCAAACGCCAGTGCCTAGAGGCTCGGGGTCGACAGGATATGGGTCTTGCAATGGGGAGGGATTGTACTTCACCCCTCCTTGTTGTCACAGGAAGTGCCGCATTTAGGCAGCATTCATTTATAACAGACGCTTGCCCTTTTGTACTTTATTTCAACAAACCAGCCTTCAATTTCCCGTGCCACTCAAGTAAACTAGCCATCGACTCTTCATTGATGGCCCCTTTTTCTTGCGCGACTTCAGCAAGTGCACCAAAATCAGTCAGGCTTTTGTAAGTCAGTCCTGCAGATGCGAATGTTTCATCTGCACTTTGCAGTTCATATGTAAAGATAGAAACAATACCAGTCACGTCAATTCCTTCAGAACGCAGTGCTTCTGCCGCATTTAAGCTACTACCGCCCGTTGAGATTAAATCTTCGATAATAACCGCTTTATCAGTATCAAGTATTTTCCCCTCGATTTGACGGCTTCGGCCATGTTCTTTCGCTTTCGAACGGATATACACCATCGGTAATCCAAGAATGTCCGCAACCCAAGCCGCGTGAGGGATTCCAGCTGTAGCCGTACCAGCTATGACCGTTGTTTCAGGATAATTTTCACGAATCAATCCTGCTAGGCCTTCCGCGATCTTTTTCCGTCCAACCGGATTTGACATCGTCAATCGGTTATCGCAGTAGATAGGGGACTCAATGCCTGATGCCCATGTAAACGGTTCTTCAGGACTTAATTCAACTGCACCAACATGTAACAGGATTTCAGCAACTTCTTTTTTCACCATTGTTATTCCGTCCCCTTCCAACGTGCTTGAATGTGTTCGTAGGCTGCTCGCGGATCCGGTGTCCCCGTAATTGCTCGTCCGACTACGATATGTGTCGATCCTGCTAGACGCGCTTCTTCAGGTGTTGCAATCCGTTTCTGATCATGTGCTCCGCCATCTGCAAGGCGTATACCAGGTGTCACTTTGAAGAAGGGTTTTCCGCAAATATCTGCAATCGCAGTCGCTTCATGGACAGAACAAACAACACCATCAAGACCTGCTTCTTTCGTCAGCTTAGCATAATGAAGGACAGATTCTTGTAGTCCAACACCGATCAACTGCTCTTCACGAACTTGACGGTCGTCTGTAGACGTCAGTTGTGTAACACCGATGAGTGACGGCCGTGATAATCCGGTGGGTGTCCCTTTATCCAATCCTTCAAGAGCCGCCTCCATCATTGTCTTTCCTCCAGCTGCATGAACATTCACAAGGTCAACACCGAATCCCGCAAGCACTTCCATCGCAGATTTCACTGTGTTTGGAATATCATGCAATTTCAAATCTAGGAATACATCATAACCTTGTTCTTTTAACCGAGCCACAATCGCGGGCCCTGCTTTATAATAAAGTTGCATGCCCACTTTGACATTGACGTCTCCATCAAAAGCACGCAGGAAGTCGAATGTCTTTTCAGCCGAATCAAAATCGAGTGCTATAATCGGGGATGTTTTCATAGACGGTGACTCCTCCCTATCAGTTCAGAAATATGATGAATGCCAAGCTCGTCCAACTTAGCTGGCAATTGTTCAATGATTTGCGGACAAATAAATGGATTGACGAAGTTCGCTGTTCCTACCGCGACAGCACTTGCACCTGCAGACATAAAGTCGATAATGTCAGCCGTTTCTGTCACCCCACCCATTCCAATAATCGGAATATTGACCGCTTTACTTACTTCATAGACCATCCGAATCGCAACTGGTTTAACAGCCGGACCAGACAAACCGCCTGTGCCGTTCGCAATAACGGGTCGGCCGGTTTTCTGATCAAGACGCATACCAATCAGTGTGTTGATCATCGTTATGCCATCTGCTCCGCCTGCTTCAACCGCCTGTGCAATTGCCACGATGTCAGTGACATTTGGAGATAGTTTGACATATACCGGAACTGAAGACACTTCTTTTACCGCTCTCGTCAGCTCTTTGGCGATTTCAGGATCTGTTCCAAAAGTAATGCCCCCCGCTTTGACATTCGGACAGGAAATATTTAGCTCAAGCGCCTTGACATTTGGCGCTTGAGATACGACTCTCGCCACTTCCACGTAGTCAGCTGTTTCAGTACCGGCAACGTTTGCAATGATTGGCACATCAAACTGTTCAAGCCAAGGCAACTCGCCTTCCAATACGCCTTTTAGACCCGGATTTTGCAGGCCAATTGCATTTAGCATACCGGATGCCGTTTCTGCAACACGCGGTGTCGGATTGCCGAGCCTCGTTTCAAGTGTTGTGGCTTTGATCATAATTGCGCCAAGCAGTGACAAATCATACAGTTGGCCATATTCTTTACCAAATCCGAAACAACCGGACGCAGGCATAATTGGGTTTTTTAATGATAAACCTGGTAATTCAATCGATAGTCTATTCATATTGCCACCACCCCTGCTGGGAATACTGGACCATCTGAGCATACTTTAATATAGGCTTTTTCCGATCCTTCCGTTGTTTGACAAACACATGCGAAACAAGCGCCAATACCGCAGCCCATCCGTTGTTCGAATGACAGAAAGCCTTTTTTCCCTGCGTACATTTTTTCAATCGCTTCAAGCATAGGCATTGGACCGCAGCTGTAATACGCTGCAAAGTCATTGCCAAGTTCCGCCATGACAGTAGTCACGAAACCTGCCGTTCCCCGCGAGCCGTCAACAGTTACGATATGTGTTTCACCGAGTTTACTGAACTCTTCTTCGTAAAACACGACATCCTTTGATTGGAATCCTAAGACATGCGTGCATTTCACGCCCTTCGCCGTCAATTGCTTCGACAGCTCATACAATGGTGGTACACCGATTCCTCCGCCAATTAAAATGGCCGTTTCTCCAGTTGCCGTTTCTTCAACAGGAAAACCATTCCCTAGCGGACCAAGTACATCAACTTCATCGCCAGCACGTTTCTGTGAAAGGATGGTAGTCCCCCGACCTTCCGCGCGATAAATAATGGTCATTTCGCCAGCCTCTTGATCAATCGAAGCGATTGAAATTGGACGTCTTAATAGTGGTTCAAACGAGTCTGACACACGAATATGGACAAACTGGCCTGGGGAAGTAATTTCCCCGACCAACTTACCGTTTAACTTCATTTCAAAAATATTTTGGGCAATTTGCCCTTGTGAAGTAACCGTCATTCGATCTTGTATGATCATATAGTTTCCTCCGCTTTCCCCATTTCCTCAGTTTGGAATGTCATTGATTCGATAACGCGTAGCATTGCATCTGCCGTATCAAGGGAAGTGAAGCAAGGAATGCCATTTTCAACTGATTCGCGGCGGATTCTAAAGCCGTCACGTTCAGGTTGTTTTCCTTTTGTCAGTGTATTGATAACAATTTGTGCTTCCCCTTTTTGAATAACATCCAGAAGCGTTGGCCCTTCAGAACCAATTTTACCGATTGTCTTCACGCGGATACCTGCGTCCTCTAGAACAGAAGCCGTGCCTCCAGTCGCTAAAATGCGGTAACCAATAGCTGTAAAGCGTTTAGCGATGCTGACCATCTCATCTTTATCTTTGTCAGAAACAGTCATTATCACAGAACCGTATTCTTTTATTTCCATACCCGCTGCAACAAGGCCTTTATACAATGCTTTTTCGAGCGTAGTATCTTTCCCCATTACTTCTCCTGTCGATTTCATTTCAGGTCCAAGCGTTATATCTACTCGACGCAATTTCGCAAATGAGAAGACTGGTACTTTAACGTAGACGCCTGATGGAGCCTGAGCAAGTCCATTTTTATACCCTTGTTCGATAATTGATTGACCTAGAATGGCTTTTGTCGCTATGTTTGCCATCGGAATGTTCGTGATTTTACTTAAGAATGGTACCGTACGACTTGATCGTGGATTTACTTCGATGACGTAGACTTGCCCTTCTGAAATGACGAACTGGATATTGAGAAGACCTACAATTCCAAGTCCTTTTGCAAGGCGTGTCGTATAATCAGCGATTGTTTCCATCTGAGAAGCCGATAAATTTTGTGGAGGGAACACGGCAATCGAGTCACCCGAGTGAACGCCTGCACGTTCAATATGTTCCATAATGCCTGGGATCAATACATTTTCTCCATCGCATATGCCATCGACTTCGATTTCAGTTCCTGTCAGGTAGCGATCGACAAGTATAGGATGATCTGGGCTTGCTTCAACTGCGTGCTCCATGTAATAAAGAAGTTCTTCTTCATGGTAGACAATTTCCATCGCACGTCCACCAAGTACATAAGAAGGTCTAACGAGTACAGGATAACCGATTTCATTGGCAATCGCGACAGCTTCTGGTACTGAAACAGCTGTTTTTCCTAAAGGCTGAGGAATTCCGATTTCACGCAATGCACTTTCAAACTTATTACGGTTTTCCGCACGGTCAATATCTTCTAGAGATGTTCCTAAAATTTTCACGCCGCGCGCTTCGAGGCCAGCCGCTAGGTTGATGGCTGTTTGTCCACCGAATTGAACGATAACGCCTTCAGGCTGTTCTAGGTCAACAATGTGCATAACATCTTCGATTGTCAGCGGTTCAAAGTATAATTTGTCCGAAATCGAGAAGTCTGTTGACACCGTTTCAGGGTTGTTGTTGATGATGATCGCTTCGTAACCAGCTTCTTGAATTGCCCATACAGAGTGGACCGTCGCATAGTCGAACTCGACGCCCTGTCCGATACGAATCGGGCCAGAACCTAGAACGATAACACTTTTCTTCTCTGTTTTAATGGATTCATTTTCATCTTCATACGTGCCGTAAAAGTACGGTGTATCCGATTCAAATTCGCCTGCACATGTATCCACCTTTTTATAGACTGGAATAAGGCCATGCTCTTTTCGCCAATCGTAAATCACACGCTCATCTGTACTCCATAGTTCTGCAACTGTTACGTCAGAGAAGCCCATACGTTTTGCAGTGCGTAACGTTTCATAGTCAAACGGATTCGCTTTTAAGACTAGTTCAAACTGAACGATTTTCTGGAACTTGCGTAAGAAAAAGGCATCGATTTGACTCCATTCATGAATCGTCTCAACTGTCGCGCCTCTACGGAATGCTTCGCCTATGAAGAACAAACGCTCATCGCCTGCACGACGGATACGTTTTTCAATCCATTCGTCTGTCATTGTCGAACCATTTTTCAACGATAAGCCAAATTGTCCTGTTTCAAGTGAGCGAACTGCTTTCAAAATGGACTCTTCAAATGTACGACCGATTGCCATTACTTCGCCTGTCGCTTTCATTTGTGTACCCAAGTTCCGTTTAGCAGATTCGAATTTATCAAATGGCCAGCGCGGGATTTTCGTCACGATGTAATCGAGTGTCGGTTCGAAACAAGCATATGTTGTACCAGTGACCGGGTTCATCATTTCATCGAGCGTGAGTCCGACCGCTATTTTTGCAGCGATTTTTGCAATTGGATATCCCGTCGCTTTCGATGCAAGTGCAGACGACCGGCTCACACGTGGATTCACTTCAATGATGTAATAGTTAAAGCTGTATGGATCGAGCGCAAGTTGGACATTACATCCGCCTTCGATTTTCAGTGCACGAACAATTTTCAATGACACATTCCTCAGCATCTGATTTTCTCGGTCTGTCATCGTTTGACATGGGGCAGCGACTATTGAATCACCCGTATGGATTCCAACAGCATCAACGTTTTCCATATTACAAACTATAATTGCGTTGTCCGCCGAATCTCGTATCACTTCATATTCAATTTCCTTGTAGCCAGCAATCGACTTTTCTAACAGACATTGCGTGACGGGGCTGTATTTCAAGCCACCTGTGACGATTTCATCAAGGTCTTTATCGTTATAGCAAATTCCTCCGCCAGTTCCACCCATTGTAAATGCAGGACGAACGATAACTGGGTAACCAATTCTTTCGACAAGTGTATAGGCCTCTTCAAGGTTGTGGATAATATCGCTATCTGGAACAGGTTCACCTAGTTCATTCATCAGCGTGCGAAATAGGTCACGGTCTTCCGCTTGGTGAATTGCATTGAGCTTTGTTCCAAGAATTTCGACGCCAAGTTCATCCAAAATACCTGATTCGTGCAGTTCAATCGCCATGTTCAGACCCGTTTGACCACCCAGTGTAGGAAGGAGTGCATCCGGGCGCTCTTTTCGTATAATGCGGCTAATAAACTCGAGTGTAAGTGGTTCAATGTATACTTTGTCTGCAATTTCCGTATCCGTCATAATGGTTGCTGGGTTGGAGTTAATGAGAATGACGCGATAGCCTTCTTCTCTCAACGAAAGACACGCTTGTGTTCCGGCATAGTCGAACTCTGCCGCCTGGCCAATGACAATCGGGCCTGACCCGATAACTAATATAGTTTCAATATCTGTACGTTTAGGCATTGAAATTCCCCTCTCGGCTGCTTGTTTTCATTATATCCATGAATCGGTCAAACAGATGTTTCGAATCTTCTGGTCCTGGTGATGCTTCCGGATGAAACTGTACAGAAAAAGCTTCGTATTTCGTGCTTTTCACACCTTCAACTGAGCCGTCATTAAGTGCTTTGTGTGTCACTTCAAGATTTGTACCTGCAAGTGATTCTTCATCTACTGAGTAGCCATGGCATTGTGAAGTTAATTCCGTCCTACCTGTAGCCAAATCTTTTACGGGATGATTGCCACCCATATGACTATTTTTCAATTTCACTGTGCGTGCTCCACAAGCAAGGGCAAACAGCTGATGGCCAAGCCCTATCCCGAACATTGGGGCTTTTCCTAGCAACTCTTTAATCACTTCAACTGTACCTTCAACATCCATCGGATTGCCCGGTCCATTTGACAACACAATGCCATCTGGTGATAAAGAAAGAATTTCTTTCGTTGTTGTATTATATGGAACGACGATAACATCACAATCTCTCTCATTTAATTCACGTAAAATACCATGTTTCATACCATAGTCGATAAGGATGATTCGCTCTCCGCGACCTGGACTTGGATAAGGTTTTTGTGTCGAAACGCGTGCAACAAGATCTGTCGGTAAGACGTAAGAAGCGACATGCGCAACCGTTTCTTGCACGTTTACTTCTTCTCCTGCAGCAGTCAAAATCCCTTTTAGTGCCCCTTTGTCGCGTAGCAACCGTGTTAGTTTACGTGTATCGATTCCTTGAATTCCAGGAATGCCCTTCATCGTCAACAGTTCGCAAAGCGTCATGCCGCTTCGGAAGTTCGATGGCTCGTCCGCTAGTTCACGAACGACTAAGCCGCTTGCTGCTGGTTCAATTGATTCGTAATCGTCTCGGTTAATGCCATAGTTACCGATAAGCGGGTAGGTCATCACAATGATTTGTCCAGCTCCCGAAGGATTGGAAATGGTTTCCTGATAGCCCGTCATCCCAGTTGTGAATACTGTTTCACCGATTGAACCCTCGTCGGAACCAAAAGCGATTCCTTCAAAAATTGTGCCGTCTTCTAAAATAAGCATTCTTTTTTTCATCATTGTCCATCCTCCCAAACTACTTTTCCACCGAAAATCGTTTTAACTGGCCATCCTGTGCATGTCAAACCGTCAAATGGTGTGTTCTTACCTTTAGATACAAATGTTGTGCGATCTATTTTTGCTTCTTTGTTCAAATCAAGTAATACTAAATCCGCAGTGCCTCCAACTTCAATTTTACCGTATGGTAAGCCGAATATATCCGCTGGTTTTTTCGTCATCCAATCGATGAGCTGCTGCAATGTCCATGTTCCTTTTTTAACAAAGTTCGTATAAAGGAGTGGGAACGCTGTTTCAAAACCAGTAATGCCGAATGGTGCTTTTGCAAAACCGACTGCCTTCTCTTCCGCAGTATGCGGTGCGTGATCTGTTGCTATGAAATCCAGTGTGCCGTCGAGCAATCCTTCGCGTAGTGCTGCGAGATCTTCTGTTCCGCGAAGTGGCGGATTCATTTTCCAATCGGCATCATCGCCTGGAATATCATCTTCCGACAGTAGAAGATGATGCGGACTTACTTCAGCAGTCACATGGACCCCCGCTTTCTTCGCGTCACGGATTACTCGAACCGACTCTTTCGTGCTGACGTGGCAAACATGATAATGAGCGCCTGCCGCTTCAGCTAATAAAATATCCCGAGCGATATGGACCGATTCTGCTATAGAAGGAATTCCTGGAAGTTCCAGTTCCTTATTACGTTTGCCTTCATGCATAGCACCACCGTAGATAAGCGTATTATCTTCACAGTGTGCAACAATCGGCATACCGATTTTAGCTGCTTCCTGCATCGCTTCGTACATCATTCCGGCCTGTTGTATACCAACACCATCATCCGTAAATGCGAAAGCTCCGTGTTCTTTTAGTTCTGCGAGATTCGTCCGTTCTTTACCGGCTTCCCGAATTGTAATAGATGCGTATGGAAGGACACGGATTAAGGACTTCTGTGCGATTAAGTCATTGACAAATGTCAGATTTTCTTTTGTATCCGGTACAGGCCGTGTATTTGGCATTGCACAGATAGTTGTGTAACCGCCTTTTGCTGCTGCCAATGTTCCGCTTTCGATTGTCTCTTTATGCTCTCCGCCCGGTTCACGAAGATGCACGTGGACATCTATGAAGCCGGGTGCTAGTAAAAGTCCTTTGCCGTCGATTACTTCAGCGTGTTCTACTGGTAACTGCTTACCGATTTCCGTAATTTTATCACCCGTTACTTTTACATCTGCTGTGACAAGTTCCCCGTCACCGTTTAGCATCTGAACCCCTTGAATAAGTTTCTGCATGTCAATTCCTCCCTTTCAATACTGCTTCTAATACGGCCATCCGTATGTATACACCATTTTCCATTTGTTTGAAAATCCGTGATTTCGGACATTCGATTAAGGTATCTGCTATTTCCACACCTCGGTTAAATGGTCCGGGATGCATGATGATTGCATTTTCTTTCATTAGCTGCTCGCGGGCTTCTGTCAGGCCGTATCTTTCATGATATCTTTCACCAGCAAAGTTTATTTCTGCCTCGTGTCTTTCATGTTGAACCCGTAGCAGCATAACCACATCACTGTTTTTAATCACTTCATCCCACGAATCCACACTGTTGAATTCGCCTGCCCATTCAGCCGGGCAAAGGAATGTCACGTTTGCGCCAAGCTTCGTCAGAGCATCGGCATTGGACCGTGCAACTCGGCTATGTGTGATATCCCCTGTAATCAGTACGTTCAATCCTTGAAATGAACCAAACTCTTCTTTAATTGTGAATAAATCCAGCAGTGATTGAGTCGGATGCTGACCTGAACCGTCTCCTCCATTAATGATAGAAACTGACGTTCTACCAATCAACTGCTCATAGTAACCATCTTCGGGATGACGGATAACAAGTGCATCGACACCTATTGCTTCGAGCGTTTTGACTGTGTCATAAAGCGTTTCTCCTTTTAATGTACTAGAGAAGCTGGATTCGAATGGTAATACATCAAGTCCGAGTTTCCGTTGTGCCATTTCAAAACTCATTTTCGTTCGTGTACTCGGTTCAAAAAATAAGTTACTGACACTATATTTCCCGGGCAATTCTCGGACTCCACGTTTTTTGAATGTATCAGCACGATCAAGGATTGCCATAATTTCTTCTTCAGTCAGGTGTTTCATCGAAACAAGATGCTGCATCTGGTTTGTCCTCCTTTTATTGAAAAGCTTAATGGCCTGGGTGCTGAAGCCTAGACATATTGAAAAACGAGCCTTCCCGATAAACGGAAAGGCTCGTTAGGTATGACAATCCAAACCCTACACTTATTGTGCAGAATGGGTGTCAAACGAACCTTTCCCTGACTCTCGGAACAGTGTTAAAAGGTTTTCTATTCTTTTTCGTCAACTAGACTTTCATTTGTTCTCCCCGGCAGGACCAAGTTGAGTATCACACCGATAATTGCCGCTAGGGCCATTCCTTCAATTTGGAAAGTATCACTAAATTCGATGCTCGCCCCCCCGATTCCAATGACTAGAATGACTGAGGCGATGACAAGATTACGCTGGCTGCCAAAATCAATTTTGTGATCCACGAGCATGCGCAAGCCAGATGAAGCAATAATTCCGAACAAGAGAATTGAAACCCCGCCGAGCACTGCCGTCGGAATCGTCGCAATCAATGCCATCACTTTTCCTAAGAAGGAGAAGGCTATGGCGAAAACAGCAGCTCCTAAAATGACATAGACACTGTAAACTCGAGTAAGCGCAAGAACACCGATATTTTCACCGTATGTCGTTTTAGGTGGACCTCCTACAAGACCACTTATGAGTGTTCCAAGTCCATCACCTAGTAATGAGCGGTTCAATCCTGGATTTTTTATGTAATCTCTTCCAACGATTCGTCCAAGGACAAGTTGATGGCCGATATGCTCCGATATTGTGACAATTGCTATTGGCACCATAAGAAAGAGCAGTGTAGGTGTAATGACGAAATCATAATCCACACCTGGAATTAACATTTCCGGAAATTCAAACCACTTTGCTTCCATAACTTTTGTAAAATCTAAGATCCCGATGAAAGCCGAGTAAATGTAACCGACGATGATGCCGATTAGGATTGGCATTAAGCTAATGATTCCCTTGAAAAACATGAGGCAGATGATAGCAGCTGCTAGCGTAACAAGTGCAGCCGAGAAATGAAGCAGGTTATATACCTTTTCATCTCCAACTTGGATGGTACTTGCCATGCTGATTGCAGTTGGTGAAAGTGCCAGTCCAATTACGATGATGACAGGCGCTACAACAATCGGTGGCAAAACTTTCATGATCCAATTGTAGCCCGTTTTCCAAATGAGCAATGAAATAATTCCGTAGACAAGTGCCACAAACATGCTTCCTATCATCGCACTGCCAATTCCACCCGTTTGAGTTGCGACTTGTATCGGGATAATGAAGGCGAAAGATGAGCCTAAGTACGCCGGCACTTGGAATCGTGTAACAAGGATAAAGACGATTGTTGCAATACCACTTGTCAGAAGGGCGATTGCCGGACTTAATCCGACGAGCTGAGGTACTAATATTGTTGCTCCAAACATGGCAAACATATGTTGTAAACTAAGGATAATCCACCTAGCTGGTGCCGGTTTTTCATGCACATCTAACACTTTTTCATCCATTGCCAATACCCCCGTGCGGATTACTTTATTTTGTATTCATATTATGTTGAGATAAAGAATCCCCTTATAAGGCACCTTCGCTACTATTTAGAATGAATCGACACGCTATCTTTGCCATCTGTTTCTTCTACACTCACGACGACTCGCTCATCACTTGAAGTTGGGATGTTTTTACCGACGAAGTCTGGTCGTATTGGCAATTCACGGTGACCACGGTCAACAAGTACTGCTAGTTGGATTGATGCTGGTCTTCCAAGGTCCATAACTGCATCCATCGCTGCCCGAACTGTTCTACCTGTATAGAGAACGTCGTCTACCAAAATTACTTTCATATCTGTCACGTCATGCTTGATGTCTACCTGCTGAACAAGCGGTTCATTGTTACTATGTTTCAACGTGAGGTCATCCCTATATAGTGTGATATCAAGTTCACCGGCTTTAATCGGTTTTCCTTCGATAAGTTCAATCTTTTCAGCAAGTCTTTTCGCTAAGAAAGCACCGCGTGTTTTGATGCCGACAAGAATACAAGCGTCAATTCCTTTGTTGCGTTCAATTATTTCGTGTGCAATTCGGGTAACCGCCCTGCCAATTGCCTGTTCATCTAGAATATTTGCTTTTTCGGTCATTTCAACATCCTCCATTTCCTTGTTTACTTCTGTCTTTCGGTCAAATGCCTTCCAGAAGCCGATTGGCTTGGATATTCTCCTATATGAAAAGCGTAAGGCGCCGTCAAGTGAACACAGCCTAAGTTCGCCACATCGTGTGGCAACGTCTGCGTGACCTACATCCTGTAGGCCCGCGACAGGTATAAGACGGATCGGCGAAGCGGCGTTCTTTGCCGTGTAGCTGGTCTGACTTATGACCCGAGAGTCTGGCGCCTGTTGCTAGACATAAAAAACCCTCCCGGCCTAGGATGGCGGGAGGGTATACGTGCAGAAATAAATGTACATAGAAACTGCGCGCAGCAGTTTGACTGTACTTCCGTGCAACCTTCCCAGCCTCTCTGGACTGATGTTAAAGGTATCGCTATTCAATTGCTTCGTTCAGTATACAATTTACTCTTCTGTTTTGTCAACGCTTTTCCTAACTTCATCAACCAAGTCTTTAAAGTCTTCAGGTAGAGGACTGTTGAATTCCAAGTACTCACCTGTTACGGGATGATCAAAACCGAGCGTACCTGCATGCAATACTTGTCCATTAAATTGAAGTGTTTTTTTCGGTCCATATTTCGGATCTCCAACAAGTGGATAACCAATATATTTCATATGCACCCGAATTTGATGCGTTCTGCCTGTTTCTAATCTGCATTCGACAAGCGTATAATCCCCGAACCGTTCGATTACTTTGAAGTGCGTTACCGCATGCCTTCCTTTATCAACGATAGCCATATTTTGTCGTTCCCGTTGATCACGGCCGATTGGCGCGTCAATTGTTCCATTATCATGTGGTATATGGCCATGGACAAGTGCAGTATAAACACGCGTTACTGACCTGTTCACAAGCTGGTCTACTAACGATACATGTGCCTTATCATTTTTCGCGACCATCAAAAGCCCTGACGTATCTTTATCAATACGATGGACAATCCCTGGGCGCACCACTCCGTTAATACCTGAAAGGTCCGTGCAGTGGTGCATAAGACCATTTACGACCGTTCCTGATGGATGACCTGGCGCAGGATGAACAACCATGCCACGCGCTTTATTGACAACGAGTACGTCCTTATCTTCATAGACGATATCGAGATTTAATTCCTCAGCAACCATGTCAAGCACTTCCAGTTCAGGTTCTTCCACCGTCACTATATCTCCCAGTCTTACTTTATAATTAGGTTTCACTTGAATTCCGCTTACTAGAACAAGGCTTTCTTTCAGCCATGATTGAATTTGCGTACGTGACCATTCAGGATTGACTGCAGACAAAGCTTTGTCTATTCGGCTTCCTTTGTGTTCTTCAGTTATTTCAATTTCTATTTTTTCCATTACGACACCTTTTTCTTGTTCTTTTTTTCATCCATAATAATATGAATGATGATCATAATCACACCGACCGTTAACGCTGCATCTGCAACATTAAAGATTGGAAAATCGTAGTTGATAACCGGGATTGTGACATCGACAAAATCGACAACTTCCTTGCGCCACAGACGATCGATAAAATTACCAATCGCACCACCAAGAAGAAACATTAAACTGAATCCAAAGAGCGGTTGCCCTTTCGCTTCTTTATGGAAGAAATAAATAATACCAATTGCAACGGCAACTGTGACAATATAAAATAACCACATTTGTCCTTCAAGCATACCCCAAGCGGCTCCCTTGTTGCGATGAGAAAGAAGCCCTAAATAAGGATCTGCAATGCTAATTTTTTCGCCGAGCTCCATGTTTTTAACGACTAGCCATTTCGTAAACTGATCCAAAATAATGACGAATGCCGCTAATCCGTAATAAATGAACAATCCAAATACCCCCGTCCGACAGATTACGTTCCATTTTACCACATCGACACCTATATGAGCGCGTTTCAACGCTAAATGAGTAATATAAGAAAAGCGCAAGGCGCCGTTTAGCCCCGACAAGCGCTGGAAGTCTTGATGATAAAGGCGTACTATGCCTTTTCAGCAAGAATGAAGCGAAAGGAAGGCAGTCTAAAGTCGCGACTTCCTGTCGCAAAGACTGCATGACCCCCTTCGTGGGGGCCCAGGGGCTGGCGTCTGGAGTCTAGACACCGATCCATGTAAAAAAACTTATGCTTTCTTACCTTTTAAAAAACCGCTGCAACCAGTCTTATATAAAGACAGCAGCAGCGGCTTACAGTTTGATGATTTTACGAATAATGCACTTTTACAACTTCTGCACAACGTGTACATAGAGTAGGGTGTGTTTCGTCTGAGCCGATTGTTTCAGAAATCGTCCAGCAACGCTCACATTTTTCGCCATCTGCATTTTCAACAAGAACACTTACAGCATCCAGTTTCAAAGTACCTTCCGGCATGTTAGCGATATCTCCTTCAGCAAACTTCGATACGATAAAGAATTGTGCGAAGTCAATATCATCCGCTGCGAATACATCTGCCAGTTTTTCAGGGACAGCAACCGTTACTTTCGCTTCAAGCGATTTCCCGATAATTTTACTATTACGCGCTTCTTCCAGTGCCTTCAAAACATCGTCACGAACAAGCATCAATGTTGCGAAACGCTCACGCAATGCCTGTGCTTCTTGTCCAAGATCTTGTGCTTCTGGCATATCTGTCAGCTGAATACTTTCTTCGGTCTTGTGCTCGATAAATGCCCACATTTCATCTGTCGTATGCGGCACAATAGGTGTTAACAATTTCAACAGCGCAATCAGCGTTTCATACATCACTGTTTGCATCGCACGACGATGTGGATGATCTGCACCTTCGATGTAGACAACGTCTTTGGCGATATCTAGGTAGAACGAGCTCAATTCACCTGTACAGAAGTTATTCACCGCATGATAAACACCAGCGAATTCGTAGTTTTCATAAGCTTCACGCACTTCTTTGATCAAATCCTGTAGTCTCACATAGACAAATTTGTCTACTGTACGCAGATTTTCAAATGCCACAGCATCTGTAGCCGGATTGAAATCTGATGTATTGCCGTGTAGGAAACGCAGTGTGTTACGAATTTTTCTATATACTTCAGAAACTTGCTTGAAGTTAGAATCAGAAACCCGTACATCCGCTGTGTAATCAACAGATGATACCCACAGGCGAAGAATGTCTGCACCAAGCTGGTTCATTACTTTTGCGGGAATGATTACGTTCCCGATTGATTTACTCATTTTACGTCCTTCTCCGTCAAGAGTGAAACCATGGCTTAGCAAGCCTTTATATGGTGCATGGCCATTGATGGCAACACTTATCGTGAGTGATGAGTTAAACCATCCACGGTATTGGTCAGATCCTTCAAGATACAGGTCCGCCGGGTAAACGAGATCATCCCGTTCTACTAGCACACCTTGGTGTGTTGAGCCTGAATCGAACCAAACGTCCATGATGTCCGTCTCTTTTGTAAACTCTCCGTTCGGACTGCCTTCGTGGGTGAAACCTTCTGGCAGTAAATCTTTTGCTTCTCGTTCGAACCAGACATTCGATCCGTTTTCACGGAACAATTCCGAAACGTTGGCAATTGTTTCATCTGTAATGATTGGTTCACCGTTTTCAGCGTAAAACACTGGAATTGGAACACCCCATACACGCTGACGTGAAATACACCAGTCACCACGGTCTCGAACCATGTTATACAATCTTGTTTCGCCCCATGAAGGTGTGAATTTCGTATTTTTGATAGCATCAAGTAATTCGGTACGGAACGATTCAATTGAAGCGAACCATTGTGCAGTCGCGCGGTAAATAACCGGTTTTTTCGTGCGCCAATCGTGTGGATACGAGTGGGTGATGAATGATAATTTCTTAAGCGCGCCCACTTTGTCGAGTGCCTCTGTAACTGCTTTATTTGCATCTTCATAAAACAGACCTTCGAAGCCTGGCGCTTCATCAGTCATAACACCGCGATCATCGATAGGAGAAAGGGCATCAATACCATATGATTTAGACACGTAGAAGTCGTCTTCCCCGTGGCCTGGAGCTGTATGGACACATCCAGTACCCGCTTCGGCTGTAACATGATCACCGAGCATAACAAGCGAATCGCGGTCATACAATGGGTGCTTCGCAACAACACGGTCGAGTTCAGAACCTTTCAGTTCACGCTCAACAACATGGTCTTCCCAGCCAAGTTCTTCTGCGACAAACGTAAGTAAATCTTTAGCGATAAGGAATTTCTCTTCTCCCGCTTTAACAATAACGTATTCAAATTCCGGATGGACAGAAATCCCAAGGTTTGCAGGAATCGTCCATGGAGTTGTCGTCCAGATTAAGAAGTTAACATCTTCATCAATTACGCCAAGTCCATCTTTCACAGGGAAACTAACATAGATAGATGGTGATTTCTTATCCTGGTACTCGATTTCCGCCTCAGCAAGTGCAGATTCACTTGATGGTGACCAATAAACTGGTTTCAATCCTTTATAGATATATCCTTTTTTAGCCATTTCACCAAACACTTGAATTTGACGCGCCTCAAAAGCTGGTTTTAGCGTGATATATGGATTATCCCAATCGCCACGTACACCAATCCGTTTGAACTGGCTACGCTGATTGTCAATCTGACCAAGCGCATATTCCTCACACATTTTTCGGAATTCTGCTACTGACATTTCTTTTCTTTTTACGCCTTTGTTCACTAATGCCTGTTCAATCGGCAGTCCATGTGTATCCCAGCCTGGAACGTATGGCGCGTGGAAACCTGTCATTGATTTGTGGCGGACAATCATATCTTTCAATACTTTGTTCATGGCGTGACCCATATGAAGATCACCATTCGCATATGGAGGACCATCGTGTAATACGAAGAACGGGCGACCCGCAGTTCGTTCCTGTACTTTTTTATAAATGTCCATCTCTGCCCATTTTCCTTGCAGTAATGGCTCTTTGTTAGGTAAGTTACCTCTCATCGGGAATTCTGTTTTCGGCATAAGTAATGTATCTTTGTACTCCATGTTTTTTCCTCCTTTAAAATAGAAAAGCGCAAAAGGATCGCAGCCTTAGCCACGTCCTGTGGCAAAGACCCCATACCTACATCCTGTAGACACAAGGCACAGACAAAAATAAAAAAATCCCCACCCCTAAAAAGGGACGAAGAATTATTCTCGCGTTACCACCCTACTTGTAGCAAACGAATTTGCTACCACTCAGACACCATAACGGGGTGTTTCCGGGATCACGTAAATTATTCCGAAATCCAGCTCGAGAGTGATTTTCATTTCCAATCCGTTGACCGGGCTTCCACCGCCCCCGGCTCGCTATTCTCAGATTTGGAAGGTACTTTCTCTTTCAACGCCTGTTCTAAATATATGCCTATAAGTATATGTGTGAATTAAGACTAAAGTCAAGTTTCCTTATGAATCCAGGTCGGCTGCCATTTCTAAACGCTCCGCATCGATTTCATACTCAAGTAAAACGTCCCAATCATCTGACTGAATCAGATCAAGTTGCGCTTCAATGAGCATTTTGAAACGTGTACGGAAAACCTTCGACTGTTTCTTAAGATCTTCAATTTCCACAGAAATTCTACGCGCGCGGGAAAGTGCCTCATTGACAATTCGATCCGCATTTTTTTCTGCTTCCTTGACAATCAATTTCGATTCTTTCATAGAGTTGCGACGAACGTCTTCCGCAGCTTCCTGAGCGATAAGAATCGATTTTTGTAGCGTTTGCTCGATTGAGTTAAAATGGGAGACCTGTTCTTCTGATTGTTTCAAATTGCTTTTCAATGTTTTGTTTTCTTCAAGTATATTTTCAAAATCTTTCATGATTTGTTCCAAAAACTCATTTACTTCATCTTCATCATATCCACGAAACTTATTGGCAAATTCTTTATTATGTATATCAAGTGGTGATAAAGCCATTTAAAGCATCTCCCCTTTAACTTATTCATTCTCTATTATACATGTTAAGGCATCAGATAACAGTTCTTTTTCAAACTATTATCTGACAAGTCATTCTAATTTCCCAACAATGAGACGAATCTTATCTTTACGCGTTCTTCCTTCAATTGCGATCACTTTAAAACGGCCAGAACCTCTAATTGATATCATATCTGACTCTTGAAGTTCAAATGCAGGCTGATCTCTAACAGCCCAATTCACTTTCACTTTTTCCCCATGCACAAGCGTCGCCGCTTTTTGGCGTGGAATAGTTACTAATGCCGCTGTTACTACGTCGAGTCGTAATGAACTAACGATATGCGTTTCTTCTGTCCATGTATCTGTCGTGACTATCCAGTCTTCCGGACGATTACTTTCTTCAACCGTCACTTTCGCTTTCCCAATCGATAAAAAATTAGCCGTCATATAATCCTTTAACTCATCTGCGACTGCAAACTGGACTTGATCATCAACCACTCGGATGTCCCCGAATTTCGAACGGTCGATGCCTAATGACATCATCGAGCCCAGGATGTCCTTGTGATCAAGTTGCAAAAACTTAGAAGCATACTTCACATCAAAAATAGCTATTCGATAATCGACTGGTTCTGGTACATAATAATCTGGATAGATAAGAACTCTTCGTCTTTCCGCTTCCGGAAAAGCTCCGTACAATCCGACCAATAGCATCGAACTGCCCGCAAGAGATTCTACAATGCGCTGCTGCCTAGGATCCAAGAATCCTGTTAGTTTTGGTGAATAGGTATCTTCCACTTCACGTATCCAGCCAATCGCCATTTCGATGAAAGGCTGTTCATCTTTTCTGAAATGCTGTAGTATAGTTTCCATTTCTCCGGCTCCTTATAGAAAAATCCTCACATAAGTGAGGACGACGTAATCATTTTATAACAACATCATAAATATTGCTTCAACGCCATCAGAGATAAACCTCAACGCAAATATACCAACGATTGGTGAAATATCAATCATTCCAAGAGGTGGAATGAATTTTCTGAAAAACCCTAAATAAGGCTCGGTAATCTTCCCAAGTATTATACCAAACTTAGTCTCACGAGAAGCAGGTATCCATGACATTAGTATATAGATAATAAGAAGTATTGAGTAAATCGATATTGCTCCTGTTATTCCTTGATAAATTAACCCTAAAATATTTTCCATTCTGTTGGTACACCTCATTCAATTTCTATCGTTCAAAATAATCGGAGATTGCACCAGCAACTTCCACATTCTCCGGCACGCAAAGGAAAATATCAGTTCCAATTCGCTGGATGTCTCCTCCAAGCGCATAAACAGTACCACTTAGGAAATCGACAATTCGAATTCCTTGATCACGCTCAATTCGCTGTAAATTCACAACAACTGCACGCTTATTTTTCAAGTGTTCAGAAATGTCTTGCGCCTCCGCATAGACACGGGGCTCAATAAGAATAACCTTGGAAGACTTTTGGACACTTTGCAAGCTGACAACCGTTGCTGACTGTTGTGGTTCGCCTGCTACTTGCTTCCTCATTGGAGCTCTGCTGCGTGGCTGCTCCTGCGCAGGACGCTGTTCTTCCCGGCGTGGCTGTTCTTGTACTTCTTTTTCTTCGTCGTCTAGGTAAAACCATTTCTCAAACTTGTTTTTAATGCTCATACGTCTCCCTCGCTTTCTGCTCCGACAAGTGCAGTCCCGATTCTTACATGAGTTGCACCTTCTTCAATAGCGATAATGAAATCATTTGACATTCCCATGGACAATTGAGTACAAGGTGCATGTGGCAATTTTTTTGCCGAGATGCCGTCTCGAAGCTCCCTTAACGAGCGGAATACGGAACGAATCTCATCCATATCCTTTGTGAAAGGAGCCATTGTCATTAAACCTATAATTCGAATTTTATCATAAGCCGCCACATCTTCAATAAAGCTATCAAGTTCAGCTGGTGTTACACCTGATTTACTTGATTCACCAGAAACATTCACTTGAATGAAACAATCAACAACTTGATTGGAACGCTTATGAATTTCCTTAACCAAACTCATTCGATCAACAGAATGTAAATAGTCAATTCGATTGATGATTTCTTTCACTTTTCTGCTTTGAACATTACCGATGAAATGCCAGATGGCCCCACTTTGTATCGTTTCCTGTTTCCCTAGTAGGCCTTCAGGTCGATTTTCGCCAAGATGTCGGATGTTTTCTTCCAGCACCGCAGATGTTCTTGCTGTCGAAACTTCCTTCGTAACAGCAACGACCGTAATTTCAGATCTGTTTCGACCTACGCGGTCACAAGTTGCTTGTATATCTTGTTCGATTTTTTGTATTCGTTGCTGTAGATTTCCCATTATAATCACTACTTTTCCTCAATCTTTCACTTCATTGTACCAACCTAGGCTGAACATATCAATAATGAATCATTTTTCTGCATTCTTTTTGCCCACCAGCACAATATCTTTACCGATTGTTGTAATCTCTTTAAGATTGACCTTTTTCGTATCCTTGTCTTTTGTATCAAAAAAACTGTTCCGTTCTCCACCACCTACGTGCAAGGATTCAACTTTTCCAGTTACAGTGTCAATTGTTGCATCCTGGACGAATCCAAGGAACGTTCCCTTAGTAGCGTCGATAACTTCTTTTTTTTGTATTTCTGAAAACCTCATAAAATCCCTCCTTACAATGAATATATGCACATAGGCACGAGAAAAAACGCAATGCAGTTAGCGCATTGCGTTACATTTATCATTATTGTTCCATCCCTTCCCGAATGGTTTGAACTGCACTCTTCTCCAATCGAGAAATCTGGGCTTGTGAAATGCCTAGTTCCTTAGCGATTTCGGTCTGCGTTTGTCCCAAATAAAAACGTTTTGAAAGAATTGATTGTTGTCTTACATCCATACTAGATACAGTTTCTTTAACAGATACATACGTCAGCCACCGTTCTTCTGAAACCGTTTTGTCCTGTATTTGATCCATCATAAACACTGGATCACCGCCGTCACCGTTCATAGGCTCATGAAGGGACATTGGATCTTGAATTGCATCAAGGGCAAAGAGAATATCATCGGCGGGTATACCTGTTGCTTCAGACAAATCCGATATTCGCGGTTCTCTTTGATTATCATTAATGAACTGCTCTTTCGCTCTTATTGCCTTATAAGCGGTATCTCGAAGTGATCTTGATACTCGTATTGAATGATGATCACGTAGATGTCTTTTAATTTCTCCAATAATCATCGGGACTGCGTATGTTGAAAATCTGACATTATGTTTCAAATCGAAGTTGTCAATTGATTTAAGCAAGCCGATACATCCGACTTGAAATAAATCATCCGCTTGTTCCCCCCTGTATGCGAATCTTTGGACCAGACTTAGGACGAGACGCAAATTGCCAATGACGAGCTCTTCCCTTGCTGCATGATCTCCGCTCTGTAACCTGATAAACGTTGCTTTCATCACGTCGTTTGTGAGTAACGGCAATTCGGACGTATCGATTCCACAAATTTCAACTCTTGTACGCACCATTAGCTTTTCCTCCGCATTCTGTAGATGACTGTACAAGATAGTCTGTCCGCAGTCGTCCAGAATATGCGGAAATTCGCATCGCCAATTTCACCCATTATGCAATCGGATGATTCAAGCTTTCACGCAGTTCCGAGATGATTTTTTTTTCGAGCCGTGAAATATAGGATTGAGAAATCCCAAGCAGTTCTGCTACTTCTTTCTGTGTCATTTCCTCTTGTCCCGTCAAACCGAAACGGCATTCCATAATATAACGCTCTCGTTCATCGAGACTCGTAATTGCTTCAATCATATGCTGGCGCTCGATTTTTCTTTCGACATCATCAATGATAATATGCTCATCTGTGCCAAGAATATCCGATAATAGTAATTCATTACCGTCCGCATCTGAATTTAACGGTTCATCAAAAGAAATCTCAGATCGTGTTTTGTTTGTTTTTCGAAGATGCATCAGAATCTCATTTTCAATACAGCGGGATGCATATGTGGCTAACTTGATGTTTTTGTCGGTCTTAAAAGTTTCGATTGCCTTTATAAGTCCGATTGCACCTATACTGATAAGATCTTCAATATGTGTATTTGTGTTATCAAAACGACGTGCAATGTAAACAACAAGACGAAGGTTTTTTTCAATTAGTCTGTCACGCGCGTTCATATCGCCTTCCATAAATGCTTGGATTGTTATTGCTTCTTCTTCCCGGGTCAACGGCTTTGGAAGGGACTCATGACCTCCGATATAGTATGTGCCGCTTTTCCTTTTAAAAAAGCTAGTGATTATCGACATCCATTTTCTAAATTTATACAGCATAAGCAGTTCCCCTCTCCCCGTTTAATGACTCCATTGCGGATACATGCAAGATTGCTCCCGCACCGTCCGGATAACGACGATCATTCTTTGTCACTACAATATAACCAGGTTGCAGCACGTTCCCTTCTCCTAAAACCCATTGCTTGAATCGAAAACCAACTGCCCAAGACTGTCCTTGCACCGTTACTAACCGAATCAGCCTTATTTGTTTGTGATAGCCCTCAGGAAACTCCGACATTGAAGGTGTTCCTTGAGGATTCCAAGCAAGCAAAGGCTTCATCAAATCTTCCGGTATATGCTTTTCCAGCACCTTTAACGAAACAAAATGGACTGGAGAACCAGACAATGGCTCCGTGCAACCGTTACCCGAATCGACGAATACATCAACCTCTACTTCAGCATCCCAAATAGAGAGAACTGAAGAAGCACGAAGCTCGGAAACATGGCGTGCAGTTCTGACATCAAGCCATTTTTTCCTCATGAAATAAAGAGAAATGTATGCGACAACTGCATAGGCAAGAACTGTAAACGCTGAACTGGACATATGGATGCGATATTGAAAAGCGGTTAGTAAACCACCAGCAAATACCGCCCCTATCAAAACCATTGTCGCAGATTTTTTCCACAGCTCAAAAGCCTTTCCAAAAGCGCAAACAGTCATGCAAATAAAAGATAAAACCAAAACACTCACCGATGATGGAAAAATAACGACAGGCATCGCACCCGCAAAAGAGGCGAACAATAATCGTCCGCGGGCGGCTTGTACGTTTCCTACTTTGTTGGCGAATGAAAGAATTGCATAATTGAATAGCATATTCACTCCTACAATGAGTTCCCCATACATAAGCCGCCCTCCCTGACAACAACGATAGCACCTATGGCGTAAAATGTTTGTCGGAACTAGGGGCAGACAAAAAAAAGAAATCGACAGGATTCGATTTTAGATATCGAGCGTTTTAGTTAGTTGAATGAAGAGATATGATCGGTTAATCGGGGTATATGATTGGTTGGCCTGTTATATGATTGGTTAGACATGCTTTTTGATTGGTTGGCACGTTATATGATCGGCTAGACATGCTTTTTGATCGGTTCGCTCGTAATATGATCGGGCAGCATGCTTTATGATTGCTTGGCTCGTAATATGATCGGGCAGCATGCTTTATGATTGCTTGGCTCGTTATATGATTGGTTAGCATTTTTTTTGATTGCTTGGCCTGTTATATGATCGGTCAACATGCTTTTTGATTGGTTGGCACGTTATATGATCGAGCAGACATGCTTTTTGATCGCTTGGCCTGTTATATGATCGGTCGGCCATACTTTTTGATTGCTTGACCTGTTATATGATCGGTCGGCCACGCTTTTTGATTGTTTGGCCCGTTATATGATCGGTCAGTCATGCTTTTTGATCACTTAGCCCGTTATATAATCGGGCAGCATGCCAACAATAATCAAACATCACCTAATTCACTTCATAGCTAACCAAACGTAAAAAAAGCTTTCCAGAAAGCGCGGTTGCACTTTTTGGAAAGCTTTTGGTCTTACATCATTATTAACGACGACGATTGCGTAAAAACGTCGGAATATCGAGCGTGTCATCTTGTTGATTACCTTGAGGTTGGCGTGTTGGTTCCGGTTGTTGGAACTGTGGCGCTTCCTCTCTGCTACGCTCACGTGTTGGTGGCTGTTGAGTTGGCGGTTGCTGCTCACGCGTTGGCGGTTGTGTACGACTTGCACCGAAGCCCGGGCTTCTTGCAGGACGAGATACGGTAAGCTGCTCTTCGCTGAAGCCTGTTGCAATGACTGTTACGATAATTTCATCCTTCAAGTTGTCATTGATGACAGAACCGAAAATCATATTCACATCTTCATCTGAAGCTGAAGCAACGATATCTGCAGCTTCCTGTACTTCGAATAGGCTCAAGTTTGAACCGCCTGTGATATTCATAAGTACACCTTTTGCACCGTCGATTGACGTTTCGAGTAGTGGGCTTGAAATGGCTTTTTTCGCCGCTTCAGCCGCACGATTTTCTCCCGTAGACATCCCGATTCCCATAAGAGCAGAGCCTTTATTGGACATGATTGTCTTAACGTCTGCAAAGTCTAAGTTGATAAGTCCAGGTACAGCGATCAAGTCGGAAATACCTTGAACCCCTTGACGTAGTACATTATCGGCTTCACGGAAAGCTTCGAGCATTGGCGTATTTTTATCTACAATTTCAAGCAATTTATCATTTGGTATGACGATTAGTGTATCCACAGATTCTTTCATAGATGTTATACCGCCGATTGCCTGTGTCTGGCGTTTTCGTCCTTCAAAAGTGAACGGCCTAGTAACAACACCAACAGTCAGAGCACCCAAATCTTTCGCAATTTGTGCGATGACTGGAGCAGCCCCAGTACCTGTTCCACCGCCCATACCTGCAGTAACGAACACCATATCAGATCCGCGCAATGCTTCTTCGATTTGTTCTCTGCTTTCTTCGGCAGCTTTTTTACCAACTTCCGGATTCGCACCTGCCCCAAGTCCGCGTGTCAATTTGCCACCAATTTGTAATTTCACTTCAGCAGTCGAAAGGTTTAATGCCTGTGCATCTGTATTAACTGCGATAAATTCCACGCCTTGCACACCATGTTCAATCATTCTATTTACAGCATTATTACCGCCACCGCCTACACCAATTACTTTGATGACTGCTAACGCGTCAACATTCGTATCGAATTCTAGCATCGTCTCTCCTCCTAGTCCATTTCATACAGTTTTTCATTAAATCATTCGAAGAAATTGTCAAAGACTTTCTTTGCTTTATCTAAAATACCAGGTTTCTTTTCTTTGTTCCGGTCTACTGACTTTTTCTTGTTGACCGGAGCCGGCGTATGATTATCAGAAGCCGAAACTGTCGCTGACTCAGGGACATGACCAAAATAAGAATCTTGCATATGTGCATAGCGAATAAGTCCTACCGCAGTTGCATACATCGGTTCTCTTACCCCGATATACTCTGGTGTATGAATACGGACCCTTGTTTTCAACACATGTCTTGCTAATTGTAGGATACCATCCATCTTCGTTATACCACCGGTCAATACGACTCCACCTGGTAAATCATGTACGCCCATGCGGTACAGCTCTTCCAGAACGAGATCAAAAAGTTCTTCAAGCCGAACACCGATAATTTCCGATATGTATCTTTGGCTGTACTGATCTTTTGAATCAGCACCAATGACAGGTACTTCAAACAATTCATCATCCGATGCATCATCTGAGAAAGCATGTCCATACTGATGCTTAATTTTTCTTGCCTGTTCAGTTGGCGTTTTCAAAATAATTGAAAGATCTTTTGTAATATGATCCCCGCCAACTGGTATGACTGCTGTCGCCATGAATCGGTTTTCGCCAAAAATGGAGACTGTGGTAGAACCACCACCGATATCAATAAATGCACTGCCGTGATTCTTTTCATCATTCGTCAGAGCAAACGTACCGGCAGCAAGCGGTTGCAAGTAGATTTCTTGGATTACAAGACCTGCTCGTTCCACGCAGCGTAGTATATTATGAATAAGTGTTTTTGATGTAGTAATAAGCGTTCCGTCCATTTCAAGCCGGACACCGATCATTCCCCTTGGATCCGTTATTTCATCATAATCGTCAACAATAAATTGTTTCGGAATGATGTTAACGATTTCCCGATCAGGTGGAACTGACATGACCTGCGCTGATTTCATAACCCGATCGAGGTCGTCATCAGTAATTTCACGATTTTCCGAGTTAACTGCAACAACTCCTTTGACGTCCTGTAACGAAACGCCATTTGCAGGAATGCCCAGAATGACTTCACGGATTTGCATCCCTATCATTCTTTCGGCCTGGTCAACCGCTTTTCGGATAGATTGGACAGTTGCATCAATATCGATGATTGTCCCTTTCCGAATTCCCGCAGATTGAACATTGCCAACTCCGATAACGTGCAAGGATCCGCCATCCACTTCACCTACTAACACCTTAACTGACGAAGAACCTATATCAAGTGATACATATAATTCTGATTGGCTCAATTACTGGCACCTCCCAAATCAACTCTTAACTCCCATTCTATTGCATTGGGAGTGCATTGTCTAAATATTTTCGACATCTCTTATTCAAACCCCTTCATTAATGTGCATTTGTGTTGGTAACTTTCCCTCGCTCTGCCCATTTAACAAGCAAAATCCTTCTAATAACGGCGATATTTTGGAATAACCTTACACCGAATGCAAAAATTGCCGCAAGATATAAATCGACTCCTAGATGCACTCCTAAAAATGCCAGTGCGGCCGCCAGTACTATGTTAAAGAAGAATCCAGATACAAACACCTTATCATCGTATACTTGCTGTAAATGAGCCCTGATGCCCCCGAATAGCGTATCAAGGGCAGCCAGTACAGCAATTGATAAGTAATTTTCATATACCTGTGGAATTTGAATGTCTGATAATAGACCCATCGAAATTCCGAGTACAAGACCAAGTAATGGTAACCACATAAGTCATTCCCCTTTCGGCAATTCCTCTAAAAACTGATTTTCCAGCCTTTCTGGATAACCGCGGATTTCCACCGCCATTTCTGGTTTTCCAACTTCAAGGATTAAATCATCCAGATAAAAGTCATCGTGAATCGCCGAGGCTACTAAATAATTGTATACTTTTTCACTGTCTGCAAAGGTCGGAGAAATGATTTTCATGGAAAAGGGCGGTGTTGAAACATTCAACCCATTCACAGTGGTCATTCCATTAATATCTCTGATGGAGCTCAGTATCGTATATCGTTTGCCATCAATTTCAAAAATGAGGCCTTTAAAACGATTCAACTCATTGACAAAACGAGTGAGTAGATCTGGAGATATTCCGGTGATTGGTACACCGAAGGCCACACTTTCAGCAGCTGGCCGAACTTTGATAATAATGCCCGGTCCTTCAACGTCAGTAACACCCGCTTGCCGATAGAGCTTGTCCACTGTTTGGGTTAGCGCCCTCCCAGTGTTTTCTATATTTAACGATTTGTATGTGAGTATTGTCTTGTCCAACTCCCGAATTTCAGAAAGCAATTCAGAGTGGAACTGCTTTTCACTTGCCAAGTCTTGACGGATTGCCCAAATGTCCCTCGTATCTCGTTCTTCTGGGTTTTTCATCGAATTGAATTGGATGGCAGTCATAAACCCGACAAGGAGCAAGATCAGCGTGAATCTCCAATGTATTGTTTTTCTCACCCGTCCAACCCCCTACACCATTACTCAACTCTCATTGCGCAAAGCCGACAGCCTAATATCCTTTGATTGTTCTGTAGTGACCACGATATTATCCCTGATTAGGCTGTCAATCACACCACCTTTTAAATGTAAGGCTGAAGAAAGAACGTCCATATCACCAATCGCCTCTATAACAAATGGCGCCGGATAAGTTCTTCCATCAACCGTAATGACTGGTCCTGTGCATTTTATATAAGAGTTTGATGTAATTCGTTGTCCATTTATCGCTAATCCTTGCGCTCCTGAAATCCTTAATTCATTGACGACCCGAAGTATATGACTTTCATGAACAATATAATCGTTCGGGTTCTGTTCAACAGGATCATAATCGGCATCTTTCAAAGTAACTTTGAGACCTTGTCCGATAGCAGGGATTGCACCAAGCAGCAAGCGAAGATTTTTCGCCTCATCAACGAGACTGGCATGATCCTTCTCCCCCATGGAGAAAGAACGTTCATACTCACGTATCTCTTCCTGCTTGGCGGCGATTTCATCGGTCAGTTCCTTATTTCGTTCCTGCTGACTGATTAGTCCTTCTCGGTAATCCTCTTCCTTGTTAAATGCAGGCGATTGAGTACTATCGTTCTCCTGGTTTATGCCGAGGGTTCGATATGAAAACGCGAGGATGAAACCCAGCACAAGAAAGACAACTGAAAAAAGAATACTTCTTCCCCTCTTTTTGTATGCATCATTCACCTTCTTCATCAATCGGCTCTTCCTCCTCCTCTACTAACCCGTATACCTTACTAAAAGGAGTGAAAAACGTCCCAACTTCCATATCTATTACACCTTTTTCATAACTGTTCAATTGGGCTGTTACATCTGGATAATAGGCCATTTTTTCAGCAAACGTTGAGATGAATGCGCGGACCTCGAATCCATCGTCCATATAGACCGTAATACTATCCGAATCCTTTTCATCCCCTGTAACAATAATTTCTGAAATCAGGTGATAGACAGTGTCGTCCAGTTTCAGCAACTGTGCTGTTATCCGCTTCAGTGTATCAGGATTTTTGAAATTATTTAAGACAGGCGATTCAGCCTCAGGCAACAACATCCCGGTTGGGAACGTTTCCCCACTTTCTAACAGTAAACTATATTGTCCCCCGTCTTCAAGATAGGCAATCGTCTTCCATTCGGTAATTACGATTTCAATATTCCTAAACCATTCCCGTGACACCGATACCTTTTGTACGCCTTCAATTTTCTCCATAGATTCTTCGATGTCACCGGTACTGAAGCTCCAAAGAGAGTTGTCTATTGTTAAACCACTTTTTTCTTCATAAAATGCCTGCTCATGTAGAACGGCACCGCTAACCTTAATCGTCTCTAGCTTACTAAGGGGTGATTGAAAATAAAGGATAGCTAGGAGTGCAACAACAAACACAGTCAACATGAACAGGAATTTTTTATTTGTTTTTCTGCGACGCTTTTCCCGCAAGGATGGAATTCGCTCTTCGATGTCAATGACTTTGTCCATTTTGCCCCTCCTCTATCAACTCGTTTTTTTGCCCACTGTAAAATGCATGATGGTCCCTGCCGCTATCCACGTCGTCATCAAAGATGAGCCGCCATAGCTTATAAAAGGCAATGTGACGCCCGTTACAGGCAAAAGCCCTGATACCACGCCGACATTCAAAAATGTTTGAAAAATGATCATTGAACCCATGCCTGCAACCATCAGAAATGCATATCGTCCTTTCGTTCTGATTGCAATTCCGAAAGTTGATGCCAATAAAACGGTAAACAGCAACAATACCAACGTCGCCCCAATGAATCCTGATTCTTCCGCGATAATCGAAAAAATAAAGTCATTTTGTGGTTCGGGCAAATAGAGATACTTCTGACGGCTATTGCCGTAACCATGACCCACCAATCCTCCGGGCGCAATCGCAAACAACGACTGAATTCCTTGGAAGCCCTTACCAAGAGGATCACTCCATGGGTCGATATACGATTTGATGCGATCCAATCTGTAAGGCGCCGCGGCAATTAGTGCAACAAAAGCACCTATTCCAGCAAAACCAAGAAATGCGAAAAATTTTAGTGGGTATCCTGCAATGAATAGAATAACGAACGCAGAGACAATCATAATAACAGCGGAACCAAGATCGGGTTGCAACATGATAAGAGCAGCAGGTAGCAGAATCAGTCCAAAGTGGCTAAACTGAAAAATACCTTTTCCTTGAATTTTGTCCAAGCTGCACGCCAGTTTCCCAATAAGTGCAACTTTGACGAACTCGGCTGGTTGAATACTGAACGGGCCAAGTGCAATCCAGCTTTGTGATCCGTTCCGCATTGCGCCAACCCCCGGAATAAGGACAGCAACGAGTAACAAGATTGTCATCCAATATACAAATGTCCATGTTTTCGGACTCGATGTCAGAGGGCTTTTCATAATTACAAGTGCAATTCCGATTGATACCGCCATATAAATTGCTTGTTTCACGATGAACGGAGAGGAGTCGGCATAATGGACAGCCCCCCAATACGAACCGGCGGAATGGACAAAAGCCAACCCGATGAATGATAGCGCTACGGCAGAAACGATAAATGACGTTTTCAACTTAGCTTCCAGTGAACGCATCCTTCCGCAAATTTGCTGAATCAACTAAATGACTATATAGATATGTTGAAATAAAGAATCCTACCAACAACGCTTGGCGCTAGGGGATGCCTCCCACAATAAGCCGGACCGAAAATCACTGGCAGTCTTATTGCTTCGACTCCCCCTGTAAGGCGCCTACGCTAGTTTATATACCGTATTTAACGAACACCGGTGAGACTTATAGTTCCATAACCGCTTCTATAAACTGATCGCCCCTGGCTTCGAAACTTGGGTACTGATCCCAACTGGCACAGGCGGGTGAAAGCAGGATAATATCTCCCGCTACAGTAATCGGATAAGCTTTTCGCACAGCGTCCTGTACATCTTCTGCCATCATAATGATTTCGATACCGCATGACGCTGCAAATTCCGCAAACTTCCCGGCTGTTTCTCCCACAGCGACGACTGCTTTTACATCACTCATGTAGGGGCGCAACTCTTCAAATGACTGGCCTCGATCCAATCCACCAGCAATTAGAATAGTCGGTACATCAAACGCAGCTAATGCACTTTTCGTAGCTAGCGTATTCGTTGCTTTTGAGTCATTGTAAAACTTCCGGCCTTGTAATTCCTTAACGAATTGCATCCGGTGCCGAACACCAGTAAAGGAACTTAACACGCTCTCAATTGCTTTTTTGTCACAACCTAAAAGAATTGCTGCCGCAGTTGCAGCAAGAATGTTTTCAAGATTATGTTGTCCCGGCAACTTTATGACGGATCGCAATACATAAGGTTTCCCATTCCAGTATATTTGCTCATCATCAGCCGATATACCGTTTTCTTTCATTCCAGTCAAAGAAAAAGGAACTTTCACAGCAGATGAACGAGCAGCATACTTTCGAAGTTTCGGCTGATCATCGTTATATATAAAGTAATCTTCTGCTGTTTGATTTTTTGTGATGCCATATTTTGCCACCGCGTACGCTTCAGAAGTTCCATGATAATCGAGATGTGCATCATACAAATTCGTCCAAATGGCTATTTTAGGTTGGAACGTATCGATCCCCATTAGTTGAAAGGACGAGGCCTCAAGGACGATGATGTTGTCTTGCGTAGCTTTTTCGGCAACAGTACAAGAGACCGTCCCAATATTTCCCGCGATTAGTGGGTGCTTATTGCCAATATTAAGCATATGGTACAGCAACGTTGTTGTTGTTGTTTTACCGTTCGATCCTGTAATCCCTACAATTGGTGCTTCACTTATCCTAGAAGCAAGTTCAATTTCTGTCCACACCGGAATTCCTTTGCCGATTGCTTCCACAATAACTGAATTACTGTAGGGGATGCCTGGATTTTTCACAACGATGTCATATCCAGCGTCAAGAATATCAGCAGGATGACCACCACATATAACACGGATACCTTTCGAGCGAAGCTCTGCCGCTTCTTCATTACCTGCTTCAGGTGATGCATCATTAACCGTTACATGAGCACCAGATGCATGTAATAGCGATGATGCAGCACAGCCACTCTTCGCCAGACCCAGAACAAGTATTTCCATTCCGTTAAACTGATTGGCATTTTTCACTTACAACACCTCCAACAAGACAGGGACTATTGCCGCCAAAAACGCGACTCCCCAAAAAACAATAACAATTTTCCACTCGGACCAACCCGATAATTCAAAATGATGGTGAATCGGACTCATTTTAAATACCCGTTTACCCGTCGTTTTGAAACTAATGACTTGGATAATAACAGAAAGCGTTTCAATGACATAAACAATTCCAATGATGACAAGTAGGAATTCTTGTTTAATCAAAACCGAAATCATCGCGAGTGCCCCACCTAGTGCTAAGGATCCTGTATCCCCCATGAAAACTTTTGCAGGCTTGACATTGAAAACTAAAAAACCAAGCATTGCTCCTGTAACTACAAAGGCAAAGACCGCAATATCATGTTGTCCGTATATAAGAGCATGAACTCCAAATGCGGCAAAAGCGATAGATGATGTCCCCGCAACAAGTCCATCCAATCCATCAGATAGATTTACTGCATTGGAAAATCCGACAAGCCAAAAAACGAGGAATGCAACATAGAATACACCAAGCTCAATTTCAAATTCTGTGAAAGGAATTTGTACCGCAGTATCGAACGGTCCTAACTTCAAAAGGAAGAATGCAGCAACCGCAACGATAATTTGGCCAATCAGCTTTTGAATAGATGTCAGCCCAAGATTCCTTTTCAAGACGACGATTATAAAATCATCTAGAAAACCGATGATGCCAAAACCTACAAGAACGAGTAACAAGACAATCGTCTGTGTCGTCAGCACGTCATATATGTACGAAAGGGCAAGCGTCGAAATGATAATTGAACCGATGAAAATAAGCCCGCCCATCGTAGGTGTACCTGCCTTTTTCTGATGGGCTTTGGGACCTTCCTCACGGATACTCTGCCCAAACTTCAATCTCCTAAGGGCTGGAATAATAACAAATCCCAATAATGTTGAAATGATAAACGCGACCACAATGGCCGTCAATGTAGTGACAAGTGTCATAATATTTTTCTCCTTCTAACTTCTGATGCAGCAACTTATTTGCGCTGTACCAGACTTTGCATTTAAATGGTTATTCAGTGTAAACGTGAATAACATCATCAACCGTGATTAATGTTTCAGCTACAGGTAACTGGTATTTCACTTGTTCCCCGGAACCGTGCCATTCGATACGATACGTATACAATTGGCTAGTGATTTTCCCTTTTGTCATTCCTGTCAGATCCGGGACCCGATGTGTTAATGAATCGCCCCATCTATATTCTTTTTCAATTTGCCCTTCCCTACTCGTAATGCCAGCTAGCGGGGCAATTTCTTCAATGATTCGACCTACTATAGGCGCTGCTATGACGCCTCCGAACTGAATGGAGTTTTTCGGACTATCAATTGCAATATAGACGAGTAACTCGGGATCATCTGCTGGTGCAAACCCGATAAACGAAACGATATAATCACCGTCTTTATAAACACCATCGACAACCTTTTGTGCGGTACCAGTCTTTCCGCCAACACGCAGTCCATCTGTAAACGCATTACGGCCCGAACCATTTGCAACAACCGATTCTAGCGCTTCCCTTACTTGCTTAGATGTTTCCTCACTGATTACCTGTCGCTGCATTTCCGGACCAAATGATTGAAGTGTCTTTCCCTTATCATCTGTAATTTCCTTCACGATATACGGACGATAAAGATAACCGCCATTTATCGCTGCTGCAACTGCTTGAACTTGCTGAATCGGTGTCACTGAAATCCCTTGACCAAATGCGGTTGTCGCTTGTTCGACAGGTCCAAAGTTTTTTTCAGAAAAAAGAATCCCTTTTGATTCGCCTGCAATTCCTGATCCTGTTGATTCTCCAAAACCGAAGTCCTTGATATATTTGCTTAACTTTTTCGGCCCTAACCGCTGCCCGATTTCAACAAATCCCGGGTTGCATGAATTTTCAACGACTTCGAGAAAAGTCTGATCCTTATGTCCTTCTCTTTTCCAACAACGTAATCTAGCTTTTCCAATCATTACATAACCTGGATCATAAAAATGCTCTTTATGAAGATCAATGACCTTTTCTTCAAGTCCCGCGGCAAGCGTTAGAATTTTGAATGTCGAACCCGGCTCGAAAGTCATCCAAACAGGTAAGTTACGATTGTAAATGCTTGGGTCTACGTTTTGATATTCCGCAGGGTGAAAAGTCGGTGCGGAGGCAATCGACAGCAATTCGCCTGTTTTAGGGTTCATGACAATCGCCAGTGCTTGAGTGGCATCATACTTTTCCATCGCCTGCAACATTTCACGCTCAACAATCTCCTGCATACGTAAATCGATTGTCAACTCAACAGACGCACCTTTGTCCCCGGTTTTAAAACCGTCGTCCACATGCGGAAGCGGAATTCCTTTAGCATCCGTATATAAACGAATCCTATCGCCCGTTCCTTTTAGAATTTCATCGTATGCGTATTCAATGCCTGCCAATCCATTACCATCATAACCCGTAAAACCTACCAATCTTGATAGTAGCTCTCCGTTCGGATAATGCCTTGCGAAATCAACGCCTGTATATAATCCATCTATTTGCAGGAGGGCTATTTCATCCGCCTGCTCTTTGGTAATATTTTTTCCTTCAGGCGCTATTTTAACCATAACTTCTCTTTTTGCCATTTTCTCTTCTAGCTTGGCTGCATCTACATTTAGAATACTTGCAAGCGCAGTCGCTGCACTTTTCACTTCTCGATTTTGAGATGGCATGAAATAAAGTGTCGGCGCCAATCTATTGCCGACAATCAAATCACCATTTCGATCAACAATATCCCCGCGTACTCCACCGAATGGGATTTCACGATCCCAGTTCGCTTCCGCGCGACCTTTCAGCAATTCATGGTCAATGATTTGTACATGGAATAACTTTGCAACGACCATCCCTAGACAGATTAGAAATATGACAAATACTGCTCGTAACCTTTTTTTAGATTGCAATTGTATAAACGTCCGCAGCGGTTACACACCTCTCGTTTTTCTATCAACGTATGATGTGACATGGACGGCTATTCGTTAGCCACCTACAACGTCCTCTTCCTCGGTGTCTTCCTCTACGGGTTTATAGATTTCTGATGGCGACTGCAACTTAATGACAACTGGCTCCTCTAGCCCGATTACAGACCCTTTTGACAGGCTTTGCTCAGTTACATACCCATCTCCGTTAAGCCGTAAATCAAGCCCAGATAACATTTTATACGAAAGTACCATTTTTTTCGACCATCCAGTAAAGTCAGGCAATGCGGTTACACCTTTTGTATGCAATAGGACGACCGAGCCTTCTACGAGTTTCGTACCGGCATATGGATATTGTATATCGATTTCCCCACCCTCACCAATGATTTCAGGGACAAAGCCGTCTTCTTGCAATTTTACAATTGCATCGGCCGAATCTTTCCCTGTGTAGTCACGAATGACAGTCGGCTCAACTATGTCTTCTCCACTCGGTACAATATTCATATAGCGCAAACTGTTATCCATAATAGAGGTGAACAGTTTCGAAACCGGATCAGAACCGATTTCTCCTGCTTTCAGCTTCGGCTGCTGGACAATCACATATGTTAGTAACTGTGGATCTTCTGCAGGTGCCATACCGAGAAATGAGTACAAATAATTTCCGTGTCCAGCTAAATAGCCATTACCCGATGGATTCGGAATTTCGGCAGTACCTGTTTTACCGCCTACTGTATAGCCATTAAGAGCAAATTTTTTACCGGTTCCATACTTAGAGGTAACTGTCGAAGCAAGTAATTCCCTTACTTCTTTTGCTGTTTTGGCTGAAACTGGTCTTCCTTGTTCCTCCGGCTTCTGATCTTTTATGATTTTCCCCGTATTCGGATCGGTAATTTTATCGATCACATAAGGTTTCATCATGACACCATCATTAGCGATTGCTGTTGCTGCTTGCATCATCTGCATTAGCGTGACCGTTGATCCTTGGCCAAAAGCAGTTGTCAATCGTTCGATTGGATACGTATCTAAAATTCTTCCTGGTGCTTCATTCGGTAAATCAATTCCAGTCTTTTCTCCAAATCCAAACTTCCGTAAATACTCAATATATGTTTTATCACCCATCCGTTCCAGTAAATAAGCCATCGAGACGTTCGAAGACCTTTGGAAACCTTCAAGGAATGAAATGTAGCCCCAGCCTGTAATATTATGGTCGCGTATTGTTCGATCATAAAGTGTATACTGTCCCGATTTAAAGAAGTCGGTTGGAACCCACTTTTTTTCTTCAATCGCCGCAGCAACTGTAAACATTTTAGTCGTAGAGCCCGGTTCGATTGTCGTTTCTACAGCCTGATTCAACCAGTTCTCCGTAAGCCCTTCACGGGTAGATGGGTGAAATGCAGGACGCTGACTCATTGCTAATATTTTGCCCGTTTTTGGATCCGCTACTACAGCGAGTATTTTTTTGGGTGAATATTCGCTTTCAACACGATTCATTGCATCTTCCATGAAGTTTTGAATAGTCTTGTCGAGAGTCAACTGAATTTCATAACCGTCTTTGGCAGCGACAATTGCTTCTTCTGCTTTCGGTAACATGAAACCGAAGCCATCTGATTTGAAATCTACTTTGCCGTCAGTGCCATTTAACTCTTTATTATAGGTTTTCTCCAAACCCATTTTCCCAACAGTAGTTACATTTCTTTCACTATCTTCTTCTTTCATCGCAAAGCCAATTAAATACGATGCAAAAACGCCATTCGGATAATATCTTGTTTGGTCTTCAATGAAAAGGAGTCCAGGTAGTTTCTGCTTTTTAATCGCCATAACCGTTTCGTGATTAATATCACGGCCAGCCTTCCCGAATTCCACTTGATATGTTTCTGCTTTCACATTTGTCAGGCGAGATACAATTGCATCTTTTTCAAGTGGTAAATATTCGGCAAGTACTTCTGCAGTTTTTTCAATATCAGTGATATGCAACGGTTTTTTCGAGCCTTTGCTTGCATCTTTACTCAATACGGCAATGAGCCGGTAACTCAACGTATCGGAGGCGATTAGCTCTCCGTTACGATCGACAATCGTCCCCCGATCCGCTTTCAATACCGATTCTCTTGCGTATTTCGACTCTGCAAGCGTCGCCATCACTTTTCCTTCCGCTTGTCCTGTTGCTTGAATGAATAATATTCTTCCAAACAAAAGGAAAAAGAGCCCTCCGTATACCAAAAACATCAGAAAGGCTCCCCATTGGAATCGAAACTTTTTTTTCATTGTCCAGGCACAACCTTTACGTTGTTCTCGTTTGGATTCAGGCCAAGTTCCTTCGCTTTCTTCCATATCCGATCATATGTAGACTTTTCTTTCACTTGGATGGACAATTCCATATTTTGTTTTGTTGTTTCTGAAACATCCTTTCCAAGCAACTGCACTTCCCTGTTTGTATCATTAATCTGTGCTTGTGTATGTAAAATCATTGTTGAGAATAGGACAAGGATTGTTGCAAACAGCACGAACAGGAATTTCTCCCCGGCAGAAAAGACTTTTCGAGAAGGTCGTATTTGAGGCTGTTTTCTTGGAACTACTGGTGTTTCAAGTTCACGTATAGCTGACGTCTGGAATTTTCTTTGTTCTAATGCCATTCACACATTTCCCCTTTCACTTCTTTTCAACGATTCTGAGTTTAGCGGATCTTGCCCGCTTATTCTCTTCTATCTCTTTTTCACCGGGAACAATTGGTTTTCGAGTCACTAGCTTCAATATAGGCTCCATGCCTTCCGGTATTACTGGCAAGTTCGGTGGAAGATCCGGTAAAGAGGATGCTTCTTTAAATATCGTTTTACATAGCCTGTCCTCTAATGAATGGAATGTAATGACGCTAATACGTCCTCCAGGATTAAGCAATGTAATCGCATCCGTTAAAGAGTCCTCAGCTGCACCAAGTTCATCGTTCACAGCGATTCGAATTGCTTGGAATACTCTTTTCGCGGGATGCCCGCCCGTCCGTCTTGTTGCCGCTGGGATGCTTAGCTTGATCAGTTCAGCAAGTTCAGCAGTGGTTTCGATTGGAGATTGCTGTCTTACTTCTTCAACTTTACGCGCAACTCTTTTCGAGAACTTTTCTTCGCCATAACGGAAAAAGATACGTACCAAATCTTCATACGGCCAGTCATTCACAACATCATGTGCGGTTAATAGCGCATCCGTATCCATGCGCATGTCAAGTGGCGCATCCAAATTATAGCTAAATCCTCGTTCAGCTGTATCAAGCTGTGGTGATGAAACACCTAAGTCATAAAGAATACCATCTACTGCAGAAATCCCTATTTTCTCCAATTCAGATTTCAAGTTTCTGAAATTCGAATGGACAAACGTTACTTGAGGGAGATAATCCTTCAATCTCTCTTTTGCAACTTCAATCGCCGTTATATCTTGATCAAAGCAGATAAGTCTGCCCTCTGGCGATAATTTCTTAGCTATTTCTATACTGTGACCGGCTCCACCTAAAGTGCAATCGACATAGATGCCATCATTTTTTATATTTAGGCCTTCGACGGCTTCATAAAGTAAAACTGTTGTATGGTTAAAAATCGGAACCGCCCACTTTCAAAAATTCATTTTGTTTAAAAATCAAAGTCAATAATGTTTTCTGCAATTTCATTGAACGATTGTTCAGATTCATCATAATAGGCATCCCACAATGCTTTAGACCAGATTTCAATACGGCCTGAAACTCCAATTACGACACAATCTTTTTCAACCTTTGCATATTGGAGTAATGATGCCGGAATATTGATGCGACCTTGCTTGTCCAGTTCAACCTCCGTTGCCCCAGAAAAGAAAAATCTTGCAAATGCACGAGCATCTTTTTTCGTCACGGGTAAAGCCTTAAGCTTTTCCTCGAGACGCTTCCATTCATCCATCGGGTAACCGAAGAGACAATTGTCCAGGCCGCGAGTCAATACAAAGCCCTCACCTAAATGTTCCCGAAATTTCGAAGGAACAATCAAGCGACCTTTCATATCGACAGTATGCTGATATTCGCCCATGAACATACTCTTCACCCCACTATATGAAGTTAATGTACCACATCCCCCCACATTCCTCCACCTGTTTCCTAACATTTATGCTCTTTTAACGTGAAAATGTGTCAATAGTACTTGTTTCAGTGAGATTTTTCTGAATATAAAGAAAGACACCCTCGCAGCACGAACTGTGCTTGCAAGAGTGTCTTTCTAGTTCACCACTTATAAATAGATGATTTTGTGGGTCCCGTCCATTACAAATGGTAATCCTAAAATATCCCGGATAAGGGTTGGTCCATAACTATTCAAATAAGTGTACGGAGTGTAAAGTCGTTCTTGCAACACACCTTCTGGAAACAATTCCCCTTCCAGTATGCCAAATGTGCGAAGTTCAGCGTCATGCTTCAACAATACTGCTTCTTCCGCTTTTCCTTTAAGATAATCCAACTGCTTTGTATGGAAACGAAGATTTTTTTCGAGCAATTCTTGCATCATAGGTCCTTGTTGCTCAGTAAATTCAGCAATTTTTTCATACTGCTGACCCAATATCTTCTCCGTTTCATCCACAACCGAATCGAAACGTTCATCCTGTAACCCACTAGCGAATTGCTCCCGCGCAGTAAATACCGCTCCCGACATGACATCATCAAACGTGAAGTTTTTTTCGTCTAATGCATGCTTCACTTGTGGTGTTACCAATGTCATGGACATTCTCGGTACAATAATCGGCATTTTCATATCTAGATGATGGAACGCCTCTTTCAAGACTGCCCAATAAGCAATTTCTCCAGGCCCTCCAACGAATGCAAGTACCGGGAAGACCATGTCTTGCATCAGCGGTCTTGTCGCGACATTATTACTCAATAGCCAAGGTTCTTCTTGAGCGATTCTAAGCATCTCGGCTTTCGAAAACCGGAGGCCTGAGCTTTCATTGACGAAAAAACCATCTTTTCTTGAAAGTAGAACTCGACCCGTGTCATGAATGTAGAAGAGATTCGCCGCATCCAATTCAGCACCCATCGGAGAACCAAAACCTTTTTCTGCAAACAATTCTTCTTTTTTCGAAATGACTTCAGCAAGCTGCTCAGATTCTTCAATTAGATGAACAAAATAGGATTTTTCTAGCTCCCGTAACTGTTTGGATGCTGAATCTATGAACAATAGACCTTCTTCTTTGAAAAGACCGTTCATGAGCCTAACAAAAAACTGTGTAAACGACTTTTCATGCTCCACCGCACCAAGGACTTCATCCAACAAGTCTTTTGTATATGCCGTTTCACCAAACTTGCCAAAAATGTCTTTCACTAACGATTTCATCACCTGTTTGTCATACTGCGCATCGGATGCCATCAGCTTCAGTATGAAGTTCCCACGGTATTGATGTTTCGTTGCGCGGCCTTCCATTTCCGTATAGACGTGATTAATTTCATTCAAGTCATGATCCTCACCTGCGACCCAAAACACTGGAACAACAGGCACACCAAGTTTCTCCCTTTGCCTTTTCGCAAGTAAGATAACTGATATTGCTTTGTGAACAGAGTATAAGGGTCCCGTTAAAATACCCGCTTGCTGTCCTCCAACTACGGCAACTGCATTTTCCGCAAGTTCTTCAATATGCGTATTAGCATTCGCTGATATTCCAAAGGGTTCCATGAATGAACGGATTGTTTCTGCAAGCTGACGCCTTTCAAACGTACGACCTGCGAGTTCCTTTAGCCTAGCGGGATAAGAGCTTTCTTCATTTTCATAATCAAAAAAAGTATGTAGAAATTCTTTATCGTTATTGTACGATTGCATCACTTTATTTTTTTCTTGTAATGCTAATGATTCTAATTCCATTATTCATGCCCCTTTGTAACTATCGGTATGAACAGAGTATAACATTTCAAGCTACAGGATTGAAAAATATACGCTTACACAATAAACACCGATACCTATCTTACATATTCGACGATCTTCATTACCATACCGGTAATGAAAAGAATGACATAGGCGGCCAATAAAACGAGAAAGTAAAATCGCCATGTTTTTCGCAAGAGCCGAGCAATTTGGAATTCCTTCACTTTGCTGCGCTCAATGAAGGCATAGACAATCGCAATGATGATTGCAATCCCTATTATGTAAACCCATATTCCTTGTCCAAATATCGCTTGTGATACGACATAGACCGCTATAAATAGCAACGGAGTCGTGACGTCCGCGGCAAGCCCAAGGATGGACGCTGGAGCTTTACCCATCTTCCGCATAACAACCATGAAGGCAATCGTCACAATGAACGGAAACAAAATGATCATCCCTAGAAAAGCAGCAACCACTTCATTCATAGCTTCGCCCCTTTCCACTCAACGGCAAACAACATCTGTTCATATGTCGTAAGAAACGGTAACGACTTGTTACGTCCATTTGCTTTTCGAATTACAGCAGTAACAATCGTCTCGATTTCCATCGGTCGGCCAGCCAAACGATCCACTAGCATCGACGAGCGATTGCGTGCAGTTTTTCTACAGACATCCGCTACGTCTTCGTACGAGAGAATCGACTGCATTTCTGGAAACGCATCTAGCAGTTCTTCATACAAGGCATTGAAAAGTGTGAGGCAATAATCGTTTGTAAGCAACTCACCATTCTCAACCTTGAGAATGGCTGTCAATGGATTGATCATGCAATTAATCAGTACTTTTCGCAGAAGGATCTGTTCCGCATCTGAATGACGCCTTATTGGAAATATGTCCGAATGTACCTGTCCAATTAAATCGAATAGGCTGTCGTCACCGTGGGCAGTTGCAATTGTTACCATCCCAACCCCATTATGTGAGACAGTACGGTCATCTATCCGGCGCGCTCCATGCTCGACAGTCGCAAATGCAACATGCGGAAATTCACAACTCTTCACCAATTCCAAATGCCCGATGCCATTCTGGACGAACAGGACAGGATTGATTATATGTGTTTCCTGCATTTCTGAAAGGAGATCACGGAGACCTGCATATTTGACCGCCACAACCCAAAGCGCGGTAGCCGATAGATTTCGGATATCCGTCGTCGCATGCACACGCAATACGTCTGTAGTATTGTCTTGATTAATGCGTTGAATTCCTTTTGCTCGAATTAGTTCAGCTTGCTCTTCTCTTCTCACGTAGAACGTCACGTCTATTCCAGCCTCGGACAAAAATGACCCAAGCAGTAGTCCAATTGAGCCTGCACCAGCAATGATTACCTCCATACGTTATCCCTCCTTTCAAATGAAAAGCGCAAAGCGCCGTTCAGCCCCGACAGGCATAAGATGGTTTGCGAGGAGGCGCACTTCAGCCACCACAGCAAAACGATTTATGACCCAAGGGGGTGGCGCCTGGAGCTAGACACTGTTCCGTATCAAAAATCGTACACTTATTTTTCTTTAATTGAAAAGGCCCACCTGAACTTCAGTGGACCTTTTTTGTTCTATACTCGATTATACAGGATAAACTGGATGTTTTCTTGGTGGTTGTGGAACATCTTTTGTACTGTAGAAACGATATCTATCCGCAAGCACACCTCTTAAGCTTGATGGTGCTACAATTTCATCAATAATCAGTTCAGATGCCATCTTATAAATATCAATTTCTTCTTTGTATTCCTTATGTTTTTCCTGAACAAACGCAATCCGCTCTTTTGGATCTTCAATCGCTTCGATTTTATTCGAATAGACTGCATTTACTGCTGCTTCAGGTCCCATAACCGCAATTTGAGCAGTCGGTAACGCGATACAGACATCCGGCTCAAACGCTGGACCTGCCATCGCATACAGTCCAGCTCCATAAGCTTTCCGGACAATAACTGATATTTTCGGAACAGTCGCTGAACTCATCGCCATAATTAATTTCGCGCCGTGGCGAATAATTCCTGCACGCTCAACTTTCGTTCCAATCATAAAGCCCGGAACGTCGGCAAGGAATAGCAGAGGAATAGAGAATGCATCACAAAGATTAATGAATTTCGTTGCTTTGTCTGCAGAATCCACAAACAAAACTCCACCTTTTACTTTCGGTTGATTGGCAATGATACCAACCGGTTGTCCTTCGATTCTAGCCAAACCTGTAATAATTTCACCGGCAAATAATTTCTTAACGTCAAAGTAACTGCCCTCATCAATTAATGCGTCAATCGCTTCATACATATCAAATGGCGCGTTTTGGTTTTCCGGAATGATTGCTTCAAGCGTTCGGCCTACTTTCGCCTCCACCGTTTCTTTTAAAGCGGGTTTTTCTGTAAAGTTCGCAGGGAAATATGCTAGATAACGACGCGCTTCCGCAATCGCTTCTTCTTCATTCGCCGCAAGGACATCGCCGCAACCACTCACTGAACAATGCATGCGGGCACCGCCCATTTCTTCCAGTGTTACTTTTTCACCGATTACTTTTTCGGCCATACGCGGTGAACCTAAATACATCGACGCATTGCCCTCTACCATAATAACGATATCGCAAAATGCGGGTATGTACGCACCACCTGCAGCGGAAGGACCGAATAGAACACAAATTTGCGGGATGAAACCCGATAACCTCACTTGGTTGTGGAATATCTTCCCTGCACCGCGACGGTTTGGGAACATGTCAAGCTGATCTGTAATACGAGCTCCCGCTGAATCGACAAGATATAGCATTGGTACACGGTTCTTCTCTGCAATTTCCTGAATACGAATAATCTTCTCAACCGTACGGGCTCCCCATGACCCTGCCTTCACCGTTGAATCATTCGCCATCACACAAACCGTCTGGCCGTTCACTTTCCCCATCGCCGTAACGACACCATCCGCCGGTAAATCCCCTGCTTCACAATTGGCAAACCTACCGTCTTCTGTATATTCCCCGTCATCGAAAAGAAGTTCCAATCGATCTCGGACGAAAAGTTTGTTCTGCTCTTTCAACTTTTCGTGATATTTTGGATGGCCCCCTGCAAAAATCCCTTGCAATTTCGCTTCAAGTTTTTCATTGTAAGCCGTCTGTTGTGTTATTTTAGTCATTTATAAAACCCCTTTCATCAACCATTTTCCCGCATTCCCTTATGTCTAGCTCCAGCGCCTAGCCCCTCGAGTCGCTTCAGTCCTTAAGTTAAAGGCAAAAAGCGCCTTTATCTTTAGGCCTTCCAGCGCTTTTCGGGTCTACCAAGGCGCTTACGCTTTTCTAGATTTCGATTGTAGCTAGAACGTCTTCTTCGTTAACGAAATCGCCGACTTGTACATTAATCGTTGCTACTTTTCCAGCCGATTCCGCTTCAACCGGAATTTCCATTTTCATCGATTCGAGTACGATGATAACTTGTCCCGCTGTTACTTCTTCCCCTACCGCTGCGTTCACTGTAAACACTGTACCTGCCATCGTTGCTTTTAATGCTGTCATTTTATTGTTTCCTCCTTTTGTTTTGCGCTCCATGTGGTTAAAACCGCTGTCGAATAGTCACCTGTAAGGAATTCCTCAGATTTCAGAAAATTATTGAATAGCGGTATATTCGTTTTCAAACCTTCAATTTCTACTTTTGAAAGGAAAGCTGCCGATTTTCGAATCGCTTCTTCCCGAGTTGTTGCGTGGACAATTACTTTTGAGATGAGTGGATCATAGAAAGGCGTCACTTTCCCACCCTCAACATATCCTGAGTCAATACGGATTCCCGTAGTATCTCCCCAATCAAGTTTATTAATTGTCCCCGGTGATGGCAAGAATTTAACCGGATCTTCCGCGTAAATACGGAATTCAATTGCATGGCCTGTCGACTTGATGCTCGTTTGGTCTATCACAGGAAGCTTATTGCCGTTCGCAATTTCAAGTTGCCATTCGACAAGGTCAAACCCAGTCACTTCTTCAGTCACCGGATGTTCAACTTGAAGTCTAGTATTCATTTCCAAAAAGTAGTGTTCATTATTTTCATCGACAATAAATTCGACCGTTCCTGCATTTTTATAAGAAACCGCTTTTGCTGCATCGACTGCCGCTTTATAAAGACGAAGGCGCGCTTCTTCCGGCAAGTGTGGTGAAGGTGATTCCTCAATCACTTTTTGGTTACGTCGTTGTACCGAACAATTACGTTCAAACAAATGGACAACATTTCCGAAGTTGTCTCCGAAAATCTGCACCTCGATATGACGGGCATTCGTTATGAATTTTTCAAGGAAAACAACATCATCCCCAAAATATGCTTTCGCTCGATTCTTTACGGATTGGAATTGTTGACTGAGCGCTTGCTCATCTTCACAACGAATCATACCGATCCCACCACCGCCAGCACTCGCTTTCAGCATGATCGGATAACCGATCTCAACTGCTGCACGCACGGCATCTTCCAAAGAAGTAATTCCTTCATCAGTTCCAGGTACGACCGGCACCCCTGCCGCTTTCATCGTTACACGTGAACCGATTTTGTCACCCATCTTATCAATTGTATCTGCATCAGGCCCGATGAATTGGATTCCCGCAGCTTGTACTTTACGTACAAATTCTGCATTTTCAGAAAGAAGCCCGTACCCCGGATGAATGCCATCTACTCCCGCACGAACCGCAATTTCGATTATATCATCCGCTTTTAAATAGGATTGTTGAACTTGTGCAGGTCCTAGCAAGAACGCCTCGTCCGCTTCTTTCACGAACGGCATGTCCGCGTCTGCTTCAGAATAGACAGCGACAGTGGCAATACCTAGACGTTTACAAGTCTTTATGATTCTAAGAGCGATTTCCCCACGATTCGCAATCAGTATTTTATCCATATTAATCCCCCAAACAATTTGATGTGTATTTCTCCATCCCTCTCTAGTTTATACGATGAATGAAAGCGATTTCAACCTTTGTCTGAAAAAAACATCTTTTCATGCCATTTCAACTAGTCAATTTCCGGAAGTTTTAACTTCAAAATGGTTTTGTGCGATTAAAAAGTCGTGGCGGTCATAATACGGCTGATGCCAAGCATAATAGGGCTCATGCCGGTCATAATCGTACCCAAGGCGAGCATAACTGGCCCCATGCCGGTCATAACAAGATGGACGGTCCCAATCAAAGCAAAAAACGCCTTATAACTAAGGGACAATACTTAACTTATTTAATTCAATTAAAAAAACCGTTGCACATGCATAGGACATGTACAGCGGTCTTTGAAACAATTTATTTTTTCGATAAAAACTGCGCCACTTCTTCATGGTGTGCATCACTTCCCCAAAGAATTGAACATTGACGCGACTCTTCAATCATTCGGTCACGAATAAAATCAGCTGTCCATTTCCGAATAGCAATCGTTTTATACGCTCGATGGACAGCTGGATGATGAGCGGACATTTTGGCAAGAAACCGTTGAAGCCCTTTTTCAGCAGTGCCCTCATAAATTTCAGTCGCCCAACCCGCTTCAAGCATTTGATCAGCCGTATGCACCCCAGCTTCAGACAGTAAGCGCAACACACGGTCATGCTTGCCATCTTTTTCAAACAGCAGCGTAGCACCGCCCCAACCCGTAGTAATAGCAAGTGTCCCTTGAATGAAACCAGCCTTTGCTGTGGATGACATGACCCTGTAATCACAAGCAGTAGCAATTTCACAACCACCACCTACGGCAGCACCATTGACGAGCGCAATGACAGGCATCGGCAGCGTGGCAACCCGGTATAATAGCCCCGACATTCTGCTTAGCATCGGATACGCCTCATCGGCCGTACGCAAGGTATGAAATTCAGATAAATCTCCACCCGAACAGAATGCCCGATCTCCCGCACCCGTAATGACGGCATATGCGACTTCTTCATTATTTTCAATACGATTTAGAAATTGTTCGAGGCCATCCATAACCGTATAGTTAATGGCGTTGCGCATTTCAGGACGGTCAATTGTAAAAGTAGCAATTCCATTTTCGATAGCAATTGTGTAAGACATGTCCATTCCCCCCATTGTGTGTATAATTTGAATAAAGATTTCCTTCAAATACGCTTCGGCACTCCGGGGTGCCTTCCGCTTTTCTTACTGTCTAGCTTCAGGCGTCAGCCCCTCGAGTCGCTTCAGTCCACAGGAAAAGGCAAAGAGCGCCTTTTTCCTGTGGACTTCCAGCGCTTGTCGGGGCTAAACGACGCCTTCCGCTTTTCTTGTTGTCCAGCTACAGCGGCCAGATGCTCGGGTCATAAGCCGGCCGCTTCCGCTTTTCTTGGGTATAGAAAAAAGGCCACCGTGAGCCATGGTCTCACGGTAGCCTTCATAGGCAAATCTTACTTATTCGCCTACAACTTCTTTTCCTTTGTAATGACCGCATGATTTACAAATGCGGTGAGCCAATTTGATTTCGCCACAGTTAGTACAAGTAGTCATTCCCGGTACTTGCAATTTATAATGCGTACGGCGCTTGTTTTTAACTGTTTTGGATGTTCTTCTTTTTGGTACAGCCATCTGGGGCACCTCCTTACGTTCGCCTATTCGTCCTTGGATTCAAAGAACTTTGCCAAATCGGCAAGTCTAGGATCCACTTTCGTTTCCAGTTCCTTACGGAGCCTGGCATTGTACACCTCGTCAGTCGCGTATGACCAGCCTTTTCCTTCAGCCTCTTGCATATCATCAGCATTTTCGCTGAAAATTTGAAGCGGCACTTCAAGGAGGACGAGCTCCTCAAATACAGGGGTCGGATCGACTACCTCACCCACAACAGGATGAATTTCATCATCTGATGCGAGAACTTCTTCATCCCAGCTGAACTGTTCGTCAGCTTCGATTACGAATGGTAATTCGACGTCTTCCCATGTTCGTGAACAGGGTAATGTCAACGTACCTTCGAGCCGGAATCGGCATATCAATTTCTTGGAGCTGATTGTACAACTTCCGGTCACTCGGACAGGCGTAATATTCCGGATTTCCGGATTCCGTTTTTTCACGGATTCAAGGTCGACAGCTTCGTCAAGCGGCATCGCACCTTGTCTGTATCTCTGCAATTGATGGATTGACCATTTCATGTCTATCACCTCAAGACAACAATGTTGATTATATAATGGGCGAAAAGGGATGTCAAGATATTTTCTTGTCACTTCGTCAGCCGCATAGGTATAATTAATATTCATTGTAGCAAAGGAGTGTCGAATTTGAAAGCTTCAGGAATTATCGTCGAATATAACCCGTTTCACAACGGGCATCTTTATCACGCGATACAAGCAAAAATAACAACTGGCGCGGATGTTGTAATTGCCGTCATGAGCGGTAATTTCCTACAACGGGGGGAACCTGCATTTGTTGATAAATGGTCCCGGGCGAACATGGCCTTGAAAAACGGTGTGGACATCGTTTTGGAGCTTCCTTATGCATTCGCGACATCTAATGCCCCATCCTTCGCCAGAGGTGCTATTCAGCTACTGGACGCTGCTCAGTGCAGTGCTTTCTGCTTCGGTAGCGAAGATGGTGAAGTTAACTCTTTCGAAAGAAGTCTTCTTCTTCTCCAACAAGCCGGCGACAATTATGAACAAACTGTGAAAGATGCTGTCAGCCGGGGACTCAGTTATCCAAAAGCGTTGAATGAGGCTTACACCATGGCCGCCAATTCCTCAACAATCGAAGGACCACTTGCTGATCTCTCGAAACCGAACAACATTTTAGGTTTTCATTATATGGAAGCTGCTAGGAATATTGACTCCGAAATGAAAGCCGTCACAATCCCGCGCATTGTCGCCCAGTACCATGACGACGCTGTAGCAGGTAACCCAATTGCAAGTGCAACCGGCATCAGAAAATCCTTTTTTGAATCAGAGACGCTCGGAACGATTACAGACTTCATGCCAGATACAGCACTCGAACTTCTACACGATTGGCAAGCGGAAAATCAATCTTTTGGAAACTGGCCGACTTTCTATCCCCAGCTCCGTTTCACAATTTTACGGGAAGGACCAAAACGACTTGCGATGATTGCAGACGTAACGGAAGGAATTGAGAATCTGTTGTACCGCGCGGCAGCCGATAACGGCACATTTGAAGGCTTCATGAAGGACGTGAAATCCAAAAGGTACACTTGGACCCGACTTCAGCGCATGTTTACTCATATATTTACCGGGTTTACGTACGATATACGGAGCAGTATGAAAACTCCTTCCTATCTACGATTACTTGGAATGACATCTGCCGGAAGATTATATTTGAATGAACATAAAAAAAGGCTGAAGCTTCCTCTAATTAGCAAAGCAGCCGCCTTTTCAAATCCTTCACTTGATTTCGATATCCACGCAGCGGATATGTACGCACTCGGTATCGGAAACGGCACTTCTAGTTCCCGAATCGGTGTTGATTACAATACACACCCAATTATCATTCAGTGAAGATGTTAGTTTGAGATAAAGATTCCGTTCAACTCCGCTTCGGTGCTCGGGGATGGCTTCGGCTACCCCTGTAAGGCGCCTTCGCTAAATTTACATGGCAGTTACTGGCACCACACACTGCATAGAAAAGACCACACCAAACAACTTACTTCTTTTCCAACGTCGCTAAATAATCAAGTGCATCATCTACAGTTTCCACCGGCACGATTTTCATTTTTGTGCCGATTTTCTCTGCCATCTTTACAGCTTCTTCGTAATTAGTCAGTATTCCAGGATTTGCCGCCCTTACTTCATCAGGTAAATCATCTGCTGGTGCGAAGAATATTTCCACGTCTTGGCGGGAAGCAGCAATCACTTTAAAGTCCGCGCCCCCAATTCTTCCGACGGTTCCATCCTCCAACATTTCTCCAGTTCCAGCAATGTTATATCCTTTTGTGAGGTCTTCATCAAGCAACTGGTTCATAATTTCAAGCGTGAACATCAGACCCGCAGATGGTCCACCTATATTCGATGTTTTGAAATCGACTTCTGGATCAGTCGTGAGTGTTCGATCCTCTTCAAAACGTACGCCAAGTCCTGCCCGTCCATCACTATCAGGTATCTCTTTCAAGACAAGTGTTACATCGAGCTTCTTGTCATCCCTATCCAACGAAATCTTTACTTCATCACCCAATTTCTTATCTCCAATAAGCGTAAAGAATTGTCCTGATTCTTTCAACTCCACACCGTCAATCACACGAATCTTGTCTCCAAGTTCCAAGATACCGTCGGCCGCGCCTCCTTCGAGGACCATCATGACAAATACACCATCGTACTGGATATCAACAGGAATACCCGCTTTTTCAAATGCAACTGTAATTGCATTGAACTGTGAACCAGTCATGAGTTTCTTCTGTCGAATATTATATTCCTTGTCATTTTCTCCATCTCTTCTTACATTTTCAGCAGGAAGAAGCTTCTTCTTATCGGTGAATTTCGATAAAACATAAGAAGCTGGTGTCGCTTTTGAAACGGAAATCGTCATAAGACTGAATGTCCCAATATCGTTGTTATCTCCGCCTACCACTTCAACGAGTGGATCCAAGTCATAAGCTCCTCCTGGCTGCGATATATAAGAATCGAGCGGGTAAATGAACAAAATGGCTATGATAACAAGCAAAACACCTATCATACTGAATCGTTTCTTTCTCATTTTAGGACCACCTCCGTTAATAGCCTGTACTTTCTTTACATATATATAAGTGTAGCACCAAAAAAAGACTGACAAAAGATTTATACCTAATTTTTTCGTCATGCTTGGAAATCGAAAGGAGCCGAGTGCGTGGTCAACGGAATACATGCACGCCTTTATCATATGATAAATCTTTCAGTCGTTTGGGGACTTATCATCCTGTTCATTTTACAGCCAAGCGTTGCACATGCCGGAGCCGAAGCTGGCGCACAGTTATTTATCCATGCACTGCTTCCTTATTTACTGCCCTATATCATATTGACACAATGGCTTTTAAAAATGCCCAATCGTACACAGAAAGTACCGAAGTGGAGGCGTTTTTTGAAAGCATATGTACTCGGATCATTTGGCGGATTCCCGGTCGGTGCAGTAACAGTGACCGAAATGATGAAAAACGGTGAATTATCTCAGAAGCAAAGCGGCCTACTTCTAGCTGCATGCCATGCACCCGGGCCGATGTTTATCATCGGCTTCGTTGGAACAGAACTATTCGGAAATGTAAGTTCAGGGTGGAAGTTACTTGCGGCCATCCACATCGCGAATATTTTATTCTTTTTACTTGCAGTAGCTTTTCTGCACCGCGAAAGCGAAATAGAAACACCTCTTTCACAACCTCAAAAGAAAGTAAAAGGGGTGCCACTTCTAGACGCTATCAAGGAAAGTTCGACAATCATTATTCTTGTCGCAACCACGGTCATTTTCTTTTCCTCTCTCGGAACCGTGCTGTCAACAGTTTTCACTTCGGCATTCACTGTGGAGATGGGGATTTCGAAAACAATTGCCTTAGCCATTTTCGAAATGACATCAGGTGTTCAATCAGCAACAGATCACTTTTACGGCTTGCCGTTTTTCCCTTTTCTTATCGCTGCAATCATTTCCATGAACGGATTGAGTATCCATATGCAAGTTTTTGTCATCGCAAAGACCTGCAAAATCTCGATGACCCCTTACGTAATCGGACGAATTTGGAGCATCATTGTCGTTCCGGTAATCTTCTACCTTATTTATTAATATAAAATGGTTATGATGAAAGTTTAATTTCATCATAACCATTTAACAATCATCGAGTTTGATATTTCTTTTTCAACGCCTCTTCAACTTGCATTGGCACAAGTCCGGAGATTTCACCGCTGTACTTTGCCACTTCTTTGACAATACTCGAACTGAGGAACGAATACTGATTGTTCGTCATGATGAAAAATGTCTCGATACTCTCATCGAGAAACCTGTTCATAGACGTAATTTGCATTTCATACTCAAAATCGGAAACGGCACGCAATCCGCGAACAATTACAGATGCCCCTACACTCTTGGCATAATCAACGAGCAATCCAGAAGACGACTCCACTTTCACATTCGGAAACACAGACGTCACCTCTTCAATAAGCGCCATACGCTCTTCGACAGTAAACAGTGAGTTTTTTGAGGAGTTATTCATCACAGCAACTCTGACGTCACCGAAAACCCTCGCTGCTCTCTTGATAATATCTAGATGCCCATTCGTTAACGGGTCAAAACTTCCGGGCACAACTGCAATTTTCGACATTATTGAAACCTCATTTCTCATAAATAGATACAGCGCTATTTCCATACACTGAACTTTTTATCTTATAATAACTGCCGTACGCTTCTGGTAATTCCAATTGCTTTTCATGCTCACAAACGATGACAGCGTTTTCAGTCAGAAGGTCTGCTTCTACAAATTCAAGTGCCAAATTATAAAATGCTGTTTCCGCATACGGGGGATCGATAAAAAGAAGTTTTGCTTTCTTCCCTTCCGCTTGCAAAACTTTAACCGCATTTCTAGCATCCGCACGCTTGATATGTAATTCTTCCGTAAATCGGCATTTTTCCGCGTTCGCTTTAATAATCGCACACGCTTTCACATTTTTTTCAAATAGGAATGCCTCATCGATTCCTCTTGATAAAGCTTCAAGGGAAAGAGATCCGCTGCCCCCAAACAATTCTACTGCAATTCCACCATCAAAGTAAGGCCCGATTATATTGAATACGGACTCTTTCACTTTATCCGATGTCGGGCGTGTATCCGTCCCCTGTAAAGATTTCAAGGGAATACCTTTTCTAGTTCCTGCAACAACTCTCACTTGTCGCCCTCCTCTACCAGTGTTGACATTCTGATGATATCAATCGTATCTGCCGTTTTCTCGACACTTAATAGGAACAACCGTTTAAACCAACTCTCTTCAAAATATAAATCACCTTCCAGTACTTCGAATGGCATAGTTACAACATCGTATTTTTGTTCATTATAGACATAGAATAGTTCTTTCCTAGGAAATCTAAATTTCCTGATGCCATTTTCAATGTAAATGGACCGCGCATTCGTCTTGATGGTATAGCCCGCAAGGTTTAAAATTCTCTTCGCTGGATACAGGGTCTTTCCATCCTTCAATAGAATTCGAATATCTGTAGTGCTAGTGCCATCAAATTTGATTTCCCGTGGATCTTCGATAAGAAACGGATGAGCAGTTGTATCATCATGAATATTTTTCGTAAAGTAAGATGTCTTAAAGCCTGTTATCTCTCCGGCTATCGCGTCCAAAACAGATGCATTAAGCTCTTGCCCTGTCATATTATTCAACACTTTTTTGAATTTCCCAAGTTCCTCTACTGTAATTGATTCAGTAAGGACTTGATAAGCTTTACGTGATTTCCCGAGTCCTGTTGGCGTTTCTCCTAGAATCGAAGCTACCAGTTCGGCCGTCATGCGTTCGTTTTCGGGTATTGTAAAACGCGCATACATACTTTCCCTTAGCAATCGAACCGATACTTTATCCACATCCGCATTTTTTGAAACGATAAACCGGGTAGCATTAACAGCCTGACGTGTATCATCAATTACAATCGTTGAATGATTGGCATCAATTGCTTTAAGTACGTTATCCACTTCCCCAAGTTGCTCAGTATTGCCGCTTTCCCCAAATACCGAGAGCCTATCCCCAGCATAGAGCACAGGCAAATTATTCCGCTGCCAATAAAGTTCCTTGACTTCTCCCTTGCCACGGAATAATGAATAATTGATGTTCGTCATTTTTTTAGTACCCACTCGCTCCAAACCATTTACCCATAATCCACCAACCCCTGTTTCATCAGTCATATGGAATAATGTGTGCGAGGCAGAAGAAGCATGTAGTGTAGCGAACGGTTCGTTGAATAGAGCTGTTTGTTTTAGAGGTCCTTTTTTGGGTATTTCATACGAAATGGATTGTCGTCCATTCTCCCCTTCAAGAAAAGCGATAGAATTCTCATCCATTCGATTGCAGGATGTTGCGTCCGCAAGATAACAAGAACGATTGGTGCTGGCTTTTGGCCAAACAATTTCATACCGCATGTCCAATAAGCCACTGAAATGCTGGCGGATATGAAGAGCATCGGGACGATTTACCACTTCAATCTCTTGGGTGAACTTTACAACGCTAGGCTCTTTACTGTCTGCGCCTACCGCTTGATAATAATGCATATAAATTAGAAGACCGTTCACAATCAGTAAAAGAAACATAGTCCTTACGATAAATTTCAAATCCTACACCCCCTAGGACGAATTGATGAATGCACCTTGGCGCTCACAATGGTATGATAAGTCTAGATTTACGTATTTAGAAAGGTAGTGTTATGTATGATATTAAATCAACGATTCATAGAGCTTGGCGAAGGATATGGAGATGTTTATGAACTATGCGAATTAATCAAGTCGAATAGCGACCGCCTGCATAGGACGTTCATCTTATCCTCAGAAACACCTTCAGGTCATGCACTGTCACTCGCGGCAGCCTTCGAACCCGCAAATGACGGTAAGTTCATGCCTATTTACATTTGCCGGGAAGGAATTATCCAGCAGAATACCATCAAATCAAAAAGAAGGCTACTTTTTGAGGAAACAGCAGAGAAAGTTGGGAGCACGCCAGCAGTTATCGAGTTGAAAAACTCTTCAGTATTTGCGGAAACTGAGTTGTTTTATCAATACACAATTGGTATTCTGCGTATCAACAAGCTGCTCCCTCCATTAAGATAGTTCTTATAACCCGGTTTTATAATCATATTCTTTCGCTTTATCCGGTTTGGCATTTTCGTATTCCGTTTTCACAAATGGGCGGTAGGACGGCAAAACCTTTTTTACAGATGGAAGACGTTCTATTTTCCCCATGACCGTATCGACATCTTCCATATTGCAATAAAGGACAACATACTTCATTGTGCGTGATATATAATGGACATGACCGTATTTTCGAAATGACTTTGCTTGTTTTAAATGATGAAGATAGACAATAATACCTTGACGATCGATCATAGATTTCCCCTCTTTTCCTAACCCATACAATACCATAGGACTGAAAAGCCCTGCAACAATAGAAATGCAGAAGGCGTCGTGTAGCCCCGACAAGCGCTGGAGGGCCACAGGAAAAAGGCATTCTTAGCCTTTTTCCTGGGGACTGAAGCGACTCGAGGGGCTGACGCCTGAAGCTGGACAATAAGAAAAGCGGAAGGCGTCGTGTAGCCCCGATAAGCGCTGGAGGCCCACAGGTAAAAGGCGTTCTTTGCCTTTATCCTGGGGACTGAAGCGACTCGAGGGGCTGACGCCTGAAGCTGGACAATAAGAAAAGCGGAAGGCGCCCGCTAGATGCGACAAGTAGGTGGGATGCAGTTCAATCCCACCCTGCTGGAGGACTTGAATATAAGGCGCTCTTTGCTTTTATATTCAAGAAGGAAGGCGGAAGACGCCTGAATCTGGACACTGAATATTGCTGACAACGTCAATATTTTGCCCTATAATGGGAAAAATAGAGCTGATTCTTAAGGAGGCATCTAAACTAAATGGGTAGAAAAACAAATGTGGTCCTCACAGTAGGTGCGGCAGGCGTTGCCGCGTGGGCAGCTTCCAAAGTTGTCGCAAAACCGGTACCACGTGAAGGTAAAAAAGCACTCGATTTCGATAATCCAGTCATTCTTGCCCACCGAGGTGGACTAGCAGAGGCTCCTGAGAATACATTGGCCGCATTTTCAAAATCGGCCGAGCTTGGCGTACATGGTTTTGCAGTCGATATCCGGTTAACAAAAGACGAGGAAATCATTGTTTTTCACGATGAATTTGCAGATCGAACAACAGATTTCTCTGGAAGAATTGCCGACTATACCCTTAGCGAATTGAAAATGGCTGATGCAGGTTATCAATTTGAAGATGAGGATGGAAATCATTCTTACCGTGGAAAAAACGTAGAAATTATTACCCTTCGTGAACTAATACAGAAGTTTCCGCATATGCTAATTGTTATTAATCTAAAAGATTCTCCTGATACATACGAAGGTAGCTTGATTCCTTCCAAACTTTGGAGACTTCTTGAAGAGCTGGGTGCTGAAGACTGTGTCGCAGTAACAAGCTCATATGATGAACAGACCGACAGATTTAACTTGTACGCACAAAACAAAGTTGCAACCGGTGCGGGTGATAACGAAGTAAAAAGAGCATACGCCTCTTTTACAAGCATGTTCGGTCATCTTTATAGTCCCCGTGCAGACTTGTTCAGAATTCCAGAAAAACTGGGCGTATTTTCTCTCGGCACTGAAAGTTTCATGAAGTTTCTTACCCAAATTAATATTCCAGTTTATTTTGAAGGTGTGAATGATAAAGAGTCGTTCGTTAAACTTTTACATGTTGGAGCAGCTGGTTTCATCACAGACAGACCGACCGTCGCGATGAAAATTGTCCAAGAAAACGTAGGCGATTAAACAAAAAACAGGTTGCATCCATGTCGACTTTCCGACATGGATGCAACCTGTTTTTTTTATGTCTAGACTCCCTAAGCTAGATGGCACTTACGTTTTTGTTTTTGCTTAGGAATTTATAAATTCTCGGACTGTGGATAACCTGCGAAAGATGATGTTTTACGTCTAGACTCCAGCGCCTAGAGGCTCGGGTCATAAGTCGGTCCAGCTGTGCGGCAAAGAACGCCGCTTCGCCAGCCCGTCTTATGCCTGTCGCCTCTGAACAGGCGCTTACTCTTTTGTTTTTAAGCCGAACACGAACAGCCTCCGCCGGTGCCGCAACTTCCTCCGCAAGATGAGTCGGAAAAGAATGCACTGCCAGCCGGAACTTTTACTTCATCCGAAACCGATTTAGCGATGATTGAACCAATTTCGTCAAATATAAATTGAACGTCATTCTCAGCCAATCGAAGAGCCGCAACCCGTTCGTTCATATCAAGCTCACGTTTTTGTACGCGGATGCTTTTCATTACTATATTATGATCCGGATGGTATCTTCCGAATCGTTGAACTTCTTCATAACGTTCCTTCATTGCCGTGAACTCTTGAATTGACTTCACAAGTTCATTGTCTGAATAGACATCATCATGGGCTTTGCGGTATTCAGCTACCGCTTCAGAAGAGAGCAACATTGCCGTTAAGTCTTCTGCGTCTTCAATGATGGTGATCCATTCGTCTGTCATCATAGAATGATCCCCTCCAATCATCCATTTATCATAACAGAAGAGATGGTAAACTTGCATCTATTCCATATTTATTTCTTTAATATCCAAAAACGTTTTTTCAGAAAGAGCACGTGCTGCTTCTTCGAGATCAGAAAATGGTATCAGACCATCAGCCGTGTGCTGCGATTTTTCATGACCTTTTCCAGCAATTAGGACGATATCACCCGGCGCCGCGCAAAAAATCGCTTTTCGTATTGCATATTTCCGATCTAGTTCGGCTTCAATCGCCGAACATTCACCTCCGAAACCCTCCATAATATCCGAAATAATTGCTTTAGGATCTTCATTTCTTGGATTATCTGATGTAACAATGACAATTGAAGAGTACAGGACAGCGAGTTCACCCATCTCAGCCCTTTTTCCTTTATCTCGTTGGCCGCCGCACCCAAAGACTGTAATCAATCTCCCATAACACGAATTGGATAGCGTTTGCAGTACCGCTTCAAGCGCATCTGGCGTATGAGCATAATCTACGTAAACTTTTACACCATCCCGCTCAAGTTGCTGCAATCTACCTTCTGGAAGCTGTAACAGTTCGCAGTGCAGCAAAATATCATCTAAGTAATAGCCAAGGACAAGAAGTGCACTAATTGCTGCTAATGTATTCATCCGATTATAATGACCCAGTATATCAGGATTCATTTTTAGTTCTGGGACTTGGACGTCTGCTGACGAATTCGTCCCAAAATAAACCAGTGGAACAGTTGCATTTTGAACCATTTCCACACATTCTTTATCATCATTGTTAACAATGAATGTTTTCGCCATTTGAATTAAACGCTTTTTCGCATTTATATAAGCAAACTTTCCACCATGTTCTTCGTAATGATCAGTCCCAATATTCAATAGTATTCCAATGTCGATATCACAATGATCTAAACGATTCGAAGACAATCCAAGTGATGATGCTTCAAGAACAATATGACTAACATTTTCATCAACACATTTCTTTAATAAAGGATGGAGGTATTCCGCGGGTAATGTTGTCATTTTGGGGCATTCATAATCAATCTTAACGCCATCGATAAAAATGCCTGTCGTACCGATAACAGCCACCCGATTTCCAAATTTGCTTAATAACTGACCGATGAAATGTGTAACTGTCGTTTTTCCATTTGTTCCAGTCACCGCAATCATTTTCATTCTTTTGGCAGGATTACCAACTAATTGCGCACTTGCATGAGACATGAACTTTGTGCAATCCGAAACCGTAATGACAACAACATCAGCTGGTATTTCTGTCAAATTTGTTCTATCAATAACAATAGCTGCAGCACCTTGTTCAATTGCTTTTTTAATATACTTCACGCCATCGCTTTGATTACCTTTCCTGGCTACAAACACGCATCCTTTCTTTACCCGTGAAGAATCTTCGGTTATTCCCGTGACAACAGTCCTGAGTTCCCCGCCATTGACTGTACAAGGCCAGTCTTTTATAAGCTCCGTTAAAAACAGCACCACTCTCCCCTTCCCGAACATTTTTCTGTGAAAATGAATATATTGAGAGCGAACATACTTTATCGTATGAAAAGAACTCAATGAACGTCACGAAGAAAGTTGGGAGCCTTATGATCATCCAGAAATTCGGTGGAGTAGCAATGAAAAATGAAGAAATGAGATTGAATTGCATTAACCATATAAAAGATGGACTAAATGAGTTTGGCGATGTCGTTGTTGTCGTATCTGCTATTGGTCGCTACGGCGATCCTTATTCGACGGACAGCCTTCTTCAGCTTACGGATGCTTTTTCATCTTCAGCAGCCGCAAGCGACCTTGCAGTGTCCTGTGGCGAACTCATTGCTGCCGCAGTTATATCAGCCGAACTAACACGAGCAGGTGTCCCCAACATTGTCCTGCATGGCATTAAGGCTGGTATAATGACTGTTGGAGAATTTGGAGATGCTACGATTGACCACATCGACCCTGCGTCCATTGCTGAAAACCTTAAACAAACCCGTTGTATTATTATTCCAGGCTTTCAAGGGATCGATAACAACGGGCATGTCATGACACTTGGGAGAGGTGGCAGCGACTTGTCTGCAATCGCGCTTGCAGGAGCACTCCAAGCGTCCCATGTAGAGTTTTTTAAAGATGTACCTGGCGTTATGACTCATGATCCGCGCAAAGTGGAGAACCCCCGTAAACTGGACCTGCTGAAGTTGGACGATTTCATACCACTTCTAGATTGTGAAAGGCCAATCATTCAAAAACGGGCTGCATTACATGCAAAAAAAACGGCGACACCTCTTTATATAAGAGGTGTCGCCAGTACGGAGACAGGAACTTGGATTATTCCTTGAGCAGCAATGAACTTCATTGCTGCCTTTTTTCTTCTGCAAGCTCACGAATCATAACCTGTGTATAATATTTTCCATATGCACCTGTCCCTAGATGTGTGACTTCCTTTTCAAGCAAGACATCACGGTGCGCGGGAGAATTAAGCCAACCATGGACTGCCTCAATTGCATCCACATAGTTGAAAGCAATATTTTCCCGTGCTTTACGATGTTCAATTTCTGCCTCTTTTAACCTATCCGCAAGATTACCGGTCACAGGAGATTCATGGGAAAAGTAATTTTCAAGCGCCATATCCTCACTATGTTTTCGTGCTACAACAGCAAGATCGTAATCACTCAAAAGTTCATTCAATCCATGGTTTTTCCGATAAATATTAGTTAAACTGAAGATTTGACGCTCCATTGCACGATCTACTTCCATCTGCATTGTTGACGATGGACGATCCGCACTAACGATTTCCCCCATATAAGCCATGTCATAGGGCTGGTGCAAAATTAGTGTAATTGGATCAATAAAACGTATCGCTTCCAATTCCCCATCCACACCGTCGATATAAAGCTGCGCATAGACATTCTCATATTCAATAAGCAGCCTATTATTCACATCATCCCCGTTCAATGTAAATGTATAGATACTTTCTCCAATTTGTACAGCCACTTCTGACTCAACAATCGTAAATCGATAGATGTCTTTCACATCCTGCCCAATTTCAAAAGGCTCAATATCGGAGGATAAATCCGCAGTATAAACTTGATTTACTTTCCCTTCCCAAACGCCTACCATTAACTGTTGATCTTTATCGTATATCCACCAATCGTAACCATAGTCTGAGGGTTCAATTCGATCTGGCTTACCCAACTGCTCAAATAGACTGTCTACACTCTTACCGACAAACAGGGACAGGCCCGATTCAGGCCGTGCAGCTTGCGGTAGCGGTAAACCATCCCCACTTCCAGGCACTGGGATCGCCGTCCCATGTTTCACAGGCGACTCAAGCGGTTTATTTTCTTTCACTCGATCATCCATAATATAAAATATCAATAGGACGATGATGAGTAGAATTATTATTTTCCAAAGTGCTTTCATTTTTCGACCTACTTTCTTGAGTATAAAGTTTAGTCAGTTCTTATAAGGATAATACTACTAAATGATTTCTTCTTTCATTATACTTCGTCTATCTGTGAAAAATGTTAAGTATTATCTTATTTATTAAATCATACGTTTGTTGACACAATGTTGTCATTGCAACTGCTGGTGATTTGTTCTATTATAAATAGGTATAGGGAATTGGCTCAACGATATATAAGGAGGATATAAACTATGTATATTGAAGATACAGGCATTGAAAATATTGTTACTGACTTATCAATACTTGATGAAATCATGTTAAAACACGACCTTGTCCGCGCAGGTCAATGGGACTACGAACGCGCAACATTTGATAAGAAATATATGATCAAAGAAGGCACGTTTTATTTGCGCGTATTCAGTTATACAACTGATGGCGATGTTGATACACGCCAAGCGACTATGATCCTTAAAAAACCAGTTGTCGGCAAGCATTACTATCCACATGGCGTTGAATACGGCGAAGGGGAACATTTCCCTGAAAGCCTTGTCAAAGACTGTGTTGCAACACTAAAAGCAGTAAGCGAAGCACTACAGCCTTATAATCTTAAAAAATAACTATGTAATAACCGCCGGAGAACTCAATGTTCTCTGGTTTTTTTATGTTTATTTACCCTTTTACTTTTCCCGACTAATCAATTGCCCATATTTTGGCTATAATTGAAAGAGTGAATAGTTTGGGGGAATAACCATTGGCAAAATGGCTTACAACACGAAACATTAGTATCATACTCATTATAATTTTTATTACTATAACTTTCATCTTTATCATTCCGATATCAATACCAATCATTTTTGCACTTCTTACGGCTTTACTGATTGACCCAATCGTTAGACTTACCGAAAAAAAGTTTAAATGGAGTCGAAAAACGTCGGTCATTTCAGTGTTCATTTTTATCCTAGTTATTTTAGCTTTGTTCTTCTATTATGCAGTCACTCAGTTAGTGGGTAAAATCATACATTTCACAAAGGTAGCACCTGACTATTTCAATTCGCTATCCGGCGTCTGGATTGATGCGCAAAGCAAATTATTCCAATTTACATCTGGAATGCCAAAAGATGTTGTCACTGCAATACAGAAAGAATTCAAAAACATATTCGAATCTATTCAAGAATCAATTCTGGGTTTACTCAGTTACGATAAGATTATGGCTCTAATGACTGAAGTTCCAAATTTCCTTGTCAACTTGAGTGTTTATATCATCGTACTTTTCTTATTTATGCTCGAATTACCTGAATTAAAGAAAATGTTATTTAGACACTTGACTACTTCTACGGCAGAAAAAGCACGGTTCATAATCGCTAAACTAAATTCTGCTTTTTTCGGTTTTATGAAAGCACAGTTTATTGTCAGTTTTATTATTCTTGGAGTTGCTTTTGTCGGACTGTTTTTAATTACACCTAAATATGCACTCATCATGTCCCTCACAATTTGGATTATCGATCTAATCCCCATCCTCGGATCAGTTATTGTCCTTGCGCCCTGGTCACTTTATCAGTTCATCAGCGGTGATATCGCAACAGGAACGAAACTTGCGATTTTGGCAGCAATCTTACTCATTATACGAAGTACAATCGAACCTAAAGTGATGGGATCTCAAATCGGCTTATCACCGCTCCCAACACTAATCGCTATGTTTCTAGGACTGAAGCTATTCGGCTTCCTCGGATTATTTATTGGACCATTAGCTGTCATTCTCTTTACAACAGCCCGTGAAGCCGGAATCTTCAAAATCAATTTCAGGATTTAAACAAAAACGCTTTCACATATTTGTGAAAGCGTTTTGTTCGTTAAAAACCAAGAATTGCTTTAAACATTGACGTTACTTCCCCACCCTTATAAAAAACATAAAGAAGTAAATAAACAGCAACACCTGTTATTGCTGTGAAGAACCAAATAACACTCGTGATTGGACCAAGCTTCCGATGTCTGACCAAATTATTCTTCAATCCTGCATTAATCGTCACCACACCAAATACTGCTCCTGTTGTCGCAAGTATTATGTGGAAAATAAGGAAAATCGTATAATAGATTTTCAAATTCTCCGGACCGCCAAACGACGTATTACCAACCAATATAGTTCTCGAAACGTAAATGATTAAAAAAAGAATTGCTGATACCGCGGCTGCCAGCATCGTTTTCTTATGCGCTTCAATTTTCCTTTTACGAATTAAGTTCCATCCTATTGCAACTAGTACTGCTGATAAAACAATAAAAAACGTACTTATTGTAGGTAGAAAGGGCAGATTCATTCATTATTCCCCCGATTTGTAAAGTTTCCCTATATCTGTATATGTTGAATTAAATAATCCCATTGAATCTGTTGGCGACAGAAGGCTCCCCTTAAAAGGTGCCTTCGCTGTTTATATAAGTATTAAGATTTTCAACTTATAGCCTATTATCTATATAACGTCATTTTTTGACGTTCCAATAACGCGTTGGCAGTAATTTCTTCTGCATTGTCCTGCTCTTCTCTATGCCATTTAATAAAAATACTACCTAGGACACCAACATAAATGATTTCTTGGAACACTTTCATAATAATTCCACCAAGTTGCTGATCAACTAATGTAGGCATATTGGTAAATAATTCAGGACCTGAAATGCCTAAGCCCGCTAATCCTGAAAGTGTACTTGCGGGCACACAAAGCGCCATTGCCCGTAACCAAGATTCGCCAGATTTATATGTTTCATAAACAGGTACATCTACGAAAATGATAAGGGAACATGCAGGTGTGATCAATATTGCACTTAAAATAATATAACCTATTTTTTTCAAGCCATGAAGCTTCGGCTGTCCCTTCAGCGTATTAATGATTGGCCACCAGAAAAACACCGCCGCAACAAATAACGTGATAGTAAAAATTGTGTGCAATGGAGCACTTAATTTCACATTATCTAAAATAAGTGGAATATGGTAAACGGAAAACATACCACAGAATACCAATAGACTGAGAATCGGTTTAGTAAAGAAAGTTATTATGCGGTCAAGAATCCCAATATCAAAAACTTTTTTCCACATCCAGTTAGGAATCCCCATCATGATTAATGGAGCAACCACAAGCAATAGAACCGCCATTTGAACCATGTGAATTGAAAATAAGATATGACCAAGTAAATCTACAGGTGAACCTTTGACAACATAAAGTATAACCATCCCGGACATGAATAAGATTATTTGTTTTCTTGTAACGGGATACGTATCCTGAAATCGATGACGCATTTTAGTCGTCAATAATAAATATAAGGCCATACCAAGTATGATAATTAGTAAGAACCACGGACTCCACAAAGCTCGGAATCCAAATATACTTAAAGGCATTGCCATCGCTCCCTTTTTTAAAGTCTTTCTTTATTATAAAACTAATAGCGGTGTAACTCAATGTACGAACTATGACAATTGATAAGAAAAGTGCAAGGCGCCGTCCAGCCCTGACAGGCAGATATGAAAAGGAAGGCAGTCTAAGAGCTCCCCGTGTTGTCTTAAACGGCTTCTTGACTACCTCCTCACTTGGGCAACGTGGAGGTAGTCAAGAAGCTACCAAGGAGGAATGAACGGCTTATGATCTAGGAGGAAACGCAGCCTAAGTGCGCCACTTTCTGAGGGCCTCCTGGCGGTTGGAGCTAGACACTGTTCCATGTTGAAAAACTTATACTTTCTAAGCTTTTAAAAAAAGAAAAAGCCTATGGAGAATAAAATCTTCCATAGGCTTTCTTGTCTATTGATATTACCACCAAACAATTGCTACAAACGTTAACACAACAATGAATCCAAAAATGGCTCCCGTATACATGAACATTTGTGGAATACCATGTCCTTTTTCATTCATGTGCATGAAGTAATACAACTGTAAGCCAACTTGCACAGCTGCAAAAAGCAGAAGCGTTGGGATAATCAAATACTTAGAAAATCCAGCTACGTCAGCTTGATAAGCCATAACCATTGAAAATGACATAATCGTTAAGAAAATCATAAGCGAGAACATCATAATCTGACCGCGCATTGACTTACGTGCGCGTCTTTGACCTAAGTTAAATTCAGCTGGTGACTTTTTATAAACTTGAACGTCAGACATATTAACCTATCACTCCCATCAAGTAGACTACAGTGAAGATGAATACCCAAACAACATCGATAAAGTGCCAGTATAACGAGAATGTATAGTACTTAGGCGCGTTATACAAGTTCAGTCCGCGCTTGGAGTTACGGAAGATGAGTAGCGTAAGCCAGACAAGTCCGATCGCTACGTGGAAACCGTGCGTACCAACAAGCGTATAGAATGCAGAACTAAATGCACTGTTATCAAATGTAAAGCCTAAATGTATATAGTGTACAAACTCATACACTTCGAGCGCAAGGAAACCAAGCCCAAGGAATGCAGTAATGACAAGCCATAGCTGCATTTTCTTGAAATCGTAGTTTTTCAAATGATACATCGCGTATACACTCGTCAAAGATGAAGTTAATAAAAGCAACGTCATGACGAAGACAAGCGGTAATTCAAAAAGCCCTTGTGTCGAAAATTCAAATCCACTTGGTCCTTTGTTCTTTAAAGCAAGATAGGTCGCAAAAAGCGTTGCGAACAAGATTGTCTCTCCGCCAAGGAACAGCCAGAATCCAACAAATTTATTCTTTGCCTCTAACGTTGCTTTTTCCGGATGATCAGGCCACGTCTCAGGGGTGAATTTTTTATTCAAATCCATTATTTTTGTCCCCCTTTACGTTTCATATCTCTTAAGATGTCTTCTTTCTTAACATAGAAGCCAAGATCGTCTTTCAATGAACGCATTGCCATAGAAGCGAAAGTCCATATAAGACCAATTACTAGAACTGCCATTCCCCATGATTCCTCAGTACGGAACATTGCTCCAAATCCTGCAATGAACAGACCTAAACTTAACATGAATGGAATGAAAGAACCGTTCGGCATATGGATATCTTGAACAGGTTCAGCCGGAGTAATTCCCGACAGATTACCTTCCATTTTTTCGATGTACACTGTATCAAGACCACGTACAAGTGGAGTCTGCGCAAAGTTATAGAATGGCGGTGGAGATTCAATCGCCCATTCTAGCGTACGCCCGTCACCCCAAGGGTCATTTGCTACACGTACGTTTTTAATTGAAGTTACGATAATGTTATAAACCATAATCGTAATCCCAATAGCCATTAATAGTGCACCTACAGAACTAATTAAGTTTGCTGAGTTCCAACCTTGACCATCCATGTATGTAAATACACGACGCGGCATTCCCCAGAAACCTAACCAGTGTTGAATTAGGAATGTTAAATGGAAACCGATAAAGAAGAACCAAAATGTAACTTTACCAAGTGCTTCATTTAGCATTGTACCGAACATCTTCGGCCAATATAGATGCGTACCCGCAAGTATACCGAATACAGTACCACCAACGATTACATAGTGGAAGTGAGCAACAACAAAGTATGTGTCATGCAATTGGTAATCAAGTGGTGCAGTACCTAGCATAACACCCGTAACTCCACCCATAACAAACGTTGGGATGAAGCTCAGCGCCCAAAGCATTGGTGTTGTTACTTTAATACTTCCGCCCCATATGGTTAGCAACCAGTTAAATATCTTAACTCCAGTAGGTATGGCAATAGCCATTGTCGCTACAGAGAAGATCGCGTTTGCTGTTGGCCCAAGACCAACTGTAAACATATGGTGAGCCCAAACCATGAAGCCTAGGAATCCAATAAGGACGGTAGCAAATACCATCGCTGAATAACCAAATAGTCTTTTTCGAGAGAAAATTGTAAAGATCTCCGAGAAAATACCGAATGCCGGTAAAATCAGAATATATACTTCAGGGTGACCAAATATCCAGAATATATGCTCCCATATAATGGTATTACCACCCATCACAGGATCGAAGAAGTTAGCACCAAACATTCTTTCAAATGTCAGAAGGAAAAGTCCTACTGTAAGTGGTGGGAATGCGAACAGAATCATAGCTGACGCAACGAACGTAGTCCATGTGAATAATGGCATACGCATATACGTCATCCCCGGTGCACGCATATTGATAATCGTTACGAGGAAGTTAATCCCCCCTAATAACGTACCACCACCGGCTATTTGAAGTCCTATTGCATAAAAATCAACACCATGTCCTTCAGATGCCATTGCAAGTGATGCGTAAGATGTCCAACCTGCATCAGGAACTTGACCAAAGAACCATGATACGTTTAAGAATACTCCACCGAAGAAGAACATCCAAAAACCTAGTGAGTTAAGAAATGGGAATGCTACATCACGCGCTCCAATTTGGAGTGGCATAATGGCGTTCATAAATCCAATTAATATAGGCATGGCCGCCAAGAAAATCATCGTCGTTCCGTGCATCGTAATAATTTGGTTAAATATTCCCGCACTGACGAGATCGTTGTTTGGCGTTAAAAGTTGCAAACGAATGATCATTGCTTCTATACCGCCGACTATGAAGAAGAATCCTCCACCTAGGAGATAAAGGATACCGATCTTCTTATGGTCAACTGTTGTAAGCCAATCCCATAGCGTTGCGCCAAAACCTCTTTTTTGAGCAACTGAACTCAATTTGTTTACCTCCTCTTCAAATTCACGTTAATAGTTATTTTTCTACTGAAAGTCCCATGAGGTACTCAGCAATTGAATTTATTTCCTCGTTAGAAAGTTGTTCACCGAATGACGGCATCAAGTTTCCTGGCTTTTGTTTCTGAGTGTCTGAAATCCACTCAACCAAATCCTCTTGCGTGTGATCCATAAATCCAGCAACACGATTACGGTCACCAAATGACGCTAGGTTTGGTCCAGCCTTATCTCCGCCTTCACCGACTGCAGATGTCGCATGACATGCAATACAACTTTGTTGGAATAATTCTTCACCTTGACCAGCTGCAGCAACATCTGTTGTTTCTTCACCAGTTGCTTGCATTGCTGTAACCCATTTGTTGAATTCAGCACGGGGTAATGATTTTACTTTGAAATCCATAAGTGCGTGTGATGGACCACAAAGCTCCGCACACTTCCCGTAAAACACTCCGTCTTGCACATCTTTCGATTCTTTATCAAACGTTAAATAAAATTTGTTTACGTTTTCAACGTTTGTATCGAGTTTTCCTCCGATTGCCGGAATCCAGAAGGAGTGCTTAACATCTGCCGCAAGGAGGTTGAAATATACTTTTTCTCCAGTTGGTACAACAAGTTCTTGCGCTGTAACAATTCCGAGATTAGGATATTCAAATTCCCACCAGTATAACTTAGCCGTAACATCTACGACCAGATTTTCTGACTCGCCATCCTCATTGACTTCATTCATCGCACTGACATCGCTTAGTTTATATGTGTAATAAACTGTAGGGACCGCTAGAAGTAAAACAAGGAGAACAGGAATAATCGTCCATACAAGTTCTAATGTATGGCTTCCTTCAACTTCTTTAGGAACAAAGTCCTCACCCAGTTTCGAGCGTCTGAAACGAACAATTGCAACTACATAAATAATCACTACTACTAGAATAACCAGTAACATGATTCCTGATGATAACATCAGCAATTTGAATTGATCTTTCCCGACTTGACCAGCCGGAAGAAGTGTGGATAGCCCTTCCTGACCACATCCCGCTAGAAACACGGTAAGAGCTGCTAATAAAGAAAAAAGACGCCACTTTTTGAGTCCTTTCATCATCGCTTAATGATACCTCTCTTTCTAAAAAAATGTTTTTCTTCTTGTGAGGACTGCTGACCTCTTTATATGAATTCCTATGCAAAGAAAGAATTCCAATATGTTAGATGAATATCGAGAAGATAATCATGGCCACAAAAAGGATCGTCATGTAATTCAATGAATAGATGAACATACCCGTTGCCCATTTTATATCATCTTTCGCTTTAAATCCTTTAAGTGCTAAATACAGCCACCCTATATTCAATGCGCTCGCAAGTACTAAGAAGCCTACCCCTAGCTCAGTAAGTAGAAACGGCAATGGAAATAAAAACAGTACCCATACCAACATCGATTTCTTCGTTCTTGCAAAACCTTTTACAACAGGTAGCATTGGAATATTTGCTGCACGGTATTCGTCTGTCCGACGCATCGCCAGCGCATAAAAATGCGGCGGTTGCCAAACAAACATAATCAGGAATAGCGCCAAGGCACCTGCACCAAGTGCTGGATCAACCGCAGCCCATCCGATTAAAGGCGGAATTGCTCCCGAAACACTTCCAACTACTGTATTAGCTACGTGCCTACGTTTCGACCACATCGAATAGAGTACAACATAACTGAAGATACCTGCAAGTCCCCAAAGACCAGCTGCTATAGAAGCAGAAAACAATAGCACTTCGCCTACTACGATGAAAGTCAGCGCAAGTGTCAATACAGCCGGTGCCTTGAATCGCCCGGTAACTGTTGGTCTGGACTTTGTTCTCGTCATGACTGGATCAATATCACGATCAATCAAGTTGTTCAGTGCCGCAGATCCAGCAATTATCAATCCCGATCCGAGAAGAGCATAGACAAGCAAATCTATATTATGTAGAAAGTTTTTACCAGTGAACTGAAAAGCAAGAAATAGTCCCGTAAAAGTTGTGATCATGTTCGAATTAACAATGCCGATTTTAATGAGCGCAAGGAAGTCCTTATAAAGAGACACCGTCACTACATTCGATTCGACAGGTGTGGAAATTGTATGACCGTTTGACAAGTTACCCCTCCTTCCAAAGTTGTGAGCGTTAACCGCTACAGTTAACTATAGCGAAATTCGGGTAGTATTTCTATACATATACAAAATTTCTACCGAATTCCTTGAAATATCGACACATTTATTACTCAACACCCTCTATAGTAAATCATTTCGATGGGTCTTTTGTGAAGTTAAAGCGTCTTCTTTATGAACAATTTGTGAAAAGGTCCATTACTGAGGCATTTTCAGCCAATCTTCGTTGTCTTTTTACTTATTTTTCGTTATCATCAAAAAAGCAGGGACCTTTTATACAATGGTCATCAATAAAAAAGTAGGTGTCATTTTTTTGAAATCTAATAGATATTTAAAATGGTTCGCAGTCGCATCGACAATAGGCATGCTTTTAATCTTACTTGGAGGGGCGCTTGTTACAAAAACCGATAGCGGCATGGGCTGCGGCAGACATTGGCCAGGATGTAACGGGCAACTTATTCCCGATGAGATTACCGCAGAAGTACTTATTGAATTTTCACATCGGCTGGTAACTGGGTCTGTGGGAATCTTGATTGTCATATTAGCTGTCTGGTCATGGAAATCAATCGGACATATAAGGGAAACAAAATTCTTAGCAATCGCGGCCGTATTCTTCCTTATATTACAGGCATTGATTGGTGCCGCTCAAGTATTATGGGGTCAAGGTGATTTCATACTCGCGCTTCATTTTGGTATTTCTCTTTTAAGCTTTGCATCAGTCCTTCTATTAACCCTTCTCATATTTGAAGTGGATCGAAAGTTTGATGCAGATAAGTTACAAATAGGTAAACGGTTGAAATGGCATACAATTGGCGTATCCGTTTACTCTTACTTTGTAGTTTATACTGGAGCACTCGTCCGTCATACAGAGTCTGGTCTTGCCTGCCTGGACTGGCCACTATGCCAGAACGCGGCATTCGCCCTTCCGCGTAACATGTTCGAGTGGGTTCAGATGGGTCACCGTACTGCCGCGGCATTTATTTTCGTCTGGTTATTAATCATCATGATCCATGCACTTCGTCATTACAAAAATCAACGCGTCATCTATTGGGGCTGGAGTATCGCATTTATACTTGTCGCACTCCAAGCAACAACAGGAATGTTGGTTGTTTTGACTAGACTAAACCTTTATATTGCTTTGCTTCATTCATTATTCATCACGTTGTTATTCGGTTTGTTAACGTACATGATTCTACTTGTATCAAGAAGTAAACTATCAAAATGAGTAGTAAGGACCAGCCCTTGGCCAGTCCTTACTACTTGTCTACCCAACTTATTAACAAAAATAACAAGAGCACCCGAATATAATTCGAGTGCTCTTGTTTTTATGTTAGTGCTCCAGTTCAACGAGCAAATCACCTGTAGCTATCGATTCTCCTGCAACCACATATATTTCTTTTACTATACCATCGAAAGGTGCTTGTATCGTTGTCTCCATTTTCATAGCTTCTGTGATGAGCAAATGTTCTCCTCTTTTCACTTTCGCTCCCTTTGAGACTGCAACTTTCAAAACAGTTCCCGGCATAGTAGCAGCAATATGCGCAGCATTTGAGGTATCCGCTTTTTGTTTCCTAACTGCGACGGACTCTACACTCATATCTTCAATAATCACTTCACGCGGCTGTCCGTTCAATTCGAAATAGATGACTCTTGTTGCATCCGATTGCGGTTCGCTAATCGACACTAGCTTAACAATCAACGTTTTCCCTTTTTCAATCTCTACTTCGATTTCCTCGCCGAGACGCATCCCATATAGGAATTCAGGTGTATCAATAACAGATACATCACCGAACTGCTTATTCGTTTGCGAATATTCTTCGAAAACTTTCGGATAAAGGGCATAAGAAAGTACTTCATGGCTAGTAACTGGACGTTCCAATTTCACATTCAATTCATCCCGTAGCTTTTCAAAATTGACATCCTCCAATAGTTCTCCAGGACGTACAGTAATCGCTTGGCGTTCTTTTAAAATGATTTTTTGAAGTTCTTCTGGGAATCCACCATATGGTTGGCCGATATATCCTTCGAAAAACTCAATAACTGATTCCGGGAAGTCGATGGACTTTCCGCGTACAAGGACTGACTTTTCGTCAAGTTCGTTCTGTACCATAAACAAGGCCATATCGCCAACAACCTTCGATGAAGGTGTCACTTTCACAACATCTCCGAATAACAGATTAACGCGAGAATACATGCTCTTCACTTCTTCCCAGCGCTCACCTAGACCTACCGCTTTCGCTTGTTGCTGTAAGTTTGAATACTGGCCACCAGGCATTTCATGTACATAGATTTCCGAATGCGGACTCATCATGCCACTTTCAAAGTGCTGATAATACTTCCGAACATCTTCCCAGTAGTACGATAAGTCTTCAAGTGATTTCACGTTTGCACGTACATTGCGTTTACCGCCTTGCAGCGCGTAGTGTAGCGAACTTGCCGACGGTTGTGAAGTTAGACCTGCCATTGATCCTAAAGCCGTGTCAACGATGTCTACGCCAGCCTCAATCGCTTTGGCATACATATAGATACCGTTTCCACTCGTATCATGCGAATGTAGGTGAATTGGAATGTCCACTGTTGCTTTCAATTCAGAAACTAGTCGATAAGCCGCCTCCGGTTTTAAAAGACCTGCCATATCTTTGATAGCAAGGATGTGGGCTCCAGCTGATTCAAGATCTTTTGCCATCTCTTTATAATAATTAACCGTATATTTCGCTCGGGAATCGTCAAGAATATCTCCTGTATAACAAATTGCCGCTTCGGCAACTTTCCCCGCATCCCGTGTTGCATCAATTGCAACTTCCATGCCTTTAATCCAGTTCAAGCTGTCGAAAATACGGAAGACATCAATCCCAGCATCCGCTGACTTTTTAACAAACTCACGGATGACATTGTCAGGATAATTTGTATAACCTACGGCATTTGCGCCGCGGAATAGCATTTGGAAAAGTACATTTGGAATTTGTTCTCGCAGTTTTAACAGCCTGTCCCAAGGATCTTCTTTCAGGAACCTATAAGCAACATCGAATGTTGCTCCGCCCCACATTTCATAAGAAAACAGGTCAGGCATCAGTCTTGCCGATTCAGCCGCAATTGACGTCATATCGGAAGTACGCACCCGTGTAGCCAACAATGATTGATGTGCATCGCGGAATGTTGTATCTGTCAAAAGTACATCGTCTTGCTCTTTAATCCATTTGATAAGCCCTTCAGCACCACGTTCATCCAAAATTTGTTTTGTACCCGGTTTTGGCGGTGTAAGAAGGTCAATTATCGGTTTTCTTACAGGATGTAGAACCGGCTTAGATTGTTTACCGATTCCCGGGAATCCATTAACAGTCACATTACCAATATAATTCAACATTTTCGTCCCACGGTCTTTGCGGTTCGGGAACAGGAATAATTCAGGTGTTGAATCAATAAAACTCGTATTATAGTTACCTGTTAAGAAGTTTTTGTGCTTCACAACATTCTCAAGAAACGGGATATTTGTTTTGATGCCACGAATCCGGAATTCCTGTAAATTCCTGTCCATTTTGGAAGCAGCTTCACGGAAAGTCATACCCCATGTAGATACTTTAACAAGTAATGAATCATAGTACGGCGTGATGATAGCCCCTTGGAAACCGTTCCCCGCGTCAAGACGAACACCGAATCCTCCACCCGATCGGTAAACCGATAATTTACCAGTATCCGGCATGAAATCATTCAATGGATCCTCCGTTGTCACACGGGATTGGATTGCATATCCGAATAACGGAATCTTGTCTTGTGTTGGTATGCCTGTTTCAGTAGCGTGAAGGTTTTTCCCGTCTGCAATATGAATTTGCGCGTGGACGATATCGATACCCGTCACCATTTCAGTAATTGTATGCTCAACTTGAATACGTGGATTTACCTCGATGAAATAAAATCGGCCATCCGATACGAGAAATTCTACGGTTCCCGCATTTTTATAATTAACATTTCGCATCACCTTTACTGCCGCATCGCAAATTGCTTCCCGTAATCCGTCTTCAAGTGAAATCGAGGGTGCTATTTCGACGACTTTCTGATGGCGACGCTGAATTGAGCAATCCCGCTCGAATAGATGAATGACATTGCCATATGTATCTCCAAGTATTTGTACCTCGATATGTTTTGGTTTATCGATGTATTTCTCGACATACACTTCATCAGATCCGAATGCAGATTTCGCTTCTGACCGCGCACGTTCAAAAGCCTCGTTGACTTCTTCCGCAGAATTCACAATCCTCATTCCGCGTCCTCCACCACCAAGAGATGCTTTAATGATGACAGGATAACCATTCGATTCGCCAAACATTGCGACTTCTCCGACTGTAGAAACCGGACCGTCACTACCTGGAATCACTGGAATTCCCGCTTTAACAGCCTGCTCACGTGCTTTTACTTTATCCCCAAACATATCCAGTTGCTTTGAACTTGGGCCGATGAAAATAATTCCTTCTTCTTCTAAACGCCTTGCAAATTCTGTGTTTTCAGCAAGAAATCCATAACCAGGATGGATCGCGTTCGCCCCACAATCTTTCGCTATCGCGATAATCCCTTCGATATCGAGATAAGCATCAATCGGCTTCTTACCTTCTCCGACTAGATAAGACTCATCTGCCTTGTAACGATGGAATGACCCACTATCTTCCGCTGAATAAATCCCCACCGTCGGTATATTCAATTCGGTACAAGCGCGAAAAACTCGTATTGCTATTTCTCCACGGTTGGCTACAAGAATTTTCTTAATCTGTTCCATCACAAGGCACTTCCTTTTCTAATTGTTTTTTTCATATTTTACGAACATTGAGACATTCGTTAATATTCCTAAAGCTAAAGATAACAGAATAACAGATGTACCGCCATAGCTAATAAACGGCAAAGTAACTCCTGTAAGCGGTATCAACCCCGTCAGGCCACCCAAATTAACGAATGTTTGAATTCCTATCATACTTCCAATTCCCGCCGCAAGCATGCGCGCATGGGGATCTTTTGCCTGAAGCGCAATAGATAAAGCCCTTAAGACGATGAAACCGAGTCCCCCTATTACGATAATAGCACCAAGAAGGCCTAATTCTTCTGAAATCACCGCCATAATGACATCTGTTTGCGGCTCTGGTAAGTAGCCCATTTTTTGAATAGAGTTACCAAGACCTCTCCCTTGCAAACCTCCAGAACCAATGGCAATATAGCCGTTCGCAATCTGATAGCCAGACCCTTGGATATAATCGAATGGGTTCAGGAATGATAGTATACGGCCAGCCCTACCTGGGGTCATAATCGATTCCCATTTGAAATAAAGGACAAGCGCAGCAAAGACAAGACCCACAGAAATTATCCCGCTAATTTTCATAAAGGTTCTTTTTTTAATACCGCTTGCTGCTAGGACCGAAAGTGCTGTGATGATTATAATGAACGAGCCTCCGATATCAGTCTCGAGCATAATAGAACCCACTGCTAATACTAAAATGACCACGGGCGGTAATATTGACTGGTTAATATTATCGATTGTGCCAGACTCATATTTTTTTGCAAAAACTCCTGAAAAATAGACAATTAAGACCAATTTCGCAACTTCTGAGGGTTGTAGATTACCAAAAGGCGTTTTTATCCAACTAGTGGCTCCAACATGATCACCTGTACCAACGAAATGGACCAGAAACAACAGAAATAGCATACCTATTACAGCAAAAATCATCAATTTTTTCCGTTTATAATTCTTGTACGGAAAAAAAGCCGCCAAAAAGAAAGCGGGAATGGCAAGTTTTAAATTTAACAACTGTTTTTGATAAAAAGAATCTGCCGGAAGATCATACCTACCTACCGCTACAACCATACTTGAACTGTATATCATGACAAGTCCGAACAGACAAAGTAACAGGTAAACAAAAAACAGTGGGAAATCAAAATAGCGGAATAGCTTTTTAGTATATGTTTTCATAGGGTTACCTCTTTTTCATTAAACAAAAAACTCAAACCATTATGTCAGTTTGAGTTTTCGGCTTATTTTCTCGTATATACTTCATGCAACACTGTCATTTCTTTCTCAAGTAAAGAAAGAATTTCATTGCCTTTCGGACGGTCAATCAAACCTAGCTTTACAGCAAAGTCAATTTCACGAGACAAGCCATACATTTGTGTATCCAACACTTCTTCATAGAGTGGGCACTGCGGCATCGTCAAATGGTCCATCTGTACTTTTATAAGTTGACCAATCTTATCAGCATCAGCTTGAAGTTGCTTCAATGCCTTTTCCTGATACGTTTCCTTATTCGTTTCCTGCAATTCTATATCCATGAGGACGCCCCCATCAAACTTTTATTTCTTAATGGTTATTATCAATAAATTGTATCTTTCAGAACAGGAAAAAGCAAGCGTTTTCCCTTTGGCGTTTTACAAAACAAAAATACAAGTGCTTGTAACAGATGAACGAAGCCTAAATGCGCCACTCCCTGTAGCAACAGTACATAACCTATATCCTTCTCAAACAAAAAATGCCGCCTCTTCAGCCCTTCTTATTGCCAGAGTCGCTATGGACTGATGTTAGGTAGTATTATCTTTATGTTACAACTTATCTATAGGACAAAATTCTCTAGTTTCCTAAGCCATCGAAAAGCAAAAGCTTTTCCTTGAGACATCAAAGCGTTATACTAGAAACAAAAGATAATTTAATTCAAGTAGGGGGATATTCATTTGGAATCAATAATTCCGATTAAAGGAAATGTACGTCATGTCATCACACTTGACCCGACCGTGTGGATTTTCGATGATCGTCGCGTTGATTTGAAAACGTACTTTACAGAAAGTCACATCGAAAAAGATGAACTAGAAGAATATAAAAGAGCTATGGGGAAACATTGGTCCCGTGAAATAATGGAAGGCGCAACGTTCCCGCCTACCCTGGAAACAGAAAAAAAGTTTGAAAAACGAAAAGTCCTTACTGGAACATACGGCATCCAATTGCGTCACTTTTTAAAAATCGCGGAGCCTGCCGAAAATGCACGAACATTAGCATTTGAAACATCAGACGGCGAAAGTCACTCATTCCCACTTACGAAAGTCGATGATATCATTTTCAAATTCAGCGACGAGGGTAAGCCGCTACTTGAGGGCGGGCCCGTGCATGTTGTCTTCAAAGACGGTTCGAACAATGATAATCCGATTCGCAACGTCATTGCGATCCGAGTTGACTGAAGGAGGATTTCCAATGCGTGTAAAATGTGTCATCTGTGACAACGTCGGGCAACTTCCAGACGATTTGCCACTAGCAAAAACACTCCGGAATCGCCCTATCCATACGTATATGTGTCAGGAATGTAATAATCGGATTGCCGAAAAAACGATTGCACGAATCGCGACTGGGAATTTCATTTTCTACCGAAGTTCCCAGTCAATCGAAAAAGATTTCTGAGAAAAGCGTAAGGCGCCTGAAGCCTAGACACTGTTCCGTGTCGAAAACTTATACATTCTTACACATGTGTTGATTAACCAAAGTTAACCACAAAATAACTTAGTCAAATACTAGGCGTCCCGAGTACAGTTGCTTTGGATTGAACAACTCCTATACCAGTACCGAGATATCTTAATGTGTAGGGATGCGACTTCGTCGCATCCCTACACATTTTTTCGGTAATCGTATGAGTGTCCTTCATCCGTCGCGCTCCAAATGCATAAGTACACGTAGTGCTGAAGCTTTTTGGGACAAAAGAATAGCTAGCTTCTTATCTGGATAAAGGCCGCCAAAGATACAATTTTGGCGGCTGATGCTTTCTCTATGGTTCTTTCTTTTTTATTTTAAAGAAGTGTCACTTTCTATAAGGCATCACATGATTACATGAATAATCTTTGCTAAAAGTAAGTAAGGAACGCATTGTACGACGGGCAAGAGTGCCCGAAATTGTATCTTCGGGCACCTACACTCTATATAGAAAGTCATCTATTCTTTTCTTTCAAAGCAGCTACATTTTTCACTTGAACTTTGTAGGAACGCGACAGGCAACTATTCGCAACAGAATTACTGAAAAAAGTGTGGCTAGAAGTGACGGATTCACTTCTAGCCACACTAGGGTCCCTCGGTAAAGGTGTCGTGATTATTCAGCCGAAAGCGAACCGGAAACGATCCAATGAAAATGGATTTCCCCAAGCACTACTCACCAGTATTTGATACAAATAGATAGTTAATCAACAGACGTGACTTTCTTATATTCTAAAAAAGAAGACTCCATCAGATGATGGAGTCTTCTTTTTTCTCTTTATACTCATTCATCCTGCGCACTCGGTAGATAATTAAAATAAGAGCCGCCACGATGAGAGCCTCCACGATCGGGAGGAAAAAGCCAAGAAACGTCAAAATTAGACAGCCGATAAACAAGAAGGCATAGATCAGCAAAGTCTGTAAAGGCCTCAGTTTTCTAGCAAATCCCAGTTTATAAACAATTGCCGACATGAGGAAGACGAGGGCAAAAAGTACATAACCGGCAGCCGTATAGGAAGGCATCACTTCGTATATAAAGCGTGCAATACCCGACATCTTTCCGAATACGAACTCTGTATCGCCAACACTAGCACTCATTCAACACATTCCCTTCTGTAAAGCTTTTCTATAGGTCGGAATAGTAATAATCCCGTCACTGTTAAAGGACCTCAGAAAGCCGCACCTGACCTATCAGTCGACTAGCCCTGTATGAGGTAAGGCACTCAAGATGCTTTCTTTTACTAAGATCACTTATGTTTAAACAGCGATTATTTCTTTTTCTGAACACGTTCGCGTTCGTTTTTATCAAGTATCTTCTTACGAAGTCTGATCGATACTGGCGTCACTTCACAATACTCGTCATCACCCAGATATTGTAACGCTTCTTCAAGCGACATAATACGTGGTTTTTTAGTTGTAACTGTTTGGTCTTTAGAAGCTGAACGTACGTTTGTTGCTTGTTTAGCTTTTGTTAAGTTGATTGTCAAATCGCTTTCGCGCGTATTTTCACCAACAACCATCCCAGCATAGATTTCAGTTCCAGCACCAACGAACATAATACCGCGGTCTTCTAGCTGCATGATGCTGTAAGGCGTAGCTGTACCGTTCTCCATTGAAACAAGAACACCGTTTCTGCGGCCGCCGACTTTACCTTTTGCCATTGGCTGGTAAGAATCAAACGTATGGTTCATAATTCCGTAACCTCTTGTCAATGTAAGGAATTCAGTTGAATAACCAATCAATCCACGTGCAGGTACATTGAATATTAGACGAACTTGTCCATTACCATTGTTGATCATATCAAGCATTTCGCCTTTACGCTCACCAATCGACTCGATAATAGAGCCTGTATGCTCTTCAGGAATATCAATTTGTAAACGTTCGATAGGCTCACAACGAACACCATCTACTTCTTTCACGATTACTGTTGGTTTCGAAACTTGCAATTCAAATCCTTCACGGCGCATGTTTTCAATAAGAATAGAAAGGTGAAGCTCTCCGCGTCCTGAAACAGTCCATGCATCAGGCGAATCAGTTGGATCTACACGAAGAGATACATCTGTTTGCAATTGTGATTGAAGGCGTTCGTCAATTTTTCTTGACGTTACCCATTTACCTTCTTTACCTGCAAACGGGCTATTGTTTACAAGGAATGTCATTTGTAACGTTGGTTCGTCAATGAATAACTCTGGAAGTGCTTCCAGATGATCTGCCGGACAAATTGTTTCACTAACGTCAATGTTCTCCATTCCAGATACCGCAACAAGATCTCCTGCGAAAGCTTCTTGGATATCAACGCGTTTCAAACCAAGGAATCCAGACATTTTCGTAACACGATAGTTTTTGACAGTACCATCACGTTTTATAACGGCAACCGACTGTCCGACTTGCATCGTTCCACGGAAAATCCGTCCGATACCGATACGGCCAACATAATCGCTGTAATCAAGAAGTGATACTTGGAACTGTAAAGGCTCGTCTCTATTATCGATTGGAGCAGGGATATGTTCTAGAATTGCGTCATATAGTACACGCAACGTTTCTTCTTGTGTTGAAACGTCTGGTGATAAGCTTGCAGTACCGTTGAATCCTGATGCATAAATAACTGGGAATTCAAGTTGTTCATCATTCGCATCAAGTTCGATGAATAATTCAAGAACTTCATCAACTACTTCTTCCGGGCGTGCAAATTCACGGTCAATTTTATTAACGACAACGATTGGTTTCAAGTTCTGCTCAAGCGCTTTTTTCAGTACGAAACGCGTTTGTGGCATACACCCTTCGTATGAGTCGACAACAAGAATTACACCATCTACCATTTTCAAGATACGTTCCACTTCTCCGCCGAAATCTGCGTGACCTGGTGTATCCAAAATGTTGATTTTTGTATCTTTATATTCAATTGCTGTATTCTTTGCAAGAATCGTAATTCCGCGTTCACGTTCAATTTCATTTGAGTCCATTGCACGATCATCTACTTGTTCGTTAGAACGGAAGATTCCCGATTGTTTTAAAAGTTGATCGACAAGCGTCGTTTTTCCGTGGTCGACGTGGGCGATAATTGCTATGTTACGTAAGTCACTTCTAAGTTTAGTCATGATTTCACTCCATTATTCTTTTTTCGGTTGATTAACTGTGTTATTATAGCACATGTAAAGATAATTCGAAAACATTTAATTGTAGATGGAGGTATTTTTTTGAAAAACATCAAATGGATTTTCGTTTTTTACTCCATTGCCGCTATCGCTTCAATGTGTGCAATCGGCGTTGCAGTCGGTATGAGCAGCCCCACGATTGCGATTGTAGCCATCGTTGCATTGATTCTAATTATGGGTAACGGATTTAAAACGAAAAAGAAATATAGAGAACAAGGCCTACTTTAATAACATTCTTTTCAAATGTGACGTTTCATGGTAATCGTAGTATTCGATGCCTGTAACGTCCTTTTTTTATTGTTTTAGGTCAATATAGTTTGTCACAATATCTTGATGCAATCCAGGCCTCGCGACTATAAATGTATCCTGCCCAAGAAGGTGCGGGAAATCCCCTTTCATGTTTGTTGCAACTGCACCGACCTCCTGCGCAATAACAATGCCCCCAGCAACATCCCATGGCGACAGCCTCATAGACATGTATGCATCCAGCCTACCTGAAGAGACATACGCCAACTCGAGCGCTGCCGAGCCATATGATCTTGTCCCTCTACACGTTCTAATCAGTTCAATAATTTTTTCGTTGTCAACGAAGTGATTCGGAGCCACCCAACTGGCATTAATACCAATAACGGCTTCTTCTAGTGGTGTAATCTCCAATTGCGGTAGCCGTTCATCATTGAAATAAGCCCCTTCATCTTTAGCAGCATGATAAAAATCATCGCGCATTACATCATAAATATAACCAAGCATACCGACGCCTTCTGCATATATTCCGAGAGAGATGGCAAAGTTCCGTTTTTGGTGGATGAAATTCATCGTTCCGTCAATTGGGTCAAGCATCCAAACGACCCCATCAAGCGTCTGAACGACATCGCCAAATCCTTCTTCACCGAGAATCTTATGGTCAGGAAAATCTCTTTTAATCCTGCTGATGAAGAATTGTTCGATTTCTTTATCAATATTTGTCACAAGGTCATTCGCACTCGATTTTGTATCGATATCGATTTGATTGAAAAAAGACACGCGAATTTTATGACCCGCTTCTTTTATCAACGACTTTGCATAACGATCAATAATTCCCCACTTCATAAAGCCACCCCTTCCAAACGACTATCTATAGTACACTATATCGAAAAAGGCATCCCATTACACTATCCCTGTTTCTAAAGGATGTGTATGGATGCCTTTTCTGGTCCGACAATCAGAATCATGCGAAGCCATTAAGTATCTCCAGCTCACGGTGAATTTCCATAAGCCTATGCTTGCTTTTCATTTTTTGCTTTGCATCATCTTCTTGCACAGCATCGAAAAGTGTTGCAAGTTCATAATCGAGTTCTAGGTTAAGTAGCTTCACATATTCTTTCTCTACATCGGCTTTGCGAATAACATGGACGACTTGTTTCATAGTTGACACCCCTTTTTCAGTATATAGTCCAAATTTTCCGTTAGTTATACTTAAAATATGCTACGACCAGAGTTCGCTCTAGTTATAAGCCTTGTTACTAAAGATTGTTCCCCTTTTTCTGTTATGATAAACGTGTAAATGTAATTGGGGGTAATGAAAATGGTTGGTCTTTTTTGGGAAAAAGATGATTTTGATGTATTTTCAATTGAAGGGCTAGAAAAGCGGATGGAAGCATTGCAAAATCGAATCCAACCCAAGTTTGGAACTCTAGGTATGCATTTTGCGGACCGCCTTTCAGCACATGGGACTGATGAGTTTTTTCCACATGTCGCAAAACACGCAAGACGGACAGTAAATCCACCAAATGACAGTTGGGTCGCCTTCGCACCTGCTAAACGGGGCTACAAAGCATTGCCTCACTTTCAGATTGGCTTATGGGGGTCACATTTATTCATTATTTTAGCGGTAATTTATGAGAATTCAGATAAAAAAGGGATTGCCGATCGTCTAGATAGCAAATTGGATGTTTTAACTTGCCTCCCTGGTACTTATATCGTTTCTGGTGATCATATGAAACCCGAAGCTACAACTATCGAACAAGCGGGGGACGTTGGACTCGAACAACTTTTAGAGCGGTTACAAACTGTCAAAAAAGCGGAGTTCCTTGTCGGTCGGCATTTACCAAGTGAAGACGCCGTTAAACTTTCCACCGAAGAATTCATGGCATTTGCAGAAGAGACTTTTGACCAACTGCTACCTGTTTATGATGTAGTCATTAATAAACAATAAAAGCGTAAGCGCCTTGGTAGACCCACAAGCGCTGGAAGGCCTTAAGAGAAAGGCGCTCTTTGCCTTTAACTTAAGGCCTGATGCGACAGGGGAAGGCAGCTTAGGATCGCGACATCCTGTCGCAACAAGGAGGGATGCAGTTTCAATCCCTCCCCACTGCATGACCCACGTCGTGTGGGGCTAGGCGCTGGAGTCTAGATACTGTTCCAGGTGAAAACCTTATACTTCTTAGCTTTAGATAAAAGGAATGCTCCCGCTTAACGCGAGGGCATTCCTTTTATTATTTCTTCACCACTTGTATCTTTCGCCATTTGAACAACACGGTAACAGACGTAACCGCTCGCTTCCTCAAATTCCTTGCACAATGTTTTTTCTTCCGCCGTGGAAGGAACCACTTTTTTGAATCCCCGATATGCCTCCATCAGTTTTTCTCCTGCAATTCCTGATTCATATGCTTTTTCAACCGCCTCATAAAATGCCGCTACTGCGATAATTTCTGTGGTCGACCAATCATGCCTAATTGGATAATTATAATCCATGCTAATTCGCTCCCTTTACTCTCTTTAGTTCCATCTTTTACGAATTGTTTCCGCCTCATTCACCATACGCTCAACTAATTCTGCAACGGATGGTACATCGTTAATAAGCCCAGCAACCTGACCCGCCCATCCATAACCATTATTGGCATCTCCATCATGAATAAAACGGCGATTAGCTTCGCCACTGATTAAATCTTTCATCGCTTCATAATCAGCATTTTTAGCTTCCATGTCAATTATTTTCTTCGTCCAACTTCCCGCTAATGCTCGAGCGGGTGCTCCTAGTGTTCTTTTAATAACAGTCGTATCGGTTTCACTACTTGCAAGAAGTAGATTGATATAAGCTTGAGATGCATGGATACACTCTCTCATCGCAATGAATCTTGTTCCCATCTCAATCCCCTCGGCGCCTAATGCCTGAGCGGCCATCCAACCGCGACCATCCCCGATACCACCGGATGCAATAACTGGGATTGAAACAGCATCGACAACTTGTGGAACAAGTACCATCGTTCCGATATCGTCACGCCCAAGATGTCCCCCACCTTCTTGTCCAACAACCATAACTGCATCAGCTCCGAGTGATTCCGCTTTCTGAGCCTGCCTTTTTGCAGCAACTAGCACAAGCTTTTTAACGTTGGTATTTTGAAGTTGGGCAAAAAATGGCGCGGGATTCCCACCCGTTACCGACATTACTGTAACGCCTTCCTCCAGAGCAGCTTCCACCATATGGGCATATGGACGTCCATGTTGTCCAATCGCAAAGTTCACGCCGAACGGTTTATCAGTCAGCGTTTTTACTTTTTTAATTTCAACGCGCAGTGCATCTGCTGAATCCAAACTCATTGCCGTAATTTGTCCAAGTCCACCTGCTTCCGAGACGGCAGCAGCAAGTTGGGCATAAGCCAAGTAAGCGAGTCCCCCTTGAATGATTGGATAATTGATATCGAGCAGTTCCGTTATTTTTGTTTTCCATTCCATTTGAATGCCTCCCCCGTTACTCCACTGACACTCTTCTTCATCCCCATCTACTAAACCTGCAAACAAAAGGCAGAAAAAGCTAGGTCACACGGATCCACATACCTGTTTCATAGTCCGATTCAAACTAAAAAAACCATCTACGAGGATATCTTGCTACCTCATAGACGGTCTTAATCACTGACTCTAGAAAATTATTTCGTAATCATATGAATTGGTTTACCCAAAGCGACTTCAGCCGCTTCCATTGAAATTTCACTCAATGTTGGGTGAGCATGAATTGTCATTGCAACATCTTCAAGTGTCATTCCTGCTTCGATTGCAAGAGCAAGTTCAGCGATCATATCTGATGCACTTTCACCCACAATTTGCGCTCCAAGTAGAAGCCCGTCTTCTTTACGTGATACAAGTTTGACGAAACCTTCAGAAGCATCAAGTGCAAGTGCACGTCCATTAGCTGCAAACGGGAATTTCCCTACTACTGTTTCATAACCTTCTTCTTTTGCCTGTTGCTCGTTCAAGCCAACAGCTGCAAGTTCAGGATCAGTGAAACAAACGGCAGGAATCGCCAAGTAGTCAACTTCAGACTTCTCGCCTGAAATTGCTTCTGCTGCAATTTTAGCTTCATAAGAAGCTTTGTGTGCAAGCTGAAGACCTGGAACGATATCACCGATTGCATAGATATTTGGAATGCTTGTACGGCATTGTTTGTCGACTTCGATAAGACCACGCTCAAGGAACTTGATGCCCATCTCTTCTAATCCGATTTCATCCGTATTTGGACGACGACCTACAGTAACAAGTACGTAATCAGCTTCGACTTTCTTCTCTTCTCCGCCTACTTCGTATGTAACTGTAACGCCAGTAGCTGTCTCTTCAACGCCTTTTGCAGACGCTTTAACAACAACTTCGACGCCTTTTTTCTTCAAGCCTTTTTTAACGATTTGTGTCATTTGTTTTTCAAAACCTGCAAGAATGTCATTGCCGCCTTCAATAATCGTTACTTCAGATCCAAGATTTGCATATGAAGATCCTAGCTCAGTACCGATATAACCGCCACCGATAACGACAAGTTTACCCGGTAATTCTGTAAGACTCAAAGCACCTGTTGAATTGATAACGCGTTTCGTAAATTTGAATGTCGGGATTTCAATCGGACGTGAACCCGTTGCAATGATTGCATTTTTGAATTTATATGTTTGCGCAGAACTTTCGTCCATCACACGTACTGTGTTGCTATCGACGAAATAAGCTTCACCTTGAACATAATCAACCTTGTTGCCTTTAAGAAGTCCTGCAACTCCGCCAGTCAACTTGCTGACTACGCTATCTTTGAACGCTTGCGCTTTAGTGAAATCTAGTTTCACTTCTGTTGCTGTAATTCCCATTGAATCGGAATTTTTTGCATTGGCATAACGATGTCCAACAGCAATTAGCGCTTTAGAAGGAATACATCCTACGTTCAAGCACACGCCACCAATATCGCCTTTTTCAACAACGATTACTTTTTGGCCCAATTGTGCCGCACGGATTGCTGCGACATATCCTCCCGGTCCAGAACCTACGACAAGTGTATCTACTTCGATTGGAAAGTCTCCTACTACCATTGTTTACGCCTCCATTAATAAAAGTTCCGGATTTGCGAGCAATCTCTTAAGGTGATTCAGCGCGTGTTGTGCAGTAGCGCCGTCGATCATCCGGTGATCGAATACCAATGACAATGCTAACATAGGTGCCGCTACAATTTCACCATTTTTCACAACTGGCTTTTCTGCGATACGACCAATTCCAAGAATTGCAACCTCAGGATGATTAATGATAGGTGTAAACCATTGTCCTCCTGCAGACCCAATATTCGTGATGGAACAAGAAGCACCCTTCATTTCAGCAGGTGATAATTTACCATCGCGTGCTTTTACGGCAAGGCTATTGATTTCATCAGAAATTGCGAAGATTGATTTACGGTCTGCATGCTTGATAACCGGAACAAGAAGTCCGCGGTCAGTGTCCGCAGCGATACCAATATTGTAATAATGCTTCTGAACAATTTCTTGTGTAGCATCATCGAGTGAGCTATTGAACGCTGGGAATTCACGCAATGTCGACACAAGTGCTTTTACGACATAAGGCAAATACGTCAGTTTGATATCTTTTTCTGCAGCAATGTCTTTGAACTTTTTGCGATGTGCAACGAGTTCGGTAACATCCACTTCGTCAAGCAACGTAACATGCGGAGCAGTGTGTTTTGAATTGACCATCGCTTTTGCAATTGCTTTTCGGATTCCAGACATTTTTTCGCGTGTTTCAGGGAAATCGCCTTCAAGATGAACTGGAGCCGGAGCCGAAGTTTCTTGTGCAACGCTTTCAGCTTGACCATCTTGATCCGCCACTGCCGGAGTTGCCGCTTTTGTTTGTCCACCATTCTTGAATGACTCGATATCTTCTTTCAAGATGCGGCCGTTTTTGCCTGATCCTGCAACTTGCTGAATTTCGACACCTTGCTCACGCGCAAATTTACGCACGGAAGGCATTGCAATAATGCGGCGATTCGGATCGACGTCTGTTTGTGCTTGCACACTTGCAGTCGGGGCAGCTACTGTTGTAGTTGCTTCTTCCTTAGGCGCCTCTTCTTTTTCAATCGGTTGACTCGCTTCAGCTGTTGCTTGAACTTGTGCTTCAGTTTCTGCGTTGTCATCCTCTTCAGATTTCACATTTTCATAACCAGGTGCATCGAAGCGAATCAATACATCCCCTACGACTGAAACTGTTCCTTCGGAAACGAGTATTTCTTCAACAGTACCCGTAACCGGTGATGGAATTTCCACAACTGCTTTATCGTTTTGGATTTCAAGAAGTATGTCATCTTCATTGATCTTATCGCCTTTAGCGACGAACCATTTTACGACTTCACCTTCATGGATTCCTTCTCCGATATCTGGTAAACGGAATTCAAATGCCACGTGATTCACCCTTTCTTAATTGATACCTTTTTAGAACGTCAATACTTTTTTAGCTGTTTCAATAATATCTTTCGCATTCGGAAGCCAAGCATTTTCACCTTGCGCAAATGGATAAATAGTATCCGGTGCAGTTACGCGAAGAACAGGTGCTTCAAGGCTTAGAATTGCGCGTTCTGTAATTTCAGCTACGATATTCGCAGCGATTCCTGCTTGTTTCTGCGCTTCTTGTACAACGATTGCACGGTTTGTTTTTTCAACAGATGCAATGATTGTTTCGATATCCATTGGTTGAATTGTACGCAAGTCGATAACTTCTACAGAGAAGCCTTCTTTTTCAAGCTCTTCAGCCGCTTTCAAGCTTTCGTGAACCATTGCGCCGTACGTGATAATTGAAAGGTCTTTCCCTTCACGTTTCACATCCGCTTTCCCAAGTGGAATCGTGTACTCTTCTTCAGGAACTTCTTGTCTGAATGAACGGTACAGTTTCATATGTTCAAGGAAGATGACCGGATTGTCGTCGCGGATTGCAGAAATCAGTAACCCTTTCGCGTCATATGGAGTTGAAGGGATAACTACTTTCAAACCAGGCTGTGAAGCTACGAGACCTTCAAGGCTATCAGCGTGCATCTCAGGTGTTGCTACGCCGCCTCCGAATGGTGAGCGGATTGTAACAGGTGCATTAAAACGACCTGCACTACGGAAACTCATGCGCGCAAGTTGACCACTAACTGAGTCAATTACTTCATAAAGGAAACCAAAGAACTGAATTTCCATAACTGGACGGTAGCCTGTGAATGCCAACCCGATTGCTAGTCCACCAATACCAGATTCTGCAAGCGGTGTATCGAATACACGCACTTCGCCAAATTCTTTTTGCAAGCCTTCAGTTGCACGGAAGACTCCTCCGTTATTTCCAACGTCTTCACCGAAGACGAGGACGTTTTCATCATTTTTCAGCTCCGTACGTAGAGCATCAGTTATTGCTTGAATCATCGTCATTTGTGCCATCGGTTACTTCGACTCCTTCTCTGTGTAAATGGCTAGCTGTTCCTGCAAGTTGTATGGCAGGTCGCCTTTGTACATGATGTTGATAAAATCGCTTACTTTTTGTTTAGGAGCTGCATCAGCTATTTTGATTGCTTCTTTAATTTCTTCTTTAGCGCGTTCAATTACTACGTTTTCTTGTTCTTCATTCCAGATACCTTTTGCTTCTAGGTATGTACGGAAACGGATTAACGGATCGCGTTTTTCCCACTCGCTGTCTGTTTCTGAAGTACGGTAACGCGTAGGATCGTCTCCTGCCATCGTATGTGGCCCGTAGCGGTAGCAAAGCGCCTCGATTAGTGTTGGTCCATCGCCATTGATTGCGCGCTCGCGTGCGTCACGTGTAACCGCATACACCGCAAGAGGGTCCATACCGTCAACAAGAACACTTGGTATACCTGCTGCAATACCTTTTTGTGCAAGCGTTTTTGCAGCTGTTTGCATGTCACGTGGAGTCGAAATAGCAAATTGGTTATTCTGAATGATGAAGATTGCTGGAGAACGATATGCTCCTGCAAAGTTAATCCCTTCATAGAAGTCACCCTGCGATGTACCACCGTCACCTGTGTATGTCATAGCAACTGCTTTCGTTCCGCGTTTTTGGAAGCCAAGTGCAATGCCTGCTGCTTGAATATATTGTGCACCGATAATGATTTGTGGCGGGAATACGTTGACGCCTTCTGGAATATTACCACCTTGGAAATGGCCGCGTGACCATAAAAATGCCGTTGATAACGGTAATCCGTGGAATAACATTTGTGGAACGTCACGATAACCTGGAAGGATGAAATCCTCTTTCTCAAGTGCAAATTGTGAAGCAAGTTGTGAAGCTTCCTGCCCCGCTGTCGGTGCATAGAATCCTAGACGTCCTTGACGGTTCAACGAAATTGAACGTTGATCCAAAATACGTGTATATACCATACGAGTCATTAACTCAATGAGTTCTTCATCGGATAAATTCGGATCTGCATCCTTATTAACGATTTCGCCTTCTTCGTTCAAGATCTGGAACATTTCAAACTTTTCTTCAATCGCGTGAAGTGTTTCCACCGGATCGAACTGCTTGTCTTTTTTGGCAGCCATTTCGGCAACTCTCCTTTATAACTGTATTATGAACCATTAGTGTATTGATTGGTACAATCTATTCCCTTCACAGTATATCTAATCAGAACTGAATGGTCAAACATAGTAATCGCATGTACCTTTGCAGATAATAGCTATTAGAATTGATGGTCATTACCAAACTGTATTAGCACAATAAGACGTCTGTATTATAATAGAATACCATTTTCCCACACTTTATATTTATAGAAAAAAGCATAGAATTAACTCTACTGCCTCACTACTGCTTATTCTTCTTTCTGTAAATTAGAGAAAGTGTCGTCCTTTAACACATTCACTTTGACCGTCGCATCATTAAAAGAGATAACTGCTGTATGGACTAACTCATTCTGTTCATTCACTTCGCCGACCTTACCTTTAAGTTCCTTTAGTTCAACTTCCTCAGCAACAAGCATTCCGTATAACTCCTCTTGAAGACTGGTAAGTTTTTTATATTCAACAACAAAGGCTGAATGGAGCTCATATCGGTTAGTTACAGCTTCTTTCAGTTCTTCTATACTTTTTTCAACAGTTCCATCTGTTTGTTCAATGATTGCATCGAGTTCGTCCACGGATTTGCTTGCTTTACTTATGGACTTTTCTTCTCCTTCTATATGAGTAAGTCGTTGTCCCAGCAATTCTTCAAGCTCAGCTACCTTTATTTTCAGCTCACCTAACTGTTGTTGCGTCAACTCCATCGTCTGATTGAATAATTCCTGTTCCGATTTTTCAAGCTCCGTCAATTCAGCTTGCGCATCCTTATATGCTTGTTCGGCATTATTCATCTTTGTTATAGTAGCTGACAGTTGCGTTTTAATCGTCGAGTCAGAACTACACCCTGAGAGCACCAAAGTTACCGCTAATATGTATCCAATGATAGATTTCTTCAAAATTGCCGACCTCCAATTTCCCTCTACACTATAACGTTTTATATTTCACTATTCAACTTCGCGTTCAATTTCTTCCACCCCTATTCACATTCGTTTATACTATTGAATAGAGTAAAACCGAAAGGAAGATTGCACGATGATTTTAATGGAACATATTGTTAGGGAAGGACACCCTGCTCTCCGCAAACGAGCCGAAGAATTAAGTTTCCCATTGTCCGATGTTGACCGGAAACTTTGCGAGGATTTGATGGGGTACGTTATAAATAGTCAAGATTCCGAACTGAGTGAAAAGTTCGACCTCCGCCCTGGAATCGGCCTAGCCGCACCACAATTGGATAAATCGAAAAGAATATTTGCACTCCATATTACAGATGATGTTCAACAAGCAATTAGTTTTATTGCTGTTAATCCAAAAATCGTCAGTCACTCTATCGAAAAAACCTATCTTCCTTCAGGTGAAGGCTGCCTTTCAGTAGATCGCGATGTAGAAGGATATGTACCTCGTTATGCACGGATTACAATTAAAGCCTATGATCCCGATGGCAATGAATTCAAAAAAAGATTGAAAGGACTTGCCGCTATTGCTTTTCAACACGAACTTGATCACTTGAATGGTGTCATGTTCTATGACCATATTGATAAAGAAGTACCTTTTAAGGATATTCCCGGTGCCACCCCACTTGTTCGCGATTGAAATGTTTTCTGTGTAAACAGAGCGAAGTTGAACGGAATCTTTATATCCTACATGATCCTAGAGTTTGTTCAGTTTGTAGTATGGTGCCAAGTGTGTGGTACCAGCTACTGTCTCAATTTGAAGGGCAGTAGTTGATACAACCCCCTCCCCCCATGTTACTGGTGATTACTTGGATCTTTCGACTACGCTTTTAAATAACGGACGGATCTTTCGGCTATGCCGAAAATCCCACTTGACACAATGTTCTGAATATAGTATAATGATTTCGAGGAGTGATGTCGCCATGTACAAACGCCTAAAACGAAAATGGTTGAAACGGCTAAATGGCATACTCGGAAAAAAAACTATCGCTTAATTATGTTAAGTCCGCCATCAAATTGGTGGGCTTTTCTTTATTTTAAAGAGGTGTCATGCTAATATAAAGAGAATCAGTTCAAACGAACGTAAAAAGGAGAGCAAACGATGATTTATAAAATCTATTATCAAGATAACTTGCTTCAAATACCAGTCCGTGAAAATACGAAAAGCATGTACATCGAGGCGGACTCGGAAAGGTCAGTCCGTGCGAAGTTGAAAGATCGTGCTTTTAACATCGAATTTATCCAACTTCTTGAAGGTGTTCATCTTGAATACGAACAGGCTGCACCCTATTTCGAGCTTGAAGAGGTTTAAGTATGAAATCTATCAAAAACAATGAAACTGCCGTTTTCGCTTTAGGCGGACTAGGTGAAATCGGTAAAAACACATATGGTGTACAATTCCAAGACGAAATTATTCTAATTGATGCTGGTATTAAGTTCCCTGATGACGCATTACTCGGTATCGACTATGTCATTCCAGATTACACATACCTTGAACGTAATGTGGACAAGATTAAAGGCCTATTCATTACACATGGCCATGAGGATCATATTGGCGGTATTCCTTATCTTCTTCGTAAAATTAACGTGCCAGTATATGGCGGAAAACTTGCACTTGGACTTTTGCGTAACAAACTAGAAGAGCATGGTCTGTTACGGACTACGAAGTTGATCCCTTTTGGTGAAGATGACGTTTTCAAGTTTCGTAAGACAGCGGTATCATTTTTCCGGACTACACATAGTATTCCAGATGCATTCGGTGTTGTAGTTAAAACACCTTCCGGTAATATTGTTCACACGGGTGACTTCAAATTTGACTTCACACCAGTTGGGGAACCAGCAAACTTGACGAAGATGGCGAAAATCGGTAGCGAAGGCGTACTTTGTCTGTTATCAGATAGTACAAATGCTGAAATCCCTAACTTCACAATGTCTGAACGAAAAGTCGGCGACAGCTTGAATGAGATTTTCAGAAAAGTTGAAGGCCGTATTATATTCGCGACATTCGCATCAAATATTCATAGACTGCAACAAGTAATTGAGTCTGCCCAAGTATTGGGTCGTAAAATTGCGGTATTTGGCCGCAGTATGGACAATGCCATTACAATCGGTCGAGAACTTGGTTACATCGATGCACCGAAAGAATTATTTGTCGATACCCAATCATTGAATAAGCTGCCGGCCAACAAAGTATTAATTCTTTGTACAGGTAGTCAAGGTGAACCGATGGCTGCACTTTCTCGTATTGCAAACGGAACGCATAGACAAGTTCAAATCCATCCTGGCGATACGGTAATTTTCTCGTCTTCACCGATTCCAGGCAATACACTTAGCATCAATAAAGCTATTAATGCACTATTCCGTGCAGGTGCTGATGTGCTCCATGGTTCTTTAAATAATATCCATACTTCCGGTCACGGTTCGCAGGAAGAACAAAAATTGATGATCAGATTGATCAAACCAAAATTCTTCATGCCGATTCACGGTGAGTATAGAATGTTGAAAATCCATACTGATCTTGCTGTCTCTTGTGATGTTCCTCGAGAGAACACATTCATCATGGGGAATGGCGATGTACTCGCTCTTACACAAGATGAAGCGCACCTTGCTGGTCGGATTCCTTCTGGTGATGTCTATATTGACGGAAGCGGAATCGGGGATATCGGCAGCGTCGTTCTGCGTGATCGCAGAATTTTGTCTGAAGATGGTCTTGTAATTGTTGTAGCAACTGTAGATCTAAAACGCAATCGTGTCGTTTCAGGACCAGATATCATTTCTCGTGGATTCGTTTATATGCGTGAATCTGGTGCAATGATTCACGAAGCACAACAGATGTTATCCAAACAGATGCAGCGCAAGCTTGCAAGCTCGCCCTCAGATTTCGATGCACTGAAAAGTGAAATCATTGATGTTCTCGGACCGTATTTATACGATAAAACGAAACGTAAACCAATGGTGCTTCCTGTTATCATGGAAGTTTAACAAAGCTAAAAACCGTAAACGCCTATAAGCGTTTACGGTTTTTTTATTCATTAACACATCTGTTGATAAACCTAATAGTAACTAGTGAATAACATGATTACCTACTGGGCGCTACGTGTATAGTTGCATTTTCCGATTGCTTTGGATTGAATGACTTCTAAACAATTAACGGGATGTCTGACTGTGTAGGGATGCGACTTTGTCGCATCCCTACACAGTCTTTTCGGTAATCGTATGGTGGTCCTTCATCCGTCGCGCTCCAAATGGATAAGTACACGTATTGCTGAAGCTTTTTGGGACGAAAGAATAGCTTGTGCTTCTTAGCTGGATAAAAGCCGCCAAAGATGCAATTTTGGCGGCTGAAACTTTCTATAAAGGTTCACATGATTACATGCATACTCTTTGCTAAAAGTAAGCAAGGAACGCATTGTACAACGTAATAGAGTGCCCGAAATTGCATCTTCGGGCACTGATACTCTCCATAGAATATAATCTATTCTTTTCTTCCAAACGACTGCATTTTTTACTTGAACATTGTAGGTACGCGACAGGCAACTATTCCCAATAGTATTACTGAAAATAGTGCAGTGAAAATGAAGGTCTTCAAGCCCTACTCACCAGTATTTCATGCAAGTAAATGATTAATCAACAGACGTGATTCATTAATGCAGTGCTTTCTTTTCAAACTTATGGATTTCCTCATCCGATCCAATGACAATCAGGATATCTTCAAGTCGGATTTTTTCAATTGCTTGAGGAGATACAAGTATATGCTTACCTCGTTTGATGGCAACAATATTGACACCATATTTGGCCCTAATGTCCAAATCTATTAATGTTGATCCAACGAGTTTATCATTCGCCTTTATTTCCGCAATGGAATACTCATCTGATAGTTCAAGATAATCGAGTATATTATTCGATACCATATTGTTCGCAATTCTAATCCCCATATCGCGTTCAGGGTGTACTACCTGGTCTGCCCCAATTTTACGCAACACTTTTTCATGGGAATCATTTTGAGCTTTCACTGTTATTTTTTTCACACCAATTTCCTTCAACATAAGTGTTGTCAAAATACTTGCTTGGATATTTTCTCCAATTGCAACGACTACATGTTCGAAGTTGCGGATGCCTATTGACCTGAGAACAGACTCATCAGTCGTATCGGCCGCTACCGCTTGTGTAGCAATGTGAGCATACTCATCCACTCTTTCTGATGAAATATCGATAGCCATAACATCAGCATCGAGCTCAATTAGTTCTCTTACAATACTCCCACCAAAACGACCCAAGCCAATTACCGCAAATTCCTTTTTCATAGAGCACCCTCCCCTATCCACTTACTGGATTCGATTAGTGTATCATACTGAATTAGCACGCTCAAATATCCATCTATCGTCTAAAGGCGCCACGTCCTGTGGCGACGTCCTCACTAGTACATCCTGTCGCAATAAGGAAGAAGATGCTATTCAATCCCTCCCCACTGCATGACCAACATCGTGTGGGTCTTGGGCCTAGATGTAAAATCTCTATAATACAACTTATCTACAACAGTACGTGGTTTTACTATTTCCTAAACAATTAAAAATGCCCGATGTCGCGAATGCGCAATCGGGCTGATTCTTTACTCTTTTTTCATTTCATCTAGTACGCGGTTAACGCGCTTTTCAAGCATTTTCATGCCCCCGCCGCCTGCTTGGAAGTGACGTAACTGGCCGTCTTTATCAAACACATAATAAGCCGGAACATATTGGTTATCGAATTTATCCGTTAGTGTCGCTTCACTATCGACAAAAATCGGTTGAGTAATGTCGTGTTCAGCTGCTACTGACTTGATTTCAACTAGATCTAAATCGTCTTCAGAACGTGGCATATGAACTGCGATGACGTTTAAATCTTCTTTGTATTTGTCTCTAAATTCATTGACTTCAGGCATTGCTTCCTTACATAAGTGACAGCTAACAGACCAGAAATGGATTAGAGTTGGTTTTTCACCGACCAATTCCTCTTTTGTTCTTTCTCCATTCAACCATGCTGTTGCACCTGTAAGTTCAGGTAATTGATCACGTAGTTTCATGCTTTTTCCTCCTTCGTTTTTCAAAAAAATCCCCACTGCTAATATATGCACGGGGACTTCATTTGGTAAAAATTCAACTGTTACTTATAGTGTCTTCTGACCAGGTCTCCAGTTAGCCGGGCAAAGTCCGCCAGTTTGAAGAGCTTGAAGCACACGCAATGTTTCGTCAACATCACGGCCAATATTGTTGTGGAATACTGTTTGGTATTGAAGTTCACCTTCAGGGTTGATGATGAACAGGCCGCGTAGTGCGATACCTTCTTCTTCAATCAACACACCATAGTCGCGTGAAACTTGGTGGTTAGTATCTGCTGCTAGTGGATATTTCAACTGCTCTAAGCCATTATCTTTACGGTCTGTGTTGATCCACGCAAGGTGCGTGTGGATTGTATCCGTAGATAGACCGATAATTTCTGTATCCAAATCTTCGAATTCATCATAACGATCAGACATTGCTGTAATTTCCGTTGGACACACGAATGTGAAGTCCATTGGATAAAAGAATAATACTGTCCATTTATCGTTTTTCATATTTTCTTGAAGGCTTACTTTTCCAAAAGACTTATCTGCTAGTACCGCATCCAATGCGAAATCTGGTGCTTGCTTACCTACCATACGGTTAATCATTAAATAACCCCTCCACTAATTCTTTTGTGCCAGGACAACCGCCTGCACAATCCTTATCAAGACTAACAAAAAAATCGCCCTATTTCAAACGGAGCGCCTTGTCCAAACAGCGCCCTATTCAATATGTGGCAATTCCATGACGTATATACAGTCATTATGTTTACTCTTCTCCCAATTGAGGGAAAAGAGTTGTAAGTGTTATTTACAATTAGACGGTTTCGCAGGCCGTGCTAGGCAATATTCACAAGTTGGATCACTACAAGAGCTCTCACGCCATTCGTCGCACGATGGGCAAAATATGGAATCGTGTTCGTCATTATAATCTAATGGATCAAGGCAGATTTTGCAGTGATTGGGCAGTTCTACTATATTGCGGATCTTTCCATTTTTCATAAGAAAGATGCCTTCGATTTCTTTTTTATCTTCCAACAGATTACCAATCGATTCCCAACTAAGTCCGAGGTCTTCCATTGTCCATTTACGGTCATCCGGGTCCAAATAAATTACTTTCTTTTTTCCCAATCAAAGCCCTCCTTTATTCGCTATATTGTACCATGAAAAGCCAAAATTTCAATTGATGAAGGATGAGTGAAAATGCAGTTAACAATTCCAATTAATAAACTGGATATTCATCATTCGCATATGTCATTTACTCTTCCTATAAGATATGACAGTATGGGAAAGGATGACCTTGCGCTAACACTTAAGGCAAATGACTACGCTTTTTTTCAGATAGACAAGTCTTTAAGTGAAGGTAGCGTTAACGAAGATGAAATCTCTGTTACTGGCAAAGAACTTAAACAGTATTTTCTACCCTATATCGAAGACAAACTCTTTCCCACTTCGTTAGACGAAAATGGATTTCACAGATTTACAAAGTCTATCATGAAACGCTTTGAATACAAACTTAGAACTATAAATATGTCTTTCATTATCCAAAGCGTCGATATAATACTCGGCCCTTTCGACATTGCTTTTTTAACTGTCAAAGTTCAATTAGATAACCAGGACCATGAACTAGCAGACGTTCTTGATTTCATGCATCATTTCAGAGCAGTCGAACCTCAGTTAGTAGAGGAACAAGGGATGGTAATTGTCTGCCCCGAAAATGGAAATCACTTATCTATTCGACATCTACTTTTTGAATATCTATGTCCTTTTTTGGAAAAATTCATATTGCATGATGATAAGTCGAACGGCTATTCCGGCTCTCTGCCTTACTTTGAAGATGAGAGGATGTATACAACCGCTTTCCTTTTCTGCCAGCAAGATTCTCTCATCACAGATGATCAATTGTATCGAATGGGTGCTTTGGACGGTAGATTACCTAATGGCCAGCTATTCATATCCGCTAATAATCCAAACTATATTCAGCGTTCTCTGAATCAGTCACTTCATGATAGATGGGCCCCAAACACATATACAGTTACAACTGAGCATGCATTTGTAACTGTTACAAACTGCCTTCCTAAGGATATGAGCAGGGAACTTTCACAATACATGGGTACTCATTATTATAACTTTCTTCTCCATTACTTTTATAAGATAATGTTACTTCGAATGTCTTTCGAATATAGTCAAATCGAATGGGAAAAAGATGAGGAGTATGTAAAATCACTGATTAAGTTCATCACGCTATTTTCAGCCGGCTATTATTCTCAGGAAGTAAGTACACGTTCGGAAGGAAAAGAGCTTTCGCAGATGTTCCGACAAGCATTCAATATCGATTGCCTTTACAAAGAAGTGAATACAACTTTGCACGAACTGTATAAAAGCCAAGAAAATCAGGCTTCCGACAAGATGAACATGCTTCTTTTCATTCTCACAATTTTCACCGTCATTTCTGGAATTTATGGTATGAATCTCGTTATCGAAGACTGGAAATCCCCTTCTGGCTGGAGGCAATTTTCCAGCTACACGTTTTTTGAATGGGTCTCACTTGTCACTGCACTGAGTGGAATTGGTCTTTCTGCTTATTTAGTTGTTACTACATTTGGCAAGATGATGATGAGTAAACTGCGCCGAAAGAAATCAAATTCCCGTATGTGATAATGACCGGACCCTCTTTTCTTATAAGGAGGCTAATCCGGTTTTATTTATTATCAATCCAAGATTGTTGATTAACCATTTTCTCACATGAATCATCTTTAAGAAAAGCATAAAAATTCACATTTGCACGTGTACATTTCCGGCTCGCTTCGGAAGAAATGATCACAATACCTTTACCGTGGGTTAAATGTGGCCGAAAATGACTTCGTCATTTTTCGGCCACACCCCTTTCGGTCATACTGTTGCGACTATTTGTCCGCCGCGTACCTAAAATATTCAAGTGAAAAATGCAACTACTTTGGAAGATTAAAGAATAACTACCTTTCTATAAAGGTTGCAAGTACCCGAAGATGAAATTTCGGGCACTCCATCACTTTTAATAAAGTCTCTTTGCTTATTTTAGCAAAGATCATACAAGTAACAGTGTGACGCTATATAGAAAGTGACACTGCCTTACATTCGAAAAGGAAATGCTATAAAGAAGGAGTAAGCAGCCAAAATTGCATCTTTGGCTGCCCTTTGATGGATAAGTAACTGGTTATTTACTCGTTCCCAAAAACTTTAGCGCTTTATGTGAAGCCACTGAAAAAGTTCTTTTTTGATAGTAAGAACTAGTTGATTGTAGTGAAGAGCGGCGACTCCGGCGGGAACAGCCCGAGCTGAAGCCGTGCCCGCGGAAAGCGTCCGCTCGGAACGGAAATCAACGGGATTGAAGGTTATCGTACTTTTTCAGTGCCCTCCATTGTGTTTATTTAAGTTTGTTTGGTTAACCAACACATGTATTATCAATCATGTCATTTATAGAAGCGAGATACTTCTGCTGAGTTATATTAAAGTAACCCTTGATTTTCGCTTGATATTTTGTATAATTAGAAGGGTTTTCAGTAAACTTCAAGTATAGTATTACTAAACTCCATTACGATTAGGGGGATGTCCATGGAGATTGGAAGCAGGATTAAAAGCCTACGCTTAAAAAAGGGGCTCACTCAGGAAGAACTTGGAGAACGGACTGATTTAACGAAAGGGCATATTTCACAGTTGGAACGAAATTTGAATTCCCCTTCGATTGAAACGCTTTTTGCATTATTAGAAGTGTTAGGAACGACACCTAAAGACTTTTTTGACGAACCCAAGAAAAATGTACAAGTTGTCTACTCGACTGATAATCAGACGATCTACAGCGATGATGAGATGAAATATAGTATTCGGTGGTTAGTGCCCAGATCAAATGAGAATGATATGGAACCTGTCCACATCACATTTCACGCACAGGGCGAATTTAAAAAATTCGAGCCATCTCTTGCAGAAACATTTATATATGTTTTGAAAGGAAAAGTCGCCGTGATCATTGGGAATACACAACACATCGCTTCAAAAGGAGATGCAGTCTACTATGATGCATCCGAGCATCACTGTTTATCAAATGCATCTAACGGAACGAGCGAAATACTGCTCGTCGCGACAGAATCTTACTTATAAAGAAAAGGAGTGTCAGCATGACGACTCAGCCAATTATTCGATTCGAAAATGTTACAAAAAAATATAACCATGATACAACTGTATTGAACAGTGTTTCCTTTGAAATGGAACGTGGAAAGTTTTACACATTACTTGGTCCATCAGGTTGCGGCAAAACGACAATTCTTCGTCTCATCGCAGGTTTTATCGAACCCACGGATGGGACAATTTTCTTCAATGGGAAAAAGATCAACAACGTACCTGCCAATGAACGACAAGTAAACACGGTTTTTCAAGATTATGCGTTGTTTCCGCATTTGAATGTTTTTGAAAATGTTGCATTTGGGCTACGTATTAAGAAAGTGAAACAAGTCGAAGTCAAACGTCGTGTTATTGAAGCACTGAAATTCGTCAACTTGGAAGGCTATGAAAATCGGGAAATCGCAGAAATGTCCGGTGGGCAACGTCAACGTGTCGCCATCGCACGTGCAATCATCAATGACCCAGAAGTTATATTACTCGACGAACCGCTATCAGCACTCGATTTGAAACTGCGTTCTGAAATGCAATACGAACTCCGGGAATTACAGCAACGATTAGGTAAAACGTTCGTATTCGTTACACATGACCAAGAAGAGGCACTCGCGATGTCTGATGAAATTTTCGTCTTGGATGCAGGAGAAATTCAACAATCAGGAACTCCACTTGATATTTATGATGAACCTATCAACCGGTTTGTCGCAGATTTCATTGGCGAATCCAATATCGTACCAGGAAAAATGATTGAAGATTTTGTAGTCCAATTTACCGGCAAAACATTTGAATGTGTAGACAAAGGGTTAAATCCAAATGAGAAAGTAGATATCGTCATTCGTCCGGAAGATTTGGAACTCACAACTGTCGATAAAGGGAAATTGAACGTGACAGTAGATACACAATTATTCCGCGGCGTTCACTATGAACTCTCTACTTACGATGCTGATGGCAATGAATGGCTTGTGCATTCAACTAAAAAAGCGGAAGTCGGCGTAACGGTCGGACTCGATTTTGATCCGGAAGACATTCATGTCATGCGCTTAAACGAATCTGAAGAGGAGTTCGACGCAAGACTTGAGGCATACGGGGTAGCGGATAATGAACAATAAACCACTACGCCCGCTGTACACGATTCCGTATACAGCTTGGATCCTGCTTTTTGTAATAGCGCCGATTGCACTTATCATTTACTATTCATTTTTTGACTTAGCAGGCCATTTCACTTTTGACAATTATGTAAACTTTTTCTCTTCTGTCTATTTGAAACTGACTATCAGTTCATTCTGGTATGCGTTTCTTATTACATTGTTCACGTTACTGTTTGCCTATCCAACTGCTTATTTCCTGACGAAAACGAAGCATAAGCAACTTTGGCTATTGCTCATTATTATTCCATCTTGGATTAACCTTCTTCTAAAAACATATGCTTTCATTGGCCTTTTCGGACTTTATGGTCCAATAAATGCATTGTTAGAAACGGTTGGTATTGGCAGTCAGCAAATTCTATTCACTGATTTTAGTTTCGTTTTCGTATCCGTTTATATTTTCATCCCGTTCATGATCTTACCGATTTTCAATTCACTTGATAAACTAAATCCGGCGCTTATTGACGCGTCACGTGATCTAGGTGCTAATTCATGGACGACATTCAGGCGTGTCATATGGCCTTTAACATTAAACGGTGTTAAATCGGGAATTCAAGTTGTTTTCATCCCTGCCCTGTCGCTGTTCATGATTACTCGACTGATTGCAGGTAACAAAGTCATTACACTTGGAACCGCAATTGAACAACAGTTTCTTGTCACGCAAAACTGGGGAATGGGTTCAACCATCGCCGTATTCCTAATTTTATTTATGTTTATCATCATGTTGATTACGAGCAGTAGCGATAGGGGGACGACAATCAATGGAAAAGTTAAGTAAGCTTCCTAAAATCTATTTGGTAGTCGTATTCATTATTTTATATGCTCCGATCTTCTACTTGATTTTTTACTCGTTCAATTCAGGCGGCAACATGTCTAATTTTGAGTCGTTTACGTTTGAACACTACTCGGCAGTTTTTGAAGATACTCGGCTGATTGTCATTTTAATCAATACAATTGTAGTCGCGTTATTGTCTGCACTCGTTTCTACTGCAATCGGTGTGCTCGGTGCATTGTCTATTGTTTTCATGCGCAATAAAGCGATGCGCAATGCCGTGTTGTCACTCAATAACATCTTGATTGTCAGCCCGGACGTTATCATCGGTGCATCTTTCCTTATTTTATTCACAATGATTGGCGTCAAGCTTGGATTCGCTTCCGTACTTATTTCGCATATCGCATTCAGTATCCCGATCGTTGTCATTATGGTACTGCCTAAGCTACAGGAAATGAGTCCAACGCTAATCGATGCCGCACTCGATCTTGGGGCTTCAAAACGCGATGTCTTGACACGCGTTATTATTCCATTTATTAAACCGGGAATACTTGCAGGATTCTTCCTCGCATTGACGTATTCTCTCGATGACTTTGCCGTAACATTCTTCGTCACTGGAAACGGATTCTCCACGCTGTCTGTTGAAATCTATTCAATGGCACGCGCTGGTATTACGTTGACAATCAATGCATTATCGGGACTTATTTTCTTAGTGACGGTTGTACTTGTTTTAGGCTATTACGCTGTTAGCCGCAAAACCAAAACACCGCTTTCGGGGGTGAAAAAATGAAAGATATTTTACGTGGTGCGGTAGTGATTATTATTATGTCCGCTATTTTACTACTCATCAATAGCAAGTTAAATGAAAGCGGAGGAAGTGCCAGCAAGGATTCCATTACTGTGTATAACTGGGGTGAATACATCGATCCCGATTTACTTAAACAGTTCGAGAAAGAAACAGGCATTAAGGTTACGTACGAAACGTTTGATTCAAATGAAGGAATGATGGGGAAAATTGAACAGGGTGGAACATCCTACGACATTACAATGCCTTCTGAATATATGATTGAAATGATGAAGGAAAAAGATTTACTGTTGCCACTCGACTACAGTAAGATTCCAAACATCAAAAATATCGATTCCTATTTTCTCGATTTACCTTTCGATCCTGACAATAAATATTCGCTACCCTACTTTTGGGGGACGGTCGGCATTGCATACAATTCTTCACTTTTAGAGGGACAGACATTTGAAGAATGGGATGATTTATGGAACCCCACTCTTACACAGCAAGTTATTCTTGTCGATAGCGCGCGTGAAACAATCGGAATGGGGCTAAACTCATTAGGCTATTCATTGAACTCTACCGATATGGACGAATTGCGTGAAGCGACAGATAAGTTAAAAACACTTAGCCCTAATATCAAAGCCGTCATCGGGGATGAAGTGACTCAACTGATGATTAATGGAGAAGCTGCTATCTCACTTACTTGGTCCGGCCAAGCCGCCGATATGATGTATGAGAACGAGGATATCGATTATATCGTCCCTGAAGAAGGCTCCAATCTTTGGTTCGATAATATGGTTATTCCCCGAACTTCACGAAATATCGATGGTGCACATGCGTTTATCAACTTCATGCTCGATGCCGAAGTTGCCGCACAAAATGCCGATTACGTCGGCTATTCCACACCAAATTTGGCAGCTCTCGACCTGATGGATGCTGAAGTGACAGAAGATGAACGTTTCTATCCCGATGAAGAAACACGTGATCATCTTGAAGTATATAGAAATCTTGGCCTTGAAATGCTGGGCCATTATAATGAATTTTTCCTGGAATTCAAAATGGATATGAAGTAACGAAATGTCGATGCGGCCGTTTAGATGCGACAGGCATAAGACAGAATGGCGGAGCGGCGTTCTTTTCCGCATAGCCAGGCTGGCTTATGACCCGAGCATCTGGCCGCCTGAGACTAGACAATGTAACGAAATGAGGAAGGCAGTCTAAGTTCGCGACGTCCTGTCGCAACTAGGAGGGATGTAGTTCACAATCCCTCCTAGTTGCATGACCTACACCCTGCAGGCCCAGCGACGTTCTTTTCCGCATAACTAGGCTAGCTTATGGCGGAAGGCATCCCCTAGCGCCGTAGCTAATTCAATGGGTTTCTTTATTTCAACCTATATGAATCAATTTCATAATGCGTACTTTTAAAAAATCATAAAGAAACAGAATTTGAAATGATTTCTTAAAAAAACGAATGAAATAGACGATTATGCTGTTGCGGATAGTTGAAGCTGTGTAAGACGATCAACTGCAAGTTTACTGGCATTGTATGCAATATGAACCAAGTCGAAATGAACTTTGGCTTTGACTCCGGTACAATGATAAATCTGATCTAGCAGAAAAAAGCCTTTTAGATAAGCATTTACACGTTCAACGGAACTTCGTTCCTTATAAATTTCATCCCATTTCATTGACCCACGTGCTGGTGCTGTGTAACGTCTTAGATCGCCAGAAATTTTCTTTTTATAGATTTTCTGACATAAACTGTCGTTAGCTAATGGGCAGTCCTTACATTCGTTTGGCCGTGTGTATTTCAACGTTTTGTACTTCGCATCGAAGCTATCATAACGATAGGAATGTTCCCGCACGCATGTGGGTGCGAAATGCTCATCAAAGCCTATTGGCTCGGGCTCGTTCTTCTTATTATAAGCAATGATAGATTGCGCTCCATTACGATAAATCTGTTCATAAATTGGTTGGTAGTCGTAACCAGCATCCATTGTCACATGTTTTATTTTCAATAACGGAAGGCGTTCTTTAGTACCTTTTAATAATGGGATTGCAGCTTTTCCATCGTTAAGATTACCAGAGGAAAACAGAGATTGAAGAATGTATTGGCTCTTCGTCCCAACTGCCAGATGACATTTGAATCCGTACCAAAATACGTTTTTCCCTTCACTGTTCTTCTTTATTCCCCACTTTGGTTGTGTGGGAACTGAGGAACGAAGTTCCTTAAGCGGTATATCAAGTTGGTATTCAATTTTCTTTTCGTAAACCGGAAGATTCGCTTCTATTTCGGCTTTATCAATTAGCCATTGTTCACGTTCCTCTTTCTTTTTACGCCCTCGTTTTTGGGGTTCTTTTTCAACCTTATCTGATTTATATGGAGCACGATCACGTGCTTCTACATGCGTTGCATCAATGGCTATCGTTTCATCTGAGACGAAACCTTCTGATATAGCCTGAAGAAGTAGGCTTTCTTGAACAATTTCTAACGCATCAGAATCGCTAATCAATGTGATCATACGTGAATAAGAAGCTTCGGATGGGATTTCATCTGATACCAAGAATCCACAATCAACTTTAAATCGTAAGTCTGTAGAGAGACGTTTTACTAAGTCTTTAATAAAAGGAATACGCTCGGTGATTCGGATGATCAATGAATAGATCATTGCAGAGTAATTAAGCGATTGTTTAGGTCCGAATCTAGACTTTTTCATTACTACGTCAAGGATCGGATGAATCTCAATACCGGATAAAATTGAATTAAATCGATGGGTAGGTTCCAAATCAAATAAAACTTTCATGTCAAACAGGCTTTCTTGTCGTATAATAGGCATAGAGCATTTCTCCAGTCTGTTAATGTGTGTGTCAGAACTCTCATTATACAGGATTTGGGGAGGTGCTCTATTTTCTTGCCGTTTTATACTTAGAGCCGCAAGGGCTCAGAGATATGAAATTGATTCATATAGATATGATAAAGACGCCCTTCATACACACGAAGGGCGTCTTTACTTTCTGTACAGAAGTCTCATTAAAAGCTATTCCCATGCGATTTATGGTATTATACTTTAGTGACACGAAACAGTTTGGAAAGTTGGGATAATTATGGCAGTCAAATCTAATAATTTTGCCTTATACGTTTTAATGTTCAATATGTTCATCGCCATGGCAGGCATCGGTCTTATAATCCCAATTATGCCTGAATACCTGGGCACGTTTGGCGTTGCTGGTCAAGCTCTTGGTTTTCTAGTTGCCATGTTCTCATTTTCACAATTTATCTTTTCTCCGATTGCCGGCGATCTATCTGATAAGCACGGACGGAAAAAGCTGATTATTATAGGATTGATTATTTTTGGTCTATCGCAACTTGCATTCGGAACCTCAACCCAATTATGGATGCTGTATGCCTCACGATTCTTTTCTGGCCTTGGCTCTGCATTCCTCATACCGCCTATGATGGCATTTGTTGCTGATATCACAACATACGAACAGCGAGGCAGAGGAATGGGCCTTCTCGGTGCTTCCATGTCGCTAGGATTCATGATTGGACCTGCAATCGGCGGATTCCTTGCAAAAGTTAGCTTACAATTCCCTTTTTACATCGCGACAGCAGCAGCCTTAACGGCAGCGGTTATTTCCATTTTTGCTTTACCAAATCCGGCGCCTCGTAGTGCAGACAATCCTGGAATTGAAAAAAAGAGGGAAAATCTTGTCATGCAGATGAAGCGCTCAACTACAACCCCTTACTTCGTCATGCTAATTGTCATGTTTGTCTTTTCATTCGGTTTGGCTAATTTCCAATCTACAATTTCACTTTATGTAGACCATAAATACGGCTATACACCTGCCCAAATCGCCGTCATCATTACAGTTGGAGGATTTGTCGGAGTCATCGCTCAGACATTTGTCATCAACAAACTGTTCAATCGATTTGGGGAAATGCGCGTCATTCAAGTCAATCTTATCATCGCGGCTTTTGCAATGATTGGCATTGTATTCGTCAATTCTTTCTTTATGATTCTTTTCGTAGCAACGATTTTCTTCACTGCTACATCTCTCCTTCGACCTGCCGTTAACACACTTATTTCGAAGCTGGCGGGCGAAGAACAAGGTTTTGCAGCTGGTATGATGACTGCATACATGTCTCTAGGTAACATGGTTGGACCTGCACTTGCGGGTATCCTGTTTGATATCAATATTATTTACCCATATATTATCGGTACAGTCATCCTACTGGTCTGTTTTGTCATTGCATCCTATTGGGCAAAACGAAACGGAGATTTACTTACAGGTCTATAAACATATGAAAGAAGCCCCATCACACTTGAAAGATTCCAGTGTGATGGGGCTTCTTCATGTAACAATAACCGTCCTTTACGTTATAACCGCCATGCAGCTTGTTATGCTCGCCATGGATGCAGTTATGACCGCCATGAGACTTGTTATGACCGGCATGACTTAGATTATGACCGCCACCGGTAAAAATCTTTGCAGATAACAGCCTCTACAGGTTTGGAATCTTTCAAATCATCGTTTCTTCTTCGCCTTCAATAATTCAGCAATACTCTCCCCTGCTGTCGATGTCTCCTTGACAACTGGTTCGCGTACTAGACGTTTCTTCGTAAGCCCTTTGAACATACCGAAACGACGCAACGTAATATCGATAAAGAACAAAATCATCGCTACTAAGATTAGCCATTCTGCAATCCGTATCTTTTCACCACTTTTAAAGGGGTGATCACGGAATGCCTCTGTCGGTTCTTCTAACACTTTTCCGCCTGTCCGTTCGGCAATTTTAGTCATCAGTGCTGCGTTCGGTACTGCCGGTTTATATTCATCGCTATACGGTACTGAAAGGCCAGCTTCGAACAATCCACCTTTATCATCCGATACACCGAAAAATACAAGACCCGGTTTGGCATCTACAGTTACCCGTACTTTACCGGGAGCAAGTGGCTCTGAGGTGAATGGTACTTCTTGTCCTGCTTCATCCACGACGGCTATGTCGAGGAATGCCGCCTTACGAGAACTATCTGTTACCGTATAGGTGCCACCTCGTTCATGGGTGATGATGTAAGGGACTTCTTCATATGACGGCAGCAATCGTGCCACTGCAGTATTCCAAAACTCTGGGTAACCGTCCCATCTTGCTAAATCACCCGTCCACTTCCCTGTTGAGTCAGATGTGAATGCAACAGTCCTTCCGAGTCCATACATCCATTCAGCAATGACTGGGTCTTCTTTATGGCTAATCCCTGCAATCGTAGCTGTAGTTTTCGCAGTCGTTGCAATATAGGCATTCATTTGCGGAACCCCTTCTCTAAACAAAGACGACCATTCAGGAACACCGCCTAGCGTCATATAAAATGGATTATCCTCGATATATGTTCGCGTCATCATCGACGTTTCTCGGGCCAGTATTGCCGGTACTGTCGACTCATCGACGACATCGTAAAACCGTCCGCCACCATTCTCCGCAAGATCTTCTAAAAGCGACCAGTCGGCATCTGAACCGATAGCAACCGTCGACATCGTAATGTTATTTTTTCTACCTTCCGCAATCACTTCTTCGTAATCCGAAGGCATCGGTGATTGGCCATCTGTCATCAAAATAATATGTTTTCTTTGTAGCTTCAAATCCGCAAGATCATCATAGGCTTTTTGCATGCCCGGAAAAATATCCGTCCCCCCGCCTGCCGGAACGGAAAGGATTTGTTCGACTGCGTCCTTCTTATCTTCTAGCTTACCGATTGGAATGACTTCCCATACTTGATCATCAAATGCAGTAAAACCAAACGTGTCATCATCACGGAGAAGCTCTACCGATCGGGCAGCTGCTTCTCTTGCCAAGATGATTTTCGAACCGGACATACTTCCCGATCTGTCCATAACAATCATTAGCCCGAGCGAAGGAAGCGATTCTTTTCCTTTCACTTCCATCTCAACTGGAAGAAGCCGTTCAATCGGAGACTTGAAGTATCCGCCAAGCCCGAAACTTTCGTCCCCTCCGACCATCATGAAACCTGTACCAAAGTTTTTCACAGCCTGTTCAATGACCGTCATCTTATCCTCACCAACGACGTGCCCTGGCACATTATCAAAAATGATAGCACCGTAGCCTAAATAACCCGACAGCGTTTCTGGTAATTGTTCCGCATCAATAACATCTACGCTCATCACGTTTTTATCCAGCAGTGCTGGGATTGCTGATGGATTACGGCTCGTCTGAACAACGAGCACACTCGGGGAACGTTCCATCATTGTGACGGACAGCATTCGGTTGTTTTCTAAAAAGCTGTCATCCGATACAAGGAGTTTAGCTTCGTATTTCAGCAACCCGCCTCCAGTTGCCGATGTCCGAAATGAAAAAGTGTTCTTACCTGGCTCAAGTGTCACCTGCTCTTTGATGATTTCTTTATCATTTTGATAAATGAGCAGTTCACCAGTAGTTCGAGTAGATGATTCCACTTCAACTTGTAGCAACTGCTTCTCGCCTTCGTAAGCAGTCAGAGGCGTATCAAAAATCGAGATCGAAGCGTCCGCACTTCCTGGTCGTTCAAGTAAAACAGTGTCAATGATCATACGGCCTTCACTATATTTAGGCAATAATTCTTCAACCTTGCCCACTGTTTCTAAACCATCAGACAGTAATACGATCCGTGTCGCACTATCATTTTTAGCCACTGCTGCAGCAAGGTCAATCGCTTTCGCAATATCGGTTGCATCTCTTGATTCCATCTGCCCAATTATCGGAAGCTCTACGTCTGCATCTGTCAACTGTGAATCTGTTCGGAACGTCTCTGCGAATGAATACATACCCACTGACTGATACACTTGACGGCCTTTCAGACTTTCTGCAATCCATTTATCCGCTGAATTTCCGGCACTTTCAATTGAAACAGAGCGGTCTACAACAAACAATATTTGTTCTTTATCAGCTCGCAGCGTTATAAAAGGAGTTGCCAGTGCAAAGATGAGAGCAGCAATCGCAGTACATCTTAGAACAAAGAGAATGGTTCCTTTTCCAATAAGCCGCATGCCCGATGATTTCCATGTATACCCCATATAAAGCGCAATTGGAATGAACAATAAAAGCCATACAGGCTGATCAATTCGGATATCCACGTCTTCTTTGCACCTCCCATTCAATAAGTAGAAGAAGCAAAAGTGGCACGAGGAATAGCCAGCCAATCCTATTTTTCCCTTCTTCATTCCCTTTCACATTTTCAGAATGCCCTATTTGGTACGATGAACCCTGTACAAGCTCTTTTTCAGATTTCTCAAGCTGAACAGCAAACATCTTTTCTACTCCTCCGTCCAATGCTTTATAAATACCTGGACGTGTTGGCGCGATGAAACTCGAACCATCCGTAATTGTTGTGACATATTCATCATCTATCGTGTAGATTTCCAGTCCATTCTCTGTTCTACCCGAAAGAACCGCTTTGCGCTCATTCGGTACAAATAACCCTAAAGAATCCGTTTCAGAACGCAACAATTCAACTGTACTCCAAACAAATAGTGGGAAGGACGGATGAAGTGGCCAATCAGTCAGCTCAATATCTGCAAGTATGACAATGTCGCCGCGCTTCGATTTTTGGATGAACGGCTTATCGCCCACAGTCGCGATTGTCGTATACGATTTAAACGACGGATACAAGGCACTTACGTAGACGTCACTAATATTTGCAACCGTAAACAATGGATCTGAGGTGTTTTGTACAGCGCCTGCAACTGGTTCAGTGGATTTATCGTTCCTTCCGACAATTATCACCGGCTTCGTTCCTTTTTTCAGGAATGAAACATCATTTGTCACGATAATGGACTCTTCCTGCGCAGCAAGCATTTCAGTCGTGGAACCGGTCGTAACGGTTAATCCGACAGCTTCAAATGCTCTCTTGACCAACTCATGCAAGTGCCCGTCGACAACAGCCTCCCCCGTCTCATTACCTAACAATATGTAGGCCGTATTATCGACTTCATAATCGTCCTCTACAACGATTTCGGCACGTAATAATTTACTTTCGGGTAATTCCTTGAACGATAAAAGTACTTCTTCCTCGCCTTCAATAGAAAAAGTTTCAGCTATCAATAAGTTACCGGTTAGTAGATCTTTAATATGTACGGCTCCGATTTGAGTATCATCTGAATCATTGGTAATTCTTATAATAGCTTCCGTTCCTTCAGGTGTCTTGACCGCTCCGAATTTATCGATGGAGACATTGATTTTAGGATTTTCATCCCCATGAATCGTCCACGCGATGGCACTTTCTCCTTCAGAAAAAGTTGCTTGATCTAGCGAATCCGTATAAATATGAATAGCAGCACCTGTTGTAGTGATTGACTTTGCAAACTCAATGGCCCGTTCCATATATTCATGTTCATATGTAACGGTTAATTTATCGATAGCGGTCATGATTGCTTCGCCGTCTGTTTCCTCCCGTATGACGACAATGGGCTCTTTCCCAGTCGTCATAATTGTGATTGGTTCTCCCGGACGACTCGCGACTAGTTCCTTCATTGCTTCCTGATTTTGCGCAAATAGTGAAGTTCCTTCATTGCTAGCTAGCATAGTCGCAGACGTGTCCACAATAAGAATAGTATGACCACCGACCGCCTCTTCTTTAGTAAGATAAGGCCCTAGTAAAATAAATACTATTAGCAGAAGTGCCGCCATTTGCAGATAAAACAAGGCATTCCGCTGCAAGTTTTTCAAGTAAGGAGACACCCTTGTTTCCCGCATCGATTGTTCCCAGAACAATGTCGATGATATCGTTGTCGTTTCGTAGCGTTTTCGGAAAAAGTAATAGAGAAGGACGGCCAAAGGAAAAACCACCGTCCAACCATTCACTAACTTATCAAATCCCACTTAGCCGCCTCCATCTATCGCACCCATCCTGCATGGCGCATTTTTTTAGTTACGGTTTCCATGACCCCTTCAGCAACTTCTGCACGAATAAGTTGAATACCGAATTTGCGGGCAAGCGCTATCATTTGTGCTTCATGTACCGATTTCTTTTCCAGGTAATCTTGAACCGTACGCCTCGTCATAGTCACTTCGATGCCGTCACCACTCTCGATGTCGACAAATCGAATATCCCCCTCGTAATTTGGAGCTTCTTCCACTTTCGAATGAATCGTTACAACACGTACGTCACCGCAAATTCCTGGCAGACGGCGGAAAAGATGTTCCCACTTTTCGACCTCTTCAAGTCCATCTGTCAGGATGAACAACACCGTTACTGCTTTTGGAATAGACGCAAGTGCTCGGTCCGTGAAATTTTCTGTTGATCCCGGATCCTCAATCGCTGAAATGAATTTCGTCACTGAAGCACGATGCGCAGCGCCTTTCTTTCTAAAAAAGGTATCCTGCTCATCAGTCCACGTGGAAAACGATAGTGTATCTCCACTTTTAAGCGCTAATTGCCCGAGCGCAATTGCCAGCTGACGGGCATAATTCCACTTTCCATCTGCCCCCATTGACTTCGTCGGATCGAGTAAAATATGGATACGCATCTCTTGTTCATCAAGAAACTGCTTAATGTAAGGCTTGTCCGTTCGTGCATAGACATTCCAGTCGATATGGCGCAAATCATCACCGGGATGGTATTCCCTGAAATCAGAGAAATCAAGGGAAGAACCGGTCTTCCTTGAACGATGCGTCCCTTTATGATGTCCTAGACGGCCCGACCGAGAAACAATTGACAATGCACCAAGCCTTTTCGCTAACCCATTAGGAAACAGTTCACCGTTCATTGCACCGATGCTCCTTGACGTACTTCTTCAAGCAATTTAACGATCAGTCCGTCAACGTCAACGCCCTCTGCTTCCCCTTCATAATTGATGAGAATACGATGACGTAACGCAGGTTTAGCAACTGTTTTAATATCCGCAATGGATACATGATAACGACCTGACACAAGCGCACGCGCTTTGGCGAGTCTAATAATTGACTGAAGTCCCCTTGGTCCGCTTCCGTACTGAACATATTTTGCCCAGTCATCGGTTGAACCGTTGTTGTTGTTGTTGTTGTGGGTTGCTGAAACCAAATCGACCGCGTAATTAATCATTTCATCCGCAATAACAACTTCTTTGACCATTTCTTGCGCCATTACGATTTCTTCCGCATCCATTACTTTTTGAATTTCGATAAGTCGCGGTCCCGTTGTACGCAGAATAATTTCCTTCAGTTCTGATTTCGCTGGATACGGTAAAATTATTTTACAAAGAAAACGGTCCATCTGTGCTTCCGGCAATGGATAAGTTCCTTCCATCTCAATCGGATTCTGCGTTGCAAGAACGAAAAACGGACGTGCCATTTGTCTCGTCTCTCCAAGTACCGTCACCGTTTTTTCGCCCATCGCTTCAAGCAAGGCACTTTGTGTTTTCGGAGTAGCTCGGTTAATTTCATCCGCCAATACCATCTGGCTAAAAATCGGACCTTCTTTAAAAGCGAAGCGCTGCATTCCTTCTTCATTTCGTTCCAAAATGCTTGTCCCCGTTATATCGGCCGGCATTAAATCAGGCGTAAATTGAATCCGTGAAAATGACAAATCGAGCACTTCTGAAATCGTTCTAATTAGCATTGTCTTCCCAAGTCCGGGCAACCCTTCCAATAGTGCGTGCCCATCTGCCAAAATCGAATAGATAGAAAACTCGACCGCTTCCTGTTGTCCGACGATGAATTTACCGATTTCCTCTTTAACTAATCCTAGTTTCCCACTCATTTCTTCAAACTGCTCTGGTGTAAATGGCATACGTACACTCCCATTCTGTCATCATTCGATTGAGGAAAAGTAATCAGAGAGGATGTGCTGCAAATCTGGTGGCAGCTTCATCTTATCCGTACTCTTCAGGTAAGAATCTTTATAATCTCCAACAACTTCTTTATAAGGTCGAATTGTTCCTTTTTCAACTGGACCTTCTGTTTCTCGTTCCTCGATGAAACTCCCTTCACCAAGTTCCCCTCCAACAACGGACGAATCCCCTTTTTCCCCTACACGGTCATTCGGGATTGAAAGAAGACTCCTTCCTCCCGAACCTTTGCCAGCACCGGTTCCTCCTTGGCCTTGTCCTTGGCCTTGACCTTGACCTTGACCTTGGCCTTGACCTTGACCTTGACCTTGACCTTGACCTTGACCTTGACCTTGACCTTGACCTTGACCTTGACCTTGACCTTGACCTTGACCTTCGCCTTCCCCTTCGCCTTCACTTTCACTTTCGCCTTCCCCTTGGCCTTCACCTTCTGATGTCCCAGTTTTAGTATCACCCTCTGTTGCTGAAGAGCTACTCCCTGAGCTTGCAAGGGCGGGTAATGCAGGTGCTTTACCGATTTCATTCAACGCACTATGTGCTTCACCTGCATTTTGCGCAAGTTTATCCGTAAGTTCCATAAGCTCACTAAGTTCTTTTTCTTCCGCCTCGCTTAACGATTTGGTTGGATCACCAGATGTCTTAGCTAACTCTTTTTTGTCTGCTAGACGCTGTTCTTTTAATCGTAATTCCTTCTGTTTCTTAACAAGTTCTTTCAACGCTTCTTCCGACGTTTCCGCTTCCAAAAGCTTTTCAGCGAGTTCCTGCAATTCCTTTTTCACTTCGGGTAATTCTTCTTTTTTAATCAATTCCTGCACATCTTTTTGCATCTCTTCAATAATCTTTTTTTCCTGTTCAATCGCTCCCGCTTCTAACTGCGCTTCAGAGGGAAACGTGATTAATAGGGCAAGACAAGCAGATATAATAATGAATCCACCTAGCATCTTTGGATTTACATACCGTTTCTCCCTTTTTTTAAATTGCTCAAAAGCAACCGCCACTTTCGACTCGGCTGCAATGATAATAGCAGGAGCAAGATGAGTTTCATTGACCTTGATATCCATCGCTGTTATAAGAAGATTATCTGGCATAAATTCATCAAGCTGCCTTACCGCTTCAGCGTTGTTATATCTTTTGTAGATAATGAAAACGATTGTCGCAATGAGTAGCAATACTGCACCGATAAGCGCGATACGTCCATAATAAGGAAGGACAAATAGTCGAGAAGCGACAACTAAAAGGACCGCGAAAAGGGCGGCAGCAAACATTCCAGTCTGCACCGTATAGATGGCTTTTTCAAAACGTAGCCGGTACAGAGTAGCCAGCACATATTTCTTTAATACTGATTTCTTTTCCATTCGCCCACCTCCCTATTATTTTGAACGTTTCATATTAACACGCAATTTCTTTACTGAAATAAATAGTGAAATAACCGTTAGTGACAAATAGAAAATAAGATAGCCTATCCAAATCGGAAATTTCACTTGCGTCATTTCCGAAATGCTATCCCCCATTCCTGTCGAAAGGAATGATGCGAAGAGGATTGCAGGATTAATTGACGCCAGAATATGCCCAAGCATTGAAGTTGGCGGCGTACCTGTTCCCATGTGATTGAACTCTATCATTTGCATAACAATCAAGAATATGAACCCAGTGACGACCGATAGAAACAGCATTGTTCCATACGTTGCAATCATCGAAACAATCGTCCGGCGAATAAGCGTGGAGAACATAACACCTACACTGCCGATTGCAAGAAGCGTTACAAATAAGAAAAAGAACACTTTAACAAAGTCCAATGGAGAGATACCGCCGAATAGGAATACTAAACTATAGACCGGTAATCCCGCCACAATGAGCAGCAACAGGAATGCGATTGATGACGACAACTTTCCTGAAATAATTTGAAATGAACTTTGTGATGTCGTCAATAAAATTGACAGCGTTTGTTTTTCCCTTTCCGAACTAATTGCTCCAGCCGTCAAACCCGGAGTGATGAATAACACAAGTCCTAGTTGGATAAATGCTAACAACCCAAACAAGATGAAACTTTCACTAGGTCTGAAATAAGACGTCCCTGACATCGTCATTGTCGCAAAGATGAAACCAAAAACAAAAATACACATTGCTATCAAGTAGAATAGGATACCAACGAAACTTTTTGGTGAGCGGAACCTTAGTTTCAATTCTTTAAAGAGAACCGGATTATTGAAATTCATCTTCATATTAATCGGCTCCTTTCGTAATTTCCATGAACACATCCTCCAGATTGGTCACATGCTCCATGAATGAAAGGATTGGAACATTATTCGTGATCGCTTGCTTCAACAATTGGACCTGGTCTTCTTCCGTCCCTTTATATGAAAATCTGACGCCATCATTAGCATCCAACTGTTCGATATTTGACACGTACGGATCTTCTTCGAAAAATGCGATTGTGCTATCGAGCGATCCAGCCAAACGGACTGTAATAACTCTTTCTCCGCGCAGCTTATCTTGAATTTCGGCAACAGAGCCGTGTGCGATGAGACGACCATTATCAATTACCCCAATTTCATCACACATTTCCGCCAGTTCAGGCAAAATATGTGATGAAATTAAAATCGTCTTGCCCATCTTTTTCAATGTTTTTAGAATGTCTCTCATCTCAACACGTGCACGCGGATCCAGTCCAGATGCAGGTTCGTCAAGAATAAGCACTTTAGGATCATGGATAAGACTGCGCGCCAAGCAAAGCCGCTGCTTCATCCCCCGCGACAAAAGATCTACGTACGCATGACGCTTATGTGACAGGTTGACGAGTTCCAACAATTGCGGAATAAGCTTTTGCCGCTCCGCTTCAGGAATGCCATAGCTCGCACCGTAAAAGTCCAGGTACTCGTCCGCCTTTAGCTGATCGTAGACACCAAAAAAGTCAGGCATATAGCCAATCATTTTACGAACTGCCTCCGGATTCTTCCGGATATTCACTCCGTCGATGAAAACGTCCCCCGCAGTCGGTTGTAATAAGGTCGCAAGAATGAGGAATGTCGTCGATTTCCCAGCGCCGTTCGCACCAACAAACCCAAAAACTGTTCCTTCACTCAACGTCAAATTCAAATTATCAAGCGCTTTGAATTGGCCGTACTTCTTTGTAAGTCCTTTTATCTCTATCATTGCGACACCTCCCCATTCAGCTTCAGCATAGGAGCACGGCCTTGATTACCATTCTTTTCATCATGAAAAATGATTCGGACAACAACTTTTCCATCAGGCGTTATATAGTCGTTTACATTTTCCGTCTTCACCAATTTCCCAGACTCTGACTGCTCGTATTGACCCGATCGCACATTTAATATGCTGACATCATATAGTTTTTTTTGTATTTTCGATAGTTCCAGCGATGTCCATTTCATGTTCTTTCCGATTAACCCTGCTGGTAATTGCCATGTTTGATTGTACACGGCCTCATTAAAGTAATATTCATCCGTACCATATCCCTGTGAATCAGGCTGAAACTGTCCATCCTCTGACAGCATCGACATCTCCATCATCTCTGGTTCAACTGTAAACACATCAGTCAACGTCACGTCTACCATTGCTGTTTGAACGAGCATCGTCAATGCTGACACTGAAGGTTTTACTTTAAGAAGTTCAATAGGAACAATCTGTGTATCTGTATAACCAATTACGGCTGGACTCGAAGTCTTGTTCATATAATCACCGGCAAATGAGAGAACGCTATCTTTCCTCATCTTCGTTAAATCATCCATATTGACTGGTGCAGGATTCATATACGAATTGAACATCGATTTTCTCGGAAGCAACGTAGAGGTTTTTAGCGTTTCATCCACTTGGGCAGTTTCCCCCGGTCCAAGATCACCGATTGGAATCAGTTTTGTTCCCGACCAAATCGATACATCCTTCAATGCAAACGGAAATCCATTTGTCACTGAACCCGTCAATTTTTTATCCGTTACATTTAATTGGATTTCGTAATTCCCTTGCTTTTCGATCCTGGTTTCTCCGTACACTGTCCCTACATTCCAATAGCCAATATTTCGAAGATGCATTGTCGTACCTGCTGCGTCCTTTTCAACAATTGCTTGTTTATGGATAGTCGCTTGAGAAGACCTGAAAGGATCATTATTTGGCAACGAAGCACCAAGCGTTGTTTCAACAGGTGCAGTAAATGTAAAATTCCCAGCTTTATTGGTTAGGATTGACTCCACATAATACCCTGTCAAACTACCATCCTGTTCAACATTTAATATTGCGGAATGTTGAATTTGTGCTCTTCCAATTCGATCTTTCGCTCCGTATGCAAATATGGCAATGGACGCCAGTATCGCAATGGATGGAATAATCCACCACGCATATTCTCGTTTGTCTTTCCGTTTAAGGATAAAGTAAAGCACTGGTATAATAAGAATAATATAAAATATAATTATTCCAAAAATTAATGGCGTAGATACTTTGAATGAAGGAAACAATTCATTGGTGCTAGCTACCGTATGGACAATTGCATTATTCGGACTGTCATAAGGATTCTGTCCCCATTGATTTGAATGTCCCGTCGCATCGAATAATGTCCCCCAGAACGCCGGCATTCCAACCATTTTAGCAATTGGGTCATCGCCGACTGAAAAAGCCGTTTGGACGATTTGCCCCCTGCCCAACTTGGAATAGGCAACGAGGACATTTCCTTCATCTTCAAGTAGAGACGATGCACCCGGATTTAATGCTGTTAAATAGGAAGGGATTGTGCCTTCAAATCCTTTTGTTCCCGCCCACTTATTCAAAACTTCAGGATTCGCTTTAGAACTTGCTTTCAACGTCAAAGGCAAATGATCTGAAAAGACACCCGTCTCCGCTTTCACGTTATCAGAACCTCCGATTACTAAGATGCCTCCTGAACGAACCCATCCTATCAACGCATTCTGTTTCTTTTCAGATAAATCGGCAAGCGGATACTCATCGATGATGATAAAATCAGCCGCTCCCCATCCTGCCGCTTCTTCCGGGAAATTTGGTTCACCCATTTTCGACGCACTAATGATTTGGCTAGTAGAAGCATTCAAAATTCGGCTAGTTTTCAAAGCGCCAAGACGATCCGGATTATCCGTAAACGTTACGATGAATTTCGAATCATCGTAAAACATGGTCGTCGTTAATGTTTGTGCTCCTTTATGTACAACTTCTTTCCCTTTTTCCCATCCGCCCTCGTATAGGTAAATTGTTTTCGTGTTCGACATTCCCCCATACATATTGTTCATATCAGTCATACTCGGGATGACAAGCGAAATCGTTTTGGTCTCCCCTGCACCGATATCAACAGGGATAGCTTCCCCACTTCCTGTCGTAAAGTAACTCGGAACGTCGATTACAAGATCCCCGCTAAATGCAGTTCCACTGTTCTCAATCACAATTACTACTGGAGCACCTTTTCCTTCCTTTGCTTTACCGTCGATGCCTGCCGAAACACTCACTTTCAGATTTGGAGCTGCAAGAGCATTGACAGCTGGAATGAAGACAATCATTCCAACAAACAAAACCAACACTACCCCGAACTTTTTCCACATACTAATTTCCTCCTGTCATGCTGAATAGAAATCTATCAGTAGACTAATTGTTCTCATCTATTAGTACGAACGAGACAACCTAAAGTTCCTTTATTTCTCAATAATTGTAATCTTTTTGTAATCTTTCAGCATGACTTTGGACAATTTGTGTAAATGCATCCACTTGTTTTAGTGCAAACGAAGATTCATAGCCGATTAACCATGTATCTCGGGTCAACTCAAATTCTTCTTCATTGTTCAAAAGCGGCATTTTATTGACATCTTCATCACCGGTCAACGTAATTGACGGTAATATCGCATAACCAATCCCATTTAACGCCAGTTGCTTACAAGTCTCAATCTGATCGACTGTAATTTGACGCCCCGGATTTTGGTCGAAATGACGCTGCCACCAACGCTGAATTTCCATATGGTAATTCGAGTCACTCTTGAATTGAATAAATGGACGAGTCGTATCTTTCAATTCTTCGATTGACGTAATTTCACGGTCTACTAAATAGAGATGGTCTCGGAATAAATACGTTTTTTTACTCTTCCAATCTACCTGGCCCCGAACAATTCCAACATGAGCTTCTCCTTCATATAGTGCTTTGACAATTTCTGAACTCCATCCCGTTATCAGCGATATTTTGGCATCTGGATACATTTCAACATACTCTTTCAATACTTGAGGCAACCACGTCTGCCCTACGATGGATGCACATGCAATTTTCAATGTGCCGTGCACTTTGTCCGCCATCGATGCAATCATTTCAAACGTTTCTTCACGTTTTATAATCGCTTCACGTGCATAGCCGATGATCAATTCTCCCGCTGGCGTCGGCTCAAGACCTTTCTGCGAGCGGATGAACAATAACGTTCCCCATTCCTTTTCAATTGATTGTAGCCGCTGAGAAAGTGCCGGTTGCGATAAAAAAAGTCGCTCTGCAGCTTTTCGCATATTCCCTTCTTCTGCTAATGCTTTAATGATTTCAAGTTCTGTCGTTGTCATTCAAATACCCCTTTCCACGTGGAATTTTTAATATAAAGAGCAAGCTGATAACAGCAAAAATGGCTACAGTAATATACACCCATTGCAGCGAGCCAGCGAGCGCATTTTGTAACAGCTGTACTTTTGTTGCAGGTATCGTTTTTCTCATTTCATCCGTCAGAAGTAAATTGACATCATCTAAACTATAATTCAAATCATCCTTTTTGAACCGGGCCATTAACATGCCATTTAAAATCGCGCCAAATAATGCCGCCCCTACCGTATTCCCGAAATTCCGCATGAACATATTGGCAGCCGTCGCTGATCCTCGCTTCTCTCTTGGAACCGCCCCTTGGATTGTGACGGTGAACGATGTACTTGTCAGTCCCATGCCAACGCCCACAAAAAAGCTTGCAATCGCAGCCCACCAAGGTCCTGACCCAGCGTCCATCATGACAAATAAGGTTGTTCCAAATATGAGTGATAACCCACCTGCAAAAGATACATGAAACGTACCGTAGCGGATTAACAAATGACCTGCAACAGAGGATGCAATCGGCCATCCGATAGACATTGCTGTCAGGGTGAATCCAGCAATTATCGCCGGCTGTTCCATAACACCTGTAACGAATGTCGGCAAATAAGAGGAAACTCCAATCAATATGACCCCTGTCGTTAACGAAACAAGATTCGCATACAATATAACGGGGGTTTTCCACAATGCAAATGGCATTACTGGATCTATTGCTTGTCGTTCGACCCTAACAAATAACGCTAACGACCCGAGTCCTACAATAACGAGGGTGATACTGTAAAACGACAAGCGACCGAATGCCTGACCACCTTCAACAAGCCAGTATAAAATAGTGGATAACGATAACGTAAGTAGGAAGGCACCTTTATAATCAATCGAAACCTTTTTCTCCCGCTTTGGTTCATGTAGAAACAGATAGATACCGACCATTGCAAGTATTCCAAGCGGCACATTCACCCAGAAAACAAACTTCCAATTCATATAGTGAACAATCAGCCCACCAATAACGGGACCTGATACAGCTGAAATTCCCCATACACTAGATAAATACCCTTGGACTTTCGCCCGTTCTTCCGTCGTATATATATCGCCTACAATCGTAGTAGCAATTGGCATTACGGCACCCGCACCGAGGCCTTGAAGTAACCTAAATACAATTAACTGCTCCATCGAAACTGCAAAACCACATAATATAGACCCAATAAGAAATATCGTCAATCCAATAAACAAAATTGGTTTTCGGCCAAATAAGTCCGCCAATTTCCCATAAATGAGTACAGTAACTGTACTCATCAGTAAATAAGAAGAAAAAATCCAACTATATCTTGAAAAACCACCAAGGTCCGAAGCAATTGAGGGCATTGCTGTAGTCACAATCGTCGCTTCCACCGCACCAACAAACATTGCCAACATGACAGAAATGAGCACAAGTGGGCGATTCGTAATTTTATTATTTTTCACAGTCTAGATTCTCCTTTAAACAGAAAAGGGCCCCATTTAGGAGCCCACAATTTAACCAAAACAATTATTCAACCGAGTAAATATATCTTTTAAATTGTTTCATTATTACTCTTCGTGTTAATATGCCTGCAAATGTGCCGTCTTCTTCCGTCACACAAAGAAATGTATGGTCAATTAATAAATCGAGCCCTTTTTGGAATCGATCCGTCGTTTTTATGGATGGCAAATCAGTTTGCATAATTTCATCAACTTTTAAATCGTCAAGACGTTCATATTCAATACGTTCAAGTCCCAAAATAGAATCAGTAATCATCCCCATACTGAGCAACCCTTTTAAACGATATTTCGCATCAAGGACCGGTATAGCTGAATAACCTGTTTTTGTTAGTACAAGGAGGGCGTGCTCTGCATTATTTCCAACCTGAACATGCGCAACTTTTTCAGACGAAATGATAAAATCCGCTATCGGTGTGAAAAGAAAATCCCTATTGTTTATAGAAATCATGTAAATCTACTCCTTCTGTAGCTATGCTTTTCACCTTAAAACTACATATCTATCATATCATAAGAAGGACTTTCTATCCTTGAAAATGAAAAAGAAAACCCCTTCTGTTAAGAAGAGGCAGCGTAATAAAAAATGACAATTCCAATGAAAAATACAGCTACAAGGACAATCCAAATAATCGGATTCAATGTAAATGGGTGCTCTTCAATCGGACCCGAAATCTGATCATCCTGTCCATCAACAACAACGGTCACCTTGTTCCATTTCTTTACGGCGATAAAGCTGATTATACAAATGACCAAAACAACGATAATAAATGGAACTGTCCATACATCCAAACTTATCTCTCCTTTTGAGAGTAGGATGTGCAAAACGACAACATTTATCCTTAAAACGGGGATTTGTTAAGCCATTGTCCACCGTCGAGCGTCACAATTTCTCCATTCATGTAGGACGCCTTATCTGACATAATGAATGCCGCTAGTTCTGCAATCTCTTCCGGCTTCCCAAGACGACCCAAAGGAATCGATTCAAGTGTGCGCTTAGCTGCTTCATTAGACTCCCATAACTTTTCTGCGCCGCCTGTACGTTCAATCGGACCTGGCGCAATACCATTCACACGGATTCCATATTGACTTCCCCATTCAACTGCTAAAGTTCGAGTTAACGACATAACACCTGCTTTAGCTGCCGCGGAATGAATGACACCCGCGCCTGCATCCCATGCATACGTTGCAAGCATATTCAATATCGATCCTTTTTGACCTTTCTCAATCCAGTACTTTCCAACTGCGCTGGAGCAATAAAATGTGCCATTTAGTACAATATCGATAACAGACTTCCAGCCGTTTGGTGATAAATCTTCTGCTTTAACGATGAAATTTCCAGCCGCATTATTTACTAATCCATCAATTCGGCCAAACTTTTCATCCGTGAAAGCGACTAACGCTGCAACTGATTCAACATTCCTCACATCCATCTGGAATGGATGTGCATGATCCCCAATTTCTTCTTGAGCCACATTTAACCTATCTATATCTCTACCCGTAATTACGACTTGTGCACCTTCATCGGCAAATTTCTTCGCCATGTATTTCCCCATCCCATTCGATCCACCTGTTACAATTATGACTTTTCCCTCAAACACAACAATTCCCCCTCTTATAATGAATGAATATTCACTCATAATTGTAACATGTTATCAAGTTCGTTACGAGAACAAAAGTAACCTCACAACGAAAAACGGACACCGAACTTTTTCAGTTGTCCGTTTATACGATTATTTAATAACACATGTTTTAATTAACCAAAGTAAACCCAAATATGACTACTTACTATTCATTAGACGTTCTATGTACAGATACCATCGGATCGCTTTGGACTGAACAAATACTATACAATTATCGGGATTTCTTGCTGTGTAAAGTCTTTGCTAAAATAAGTATAGAAGGCTTTATTAAAGGAGATATTCCTTTACTTTTCCAAAGTGTATAGTCGGCACTAAACAAATGGATTGTTCTTCTAACACCGCTTTGTCGCTAGACTTGTCCGTTATAGGCGAGGCGCACCACCTAGTTAATCCCAAATAAGCAGTGCCGAATATATAGTTGCATTTTCCACTTGAACACTGTAGGTACGCGGCGGATAGATCGTCGTAACAGGATGACCAAGGAGGAATGAATAGCAATTCCTCCTCAAAGAATGTGGTGTGATCATTTCGTCCAAAGCGAGCCGGAAATGTACATGTGTGTAAACTTGTATGCATTTCCTACAGGCGCTTCATATAATAAAATGGTTAATCAAGAGACTTGACTTCATAAATACTTTTCTACAATTTCCTCTACAGGAACTGCCTTACTGTACAAAAAGCCTTGCGCCTTCTGGCATTTAGCTTCAAGTAGAATCATAGCTTGTAAATCCTTCTCTACACCTTCAGCAATTACTTCCATCCCAAGACTGTGGGCTAGATTAATAATTGTCTTCGCTATTGCTTTGTTTTTCACATCAAATTCAATATCTTTTATAAATGAACGATCGATTTTAATGATATCGATTGGATATTGCTTCAAATAACTAAGTGATGAATAACCCGTTCCAAAATCATCGACGGAGATGAAAATCCCGATTTTCTTTAGTTCATTTAATGTTGCTAAAGTTTCATCTATTATCGTCAATGCTCCCTCCGTAATTTCCACTTCAAGGGAAGACGGTAAGATGTCGTAGTAAGAAATCTTCTCTTTCAATTTATCGACAAAGTTTTCCATTCTAAATTGCTTTGGCGATATATTCACAGCTATCCTAACAGCTTTGAACTGCTTATCCTGCCACTCTTTCAACTGTTTACATACTTGGTTTAATACCCAATCACCAATTCCATGTATAAGCCCTGAATCTTCAGCAATGGGGATGAATTGCGCCGGTGATACAAACCCAAATTTTCCATTATTCCATCTAAGAAGCGCTTCGAAACTACTAATATGCCCGGTTTTCAAATCGACTTGCGGTTGATAGTGAATCGTCAATTCATTTAACTCAATCGCCCTGCGTAAATGCGATTCCATCAGTGCTTCATCCGGGAAGGTAGAATTCATCGCTTCTTGATAGAAACGATAATGCGAGCGGCCACGATCTTTCACAAAGGTTAGCGCTTGTTCCGACTTCCTTAGTAGATTCTCAAGTGTTTTTCCATCTTCAGGATAAACAGCAATTCCGATGGATGCAGAAATGAAATACTCCTGATGATTATGATAAAATGGTTTTCCAAAATCATTCAATAACTGTTGTGCAAACTTCTCTGTCTTCAGCACAGAATGATTTTGCAATGAGACGATAAATTCATCGCTGCCATTACGATACAACCTGGCGGATGCAGGACAGATTATTTTTAATCGTTCCGCAACCATTTTTAATATTTCGTCCGCACCATTATGGCCAAGTGATTCATTTATTAATTTGAATCGATCAAGTCCTAAATGAACGAAAGACAGTCTTGTTTCTCTTTGCAAGGCGTTTAGAGAATCCTCCGTAAAGTGTTCTTTCATCGCCTGACGATTCCACAAACCCGTCAAATGATCATGATAAGACAGGAATAGAAGTTTTTCATTATTTTTCTGATGAATAGATGTATCCCGTACAATTAGTTGAACTTCTTCTACCTCTCCATCAATCAAGACGGGAATTGCCTTCAAATACGCGGGTAATAAATATCCTTTTTTATGAAAAATAGTTGAATCTTCCATCTCAATGGATTCCCCTGCAAGTGCCCGGGACAAGAAGAGCTTAAATGCTTTTATGTTATCCTCCCCGGAAAGATTCAAAATTGAACGGCCAGAGAGTTCTTTGAATCGATAGCCGAAACCTAAATGAACGGCTCGATTCGCGTAAATAATTTTAAAGTTTTGATCGATGGTTATGATTGGGTCAAGATTATGTTCAATGACGGAATTATATTTATGTTGTAACTCCGACTGCGACTTCCTTACAGTTACGGTATCTAGCCGTTCACGCAATTCAATGATGATAATTTCTCGTTCAAACTCTTCGGTATGACGTTGAAAATCCAATTCGAATAATACGCCTGCCCCACCTCGTATCGATTGGATTTCAGTTGTAAAATCAGATTGATTTTGTAATTTCCGCATCCTGCGCTTAATGGGAATCCATAAATCACCAAAAAAACAAGCAGCCGATTGTTCGATTTCAGTCGAAAAGTATTTTGTCGCCAATGAGTTAGCGTAAAGCACATCAAATTTACCTTGCTCATTTTTCTCAACAAATATGGTCATCTTAAAGGAGTGGTTCAAAATATATGATTCTACAATTTTTTCTAAACGGTCTTTAATCTTAACGTTTCTCATGTGTGCCTCCGTTTGTTATGCATTTATCCAAACTTTTATCGATTAATCCAGGTAAATATGAATCAATCGCCCGAGTACTTTATAGTTAATCATAAATAGATTGTACTTATATCGAAAAAGTATGTATCGAATAAATAAATATAATTATTATATCAGCATAATGCATCTTCGGAAGAATCAGTGTTTTCACTACCTTTTAGATCTGAAGTTGTACAATTCTTTCATTCTTGGTATTATATGAAATATATGTAACCATTCAATCTGCCAATGAAGGAGGCCAATTTTGAAAAACAAGCATTCCATCCGTCAATTGGCAATTGCCATCTACACGGTAAATCGACATGCCAAAACAGCTCCTGACAATAGACAACTTTACGCCTTAAAAAAGATGGCGATAGACAAGTTGCTTAGTTCGGGCATTGCCGAAAAAATCGGATTGCATTTTGTCGACAATCCAAAATTCAGCAAGCAACACTCCACGGTCCTCGTCCGATGTGACGAATTCCTCTTTCATACAATCCCAGAAAAAGAAGACTTTAATACTCTTCCACACCTCGGACAACAAGATCCAGCTTCTCGCAACCCTCAAGAACGGATGAGCTTGAAAACTGCGCGCGAGCTTCTCTCTAAATATGTGGGGCCCACCCACCCGATAATACCCGAGAAGAAAAAAACACTACCAAAAAAGTCTATTCATAGCATTCAGGATTCACAAAACTTCCGTTCATCTTATTTGGATGGTAAATAGAAAAGCGCAAGCGCCTTGGTAGACCCGACAAGCGCTGGAGGGCCTTAAGATAAAGGCGCACTTTGCCTTTAACTTAAGGACTGAAGCGACTCGAGGGGCTAGGCGCTGGAGTCTAGACAATAAGAAAGTCGCTCGAGTACCGCTGCTCTTGGTGAAAAACTTATACTTTCTTATTTTTAAAAAACGGGCTATTCCTGCTGGCTACCAGCGGGAATAGCCCGTTTTTTCTTCTATTACTTAATTTGCTCCGCGATTACTTTTTCAAAATCAACGAGAAGGATCATTCCGTTATCACGCTTGATAACTCCCGAAACAGGTACTTTATTTCCCGTATACATATCGGAAGCAGGTTCAATATCCGTAAAATTGATACGCTGGATTTGGGTAACAGCCGTCACATCTAAGACCACTGTTGTCCCGTCGAATTCAGCGACGATATATTTGGATTCATCACTATTATTATTAGTTGCATTTCCTGTTACTTTCTTCAAATCGATGACAGGAAGCACTTCTCCTCGTAATTGTATGATTCCCTCAATATACGGGTGTGAATGCGGTAATACAGTAACCGGAACGGGTTGAATAATTTCACGTACATGCTGAATGCCAAGTCCAAAATTACTATTTCCTACTTGAAACTCTACAAATTCAAAGACTTCATATGTTACTACATCCGATTTGATTGTATTCACCTACTCAGCTCCTAGATGTTAATAATAGTATATAGATATCCCATTGAATCCACTTCGGCTACCCTTCGTAAGGTGCCTTCGCTCGGTTTACTTAGTATTCACCTGGTCAACATATATAGCACTTAATTAATTTAATTGAACACTTACTTCTATTTTCGGCTTATTTCTATAATTATTTAGCTTTATTAATAACTTTTATATAGGACTTGTGTCCCTTGGTCGCTAAATCCTTTTTCAACAAGTTTCTTATACATTTCACTTGCAAGTTGCAGACCTGGAAGTGATAGATTCATCGCTTCAGCTTCTGCCAGCGCGATGTTTATATCTTTCATGAAATGCTTAACATAAAATCCAGGTTCAAAATCCCCGTCTAACATTCGCGGTGCCAAATTCGACAATGACCATGAGCCTGCCGCACCTGTCGATATAGACTTCAGCACAGTTTCAGGATCCAACCCTGCTTTTTCAGCATAGACCAGCGCTTCGCAAACCCCAATCATATTCGTCGCGATGGCAATTTGATTGCACATTTTTGCATGCTGCCCGGAGCCTGCCAGACCCTGATAAACAATTTGTTTTCCAAAAACCGCTAAAACCGGTGTAATGGCATTGAATACTTCTTCTTCCCCGCCACACATAATTGACAACGTCCCATTCTTCGCGCCAATGTCTCCCCCAGAAACGGGTGCGTCAATTGTCGCCATCTGCAACTTAGCACCAGCATTCGCAATACGTATCGCCAGTGCTGGGCTAGAAGTCGTCATATCAATGAGAATCTGACCTGCCTTACCAGTTGAGAAAATACCACCCTCTCCAAAGTAAACTTCTTCGACATCCCCCGGATAACCTAGCATCGTGAAAACTAATTCCGCATCCTTCACCGCTGCAGCAACTGTATCCATCCAAACAGCACCTGCATCTATTAGAGACCTTGCCTTTTCTTTTGTGCGTGTATATATGGCTACTTCATAATTACTGTCTAAAAGATGGTTAACGACGCTTACACCCATAACACCTGTCCCAAGAAATGCGATCTTTTTGACTTCCATTTCAATTCCCCCTTTATCAAATGCACATCGGCGTACTTAAATTGCCTTCATCCGGCAGGGCTTAGCCCCAGCTGAATGAGGTTGAAAATCGTATTATCTTTTATCCTACCAAAGTATTTGTATTTTTCCATCATTCATTTCTATTTTTGATCAAAAAAAGGAGGACGGAACCCTGTGATAGGGATCCGCCCTCAAAAGGGGGAAATGAGAATGTTGCTGTGTTCTATCTTAATTTCCCCTCTTTTCTTGATTATTAAACATTGTTCGCAAAATATTTTCCCTTGTTTTTTTGAGCAATTCTATAAGTGGCTTCCTTCTTCAAAGATAGTAATAGGAGCAATACCCTATTACTTCGTTATCAGCCTTTTTTTAGCCCTGCGTATTGATCCATGAGATTATCAAGCCTTCTGCTGAATTCTATCGTTTCAGCAGCAGTCAGTCCTTTTTCAGTCGCTGCTTTCATCATCTCTTCGCGTAATAATTCAATTTCTTCTTCTAAAGTCCACTCCAAGATAATCCCTCCATGGATTAACACATAGCTAACTTTTATTATACAGGAATACTCTCATAATAAGTGGTTTAACTTACGACATATTCCGACAACTTCAAATGCTCAGCAATAGAAAAGACTTTACGTTATACTAATTTTAAGGCACACTATAAAAGATTCAATAAACTAAGTTCTATATCTGTTGTAATAAAGAATCCCATTGAATTGGCTACGGCAACAGGCTATCGCTTGTAAGGCGCCTTCACTCAGTTTATATAGGTTTCATTTATTCAACTTATATATAATGAAACATTACGGCGTCTCAGACGTCAAATTTAACCAAGGAGGGGTTTACGATGAAAAGCAGATGGAGTCTTTTATACGCAGCAATCGCGACCACTTTATTACTTACCGCTTGTGGTACAAGTACCGACAAGGAACCAGAAAGTACAAATGGATCAGCGGATGTGGTTGAAAACGTAGACAAAGAACCAGTCACTGAAGGCAAGGAACCGGATACAGAAGTTGATGAGGTTGATGAGGTTCAAGAGGACATAATGAAAAATGCAGACCTGAAGGAAAGCGATGAACAAAGTTACGCTATTTCTGTACTGCCTGACTTTTCATTATCAAGCGAAGAACCCGGTAAGGACAGCCTAATTTCAGCAGACAATGAAGCAGTGTTTATGCGCATCGAGACGGTAGCTAAGGAAGACGGCACATATGACTACTTAGCCGAAAACATGATTGCTGTACTTGAAGCATCAGGGGATGGTAGCGCGCCAATTGAAGTACTAGATGAGAAGTCAATCCCTACAGCTGAAGGCATTGAAAATGCAAAAGTTCTGGCCATAAAAGCTGAAACTGCATCTATTACGGGAATTATTTTCGAACGTGACAATATGGTGGTTAAACTTACAATCTACGATTCTCCAAAAGAAGAATATTTCGAGCAATTCCTTCGTATGGCTGAAACAATAGTTCCTAAATAATGGACGACTATCAAGAGTCAAATGGATAACTATCCATTTGACTCTTTTTAATTGCAACAAAAGCGTTCGAGTCTCAGCGGGAAATATCACCTTTCAAAAGCAATGCATATATATGTTGAACAAATGAATACGTCGTATGCGCTTACAAGGGCTTTTGGGAAGTCACTGAAAAAGTCTCGATACTTGGAATGATACAGAGCTGCTACCAATACCGCTTCGACGCTTTGTGGATGGTCTATTTGAGAAAGCGCATTTCATTATTAGGGATGAAATCTGCAACCTGGATTGCGGATTTCTTGTCTATAATTATATATGTTGAATCCGGTATATATACTGAGCGAAGGCGCCTTAACAGGGGTAGCCAACCGAACAACGAAGAGTTCGGTTTGTATAATTTCTGCGTTCTTTGCAGAAATTATACAGTTAATGTCAAGAGGTTATTCCAGATAGGTTAAAGAATACCTCATCTGGCTTATGGCGGGAGGCATCCCCTAGTGCCATAGCGGTTCAATGGAATTCTTTATTTCAATTTATATAGGTTCAACTAGTAATCACCTTACAATCTCTCCATATACATCCAAAATCACTTTTCTCTTGATAATGAATAACCTAGCGCAGGCGCGGCAAAGGGGTCGCCGAAGCCGTAAGACTGGACGCGAAGCGCTAATCTAGGCTAACGATGAGAGGAATCCCCAAAGCGCCAAGCGATCTACAATCCACAACCCGAATAACAGCTCTTGCATTATTGAGGTCCACAGTACATTCAATGGGATTCTTTAATTCAACATGCAAAGGTAAAGTATTATATATATTACTACGCACTAAAAAAACGCAGCACTCGTATGACGAGTTACTGCGTTTTACGATAAGTTCTTTACCGAAAGCCCCAATTTCCGTACTAATTCAATTGCCTGGTCTTGTTCTTCAGTGGAAAGGGAGGACATGATAGATTCGATATTATTCGCATGCTCCGGGAAGATAGATGTCATTAAATTGACGCCGTCCTGAGTAATCGACATATATGTCACCCGCTTATCTTCTTCACAAAAGACGCGTTCCAATAACCCTCTTTTTTCAAGCTTATCGACAACGTAAGTCATCGAACCACTTCGTAGTAAGATTTTCTGCCCAATCTTCTGGATGGGCTGTCTCCCCCTGTGGTGAAGCAATTCAAGAACGGCGAATTCAGTTGGATTAAGCCCATGCTTTTCACTCGTTTTATGCGCTTCCTCCAAAATCACCTTACTCGCCCTTGAAAGAACAATAAATAATTTCAGTGCCCGTTCTGTATCTTTTGTCATAATGCAGTGCCCCTTCTATAATTACGCTCAATAGTCGCCCTCATTATAACGGCAAACACGTCTTCATGTCAAAAAACCAAGAAGACGTTTCGTACCTTTACTTACAGAGAGAGCACTCTTTTTTCAGCTGTATCTTTCATCGTGGCATGCCCCAATGCCGATGGAAATGTTACGATGAAGGTTGTTCCAATGCCGACTTCACTCTCAACTATAACCGTTCCACCATGTTCTTCTATGTTTTTCAAAACAAATGGTAATCCGAGTCCCGACCCGTCTGACTTGGTGGTGAAGAATGGCAAAAAGACTTGCTTTAATTGACGTTTATCCATTCCTTTACCGGTATCTGAAACCCCCAAAATAACTTTTCCAGGGCTGTCCAAATTCACAAAAATTGAAAGATTCCCTCCAGGAGTCATTGCTTCCATTGCATTTTTGAACAGATTGAGAAGAACTTGTTTAATTTTATCAGAATCACCGACAATCAATGAATCTTTAAGTATATTTTCTTTTTGTGTAATAGTGATTCCATCCATCAAGGCTTTCGGATAGACAACCTGAATCATATCTGCAACCAGCACCCCCAAGGAGAATGTCGTTTTTTCATTCAATCCAGGCTTTGATAGGATAAGCATTTCGCTTAATATAGCCTCCATCCTATCGATTTCTTCATCAATAACGGAAAGGTATTTCATCGTATCCGCAGTTGCGGAAATCTTAAGTAATTGGACAAACCCTTTCAAAGTAGTCATGGGATTTCTAATTTCATGCGCTATACTTGCTGCCAGTTCACCAATCGTCGATAATGAGTTTGAATGGGCCAAACGCTTTTCCATGGCCATTTCTTCTGTTCGATCATTCATTCTTACCAAGTACGTTTGTGACTCGCTATCGTATAGTGTTGTTATCTGATAGTAATTAACATCATTCACATTTCTTATATACTTGGTTGTTATTTCAGCAAATCCATACAGATTTACGTCTTTAAAATAATTAAATATTAACTCAGAGTTGTCCGGAAACAATTTAACGATTGCTCCCACTGTTTTGCCAATAAAATAGTCTTTCGGCAAGTTAAAAAAGGAAGTATGCAAATCATTGACATCGTAGATTATCCCATCACGATCAATAACAACCATGAAGCTATCTGAATTACGAAAAGCGTGTATATAGGTTTTATCCGACTTGTCCACAATACTTTGGGGAACATCAAATAGTGCAATCACCTGTTGAACATCATCAAAATACTCAAGATGCATCTTAACAATTTCTACTCTATTTCCAACCAGCCGAATATGCACTTCGAACGTTTTATTCTCAGTTTCCCCAAGATTACTAAAGACATTGTCCCAATGATTAACAGTAGGATTAATGAAAAATTCTTTAATATTTTCTTCTCCATCATTGACAAATTCATCGCAAAAAGAATTATTTACATGTAAAAGACTGCCGTCAAGATCAAAAACGGCACCGGGTCTGATTGTATCATCCAGTAGAAAAGTGATATGCTTCATTACCTTTATATTTTTATATTTCAAGTGTATTCCTCCACATCCCATTTTTAAACAATATGAAAAATAACACTGATTCATGCAGAAAGATTAAATTCATACAATAATAAGCTTATTCAAATTATTCCATATTTACAGTGTGATAGGAATGGTCCTTTTTACCTAAATAAGATGAATGCTTGACTTGATAATAACGTTAGAGAGAAAAGGGGTAGAGCTATGAACATTGTACTATCAACATTAAACGCAAAATATATCCATACAAATTTAGCCATTCGCTGCTTAAAAACTTATGCAATGCCAGAATACAGTCCAGTCATTGCAGAGTACACAATTAAAGATCCAACCATGAATATTGTATCAGATTTATATCAAAAAATGCCGAATGTTGTCGGTTTTAGTTTATATATTTGGAACATTGAAGAAACAATAAAAGTGATGCGTATGCTAAAAAAAGTAAAACCTGACGTGAAAATTATCGCCGGTGGCCCCGAAGTAACATACGATTACGATTACTGGTTAGAACGTGTACCCGAAATTGATGTCATTGTGATCGGAGAAGGAGAACGAACATTTAAACATCTACTTGACGTCTATGCGGGGAAGGAAGACATAGCGGCTGTCCAAGGGATTGCCTATAGAGAAAGGGAACAACTGAAGATTACGGCGCCTGGGCCAAAATTAGATTTACGGGAACTTCCTTCCCCTTTCCAATTTGCAGAGGACATACCCGAGCTGGGCAAAAGAGTGACCTATATTGAAACAAGCCGCGGCTGTCCTTTTTCCTGTCAATTCTGTCTATCCTCTATCGAAGTAGGCGTCCGCTATTTCAACCGGGATGCCATTAAGGAGGATATCCGGTATTTGATGGCCAACGGTGCAAAAACAATCAAGTTTGTCGATCGCACATTCAATATTAGCAGAAGCTATGCGATGGAAATGTTCCAATTCTTGATTGATGAACATGTATCAGGCACTGTGTTCCAGTTTGAAATAACGGGAGATATTATGCGTCCTGAAGTCATCCAATTTCTAAATGATAATGCGCCAGCAGGACTATTCAGATTTGAAATTGGAGTTCAATCAACAAACGATTTAACAAATGAATTAGTCCAGCGCCGCCAAAATTTCGAAAAACTTTCCCGTACCGTAATGATGGTGAAAGAAGGTGGGAAGATTGACCAACATTTGGACTTGATTGCTGGCCTACCCGAAGAAGATTATAATTCTTTCCGAAAAACATTCAATGAGGTTTTTGCAATGAGGCCAGAAGAGATGCAGCTAGGCTTCCTTAAGTTACTCCGTGGAACTGGCTTACGTATACAAGCCGAACAATATGGCTATCAGTTTATCGACGAAGCACCTTATGAAATATTTTCAAATAACGTATTGACGTTTGATGATATCCTGCGAATCAAACAGACCGAGGATGTTCTAGAAAAGTATTGGAACGACAACCGATTACCGCGAACGGTGGAATATCTTGTATCAGAAGTCTTTGAAACGCCATTCGATTTCTTCCAACAATTCGGCTCCTACTGGGAGAATCAAGGTTGGTCCAGAATCGGACATCAGTTGGAAGACTTATTCATACGCTTGAATGACTTCCTAATGAAAGATGGACGTGCCGATATGGATATCACACGCAGTCTACTAAAAATTGATTACCTTGCACACCATAAGTTCCAACCGCGCAAAGTTTGGTGGATTGAGGATATGCCAGTTGAAGAACGCTCTACTATCGAACAGGCATTGCTCGAAAACCCAACTTTATTAGGAGAACGTTTCAGTTCTTTACGTTTGAATAACCGAAATATCCGTAAGCAAACGTTCATCACACCGATTGCTGTTCAACCTGAAGATGTAGAAATCGGTATTGTACAAAAGGCTGCTGGCTATCTTATCACCGTCTTCAGACATGATGATACCCCGTTCTTTATGTTCCTAGAACAATCAGGAAAAGCGCAAGGCGCCTTCTAGACGCGATAGGCATAAGCGAGCCAGCGACGTGGCGCTCTTTGCCACATAGCTATAGCTGGATTGCTTATGACCCGAGCGGCTGGCGCCTGGAGCTAGATACTATTCTAAGTCAAAAAAATATACTTTCTTATCTTTTGAAAAAGGCTGTCCCAATTTAAACTTGGGACAGCCTTTTTATTAACCAATAATAACCCTTTCTTTCGGGTAATGATATTTCAATTTCTTTGTTTTTCCTCCTAATGTAAAGAGGAACGAAATAAGCCCGACCCGTCCAATGAACATTAGTAACATAATAATCACTTTCCCAGTTACAGAAAGATCCGATGTGATACCAAGTGACATACCACATGTCCCGAAAGCTGATGTTATTTCAAACAGCAGTGCAATGACCGGCACACCGGGTTCTGTAATAAGTAGAATAAGGAGTGCGGTCATAACCATCACCAACGCCAAAATAATAACAGCATAAGAACGGAACACATCTATCAGTTTTATTTGCCTTTTAAAGACATTAATGACTTGATTACCGCGAGCAAAGTTTATAAGAAACAGAACTGCAATCGCGAATGTCGTCGTCCGAATTCCGCCGCCTACCGAACTTGGCGATGCACCTATAAACATCAGCGAACTGATGAAAATGTCCGTCGCTTCGCTAAATTTCGTCACATCATACGTTGTTAGTCCTCCTGATCTGGATGACACTGAATGGAATAACGCCGTAAATAGTTTCTCATGCCATGCCATCCCTTTGAACGAATGCATAGATTCCAAAATGAAAATCATAACTGCCCCGAAAACAAGTAAAAATCCAAATGTCGCTGTCGTTATTTTTGTGAATAAAGAAAAACGAAAATGAGGCACTTTTTTTGAAAAATAACTTTTCACTTCGATAAGAACCGGAAAACCGATGGCACCGAGGATAATTAGAATCATCGTTAATGTCTGAACGAAGTAATCATTGAAATACTGCGCGAGTGACGTTCCTGTAATAGCAAAGCCCGCGTTCGTTGTCGCAGATACAGACATGAACATCCCGTTAAGAAGTGCTTCGCTAAATGTATCATAAAACCGCATAATATAAGCTGTAAATATAAGCCCACCGATGATTTCAATTAATAATATTATTTTAATGATTTCCTTGATTAGATGAACAAGTCCTGCAAGGTTATATTGATTATGTTCGACCATGATTAGTTGCCTTTCTCGTAAACCAATCCGCTTCTTAACGAGGAGCCAAAAAAATGTCCCTATCGACATAATTCCAATTCCACCAATTTGCAAAACAAGCATAAGCATACAAATACCAAAAACCGAATAAGTACTTCCGATGCTGATGGGCGCCAGTCCAGTAACACTTACGGCACTTACGGCTGTAAACAAGCTGTCAATGAAACTTATCTTTACTCCAGGCAAGTATACTCCAGGCAAATTCATCAGTAGTAATGAAAAGGCGATGGCCAGAAAATAATAAAACACTATAACTTGTGCAGGTGTGAACCTGCGTAAATTCTCACGATTGAATTTCAACCAGTTCACCGTTCCTTTCACCAATAATATGGTGTCGTACCTATTTTAGAGAAGTCGCATGAAAAAGGAAAGGACGAATTTGATAAAAATAGAAAAGCAGCCATGCAATCACATGGCTGCTTTTCATATTATGCTTTCTTTTTGTTATTTCTAACCCCAGCCAAGTAGCCACTTAGCGCTATTCCAACAAGAACAATCCAGAATGTCACTTGCCATAAAGTTGAATGTGGGAAGCTTTCATCGAGGATTCCCAAGCCTGGATGTGACAGTGTAAGCACAGCCAATTTGACACCGACCCATCCAACAATAAGAAATGCTGCTGTTTCCAAGGTAGGAAACTTTTGCAAAAGAACAACGAATTGACGTGCAGCAAATCGCATGATCACTAAGCCAATAATACCACCCAATAACATGACGATGAATTGTCCACCGTTAATGCCACCTATATCGAAGTTACCAAGCTTAGGCAACGTTACAGCAAGTGCAACCGCCGCCAACATCGAATCGAGCGCAAATGCGATATCCGCAAGTTCGACTTTCACAACAGTCATCCAAAAACCAGACTGCTTACGTTTTTTAGCATCAGGATGTGTATCCTCACCTTTTCGCTGATCCATAATATTCTTAATGGAAATGAACAATAAGTAGATTGCTCCGAGCGCTTGAATTTGCCAAATATTCACTAGGAACGTGATCATGAACAAAGCTGCAAAGCGGAAGACAAACGCTCCTAATAAACCGTAAAAAAGTGCTTTCCTTTGCTGTTCACGCGGTAAATGCTTGACCATGACCGCCATAACAACGGCATTATCTGCTGCCAGTAATCCTTCTAGCACGATAAGTACAACGAGTACCCATGCGTATTCCAATAATATTGCTTCCAAATCGATTCCCCCTATTTTTTTGCAAAATAAAAGAGACCCTCACCTAATAAAAGGCAAAGGTCTCGCTAAGTCGGAATTTTAGTTTTGCAAAAATCCAGCTATCATAACCGATGGCAAAAGCCATGTATTGACGACTATGAAATAGGTTTCCCTATAGCTACTCCCCCTTGACATAAAGTCAAAAGTTATTAAGTTCGGGTTCTTTTGTTTGATTATACCATAGTTGGTCAAAAAGTAAATATTATTACCCGATTTTTATATGATAATCGCTATTTTTCTTATTCTTTTCATAAAATGCTGTCATGGATGGAATCGAGGCTAGGAAATCAGCACAGTGTATGCCGCTTCCTTGCAGTAGCTCCTCTGCAACTGTAGTATCGAATATGGCATCCCACATCATATAATCCAGTGTTTCCGCCTCAACGCCTAGTCTACGCTGTAAGCGGATTGAGGCAAGGCCTCTTTCTGCAAGAAGCCGCGGCAATCTTCCCTTAGGCTTTTTGCCTGTCAATTCAACGACCATTGCGCAGTAAATCTCTTCAATCGGGTGCGGTGTAGGATCCGTTAAATGAACCGTTTTACCAGTAGCTCCTATGTGATTAGATAAATACACTGAAGCCTCGATTATATAATCAATCGGCACAACATTTATGCATGCCTGCGTTTTCCCCACGTAAGGAATAATTGGCATCCATCGCAATTTATCGATCATATTCATAAAGAAATATGGCCCGTCAAACTTAATTGTCTCCCCAGTTTTCGAGTGGCCTCGTACAATTCCAGGTCGGATAATAGTCACGGCTGCATCCTTCTTCAGTTCTTCCACAAGTAGTTCCGCTTCAAATTTGGTTTCTTCATAATGATTTTTAAAAGAAGTCGGACGAATCAGCTCAGTTTCAAGCAACTTACCCTCTCGTTTTCCTGCAACATACGCTGTACTAAAATACACGAACCGCTCAATAGAAGGATGAGTACGGACAAATTCAATAACTTGTCTCGTCCCCTCAACATTTACCTTCCAAGCAATTTCAGCTTTTACCGCGAGATCATATATGGCGGCGAGATGCCACACAGTTAACTTTTCCTCGTGCAAATCTTTAATCGTCTGCTGCGCCATCCCAAGTCCTGGTTGCGTAATATCCCCGACCAGAATTTCAAACGGAAAAGTAACATTCATTTCTCTCATAATAGATGTAGCTTTTTCCTTTGCGAGACCAGCTTGGCTAGATTGAACGACTACGTAAACCTTCCTCACTTCTCCAACACGTACCAATTCTTTTATCAATTGCGTAGCTATAAATCCAGGAAAGCCGGTAAAAAAATGAGTTCTCATATAATACCCCCTTATATTGTAGTATAACATTTGAATTATCCTATTAGGAGAATATTCTGTATAGTACCAAACTAATATCACGGCAATAGTTATGACTACTTACTTTGTGATAAGACATTAGATGCCCTATGTACTTTTGGAACGCTTTGGACTGAGCGACTACTATACAATTAGCGAGATTGCTTGCTGCGTAGAGGTTCGACTTTGTCGCGCCCCTACGCAGCTTTTTCGTTAATCGTATGGTGGCCGTTCGTCCGCCACTCTCCAAAGATACAGGTGCACTAAGTGCTGAAGCCTTTGGAAACGAGTAAATAATCACTTTCCTATCCATCAAGGGGCAGCCAAAGATGCAATTTTGGCTGCTTACTCCTTCTTTATAGCATTTCCTTTTCAAATGTAAGTCAGTGTCACTTTCTATATAGTTTCACTCTGTTACTTGTATGATCTTTGCTTTATTAAAAGCGGTGAAATGCCCGAAATTTCATCTTCGGGCACTTGCAACCTCTCTAGAAAGGTAGTTATTCTTTCATTTTCCAAAGCAATTGTGTTTTTCACTTGAACATTGTAGGTACGCGGCGGACAGATAGTCACAACAAGACAACCGAAAAGGATGTGGCTGGACTGCTCACCATATATTGGACAAATACACATCTGAATAGACTCATCGAAGGGGGTCCTAGCGAATTCAACGGGATTCTTTATCTCAACATATTAACAACTTTTATTATCAACAGTAGAAAAAAGAACCTCCCAATAAAGGGAGGCTCTACGGTTATTTACTTTCGACTGCACGTTTTCTCGTTTGTCGATCAAATAAGCTATAAATGATTGGTACAATATACAACGTGAACAAGGTCGAACTAAGTAATCCACCGATAACTGCAATTCCCATCGGCTGATTCATCTCGGTTCCTTCACCAATACCCAGCGCAAGAGGTAATAAGCCAAGAATAGTCGTCAGTGCAGTCATCAGGATCGGACGTAAACGATCCCTGGCCGAGGCAATAATAGCATCATATGAGCTGAGCCCCGCTTCTTTTCGCTGATTAATATAATCAACCAGGACAATCCCGTTGTTGACCACGATACCAACGAGGACGAGAATCCCGATTATTGCTGTGACACTGATTGGCGTACTTGTCAGGAAGAGGCCTAGCCCTACTCCAATGATCATAAGGGGCACAGAGAACATAATGACAAATGGGTATTTAAATGATTCGAACTGTGCCGCCATGACAATGTAGACAAGTACAACGGCTAGTAGTATCGCCATGACCATATCATCAATCGCACTTTCGAATAACTCTCTGTCACCGCCAAATGTTAGGTCAATTTCTTCCGGCAACTTAAGCCTGTCAATTGTATCATTCACTTTAGCCGTCATATCACCAAGTGATTGAGACGATTCATACTTCATAGTAAATGTTACCGAGTGTGCTTGATCGACTCGTTGGATAGAAACGGGTCCTTCCGCAATTTCGATTTTAGCAACTTCCCCAAGTCTCACAAATGTACCTGTTGGAGTACGGAGTTCCAATTTTTTCAACTGGTCCATACTGTTACGGAACTTCTTATCGTATTTCACATAGACACCGAACACTTCGTCGTTTTTTCCGATAATCTGTGTGGCTAATGAACCACGAGTCACACTGTTTACTGTTTGTGCAATTTGATAAGGCGCCAGTCCATTGTTAGATGCTTTTTGGCGGTCCACTTCAATTTGGATTTCTTGAACAGTATTTTGAAGATTATTTGTCACTTCCGTTACGGAATCAAGTTCGACCAGTTCATTGTTCAAGTTTGTAACTGCTTCGTTCAGACGTTCTTCGTCTGTATCCTTCAATGAGAATGTCAACGTATTCGGACTTGAACCCGCTGCTGTCTGCATCACGAAGCCTATTTTGGCAGCGTCACCTACAGTTTTCAATACTTTGGGTTGCACATCATCTACGAATTTAAAGATCGAGCGTTCCCTTTCCGCAAGCGGTACAAGTTTGACGGATATTTCTGCAATATTAGCTTTAGATGTACCTTGCGCGATATCCTGTTGCGTTCCACCAACAAGACTAACGTATACTTCCACCTCATGCTCATCTTTCAATTGCGCTTCAATTCGTTTTACTACTACATCTGTCGCATCTGAAGATGAACCGTTTGGTAACTTCACTGTAATGCTGACAAATCCCTCATCAGTCGCTGGCAAGAATTCTGTTCCGACCTTAGTTAAAGCAAAACTACTTAACACTAGCACAATTAGTGTAGTTAACAGGACAACAGAACGATGTTTCAGTGCCCACTTCACCGATCTTTCAAAGTTATTCAATCCTTTTGAGCGGCGTCTCCTAGCTGCTATATTTTTCGTCGGTTTCTTTAGCATACGGCTCGCCATCATGGGTACAACCGTCAATGCAACAACGAGTGATGCGAATAAACTAAAGGAAATTGTCAAGGCAAATTCCGTGAAAATCTGCCCGATTAATCCGCTGATGAAAATAACTGGGACAAAAACGGCAAGCGTTGTTAACGTTGACGCAATAATGGCACCGCCAATTTCCTTCGAACCTTCAGAGGCTGCAATTTGCGGATCCTTCCCCATAGCAAGATGTCGTTCAATATTTTCAATGACGACAATCGAGTTATCAACTAGCATCCCTATACCAAGCGCAAGCGCACCAAGAGTCATAATATTAAGCGAGAAATCAGCAAAATACATGAGAACAAATGTCACAATGACCGAATATGGAATGGCAATACCAATAATAATTGGACTTTTTATGCCACGCAGGAAGAAGAACAATACAAGCATTGCGAAAATACCGCCTAAAATAAGCGACTGTCCAATATTTCCTATGGCGAGTTTTACATAATCCCCTTGGTCAAATAAAATATCTGACTCGACACCTTTGAATTCTTCTTTTTCCAACAGATTGTCAAGAGCCTCTTTGAAGGCGGTCGACACATCCGCTGTATTTGCACCAGATTCTTGCAACACGGACATCAGAACAGCCTGCTGGTCATTTGCACGCGTTTCTGTGGCAGACTCTGCTTCGACAAGTGCAACATCCGCCACATCTGCAATTGTTACTGTAGCGCCATTTAACGGATTCGCACCAATCGCGATACTCCGAATGTCGGATATGGTCGTTAATGTACTGACAATACGGGTTGTGAGTTGCTTGCCATCCACCGTTTTAATTGGTTCACCAGGCATAGACACATTGTTTGCTTGAATCATCTTGACGATATCGGCTTGTTCAAGGCCATTCGCTACGAGTTTGTTCTGATCCATAATGATTTGTACTTCTTCTATCAATTGACCCGAAACGGAAACACTTGCTACGCCTTTCGTCCGGCGTAATTCAGTTTCTAGCTGATCCGCAATTTTCCGGATATCTGTATCATCCGCAGTTGCACGCAGTGACAATTGAATAACCGGGAACTGGGACGGATCAAATTTCATAAAACGTGGTTTTGTGGCACCTTCTGGGACTGGAATTTGATCTACCCTTTGCATAATATCGAGCTGGACATCATCGATTTTCGTTGACCAGTCAAACATAAGTAAGATGAAATTGGCGCCCTCCTGCGAGGTGGATTGCATTGATTTCAATCCAGGCGCAGTCGAAAGACTCGCTTCGAGTGGTTTTGTTATTTTCTCGCTCACTTCTGCCGGAGATGCACCTGGATAACTTGTCACAACGACAGCAATCGGCGGGTTCAATTCTGGTATTAGCGTCACTGGAATACGAAAGAATGATACCGCCCCTAAAATGATGATAAGAAACATAATGACAATCGTAAATACGGGCCTTTTTATAGAAAAATCACTAATTTTCATGGACACGTTCCTTTCTTTATTGGAAAAGCGGAAGGCGCCGCCTAGCCCCGACAGGCATAAGTGATAAAGGAAGTCAGTCTAAGAACGCGACGTCCTGTCGCAACAAGGAGGTATGTAGTTCAATCCCTCCCCGCTGCGTAACTCACATCCTGTAAGCCTCCGAGTGGTTGGCGCCTGGAGTCTAGACAACGACCAAAGTAGAAAAAATCGGTATTTTCTTATCTTTTAAAAAAGCTTCACTCCATTAATCATAATGAAACATGGTGTCGACTTCAAACGGGAGCGCCTAAAGCTTTGGTAACGGACTTAATTAATATCCTTCAACTGTTCGTAAATGATAAGAAAACCCGACAGGACGGATAGACCGTCTTGCCGGGTTTTTAAATTATAATTGGCTATATAATTCGATTTCCGGATACTTATCATGGAACCAACGCATTGCAAAATCGTTTTCAAATAAGAATACACGTTTGTCGTGGCGATCTTTTACAAGCATTGCTCGTTGCCCTGCCATCGATTCTTTGACGTCACCTTCGTTGACAATCCAGCGCGCAACTTTCGAACCGACGTGCTCCATGCGCACTTCGACGTTATACTCATTCTTCATTCGGTGCTCGAACACTTCAAATTGAAGTTGACCAACTGCACCTAAAAGTACTTCCTCAGTATGGAGCGTCCGGTAATATTGAATTGCTCCCTCTTGCACAAGCTGAAGAATTCCTTTATGGAAATGTTTAGACTTCATAACGTTTTTCGCTGTTACCCGAACAAAGAGTTCCGGTGTAAACTGTGGTAACGCATCGAATAGGAAGTTTGATTTACCACCGATTACTGTATCCCCGATTTGGTAGTTACCTGTATCGTGAAGTCCAATAATATCACCAGCTACCGCTTCCTCCACTATTTCACGATCATCCGCAAGGAACTGCGTTGTCTGTGTCAGTTTGAATGTCCTGGAAATACGCGGAACCGTTACAGTCATTCCACGTTCGAATGCACCTGAAACAATACGAACGAATGCGATTCTATCACGGTGCATCGGATTCATATTCGCTTGAATTTTGAAGATAAAACCTGAAAACTCTTCCGAATACGGATCGATTTCTGTTTTATCTTTTGTTATTCGTGGTTGTGGTGGTGGTGAAAACTGTAAAAACGTTTCCAAAAATGTCTGCACACCAAAGTTTGTCAATGCACTGCCGAAAAATACAGGTGTCAGTTCACCTATTGCTATTTTCTCTTCATCAAAATCATTGCCTGCTTCGTTAAGAAGTAGAACGTCTTCAAGTGCTTGCTTATAATATGATGTTTCCATCATTGGATGTGGTTCTGCAAGCCCTCCGTCTTCATTGATCGCAAGAAAACGCTTGTCATCGTCGACCCGTACCTGTTCAACACGGTTGTTAAAACGATCGTAAATACCAAGGAACTCTTTACCCATTCCAATTGGCCAGTTCATCGCGTAAGACTGGATACCAAGCACTTCTTCCAATTCTTCCATCAGTTCAAGCGGTTCTTTCCCTTGACGGTCCATTTTATTAATGAACGTGAAGATTGGAATCCCACGCATACGGCATACTTTGAATAATTTAATCGTCTGTGGCTCGATTCCTTTTGCTGAATCGACCATCATGACAGCCGCATCGACGGCCATAAGTGTACGATATGTGTCTTCACTGAAATCTTCGTGTCCCGGTGTATCCAAGATGTTAACGCGCTTACCATCGTAATCGAATTGCATGACGGATGATGTTACCGAAATTCCACGTTGCTTCTCAATTTCCATCCAGTCAGAAGTTGCGAATTTCCCTGATTTCTTACCTTTTACTGTTCCGGCATCGCGGATTGCACCACCGAAATAGAGTAGTTTTTCTGTGATTGTCGTTTTCCCGGCATCCGGGTGAGAAATAATTGCAAACGTCCGTCGGGATGCAATTTCTTCATGTATTGGTTTGTCCATTGTATATTGTCTCCTTCTGCTCTGCTTTCCTTAGCATAGACACATTGGAGGATGATTTCAACAATTTTTTATCGGAATTAGTGAAGCACAGGTAAAACTGAACGTCAGATTCCCAAAACTCTTCAACAACAGCAAAACCACGATGTCATCCATTCCACAAAAAAAGAGCTATCCCAAAATCAGGACAACTCTCTCTACTCATTTTCCAACTAATCCTGTACCAAATTTCTTCTCTGCCTCTACCAGCGCAATCTCCGCGTCTGAGTGTGGGTATTTCGTAGAGCCGATAATTTGATAATCCTCATGCCCTTTACCAGCGAAAATGATAATGTCATCACGCTCTGCAACCGCTATCGCATGGCGCACTGCTTCCGGTCGGTCACCAATACATGCATACTGATTATGCTTCATACCCGCTTCCAACTCTGCAAGTATCGATTCATACGGCTCGTCCCGCGGATCGTCCGTCGTTAAGATTACATAATCTGCAACGGATGCTTTATCTGCCATAATCGGACGTTTTATCCGATCACGGTTGCCACCCGTACCAATGACGAATATTAGACGACTTCCTTCCTTCTTATAAGGAAGAACTGCATCAATCGCTTTTTCAATAGCATCAGGTGAATGCGCATAATCGACATACATTGTAATCGGCAATTCTGTCGGTACTTGTTCCATACGCCCTTTAACGGCTGAAATCTTCCCTAGATAGTTAATAACATCTTCAGTCATCATTCCTTTGGCATACAAAGTAGCGATGACCGCGAGCGCATTATAGACACTGAATTCACCAATGAGGCTCATGTCAACTCGGAATTCACCATCGGGCGCAGTAAGCCTGAATGTCGTACCATTTGCCCGTAGCTCAATATCCGATCCACGAAAAACGGCTTCATTTTGGATACCGTATGTCAAAACTGGATAAGAAGTCATTTCCAGTAGCTTGTTGCTCCATTCATCGTCTGCATTGACAACGGCAAATTTACGCTTTTCCAAGTCTTGTCCAAGCTGAGAAAACAACAGTCCTTTCGCCTGACCATAATTGTCCATTGTCCCATGATAATCGAGATGATCATGCGTTAGATTTGTAAAAACAGCGATATCAAATTCCGTACCAGCCAAACGACCTTCCACTAGACCATGTGACGATACTTCCATCGTCATTGTTGTACATCCTTCTTCCACCGCACGGGCAATCATCCCTTGTGTCGTCAGTACATCAGCCGTCGTGTTCTCAGTCTCATAAAGGGTTCCATCTAAATCGAAACCGATTGTTCCAGTAACGGCAGATTTCTCACCCGCCCGCTGAAGAATCGCTTGGATGATGCCACTGACACTCGTCTTGCCGTTCGTACCCGTTACCCCAATCATTGTCATCCGCTTCGATGGATAATCGTAAAAACGGGATGCCAACAAGCTGATAGCCCGTGACGTATTTTCGACCATAACAACCGCGACTTTATCCAAATCGACATCGACTTGCTTCGAAGCAACAATCACCCTTGCTCCATTGTCCACGGCTTTCCCAACGTAATTATGGCCATCTACCGTAAATCCTTCGATACAGACAAAAATTCCTCCTGCATTGACCGCGCGCGAATCAATCGCGATATCCGTCACAGTCGGCGGAACCACTCCTGCTACCCGTTTGACAGGTAACATTGAAAGTAACTTTTCCGTTTCCATTAAACCCCTCCGTTCAGTCCATCATTGCTGAAGTTACATATGCGTGAAGCAGTTGTGCTGATGCTTTTAGCGAATCGATATGTGTCCGTTCCAATGCATGTGATGATTCGATGCCTGGACCAAATAATGCATGTTTCACGTCAAAGCCCGCTCGAATTGCAGCAGATGCGTCTGAACCGTAAAACGGGTAAATATCAAGTTTGAACGGAATGTACCCTTCTTTGCAAAGGCCCGTCAAATGTTGTGTCAACGCATAATGATATGGCCCGCTTGAATCTTTGGCACAAATCGACACTGTATATTCGTCCGAAGTTTGCCCGTCACCAATCGCTCCCATATCGACCGCGATATACTCAACAGTCTCAACTGGAATATTAGAGTTACCACCATAACCGATTTCTTCATTGTTTGAAATATAGAAATGCGTCGTATGCGGAAGTTTGACTCCTTCTTCTTTCAATGAACGAATCAGTTCAAGCAACAGCGCAGTACTCGCTTTATCATCAAGATGACGTGACTTAATGAAACCGCTGTCCGTCGCTTCAAAACGAGGATCAAATGATACAAAATCGCCCACTTCAATACCTAGTGCACGTGTTCCAGCTGCATCAGTTACTTTCTCGTCAATACGCACTTCGATATTTTCCACGCTTCGTTCTGCAGTCCCTGCGTTTTTATAAACATGAACTGTAGTCTGATGCATAAGAATTGTTCCTCGGACTTCTTTCCCTGACGCCGTATGAATGAGGCAGTATTCTCCTTCAACCGCGTTCCAATTGAAACCACCAATCATTGTCAACTTCAGGCGACCATTGCTTTTCACTTCTTTCACCATCGCCCCAAGTGTATCGGTATGCGCTGTAAGCAGACGATGTCGCGTTGAATCCACTCCTTCAATCGTTGCAATGATTGCCCCTTTGTTTGTTTTCTTATGTGTTACCCCAATTTCGTCAAGTTCCTTTGCTATTAACTTCATCACTTTTTCCGTATAACCTGACGGACTTGGTGTTTCTACAAGCCTTTTTAGCAGTTTAACAATACGTTTTTCATCAAATGTTGTAGTCATTTCTATTTCTCCTCTCTCGCGCGTCGAAATATGTAATTCAATCCCAATGTCGAATCATGTATGATAAGTATAAAGTAATGTTGTGAGGTGCCCAATGAAAGATTCGACAATCGTCCATTCACGCAATATGTTTATTATACTTTTTTTTGCCTCTAGCGTCACCGTACATATTTTCACGTCACTTCTTTTAGATTTTCATAGCGCAATGATTTCAGGCTTTATCGGATTGTTCATCGTTACTGTACTGTTTGTCCTTTATAAATCGGGGATGAATTCTCTTACTTTTCGAATTCCCCTAATAATTGGGTACTTTTTATATATACTTATTTCAAACTTAGTAAATCCTGATTTAGTACACTTATTTTATCTTATCTTCCCTATCGCCTTAGTGGCAATCTACAATATCACTTGGTTAAACATACTGATTATGGCCATCACGGGGATAGAAGTGTTTGTTTTATTTTACTTATTCAGTCCAATTTATAAATCAGTGGATGAAACTCAATTACTCCCCAATATAGCTTTCATTTTCAGCTTGGCGGTGTTCCTTTGCGTACTGTACACTTTCAGAATCACACCGGAATGGAACAATATCTTCAAGGAAAACAAGAAGTTGGATGTTTTACTTACATCCAGAGAAAGCTATCTCGATCTCTTTTTTGAGCATACGGAAGACGCAATTGTTGTGTTCGACTTAGATCAGAACATTGTCGCAATGAATCCCGCATTTGAAAAAACATACGGCTGGAAGCGCGAGGAATGCATGGGACGTTCGCCACGACTCTTCCCTTTGTCCGAGGATGCAACGATTGCAGAGAGGACAAAAAAATTATTGAACGGGGAAAGTTATCATTTTCTGCTAACCAAAGAGATGAGGAAAGATGGTACCGTGTTTGATGCTGAACTGACATTAGCCCCTATCTACGATTCTGAAAAAAAGTTAGTCGCCACGTCATTCATTGCACGCGACATTACACTTAAGCTACAAGCTGAACAACTAAAAATCGATACAGAAAAACTAAAAGTAATCGGTGAGATTGCAGCAAGCGTCGCCCACGAAGTACGTAATCCTATGACATCCATTTCAGGATTCGTACAGATGATGAACAACGATCCCGCTAATCCATATCGCGCATACACCGAAATTATGTATACAGAAATAAACCGTATTGATTTGATAGTCAGCGAGTTTCTCGTCCTATCAAAACCGAATTTAAAAAAATTCACTGATTTCTACATTGAAAAGTCACTTCTAGATGTAGTATCGATATTCGAAACGGAATTTAGTAATCGGTCAATTTTTTGCGATGTTCAGATTCCTAAAAATAATGCAATCATTAGAGGTAATGAAGATGGTATGAAACAAGTCTTCATTAACTTATTTAAAAATTCGTGTGAAGCGCTTGTAAAAAACGGCATAATCACTATCGTTGTCAAATTCCAAGACGAAAGAGTTACTATCTTCATCCGCGATAACGGTCCCGGGATGAATACCGAAACAATTGATAATCTATTTGAACCATTTTACACGACTAAAGCAGAAGGTACCGGCCTTGGCATGCTAATTACAAAAAAAATCATCGTCGATCAAGGCGGAACGATAACCGTGACCAGCAAAATAAATCATGGAACCGAAACAACGATTATAATTCCACTAGTTTAAACGAAAAGAAAACCGCCACCCATTAACGGATGAGCGGTTTTACTATTTTTAATTTATTGCCGTATGGCGGAAATGCAAGTGTCATTGGAATGGACGTACTTTTTTTCATCATGGATTTTGCATGTGTGAACGTATCGAAACTTGCTTTTCCATGGTATGCACTCATACCTGATGAACCGACTCCGCCAAACGGTAAATTAACGTTACCAACATGCGCAATTGTATCGTTAATACATCCCCCGCCAAACTGCACGTTTTCAATGAAATAATCCGCGGCTTGCCCGTTTTCAGTAAACATATACGCCGCGAGCGGTTTTGGCAATTTACGAATACTTTGAATCGCTTCACCGAGATTCTCATACGTCATAACCGGTAGGATTGGACCGAATATCTCCTCTTCCATTGAAGCACTATTCCATGAAATAGTATCAAGCACTGTCGGTTCAATGAATAAATCTGAGCGGTCAGAACCACCACCACTTATCACATGTGCACAGTCTTTATTGATGATGTCAACTAGACGATTGAAATGTTTGTCACTGATAATTCTACCGTAGTCCGGACTTTTTGAAACATCTTTCCCGTAAAATTTACGGATTGCAGTAAGCATTTCTTTGACAAGTTTCTCTTTGACAGAATCATGAACAAGTATATAATCCGGCGCGACACATGTCTGTCCTGTATTAACAAATTTCCCCCAGACAATGCGTTCAGCTGCTTTTTTAATATTGGCAGACTGGTCTACAAGGGCAGGACTTTTCCCACCAAGTTCAAGCGTAATTGGTGTCAGCCGTTCAGCTGCTGCCTTCATAATAACTTTCCCAACTGCTACACTGCCTGTGAAAAATATATAATCGAAGGAAGCGTGGATGAGTGCGGAAGTTTCTTCACGCTCCCCTTCTACGACTCGGATATAGTCTGGCGAGAATGTTTCTTTCACTATTTTTTTAATAATATGTGCCGTGTGGGCAGCTACCTCGGACGGTTTGACAATTGCGCAATTTCCACCTGCAATCGCTCCAACAAGCGGCTCCATCACAAGTTGAAACGGATAGTTAAATGGACCAATGATTAATACGGATCCGTATGGTTCACGAACAATGAAACTTTTCGCAGGTTGTAGATGAACAGGTGTCTTCACCGTCTCATCCTCCATCCAGCCTTCAAGATGCTTAATCATGTAAGAAATGCTTGAAAGGACGAAACCGATTTCCGTCACATAAGACTCGAAAGGACTTTTACGCAGATCTTTATGTAACGCTTCCGTAATTTCAGCTTCATTCGCAACAATTGCGTCTTTCAATGTCAAAAGCATTTCTTTACGGAATGCAAAACTCCTTGTTTGGCCTGAAAAATAATATGCGTGTTGGGAAGCAATCATCGATTCCACGTCTTGTGCAGTAAAGTTCAACTTATTCCCTCCATCCCTTTATACCTTCAATCATAGTTAGAATTGTTGCGGGATGCAAAAGTTAGCACTTTATTCCTTTATCAGGTCAAAAGGTGATCAATCAATTTTTGTATTTCAAGTCCTTCATCAAATGACACAAGTAGCGCAGTTTCACCGTTAGCTGCCGCAATGCACTCATCCGTAAGCGTTTTCACTGTATCGAAGGAAGTCAATATCTCAAAAGGACTGTCTTTTTGTGCCATGCTAAGTTCCGACCAATTGCGCAGTTTCAGAACACCTTCATCTCCATATACTGTATAGGACAGTTCTTCTTGTTGACCGATTCCCGAAACACCATTCAAGAAGACCGGAATGTCATCCGCGGTTTTTCCGATTGTAAGGACACTCGTTTCCGCAAGCGTTTCATCTTCAGGATAAATGGTTTGGTGGGAAGTAATCGCAAGTTGACCAAACATCCTGTACATAAGTTGAAGGTAATGCGGGAATACTTCTCGTGTAAAGCCGCCTTGTTTTCGCGAAGCGATCCACGGATTTTGTTGCCATAAACGTGGCCAATGCGGGAAATAAGTTTGTAGTTCAATTCGAATGATTTGACCAATTTCACCTTCATTAACAAGTTTCATCATATGACGAACGGACGAACTATACATGAGCGGAAAATGCATTGCCGTTTGAATTTTACTGTTCTCTGCAGCCGAAGCCATAACTAATCCATCTGTCACATCGTGTGCAAGTGGTTTTTCACAAAGCACATTCAAGCCTTTTGAAATCGCTGCCGTACTCAGCGCAGCATGCGATACGGGTGGAGTTCCAATATAGATCCAGTCAGGTTTCATCGCCAAAACCTCCTCATAAGAGGATGCCGCAAATAATCCGTATGTATCCGCCATTTCAGAAAGTCGTTCATCATTTTCATCAAACAAGGCAATAATTGTTGCAGATTCGTTATTGCGTAATTGATTGATGATTCGCTCGCCAACAATACCTGTACCAACGAGGGCAAATGTAGTTTTCTTCATAGAAATAACCCCTTTTCACGAATAATTGTATGAAAGGAAAAAGGATAGGTCTAACGATTCCTTTTCACCCTTTGACGTTTTGTATTATAGCATTGAAGGGAATAGAATGTTCAAATAACAAAGAATTTAAAGGAGGAAATGGACATGACAACAACTGATACTTGGTGGGAAACGATCTTTGAAGGAAATCTTTCATTGGGGATTAATAAAGAACGTCTTGTAGAACTTGAAGAAGAAAATTTCCTTTATTTTGATGAAGAGAAGCAACTACAGGTGCCTACACACTGATAATTATTGTAACTAACTTGTCAACGATACCAATTTCCAACGGACCATAAAAACAGCCTTTCCATGTATTTAAAATGGGAAAGCTGTTTTTTTATGTGTACGAATGGTGAGTTGATCTTTCGAGTGTGTGTTGTTTAGTTTTAGGCTTATGTTGTGCAGTTCTAGGCAAGCGTTGTTTAGTTCCCTATATACGTCACTCAATACTGTGCCACAGATAATGTGCTGCATAACTTAAGTACGGTGACCACTCTGGAAAACGGGCAAGCATTTCATCTTGCGTGGGCTTACGATCCATCTTCCACACCTGCTTCAATGCGTTTTGCAAACCAATATCCGCCAGTGGGAATAAATTTGGACGTCCGAGCCCAGACATTAGGAAACCTTGTGCAGTCCAAGGTCCTACACCACGGTAAGCAACAAGTTTTGAAGTTACTTCATCGTCATCCATTTTCCTGAACTGCTCAAGGTCAAGCGTCCCCTCTGCAATCGATTGAGACAAGCCAATGACATATTCAGCCTTACGCGTGCTAAACTGCAGGTCTCGAAGTACTGAGACGTCAAGCGACGCAATACGCTCAGGGGATGGATAACGCCAGACGTCATCGACCATCTCCCCAAATGATTCTACAAAACGTTGCGTCAACGTATGTGAGAACGACAAATTGAGTTGCTGGTGAATGATGCTTTTCATTAGTGTTCCATATAATGAAAAACTTTTAACAAGCGGGGTTCCTTCATACTCAAGAAATAGCGGCCCAAGATCTGTTCCCGCAAAATGTAACCCGATTGCATCCAACGGTTTATCAAAATGAAAGATTGATTTAACCGTTTCAATTTGACTATCATCAATTGCATTTCCCACTATAAATGCAGGTAGTTGTTTCGTGCCTGTACTTTGCAACGTGATATTATTTCCCTCTTCCATAGGGATGCGCACTATGCGGCTTTGCAAATCCACAGAATTCACCGGGTCCCCTGCCAACCGAATAATTGCCCGATCGAAATCATAGACATAAGGCAATGAAAATTGAACGTCGATAAGAAACACCCCCTTTTTTCACAGCATTCTAGTGTCTATTATACTCTTTTTTAAAAAACTTTCCCTAAAGGTGTTGACTTCTATTACAGACCCGCTATAATAATAAATGTGCAGTAAGCAGAAACACAATTTAATTCCCGGTTCCGTAGCTCAGCTGGGAGAGCACTACCTCGACAAGGTAGGGGTCGCTGGTTCGAGCCCAGTCGGGACCATTGGGTGCCAAACCCGAAGAAAACCTTTAGGAACAAAGGTTTTTCCATAAAAAAGACGTTCAGGCCTTGTGCTTGGAGGTCTTTTTTTCTTTGGATTTTTACCTAATGTCCGCCATTTGTCCGCAGCTTCAGGAAGATTCTCAATCCTTTCCATTAGTAAATAAGCAACAGTAAAAGATTAATGAGTAAAATAGGCTCGGTTCCACTAAAATAGGAACCGAGCTATTTTTAATTAAACCCACCAACAACTCTTGTGTTGCCACATACACTCTACACATAACTCTTCATTCCTAATTGCCATGATTCCGACTGCTTCGCAGTGTGTCATAGGCATAGCATCATCATAAGCTAGAATTTCACAATTTCATCTTCGTTATAAATATAAAAACCTGTTGTTAAATCTTCACTTTTCATGCCTATCTCATTGAGTCTCTTTTCATCTGTTGAGAAAAACAGTTCTACCTAATCTATTGTAATTGTTTTGTTCTTAGAATCTACAACATTACCTACTTATTCATTGAGACTTTCCTAATAAGCTCAAAATATGTGCCACCACCGGATATAATTAATGTATTATCATCTTTTATGAAGAATGTAGAAACATGGCCTTTTGAATCTGAAACATTAATTTCTGTAATAGGTGCTTTAAGACCTAAAAGATCAAAAGGGATACGATGTTTTTCTACGAAATCACTTGCTGGAATAATCGTTTCGGTGTAAATAGGATTGGTAGCCACCTTTACTATATCTGAAGGTTTATCTCCAAAACAACTTGCTTTATTAGCTGTAAAAGTTAAACTTTTCCCTAATAAACTTTCTGCATCCTCACTACTATAAGTACCTACTCCATAAGCTTGAACTTGATTAATAATCCACTCACCATAGTACGACTCTGAAGCACGGCGAAAAGCCGGATTCATCGCTCTCGCAAGAAATGCAGATATATGTGCTCTAGATAGACCCTCATTCGGTTTAAATGTACCATCCGAATAGCCCGAGGTTATATTGGCTGCTACTAACTTCCTGACAGCAACATATGAAGTTGATCCTTTAGGAACATCTTTAAATTTTATATCTGCTTGATTGGTCAATTTAAAGGCATTTGCTATAAAGGCTGCCATATGACCTCTTGTTACTTGTTGTGTCGGTTTAAATGTACCGTCTGGATATCCATTAATAATTCCAGCCCTGACTGCTGAATTAATATAACCCGAAGAATGCCTACTCTCCGGTACGTCTTTAAACTTCGTTTTGGTTTTCTTTCCATCAAGTCCAATTGCCTTAGCAACCGTTATTGCAACTTCTTCTCGTGTGACTTTTTGATTAACCCCAAACTTTTCAGCAGGCTCAATAACCCCCTTTTCCAGTAGATACATAATTTCTGTGTAATTCGGATGGCTTTTAGGCACGTCTTTAAAACCAACATTGTTAGCCTTCGTCTGCGGAGCTAGTGAAAGCAATAATACGAATATCAACAAAATAGATAATACTTTTCTCATGATAATCCTCCTAAATATATTTCCATAATTTATCGTAACATTAATAATTGGGTATGAACACAAAGTGTTCTGAATAATCTTACTTAAAATAATGGGTGCTTTAGTTTAACAATCGGGATTTCGATGTGAATTGAAATTCCTTAGGTGCCCTGCTCTTGTAAACCATCCTTTTACTTCATGTTAAACCTCTCTAACAACCGTACCCGAAACCTGGTCATGAGGAAGAATTGCCCCATCTTGTACTTCAAACGCTTGCCGATTTTTTAAGTAATCAAGCGTACTCAAAGTATCTCGATAAGCCAACCGTTTAATGATTTGATTAGATGTTAGTTCTGAGCCATCTTGATTTTCTAGGGTTAGTCCCATTGTTTTATAACCGATTGTCTGACCATATTTACGCAGCTGTGCATATTCCAATGACCACAAGACGACGAGAGTTGGTGTCACTAGAGCATGAAAAGCTTCATTTTTCACCTTTTTCCTCAAGAAATACTCAACACATGCTGTTACAGCCTTTGAAATTGCAAGGTCAATCAGAATCGCTTTTGTACGTTTTTTCGTAATGGATTTCATTAATATTCCCTCTTTTCTATTTTTTCTTAATGATACATATACGAATGGAAACGAGAAGAGTTTCATAGATAAGTGGGAAATATCGGGTGTTATGTCTACCAAAGTGATGTAGCATACAACCTTGCTGGTTTATTTTTATTCAAGATCCTCAAAGGCTCTTTTTTATTGGTTTTGCTCCGAAGCGGAAAATCTTTCTTTCTCAACTATTCAAAATAAAACTGTATAAAGTATCTTCATTTTTAATTCACATCATCTATCGTCAGTTCTTGTTTTGGCGTAAAACTCACATAATCATAAATTTCTTCCCCGTCTACAATTCTGTGGTATCCGACTTCAGCCATATAATAATCAATGGATTCGCCGTTCAGCTGCTGTTGGATCGCCTTGCTCTGCTGCAGCATTTGCTCTTTGGTCAAGTCGCCTTTTTCAATTTCCGTCATAATGAGCATGGGCTTTGGTGTTTTCAGCTGGGGCGACCATTCCGCGACTTCGTTGCTGTATACTTCTACATCTGTGGACACTCCATTGATTTCTGGAACTCTTTTCTGTAGAAGCGCTAGAATATATTGCTCCGCCTCTGCATTTAATTTTTTTGAGGCCGCTTTGTCGATTTTGGATACGTGGATTGTATCGCCAAGAATTTCGTACGGTTCGAAAGCGGAGACATCGAACATATAGGTGGTTTCAACTCCTATCGGTTCCTTTTCCACTACTTTAAAACGAAAAGTGCCATCGATCCATCCATACTCTGCCGACCGCTTGATCTCATAGTCCATGTCCGGATAAGTTTGTTCTAAAAACGCTTCCAGGCTCTCTTTTGCCCTGTTTTTCTCAATTGGATTTCCGCTCATTTGTATGTAAGCGAACACGACGGCGGCAATTAATAAAATTGCAATTACACTGTATATTATTTTCTTTTTCATGATTAATTTTCCTCCATTATTTTAAGAATGCAAAAGCCGATGACAATTCCGATAAATGTAAACAGCAGGTGGACAATTAAGGAAAACAACGATAATTGAAGAGCTTCAGAAAAACTTTCAGCATAAAATTCGCCGAACCAATCTGTCATATATAGCAGGCAATTCCAAATGAAGTTCGGTACACCAGCGAGCAATACAGCAACGAGGACCGAACGATAAAACAGGTAGGTGACGGCCCCTAAAATGGCATAGGTCAGGATAAAGGTCTTGTTGTCATTCATAATGGTGGTGCTCATTGCTAATATAAAGGCAATGGCCACAAAGAAAATCTGTATCGTTGTCAAACGCACGGTTATTTTCCGGATCATTTTTTTAGAAGAACTCCCCGGCTTTACTTGTACAGGCAGCGGAATTTGTGACTGTTCTGCGATATGGCAGCATTTTGGGCAGCTTTGCAGATGCTCTTCAACAAATCGTTTGGTTTCCTCCTGCAATAACTCTTCTTCATATAAAGGCAATAAATCTTGTACAATGGCACATTCTTTATTCATAAAGTCACCTCCATCGCTTTTTGAATTCTTAATTTCAACCGGTGAAAAGTTACGCGTGCGTAGTTTTCCGATTTACCGATCAACACGCCGATTTCTGCAAAACTCAGCTCGCCGTATATGCGCAGTAATACAATTTCCCTCGCAGCATCCTCCATTTTCGAGATATGGTGCAACAGCATTTTTGTATCTTCATTGACTTCCGTTAACTCTTCTATTGACTGTATTTCAGCTTCCGGAATTATTGCGAGCTTTTCCATTAAGCTCTGTTGATATTTATTTTTGCGGTAATACTTTTTTAATAAGTTGTTGGCAATTGAGAACATCCACGTCGACAAGGTGGAATGGCCATTAAAAGATGCAATATTTTTACATGCTTCATAAAAGGTATCGTGACAGAGATCCTGAGAGGTCGCCCGATTTCCTGTCTTGGCATAAAAAAACGCATATATTTTCGGTTGGATCTCTTCATATTCATCTTCAAGCTTATTCATGACGGCCCTCACTCTCACTGTTCTTAGTATTAATACCTTGACCGCAAATTCCGTTACAACTTTTCAAAAAATATATATAAATTTTCCAAGGCAAAATGATTCTTGTTGTTATTTTGCTTACACGATTTTAATATCCACGATTTGCTAAGCTTAACCGACAAAGGCAAGTATCGATAATGAAAATGAGGAGATTCTTTATCATTTATGAAGTACGCTGAAGGCGGCCACCGCAAAAGAGACCGATTTTAAGCGGGAAATGACGAGGAAATACAAGGCTTTCGAACAACTCACTCGGAGTGAAATAAACAAGGTAGAAAGCTAGGTATGTAATTTTTATAGGGTACTCATTCATTCACGAATAATTTATTTGAAATTATTATTACTTTTATCTGTTACTAAAAGAAAAGAAGAAACCCTTTGGTAAGTTCCTTCTCTACCTATAACTCCTGAAGTATTCTTTCTCTTAAGAGACTATTTTGAACATGGGTAATTGAAGTTAATAATCTTCTAACTCTGTCTTTTTCCGTTTCATCCATAAAAATTTACCTTATCATTTTTCAATCGCATAATCATATACAAATCTTACCATTACATAAAAAGTTGTATTACTAAAAAAAGCGTTCGCATAAGTACACTTTTACGAACAGTTTAAAAAGGACTCAAAAATAACAGAAACATTGTTCATAAATGTATTAAAAAACTTTACGAACGTTCATAAATTATAATACACTTTTGCGAACGATTTTCAGGTATAATAAGGGAAAAGAATCTTTTTTCGAGGTGAATTATGGAGCAACGTAAATTTGGTTACATACGCGTCAGCAGTAAAGATCAAAATGAAGGTCGGCAATTGGAAGCTATCAAAAAATTAGATATTAATGAACGCGATATCTATTTGGATAAGCAAAGTGGAAAGAACTTTGAACGTGTAAACTATCAATTGCTCAAACGGATTATCCGAAAAGGCGACATATTGTATATCCATTCGTTGGATCGGTTTGGTCGGAACAAAGAAGAAATCCTACAGGAATGGAATGACCTGACGAAGAACATCGAAGCCGATATTGTTGTAATGGATATGCCGTTACTCGATACGACGCAATACAAAGACAGCATGGGAACGTTTATTGCGGATTTGGTTTTGCAGATCCTTTCCTGGATGGCTGAAGAGGAACGAGAACGCATCCGGAAACGGCAGCGTGAAGGAATTGATTTGGCGTTGCAAAATGGGGTTCAGTTTGGAAGACCTAAAGTTCTGCTTTCAGAAGAGTTTAAAGAGGTTTACAGAAAATGGAGAGCTAGAGAATTAACAGCAGTGCAAGCAATGCAGGAAGCTGGGGTTAAGAAAACTAGTTTTTATAAATTAGTGAAAGCACTCGAAGAAGAAACATCTAGCACATTATAATAGAAGAAGCTCCTATAACCTCCTTTACCGAGAATGGTAAAAGAGGTTTTTATAATACCCAAATTAATTTTTCTTCTATACCTACAAATATTTATCCAAGGTTGTCTCAGACACAGTTAGATAATGCTGAACTAAAGTTTCCAATGATTTATGTCCTGTTTGTTGCGCGATAGTTGGTAAATCTGCACCTGCTGCGTGCATGGCCACCACTTGGCTTTTCCTGAAATTGTATCCGGTAAGTCCCCCGGTCCACCGCTGCAGAGCTTTACAATAACCTATTTCACTAATAGCTGTGCTCTCATAGCGTCCATTCTTATATACTCTCCCTACAAAGTAATCGTCTGCTCTAAGACCGTATTCGTTTATATAAAGCTCTATTGCATTGATTACGTCTTTCGTGAGCCGTTTAGTATGCCATCTTTTTTGCTATTTTCAGGATTGAATAAAATTACTGTTGGATTTGTTATCAATTGATAAATAAAAGGGAAGTATAAAATTCTTTCCCGATTTTATTTATACTTATCTTTAATTCTTGGTTCTTTAAATGTATCCATTGTGACTTCAGAGTTCTCGATTTTACAGTACCCGTCATACCCCTGATAATCGGAAGCATTTTGTTCATTTTCAAAAATATGTTGGAAACCTATAAAATGACTAAAATTATCTGCCTCGAATATCAATTTAATAATAGGTTGTGAAGGTTCATCCAGTTCAAATACAAATATTTTATGCATTAAGTGTTCTTTATAAAATAATTGAAGACTTTTAAGTGACAATTCAGATTCGATAGGTTTTCGTTGTACTTTTTTAAGTTCCTCTGAAGTAAGCAATCTAGCCATTTATCTATAATCTCCTAAAAAAAATGACCTTGAGCAAAGCTGCCCAAGGCCATTCTGAAATGAAAAGTTTAATGGTGGTCGATTACGGAAGATATCCCATAACTGGACGGATCGTGAAATCTTTTATGTCCCTCACGCGGGATGATCAGGCCCACCGCTCTGATCAAAGCATCTGCTTCATACATAGTATACGCCAAAGTTGGTTTTATTATATAAAAAGACGATTTATTGCTTTAAAATACCCCTGTTGAATAATTTTTAATTATAAATAGCATACATTTTTTATGCTTACTTAGTTTACATAATACCCGATTGAGGAAGTATTCAACTTCTTACTCCATAAGAAAAACTGCCCTGTAAAGCGGCCATCTAACTTTTAGAGATGGCTGTTTTTTTTATGCGATTATCCTTTTAGATGATGAAACACTCATTCTTTTTCAAATTTATGGGTACATAAGGGAGTGAATCTTGCTTGAGAAAGTGAGCAAATTTCTTCTGTCCTTCATTTGTTTATGGATCGCCTTTGGTTATCTTGAGGTTAGGGTTAAGGTTGTGCCTCAGCTACTTATTAATATAGTTTGGTATATTTTAAACTTAAAAAGCTAACAATAGAATTTACCAATGCTTTTTTACACACAGAGGTGAGGGATGTAAATGTTTTGGAAAAAACAATCAAATGAAAATAAGCCTGTTCCTCAATCTAACGCAGAATCAGAATTATCAGTAGAGGCTCTAAAAAAAGCCCTCGTTCAAATGGATGATGCGGAATTTGTGGAAATCAACATTTCTGAAAATCAAAATGTTGATCTTATCTACGTAAGAACCCTGATTGACCAAGAAAGATTAAATGAAAGCATTGTAAAACCTTTATCTAACTGTTCCAAACAATCCATTCAGGAATGCAATGTTCACTCAACAATAAACTCCATTTCCACTTTTAAAGAGGCAAAAAAGCAGCTGTTTAAAGGATCAGTCTTGTTATTTGACTCTTCGTCAAACCTTTGGTTCGCTATCCCTTTAAAAAATCCACTTGGACGTGCAATTGAACCATCCGATACTGAAACCATCCTTTTAGGAGCAAAAGACAGCTTCAGTGAACAGCTAGAACAAAATATTACGCTCATTCGTAGACGTCTTCCAACACATGATCTGAAAACAGAGAAGTTCACCGTTGGTTCTTTAAGTGAGACAAATGTGGTCTTATTGTACATAGAAGGGCTGACCAATCCAGAATTTGTTTCAACCGTCAAAAAGAAGATTTCGGAAATTAATTATGATCTCTTCTTTGATTCTTCTCAAGTTGCGGTATTCATGGAGGACCATCAAGACAGTATTTTTCCTCAGTTTCAGCAAACTGACCGGCCTGATGTTGTTGCTTATTCTCTGGGAATAGGAAAAATTACGATTCTGGTAGATAATACACCTTTTGCTCTCGTTGCTCCAATTACATTTTTTCATTTGTTCCAATCACCAGAGGATTATATTAATCGATGGGTAGTTGCCAGTTTTTTGCGCATCCTCCGATATGTAAGTTTTATTCTGTCTATCACATTGATTCCATTCTACGTGGCATTAACAACTCATCATTATCAAATGATTCCTTTACAAACACTTTTGGTCTTAGTGGAGTCAAGGAGCAAGCTTCCGTTCACTCCTTTTTGGGAAGCATTTATCATGTTAATTTTTATTGAAATTATAAAAGAAGCAAGTTTACGGATGCCAACAAAAACAGGTCAAACGCTTGGGGTTATTGGGGGCATTGTAATTGGTCAAGCAGCAGTTGAGGCTGGTTTTGCAAGTAAGGTGTTAATTGTCATGGTAGGGATTTCAACTATTGGATCCTTTCTTGGTCCCAATTACCTTATGACAAAGGCGAATTCATTGATTCAATTCATTCTTCTTGTATTTTCTTCGTTTCTTGGGATAGTGGGGATTGTTCTGGGAATGATTATCATTTTAGCCCACCTTAATGGCTTGTCTTCACTCAAGCAGCCATATTTATCCCCTGTTGCCCCTTTCTATGGAAAAGATTGGATTGACCTATTCATTCGAGGGCCTTTAGTCAAAATGAAGGAGCGTCCACAACATCTTAAACCGCTGAAGATGAAGAGATATCAAACTAGGAGATGACCTAATGGAAGCCCTTCAATTATTTAATAAAAATGAAACCTATAATGGGCTCTATGTCATGTTGATGGTAAATCGCCTCCAAATGCTTTACTTTTTTTTGATTATGCCAAGGTTTTTGATCCATCCGTATATGATTTGGGTGATTCTTGCGGTCGGATTATTGTCTCAACTTAACCTTCTTCTTTTATCCAAATGGTTTTCCACCGGGTTTTCGAGCAAAGGATACAACGGATTTGTCCAATTGTTCGGAAAAAAAATTGTGCGTATCCTCTCCTTCATCGGTTTGTTCTTTATCTTGCTTAAACTTTTTGTAGTCATGTTAGGATTCTCAGAAATCGTTCAAATATTTATGTTTCCATCTACAGATTCAAATTGGATTATCTTTTTTATTCTATTGTCTTGTTGGTATGTCGCAGGGAAGGGTGTTGAAAAAACCATTCGTTTCGTAGTGATTTCATTTTTGTGTACATTTTGGATGTTCTTTTTCTTCGCTTTTTTCTTCCTTCCACCAATAGCTCAACTTAGTGACTTGTATCCGATTATTCCAATGGAATGGAATAGAGATTCCTGGAGAGGAATATTTTTAATTTTGTCTTCATTTTCAGGCCCTGAATTTCTAGTATTTTTGGGACCGTGGTTTAAAACAAATAATAAGACATTTCGCTATCTGTCCTATGGCAATGCTTTAACCGTTATAGAGTATGTATTCTTATATATAGCATCCTTATTATATTTCGGTTCCAATTATTTAAGCAAAAATCAATTCCCAATTGTCAATATGGCACGTTATTTTCAAAATCCAATAATTGAACGTATTGATATGGTCATGGTTTCCTTAGAATTATTTAATATCGTTTTTGCTGTGTCTATTTTTCTACTGATGTTTTATGCAGCATCTAAAATTGCTTTTGGGAAAATGGAGAAACCATCCAGTCGAGGTGGCTTTTTATACAGTGTATTCCTTATTTTCATTGGAATGATTCTTGTGAATGAATGGATATGGAAGTCAGGTGAAAAGCAGGTCATTTTACTTAATCTTCAAATTTTAGCAGGAAGCTTAAGTTACTTAGTGGCTCCAATTATTATTATCGTAGTGATGAAGATAAAGGGGGTTAATAAACATGAGACTACGAAAGAAGATGGCTAAAAAATTGTCAATCATATTTATGGCATTATGGTTAATTGGATGTGCCCCTTTTACTGAAAATAACATTATTGAAGAGCTTGCTCCAGTCACATTTTTATCACTTAGTAAAGGGGATGAAGGTAAAATAAAAATCAGTACGATTTTGCCTCCTCTAAGCAAAGAAAAAAAGAGTGTAATGACGAAAGAAGTTAGATTAATAAAGGAGGGATTAAAGAATTTTAATTTAAACTTCTACCAGGAAATGAAATCTGGGCAAATGCGAATGCTGATAATTAATGAAGACCTCGGAAAAGAGGGGATTATGTCCATTATTAATGTGTTATTGACTGATCCGGATATTTCTTTGAGAATCTATTTAGTTATCGTAAAAGGAAATTTTGAAGAATACTTGGAAAATCAATTGGACATACAAGAAAATCTTGATTACTCTTTTTACCGAATGCTGAAGCACTATGAGGAAAAAAATCAGGGAGAATTATGTGTCGTTAATCTACATGAATTTAAAAATCTGTTATATACTCCTTATTCAGATCCTTTCTTACCTGTATTCAAAATAGAAAATGACGCTATCAGCTATGAAGGTACAGCCCTGTTTCAAAATGATAAACTAGTTGAAATAATAACAACTTTTGATGATCGTATCTTCCAGCTGTTAAACAACGATCACTACTTAGCAGTTTTACCGATCCCAGAATTAGAAGTTGTTCTAGGTCATGTTAGGTCTAAAACGAAAGTGGATATCAATAAAAGCTTGTCTACAATGACCTATACAGTGAATATAGACTCAAGAATTGAAGAATACCGGGGAGAAAAGCAATTATTTGACCCAAAGGATTTAGAAGATTTAAAAAAAGATATCCAATCCAATCTTGAAAAACAAACACAAGAACTAGTAAAAAAGATGCAAGAATTGAATGTGGATCCATTACAGCTAGGCATTCATACATTAAAACCATTCTCAAAACCAATGGATGAAAAAAAATGGATTGAACTTTTCGAGAAGATGGACATTAAGATTGATTATCAGTTTAATATTGAGCCTTTGACGGATTCAAACGCAAAAAGTTAATTACAATAAAAGAAAAAAACGCACTCACGTGTATGGTAAAGTCTGGTGGTATTATTAAATCCTTTTTAAGAGAGTCATTAGTAAAGACATAGATGCACCGTGATCTACACCCTCTCGGAACGTGGGTGTATCCCGCATGCACAACCAGTTGACATAACACCCCTTCTCGGCAGTTGACCCAGACAGGCCACCCCTTCCAACGCCTCAGTTTCCCTCCTATAGTCCTTTGCTTTCTTTATGCATGGATATATACATCGTTGAACTAACGGTCTTTCTGGTGAACAGCAGTCCTGTCTACATGATTAATTATGCAGATTGACCTCAACAAGAAGCAGACGAAAACCCTCCCTGGTAATTCATAGTGGGGGGGAAGATATTTTCTGGCCGTGATTTTAACATCTCATTGATAGTCAGCATTTCGTCCCCAGTGAATTGCCCATGATTAGCATGTGAATCCGTTTTTCTAAGTTACGACATTCCCGTAATGTCTAAACATATTTGGTAATGTGAAATATCATTCCCTACTCGGATTACGAGTAACATTTTCTAATAAGAAAACTGTTGTAGTATAAAGATTTATTCAAAAAAGTAATACAGACCACCTGCTTACTTTCTTGTCCGCAATTTGTCCGCATAATTAATTTCCTGTACCAAACTTATTTTACTGAATTAATTTACCTGTTCACTAAAACCTTATTAAATCAAACTTATTTAACCTCAACTAATTCAGCTTAACCAGTTTAACTAAGGGATACAAAATCGACAAGGTAGGGGTCGCTGGTTCGAGCCCAGTCGGGACCATTGGGTGCCAAACCCGAAGAAAACCTTTAGGAACAAAGGTTTTTCCATAAAAAAAGACGTTCAGGCCTTGTGCTTGGAGGTCTTTTTTTTATTGTTTTTTTGTAATTGGGGGAGTTGAATAAGGAAACAGCTTTACTCCTTCTTGAAGTAAAGCTATTGTTAGTTGAAGATTCATTAAAACTACCAAGTTAAATCATTTAAAAATGTAAGAATATCTTTGTTCACGTCATTGATATCCGTGCCTAATGTCATTAAATGTTTAGAGTTCGGATACCCCTTCATTGTTTTTTGATTCGTCGCAACGCTTTGAAAAATTACCTCTGCACTTTCTTTATACAATGGCTCATCTAATTCACCATATAATATGCGAATTGGTGATGTTAAAAGTGCTAATTTATCCATCGTTAAATCAATTAGCTGTTGGAACTCAACTAATGAATCGATAGAAATATTTTGAAGACGTTTCATTTCTACATTTATTTGTTCTTCATTTTTCCCTTCCAGTTGTTTGTATCCTTTTGCATAATGAAAGACACGTTTTTGTAGAAAAGTAGCTTCCCTATGTATTGGAACTGACATTGTCACAACACCATTTATCTCCAACTCTTGACCAACTTTTAATGCAAACACACCACCAAGAGAAAGACCAATCACAGCTATTTTTTCAAAACTTTTGTCCTTCAACAACTTGTAACCGTTTAGTACATCTTGCCACCAATCTGAAGGTCTATGTGTGAGAAGTTCTTCTGCTGTTAAACCATGTCCACTGTATAATGGTGCGTAGCAAGAATAATTGTTCTTTTGCAAATACCTCCCTAACTTTTTCATATCAATCGTATTGCTTGTAAAAGAATGTAATAGTAAAACGGCTCTCTCTCCACCTTTATAGAAAAAAGGCTTAGGGGGTACTATTTTCATCATTATTTTGAATACCTCACTAACATATTCTCAGAATTTAATTAAATAACAGAACATCGAATTTTTATAATTCCTTTAAAGTATAACATCCATTCATTATTGAACTAAACTGACCGTTGGTACAATACTATTTTTCAGACTACATCTTGTATTACTCACTACTCATTTTAGCAACTTGTGTAACTACTGCTGTAGAAGGTTTTACACTAAAATCCTCTGACAAATTTAGGCCGAATAAAACCGGTATTGTTCCAATTATAGAGATTTTTATATAGGTTCTCCTAGCAATATCGCTCCTAGAATATAGCCACCAACAGGATTTAAAAGCAACCAATTATTTGCTATAATAGCGTCTTTTTTAAGCACGTAAAACAGTAAATAATAGACCTAACCTCAAACCCTTAAAACTTAATCTCCTTTGACTTAAGATACATTGCAATAATAGTTCTATTTCATTAGTGAATACAGTCTCTTCATTTTTTTCGGAACCCAATTAACTAATTGAATATCATTTTCATCCCGAGTAAATGATTTTCCTGATTCTTTTCTGGCAAGTGATTGAATACGCCGCATCCCTGAACTTTTTCTTTCATTCTCAGCAGGGATTTGTTCTGCGTCTTTATCTTAATTTGCCGTTCTCCAATTAATTCCTAACGTTTTTTGATTTTATTGGTAGTTAATGATTTTTGATTCCTCATTAATTTGATACAATTGACTTCAGACATCTTCAGCATTCCTTTCGACCTCCACTGCATTTGATTCTACACACTAAAGCAGAGAAATTTCGGGAGACAGGCAAGTCTTTTTTGTTGAAATTTAAGTTTAACGTTATGTACTTTTTTGTTTCATAACACTTTACTTTTATTTCTCACTATACAATTGTCCGCATACTTTTGTTATATGCGATAGACACTAACTATTAGTCGGAGGTTTTTCTTTGAATGTTGTCATAAACAAATTAAAAAAATTGCTACTCAAAAATATTGTTTTGTACAGCATTATAGCAGTTTGTTTTGTTGGTTCTATACTGTTTGTTCAATACAATTATTCTTTTTACGATCGACCAATTGCTAAAATTATCGAGACCAATCTCGAAGATTCAGTTCAAGTTGTTGATATGCATAACAATCGCGACCAGTTGTTCACACAGCAAATCATCGCCGAGGTTAAAAATGGACAAGAAAAAGGACAACAAATCCATATAACGAACGAGTATTCAACTTCAGGTGCTTATGATCATGCATATCGAGTAGGAAACGATTTATTTGTTTCAATTGATGAGCAAACAAAGGCATCAGGCGATTTAACCGGAAGTATAAAAGATATTAAACGTGATAAATACATTGTTATGATCATGTGGGTATTTATATTTGTTTTACTTCTAATTGGGAAAAAACAAGGATTTTTTTCGATCGTCAGTTTAGCAGTCAATGCCCTCTTATTATCTTTTGCACTAGATGTTTATGTAAACAATTCATCTATCAGTTTACTTTGGATATGCGGGATAACCGTTATTTTATTTACCGTCACCTCTTTGTTACTCGTGAACGGTTTTAACGAAAAAGCATATGCTGCGATTGTCGCAACACTTTTAGGAACATTTTTCTCCTTACTGATTGCTTATCTGGTCATATGGATCACTGCAGGAAGCGGGTTACGATATGAGGAGATGAGCTTTCTGACACGCCCTTATGAAATGGTATTCATGGCTGGTCTCTTCGTCGGTTCTTTAGGTGCAGTGATGGATGTTGCCATTACAATGTCTTCCTCTATCTTCGGGCTTTACGAGAAAGACAATCATATATCGACAAAAGCATTGAAGAAATCCGGTTTAGAAATTGGAAAAGACATTATGGGTACCATGACTAACATTTTGTTCTTTGCGTACATTAGCGGATCCATTCCAGTCCTTATTTTATATATAAAAAACCACACTTCACTGTCATTTGCCCTTTCTATGAACCTTTCTTTGGAATTAGCGCGAGCGTTGGCAGGTGGCATTGGGATTGTACTGGCAATTCCGATTGGTTTATACACTTCTATCTTCTTTGTGAATCGAAAGAGGCATAAATTATGAATGTATTGGTGTGGCTAGCAGCCATTTTGTTTATATTGATGATCGTCATTGGCGGAAAAAAAGGAGCACGGTCCTTCATTTCCTTATTCTTAAACTTTGGTGTCATCCTTCTTATCACATTGATCATGGCAGATCCGAATGCAAACCCAATTATCCTGACGATTATTGGGTGCACGATCATTAGTTGTATTAACCTTTTTTTCATCAATAAAGTGAACAGTAAAACAAAAACTGCATTCCTTTCTACTGCCATCACAATTGTCATTTTATTGATTTTTATCAATCAAGTGACGAAATTAACGATGATTCAAGGGTTTGGCGAAGAAGAAATCGATGAACTGACCATATTTTCTCTTTATATTGGTGTGGATTTTGTTAAAATTGCAGCATCAGTCATTATTATGAGTACAATCGGAGCTATTACGGACGTAGCCATTTCGATTACTTCCCCTATGCTTGAGATATTTAACCAACATCCAACCATTAGTAGAAGAGACTTATTCAAATCTGGGATAAACATTGGAAAGGATATTCTAGGGTCAAATACAAATACGTTGTTTTTCGCCTTTTTTGGGGGTTATATGGCATTGCTTTTGTGGTTTAAAGACTTATCTTATTCTATAGGGGAAATCGTAAATTCAAAGATTTTCGGTAGTGAAATGATTACAATATTTAGTGCAGGTATTGGTATCGCACTGATTGTACCAATTGCTTCCTGGATTAATGCATATTATTTAGTGAGGACAAGGGAAAAAAAGAAAGTTAAATAGGAACCTGACTAGCAAAGTCCAGATGCAACCCTTTACGAGGAAGGATTTCGATCTGGCAATCATCAGTATTTGAAATGCGATTGCCTATTGGCTAACTAAAATCGACCAACTAAATGTCCACAGTATGATAAAGTACGTTCTACCCCTTGATAATCTAGGGGATACAAAATCGACATGGAGAGGACTGGATTGATTCCAGTCGGGATTATCGTTAACCCCTTGTGCATAAGGGGTTACAGAGTAACACAACCCTTTATTGGGTTGTGTTTTTTATTATTAGTAATCATCGAATGACAAGTTTTTATTGGTTATTTTTTTAAATAAAAAAAGATGACCCGTCTAATGATTAACGATAGGTCGCCTTTAATTTTACAAGCCTTCTGTTCAAAAACAACCGTCAATAAATGATTTCCTGCTGTTAAACTAATACGAACGCGCCTGTTTGTTAAATAATAAATATCATTTTACTACATTCGATGGCTGGTATTCTTCCGAGACGATAAAATCATCTTCCAGTAGAACATAGGGATGTGTTTCCATCAAACTCGTTTTGAGGTAGTCGGGCATTTTATTTCCTTCGTATGCACAAATTAATGGAAACGACAGCAGATTTACAGCTTCGTCTACTATTACCTCTAAATCTTTTATAAGATGCAGTGGCTCTTCCATTGTAGCCCACTCGACATGTGCCCATGCTCGGAAAGAGATTTTATTTTCAACATAGGGCTGAATTGTCTTACTGAAGTAATCAGCGATTGAAGGTGGATGATAACTGCCACTTGACCAATAGAATTCGAGGCTATTTACATAGTGTATGAATTCCATTTGATCTTTCGTTAAACGTGTACTTAGTTCTTTGCGAATAATAGGATAAAGACGAGAATTCTCAATGAGAATCACGTAATCTCCCGCTGCAATACCATCTTGTACATAACTCAAAACCTGTATAATGTAATTTTCAATCCCATTATACTTATATAGTACATGAAGGTGACCATTCTTTTCGTCCTCGAACAACTGATTCATTTTGCTTTTCATTTCTCTTTTTGCAATACCATTTGAAATTTCAACCACAGTAACTACCTCCTTTATTATTAATTCGACATAGAATCCGATAATTCCTTCTTTATACAGACAGGTAAGCTTTTGAGGTTATCCTCCAAATTCCCCTTCCTACTCTACACGTGCGGCTGTCGATGCATACGGCGTACCGATTAGTTCAATTCAATTTAAATCATCAACTCTTATTGTTATGATTAAAAAAGAACAGTGGCTCGTTATCCTATTATAACTTTTATCCATTACACTATTCTTCCATTTCACCTCTATCGAAATCATCACATGCTGCACTAGGTGGCATCCTGGACCATGGTTCAAATCGCAGTCAAACAAAGACGCTTTGTCCTCAATTGCATGGATGTTGTCCAAAAACGAATTGAGTTATTACATTTCGAGTAAAGATTGGTGAAGTGATTTTAAAACGGTTCAGATTCTATATGCTCGGTATCACACTGTTATGATCGGGTGCAAACCTTGTATGCTCGGTCTGACACAGATATGATCGGGTGCAATCCTTGTATGCTCGGTCTGACACAGATATGATCGGGTGCAATCCTTGTATGCTCGGTCTGACACAGATATGATCGGGTGCAAACCTTATATGATCGGGCGCAAACCTTATATGCACGGTTTGACACGGATATGATCGATCGCAAACCTTATATGCTCGCTCTGACATGGATATATTATCAGTCGCTAATTCCTCAAACAAAAAATCCCTTCGCGTATAACAGCGAAGGGATTTTTATTTATAAAGAAATCATTTAAGTAGTTTTCAATTCTAGTCTTCGTGCAATTAAAGATAAAGCGTAATTGACAACGAAGTACATAAGTGCGATTAAAATGAAGATTGGAATCACATAGCTTTGCTGTTGTGCTTGAATAATTTTTGCGTGATGGAGCAGTTCCGGAAGGGCAATGACTACTGCCAGCGATGTATCTTTTAGAAGTGAAATAAATTGACTGACAAGGTTTGGTACCATTCTTCTGAGAGCTTGTGGCAAAATCACCGTTCTCAATGCTTGAACGTATGTAAGTCCTGAAGAACGTGCAGCTTCCATTTGTCCTTTTTCAATAGAATTCAATCCACCCCGAACAATTTCAGCGAGCATGGCTGATTCAAAAACAGTCAATGCCACAATAGCAGAAACAGTAATACTTAAATTAATACCCATCTCTGGAAGTGCAAAATAAGTAAACAATATAATAAGTAGTAGCGGTAAGTTTCGGATTGTTTCTACAACTGCCGCTAATATTTTTGAAAGGATAGGTATTTTAGCAAACCGTAATGTTCCGATTGCCCCGCCAATAATAAAGCTAAAAATAATTGAAATCAAGGCAACTTTTAACGTAACATAAAAGCCTTCCATTAAAAACTTAAGATTATCTGGACTAAATGCACCTGAAAAATCCATTATGACACCTCCTTAATGGCTATTAGCAAGACGTTTTTCAAGGTATGATACGCCGAAGCTTAATGGAATGGTAATGATTAAATAAAATAGAGCGACAAATATGTACACATCAAAGACTACATAAGTCTTGGCTGATATGAGATCTGCCTGATACATTAGTTCGGTACCGGCAATAAGCGCCAATATAGATGAGTTTTTCACTAAATTAATAAATTGGTTACCAATAGGAGGTACTACAATTTTTATTGCTTGAGGTAAAATAACCATTCTCATTGTTTGGCCATATTTTAAACCTGATGACCTTGCAGCTTCCATCTGCCCTGTGGGAACTGACAATATTCCAGAACGAATTGCTTCCGCAATAAAAGCAGACGTATAAATGGTTAATCCAATCGTTCCGGCAGTAAAACCTGAGAGTTGCAGCCCTAAGCTTGGTGTTGCAATATAAAAGAAAAAAACAATTACGAGCAGTGGAATATTTCGGAAAAACTCAACATATGCGATGGCTATCCATCGAAGGGGTGCAATCGGTACAATTCTCATAACTGCTACGATAGCACCGATAAAAAAGCTCCCTATTAACGCAATAAAACTAATCAATAACGTGACTTTAAATCCATTCCAATACATATCGAAATAGTTTATTAGAATTGAGAAATCCAGCATCTTTCCACCTCACTTAATTCAATTAGGATGGGCATTAATTGCCCATCCTGACTGATCAACCTATTTAATGTAACCATACATCTTCAATATAGAAACACTATTTTATTTCAACAAACCTTCAAACCAACTGTCATAAATAGTATCAAAGTCCCCACTCGATTTTAGTGATTCTAGCGAAGTGTTAAGTGAATCTACAAATTCTTTTTCCCCTTTTTTTACAGCAATTCCATAAGGCTCTTCTGTAAATTGTTCCCCGACTATTTCAAAAGAATCATCTTCAGAAGCCATTCCTGCAAGGATTGAATCATCTGTTGTTAAAACTTCACCTTTTCCAGCTTTAAGTGCTGTAAAAGCTTCTGCGTAGTTTTCAAACTCTAAGACGGGTGCATCTGGAGCTGCTTCCCGTATATTATCAGTAGAGGTAGACCCTTTTACAGCAATTACAGTTGTATCCTTTGTAAGATCGTCAATACTTTGAATAGGACTTCCCTTTTTCACGAGTAGGGATTGACCTGCATTGAAGTAAATTTCTGAGAAATCAACTTCTTTTTTACGTTCCTCTGAAACTGTCATTGTCGCGATAATTGCATCGATATCGCCTTTATTTAATAATGGGATTCTTGTTTTTGACGTTACTTCTACAAATTCAATTTTAGTTTCATCGCCAAGAATATCTTTTGCTAATTGTTTTGCAATATCGATATCAAAACCTTCAACGTCGCCTGTAGAAGGATTTTTTAAACCAAATAATTTCGTATCGTATTTTACTCCGAAAATGATTTTATCACGTTTTTTAATTGTTTCGAGCACGTTTTCCTCTTTACTACCTGCTTTGTCGTCCCCTGAATTACAAGCTGCCAAAAGCATAACCGACATAAGCGCAGTTATCGTCAATAAAAGAAACTTTTTTGTCTTAAACATAAACACATCTCCCCTTTTGTTTTTAATGATTTAATATACGGCTAAGAAAGACTTTCGCCCGTTCTTCTTTCGGGTTTTCGAAAAACTCAACCGGAACTGCCTCTTCTAAAATTTTGCCTTGATCTATGAAAACAATTCGGTCTCCAACTTCTTTAGCAAATCCCATTTCGTGTGTAACGACAACCATCGTCATACCTTCTTTTGCAAGCGTTTTCATTACATCCAACACTTCACCTACCATTTCTGGATCGAGCGCAGATGTAGGCTCATCAAAAAGCATGATATCGGGTTTCATAGCAAGTTCTCTCGCAATGGCAACACGTTGCTGTTGTCCCCCCGATAATTGAGATGGATAGGATGAAGCTTTGTCAGGAATCCCTACCTTCTCTAGGTAATACATCGCAGTCTTTTTTGCCTCTTCTGCTGACTGCTTCAAGACATTGATCGGTGCCAATGTAATATTTTGCAGAACTGTTTTATGAGGATATAGATTAAAGTGTTGGAATACCATTCCAATATTTCGTCTCAATTTGTTAATATCTGTTTTCTTGTCATTGACTGCGATATCATTAACGGTAAGAATGCCGTTTGTAATTGTCTCAAGTCTGTTTATACATCTGAGCAATGTACTCTTACCAGAACCTGATGGACCAATAATAACTACAACCTCTCCATCATTCATCGTGAGGTTAATATCATTCAATACATGAAAATCCCCATAATATTTGTTAACTTGTTCAAATGAAATCATGTCATTCTCCTTTCTAACAACCTCGAACACTATAACAACCAAGTTCGTTGAATGTTTTCCTTTTTCTAAATAATCATGCTTGTATGCCATTCTATCTACTGACATTTTAATTGTCAACTTAATTTATAAAAAGTATATATATTTAATAGGGATATAGTATGTAATTATGTATTTTAAAGCATTCATATTCTTCCAAATATAAATAGTTTACTCCAACTTAAAGCAAAAAAAAATGCCCGAATGGATGGTTAATATCCTTTCGGGCAATCATATAGAAGAAACTAAATTTGTGCACCTTTCACTTTCGTTTCAGGCATCGTTTCCTCAGGTGTAATATCTTCAAACGTTTCGCCCGCTTCTTGAAGATCGCGAGTTCTATGTGCGATTCTTGAAGCTGCACAAGCAGCAACACTGGCAACGAGATCATCTAAAAATGTATGAATAGCTTGACCTTTTTTCGTGTCTAGTTCGTTAATGATGCCCATTTTATTTTTATCGAGATGACCAAATGTTGTTACTGCAATGGAACCATATGTAAACACGGCACCCAGTGCTATTGTTTCATCAACCCCGAATAGACCTTCATCAGACTCAACGATTTGTTGTAATGGGGCGGACAGTTTTCCCTGTTCTGCCAGTTCATCTAATTCAATTCCCACAAGGATCGCATGCTGAAGTTCCCGTTTTCGAAGGACTCCTTCGATAGATTCAATGCAGTGGGCCATTGTAAGACCATTATTATACGGATATTGTAGTTCATAGACGATTTCAGCGATTGCTTCCAACGTCACACCGCGCCGTTTCAAAGCCGCTTTCGTTGCTTCAGTCACAACTTTTGAATGTACAATTTTTGTATCATCATGCATTCCTGCCAACCCCTTTTATAGTTAGTATATAAACAGAACACAACTATTATACCTGACCTTAACGATATGATACAATTTCAATATACACGCAATTTGAGGAGGCAACCAGAGTGAAATACGGAAAAATAGAAGATATATCAATTTACAGTAAAGCACTTGATGAGGAAATGCAGTTGCTTATTCATTTGCCCCACAACTTTTCACCTCTCTATAAATATTCAGTGCTGATTGCATCTGATGGGAAAGATTATTTTCAGTTCGGCCGTATAGGACGGGTCGTTGACGAATTAATTGATGCCGAAGAAATTGAAAACGTCATTGTAGTTGGTGTTCCTTATAAGAGTGTCAAAGAACGCAGGCGCATGTATCATCCCGATGGGGACCGACGTGAAGCCTACACCCGCTTCCTTGCTCATGAACTTGTTCCGTATATCGACGACAATTATCCAACATATCAGATTGGGGCAGGCAGGGCTCTTATCGGCGATTCCTTAGCGGCGACGATTTCTCTTCTAACTGCATCGAAGTATCCCAATATATTCGGGAAAGTGATTCTGCATTCCCCTTATGTCAATGATTTTGTGCTTGAAAAAGTGGAAGCTTCACAAGATCCTTCCCGATTCTCCATTTATCATGTAATTGGAAAGGAAGAAACCCAAGTAAATACGCAAGTTGATGGTGTTCAAGACTTCCTTACGCCAAACAGAACATTAAACGAATTACTTGAAAGAAAAGGCTTCCCTTATTTCTATGATGAATTCAATGGAGACCATACCTGGAAGCATTGGCAACCCGATGTCCGCCGCGCCATTCAAATGGTTTTTGGTCACTAATTCAGACAAAACGGACATATTTTCAAGTATTCTGCTATAATCAAATTTATAAAGCTAAAACAATTATTCTAGGAGGTTTTTATTATGAAATACGGTGTCGTTGCTTTCCCATCAAAGAAACTTCAGGACTTGGCAAACGCTTACAGAAAGAGATATGATCCACATTATGCACAAATCACGCCGCATTTGACGGTTAAAGGTGTATTCGAAGCGAACGATCAAGAAATTGAAGAAGTTGCAAAGGCAATTAAAGAAGTAACTAAAAAACACACTCCATTTGAATTAAACGTGTCAAAAGTGGGCACATTCGCTCCTATCACAAATACAATTTATTTTAAGGCTACCCTTAACGATGAATTAGCTGCTTTGCATAAAGACCTGAACAACGATTTCTTCGGTGAAAAACCTGAGTTTGCATTCGTTCCCCACGTGACGATTGCTCAAAAACTTTCTTCTGGCGAACACGATGATATCATTGGTCAACTGAAAATGATTGGTGTCGATCATACTGAAACAATTGATCGTTTGCACCTTACTTATCAACTTGAAGACGGCTCATGGACGGTATATGAAACATTCCGCCTTGACGAGGATAACTGAAAATTGTTTGAAGTAAGATTCGCAACTTCTGACCTTGAACAAGAAGATGCATTTTCTGTCAGAAGAAAAGTGTTCGTGGAAGAACAAGGTGTGCCACTTGACCTTGAACTAGATCATTTCGATAAAACTGCATCACATTTCGTCGTCTATTCATCAGAATCTCCAATCGGCGCAGGCCGAATCAGGGAAATCAACGACGGAATCGGAAAAGTTGAACGTGTCTGCATTTTAGGGGAATTTCGCGGGAAACATCTCGGAAACCTTATCATGCATGCACTTGAAGAACATGCTAAAACAACGGGTATGAACAAGATTATTTTAAATGCACAATCATATGCTGTCCCTTTCTATGAAAAATTAGGCTATGTCATTACTTCACCCGAATTTATGGATGCGGATATCCCGCATCGCGCAATGGAAAAAAGGATGATATGAAAAGCCTAAGTACGCCGTGTCCTGCGGCAATGGCTACGTGACCCCACATCCAGTGGGCCTCCTAACAGTTGGCACCTGGAGCTAGACACCTACCTAAGTAGAAAAACTTATTCTTTCTTTTTTAAAATAAAAAAGGTTCGCATTGCTTTATAACAGCAATGCGAACCTTTTTCTTATTATCAGTTAGACATAAGCATTTATCGCGATACCTTTCCCTACTACTCTGGCGATCACCGGTGATAGATTAACTGGATTGGGACGGACAAATCCTTGATATGCCAAAGGTGCTGCTACAATGGGTTTTTCCTCCTCTTCCTCCCTTTCTCGTTCTTGATGCGAGGACTCTTTAAATTCATCCAAAAAGTCTGAATTTAACTTAACTTTGTTCACCCGATCAATATAAGCAAAATTATAAGCTTCCATACTCAATCGATTTGCATATATTTGAGATTGGATTGGTTGAATTGGTAAAATATAACCCATCGTTAACACCTCCATTTTTGCTAGTACTATTACTATATCCAGAAGTTAGTATTATTAAACCTATTATTCTGCTTTTTTATTAATTTATTTTATTGTCGGCCAAGCATATCTTGAATATCACTAATATTAACCGCTTTGCCATTCTTGACGATAGAATTAACAAGCTCATCTTCCGTCTGTTGAGGTACTTCTTTTTTGGCGAGCCTTCCGACTTTCCGTATAATTTTCCTCACTTGCCGTTCATCACTGAAATCTGCATATTGAATTGCATTTGCAAGTGCAAAAACTTCTTCCATCGGGACGCCTGTTTTTGATTCGATTTTCCGGAAAAATGAATCATTCATCTGTTATCTCCCCCTTTTTATACGCAAAAAGTGCGGCCTACAATGATAAGCAAGATGAATAGAACCACAATCAGGCAAAATGTTGAACCGCCGCCTTTTTCATTTTCATAACCGCCACAACCTCCGCCGCCGTATCCGCCGCCACCGAAAGAATTACATCCTCCAAACATAATAATACCCCCTTCCTTTCTTCGTATCCTATGCAGACACGAGAAGAAGGAAGAGGGCGCATGACTATTAAACCTTTCCTTTCGATTTAAAAATAACAGATGCAATGAATCCAAATAGGATCGCTGAACTAATTCCTGAACTAGTCACTTCAAACATGCCTGTCATAACACCAATCAGTCCATGTTTTTCGGCTTCTGCCATTGCACCATGGGTTAGGGCATTACCGAAAGAAGTAATTGGTATCGTTGCCCCCGCTCCAGCAAAATCAATAAACGGCTCATACAGACCCACCCCGTCCAACACTGAACCTGCAACAACCAAAATGCACAATGTATGTGCCGGTGTCAGTTTTGCTACGTCAAACAACAGCTGCCCCACAACGCAAATGAGACCACCTACAATAAATGCTGTAATGAAAATCGAAACCATAATCCACACTCATTTCATTGTTAATTCGATTGCATGCGCAATGCACGGAATCGTATCACCTTGTTGAAATGATAACGGAGATAATAGCGCGCCCGTCGCAATTAGAAGGACCCGTTTATATTCACCCGTACTCATTTTATCAATTATTTCCGCGAAGAAAACGGAGGCAGAACAACCTGCACCACTTGCCCCGGATAAAAATGATGCGTCAGCACCGTAAAATTCTTTACCTGCATCCCGGAAATTTTTAGTCACGTCAATTCCTTGATTGCTCGCAAGTTTTTTGTATAACTCAAAACCAGTTTTCCCAAGATCTCCTGTCATGATCACATCATAGTCTTTCACGTCTTTATTGTGACCTTTTAAATGGCGGGTAAGCGTATCTGCCGCTGCCGGTGCCATCGCCGCCCCCATATTCAGTGGATCTGTCATTCCGAGATCTATTGCGCATCCGATTGTTCCGCACTCTATAGAAGGAAACCCTTTTTTATAAGGTGCGACAGCTGCTACCCCTGCCGCTGTGACAGTCCATTGAGATGTCTCAGGCTTTTGTGAACCGTACTCATTCGGATAGCGGAATTGTCTTTCAACTGCATTATGCTGACTAGATGCTCCAGCAATAGCGCAAGTGGACATGCCCGTTTCTGTCAGCAATGCAGCCATTAAAAGCGAAGATACTGACGTTGCACAAGCTGAAAACAGGCCAATATAGGGAATTCCAACCGTTGTAGCCGCAAAATTTGAGGGTGTCATCTGGTTAATAAGATCGCCAATTAACAGGAAATCGGCGTCGCTTGGTACAGAATCCACTTTACTTAACGCAATCATGCACGCATCTTCCATCATTTTTGCATGACCATGCTCATTTGTTTTCATTTCACAGCGCTCATCCTCGTAAACTTTATCAAATTTATCGACGAATAGACTTTTCTTTTCCAAAGGTCCAACTGTAACACCTGTTGCCACAATGGATGGGGTCGTTTTGAATGTCAGCAGGCCGCGCGCTACCATGATACGACACCAAATTTCACAAGTATCGTCTTAATGAGTGCAACAACAAATGCCGAAAAAACACCGAAGAGAATGACTGAACCCGCTAGTTTGAACATGTTGCCGCCAACTCCAAGAACATACCCTTCCGTCTTGTGTTCAATTGCAGCAGAAATGACAGCATTGCCGAAACCTGTAATTGGAACCGCACTCCCCGCTCCTCCAAATTGGGCAATTTTCTTATACAATCCAAAACCCGTTAACAGCATCGCAAAAAATATCATCGTTGCAACAGTCGGGTTACTAGCCGTCCGTTCCGTGAAATCAAAATAGGTCATATAAAATAGCGACACAAATTGGCCTACCAAACAAATTGTGCCTCCCGTCAGAAATGCAAAAATGATATTCCGCATCAATGGTGTTTTAGGGGAAATTTCTTTCTCTAACTTCGCGTATTTTTTTTCGTCCATCATGTCTCTTCCTTTATAAGCGATTTCAATTTTTCAATCTTTTTTCCCTGATCCTTTTTGTCATCCGAATCAATGAGCTTGTTCGTTTCCATCCATATTTTACTGTCTGCTGAAACGGTAACGTCCAACTCTGGGTAGCTATTTTCTAATTTTTTCTTGAGCTCCTTTTCAATCTTTTCTTTTTTGAAGCGCGAAAAAGTTGTAAGCGTAACGCCAGTTAGCAAGTCATTTTCATGAAAAACAGTGACCGCTGATGTGAGACGTTTGTCATTTATCAATACTTCTTCGGCTTTCGCATGATCCTCACTGGAATTGTTGTCAATCCGGAATCCGCTACCTGAACAGCCGGATAGTAAGACAACTGCGAAAAACACAAGGCTAAATTTACGGATACGCGTCCCCTCCATTTTTATACAGTATGCCTTTTCATACTAAACTTTATTCATTATTCACCTAAGCGCCCTAACACTATGAACTTTGCCGCATAAAGTATAAAGAATTGAGAAATGGAGGTGGAATTAATGGGATGTGGAAGAAATGAAGAAGATAATGAAAGAAAGCACCAAGATGACTGTGTATGTGAGGTTGTCAGGTTCATCAAACGTTTACAGGATGCTGGAACAGACGATGACTGTGTAGAATGTGAAACAGATTGTTTCATGGCTCCGCTTGGTAGCATATCCAGCCCTGCACGTAACCGTGTTAATACACGCGTTTTCATGCTATTGACGAAGAATGGTGATCCGTTCAAAGCAATGTTCCGTCCGGAAAGCCGAAGACATTACCTACACAATTGCTTCTCTACTTTTTTCAGAGTCCAAAACGTCTTTGACGGCTGCTGCGCAACATTGCAAGTACTAGCACCGTTAGACAGTAACAATAATCCGGTGGACATTATTAAAAACGGCAAGCTAGATCTTGAAGAACTTTGTAAAGTTACAAGGTTTGGTGCGACAGATTCATGCATCACAGTAGACTTGACTTGTTTCTGTGGAATCCAATGTATCAAAGATACGTATATCGACTTTTGCGACGTAGATTAATTAATACCCTGCAATGCCCAAACAACCCAACAGTTTCAATCTGTTGGGTTGTTTTAAATTTTCTTCATCATTGTAAAAAGGCAGGACGGAGAGATTCCCCATCCTGCCTTTTTACAATAATAAGAAAGTATAGGTTTTTCACATGGAGCAGTGTCTAGACTCCATCTCCTAGCCCTTGAGTCGCTTCAGTCCTTAAGTTAAAGGCACCTCCGTTTTCTTATTTAATTTCATCAAACGGCTTACCACGCCATAATACTTCTTCAATCTTCCCCATTTCCACGGCTATTATTTCATGATTGACACCTTCCAGATCTATCCATACTGTTTCTTCTTCAATCTTCTCAATCGTTCCAGATAGTGTTTCTTCCTCTAGAACAAATTGAAGTGGCTGATAAGCTTGGCGACGGAACGAATTACTTAAGTAAATAATTTTACGTTGAATGCCCGGATTCACTGGCACGACTTCGGTAACACTTATCTGTTCCTCATTTTCCACCACCGATTCCTCTTCATTGTTCAGTAAAAATACTGACGTGCTCTCCTCCACTATAATCGCAACTTTAATAAAGACTGGTGGCCCGTCAACAAACAATAACGGTTTATTTTGATAAATGTTAAGCACATCCTTTTTAACACAGTATATGCGCCCATTTTACAGATGTTCATAAAAAAAAGCGCATGACGCTGATTAGCCCCGACAGGCGTAGATGAAAAGGAAGGTAGTCTAAATTCGCGACGTCCTGTCGCAGCGACTACTTACCTGTATCCTTGCAGGCACGAGGATGCGTACTACAGAGCCTCTACAGCAAACCGTCTTATGACCCATGGGGCTGGCGTCTGGAGTCTAGACATCCACCCAAATAAAAAAGGTTTTCACCAGTGATCTAAAGATCACTGATGAAAACCGTTGCAAGACCAAGATAAATAATAACGCTAATAACATCATTTAATGTTGTGATGAAAGGACCGGACGCAACTGCAGGGTCGATTTTCAACTTATGCATAAGCAATGGGATGAATGATCCTGAAATCGTTGCGACAAAAATTGAGACAAAAATGGCAGCACCTACTAATAGACCAATTACGAATTCATTCTTCCACACGTAAATTAGACCAACTACAAATAGTGCACAGATAAAACCTGTCATCAATCCTGTTCCGGCTTCACGGATAAGTAGCTTGAATTTACTTTCGTCCTCAACATCTCCTGTCGCAATACCGCGCACTGCGACAGCAAGTGCTTGCGTTCCACTATTCCCTGCAGTACCCGCAATAAGAGGAATGAACGCAGCTAGAAGTGCCACTTTCGAAATTGTTTCTGTAAATAAGTCTATTAAATTAGCAGTAAGCATTCCGAGTACTAATAAAATAAGCAACCATGGAAGTCTTTTTTTCATAGCTGAGAATGAGTTTTTATCGAATGTATCCATATTGGAAACCCCAGCAAGTTTGGAGTAGTCATCTGATGCTTCTTCATCGAGTACATCGATAATATCATCGACTGTAATAATCCCAAGTATATGCTGTTGGAAGTCGACAACCGGGACGGCAAGGAAATTATAGTCCTTGATCATCTTGGCAACATCTTCCTGATCTTCTGAAACGAGAACACTTACGACTCGTTCACTCATTATAGAACTAATCAGTGTATCTTCATGTGCAATGATCAAATCGCGTAGCGATATAACACCTGTCAGGCGATTATTATCGTCAACGACAAATATATAATAAATTGTTTCTGCCTTCGGTGCTTCATTGCGCAAAATTGTCATCGCAGAACGGACTGTCGAATTCTGTGGAATTGTAACAAATTCCGTTGTCATGATCGACCCGGCCGTATATTCTTCATAATGAAGTAATGCTTTGATCTCAGCAGCGGCTTCTTTATTCATTAGCGTCAAATAGCTGACAACTTGTGATTTGTCGAGTTCATTCAGGACATCTACCGCGTTATCGACAAACATGAACGAAATCATGTCTGCTGCATACGTCGTGTCCATCTCCTGAAGGAACTGTTTGTATTCATCGTCGCTAATTTCACTCGTCTCAAATATTTCCGCAAGTTCTTTTGGTGATAAGTATTGATAGATGATTTCCCGGAGTTCCGGTTCGATTTTCTCGTAAAATATCGCTCTGTCATACGGATGAAGGCGTAGGTACTCATTTCGGAAAGATTTAATGTTGTGCTGGATAAGCGTCTCTTTCAACTTCTCTTCATCGAAAATAATTTCTTCTTTATGCTCTTCTTTTATGTTCACAGCTACACCTTCCTTTCTACTTCTATCGTGGATTAATAAAGTGAATAAGGGTATTATATACGAATACATATTGTGAAAAAGGGTGATGAAAATATGAAGTACGATATTGTCGGTGATATTCACGGTTGTTATGATGAATTCATGCATTTGATTGACAAATTAGGATACGAGATGATTACAGGTATCCCCCTACATCCCGATGGCAGAAGTCTGGTATTTGTCGGAGATACGATGGATAGAGGGCCTCAGTCGATTAAAATGTTGAATCTTCTTTTCAAAATCCAAGATGAGCATACACTTTATTATTCCCCGGGAAATCATTGCAATAAGTTGTATCGCTTCTCCAAGGGTAACCAGGTTCAACCCACACATGGTCTTGAAACAACAGTAGCTGAACTCGATGCATTATCAAGTGATGCGCGTAAACATTTCTTAACTAGATACCGTCAATTTTACGAAGCGCTACCGTTATACCATACCCTTAATGAAGGTAATCTTATCATTGCACACGCAGGCATCCGTGAAGAAATGATTGGTGCACCCTATTCGGAAAAAATACGGGTATTCGTTCTCTATGGAGATATCACAGGCCAAAAGCTACCCGATGGTAGACCTCTTAGACGTGATTGGGCTAAGCACTACAAAGGTACTCCCTTCATAGTCTATGGTCATACGCCTGTAAAGGAAGTACGCTTTGTAAATAACTCTGCGAATGTTGATACAGGTTGCGTATTCGGCGGTAAACTTACAGCCCTACGCTATCCCGAAATGGAAATTGTATCAGTTCCTTCTTTACAACCATTTGTGCCAGAGAAATTTACTGTGTTTGTTTGATATCAGTGTTGGTTAGACGCTTTATATCTAACGGAATATCGCATCTAAACTCAACTTTTTCACTTGTAAGTGGATGCAAAAACCCAATCATCGCACAGTGTAAAGCCTGCCGACCAATCAACCCATGGGAGCCGCCATATAAATCATCACCATGTAGCGGATGGCCTGCCCACCTCATATGGACACGTATTTGATGCGTCCTGCCCGTATAAAGGGTTAGTGCAATTTTTGTTAACTGATGACCTTTTATGTCCGAACGACCCAGTACTTCTACATCTGTCCGAGCGAATTGGCCATCTTCACGTACAATTCGTTCGATAATGCTACCATCTTTTCTACCAATTGGTTGTACAATGCTGAATTGGTCCCTTTCAACATGTCCTTCAACCAGGGCGATATACTGTCGATGAAAACCGGAATTTGTCATCTGTTCACTAAGCAGATGATGAATATGCCGGTTTTTTGCAATACAAATTAGACCCGATGTATCCTTGTCAAGACGTGTGACGACATGTACTGTGGCTGGAAGTCTTTCCTTAGCAAACTTTCCGGCAACGGCATTCGCCATCGTTCCATTGGGGTGATCTCGCGACGGGATAGTACTTTGCCCTGCTGGCTTATCGACAATAATTAGCGCTTCATCTTCATAGACAATCGATAAATCACCTGTCTCTGGAAGTAAACCTGGGCTTGGCTCTTCTGATGGAAAAATAATAAGTACTTCATCACCTGACTGCAACGGATGTCGCACATTGCGTTCAAAGCCATTCACGCGGATATCTCCGCCATCATATTTAGTCGCAGTTAACGTTCTTTTAGATATCCCTTTTGCGTGCAAGAATTCGCGTAGCAGTATACCGCCTTCATCCACCTGAAATACGAGGCGAAACCTGCGATCCAGCTCATCCCCCTTAGACATCGCTGTCAATGAATGAATCATGCACACGTCTCCAAAATGGAAACGGCCTGAACCTTCCGAAACGTACTTTTTCCTTTGAAACTTGATATTCAATCGACTTCACATCTTTATGTAGAAGTTGCAAATGGTCGACTGTTACCATGAAATCTGGTCCTTTTACAGGTGTTAGTGCACATTTATGATGCGCGGGTAGCACTAGTGGTGCGCCAACTGTACGGAACACCCGATTGTTAATAGATGCCATTTCTGTCAATTGCATGGACGGTAGAGAAGGATGAATAATTGCTCCGCCCAATGCCTTATTGTATGCAGTAGACCCAGAAGGCGTTGACATACATAACCCGTCGCCACGAAAACGTTCAAAATGGTTGCCATTCAGTTCAACATCCATGACGAGCGTCACATCAGGAGATTTCACCGTCGACTCATTCAGTGCAAGGTACAATGCGCTATCCTTATCGTTTCGGTAGTTAATCTTCACATCAAGAAGTGGGTATTCGAAAACTTCGAATTCTTTACGAGCAATAGAAATGACAAGCTTTTCAATTTCAGCCGGCTTCCAGTCTGCGTAAAACCCTAGATGGCCTGTATGAATTCCGACAAACGCTGTATCTTTCAATCGGTACTTATACTTATGAAAAGCGTGGAGTAAAGTACCATCTCCTCCAATTGACAAAACGATGTCCGGTTCTTCTTCATCGAAAAAAAGCCCGAAATCTGTCAAATATTCCTTCGCTTCATCCATAAGTTTGTTCGACAACGCATCGTTTCGTGTCTGTATTGCAAATTTCATATTTTCCCTCCTCCTTTCCCGTTCGCCTCTCCATAGCGTCTTGTCGCTGTTTCTTTGAATGCACTGAAATATTGTTGCGCATCCTGAATTTCATTACGAATCTGCGACATTTCTTCATCTAGCTGGAAGGCTGCTTCCGCTGCTCGTTCTAGACGATGCCTAATTTCATCCGGCATTTCGCCTTCGTATTTATAATTCAATGAGTGTTCAATCGACGCCCAGAAATTCATTGCTAACGTACGGATTTGAATCTCGGCAAAAATCGTCTGCTCCCCATGTATCGTCTGAACAGGGTATTTGATAATTAAGTGATAAGACCTGTATCCACTTGGTTTATTATGTGCGATATAGTCGCGCTCTTCAATCACTTCGAGGTCATTCCGCTGTCGTAACGTTTCTACGACAGTACTAATATCATCGACAAACTGGCACATCAGACGAAGGCCCGCAATATCAGGCAGTTCAGCGGCAAGTTCTGCCGATGGTTCGAATGGAATCCCTTTTTCAAGTGTTTTGTCATAGATACTCGCGAGCGGCTTCACCCTGCCCGTCACGAATTCAACGGGCGTATGTACGTCTTCCAATTCATACTGAGCTCGCAAGCCCTTCAATTTCACTTTCAGTTCATCTACTGCTTGTTTATAAGGTTCAAGAAATTGATTCCACTGCCTCATCCGGACCCCTCCCAGCTGTTATTCCATATGTTGAAGTATCGAGCTGAATGCTTGCTCGACTGCCGAGGAGAATGCTTCCCCGTAATTATCATTACCCTCAATATTAAAAATAAGCATTGTCAGTTCATCTTTGAATCCAGGAAGCGGAATTATTTCATCCTTCCACGAAAGCACCGGATCTAAATTCGTCGTCAATACATCGACCATAAGTGGCCATACAGCCTGTGTTAAATGAAGATGCTCGTACCCTGCTTCTACTTCTAAAAGATAAACAAACGACAAGTTGTCTGAATCTGTTATCATCTTTCCAGCTGGTATACCTTGAGGCTTTTCTGCTTGTTCTGCTACTAAAAAGAGGATTTGTTCATCATTTCGAAGTCCACTATCAATTCGATTTTTAATGTTCACAATTTCTTCTTCCCTTCATGCGTCATTACGTTTATTCTATCATATGCTGCGCGGCCTTGCAGTCTAGAAAATGCGTTTCCCCACATAAATTGGTATACTAATGTTAAGTTATTATTTCGCGAGCGAACAGCTTAACGTCAGAAGGGACAGATCATGATGGATACGCACACAATTCGTACATTAATGGAAATAAATACACTCCAGTCTCTCGGAGCTGTTCAGACACAAACTGAACAAAATAACACATCCCCATCCCTCTTTAACACACTATTAGAGGAGATGTTAGGCGGCACATCCATAACGGATTCCTTATCTTCCGTTTCATCTACACTACTCGGAAGCCTCAATAATATAGAAAGCTTGCGCTATGACGGAAAAAATGGTGTGTTTGAACCTTCTTCTCTCAGCGCTATCCTTTCCACGGTGCAACAAAGTTCAACTGTTCCCATGAAAAATACATCCATTGGGGATGACAGCTATCGCGATATTATTAGCCAAGCTGCAAACAAATATAACTTGCCCGATAAACTGATTTCTGCCGTTATCAAACAAGAATCGAACTTCAACAACGGTGTTGTCAGCCACGCGGGTGCACAAGGCCTTATGCAGCTAATGCCCGGAACGGCAAAGTTCCTAGGCGTAAAAGATAGTTTCGACCCTGTCCAGAACGTGATGGGCGGAGCCAAATACTTAAGACAAATGCTTAATCAGTTTGGCGGTAATATCGAGCTTGCCCTTGCTGCTTATAATGCAGGTCCCGGAAACGTAAAAAAACATGATGGGATTCCCCCATTCAAAGAGACACAGCAATACGTAAAAAAAGTGCTCGGCTATTTCAATGCATAAGATTGATAATCTAACCTACTGTTTCATAAACGGAGCGCTTTATTTGTGAAAAGAGTGCAGGGTTGATAGAATATCAATACAGTCAGAGCAAAGGAGATTGACATAATGATGCGAAAACCTTTGATCCCTTATGAGGAGATCGGTGCTACAAAGTTGTCGGAACTCATCGACCTGTTTTACGCTAAAGTGGCCGTACACCCGGACCTATATCCGATTTTCCCAGATGACCTGACAGAAACAGTACGCAAACAAAAACAATTTCAAACACAATATTTAGGTGGTCCCAATTTATATACTGAAGAACATGGTCATCCGATGATGAAAGCTCGTCATATGCCATTCCCAATTACACCAGTTCAAGCGGAAGCATGGCTAGCGTGCATGGCAGAAGCAATGGACGAAGTCGAACTTGAAGGAAATATACGTGATATCTATTATAAGCGCCTCGTCTTGACCGCCAATCATATGGTGAACAGGGCTGGGGAGGAGAAAACGTGAATCGACAAACATTACTGGAGAACCCAATCAGTACTTCCGCATGCATAAGGCCAATCGAGCTATATGTTTTCATCGATCCTTTATGCGGAGATTGTTCGTCGCTCCCGCCTTTACTCCGTAAATTACAAGTTGAATATGATCGCTATTTCACACTGCGCATTGCATTACGCACATCATTGCCTAAAATGAATCTTCAATGTCTGCATAAAGATGAGGATGAGCTGGCTTGTGAAAAAACACATCCAGCTTTCCCAAGTATTGCTGTTAAAACTGCAGAGTTTCAAGGCAAACGTGCCGGTTTTCGATATTTATCAAAAATGCTTGAATATTCATTTTTGAAGTCAAGGAATGTATCGTCTTTTTCCGTACTCGTCGAAATCGCAAAAAAGTTAAATCTTGATGTAGACGAATTTATCCGAGACTTTTCTTCAAAAAACGTCTTGCGCTCTTTACAAGTCGATTTGTACATGGCCAAAGAAATGGAAGTCGACAAAGCACCTACTTTCGTCTTTTTCAATGAAAACATTGAAGATGAAGGATTAAAAGTGAGCGGCTTATACGACTACGATGTCTACGAACAAATTTTAGAAGAGTTAGTCGGCGGGCCGATTCTGCCGGACATCCCCCCTCCACTTGAGGATTTGTTCCAACGTTTCGATACACTCTCCACAACAGAGATTGCTAGTATCTACAATATCACGGAAAAATCTGCAGAACGCGAACTCAAGAAACGCCTTCTCCAACAGCATGTCGAACGGATTCATTTCCAGGACATGACATTATGGCGTAAAAAAATGATATGAATTAAGTGAGCTACTTCATTGCCTGGAGATTCCGGGGAGTGAGGTGGTTTTTTTTGTTGAGCGGGTTTAGGTTGTATATGTAGCCATGATAGTTCAGTAGTTTGCACTTACAGTTTTGTGCGTTTTACCATGACAGTTTGCACGTTTCCCCTTACAGTTCCACAACTTGCCATGACAGTTTTACGGTTCACTCACAGTTTCACGCGTTGCCATCACAGTTCACACACTTCCCCTTACAGTTTTGTAACTTGCCATCACAGTTGTCCGGTGCACTCACAGTTTCACGCGTTGCCATCACAGTTCACACACTTCCCCTTACAGTTTTGTAACTTGCCATCACAGTTGTCCGGTGCACTCACAGTTTCATGCGTTGCCATCACAGTTCTCTCGCTTCCCCTTACAGTTTCGCAACTTGCCATGACAGTTTCCTAAAACTCCAATTAAAAGAGCCTTTCTTATTATGAAAGGCTCTACCCAACACAGAATTATCTCTGTTTTCTATTGCTCGAAATATAAAACGTCGCCTTGGACCTTCCTTTTTTCACAAGACCCGATTTTGATAAAATGTAACGAGCTGCATTTGATCCTTTTAATTTTAAAAAACTCCGGCATTCCTCGTTTGTAATTGAATTTTTAACAAGCATGAACCAATCTTTAATTCCATCGCTGTAAGGGTTAACAGTATTCTTCCCACAAAGCTCACAAGACCACTTCTCACGATTTTCTCGCTGAAGTTGCCTATTGCAATATCGGCACAACAAACCTGTCTTTAACTCCCTGTGATCGATATTATAGTATGCACATAACGGAAATGGATTGAAGTGTTGCTTTTCAGCATGAATTTCTCTTGCTAAATCATGTATTTGTGCAGTTGAAAGAATTGTCTCAGCTGGCTGTAGTTTTTGTAGATAGAAAGGGATTTGCTTCTTATAAATAATAGGAAAGTCGGAAGGTGCATCTTTCACCTTTGTCTTCTGGTTAGCCAGAACAAGTAATCCAGATGTCTTCAAATGTATTCCACGCTGACGGAACCATTCATCAAGATTCGATTTATTTGATTCAATTTGATGAATCGGGCAGTCGAGGATTGCTTCTGTACCTGTTTCAAAGATTTGCTCAAGATGTGGGGGATTTTGCACAAAACGGACTGTATCTTTGAGATTTTTCACTTCAACAATTAAGACATAGCGCTCCGTAATAATCAAAGTATCAATCTGAAATGTGAATGTCGGGGAAATTCGCAAATGTACATCGGTAAATATCTTTGTCAAATGGGTTATTTGAGTGCGCTCGATATACGTATCCACATTACACTCACCTGAATATCCAGCACTTATTCGGTAAAGAGAGTCCTTTAAGAACTGTGATTTCCGATGGTCAGGGTGTAACCGGGCTATCAGACGAGGTATTCCCTCTAGCAAATCAGGTTGACTCCTATTAATAATAATGCGTATTTGATTCCACTCCCCTTCAACTAATCTGATAATTCTATTTAATTATACAGAATAGTTGAAGATATGACAATAGCTTTATTATTAACCTTTCCTTTATCTCATTGGAAATGGCAGTTACGAATTGCACTTACAGTTTCACGCATTGCCATCACAGTTCGCACGCTTCCCCTTACAGTTTCGCAACTTGCCATGACAGTCGGCGGATGCACTCACAGTTTCACGCGTTGTCATCACAGTTCGCACAGTTCCCCTTACAGTTTCACAACTTGACATTACAGTTCCGCACTTTTCCATGACAATCGTCACACAGCTTTCCCCCGTTAAACCAAAAGAAAAGAGCATTCGCTCCTGGGGGGGAGGGAATGCTCTTATTCAAAGGGAATGGGAGAAATGTTCACGTTCAAACAAAAGGGGTGTATGTTTGGTATGTGATTTATTTCACATCCTTACCTTATCACAAAATAATAGTAGCATCAAGAATTCACAATGATTTTCACATGACTGTCACAATGATGATTTCACCAATACGCCTTACTTTATATTTATATAGTAATATGTATAGAAGAAAAAGCCCTATCTCGACCAGAAATATGGCGGATAAGGCTTTTTGCTAGGTCAATTTAATTTATTTTTTCAAAAGAAGTGATTCAAGTTCGTTCAGTTTTTCTTCGAAGACGCGGCATGCTTCTTCGATTGGAGCGGCACTAGTCATGTCGACGCCTGCTTTTTTCAGTACTTCGATTGGGTAATCGGAAGAACCGGCTTTCAAGAAGTTATTCACATAGCGTTCAACTGCCGGCTCTCCTTCTGTCAAGATTTGATTGCTTAGTGCGACTGCTGCACTATAACCTGTTGCATACTGATAAACATAATAGTTATAGTAGAAATGTGGAATTCTTGCCCATTCCAAGCCTATTTCCTCGTCGACGACTAGATCTTCACCGAAATATTTCTTATTGAGTGCATAGTACTCTTCTGTCAATTTTTCAGCAGTCAGCGCGACACCTTGCTGATCAAGCTGATGAATAAGGTGTTCGAACTCAGCAAACATGGTTTGACGGAAAACAGTACCACGGAAGCCGTCAAGCCAATAATTCAGCAAATAAATTCGTTTCTGTTCATCATTAATCGTTTTCAAAAGATGATCATTCAAAATAGCCTCATTCACAGTTGACGCGACTTCAGCTACGAAAATGGAATAACCGCTATAGACGAATGGCTGGCTTTTCCGTGAATAATAACTATGAACACTATGGCCGAATTCATGCGCGAGTGTGAACAAGTTACTGACGTTATCTTGCCAGTTCATTAAGACATATGGATTTGTTCCATAGGCGCCTGAAGAATAAGCTCCTGAACGCTTCCCTTTGTTTTCACGGACGTCTACCCAACGATTCTCAAGACCCTCTTTTACGATCGATACATACTCTTCACCTAGTGGGTGGAAACTATCAAGCATCGTTTGTTTAGCTTCGTCATATGGAACTTCCATGCCTGCATCTTTCACAAGCGGTGCATACATATCCCACATATGAAGTTCTTCCAATCCGAACACTTTTTTACGGAGCGCGACATAGCGCTGTAGCAAGTGGACGTTTTTATTGATTGTTGAAACAAGATTTTCATAAACCTGTTCAGGGATATGATTATTTGACATTGCAGCCTCGCGCGCAGATGAATAATTGCGGATACGTGCATTAACGTTATCGCCTTTTACATTACCTGAAAGCGTGGATGCGAAAGTATTTTGGAATTCGCTGTATTTCGAATACATTGCTTTGAACGCATCCTCGCGAACACGCGGATCATCACTTTCCAAAAACCCTACATAACGGCCATGTGATAATTCTACTTCTTCACCTTTTTCATCTTTCACCATTGGGAAAGTTAAATCAGCATTGTTCAACATACTGAATGTTTCTGAAGAATTGCCCGTGACTTCTGATAGTTGTGCAAGCAAAGCTTCTTGTTCAGCAGGCAGCACATGTGGCCGCTGCGTGTTGACTTCTTCGAATTCTTGTTTATAAAGAGCTAGTCCCTCATGCTCAGTAACCAGCTTGTTCAATTCTGTTTCATCAATAGCCAGAAGCTCTGGCAAGAAGAATGATAATGCAGTTGCTACTTTCACGTAAAGTGATTTTACACGGCTATCCATCGCCTGATAGAAGCTGTTTGTCGTATCCTGGTCAGTCTTCAAATGCGCATACGTGTAAAGCCTGCGCAGTCTTTCAGAGAGGGTGTCACGGTATGTCAATGCAGTGTAAAGCGCATCTCCACCACCCGAAAGTGTCCCTTTGTAAGAATCTGCTTTACCGGAGAATTCCTCAACTTCAGCGAATTCTTTTTCCCATGCTTCATCAGTTGCAAATATGTCTTCGAGACGCCAAGTCTCCTCTACCTTTACTTCACCACGAGTTAATACTTTGTTCTTAGTTTCAGCCATCGTCACTTATCCCCCTTCTCCCATTACTTCGGGAAACGAATCAATCCTATTTTCTCAATTTTCATAACGCTTTGCAAGCAATCTTTCTGAAATTAGTTGAATTATTTTTTCTTCGTCAATAACTGTTCTGTTTTGACAAGAATCTACAGTCGCGGAAATAAGGAAATCGCGGTATGCTATGCACGCTTTTCCCTTTGCTTCCGATGGCTCTTCTAACAGAGAGACATATTTTCTAACCTGACTGCGGGATATAGTTCTAACACTAATCCCCTTTCTTCTCAAATAATAAAGGAATGCTAATTGCCATTCACAGTCATGCTCGCGGAATGACTCACTGAAAAGGATGGGTAATCCAATCCATTTTGGAAGATTCGTTGGTATCACTCGCAGTTCATAGCACATTCTTAGAAAAGGATTGTTCACCCCCCTTTTATTCAATAAAATACGGGATTGAATAAATTGATTGCGTATGGATAAATAAAGGGTTACATAACGGTAAATTTCTTGCTCTGTCGGGGTTTTTGGCCGAGCAAATGGAAATATCTGCATCGATAATGGCAAAGTACGATGGATACCAATATAGCGCTTACCTGCGACATGAATAAGACTCGTAAAATAATGGAATCGTTCCGTTTGGGGGTTATATGTGAGTAAGAAATAGCCTTCAGGGGATGTATGTGTCAAGAAGCTTTCGTGGAATCTTGAAAAATCGAATGTACCGACACCTACAGGTAATGAACTAAATTTTGCTGGGGTATGCAAAATCCAGATGGATTTCATATCTATACTACGATAACCTGCGGATCTAGCCTCTACGTCAGTAATGGGAATCGTACTGCACTGGAATTCAACGGCTATCGATTCAGATTGTGTCGTTATCAGGATATCAGGTCTTTGAGATAACATTCTTAAAAATGGTTCAAGTTCGACAAGCTCGGCATGTTTTTGAAAAAAAGCATACAATTGTTGCTTACCTTGAAGATGGCTGTAAGATTCACCTTCCGAGAATAAAGTAAGACAGGTAGAATCCTTCAAATGTGCGAAATGTGGGATGATAATATCTCCAACTTTCAACTGAACCGGAAAATTACATTGTGGGCAAAAGAATGATCGCAACTTTCGCCATTTGCGCAACCGTTCTCTTTCTAATTCCGGTGTAAGAACAACAAGTTTTCCTTCCTCTGTTTTTGCTGTGAGAATAATATTCAGCTCCTCCCTGCATTAATAATACAAATATTCAGATACTAAAGCAAGTAAAAAAACAGCTACCATTTAAGATAGCTGTTTCTACTGTCCTTTATTTTGCCCCAAAGTATCGCTCTATTGTCACGAAAACATCTGAGTCCATGATAAGTTTGCCGTACTCTTCAATTCGATGAATCGTCATGTTTGACGGTTGACCGAATTCTGAAAGTACGCTAAACAGATCTGTCTTGCGAGAATCATCCATAATTTCATCGTCATATAACAAGTGTAAATAAAAGTTATTTTCAAACGAATATAGAGATGTCTTCACTTCATAATCTTTCATCTTCCCTGCTAGAGGAATAAGTTCATCAAATTCGCTAAAGACAAACATATTGTCAAGCCATTCAAATGCTGCATCCCCTATACCTGGCATAGTATCATCATCATCATCATCGTCGTCATACATTTTGCCATGCTGGAACAGTTTTCTTGGATCATCGTTAGTGAATGGTGATTCAAGTGGTTCACCATCCTCAGACATTTGCGCACGTGTGACCGTCACTTCAATGCCGCCGCTCATCGCATGTACTTGAATCCATAATGGCCCCTCGACTTCAAACTCAGACTCGTCACTGACTTCGTCCATCATCTCCCAGAAGAGTTCCTCGCTCTTGTCGCGATTATACCAAACTTCCTCACGAGTAAAGCCACGCTCTTCGATATCAATATATGAAAGAAAAAACTTAACTGTATTTTCATTAATACGCTCTATTTCCATCCCTTTTCTCTCCCTTCCTATGGAACAGGATTTGTCCGGTTCCCTTCGATGTGTGAAAAAATCCTGCAATGCTTATACTTACTATATGACCGTCCTCTACGTTTTGAAAGGGTTCCGCCTTAGGACGTATAATTTTGATAGTAATAGCATTGTAGAGAACATCCACCCGGAAAGCAAGAGAAACACAAAAAGCCGATAGGTGTACGGCATTTTGCAATGTCAACCCCTATCAGCTTCACACTATTTTACGGATTAGTTTACCATGCGCCGCGCTTCAAGCAGCTGATAGGCTCTTACTTTTCTAGGTAGGAATCGACGAATTTCATCTTCATTGTATCCCACTTGAAGTCTTTTCTCATCAAGAATAATTGGTCTTCTTAAAAGACCCGGATGTTCTTGAATTAATTCATATAGGCGTTGTAATGGAAGGCTTTCCACATCAACGTTTAATTTTTGGAATATTTTCGAACGAGTTGAAATAATTTCATCTGTTCCATCTTCAGTCATACGAAGTATTTCTTTTATTTCATCAATATTCAATGGTTCCGAAAAAATGTTACGTTCAGTATACGGAATCTCGTGTTCCTCTAACCATGCTTTCGCTTTTCTGCATGATGTACAGCTAGGTGAAGTAAATAATGTGACCATCATATGCTGACACTCCCTTTCAGTCGGCTCGAATGTTTTGATTTATATTTTTACGTTTAGATTAGAATTATTTTAAACTAACTGCTTCTAATCCCTATTATACACATTTTCATTACCGATGAATACACTTTTTAAAAATTATTCGCTATCCCATACACTATTGTCACAGTTCCGCAACATAAGCGACTTTCATCAGTATGTGCATGTTCTCTCTACTGTTATACCCGATGCAAGAATTAATTAAACATCTGCTTTGTCAAATAAAAAACTTTCTCATTTGGGTAGCTGCTAATTGAAAATAATTTAGTGTCTACATTATATAGTACGTCTAAATACGGGCAAAGGTTTCATATTAATTTAAAAAAATTCAGAAACATAAGGCTCACCACTGAAATTCTTTATCTATTTTGGTTTGTAATTAACATTTAGGGAATTCCTATTACCTGAATCCATGAATTTCACCGCATACTTACCATTATCTATATTCAAACACGCAAAAGGACTGGTTCTCTTATCGAAAACCAGCCCAGTTGCTTCTATTTAAACTTACTTTGCAAAAGAATCGAATTCGCGCTGTGAGCAAAGGACAAAATGCCCTGGTGTCACTTCACGCATGATTACTTCTTCATCCTGAAGATACTTATGTGATGTTGAATCGTAGCTTTTTCGTACACGGCTACGCTCATAAGCTGGATCTGGCAACGGAATCGCAGATAATAGCGATTGCGTATAAGGATGTAAAGGCGCCGTATAGATCGTTTCGGCTGGTCCAATTTCGACAAGTTTACCGAAATGCATAACACCAATTCGATCTGAGATATATTTCACCATCGACAAGTCATGTGCGATGAATAGATATGTCAGTCCTCTTTCTTCTTGAAGCTCTTTCAACAAGTTGACGACTTGCGCTTGAATAGATACGTCCAAAGCTGAAATCGGTTCATCTGCGATAATGAATTCTGGTTCTACAGCAAGCGCACGTGCAATTCCAAGACGCTGACGTTGACCACCAGAGAATTCATGCGGATAACGATTGGCATGCTCACGGTTTAATCCTACCGTCTCAAGGAGCTCATGAACACGTGCAGTACGTTCTTTCGTATTCTTCACAAGACCATGAATATCGAGGCCTTCAGCGATGATATCAAGCACTTTCATACGCGGATTTAATGATGCATATGGATCTTGGAAAATCATCTGCATTTTCCGGTTGAACGCTTTTAGTTCTTTTTTCGATTTTTTCGCATGGACATCGACGCCATCATAAATGACTTCCCCGCCTGTCGCATCGTAAAGACGGATGATTGTACGACCGGTTGTTGATTTACCGCAACCAGATTCACCAACAATACCAAGCGTTTCGCCTTTATAGATGTCGAATGTTATATCGTCAACAGCACGCACTTCATTCTTTGTTCCCACATTGAAATACTGTTTCAAGTTTTTGATTTCAAGTAATTTTTCAGCCATTATCGAACACCTCCTGCATTGCCTTCATAATACCGGCTGCCAGGGAATCTCTTCATTCGCTCTATAACCGCTATCGGCGGATCCACTTGAGGTGCATCCGGATGGAGTAGCCACGTCGCCGCATAATGTGTTTCACTTACTTTAAAGAGTGGCGGAACTTGCTCCAAATCAATCTTCATCGCATATTCACTACGCAGTGCAAATGCATCTCCTTTCGGAGGATCCAACAAATCGGGTGGCGTGCCTGGAATCGCATATAGTTTCTCTTCAGATGTATCCAGTGACGGCATTGAACTTAGAAGCCCCCACGTATACGGATGCTGCGGATTATAAAAGACTTCATCAACCGTTCCCACCTCGACGATTCGGCCGCCGTACATGACCGCAACACGGTCTGCAACGTTTGCTACGACTCCAAGATCATGTGTGATGAAAATGATTGCCGTATCAATTTTCTTTTGCAAGTCTTTCATCAATTCTAAGATTTGCGCTTGAATTGTAACATCCAAGGCTGTCGTCGGCTCATCCGCAATGAGAAGCTTTGGATTACATGCCAAGGCAACAGCAATGACGATACGTTGACGCTGTCCACCAGAAAATTGGTGAGGGTATTGTTTCAATCGCATTTCTGGTTTAGGCATCCCAACCAGAGTCAACAATTCAATAGACTTTTTCCGAGCTTCGGGTTTACTAAGTTTTTGGTGTTTTAGCAGTGGCTCCATAATCTGGTTACCAATCGTCATTGTCGGATTAAGTGAAGTCATCGGATCTTGGAAAATCATCGAAATGTCTTTTCCTCTTACTTTTTGCATTTCTTTTTCAGAAATCTTCAGAAGGTCTCTTCCTCCGAATAAAATCTCACCATTTTTGTACTCGGTACTAGACTTCGGAAGGAGCCGCATAATCGATTTCGTCGTTACCGATTTACCTGAACCTGACTCACCAACTATAGCGAGCGTCTCCCCTTTAAATACTTCAAAATTAACCCCTTGAATCGCTTTCACTTCTCCTGCAAATGTATGGAAGGAAAGCTCCAGGTTTTTCACTTCAACAATTTTCTCCATTTCACTTTCCTCCTTTAATCTTTCATTTTCGGATCAAGTGCATCACGTAGTCCATCCCCAATTAAGTTGAACGCAATCATAAGTAAACTTATGACAACCGCCGGGAAGAACAAAATATGTGGCTGATACTCAATGAATTTATAACCATCATTAATAAGTGTTCCAAGAGAAGCATTCGGCGCTTGAAGGCCAAGTCCTATAAAGCTTAAAAATGCCTCAAAGAAAATTGCTGTAGGAATTGTGAACATCATATTTATGACAATAATCGCCATGATATTCGGCAATAAGTGCTTGCTGATAATTCGTGTATCGCTTGCACCTAAAGTTTTAGCTGCCAAGACGAATTCCTGAGTTTTATATTTAAGAACTTGTCCGCGTACAATACGGGACATTCCAATCCATCCTGTTATCGATATGGCTATGATAATGGACAATATGCCCGGATCCATGATCATAATCATAAGAATAACGATGACCAGTGTCGGAACTCCAATTAGCACTTCGACAATTCGTTGCATGACATCGTCGGTTCGACCTCCGTAATAACCGGAAATCCCGCCGTAGATGACGCCTATCACAACATCAATGATAGCGGCTACGAATGCGATTAACAGTGAGATTTGCGTTCCTTTCCAGAGACGTGAAAACAAATCGCGCCCTAGGCTATCCGTGCCGAACCAGTAGTTAACTTCTACTTTCTTTAACTCATACAGATTAACTGTTTTAGAACCCAGTTTACCTTCGCCATCAAAAATACCTAATTTTTCAAGCCCTGGAATTTTAGGCGGTAAGCTTGCATGCGCAACTTTTACATCCTCTGGATCATGTTCAACCATGAAAGGACCTGCAAATGCCATAAATACAATAAACACAAGAATGAACATACTGACGATAGCCGCTTTGTTTTTACGGATCCGAAGCCAAGCATCCTGCCAGAAACTCAAACTCGGTTTCGAAATTTTTTCGGCATGCGAGCTATCGATTGTAATCCGCTCAAACGAATCTTTTGGTAGTTTCTTCATGTTAGTAGTCATTACTTGGAACCTCCAGACAAACGGATACGCGGATCAATGACCCCATAAAGAATATCCACTATTAATATAATCACAATTAGGAATACCGAGAAGAACATTGTTGTACCCATGATGACAGCGAAGTCGTTCGAGTTAATTGATTTAACGAACTGTTCACCTATACCTGGGATTGCGAAAATCTGCTCAACTACAAGTGATCCTGTTAATAGTCCTGCTGCAACTGGTCCAAGGACTGTGATTAGCGGAATAAGCGCATTACGGAATGCGTGTTTGAAAGCGATTTCAAACCAATTTGCGCCTTTCGCTTTTGCTAGCAAAATATAGTCTGAGCTTAATACTTCTATCATTTCTGTTCGGATGAATCTTGCCGCAATAGCAATAGGTCCCATCGCAAGTGCGATTGAAGGTAGTATACTGGACTTCCAACCTTCCCACAGGCCAACTGGTAGCACTCCAAGCCATACTGCAAAGACATATTGCAGCAATACTGCAAAAACAAAGGACGGTATGGAGATACCGAGAATTGCGATAATGGTACTACCATAATCCCAAACTGTATTTTGTTTCAACGCGGCAATCATTCCGAGAATAATTCCGATTAAGGTCCCAAAAATAAGTGCCTGAGATCCTAAAATCGCCGAGTATTTCAGTTTTTTCACAATAAGTGTTGTGACATCTGCATTTTTATATTGAAACGATACACCAAAGTCACCTTTTGCAAGGTTCCCCATATAGCGGGCGTACTGTACGGGAATCGGATCGTTCAATCCATACTTCTCATAAACGACTTCCCTTTGCTCAACGGATAATTTTGCTGCGGAAGCTAACGGGGACCCTGGAAGCAGTTTCATTAGAACAAATGTAAACGATGCTATCAAGAATAGTGATAGGAACATATAAATCACACGTTTAGTGATATACTTTGCCATTTTCGCACCTCCTATATTTCATAGATGAATTTAATTAAAAAACTATTAATTCTAGCAAATAATACAACGAATTTTTAGTTAGTTTAACCTCAGTGAAAAAGAGAGTACATGGTCATAAATGCCCATATACTCTCTTTTCTATAAGATTTTAAGCTAACAAGTTATACTTCTTACTTTTCTGCAGCTTCCATATACGTCCATTTGTAGCTATAGTCGCCACCGAATGGATGTGTAGCAAGACCTTTTACAGCAGGGTTCATAAGAACCATTCTTCCGCGTTGATACTGAGGTACAAGACCTGCATCATCTTCAAGAAGAATTTTTTCAGCTTTTGCAAATGCTTCAAAACGAGCTACTGGATCAGTTGCAATTGTAGTTTTTGTAGATTCAATAAGCTTGTCATACTCTGGGTTAGAGTAATTCATTTTGTTTTGTGGACTTCCCGTTACGAACAATTCCATGAACGAGATTGGATCCTGGAAGTCAGGGCCCCATCCTGCTGATTGAACATCATAATCACTTGTATCATCAAGTTCAAGACGAACAGCAAAAGGAACTTCTTTCAGCTTGATTGTCAAACCTGGAAGATTTCTTTCAAATTCCGATTTGAACCATTCTTGTTGTTTTTTAGCGTTTTCAGTGTCGCCACCGAGAATTTCAATTTCCACTTTGTCTGTTCCAAGTGCTGCCAGACCTTTTTTCCAATATTCTTGTGCTTCTTCAACGTTATATGCAGAGAATTCACCGCTGTAATCACGGAAATCTTTACCGTCTTCATCAAATGTAAAGTCATCTGCAACTAGGAAGTTAGCAGCAATAGATCCATTAGCAAGTATTGCATCTGCTAACTCTTCTTTGTTGAAGGCTCTTGCGAATGCTTTACGAATGTCAGCATTTGCAAGTGGCGTAGCTTTACCGTTACGTTCTTGATTTAGTTTAAAGTAGAATACAGATGTTTCAAGCTCATTGATGATATTTGGATCATCAGCAAATTGCATTGCATATTCAGCAGAAAGTAGTACACGGTCTTTCTTGCCTTGTTCATATAATTTTACACCTGTTGCAGTTTCTTTAACGACGTCAACAATGATTTCTTCAAGTTTTACAGTATCAGCATCCCAATACTTGTCATTTTTAACATATTTCCAGTTACCAGTACCATCCCAATCAGCTAATGAGAATGGACCGTTATAGATCATTGCTTCAGAGTTAGTTGCATATTTATCACCCTGAGCAGTTACGAATTCTTCGTTAAGTGGGTAGAATGTACCGAAAGACATAAGTGATAGGAAGTAAGCAACTGGACGTTCAAGTTCAACGATAAGTGTTTTATCGTCTTCTGCTTTAATTCCAAGATCTGCAATTTCTGCAGTTCCTTCACCGATTTCAGTTGCGTTTTTAATCATGCCTGCCATCAAATATGGTCCGTAAGGTGAACCAGTATCCGGATCAACTGCGCGCTGCCAAGCATATACAAAGTCATTCGCAGTTACAGGTGTTCCATCAGACCATTGTGCATCACGGATTTTGAATGTGTATGTCAATCCATCTTCACTGATTTCAGGTTCTCCATCTGCCATAGCAGGTACTGGAAGACTGTCTTGGTCAAGACGGTAAAGTCCTTCCATAATGTTGTTCAGTACGTTGAAACCTACAGCATCTTCTGAAATTGATGAGTCAATAGAAGGAATCTCTGCTGTTTCAATCAGATTCAGAACTTGCGCCACTTCTTCATTAGCTGGTTCTTCTGTAGTTCCTTTGTCCTCTTCTTTGTCTTTTACCGGTTCAGTAGTGCCTGCTTCTTCTTTGTCGCCGCACGCTGCTAAGAACACGCTAAGTACAAGCATGATACTAATTAGCCACATAAATTTGTGGTTTTTCAAATCGATGACCTCCTCAAAATTGTCTGAAAACTAGGTACATTTATATTATACAATGATTCTCACAGTTGTACATACCTTTTTGAAATTTTCTAGTGTAATAGAACAGCGTTATATAGACAAAGCCTGCATTGACAACGCTTACAACGATAAATTAATTCATATTTTTTATTGATATACTTCTGTTATATTGATTTTTTCTTACCAATACTTTACTATTACTTTGGAACGGGGTGGAAATATGAAGAAAATAGTTAGGAATATTCTGATTGCACATGTAATAATTATTCTGCTTATTCTACTCTATTTTAAAGAGCTCACTTTACTCTCTTATATAAACGCATCTTTCATCGTTGGTGGCGTACTAACATTTCTTGGTCTGGTCTCTTTCGTTTTTTCAACCGGATTTTTCGATGTATTTACCGTTAGCATGAGAAAAGTAGTTACACCTAAACGTCGAATGGATGATGTTATGGCGATGCGGAAGCCTTCAGAAGTTTTTTCAGGAAACGTAAGTCCAATGCTCGGAAGCGGTACACTCATTCTTATTATGATGGGAATCGCGCTCCTTATTTTTTATATTTAAGGAGCAAGCCTATTGCATTTTTCCAGTGTAAGATTTATAATTATTAGAAACATTTAGAGCGAATGGCAATGACGGAAAAAAGTATTTCAGTATCAGTCTTTCAGAGAGCCTGTGGGTGGTGCAAACAGGTAGACTGAACCGAAAGAATGGGATCCCGAGCTTGATAAGCGAACCTTTTGAGCTAATTCAAAGTATATGGACTTTTTGAATTAGCCCTAAAGAAGCTCGTCACGTCCCCCGCGTTATGGGAATCAGAGTGGCCTTCGGGCAATTCGGGTGGTACCACGGTTGATCAAACATCAGTCGTCCCTTTTTTTACGGGGACGGCTGATGTTTTTTTGCGTCTACAGCATGTAGGTGTGCAACCATTGCCGGGGTCTGCAGGATGCTTATCATGTAGTCGGTACGACAGGACGTCGCGTTCTTAGACTACCTTCCGTTATCGGCGAACTTTGGTTGCCTTCCATCGTGGTGAACTTAAGCCGTCTTCCATCGGAGCTTTTTCATCATATTAGGTAGCCTTAACAATTTATTTTATCCATCAAACAGGAGGAGTTTTTCAAAATGAAAACCATTTTTTCAGGCGTACAGCCTACAGGAACAGTAACACTTGGCAACTACATCGGTGCCTTCCGTCAATTTACAGAGTTACAAAACGACTATCAATGCCTATTTTGTATTGTCGATCAGCATGCTATCACAGTTCAGCAAGATCCAGTGGAATTGGCAAAAACAATCCGTTCTCTTGCTGCAATCTATATTGCAAGTGGAATCGATCCAGAGAAAGCGGTATTGTTTATCCAATCAGAAGTCCCTGCACACGCGCAAGCAGGCTGGATGATGCAATGTATTGCTTATATCGGTGAACTTGAGCGTATGACGCAGTTCAAAGATAAATCAGATGGGAAAGAGGGCGTTTCTTCGGCGCTTCTGACATATCCACCACTTATGGCTGCTGACATCCTTCTATATAACACTAATATCGTCCCGGTTGGCGATGACCAAAAGCAGCATCTTGAATTGACGCGTGATCTAGCAGAGCGGTTCAATAAAAGGTTCGGCGGTATCTTGACGATTCCAGAAGTCAGAATTCCAAAGAATGGTGCACGCATTAAGTCACTCCAAGATCCGTTAAAGAAAATGAGTAAATCTGATCCTAATAAAAAAGGGACTATCTCGCTACTTGATACACCCAAAGAAATCGAGAAAAAGATTAAAAGCGCAGTAACAGATTCTGAAGGCATCGTGAAATACGACGTTGAAAATAAACCAGGTGTATCGAATCTATTGACAATTGAATCAGCGTTAAGTGATGTTTCAATTGAAGATCTTGTTGTGAAATATGATGGACTTGGATATGGCGCATTTAAAGCTGGCGTAGCCGAAGCCGTCATCAACCATCTATCACCTATCCAAGAGAGATACTACGAACTTTTGGATTCGCCTGTCCTAGATGAAATTTTGGATGAAGGCGCAGTGAAAGCAAATGCGATTGCAGCTGTCACTCTCGGGAAGATGGAAGTCGCGATGGGACTCGGACGTAGACGGTAAGAATAATCATGATTGTTGCTACGACGAATAACGCAAAATCTGCCGTATGTATTATAAAATAAATGATTTGATACCAGTCGTAGCCGAATGATCTGTAATTAAAATAAAAAATTATTTGTGAAACAGTAACAACAATTAGCCCATAACTAATTAGAAATAAAAATATGCGTGTCATTAGCATCGTCCTTTTGATTTTCTTTGATTATATGACAGCATGGCCCCCTTTTAGACGAAGGGGGCCATTTAATTTGAAAAGATAGTACTTTGAATGTGTCAGGATGGGTTGGCGCATTGCGGAACTCTGAGGACAAACTTCGGTACTGTGAGGGCTAATTACCAAACTGTCAGGGCAATCCAAGAAACTGTGATGGCATCGCGAAACTCTGAGGGCAAACTTCCATACTCTGAGGGCAAATCGCCAAACTGTCAGGGCAAGCCACGAAACTGGGAGCGCATCGCGAAACTCTGAGGGCAAACTTCCATACTCTGAGGGCAAATCGCCAAACTGTCAGGGCAAGCCATGAAACTGGGAGCGCATCGCGAAACTCTGAGGGCAAACTTCCATACTCTGAGGGCAAATCGCCAAACTGTCAGGGCAAGCCACGAAACTGTGAGCGCATCGCGAAACTCTGAGGGCAAACTTCCAGACTGGGAGGACAAATCGCCAAACTATCAGGGCAAGCCGCGAATCTTTCTGAACAAGCCCAAAACTACATAAACAAAAAGACGCCCCAGTAAACTGGAACGTCCTGCTAACTTAAACTTATACTTTTTTGAATACGAGTGATGCGTTATGTCCGCCGAAACCGAGTGAGTTGCTCATAGCGTACGTAATGTCCGCTTTGCGCGCACCTTCAGTTACGTAGTCAAGATCACATTCAGGATCTGGATTCACAAAATTCATTGTCGGTGGCAGGATTCCTTCTTGCAATGCCTTCACCGTGAAGATTGCTTCCAATCCGCCTGCTGCGCCGAGCAAATGGCCTGTCATTGATTTTGTTGAGCTCATCGTGAGTTTATATGCGTGCTCACCAAAAACTGTTTTCGCTGCCATTGTTTCGAATTGGTCATTATATGGCGTGCTCGTTCCGTGAGCATTAATATAATCGATTTTATCTGGATTGATACCACTTTGCTCAATCGCCTGTTGCATCGCGCGTGCGCCACCTTCGCCCCCAGGAGCTGGAGCTGTAATATGGTGCGCATCACCTGTTGCACCATAGCCGGTTAGTTCAGCGTAAATTTTCGCACCGCGTGCAATTGCATGCTCGTACTCTTCAAGGATTAAGATACCAGCTCCTTCTCCAATTACAAAACCGTCACGTTCTTTATCAAATGGACGTGATGCGGTTGCAGGGTCGGGGTTTAACGACAATGCTGTATTCGCACAAAAACCAGCAACTGCCATTGTTGTGATTGGCGCTTCTGCTCCGCCAGTAATCATAACGTCAGCATCACCGCGGCGAATAACTTCAAATGCATCTCCTATCGAGTTCGTGCCTGATGCACAAGCTGTTACGGTACAAGAGTTAATACCTTTTGCTCCGTGATAAATCGATACTTGGCCAGCTGCCATATCGGGAATCATCATTGGAACGAAAAATGGACTAACGCGTCGATAGCCTTTCTCTTGGAACGTTAGAAACTGTTGCTCATGCGTTTCCATACCACCGATGCCCGAACCAATCCAGACGCCCGTGCGAAGTGCTAAATCGCCTTCAAGTTCAAGATTTGCATCTTTCATTGCCATAATCGATGCCGCAAGTGCGTAATGCGTGAATCGATCCATTTTACGCGCGTCTTTACGAGAGATATATTGTTCTATATCAAAATCTTTCACTTCTGCTGCCACTTTTACAGGAAACTTATCACTGTCAAGTCTTGTTAGTGGTCCGATTCCAGATTTCCCTTCCAAGACCGCTTTCCAAGACTCCTCCGCTGAATTCCCGACTGGAGAAATTGCCCCTATACCTGTTACTACTACACGTTTTATTCCCATATGTGAAAACTTCCCTTCTATTCTATAAAGACTGACGCTTCTTGACACTTTTCATACACTACAAAAAATGTGTGCTTTTTTATTTTCCCCACTTAATGCATATTGCGCCCCAAGTGAGACCTCCGCCAAATCCAACCATGACAATAACGTCATCATCTTTCACTCTGCCTTCAGCTAGATCATCGACAAGTGAAATTGGAATGGACGCGGCAGATGTATTGCCATATTTATGGATTGTCTTGGACATTTTTTCTACTGGTAAACCTAGTCGTTCACGAGAAGATTCCATAATTCGTATATTCGCTTGGTGCGGAATAAGAAAATCGACGTCTTCCTTCATTAGACCCGCTTTTCTAATAACGCTTTCTGCGGATTCGCCCATCTGACGGACTGCGAATTTGAATACTTCACGGCCATTCATAACAAGTTTTTCATCCTGATAAAGGTGTTTGCCACCGCTACCGTCTGCACCGAGTTCGAATGACAGGATTCCCCGTCCTTCACTTACTTTTCCTATAATAGCTGCACCCGCTCCATCTCCGAAAAGAATGGCGGTATTGCGGTCTTCCCAATTGGTAATTTTAGATAATTTTTCAACTCCGACAACTAGTACATAATCATATGTGCCAGATTCGACGAACTGTTTCGCCGTTACGACGCCATACATGAACCCTGCACAAGCCGCTGAAATGTCCATAGCCGCCGCATTGGTTGCGCCGAGCTGTTGTTGAAGCATTGTCGACACTGAAGGAAAAGGTCGATCAGGTGTGACTGTAGCTACAAGAATAAGTCCGATTTCTTCTGGTTTGATCCCTGCGTTGTTGATCGCTTCCACTGCAGCGTTATATGCCATATGAGACGTATCCGTTGAATCGTCTGCGATGCGTCTTTCTTCGATGCCTGTCATTGTACGAATCCATTCATCCGATGTATCCAAACGCTTTTCAAGGTCAGCGTTCGTCAAAACGTGTGATGGTACGTATTTACCCATGCCGATAAATCCAGCAGTCATTCCGCATCCCCCGTTCTTTATCATCTATTATTAGTACCTGCTCTTAATCATAAAAGAAATGGGCTCACTTTTCAACCTGTTGACACTTTTTCGCCAAATAAAGTTCCGTTTGCATGGAAATTAGTTTCTCCAATGTAACCACTGTGATATGATTAAATATGAAATAGTAATGTAGAGGTGAATTCAATGAAATACGTAATGACATTTTTCTGGTCTTTCTGTTTAATCACTATGTTGAACTATGTTTCTGGAGCAATTGCTAACTTGCCATTTGACTTCATGCCAGGCGTATATGTTTCGCTTGTCGTTTCTGTAATCGTTATCTTACTGGCTGAATCTTTCCCAGAAGGCGAAATTGCAGATCATTAATCAACAAAAAACCATCTCCCTCGCTGGGGATGGTTTTTATATTGGATACTACTTGTGTTGATTAACCAAAAACAACCAGTAATTAACTGAATCAAACACTAAGCGCTTCGTGTACAGGTTGTTTGGATTGCTTTGAATTGAATGCCCTCTATACGATTACCGAGATGTCTTGATGTGTAGGGATGCGACTTTGTCGCATCCCTACACATTTTTTCGGTAATCGTATGGTGCTTATTCATCCGTCGCGCTCCAAATTCCTAAGTACACAAAGTACTAAAATTTTTCGGGACGAAAGAATAACGGGGCTTCTTATCTAGATAATAGCCGCCAAAGATACAATTTTGTCGGCTGAAGCCTTCTCCATAGTCTTGTCTTTTTTAGTTAAGAAAGAGTCACTTTCTTATAGTCCATCGCATGATAAGATGCATACCCTTTACTAAAGGTAAACAAGGAACACCTTGTACAAAGTACTAAAGTGCCCGAAATTGTATCTTCGGGCACTTACAACATGTATAAAAAGTCATCTATTCTTTTATTCTAAAGCAGCTGTATTTTTCACTTGACCGTTATAGGAACGCGATAGGAAACAATTCGCAACAGGGTTACTGAAAAGGGTGTGGCTAGGAATGACGAAGTCGTTTCTAGCCACACTTGCCCCTCGGTAAGGTTGTCGTGAATAATTCTCTGAAAGCGGATCGGGAATGATCCAGTGAAAATGGCGTTTTTTAAGCCTTTCTTACCTGCTCTTTATGTAAAAAAATAGTTAATCAATAGACGTGATTGGATACTATAGAAAAAGCCGCAGGAAGTTCAAACTTCCTGCGGCTTTTTCTATTTTAATCTGTTTGAATAACTAATTTCCCGTTTTCCATAGCTAGAACGAGTTTATCATTTAGTTTAAGATCGCCTTTAATAATTTCTTTTGCAACCATCGTTTCAACATGTCGTTGGATAAAGCGTTTCAATGGACGAGCTCCGAAATCAGCATCTGTTCCTTCATTGACAATCCAATCGAGCACATCTTCACTATATTCCATACTGATTTCTTGTCCACGTAATCGTTTAACTAGGTCTTCAATCATTTTACGTGCAATCTTGCGGAATGAATCGCCTGTCAGTGAATGGAAAATAATGATGTCATCCATTCGATTTAATAGCTCCGGTTTGAAATGATTTTTTAATTCGGCCATGACTAGATCTTCTGCTGCATGGTTTTCTGTATCGTCTAGTCCATGAAGCAAGTAGGCAGAGCCGATATTCGAAGTCATAATGACGACAGTATTGGTAAAGTTGACGAGTCTGCCTTGGCTATCTGTGATTCGGCCATCATCTAATACTTGCAATAAAATGTTTGCGACATCCGGATGCGCTTTCTCGATTTCATCTAACAGCACCACTGAATACGGATTGCGTCGTACTGCTTCCGTCAATTGACCACCTTCTTCGTAACCGATGTAGCCTGGAGGTGCGCCAACAAGCCGCGATATACTATGCTTCTCCATATATTCCGACATGTCGATGCGGATGAAATGATCTTCCGAATCAAACAATGTCGCAGCGAGCGTTTTCGCCAGCTCTGTCTTCCCGACCCCAGTTGGTCCCAAAAATAGGAATGAGCCGATTGGTTTGTCTGGATCTTTAATGCCCGCACGTGCGCGCCACACGGCTTCCGTCACAAGTTGTACAGCATCATCCTGCCCAATTACACGCTCTTCAAGTGTTTCACGCAGACGAAGTAGTTTTTCACGTTCACCTTCAACAAGTTTCGTTACCGGAATACCCGTCCAACGCGCGACAATTGTCGCAATTTCTTCTTCCGTCACTTCTTCACGGAGCAGTCGATTTTCCTGTCCCTCTACAAGCGCGGCCTCAAGTTCATGCAACTCCTCCTCTAGATTCGGGATTTTCCCATAAGTAAGTTCTGCAGCTTTATTCAAGTCAAACCGATTTTCAGCTTCTTCCAGTTCACGTCGGAAACGGTCTAGCTTTTCTCGCTTATCCTGGATTCCACGCAATGTTTCTTTTTCAGAATCCCATTGCTCCCGCATGCCTGCAGACGATTCTTTCAGCTCTGTCAGTTCATCACGAAGTACTTCAAGACGATTTTTACTGACCGCGTCTTTTTCTTTACGTAACGCTTGCTCTTCAATTTCAAGCTGCATAATCCGGCGTGTCACCGCATCCAATTCGGATGGCATTGAATCGATTTCAGTCCGTATCATCGCGCTCGCTTCATCTATTAAGTCAATTGCTTTATCCGGCAAGAAACGCTCTGTTAAATAGCGGTCTGATAATGTTGCCGCCGCAACAATTGCACGGTCATGGATGCGCACACCATGGTGAAGTTCATAGCGTTCTTTCAATCCCCGTAAAATCGACACTGTATCCTCGACGGACGGTTCACGCACGAGTACTTGCTGGAAACGGCGTTCAAGCGCAGGATCTTTTTCGATATATAACCGGTACTCGTCAAGTGTCGTTGCTCCGATACAGTATAATTCACCGCGTGCTAGCATTGGTTTCAGCATGTTGCCAGCGTCCATTGCGCCTTCAGTTTTCCCCGCGCCGACAATTGTATGGATTTCATCAATGAATAGAATGATCTCCCCTGCACTATCTTTCACCTGTTTCAGTACGCCTTTTAAACGCTCTTCAAATTCACCACGGTATTTTGCACCCGCGATAAGTGAACTCATATCAAGTTCAAAAATTTGGCGATCTTTCAATCCTTCTGGCACATCGCCCTTCACAATTCGTTGCGCAAGTCCTTCAACGATTGCCGTCTTGCCGACACCCGGTTCCCCGATTAAAACAGGATTATTTTTAGTCTTTCTTGATAAAATCCGAATGACGTTACGTATTTCCTCATCACGACCAATAACAGGATCCATTTTCCCTTTTTTAACTTCTTCAACGAGATTCCGTCCAAATTGTTCAAGAGGTGTACGCTGGTCTTCTTGCTGTCCGTCCATTCGCATATACATCCGCCTTTCTATAAGTCAACGTCTGACTTTGACTATCTTTGATTAATTAAATTATAAGATGAATTTGATGGAAAGTAAAGCGATTTGCACGGCGATTAATGATGAAACTAGACCCCGCAAAGAACCCCCTTAGGGATTGTCATTAGCCGAAAAGATTACGAGCAGCTACGACTACGCCGTCTTCATCCGCATAAACATAGTGATTGGGATTCCACTCTACATCTCCGAAATTCAGCTTACAACCCTGTTCCCCTTTCCCTTCTTTTATACTCTTCTTCGGATTACTGCCCAGTGCCAGCACACCGATATTTTGTTCGATCAATTCTGCCGTATCACGGACACAACCGTAGATAATAATGCCGGCGAGTTTACGGGTTTCAGCAATAACACCTAAATTGCCGCCCATTAACGCACATCTTTTTGAACCTCCGCCATCGACAACAAGAACACTACCTTCCTGAATAGTTTGCAGTGCTTCTTTCACAAGAACGTTATCCTCAAATACTTTCACAGTATAAATTGGGCCTGAGAATCGTTTGTTTTTTCCATACGATTTAAACACCGTTGAACACACTTGCAATTCGTTTGAAAAATCATCACATACATCCGCAGTTTTAATCGACATTTGAACACTCTCCCTTATTGGAATTCTTTCTCATATCTATACCATTCGACATTATTTCGATATTCCTTTTTAAGTGAGAAATATCACGTCAGTTGTTTAACCATTTTTGACATGAAGCACCTGTTTTGAATAGTATAAAATTCTACATTTGCAGTTGTACATTTTCGGCTCACTTTTGAGAAAATACTATAAGAGAGGCCACTGAAAAACGTATATTTTTAAATCCATGTCAAAATATTAACGTGAATCAAATACTATGATTTGGTGCGTGGTTTTTAGACCGCTTGGCGCTTTGGGGATGCCTCTCGCCACGAGCCAGGATTAACGCTGCGCATCCAGTCTCATAGCTTCGGCTACCCCTTTGCCGCGCCGGCGCTGGAGTGTACATTATTGAAAGTGATTTTGAGATGTATAGACTGAGATTATTATGTAATTACTATTCGATACTAATTTCATTGAAGAAAGACACTCTACGAGCTGCAGGTCTTATCCCCGACAATGCAATGTGCTTTCTACATAGACCATCCAGCGCAAGCGCGACTTCGTGGTAGCCGGAGCGATAAGACTGAAAGCGGTCTCCTTTCTGGCTTATCGAAGGAGGCATCCACAAAGCGCAGAAGCGGTATTAGCAGGACTTCTGAATCTATCCATTATAATGGAATAATCACTATTCTCCTCTGCAATTATAGATAACGAAATGCGCTTTCTCGCATAGACTATCCAGCGAAGGCGCGGCTTCGCGGTAGCGGGAGTGGAGATTACCCGTAAAAACCACAAAAAAACCGCACAACTTATCTCTAAGTCACACGGCCTAATTGTTTTCTATTATCTTACGCCTAACGCTATTTTAGCATAACGAGACATATTATCTCTTGACCATGGTGGACTCCAAATGATATTAACATCTACGTTTTTCACTTCTGGAAGTTCCATCAGTTCTTGTGTAACGTTAGCAACGATTTGTGGTCCCATTGGACAACCCATCGATGTTAGTGTCATTGTCACTTTTGACGTGCCTTCTTCGTCCAGCTCTACATCATAAACTAGACCTAAGTTGACGATATCGACTCCAAGTTCCGGGTCAATTACGTTTTCAAGTGCCCCCATCATGCTATCTTTCATATCCTGGCTCATCTTCATCCCTCATTCCTTGTTTTTACTAGCTTCATCATAGCAGAGTTCGGCTGTTCATTTCAAATGGCAGGCAAGCCAATCAGCCGCCTGAAGCATTCCAGCTCTAGAAACGGCATGCCCCGAGGTAGCGCTTGAAACAAATTCAATTCGCTCCGGTTCAGTAGCATACTCCTTCTTGATGGCCTGATAGAAGTTGTGTGTCGGTTCGTATGGCACAACCGCATCCTGCTTACCATGCCAAAAGTAGACAGGTCTATTGTTCAATGCCGATGGATGTTTCGTTAAATCAAACGTAGATAATGTGGCGAGTAATTTTTTCTTTTCATCTTCAGTAACAGGCAATGTAAAACCGCGACGTTCGAACTCAGACATTTGTGCTTTCGCTAACTGGACAAAGCCTGGAGCTCCCATCATAACAGCGGCAGCATCGACCCAATCATAGACAGCAAGACAGCCGAGCGTCGTAATGCCACCCATCGATGTGCCTCCTAAACCAATTTTACCTGTAGTAAGAAGTCCGCGTTGCACGAGCTCTTCACGAATGACACTCACTTCTTCAATTGACGTCAAAACGATTTCCCAAAAACGTAGACTCAGTTGGACTTCATCAAGATTATCTTCCCGAGCACCGTGTAGATGCGCGTCAGGTAAGAGAACTCGTATACCTTTCTTCGCCATATTATAGGCATAATGCAAATTATGTTCTTTCGCACTCATGAATCCATGAATAAAAATAACAACTGGAACTTGTTTGTCTTTAAACTCATCCTCAACTATATGTAATAAGGGGATATCGCCCCATAACTCTTCAGTAACATTCATTGAAATCACACCTTTTCCTTTTCACTTGAGCGTACCAAAGTTTTTCTAAAAAAACAAAAGGCACGATTTCATGACTGGATTTTTTGACTTGATTCATATGTTAACGATAGACTATTTATAGAAGGAGGCGTTTTTTTGAAGCCACATTTAATCGTCCTCGATCTTGATGGGACATTACTTACAGACGAAAAAGTAATTTCAGATAAAACCAAGCTTACATTGAAAAAGGCAGAAGAAAAAGGTCATCACATTATGATTGCGACCGGAAGACCATACCGAGCAAGCGAAGTGTATTACCGTCAACTCGGGCTTAAAACACCGATTGTCAACTTCAACGGTGCGTTCGTTCATCATCCTGATAATCGTTCTTGGAAAACAATCCATGAAACGATCTCTCTTCCCGTGGTGAAAGATGTCATTGATGCTATGCAGCAATTTACATTCCATAATATTGTTGCAGAAGTGATGGATGATGTATACATGCACCATCACGATGAAAAACTGCTCGACATTTTTGGATTTGGTGAGCCTAAAATAACGCAGGGAGACATTCGTGAATTTTTGCAAGTCGATCCTACAAGTTTACTGATCCATGCACCTGACGATAAAGTTGATGCAATCAGACGCCATCTTGGTGATGTACACGCGGAAGTCATTGATCATCGTCAATGGGGAGCACCGTGGAAAGTCATTGAAATCGTTCGGCATGGCTTGAATAAGGCTGTCGGACTTTCACACGTCTCGAAGTGGATGGATATTCCAAAAGATCGAATTATTGCTTTTGGTGACGAAGACAACGACCTTGAAATGATAGACTATGCCGGCATCGGAGTGGCAATGGGAAATGGAATTGACAGATTGAAATCAATTGCGAATGAAGTGACAGACACGAATAATGAGGATGGCATTGCACGAGTGCTCCGCGAAAGGTTACACTTGGTATAACTACAATTATCCAACGGAGGGGTCTATATGAAAATATTTGCGGACAGTGCCAGTGATTTACCAAAGTCATTTTTCGAAGACAACGATGTAACGCTCTTCCCATTACGCGTCCTCATCGATGACAAAGAGTACGACGATATAATGACGATCGATTCAAAAGAAGTCTACCAAGCAATTCGCAACGGCAAGCAACCTAAAACATCACAAGTATCACCTGAACTGTTCCTTCGAAAGTGGAAGGAACTCGCATCATCAGGTGAAAGTGGGATTTACATCGCTTTTTCTTCAGAGTTATCCGGTACATTTGACACCGCAATCATGACCGGAGACCAAGCAAAAGAAACGAATCCAAAAATGAACCTTATTATTATCGATTCAAGATGCGCTTCGCTTGGTTACGGTCTTCTTGTAAAAGAAGCAGTTCGGCTACGCGATGCGGGAGAAGACGATGTTCGAACGATTGAGCGTAAAATCCGATACATGGCGGCACATATGGAGCACCTCTTCACCGTGCAAGACCTTGATTATATGGCACGCGGCGGTCGCGTATCTAAAACGAGTGCATTCATCGGCGGGCTGCTCAACATTAAGCCATTACTCCATGTCGAAAACGGCAAACTCGTTCCTATCGAAAAGCACCGTGGCCGCAAAAAAGTATTGCGCCGTATGGCTGATCTTATGGCGGAGCGCGGCGATAATTTAGCTGAACAGACGATTGCAATTTGCCATAGCGACGACGAAGGAATAGCACTCGAATTAAAAGCCATAATAGAAGAGTTATTTCATCCAAAAAATATCGAAATCCATATGATTGGCTCTGTTATCGGTGCACATGTTGGTCCTGGTACAGTAGGCGTCTTTTTCCTGAATAAATTTAATCAGTAACTTCACTCAACAGAAGTCTTCCCCTTCTGTTGAATGAAGGAAGGCAACCTAAGTCCGCCGCGTCCTGCGGCAACGGTTGCATGACCTACCTTCTGTAGGCCCGCGGATGTCACAGATTTTGAAGGAAGTTAATTGAGCAAGCTCGGGCCTGCGTGATGCAGGTCAGTTGGCCATTGTCGCAAGGATGCGACGTTCTTTGGCTAACTTCATTACTTAAATCTGGACGCAAATACGCCAAGGCGAATTTGATTTAAAGGAGGATTTGTTGATGAAAATACTCATTGTCGGTGCAATCGCGGGTGGTTCCACTGTCGCCGCACAAATTAGACGCGCAGTTCCAGATTCTGAAATCATATTATTTGGACGTGATCCGGTACTTGGCTATGGGACATGCGGTATGCCATATGTCATCGGAGGATTAATTGAAGATAAATGGCAGCTAGTCGGCTCGTCTCCCGAAAAGTTCAGCGAGCAACGAGATATAACCGTCAAGTTAGGGCATGATGTACTGGCCATTAATCGGGAACAGAAAACGGTTGAAGTACGTAATATGGAAACAGATCATGTCTTTACAGAATCCTACGACAAACTTATTTTATCGCCCGGCGGAATCGCCCGTATACCTGACTTAAAAGGTCTCGGTGATTTGCCATTATTTACGCTGAAGAGCTTCGGGGATATGGAACAAATCATCGACTATATAGAGCGTGAAAAACCGAAGTCGTGCGCTGTTATTGGAGGCGGATTCATCGGGATTGAACTTATTGAGAACTTCATCCATAGAGGCTTACAAACGGCTCTTATTGATCGCAATGAACGCGTCATGACATTAATGGATCCTGAAATTTCACAAGTGCTTGGCAAGGAAATGCAAGATAATAAGGTCGACTTCTACTTTGAAGATGCCATCGAACGCATTGAAGGCAAGCGCTTGATTATGAAAAATGGGATGAACTTTGACGTTGACTTTATCGCGTCCAGTATTGGAATCGATCTTGATACGCAACTCGCGATTGAAGCTGATTTACATATCGGGCCGACGAAAGGGATCGTCGTCAACAGCTATATGCAGACAAATGATCCTGACATTTATGCAATTGGTGACGCGGCAGAATGCAAAGACTGGTTCACCGGTAAACCGAAAAACGTGAAACTCGCTTGGCCAGCGCATAGGCAATCATTCATCGTCGCACGCCATCTGGCCGGCAATCCAATCGAAATGAATGGGCTCCTCGGCACGACGATTACAAAATTGTTTGCACTGACTGCAGCTATGACAGGCCATTCGGCGAAAAGTTTAACAGATGAAGGTATCAAGTTTGGCACGGCAGTCTATGAAGGCCGAACGAATGCAGGCTATTACCCTGACCATGGGCGGATTTTACTGCGTGTTCATTATGATGAACAATCCCGGCTCATCTTGGGTGCACAAGCGGTCGGTGACAAAGGAGTCGACAAACGAATTGACGTCATTGCAACCGCAATCATGGGCAAAATGACTGTCGATGACCTTGCAGCCCTTGAACTCGGCTACTCCCCACCCTATTCATCGCCGAAAGATCCCGTAAATATGATTGGTTATAAAGCGCGATAACAAGAAAAGCGTAAGGCGCCGTTTAGCCCCGAAAAGCGCTGGCCGACTAAATTCGCCACGTCCTGTGGCAACGTCGGCACTAGTACGTCCTGTATGTCGAAGGGCTTGACGACAAAGGCGCTCTTTGCCTTTTCGGCAAGACTGAAGCTAGACATCAAAAAACACCAGCATCGGCAACTTTGCCGATGCTGGTGTTTTCTGTCTTACTTCGCCTTCGTTTCAGCTTTTCTATCTTTTCTGCCTTGACGTCCTTTTCTCCAAGCCATGAATAGGAATCCAAAGAACAGGACATAGATTAAAATTGATGCGATTAGATAAGGCGTATTGAATCCTTTGTCTTCATCAGCGATATAAATCTCTGCAACTTCACGTTCTAGTACGACGCGGTAAATTCCATCCTTACCTTCCCTTACCGAATCACCATCAAGTAGACCACGTAATTTTTTATTGTCCCCGATTACTTCTTTCGGAATTTCTACATTGGCTGTCTCAGTCGTATTATTAAGTGCAACAATCCATGTCTCTTTATCATTTGAAAGCTTATACACTGTAAATCCATTCTCATTGTGTAACATCTCAAAGTCACCGTTACGGAAAGCTTCTGATTGGTTGCGCAACTGGTTAAGGTCACCGATATGGTCAATTAACTCCTCATCGATCTTGAAATTCATGATCTGATGACTTTCAGGAGCAGATTCTCCATTTACCGCAATTTCGGTACCATAAGGCATAATCGGTACGCCTGGCATTGAAAATAGTGCCGTAATGGCTAGCTTCCACCGTGTCGGCGGGAACATTCTTGCTTCCACGATATCGTATGTAAAACGTGGTCCTGTTAATTCATCGAACTGGATTAATTCCTTTTCGGTTGCATTTGACACTATCGATAGCGGTGAAGAATCTACGTCATATTTAACGAATGAATTTCTCATTGCGTTCATTTTTTCGTTATTCGGAGCAGAATCGAAGTCAGCGTCACTTTCTTCATTCGTCAGTACATATGCTTTTGGTTTAACCGTTTTTACAGCTTGAATGATTTCATTCAAAAACGCCGTATCGATTTTATCAATCTTCGTTAAACGGATTCCATCCAACTTATACGTTTCCATGAAATCAACGATGGCTTCCTTCAATGCTTTTTGTGTTGCTGCATCCGAAGTATCCCAATCGATTGTTCCGTCAGCAATAGGAAGTGCTTTGACAGTTCCCTCTTTTGCCCAAACATGATTCGAACTCACTCCCGCAAGTGGGAAGTCAGCAATCACGGACATATCCTGCTTATGAATTGCTTTAATCATCTTGCTAAATTCTTCTGAAGTCCCAAAATGCGGGTCAAGTTTCGCATAATCAAGCACTTTACTTCCATCATACGTTTCCGTTTCAAAGACGGGTCCAAGTGAAATAAGCGTGAAGCCCATTCGGACAATATGCTCAAGTCTCGTAGCGACACCTGTGAAGTCTCCTCCACTGAATGCCGTCAAATCTTTCGTATTTACGTCAAAGTCGTTCTTGCCATCGGCGTTATTAAACCGGTCCACAAGCAAATCATATATACTTTCATCCTCTATTGTTCTTTCCGTTTCTGCAAACACCCCTGCTGGAGATAGGGTAGATACCAGTAATAGAAAAGTTGCAATAAGTCCAAACCATTTATTCGCTTTCACAAAATTGCCTCCTCAATACGAGCTGTCACTCGTCATTTTACCAAACGCCGCCACATGTCGCCATTGTTTACGCCAAAAACCTCATCCTTCCCAATGAAATAGGTCGATATTGTGAATAAGGAAAAGCGCAAGGTGCCGTTTAGCCCCGAAAAGCGCTGGCCGACTAAATTCGCCACGTCCTGTGGCAACGTCGGCACTAGTACGTCCTGTACGTCGAAAGGCTTGATGATAAAGGCGCCCTTTGCCTTTTCAACAAGACTGAATTTAAAGGAAGGCAGTCTAAAGTCGCGACGTCCTGTCGCACCGACTGCATGCCCCACTTCGTGTGGGACCAGGGGCTGGCACCTGAAGTCTAGACAGCAACCTAAATTGAATAAGCTTATACATTATTAACTTTTCACGTCTGTTTTATTAACCATTTACTTGCGTATAAAGCAGGTAAATGGTTAATATCCATTTTTACTGGGTCATTTGCGGTTCGCTTTCGGCGAAATAATCACGACACATTTTCCGAGAGGCATGTGTGGCTAGAAGTGACGGAGTCACTTCTAGCCACACTTTTTTCGGTCATTCTGTTGTGAATAGTTGCCTATCGCGTACCTTCAATGTTCAAGTGAAAAATGCAGTTATGTTTGAATGAAAAAAATAGATGACTTTTTATAGAGATTGTAAGTGCCCGTAGATGCAATTTCGGGCACTCTTGCACTTTGTACAATGCGTTCCTTGCTTACTTCTAGAAAATATTATGTATGTAATCATGTTATAGTTTGTAGAAAGTAACACTTCTTTACTAGTAAAAAAAGAGAAAACCCTAAAGAAAGTTTCAACTAGGTAGATGCCCCTCTATTCTTTCGTACAAAAAAGCTTTTGCACTTTGTGTGAGGCCACTGAAAAAGTTCTTTTTATAGTAAGAAATAGTTGATTGTAGTGGAGAGCGGCGACTCCAGCGGGAACAGCGCGAGCTGAAGACCCCGCAGGAACGCAGTGACGAGGAGGCTGAAGCCGTGCCCGCGGAAAGCGTCCGCTCGGAACGGAAATCAACGGGATTGAAGGAAATTGGACTTTTTCAGTGGCCTCCTTTGTGTACTAATGCATTTGGAGCGCGACGGATGAATAAGCACCATACGATTACCGAAAAAATGTGTAGGGATGCGACGAAGTCGCATCCCTACACATCAAGACATCTCGGTAATCGTATAGAGGTAGTTCAATCCAAAGCAATCCAAATATACTGCACACGAAGCGCCTAGTGTTTGATTAAGTTATTTACTAGTTGTTTGGTTAATCAACACATGTGTTATCTTTTATGTCTGGTCTCAAAACAATAAAAAACACCCGCCAGCACAATCGCCAGCAGGTGTCTCATTCATCAAACAGTTCATCGTCATCAGTAGATGACCGCTTTTTGCGGGAAAACAGGATGACGGAAACAGCAAAGAACGCCATTAACATCAAAACAACGACAAGTAATATCGGTCCGATACTAGATCCCATCTCCATCCCCCGTTTGCGTAAACAACGCATTTTCAGTAATCATTCCCGTAAAGATTAAGCGAACCAAGTAATGCCAAATGGCAATTTAAATCCTAGGAACATCGTCGCCAATACGAAGACGAAAAATAGGATCCATACTACTTTGACACTCTTATTCTTCGCAGAACGGACGAGTACCATTTCCATCATACCAATTGTCAGAAGACCCAATAAGAATTTGACGCCATACAACGCGCCATCAAGCGATGAATATTCAAAGAATAGCGCCGCGCCTGTAATTACAATCAGCACGTAGAATAGACGTGCAATCATATGAAGAATCTTTCTGCCTTTTGACTCTGTGTCCATACTTGCAGCAACAAGGAATAAAATAATTCCAACAACCCATGTGAAAATATGAAGATGTGTAGCGTTTGTTAATACGTCCAAATTAGTCACCTCATTTAATTAGTAATACTAAATAATCGTATCACAATTGACTAATTCGCAAAAGGGAAACTGCTCAAACAAACTTATTTACGAGAGTTCCGATGCTTTCAATGGACACTTTTACAGTATCGCCTTGTTTTAAAAATGTCGGAGGTGTCATGCCTTTACCGACGCCAGCAGGTGTACCCGTCAAAATGACATCGCCTGGTTCAAGTGTCACATAACGTGATATTTCAGCAATCAGTTCGTCGATTTTGAAAATCATCGACGCTGTATTGCCATTTTGTCTCACTTCATCGTTCACTTTTGTCACAACTGATAAATTATGTGGATTCGGTATTTCATTTTTCGTCACAATATAAGGTCCCATTGGACACGATCCATCGAGACTTTTTCCTAAGAAGAACTGGCCATGTGCCGCTTGCACGTCACGCGCCGTCACATCGTTTGCAATGGTGTAACCGAAAATATAATCATAGGCCAATTGTTTCGGGATATTACGTCCTCCCTTGCTAATGACAACCGCAAGTTCTCCTTCATAATCAAGGCTATCCGTCACATCGGCATGGACTGAAACGTCTTGTTCATCCGCTGCAATAGCGGTTGGTGATTTCGTGAAAATCATCAACTTTTCAGGTGGTGCATCTGCGCCCATTTCCGCCGCATGGTCAGCGTAGTTTTTGCCTACACATAGGATATTTTTAGGTGTTCTCGGAATTGGCGAAAGCCATTCTATAGCAGTGAATGCATATTTGAATCGGTCCGAATTCTCATCCGACCGCGCCTGTTCAGCAAGTTTCCGTACTTTTTCAACGAAATCCAGACCAGATGCAATACCTTCCGTGATTGTTTGTGGAAAATCAGTATCCTCAAATGCTTCTGCAATCGCTAACATATCCCATACTGCATCTTCCTTCTTCACTTTAGGTCCAAATAACGTCCTGCCTTCGTAACGGAACGATAATAATTTCATCTGTCAGCCCATCCCTTCATTAGTAAAACCCTTATTCTGATTACTACGACAAAGGCCGATCCTTTTCCTCTTTATTCGGCAAATTCTTTCCGTATGTTCCTTTGCGCCACAACCACTCTAATGGACCCATGCGGAATTTCGACAGCCAAAGTTCAGCAATTAGAACTTGAATGATGAACACACCAACTGCAATACCCACTCCCGTTGCCAAGTCTACTTTGCCATACATGCCAAAACCGTAGGCGTAAAAAATAATTGTCGCCACAATCGATTGCGTAATATACGTCGTCAACGACATCCTACCTACTTTTGAAATAGGACGGAATATCGCGCGGAAAAATGGTAGTTGATAGAGTAAGAGCAACAAACCTATATAACCAATTGCTAAAACAGGACCGCCGAATTGCTCTTGCAATACAAGTGCATCCATTGAAGGACCACTAGTATGTGGTATAGCTTTCATCCATATGCCCGCAGCAAGTGAAACAACAGTCACGACTGCGATGCCCACTTTCAATTCCGCGGCGCGCTCAATTACTTTCCATTTAGACAACCCTGCCCCAATCATAATGAGTGGCAATACGACGAAGATACCCAGTAACGAACTCGTCAATCCCAAAGTTAGCCATTCAGTAAAACGGAAGCTAAAGATTTCGCCATAACTACCGTAGGCATACGCTTCAAGCGAGCGTTCAATTTGATGAATATCTGCGTAGCCTTCCATTATTGCATTCGAATCCAATTTATTGAGAAAATAAGTGATTCCATAAATGATTCCCGAAGGCACAATATAGACGAAAGCAGCAATCGGTAACATCCACTTCTTCGGAATCCTAACACACGCAATCATCATAAAGCCCATTAACGCGTATGTGAACAAAATGTCACCCATCCAGATGAACAATACATGAAGCAAACCGAAGACGAGCAAAACGCCCATACGACGTGCCATAACTGGCGCAAATGACATCTTATTTGCAATTGATTTTTCATATTGCATATTTAAACCATAACCGAACAGCATGGCGAAAATTGGGTAAAAACTCGCTTCTACGAAGATATCAACCCATTTAAAGACCGCCATATCACTCGATGCACTAAACCATGAATACGGATCCATATACAAATACGGTGAATGGAATACGAGCATATTCGCGATGAATATCCCGAGTAATGCAAACCCGCGCAGCATATCGAGCGCCTCAATACGATTTCCAAGCGTTGTTGGTGTTAATTTCAATTTTATTCCCCCTGAATATTTATAGTCCTCTGTCCGTCAAATAAATAAAGGACCATCTCTTTAATGTCGATTTTCACAATTTCTTCAATCGCTTTCTTGTACAAATTCAACTGGATGCCATACCGGACCTGCATTTCTGCGTCAACTTCCTCGTCGGAACCAAAGCGTCCGCGAACTCCGTCAGTTTTATAATCTAGCAGTACCCAACCATCTTGCTCTTCGAATAAACAATCCGCGATTCCTTGCAAGATTTGGTAATCCCCGTCGCTATCATCAAAAGCGTACGTAAACGGCAATTCCCGCTCCACTTTCTCAGCTTTCATAAGCCGTTTCGCAATCGGCGTTTTGAAAAACTGAGAAACTGTATTGGCATCGACTGCAATCGCTTCTTCTGTAGTCAGCAACTGGCGGACCGTCAAATCTGTTAGGAGCTTCTCAACATCAGTGACACTACTTTCTTTCTGGATATCGATATGCTGCATAATCGTATGCATCGCCGTCCCGACTTCCGCTGCAGATAGTGCCCGTGATTGCATGAAGGCTGGTCGATTATGGAGATATGCCGTACTGACATCCGCATTCGTAGACACAATTAAATCATCGTCTGCCTGCTGTTCTAGAATCGACAGCCGTTTCAATTCACTGACCGTCTGCTTAGACCGTTTCGTCACCGATGAAAGATGCGGATATGTCGCGTCAAATCTGCGTTTCACTTCCAGCAACATCCCCTCGTCGACTTCTTCAATTGGAACGACATCCAATGATTTCACTGGTTCCTCATCGCTATCTCCAAGCTTCGTAAATAATGCCGAAACAGGTAGCGCATCTATCTGCCAAACTGAAGCATCGATTACAGACTGACCTCCCGGAATGCTACCGAATTTCGCAAATGCCGGATGTCTCGCGACTGCTGGGCCAATCCAGTCTAAATAACCGTTTGCACGTGACCTCGTATACTCAGGCAACATCAGTTCAGGGTCGACCAGCTGGGCATCCTGCCATTTGACAATCGACTTTTCGATATCTTTTACGGAAGCAATAATTTCAAGATGTTCTTTCGCCCTCGTCATAGCGACATATAACACACGCATTTCTTCCGCACGCATTTCAAGTTCTTTCTTTTCCTTCATTGCAAGAAACGGCAATGATGTATACGTAATCCTATTATCCGGATCGATTGCCTTCACTGCCAGACCAAAATGCTGGTCGAACAAATACGGTTCATTGAAATCCATCTTATTGAATTTCCGACCCGCCCCTGCGATGAAAACGAAAGGAAACTCCAATCCTTTTGATGAATGGACGGTCATGATACGGACAACGTTTTCCTTTTCTGTTAGCGAACGTGCGGCACCGAGATCATCGCCCCGTTTTCGCATACGGTCAACGAAACGTAGAAAACGGAACAGCCCACGGAACGACGTTTTTTCATAATCGATTGCACGGTCATGCAGCGCTCGTAGATTGGCCTGGCGCTGTTTTCCATTCGCCATTGCACCGACCATTTCGTAGTAATGTGTATCGGAATAGACTTGCCAAATTAGTTCGGACAACGAACCGCGTCGTGCCAAGTTACGCCAATCCTCGAACTGATTGAAAAACCGTTGCAGTTTTTCCTGTGTCGCTGTTGCAACACCTGCTCCGCCTGTTGTAACGAAACGCTTCAACGCTTCAAAGAACGGTTCGCTTTTTCCGGCAAGACGAATTTGTGCCAATTCATTTTCCGTCATGCCGATAAACGGAGCACGTAGGACGGATGCAAGTGGAATATCCTGATAGGGATTATCTATGACACGCAATGTATTCAACATAATCATCACTTCTAACGCATCGAAATAACCGCGTTTTAGTTCAGCATAGATTGGAATTTCCGCTAGTTTAAATTCCTCTGCGATTTCACCTGACCATGTCATTGAACGCATCAAAATAACAATATCTCTATATTCAAGTGGACGCTTTTTATCGCTGAATGCATCAGCTACTTCAGCGCCTGATGCAATCATATCCTGGATTTTTTTTATCATGAATCGTGCTTCCGCCTGCGAACTCTTCAAGCTTTGGCCTGCTAATTCCGTCGCATCGTCTAGCTCTAGCTCATCTTCCTCTTCTTCATAAAGTAATGTTAAACCAGCTGTTACGGTTTTTTCAGGATAGTTAGCGCCATATTTCAACGCCGCCGCATCATCGTATTCGATTTCTCCGACACGCGCGCCCATCACTTGTGAAAAAACGAAATTTGTCGCATCGAGCACTTCTTTACGACTTCTGAAGTTGGCATTCAAATCGATTTTCAAGCCTTGATGGCCATCCGTTGCCGTAAATCGATTGTATTTGCCAAGAAATAGCATCGGTTCAGCAAGACGGAAGCGGTAAATTGACTGTTTTACATCGCCAACCATGAACAGATTGCCATCCTCTTCCCCGCCGCGCTTAACGAGCTGGATAATCGACTCCTGCAACATATTGACATCCTGGTATTCATCGACAAGAACTTCTGAAAAGCGATTTTTGTAGTCAACTGCGATATCAGAAGGCACCAGTTCTCCATCTTGAACATTCGATAAAATCCGTAGCGCATAATGCTCTAAATCTGAGAAATCGACAATCCCTCGGTCAATTTTCACTTGTTCAAAACGCCTGCCAAAGTCGATCACTAAGTCAATGAGCGTATGCATGGTCGGCGCCATCAAGCGAATTTCATCCAATAAACGGGCTGGTGTTCTCGTGAAATAAGATTCTTTCAACGTATTAATAATTTTCTTCACCGCATCACGCAGCGCTTTCGCTCGTTTTGCAAGTTCTTCATCACACGAATCTTTGCGGATTGTCCCCGCCTTTGCCCATTTGAGAGAGCCAAAAAATGCGTACATTTCTTCCCATGTACCATCCGTGATGCGTCGAATTGCTTCATTAATCCACATCAAATCTGCTTCAGCCGTAGCAGCAAGTGGTTCCGGTCCGTCCACCATCAGCGCAATATTTCGCATATCGACAGTTAACGCCGCCGCTTCTTCAAGCGTATGGAGAATGGCCGTTTTGAGCGGTTCGATAAATTCAAGATCATCGATAGAAGCTTGGTCACTAATCTCATATTGCATGGGAATTTCACGCAGCCATTGTTCGGGTACCGGGTGAACGCGGGAATAATCATACAAACGATCAATCAGTGTTTCGATGGACTGATCATTGCGGTCAGACGTAAAACTATCTGCCAGCCGGTACATTGCTTCCGGATTTTCCGCACTATAGGCATCCTCAAGTACAGCCCCAATTGTATCGTCACTTAAAAGCGCCGCTTCCGTACTATCCGCAATCCGGAATCCCGGGTCGATATCGATTAAATAAGCATATTGTCGAACGACATTCATACAAAATGAGTGCAGTGTAGAAATCTGTGCTTTGTTCAATAAATTCAACTGCCTGCGCAAGTGGACAGATTCCGGCCTTGCAGCAATCGCTTCTTCCAACGCTTCCGCCATCCTGTGTCGCATCTCTGCAGCAGAGGCATTGGTAAATGTCACAACGAGCAGTTCATCGACATCGATTGGATTATTTTCATCCAGTACTTTTTCAATCATTCGTGTGATTAACACTTTCGTTTTCCCCGAACCAGCGGCAGCGGAAACGAGAATATCTTTCCCTGTCGCCCAAATTGCTTTCCACTGGGCGTCCGTAAATGTTAGTCCCTCAGGTTTCACGGGTATGTGCATCATCCCCCACCTCCTTACGCATTTTATCGAGAGACAATTCTGGGTCCATTTCGGCATAAGACCGATGCTCTGCTGACGGATCTGTTTGATCGAACTGACAAACGGATCGATACGAACAAAACTCGCATGGCATTTTATTTTTTAATTTATAGGGATAGACGCGGGTATCGCCCGCAAGCATGGCATCTCCGGCTTTTTGATGGCGCGTTCTGACAAACGACCGCATCATCTGCAAATCATCGGATGACAATACTTTCGACGTTTTCGCAAATGTTCCATCCGTTTTAATCGAGGCTGGCACGATTGAAGAGGTTCTGCCAATATCAGCATCCATGCCGATGACAACTTCCTGATTATCGAGCAAATAGCCTCTCATCTTATAGGATTTCGCGATTTCCGCTTCAAGGAGTGCAGGTGTTAATTCGGAACCGGAGCGGATCATCGGGTTATGAATATGCATATACAAAATTCCCGCTGGATCCGCATGTATGCCGAGCCATTCGTCTGCGTTTTCTAGCGCTACGTCAAGATAGGTCATCATTTGCAAGGACAAGCCGTAATAGACTTCTGTTAAATCAAGGCTTTTGGCGGATGATTTGTAATCGACAACACGGACATAGTTTTTGCCGCCAATTTCGGTCGCATCGACACGGTCAATCCGGCCACGTAGTTTCATCGAATCACCACGACGCAATGGAATTTCAAGCGCTGGCAGTTCTTCGCCAGGTCCAAACCCTGCCTCAATGGCAACCGGTTTGAATACCGTCGATTTCGCCTGTGTACTAAGTGAATAAATTGTTCGCTGAATAATATGCATGAGCTTGCGTTTAATATAAACATAACGATTCGTTGATAATAGTATTCGATTAAAGAAGTAAGGAGAAATATCTTCCACCGCTGCTCTCGCAAGCTTCCAACATTCTTCGCGCGTCAGCTCTGCCCACGACTTATCAAGACGCATTGTTTCATCTGACACCCATTTTAGAGCCGCGTGAAATAAATCCCCGATAGCCGGTGCTTCCAGCGTAAATTCCGTCCGTTCGCGCAAGCCAAGTCCAAACGACGCATAATGCTGGAACGGGCAGCTGTAATAGGATTCAATTCGTGACACACTGGAAACAAATGACTCCCCGTACAACCCTTCCGTTATCTCTGGACGCAGTCGTTCCGCCCCATTTTCCGCGTTCATCGGGCGAATGATATGACTGATGACAGACGACCAATACGGATCCTCGTCGTAATACGCCATCACTGCACGCCATTCACGTTCCAACAAACCAGACTGTTCCGCCTCTTTCAACTTCATTGACACATAAGGAAGTGCCGAACGCGGGTGGCTTATGTAATCGAATTGATTGGCTTCTAGCGGCAATTCAGACGGATCCGTGACCGCTAGTTTAGTTTCAGTTCCTGGCAGCATTTGCGCAATTCTCGTAATATACAACGACGGAATAAGTGCTTTCCCTTCCTCGTCTGCAACTGGATACGACACATATAATTTTTCTCGCGGTGCCGTAAATGCACGATAGGCCATATACGTTTCATCCATCAATTTCATCTTCGACGTAGGAGCTAGTTCAAAGCCGATTTCCGAGAACCATTCACGGTCGGCATCTGACAGAAGCCCTTCATTGTCAACCCGCTTCGGCATGACGCCATCGTTCACCCCAAGGACAAATACAGCGTCAATATCCATTAAACTTGAAACTTCGACAGTCGACACCGTCACTTGGTCGAGCGACGGCGGAATGCGAGCAAATTCGAGTGAATCAAATCCTTCATCCAAAATCCGAGCTGCTTCTACAGCATCCATTTTTTTATCGCCGAACATAAGGACAAACTGATCCAGCACATTAATCCAGCCGTTCCAAGCTTGTTCATGTTCCGTTGCACCAAGTAATCGTCCCGCACGCTCTTCTTCCGCGCGCAGATCGATGATTTTATCATAGACATTTAAGTTTTCCATGAATAAAAACAGCGTTTCCGCGACATCACGTCCCGTTTTGGACCGTTTCAAACGTTTTTCAAAATCAGTAAGCGGATCCCGAATTTCATCACGAATCACATGCAGTTCTTGCTCCATCGCGATTTCTTCGTCGGTTTGCACATTTGAATGCAATTCAAGACCGCGGTATTTTTTCACGCGCCAACGGCTGTCATCGAACCAACGCTGTCCGTAAATCCCATGTGCAAGAACATAGTTTTCGAGTCTATCTGCTCGATCACGCCATAATAACTTGGTTTCTCGGTGTGGGAAAAAGAGATCTGTTTTTACTGCGCGGAACACCGATTCATACGACCAACCCGTTGTCACCGCTTCTAACACCGAACGTGAAAACTCGATAAGCGGATGATGCAACATCGGTTTCTTCTGGCTGATGAACACCGGAATATCATAATGTGGAAAAATGGTCTCAATGAGTTCATCATATTTTTCAGGCTGCCTGTACAAAATTGAAACGTCTTTGTAGCGCTTGCCTGCAATCATTAACTCACGGATTGTACGCGCCACTGAGTGGATTTCCGCACGACGGTCCGCCGCTTCAATCAAGACCACATTGCCAACTGACGCTTGTTGCTTCGCAGGATAGTGGTCGAATTCCGCTTCAAAATGTTTTAAATCTTCATTTTGATAACGTGGTGAATTCGACAAATGGATATCGTCCTCTACTTCCACCGATTCAGCACGTGCCAGTTCACGCAATTTGAGGGAGGTCCGTACAGGATTGAAAAATAATTCATGGTCCGCAAACCCCGTGAGAGCGCCTTCCATCGGCAACACAACTGTCAGTCGATTGGCGTGTTTCATCAGTTCCGTGACGATTTCATATTCCCGCGTCGTGAAATTTTCGAACCCGTCGATATAAATATCTGACCCTTTTAACAGGTCTGAATGGGTAATTTGTGAAGCAAGTAGAGCCAAATGTCCTTCACTATCGACATAAGTTGTACCCAGCTTTTCTTCAATTTTTGTCAGCAATAATGACAAGTCTTCCGCTTTGTCGAGCAATGTGCGCGGCGCACCTGTTGAAGCTAGCGCATCATGGAGATTACTCATCGTTTGATGGTCGAGGCAATAGCGACTAAACTCCTTCAGCAAGTCCCCAATTTGTTCCGTGAATCCACGTTTATTAGCCGCTTGTCGGAACAATTTGAACTGGTCCCGATTGTCTTCCAGGACGCTTCGTACAAGCATCCGATACCCGAAACCATCTATTTCCTTACGCGTAATGCCGCCTGTTTCCTGCAGCACACGCCACGCCAACCGTTTGAACGTCAACACTTGTGCACGGATAATCCCTTTTAACCCGAAGTTAACGGACAAGCTATGCTCCATCGAAAACGACATCTGGTCAGGCACAATGACAATAACAGGCGCTCCCATTGGATCTCGTTCCAATTCAGCAGCCATCTCCCGCTCAATGAACGTCGTTTTTCCAGATCCAGATCTTCCGGTAATGAAACGTAGTGACATATGGTTTCCTCCCTTGCTATTTGGCTATATGTAATTTGTTCCAATAATAAAAACCTGTCATCCTTACTTTCCATTGTACAGAAAGTTAGGGATGACAGGAACCATTTCACATAATAGGGTACGATTACTTATCATTACGCTGGGTGGCAGATGCACGGAAATCGGCCTCCACTTTTGAATTCAGCCTGCGCTCAAAATATTTGCCCACGAGCCATAGTAAAAAGATGACGACTACGACAATCGCAGTTCGAATTGGATTCGTGAATAACGCTTTTATGTCATAGCCGATATAACTAATCATGAAAATCATGACAAACTTTCCAGCCATAAGCGTGATTAAATAATTCTTTTTCTTCATATCAGATAGGCCTGCAACAAGATTGACGAGTGCGGACGGTGTAAACGGGAAACATAGGAATAAAAATAAGGGTCCGAAACCGTTTCTCTCCACCCACTTGATTAATTTTTGGATACGTGCGCTTTTTGTCAAGAAATTAAGTAACCGATTGCGTCCATATTTTCGGATGATCAAAAATACAGCATAAGAACCCACTACAGTTCCCGCCCATGATAGAAGGAATCCATACCATAGACCGTAAGCGCCTGCATTCGCCAGAACAAATGCAAAGAGCGGAAGAAACGGTAGAAATGACTCGATAAATGGCAGTAATAGCCCAAGAAACGGCCCAAGTGATTTATAGTGTTGTGCTAATTCGATTATTTTATCAGGATTCATCCACTCATTCATTAGTAACAACCTCAATTCAAAAACTTTTTTCGTCAGGCTTTCTACTTTTTGATTACATAAAAATACCCCGTATTTAGAGTTTTCCTTTAAATATGAACATTTAAACCCTGAAGTATAGTATAATCGCTTAAATATACTTTGGGAAGATGTGAATACAATGAAGAATAACCAATTCTCAGCTGGTCTAAAAGCAGGGACGAGCATTGCAATCGGGTATTTCCCCGTGGCACTCACATTTGGACTGCTCGCTAAAACTGCGGGCCTGTCCATTATAGAAGCTACTGCGATGAGTATATTCGTTTACGCCGGTGCCGCACAATACATGTCGCTCAGCCTAATTACATTAGGCATCGACCCGCTTTTGATCGTCATGAATACATTCGTCGTCAATATTCGACACTTTCTTATGACGGCTTCGCTCAATGAAAAGATGCAGCCTGCCCGAAAATGGGTCAAAGCGATCTATGCGTTTGGCATTACAGACGAATCATTTACAGTACTAGCAACAGGGAAGAAAGGAAAGATTTCGACCGCATTCGCATTCGGCGTATCGTTAATTGCGTATGGCAGTTGGGTCATCTTCACCGTTATCGGTCACATTATCGGCGCAAATCTTCCACAGTTTTTACAAGCCGCAATGTCGATTGCACTCTACGCAATGTTCATCGGATTACTCGTTCCTTCGATGAAGGGCAACCGCAAAGTCGTCATGCTCGCTGCACTTGCGGCGGTCATCCATTGTGTCCTGTATGTAACAGAAGCCTTGTCGACGGGCTGGTCCATTCTTGTCGCAACGCTTGCGTCCTCGATCCTAGTGGAGATTGTTTATTCGCGGCGCGGTAAAACGGCTGAAGCGATGTTCAAACGAGAGGAGGAAATTTAATGGGGCCTAGTTATTGGTGGATGCTTCTTGGTATGGCACTTGTGACGTACATTCCGCGTATGATTCCGCTGACTGTTTTAGACGGTAAAGAGCTACCGCCGGTTGTGTCAGGTGTCTTGCGTAATATTCCCTATGCTGTCCTAGGTGCACTCATCTTCCCAGCAATTTTGTTTGTACAGGAAGGGAATATATTGTTTGGGGTGCTTGGAGCAGGGGCCGCGTTTTTAATCGCGATTTTTGGCGGCGGGGTGATGTCCGTTGTTCTTGGTACGATTGCAGTGTTGGCTGTTTATAGTTTGTTTATGTAAGGGCCGCGGGGTTGCGGTCTTTTTTTGTTTTAGGATGATTGGTTGGTTGGTTGACAGCGGTTGATATGCTCGGTTAGTCGCGGGTTTTGATCGGGCGGCGGTGGATATGATCGGTTAGTCGCGGGTTATGATCGGCTCGCGGCGGATATGTTCGGTTGGCAACGTCTTATGATCGGGCGGCGGCAGATATGCTCGGTTGGCAACGTCTTATGATCGGGCGGCGGATATGCTCGGTTGGCAACGTCTTATGATTGGGCGGCGGCGGATATGCTCGGTTGGCCACGTCTTATGATCGGGCGACGGCGGATATGCTCGGTTGGCACGGGATATGCTCGATTGGGCATGGGCATATGCTCGGTTGGCACGCGATATGATCGGTTGACTCGCGGTATGCTCGGTTGACTCGCGATATGATCGGTTGGCATGGGATATGCTCGGTTGGCGCGCGATATGCTTGGTTGACGCGCGATATGCTCGGTTGGCGCGCGATATGCTTGGTTGACGCGCGATACGCTCGGTTGGCACGCGATATGCTCGGTTGGCACGCGATATGCTCGGCTGGCACGCGGTATGCTCGCTCAAAAGGAAAATCCCCATTTCATCCCACAACAAAACCGCTCCTTTAACAGCGAGCGGCTCCATTCGTTAATCCTCTTGTTCATGCTGCCTTGCAATCTTCATCATACGTGTCGCATACCAAAACCCGACCGTGAGCGATAGCGCATCCGCCCCGTAAAGTAGCCAGTTATGCGTATAACCGGCATATACTGAAGCTGCAATCAACGCAACCGTCAAAATAAGGCCGACGACGTGGTGAAATGTCACACGGGTGAATAAAATAACAAGTAATCCCGGCAAAAGCAAGGCAAGTAACAGTTTAGTATCGAATGAATCCATTTTCAACATTCCTTCCAGAGTAATCGTTCACTCGATGTTTACCGAACGACGAGAAGTCCTAGGCGATGGTGGTCATGTCGATAAATAACCTGTTGCATAAGCCGAACTTCCCCGTTACGATCAATCACTTGCAAGCGACAATGTGCAGCATTAAGCTGAATCGCGTCGTATAGTTCTTTCTCGTTGCTTACTTGAAGACCATTTACAGCACGAATGTATTCACCCGGCAGAAGCCCCATTTTTTCTCCTGGAGATCCTGGTACAACGCCCGCGATGACAACCCCCGCTGGACGTGGTGCAACAGCGAACCCACCTTGCCTGTCACGTACCGAAGCCGTAATGGAAATGGCGGCGCGACACACTACCCCTAGTAGTAAAGCTACCCATCCTAAAATCGGAAGCCATAATGCAGCAAGCCCTACGATAACGACAATACCGCCTGTCCAAACGATAGCGCGGCCAATTTTCGGGAATAAAACATCTGGATACAGCGAGCGAGCCACTTGTGAAAATCCGATTATAACAGGAACCGGAACAAAACTGAATGCACTCTCTCCAAATGTGAATTGCGGCCAATATGGTACGAAAGCCGAAATCATATCCCCTGGCACCAGAAATACAACCGGCAACAGCCATAGCCGCTTCGTCTTGAAGGCTGCAGCACGCAGTCCACGGTTTGTATGCATCAAGGACGGCGACGCATACCGGATCGTATGACGTCTAATAAGAAGTCCTTCAACAATTAAGAATAACCCAGCGATGACTGGAATCGTTACCGCAAAATCGCCAAGTAAATCCGCCTGCCCTGGGGTCCAACCACGAAACGAGAAATTCCCCATATACTTTTCTATGAAATAAAGAGCGAAAAAAGCTGCAGCCGCAAAATAAATCGGTGAAGTCACTTTATAATAGAATGTCAGCAGTGCAATAAGTGCTGACGCAGAAAATAGCACAAGCCAACCCGGATCTGCTAGCAAACCTGCCCCGGAAATCAAAACGGAGAGTACGAGCGCATAGGGCCATGACTCAGCCAAAAGCCGCTTCAATTCTGTTAACCCCGGCAACAATCGGACTTTAAAACTCCGACGCTCTTTTTTCACACGGAAATACCCAACTCCAACTGCTGTAAAAAGAACCGCTATGAATAATGGATTCAGGAAAAACAGCGCAACCGCTTCTACTATGTCAAACATCGTTTTCTCGGACACGAACCGTCACCATCCAATCTTCGTTTACACTATCATGTTTCTACATTGTAACAAAAGAATCCTGCTCTATGTGAAACGGTATTGAATTATTCATTAAATGGGAAAAACCGCTTATAGTTTTGGTGTGGTGTAGGCGATAGTCATGGCTATCCCCCGCGAAGTCATGACTGCAAAAGTTAGTAAGGGCAAATATCGACTTTGTCATGGCTCTTCCCCTTGAAGTCACGGCAATCCCCCCCGAAGTCATGGCAACAAAAGTTAGTAAGGGCAAATACCGACTTTGTCATGGCTAGTCTCCTTGAAGTCACGGCAATCCCTCGCGAAGTCATGGCCGCACCTGTTAGTAAGAGCAAATTCCGACTTTGTCATGGCTAGTCTCCTTGAAGTCACGGCCATCCCCCGCGAAGTCATGGCCACCAAAGTTAGTAAGGGCAAATACCGACTTTGTCATGGCTCTTACCCTTGAAGTCATGGCCATCCCCCGCGAAGTCATGGCCACCAAAGTTAGTAAGGGCAAATACCGACTTTGTCATGGCTAGTCCCCTTGAAGTCATGGCTATCCCCCGCGAAGTCATGGCCGACAAAGTTAGTAAGGGCAAATACCGACTTTGTCATGGCTAGTCTCCTTGAAGTCATGGCTATCCCCCGCGAAGTCATGGCCGCACCTGTTAGTAAGGGCAAATATCGACTTTGTCATGGCTAGTCTCCTTGAAGTCACGGCCATCCCTCGCGAAGTCATGGCCGCACGTGTTAGTAAGGGCAAATTCCGACTTTGTCATGGCTAGTCTCCTTGAGGTCATGGCTATCCCACGCGAAGTCATGGCCGACAAAGTTAGTAAGGGCAAATACCGACTTTGTCATGGCTAGTCTCCTTGAAGTCATGGCTATCCCCGCCAAAGTCATGGCCACCTGCCATCCACCTCATCCAATAAAAAAAATAAAACCAAAAAACTCCCGACATCGTTACGTCGGGAGTCATCTTTTACTTTCCAGCTACTATATGATGGATATAGCCAATTGCCATTTGCAGCTGATCGTCATTTTTACGGTCGTTTCGGAATTCTTCCACTTTAAGTTTTACAGTTGAGAAAAATAATCGATCCATGGTTGACCCTACTTCTACTTCAGCATCTTCACGAAAAGCATTAACTGCCCGGGAAGTTGATTCATCAAAAAATCCGTCGTTTCGAGCGACACTATATCCTAGGCCCGTCAGCAACTTCTGGCCATAAGCGATATCGTCGTGATAATCGCCTTCCGTATAGACTTCTGTGACGAGTCGGATATGCTCGCCAAACAATTCACTTTGAACAACTTCAAGGTCTTCTTTCACACCTTTTCCGTGAATCCACTTTTCTTTTGGTGTGAGCCATTTATGAGTCGACAACTTCATCTCTCCACCGTTTGACAAGTCCAATGTTTCTTGAACCGTTCCTTTTCCGAAACTCGTTGCACCAATGATGTAGCCTCTTTTTAAATCTTTCAATGCAGCGCTCATCACTTCACTTGCGGAGGCACTGCCTTTATCCTGCAGTAAAACAATCGGCATTTTTTGCAGCTTTTCATCATATGGAAACTTGTCGGTCTTTTCCGTAACGAGCGGTTCCAGCGTTCCAGCCGCATCTTGCATATAGGCAAAAGTCGTATCTTTCTTCACTAAACTGCCCACGATACCGCCAACAGTATGCAGGTAACCGCCGGGGTTGCCGCGCACATCGATTATCAGTGACTGTGCCCCGTCCTTAATGAGCTTGTTTGTTCCATCCAGCCACTCTTGGCGGCTCTCATTGCCGAACATCGTAATCGATATGTAACCGATCTTCTGTCCACGCTCTTCAATCATTTCAGTGGATACAGTTTTTACAGGAATACTGTCCCTCACGACCGACACTTCGATATGCTTATCCAAATCAGGCCTGAAAATCGTCATGGAAACCGTTGTCCCTTTCTTACCGCGGATTCGCTGTACAACGTCTTGCAGTGATTCCCCTTCAATTCGCTCGTCGTCAATACGAACGATTTCGTCATACGGCTGCAAACCCGCTTTTTCAGCTGGAGACCCTTTCACCGGAGCCACAATGATGTATTTCCCATTCGAGCGCGTAATTTCAGCGCCGATCCCGATTCGCTCTCCTGCCAGCGATTCCTTATGGGCGGCCGCCTCTTCCTGCGACAGATACGTCGAATACGGATCGCCGATGACATCCGCCATTCCGCGCAGCGCCCCTTCAATCAACCTGTCCTTATCCACTGGGTATACGCCTTGTTTCTTGATGACGTTGAACGCTTCATCGATTACCGGAAACGACGCACTTAGCGTCCCCTCTTCCTTCTTAGCACTTCCTTCTCCTGCACAACCATCCAACAGAAGAAAGACGACCGTCGCCAAAGCGGCCAGTATGACGAATAACATAAACCGGCTTCTCTGCATAATGCAATGTCCCCTCCTCCGTCCACTATATGAACGATAAAGGAACATTACGACAGCAGAAAACCGGCTTTCTTCAATCTAAATTCTTAACAAGGCTCCTCAATGCTTTTTCATCCATCGGCCCAACGATTTTCTGACTGATCTTACCGTCCGTGCCAATCATAAACGTTGTCGGAATTGGAATAATCCGGTAATCATCGATAACGGTACCTTCTTTATCCAGCGGAATCGGGAACGTTAATCCATAGAGTTTGATGAATTCCTCAACGCCCTTAAGGCCCCGCCTTTCCTCCGTCGTCAAATTGACCGCAATAATTTCCACATTATCGGTATCCTTATATTTCTTATAGTATTTCTGCATATGCGGCATTTCCGCCTTACATGGACCACACCACGAAGCCCAGAAATTTAATATTACTTTTTTGCCCTTCAAATCCGATAACTTCACCACATCACCAGACATCGTAGACAGTTCAAAGTCAGGCGGAACCGAACCTTTTTCCAAACCAGGCTCATCGTCTAATGCACTAAAGTCGGCACCAATCAGAAATTCATCAATTGGTTTTGGTTTATCCAAATTCGATTTCACCATAATGACCACCATCGATCCGATAAGCAGTACAGCTATGATGAATCCGAGTGTTTTCTTATTCATAGATATCCCTCCAATCTAACTTTCGCATAAACACAATCACAAAAAACAATCCCATGACTACAGTCGTAATAAGCGGTGTCTGAATAAATTCATCTGGTTGGACGGCAGCCACAAAAACATGAACCGCCATAAACACAAGGGCAAGTTGAACCGGCCAATTATCCGCTTTCCCACTATTCATCCAGAAAAATACCGCGAATAACCCAAATACAACTACCGTTACTACTTGCGCAATCATTTCGCCTTCATTCAATAAAACCATTATCACCTGATACACAACTTGAACTAAAACTGCACCCGTAAAAAGTGCCCGAAATCCATTAGCATCAAGCCTTCCCTTCTTCATGTCCCATAAGGTCTTCCCGGCAATAAATAGCAGCCCCAAGTAAAAACCAACTGCCCCACCGTGGAAATAAACAATCGCAAGAGGTGACCGAAGAACCGAATTGAAATCAGTGAGTACTATACTCAATTTCCAAACTATCACCAAGGAAAAGAACGCATCCCCTATAATTTCCGCCTGCTTCTTCCCAAATCGTATCCGAACTGCACTATATGCAACAACAAATGCTACCATGAGGGCAATCCAAGATGAGGGAACACTAAGGCTTCCTATCGTGAAAAATGAAGTGACTGGCATTCGCATTTGCCCCCTTCAACACCTAATACCATAATCGTATCCAAAAATAGCATCGAAAGCCATCATTCTAGTTGAAAGAAACAAAAAAAATCCGCCTCAGTCTTGAGGCGGACACAATTAGTTAGAATGATACATAACGTAATGGATTCACGGCACTTGGTCCAGATGCAGACCAGTTTCCGATATGCATTTCAAAATGGAGGTGAGGCCCGGTCGATGCGCCTGTGGTTCCAATCTTCCCGATGAACTGGCCTTTCGCAACTTGCTGACCAGCGCTTGTATTAATGCTGGACAAATGTGCATAAACTGTTGTGAAAATCTGCCCATCAATTGAATGTGTCACCATGATTACATTGCCGTAAGTTCCCATTGGTCCGGCGTGGGAAACAACACCGTCACCCGCCGATACAACAGATGTTCCAGTGCTATTCGCAATATCGGCTCCACGGTGCTGCCTTTGAGTGCCGTAAATTGGATGCGTTCTCCAACCGAATGACGACGTGTAAGTTCCGGAAGCAGGTTTCGTCCATGTCCCATTTGAGACGGGTGGAAGATAAGAAGATGAACCCCCACTACCACTACTATTTTGTCTGTCTTTCGCGGCTTGAGCTGCCGCTGCTTTACGTGCAATTTCAGCTTGACGCGCAATTTCAGCAATACGTTTTTGTTCTGTTATAATTTTCTTTTCAACATCCTTACTAACTTCATAAGTTTCATGCAAATCAACTTCTAGCTTTTCTTTTTCGTTGGCTAATTTCTGTTGTTCTGCTTCTAGTTTATCGATTAACTTATTCTTATCACTTTTCTGTGCTAAAAGAGATGCTCTCAAGTTTTGAAGTTCTTTTTTAGCGGCTTCCTGCTTGGCAAGTTTTGACTCGACAAGTGCTTTTTCTTCTTCAAGCTGCGCAATATCACTCGCTTGTTGCTCCATAATACTTCGATCTGCATCCATTAAAGAATTGACAGCCGAAAAACGGTCTATGAAATCTGCAAAACTATTGGCTCCGAGAAGAACGTCAAGATAGCTAACTTGTCCGCCTTTTACTTGCATAGCACGAACACGTTCACGCAATACCACGTCACGCTCTTCAATTTTCTTTTCAAGATCAGCAATTGAAATGCGTAACGCATCAATTTCTTCGGTTGTTTTATTTATTTGTCCGATAACACGGTTAATCTGTTCATTGGATTCGTTTATTTTAGCGTTAAGTGCTAAAATTTGATCCGTAATTTTTTCGATAGTCGTTTTTTTGCTTTTAATTTCAGTATTCTTTTTACTAATTCCCGTATTCAATTCACTTTTCTTCTTATCAAGTAATTTCTGTTCTTTTTTCAGGTCATCCAAAGGACTCGCTAAAACTCCCGCTCCACTAATAATAGTGGACAGGAAAACGATTGCAATTGTACCTGACAACAGCTTTTTATATCTATTCAACTTCCCAGTTCCCCTCTCACACTCTATCTATCAATTACACTTTAAGAAATTTACGCACAGACATAAAGCTGCCCCAAATACCAATAAAGATCCCCATAAACAGAATCAGTCCGTTCAGTTGGATTATAAATGGTGTCGTGTTTAGTAATTGGAACAATTCTCCTTGTAGCTTCGGTTCCAAAAGCTCGAATAGTTTGTAATAGGATATAGAAATGATGAGCATTGGAGCTAATGCCCCCAAAATGCCAAGCCACATTCCTTCCAACAAAAACGGAATACGCACGAAGTTATTCGTCGCTCCGACTAATTTCATAATTTCAATTTCAGTTCTTCTAGCAACGATAGTTATTCGGATCGTGTTCGAAATAAGGAACATCGCCGTGAATAACAGTGCCAATATCAAAACAATACCGATATTCCGGCTCAGGTTAAGTACATTGAAGAGTTTCTCCACTTTTTCTTCGCCATACACGACCTCATATGTATAGTCGTATGTATCAATTTTCTTAGCAATAGTAGCAGTCTGTTGTGGATCCTTCGCTTTTACATAAAGTGCATCGCCAAGCGGATTACTCTGTTTATATAAACTAAGTTCGTCACCAAATGATTTAATCATCTTGTCTAGCTCAGCATCTCTCGACGAATAGACCACTTCGAGAACGCCTTCTGTCGAACGAACTTTTTCTACCAGCTCTTTAATTATCAACTTATCTGCAGCTGGATCCGCAACCACTTTAATTTCCACGTCATTCTCGATACTTTGCGCGAGATGATTAAAATTCATCATAATCACGATGAATACACCGACAAGCAGGAGGGTGACAGTAACAGCACTGACTGACGCAAATGTCATCCAGCTGTTACGGCGAATACTTTTGAAGCTTTCTCGTACATGCCGACCGAGTGTTCTAGCCTTCATAGTACTCACCTCCGTATTCGTCACGGGTAATGAGCCCGCCTTCTATTGCGATAACACGGTGTTTTATAGCGTTAACAATCTCCCTATTATGGGTGGCCATGACAATCGTCGTTCCACGAGCATTAATCTGTTCGAAGATCCTCATGATCTCCCATGATGTTTCAGGGTCAAGATTTCCTGTCGGTTCATCTGCAATGACAACTTTCGGTACATTGACGATTGACCTCGCGATGGAAACACGTTGCTCTTCTCCACCTGATAATTCGTTCGGGAACATCCGCGCTTTTTGCGTAAGTCCGACAAGCGCAAGAACATCGTTCACTTTTTTTCGTATTTCTGCTGGCGGTGCTTCAATGACTTCGAGCGCAAACGCCACATTCTCGTAAACATTCAATTTAGGTAATAATTTAAAGTCCTGAAAAACGACACCAATCTGCCTGCGCAATTGGGGTACACGTTTGTTACGCAATGTTGCAAGATTTATACCATTAATAAGAATTTCTCCACTTGTTGGTCTTTCTTCACGATACATCATTTTAATAAATGTCGATTTACCTGCACCACTCGGACCGACCACGTAAACAAATTCTCCCCGGTCGATTTCGATGTTAATGCCATTTGCTGCTACGACACCGTTTGGATACTTTTTGTAGACATTTTTCATCACAATCATTCTAAAACCACCTGAATATTTTTGTCTCTCTTTTTTTCCAACAGCCCCATTATAACATGATTCACCCTTCTAAGTATTACAGTTGTGTTTCAATTAAAACTTGAATATAACGTCGATAAACATAGAACGTAGTACTATTATAAAGTAGAACTAGTAGACCAAAAGACCAACTCACTTGTTTGTATTCGACCTTTAGGAGGTAACTCCTCTTTTTATTGGCAATAATGTTTGAACTAGCGGATGGTTTTATCGAATGATGAAGAGTGCCGTTGAACTGTGGGGGAAATGCGGGAGCTATGTCTAACTGTCATGGTATTTCTATTAACTGTGAGGGCTTACTGTCGAACTGTCACCGCATTTCGACATACTCTAAGGGCAACGCCAAACTGTCATGGCTTTTCTGTTAACTGTGAGGGCTTACTGTCGAACTGTCACCGCAAGTCGACATACTCTAAGGGCAACGTCTAACTGTCATGGCTTTCCTGCTAACTCTGAGGGCTTACTGCCAAATTGTCACGGCAAGTCGACATACTCTAAGGGCAACGCCAAACTGTCAGGGTATTTCTGCTAACTGTGAGGGCTTACTGTCGAACTGTCATGGCATTTCGACATACTCTAAGGGCAACACAAAACTGTCATGGCTTTTCTGCTAACTGTGAGGACTAACCGCAGAACTGTCACGGCAAGCCAGCATACTCTAAGGGCAGCGCCACACTGTCATGGCTTTTCTGCTAACTGTGAGGGCTTACTTTCGAACTGTCACGGCAAGTCGACATACTCTAAGGGCAACGCCAAACTGTCAGGGTATTTCTGCAAACTCTGAGGACTAACCGCAGAACTGTCACGGCAAGCCGACATACTCTACTACCAAACCCCACCCATCCCGCCAATAAACAAATAAACCGCACCAGGCATATCACCCAGTTGCGGTTTCATTGTAAATATTATTTTTTCTCAGCAAGCCATTTTGCAACTGCGTCTGCTTCTTCACCTTTGATAAGACCAGGTGGCATACTTCCGCGACCATTGATGATTACGTCATGGATTTCTGTTTCAGACATATGGTCACCAACTTTTGATAGATCGGGACCCACGCCGCCTTTAAGTTCAAGGTTACCGCCGTGACAAGCGATACAGCTCGTGCTAACCACTTTTTCAACGTCTACTGAAGCTGTTTCATTACCAGTACCTGTTGTACCCTTATCTTCTTCTTTTGCTTTGTCGCCGCCACATGCCCCAAGGACAAGAACAGCTCCCAACATAATTGCTAAAAACTTAGTTTTCATTTTCTTACCTCCATTTATGAATTATTGTACTGCCTACCTAAGTATACCAAAACAACGTGCATTAAAATCACCTAGGGATTACCCTAAATTCATCAAACCGTCGACAAATAGCGTCTTCTCAACCTCCACTACAGTTTGTCTCAACTTTGTGAACTCCATTATTAGACGTGCCAAACGACTAATAACATTAAAATTACGTCTGTATTAGTTAATATACACATAATCCATGCTTCCAAAACCTCTTTATAGGACTATCCATTTTTTTCATTAAAGATGTGGGCAAATGAAAAAGCGCACCGAAGTGCACTCCTTTTCATTTCGTTTTATTAAGATATCCGTGAACGTAAGTAAGCATTGATGAACAGGTCGATATCGCCATCCATTACCGCACTGACGTTTCCTGTTTCTGCACTCGTCCGGTGATCTTTTACCATGGAATACGGGTGGAAAACGTATGAACGGATCTGGCTTCCCCAACCGATTTCTTTTTGATCTCCTCGAATTTCAAGAAGACGTGCTTCTTCTTCTTCGACTCTGATCTGGTAAATTTTCGCTTTCAATAAATTGATTGCGCGATCACGGTTTTTAATTTGTGAACGTTCTGTCTGACATGTAACAATTGCGCCAGTTGGAAGATGCGTCATACGAACTGCTGAATCTGTCGTATTGACGTGCTGTCCACCCGCACCGCTTGAACGGTACGTATCGATTTTAACATCTTCCATTTTAAGGTCAATGTCAACTTCGCCTTCAAACTCCGGCATTACTTCTATTGAAGAGAATGACGTATGGCGTCGGCCTGATGAGTCAAACGGAGAAATCCGAACAAGACGGTGAACGCCTTTTTCTGCTTTTAAATAACCATATGCGTTATGGCCTTTAATTGCCAATGTTACGGATTTCACGCCAGCTTCGTCTCCGGCTTGGTAGTCGAGTGTTTCGACTTTGAAGCCGCGATGTTCAGCCCAACGTGTGTACATGCGAAGCAACATAGAAGCCCAGTCCTGGGATTCCGTACCGCCTGCACCCGAATGAAGTTCAAGAACCGCACTATTCGCATCAAATTCATCACTGAGTAGCATTTGCAGTTCGAATTCATCGAGCTTCTTCTTGAATCCCTTCAACTCTACGCCAAGATCTTCTTGCATCTCTGCATCGTTTTCCTCGCGTAATAGTTCAAGCGTCATTTCAAGGTTTTCCTGTTCATCAGTCAACTCCGTGTACTCGCCGACAACGTCTTTCAACGCATTCGACTCGGAGATTACTTTTTGTGCACCTTCCTGGCTATCCCAGAAACCTGGCTCTAGCATTGCTTCATCTAACTCTTGAATTCGTGCCTCTTTGTTTTCTAAGTCAAAGAGACCCCCTAAAGTCCGCTAATTTCTTAGCTGATTTGTCGAGCTCGTTGCGTACATCGGATAATTCCATCATAATAGTTTCCTCCTGAATTTGGGTTGCCCGGTAACTTATGCATTACCGTGGCAGTTTTTATATTTCTTCCCGCTGCCGCATGGGCATGGATCGTTACGACCGATGTTTACTGCGCGACGCACTGGTTTCTTACGCACTTGCTCGCCATCCTCTTTCGGATTAACGGCCTGTGCTTTAACAACTTCTTCACGTTCAAGGTTGTTGCGGATTTCAGCTTTCATCACATACTTCGCTGAATCGGCTTCAATCGATGCGACCATTTCCTCAAACATTGCAAATCCTTCCGCCTGATACTCACGAAGCGGATCAGTTTGACCATATGCACGTAAATGGATACCGTGACGCAATTGATCCATCGCGTCTATATGATCTGTCCATTTCGAGTCAATGGCACGAAGCAAGACGACTTTTTCGAATTCACGCATGCGCTCTTCCGACATTTCTTCTTCCTTCTCATCGTACCGTTCAGTAACAGCTTCTTGGATCAACGACGTCAATTCCTCAACCGATTTCTCTTCCATAGCTACAGTTGTTATACGACCATCTGGGAGTATATTTGCGCCCAAGAAATCTTCGAGTCCTTTTAGATTCCAATCGCTTTCTTTTTCTTCCGTCGTATGAATTGACACAGCATTTGCAATTACATTCGACAGCATTTTCTCTAGTACGCCACGAATGTTTTCTGACTCTAGAATTTCATTACGTTCTTTGTAGATGATTTCACGCTGCAGGCGTAATACATCATCATACTGCAGCAAACGTTTCCGTGCATCAAAGTTATTTCCCTCTACCCGTTTCTGAGCAGATTCAACCGAACGCGATACCATTTTCGACTGAATTGGCGTCGTGTCGTCCATACCAAGTTTCGTCATCATCGACTTCATTTGGTCCGAACCGAAACGGCGCATTAATTCATCTTCAAGCGATAAATAGAACTGCGTCACACCCGGATCCCCTTGACGACCAGAACGTCCACGTAGCTGGTTGTCAATTCGACGCGACTCATGTCGTTCTGTACCAAGAACCGCTAGACCGCCAAGTTCCTGCACGCCTTCTTCAAGTTTAATATCCGTACCACGGCCCGCCATATTCGTCGCAATTGTAACAGCACCTTTGTGACCGGCTTCCAAAATGATTTCCGCTTCACGACTGTGGTTTTTCGCATTTAAAACATTATGCTTCACACCGTATTTTGTCAAATGCTTAGAAATAATCTCAGACGTTTCAATCGCAACTGTACCAACAAGAACTGGTTGCCCTTTGTCATTCCGTTCTTTGATGTCCTCCGCAACTGCCTGGTATTTACCTTCCATTGAAGAATAAATAAGATCTGCACGGTCATCACGGATTAGCGGACGATTCGTCGGTATAGCAATGACGTTCATGTTGTAAATATTACGGAATTCTTCTTCTTCCGTTTTCGCTGTCCCAGTCATACCAGACAGTTTGTCATACATACGGAAGTAGTTTTGGAATGTAATTGTTGCAAGAGTCATCGTTTCATTCTGAACTTCTAGGCCTTCTTTTGCTTCAATCGCTTGGTGAAGTCCATCACTGTAGCGACGACCTTTCATAAGACGTCCTGTAAATGAATCGACAATGACGACTTCGCCTTCTTGAACGACGTAATCAACATCAATATGCATACTCGCATGTGCTTTCAACGATTGGTTAATCGCATGGTTAAGTGTCGTATGTTCCAAATCGAATAAGTTATCAATACTGAATGCAGCTTCCGATTTCTCGATACCACTTTCTGTCAAGACGACACCTTTCGTCGACTCATCATATGAATAATCTTCTTCATTTTTGAGTGATTGTGTAAATTTATTTGCCAAGCGATACAATTCTGCCGCTTTCGCAGCTTGCCCTGAAATGATTAGTGGTGTACGCGCTTCGTCAATTAAGATCGAGTCAACCTCATCTATAACTGCGTAGAACAGCGGACGCTGCACTTTATGTTCATTATAAAGCACCATGTTATCACGTAAGTAATCGAAACCGAGTTCGTTGTTTGTGCTATACGTAATATCCGCACTGTACGCTTCCCGTTTCTCTTCTTTCGATAAACTATTTAAGTTCAGACCAACTGAGAATCCGAGAAACTCATAAAGTAGCGCCATTTCCGTCGCATCACGACTTGCAAGGTATTCGTTCACGGTTACAACGTGTACGCCTTGACCCGCAAGTGCGTTCAAATAAACCGAAAGCGTTGACGTCAACGTCTTGCCTTCACCGGTTTTCATCTCCGCGATATTGCCCTCGTGTAAAGCAGCAGCCCCAATAATTTGCACACGGAATGGATACATGCCAAGAACACGTTTCGACGCTTCGCGAACGACTGCAAAAGCCTCAGCCTGAAGATCATCAAGCGTTTCTCCTTTTAAGAAACGTTCTTTGAATTCAGTTGTTTTTGCTGTCAGTTGTTCATCCGTAAGCTGTTCCATTTGTGTTGCAAGCGCTTCGACCTTGTCCGCAATCTTGTCAAGACGCTTCAAATCTCGTTTATTCATATCAAACATTTTATTCAATACGCTAAGCATTTAGGTCACATCCTCATTAGGTTCACCCTTCATTTTAACACTGTGAATTGCACGGTGCAAATGGTCTAGCCAAAACACATTAAGGAAATTTTGTATTGCGTGATGGGAGGACCATAATACGCGGGTATAATAGGTTTTTCCGCTCGTCCCCCACTATTGGAAATCAAAATAAGACCCCTAAGCAGTATTCCCGCTTAGGGGTCTTCCAAACTCCATTATCTATTCAGCTTGTTTCAATTAAGCCATATTTACCATCGCTACGTTTATAAACGATGTTTGTTCCATCAGAATCGGAATCTGTGAAGACGAAGAAATCGTGGCCAAGCATGTTCATTTGAAGAATTGCTTCTTCTTGGTCCATCGGTTTTAGATCAAAATTCTTAGTTCGGACGATCGCAAATGCCTGATCTTCTTCCCCATTTGCATCACTGTTTTTCTCTTCGCTTTTATTGACTGATGCGAAGAATGCTGCAACGCCTTCACGTTCACGGAACTTACGGTTTACTTTTGTTTTATATTTTCGAATTTGACGCTCTAACTTGTCAACGATCAAGTCGATAGCTGCATATAAATCGTTATGACGTTCCTCTGCACGAAGCGTTAAGTTTTTCATAGGAATTGTTACTTCCACTTTAGTTTGCTTATCATTGTAAACTTTCAAATTCACATGTGCAGTTGCGTTCGCATTTTCATCGAAGTATCTTTCGATTTTTTGCAATTTCTTCTCGACATGTTCACGAATTGCCGGAGTTACCTCGATATTTTCACCGCGAATATTAAAATCTAACATATGAACTCCTCCTTTAAGTTAACCTATACAGTACACTTCTACACATTCCCCATAAAGTCCTTCTAAAAACATTTAGAAAATTAAATATATTGTCGATTTGTGACGAATACGTTCAAAAATTACTTTTTTTCGTCCTTTATAGCGCTACCCAATGCACTTTCAGAGCGTCTTCGAAGTTTAAGCTCTTCGACGATTAAATGTTCAATTTCTACGTTTTCATCAAAATCATAACCGTACATGTATCCCCCACTATATGGCTTCTTCCACACAATTACGCCTTGCAGGTCGATTAATTTTTCATAAAGTGTGAATTTGATATGCAAGCGGACAGATTCACGTTCAAGTGGAATATCGAACTTCGCAAAAAGCTTTGCACCACCTGGACTGATGTCTAAGAAATGACATTCGCCCGGGCTCGATTCTATATCCGTTCCATTTTCAACGACAATCCGGAATTCAGCTACAAGCGGTTCCCCAAATGTATACCTAAAATATTCAGTCCGTTTATAAAGCATCTTCTCCACTCCGTTCTAACGCACCAAGATTTGTTTCTCTCATTATAGCAGACTACTTAACTTTCAACGAACTTCAGCCAAGCTTGCCGTTCTTCGCATTGTCCCGTCCAGCGTCGTCACAATCTGCTCATTGTCTACAACCGTTCCATGAATCGTAGCGTTCACTTCTTCCAGTGATGCACTCGATTCGGTCAGTAAGTCAGCAAATGAGCTTGTCATACGCCCGATGTCCGTCGTCTCCTTTGTAATTGAAGCCATCTTGTCGTCAAACATGCCAAACTTCCGGTGAAGGTCACTCAATGTGTTGTGCATGAGTCCGATTTTCATTTCAGCGTCCACCGACAATGCTGCCTGTGTAACAAGTTTTCCTGTACTGTTCGTCAAATTGGCACGCGAGCGATCATTCATCGTGTTGACATTTTCCAAATTTCCATTTATTTCAACCAATGTCACCGCCGTTAATCCAGCAAGTTTCCTGATTTCATCCGCGACAACCGCAAACCCTTTGCCGTGCTCTCCCGCGCGAGCCGCTTCAATCGACGCGTTCAATGCAAGAAGATTCGTTTGTCCCGTAATCGTCTCAATCGACTTGGCAAGCGCATTCGTCTTCTCGATATTCTCAGTAAGCGCATCAAATGATCCGTTCAAATCAGTGAGATAAATTTCCACTTCTTCCATACCTGTACGCAAGTTTTGCATGACTTCCACCATGTCAGCAGATTCAGCGCGAAGACTAGCTGTGTCTTCATTCATAAGATGCGTTTCCTTATGCATATCAGCTACATCATCTTGCGTGCGTTGTGCATTTTTTGCGATGTTCGCAATTTGAAATGCTTCCTGTTCAACACTTGCTGAAACGCCATCCATAATTGTCAACAGTTCCTTCTGTGCTTCCAAATGTCGTCCAGCCGTCTCACCAATCGCCGTCAAATCAGCTGCAACCTGTTCAATCCCTTCATTCAACGAACGATGCTTGCTCTCTTCTAAAAGCGTGTGTGCTGCCTGCTCAGTCGTGAACAAATCGACTTGCATTTCCAGCTTTTTCGTCTGCTTTATTTGGATGAACAGCCCCACTGACATCAAGATCAGCACAAGCGCCAAACTTCCTTTGCTCGCTGCAATTTGCTCTTGATACGGATAGTTCATTAAAAATACGACCAGAACAGCAAGGGACAGCGCAAAACCATAGGTCATAATCCGCATGGATAAATGAACACTTGCAATACCTGCTATGAAAAACGCGATTCCAGCTGTCGCAACAGACGGTTCCCCTATAACCCCATTCAATATCGCGGCAAATCCCGTCATGCCTAGGACAATCCATGGAAACATGCGTTCAAAAATAGCGACCTTTTTCGCCAATGCATAAAACAATAACGTAACAACAACCGGTATCGCCATACTCACAGTCTTCAGCATACCTTGCCCCGTAACAAAATAAAAAATCAAACCGATGAAACTAGAACCACCAAGTGTCACAAATAGAATGAAGTTCTTATTCGAAAATTCCTTCTGCCGCATGGTATCCACAGTGTGCATTCATAATCCCCCTTAGAAGTTCCTATCTATATACCTATCTCACTTGCCGTTAATTGAATTATCCAACATATTACTGTAAACCGATCATAAGCAACGCATGACCGAGCATATAACACGCTAACCGATCATAAGCAACGCACGACCGAGCATATATCTTCCTTACCAATCAAAAACCCCGCACAACCGATCATATATCATCCCAACCAAGCATAAACAACGCACAACCGAGTATATATCACCCTAATCAATCATAAGCAACGTACGACCGAGCATATAGCACGCTAACCAATCATAAGCAACGCACAACCGATCATATAGCACGCTAACCAATCATAAGCAACGCACAACCGATCATATATCATCCTAACCAATCATATACAACGCACAACCGACCATATATCATCCTAACCAAGCATAAACCCCGCACGACCGAGCATATATCTTCCTAACCAAGCATATACAACGCACAACCGATCATATATCATCCCAACCAAGCATAAACAACGCACAATCGATAATATTACACGCCAACCAATCATAAACAGCACACACCGAGTATATATCACCCTAATCAATCGTATACAATACACGACCGGCAAATAATTCCCCAAAAAACGGGGCAACATCGCATTAGTTTCTTATCCGAACTGCTTCCTCATGCGTTTCATTGATATACGTGGCGATTTGTTGTTGTTCTTCAGTCAGTTCGGTCAACGTAGCATTCAGTTCTTCCACAGCCGCGGTACTTTGCTCGACAATCGCCGCAAAATCCATCGTTCGTTCCTGAATTAATGCACTGTCTTCCGTAATTTTGCCGAAGTCTTGGATGAAAATCGATAATACCTTCTGCAACTTCGTCATCGTTTCAAACAAATCTATAAAAGACGCACTAGACTCGTCTGCTACTGCAGTCTGCATCGTTACTTGTTCTAATCCATCTCCAAGTTTTTTAACGGCTATTTCGTTGTAATTGTTTACTTCTATCAAGTTTGTATCAATTTTAGTTAAAGTCTCTCTTGTGAGTCCGGCCAATTTCCGAATTTCTTCCGCAACTACTGCAAATCCTTTTCCTTGTTCTCCAGCACGTGCAGCTTCAATCGAGGCGTTGAGCGCAAGTAAATTTGTCTGTTCTGTGATGGCTTTAATTGCACTTGCGAAAACGTTCGTTTCGTCAATTTTACGTGATAATATACCAAACGTTTCATTTAAATCAGTAAAAAAAGTGTTGAAAGAGTCAATGCTTTCTTTTAATTGTGCAATTTTCATAGTTCCATCTTCGGCTTTTCGACCTGCTTCATTCGCCTGAATCACGACCTGACCTAAGCCTTCTGCAATGACTTGAACCGATTCGTAAGTGTGTTCCGCATTTTCCGCGATATCTGAAATATGATCCGCTTGATGTTGACTACCAACACTTACTTCATTAACAGCTGCAAGCATTTCAAGCTGCGATGTGGCAGATGTCTCCGAATTTGAACGAAGATACGCAAGGTTCGATGTAATCTTTCCAACCGCCTCGTCAAGCTTTGCAGCAAGTGCCCCTTCTTCGCGCACCTTAAGTTCTGTTAGTTCGACAAGCTCCTCCACATGCATGAACATCCGCCCATTTTGACGGACAAGCAAGAATAAGACAAGCCCTGCTAGGAAATGAAGTAGTAATAGATTTGTCCCGCTTCCTCCGACGAGTTCTGGAGCAATGAAAAATTGATTATTTATTATCATGGCAATGAAACTCAGTGCAAAACCAAACGCCATAATGGCCATCTTGCCGTGAATTGAACCTATCACCAAAATAAGAATGATGATACCTATTGTCCCTAGATTCGCTTCTGAAAAAAAGATGACACCCATCGCAATTGCAAAATTCATAACGAGTAATAGATAAGGCAGAAGAAGTGACAATACCTCAACTTTTTTACTGAGAAAATAGAATAGAATTGCGAGTGCAAAAGGTATGGCAACAGACAATTGAATAGCTATCGGTGAGCGCTGTATAAGTTGGGCTAGTAAACCCAGCCCTGCAGCAAGTGCAAATCCAATCATCATAATCGAGTTTTTCCGAAGCCAATCTTCCCGCTTTAATTGAGTAATATTCATCCTATATTTCCCCTTTACCATCAATTTTTCTCATACTAAAATTTACATTAAACACTCTATGTAAAATGTACCATTAATGAACCGCCATTCATACGGGCATAATTAACTAATTATTCAATAAAAAACCCAGTCAGAGAATTAATCTCCAACCGGGTAGTAGTTATTGCTTCGTATCGTAAAATGTACCATCTCGCGCTACATTGCTGTAAGGATTGACGTAGTTTTTCATATTGTCTTTCTTCGCTTGTGATTCCACGATGTCTGTACGAATCAGTTGTGAAAATTGAGCAAGTTTCTTTTGAACATCCTCTTCTGCCGCGACAAGAACTTTGCCGAACACTTCCTCTTCGACCGTGAACGGGGCAGTAATATGTGGTTGCAACTTATCACGATCATCGAGAAGTGATTCGATACCCGCAATCGTCTCATCCCGCTTATCTACCGCTGTTTCTTGCGACAACCTCACTAACTTTTCCGTCACATCACGCCACGCTATCAGCGCAGGCCGAATCATATTTCATCCACATTCGCATACTGTTTCTGGCGGTTAATTTGAATAACCTGCTTCCATGTATCGCGAAATTCCGTAATGATAGAAGAGGCTTCATCCAACATCGCACTATCGTTTTTAATATTGCCGTCTACTAACCGGCTATTTACAAACTCATACAGCACAAGCATGTTTGCGGCAACCGGGTATGACTTGTCCAACGTTAGCATCAGTTCTGAAATGATAGCCTGCGCTTTTTGAACCGACTTGTTTTTCTCTTCGATGTTGTTATCTGCTATCGCTCTTTTTGCTTGGACTATGAATTTCAAACAACCGTTATAAAGCATGAGTGTCAGTTCACCAGGTGTCGACGTATTCACCGAGTTGTTCTGATAAGTTGCATATGGATTTTTTATAACCATTTATGATCTGTCTCCTTTAATATCTTACTATTATTACATGCCGCCGCCAAGTGTACTTTGCAACTGTGCGGATTGTGCATTTGCACGGTTAATCGCCATTTCCATTGCGGTGAACTGCTTCCAAAGTCGATTTTCAACCGTTTTCATACGTTCTTCGAAACGAACAATTTGTTCGTTCATACTTTTCATCGTGCTTCCAAGCGTAAATGTATCATTTCCTGCCCCAACACTGCCAGCCTGTTTCGCAATCGCCGCCTGTCCTACATCAACAGCTTTACGGAATTTTGTTGCAAGCCCTACGTCCGTTTTTGTGAAAAGCTCGGAAACTTTGTTTGGATTTTCTGCAATCATTTCACGAAGTTTTGTCTCATCAATCACAAGTTTTCCATTATCCCTATAGTTGTTAGAAGTTGTGATTCCAATATCACTTAGACGAATCTTACCATCCGTCCCAGTAACCTCACTGTTCAATGCAGCTCGCATGTTCGTCAGCATGCTTGAAATCGTTGGATCGTTGCGAAGCGTTCCACTCATCGACTTTTCTTCCCATAGTTTAATTTCATTTTCCTTCATGTCTTTCATTTGTTCAGCAGTAAGGGGTTGATAATCACGGTATTTAGGCTCGCGAATCTTCGCATTCAATTCTTCTATCATCTTGTTATAGTCATTCACGAACCCGATGACTGCTTCTGCCACTTTATCGGTATCTGGAGTTGAGCTGAATGTTATAGCAGGACCAGGTGCTGTCGGTGTGCCCGTTGCTTGTTTTAAGGTTACCTCAAAACCACTTATTTCAAATGAATTGGAAGGACGTTCCGTTTTAAGTCCGTTAAATGTAAACATTGCATTTTGACCTGGTTTGCCCGTTCCATCAAGTCCTTCTACTTTAATTACATCCGTACCACTATTTTTCGCCGTAAACACAATTTGTCCACTAAACGAATCGTAAAATGCATTGACGTCCTTCACTTTATTGATTTTTTCCATAAAGGATTTAATTGTATCTGTTTCTGGATTGAAAGTTACTGGCTTTCCTACCGTCTCACCCGGTGATGTAATCGTAATAGAGTTTCCAGTAACACCCAACGCCTTCAAAGTTGCATTATCACTCAGCCCTTTAGTATATGCGTCTTTATTACTATTCCAAGTCGACTGCGTAGCCAATTGCTCAACAGAAATCGTCCCCGAAAATTCCGAAATCGAACTAGTGCTCTTTATGCTAACTGCATCTGGGTTAGAAATAGTTACATTTTTCGCCAAAAATGTCTTTTGAAGTAGCATTGTATCTCCTATTTTATTACTTGTTTCTTTCAATTCACGGTTAATGCTACGGTAATCATTCAATTGATATTCTAAATAAGATTTCTTCTGTGTGATTTTATCAAGCGGTATGCGATTTGCTTTCATTAAATCACTAATAATCTTATCTATATCCATTCCTGACGCTAGTCCACTTATCCTCATAATCCTTCACACCTTCTACTTATATTTTTCGATCTACTAACAAACCTACAAACTCGCGCATTGCCGCATGTATGTCCATCAATTTTTTTGATGGGATCTCACGGATAACTTCGTCAGTTTTCGAATCTACAATTGTTACATAGTATTCATTGAGCTTTTCATGAAACTTGAAACGTAATTGCGTATTCGCACTTTCCAAAAATGTGTTCATGCTGTCCGTCATTTGCTTTGCTTTATCAGCAGGTAATTGTTGTTCTTGGTCAGCTTGCTGTTGCACTTTCTCTACAACGGCTTGCACTGGTACCACCGTAACTTCCTTGTTCGATGCTACTTTTTCAACTGAAACGCTTGCATGATGCATCGTAGTTCCCCCATCCATACGACTTACCATTCCTCAAACCTCCCTGTTCCTGAGAACTTCCATTATGATTTATATCGGCAAACCAAAAAGGAAGTTAAGCAAATTGGCAATAAAAAGTATTGGATTTCCCCCAAAGTCATGTTTGCCCGTTTGAATGAAAATAGTTCAACACTACTATTCTCTCTTATTTATTTCATCTACTATCTAAATAAACAAGAATAATTGCCGAAGCATATAAAGTAGTTCATTTAATGTAAGAGAAAGCGAAGGTGCAAGATAAATGTTCAAATCCATCCGAACAAAAATAATTATGACAGTAATGGTGCTATTCCTCATAGGCGTATCCACTATGACTTTCATTAGCAATACGATAGTGAAAAATAATACCGAAGAAAGTATTATCGAATCGAGTGGTGCACTCACCAATGAAATGGGTTATGCAATCGAAAATTTTCTTGGTCAGTACGAGAAAGGCATAGCACAATTATCCACCTCTCCTACAGTGACGGGATTTACACTTCCTGAAGAAGATGCTACAGCAACCAATTCGATTTCTGTACTGGAAGCTGAACTAGAGAGCTTCCTCGGCTTTTACGAAGATACAACTTCCGTCTATTTAACCCTTCCGACTAAAGAAATAATGATCATGCCGAATGCAGATCTCGGAGCAGATTTTGACCCGACCACTCGGGATTGGTATAAAAATGCGGTTGAACATCCAGACGTTGTCCAATGGTCTAGTCCTTTCATTGACTCCGCTACTGGAGAATTGGTCATCGCTGCCTCAAAAGCTGTGCAATCAAATGGCAAATTAATTGGCGTTATGGGCCTTGATATTCAACTCGGTGCATTGACTGATAAAATAGCTTCCAGTGATGTCGGCTATAAAGGCTACCCAATGTTACTCGATAAAGAAGGCATCGTGCTCGCACACCCCGAAAGCCAAGGGGCTGACTATATGGACCAGCCTTTCATCGCAGACATGTACAAAGGTGGAAATGAAAAGGGTGCCATCCACTACGATTATGAAAGTAACTCCTATATAAACGTTTATTCCACAATACCGAAGTTCGGTTGGAAAATTGCCGCCGTCTATGATGAAAAAAATATCAATGCCGCGGCAAATAACTTACGTACTTCAATGATTGTCGTCGCACTTGTCACGTTGCTTGTAATCTTCTCAGCGCTCTATTTCATCATCAGTCACACCATCAAACCACTTGGCCAGCTAAAGTCACTCATGGATTCCGTATCCCAAGGTGATTTGACAGTTCGTTCCGAGGTCAAAACAAATGACGAAATCGGAGAACTTGGAGATAACTTTAATATAATGATCGACAACATGAACGCTATTATTACTGTCGTCAACGGTTCTGCATCTAACGTCCGGGCAAGTTCCGAAAGTTTAAGCGCAGTTGCGGAAGAAACGAATGCATCAGGGGAAGAAGTTGCTCACGCAGTAACTGAAATTGCGTATGGCGCTTCAAAATCTGCTGAAGATGCTGAAATCGTTACGGAAAAAGCCTACCTACTTGGCCAACAAATTAATGAAATCACAACGAAAGCCGTCGTCATGTCTGACATCGCAACTAAAGCTGGAGAAATGAACACAAACGGTCAAGGTCAAATGCAAGAGCTGAAACTATCCTTCAATGACTGGGAAACCAATTTACTGGCAATGTCCGAAGTGATCGGTACACTTGAAGGTAAAGTAAATGCGATCGGCGGAGTCATGGAAACGATCACTCAGATTTCATCGCAAACGAATCTTCTTGCATTAAATGCAAGCATCGAGGCAGCCCGTGCAGGTGAACACGGCAAAGGATTCGCAGTCGTTGCGGATGAAGTAAGGAAACTCGCAGAACAATCTGCCCGTTCAACGGAAGAAGTAAAAGTGACAGTCCAGGAACTCCAAATGGAATCAAGACTCGTCTCACAACAAATGAACGAAACACGCGAAAACTTCCAACGTCAAGGTACCGTCGTACATGACACTGAAATCACTTTCGGAGAAATTTCAACATTGATGTCCGATATGCAAGATTCAATCGATGCAGTGTATGAAGAAATTCAGAAAGTCGCAACACACAAAGACGATGTTGCTGAAACTATCCAAACAATGGCAGCAACTTCACAAGAAACAGCCGCGGCATGCGAAGAAGTCAGTGCTTCAACAGACGAACAGCTTCGTGCCATTCAATCTGTAACTGATGCGGCAGAAACGCTAACAGAGTTGAGTGAGGAATTGAGTTTGGCGGTTAATCGATTTAAAGTTTAAGATTTGAAACACTGCTTAGCACACCTTTTCCGTATTGATAATTGATGAAACTTCAAGAGCACCTAGGATCCTATTAATGATTCTAGGTGCTCTTTGTATTGATTTTAAAACGATAAATATAGAATGATTATTATCACTTATTGTTTAATTTATCTATCTCTAAACAAATAAGTAATTAGACCGAATATTACTTTGTGAGTCAATTCAACTAGACAGATAGAGAAAGCGAAGGTGCGCTATGTTCAAATCAATAAAAACAAAAATTATAGTAACAGTGATGGTTCTTTTCCTCATTGGTGTGACTGCAATGACCGCAATTTCCAGTTTGCAAGTACAATATAAAACAGAGAAAAACCTCATCGATCAGAGTGTTGTACTCGTCGACGAGATGGGTGCTTCGATTACGAACTTTTTAGAGCAATACAAAAAAGGCTTAATCCAAATGTCATACTCCAAAGCCTTAACGGATTATACCAATGTCGGCGATGACATTGAAAACAGCAATGCTACATTAGAGAAAGAATTTAAGGAGTTTCAAAATTTATACGATGAAGCTTCGCAAATCTACTTAGCACTTCCATCAAAACACATGACCCTCGTTCCGCATGCTGACCTTGGAAACGATTATGACCCAACCAGCTTTGAGTGGTATCAAGAAGCAGCTGCAAATCCTGATAGCGTCTACTGGACGGAACCGCATATCGATCGTGCGACAGGCGAGTATGTTATCAGTGCCATGAAGGCCGTTCTGAAAAATGGAAAACTTATCGGTATTCTTGGACTAGATATTCAATTGGCTTCATTGGCCGAATCTATTTCCGGTAGTGATATTGGCTACAATGGCTATCCGGTTCTCTTTGATGCCACTGGGGCTGCAATGGTGCACCCATCGTTAAGTGGTGAAAATCTGATGACGCTCCCTTATATTGAAGAAATGTACATAGGAGGTTTAGATGAAGGGGCCATCCATTACACACACGAAGGCAGCGACAGAGTGAATGTATTCTCATCCATTCCCGATTTCGATTGGAAAATCTCAGCAATTTATCTTAAAAAAGATATTAACGAAATCGCAATCAATCTCAGAAACTCGATGATGGTTGTAGCAATTGCGACACTGCTATTATTCTTCGTCGTCCTCTACTTCATGATCAGCCATACAATCAAGCCCCTTGGAATTTTGAAATCTTTGATGGATTCCGTCTCAAAAGGCGACTTAACCGTTCGTTCTGATATCAAGACAAAAGACGAAATCGGCGAACTAGGTGCTAACTTCAATACTATGATTGAAAACATGAATGCTATCATTACTGTCGTTAACGGCTCCGCATCGAATGTTAGGGCAAGTTCCGATAGTTTAAGTGCTGTCGCGGAAGAGACGAATGCATCGGGCGAAGAAGTTGCAAACGCAGTAACTGAGATTGCACATGGCGCTTCAAAATCTGCTGAGGATGCAGAAATCGTTACGGAAAAAGCGTATCTTCTTGGCCAACAAATTAACGAAATCACAACGAAAGCCGGCGTCATGTCTGACATCGCAACCAAAGCCGGTGAAATGAATACAAGTGGTCAAGGTCAAATGCAAGAACTGAAACTGTCCTTCAACGACTGGGAAACCAATTTGCAGGCGATGTCCGAAGTTATTGGTACACTGGAGGATAAAGTAAAAGCAATTGGCGGGGTCATGGAAACGATCACCCAAATTTCAGCACAAACGAATCTTCTTGCATTAAACGCAAGCGTCGAAGCTGCCCGTGCAGGTGAACATGGCAAAGGATTCGCAGTCGTTGCGGATGAAGTAAGGAAACTCGCAGAACAATCTGCCCGTTCAACAGAAGAAGTAAAAGTGACAGTCCAGGAACTTCAAACAGAATCCAGACTCGTCTCTGGGCAAATGAACGAAACACGCGAGAACTTCCAACGTCAAGGTACTGTCGTAACCGACACGGAAATCACTTTCGGTGAAATTTCAACATTGATGTCTGACATGCAAGACTCAATCGACGCAGTGTATGAAGAAATACAGAAAGTAGCGACTCATAAAGACAATGTTGCCGTAACAATCCAAACGATGGCAGCAACTTCACAAGAAACAGCTGCTGCTTGCGAAGAAGTAAGTGCTTCAACAGACGAACAACTTCGCGCGATTCAATCTGTAACAGATGCCGCAGAAACATTGACGGAGTTGAGTGAGGAATTGAGTAATGCAGTTAATAGATTCAAGGTGTAAGAATTAGTAAAACCCGCCCCGGATCAAGTTCCCGGGGCGGGTTTTATAATAATATCTAGTATATTTATCGAATTGATTTGATAAGGTAAAGTTAATAAAAAGTAGAAACTTTACTATTGTTCATCTATCTCTAAAGAAACGAACGAATAGACCGAAGTATTCATAGTAATCACATTTCAATAGAAGGCGAAGGTGCTCCATAAATGTTCAGGTCCATCAAAACAAAAATCATCATGACTGTCATGGTGCTTTTCCTTATCGGCATTTCCATCATGACTGCTATCAGCAGTACGCAAGTAAAAAATAGGACTGAAGAAAGTGTGTTGACGTCAAGCGGTTCACTCATTAACGAGATGAACTTTGCGATTGAAAACTACCTCAATCAATACGACAAAGGTCTTGCACAATTGTCGACATCACCCTTAGTAACGGAATTTTCTACTGCCAAGGAAAATGAACCAGCAGACGATTCTCTTCCTAAGCTTAATAAAGCATTCGAAAACTTCATGGAATTATACGACGATTCATCAGCAATCTATTTTTCACTCCCTACTAAAGAAACATTCATTATGCCTGCTGCCGATTTAGGCGCTGATTTCGATCCAACGACACGTGAATGGTATTCACAAGCAGTCGCTGATTCCGGTACAGTCCAATGGACGAAACCCTATGTTGACCAAGCAACTGGAGAGTTTGTTATCAGTGCTTCAAAAGCTGTGCTGGCAAATGGTAAACTTATCGGTGTAGTTGGACTGGACATCCAACTCGCTGCATTAACAGACAAGATTTCAGCTAGTGAAATTGGTTATAATGGCTATCCAGTCATATTTGATGTGGAAGGGACAGCAATTGCTCATCCGACATTACGCGGGGAAAATTTGATGAATCTTCCGTTCATCGCAGAAATGTACGAAGAAGGTAACGAGCAAGGCGAAATTTATTATGAATATGAAGGCAACACTAAAGCGAATATCTACTCCACAATTCCAAAGTTCGGCTGGAAAATTGGAGCAATCTATGACGAAAAAAATATTAACGCAATCGCAACTGACTTACGTAATTCAATGCTGATTGTTGCACTAGCAACTTTGCTCGTCATCTTCACTGCTCTCTATTTCATGATTAGCCGTACCATCAAACCTATTAGGAAATTAAATTCACTGATGCATTCTGTATCTCAAGGTGATTTGACGGTCAACTCTGATATCAAAACAAATGACGAAATCGCTGAACTCGGAGATAACTTTAATACAATGATTGACAATATGAACGCTATCATTACTGTCGTCAACGGTTCTGCAGCGAACGTCCGGGCAAGTTCCGAAAGTTTAAGCGCTGTCGCGGAAGAAACGAATGCATCAGTGGAAGAAGTTGCACATGCAGTAACTGAGATTGCACATGGCGCTTCAAAATCTGCTGAAGATGCGGAAATCGTTACAGAAAAAGCCTATCTTCTTGGCCAACAAATTAACGAAATCACAACGAAAGCCAGCGTCATGTCTGACATCGCAATCAAAGCCGGTGAAATGAATACAAGTGGTCAAGGTCAAATGCAAGAACTGAAACTATCTTTCAATGACTGGGAAACCAATTTACAGTCCATGTCCGAAGTGATCGGTACACTTGAAGGTAAAGTAAATGCGATCGGCGGAGTCATGGAAACGATCACTCAAATTTCATCGCAAACGAATCTTCTTGCATTAAATGCAAGCATCGAGGCTGCACGTGCAGGTGAACACGGCAAAGGATTCGCAGTCGTTGCAGATGAAGTAAGGAAACTTGCAGAGCAATCGGCCCGCTCAACGGAAGAAGTAAAAGTGACAGTTCATGAACTTCAAACAGAATCAAGACTCGTCTCACAACAAATGAACGAAACACGCGAAAACTTCCAACGTCAAGGTACCGTCGTACATGACACTGAAATCACTTTCGGAGAAATTTCAACATTGATGTCTGATATGCAAGATTCAATCGATGCAGTGTATGAAGAAATTCAGAAAGTCGCAACACACAAAGACGACGTTGCTGAAACTATCCAAACAACGGCTGCAACTTCACAAGAAACTGCCGCAGCATGCGAAGAAGTCAGTGCTTCAACAGACGAACAGCTTCATGCCATTCAATCTGTAACTGATGCAGCGGAGACGTTGACGGAGTTGAGTGAGGAATTGAGTTTGGCGGTTAATCGATTTAAGGTTTAGAACACTGCAAAAGCGCTCGAGACAGTTACTGTCTCGAGCGCTTTTTGTTTAACTAATTACCCGTGTCTGTGTATAACACAATGCTGAATAATTTCCCTACCACCTTTTTTTGCTACGCACACAATCTATTTACACCAACGATAAATACCAATCCAACGTATGATTTACTTCACTATTAACCAATTCAATGAAATCACCGTATATATTCGTAGTATGCGCTTTGTCTAGTGCATCATAGTAAGAAAGGCGATTTTCCGTCTTGATAATAATTGGAGGATATCCTGCTTTCATTAAGTCTAAATTGAGTAATAATCTAGATGCCCGGCCGTTTCCATCGATGAACGGATGAATGCCAACGAAAATAATATGCAGCATAGCAGCACGCTCAATCGGATGCAAAGACTGTGCCTTGCCATCATGCCAAGAAATCAGTTCTTCCATCTTCTCTCTTATGAGAAATGGTTCAGGCGGGACATGCTCTGCACCTGCAATAAAGACTCGCTGGTCGCGGTACCTTCCTGCGTATCCATCGTCAATTCCTTTTAAAATGAGTCTATGCAAGTTCTTAATTTGCCATTCGGTTAGCAACTCATTATTCGCTACGATTTCTTCTACATACAGTATCGCATCCCGATGGTTGATCACTTCGAGATGCTCCCGCATGGTTTTACCACCAACCGTAATCCCTTCAAGAACGACTTTTGTCTCTTTTAGCGTCAAAGTATTCCCTTCTATCGCATTCGAGTTGTATGTCCACTCAAGTAGCAACTTCTCCCTTAAACTCTTCAATGTATAGGTCGGCAAAGGACGTTTTCCGTCCAGCAATTGTTTTTTACGATCAGCTTCTTGAAACATATCCATGCCCCCTTTTCTTCGTGTATATGCATGTCAAAAGTCTTTTTATTTCTCCAATCATACCACGTGTTCGTATATACTTTCTCAAAAACGCCTGTGGAAGATAATAAGATGACAGTTTATATCTCATCTCGAATAGACAGGAAATAACCATCCATTTGCGAACTTGGTTAGCTTCCATTTTCACTTCATATAATTGCAGTATATTTTAAGATTAATTAGCGCTCAAATATCTAACACTAGTTCACTTAAAGTCCGTACCTGTGCATGTCCCGTTGACAAACCATTCACACACGCAAACAAAAACACAAAAAAAATCGGACATCCAGCTAAATGTCCGATCCTCATTTTATTAGTTTACAATTGTAGTGAATTCACGGAATAGCATCATAAATAAGTGTTGAAAATTAAAATCATTAAAATCCTGCTAAGTACTGTCTCGGCACTGTAGTTTCTTTTTTCAATTGCTTAGCAGCTTCCAATGTCCAATAAGGATTTCTCAGCATGCCTCTTCCAACAGCAATAAGGTCTGCTTCTTCATTTCCGATGATCGCATTGGCTAGATTTGGATCATCCAATCTACCAACGGCCATGACTGGTATCTGAAGCGCTTCTTTGATTTGTCTAGCTAACGGTACTTGGTAAGCTACATGTGTGCCTGGTCTCCCCCAAGCTGCGATTTGACCCTCTCCACCAGAAGAGACGTCAAACATATCCACTCCAGCTTCCTGATAAACGCGAGAGAACGCTATACTTTCGTTTATTCCATAACCACCTTCTACATATTCCTTTGCAGAGATACGCATCAATAGTGGCATTTCAGCAGGCATTTCAGCTTTAGCTGCTTGAATGATTTCGCGGCCAAACTTGGTCAGATCCTGTCCATATTCATCTTCCCTTTTATTTGTAAGTGGAGAATGAAATTGATGGATTAAGTAACCATGAGCGCCGTGGATTTCGATTGAATCAAATCCAGCCTCAACCGCGCGTCTTACTGCTTTACGGAACTTCTCCACCATATCTTTTACTTCAACTGTTGAAAGCGCTCTTGGTGTTTTAGACTTCTCGTCGAATGCGATTGCAGAAGGCGCAACAGGAACAGCTGCATCTTCTGCTTTACGACCCGCATGTGCAATCTGAATCCCAACCTTAGCTCCATAGCGATGACAAGCTTCCACTATCTTCACCAACGCAGGGATTTGATCGTCAGACCATAAACCCAAATCATAATCCGAAATTCTTCCGTCAGGCTCGACATCCGTCATTTCAATCACGATAAAACCTGCTCCACCGATTGCTCTGTTGACATAGTGCAGATAATGCCAGTCAGTGGCAATGCCATCTTTCTGTTCAACGGAATATTGACACATCGGCGGCATGACAACTCGGTTTTTCAACTCCAAATTCTTTATTTTGAATGGACTAAACAAATCTTTCATTGCAAAAACTCCCTCGTTAAAATATATATGCATTACACATACATATATATTAGTGCTATCTATTCTCCTTGTCAAATCAAAGTGCTTCTATTAAGCACTTCGATAGAACATTGCAGTTTATAGCTTTTCTACTAATTGTTTTATCAATCCTTCAACATCAATAGCAGAGAGGTGTAATCTAAGTATTTCACGGAAAGAGACTAGACTTTTTTGTAGCTTTTGCTCACCTAGGTTTGTAAGATGCGTATAGGTTCCTCTACGGTCATCTGTACAATCATGCTTTTCTAAAGCACCGCAGTTCTTCGCTTCCATCTTCCCCACTAATCTGGAAAGTGCACTCTGACTCAATCCAATCATCTCTTGCAATTGCTGTAATCTCAATTTCTTGTCAGGCGCCATGGAAAGATAATAAAGCACGTAGAATTCTTTTAGAGATAGACTGTACTCAGCCTGCAGAACGTTTTCCAATTCTTTCTTCACTTTATTTTGTATTGAGTCTATGGATAACCAGTAATTCATAAAATCATGATTAGTTGTCATATACTATTCCACCTATTCTAAGTCAAATAATTCTGTACTTCAAACTTAATTATAGAGTAACCAAACGTTATACTCAATCCAAACAGTGGCTGCAACGTCACAAGAAACAGCTGCAGCCTGTGCTTCAACAGACGAACAACTTCGCGCGATTCAATCCGTAATTGATGTTGCAGAAACGCTGACGGAGTTGAGTGAGGAATTGAGTTTGGCGGTTAATCGGTTTAAGGTGTAAGTATTGGAAAACCACTTAGGATACTTTTTCCTAAGTGGTTTTCATTTCCACTAATTTCCCAGCGGACTTTTATTAATAACCTCAGAGTTTTACATCCCCGGGTGCATCAATGACATATCCTATTGTCGATTCTAATTGATTGAGCGGATCAAAATTACGTAATTCTTTAAAATCAAGACCCGTAATCACTTCAATTTTTGAAATGGGTACTTGATATGTTTTATATTCACCATAAACAAATTCCAAATCCTCAATCAGATTCTTTTGAGTTTGCAAATAAGCGGTTGCAGATAGATTTCCATCTTTCTTCACAATGACAGCTATTTTCCAAAACTCTGCTGGTATCTGAACTCCCCTGTAAATAATGTCATCCATCCGAAAAACCGGCCCAGTAAACACTGTCACTTTAAGATTTAAGTTTTCGGCATTGTGCAAAATATAATTCTCCAGATCCAGCCAGCTTTTTTGATTCAGCTTACTCTCCTGAGGAGCACAATTTGTAAAATGGAACGTATCCTCATTTGCCTTTTTTGCTGAATCTCCCCAAACAGGATCTAGCCGGCGGACAAGATGCCCCCGATCAAGCGAATTATTTTTATATAATTCAGGGCCGCACTGGTATTCTATTTCGATGCGCGAATCTAGATACCATTTGTCCTTACGACCAATCTTCATCAATTGATTGCCGTCAATATTCACCACCGTATAATAGGCTAAACGGCGTGACTTGCTCATGACAATTGAAAAATGCGTATAATGGAGCACATTACTCCCGTCTTTTAACTGGGCAATATCCTGTTCAAGATCAGACGGGAATATCGGATGTGGGATTTCATAATCAACACCAAGAAATTGAGTGTCATACCCCCTCGATGATTCATACCATGAATCGCTTAACTTCTCGACTTCCATCTCTTCAGGGGTATAATCGGGAACATCCCACCCCTTCACGATGTCATACAATAACAACTTTTGATCATTACTCAAGCTGCTGCCTTGCTCCGCGACAAACTGGACAATACTGCTTATACGAATCCCTTCATTGGCGATAAATTCGGTTCGGTTCTTTGGATCTGGAACGCCTGCATGGTGGAGAGAGATTACGATCCATTCGTCATTATAGACTGGTGAACCGGATGATCCGGGCATGGTATCAGTTGAGTAGTGAATATAATCCTCAAATACATCCATAATCTGATTTTCTCTGATTGCTACAGCTTTGGGGGCGCCCGAAGGATGTTGAATAATTGATACACATTCGCCAACCAACCCTTTTCCAGTTTGCGAGATGAGTGGCAAGAACCCAAAATCACTTACTTTTGTACCATCAGCTGACACTTCCTCTATCGCCACTAATGTAAAATCAAGCTTCTTATCCGTTATAAAGAAACGTTCAGGTGTAAAACGGAAGCTTTTCATCGGCCTTTCATTTAAGTCAAGATCAACTTCATAGTTAAATTGTGCGACACTGAACTGAGCCGAATTGTAATTCTCCAAAACATGATTATTTGTAAGCAATAAGGAAGGTGAGACAAGAAATCCTGTAGCATGTCCGAGAACTCTGCCTAAACGATCACGAATCTCGATTCTACAAACAGGAGTGGCTGCTTGTTGTCCTGCTTCAAGATAAGAAACAGGAAATAAATCATCTCGCCCAATAATACGTTCTATAGCAAGTCCATCACGTGGATCAATAATCGCTTTACGAGTTGCGACTCGCTCAGGCGTATCTACTTCAAAAGGATTTTTAGTTTGCAGTTCACTAGCAATTCGTTCACGTTCACTAGAACGAGCGATGTAACGCTTTAATGCTTGTTGTTGGTGCAAATCTACAAGATCCACATGGAGACTTTGAAACTTATCCAGTCGTTTAATAGACATGTTTACCCTCCCTAAATTAGTAAATCAAGCTATACAAATTGAAGTGAAGATTTATTTTGAATCTGATTCGACTCTCCCTGGTAAGGCGCCTACGCTAAATTTATACATGTATTCACAAGTCCAAATGAACACATTCTAATAGTTGTGATTATTCTAACACTAAGTGCATTTTTTTAAAAGTTACTTTATCAGTGGTTTTCAAGAAATTTTTAAACCAATAATAATCCACTATATTACTTTAGCCATTCGGAACCTGTTTTCATTGCTTTTATCCGGTTCTTAAGAGTGATAAAGGGGATTAATCGATTTAAGGTTTAAGTAATTCAAAAAAACGTATTGGACATTTTTATGTCCAATACGTTTTTCATTTTTCTATCTATATGAGCTGGATCTTCATTTCATAATTTGTGTTCTTAACAAGAAAGAAGTAACTGCCCCCCCATCGGCAGACGTGTGGACAATTACTCTTTCTTCTCGGTCAAATGGCATTTTCTATCCAACTATTTACACAGTCGAACGATATGCAATATCGACCATTAGTACATCTCCTATTCTACCATTATAGGACTGAATGTTCAAACACTTCTTATATATATATATAAAGATTGCCAAATAGAGCGCAATAACTCACTCCTACACGCATTTGTTGACCTATATACCTTCATACCTAGACATTTACTTGTGATTAAACTTAACTCATTTTTTTTCAGTAGCATGCGTATTTAGGACTTGCTACAACTCAATAGTTAAGAAACATTCACTCATGATATGTAACATGTACTACTAACGGAAAAATCCCTCTTATTATCTCAGCCGCTCTAGTGATTATGCGCTAAAGAGAATTCCTCTTTTATAAGGCTTCCGAATCGATTATTTAATCTATTCATTATTGATTAGACTGAATAATCAGTCCGTGATATAATGCACAAGAGGGTAACCTAAAATTATCCTTGGTTTTTAATGGATATTCAATACTCATTTACGGAAGCAAGTTTACTTAGTGTAAAGGTATTACATATAAAGCGGAGATTTTCTTTATGTCGCTCAAATGATATAACTGAAATTTTGGTAGCTATCAAAAAACGCGGTAAATCTTCCCTTCACAAAGTATGAAGGCTAGTCCCCAGAAACTTTCCGTCATTTCTTGTAAAAATTAAGCATATACATACTGACTGTACATATACATAATAGTAGGGCTAATCATATAACTTTTTATCCCTACAGAAATTGCATCTAGATTTCAGTTCATTTACGGAAAATGCATAACCGATTGTTGAGCACTTCCAATTGAAAGGAGGTGAAAACCAATGACAACATACGAAATACTAAGTTTACTCATGACACTATCTGGTGGATGGATTGCTTTTATGTCGGTGTCGTTGTCAGTTATCTTTTTCTTATCAAGAAAGGAGTAATCGCCCCCCATCGGCAGACGTGTGGACAATTACTTCTTTCTTCTCGGCCAAATACTTTTTCTGCCCAACCAGTTACACCATCGTACGATGCGCAACGTCGATCATGATTTTGTCTTACAGTTTACTAGTGTAGGACTGAGTGCTAAAACGCCCAGTCCTTTTTTATTCTATGTCTCATTTTCTATATTATGATGAATTGCCGTCGGAAGTGCAATACCTTTCTGCTAGACTCATAGCCAAATCTATATTTCTTCGTACTTAGTTATTAATACTAGATTACGGTTACGTATATAGGACCTGCTACGACTCACTAAGTACGTTCCATTTAATTATAGTATGTAGCAAGCACTACTAATAGAAACAAATAGTTTACTATCTTTACTGCCACTGTGACTAAATGCTGGTGAAATCTCTTTTTAACTAGATTTTTAATCATACGAGGAGGTATATAGTGGATAATTTTGCACATGTAATCCCATATGAAGTGGTTTTCCAAGTAAATGAGGCCAATGAAGTTCCACCGGGTGTGGCATTAATTCAAGCACCCGCAATTTGGAAAGATACAAAAGGAAAAGGAATCACGGTAGCGATCCTGGATACAGGATGCGATCGTACACACCCCGATTTACAAGAACAGATTATAGGCGGTCGGAACTTTACGGACGATGATGGAAGCAATCCTGATATTTACCTCGATTACAATGGTCATGGTACTCACGTTGCCGGAACGATTGCTGCACAACAGAACGATATAGGCGTAGTTGGAGTAGCTCCTGAAGCGAGTTTGCTGATCGTAAAGGTATTGAATAGAAAAGGCTCAGGGCAATATGGTTGGATTATCAACGGTATTAATTATGCTATTGAACAGAAAGTGGATATTATTTCTATGTCACTAGGCGGACCAACTGATTTGCCTGAACTTCATGAAGCGATTCAAAAAGCCGTAACTAATAATATACTCGTAGTTTGTGCGGCTGGGAACGAAGGTGACGGCGACGATTCAACAGACGAATTCGCCTTCCCAGGCTATTATAACGAAGTCATTAGTGTAGGGGCCATAAATCTTGAACGTCGCCCTTCTGATTTTACCAACTCTCATAATGAAATCGATTTAGTTGCTCCAGGTGAAAAGATCCTCTCTACTTATTTAAACGGGAAATTTGCAACATTAAGTGGAACGTCAATGGCTGCCCCCCATGTTTCCGGAGCGCTTGCCCTCATCAAAGGGTTCGTCAACAACAGTTTCGGCCGAGAACTTTCAGAACCAGAGCTCTACGCCCAGCTAATTAAAAGGACCGTTCCATTAGGGTTGTCGCCAAAGCTTGAAGGTAACGGACTCGTTTATTTAACGGTCCTTGAACATTTGACAGGTATATTTGAGAAAGAAAGTAAAGCTTTGGTTTTGAGTGCACAGTGATTTGATTAATAAGTGGTGTACTAGCATTTTTCAGACATCTTTAATCAAAACGCGGTCTGGTATTTCCGGGCCGTGTTTTGTTATCCTGATTAGCGTAGAAGATGAAGTAGGCCTCGTGATTGTTGGTTGGCTTTGCCGCTATATCTTTCATTCAAAGAATAAACTACATATTCACCTCTATATAATCCGTTTGAGGAGTGGCGCGTTTGACGGATTTTATCATCACATATTTGTTTTCCGAATTACGTTTGAACTTGGAAACTCGCACTTGTGCGGTGCACAGCGTACTCATTTTTATACTTCCACAGAAATGAGCTGATCTCCTAGTGAAGTATAGGATAGAGCTGTCGTTCCAGAGTACTGAATTCATTCTTCAATGTATCCAGTTCACCATTCAACCTATCAATTTCAATTGCTGAAAGTGTATGTTCTACAGCGTACTCTGCTATCCTTTTCATTTCATTAAGCTTTACATTCATCTCATCCAAAATACAAACCCGTTCCTTGGTCCATTGAAGCTGTTGTTCAAGGTGTTGCTTCTGTTCTTGTTGGTCTTGACCCATGTATGTTGTTTCCTCCTTAAAACCAATATCTGTGCATGACACAATGACGAAAAGTTCATACATGTGAATAAAATACTAAGAGACTTTGTCAATGCACAGCGTTTACGCGAAATTACTCCTCCATTTTTAGTAGACGACTTTTTGATAAAGACCATTATTTTTAATGTATTCATAGCAGGAGCCTGGCAATAAATACTGCGGTTCTCCCCCCATTGCAAATTCTTGTCGAATATACGTCGAACTTATTTCCATCGCTAATCCTTTATCTAACAATTGGAATCTACCATCATCATGATTACGCAGAATAGGTGATTTTGAAATCGTGCTCAGAATATCAATCCCATTTCTAGCCATCACGATAAATTTATTTCGACTAATTAACTCTTCCGCCAATCGCCATTCTCCCTTGCCGATATCCACCAGCAAATCAGCACCCATAATGAAATAAAAATCTGCATCAGGGAACGTTTCTTTGAAATACTCCATTGTGTAATACGTATAGTGATCACCTGGTAATACTTCCAGTTCGTAATCATCCAAGATAAATTTAGGATTATTGTCAATTGCTAACTTGACCATTTCCACTCGATGCTTGTTTTGCGTTTGTACTTGTTTATCTAACCGTTTGTTTGATGAAGGTAGAAATATAACATAGTCCAATCTTTTACGATGTGCCACTGTTGAGGCTGTCCATAAATGAACGTTGGTCACAGGGTCGAAAGAAGAACCGTAAACACCTATTTTCATGCCTTTTTCAAACATTTTCTCGATGTCTTTCCCAGGATTTAGTTCTTGAAGATGTGCTTTTAGTTTTTCTGTTTTTTTCATCATAATTTATTCCTCCAACGTGTAATTTTTGTATTTCTTCATCAGCTATTTAGCTCCTGTACTTTTTCTTGTTCCTCACGAATATTTCTCATTTTATTATCCCAACATTTCTGACTTAAATCCACAGGATACTGTTCTGGATTCAAGGTACGCTTATATTCATCCCACAGGAGGTTTAAATTGTTTTTAGCATACGCTTGAATTTCCTGTATAGTTGGGGACATATACACAAGCTCTCCCCCTACAAAAATGTCCTGGTGTAATTCGATAGCTTCAAAGTTCGTCACAAACTTCGAGATAAACGTATGAGTCGGGTGAAACATTTTTAATTTTTCTTCCGCTTGCGGATTCTCATCCATCATAGCAATATAATCACCTTCAGCACGATTATTCACCGTATTCACAATACTATACACTCTTTTCAATCCAGGCGTTGTTACTTTCTCTGGATTTCCAGATATTTTAATGGTGTCAACCATATTCCCGTTATCATCCTCAATCGCCACCAATTTATAAACAGCACCCAGAGCAGGTTGGTCAAATGCAGTAATCACTTTTGTTCCGACACCCCACGCATCAATTTTCGCTCCTTGAGCCTTCAAGTTCATAATGGTTTTTTCATCCAAGTAGTTTGAAGCAATGATTTTCGTTTTTCTAAATCCTGCTTTATCCAACATTTTTCGAGCTTCTTTTGATAAATAAGCCAAGTCTCCACTGTCTAAACGAATCGCGTTAAAATGAATGCTATCTCCCAGTTCTTTCGCTACTTGAATCGCAATCGGCACACCAGACCGCAGCGTATCATAGGTATCTACTAAAAACGTACACTCTTTATGACGACGAGCGTATTTTTGGAATGCTTTGTATTCATCTTTATACGCTTGAACCATCGAATGTGCGTGTGTTCCAGCCACAGGGATGCCAAACATCTTATCGGCTCTCACATTACTCGTTGCGGAAAATCCAGCAATATACGCTGCTCTTGTTCCCGATACTGCCGCATCAAACTCATGTGCACGTCGCGTTCCAAATTCCATTACCGTTTGTTCGCCTGCCACTTGTTTGATACGTGCTGCTTTCGTCGCAATGAGTATTTGGTAATTTACAGTATTCAAGAGAGCTGTCTTGATCAACTGAGCCTCTGCCAAACTTGCTTCGACTTGTAGAATCGGTTCATTCGCAAAAACCAATTCTCCTTCTTTCATTGCTCGAATCGTTCCATTAAAGCGCACCGTTTGCAAATAGGCTAGGAAATCTTCTTCATAACCCAATTCTTCACGTAAATAAGCAAGATCACTATCCGTAAAACGGTACTCTTGAATAAATTCAATGATTCGTTCTAATCCTGCAAAAATACCGTAACCTGTTTCAAAAGGCAACTTGCGGAAATAGAGTTCAAACACAGCTCGTTTGTTGTGCATATTATCTTCCCAATACGTTTCCGCCATATTAATTTGATACAAATCCGTGTGTAGTGCATGCCCATCATCTTGATATTTTTTAGTCATTTCATTTTCCTCCTTTATTTTTCAACATCTTCTCTTGAAGGTGTCATTTTCTCCGCATTCGCAAGGACCATTAATTCATTGAATTCCTTCGCATTCTCACTTCCTATCCTTGAAACATCAGCGATTTCCTCAAATTTAGTTTTCATCATTTTCAACACACTCCCTTAGTTTTAAATTGACAATTTCATCTTTGTTAATTGTTATGAAGAAAAATAAAAATAACTGTCGTTTCTTTGATTTACGATAGATTTTGGACGCCTGACTGTCTGCAACAAGCAACTGAAGTAGTTCTTTTTTATAGTAAGAACTAGTTGATTATAGTGGAGAGCGGCGACCATATACGTCAACTTAAGAAATAATTAACGGGAAATGATTAATATTTCTCATAAAATGGTATAGATAAATACTATTAATCGTGAGGAGGAATCTACCATGAAGAGCAAGCATCCTGTTTTTGCATTGAAACAGCTGTTTGTAATTCTGTCTCCCAATTGACCTTAATAAACTTGCATTAGAAACAAAGTTCATTCAAAGAAATCGAAAAATGGGAGCTGTTAAGTTTCTTGAACTTCTTTTTAGTCAGCCAGCGAATATCGCCAAAAACTCTTTAACCAGCTTATGTTCAATACTTGAAGATTCAGGTTTAGTTATCTCTAAACAAGCACTTGATAAAAAAATCAATGAAAATATAGTCGCTTTTTTAAAACAAATCTACCTTCTTTTATTTGAAGGGCAATCTAAACAATCATTCAACAAAGCTCAAATCAAAAGTACAATTAATTTTAGGAGCCTTCGTATTTTGGATGGCACCTCAATCAAGCTGCCTCAAGCTTTCCAACACGTTTATCCGAGCACTGTTGGTTCAGGTGTTAAATGCCAATTGGAATTTGATTATCTTACGGGACAATTTATGTATGTAGAAATTCAAGCTGGAAAAGCTGGTGATACTGCTTCCGGAATGAAACGATTGGAAACTGTACAGAAAAATGATTTAATCCTTCAAGACCTTGGCTATTTCCAATTTGACTTATTCAAAGAAGTGAACGCAAAAGAAGCTTTTTATGTGTCGCGCGGCAGGTCAGATACAATGTTCTATGTAGATCATCCGAATCCACGCTACCATAAAAATGGGGAGATTATGAAAAAATATGCCCATGAAAGGCTTTATCTTGAAGAAGAATTGAAAACGATGAAGCGAGGAGAAACTCGTGAATATCCTAGAGTATACTTAGGAAAACATGAGCGTTTTCCGACTCGTTTAGCGGTTTATCGAATGACTCACGAGGAACAAAAGCGGCAAAAAGAACGTATTAAAAGGCGTAAACAAACAAAGCCAGGAAAGATTAAGCAAAAGTCACATGATCTATCAAGTATATCTACGTACGTTACAAATATTTCGTCTGAAGTCCCAGTGGAAGAAATTGCCGAATTATATCGCTATCGTTGGCAGATTGAGCTTGTTTTCAAGTCATGGAAAACAGATATGGGTGTAGATTATTATCGAGAAATGAAACTGGAAAGATGGGGGTGCCACTTTTATGCGGAATTGATTCTATTACTCCTTAGTATGTTGATTACTTATCAGCTTCGAATCTATTTTTGGGAAGAAAAAAAGATCATTCTTAGCGAACAAATCGCAATGAGGGAAGTAAGCAAGAGGATGTGGAAGATTTGTCAAGCAAGAGATGCCTTGGATTGGCACGAGACAATCAATAATCTAATCAAAATGTTGGCCAGGATTGGTCGAAAAAACACACTCCAATTCGCTGGCCAATAGAAAAAACAAACACACACTGTTTTAAAAAGGGATGAAATGAGGCTTATTAAACGTGCCTTCAATTAGAATGTTTGTAAATGTTATCCCCATATTCACTTAAAATGAAACCTGCTTCAATAACTTTTTAACTTTCTATTGAAACAAAATTAGAAAATGAAGCTTGCCAAAAGCTTAAGTTGACGTATATGGTATGGAATACAGACCATATAACTTTTGTTCAGTTTAGTCTTGGAAATCCATATCACGTCTATTTCAACTAAATTTTAGCTCCCTAGTGATATGAATGTGGCTAGGATTAAAGATTATGTTCAAGTTAATTATTCTTTTGTAAGTAATTGTGTCACAACCTGGCACCCATCACCGATACTTTTCATTGGTTCTGTCGGGAGAGCCCACTATACTCTTTTAAAAGTCACGAATTTACTTGGCCGCGTAGTAAATAGTTCACCTCTCACTACTGCTTTATTTCCCTTACGTATGCCTGCCAATTTTCTTATAAATAATTAAAGCCTAAATTGTTTGATCAAATAAAAAAACACCAGAAACCCGCCGATATTTGGCAATGGATTTCCGGTTCTGTTTTCTATTCGAAAAATGGTAACAGGCATCAATATTATATTTAGGACTCACCATTAGATTGACCCACATATTTTTTAAAATAGTGATTATGGAATTCGTTATAAAAGGCGTAGTTGCTCCATCTCTTTGGTTTTATTATTTTGTCCTATCGTTGAAGAGGAAACAGACTTTTCTATAAGCTGTTCCACATATTTCTTTATATAACCAGGTTCAATATTATTTTTTAATGCATTAAAAATTAGCTGCTCACAATGCTCTTCAAAGTCATAATTCACTACTTCTTTCTCATTACAGCTATTTAGAAATGTAACTATCGACTCAAAAGCCTGCGCTTTTTCTTCACTAATTAGTTTCTGAACGCCTTCACTTTGACCAATTGTAAATATAGGTGTCCAATTCCCCTGAACATTTTCAATTACACCTTCCCATGTCCCGCTTCTCTTTTCTTTTCTTGAAATACTGGATGAGGCCACCAATACCGCATGACCAGACACATGTATATATTTATTACGTTGCATTGCATATGCTCCCGAGAATGGCGCTTCAATTCGTTGTGCGGAAAGTAGAAGTAATTGTTCGCTTTCAATAAAGTTTCGTATTTCTTTCTTTTTCAACCATTTTTGAAGACCATCCGCAGGGAATACAATTGCCTTTCCACCTTGACGCAAGTACGCTTCTACGGCTGAAGAATCAATTCCTCTCGCACCACCTGATGCTATAACAACGCCCTGGGCCGCGGCATCTTCACCAATCTTTATAGTAGCTTTTAGCTCTTCTTCAGTTGCATTCCTCGCTCCAACCACGCCAAGAATTGGATATTCAAAAATAGATAAATCCCCGGTACAGTAGAAGAATGGAGGCAAATATTTTGAAGTCAATCTTTTTAAGCTTTTTGGCATATGGCTTCGAAATAGAATTTTCACACCTTGATTTATCACATTTTCCATTTCGAACATTGACAACCCTAATTGTCTTCTGGCCTCTATCTTTTTTATTATATTAGTTCTTTGGACTGGTTTAGCCTCTATTAATATATGAGATAGTTCACTTGATGTAATCGTTGTGACGATTTGTGGTTCAAGTTTATTTTTTGTAAGCCCCAAAACAAGTGTATTCCATTCTATGATAGTCAGAGGAATAGTTTTTGTTTTCGGTAATTGTGCACATAATAAGTAAGTAGCGATTTGGTTTTCATTAAACTTCATGAACACCCTTCTCCTTTCATTGATCACTTGCCTGTTATGGATAGGGCAAATGGGATGATAGATAGGGCAAATGGGATGATAGATAGGCACTGATAACGGCTACCTATTATATCTGCGGCTACCGCAAAAGTCCACCCTGAATCAACAAAGTCATCAACCAATAATATATGGTAATTAGACAACTCAATAAGCGGATCTTGTTGAATATATAAATAATCTCTGACATTTTGTTCTTGTAATCTACTATTTATCATTGTTTTTTGCTCTGGTTCGTTCATTTTTTTGGCAAGTATCTCGACATACCCTGCCCCGATTCCTCGCGCTACCTTTTCCGCAAATGATGATACTAGTCCAGGTCGACGATTCGAAGGTATAGGTACCACTACAAACTGATTCGTTGGAATATTGATTTCTTCTAAATAACGTTTAATTTTATCAATTGATTCTGCCACTAAACGATCTGAAAATACGATATCCTGATACTTTCCCTTTCTTGCTTCTTGTCCAAGAATTTCATGATAATAACTTAGAGCAAATCCTTCCGTACATCGATATGGCAAATTACGATTAGTAATAGAACTTCTTATCTTGACTTTCAATTTATTAAAGGTTTCTGAAAAATATTCCTGTATATTCTGTATATCTTGGTTAATTACGACATCATCTGTATAATGGTATGTCAACACTAAATCAAACGATATTATTAAGGGCTATTTTTTTATAAGCAACTGGACTTAGGTAGCCTAATTTACTGTGCGTACGGATATTATTGTACCAATTGACATAATCGAATAGTTCAAGAGACAGCTGGTCAAGGGTTTGGTAGTGCGTTCCGTTGATTAATTCTGTTTTTAAAATCTTAAATGTTGCCTCTGCCACCGCATTATCATAAGGATTCCCCTTATGGCTAAGTGATCTTTTAATTTTGTATCCACTTAATAATTCATCAATACCAACGTTTTTAAATTCAGAACCACGATCTGTATGAAATAAGTTCACATTTCCCAATGGGGATTTAACGGAATCGAAGGCACGCTGAACAAGAGCAGCGTCTTTTTGTGCTCCGACGCTCCACCCTACAATTTCACGATTGTATAGATCGATTAAGAAACAAACGTAACTCCAGCGGTATCCTACTTTTACGTATGTTAAGTCGCTTACTAACACGGACATCTCTTTGTCCACTTCAAATTCTCGATTTAATACGTTTCGAACAGATTCTTCATTTGGTCTTGTCGCCATTGGTTTATAGGAAGGTTTGGTGTATTTTGATTGAAGTCCAAGTTCGCTCATCAATCTTCCAATTCGGCGTCTCGAGATTGTAAGGCCTTCTGTCTCTTTATCTAGTTCTATTTTTAGTTTCCGAGTACCATAAACGTGTCGGTTTTCATTGAAAACCTTAGCGATCTTTTCTTTTAATACGCGTTCTTCTTCCTGCTTTACTTGTTCTTTTTGAGCGGATACTTCAGTGTCATAATAGAAGGTGCTACGCGCAATTTTTAGGACTTTGCACATTGCTGATACCGAATAGTTGTGACGGTTTTGTTGAATCACATCTATTTTCGTCCCATGATCAGCGCTGCTTGCTTTAAAATATCTACTTCCATTTCTAGTTGCTTATTTCTCTTCCGTAAGGCAATCAATTCCTGTTCCTCCGGAGATTGATTATCTTTCTCTAAGAAAGAACCAGACTGCCTAAATTGTGTAATCCACCTATCAAGAGCAGATGCGGTTAATTCATATTCTTTGACAATATCTTGTCGGCTTTTTCCGTTTTCATATAGGGCTACCACTTGTTTTTTGAAATCTGTAGAAAACGTTCTTCTTTTTACGGACATAGTAGATCTCCTCACTTCTTGTGTATTATTCTACTAGCCCTTAATTTAATTGTCCAACTAAGTGTAACCTATCCAAGAATGACTATCTGTATCATCAAGGGCCACCGTCAAATATCGCATTAAACATTTGGTTGTTTGCTGATACCCCTTAAGCTCCTCATAATCTTGCTTTTTTTGAGTAATGACGGCTTCATAATAATCCTCCTGCGAAATATAGGGGCGGACTGTTCGGAAATACCGTTTTTGCAACAAGACTTGGAGTTATTATCAGCACTCTACCATCGCTAATTCCAAATGGTGTTATCCCCATGACCCCCGTCTTTCCAGCACCTGTCGGGAGGACGATAATTTTATGTGTAGAGTCATCTTTTTCAATAGAAGATACCAATCGTTTATGTGCCTCCCTTTGGGGTTTACGCAAAGAGAGGTTATCTGAAATGAAAACTGAGGTTTGTTTAAGGTAAGATTGGTTCACTAAATTTATGCCCCCTATTGATATAGTTTTTGACTCGACACGAAAACTTATACTTGATTACTTCTATTGCATAATCGATCGTAGACCTAACAAAAAATACCCATCTTTATACACTGATAACCCTGTATGTCTATAAATTTCATTTGACTATAGCACTTTATTTGTCAAAGCAATTAAAAGTTTATCAGTTTTAACAAATCTTCAGCGGGGATTATCATACACCTTGGATTTCACAGTATTTAATCCATAAACTTAGTAGCAACAACAGCATTCTGCGCGAGCAAACAAGGAACTTCTTCAATAACAGGATACGCAAGCAAACTTTCTGGAGAGTAATACGTATTATTCTTTATGATAAAATCAGTTTTCGTCACTGGACAGCAAATCGGATTGATTACATCGTGAGTACCCGCTTTTTTTATAATCATCACACCAGTTGGATTCAAAGGATTCGTACTTATACCGAATAACTTATGTTCAATAATGTCATATCCAAGATTTTGAGCCGTTTGAAATAAGTTCGTAACATAACCGTGCTCTTTCATACGAGTTCTTGCCTCATCATTTGCTAATTCATAAGCTGGCTCTAACAAGATCAAGTATTTATTTGCTACACGGTATAATTCTTGTAACGCTTCTTCCTCGCGTCCACCGTTCGGTTCGACTGAGTGAGATGTATAAACGATATCAATCGAGTTGTCTTTTAAAGGCATATTAAATAGATCTCCTGTAAATAGTTCAGTATCCTTTATGCCTAATTCGTCAATGAACTTCCTTGCATATTTAATTCTAGACCATGAAATATCAAATCCATAAGACTTTTCAGGTAGGCGATTTAACTTTGACAGCATCACTGCAAAAGTCGTTGCCTCCCCGACACCTACTTCAAGAATTGAAGTATATTCGCCAATATCATTAATAATCTCTGCTAAATAACTGCAGTATAAATCTTTATTCGCTGGATTATTTTTATAGCCCTTCGTATAAGCCCCTGCCTGGAAATCGTAGCTAATTAAAATATCTTCCAAACTATTTTCTTTGTTGTTATATATTTTCTTCAAATAGGCAATCATATTTTCATTCTTATCGTATATTTCTTTGATTCGGTTTAACATCGACAATTTTTCCATATCAATCTCTCCTCAAACTACCATATTGATTAATTACCTAACTACAGCCCACAATGCCCCTACAACATCCTCCACATCCTCATCCGTCATCCCCGGATAAACCGGCAAAGTCAATGCCTGTTCATACCATTTCTCTGCAACCGGACAAAGCCCTTTTCCATAACCCAATTCCCGATAATAAGGCTGCCAATACACAGGTATATAATGAACATGGACACCAATATTTTGTTCACGCATTTCATGAAAAATTTCCTTGCGAGACTTTTTAAGCAATTGACTATCCAATTGGATCATATACAAATGCCAACCTGATTCTGTTTCTTCCAATTGCTCTGGCAAAATAATACCTGGAATCGTTGCTAGCTTCTCATTATACAAAGCCGCAATTTCACGACGCCGTTCAATAAATCCATCAATTTTATGCATCTGGGACACGCCTAGTGCCGCCTGGATATCACACATGCGATAATTAGTCCCTAACTCAGTCATTTCGTAATACCAATCCCCCTGCTCAATGGCATAAGGTGTCTTACTAATACCATGACTACGGAACAATTTTAGTTTTTCATAAAACACTTCTGAATTAGTAGTAATAATTCCGCCTTCACCTGTCGTAATCGGTTTTACTGGGTGAAAACTAAACATCACCATATCAGCCTGTGACCCAATTTTACGATCTTTATAATTGGCCCCCAGTGAATGAGCCCCATCTTCAATAACAATTAAATTATGGCGACTAGCAATTTCCATGATAGCATCAAGATTAACCGGTTGCCCCGTAAAATCCACTGGCATAATCGCTTTTGTTTTAGATGTTATTTGCTTCTCTATTTCTAGTGGATCAATATTATATGTTTGCTCATTAATATCTGCAAAAACTGGCGTGCCACCGCAATATAACACCGCATTTGATGTCGCTACAAACGTAATGGGCGTTGTAATCACTTCATCCCCTTCACTAATTCCCGCAGCATAGCAAGCCCCGTGTAATGCCGTAGTTCCATTGGAAAAGGCAACTGCATACTTTGCTCCTACATAGCCTGCAACAGCTTGTTCAAACTCTTCCACTTTAGGTCCTTGTGTTAAAAAAGGCGACCGTAATGTTTCCACGACCGCCGCGATATCATCCTCGTTAATGGTTTGTTGACCATAGGATAGAAATGTCTCTCTTTTTTTCATAGCAATAGCTCCCAACTCAAAGGAGTCCCCTTTGCTGCATCTGCTTTAATGGTTTTTCCTAATATCAGCTCTAAATGCTTAGGTGCCAGCCCATGTCCTGGACGGATGACTTTAATATTATCCTTCGTTAACACTTCACCAACCTTCATATCCTTTGCCACATAAATTGATCGCCTAAATTTCAGTGATGCTTTTTCCACCTCAGTCGGACCATATGTAACATTCCCAACCGCCTGCCATGCCCGTTCTGTTTCTAATACAAGGGCACCCATCTCATCAGGCTCCATTGAAAACGCTGAATCCACACCACCATCCGCACGTGATAATGTAAAATGCTTCTCAATGACCGTCGCGCCCAATGCAACGCTTGCAACCGCAACGCCAGTCCCCATCGTATGATCGGATAACCCTACCTGCACATCAAATAATTCAAGCATATGTGGAATCGTTGAGATATTCGTGTTATCAGCTGTTGCAGGATAAGTGCTTGTACATTTCAGTAAAATTAAATCTTTACATCCAGCTTCTCGTGCTACACGTACTGTTTCATCCAGTTCCGCAACCGTTGCCATCCCCGTTGAAATAATCATCGGTTTTCCTGTTGCTGCAACTTTTCTAATCAAAGGAATATCATTATTTTCAAATGAAGCAATCTTATAAAGTTGGACATCCAGCTCTTCAAGAAAATCGACAGCTGTTTCATCGAATGGCGTACTGAATGGGATCATCCCAAGTTCACGTGCCCTGTCAAAAATCGGCTTATGCCATTCCCAAGGTGTATAAGCTTGCTGATAGAGCTGATATAAATTTTGACCATTCCATAAACTATTCTCATCATTAATTTGAAAATCAGGACTTTCAATATTCAATGTCATAGTGTCTGCCGTATATGTTTGAATTTTAAGTGCATGAGCTCCTGTTTTTGCAGCAGCTTCCACTATTTCTAATGCTCGCTCTAAAGATTGATTATGATTTCCTGACATCTCAGCAATCACAAACGGTGGATGTGCACTTCCAATTTTCCTATTTACAATATTTATTTCAACCACATGATAACCTCCCTATTACTTAATAATTTTTCTGCCAAGCATAAAGGCTTCTGCTGCTTCCACGCCAATATTAGCACCACGCCATTTTGCTAAGTAGTCGAGAGCTTTAATTGATCGGGCATGAGGCCATTCTCTCATCTCATACGCATAGGCTTCAAGCGCCTTGAGCTTTAGTTCCAAGGTCTTTTCAATATCAACGTACCAGTTTGGTATAAATGGAGGCGCAGATCCCGCTGTCATCCATTCTGTACTTGATGCCGTTTCAAAATATAGTAATTCTTCTACATGATGATTTCCTGGAATTGGACGTACTGCCGTTAATACCGCTTCATGAATTCTTCGATGATCGATATTTACATCTCCAATATGATGCGTGTAAATAATATCTGGTTTAAGCTCATTTATAAGCCCCTCAACTACCTTTACAATATCCAAGCGATCCATTGAATCCATTCGATTATCCGGAAAATCAAATAACTTTAACTGCTTCACACCAAGTATATCATTTGCCTTTTGAGCAGCACTCTGAAGAATCATAAACTCTTCACTATGAAACTCTCTATTTCTTTCTTTATCCCTGCTAGTAAGGCCTTCAGCCAAGATTGCAGAGTGAATGTTATCCCCCATTGCCGCATGTCGCGCCATTGTTCCTCCACAGCCAAGTACCTCATCATCTGGATGTGCTGCTATAACAAGTATCGTCTTCATTACTTATCCACTTCTTTCAGTTTGATTCTGACATCCGCACAAATCTCGCCTTCTTTTAATGCTGAACGTTCAAATTCAAAAACAAATTTCCCTATCTCAATAAATGCTTTTGGATATCCCTCAGCATCTAACATCCGAATATAATCATAAACTTGTTCAAGAGTCTCTAGCTCGGATATATTGCCTTCATGCGGTTGCCGTCTTTTAAATTCAACTATATCCCCCACTTGAGGTACCGGTTCGGGATTAGTTTCAATAATATGGACAATCATTTCTGTAACAGTTGAGGCAGCTCTCAAATAAATTTCTTCTGCATTTCCATATAAAGAAAGAGGTGCTTTTAAATAAACTGGACCAGCATCTAACTCTTCCACACATTGAATAGCTGAAATTTTCGTTTCATAAATCCCACGTGCAATTAAATTTTGAAGTGGACTACCACCACGTCCGAATGGTAAATCCGTCATATGAAAAATAATACAGTTATACTTTTTATAAATACTTTCACTCACAAGAAAAGACCAGTGAGGGAAAAAAATATAATCAGGTCTTATTTCTTCTAAAATAGATACGGTAAGGTTTTCTGGAGTTTCTATAGCATGAATACAAATGTCTGGATATTTCCGTGTTAAATCTAACACAATATTCTCATAGCCCGGTTTACTGTAGGCAATAATAATATTCACATATAGCCTCCTGTTCCTAACACTCAATTAGATCGTTCCATTATCCACATGTACTACAGTTCCCGTAATCGAATTCGCTTTCTCAGAAAGTAAAAAAAGAACTGTGCTCGCTACGCTTGAGATATCCGTTTCTTTTTTTAATGACGTTCTTTGATAAATACGTTCTTTTTGATTTTCTGTTAATGTCTCACTCATAGAAGTCTCCATGAAGCCTGGAACAACACAATTTGAACGAATGCCCTTACTTCCCCATTCACGGGCTGTATTTTTCGAAAAGGCTTCTATCGCTCCCTTAGTTGCTGCATACATGCTTAATCCTTTATAGCCCGTATGCGCACTGATTGATGAAATATGAACAATTGAACCTTGCGTTTTATGCAACAACATATCTCTAATCGCATATTTTGTTAGGTGCATTGCCGAAAATACATTCACTTGAAACATCGCTTCTAATCGATCTATATTCAGATTTGAAATAATATCATCATAAGCAAGCGCTGCATTATTAACTATGCCATACACTGGCCCTATTTTCTTGATTTCATCTATATATAGCCGTTTTATATCCTTTACATTTTCCAAATCAAAGGATAATGGTTTAAAACGTTCTGGGTATGCCATTAATAAATCCTGAGCTGACTCTTTACTCGTACGACTAATTCCAATAACACCATAGTCTGTTTCGCTCAAAATTTGTTGGACAATTTCTCTACCTACACCTTTCGAATCGCCAGTAACAATAATCCATTTCATGTTCTTACCTTCTTTCCAGTTCGGGTCATAGGCAATTCATCTACAAACTTAATAATGCGTGGCACTTTCCATTCCTGTAGTTGGGCAGATGCAAATTGTTTAATTAGTTTTTTAAGTTCTTTATCATCCACTTCTTCATCTTTAATAACATCAGCAATAACAATTTCACCTGTTACACTATTCTTTTTACCTTTTACTAAAATATCCTTAATGCCAGGTACTTGAATTAAAACCTTTTCAACTTCCAATGGATTTACTTTATAGCCACCTATATTGATCATATCTGACTGGCGTGAGACAAATTTGAAGTGAGAGTCATCAATAACCTCTACAAGATCCCCCGTATTAAACCATTCATCTTCCAATAAAAATGAGGACGAGTTCCCTAATAAAGAATGGTGAACATATAACTCGTTTCGCTTGGTGATTTTAATGAGGTTTTGGTGTTCTTGCTTAATGTTAAAAATACCGCCTTGAGCCGTAAACAAACTTCCAGCTTCAGTAGACGCATAGATATTATTTATTTTAGCGTTTTTAAAAACTCTTTGAATCTTCGCTTCCAATGAACTGTCATATTTCTCTCCACCAAATGTAACCTGCTTAACAGATGGATACACGCCTGTTTGTAGATAAGGCATTGCGTTCCGATAGAATGTTGGTGTTGCGGAAATACTTGTTACCTGATAGCTATCAATTAATTTAGGCAGTTTCTTCAGGGCTTGTCCAAACACATAGACAATTGTATTTTGATTTAATAATGCTTGTAAGAATACTTGTAATCCGGCCATATGAGTTGGATTGAAAGCAAATGCCCATACGTCACAACCAAACTTTTCATGTTTCTTTACATTTCTAGCAAGCATACTAAAAGAATGACTTACTTTCTTAGGCTTCCCTGTAGTTCCTGATGTGTATAAAGTTAACCGCCAGTTTTCTACTTCATTAATTCTACTAATTACTTTATCGATATTTTGAAAGGTAAGTTGATTCTCTATTGTATGTACCTTAGTTAAATCTCTTATATCAATATTTAATTCCCTTAGTTCTTCTTCAGAAAAATCACCATCTAGAATTTCAATAGGAAAGTCATAAACTAGGCTGTGAATAATCTTTGAAAATATCATATACGGTTCGTTGTCTTTAATGTATAAAAAAGGAGAGTATTTATCTAATTCACTCAAATCTTTTAGCAGCGTGTCATATGTATAGAGTGTTCCATCATGTACAAGAAATATTTTCTCCATATTATTTACCAACAATTTTACTTTGTATTTCACCAATCGTTTGAACAATGCTATCCTCAAAAATATCAATGTCAAACTCATCTTCAATTCGAACCGTCAATTCTGCCAGCATTAAAGAATCCAACCCCAAATCATCTTTCAAGTGCATAGATGGATCTAGATTTTTAAGCACCTCATAGCTTGCTTCTTCACGCATTTCATTAATAATTTGTAACAGACTCATAGTCTCTCCTCCTATAGTTACTCTTCAAATTCACTTATGTATTTTTGATATTTAGTTATTGCAATCCACTCATCCTTCAAGAGTTCCATGACAACTAAATCATTAAATATTCCCTTTTTATAAATATGCTCTCTATAAATTCCTACCTCACGACACCCATGCATTTTGTTCAGCTTAATAACATTCTCATTACCACTCATCACTTCAGCCGTAATTTTATGAAAGCCAAGCTTTAGGAATACATAGTTATATAAGTAAAGAGGAACTATTCCCCCATATAATCTGTAATTTTCTTCCCCAATATAAAAGCCCCAGCTTGTTCTTTGATTAACAAAGTCTATATCACTTAAATAAATTAACCCAACAGGCTGGTTCTTCATTTCAATGATCCAATATCGATCTGTTGAAGATACCGAAACTTTAGTGAACCAATCTTGTTGTTTATTGATATCTTTTTCAATATCCGTATTCATAAACCGTGTAACGTCTTCTTGTGTTCTCCAATCAAGAACTTGTTTGAGATGTTCTTCTCTTAACTTTTTGAATCGAATCATTTGAGACCTCCTAAAACCTGCTTAATCATATTTAGAACAATATACTCTTGTACTCTGACCGAGTCGATAATCCTCAAACTATTTCGGGATAGTTTTCTTACCTCTTTACTGCAATTTAATAATTTTATGAGTGGCTGTTTAATCATTTCACTGGAAGTATCTTTACTTTCACCAACATACACAGTGACCTCTTGATCATTTAAAAAGGTCGTCGCTTCCAACTGATTATCTGCAATCACAGTCGTTAAAGTAGGGAGGCCTAAAAAACATCGCTCCCATGTCGTCGCCCCACCTGCACCAATCGCAAGATCTGCTTTCCACATCATTTCAGCCATATTACTGACTTGACAATAAAAATTTGTATTTTGCATCTTATTGCACATCTGTTCAATTTCATGACGCTTCGGGTTCGATGCTCCAACAACGACATTGATTTCAATTTCAGGTATGTTTATCTCTCTAATCGCTTCTAATGTTTTGATTGTTTCACCAGTAGGATCTGTTCCACCAAAAAAGATAAGAATATTATGAACTTCTCCGGTTCTTTCTCGTGGTTTATTGGCTACTTGCAAAAATTCATCACGAAGTAGCACATGATCGGGTCCAAGCATCTGTACACAATGGTCCGGAGCAAGCCCTCTATATCGTTCCCTCATATTCAAATAATAATTTTGATCCAGAAGCAAATCACAATCATGCGATCTATTCGCCAAATCATCAATAACCATTATCTGCTTCGTGCAAAGGCGGAGTATACTTTCCCAACGATTATCTAATTCATAATGATCCACAATGATTAAATCAACTTCGATGTTCAAGTCTTCTATAATCGCTCTGGTTGCTTCAGCATCACTCTTCCACTGGACATCATTTTTAACAGACGGCAGTATAGCCACCTGCATCCCTTGACTTTGTAAGTAAGAGATACTATTTCCTTCAAGGTTACGACAAACAAACGTCACTTCTGCTCCGTGACGTTTGAATTGGTTGGCCAATGTCAAACATCGCATGACATGACCCGTACCTATTTCAATTGAGGCATCTGTGCGAATGACTATGTTCATTTCGAATCACATCCTACAATTTCTTTTGTTCAATATGTGCATTAATTTGAGACCAAGTAGGTTTTTCTTCAAGCAGATTGAGGACACCTTGCATTGTAAACTGAGGATTGCTTGGATAAAGGGCTTTTAGTATTTTTTTAACTAATTCAAAATCTTCTTCTGTATCGACAGTCCAGCGATAACTGCTCAAATCATTGGCTAACCTTAGATTAACATACTGAAACTGTTCCGGATTCGTATAAAAAAATGCCGTTACATGCTCACGGTCCTTTTCTAATGAGGCATGTTCGTGCGCCTTCTGTAAAGCTTCAAAAGAAAATACTTCAGTGTCCAACCCGCGTGGAAAAGTCCTTTCCAATGCATTCGATGCGTAATCGATTGTTCCTTGCTTCTCCAAATAGATTTGAATAACTTCATCTATCACTGCTGGATCAATCAATGGACAATCTGATGTCAGGCGTACAATGATATCCGCTCTACATTCTACAGCAGCTCCGTAGTAGCGGGAGAGCACATCATTTTCTGAACCTCTATATACATGGACACCAAGTTGCTCACATAACACTACGATAGGGTTGTCACTTTCTTTTACCGTAGTTGCTACAACAATTTCATCTATCAGTAAAGAGCGCTTCACGCGCTCTAGCTGATACTCTAGTAATGTTTTGTTCATGACAGTTTTCAATACTTTCCCTGGTAGTCTAGTTGAATCCATACGAGCTTGAATGATTGCTATGATTTTCATTGCATCAATTCCCTTTAATATTTAATTACGAATCTTGTTGGAAATATTCTCAAATAGTATATTACTATCAATCAAACTATTTTTTGCACGACTTGTTTGAGATAATGATTCTTTTATCAAAGAAAAATCCAACTCTGTAAGACCATATTCCGTATAACTTGTCGTAACATGGAGTGCCCCAAAGAGTTTATTTAAAATTTCTACTGGATTTTCTCCGAAGCATTTTTGCAAATCCAACTTCAATTCAGCATTAGTTAACGCGACATTCAATATATCTGGCAGCGTAATACTCGCTGCTATCCCATGCGGAATATCCTTGTGCAATGTCATATAATAGGACATTGCATGGGCAATTGCAGTTTGTGTATTTGAAAATGCTAGACCTGCTTTTAAGGAGGCTAACATCATTTCAGATCTTAGATTTATATCATCTAAATTGTTCACTAACCTTGGTAGAACATCCACTATTTTTAGTATCGCATTAGTCGCATAATTTGATGTTAAAGGACTTGCATTAACGTTCCATAAAGATTCAAGACAATGTGATAAAGCATCTAATCCTGTTTGTATCGTCAACTCTTTTGGTAAAGTCAGCGTCAATGCTGGATCACATATAGCTACTTCACACCAAAGTTTATCCGTATGAATCGAATACTTCTTTTTATTCACATCATCCCAAATTGTTCCCCATGGCGTCACTTCACTACCTGTTCCTGCAGTCGTTGGAATCGCAATAATTGGTTTATATAAAATTTCATCAGATTGGTAACCATTGAATAGCATGTTTTCAATGAGTTTAAACGGCTCATCACTTGACTTTTCTTTATAAATTGAAAGAGCCTTAGCGATGTCAATAACACTTCCACCGCCTAATGCGACAATTACATCGAATGACTCGAATTCTAGCTCCTTATATAAAACTTCTAATTGCTCAAGTGTTGGATTTGGTTGGATATTGTTAATTACTCGGGTAATCATTGGATTTTTCTCTTTTACCGAAGCAACGACACCCCGTTCTTCGAATCCATTGGAAGTAATCAAAAGTGCTTTTCGATTTCCAATCCATTGTGACAATCTTTCCAATGAACCTATGCCGAAGTCAATCTTAACCGGATTATAATATTTAAAATTCACTTAAATATCTCCTTCGCTTTTTCGTAATCTTCAAGGAAGTCTACCTCAATCCACGGTTCATTATTAGTAGACACACAATATAATCTTAATCCATCTTGAGCCATGTTTGTAAAAGCAAATGTATCATATACATTATAATGTTCTTCAGTTAAAGCCTTCTCAATATAAGTAAATACGATGTCAGGATTTTTAATCGCTGCAATACCAATCCATTCACCATCACTCTGTTCAAGCACGATTTCTTTATTCGATTCGATTAATGTATTTTTATCTGTTACGCGTACCTTCATAGCCTCTTCATTTGTTTCTTTAAAATCAACAGATAAGTCAATTACAGCCAAGGAATCTTTCGTTTGCTCAATAAAGTCTTTTAATAGTTCCTCTGAAAAAATGATATCTCCATGCAAGTAATAAAATGGGTCATCATTAACTGCTGATTTGGCAAACCAGAGAGAACCCATATTGTTGCAATACTTGTAAAAAGGGTTAAAAATAAACTGAGCCTGTCCTTTTGCTTTATTCATTATATCTTCTTTCCGATAACCAACAACTATAAATATTTCTTCCACACCATGTTCTTTTAACAAAGAAATATTTCTCATCAATATTTCTTCCTCGTTTACTTTTAAAAGCGTTTTGGGTGTTTCTAATGTTAAGGGATAAAGTCTACTTGATAATCCAGCTGCAACAATAACCGCTTTTTTAATCAATTTTGATCACCACTTATATAATTAATAAACCGATTCTTTACTTCAAAAGGTTTCACTTTAGGACGTGCCAAATCTTCTTTTATCCCAGGGCTAGTTTTTAGGTAACCAAATGTTAATCCAGCGTTTTGTTTCCATTGTTTCAAAGATAATTGTAAATCTTGCAGAGTGCTTAAAGCATCTATCCGCTGATAGCGTGCACCTTCCACAATTTTTATAAAGTCGACATTTGCTGAAACAGTTTCTTGTCCGCCAGTCGATTCATGCATGCCATTGTCCAACAATAAATGATACAGATTATCGGGTGAATAGTACGCATTTGTTGTAATCGAACCCATACGCATCAAAAATGCACCATCTCCATCAATAGCAATTACCTTCTTATCAGGACGGGCTAAAGCTAAGCCCAATCCTAACGAACTAATACATCCCATTGACCCTACCATGTACAACTGATTCACTTTATCTTCCAATTCATAAAGTTCTCTGCCTGTAACACCTGTTGTGGCAAGAATAAGTATGTCAGAATCTGATGCGTCTTGAACTTGTTTTAAAGCCTCGATTCGCTTCGGAAAAGCTGAAGGAAATTCACTTTTTACTGTTACGGAAATCACTTCGGTTTCTTTTGATTTAGATAATAACTTTACAGGTCCTAGCGTATTCTTTTTTACAATAAAGAAAAAAGATTCACCTTGTTCAATTAGGTTATTCGCTCTTTTTAATTGCTGTTTAGCTTCCTCTAAATCTGTCGATAATACTTCATTAGCAATCTTCATCGTATCTAATAAATCATTGGTTATCTTCCCCATTAGTTCATGTTGTGGCTCATCTGCAATTCCTTCTTCACCACGTAAACTCACAAAACCTAAGACAGGAATTTCAAAAATTTGATTTAAAGACGTCAAAGGGGATACCGCATTTGTGATACCGGAGTTTTGGCAAAGAAAAACTGTTTTCTTTCCGCCTAATTGAGCCCCCGCACAAATGGCAACCGCATCTCCTTCATTTGCACTCATAACAAATTGTTCTTTATTAATCGCATAATTAATCATACTTTTTAAAAATGAACAAGGAACGCCACTATAAAAGTTAAAGCCTAAAGCATCCAATTCTTTACCGAATGTATCCATACTTAACATCTTACAGTTCACCTGCTTTTTGGAGATCCATTATATTATCAATATCCAACCATGAGCCTCTAATATAATTCACATGTACAGCATGATTCTCTGTTAAATAATTAAATAGATCACTCAATCTTAAGTTATGGAACTCATTATTCTTAGCAAGTTCATGAATTGCATTTCGAACAATCTCTGCACCCTTTTTATTTACTTTCCATAGACCAATAAATTCTCCATGAATTTCTGAAGTACTTAAATTTGTAGACATTGTATTTAAGTGAGATATTTGCTCAAATTGTTTTCTATCATAAGCAGAGTCAGTTGATACGAAGTCAGTATACTCACCTGTTTGTTCAACATCACAATCAACTATTAAAACAATATCATTTTTATTATTTAGCAATTCATTTAACACATATGTTTTAAATAATATATCCCCATAGGAAATAACAGTTTCATCCCCGACTTTATCCAAAGCTAAAGAAAGTGAATATAATTCTTTTGATTTATCATGAATGTCATTGTCAATAAATTTCGTGTTTTCGGGATTAATCAATTCTTTTCCATGTCCTCTAACGACAGATATATCTTTAATACCCATTTGATTGAACTCATCAATCAACGAATGAAGAATTGGTTTTCCATTTACTTTCAACATCGTTTTAGGCAAATGCTCCGTTAACTTCCCAAACTCTTTTCCTTGTGATGCAGCTAAAATTATTGCATTTACGTTTTGTCCATAAGTAGGTAAATACTTTTTCTCTGCTTCTTTTAACTCATCTGCGCCTTGCAATTCAAAAATATGTCCTACGGTGGATACTTTTCCTTCAACATTCACTAAACTTTGATTCTCATAGATTTCTTTTGATACACTTTCCATTGCAGTGATAGCTGCTCTCACATTGTGATTCGCCCATATAACTGTACTAACACCCCATTCCTTAAATTGATCTGTAGGCGTTGAATAATACTTCGTTGGAACAATGATTACAGGATGGCGATCATTCCATGCTTCCATAAATGCTTTTATTTCCGAAGCATTAGATTTCTTACTATGCATTAAAATAGCATCCGCACCGGCTTGACGATAAGCTTCGGCTCTTCTAAGCGCCTCATCTAATCCCCAGCCTGCAATGAAAGCTTCTACCCGTGCAACTATGACAAAGTCTGGATCCTGTTGCGCGTCTTTTGCTGCTTTTATTTTCCCACAAAACTCATCGACATCTGCAAGTGGTTGTGTCTCTCCACCAATGAAAGAGTTAGTTTTCGGGAATAATTTATCTTCAATACATACACCGGCGATTCCCCGTTGCTCAAGCTTTCTAACAAGGCGTCTCATATTATTAAAGTTACCGTACCCTGTATCACCATCAAGCAAAATAGGAATGGTTGTTGCATCACTCATAAATTCTATTACTTCCAGAACCTGCGTCCAAGAAGCCTCATTATTATCGCGTACCCCTAATGCTGCAGAAATGGATAATCCACTTCCCCATATCCCTTTAAAACCTGCATTTTCGACAATTTTCGCCGAAAGCCCATTATGAGCCTCCATTAGAAATTCTAAATTTCCAGATTGAATCATTTGTTTTAGTTGTGTTGTTTTTTTCATCATTTTTGCTCCTCGTGTTTTAGTAGTATGAGTTCTTCACATTGGAATTTCCAGTTATCACGGACAGCTAAAATGTTTCACAGGAAATAAAAACCTTTTAGCTTACAGTATCGAGAAATTTTTACTGTGATAGGTTAACAAATTATTTCTCTAAAAGATACAACCTTATCTTTAAAAGCTAGTGGATAATCTTCAAAACTTGTATTTATTTTAGGAGTTTTCCAATCTCCGTAAGTAAATTCTAAATAAGATTCATACTCAAAAGGAACACTTATTTTTTCTCCCCAAAAATCTATTTTCTGTTGTTGCTCGAAATGATATTTAGGCGAACAATTCATAGATTGCACTGCAAATTCATCTTTTATTGTTACGACACCAATATTAATCTGAAATTTCCTAATCACTTTATTGCCATTAGTTGCAAAAGATATTCCTATATTTATTGGTTCTTTTCTGATTTTATCATGCGTAACATGAACTTTACATTCTATATCTTTATCGATTTCAAAATCCTTAATATTATTCCTAAACAAAGAAACTACTTCATCATAATCATTCATTAATATAGAAAGATCAATATCATCATCCCAAGATATTAAATCCCCTTCTCTAACAATCCCTAAGAGAGTACCAAAATCAGCAAAATATTTAATGTTATTTCCCGAAAAAACTTTTGTTACTCTCAATAAACTTTTCCTAGCAAACTTCATTGTTTCTTCATCTTCAAAAGGTCTATAAGAGGATTTCAATAGCCCTTTGGGAGCCATCTTTACTTTAGACGGGTTAATTCCCACTTCATTCAATAACTGATGCTTTATTTCTTTGTAAAATACACTTGCAATTACAATATAATCATAATCATATTCCACCATATATTCGGGAGCTATGATTGAAATTTGCTCCAAAGTGGTACCTTGTTTATTCTTATCATTATCAACAAAAGCAAGAATCTCATAGTCTATTTGTTTTTCTTTGTAATTTCTCCCTCCTTCACTAGCACCAAAAACAATCACTTTTTCTTTTTCCATTTATATCAAACCTCTCTAAATACCCACTAAAGTATTAAATTTATTATATATTCTATATTCAGATGCCCGATATGTCATATATCGCTAGACTGTCTATCTAACGCAACTGCTCAATAGCTTTTTCATGTTACTTATAGATGAACAATTTATTCTTTATACTTTATCCTTTTCAATTACCCCCCTAATAATCTGCGTGTTCCAGAAAAAACTTATCGTTATTAATAAAAAGCTTAGCATTCTTTTTAATAGTCTCATCATTCCAATCCCACCACTGTATTTTATTCAACAAAGTGATTTGTTCATTAGAAAACCTATAACGCAAAACTTTTGCGGGCACCCCAACTACGATTGCATAGTCAGGGACATCTTTTGTTACAACCGCACCTGCACCGATAATTGCCCCATTTCCAATATTTACTGATGGAAGTATAATAGCACCCGATCCAATCCAAACGTCATTACCTATCTTCACCTTTCCATTGTTAGCAATCTTGGTAGGATCCATTACATCTTCATCATCTAAAATCCCAGTGATTTTTTCCGCACCTGACAATTGATTCTTTTTTCGGTAGAGAAATGCATGAGTCGATATATATTCCGTCGGATGATTAATGTTGCTTATTTCAGCAGTGCGGTTTATTGAAGTAAATGCCCCAATACTCTTAACCAAACTTCCCGAATAACAGAACTTTTTATACCCATAAGTATATTTTCCGACTTCAACACCGTTAATCACTTTGTTTTGTTTTGTTAAAAGTTGCGATTCATACTTCTTATTAATTTCTTGAATGGTATTTAAGCTCGGGAAAAAGTCCACCATTTCAATATAGCCCATTTTTTTCAGTTGCCCAGATATTTCTTTATAATAATCACTTGCAATAAGTATTTTAACATCGTGTTTTTTTGGTAATAAAACCTTTGTCGGATTTTCAATCGGGCTAGTTCCAAAAAAAGTTCCCCATTTATCTTTATTTTTATCCACAATTTTTATGGATTTATAGCCCATTTGTGTGAGCGCAAAATAGGTAAGCTTCCCCCCTTTACCTGAACCAAATATTACGATGTTATTATTTAAAAGAGATTTTCCATAATCCATTATCGTAGTAATTATTCTATCTAAAATCATATTTTTCCCACTACCCTATGATTAAATTTACTTATTAGGTTTCAAGGTATCTAGTAAGTAGATTAGAACATTTCTATTTCGCCAATAGCCAAAAACTCAGGATCTCCATTATTACTTGAAATTGAAATCCTATATTCTTTATAGGCAATCTCATTAGATATAGTAAAGTGTTTCTTCCTATTGTTTATCCAATCAGTTACCTCAGTTCTTTCATCCAAGACAATCCAATTCTCTCCATTCCAGCCTTGGAAAACCCAATCTTTTGGCATTCTTTTCAAAGTATCGACGTTACCGTATCTTTCTTGGTTTACCATGGTATAAGAGTTTAATATAGTCGGTGATGTAAACTCAAATCCAATCCAACCATGTGTTATACCTTTCTCTGTTGCCCACGCATTTACCAGTCCAGTTGTCTTTTTATTAAATGCCTTGTTAGCAGACCAACAATTATTATGATTAACATGATACGAACTACATGAAGCTCTTCCATTTGCTGATTCATTAGCTTCCATTAAAGGTATAACATTCAGTGTAATCCGCTTCCTAACTTGATTTATCATCAAGTCAACCTGACTGATTCCCAAATTTTTATTACAAACAAACTTTGAATTACCACTATGTTCTTCAAATACTTTTATTAAAAAAAAATCTGTATTCCTAAAAGTTGTTTGAAAAGACATAGGATGAACTGTTTCTTCTCCGATATTTATTATTGGTACCATCTCATCATTAACAACATTAGGTATATGACAACGAATTCGTTTCCCAACTTCTAATTCATCGACAGACGTAACTTCATCAACATGATAAATTCGGCCATCTGGGTTAATCTTTATACCTTGAAATGCAATCTTTTCATCTGTTGTAAGCACAATTGAAACATCATGGATTGTATTAGATAGTGCATTTATTTCAAAGACAGTTTGATGAAGATTCGGTGGTGTACCATTTTTAATTTGTCTATTCTTTGTTGTGAACATTCTTTCGATTCCATCGATGGTGATTTTTATTTTACTTGCGAAATCCGCATGAGTTGCCGCAAGTAGTTGGAGTTTTGTTCCCTGGAACCTAAAAGAGACTTTCGATGCGCTTGTTTTACTCATTGTGCTAATTGTTTTATTAATTTCCCGAATCGCTTTGCCACTACTGAAGTCGTCAAATGTCATTGTTTCACATTCCCAATCTCCTTCATAATGAAAGACGCCATCATTATGTTTATACACTTTCCAGTCTGTTGACTGCTCCAAAAGTTTTGGGTGCATTGTTTCTTTTACATGCACAACCATTTCACTAAAAGTCTCTTGAACCATTCTTAAATAGAGCATGTTTGATGAAGTAATAATATCGATTTTCTTTACTTGCTCTTCTACATAACTTTTACGAATCGTTTTATTTAGTTGTTCGAATTCTCGCTGTAGAATTGAAGCAATAAAACATGAATAAAAATCGTTTTTGATGAGGCGGTCAAACTGTTTATCAAAATCTATGAACAGCTTATTAATTTTTTGTGCTTTATCCGTTCTCTTTAAACCATCTAAACGCTGCAAGATCGTCCGACATGCATCAAATAATGCATACATTTTATCAATGGAAAGCTCCAATTTCAGAACTTGTTTCACCGTATTGTCGGTAGGATCTTTTTGTTCGCTTACAAACCAATTCTCATTAACTTTTGCCGATTTGAGCCGTTCTTTTATAACTTGCTCAATCGGTTCAAAAGGTGCTCCTTTAATAGCTGCTCCACCTTTTGTTGTGTTAATTACTTGTATTTGAGAATTCATTTCTAAGTGAAACTCAATATCTTTTTTCATATTAATGAGGCTTGCATTTGTATCGATAAGATTACCATAGACATCCTTTGTCGTCTGGATTACTTGCCCCTCTTTGTCTTCGCGAACTTGACCCTTCCACTGCCCATGTTCAATTCCTTCTGCATAATAACGATTTTCTTTAAATGCCAAGTTTTGTCCCGCTAAGAGAATTATTTCAGCCTCTAATAATTCTGCAACTTGAATAGCGATTAATGCAATAGTTGTTGAGTCATACACGTCATATTCATTCGCCTGTTTGTTTAAGTAATAATTCGTAACAGAATCAGATGAGTTTACAAGGTGAAATTTAGGGCCTTGATATACTTCAATTGTTTCAAACCCGACACTCGTTCCATAAATCATTGGAATATCTGTACGGCCTGAAGCGATAAGTTCTTTGAATACTTTCACGTTTCGAGGTTGCGGGTCATAGGTCAGTACAGCATCTGGTGTGATGTCGTAAGACAATAAGGCTTTATTTGCCGAGCCTACCGCAAATAGATAAGCAAGCCCATTGTCTTTAATATGCTTAAGTTGAGATAGATCTTCATATAGAGAAGGCCCTGCTGAAACAATGATAACTGGCTTTCCTCTAAAGTATATAGCCTTTTCTTTGATATTCTGTGTCGATAATGTCGTTGGTACATTCATTAAACTATTTAATACCCAGCGTTTTCCGAATGCTCCCGTTGCTACAACACTTGATTGTATCACTTTTAAAGCTTCTCTATAGTCTTTATAAAATTGATTAACTTCCTTTTCAAAAAGACGCTCATATGCAGGGAATACGACTACTGATGCATTCCCTTTTAATTGAAGTGAAAGTAAAGTAAGAAAGTTCCCTAATGAAACTTCCTCACTATGTATATAGAGGCTACTCATTTGATTGAACGGGAACTTATTTAAAGAACGGCTCTCTAAAAAACGAACAAAAATAGTTGGATTTGTTTCGATTAGCGTAAACTTTTTTTCGGGGTATTGCGACATTATTTCTTCAATATGATAGCCTAAACCTACTCCAAAAAAGATAATATGTTCTTTATCAGCAATTGAGTTTTCATAGTCTTTTGCAACCTTTTCTGATTCTTGAATTGGATTGTATTTACTGTGTAAAAATACATTCTTACCTTCTTGTTCAATTTCTAGCGTAGGGACACCCATTCTCGTATCTACGAGTAAATAGTTTTGAAAATCTACATTTCCAAGCTGCTGTTCTAGTTGTTGTATAAACGGCTGTAGTTTAGTTTCTATTCGCTTCGCATTTTCTTTGAAATTCATAACACCCTCCACTTTATATTTCCCCATCACTTGATTTGAATCATATTTTTTAATTGTTGTACGGTTAGCCATTGCTCGTTCGTCTCACTCGAATAGACAAATCCCTCCGAGACTTTATCACCCTTTTGTATTTTATTTCCCCACCAAGAAAATTCCGGAACAATTGTATAATAATCATCGAACTCAATTGTATGTCTTGCATCATCCTGTGTGATCATCACTTCATGTAATTTTTCTCCCGGACGAATTCCTACAATGTCAATTTCACATTCGGATCCAAATGCTTTCGCTAGATCCATAATATTCATACTTGGAATTTTAGGAACGAAAATTTCTCCGCCCTGCATTCTCTCTAGGCTATCGAGGACGAAGTCTACACCTTTATCGAGTGTAATCCAAAAACGTGTCATTCGTTCATCTGTCACGGGCAGTCTGCCTGTTTCCTTCATCTTAGCGAAAAAGGGAATAACACTTCCACGACTGCCGACAACATTTCCATAGCGTACTACGGAAAACTTTGTATGTTTCTCTCCAACATACGAATTAGCTGCGACGAAAAGTTTATCGGATGCTAATTTGGTTGCTCCATAAAGATTAACCGGCGCGGCTGCTTTATCGGTACTTAATGCAATGACTTTTTCAACACCACGGTCAATTGCCATTTCAATAACATTTTGAGCTCCGTAAATATTCGTTTTCACGGCTTCAAATGGATTGTATTCACAAGCCTCAACATGTTTCATCGCAGCTGCATGGATGACAATGTCAACGCCATCAAATGCACGACTAAGGCGCTCTTTATCCCGTACATCCCCAATAAAAAAGCGAATGCGTGAATCTTTGAATTCCTGCGCCATTTCATATTGTTTTAGTTCATCGCGACTGAAGACGATTACTTTTTTAATATTTTCTTCGAGTACTTTTCGGATGAATTTCTTGCCGAATGAGCCGGTCCCACCAGTTACTAATATCGTTTTATTTTTCAACATGTTTATTACACCGCATTTCTTCTAAAATAGAATCATCATTTTACTAATTTATGATTTTCGGATCTTAATACATTTGAATTATCAACTAAGATTATGGCGAGTTCCTACAGTATCTATGATTTTACCGATTTCTATTTCCACCGATTCAAATATTGGAATAAACTCGTATTGGATGATATCTGCGATGAGCACATTATCACTATTTTCTACTGCTTCAGAGAGGCTCACAATTTCAGCTTTCATTGACTCGGACAGTTCCATGCACCTATCCCACTCAGCGGGGCGTTCGTTACTATTATCAATAACTGCCAACATCCCATCAAGCCACTGAAGCCCCTCCATCAGTTGCCCGAAGCTAGTCCGCACCTCAGCTGTCGGATTCGAATAAACCCCCTCCGAAATGATTGAAAGCTCTGGTTTTGCACGCTGCAAGTAATCTTCTGTTGAAAGAAGAAGTTCATTCAAAAATTCCTTCCCCGTTTTTGCAATCACTTCAAGCTTTTCAATTCGATCAAGATTCATCGTTAAAAAATCTTCATGGTCTTCATAAACTTCATTGCCATCCGCAATGAAATGGCTAAAATAATAATTCTCGTTAAGTAGTTCATTTATTTTAGCAATGACTTCGTCCAGTGACGACGTCTTGTCAAATTCAAATTGCTGTTCCTGAAAATTCAACTTCACAGCTACATTCCTCCAATAATCTAATTATCTAATTATCTAATTATCTAAGCGTATCATATTCATACTCTTTATATCGGCTATAAAGTTATAGATTCCACTGAGAGTTTATGAGAAGTTAGTGAGTCATCAAAAACAAATAATTCCTTTCATATTATTTATTCAACCAGTAATTCCATTAGGTAAAATGATATAATAAGAATAAACGTTCGAAGGAAGTAATATGAATACTTCACTTGAAGCGCAACTGTACTATCGTGAATGAAAGGTCACCCCATTAGCACATTTCTTTAGGAGACCTTACAAGATGCATCAATCGAAAACCGTTTAAGATTAAACACTTAACAGGAGGGCGTGCAGATAATGTGTGAAGTTGATAACTTTTATAGTCTCATGTGTGGAAAGTTACTAGGTGATGGTGGTATTACAAAACAAATCCGAAGAAAGCCTCGATTTCAATTTATGCATCGAACAGAGGATTTCGGCTGGACAGACTACTGCTATAAGCAATTAAAAGATTTTATCCCCCTATCACCTCCCACTTATCGACAGGTTACGGATTCACGTCTAAAGAAAGGTTTTTCTGAAAGCTATGTTGTCCAATCTCAGACAGATGATCTGATTACAAACTTGTATACAATATGGTATCCAGCTGGAAAGAAAGTACTTCCCTTTGATTTTATTGAACAATCTTTGAATGAGGCCGCTTTAGCATGGTGATACCAGGACGATGGGCATTTAAAAATTGTAAATGGTGTTGTCAATAAGCTTATCCTGTCTACTAATAGCTTTTCCACGGAGGAAAATCGCTACTTAACGCAATTGCTCTTCGATAAATTCACACTTTGGTTTCGTACTGATGGTCAAAATCGGCTAATTCTCTATGACCAATTTCAATTCATCTATTTCCTACATCTTGTTTCTCCATGGTTACACCAATCTATGAGTAGAAAGGCAATGCCTGAACAACCATTACGTCCGATTGCAAAAAGGACTACCATTTACTTACCTGAAAGATTCATACTAGACAAACCGACATTCGAAATTAATGATAAGTTGAATACTCTTTGCACTTTTTTTCACCATTCTAATACGCTAGTCAGCGTTCCTGTTACCTTTGAAAAATTCAATCCATTCCTAGCAAAGAAAGAAAGTGTCACAGGTTACCAAATTGTCATTGATAAAAATCACAGAGAGACACTTGCGAGAATCCGGCAGCAAACGGGACTGACGATTAGCCAACTTGCTGAATACTGTTTTAGGAATGAAAAAATGTAATCTATAAACCGACCTAAATAAAGATGTATCTATATAAATTCAAAAAAACACGACCGATTGCTCGGACCGTGTTTTTATTATGCAGATTAACGAAGAAGTTGTAGAACTCCCTGAGGCTGCTGGTTTGCTTGTGCCAACATAGCTTGTGCTGCTTGAGTAAGGATGTTGTTCTTCGTGAACTCCATCATTTCTTTCGCCATCGTGCGAACATTTACTTTCATAAATGACTAGACTATATCTTCACCCTTCGATTTCTCGTTAGGGGTCGGGCGCTTCGGATTGATAAGTTTCTCATGCTTATCGTTCCTACGGATTTCATCACCATGGCTTGCGCTTTAGATGGTCTATCCTAGTCGTTGAACCTTCTCCACTCTTTCGAGACAGGAGCTTGGCTGCTGATTGCCCAATCTCTCTTCTTTTTGACCCGTCACATTTGCCGTTTCCAGCTGTGTTGTGGGGAAGAAAGCTTCAGGGGTTTCCAGCAATTCACCCGATCGTACTCACTAACCGTTACCAGTTAGGACGACTGTGTCTGTCACTGCTTAAGCAGCTAAGACATAATCCACGTCACGGATGCGTGATTCTGCAGCCGTTAGGTTTTCAGTTGACGCTCCAAGATTGTTGATTGTGTGCTCTAGGCGGTTTTGAACTGCCCCTAGGTTTGAACGGTTTTCTGAAACTGTGTTGATTGCATCTTGAACAATTTTCAAGTTCGCTTTCGCTATACCATTTGCTGTACCCATAGAGCCAGCAGCGGCGCCTGATCCTACTGGTCCTGCTGCTGTGACACCGAGCTTTTGTAACCCACCAGTGGCAGCGCCTGATCCTACTCCTGCTGTCCCTGTTAATCCCAATGCTTTAGCGCTATTATCAGTTAAAGTCAAATTAATGACTTCATCTTGGTTAGCTCCAACTTGCAATGTAATTCCATCAACAGAACCATTCAATAATTTTTTCGTATTAAATTGTGTTTGATTGGAAATGTCATCAATTTGTGCTGTTAGTGCTTCAATTTCGGATTGAATTTTTTTATTGTCATCATCCGTAAGTGTTTCGTTACCAGCTTTAGTATAAAGTTCAGACATACGTTGTAGCATTGCATGTGTTTCGTTCAATGCACCTTCAGCTGTTTGGATAAGTGAGATTCCGTCTTGTGCGTTTGTAGAAGCTTGCTCCATACCGCGGATTTGGTTACGCATTTTTTCAGAGATAGCAAGTCCTGCTGCGTCGTCTCCTGCACGGTTGATTTGAAGACCTGAAGATAGTTTCTCTAAGTTTTTTGACGCTTGTGCATTGTTAGAACCTAGTTGACGGTGCGTGTTAAGTGCTGCGATGTTGTGATTGATTCTCATGATTAATTTTCCTCCTTGAGTTGTGTTTGGTCCACATCCTTGTGAACCTACATTTTGGTTGTTGCTCGCGGAGTAAGAGCCGGCCGAACTCTTATCTGCCGCTTACTATAATTATATCGGATGAGTGGAGAGGATGTTTAGGGGAAGGTAAAAAAGTTTTTTTGATAAAGCGGTGTTAGCTGCCGGCACCGGATGTCCACTAGAAAACTCAAGGGTGCCAGGCGCTACCACAATTCGCAGAAGGACACGAATGGATGTCAGTGTCTGGCACCCCACAGGATTGTTATTTTTTCTTTGTGAGTTGTTCAAAAAGTGTAGCGTCAAGGGTTGTTGCTTCTGTGTTTGATTCGGAAATAGAAAGTACAAGCTCTCCGCGTAGGATGTCTATTGATTTTGGTGCTTCGATACCGATGCGGACGGTGTCGCCTTTCACTTCGAGTATGCGAATTTCGATGTCATCGCCAATTTTGATGGTTTCGTTTGATTTTCGAGAGAGTACGAGCATTCGTTACGCCTTCCCTTCTGTTGCTGTGACTTGGTTGCCGATTGGATGGCGCATGGAGAATGTAGTATTGTTTAGAATCATCTGTTTTGCTTTTTTCATCTTGGGTTCGAAAATGAGTGGTGCTTGTAAGTTAATGGTTGATGTTTCGAATGGTTGTTTTAATGAGAGAACGCCGAGAACGAAGACGTCTTGTTCTTGTTGGATATTTAGCAGGTCAATGGTTGGTTCGTCGACGTCGAATGAGTAGTTTTCGACAAGGGTGTATGGGTTGACGACAATGAAGGCGACATTGGGTGCTTGGGTTGATTGGAGAACTTGAAATGTACTGTTTCCCTCTATTGAAAGGAGTGCGAATTCTTTTTCGCCTTCAAAACCTGGGATGCCTTTTGGGAAGTTCCAGGTTTGATCGGATTGAATTTTGATTTCGCCGTGAAATTTTGTTTGGATGTGCATAGAGTTCGCTCCTTTTATGTAGTTCATATTGTTAGAGTAGCATTGTTTTAGAAATAACAAAAGACCAGCGTAGTTGCCGGTCTTTTAGACATTGTCGGGTGCTAGCATTGTGGAGATATGCCAGGCACCCATTCTCACTGTATAGGTTTTTTTCGATGCACCGCACTGCTAGGATACCTGGCATTGACTCCATTTGCGCTCTTCAAATTGTCGCAGTACTTGGCATCCCGTTATGAAATCACAATTTAACATCAATCTGAATAGATGGATATGGATTCATTTCGCCTGTTACTTTACCTTGTGTATAGTTGTGGATTGGTTTATTCATTTGGACATCGATAATTGTTTTTTGTGCTGTTGCTCGGATATTGGTCGTGCCAGGTTGGGCGGACATTTGGACATTTAAGCGATTACCAACGAAACTGATGCCAAGTTGTGCGGGTGGCGGTGTTGAGTTTTGTTTGGCAAGGTCTGCAATGACCTTGCCACCGTTTTCGATTCGCAGCATTTGCTGACCTTCTTGTGCCCGTCTAGCCGTACCTTCCGACGCCCCTTGTTTACCGAGTTGTTCATGTTCTTCGATCCGTCTTCTCACGCTTTTCATATCGATGTCAGCACGCGCTTCGGTTGTGTCAATGGAGAGCTGCGGTCTTGTTGTTGAGATTTCCAAGGTAGCGGCTGGTTGTTGTATGGTCATCGTCGGTCTTGGTTGTTCGATTTCTTGGATTGGTTCTGTAGTTTGCAATTCGAGTATGCCGCGTGTTGTTTGGATTTGAAGTTGTGGTATGTTCAATAGTGTCACCTTCTAATAGAAAGCGTTTGGAGGGTATCCAAACGCTTTCTGGGATTTTGTTATACAGTACCGGTGCCAGCAGCTGGCACCGAGGCGTGTTAACGCAAGAAGTCTACGAGTGATGGTTGGATGATGCGCGCACCGACGGACAGTGCAGCGCGGTGAACTGCTTCTTCAGTGATCATATCAGTGATAGCTTTCTCGTATTCGACGTCTTCATTTTCACTCATTTGTTTTTTTGCAGCGCCTTCTTGGACACCAAGGCGATTCCCCATCATTTCAGACCGATTTTGACGAGCACCGATGTCGGCACGCATTGTTAGGACTTCACCAAATTTTTTATCAATCTCTGTCATCGCTTTATTAAAATTTTCTTGGGTAGCCGGGATATTAGGAAGGGTAGGGTCAGGATTAGGCGTTCCATCAACCAAACCTTGAAATAGATCATCAATCCCTTGAAATAGTTCAAGGGGGTTCGTGTTGACTTTTAAAGTTATTCCATCAAATACTTCAATGTTTATATCGCTTGTAAATCCAGGTATTATACTGTTTCCATTAGCATCTACTTCAGGATATTTCCCTGTAGCCTTATCATAAAGCGGTGTCGACGTTTTCGTCCCACTGAATATATATTTATCCCCTACTTTGGTATTCGCCATGTCCTTAATTTGCTCTTGTATCTGTTTAAGCTCACTCGTAATTTTTTCACGGTCTTCATCTGTCAAACTACCCGTTGCACCTTTGTTAGCGAGCTCACTTGCACGTTTTAACGCTGATCCTACTGTATCAAATGCATCATCAGAACTGTCGAGGTAGTTATTCACTTCACCTAAGTTGCGTTGGTATTGACCAATTTTGTCGACTTGCATGCGGTAGCCCATGCCTTTCATGACAACGACGGGATCATCGGATGGGCGGTTAACTTTTTTACCAGTTGTAATTTGTTCTTGTAGCTTGCCCATTTTATTGTAGCTTGAGGATAGATTCCTTAGCATATTATTGGAAAGCATTGATTGTGTGACGCGCATTTAATTTCCTCCTCTGTACATATCCCTAAAAGTGAAGATAATTACCTTCCAACGACACCCATGCCATTGATGATTTTATCCAATGTTTCGTCGACAACCGTGATCATACGTGCGGATGCGTTGTATGCTTGTTGGAATCTGATCATGTCGGTCATTTCTTCGTCGAGTGAGACGGAGCTGATGGATGCACGGCGGTGTTCGACGGCACCTAATAGTGTTGCCGAATTGATTGTGTTATTTTGGGCTTGTCTACCATCTACTCCCAGTTTACCAATGACGCCTTTGTAATAGTCTTGAATGTTTGAACCGCCAAGACGGCCTCCCAATGTGTCAAATTGAAGATCAGCAAGTCTCTTTGCAATTTCACTGTTACCTTCTTCGCCAAGCTTGCCTGAAGCCCCAAGCTTAGACGGGTCGGCAATGATTTCGGCATTCACTTTCATGTTTCCAGCTTCGAGACCGTTCGGATCGAAGAAATCAATACGAGTCGTAGCATCGTTAGGTGGCAATCCAAATCCCTCTTGATGTATTTTGTTAAACTCTTCAACAAAAGCCTTCGCCATTTTGTTCAACTCGGCAATCATGTCTGGGTATAGACCTTTAATTGTTGCAGGATCTGGAACGCCCGCATTCAGATCCACAGTCCCGTATGAGTTCATTAAAGATTTCAAGTTACCTTGATCTAGAAAATCTCCATGTTCAGGTTCGCGTAGTGTTCCATCAGATGATTTAATTACCAGTCCAATAATTGGTTTAATGCTTCCATCTGGTTCTATTAAAGGGTTCGGATCTGTTCCTAAAGTCGCAGATTTGCTACCGTTAACAAGTTCTATTGGTGTACCATTTTTCATTTTCAACGTAATCGTAACCGAACCCTCTGCTATCGCTGGCGCTCGTCCACCTGAAGGTTTATAACTTGTTTCAATTGGTACAATAGCCGACAACTGATCTATTAGCACATCCCGTGCATCATATAAATCATTTGGCAGATAGCCGTTCGGTTCAACTTTTGCAATCTGTTCATTTAACTCAGTAATTTGCTGAAGGATGGAATTGACTTCTCCTGTTGTAACATCAATTTCTTTCCCTAAATTCGTTTGGATGTCCGATAACGACTTATGCATATAGTTGAATGAGTCCGCAACCGCTTCACCTCTTCGAATGACGACAGAGCGTGCACCGCCGTCTTTAGGGTTAACGGCAAGGTCTTGTAGCGATTGCCAGAATTCGCTGAATGATTTTTGGAGTCCGTATGCAGATGGCTCGGCTAAAACGTCTTCCATTTGAGAAATTGCTTTCGTTTTTGATTCCCAGAAGCCCAATTTGGTTGATTCCTGTCTAAATTGCTGATCAACGAAGCCGTCACGAATTCGTTGAATGGACCCCGCATGAACACCCGTCCCAAGGAATCCAGGCATTGTGCCGGCACCTAGTCCAACCCCTGGGAATCCTGCTGTAGCTTCCATATTGACTCGCTGGCGTGAGTAGCCAAGTGTGTTGGCGTTACTGATGTTGTGTCCTGTTGTATAAAGAGCGGATTGCTGTGTGAATAAGCCGCGTTTGCTTGTTTCAAGTCCCATAAATGTAGACATTAATGTACCCCCTCAGGCATTTGTATCAAAAGATGGTTGTTCTTTCAATATTTTTTGTCCGTTGATTTCTGTTTTTGTATAGTTGGCTGATTCCGGACGCGGTCGGGCGATGTCCAGCGACAGATTCACGAACTGAAGTGACTGGTAAGTTAGCTTTTGGTTCAGATCATTTTGCCATTTCAGGTCATGAATCGCATGCAGGAGACGGTCCCTCGCCTCCTCAAGGCTTTTGTTGTCCGGTTCCGGGACGACGTCGAGCAAGTCAGTGACGGTTGGATTGAGTGATGCTGATCGTCCTTGATCAGCCAAATACTGCGTCACATCTCGTTGTCTGAGACCGTCCATCTGGATGATCGCAGCTAAATGGGATTGCTCGTCTTTCAACAATTGGTCGAGTCCTTCCATGTCCCCGTTTTTGATAACTGCCGTCTTGTCGTACGCAATCCGGAGCAGGCTTCTATGAAGTTTTTCCAGGTTGTTAAGTGACGTCAGAATGGTTGTTATAGACATGTTTTCTTCCTACTTTCATAAGTATATAGGTCTACATATAGAGTCCCACTGAATCCGCTACGGCGCTCGGGGATGCCTCCCGCCCTAAGCCAAGCAGCTTCGCCGCCAGTCTTAGGGCTTCGGCTACCCCTTGTAAGGCGCCTTCGCTTAGTTCATATAGGTATTCATATTTTCAACATATATAGTCAGTATTTACCGTTTAAAGTATTTTGCCAAGTTGGAGGCGAGCTGTTCAGGATTGACTTCGTATGTTCCAGCTTTGACCTGCGCTTTCAATTCTTGGACGCGTTCATTTCTTGCTACAGTAAATGACGACATTTCCGAAAGCTGTTTTGCTTCGGATGAAATTTCGAGTTTGTCTGTTTTCATTTTTGCTTTTTGCTCTGTTTGTTCCGCTTTCAGCTGATTGGCTTTGTACGGGTTAATGGCAGGGAGTGTAAACTTTTCGATTTTCATCTAGGTCTCGCTCCTTTCTTTAGTAGCTTATGCTAAAAGTTTTATCTTACTCTTTATTTCGGCATAAATTCGTGAAGGTTTAGGGCCTTTCGAACGAAAAGCAGAGACGCCTTGGATATAGGAAAAACCGGTCAGTATAATACTGCCGGTTTTCTTCCTAATTTCGTTTACGATCGGCATGGTAGGTTGCTTTGTCATTTGCGTCAACCGCTTCTCTGAATTCCCGCGCCGCCTCAAATGTTTTAAGGTCGTTTTTAATGTCCGCTGTACAACCAACACATAATTTCCCTACATTTGTCAACTTGCCGCAATTGTCACATGGGTAACCGAGATTTGGAAATAATGCAGGCTGAAGTCGGCCTTTACGTACCCATTGGTGAAGAAGGGTTTCCGTTACGCCAGTCACTTCCACAATCCGTTCAATTGTTGCCGCCCGATTTTCACGACGTCTCAAAAAACGATAGACCTCTTCATACATTTTTTCTTCGTTCCCAGCGCATTTTGCGCAAACTTCCCGTATACCTGTATAGTTAAAAAACTCACCACATCTTGGGCAATCTCGTAACTCTGCCATTTGGTCCATCTCCATTCGTTTCATCGTTCGGCACGGATAAGTGTCACCGCTTCGACACGCGTAGCACCTGCCTCTTTTAAGACAGTCGCCGCATGATGGAGCGTTGTGCCGGTCGTGTAAATATCATCTATTACTATATAAGTACCTAATCGTATTGTCGCTCCAGCTTTAACTGTAAATAAAGGTGCCATCGCAAGACGCTCAGCTTTCGATTTTTCACCCATCACGTCAGTACCTGTTTTTTCGAGCAGGTGTGTAAACGGGATGCCTGCGCTTTTTAGTAGTTCATCGACATGAGAAAATGTCCGCTGAATCTTTTTTTCTGGATGCATCGGGATTGGAACGATTGTAGCGTTTCCTTTTAGGAGGGTACGCAGTTCATTCGCGAAGACGCTTGCTAGTGCGACATCTTGGAGAAATTTGAACTGATGAAGGTATTCACGCATTGCTTCGTTATATCTATAGAGCGACGTCAGCCGGTCCAGAAATGGTTCTTCTTCTTTTATGTCGGCACGTTGGAACTTTTTTGAACAGTCTTGGCAAATTTCTGTTTGTTGTTCGAGTGCAAGTAGTGCTTTCCAGGACGGTTTTTCTGCAATCGGCGTTTCACAGAGCAGGCAACTGTTCATGTGCGGACACTTCCTTTATTCAACTGAATGATTTCGTTTTTCGCTTCGTCCATTGCATAGGTGATGCCATGATGAAAGAGGACGAAATCACCTGATGGATGTTGCGCGGAACGCCCGACACGGCCGCCAATTTGGATGAGTGCGCCTTTGTTGAATATGAGCTGTTCTGCCCCGACGACGGCGACTTGGACATTCGGGATTGTTATTCCACGTTCTAGGATTGTTGTTGTGAGAAGGCCAGGCACTTCTTTATCACGCAGTGCTTGGACATGCTGTTTTCGGTCTGGGTGCGAGGCATGGACCGCGTGAATACGTGCGTCTAGCTGTTGGAATAACGGTTCCGCTTGTTCCATGAGTCCTATGTGATGGAAAAAGATGAGGAACGGTTCTTGCCGCTTTAGTCGCTCTGCTGTCCAGTTGGCGAGCTTTTTGGGTAGTTTACCTTTTTGGATCTGTTTCGTGTAATTCCATAATGTCTCACACCGTGGAACGGGTAATGGGTGGCCGTGATATCGGCGGTCGATCGTTGAAACTTGTCCTGTTCGTTTGATGTCTGCAAGGAGTTTGTCCGATGGTGTGGCCGTGACGAAATGGACGGGTGCTCCAGGTTTCGCTGCCTTTCGAACCGCTCGTCTCAATGTTTCCTCAGCTGTATAGGGGAAAGCATCTGCTTCATCGACAAAAATGGCATCGAAAGTGTGACGGAATCGGTATAACTGATGAGTTGTTGCGAGAATGAGTTGGGGTGAGGATTCTGTTGTTGATTTTGAACCGCCGTATAACGCTTCGATTGCAGTTTGCGGAAATGCTGCGCGTAGGCGTGGTTCGAGTTCAAGAATTACGTCGACGCGGGGTGCGGCGATGCAAACCCGGTTGCCTGTAATCAGCAGTTTGTGGATTGGTTCGAATAAGATTTCTGTTTTTCCAGAACCGCAGACGGCGTGAATGAGATGCGGGATGCGTTTTGTATTGCTTCGTGTTAGTTCCTCAGATGCTTGCTGTTGGCGCGGTGTCAGTGTACCTTGCCAAGCGATGATGTGGTTTGTCGGATAGGTCGGTGGTTCTGCGTTCCAGACGATGAGTTCAGTGCAGGTTGACACACGCCCCATTTTTAGGCAGTGCCTACAATAGGTGCAAGATCCTTCGCATTTTGCGCAGTCGAATATTGTGAAGCGGGCTTGTGTGTCGTTTTCACATCGGTTGCAAAAGTGGCGTGTTTGATTGGCAAACGCTTTGGTTGATTGGATGCCTTGAATGGTTTTGATAAACTTGGAAGCGATGTGTGCGTCGATTGTTTCAGTTGGAAAAGGGGTGTGCGAGCGAAGCCAAATACGGCCAGCCAGGAAGTCCCTGACTGACGGATCGAATGTAATGGTCATTTGCAACACCTCCAATGCGTTTCTTTTTATGGTGTTCTTCGTTTGTCTAGTTTAAGCGGCCACTTAAACTCTTCGTTTCACCCATCCAAGTCCCATTGATGCTTCCCCAAGATGTGTGCCGATGACGGGGCCAAAGTGGCTGATGGTGAATTTGACGTCTGGTAACTGTGCGGAAAGTGCCGCGAGCCATACTTCGGCATCTTCTGGTCGGTTGGCATGAATGATTACCGCCTCGAGTGGCATTTTCGCTGCGTCCTCCATCAACATGTCCACAATCCGTTTCATAGCTTTTTTACGTGTGCGTATTTTTTCATATGGGACGATTACTTTATCCTGAAAGTGGAGGATTGGCTTCACTTGAAGAAGTCCACCAATCAGTGCTTGTGCAGCGGAAAGTCTGCCGCCTCGTTGCAGATGTGTGAGGTCGTCCACCATGAAATAAGCACGCATCGTCTTTTTCATGTCATCTAGCTCAGCCATGATTACGTCTGGTGTCGCTCCTTCTTTTGCAAGTTCTGCCGCGCGGAGTACGTAAAACCCTTGTAAATAACAGGAGATTTCGGAGTCAAATGTGACTACTTCAATGCCTTCCACCATCTTACCGGCTTGTTGAGCACCTGCATATGTGCCGCTAATACCACTCGATAGATGGATGGAAATGACCGCGTCATATGTGTCTTTTAACGACTCGAACAGTTCAATGAATTTGCCAATTGGCGGCTGCGAGGTCTTTGGTAGCGGTCCATCCCCGCGTACTTTATCGTAAAAATCGGTTGAACGAATATCAATTTCTTCATCATACATAATGCCGTTAAGCGCAACTGTTAGTGGAATCATATGAATATCCAATTCCTCCATTAAAGCTGCTGGTAAATATGCCGTGCTATCCGTAACAATTGCTGTTTTCAATGTTAAATCAGCTCCTACCCCTATTCTACGTGAATTGAAGTGAAATGGGAATGTGAAAGTGTGAGGGGTGCAAATCGGGCGACTCCGTGAAAGCAAAAATCGCCCACCCTATTTAAAAAGGAACAGACGATACTTTTTTAGTGCCACAAACTTTGTGTCCAACGATGTGCTTCTAACGTACATCTGCTCAATTCAGCTTGTGTGATTCCCATTTCCGTGATCAGTTGCTCGACACGTTGCCAGTCAAAGCGCTCAACGGCTTCAGCAAGTTGAAGATACGGCGTGATTTCAGTCCGCTCCCCTTTTACTGTATGCGCTACTTCGTCAGATAATGGAATGAGTTGCAAGATAGTATCCCAATCACTCTGCATGATGACGTCGATCAGTGAAAACATACCCGCAAAGAAGTATTCTTCGGGATTTTTCTTGCCGTCATGTTTCGCAAGTAGTTCGCACATTTTTGCCCGTGTCAGTGAGAAATCAGCAAGCGCTTGTGTGCGACCATTCCCTGACCTCTCTCCGATTTCGCGCAATGCAAGGACTTGTACCCATCTTTTCGTTTCACACAGCCCGATAAGAACGATGGCTTGTTTGATTGAACTAATCCTTTTTGGCACCCCGAACCCAAGGGTGTTAATCAGCCTCAGTAATTTATAGGACAGTGAAATGTCGCGCATGATAAGCTCCGTGATTTCATCGATATTCGGTGGTTCTGTATGAAGACGCTCGATAATTTGAAAATGAAGACTAATATTCGATTGGATTTCGATACCCGTTACAATTTCCGGTTTGGAAAAGAAATAACCCTGAAACAATTTGTAGCCTGATGCTTTTGCCGCCTTGAATTGTTCCTCCGTTTCAACTTTTTCGGCAAGCATTATGATAGTGGGATACTGTATGATGAATTTCTCGATTTCTAATCGCTCGGCTGGTGTCGTATTTAAGTAATCTACTTTTATGAAATCGACAATTTTGAACAATTCACTATGTGCTCTATATTGTTCCTGAAGGATAAAATCATCTAATGCAATCTTGAAACCTGTTTCTTTCAACAACCGCAATTTAGTTAGGAGTGAGGGGGTAATCTCAACGTTTTCCAAAACTTCAATGACGACTCGTTCAGGGTCAAGGCTTGAAAAAATGTCTTGCGCAAGTAATTCGCCTGTAAAATTGATGAATGACAAACTGTTCCCCGCTACTTTCTCGATTCCTATTGTTAAAAATGTATTGACGAGTAAGCCAATAGTCGCTTGTTCAGGGTTCACGTTTGGGAAAAAGTTTTTATGACTATTTCTATACAGCAGTTCATAACCATAGATATCGCCATTTCCGTCCAGTATTGGCTGTCTGCCAACGAATGTATTTGTATCGTTCATATAATTCACTCCATTTCTAGTAGTATAGCAAAAAACGACTTGTTTACCACTATAATCACAAAAAAGTACCTATTATGTGGAAATAAGAACCCCATTGAACCAAATATCGCGCTGGAGGGTGCCTTCACACAGTTTTATATAGGTTTCCATTTGTTCAACATGGATCAATTAAAATAGCAACACACCCTGAATAATGGTATGTTTTAGTTATCAATAGGTTTTATTCAAGGGGGATTTTAAAATGGAAGCAATCCATTATGAACAAAAGGGGAATCTCGCTTTTGTGACGCTCAATCGTCCGGGAGCAATGAATGCACTTAACTACGATATGTTGGTTGAACTGGGGCAAATTACAGAGTCGATTCGCATCAATCCAGATATCCGGGTTATTATTTTCACAGGGGCCGGAGATCGTGCATTCAGCGTTGGGGCTGATCTAAAGGAACGAAAAACACTTACGGACCTGCAAGTGAAGCGGAATCTTTACAAAATTGGCGAAGTATTCTCAGCGATTGAGAACTTGCCACAACCAACGATTGCGATGATGAACGGCTTTGCATTCGGGGGGGGAATGGAACTTGCGCTGGCTTGCGATTTCCGGATTGCAGCCGACACTGCACTTATGGGATTAACGGAAACGGGGCTTGCTATTATTCCAGGAGCGGGTGGAACGCAGCGTCTTCCGCGTTTAATTGGCGAAGCGAAAGCGCTTGAACTTATTTTGACGGCACGCAGAATGTCAGCGGCCGAAGCACATAGCTATGGTGTCCTGACGAAAATTACAACGCCGGAAAATCTTATTCAGGAGACAGCCGACTTTGCAGATTCAATCCTTGCGAACGGCCCAATTGCCTTACAGCAGGCGAAATTTGCGATTAAACACGGCATGAATGTGGACTTACAGACAGGACTTGCGATTGAACGGAAGGCGTATGAACTTACGATTCCGACTGAAGATCGCATTGAAGCATTGAATGCATTTTCGGAGAAGCGCAAGCCTGTTTTTAAGGGGAAATGAGGAAGTACTGAGTGTTTGTGCGGTATGAAGCCTTTTTAAATTTTTGTATAACGATCAAAAGCCTGTCGTCCCCCTCAGAGGAACGACAGGCTTTTGGGTATTATACAGTTGTTTTGGAAGTAACAGGATTCATCACCGGACAGCGTGGACTATTTGAAACAAATGTGGCCGCTTTTGTAACGATTAGTATAATATTCGTAGCACCTTGACGATCCGCTACATGTGCCGCTCTGACGTATGGTCCATATTCCTCATTCGCAATATAGCGCGGAGGCAATTCATTAAGCGCGATTGCCATTATATCGTTAAAGCATCGCTCACATTGACAAGTTAGTTGCATTTTGTCTTTATATTGCATCAATACATCGCGAACGATTTCTTCCATGACATTGTATAGGGCCATTTTCTCACGCTCCAGTTGTTAATAGATATGTTTCGAGGGTACTTTCATATCCACTATTTCCCATTGAGTATATCATTTCCCCAATTTATTATCCTCGGCTAAATGACCTAATGAATTCCTTATTTGTTTACCTCTACTTAAGTCTAGCCATGCCCAAGTACAGAGTTGGAAATAATTCACATAATTAATAATAGTTAAATAATAAATTCCCCTTGTCACTCCTCCGGCGCCAATCCTTTCATCAAGAACTGAATAGTCAAGTCGACCTCCACTTCGTCATCCCAATCGGCATTAGGTAATATAGCATATCGAGTTACAAAGTAGCCGATGATTGTCGAACCTGTTAAGCGAAGAACGGTATCGATGGGCAGTTTGATAATTTGCCCTTTATCCTGGTAATGTTCAATAATTTGCCTAAGCCGCGTAAAGACTTTGCTGCCGACATGCTCAATGAATTGTTCTTTTAATTCTGGATGAAAAGGGATTTCCTGAATGAAGATTTTGATGATTTTAAGATTACTTTTCAAGAACTTTCTACGATTATCAATCATCGCTCTTACAAAGTCTTCAAATGTTTCATGGTCATGATTCAGTACTTTATTGATATCCTTTATAATAATCGGCGCCATCAATTTGATCATCATCGGTGTGACAATGGACATCAGTAACTCTTTTTTCGTTTTATAATGTCTGAAAATTGTTCCTTCGGCTACTCCCGCTTTTTGGGCAATTTCCTTTGTAGACGTGGCGGAATAGCCTTTTTCAGCGAAAGATTCAATCGCTGCGGCTACTATTTTCTTTTGCCGCTCTGTTAAATCACCTTTTTGATTGAACATTTCCTCGATCATTTGATCCTCTTTTGTCATGCTGAACTCCCTTTTCGTCAATCATTTCCGTTAAATTTTACGGTATTTTCGTAGGGCCAGGATGTTTACTATGATAAACAGTAAAGAGAATCCTGCTAACGCTAAAATATCCATGTAAATAGCGCCCCATCCATATCCTCTGACCATTATATCGCGTAATGCATCCGCCGCGTAATACAAAGGCGTGAATGGGCCAACCCAGCTCAGCCACTTCGAGATGGTATCCAAATTAAATAATCCAGAGAAGAAGATTTGTGGGATAACGATGATTGGGATGAACTGTATCATTTGGAGTTCATTTTTGGCGAATGAAGATAGTAAAATACCAAGCGTGAGCGCTGTTAAAGCGAGTAGCAAGGTAATCAGTAAAACATAGCCGAATGCGCCTTCCATCATCATTCCGAGTACATAAATTTCGTAAGCAGCAATAATAGTCGATTGAATCATCGTGAAAATTCCGAAGCCAAATACATACCCCATTACGATTTCCCATTTTCGTAATGGACTCGCAAGTAACCGTTCAAGCGTGCCCGTTGTCCGTTCTCGTGAAAACGATACACCTGCAATCAAAAAGACAAAGAAGAAGACGAAAAATCCGAGAAGAACGGGTCCGAAATAATCAAACGTCCCCATGTCGCTAGAACCGTGTAAGTAGTCGATTTCCAACTGGGGATTATTAGCGTTTTCCTGCTCAGTTGGCATTGCTTGTTGAAGCCATTTCATCGCGGCACCAGCAACACTCGGGTCGCTTCCCTCAAGAACGACGGTGGGTTCGTTGTTTTTAAGTGTTAAGTAGCCATCAATCATTTGCTCAGCTAAATCAGCTTTTGCACTTTTTTCATCGCTGTATGTGGTGACATCTGCCCCGTCTAAATCCATCTGTTCCATAACTGCATCTGGGACATCAACGAAGCCTATTTTCGGTGTATAGTCTCCTCCGTTAAACACGAGATGCAGCATCGTTAATACAAGGATAGGCGCAACAATGAGCAATCCCATTGTCCGTTTGTCACGTACAATTTGCCGTAAAATTCGTTGTGTCAATGCGAAAACCCTCATTTTTTTGCACCTCCGTAAAAAAGGAAAGCTTCCTCAATTGTTGTTGAATTCGTCATTTCTTTCAATTCATCAGGCGTGCCAACTGCAATTAGACTGCCACCACGAATCAATCCAAGTCGATCGCATTTGTCAGCCTCATCCATTACGTGCGTCGTCACAATGATTGTCGTTCCATTTTGTTTTAATTTGTAAAAGGCTTCCCAAATGCTTTTTCGTAGAACGGGATCAATGCCGACAGTCGGCTCATCGAGGATTAAGATTTTTGGTTCATGAAGTAATGCGATTGCTAATGAAAGCCGGCGTTTCATGCCACCGGAGAAGTTGGAAACTAGCTTTTTCAGGTCGCCTGAAAGCTGAACAAGTTCCATCACTTCTGTTATTCTACGCGTTTGTTTTTCACCTTTTAGGCCATATAAGGACGAGAAAAATTGCAAGTTTTCTTTTGCTGAAAGATCTTCATACAGCGCATCCGATTGCGCCATATAACCAATGCTGGTAATTAATTTTAATGAAGGCATTTTCGTTTGAAATAAATAGCTTTCCCCTGAAGTTGGCGTATCCAAGCCTGTTAATTGTTTAACTAGCGTCGTTTTCCCTGCGCCAGATGGACCGAGCAGACCAAAAATTTCCCCTTCGAGAATATCCAAATTAATATCCTCTAGCACATGGTGTTTCTTATAGCTTTTGGATACGTGGCGAATCGATACACACGTCTTTGGTTGTTCCATCCTTAACACCCCTTCCGCGATAGTGAGTGAGTACTCACTTTTATTGTATGCGAGGGATTTGCGTTTGTAAAGTGAGTAAGCACTCATTGTTTTGTTGAATGATTGTATGACTTTGGGACCGATCATATCGCTCGGTTAACGATCATATCCTTCCTCGACCAATCATATAACTCGATAAACGATCATCCCCTTCCCCGACCAATCATATAACTCGGTTAACGATCATATCCTTCCCCAACCAATCATATAACTCGGTAACCGATCATAAGTCCCTCACATTACACCCAAATCCCAAGCTAAATCCTGACATACAAACAGCCATTCCGAGTTTCCGGAATGGCCACCTGTATAAATTGAAGTACTGAATCCGGTGTATAGATTAAGCGAAGGCGCCTTAACAAAGGTAGCCTCAGCGGTTCAATGGATTTCTTTATTTCAACTTATCTAGTTATTCTTTTGAATCTGCTTCTATACGAATTTCGTAAAATGCCTTGACCAATCCGCTTTCCTTTTCAGAATCGATTTCTGCGAGTCTTCTCTTTCCAAACCGCCTATCGAATAAGCTAATCGCTCTGACAAACGGATGCTCATGAACAATCGCTTCTTCAAACGGCATATGAACGTAATCGAATAATAGTTCTTTCACATCCCATGCTGGGAAAACTTCGTCTGCAATCATTTCCTTTTCAGTATCCTCATATGCACGATGATAGGCTTTATAGTCTTCAGATTGTTCTAATTCCCGCCAATGGAGGTGCCAAGGAAACGGATTTAATTGTCGCTCGTCCCGTAAATCGTCACTGCGTCGATTCAGTTCCATCGCGTATGGAATATCCGATGCCCAGCCAATCTCTTTTCCATCTAATGTCACACGAAAACTGCTTGTCTGGTCATGACTTTTTCGATGAATGATTGCCTGATAATGTACCCGCCCTTTCAGTGACTCACACAGCAAACCCTCCGCCATCTGTTTCAACTTCGACCACCTCATGAAAGTCGGGATTCCCATTCTTCGCGGAGAATACCCATCCGAATCGAATCATAGTAAGTCCCGTTCCAATAACGTACTTTCCGCAACCGTGCTTCCATCGTCATACCCAGTTTTTCGCCGACCTTAATCATACGCTCATTACCTGACCACGTCGTATAGCCGACACGAACCAACGGCATTTCATTGAATAAATGATCAATCCACATCGTGAATGCTTTCGTTCCGTAGCCGCCGCTCCAATACTGTGGTTCATAAATGACAATCCCCATCTCCAGCCAAAGGGACGGCTTATGTTCCCAGTAATAACTAACCATGCCGATCAATTCGCCATCCACTTCAATGCCCCAATAATCGTCCTGTGCAACGATTTTATCGCGTCTTTCCAGAAACGCTTCGTACGTCATTGTCTGATGTTCATAATAGGGTGCATCCCACTTTTTCCATTCTGGGTTTTCATCTTTGAAACTGAGTTCCCACATTCGTTGTAAATCTTGTTCTTGGATTGGACGTATCGTTACGCCCTCATTTGTATAACTCAATCATATTCCTCCAAATCAATTATAGATATTTCTCGAACCAGCCTGTTATCTCGTCCAACCTTGCAATGCGCAAGTTTGGTGTACCCGTGCGCGATAAGTTATGATTTGCATCTGGGAAGCGGACAAATTCCGTTCCTTTCCCTATGCTTTTTAATGTGATGTATAACTGCTCTGAAACGATTCGAATTGTGTGAGTGCCTGTGCGCTGGGAAATCTCACGCCAATAACAAATCCTCAGACTGAATCTCCGTTTTAGCCACCATTCGCATGGCTTCCATTACTTCTTGGACTCGTTCTAACGTAGCCCCATAATATTCGTTTCGTTCATCTCTCGATACTTGGGAAGCAGATACACCTAAGCGATCAGCAAGTTCTTGCTGGCTTAGACCCACGTAAATCCGATAAGCAATTAATGATTTGCCCAAATTGTGAAGATTGATGATGGGTTCAAATTCACCTCTCCGAATTCGTTCATAATAAACGACTTCCTCCTCCAATTGTTCATGGAAGGTAATGGACGGTTGCAATGCTTTTTCCACTTGTTCTCCCGTTAACCCCATGTCTTCTAACACTTTTTTTTGGTCTCGAATGAATAACTTATCCTCTTGAAGTTTTTCAAGCGATTTTTTATAGGCTGTTTCTGTTTTAATCATAGTTCTTACACCTCCATTATTGAATAATTTTCACAATACCTTTTGGTAGATAAGAGTCCCTTGTTTTTCTAAATGCAGCTGGAAACTGCTGTTGATTTCCATGTTCATCCCGAATGCCGGATGGCTGACCGAAATGAGGATATAACTCTACACGATAGCGATGCCACATCGGCAATTGCTTTTTAGTAAAACCACGATAAGGTTTTCGACTACTACTATCCCAAGTCCAAACTTTATAAGGATCTAAGGCGTTTAATTTACGTTCCAATTCCCCCGATGCCAAGTCCATTAACTCACATTCAAAATAACCATCAATGTCATTGGGATGGGCTTTATCCTCTACAAATGACCCGTCAATATAAATTTGATTAATTCCCACCACCCAAAGCTGTTCAGCCAGGATTTCCAACTGGTTGACCAAAAACAATCGCCATTTCATATCCCACGGATTCTCATTTTGTGATCCCTTGACAAGAATGGATACCCTCAGTTCGTTTAACGTTAATTCATAGTCTTTTGGAGGTAACAGACCTTCCTCGTTAAATTTCATGATTTGATTTCTCCTTTTAGTATATTCAAAAATAACGTTTTTGATAACTTAACAAATATGTTATTTTCATCTTAACATGGCCATTCATTAATAAAAAGGAATGTGCAATACGCATAACTAGCTAGTAGCCACTTATAGGTGTTCTTCAGAAAAAAACCAATACGCTCCTTTTTAACAGAGGCATTGGTTTTTCTTCATTCCTGATTCTGTTTATAGATATTTCGCGAACCAGCCTGTTATCTCGTCCAACCTTGCAATGCGCAAGTTCGGTGTACCAGTGCGCGATAAGTTATGATTTGCATCTGGGAAGCGGACAAATTCCGTTTCTTTCCCCATGCTTTTTAATGTGATGTACAGCTGCTCTGCTTGTTCAATCGGGCAACGGAAATCCTTTTCCGAGTGTAAAATTAACAGCGGAGTCTCAACGTGTTTCGCATATTTCAGCGGTGAATGTTCCCACAGCTTGTCAACGTCGGTCATGTCAGCGCCGATTTGCCAATCGCTGAAGTAGTAACCAATATCGGATACGCCAAAGAAACTGATCCAGTTAGAAATCGAACGTTGCGTGACAGCTGCTTTGAAACGATCAGAATGCCCAACGATCCAGTTCGTCATGAAACCGCCATAGCTCCCACCTGTTACACCAAGTCGGTTCGTGTCGATCCAGCTATTTTCTTTACAAACATAGTCAAGGCCAGCCATAATATCTTCATAATCTCCGCCACCGTAATCTCCTCGTACGGCATCTACGAATTTCTGGCTATAGCCATGGCTTCCGCGTGGATTAACGTAGAGGACCCCATATCCTTGCGCCGCCAATAGCTGTAACTCATGGAAAAACGTATTCGCATACATTGCGTGCGGACCGCCGTGAATTTCGACGATTAGCGGATAATTAGTCCCTTCAACGTAGCCCGCCGGTTTCATTAACCAACCATGCACGTCCCAATTTGTCGCCCCTTTATAGACAATTGCTTCTGGTTCAACAAGTTCAACTTCCTCTAAATACGTTGCGTTGAATGAAGTGATGGCTTGTCGTTCGCCTGTTGCGATTGTCTGTTTATATAGCTCTCCCGGATTAATGGCATTGCTGACTGCAACGAGCGCAAACTCGCCGTCGACTGAAATATCATAGCCATATACATGCTCATTTTCAGGTGTTGCGGGATATAACTCCCCTTCGAGTGACGCAAAGTACAGACGGATATCGCCCATTGTCGACAGTTGAAAATACAAATAGTTATCCTTTGTCCAAACTGCAGACGGTGCATCCGCCCCTTGCTGATGATCCGCAACTGCTGCATCCCCAACCGGTGCGTCTATGCTTTCCGTCAAATTCATGCGCATACCGTCTTCCGTGTCATAAACGTACAAACTGCTATGTGTCGCATTTTCGAATGATCGGTCTGAACCAACATATGCGATGTAACGGTCATCAAAGGAAAATTGGGCGCCGCCGAAATAGCCCTCTTCATCGACAAGAACCGTTTCTTCTTTCGTTTCAACGTCTACAATAATTAGCGGTTGACGGAATTCGAAATCCATATTATTCTTTCGGTTGACTCCGATAATTAATTTCTTGCCGTCATGCGATATGGCTTGCAATCCATGCTGGAAATTTCCCTCAGTGAACTGCGTTACCTCTCCCGTTTCGATGTCGACAAGGCCGATTTGTTTGTACGTATCTTGTGGCAACAAGCCTGCCCCGTCCATCTGATATTTCATTTTCGTGGCGCGGTACGGCTGCGGCTTTTTCTTTTCGTCCTTTTCTTCTTTATCTGTAAACGTCTTGCCTTCTTTCACGACTGCGTCCACCCAAATTTTCTTGCCGCACGGCGACCAAAGGAAACCCGAAACGCCTTTTTCGAATGAGGTTACTTTCTGTGCTTCCCCACCTCTTGCCTGTAGGATGAACAACTGGTTCTTCTCTTCCCGGTCCGATAAAAAGGCGATTTGTTTCCCATCGGCAGACCATTCAGGTGATGAAATCGTACTTTTGCCATGCGTCCACTGCGTCACTTCGTTCGATTCCAGATCTACGTGAAATAAATTCGCTATATATTTATTGTCTTCCTCGTCAATATGCGTTTTTACAAATACTGCTTCCTTGCCATTCGGTGCTAATTGCGGATCCGTCACAGACTGTAATTTAAATAGGTCAGCTACTTCCAGTTTACGTTTTTCCATTGCTAATTCCCCCTTATTTCTTCTCTATCTACTTATTTCGACATTCGTAACAGTTTCCCTTTTTTCATGGGTATAAAAAAATGATCTCCTTGTGTGGCAAAGGAGATCTGGTGTGGAGCTATGGGGGCTGGTCGTGAGACTGTGATGGCAAGCTGACGAACTGTAAGGGCAACACGGAACCGTCATGGCAAGTCGCCTAACTGTGAGGACAAATCGTCTAACTGTCACGGCTAACTTCAAAACTGTGAGGGCAATGCCGAACTGTCATGACAAACCGACTAACTGTAAGGGCAAGTCATCAAACTGTCACGGCTAACTTCAAAACTGTGAGGACAACGCGGAACTGTCATGGCAAGTCGACTAACTGTGAGGACAAATCGTCAAACTGTCATGGCTAACTTCAAAACTGTGAGGGCAACACCAAACTGTCACGACACAATCATCTTCCCACATGAAACCTCTCATCCAAAACTACCATTTCGCCTACAAACACCGATTGTGGTCGGAAGATGGTGTTGTCACTTAACTGTTCAATCGCATGCGCTGTCCAGCCGACGATTCTTGCTGCACTAAACGTTGGTGTGAACAGTTCCGACGGCATTTCGATTGAACGCATGATAGCTGCGGCATAATATTCGACGTTCGTATACAATTTCCGGCCCGGCTTATACTCTTCCAGCAAAGATATGATTTCTTTTTCAGCTGCTGTCGCCAAGTCCAACCAGTCATCTTCCCCCGACATACTGATGCATTTATCTCTCAAAAGAACTGACCGAGGATCTTCCGTTTTATAAATTCGGTGGCCGAACCCCATGATGCGTTCCCCGCGTATCATTTTAGCCTCAATGACTGGACGGATATTTCCAAGCGTTTCCATCTCCTCCAACAAATCGATGACACCCGATGGCGCGCCTCCATGTAACGGACCTTTCATCGTTCCGATTGCCGACGTGATTGCAGATGTCAAATCGGATTCAGTCGAAATGGTGACTCGTGCTGCAAAAGTCGACGCGTTCAATCCGTGTTCCATCGTTAATTTCAAATACGTTTCGAGCGCCTCGACTTGTACGTCATTTGGGATAACGCCTGTTAGCATCCACAAATAATTCGCTGTGTGCGATAAAGTCGGATCCGCTTCAACGATTGATTGTCCTTGTTGATTTCGATAATGGCGCGCAATAATCACTGGAAGTGCCGCTGTCAAAACAAGCGCCTGATCCTCGATTATTTCATCCTTAAACGCAGGGTGTCCATAAGCGGAAACCGCCGTCCGTATCGCATCCATCAGTGGCATATCAGCAGGAAGTGCATCAATAATCTTCACAACATGTAGAGGAAGTTCTCTTCCCGCAATCAGTTTTTCATTCAATATACAAAGTTCACTTTCTCCCGGCAATACGCCAGTCCACATAAAATAAGCCACTTCTTCAAATGAATGCGTCACTATGAGGTCGCCTATAGAAACACCCCTATATCGCAATTCCCCTTTTTCTCCATCGACCGACGCGATTTTCGTGTGTACCGCAATAACATCTTTCAACCCTTTTTGAAACATGATTATTCCTCCTTCTTTTCTTTAGTATAAGGCGAAGGTATAATTACGGAAATTGAATGTTTTTTATCAAATCAATTAGTATTATTAATCAAAAGGAGGTTCACTTAATGGATTTTCAATGGCTCAAAACATTTATTGTCGCCGCTGAGACCTTAAATTTCCGTAAAGCTTCCGAGAAATTGATGCTATCCCAACCAAGCGTAACCGTGCATATTCGTCTTTTAGAGGAACAACTTGGTAGCAAACTTTTTGATAGACTAAACAACCGCGTCACTTTGTCCGATGCCGGGAAGTTTTTTTATATTGAAGCTGTTCGACTTACTAAAGACGCGGACGCGAGTGTGAGTCGGATGCATGCGTTTTCGCAAGGCTATCGCCGCAATTGGACCATCGCAATTTCACCGTTAATGGCCGAAACGATCTTACCTTATTTATTACGGACATTCATGGAGCATCATCCCGAAGTCGAACTATCTATTCGCATCGAAGAATCGGAAATGATTGAGCAACTTGTCGACAATGGTGATGTGCATCTTGGTATTTCAGCACTCGATGCTACGTTCAAAAACATTGAATCAATCCTGATTTACAAAGATCCTATTTTATTCATCATACCAACAGATCCATACGATGAGGAAAGCGGCCCACCTATTGACGTTTCTGAAGAACTACAGAAAAACTACTTATTTACGCATCATCACCCCGTCTATTGGGATGACTTACTTTTCACTCTCAATAAACGCATTCCTGGCATACGGACGATGAAAGTCACACAGGCGCACATTGCAAAACGGTTCATCCAGGAAGGATTAGGCATCTCATTCCTTCCTCATTCCATCGTCCGGCGTGAACTGATTGAAGGTAGACTTATGCAGCCACATTTTGACCTATTCGAATTACCGACCGTTTCAACATATATACTGGTGAAAAAGAAAGGAGAGCTTGAAGAGGAATTTATCAATCAGATTTCTAATTATTATTTTGGATAATGAATAATCAACCCCTCTCCGCTTTGGAAAGGGTTAATTATATAGCCGGTCAATTGGTGTTATGTCCTCGGTGAAGATTTAATAGAGTTTTTATAATCTTCCTAAAAACTTTCACGTGTACAAGCAAAAAATGATGAGGAACAATTCACCCCATTTCCTCCACGCAGTATGCCAATTCATAACCAACTTTATTGTATCGTATATCTAACGAATCGTTATCACCGCCTTGGGTTCATTTATCACCGCCATCGGGCCTGTTATCACCGCCATGGCTTCGATTATCACCGGCATCAACCCCGTTATCACCGCTACTCGTAATTCGCACACAAAAACAGCGGCAGCTTTTCATATGAAAAGACACCGCTGTTTTTATGTTGCTATCAAATTTACTCCACTGATTCTAATTCCTCTCTGATTCCCAGCACACCATAATAATTTCCTCTTCACCATCACAGTTGAATCGACGAATCTTGCTTGCTCTTCAATGATGCCTCTTCCCCCAAAACGTTTCACGACTTGTTCAGCATTGCCATCTAAGAGCTTCCCATTATTTAATGGGTTTTTCGTATTGCCGCCTAATCCAATGTGTCCAATTGGCTCCTTATATAGTTTCCCCTAGCCTCAATATAGGCCAATATGAAATCCGGTTCTTGATCAAATTCGGCCATATTGTCTTTTTCATAAGGATCCTTTAGAACATAGGGTCTTATTAAATTATGCATTGCTTGTATTTTAGGTTTCATATACTCCACATTAAACTTACTGTTTAATATCTCTTCTAATAGGTTCTTGTATTGCATCCGAAAAGTTTTCACATCAAGAATCCTTGCGGTTAATGTATTAAATCCTTCGATTCTCAAATAGTCTTCTCGCATGCTTTCACCATTGACATCTCTTCCCCATGTCGCATCGTAATCCCATGGGATAACTTCAAACAAACCCGTCTCCCCATTACGATAAAGTGCATAGTTATGAACAAATCCATCGAAGTTTTGGGTAAAAATAACCCCCGCGAGCCAGCGTAGATACTTATCTACGTTCACATACTTTACGATTTCATGCTCAAATTCTTCTCTTGGAACGGTGTTGATGTTAACTATCATTTCTTGTAACTGATTATCACCTTGCTCAGTGACACATTTTTTTTCATAGCCTAACGTGAGTGATTTCTTTACTTCTTTATCAAGATTACTCATTAATGAAAAGTTTGCATCCCCATCGACCGCATAATAGATCGGTCCTTCTGGTAGCTGCCGATTCGCCAGAAAAAATTCATCCACTGATTCTATTTCTAAATATATCCCCTCGTTTTTCCCGTTCAGTTTCACAAAAACGAAACGAGAGTTAGGTGATAAGCAGCCGATCTCATTAAAAAAATCAAAAGACAATTTATTTCTCAACAATGATGGATCTTTAAATTCCGCATTCAAATGAAATTCTTTTGCCTTTCTATATATGCTCGGTTTGTAAAATGAGAGCTGATATGATTTCTTTCGTAACTCCCGAATATGGGAACCACGATATACAATATCAATCTCATATTTCTTTTTATTAATCGTCAACTTTGCGGAAACTGGATCGTCCATCCAAACATCTTTCCGAAGCTCGCTTACAAAGTTAGGGTGAATAAAAAGCTGATACTCAGGTACTTCCATGTCAATATCCACGTGAATTCTATCCCTTCACTTTTATACTATACGTATGTATTCAAATGCTCGATGTTACTCTAACCATATATGTTGAATTAAAAAAATCCCATTGAATCTGCTGTGGTTCTCGATAATGAAAGAGTTGTAATTCGGGATGTGGATTGTAGAACACTTGGCGCTTTTGGTGTTCATTATCGAGAGAAATATGATTTTGGGATGTATATACCGAGATTATACTGTGATTACTAGTTGACACTATATATGTTGAAATAAAAAACTCCATTGAACCGCTACGGCGCTAGGGGATGCCTCCCGCCATAAGCCAAGCAGCTTCGGCTCCCCCTGTTAAGGCGCCTTCGCTCAGTATATATACCGGATTCAACATATATAAATATATTCAAAAAATCTACAATGCCCTTTCTCACATAGACCATCCAGCGCAGGCGCGACTTCGTGGTAGCCGTAGCGATATTCGTAGGATTTCTATTTAATCCCAAGTATTGGGACTTTTTCAGTGGCTTCCCAAAAGCCCTTGTAAAGCGCATAAGCCGTATTCATTTGTTCAACATAATAGTAATTATTTTTCAAGTGCAAGCATTTGTCTCTAACCCTCTTGGTACAACCGCGTACTTTAAGGAGAGAGGAAGGATTGCGTGGTACTTTCTCCCAATAAGCGAAAAAGGAGGGCGGACATGTCGCTATTTTTTGATAATGAAATACAAAAAGTAAAGAAAAGAACTGATCGCTTAGGGTTAGATAACTTAATGTCTCAGGATCCTCGTGATAAACAGAACAATGCTAACAGATATAGAAACACTTCTCAAAATCAAACAATTTCTAACAAGGATCAACATGATTCCGGCAAGCGACCAAATAGAAGGAGAAATAACAAGTACTAAATATAGTGCAGGGCATGGTTCCAGTGAAACTATGAATTTTTCCACTTATCTGGTTTGACTTATGAAGCTCATCTAAGTTTAAAAGGTTTTCTTTCTTATCTTTTAAGAATTGACTCACTTCCCGCCCACTTCTAATTATTTCTCGAAGTGTGTGCGTTTGTCTCGGACACTTAGTGTACGTAAACGTACATTAAGTGGAGAGTAAGGATTTGAGGCAATCCGTAAATGGAATATGAGCAAGTCTTCATTCTTTATCTACAAAAAAAAAGGAGGTTTAACGTGTCTCAATTTTTAAGTAACGATGACATTCAAAAAGCGATTAATAAGGTGGTAAGCTTGGGGTTAGACAACTTTATGTTCCAAGAGCCGTCAAGTAACAAACATTGCACAAGCAGTAAACGTTGTTCAAGCAGCAGACATTGCACAAGCAGTAAACGCCGTACAAGCAGCAGACATTGCACAAGCAGTAAACGCCGCACAAGCAGCAGACATTGCACAAGCAGTAAGCGCCGCACAAGCAGCAGACATTGCACAAGCAGTAAGCGCCGTTCTTGTTGGAAAAAACATAATACTTGCGACAAGAAACGTACAGTCTTTGGTCCAATACTTCCAAGCAACAAGCGACGCTCTTGCGACAAGAAACGTTCTAGCTCGAAGAAACACAATACTTGCGACAAGAAACGTACTTGCGTAAAACGACGCACTTGCTGTAAAAAACAGCAGACTTGCGAAAAACGACGCACTTGCTGTAAAAAACGGCAAACTTGCGAAAAGCAACGTCCTTGCTGCAAAAAACAGCAGACTTGCGAAAAGCGACGTCCTTGTTGTAAAAAACAGCAGACTTGCCAAAAGCGGCGTCCTTGCTGTGGCGGCTACTAATTAATCACCTTAGCACTTGCATTCATAGCAATTCTTGCAACTAAATGAAGTGTAACGAAAACCCCTTTCTATTGAGAGGGATTTTCGTTATCGTCTACATTCCAACGTTATTTATTTTTACACTATAAACGTTTGTCCCTGTCATTTGTGGGACAGCCACATAATTTAAGGTGAGGGAAAGATTAGTTACTGTATATGTGAATATCTATATAAACTTAGCGAAGTTACCTTACAAGGGGGAGGGGTAGCCGTAGCGAATTCAATGTAGTTCTTTATTTTTCGTATATATAACAGCGATATGATTCTTATATAAAGAATAGTTATCCACTTTCTTTCTCTTAATAAAGATGAAAGGAGGTAAGGGTATGTCTTCTTTTCCAATGAATAATAACCAAAATGTCGGTAAACATGGTAACGATTGCAGATGTGGGTGTCGTTCGCACAAACCACAGCACAGTCATTCGCAATGCTGTTCAGAAAACAGACCGCAAAATACGTGTACAATCACATTCAGACATACCGGAGTAAGTCGTGTTTGGAGACCTGATACTGGTTGTGACCAGTGTAGGAATTCTAATCATCAACATTGCCACCGCAAGCACCGTTCTTGCGGGTGTAACTTCGGATTTTAAAAGGATTATGGGCTACCCCGTAAGTCGCAATTGAGCGGCTTGCTGGGACTAGCCCTTTTTTATTTCACACCTTACTCACCACTAAAAGACCTCCCCGTCAACAACCCGGAGAGGTCTATCTTGTTAGATTTTCACTTGGTCTTTCAATGACCGTCTCAATATTTTACCAGTCGTGTTTTTCGGCAGTTCATCTAAAAACTCGATTTGTTTTGGTACCTTATATTTCGCCAAACGAGCCGCACAGTATGCGATCAACGCTTCTTTGTCCTCTTTGACACCCTCTTTTAAGACAACAAATGCATGGACCTCTTCACCGAAATCGGGATCAGGTAAGCCAATGACTGCCGCTTCAATGATGTCACGGTGAGCGAATAATACTTCTTCAACTTCACGTGGATAAACGTTATAGCCTCCGACGATAACAAGATCCTTTTTACGGTCAACGATGTAGAAATAGCCATTTTCGTCGCGTTTCGCCATATCCCCCGTGTACAACCAGCCATTACGGATAGCGGACTCCGTTTCTTCAGGCATTTTGTAATAGCCTTTCATGACGTTCGGTCCGCGTACGATTAATTCGCCGACTTCCCCATCTGGTACTTCATTGCCCAATTCATCAACGACTTTATTTTCGACATTGATGATATTCGTTCCGATTGAACCTGGAATACGCTCGCGGTCAGTCGGATTAAAGCATGTAACAGGTGATGCTTCAGACAAGCCGTATCCTTCAGAAACCCTTACATTGAATTTCTCTTCAAAATTATGCAGCAATGCGACCGGTAATGATGATCCCCCAGAAATTGTAGTTCGAACAGATTTGAAATCGCTCGGATCAGCGTCTGGGAACTGGTATAAGAAATTGTACATTGTTGGCACAGCCGCGAAAATAGTAGCCTGCTGTTCTTTCACGACTTTAAATACTTCTGCTGGACTAAAGCGCGGTAGCAATAAAATCGTTGCACCTTTTACTAGTGGTGCATTGACAACGACTGTAAGCGCGAAGACATGGAATACCGGCAGCGTCGCTACAACACGGTCATCTTCCGTGAAATCCAAGTAATCCGCCACATCACGCGCGTTTGAATACAGGTTACCATGTGTCAGCATCGCGCCTTTTGGCTGTCCCGTCGTGCCTGATGTATACAGAATGATAGCGGTTTCATTTTCATCAACAACAACGGGTTCCTGATTAGGTCTTCCTGTAGTAATGAGTTGTGTGAATGAACGGACTTTCGACTTCACTGCAGCCGGAAGTGCGGCGATTTTCTCTGGTGTTTCCGGAACCGTTTCGCAAATTACATAATGCTCAACAGTTGGGAATGCGCCCGCAGCCTGTTCAACAAGTGGCAAAAGAAGGTCAAGCGCGATAACTGCTTTCGCATCACTGTTATGTATGATATACGAAATTTCGTCTGGCGTGTAAATTGGATTGACCGGAATTGCTGTTGCACCAATTCGCATTGTCGCGTAAAGCGATATAAGGAAATGAGGTGTATTACCTAGCAGAAATGCGACGTGATCCCCTTTGCCAACGCCAAGGTCTTGCAGTGCAGATGCGAACATGGATACCGATTGATCGAATTCTGCATATGATGTATCTTTCCCCATAAAGTGATAAGCCGCTTTTTCAGGCTGTGTCATTGCAGTTTCGTGTACTCGCGTAACTAGATTCATAAGTTCATCCCCTTTTGATTAAATGAATGATCATTCATTCCCACTATAATCATTATATAAGAAAAGTTCTGATAAATCAAGACGAGAAAAGCGGAGGCGGCCGTTTAGGGGAACGCAGCCTAAGTTCGCCACTTCCTGTGGCAATGGCTGCATGACCTGCATACTGCAGGCCCGCGAAAGGCACAAGACAGTTTGCGAGGAGGCGTACCTCAGCCCCCACAGCAAAATGACTTGTGCCCCGAGCATCTGGCCGCTGGAGCTAGACAGTCGAAAAGCGCAAGGCAGCCGAGTAAGGGAACGCAGCCTAAGTTCGCCACTTCCTGTGGCAATGGCTGCATGACCTGCATCCTGCAGGCCCGCGACAGGCATAAGGCGGACCGGCTATGCGGCGTTTTTTGTCGAATAGCTGGGCTGACTCTTAGGGAGCGCAACCTAAGTTCGCCGCTTCCTGCGGCAATGGTTGCATAACTCACATCCTGTGAGCCTCCGAACCCCTAGGCGCTGGAGCCAGACAATCGAAAAGCGGATACGCCAATAAAGAGGGATGTAGTTCACCCCTCTCCGTTGTATGATTTGCATCATGCAGACTTGTCAAGCCGATGCTTTAATATGCGCAAGATAGCGCCAGCGGATTAAATAGAAATAAAAGATTTGCATTAGCGTAAATCCGACAAGAACGAGAACAAGTTCTTTTACAATTGAAATTTCCGCCAGTGCATCCCAAATCACTTGTAAAGACAGAAATGCAAATGAACTATGAACAAATGCAACTCCCCATGGGAAGAAAAACTGCGGGATTAATTGCCGATTGACAATTTTCTTGAACTCGCGATCCGTGATTCCCATACGTCGTAAAACATCGAACTGTTTACGATCACTTTCGAGCGATGTATACAGTCTGAAGTAGATGAAACTTCCTGCCGCCAGGAAAAATACGGCCGCCAAAAGTAATCCGATGAACAATAACAGTGAAAATGTCGTGCGAATGACCGAATAATTCAAGCCCGGATTTTCAAATGAATATAGTAAATTATCGGATCCCCCCGCAAGAAATGATTCCGAAACCTTGGCATCGATGGACAAGCCAATTTCCTGTGTTTTTTGCCAATCGGGAACATGGAATGCATAGTAGGAAAATGACTTATCCCCCTGTGTTAATCCCTTTTCGAGTACCAATTCATAATCCGCATCATTCAATACGATCGCATTCATTGCAATCGAGTACGAAGAAAATAAATGATAAGGGTACGCCCCATCTATCTTAACGTGGACATCACTTTCTTTGAGTAGCGTTGTCACAGTTCGATCCTTCAGCTGGTCATACGATGAAGCGGAAGGTGGTAAGAAAACGGCTTCGCCCTTTTCCATGTCAATAACTTGATAACCAAACGACTGAGCAAGTATATTCACATTGGATAGCTTCAGTATCGCAACGGGGTTCTTGGTGAAGGTCGACGTCTGTTCCAACACCTGGAACCGAACAAGTGAATAATCGATCTGCTCTGCCTTCAGTTCGTCGACGAGCTGTGTAATATGCTTTCTTTCAAGTTCATTGTTAGATTCACTTTTGTAAACAAGACCTAACGGATGCATTTCATGGTACTGGGAAGCAAAAGAAGTAAGCGATGCAAGTATGCCAACTGACATGAACGCTACAGTCGATACGATTGTCACGATGAAAAACATGCGCGCATTTTCACGTAGCCGCACGACACCTTCAGATATCGACAGCAACCAAAAATGATGCCAATACAATCGTTTTCGATTGCGAAGCTTATGAAGGAGCAAAGGTAAGGAATCCGTGAAAAAGTAAAAGGTCCCTATTGTTGCAAGCGGTGGCAAGAAAAAGATCAGGCCGGTTACGACGGAATTCGTTGTCGATGCAGCCAGGATATAGGACAATGCAAGAATCAGTAATCCCAGATAGCCACGTGCTTTTGAATAGCCGTACGCCCCTCGACTTCCTGCATCTCCTTGTATGAGATCGGCCACCTCACCGGTCCGAATGAACACCGGAGCCACATACGAAATGATTATAAACAGACTCATGAAAGCACCAATTGTCAGTGCAAATGGTTCCCATGATAAATAGAGGGGCAAAGCTGGCAACAGAACGATTTCCCGTATAATCATAAAAAAGAATTTTGAAAACATAAATCCAAGAATAGTCCCTGCAACAATAGACGCCGTTCCAATAATCATCGTCTCAATGAATATAAGACGGTTCAATTGTCGCTTTGCCATCCCTAAATGCAGCAAAATGCCGAATTCCTTCGACCTCGCCTGAAGAAATGCCCGCATCGAATAAAACAGGAAAAACACAGTGAAAATATACAATATAATTTCTGCGATTCCCATACCCATTATGGCAATTTCTTGAACAAACCGATTTTCTATGGATGGATGAAACAACAACATGGAATAAAGGAAAAAAACCATAACGGAGAAAACGCTTGCCATGAAAAATGCAGTGTAAACACGTCTATTTCGAATAACATTACGGTAAGCGAATTGACGAAAGGTCATGGACATTCCCCCCGAGAAGAGACAAGACGTTCAAAATACGTTGGAAAAATGTTTGACGTCTTTCATCTTTATAGATTTCATTGAAAAATTCGCCGTCCTTAATGAATAGCACACGGTCACAATAACTGGCGGCAATCGGATCATGCGTCACCATAACGACAGTTGTTTTTTCACTTTTATTAATATGGCTTAGCAATTCGAGCACATCTTTCGCGGACTTCGAATCGAGATTACCAGTTGGTTCATCAGCAAGAATGATTTTGGGTTTATGAATAAGTGCCCGCCCAATCGCCGTTCGTTGCGCTTGTCCCCCCGATAATTCGTCGGGCCTACGTTTCAGAATATCTGTCAAATCAAGACGTGCTGCAGTTTCTGCAATACGTCTTTCCATTTCAGGAACTGATAAGCCATCAAGGGTCAACGGTAAAACGAGATTCTCTTCTACTGTCAGCATTTGAAGCAGATTAATATCTTGAAAAACGAAGCCGAGATTGCGTCGTCTAAATAATGCTAGGTCGTTTTGCTTGAGCGCTTCTGGCTCGATTCCATTTATCATCAGGCGTCCATACGTCGGTAATGTAATCGTCGAAATCAAGTTCAGCAACGTTGTTTTTCCGCTTCCAGAAGGGCCCATGACTGCGACGAACTCGCCTTCCTCCACTTCAAAATCAAGACGGTTCAACGCTCGGTGCATCACTTTTCCTTCATAAATTTTCGTCACTTCCGTCAGTTCCACGATTGTGTTCCGATTCACCCGTCTCACCTGCCTCTCCATTTTCAAATAGTACTGTCACCGTTGTCCCGATTCCTTTTTCAGATTCAATTGACAGTGGATGACCTAACCGATTGCATACTTCTGATGCAATATAAAGTCCCATTCCTGTTGATTCGCCAGTTAGTCGACCATTTTCACCAGTGAAGAAAGCCTTGGTAACTCGCTTCAAATCCGAAGATGGGATACCAATCCCTTCATCTCGAATCTGCAATTTCAGTCCATTCCCTGTACAAGACGCTATTAAATGGACTTTCTTTCCCTCGTCGAACGTATATTTCACCGCATTCGTAATGAACTGCCCGATGACGATTTTCATCCACTTCACATCCGTGGCAACAACGAAGTTGTCATCGATTGAAATAACTGGGAATACGCCATTGGTGATGAACAGTCGCTTATGTTCCGTCACGATTTCTTGTACTAGTTTTTTCAAATCAATGCGCTCGATCTGCATATCTTGTTCAAACGTTTCGAGCCGTGCATTGACAAGTACCGAATCGAGCCCACGCCGTATTTTCTCAACCTCTTCAGTGATACTGTCACGGTCGAGGTCATCTTTTTCCTGCAGTAAAAGTCCCATAACGGAAATCGGTGTTTTCATCTGATGGACCCACTGGTTCATAAAGTGGAGTTGCCGATGTTGGGCTGCATACAAGCGTTGCACTTCGTTTTGATACAGTCGGTACAATTCACGTGTAAATTCAGTCGTTTGCCGATGCTCTGGCGCTTGTGCAAATCGGATCAGTGCATCTTCCATCTTTTCTGGCTTACGCGTGATTGCGTCGTAAAATGAACGCCTCATAATAAACTTCCCTAATAAATAGCCGCTGGTCAACAACATACTCATACTGATTGAATAGATAGCCGTGTTGAAATTGCGGAAACCATCCAACCAATACAGCAACATAATAAACAATATAAGAATTAGTTGAAAAGCGAGGAAAGATAGATGTTCTCTTAGAAAAAGGCTTAGTTTTTTCATGATTCTTCCGGCGCTAATAAGAAGCGATATCCCGCGCCACGCACGGTTTCGATTGAAGATTTAATATCATAATCAGCCAGTTTCTTACGCACTCTAGTCATATTAACATTTAATGTATTTTCATCAACAAATGACTGATCATCCCAGAGTTCTTCAAGCAGTTTTTCCCGCGACACAACTTTCGGCGCCGCGTCCATCAGCAACTCAAGGATGACGCATTCTTTTTTCTGAAGGGGTACACTATTTTCACGAATATGCAGTTCCATCCGTTCGATATATAAATGAAGTGCACCAATTTTCACGGTCCGTTCTGATTGGTTAGGAGCGTATTCGCCAAATGTTCTACGTAAATGGCTTCTTATCTTAGCAAGGACGATTTCATAATGGAATGGTTTCGTGATGAAATCATCTCCACCATTTTCTAGCGCAAATACTTGATCCATGTCGCCAGAACGTGCAGAAATAAATAAGATAGGACACGTCGTATGTTGACGAAGCTGACGGCACCAATAATAGCCGTCATAAGAAGGCAGATTGATATCAAGCAAAATGAGATGCGGATCAAACGCGAGGCTTTCCTTAGTAACTTGGTCAAAATCTTCGACGATTGCAACGTCGTATTGGTATTTCCGGAGCGTGTCTGCTAACAGTTGTGCGATTTTCTTATCATCTTCAACTATGAATATACGATGGTTTTCCATAGGTCAGTCCCCTTTCACACTTCCCTTTATTATAGCGTAAAAACAGGCCCGGCGGTTGGAAGGTTTTTGGGAATGTTGTTGTTTTTTGTGGGGGTTTTGATTAGTTGGTTGGGTTATATGATTGGTTGGACAAGCTATATGATTGCTTGCCTGCTTATATGATCGGGCGGACAAGCTATATGATCGGTTAGCGGCTTATTTGATCGCTGGACAAGCTATATGATCGCTTGGCTACTTATTTGATCGGGCGGACAAGCTATATGATCGCTTGGCGGCTTATTTGATCGCTGGACAAGCTATATGATCGCTTGGCTACTTATATGATCGCTTTGCCTAGCTATATGATCAATCCTTCCACTTTGAAGAATTAATCCAAAAAGAAAAAGCCCGACATATCGTCAGGCTTCTAGTTTCATCAATAAATCAATTGAAGGAACTCTTCTTTCGTAATGCCGCCTAGATATGTCGGAATGTCAATTGGTGCGAGCGCTTCGCTAATTGCCTGTCTCTCATACTGGATACCTTTCAAGCTTTCCTCGATAACTGTCACTTCTCCGACACCGAAAAAGTCGCCGAAAATGTTGACGTCTTCCATGATTCCTTTTTTCACTTGGATACGGACGTCGATGCCGCCTACTGGGAATCTGTGTGAATGCTGCATATTGAACTTCGGTGATTTGCCGTAATTCCAATCCCAGTTTGCATAACGCTCCGCAGAAAGTTTATGGATATTCGTCCAATCTTCATCCGTCAACTCTAGATACTGAATTTTTTCTTCTCCACCAAAAATCGATTTCAGTATTTCCATTCGGAACTGTTCAATTGTCATTGAGTCATTCAGGAATTCGGAAATATTCGCAACACGACTACGGATTGATTTAATCCCTTTTGATTCAATTTTATCTTTGCGTACTTTTAATGCTGAAACAACTCGTTCTATTTCTGTATCGAACATCAGTGTTCCGTGGCTAAACATACGACCATTCGTTGAAAACTGTGCGTTCCCTGAAACTTTACGACCCTCAACAAGAATGTCATTGCGGCCGAGTAACTCTGCTTTGACACCCATTTCTGCCAACGCCTGAACGACAGGCTCTGTCACCTTTTTGAAGTTGCGGAACGATTCGCCATCGTCTTTTGTTAGGAAACTGTAATTCAAGTTGCCTAAATCGTGGTAGACTGCTCCCCCGCCGGACAATCGTCTAACAACATGAATACCATTTGCTTCCACATATTCTGTATCAATCTCTTCAATCGTGTTCTGATTTTTACCGATGATGATAGAAGGTTCGTTAATATAGAACAGCAAAAACGAATCTTTGTCGATATCCATATTCTTGAGGACGTATTCCTCTATCGCCAAGTTGATATGCGGATCCGTAATTCCTTTATTATCAATGAAATACATAGTTTATCGCTCCTCATTAATAGCTTCTCACCTATTTTATCATCTTTAAGAAGAGAAGACCCCCTCTTACAACTTTCAGAATAAATCGTTAAATGTGTTGACATCTAGTACACTGTTATAATACACTACTAATAACAGATTTAGTTGTAGTACAAATTAGGAAGGGGAGAATGAAAATATGATTGAGAATGTCATCGAGTTTTTCAAAAATCTACCTGCTAAAACTTGTACATCATGCGGGTGTGAAATCGACGAGCAACATGAATGCTACAGTAACAAATGTGATAACTGCAACATCTTGTAATTTTTTTGCAGAGTCTGTACTATTACACATTAAAAAATAAACCAAATACTAATACAGTAAAAAAGGGGGATGTTAGCGATGATTGAAAACGTAATTGAGTTTTTTAAGAACCTGCCTGCTAAAGTTTGTACGTCATGCGGCAATGAAATCGAAGAACAACATGAGTGTTACGGCAATAAATGCGATGCCTGCAATACCGTATAACCTTTTGCATATACTGTACTATCACAACGTTAATATTAAGCCTAGTACTAATACAAATAAGGAAGGGGAGAATAAAATATGCTTGAAAATGTAATTGAGTTTTTCAAAAACCTACCCGCTAAAGTTTGCACGGTTTGCGGGAAAGAAATCGAAGAGCAGCATGAATGCTACGGCAACAAATGTGACGACTGCAATATCCTGTGAATTAGAAAAGCGCTGCTCCAGGTGAATAACGTTTACTTATCTTTTTTAAACAGCCGTAGAGACTCCTTCGGCTGTTTTTTGATTGTAGAAAGATATACCTTTTTATTTGTCTAGTATGTCGGGACGATCTGTGTGAATGCCATTTGCACCGATGGCCATCATTTTTAATGCAGTTTCAGCATCAATAATAGTATACGCATAAACGGATAGTCCTTTTTCATGCATTTTCTTTATAAATGGGACCGTTAGTGCTTCATAACTAACTCCCAGTCCAGATGCATATGTCAAAAGCTCATCCAATTCTTTTTTTGACAGTTTCGCCTCTTCATCATCATCATCAAATGAAATGAGTTTTAGAAGCGGGATATCTTGATTTAATTCGTAAACGCGTTTTAATCCTTTTTTACTGAATGACTGGATTGCTACTTTAGGATGTCTATCTTTATCAAACCCAATCATGTCGTATTGCTTCAATGTATCAACCAGTTTTTCTTCGATCCCAGGATAGTCTTCTGGATCTTTCAACTCAATGATGAAATTCATATTGTCCCCAAATTGACCGAATACTTCACCCAGTGTAGGAACTGCATATTCTTCTGATGGGCCATTTACAGCTTTCTTGTCTTCATCCTTGTGCCGAAAGTTAACGGATAACTCCTTCAGCTCACTAAGTGTCAATCCACCGATTTTGCCATTAGCTTCGGTTGTACCAGATACATCCGCGTCATGCATAACCGCAAGTTGGCCGTCTTTGGTCAGATGAATATCAAGTTCAATATAGTCGGCAGCAAGTTCTTCTGCCAAATCAAAAGAAGCAAGTGTGTTTTCCGGCACGTATGCTGACGCGCCGCGATGTGCGATAATGAGGAAATCTTCGCTTGGCATTGGTCCGTTTTCCGCCTCGCCTTTGCTACAGCCCGTCAATAACAGCACCGCACACAATATTCCCCATGTATACTTTTTCATTTTGCTTCCTCTTTTCGTTAACTTTCTATGTTTCTTCTATACCCTTTTTCCAACAAAAAAAATCCACCCGAGGGCGAATCTTTTCAGTCAAATAAATCTTCCAATACTTCTTTCACTGCCGCTCTTCCCTGATCAATACAATCGGGTAATCCGACTCCATTATAAGAGGCACCGGCGAGTTTTACTTGTGGGAACTTCGATTCCAGTTCTGCGCGGGCTGCTGCAATCCGCTGTTTGTGACCAACCCGGTATTGCGGGCGGTCTTTTTTCCAACGGGTAATAACCGTAAAATCCGGTTTCCCTGTTATATTCATAACCCTGCCTAGATCAGCAAGAACGATTTTCTCAATTTCAGCATCTGGTAAATCAACAATCGCTTCATCGCCTACGCGACCTACGAAGGCCCGGATAAGTACTTTTCCAGCAGGTGTTGTCGTCGGCCATTTCCGGTGTGTCCACGTGCACGCCGTGATTGAATAATCGCTGCTTCTTGAGACAAGAAAACCGGTTCCTTCTTTGTCCTGTACGACATGTTCCTCCGGAAAAGCAAGGGCCACTGTCGCAACAGACGTTGTTGGTATTTCTCTTAAATCTTGCAATAATCCGTGCGGAGCAAATAAGCGACCCGCCATCTCATGCCCAGTTGTAAGTATAACTGCATCTGCTTCTATTTTACGGCCGTCATTCATTTCAAGTATAGTCTTTTCTCCGACCATTCCTGGCGCCTCAATTGCATCGATCCGAACACCTTTCATGACGGAACCTGGTTCAAGTTGTTGTTCAATTGCTTCAACAATTGTTTCAAGTCCGTTACGGAACGTGTGGAAAACGCCTTCTTTCTTAGCGCCATGTCCGTCTTTCTGCGGTAGTTGTTTCGGTGTCGTTTTTTTCATCCCGAGAATCAGACTTCGATGTTTCTTTTCCACTGCGTAGAACTGCGGGAATGTAGATTCCAAACTCATGTGGTCAATATCGCCTGCGTAAACGCCAGATAACAACGGTTCAATCAAGTTCTCAACAATTTCCCCGCCAAAACGTCTGCGGAAAAATCCACCGAGTGACTGATCCCCTTTGATGTTTGAGCGTGGGAGGACGAAATCGCCCGCTGCACGCAATTTTCCTGACAACGAAAACAGTCCCGTTTTCAAGAATGGACCAATTTCTGTTGGGATACCCATAACAGAACCGCCTGGAATTGGATGTAACTCGCCACCGACAAGCACGTATGCTTGCCCTGTCGCGTTTTTCACAAGCTCCCCTTCGATTCCAAGGTCTTGTGCAAGGACTCCCATGCTTTTTTTCCGTATAAGAAATGAATCCGGACCACGCTCGATGATAAAACCGTTACGCCGGACTGTCTGGATTTTGCCACCAAGTCGATTTGACGCCTCGACAAGTATGACATCTAGAGGTAAGCCTTTTTCACGCGCTTCTTTCTGCATATAAAATGCCGCGGAGAGGCCCGTAATCCCTCCGCCGACAATAACGACTTTCTTGTTTTGTCCGCTCATGTCCATCATCACTTTCTTTCAACCATATTAAGCTTCTTTCATCTTTTCAAATACTGCATCCACCATCGCATCGATGAAGAGTGGGTCGATGTTCGGCATTGCCGGACGGTAGTAGGATGCACCGATTTCATCACACACAACTTTACACTCATAATCATTGTCAAATAGTACTTCGAGATGGTCGGAAACAAATCCAACTGGCGTATAAACAAATGTTGTATATCCTTTTTCATTATGCAAATCGCGTGTTAAATCTTGAACGTCGGGACCAAGCCATGGTTCAGGCGTTTGCCCTGCACTTTGCCAACCTAGTTCATAGTTTTTCACACCAGCAGCTTTTGCAATCAATTCAGCTGTTTCTTTCAACTGATCTGGATATGGATCACCATTCGCGATTATTTTTTCCGGCAACGAATGCGCTGAAACAATCAGACATGCTTTCGCTCTCTCTTCTTCGCTCATGCTGTCGAATGTACCGCGCACTTGATCAGTCCAGAATTCAATAAACTTCGGCTGTTTGTACCAACTTTCGACAGAAGTAATTGTGATACCATGCTTGTCAGCCTCTTCTTTCGTGCGGCCATTGTATGACTTGACAGAAAACGTCGAGAAATGCGGCGCCAGTACGATTGAGACCGCTTCTGTAATCCCGTCTTCATGCATTTTTTCTACCGCATCCTCAATAAATGGTGCAATATGTTTCAATCCAATATAGACCTTGAATTCAATGTCATCCTGCACTTCATTCAGACGGTTGCAAAGCGCGTTTGCTTGATCTTCAGTAATTCGCGCAAGCGGAGAAATCCCGCCAATTGCCTCATAGCGATTGCGAAGGTCCTCCAATTGTTCAGGTGCAGGCGGGCGACCGTGGCGGATATGCGTATAATACGACTCAATATCCTCTTCCTTATTCGGAGTCCCATAAGCCATCACTAAAAGTCCCATTTGTTTCTTTGTCATAACATTCACCTCTTCGTTTGGATCAGCACGTTATTTACGCAGCTGTGCACTATATTCATGAACAAATTCAGTTAATCGTTTCAATGTTGCTGGTTTCACATCAGGGAACACGCCATGACCAAGGTTGAAAATGTGGTTACCATGCTCTACGCCTTGTTCAATGATTACTTTCGCGCGTTCTTCGATAATGCTCCAATCTGCAAGTAGCAGTGACGGGTCAAGATTTCCTTGCAACGGCTTCGTTAGACCGCGCTCTCCTGCTTCTTTTACAGATAAGCGCCAGTCGAGACCAACAACGTCTACAGGCAAGTCATGCCATTCGTTTGCCAAGTGGCTTGCGCCGACACCGAATGTGATTAGTGGAACGTTCAATTTACGCAGCTCTGTGAAAATACGCGTCATAACTGGTTTGATGAAGATTCGGTAATCAGATACATTTAATGCCCCTACCCACGAATCAAAGATTTGAATTGCTTTTGCACCCGCATTAACTTGTGCAGTAATATACGTAATCGTCATATCTGCTAGTTTGTCCATCAATGCGAACCATGCTTCCGGCTCAGATACCATGAATGATTTCGTCAAGTTGTAGCTTTTCGATGGACCGCCTTCAATCATATAACTCGCAAGCGTAAATGGTGCCCCCGCAAAGCCGATAAGCGGAACATTCAATTGTTCCTTCGTCAATATTTTAATCGTTTCAAGAACGAAAGGAATATCATCTTGTGGTGATAGATCGCCAAGATTATGGACATCTTGAACTGTACGGATTGGATTTGAGATAACTGGACCAATGCCCGCTTTTATTTTCACATCAATACCAATTCCCGGCAGTGGTGTAACGATGTCTTTGTAAAGAATTGCCGCGTCGACATTATACTGATCAACTGGAAGCTTTGTTACATATGCGCAAAGTTCAGGTTGGTGTGTAATCTCTTCAAGAGAATATTTCTCCTTGATTTTTAGGTATTCCGGTTGTGAACGCCCTGCCTGCCTCATGTACCAAGCCGGTGTATGATCAATTTTCTCGCCTCTTGCAGCGCGTAAAAGTGTATCATTGAATTTTGTCATTTGGTTTATTCCCACTTTCTTAATTAACTATTTCCGTGTTACATATCCGTACTCAATATAGACGTTTCCCTTTGCAAAGTATAGCTTTTAGCCCCGTTATTCATACAATTGTGCTAACTTCTTACTTTTTTCGCCATCATTTTGTCAAAGTTTGTTTTAAGTTCTCAAATAGGGGAAAATAGATAAATAAGAACTACAAGGAGGTTTTTTTGAAAATGAATATTTATATGACATCGGGTACACCTGAATTTATGGAAAGTTTAAAAGAAAAATATGCGGCAGAAAGCTTGATTGCCATGCATGGTCATGGTAATTCTCTTTTACTGCATGAAACGGTAGGTAAAACTGTGTTCCAAACACCACGCCGTTACGAAGTCATTAGCTCCTCGGGAACACTGCAAGATAACGGTTATTTCGTTTTCAACAATATTCCCGTCACGGATGAAGGACGTCCAGTTTTTGAGCATCGCTTTACAGAACTTACGGGTGCTATTGAATCTGAACTCGGATTCATCGCATTTCGTTTGCTCCGCCCACTCGATTCAGACACGTATATCGTTCTGACAGAATGGTCTGATAGCACCCATTATACAAGATGGGAAAACTCATCTGCTTTCGACAAGGCTCACTCCTCAAATCATGCAGAAGCAGGCGTCGATACTTCGCTTCATATTTTCTCGAGCGCTCCTTATGTAACAACTTATACCACGAAAGATAAGATATAAAACGCGCGACCCGAACTACGGGTTGCGTTTTAGTGTTCCCTCTCAAATGTTTGCTATAATAGAAGTAGCAACATTCAAATTAGATAATTTTTAGGGGGAACAGTCCATTGAAAGAACAATTGTATGAAAAGCTCGATAGCGCTTATGAGGATATGGTCGTTATTCGCCGCCACCTTCACATGAATCCTGAATTATCTTTTAAGGAAGAAAAAACTGCGCAGTACATACATGATTTTTACGCTGACCTTGGTATTGAAGTACGTAAGGGGGTTGGCGGCAATGGTGTCGTTGCAAGGGTTTCGGGTGGTAGACCTGGTAAGACGGTTGCACTACGTGCAGATTTCGACGCGCTACCCATTCAAGATGAAAAGGATGTAGCGTATAAATCAACTGTTCCAGGCGTCATGCATGCTTGTGGTCACGATGGGCACACTGCTACACTCCTACAGCTTGCAAAAGCCATTCATGAACTGCATGAAGACCTTGCTGGCGACTATGTTTTCATCCACCAACACGCAGAAGAATTTGCTCCAGGCGGTGCAATTTCCATGATTGAAGACGGTTGCCTTGATGGGGTTGATGTCATTTTTGGAACGCATCTATGGTCTTTGACACCTTTAGGTACAATCGAATATTTGACCGGTCCTGTAATGGCAGCGGCTGACCGTTTCGACATTAAAATCCAAGGCGCAGGCGGTCACGGTGCGGCTCCGCATCAAACGAAAGACGCTATCGTTATTGGCGCACAGCTAGTGATGAATTTACAGCAACTTGTTTCCCGTCGCGTCGATCCAATTGACTCGGCAGTGTTATCTATCGGTTCATTCGTTGCACAAAACGCATTTAATGTCATAGCCGATTCAGCAAAACTAGGCGGTACGGTACGGACATTCAACCCTGACATTCGCCATTTGATGGAACGCGAAATGAAACGCGTTGTTGACGGGACTGCGCTTGCAAATGACTGTACAATCGATTTCGAATATGTACGCGGCTATCCAGCTGTTGTCAATCACAAAGCCGAAACAGAATTTCTGAAGACTGTCGCGGAAGGTATTCTTGGCGTGGAATCAGTCGTGGAATCGACACCACAAATGGGCGGCGAAGATTTTGCATATTATTTAGAAAAAGTACCTGGTACATTTTTCTTCACTGGCGCAAAACCTGACAACCCATATCCACATCATCACCCAAAATTCGACATCGATGAAAATGCGATGCTACTCGCAGCGAAAACACTCGGCGCTGCAGCTATCGATTTCCAAAATTTATAAAACCAAGGTCTTCCCTCTTAAATTTAGGAGTAGAAGGCCTTTTTTTACATGAAATACTGGTGAGTAGGTCTTGGAAAAATCCATTTTCACTGGACCATTTCCTTTTGCTTTCGGCGAACTAATCACGGCATATCTATCGTAAGGCATGTGTGGCTAGTAGGTGATTATTTTATTCACTGCTTACTATTATGATAAAACTCTAGACGCCTTATGTACAAGTGCAAATATAGACTTGTATGCTTTTCTTACAGGTTCTTCATGTAAGAAAGTGAATAATCAACAGACGTGATACAAAATCCCACTCATTCGAAATAACAACAAATTTCATTTTAGGAAATAGCATAATACGAGTGATAATAGTACTAAAAAACAAAATAGTTCAAATAGTTTAATTAAATGGTTGCATTTTAAATTTTCTAATTTATACTAGGACTTATGAAACAATAATAAACTATAAGGGGTGCATGTTATTGGTTAAAAAGAAATGGTTAGGGAAATACATTGTTTCTTTCAATACATTTTTGTTACTACCTGTGGTCCAAGGAAATAAACTATCAACGCTTGTAATCGAACGAAACGGTGAATTGAACGTTTCACGAAAACCCGTTCACATTGTTAAAAATTCTTGTCATTATTATGGTGGTTCTTTACAAAATTCAACAAATACAGCAAAACTAGCAATTGGAAAACGCCATAAAACGCCTATAATTATCGCTCATGATTTCGGAGTACCTTATATCTTTCTACCAACAATGTCTCCGAATTCAGAAGAGAACATCTGGGTTTCCTATAGTGCGATTGATAATATAGAACCAGATGGTATGGGCTGTATTCTCTACTTGGAAAATGGTCTTTCCTTCAAGCTCGATATTTCAGCTACAACAATGTTTCGCCAATATGCAGTCGCTGCTCTTCTCGAAAAAAACTTTTTGAAAAAACAAAGACAATTGAACAGGCCATCAAAATTCGATAAATTTGACTTCCCGGATGAGGATTGACTTAATTTTCAAACATGGCGATGTAAATGTTTAACAGTTCCTTCATCCAATTACGTGAGCGGATGTTCAAATAACGTCTGTGGTCCTTATTGTCCCCGTATACGAAAATATACTCAGTGAAAATAGCGTATGACTTTCATATTCTGGCGACGTAAGTAGATGGTTGTTTCCCCTAGTTCAGCACGTGCAGCTCTTGTTGCTTCATCAACAAGTTTGACATAAGGTCCTTTCAGTTTGAATGGACCTTTTTCAAACGAATCTCGATCCTTTTCCAATATAATAAGAAGCATCGGCAAATAAATCATATTCTCAAAATGCGGCAATGCCTCCGCAGATATTAAATTCATTTTAACTGTTCCTACCCCCATACAGAACATTAGTTCTCGTTATTGTATACCCATATCGCTGATAAAACAACCTACAAATTTTTTGTAGGTTATATGATTTTGTAGAGGACTGTACGACAGCCACGAAACAAAAAAGACTTTCGGCTATTACAGCTGAAAATCTTACAGATGAACCACATTTACTCTTTCCCGTCATCACCGATGTAATGCACCGATGCAGCTTTCCAATCGTCACCATTTTTCGTAAATACGGTCACTTGTCTTCCATCTTGTTTTGTCACAAGACCAGTAGATACTTGTTTATATGATGTATTCAAATTCGAGAAGACTTGGGCTTCCTTATCAGAATACTTTACAATCGTTACGTTCGATATTTCGCGATTTAGCTCATATTCACTAAATTGCTCTTCCATGAACGCACGTTCTTCCTCAAAATCATAGTCTTCCGGAGACAGTGTATTCAAATAGCCATCGATATCTTGTTCATTCAGCGTATCGATATACACCTCATATACTGCTAAAATTTGTTCTTTCTCCTCAACCGGAACACCAGAAGCTTCTTCTATAACTCCTCCCTCTAAGCTAAAACCCACTTTTTTGTCTTCCACACCATGATCAATTGCACCGTTTTCATTCGCCGCCTCGCCATCATTGACCGAGCCGCTTCCAGTCGACTTCTCTCCATCGCTACTGCACGCGCCAAGTAGTAAAAGAACCGACATACTTATAGGAACAAATATTTTTTTCATTTTCTTTCCTCCTGAACAGGTAAAAAGGCCGCTCCAACTGGATGGCCTTTCTCCTTTTATTGAACAAAGTCCGAATTACTTCACTTCAACCCAACCATTTTTAATAGCAGTTACAACTGCTTGTGTCCGGTCATTTACAGCCATTTTTTGCAAAATACTTGAAACGTGGTTTTTAACCGTCTTTTCAGAAATGAATAACGTTTCTCCGATTGTCCGGTTACTTTGCCCATCCGTCAACAGTTGCAATACTTCACACTCACGTTTTGTAAGTAAGTGGAATGGTCGGCGGATATCATTTTGCTGGAATGATCCTTTATGCTCCCGTTCACTCAATCTGCGGAATTCCGTAACAAGGTTATGTGTCACTTTCGGGTGAAGATACGAACCGCCCATCTCAACGACCTTAATCGCTTGAACGATTGCATCTGCATCCATCTCTTTCAGCATATAGCCAAGCGCACCCGTTTTCAGTGCATGCGATACATATGACTCGTCATCATGAATCGACAACATAATTACCTTCGCATCAGGAAACTCTTTGACAAGATTCTCAGTCGCATCAATACCATTCATACGTGGCATATTAATATCCATAAGAACAACATCCGGTTCGCACTGTCTATAAAGTTCATTTACTTCGCTACCGTCATCACCTTCTGAAACAACTTCAAAAGAATCTTCAAAGTCCAGAATTCTCTTTACCCCTTCACGGAATAATTGATGATCATCTACAATTAATATTTTCGTAACAGTCATAGTCATTTCCTCCCCAATATATCTAGCCGTCAATTATTTCATTTCGAAGCGGGATCCGGAAATGAATCATCGTACCATTGCCAGGCGTTGAAGTGATTGTCATATCGCCTTTTAATAAATCGATTCGTTCCCGCATCCCAATCAAACCGAACGACTTATCTTTCACTTCATTCTGGTTGAATCCTTGTCCATTATCCTTAATGATAATATTCATTATATCGCGAAGCCATTCAGTTTTCACCCAAACATCCTTCGACTTTCCATGTTTCAATGCATTTGATACAGATTCTTGTACAAGTCGAAAGACCGACACTTCAAAATTCGTTTGAAAACGCTGCTCTTGTCCACTATTTTGAAAGTGAATTTCAACATTCTTTTCATATTCTTCGATTGTCGACAAATACTTTCTCAATGTCGGAATCAGGCCAAGATCGTCAAGCGCCATAGGTCGAAGATCATAAATGATACGCCGGACTTCATAAAGTGCATTCCTCACCATCACTTTGAGATCTGCTAGTTCACCCAATGCAGGTTTAGGACCTTTTTCTACAAAGATCTTTTCAATCAATCCAGTACGGATCATCACATTCGCCAACATTTGCGCTGGTCCATCATGAATGTCACGGGAAAGCCTTTTGCGCTCCTCTTCCTGTGCCTGAATAATTCTGATACTGAAATCCTGCTTGTGTCTAGCATTTTCAAGTGCTTCACCAACATTTTTTAAATCAGATGTCAAATAGTTAATAACGGTCGCCACTTGAGTAACAAGCTGATCCGCACGTTCAATTGTATCGAGTAGCGCTACAAGGCGTTTGTCCAAATCATCCCTACGTACACGCAGCTGCTTCTCCTGCATCCGGTTAATGGATAATCGAACATGTAATTCATTCGCAACTTCGTAAGCCTCTCTCACTTGTTCCTCTGAGTAATTCATGAAGTTCTTCGAGACGTCGGCGAGACGTTTGCGTGAATGGCCAGTCATATTCTCCAAATAGTCGCCTTCGGTTATTGCCTGGGAAATATCACTTTTGACCGTTGCAAGCTCTTTTTTCATATCATGAAAGCTTTGACGGCTTTGTTCGCTTATAATAAAGATATCGTTCTTTGAGTGATCCATAGCACGGACCATACTATTAAAGATTGTTTCAAGCGTTTGGATATCAACTATATTTTCATTCAATGTTAAGTTCCCTCCCGCCTACAGCCTGAAAAACCACATATATACTATAAGTAAGAAGTGTTACCGGAATACTGATTTCCTTACGCACTTCATTATAGTATATCATCATAGTACCAAATGGATATTAAGATTGTATTACAAGTTATGGGGGTGCCGCAAATGCGAGCAGATTATTATACAGTTAAAGATTACGGTGAAAGTGAATTAATCATTCAAAAGTCTAGATTTCTCACCTATGTGTTACGTGCAGAGACGGAAGATGAAGCTCTCGAGTTCATTCAGGAAATCAAGAAAAAGCATCATAATGCTAACCACAACTGTTCGGCCTATATGATTGGCGAGCACGATACTATCCAAAAAGCGAATGATGATGGAGAACCAACAGGTACGGCTGGCGTGCCAATGCTCGAAGTCTTGAAAAAACAAGGGTTAAAAGATACTGTCGTCGTTGTGACGCGCTATTTTGGGGGTATCAAGCTTGGAGGCGGTGGGTTAATTCGTGCGTATGGCCGCGCGACGTCTGAGGGCATTACAGCCACGGGTACTGTCGTAAGAAAACTTCATCATCTAATGAGAGTAACAATTGATTATACATGGCTCGGAAAAGTCGAAAATGAGATAAGACAGTCCTCTTATCCACTAAAAGAAATTTCCTATGCGGACGGCGTCAACTTATTCGTATACGTTCCAGTGACAGAAGAGGATGGTTTCACTGCTTGGATGGCCGAATTAACAAATGGTCAGGCGGAAATTGTGTCGACTTCTAGCGAATTTCTCGAGTTCGACAACTAACTAAAAAAATAGTATAATAGAAAAGGTCATGAGTATTCATGTCACAAAACCTTGTGATCCGTTATGCTATCTCTACCTTTTGACGATATTTGTCAATTATATGATCAGCTATGAAGAACTTCCATAGTCGATTCTGGAGGAACTAAAAAATGAAAAGAAAAGACTATAAAAAAAGAAAAAAATCGTCTGCTAAACGCTTAGCCTTAAAAGTTACGCTTCTTCTTACGTTGTCCCTATTTATTGTTGTTGCGGCATACGCTGCTTCACTTCAGAAAAAAGCAGAAAGTATGGCAGTTAGTGCGTATGAAGCCGTCCCTGACCGACCAAAATCCGAAATTCGCGAAGTAAAAGTCGAGCCAGCAAACGATAATGTTTCAATTCTATTCATCGGTGTCGATGACAGTGAAGCGCGCCATCAAGGAGAGAGCAACAGCCGTTCGGATGCACTTCTACTTGCTACATTGAATCCGGCGAGTAAATCTGTAAAATTGGTCAGTATTCCGCGTGATTCATACGCCTATATCCCAGAAGTCGGATATCGTGATAAAATCACCCATGCCCATGCATTCGGCGGAACACGTGCAACAATCGAAACAGTTGAAGAATTGTTTGAGATTCCTGTCGATTACTATGTGAGGATGAATTTCAATGCATTCATTGATGTTGTTGATGCAATTGACGGAATCGACGTAGAGGTTCCATATAATAGAACTGAAAAAGACGAAAATGATAAATATACGATTCATCTGAAAAAAGGTCTGCAACATCTTGACGGCAAACACGCCCTTGCGCTTGCGCGAACACGTAAACTCGATACCGACGTCGAACGCGGAAAACGTCAGCAAATGATCTTACAGGCAATCATGAAAGAAGCCGCTTCAGTAAAATCAATAACGAAGTATGGTGATGTTATTGAGGCAGTTGGCGAGAATATGAAAACTGACATGACGTTTGACGAAATGAAATCGTTCTTGGAATATGTAAAAGGCGGTATGCCACAAGTCGATACACTAAGTTTGAAGGGTTACGACGACATGTCTACGGGAATTTATTACTGGAAACTTGATGAAACCTATTTAGCTGAAGTGAAGAACATATTGCAAGCACATCTTGGTCTCATCCCCGACTCATCTAGTCTGACTGACAGTGGTTCTACCATAACCGGTTCAACCGAAGAAGCTTTAGAAGATAGTTTTAATGAATGATACAAAAAGAACCAGGCTGAAAGTTAGCTGGTTCTTTTTTTCTTTCCACACATAATTCTATAAAAAATGGCCATGCTACCTTAATGAAAAGGTGCATGGCCATTTTTTCTTATTGTCTAGTGTACAAACAGCTGTGTTACTTACCAATCATCCGTACAAGATTTAACAACGGTCGATAGTTTGTACCGGCAAGACCGATTACTTCAACGAACAGTTCAATCGCGATAAGCATGACTACAATAAGCAGAATTGCTCCCCATACTGTCGCTTGCGAGAACAATACAGCTGCAACCCCAAACAGAATTGCAAGCGCATAAATGACCAAGACTGTCTGCCTATGTGAAAAACCGCTACGAAGTAAGCAATGGTGTAAATGTGATTTATCCGGTGCCATAATAGGCTGTTTCGTGCGTATACGGCGAACAATTGCGAAGAACGTGTCAGAAATTGGAATACCCAATATAATAACTGGGATAATCAGTGAAACGACAGCAACGTTCTTGAATCCTAATAATGCAAGAACCGAAATCATAAAGCCCAGGAACAAGGATCCGGTGTCTCCCATAAAGATTTTTGCCGGATGGAAATTGTAAAACAAGAAGCCAAGCGAGCTTGCCGCAAGAATCGAAGCTGTTGCAACTACGAATACATTCCCCATTATCATCGCCATAACAGCAATTGTAATGAGTGCAATCGTTGAAACACCTGCTGCAAGTCCATCCAATCCATCTATAAGATTTATAGCATTTGTAATGCCGATGATCCAAATAATTGTAATTGGAATACTTAAGTAACCAAAATCAAATTCCCCAATAAACGGTAAATTAATAACTTCAATTTGTAAACCGCCCCATACGACAACGACAATAGCCGCAGCCAATTGACCAGCAAGTTTTGCTTTCGCGGTAATTTCAAGCATATCATCGAGAAAGCCCATAACAATGATGATAACAGCACCGATAAGTATTCCAACAGCGTGTTCATCTTTCGGTAGTAATACCGCATAGCCAATTAGAAAAGCACCAAATATCGCAAGACCGCCGATTCGCGGCATAACAGACGCATGGACTTTCCGGTAATTCGGCCGATCGACCGCTCCTATCCGGAATGCCAATTTAATGACGAGTGGAGTAAGTAAGATGGAAGCTAGTAGTGCAGCAGCCATTGCAAGGAATAACATGTCCTTCCTCCCTATAGTAAATCGCTAATTTATCATACCAACAGTATCATAGCATATTTAAACAAGTAAAGCACTTTACTAGAAAACTCTATTCTATTTTTTCTTGCTGCCAAGGTCATTTAAATTTACTGTGCTAATAAGTTAAAATAAAGAAACTAATGAATTCACTCCGGCGCACAGGGATGCCCCCCTAAGCCAAGCAGCTTCGCCGTCAGTCTTATGGCTTCGGGTACTCCTGTAAGGCACTTTCGCTTAGATTGTACACCGTATTCGATACTTCAACTTCGTCCCACCTTTGTTTCGACTGATTATCATGACTTACACTACCTTTCCTTACATTACAAACTTACCGCGTCTAAACAGATGCTTGCGCTTCTGTTTATCTTATCTTCCCCTTCTCTTCCCCTAGATATCCCACACCTTCTGCTTCCTTATATATGTAGTTTTCAGCTCAAGGTAGTCATTTTCCATTCTTTTTGGTAAAATGGGGACGGGTCCTTTAAAGGGATCGGAAAAAAGGAGCGTTCATCCAATGCTATCAATATTCAAACGTTCAAATCAGACGAACGAAAGACAACTTCGAAAGTATCGGAAGATTGTCCAACAAATAAATAAATTAGAAGCTACATACGAACCAATGTCAGACGAACAACTAACAAGCATGACTACTATCTTCAAGGAGAGAATTCAATCTGGAGAAAAGATCCAATCTATTATTCCAGACGCTTTTGCTGTTGTTCGTGAAGCATCTAAGCGAATCCTTGGCATGCGTCATTTCGATGTTCAACTTATCGGCGGACTCGTTCTAACAGAAGGTAACATCGCTGAAATGCCTACAGGCGAAGGTAAAACGCTAGTCGCTTCCCTTCCTTCGTATGTGCGCGCACTTGAAGGAAAAGGAGTCCACGTTATTACCGTGAATGACTATCTTGCGAAGCGTGACTATGAACAAATTGGTCAAATCCATCGTTTTCTTGGCCTTACAGTTGGGTTGAATGTCCCAATGATGCAAGGTCCAGCAAAACACGCTGCTTACAATGCTGATATTACGTACGGAGTGGGAACTGAATTCGGTTTCGACTATTTGCGTGATAACATGGCGCAGCAAGTGTCACAAAAAGTTCAACGTCCCTACCATTTTGCAATCATCGATGAAGTTGACAGTATTCTTGTTGATGAAGCAAAAACACCATTAATCGTTGCTGGTAAAATGCAAGCGGATGCGGATCTTCATCACATTGCTGCACGTCTCGCAAAACGTTTCAAAAAAGGGGTCGATTTCGACTTTGATGATGAAACAAAAGCGACTTCCCTTACCGATACTGGAATCGGGAAAGTGGAAAAAGCATTTGGCATCGACAATTTATATGAATTGGAGCACCAAACGCTTTATCATTATATGATTCAATCATTACGTGCACATGTCATCTTCGAACGTGACGTTGACTACATCGTAAAAGAAGAGAAAATTGAACTTGTTGATATGTTCACGGGTCGAATCATGGAAGGACGCACACTTTCCGATGGCTTACACCAGGCAATTGAAGCAAAAGAAGGACTACCAATTACTGAAGAAAATAAAGCACAAGCACAAATTACAATCCAAAACTACTTCCGTATGTATAAAGAACTTTGCGGAATGACTGGTACGGCTAAAACACAGGAGAAAGAATTCCGCGAAGTGTACGGTATGGACGTTGTTCAAATTCCAACGAATCGTCCGCGTGCACGTATCGATTCACCTGATCGAGTATACAAAACGATTGATCAGAAATATAAGGCGATGGCGAAAGAAGTTGCTAAGCGTCATGAAAAAGGACAACCCGTCCTTGTCGGCACAACATCCATCTTACAATCTGAAAAAGTAGTAGCGTATTTAGATGAATACAAACTTACTTACAACTTATTGAACGCTAAAAGTGTCGAACAGGAAGTAGACCTTATTTCCCTCGCAGGACAACTCGGTCAAATCACAGTCGCGACAAACATGGCTGGACGTGGAACTGATATCGTGCTCGGTGAAAAGGTTGAAGAAATTGGTGGTCTTTTCGTACTTGGAACAGAAAAGCACGAAAGCCGTCGTATTGACAACCAGCTACGGGGACGTTCTGGAAGACAAGGTGACCATGGTGAGAGTCACTTCTTCCTTTCTCTCGAAGATGATATGTTCAAACGTTTTGCTAAAGAAGAGCTTGAGAAGTTCCTCAAAAAAGTAACAACAAATGAAGACGGTCTAGTGCAGAATCCCGAAGTAGATGAACTGACAGAACGGACACAGCGTATCGTAGAAGGTGCCCACTATTCAATGCGCGAATACAACTTAAAACTCGACGACGTCATTAATGATCAGCGTGAAGTCATCTATGGGCTTCGTAATAACGTCCTAGACCGCGAAGGTATCCTTGAACAATTAAAATCGATGCTTTCCGAGACAGTAGAATTTGTTGTTTTCGATAGTTGCCCAGATGAAGAGACTTCAAGCAATTGGGATTTCGAACGAATTGAACATACAATGAACAGCCTGTTGTTAGAACCTGTCGTAATTCCGCGGACGCTTGATAAGACGTCTGACATTCTAAAACTATATGATGCTCCACTTACTGAGTTGCTCGACTTCATCGAATCATTCTCAGACGATGAACAGATCAATCAGATGATTCCACAAGTAATGCTGTCTCATATTGATACGATGTGGGTCAAGCACTTGGAAGTTATGACACGCTTAAAAGAAGGTATCGGACTCCGTTCATATGGACAAGAGGACCCAATGCGGATTTATCAGCGTGAAGGACTCGAATTATTCGGGCGTCATTATCAAAAATTACGCCGTAACATCGCTTCTGAAGTTATTAGCTTTATGAAAGTTATTACACAACAACAGGAGGTACAACAATGAAGCTTTTCTCATTTTTCAAGAAAACCGAAAAGACAGGATCAGATAGCACAATCGGTTCCGAAGAGATTATTGATGGTCTAAACGCATCGACAAATACAGATGAGGTCGAGACTACGCTATCCCTACACCCAGAATGGAATGTACCACAGGAGCAAGAGTACGTTTTCCGCTTCCATTCGAATGAGCTAGAACCACTTAAACCGAACCAAATCTCCCTTTCAGGCATTGACATCGACGTTGAACCTGCTAATGGTAGCTGGCTCGTTAAAGCGTTTTTCCGTTCTTCACTAGACCAACAGATTTCAGTTGGATCAGTCGAACTGATGCTTCTTGATGAGGAAGGTAAAACACTCGCTTCCGATGAATTCGATTTGAAAGAGCTCGGCGATATTCCGGCACGAAGCGCAAGACCTTGGGTATTCGTCTTCACAAAAGACAATATCTTTGCAGAACAGCCACCAACAGAAAACTGGAAACTTGCATTTAACGTCCAATCGATGGTGCCTCACAAACTAGAGTTGGAGCAAACATGGGAAGACGGTTTAACAGCAGAACAAAAGGATGGACTTACAAAAGTTGTCGAAGGTCTTCCGAAATTGAAACCGCGTGAAGTAAATATTAGCGGATTCCAAGTAAAACAACAGGATGACGGTGGTATCGCAGCATCTGTATTTATCCGTAATGGTCACTCGAAACAAATCAATATCGAAAAGCTTCCACTAGAACTGATTGATGCATCTGGCGATCTAGTAGCTAGCGGTTCATTCGCCCTTGATCCACTTTCAGTAAAAGCAAACACTTCAAAACCATGGACGTTCATCTATCCAAAAGAAATGATTCAAAAAGATGAGCCAGACTTATCTCGCTGGACAGTTCGCGTACCACAACAAAACGCGTAACAACAGAAGCGCAAGCGCCTGTTTAGCCCCGAAAAGCGCTGAAAGGCTTGAAGATAAAGGCGTCCTTTTGCCTTTATCAGCAAGACTGAAGCGACTCGAGGGGCTAGGCGCTGGAGTCTAGACGTAAACAAAAGCGCAAGCGCCTGTTTAGCCCCGAAAAGCGCTGGAGGGCTTGAAGATAAAGGCGGCACATTCAAATCAGTTACATTCTGATTCGGATGTGCCGCCCTTTTTATTGCTATGTTGAACAAAGGAATGCCTATATTTATCGGACCGCGACTGTTGATTAACCATTTATTTGCATAAAATACCGGTGGGAGGGGCTTGATAACCTCCACTTTCACTGGACTATTTTCGGCCCGCTTTCGGCTAACTATTCATGACAGATTTACTGAGAGGTCCTAGTTTGGCTAGAAGTGACGGAGTCACTTCTAGCCAAACTTTTTTCAGTAATCCTGTTGTGAATAGTTGCCTGTCGCGTTCCTACACTATTCAAGTGAAAAATGCAGTTGTTTTGGAAGAAATGAATAGATGATATTCTATGGAGAGTGTAAGCGCCCGAAGATGAAATTTCGGGCACTCTAGCACATTGTAAAATGCGTTCCTTGCTTACTTTTAGTAAAGAATATGTATCTAATTCATGTGATGTCTTATAGAAAGTGACAGTTCTTTACTAAAAAAGAAAAAACCATATAGACAGCATCAGCCTCCAAAATTGCATCTTTGGAGGCTTTTCTCCTAGTAAGAAGCCAGCTATTCTTTCGTCTCAAAAAGCTTCATCACTTTGTGTACGTATACTTTTGGAGCACGACGGATGAAGGACCACCATACGATTACCGAAAAAATGTGTAGGGATGCAACAAACATCTCGGTAATCGTAATAGAAGTCATTCAATCCAAAGCGATCCAAAAGCACGACTATACAAGTAGCAGCCAGGGGGTGATCAAGTTAGTAACTGGAAAATTTTAATTAATCAACAGACGTGATGTTGAACATATATAGTGAAAAACAGCACCAAGTTCCCTATTAAGGGTACTCAGTGCTGTCTGTTTTGTTTTAATTGGCTGAAGCAACTGCATTCACACCTGAGATGCGTTTTGCACCTACGTAGCGTTCACCCCAATAATAAGGGTCATTCAACTTATCAACGCGTACACCTTTTGATGTCGATGCGTGCGCAAATTTACCATCACCTATGTATATGCCAACGTGTGAAACTCGTTTGCCTGCTGTATTGAAGAATACGAGGTCTCCCGTTTCTAAATTCGCTTTACTAACAGAAGTTCCTGATGCATGCATACTAGCAGCAGTACGCGACACTTGGACATTATGTTGCTTGAATACATATGATACGTACCCCGAACAATCAAACCCACTCGTCGTGTTACCACCGTAACTGTACTTGACGCCAATTAGACTTGTTGCCGTTTTTGAAATTGCAGCAGGTTTTGACGAAGCTTCGGCTTGTCCAACGAAAGGAGCGACGAGTAGTAGAAATGACATAGCTATAATTGTAATGGACTTTTTGAATGTGAATGTAAGTTTCATCTGTTCCCCCAAAGGATTAATTTATCTGAAATAATGATCTGTTACAACCTTAACACGCTTCAAACGCCTCCTACATTACAATTGTGTAACAAGTCTATTACACTACTTGTATTAAAGGAGACTTTCGAAACATTATTGTCTTTTTATGGGGTTTATAGTTTTTTAAAACGGGAATTTAGTAAAGTAGCATCTAATTTAATGGGAGGCGTTTGAAGTGAAACACGAAGATGACATTTCAGATAATACGCAAGAGTCTTTTCTTGAAGCACAAGAAAAAGCCCATGGTTGGTTAGGTAACGAAAAAATCGATAAGAAATATTCCGCAAAAAATTATATTCATAATCCATATCTCGATCACGCAGCAGGTGATTATGAACCCCTGAAAGAAGATAGCCGTTTTCATAATTCAGAAGACCCACACCGAACGACTGGGAAATTCAACAAAGAGCGTGGTTTCTCTCAAAAAAAACGTGATGCACTAATTGCCAAAAATGGGCAGCTTGGTGATATGCAAACTATATTCAGTACATTGAATCATGATCGACACTAATCCTCTTCTTTCTATAATAACAAAAAGGTGAGTGCTACTAATCGTAGTCACTCACCTTTTTGTTTAGCTTATTAAATTTCTAAATCCGTAATGACGATGACATCTTTGTGATCAACTAATTTTGTAATCGGCCACTCAGTCGTTACATTACCTTCAAGCAACTTCTCGATAGCTGCTCGTTTCTTTTCACCAAATGCTAGTAAAACAATTTTTTTCGCACCTAATATCGAACTAATTCCCATCGATAAAGCTGTTTCAGGGATTTTTTCATCATTTTCGAAGTACTGGCTATTCACACCCAATGTCGATTCCGTCAATTGCGCTACATGTGTAACGGAATCAAAAGGAAGTCCAGGTTCGTTGAATGCGATATGGCCATTCTCTCCTACTCCAAGTAGCTGGATGTCGAGTGGGTACTCTTCTAAAAGATCTTCATAAGCGGCACATTCTTCAACCAAATCTTCAGCCATCCCATCCGGAATATTTGTTTTTCTAAATTCTTTCTTATCAAACAGATGCTCACTCATAAAATAAGCGTAGCTGTTCGGGCTTGATTCAGGTATTCCGATATACTCATCCAAATTAAAAGTGACAATATTGGAGAAATCAAGATTTGACGAAACCCATTTATCGTAAACAGGAATCATTGTACTTCCTGTTGCCAGCCCAAGTACGTTTAGACGTCCACTTTCAATTTCGTTTTTAATGATTTCGTAAACTTGTTCTGCGCCTTGTTCAGGGCTTTCAACTTTTATAAGTTTTAGATTTTTCATATAGATCAACCAACTTCCATTAAGATTTTGCTCTCGCTTTATTGTAATTTCCCTAAACAGTCTGGTCAACTTTAATCGAACTTAACATACCATCTTCTTTTCTCACATGCATCTCTAGACCTTTATTATAGGTAATTGACGGAAATATGAAGAATGCGTGAACAACTTGTGAAACCCTCCCTTATATCCTTAGGCATAGGGTTTTCCCTAATTCCCATATTAAACCTTAAGACTATGATAAAGGTATGACAGCGAATCCACTTCGCCGGAAATAGGAGGTGTAATAATGGGGAAAAGAAATTCAATGAAACATCAACCCAATACGCATGAATCTACACATAGTTTGAAAGGTACTTTCATAGCCGTCATGCTGTTGGGTGCCGTCATTCTAGTATCTTGGTTCGGGTTTTATGCACTATTTTTATCTAGATAATAATTATATCAGGAGGGTTACTTATGCATTTGCACAAATATGAAAAGATATGGCTTGTTTTCGGAATGGCTTCACTCGTCCTATTCCTACTAATTATCGGCTTCGCTGCTTTCTGGAAAGGGACGCATCCGCAGAGCCATATTGAAACAATCGATCCACAAAATGTTGAAGCACATGACGCATTCAAGCCTGAAAATCTTGGCATTCGTGAAGTAGCTGACGGCAAATATATCGTCAACATCGTTGCTTCTGCGTTCAACTATGATTTCGGTAAAGACACGGAAGGTACTGCTATTAAAACGATTCGCGTGCCAAAAGGTTCCACCGTTCTTTATCAAATCACAACAAAAGATGTTGTCCATGGCTTCCAAGTAGCTGGAACAAACGTCAACATGATGGTTGAACCTGGCCACATTAGTCGTTACGAGACTGTCATGAAAAATGCAGGCGAATTCACGATTGTCTGCAACGAATACTGCGGCATCGGTCACCACCAGATGTACGGAACAGTGGAGGTGTATGAATAATGACTAAGGTTCAATTACCGCTTTCTAAAAAAGAATCCAAATTATATATGGCATTCATGTGGGTTACTTATATCTCGCTTTTTGTCGGAGGTCTGATGGGTTTATTGCAGACTTTTGTCCGCTCTGGGAAATTCAAATTACCGTTTAATATTGATTATTATACAATCCTGACTGTTCACGGTGTCATTCTTGGACTCGTCTTAACAACCTTTTTCATTATCGGTTTCCAGTTTTCACTTATGGGGAAAACGGTTGGGATTTCGGATAAACAGTTGAAAGTCGCATGGCTGTCCTTCTGGGTAATGCTGATCGGAACCATCATGGCCGCGATTACGATTCTTGTAGGCGAAGCTTCAGTATTATACACATTCTATGCACCACTACGAGCTCACCCGGCATTTTATTTCGGTTTAGCACTCGTTATTATCGGTAGCTGGATTGCTGCCTTCGTTAACTTCCGTCAGCTTTACGTATGGAAGAAAGCACATAAAGGTGAAAAATCACCATTACCTGCATTTATGGTTATTATCAATATGCTTATGTGGTTCATCGCTACAATCGGCGTAGCAACATCTGTCCTAGTGCTGTTCATCCCTTGGTCACTTGGATATGCTGAAACAATCAATGTTTTACTAAGCCGTACGTTATTTTGGTATTTCGGACATCCACTCGTTTATTTCTGGTTACTTCCAGCTTATATGGCGTGGTATGTTGTTATTCCAAAGATCATCGGCGGAAAATTATTCAGTGATGCACTTGCTAGAATGGCTTTCATTCTATTACTAATGTTCTCGATTCCGGTCGGGTTCCATCACCAGTTGACAGAACCGGGTATTGACCCTACTTGGAAATTCATTCAAGTTGTGCTGACATTCATGGTTGTTATTCCGTCATTAATGACAGCATTCTCGATTTTCGCTTCATTTGAAACAACAGGCCGACGAAAAGGCTATAAGAGCTTATTTGGTTGGTTCAAAAAGCTTCCATGGAAAGATGTACGTTTCCTAGCACCATTCATCGGTATGGCTGCATTCATTCCGGGTGGAGTGGGCGGTATCGTTAACGCATCTCACCAAATGAATGCGCTCGTCCATAATACAATTTGGATTACAGGTCACTTCCATTTAACTGCTGCAACAACAGTCGTTCTAACATTTTTCGGGATTACGTATTGGCTTGTACCGCATTTAACGGGTCGACGACTGACTCCGAGATTGAATAGACTCGGGATTATTCAAACGTTTATTTGGACAATTGGTATGACAATTATGTCAGGTGCTATGCATATTCAAGGATTACTTGGCGGACCGCGTCGTTCAAGCTTCTCCGAATATGCAGGCGGCGAACAAGTAGCTACGTGGATCAATTATCAGATTGCGCAAGCTGTTGGAGGAACGATTTTGTTTATCGGCATCCTCTTAATGGTATACATTTTCATCCAACTGACATTCTTTGCACCACGCGGAGTTCAAGAATATCCGATTGCCGTAGAGGAAGACGATGCAGAGCCTACACCTAAAATTCTTGAAAACTGGTATCTATGGGTCGGGATTACAATTGCACTGATTCTGTTCGCTTACACAATTCCAGTCATTGATATACTGAAACACTCACCACCAGGTTCGCCGCCATTTGATTGGCTGATTGGTAGATAGTCACATTATGAAGCAGCTCTGATTTGCGGATATTGTCGTGAAATCTGGGCTGTTTTCATTTTGTTGGAATTGATGGGTTGGAGGGGGTTGGAGGGGGTTGGTTGGACCTCGCCCTATTTGTTGCACACTTTAGCGCATTGGTTGAACTCTTCCAGTAATACCATCAAGGCAATCCATAATCTACTCTGCTCCATATAAAAAAGCCTCTTACCTGGTTTATCTTCCCAGGTAAGAGGCCTTTATCAATTACAAGTTATTCGCAACTCGTTCAACCGCAGCTGCTACATTAAGATGGACGTTTGGATCAAGTGGATGTGGGACAAGATCGCCCGGTTTCGTGCTGTCGACAATTGCAAGTGCAGCTGCGATTAGCATCGGATAAGTAATTTCCTTCGCATGTGCATTTAGGGCACCGCGGAAAATACCTGGGAAGCCTAAGATATTATTAACGAGACGGCCATCTGCCGCAAATGCCGCGCCCGCTGCAAGTGCGTCTTCCGGGGTAATTTCAGCGTTTGGATTGGACAAAGCCAAGATAATTTGCCCTTTTCGTACCATTTCTGGTTTGATAAGTCCTGCAACGCCCGTTGTGGCTACGATAATGTCACACGTTGCCATCAATTCTTCAAGTGAATCAATGACTGTGCCGCCATGATCAGCAAGCCTCTGACGTGCGACTTCATTACGGTCAATACCACGCATTTCCTTCACACCATATTTCATAAGCATACGGCTAATTGCTAGACCAGCTGCACCAAGACCAATTTGGCCCACAACCGCTTCCGTTAGCAAAACATCTGTCTGTTGACAAGCTGAAATTACAGATGCCAACGTGACAACTGCTGTACCATGCTGATCATCGTGCATGACTGGAATCGACAGCTCCGCTTTCAACCGCTCTTCAATTTCGAAACAGTGTGGAGATCCGATATCCTCCAACAATATTCCACCAAACCCTTGCTGAATATGTTTAATTGTTTCTACAACTTCATCTGGATCACTCGTGTTAAGCAAGATAGGAATACCACTTATCCCAGCGAATTGATCAAATAACACAGCTTTTCCTTCCATTACAGGCATTCCCGCGACAGGTCCGATATTTCCAAGACCCAGAATCGCTGTGCCATCTGTCACGATTGCGACCGTGTTTGAGATTCCCGTGAAATATTTCGCCTGTTCCGGATCATTCTTGATAAGTTCACAAACGTTCGCAACGCCTGGTGTATAGACACGTCGCAAATCACCTAAAGAACGAATTTCCATACGGCCTTTCATATGAATCTTGCCACCTTCATGTGCTTGCAATACATCATCCGTTATAGCGTGAACACTAATTCCATCGCCGATTTGATTAACCGCTTCAACAATTTGCAACAAGTGCTCTTCACTTGTACATTGAATTGAAATATCACGAATCGTTGATAATGTACCTACTTTTATAGTTTGGATATCACCAATATCTCCATTTAATTGTCCGATAGCTAACGCAACTTTCGCGAAGTTGCCCGGCACTGATGGTGTTTCGATAATTAGATTACGCATAAATTGCACTTGTTCCATTGTATTACCCCCTGATTATACTTGCCAATCCTCATTTTACACGTATAGGACCAGGTCGTAAACATTTTATGACTTCGGTTATAATTAATCGCGAATTCACATATTTCACGCATAATTAAAGGAGTGTTTTTCCATAACAAAACTGTTCCAAGCCGAATTAGAATTCAAATAAGGAACTGTTATTTCATTACGAGTCTTTACGTTCTTCGATTGCAAATCGGCTCACAGACGTTTCTAACGCTTCAGAAAGACTCGATAACTCATCTGCTGCCTCTCTCATTGCTTCAACTTGGAACGATGTCTGTTCGGCAGATGCAGTCGTTTCCTGAACACCTGCGGCAGATTCTTCGGCAATTGACGCAACTTCAGTCACACCTTCCGTCAGTTTACCACCAATCTCCTCCAGATGATCTAGATCTGCCGACATCACGTTCGTCAGTGTATTCATTTCAGTAACAAGTTTTGAGATTTCCTCAAAAACAACGCCAGTATCAAGTACTTTCTGCTTTCCATCAGCAACACTTTGGTAGCCGCTTTCAAGTGCTTTTACTGCACTAGACGACCCTATTTGAACCGTGTCAACAATTGTCGTAATTTCACTTACAGAATTCGCAACTTGTTCCGCAAGCTTCTTCACTTCATCCGCCACGACTGCAAAACCCTTCCCGTGTTCGCCTGCCCGCGCGGCTTCAATTGCCGCATTAAGCGCAAGTAGATTCGTTTGTGCTGCGATTTCACTAATGACAGTGACAAGTGACGAGATTTCCTTCGTCTGATTATCTAACTGTTTAATGGTTTCAACTGACTTATTAACTACTCCGTAAATTTCATTCATTTGTTCAACGGAACTTTCCATCATTTCATTTCCGTTTACTGTTCGCTGTAAAATGGCTCTTGAGGATTCAACAACTTGTCCCCCTGCTTCGTTGGCATGTTGGACATCTTCAAAAAAGGTTCCGACCATTTCAGCCATATTCGAAGCTGTATTCGCCTGCGCTTCAGATCCCGCTGCAAGTTGTTCCATCGTTGCCGCGATTTGGCTCGTTGAGTCACTTACGATTCCCGATGTTTCGGATAATTCCGTACTTCTACTATTCACTTGACGGGAAATCGTCAGGCTATCAGCCAAAATACGTTGCATTTCATCCCTCATTTTATTGATAGAATGAATTTGTTGTCCAACTTCGTCTTTCAGTTTCGTCTCAAGGGGAGGATCGTTTAAAATCCCTTCTGCCATCCGTTCCATCCTCTGTGAAACCGCAACGACTGGTCTAGAAATGCTTCGTGCTACGTAAAAACTAATAAGGATGGCAAGAAAAATAACGACAATTGCTATGGTAAAGTTTGTTACTTGTGTTTTTTTACCTTTTTCCACATTTTTCATTCCATCAGCTACTATTTTGTCTTGTCTCGACACAGCAAGCGCATTGAACTCATTCACTATTTCATCGGCAAGCGGCTCCGCAATTTCACGATCAAGACGTTCCGCCTCTGCCTGCCTTCCAGCTTTGACTGCTGGAAACACTTGGTCTGTCAAAACTTCGCGCCATTCGATACTGCTTGCAATCAAACGCTTTACATTCTCAGAGTCTGATATCTGTTTAAGCTCTTCCTGAAGTAGCGCACTTTCTTCTGTTAAACGGTTAAATTCTTCGATATATTTATTATCTCCATACAAGATATACCCCCGTGACAAAGCCACTCGATCTGCTATGTTGAAAGCAAGCCTTGAATCAGTAATGAGCATTGGCAACTGCTCGTTCGTAATGTCTTCAGAAGTTTTAACAAGATTCTTGATTCCTGTGGCGCCATTTAGTCCTAAGAAAGTTGTAAGTATAACGACCACTCCGAAACCTGCCCATATTTTCGCACGTATTGTCTTCATTTTCCAATCCCCCTATTTTTTATTTCTATATCAACAACTACTTTACTTAAAGTGAAAAAAAGTGTACTATTTGTCGAAAAAGAAACTATTATCATAATTGTAGCATGTTTTATGTAGAATTATAGATAAATAGAACTACTTTTATCCGAATAACTATTTGAATCATTCTATACCCATCGAACTATTGAATTTATTAGACAATTCCTCTTCTTTTCAGTTATAATGAAAGGTGGTGAGTTTTTTCACATAATTCTTTCAAGGAGTTGCAGTTTACTTGTCTATACAGAAAAATTTCGTGATTGGGCTTATGCTCTTTGCTTTGTTCCTCGGTGCTGGTAATATTATTTTCCCACCGCTTCTTGGGCAAATGGCAGGGGATGAACTTTTCATCGCGATGATTGGGTTCCTAATCACAGGAGTCGGGTTGCCTCTCATTGCAGTTCTAGCAATTGCCAATGCAGGCGGCGGATTAGAAACCATTGCAAGTCGCGTCAATCCTTATTTTGGAGTTATTTTCACGATGATTGTCTATATGGCAATTGGTCCATTTTTCGGCATTCCACGAACAGCTACTGTCTCATATGAAATTGGGGTCTTCCCATTTTTGCCTGATAGCATTTCTGGCTCAAACTGGCCACTTGTGTTGTTTACGATCGTCTTCTTTACTATTACGGTCGCTCTCGCCCTAAATCCCGCGAAACTTGTCGATCGCATAGGGAAAGTGTTGACTCCTGTCCTATTTTTAGTTATTGGGGCACTTGCTGTGAAGAGTATTGTGTCACCAATGGGAGATATCGGACAAGCCCAAGGTGATTTTGCAACCAATGCGTTTTTCCGTAGCTTTGTTGAAGGGTATTTAACGATGGATGTCATTGCGGCACTTGTATTCGGCATCGTCGTTATTAATGCGCTTAAAGCAGAAGGCGTGACAGAAAGCCGTGCTGTCATGAAAGCAATGGTTTTCGCTGGTGTTGTCGCAGCTACTGGATTAGCGCTCGTTTACATTTCACTAGGGTATATTGGAGCGACAAGCGTCGATGTTATCGGGATACAAGACAACGGAGGTGCGGTTCTCGCACTCGCATCTACCGTCTTATACGGACCATACGGAACGATGATTCTGGCAATGACAATTATTTTTGCTTGTCTGACAACATCGATTGGTCTCGTTTCAGCATGTGCACAGTATTTCGAACATGTATTTCCGCGGAATTCATACAAGACATATGTCTTCATTTTCGCGGGATTCAGTGCAATTATTGCAAACGTTGGATTGACACAACTTATTTCTATTTCAATACCGGTTTTGCTCACAATCTACCCACTCGCAATTGTTCTGATGCTTATGTCATTCATCGACAAATCGTTTGGTAGAAAGCCAATTGTCTATATCCTGGCGCTACTGGCAACTGCTTTTGTTAGTATCTTTGACGGCTTAAAAGGAGCCGGAATCGACATTAAGCCTGTCAATGATGTACTTGCCCATCTCCCACTCTATGAACAGCAGATTGGTTGGCTTGTACCAGCGATTGTCGGAGCACTTATTGGTGTGGTTCTAAGCCCCTTGTTTAAGAAACGGATTTAGTTCTCAGAAAGTTCATGCTTTTACCTCCAATTTCAGCTATACTGAATGAACATTCAGTATTATGGAGGGTTTTCCAATGACGATGAATTTTGATGACATGACAATGACAACTATTTGGCTTAAAATTGACGAGAAATTGAACGGAGAACCAGGTCCAATTAAAGGTATGACTGTGACCTATTCATTCAATTTATCTGGTGATGATGGCGGTCTATATGGCTTAACGTTAGCAGATGGCAAAGCCGTAACAATTACCGGAGATCCCGGTGAAGTTGATTGTGCGTTAACTATGAGTGTAAAAGATTTCAAGAAACTACTTGCTGGCAACTTGAATTCGACCGCTGCCTTTATGATGGGTAAACTCAAAGTTAAAGGAAATATTGGCCTTGCGTTAAAATTAGAAGGTTTATTAAAACAGTATTCGTTTTAAATAGAAGAAAGCGGCTCTCATTAAATGTGGGAGTCGTTTTTTGATTCCCCATAATTAATTGAAATGAGCACGTTTGAAGCCAACTATGAGTAATACTTCCCACTTCAGATAAAGGGAGCCCATTGTCGAATTAGGTATATTGATGTAAAATGAAAGAAAATTCGAAAGAAGGTGCAACTTTTATATGAAAAAATCGAAAAGCATTGCGTGGAAACTTTCAGCACTTATTATTACGCTCTTTTTAGTATTATTTATCTCATATACAGTCGTTACAAGTACCATTTTGCATAATCAAAGTACCAACGACGCGGAGAGTTCTGCAATTGATAACACTGAACTATATGCTGCTAAAATGAGCGACCGATTTAAGAAAACGAATGACATGCTCCACACAACAAAACACATATTTGAAACACTGCAGGCACAAGGTAATTTAACTGCGGACGAAGCCATAACTGTCATAGAGAATAATTTAAAAAACAACACTGATGCTTCTGGAATGGCTGCTATATTTGAAAGCGGATCTATTCCTATTGAAGAGTCTGTTAGTAATGATTTAATAGATCCAGAGAAGCGTTTTATTCCTTATTTGTATAAGGATGGAGACAAGATTACTATGGAGGCTCTTAGCGAATATGAAACAGAGGGCGAAGGAGATTGGTACTTAATACCGAAAAAAGAAAAGCGAGCTGTCTTGACAGAACCGTACGAGTACAGTGCAGGTGGTGAAATCGTCTTAATGACCACCATTTCCGTACCGCTAATTACAAGTTCAGGTTCCTTTTTCGGTGTTCTTACAACAGATATTTCCATCGATTTTTTAAATGAACTCGTGAATACAATCAAGCCGGATGGTGGATATGCTAGCATTATTACCGATGGCGGTTACTTAACTGCCAACAGTATTAGCGAAGAGTTGAACGGGGTAAATGTGCAAGACTCTTATGATTGGAGCACAATTAAGAACACGCTTGGAAAAGGAGAAGTATCGACTTTATATGCTGATTCAAAGCAACTAAATGAAGAGGCCTTTAACTCGTTCGCCCCGATGCTGTTAGACAATATTAAAGATACATGGTCTGTACAGACGGTTGTTCCAAAGTCAAAAATACTAGAAACATATAACACAATCTTACTTCTAACAATCATTTCTGCAATTGTCATGGTTGTTTTAATGTCCGCAGCTACCTTGTGGTTCATTTTCAAACAATTAAAACCACTTGCTTATTTACGCGCGTCAATCGAAACAGCAGCAGCCGGTGACTTGACGAGAAGTATAGACGAAAAACATATCCAACCCGATGAAATTGGTGCTGTAGCTATGGCTTATAACAATATGCTTCGTAAAACAAATGACGCCATTCATACAGTTTGGGATTCTTCCACTCAATTAAACAAGTCTTCCAATCACGTCCACCACGTTTTCGAAGAGATTGTTGCATCTAGTCAAGAAGTATCTCTAGCAACCGATGAAATTGCACATGGGGCCTCTAAGCAGTCGGAAGATACGGAAGAAACGAGTCACCGAATTTTAGATTTGTCAGATCAAATGGACTCACTCGCTATTCTATCAAATGACATGAACGTATTATCAAAACAAACAGGTCTATCTACTATACAAGGAATGACAGAAGTTAAGAAACTGCGTGAACATAATGAAGCTACGAATGACATGAATGAAAAGGTACAGCAACAAATTGAAACACTGACCACTAAAATAGCGGAGATAAATCAAGTTATTGCATCGATTCACGGCATCACTGCACAAACGAATTTGCTTGCGCTCAATGCTAGTATTGAAGCTGCACGTGCTGGCGAGCATGGAAAAGGCTTCGCTGTCGTAGCGGAGGAAGTACGAAAACTTGCCGAGCAGTCTCGCTTAGAAACAGATGTTATTCAACAAACGGTTCAAGAAATATTACTAGAGTCACAGCAGACTGTTTCTATTATTACAGCGAATATTCAATTGATGGAAGGCCAAAACGAATCTGTATCAAGTACAGAATCTTCCTTTACCCGCAATGCGGAACTTGCTGAACAGATGGGTGGTTCAATAGACGAGTTAGCCACTAAACTCGCCGATATGATGGAACATAAAGACCAAGCGATGTTGGCAATTCAGAGTGTCTCCGCGATTTCGGAAGAAACTGCTGCTTCAGCTGAACAAGTCAGCGCCTCAGCCGCCGCTCAACAGGGCGAGCTTGAACGCGTCGCAGAATCAACCAATCATATGAATAAAATTGCTCAAGAACTGCAAGAAGTCGTCGATCGATTTAAATTATCATAATCAAGGACCTAAATAAGATTTGCCTGCCCAGTCAAGATTGTTTGCTGGGCAGGCTTTTTTTAGAAGGTGTCTTTAACGTGATTTTCAGCTACTGCGTATGTTGAAATAAAGATTTCCCACCGAATTCGCTACGGCGCTCGGGGATGCCTCCCGCCCTAAGCCAAGCAGCTTCGCCGCCAGTTTCAGGGCTTCGGCTACCCCTTTTAAGGCGCCTACACTTAATTTAGATAAATATTCATTTTCTCAACTTAAATAGTATGCGCGATAGAATTAAGACACTTTTTCATTCGGTTCAGGTGGATTTTAATTAACGCCGTTTGGGATAATCCAAACGGCGTTGTACATTTAAGGTAGATTAACTGTGAAGCTGTCGAACTTGATGTCAATTCCCTCATATTGGCTAACATCTATATCAGTCCGATTGCCTTCTGAATCAATACTTTGCCATTCCCCTTGTTTCGGAATCGAGATATAAGGAATAATTGTTAACTCCTTGTCATGTTCATCTACTGAATCAAATAGTCTTGTCCCATATACTCGTCCTCTTTCATACCCATTTTCCTTACCGCCACCACTCATGGCTAATTCATTGCCTAATGAATCTACTATTCTGAATTCTACGAATGTCAGAACGTCATGGTATTTTTCTGATGCAACTTCATACCTGAGAAGAAAACCAGTACGTCCAATTTTAATATTCTCAACAAATAGGTCAACTCCATCAGTTCGTTGTGAATGGTTAATGGCAACTTGTTGCACACCTGACTGTTCTTCTACCGGCGTAGAAAAGTGCCACTCTTCTCCATTCTTCCCTTCGAAACTCATTCCAAGATCAAACCTTTTCGGCAATACCATTCTATAAGGCTCAATACTAATCACATTCGTCCAAAAAGTTGGTGTGACTTCTCTAACAACAGTACCAGTCACCATTCGTTTGCCTTCAACATCAAAACTTGGAATTACATAATAAATATCGAGCGGTTCTTCTGATTCTTGCGAATAGCCAACTGTAACCCGAGTACCGTCATAAAATACTTCATCAATCGTAATTGTAATACCATTTACCGTCTTCGACTGCCCTACCGCTTGCGTCAAGCCCAACTCACTCACCCGCTCTAATCCGTGTTCTCCAGATGTACTAAATATCGATCCGATAATCGGAATTTGTGACACGATAGTTGCCATCACAGGCGAGACAGTTGCTGAACCAATTAGTAGACCGAATGCAACAACAGCGGCTGACACGCTATACACTAATTTGTTTCGTAGAGACTTTTTTCTCTTTGGAATACTTTCTTGAACCGTTTTTACTATAATCGCATCCAACTTGTCAACCGGCACATGAATAGCATCAATTTCTTCTTTAAATGATGGAATTTTGTCTGTCATCTACATAAACCCCTTTCATTTTTTTCTTTAACAAAGCCAGCCCTCGTCGAATATTCGTTTTTACCGTTCCTTCAGGACAGTTGAGAAACGTAGCAATTTGTTGAACTGTATAGTCTTCATAAAAACGTAGCAGCAGAACGGTTTTATACTTGTCCTCAATTTCATCCATCGCTTGAAGCAAATCAAGCTGATCTTCCTGTTTCAAATGCCCCGTAGTATCTCCCATGTTTTCAAATAGTTCATTACTCATTGGAATAACCTTCTGTTTCTTGTTCAATAAAGCAATCGCTGTATTTATCAAAATCCGCGTAATCCATGTAGTAAAGTAGTCATTTTTTTTAAGCGAAGCAATAGATGCAAAAGCTTTGTAGAGAGTTTCTTGAAACACTTCTAGCGCATCGTCTTCATTTTTCATATATACAAAAGCCATTTTGTACAGCTTCTCTTTTTCTTCATGTATGAGCGCTTGAAATGCTTCTGCATCGCCTTTTTTAGCGCGAGCTACACGTTTCAATTTTGTAGTCAATGAGGCAGCCTCCCTTCCCGTTCTCCCCTATTAGATAAAACAGGACAGTAAAACGATTCATCTATTTTGGTAAACACAAAATAGATGATGGATGTTCTTTCAATAAACCTTATAATAACGTTGTGCCAGCAGATTTAGATACAGTCATTCGTTTATCTCAATATATATAGGATCATATGAATACTTGTGATAATTGAGCGAAGGCACCTTACAAGAGGCAGCTGAAACGAATTCAATGGATATATGTTGAATTAAAGAATCCCATTGAATCTGCTGTGGCGCTCAATAATGAGTGAGTTGTAATTCGGGGTGTGGATTGTAGAACGCTTGGCGTTTTGGGGATGCCTTTGCCGCGCCTGCGCTAGGTTGTTCATTATCGGGAGAAATGTATATGCCGAGATTACAAGGTGATTACTAGTTGATACAAATTGTATTCAAGAAAGACGCACTCTAGGTTGCAGATCTCATCCTCGAAAACGAAATGCGCTTTCTCAAATAGACCATCCAACGCAGGTGCGACTTCGTGGTAGCCGGAGCGATAAGACCGAAAGTGGTCTTCCTTTCTGGCTTATCGCGGGAGGCATCCACAAAGCGCCGAAGCGGTATTTGCAGGATTTTTAATTCATTCCTCATGTATTGTATTAGGACATTCGTTGATCACATTCGATCGATTTATGGCACTCTAGGTTGTAGATCTCATCCCCGAAAACGAAATGCGCTTTCTCAAATAGACCATCCAGCGCAGGCGCGACTTCGTGGTAGCCGGAGCGATAAGACCGAAAGTGGTCTTCCTTTCTGGCTTATCGCGGGAGGCATCCACAAAGCGCCGAAGCGATATTTGCAGGATTTTTAATTCATTCCATTGTAAAGCACCTATGCCGTATTCATTTATTCAACTATAAGGATTTTTTCATTTCGACTTATATAATATTGTAATAACAACCCTCCCGCAACACTCTCGTAATCTATCTGTAACACAAATGTAATTTAACAGTCTATTGTTCTAGTTCTATTAATCAGATAGAATACATATATAGAACTGTTTGTCGTGGAGAGGGGAAAATAGATGCAAAAGAGAGCTTTTTCGGTGCTGGCAGCGTTTGCCCTAGCGGCGTTTATCTCAGTCGGGAGCGCGGATGCAGCAACTGAATCATACACCGTCAAGCCCGGTGACACGCTATGGCAAATTGCTACAAAGCATAAATTAACTGTGGACGAACTTAAAAGTCTAAACAGTCTTGCTTCCGATTCGATTAAAACCAATCAAAAATTGGCCGTTTCTGCAAAAAATGCGGTTGGTCAAAAATCTGGAGTAGTCAGTTCACCCCCAGTAAAAACAGCAAATACGAAAGTTACCACTGTACTAAAGGAGACTTCTTCCACTAACTCATGGAAGAATGCCGTTGCAACAACTGTGAAGCCAAAAGAGTTGAATCTTCCCTCTAAAAAGGTATTACTTAATGCCGTCGAAGTTTCACTTCCACTTTTGGATACACCGTATGTTTGGGCTGGCGCAACTAAAGAAGGCTTCGATTGCAGCGGGTTCATTTATTATGTATTTAACGAGGCAGGACTTACTATACCAAGACTCGATACAATCGGTATGCACACCAATTCTTTTAATGTGGACAAGCCTATACCGGGCGATTTGGTGTTTTTCGCAAATACATACCGTAGTGGCATTTCGCACGCTGGAATTTATTTAGGTGAAGGTAAATTCATCCATGCCGCTACGCAAAAAGTTGAAGTTTCTTCAATTGATTCAGTTTACTGGAAAGACAAATTCACAGGCTTCAAACGTTTTAATCAGCTTAATTGATAGTTAACAGCTTTCCTATTAGTGGGGAAGCTGTTTTTTTACATTGCGTTAGTGTCGTAAAGTTCCACATTTCTGCCGTACAGTTCATCCTTCTTCTTGCACAATCTTCGACTTTTTTCATCCCATCGAAAATTCTATCTATTCCCTAAGCCAAATGTAAGTTATAATTGAATTGACACCTGTCAAGACACACCATTATACATTGTGTCGTTCTGGGCATATGCCTCATACGATAAAAAAAGGGGGAACAAATTCATGAAGAAAAACAGCATGTGGTCGCTTAACTTCACGACTGCCGCACTCGTCCTTATTCCAGCAGCTATCGGCATCAACTACCTTGGAAAGTTGTTTGCTGGTCTGCTTAAATTGCCGCTATGGCTCGATTCAATTGGCACAGTGCTTGCTAGTATGCTAGCAGGTCCGATTATCGGTGCCATTGCAGGGATTGTGAACAATATTATTTACGGCTTCACTGCCGATCCGATTTCATTCGTCTATGCAATTACATCGGCAGTCATCGGTCTTGTCGTAGGAATCATGGCGTATAAAGGATGGATAGCAAACGTAGGAAAAGCACTTGTCCTCGGACTTGTCGTCGGCTTAATCGCCGCCACAGTCTCAACTCCGCTTAATATCATGTTTTGGGGTGGGCAAACCGGGAATGTATGGGGTGATGCACTATTTGCAACAATGATGGCACAAGACATGCCGCTTTGGTTTGCATCATTCGCAGACAGCATTGTCGTTGACGTGCCTGATAAAATGGCAACGGTTCTAATCAGTTTCCTTCTCTTCAAAGGATTGCCTAAAAATTTGACGCATATGTACGACAACCGTTCGGAAATAGAACGTCTTTAAGGACTACGTAAGCGGCCTGCTTCACTGGGCCGCTTACACTAGATTATACTGTTAGGAGGATTCCCGTGAAAAACATGACACTGTATGTAGATAAAGATTCGTTCATCCACAACATCGATCCGCTTACTAAGCTCTTATTCGTCTTCATATCAATCGCATTGACATATATCCTCCCAACTCATTTATTCGTCATCTGTGTCTTGGCATTTACGCTTCTTCTTCTACTTACCGGCAAAGTGTTCAAGTACATTTTGCCGGTTATTGGTGTCAGCCTGCTGTTGATTGTTTCTATCATCATTGTTCAAGGTTTCTTCCATCCCGACCGTGCGACACTTCTTTTTGAAATTGGACCTCTTCCTATTTATAAGGAAGGATTCGCATTCGCACTGCTACTTACCCTCCGTATCATTAATATGGTGTGTGCGTTCGGTATTCTCATTTTGACGACGAAACCAGATGACCTGGTCGAATCACTTATCAATAAGGGAATGTCTCCTAAAATTGGCTACGTTTTTCTATCAGTTTTACAGATTATCCCGCAAATGATTGCAATGACTAGTAAAATTACCGATGCTCAGCGGGCACGTGGAATGGAAACAGAAGGGAATTTACTTACGCGTATCAAGTCATTTATCCCACTTCTCGGTCCAGTTGTTCTCAATTCATTAAACGATACGCGTGAAAGGTCTATTGCGCTTGAAATACGCGGCTTCAATGCCAAAGGAACAAAAACATTTTTGAATGAATCCTTTCATTATAAATACGGTCTCCTCTTGAAAATTATACTTGTCATCCTATTAATCGCCACTATCGTCTGGAGGGTTGCCTTATGAACAGTATCCGTGTCGAAAATCTAAAATATAAATACCCGAACACCGATACTTTCGCGCTTGACGGTATTTCATTCACAGTTAAAAAAGGAGAATTCGTTGGCATAGCAGGCATGAATACCGCTGGAAAAACGACACTATGTTATGCACTCAGTGGCCTGGTTCCCCATTTCTTCAAAGGTGCGTATGGTGGGGATGTTTTCATTGGCGACATGGACGTGCTTGCACATGAAATCAGCGACATTACAGCGAAAGTTGGACTCGTTTTTGAAAATCCTTTTTCACAAATGACAGGTGCAAAATTCACGGTTTACGATGAAATCGCCTTCGGACTCGAAAACTTGGGCATCCCTCGTGACGAAATGCATAGGCGTATTAAAGAAAGTATGCAGTTCCTCGATATCGAAGCATTACGGGATAAAAATCCGTTCTCCTTATCTGGCGGGCAAATGCAACGTGTCGCAATCGCCAGTGTTATCGCCATGAAACCGGATATTTTAATACTTGACGAACCGACATCACAGCTCGATCCACAAGGTTCTGAGGAAGTTTTCCGCATCGTTGAAAAACTGTCGAGAGAAGGTATGACGATACTAATGGTTGAGCAGAAAATGGAGAAACTTGCCGTCTATTCCGATCGTATTTTTCTCATGCACGAAGGTAAATTGATAGATTCTGGACCGCCTGCTGAAATCTTTTCACGTGATGATTTACAGATTTTCGGAGTCGAACCACCTGTTTATACTTCAGTCGCAAAAGCGCTTCATTTAAAAAACGAGTTGACTGGCCTCTATCCGATTTCACTCGAAGAAATGCCTGTAAGTGGAATTACTATTGGGGATATGCGGGCAGTCACCGAATCCTCAACTTCAACAAAAATGGCTAGTCCTGAAATCTCCGTAAAAGATCTCCAGTTCAGCTATAACAAGGATACCCCCATTTTGCGCGGAATTAGCGTGACGTTAAGTGGTGAACCTACAGCCATTATTGGACAAAACGGTGCAGGAAAAACCACTTTCGTCAAATTATTGAAAGCTTTATTAAAGCCAAATGCTGGCGAAATCATCATAAATGGCACGAATACGAAAGACACGACCGCGGCAAAACTTGCGGGCACTATCGGACTCATTTTCCAAAATCCAAATGACCAGATTTTCAAAAATAATGTCTTGGATGAAGTAATGTTCGGTCCGCTCAATGTTGGACAAACGCCTGAAGTTGCACGCTTGAATGCCGAGAAAATGCTTAACCGCGTTGGACTATTAACTAAAGCAGAAGAAAATCCATATGATTTAAGTCTAGCCGAGCGAAAAATGATTGCTGTTGCATCCATTCTTGCAATGGATACAGACATCGTTATTTTCGATGAACCGACAATGGGGCAAGATGCAAGCGGTAAGGCGATGCTAAAAGAAATTATCCATGAGTTGCATGCGCAAGGTAAACTTGTGCTCTGTATTTTGCATGATATGGATTTTGTCGCTGAAACATTTGGTCGAACGATTATAGTGAGTAATGGACAGTTGTTATTTGACGGCCCGACTCGTATTGCTTTTTTAGAAGTGGCTATTCTCCACACTGCTCGTCTTGAACAGCCCCATATTACCCAACTTGCTCATAAGATGGGCTATGATGAGATTTTATTAAAAGAAAATGAATTGATCAACGAATAAGTAAAAGACCGCGTCGCCAACTACTAGGCACGCGGTCTTTCACTTTATAATCGGAATCTTGATATCGTTGCGTTCAAATCATCGGTTAGTTCGCGAAGGGCTGTCACCTTGTCCACTACTTTCCCGATAGACTCTAGTTGCTCTTCTGCTGAAGCGGAAATCTCCTCACTACCTGCCGCCGTTTGTTCCACGACCGTACTAATATTTTCGGTATTCTCAAGCACCGTAACATTGAACTGTTTCGAATTATTCACGCCTGTAACGAGCTCTGTCAACGCTTCCGTAATATTCCCCATTCTATTTTCGATGTTTGCAAATGTATCGAGTGTTCGGGTTACATTGCCGTCTTGCGCTTCGGCAATTTCAACACCTTTTCCAACTGATTCAGAAATTGAGCCAAGTCCGCCTTTGATTAGATTAACCATATCGAATATCTGTGCAGTTGCGGTTGTTGATTCATCAGCTAGTTTCCTTACTTCCGATGCAACTACTGCAAATCCTTTCCCCGCTTCCCCCGCACGCGCAGCTTCTATTGCAGCATTTAGCGCAAGTAAGTTTGTCTGCGAAGCAATGTTAGAAACCGCCTTGGCCATATCTTCGATTCTTATTGCATAGTGCGTAAATTGCTCAGTCGCATCTTTAATCGATTCCGATGCTAAATTATTGCTATCGATAAGTTCCCGCTGTTCATTGATGGCGCGACGCCCTTCAACAATTGCCTCATTAGCCATAGCTGCAGAATCAGCCGAATTTCTTGCCCGGTCGACATTAAATTCGAATTCCTCATTCATCTGCTCTATGAGCTCTACGGAATGTTGCAAGTCCTCGGAGATACTTTGGGTTCCCTTTGCAAGCTCTTCCGTCGATAATGTCACCTGGTTGCTCGCTTCTGTAAGATAACGATTTTCTACCTCTAGCTCTTTTGTGTAGTCATCCACTTTTCGGCTTGCCCCGTCAATGGATTGCAATAATGTCCGTAGATGATTGGTCATGGATGTAAATGAGTGATTCAATTGCCCGAGTTCATCTTTTTTATCATACTGAATCGGCTCGACGACCAAATTGCCCGCTGCAATTTCTTCGGCGTTCATCGCCAGCTTCTTAAGTGGATTTGTAATTGCGTTTGCCAGTCGGATAATGATTACCATTGTCCCCATTATGACAAATACGCTACCTATTATTGCGAATGTAATGATGCCTTTAATTTTAGCGATGAGTGCTTCTTGTAAATAATCATAGTGTGCGGATGTATAGAGATCTACCATATAAATATCATTGACAATCCCTACGTTCCGAAGCGATTGTCGATTGATTTCCGCGGAGTTATTTTCCTCAACAGCTGCAAGTGCTTGCTCTTTCAATAAATGAAATTTCTCTTGCGCCTTCAAAAGAATTGCCCGCGGCTCTTTCTCCTTAACAAGGCTTTCCGCAACGGAGAATTTTTCAGCGGTCGACTCCAGTTGTTGACGAACATTGTCTTTATTGGCGTCCGTCATGTTATAAGCAAGTGTATTCAAACTCTGCATTGACGCTTTGGTTTCTGCATTTACGTCATGAACAGCTAACAACACGTTCAAGTAATCATTACTCGTATTTTGAATCGCCAGCATTCTGACAATAATAACTGCGATCATCAGAATTGATAGGCCAAGCATGAAAAGTGAATTGATCACTATTTTTTTCTTTATTGTCATTTCAACTTTCCCCCCTATCATTTCAGTTCTGATGCGGCTTGTTCAATGAGCGCATCTAACTTACCTTTTTCAACGTCCGTCAGTTCTAGCACTCGAAATGGTGCAAGACCTACTCCGTTTTCCGCCAGCCCCAGTTCGACATGACCGGATTGGATTGCTCCCGACTCCTTATAGGAAAGGATGATATCAAACAACGCACTATCAATATTTTTCATCATGGATGTAATGACGGCCTGTTCTGCATAAAAGTATTGATCACTATCTACACCGATTGCGTAAATACCCCTTTTTTCAGCTTCTTTCAGCATGCCCACTCCTGTGAAACCAGCAGCAGAGTAAAGAACATCCGCCTTGTCGTCAATCATCTTCGAAGCAATCTCTGCTCCTAAGCCATCGTCATCAAAGTTATTGGCATATTCATTGAGAATAACAATATCAGGGTTAACCGACTTTGCTCCTTGGATGAACCCTTGCTCGAACCGTTGAATAACTGGGACCTCCATACCACCTATAAAACCGATTACCTGTGAATTTGAAACAGTTGCCGCTACAATTCCAGCAAGCATACTTCCTTCGTCTTCCTTAAATGTAATCGATGTGATATTCGCAGCTTCCGAAACCGCATCAAAGAGAACGAATTTTTGATCCGGAAAGTCCAGAGCTACCTTTTCCAACTCCTGCTGACCGGTGAAACCTAGCGCAAATACTAAATCATTACCACTTTCCACAAGTTCTCTAAATCCTTTTTCATAAGTCCCTGTTTCCGCAAGTTCCAAGTATTCGACAACAATATCCTCTTCATCCCGCGCCTTCGTCAAACCCTTGAATGCCAAATCTGAAAATGACTGATCTCCAAGACCATTTTCCGAAAGCATAACACCCACTTTCACTTTTCCATCAAGCGGATTTTTTTCCTCAAGGCCACAGCCTGTAAGTATGAGTAAAGCTGTCGTAAGAACAATCAGTAGTTTTAATTTCATCCCTATCACTCGCTTTCATTTACCTTTTCCCTTGTATTACATCGGATGTAATTTTGATTTGTTGATAAAAAACAGCTAATGTTGTCTGATGTCTTACAACTGCATATTTTCAGACTATACCAGCGAACAATAGCGTGGTGCGACCTACTGTATGTAAACGCCAAACGAGCATATATCTCGCTAAACAAGCAGAAGCACAGCACGAACGATCATATATGAATGTAGTATAGAAAGTGGACATAATCCAATGAGCGTGTTTGGATAAAGAGAACAAACTAACTGAATGGAGCGTGTCCATTATGAAGAAACGAATAGATAATCAGCTGAAAGAGCATTTGGTCAAGCTGGTGGTGGAAGACGGAAGAAAACAGATTGAAATTTCACGGGAGATGGATGTGCCTGTCAGTACCTTGCGAAAGTGGGTAAGTCACCATCGAAAAGAACTGGAAGGAAAACGTAATGGGGAAGAATTTGTAACCTCTACCGAGCGGCTAAGGCAGCAACGAGCGCTTGAAAAAGAAATCCAGGAACTGAAGGAAGAGAATGAAATCTTAAAAAAAGCCATGCACATCTTTTCAAAAAACCCGCAGTGATCTATTCATTTATTGAAAAGCACCGGGAAGAATACCGCGTGAATAGGATGTGCGAAGTTCTAAAGGTTTCAAAGAGCGGCTACTATAAATGGCGTGAAAAAGTACAAAGTGCCTCGCAGAAGAAAAAAGAAGGGGCATTAAAGTTAATCAAACAAATTTTTTACGAGAATCGGGAGGTCTATGGAAGCCCCCGAATCCAACGGATTATGAAGAAACAAGGGGTACCACTTTCAGAGAAGACTGTCTCAAACTATATGAGAGAGCTGAGTTTATGCGCTACAGTGCCTTTTCACTATACGGTGACAACTCAATCTAATCATGAACATCCGATTTATCCTAATTTATTAAAACGAAACTTCCATGCGGATCATCCCAATCAAGTGTGGGTCGTGGATATCACCTATATCTGGACAAGTCAGGGGTGGCTATACCTGGCTACGGTGATGGATTTATTCTCTCGTAAGATCATTGGTTTTAACTTAGCGAACACCTTATCCACGCAGCTGCCTCAACTGGCGCTGGAGCGTGCTTTTCATTTCCGTTCCCCAGAAGAAGGGTTGATTCACCATTCAGATCAGGGCTCCCAGTATGCGTCTGTTGCTTATACTGGACTACTTAAAGAGAAGCAGTGCCAAATCAGCATGAGCCGTAGAGGTGACTGTTACGACAATGCGTGTATTGAATCCTTCCATGCGACAATCAAGAAGGAACTGATTTACCGAATGAAGTTCAAGACACGAAAGGAAGCAGAGACGGCAGTGTTGGATTACATCATCTCGTTTTATAACGAGAAACGCATCCATTCCACGTTAGACTATGTCTCCCCTAATTTTTTCGAGTCACAGTATCAAGAATTGAAAGAGAAAAATGCCCAGAAACCACTCACAACTTTCGTGGAAGAGCAGTTGGCTTTTTAACTGCTCTTCCATGAAAGTACAGCAAGCGCAGCGCGGTAGGCTTATTAAAATAACTGCTCATTAATTCATGTCCACTTTCTTGACAGAATACCATATATCACGCAAACCAAGCAGAAGCACCGCACGAACGATCATATATCTCGCTAAACAAGCAGAAGCGCAGCGCAAACAATCATATATCTCTCAAACCAAGCAGAAGCACAGCGCAAACGACCATATATCTCTTAAAACAAGCATAAGCACCGCACGAACGATCATATATCTCGCAAAACAAGCAGAAGCACAGCACGAACAATCATATATCTCGCAAAACAAGCATAAGCACCGCACGAACGATCATATATCTCGCAAAACAAGCATAAGCGCCGCGCGCACGATCATATATCTCGCAAAACAAGCATAAGCGCCGCGCGCACGATCATATATCCACCCCTAAATCGCGGAATTTCAGCATCCGATGTTTCTCCATTGTCCAAGCACTTTATAATTTCCTACTACAACGAAAACAGACCGTCACGGATTAAATCCATGACGGTCTGTTTTATTTCCTATATACATAAGCTTCATTAGAGACGTTATCTAGCAGAGTATCCGCCATCAATAACAAGTTCTGCACCTGTAATGTATGCAGCTTCGTCTGATGCCAAGAAAAGAACCGCGTTTGCAACGTCTTCAGGTTTTCCAAGACGGGCAAGTGGTGTCATTCTCACAAGTGCTGTTACTACATCTTTTGACGATTCAAGACCTTTCGTCATCGGTGTTTCAATGATTCCTGGGAAGATGGTGTTAACACGTACACCAAATTGTCCGAAGTCCGCTGCAGCTGCTCGTGAAATTGCGCGAACTGCTCCTTTTGATGCAGAATAAGGGTTCAATCCCATTCCGATAAGTGCTGTATAGGAAGAGATATTGACGATTGAACCTTTAGTTGCTTCTTTCATATAAGGAAGTACATGTTTCATACCAAGGAATGGACCGAAACTATTGATATCCGACAGCCTGCGCCAGTCTTCAATTGTAATTTCATTCATTCCTTTTTCCGTAGAAATACCAGCATTGTTAATTAAAATATCGATTTTCTCAAGTTTAGCAACAACTTTTTCAACAGCCGCTTTCCACTCTTCATCGGAAGTGACATTCAATTTAACAGTCATAACTTTTTCATTGTTGCCCCACTTTTCTTCCAGTGCTGCTTCATTAATGTCTGCTGCAATTACAGTAGCACCTTCAGCAGTAAACATTTTGACCATCATTTCGCCCATACCTGACGCACCACCTGTTACGAATGCAACTTTATCTTGTAATCTACCCATTATGACCACCCCATCTTAATATAATTTAACGTCTAAATAATAATCCCCTTTAGATCCACTTGCAATCTATTTGCTTTGATAAGTATGTTGAATTCTACACATCATTCTTTTCATTGAATACATCTGTATTAATCTCAAACCCTTGTTACTACAGCATTTTAGGAATACACTAGAAAGAGGAAGTTTTTGTATTAAGATCCTGAAAGAAGTGAATCGAATGTTCAAGGATAACCGATATCTTGATTACAATGGAGCCGGATTCCGCAAAGATCTGATAGCAGGAATTACTGTTGGTATTGTAGCCATTCCGCTCGGGATGGCTTTTGCAATTGCTTCAGGCGTAAAACCGGAATATGGACTTTATACAACAATTATCGCTGGGCTTATCGTTGCATTATTAGGCGGATCCCGTTTTCAAATCGCGGGACCCACTGGAGCATTCATCCCGATATTGCTCGCAATTGTTCTACAATATGGCTATGAAGATCTGCTTATTGCCGGATTTCTAGCAGGTATTTTCCTCGTTATTATGAGTTTTCTCGGTGTAAGTAATCTAATTCATTTCGTCCCAAGATCTGTAACCATAGGCTTTACTACGGGGATTGCGGTCATTATCTTTACAGGCCAACTAGGCAATTTCTTTGGAATTACCGGCTTAGAAAAAAAAGAGTTTTTCCACGAAAACATGATTGATCTTGTCAATCAGTTTCACACGGTGAACGTCTTCAGCATAGTCACTGCCTTAATCGGGCTCATCGTACTATTCATATTGCCTAAAATAGCGCCGCGTGTCCCATTACTGCTAATTGCACTACTTATTCCGACCCTCATTTCGATTTTTCTATTTCCGAGTAAAGTTGAAACGATCGGAACAGCCTTCGGTGGTATTCCCAACTCACTCCCGAATTTTCATTTTCCACAAATCACATTGGAGAAGTTGGTCAATTTGTGGCAACCCGCCCTTATTATTGCCGCACTTGGAGCAATTGAATCATTGTTATCTGCTGTTGTTGCAGATGGTATGAAAAGCGGTGAAAAGCATGATTCGAAACGTGAGTTATTCGGTCAAGGAATCGCCAATATGATAACGCCATTATTCGGCGGTATCCCTGCTACAGGAGCCATTGCCCGTACAGCTACCAATATTCGATCTGGAGCAGTCAGCCCAATATCAGGAGTTGTACAAAGTGTTTTCGTTCTTGCCTTTTTGCTCCTTTTGGCGCCTTATGCCTCTTATATTCCATTAGCTGCGATGGCGCCGATTCTTATGTATGTCGCCTGGAATATGAGTGCACGTAAATCATTCACGCATATTTTAATGATCCGGTCGGGGGACTCACTGGTTTTATTAACGACGTTCCTTTTGACGATTTTCATCGACTTAACGATTGCCGTTCAGGTGGGGATTTTGCTTGCTGCCCTGTCATTCTTACGTAAAATGAGTGGTAAACTCGATATTAAAGAAGCGACCCTTTCCGATGTTGAAATCATTAAGTTCAGTGATAGTGATACATCTTCATTAGCAAAATATACAGTGGACGGCCCTATTTTCTTCGGTACCGCAAAAGTATTCGAAGACAAATATCCTGCAATTTTCCTAACAGGCGCGAGGAAAATCATTCTCGATTTGGAACACCTATCCGTTATCGATGCGACAGGTGAAGCAGCGCTCTATGCACTACTTGACGATGCCGATAAAGCAGGTATCCAAATCATTATCAAACGCTTGCCCAAAGAAAAGTTGCCCCTGTTCAAAAAGAGCGGATTGTATAACCGAATTGGCGAGGCTAATTTTTTCATGTAACTATCCACAAATCAAAAACATCGCATTGAGCGATGTTTTTTTGTTTAGTCATTTAACATAATTAAACCAATATTTCCAATTAACGAAACTTTATCGATACGAAGTCGTAGAAGTAGTAGTAGTTTCATATTTAACTTTTGGCTAAACGTCGAAGAACAAGTTAAAAAGAGGAGGTATCATTATGAATCTTAGATTTATTAATAACTATTCTTCATTCCTTGTTAAAAAGAGCGTCCGACGGAAAATTGAAGTCATTCTCTTTGTTATTCTTCTTAGTTCGTTGGTTACGGGCTGTTCTCAAACTGAACCCGTGGATAAAAATGTTGTTGCGATTCAAACTGTTCTTGAACATGAATTTAATGCACCCGATAAAGAGTATATTCGAATGAAGAACGACCCAAGTAACATGACAATTGTAGACCAAAACGGCCTAGTGTCAGCTCCAGAAGAAGATAATGAACTCGAGATTTACCTGGAGGATAATTTCAGGCCTTATTTCACTGATTTTGGATATAGTGGCAAGGTTCTCTTCCTAACTTTACATTCACCGGCTGACGACAACGGCTATCAAATCACCGTCGACAAGATTAATGTGGAACCAGTCGATGGTAGACCGCGGGATTATGACTTTACCGTTCATGTCACGTATCAAAAAGACGGTGGCGATAAAATGAAAGCAGAGATAACGGGTCTCGCAACTTGTCCGGAAGAAGGGAAAATAGGGAAAATCCGCTACAATAAAGATCATTTTCTATTTGGAGAAATTTTAAGAGGCAAATAAAAATAGAAATGGATAATGTGAAAAAAGAGCTAAAACCATTATGGTTTATAGCTCTTTTTTTATTGATTCTAAACGGCGAGCACTTTGGGATTATCTCTTCATGTCTGTTCTTCAGAATAAATACTGGTGAAAGCTCCCGGGTTTACATTAAACATTTGTTTATCAATTATTTAAGACAAGTAGTTGATTGCCCGTCCCTCTATCTATAGCTCGAATAGGATGTTATAGAAAGGTGGTGAAAAAATGAAATTTTACGAAGATACTAATCATAGATGCAGTAAATGTACAAGCGACTGTTGCCCTAATCAAAAAACATGCAGAAGATGCTGCGAAGGAGACAGAGGACCTACGGGCGCTACCGGCGCTACTGGGGATATTGGGCCTACTGGACCTATCGGTGTTACTGGGGCTACGGGCGATACTGGCGCTATCGGTGCCACGGGGGCTACGGGCGATACTGGCGCTACCGGTGCTACTGGTGCTACGGGCGATACTGGCGCTACCGGTGCTACTGGTGCTACGGGCGATACTGGCGCTACCGGTGCTACTGGTGCTACGGGTGATACTGGCGCTACCGGTGCTACAGGGGCTACGGGAGCACCCGGCGGATTATACGGTTATATTTACAATCTAGGTGCTCAGACCGTGGCTATAGAAGCTGATATTACGTTTGATACAAATGGAATAATTACGGCTGGAATTACGCACATCCCCGGAACCTCACAAGTTTTCTTTCTAACTACAGGAGACTATCTGGTTAATTTCTCCGTGACGGGTGTAGAACCCGGTCAATTCGCACTGTTTTTAAATGGTTCGGTGGTTGCCGGTACACTCTATGGTACAGAAGCAGGCACGCAGCAAAACAATGGTCAGGCTATAATTTCTATAGCAGCAGGTGATGTTCTTACACTCCGAAATCATACTTCTGCCACAGCAGTTATCCTTCAGACTTTAGCAGGAGGCACGCAAACAAACATAAACGCTTCTATTGTAATTACAAAATTAAACTAGTTTTGTAAAGATAGGAGACTCTCGCAAACTCAATGTAAAATTGTCATGCAGTTTTCAAGCTGTCTAGATAGAAAGGCTGTCAAAACTTTATCCACCTTGGTATCACAGGGCTCTAACTAAGAATTCAACATTTTACAGACCCGAACAACTTAGGAGCCATATGACCAAGTTACTTATAAATTTTTTTGACTATTAAACATGGATTTCAGAACATGAATGAAATAATGCGTATGGTTCCTTGGATAAAATGTGTTAACACGTTTTAGTGGAGCATTGTATGACAAAATTGGAAAAACATTTTTCATTTGATTTAAAGCATATTTATCTACACCTAAAGAGAAGGCTTTCCCACTATGGGTAGCCTTCTTTTTGAGATTCACACTACTAAGCGAGCACTTTTGTACTCCCCTCTTCCTCAGGTCTTTTCCTCTGAATAAACCAGATGATGCCAATCAACACGAGTCCAATTCCGCTAGATAAAAATTCAGGAATTATTAACATAAGCCCAGCGCCGAATAATACAATCCGCTCCCAAATTCTCGAGTTACGGATGAAAAAACCAATGACAGCACTACTTACGCCAATCATTCCTAAAACGGCGGCTAGAACTCCAATAATCAATTTCCATACGACCACATCTACAAGGACCAGCATCGGATTGTAAATGAATATATACGGAATGATGAATGCCGCAATCGCTAATTTCACAGCAGTAACCCCTGTTTTAAATGGATTGGCTTTCGCTATTCCCGCCCCTGCATAGGCGGCTAGGCAAACGGGCGGCGTGATATCGGCAACAATACCAAAGTAGAACACAAACATATGTGCAGCAAGTGGAGCCACCATGAAATCATTAATCAATGCAGGTGCAGCAATTGTTGCTGTTACAACATAGTTCGCAGTTGTTGGAAGCCCCATCCCAAGAATAATGCAGGCAATCATTGTGAAGAAAAGGGCTAATATCAGATGGCCGCTTGATAACGCGATAATGCCGGAAGCAAATTTCGCTCCAAGTCCTGTAATACTGACGACTCCTGCTATTATTCCCGCAGTCGCCACCGCGGCGATAACCGGCAAAGCAACCCGTGCGCCTTGTTCAAGGACATTGACGATTTGGCGTACATTCATCCTAGAATCCTTCCGAACTAGCGAAACAAGGTAGGCAGATAAAATGCCAAAGAGTGCTGCCCGTTGTGGCGTGAAGCCTGACATGATGGTCCCGATAATAACGAAAAGAGGAATCAGCATATAACCGTCTCTAATTAGTAAATCCTTGAATCGTGGCAATTCAGATTTCGGCAATCCAATAATTTTTAATTTCTTCGCTTCGAAATGTGTTCCTATGAATATACCCGTGAAATAAAGGATCGCTGGAACAACTGCCGCTAACATGATGGTGGCGTATGAAACACCTAAGTATTCCATCATTATAAATGCTGCCGCTCCCATCATAGGCGGCATAATCTGTCCACCAGTGGAAGCCGCAGCTTCTGTGGCCCCAGCAAATTCCGGTGTGAAACCAGCTTTTTTCATCATCGGAATCGTGAATGATCCCGAGGCGACTGTATTTCCAACTGAACTGCCTGAAACTGTTCCTTGTAACGCACTTGCCACAACCGCCGCCTTGGCAGTCCCGCCCGTAAATCGTCCAGTTAAAGCGAAGGCGATGTCATTAAAAAACTTACCGATTGGTGTATGGACAAGAATAACACCGAAAAACAGGAAAAGATAAATGAACTTCGCTGAAATCTGTATAGGCGTACCAAAGATACCACTTTCCCGGTACCAAAGATTTGTCGTTATCCGATCCATTGAAAATCCAGGATGAGAAAGAATCTGAGTCGGGATATACTTCCCTATAAGCGTATAGATAATAGCCACACTCGCTACAATGACAATCGGCAAACCGACTGTCCTCCTTGTCGCCTCGAGAACCAAAGCGATCCCTAGAATGGAAATGATGATGTCAATTGTACTATAGCCAGAAACTCGACTTTGCAATATCGAATCGAAGAAAATGATTTTATGGTAGGTCACATACATCGCAGTAAAAGCCAGCGTAACATCGTACCATGGAACTTTTTTATGCGTATTTCTCCATTCCTTTTTTGCAGGATAGAGAAGATAAATAATCCCTAAAGCAGTTCCAAGATGTACCGCCCCTTGTTTTTGGGAAGGGAGCGTACCAAAATAGCCCGTATATAGATGAAAAACAGTGAGTGCAACGCCAAGAAATGTTACGGCCCATGCCCATTTCCCAATTTGAGTGCGAAACTGATTTTCTTTATCATACTTCTCTAGGATTTCTTGTGCGTCATTTTGCTGGGTAGCTTTCAATTGGCGTACTCCCTTCCTATTTAATTACGCGGCTCTATAATTCATTTCAAATCGCCAAGACTTTTGATTTTAGTCTTTTCTCTTGTGACAATCTGAATAACTTCAGGGTAGATATGGCCGATGAAAGCCGCATTCTTAACTTCGTGCCCTTCAAACTCAGCTTCCCCGTTCAATGCTTGCAGTGCCGGAACATGTACAGACATACCAAGATCCATATGTCCATCACGGATCGTGGATAAATTCTCCACCGAAGCACCCGTTTCCGTATTCGTTACATGCATGCCATCGATATATTTGTTCCAGAGGTTGGCCATCTCGCCACCAAGAGGATAATATGTTCCGCCCTGACTACCTGTTCCAAGTATAAATTCTTTCTTTCGCTTCGTTGCATCAGCAGTAAGTTCCGCAACTTCATTTTCAACCGTTAGCCCTTGTTCTTCGTAATATCTTTTCGCTCCCGGATGGATTAAAAGCCCTTCCGCCCCGCGCAGTGCATTTTCCAATGTCATTTGTTGCGCTTGAGCATGTGTATTTTCGCTAGCATTCTCAATCATACTTTTCGCAATCTCATATCCTAGTTCCTCATCAATCGTATCCATGCTCCCCATCAGAATCGCGTATGCAGTCACAGTTTCAATATCTTCCGTAAGAAAATCATACGTTTCTTTTGGGATTGTAAGTCGTCGATAACCTGAATTCTTTTCAATATGTTCAATCGCTTTATCTGACAGTCCAAGCATTTTTACATCGCCTGCAGATGCTTGGAGGCTTTCAATACTTGCAGCCGGAAGCCCAAGAATACCAATTGACACATCGATATTTCCATCTTGAACACCGTCCGCTGCATCTCCAAAGCCTTCTTGGTATGCCTTATAGTCTCCATCTTCAAGCCCATATGCCTGCAGAATCAACTTCGCCACATTATTCGTTTCACTCGCCGCTGGTCCTATGGCAATATTTTTACTTCCCCCGCCGCATGCAGATAAGACTAGTACCATTCCTATCGCCAAGAAAAATAATACATGTACTTTTTTCTTCCTCACCTTATAACCTCCTTGTTTAATTTCTATTTAACTTGTGGACTTTTTCAAATTAGATGTTAGACCCGTAGATTGCTAAGTTCATTTTACGTAGCAGGTGCTACAAATATTCCACTTGTCCTAAACTAACCAAATGCGCAAGCGCCTGTACAGATGTACGCAGCCAAAGTACGTCACGTCCTGCTATAATGTCTACGTACCCCCACATCCCGGGGGCCTCAGAGCCTCTAAGCACTGGAATCTGGACGTGAAATCTCTATGTTGCAACTATTCATAGTTCCTGATTTTATAGTTTCCTAAGCTATAAAAAAAAGCCTTTTGATATCACGACAATTCGCGATACCAAAAGGCTTTGTTCAATTAATCTGCCAAATACGATGCTTTTTTTAACGTTTCCGCCAATACACGCGCTCCAATATCAAGCGCTTCTTTGTTGAACGTCATATCTGGATGATGAAGCCCCGGACTAAGATCTGCTCCGATGCCAATCATTGCGGCTTTTAAGTTCGGATTATGAATCGTATAGAAATGGAAATCATCACTGCCCGATGTAATAATGTCAGATGCATATCCCTCTTCCCCAACTGTTGCCAAGATAGCTTCACGTGCAACAGTTGTAGCTTCTTCAGACACTTCTGCAGCCGGTGTATAGTCACTCCATGCCAATTCAATTTCCACGCCGTGCATCTGTCCAATTGCTTGGATTCCCCGGGAAATACGTTCCTTCAGCTCTCCCAACACCACATTCGATTGTGCTCTAGCATCGATTGCAAACGTTGCAGTTCCCGGAATGATATTAAGACTATCTCCGCCTGCCTGCACTTTTGTCAGTTTTGCTGAGTACGCTTCGTAAGGTGAAAAATGGATTGTTTTCACAAACTGGGCAATCGCAAATAACGGATCGAGTGCATTGTTTCCTTGCTGAGGACGTGCACCATGCGCATCGTCGCCAATGATTTTGCCTTCAAGGAATACCGCCGCCCCGTGATGAATTGCCGGTGTCACTTTTCCATATGGAATTTCTTCCTGTGGACGCAAATGCACACCAAACAAATATGAAACGTCGTCGACCGCTCCTCGCTCAATCATCGAGTTTGCACCATTGCCCTTTTCTTCTGCTGGTTGGAAAATAAATCGGATTCGGCTGCCCAGTTCCTCCTGTTGCAAATAACTAAGCGCACCTAACACCATGGATATATTCGCATCATGCCCACAAGAATGATTCGCCTTATAGACACCCCCGACTTCCTGCCACAATGCATCAATGTCGGCGCGTACCGCGATAATCCTATCGCCTTCACCGATTTCCGCGACAACACCCGTTACATCGTCAAATGTATGATGTTTTACATTCATTTCAGTTAATATTTCTGCTAGCTTTGCAGTCGTCTCTACTTCTTTCCAACTCACTTCTGGATAGGCATGAAAATGTTCAAACCATTTTCCAATTTGCTCTTTGATTACCAATTAAAACACTCCAATCATTCTATGTTTCACCGTTATATTATTAAATACTTCACATCTTTCAGAATAACCTATTTTCTATAAAATATAAAGGGGTGTTGGAGATAGTTATGCTCGGTTAGCATGCCGTTATGATTGGCTCAGCGCTGTATATGCTCGGTTAGCACGCCGTTATGATTGGGGCAGCTCCATATATGATCGGTTAGCGGAATATATGATCGGGGTAGCAACATATATGCTCGGTCGGCGGAATATACGATCGGGGCAGCAACATATATGCTCGGTCGGCGGAATTTATGATCGGGGCAGCAACATATATGCTCGGTCAGCGGAATATACGATCGGGGCAGCGCCATATATGCTCGGTCGGCGGAATATACGATCGGGGCAGCAACATATATGCTCGGTCAGCGGAATATATGATCGGGATAGCAACATATATGCTCGGTCGGCGGAATATATGATCGAGTCAGCGCCATATATGCTCGGTTAGCGGAATATACGATCGGGGCAGCGCCATATATGCTCGGTCGGCGAAATATATGATCGGTCGGCACGCCGTTATGATCGTTTCAGCCCATATATGATTGCTCTCTCTAAAAACCAATTAAAAAAGTTGCCCCAACTATTCCGGGGCAACTCCATCACACTATTAAATTACAATTTCCATTTCACTCTCGCATAAATAGCGAGCATTACGAAGTTCGCCGCGGCACTAATGACCGTACCGTATGCAATTGCTGAAGCACCGTGCGAGTCAATCATCAAATAAATAACTCCGAGATTAATCGCAAAGACACTTATCAAACTGAATATGACAGGCACCATCGAATTGGCTTTTGCGTAATAGAATCGAGTAATATACGTGTTTGCAGCAAGGAAAAACATCGACAGTGTAAATACACGGAAAAGCGATACCGTTAGCAGTATATCCTTCTCCGTCATTTCTCCATATCCGAAGACAAGACGGACAAGTGGATCTGCAAAAAAGTAAGCTATCATAGTTGCCGGCACAAGCAAAGCAACTAAATAAAGCATCCCTTTTTTATAGAGGGCACGGATTGTATCCATATCCCCTTCACCCTCTTTTTTACTGAGGAGAGGATAGATTACGGTTGTTACGGCAGTCATCATTATCGCTTGCGGAAAGCCAGTTAATTTCGAGGCATAGTTGACCGCCGCAATTGTCCCGTCACCAAACTCGCCAGCTACAATTCTGTGAATAACAGCATAAAATTGTAGTGATGCACCACCGAACAAAATTGGCAATGCAATCACCCATAAACGTTTCGTATCAACAGACATGGCAAATGAAGGCTTCAAAGAATAGAGTTTTGATTTTCGAAGTCCTACATATAAGAACACACCCATTAATAACGCACCAACCAGTGCACCAATCCCATACGATTCAGGACCAAAATAACTTGTTAGAACAACAGCGATTCCGACAAAAGACGCATTATATAGAAGGACTGCTAAACTGGACAAGTTAAATTTACCGTTGACGTTCATTACTCCACTCATCCATGTCGATAACACCAGAATAATAGAAGACGGCATCATCCAAAGGTAAAGAGTTCGCGTCAGCGCAAATTTTTCAGCAGACATATCTTTGAAAAACAAATGCAAGATAGAATCTGTAAAGATCATCAATATGGCCGTAATCGCAACTGCTGCTACAAGAACCGTCGTAAATGATTTTCGCACGAACAATGCTTTATCCGTCCTTGTAGAATGGTAGACAGATATGAACGCTGTCGTCAACGCACCTCCAACCACTAGGTAAATGAAATTCGGGATAGTATAGGCTGTAATAATCGCATCCGCAGTTGCCGAAGCACCGTATTGATTACTAATCGCCATTTCCCTTGCAAACCCAAACAGCCTCGCAACAATGTTAATAATCGCAACTCCGCCGATAATTTTCATCATTTTACTCACTATGATCAACCTGACCTTTCTCGGCTGAACGATAAATCGACAATAAGTCCTCTAAAATCGTCTCATATGAATGTTGTGAAATTTTTGCCTGCACTACTGTTTCATCAATGACATTGGAATTCTCATCGAGCGCACTCCATAAACCTTTCGCCAATGAATCCGGATTTTTCGGTTCAACCAAAATACCTGCCCGGTCTTTCAACAAATAAGAAAGCCCTCCAACGTCCGTTGCGACAACTTTCGTTCCAGCCGACATTGCTTCGAGCGCAACCAATCCGAACCCTTCATGATAGGAAGGAAGTACAAGCGCATCAGCCGCCGACATCCATAGTGCCAAATCCGCTTGACCAAGAGGTTCTTTGAAATGAATGTCTTCAACATCCTTTTCTCGGATGAACGACCGTAACTCCTCAACAAATTGACCGTCTTTCTGCGAACCAATTACGTACAACGAACTATCAGGAAACGACATTTTCAGTGAATCAAACGCTTCGACAAGTTCAAGAAGACCTTTTGCTTGAATCACATTTCCGACAAAGATCAATATTTTCTCTTCTATAGGAAGAGTAAGTTTTTCCCTCGCCTCTACTTTAGCTACATAGTTAAAAATGGATGTATCGACACCCATACTCATGACATGAACATTCGCTTCCGGAACATCGAAGTTATTTATCACATCTTCCCGAAGTTTGTCGCCAACAACGATGACCGATTCCGCTTGTCGTAAAATGTTTTTTGTCATATCGGCAATGCGCTGACTCCTCGCAGCCATTTTATCGATATCTCCACCATGAACAGTCACAACGTAAGGAATACCAAACATCTTTTTCCCAATCAATGAAATAATTCCTGTTGGAAATGCATAATGCGCATGTGTTAAGGATAATTTCTTACGATTTTTCATCATGTATAAAACAGAACGGAAAAACCATGTCATGTATTTTTTCAATGCCTGTATTTTCCCTTTTCCAGGATTCTGAATAGCAACCACATCGACATCAAGACCAGCAGACTGAAGAAGGCCAACCTGATTTTTCACAAAAATACCGTATGTTGGATGTTGCATTGACGGATACATATTGCTGAATACGACTATTTTTCTCATTTCATTTCTCAACCCCATCTTTCAATAACCTAACGAGCTAGACCTTTATTTAGATTCAATAATTATAGCATATCATCTTACATTCGACCTCTTGACAGCCAATACCGCAATCCAACACTATTTACTAACCACAACAAAAACACCATTTGATAGAATAGAATCCCGTCAAATGGTGTTTTAAGACTACTTATGAGTATAATACTAGCCTTGTAACGCTATTGTAATGTAACTGTAACCGAATTAAAGGTTTAGCTATGCTAAGATGTTGAAAGATAAAGCACACGCTATTATATGTGCGAAAGGGGAAATTGAGAAAAGAATGAAACGTTTTTTATTATTAATTTTTGCAAGCATACTATTTTCAACGTCCATCCCGTCCATGGCTTCAGCAGATTCTGCAACTAATCTCGTAAACACAGCTCGATCATATATAGGTACACCTTATTCATATGGAGGGACAACCACCTCCGGTTTCGACTGCTCAGGATATACGCAATATGTATTTAAACAACAAGGAATTTCCATTCCTAGAACGGCTAGCCAACAGTATGCTATGGGAACATCTGTTGCAAAAAGCGAGTTGAAAACAGGCGACATTGTATTCTTCAATACAAGCGGCAGTGGAGTTTCACATAATGGAATTTACATTGGGTCCGGTCAATTCATCCATTCGTCTACAAGCAAGGGTGTCATGATTTCTTCCATAAACGACCCTGCCTACTGGGGTAGCCGTTATATCGGCGCTAAACGAGTGAATGATTTCACACCAGGTTCTCTCGTCGCATCGGCTGACGTACCAACAGCAGTTAAAAAAGCAGTTACATACGCTTCTCGTGCTGAAATTGCACAAACACTTGTCGATGAACTCGGCTTGAAAAAAACGAGCACTAAATCTTCTTTTTCTGACGTAGCTACAAATCACCCACAACTTGATGCTATCATTGCAGTATCAGATGCAGGTATCTTCTCAGGAAATGACGGCAAATTTGATCCTAGTGGTGAAATGACACGTGCACAACTTGCTAAAGTACTTGTAGAAGCATTTGATCTTAAAGGATCTACAGTTACTTCCTTCAAAGATGTTCCAAAAGATCATTGGGCAAGTGAATATATTAACATTCTTTATCACAATGAAATTACGACCGGTTATGGTGATGGTAATTACGGTCTAAGCGATAAAGTTACTGCAAGTCAGTTCAAGAAGTTCACTGATCGTCTCACTAATTAATTTCTCATTCACCGGATGTTCCACTTAAAGGAACATTCGGTTTTTTTATATAAAAATTCAATTATAGTTATTTATTAGTATAGCAATAATTGGACATCACTGTTAAAATGAATCTACAACTCTAGTAATACAAGGGAGGACACAATGAAAACAATTAAGTGGGCAGCAGTGGTAATGATGATTTTCACACTCGTTTCCATGGTCCCGGGACAATCTTTCGCTAAAACTCAATTCACGGACGTAACAACTGATAAGGAATACTATGAACAGGTCAATTACATAGCTGATCTTGATATTATTAAAGGATACTTAGAAAATGGGGTTTCAAAATTTAAACCGGGTAATAACTTAACACGTGCCCAGGCCGCTAAAATGCTGGTCATTGCTGCAAAAAAGCAGAACATCCCTGCCCCGTCTTTACAGTTCAAAGACGTTAAGCCTGGTACCGAGCAATATGAGTATATAAGCCGCGCCGTTTCACTTGGCTATTTTAAAGCGGAATCTAACGGAAGCTTCAAACCAAACGAAAACTTAAAGCGTGGCGAGATGGGTAATGCACTCGCGGTTGCTTTCAATCTTTCAGAAAAGATTTCAACTGAAAAACCAATGATGCTTACAGATATGAAGAGTCATCAATACGCTGAACGTATCAATGGACTTTATTATGCTGGAGTAACAAAAGGTGATGCTGGAAAGTTCCTGCCTAACGATTTCTTAACTCGTTCACAGTTCTCTCTATTCCTAGCTCGCGCAATGAATGATAAGTATGCTTTACCCGTTAAACTACCAGATCAAACTTCAAGTACGTATTTTGCAAGAGTGGCAACAAGTGGAGAAACGCTGAACGTACGCTCACTTCCATCAGTGAATGGGAATATCGTTGCACAGCTAAATAATAAAGATATCGTTGAAGTTGTCGGTAAAACAGGAGACTGGTTACTAATCCTTCTGGATGACGGTGAAGGCTATATCAACGGTAAATATACTGTAGAAGCTGGAACGGAAACACCCGATGACAATGTTGTTACACCTGAAAAACCGACAATTCCTGAAGAACCCAGCGTGACTGGCGACCTAATCGGAAAAGTAACGGTGAAAAGCCTAAACATGCGACAAGCTGCTGGCACTAGCTCCCCTGTTATCGCTGCGTTAACACTAGGGCAAAAAGTTGAAGTGCTATCACTCGATGGTAACTGGGCAAAAATTCGTGTGAATTCTAAAACAGGGTTCGTTAGTAAAACATATTTAAAACTACTCAACCAAAAAGGCAATCCACTTGCTAATCGCATCATCATCTTAGACCCGGGTCACGGAGCACATGATCCCGGTGCTTCAAAAAATAAGGTATCAGAAAAAACCATCACGTTAAAAGTTGGTAAACTTGTAGAAGCAAAATTGAAAAAAGCAGGCGCAAAAGTAATTATGACACGTTCAAATGACACGTTCCTTTCACTTGAACAACGCACTGAATTTGCCAAGAAAAATTTTGCCGAAACATTTGTATCGATTCACGTAAATTCAGCCGCCGCGACATCAGCAAAAGGAACTGAAACGTACTTCGACTCATCTTCGAATGCTAACTCAGTAGAAAGTAAATCTTTAGCAACTTACATTCAAAATAATATTGTTAAAAGAGCAAATATGGTTAACCGCGGTGTGAAAGACAATCGTTTTTATGTCATTAAGAACAACAATATCGCAGCTGTCCTCGTCGAACTTGCTTTCATCTCAAATGCAGATGACTTTAAAAAGCTGACGAGTGATGCCTATCTGGAAATATATGCTGAATCAATCTATCAAGGTCTAGTACAATACTATTCAGCTCAATAATAATATATACCGAAGAGAGTGAAACTACTCTCTTCGGTATTTTTTTGTGAATTTACACAAAATTGTTTTGTCCATTACTGAGCCTAATGGTACAATTGGATTACAGACTATTTCGTCATTAGTTCATATATTTATATGATGATAAAATAGTATAAAAAAAGGAAAAGAGGGTTGTACTTTGTCTATTAAATACTCTAAAAGTGCTACAGCAGCTATGCTTCTATTAAGCTCAATTGCTATTACGCCTGTCATGGCTGCCGAAACACCCGTTGCTGCAACTGGGGACTTCTCGATGACGGTTCTCCACACGAATGACACGCACGCAAACCTTGCTACGACTGCGGAACGTGCAGCACTCGTCAAAAAAATTCGTGAAGAAAAGCCTTACAATGTCCTGCTTGATGCAGGCGATGTTTTTTCTGGAACACTTTACTTCAACGAATTTGAAGGACAAGCTGACCTCGCTGTTATGAATTATCTTGGGTACGATGCCATGACATTCGGCAACCACGAGTTCGACCTTGGCTCCTCTGCAGAAGGGCACAAAGCGCTAGTAGATTTCATCAAAGGTGCGAAATTCCCATTCATTAGTGCGAATACTGATTTCTCGGCAGACCCGCTTTTCGATGGTCTTCAATCTAAAACAGTCGAAGCAAAAGCCGAAGACGGTAAAATCTATAACGGAATTATTAAAGAAGTGAATGGTGAGAAAGTCGGTATTTTCGGACTAACGACTGAAGAAACAAAAGACATTTCGAGCCCTGAAAAAGTGATATTTACGAACTATATTGTGGAAGCGAAAGAAGCGGTTGCTGCATTTGAAAAAGCCGGTGTGAACAAAATTATCGCACTTACTCATATAGGATATAATGACTCTGACAATGTCGACAACGATCTTCTTCTTGCTAAAAACGTGCCAGGTATCGACATTATCGTCGGGGGGCACACGCATGTTAAACTTGACGAACCTTTCGTAGTTAATAAGGATACTGAACCTGTGCTTATCGTTCAAGCGAATGAGTACAATAAATTCTTAGGTCAACTTGACATCACATTCGATGATAAAGGTGTCATTAAAGATTATAGCGGTGTCCTTCATGCTGTCGGCGGTGAAAATGCCGCAGTTGACGCAGGCGCAGCAGAACTTATTAAACCTTTTTCTGATAAAGTAAAAGAGACTATGGAAAAACCAACTGGTGCCACGGCCGGCGTATTCCTTAGTGGTCTCCGTGATCTAGGCGGTGTTCGTGCAGGTGAAACCAATCTAGGAAATATCATCACGGACGGTATGCTCGCTAAGGCGAAAGAAATCGATCCTTCGACTGTTATCGCATTCCAAAATGGCGGTGGTATCCGGACTTCAATTCCACAAGGTCCGATTACATACGGTCAGGCAATTTCTGTACTGCCATTTGGTAATACACTTGCATTGATGGAACTAAGCGGTACAGAATTGAAATCTGTTTTTGAAAGATCTGTCGAGAAGTACCCAGAGGAGGATGGTGGCTTCCTTCACGTTTCTGGAATGAAACTGATTTTCAATCCCGCAGCTGAAATCGGCAATCGAGTCATCTCAATGGCAATCGATGGCAAGGAAATAGAAGCTGACAAAACATATAAAATCACAACTAACGTCTTCACTGCTCAAGGTGGCGACAACTATGAAGTTCTAAAAAAAGCATATGCAGATGGACGTGCCAGTGAGCCAGGCTTCTCCGACTGGGAAAATTTCGCAGATCATATGAAATCCATCGGCACAATCAACTCTGGAATAGAAGGCCGTATCCTAGCAAAAGTCCCTTATAGTGACGTTGCCTACGATAGCTGGGCTTATCCTTACGTATCAGATCTTTATTACCGCGGAATTTTGAAAGGTACAGATGCGACATATGGTCCAGAAAAAGAAATGACACGTGCACAAGCTGCTTCTTGGATTGTCCGCGCACTTGACCTGAAAGCTGATGGTTCGGCACCATTTAACGACATCGAAAACTATGCTGCTGATACAAAAGCGGAAATTGTTGCAGCATACGAAAATGGATTGATTAAAGGCGTTAACGGCAAGTTCATGCCTAGTGAAAAAGTGACGCGTGCACAATTCGCGTTGATGCTAGAACGCGCGTATGAAAATTACACAGGTGAAAAATACACAGCAGCTGCAAAAGCACCATATGCAGATTTCGGTAACTATGGCTCGGAAGCAGTGAACGCTATCTCTATGCTTCACGAACTCGGAATCACTACTGGGTCTGACGGTAAATTTATGCCTGGTCAATCTACATCACGGGAACATGCAGCGAAAATTGTCTCGAACTTCATTTACAATGTAAAACAAGCGAAGAAGGCTGAATAAAAAAAGCGACATTCAGCCTCGGAGGGGTTAGCGCCTGAAGTCTAGGTACTGCTCGAGGTTCAAAAAATTATACTGTCTTTTAATTATTGGCCTAAAAGCGTTCTTGTACACTTCTCATAGTGTGCAAGAACGCTTTTTCTTTTCATTAAAATGATGGAAGACCTACTTGTGATTCGACCCATCCCTCGTTATACATTCCATCCAATTCCGCATCTTTTAATGGAACAACAATGTACTTTCTGTTGCTATCTCTTATCACGGCAGTAGGGAAAAATTCAGCCTCCCCTATTCCTATGTATTGCTTCCCTGCGAACTTCGTATGATCCACAGAAACTCTTGCGATACCACCTACATTCGTCGAGTCAAACTGCTGCGCTGAATAAAAATTACCCAGTGAATAAAACACTTTCGTTTTCTCTACCTCATCGTATTTTTGCAACACATGTGGATGATGGCCGAAAATTATATCCGCACCAGCATCAGCAATGAGCCCCGCAAACTCCTCTTGCGCTTCCGATATTGTTAATTGATATTCTGTCCCCCAATGCATGGAAACAACCAACACGTCCACCAGGCTTCTAAGTTGGACAATTTCCTCGCGCATCTGTTGCTGCTCAGTGACGGAGACTAAATATTCTTTCCCTTGCGGAATTGGGTTGCCATTCGTGTTGTGCGTATAGCTTAGAACGCCAATCCGAACGCCATCAACTTCCACAATTCGATCTTTCTCCTTGTCTTCACTAGATGTATATGCGCCAACATAGGGCATGCCATACTCTTTAATATTGCTGATTGCTTTCCGCAGACCTGCTTCTTTCAAGTCAATTGTATGATTATTCGCGATCGATACCATGTCAACGCCGGTCTTTTTCAAATCTCGGATAATATGTTTTGGACTGTTAAAGCTCGGATAACCAGATAGTCCTAGCTCCACACCACCCGGCATTGACTCCTGATTAGCCAGTAAGAAATCGATGCCTGTCAGTCGGTCTTTCACAGCCTCAAATGCAAAATCATAATTTTTGTAAGTATAGAGCGGATTATGCAGAAGAATATCGCCAATCATACCAATGGTTAACGTTTTCATATCAATCTTTATATCTAGCGTGACCGGTATACTGCGTTCTGCAAAATCGGCAGGAACGGTAATCTCAGTGGACTTCTCCCCCATATAATCACGTAGGCTAAACCCACTTAGAATAAACATTGTAATCACTAGCACAACTATTTTCCTTTTCACTAAACTATCCCCTGTCTTGCTAATTTTAGAGTTTCACTACTATATATGTTGAACAAATGAATACGGCGTATACGCTTTATAAGGGATTTTGGGTGGCTACTGAAAAAGCCCTTGTAATTGGAATCAATTAGGATTTCCTCTAATACCGCTTCGACGCTTTGTGGATGCCTCCCGCGATAAGCCAGAAAGGAGACCACTTTCAGTCTTATCGCTCCGGCTACCACGAAGACGCGCCTGCGCTGGATGGTCTATGTGTGAAAGAGCTTTTCATTATCTGTGATGAAATCTGCAAGTTGGAGCACGTCTTTCTTGAATATAAGTAGTATCAAAATGTAATCACCTTATAATCTCAGCATATACATCTCAAAATCACTTTTCTCTCGATAATGAACAACCTAGCGCAGGCGCGGCAAAGGGGTCGCCGAAGCCGTAAGACTGGATGCGAAGCGCTAATCCAGGCTTGCGGCGAGAGGCATCCCCAAAGCGCCAAGCGTTCTACAATCCATACCCCGAATTATAACTCTCTCATTATTGAGCGCCACCGCAGATTCAATAGGATTCTTTAATTCAACATATATATCTAACTCATTATAGACCGGAAGTTAGCGCTGAATAGCGTTTCGTAGAAACTAAAAGACTATGGTAGAGAAAAATGAGACACTTTGGGGCAGTGTCTCATTAATTATATTACTTATCTTTCTTGCCATTTTCTGCAGTATCCTTAAATTGTTCAACTTGCTTTTCTTCACTCGTTTTTGGCTCGAAGTCTGGAAACGGCTTCTCTTCTGGCATTCCCGTAAATCCATTGTTATTTTCTTTTTTCGAATCTTGCTTCTTTTTTTCAGACATTAAAAGCACTCCTTTTTATCGATAGTATTATTAATACCCTAAAAGCTCCTTTTTCAAGCTAAAAAGACTTAGTTTAAGAATACTCAAAACTAATATACAGAAAAAGCGAACAACGAGTCCGGAGACTTGGTGTTCGCTTTGACTAGCTCTTTTTACTATTTATACCCTAAAATGCTTCATTTCCATTTGGAGATCTTCGGCAAGTTTTGCCAGTGCTTGCGCGCTAGATGAAATCTCTTCATTGACCGCCAACTGTTCTTCTGTTGCTGCGCTTGTATCCCCCGCAGACACAGCTGCCTCGCCACTCAGCTGGGCGATTTCACCAGCACCATAGCTCACTTCTTCTGCCATCGCCTGGATTTCTTCAATTGCAGCAGATACTGTCTCGACTTTTGTTGCAACATCGCCGACTGCGTTTTGAATTTCTTCAAAGACCAGACGCGACTGTTCCGTTGCAGCGATACCGATATCTACGCGCTCACTGCCAGCGTTAATGGAAGTGACTGCCCGTTTGGACGCGTTTTGGATCATGCTTACCATTGTGCCGATTTCTGTAGCAGAGGTCTTCGATTGTTCTGCCAGTTTTCGGACTTCCTCTGCTACAACTGCAAAGCCTTTGCCGTATTCTCCTGCACGCGCGGCTTCGATTGCCGCATTGAGTGCAAGCAAATTCGTCTGCTCGGCAATAGAAGTGATGAGAGTCGTAATTTTCTGTATTTCATTTGAATGCTGCGCCATTTCCTCCATGATTACAGAAGATTCCTGGATTGTCGTATGAATTGTTGTCATTTGGACTGATACTTCCCCGACTACACTTGAACCCGTAGTAACAAGTTTCGATACAGTTTCCGTTGATTGCAACATCTCTTCATTATTGCTTGCAATTTCTGCAACCCCTAATGATAGTTCTTCCATGGAAGAACTGGATTGTTCAATAATTCTCTGTTGCTTTTCACTGCCCATTAACTGATTCTCAGCAGTCTTAGCAACCATTTCAGAAGATGCTAAACTTTCTTCTGAGCTTGCGGACAATTCTTCTGACTGAACCGCTAACTGTGTAGCAGAAAGATTGATTTTACGTACCATATTTGCTACATCTGTCCCCATTTTGTTGAATGCAGCCGCCATATCCCCAATTTCATCTTTGTTTTTAACTTTTAGTAAATCAATTGTTAAGTTTCCTGATGCAATTTCATTCAACCCATCCGTTACTACACGAACAGGACGCGCGATACCCCGGCTGATGAATGTAGAAATGACAATACCTAGAAGCGTTGCAAAAATAATAATTCCAATTACAAAGATAATTGTGCCCATCATGAAGCTTTCCAGCTCAGCACGGGTCTTCTTTTGCTCCTGAAATTGATCCGCTTTGATGATTACAGCATTTTCCAGTACAAGAGCGCCCACATTTGCCGAAGCTCGTCCAAGTTCCGTCGCTTTACGATCTTTTCCTTCTTGGACATTCAGTACAATCTCATCTTGCAGGTTTAAATATTTCGTACGTGCCACCTCAAGATCTTCCAGTAAGGCCTTATGTTTTCCTGTCTGAAGTAAGACGGTTAATTCTTGATACAATTCGTTGAAACGGTTAATATTTTCCGTCCGCGATTCCAAATGCTTATCGTCTTTGAAAAGCATAAAACCTCGCACATCATCTTGGATTTGATTGTGTTTCAAGATGAATTCATCTACCAATTCTACTTTTTTTACACGATCATCCAATAAAAAAGTATAATCTGAGCCAATCCGAATTGTTGACCATAAACTCAGGCCCCCCACAATGACAAGTAATGTCAATATCGTTGCAAATCCCAACCATAATTTTTTCGCTACAGTAAATTTCATCATTTCCCCCCACGATCTTTTAGCCTATTCAAATTATATAACTATTGACGGATAATAGCATTACTTATATACTAATTCGGAATAATTAGAATAATATACCTACTATCTTTTCGGATTAATTTAACACCACTTCTTGTTACAGTGAATTATACTTATTTACTAGCTCCTAAACGCAGTTTACTTTGCGAAATACGTTGTCTTCATTCGCAATTATATTGTTTTCCCAGTATCCGTCTCAGCCAACCATTCGCTAATTAACAAAAGCGCGAGCGGCTTTCTAGACCCGAAAAATTCTGGGGGCCTTAAGGTAAAGGAAGACGTTCTAAATTCATGAATTCGCGTGGATACAGGGGTTGCGGGTTGGGGGACCAGATGTAAATCTCGACGTTACAACTTATCACCAGTACGAAATTTGATAATTTCCTAGGCAATAAAAAACGTACAAAGGAATTTTCTCCCTTTGTACGTTTTCATTCAGTACATTATTTCTGTTTCAATGAATACTTCGCGAAACCTTCATCAGTTGGAGACAGATATTCAATACCGCTTCCTTGTGGGATGATTTCTTTCGCTTTTCCAGACGTTTCAAATGTAACATTGATACTTTCATTCAATGGTGCGAATGCCCAGTTGCTGTCTGCAGATGGGTCAATTGTACCTACATCAATCATGTAGTCCATGATTGCCTGGCGATTTTCATAAGCGTAATCGATTGAATCTGTAGCATTGCGTACACCTGGGAAATCTCCGCTTGCACGATAGTTATTCGTCACTACGAGGAATTTTTGTTTTGAATCAATCGGTTTTCCATCATACTGCAAATTGACAACTCGATTAGCTGAGTCATTAATCGTTTTTCCATCGTAATCATATTTAGCAGGTTGAGTGACGTCAAAATCATATGTGACTCCATCGATAACATCGAAGTTATACGTACGGAACTCTTCGTTAATTAAGTTTTGTTGTTCTTTAGATGACGGGTCGATTTGGTTAAATTGACCTGCCGACATTTCAAGCCATTCTTTAACATCTGCGCCTGTCATAACAATTGCGAACACTGTATTGTCGAATACGTAAAGGTCTGCCACGTTTTTAATGGCAATTTCACCTGTTGGAATTTCAGTGTAATAGTTTGCTCCATTACGACCACCTGCTTTAAATGGGGCTCCTGATGATAGGACAGGCAGTTTCTCGTATTCAGTGCCCTTAATCTTATCTTCAACAAACCATTTTTGTGCATTTGTTACAATTTGAATTGAAGGATCGTCTTTCACAAGAGCAAAGTAACTATTGATTGGTGCCGTAGTTTTACCTACTGGACTGCGTACATACTCGATTGTTCCTTCATGTGCTTCTTTTACTGCATCGATTACTTTTTGAACAACTTTATCTGATTTTTTATCAATTTCACGCACTGCACCTTTACCTTTGATAACAGCCCATTGATCGCCTGATTTTTTTAGTTCAAGATCAATGACGCCCAAGTGACTACCAAATTTACCCGGCATCACGACAGGTGTTCCGTTCACTGTTCCCTGTTCCATATCAATATTTTTAAGATCCCCAAAATCTCCAGGGAATACTGCATGGTTATGACCTGTCAAAATTGCATCTACACCATCGAGTTGTGAAATTTGATACGTTACATCATCTTCATCAACAGTATGGATTTCATCTCCCATTCCTGAGTGTGACAAGACCACGATAATATCAGCGCCTTGCCCCTTCATCTCGGGGATGAATTTCTCAACTGTATTCGCTGCATCTTCTACAGTCACTTTACCGTCAAGCAGTGCACGGTCCCAACGAACGATTCCCGGTGCAACAACACCGATAACGCCAACTTTCAACGTATGCGTTTCGCCTATCCCATCGACAACTTCTTTATCGAAAATAGCATAAGGTGTGTAGCGATTATTCTTCGTTTTTGCATCATAGACATTGGCGTTCAATACCGGGAATGGCGCTTCCTCCAATACCGAATCCAAATAATCCAAACCATAGTTGAACTCATGATTGCCTAATGTACTTGCATCATAATTAAGTGACTCGAGGGCAGCCAGTGCCGGATGAAGTTCACCTTTTTCAAGCTTGTCTACGGTTACTTTATAACCACCAAGTGGCGTTCCTTGGATTAAATCTCCGTTATCAAACAGGAGATTGTTTGGCTTTTCTGCACGCGCTTCTTCAATTAAGACCGCTGTTTTCGCAAGTCCTACTTCATTCGATACTTTGTCCTGATAATAATCATAGTTAACAAAGTTCGTATGCAAATCAGATGTTCCTAAAATGCGCAGTGAAACTGAATTCGTTGGCGGTTCCACATTATATGCACGTAACAATCGATCAATAATTTTAGTAACTTGTACTTTTGTTACGAGCTTCTGAGGTTTTGCCGTGCCGTCTTCAAACCCTTGTAACAACCCGAGTCCGACACTTCTTGAAAGCTCCACAAATTCGTTTGTCTTAAATGAACTTTTGTCTTTGAATTTATCAAGCAAATCAGTAGAAAAAACTTCTTCTGACTTGATGGCCCGGGACGCAATCAGAAATGCGTGCTCACGTGTCAGCTTTTGACTCGGCTTGAAAGTTGTTGAAGTAGCTCCTTTGATGATGCCCATTTTCTGTGCGGCTTCCACGTAAGGTGCCAATTGTGCATCTACATCTGTAAATTCGAGCGTCTCGCCGTCACTTAATTCAAATTCAAGTGCTTTAACGATTGCTGTGATATATTCACCCCGGGTCACATCTTGCGTTTTCGTAGCTGCATTCGCTTGAGGTGTAAACAATAACCCACTGAATGTGAGTGCCAAAATAACAATCCACAACCCCGTCTTTTTAAATAAAGACATTCGTCCATCTCCCTTATTTTGTATTCATTTCCGTGCGAATACACGGAATGACAAAGTTGTTCTAGTAAGCTAGCCAACTCACTTTCTAGCATATCACGGAATCCGAAATATCCCGCACTGATTACACTCATTTTTAGAATAATACGAAATAAGCCCCTATTTTATTTTGTTCAAATAGGGGCTTATTATCTATAGTTCTATTTCTTCGTTTTATTGGCAATCTCCATTGCTCGGTTTGTTCCTTCAGCTGCTTTATCAAGTACTTCTTGTGGGTCCTTTCCTTGATAAAGATCTTCCAATGCAGTGACAATCTGCTGGCGTGATTCCGGGAAGACTGAAATGAGCGCTCCTTGTGTCGCGAGGCCCGGCACCGTGTCTTGCAACTGATCTACCGTTACTTTGTACTGCGGGAATTCCGCCCACTTCTCTTTTACGTTCTCTTCATCATAGGCTATTGGGTTAATGGCGAAATAGCCTGTATCCAAATGCCATTGTGCCTGCACTTCTGGCGTTGTTAAGTATTTCATGAACTCCCATGCCGCTTCCTGGTCTTTTTCAGCGATGCCTTTGGACATCCAAAGTGAAGCACCGCCAATAACAACACCGTTTCGCTTCACTTCATCCGCATGCGGAATATAGGCAACACCTACGTCAAATGGCGCATTGGTAATGGCTCCTGCTACTCCTGCTGACGAATCCATGTACATAGCAACTTTTCCGGATGCGAATGCTGCGCGAATATCATCCCAGTTCGTTCCGAAGTTACCGAATGTACCAGCTTTGTTCATAGTATCCAAGAAGCTAAAGACATTAAGTCCTTCTGGCCCGTTAAAGAGCGCTTCCGTTGCGTCACCTGAACGACCATTGTCTTCATCGACATATAATCCGCCTTGCGTTGCAACAAGCTGTTCAAAGAACCAACCATACGTCAACATGGAGAATCCATACATCTCACCCTTTTTCAGTTTTGCTGCCGCATCAATTACTTCTGAAAACGTTTCGGGTGCTTTTTCAGGATCAAGTCCAGCTTCCTTGAACGCATCTTTGTTATAGACCATTACCGGCGTCGATGAGTTGAATGGCATCGAATAGAGCTCACCGTCAACTTTATAGTAATTTAAAATATTCTCTTCAAGCTGAGATAAATCATAATTATCTTTGTCGATGAACTTCTGCATTGGCTCAATATATCCGCTGTCGATCATGTATTTTGTACCGACTTCGAATACTTGCGTAATAGCTGGAGCATCTTTTGTCCCACCGACACCACGTAACTTTGTCAGCGATTCTTCATAGGTACCTTGGAATTCGGCTACCACTTCATACTTATCTTGTGAGTCATTAAAACCTTTGACGATTGAATCGAGTGACTCCTGTCCTGTACCGGACATTGCATGCCAAAATTCAATGGACACTTTTTCATCGCTTTCTTCCGTTTCTGTTCCTTCGCTAGTAGCAGGTTTGGACGTTTCGGTCTCATCATCTTTTGTACTACTATCACTGTTCGTACACGCTGCGAGAACGGCCAAACTCAAAATAAGAAGCCAAACGAACGATAATTTCAACATTTTCATCCTACTGAGCACCCCTTTGTCATAATAGTAATCATTATTTTAAAGCACCTTGAGATAAACCTTTCTGCAATTGCTTCTGCCCGATAAATAACAATAATAATGTCGGAATAATTACTACGATAACACCTGCCATAACCACCCCCCATTCAGTTCCCGTTTCTTGGGATTGTAATTGCTTTAAACCGATTTGAACGGTTCGCACAGATGTATTTGTCGTGATAAGTAACGGCCATAAATACATATTCCAAGTCGTTAAAAAGCCATATGCACCAAGCGTGACAAGACTCGTTTTTGAGACTGGCAAAATCACACGTCGGAAAAAGGCGAATTTACTTAGACCTGCGATTTGAGAAGCTTCGTGCAACTCTTTCGGAATCGTTTTGAAATGTTGTCGCAGTAGGAACGTTCCAAACGCCAGTGCGAAAAAGGGAAGCGTCAACCCTTGATACGTATTGAGCCAATCGAGTTTTTGGATTGTGAATTTATTTGGAATCATGGTTGCTTCCCACGGGATCATCATTGTCGATATGAACAGGAAAAAGATGAAATCGCGCCCTTTGAACCGGATGAAAACGAAGGCATAAGCAGCAAGACTACACACCGCCAGTTGCCCAAGCATCACGCTTACGGAAACGATGAAACTGTTCAATAAGTAATTCAACAATGGCAACCTATCAAACACTTTAATATAGTTATCCAAACTAAATGACTGTGGTAAAAACTTCCCCTGCAATAGTTCGGGTCCTGTCATAAATGAAATCAAAAACGCATACATAACTGGAAAGAATACAAGAAAAGATGTAGTAATTAGCAGGAAATAGATCCAAATCTTTTTAGGAAGGCTTGTTGTCATTGGTAATGAACCCTCCTTTCCCCTAGTTTAAATTGAAGAATAGTCACAATCAGAATAATGATAAACAAAGTGACCGCCTGCGCACTCGCTGTTCCAAACTGGTAATTGATGAATGCTTCACGGTAAATGGAGTAAACAATTAGATTCGTCGATGCCGACGGACCGCCTTGCGTCAAAATATCAATCTGGCCAAACGATTGGAACGCATTAATGAGTGAAATAGTAATGATGAAAAACAAAGTTGGTGACAACATCGGAAGCGTAATCCGACGCAATCTGTAAAAATATCCTGCTCCATCGATCCTGGAACTCTCATAGAGATGTTCATCAATATTTTGTAACCCTCCGAGTAAAATGAGAAACGAAAAGCCGATGTTCATCCAAATCGTCGAAATGGAGACGGATAGAAGTGCCCACTCCGGATCAAGCAGCCACTGTATTTGTGGCAAATTCAGCATGCTCAACATCCGATTGAACATCCCCATACTGGGATTAAACATGAATAACCAAATCACGGATGACGCTGCAACAGAAATTCCCATTGTTGACGAATATACTGTTCGAAAGAATCCTATCCCTTTCAGTTTTTCATTCGCTAACAAGGCAAAAAATAACGCTAAGATGATGCCAATAGGTACTGTGTATAAGACAAACAACCCGGTTGCTTTCATACTATTGAGAAATGCAGTGGACTCTAGTAAATACGTATAGTTTTCAAAACCTACCCATATCGCGGCGTTTCCATTTTGGTCTGTTAAGAAAAAACTTAAGTAAATTGTTCTAAACATCGGATAAAAGACAAACACTGAAAAAAGGACTATCGATGGCAGTAAATAAAGAAGCGCTGTTCTGCCATTCGTCGTCTTTTTCCAGATTCCCGGCTTTTCAAGCGAAGTCATACAAGCACCTCTTTGCCGAATACGAAGTTTCCAAGGTCCGTCGGCTTTTTGATTAAATCACCAGTTCTAGCTTCAAAGAGACAGAATGCGCCGTAGTCAATAAGGATTGGAATTGAATCTCCAATGTCGATATGCCATTGTCCACTCCATTTGGCCATCCATTCATTGGTACCCAATTTAAATGAAAACACGGTTTCATTGCCCAAAATCTCAACGTTCGTTACGACGACATACAGCTTATCCTTTTCTGGCGTATCTTTTAAGGCTGGTCGTAAATGTTCCGGTCGGATGCCCGCAACAAGTTGATACTCAGGGATACCAATAACTTCCTCAGACGGTACGGGCAAACGCAGTATATCTCCAATGACGATTGCTGAAGCTTTTTTATCGACATCGGAATATGCTAAATTCATTGGTGGTGAACCGATGAACGTGGCGACAAATGGATTGGCCGGATTGTTGTAAATATCAATCGGTTTTCCGACTTGTTGGATCTTCCCTTCATGAAGGATCATAATACGGTCCCCCATCGTCATTGCCTCAACTTGGTCATGCGTCACATAAATCATTGTAATACCTAGCTTCCGCTGGATCCGTCTGATTTCCGTACGCATATGAGCCCGCAACTTCGCATCCAAATTAGATAACGGTTCATCCATCAGGCAAATCGGCGATTCACTCACAATTGCCCGGGCAAGCGCAACTCGCTGCCGCTGACCACCTGATAGTTCACGTGGCTTCCTTTTTAAGTAATCGGTAAGCCCCAACATCTTCGCCACTTCAGCCGCCCGTTCTCGCTGTACAGCTTTCTTCACTTTTTTCACATCGAGCCCAAACGTAATATTTTGTTGAACTGTCAAATGTGGATAAAGCGCATAGTTTTGGAATACCATTGAAAGGTCACGCTTATCGGGTGATAAGTGGTTGGCAACCTGATTACCGATTTTAAGCGTGCCACTCGTAATATTCTCAAGACCCGCAATCATCCGGAGCATCGTGCTTTTCCCACAACCGGAAGGACCGACAAGGACAAAAAACTCGCCAGGCTCAATGGTTACGTTTATATTGGAGATAACATCCACTTGTTTATCGTATGACTTTGACAAATTAATAAGCTCCACTTTTTTCACAAGTTCAATCCCTTTCCATTAGAAAACCCAATTAAGAAAAGCGCAAGGCGCCGTCCAGCCCCGACAGGCATAAGACGGTTTGCGAGGAGGCGTACTTCAGCCCCCACAGCAAAACGGCTTATGACCCGAGGGGTTGGCGCCTAGAGCTAGACACTGTTCTAAATCAAAAAACAGATACTTTCTTATCTTTTTAAAAGGCGATAAGTTCAACTCTCTGGTATACCTTTCTATAAAAAGAATCTATTCCCTGCATTTTTATCAGAATCTTTACAAACATTTACATTCGTATTTAGTAATAATTCAACAAATAGAATGTTCTTTCAACACCGCTTTGTCGCTTGGTGATGGCCTCACGCAATAAGCCCGTCAGAAGATCCCTGTCGGTCTTATTGCTACGGCTCACACTTGTCGCTCCTTCGCTAGAGTTGTTCGTTATACGGGTGAGGTACACCACCTAGTTAATTCTAAATATGTAGTCACGAATATATAGATTAAATAAGGAGTGATCGCGATGAAAAGAGTAATGGTGGTGCTTCTATTGCTTTTACTGTCATCTGGTTCTACGAAGCCCACTGTTGAACGTGCGTCTTTACCTGATGATGAATTCCTTGTCATCGCCCATCGCGGTGCATCCGCATATGCACCACCTCACACGTTAGCCGCCTATGAGTTAGCTGTGCAAATGGGTTCAGACTATATCGAACTTGATTTACACATGACAAAGGACGGAAAACTCGTTGCCTTACATGACTCCTATTTAATGTTTCAGGATACTGAACAAGCTGTTGCTGATGTGACATTTAATGAACTTCAACTCTATTTGCCGGGTGAGGAATTTAATGAAACGAACCCTCGGTATGCTTCACCTATTTATAAGCAATTGCGCATTGTTGAATTAGAGGATATCTTTCTCCATTTCGGTGACTCGGTCAATTACTATATTGAAATGAAATCGCCCAATAAGTATCCAGGTATCGAAAAAGAACTCCTAAGGCAACTTCGAGCTAATAATCTTCTCTCAAGTGATGATGGTATACCAAAAGTAGTCATTCAATCATTTAGTGAAAATAGTTTGAAGAACATATTCGACATGGAACCATCTATTCCGCTTATCAAATTATATTCATTCGACAAGGAAGCACATCTTTCAAAAAAGAAAGTACGGCAGCTACTAAAGTATGCATCAGGTGTAGGTTTGAACGTGGATTCAGTGACAAAGAAATTTATAGACGCGATGCATAAAGAAGGATTGGACGTCCATCCTTTCACCGTCAACGACGAAAAAACAATCCGTAAACTTTTAAAACTTGGAGCAGATGGTGTGTTCACAGATAAACCTGATATCGCCGTTCGTGTAAAAAATGAAGAAAGCAGTTTGGATGCCGACTAGGGTCCAAACTGCTTTTCATATTCACATGTGTTGAGTAACCAAAAACAACCAGTAAATAACCGAATGAAACATTAGGCACTTCTTGTACAATTACTTTTAGATTGCTTTGGATTGAACGACCTCTATACGTTTACCGAGGTGTCTTGATGTGTAGGAATGCGACTTCGTCGCATTCCTACACATTTTTTCGGTAATCGTATGGTGCTTATTCATCCGTCGCGCTCCAAATGCATGCATAAGCAAAGTGCTAAAACTTTTCGGGACGAAAGAATAGCGGGGCTTCTTATCTGGATATTAGCCGCCAAAGATACAATTTTGGCAGCTGAAGCCTTCTCCATAGTCTTGTCAATTTTAGGTAAGGAAGAGTCACTTTTTTATAGATCATCGCATGATAAGAAGCATACTATTTGCTAAAAGTTAGTAAGGATCACATTGAACAACGTGCTAGAGTGCCCGAAATTGTATCTTCGGGCACTTAAAGCCTTTATAAAAAGTCATCTATTCTTTTTAAAAAACAGCTGTATTTTTCACTTGAACGTTGTAGGAACGCGACAAGCAACTATTCGTAACAGGATTACTGAAAAGGGTGTGGCCCCTCGGTAAAGGTGTCATGAATAGTTCGCTGAAAGCGGACCGAAAATGAACCAGTGAAAATGGCGTTTTTCAAGCCTTGCTTACCTGCTCTTTATGCAAGAAAGGGGTTAATTAACACATGTGTTTCATATTATATGTTGACTGGGTCTCTAAGTATTGTTTTCAAGACTTTTCCGCTGGCATTCCGCGGGAGTGTGTCGAGAAATTCGATAGCAGATGGTATTTTAAAGGAAGCCAGCTGGCTTTTACAAAAATCGATAACTGCTTGTTCAGTAAGCTTATTCCCTTCTTTTAATACGATGTACGCTTTCGCAACCTCTCCGTATATTTCATGAGGAATACCAACGACTGCTGCCTCGAGTACCTCTGGAATGGCATATAACACTTCTTCCACTTCTACCGGATATACGTTTTCTCCCCCGCGGATGATCATATCCTTTTTACGATCCACAATATAAAGCAGTCCGTCTTCATCAAAACGACCGAGATCACCACTGTACATCCAGCCATCTTTTATCGTTCGTGCAGTTTCTTCTTCATTTTTCAAATAGCCTTTCATCACTTGAGGGCCTTTCACAGCGATCTCACCCACCTGACCCGTCGGAAGCGGTTTACCAAACTCATCCATTACCTGTACTTCAGTTTGTGGCAATGGTTCGCCTACAGAACCGATTTTTGACAATGCATGTTGATCTTTCAACGTCGTCGCACCCGGTGAATTTTCCGTCTGCCCATACAAGTTTTGTACGTTGACGTCTGGGAACAACGCTTTCACTTTTTTCACAAGTTCATAAGGCATCGGCGCTGCTCCATAACAGAACAGTCGTAAATTGGATAGATCCGCCTTTTCCAGCGACGGCGTATTCAGAAGAATACTGTACATGGCCGGCACACCGAAGAATATCGTCGCGCGTTGTTGCTCCATCGTACGAATTGTTGCTTCTGGAGAAAACGCTTCCTCAATGATGACCATTCCACCTTGGTAAATGACGGGTATGCTAAATACATGACTTGCCGCACAATGGAAAAGCGGAGCCACAATATGCATGCGATCATCCTGATCCATTTCCATCGATTCACTCCATATTTCAGCGATTGCAGCAACATTTCTGTTGGTTAGCATAACGCCTTTTGGCCGACCGGTTGTTCCAGATGTGTAAAAGACAACCGCTGTATCAGCATCTAATGCTTCCCGTCGTTCGACATGACGGTGTTCGCCGTCGATAATCGCTTCGAATTCATGATTGATCACCATTTTATGTTGTAACGCGGGTAATTTCCCTTCAAGTAAATCAAACACAGTTGCCAGTCGTTCATCATAAATGAGCCCTTTCGCTTCTGAATGTGCTAAAATGTAGTTCATTTCCGGTGCAGTTAACTTTGTATTGATGGGTAGCGCTGTAAATCCGCCTATTTGGCATGCATAGTAGCCTATTAAAAAGGAATCTGAATTCATCAGACAGAATGCTAAAATGTCATCTTTCACATAACCTAAATCTTGAAAATGCCCTGCTAGATTCTCAGCTTTACGATAGAATTCCCCGTATGAAAGTTCTTTTCCATTAAACGATGTAATAACTCTTTCTGGATATGCCTCGGAAATAATCTTCAGTTTCTCTGCAATAAACATCGCCAAGCCCCCTTTAATGTCCCTCATTAATTATTAGATAATTATAAATAGTAAAACACCTTAATGCAAGATAATTGGTAGTAAGTACAAATCCTTTAGTATGTTGAAAATGTATTATAGGATAGTAATAGCCTGATTTTATTATGAATACGACTACATGAGCTAAGATAAAGATTCCCTTAAAGTTCGCTTCGGGGCTTGGGGATGTCTTCGCTTTGTTTTCACTTGTAATATCTATGCTCAATATATATAGAAACAGAAAGGGGCGATAAGAGTGGCATCTGCGCTAAATAAAATATTTTGGGGGACACTCCTCGTTTTTCTAGATTTTCATATTAATCATTTCGATATATTTCCTGATTTCCTCGGTTATCTATTCATCTACCTAGGTTTAGCAGGATTAGTCTCCTATTCGATCCACTTTTCGAAAGCTAAACTTTATGTATTACTACTCGCAGTAGTGTCTGTTCCGTTAATCTACCAATTCGAAGAAACTTTTGTCGGACAGCCGCAATTGACGACAACTACTTTTCTGCTAATGGGCATGTTTACAGTCATCACGCTTATCCACTTGGGATTCGTCTATCACCTTATGCGCGGGCTACTAGAAATCACACAAGAAGTCTCATTCCAACCACTTGAGAAGAAAACGGACCATTTGTTGCGTTTCTATATCATTCTGACAGTCAGCTCGCAAATTATTCCACTTTTTATATTTATCTTACCCGAAGTGGCTTTGTTGCCAATCATACTCGTACTAGCGATTGTGTCCTTTATTGTCGAAATCATGTTACTTGTGTTGATTCGTCAATTTCGGTCAAAAAGCTTAGAACAAGACATGAATTGAAAAAATCCTGTAAGAAGTTATTTCACTTCTTACAGGATTTTTTATAGGGTTATTTAGTTGGATAATCTTTGTTCAATTTTGTTGGTTTGTCTTTTTAGACCTTCAACTTCTCTAAATAAAAGATCAACGTCAGCCTGGGTGCTATGATTTTTATCGCGTATATCTTTGCGGATTTCAGTAAAGTTCTCTGTTGTTAACGTAATACTGTGTCGAATTGTGGCTTTAATTTCTTCTTGCCCTTTTTCCACACTGTCGAATCGTTTATTAATACTGTCCAATTGTTTATCGACACCAGTAAATTTTTCATCCACATCACTTCTGAATTCCTTGAGTTCGACCATCAATTGTTTCAAAAGTTCTTCCATATATACAACACCTCATTTCGCTAGATAATAGTTCTTTTATTATACCACGTTTGAGGTTGGCCTTCCATTCCTTAAGACCTCCTACAACTAGTCTAAAGGCTTTCAAAATTGTCTACATTCGATATACAAATTGGACAGTTCCACCGTTTTTCAATTGGGCCACTTTCGGCAAATCAGCTTTCGCAACCGTACCGATTGTCGCATATCCTCCCGTCGTTTGAGCATCTGCCATTAGAATAATTGGCTGACCATTCGTCGGGACCTGCACAGTCCCAAACTGAGTCGCTTCGCTGACAATGTCTCCACTCTCAATAAACTCAAGTGGGGGCCCGTTGAAATAATACCCCATTCGATCTCCCCCGCGATACGTATAGCTGGAGTTTAGAAATGTATTCACACTCGATTTTTCAAATAGGTCCATATGCGGACTTTTGAACAATTCAATCGTAATGTCTTCAGTATAATTCGGGATTTTATCAACAAGTAAACCACGGTTCAAGCGCTTTTGTTTTAATGAATTCGCATAAAGGAGAGTTTCTTTTTTGACGGTCTCACCAATTAATCCCCTCGGATAACTGGAACTGCTACCCAAAATCTCCTTAACAGCATACCCACCATCCGGAATGATGTACGCAATCGCACCGCTAATCGGTTTAGTAAATGAAATCGTTTGCCCTTTCCAAATCTGAAACGTTTTCCAAAGTGGTGCTGGCGTTTCTCCGTCAATCATTGCACCTAAATCTGCTCCTGCAATGACAATTTTATGATCGGTTAATACCTCTATCATTAAGCCGCCTAAGAAAAGTTCTAGCGCATTTGTGCCTTCATCATTCCCAATAATATCTTGGCCTAACTGGAATGCCTCTCTATCCATTGGTCCAGCAACTGGCATACCGAAACGCCGGAAACCGAATCTACCTTGGTCCTGTATCGTAGCATAGACGCCAGATTTGACGACCCGAAATAACGGAATCATATCGCTTCTCCTAGTGCACTAACATGAACATTAACAGATGCCAACGCTTCACGAATTTGAAGGGCATGGGACGCCACACCCTGTCCATCGCCATGGAAACAAATTGTATCTGCTTGTAATGAAATCATTTCTCCAGTTATTGTTTGCACCTGCTTGTTTAACACAATATCCATCACTTGTTTTTCAATTTCTTCATATGTATGGAGGACAGCTTCCGGCAATAACCTGGAGCACAATGTACCTCCTGTCGTATACCTGCGATCTGCAAATGCTTCACCCGCCGTTTTTAGGCCGATTTTATTCCCAGCCTGCAATAACTCACTATTACAAAGCCCATATAAATACGCATTCGGTACAGCATCATAAACGGCTTCTGCAATTGCATCAGCAACAGTCCGGTTAATCGTAGCAGTATTATAAAGGGCACCATGCGGCTTCACATGGTTCAACGTAACACCTTGTATGTCGCAAAATTGTTTGAGTGCACCGATTTGATAGACAACTGCATTGTAAATTTCACGGGGGGACATCATCAGCTCTCTTCTTCCAAATCCCTGTAAATCAGGATATCCGGGATGTGCGCCAATTGAAACCTTTTGTCTAGCCGCTTGGTCTACCGTTTTCTGCATAACATTAAAGTCACCAGCATGAAATCCGCACGCAACATTGGCGGATGTTATCGAGATGAAAAGGGCTTCATCTTCCCCAATCTTAAATTGACCAAAACTTTCACCGACATCTGCATTTAGATCAATTCGCATTATAATCCCTCCTTTACAAACTGCATAATCATTTCAGGTGCACGCGCTAACTCTTCTTTCATCTCATTAAAGGTTTCAAGAGATATAGAACGAAATTTCAATTGATCACCTGCACGTATTAAAAACGGTTCAACACGTTTCAAACAGTATAGATCGAGTGGTGTCCGCCCAATTATATTCCAACCTCCAGGAGATTCTATCGGGTAAATACCTGTCTGCGTGCCTCCAATTCCAACGGTTCCTTTAGGTACGCTTAATCGTGGTTTTTCCAAACGTGGGACATGGAGTATCTCCGGCAATTCCCCGAGGTACGGAAATCCTGGTAAAAAACCAATCATATACACCTTATAGCTTGTGCCTGTATGTATGGCGATTACCTCTTCACGTGTCAGCCCTGTATGGTTGCAAATCCGCGGTATATCTTCACTAAACATGGTGTCATAACAGACTGGTATTTCAATGGTACGCGTGTTTACACTCAATATACTGTCAGTTCTGTTCACCCACTTTTTCAGTAATTGTTCAATGATTACACTAGGGTTCACAAGTTCTTTGCGAAAAAAAACAGTTACCGTTTTATTACTCGGTACGACCTCTTCAAGTAAATGATTCCTGTCACATTCAACAACCTGACAAAATTGCTGGATTGTGTGATAGATTTCTCGGCTTGTCTCCGGGCCAAAGTCGAAACGTATTGTTTGTTCGTTCATCACCATTGCACGGGGAATAATTTGCTTGTTAGGATTCATCAGCAGATAGCACTTCGATGCATACGGCGACGCCTTTTTTCAAATCTTCATGTGACCAGCTTGGAATTTTGCCATGTTCAATCGCCAATTCATGTGAAGCAGGTATATGAAGAAAACCCGATTTCAACGTTGGGCGTTGTGTTGCTGCATAATGCAGTCCTTCATACATGACGTTGTTGCATAGATATGTGCCTGCAGTATTTGAAACTTCAGCCGGCAGCCCTTCTTCTAGTAATCGATTAACCATTGCGCGAACTGGCAGTGTTGACATATATCCCGCTTCACCTTGCGCTTGAATTTGTTCATCAACAGGCGTATTACCATTATTATCAGGCTCGCCGTCTTTCACATTAATCGCAATCCGTTCAGGCGTCATTTTAAAACGGCCTCCCGCAAGCCCCAGTGAAATCACTGCATCTGGTTTTAGCGCTTCAATATGAGTAAGAAGTTGCTCGCCGGATGATTGGAAGTCTACCGTCAATACTTCACTGTGAATTTTGTAATTGCCGATCACTTTGCCATGCAGTTCTTCTACGATTTTCATCGTCGGATTAACAGTGAATTTTAAAAAGGGCTCAAACCCTGTAAGTAAAAGTGTTTTCATCATGATGACCTGCTTTCTTATAATTGGATAGGACGTTGACGACTCATTTTGAGACCTGCCCTTTCTATCTGCACCTGCGCTTGGAATAAGGTATCGATAATCGCCAAATCAAAAACTTTATGCGCATTGATACAGTCCAAAAGCGCTTCTCCATTGACGATTTCATCGGCTGCTTCTGAAATAATATCTGCCGCAACCCATTCAGGATAACGCATAATCCCAACAGATTTATACGTTGGTGTCACAGTTGTTTCTGTATAGAAATGGATTCCTTCCGCTTCTTCAATTGGGAAGATCTCAGGAAGCCACTGATTTCCATATTTAATAAAACGTTGTTGCCAATAGTCATTCTCCACTGCGATTTTGGTATCTTTTATAAATCCACTTACATTGCTAACGATTTTATCCAAATTCCTTTGGTGCAGTAAATGGTTTACCTCCGGAGAAGTGCGGCCAATGCCGTAAATCTTAGCGCTCGGGAGAAAATAGGATACTGGAAATCTAGGTGGACTATTGTAACCTGCAAAAGGTTGAACCCATTCATGTGCTGGTATTCCGTGATCATCAACGATAATGTCCGGTGCCCATTTCCGCATAATTTCGGGGTAAACATTCGCTTCACCAAACATTGTTTTTTGAAAACGAATATGCGCAAACTCCAAACCGACTGCATTATACCTTGCTGCGTGGTGCTTCCATTCGGGGTGTTCATACATTAACTCTTTAACCAGTTCATAACCATCCGGGTTAGCCAATGGTATTACAACAACATTCATTTCCTTATAAAGATCTTTAAATTGAAGATCCAAATTGTCTACTAATTCCAAGATGGCAGGTATACTCGAAATTTCATTCGCATGATGGCCTGCTTCTATAAATATTGTCTTTTTCATTAATGTCATTTTCAATGTGGATTCAAATACTTCACCTGTCGGCTCATAACACTCGATGACTGGAATGGCATGTCCATTATAAGAATGAGCCGGATAAACTACCTTGTAACTTTTTTGTTCTTTTAACCACATATTTACCTCTTCGTGAATATGTTTAGTCGGTAAATTAAATTGTTCAATTCGCTTGCAAATCACTTTGTTATCCACATTCATTGACGCTTGGTCAAAGGCACCATCAGCAGTAAATGTGACACTTGAAGTGGTTACATCTACGGTATGTTTATCATCCCATTGATAGATACGAATCCTCGCTTCCGGTTTCTCCCCTATGCGTACATGCATATAGGGATGGACGCCACCGGGTGCATTAAACGGTTTACCTTCTACTTCAATACCCATTTTCGCAAAATAGTCGAGCGTATTAAAATACAAATCCTCATGTAATGCTTCAAGTGATGAAATCCGTTCTTCATCAACCGGAAGTTTCTGTTCTTCTTCACTCATCCAGACGTCAAGTTCAATCCGATCAAATAACGGTCGTACATGCCCTTGTCCTTCATTGTAGAGTTCAACAGATTTTCGTAGTTTCGGTAAAATTTCTTCCGTATAATAGCGGTAAAATTGTGCCCGATCTGTTTCGATGATTTGTTCTTCAATTACCTCACCATGACGAATGATACGGACCGCACTTGTTGATGGATAAACAACATGTTCACCATCAACATAGTTCATTTTCGATACAGGTACTTGCAGCTTGCCAAGTAGTTTTTTCACGTTATTCTGTAACATACCGTACACGGCGTAAGTACCTTCTAATTCGCTATTTAAGCTAAATGTAACATCATCAGCACGGATAGCCGTTATTTCTTCGATATATCTATCAATCGGATAGATTTCTTGAATCCAACGTATTGGTAACTCCAAAGCTTGTGCACGCTCTTCTTTTTGTACTTCAATGACCAGTTCTCGGATGTCCTCAGTTAGTTCCGAAATCAGTTCTTCCTGTATCCAATGAAACCCCGTTTTAAATGACGATCTAACTCGGATTGAGTTCATTGCAGGATAATCCGACTTCAATTGTGCAGCCAGCTGTTCACGGATTTCACGCGGCTCAGATAGATACACTTCAACATCCGCATGCTCTAAGTTTGTTAAAGATTGCATTGCACGTATCACACGTTCAATTTCCCCTTCATCCGACCAACTTTCTTCTATTAATAATGGGGACTGTGGCTTGTCATCAATAACGTGTTGCTCCCAGTGACCAAATGCACCGCCCTCACTCCAATGGTTGCTTTCTGCCAATGTGCGAAGGGCATTCGGTACATCTGTTTTCGTACCCGCCAATCGAATTCGATTCTTTTCTTCCAACGTCAATACTGATTGCTCTCCGGATGCAACTGTAAACTGGATATGTGCCCCATCCTGTCCAGTTAAAGCGTGTTGGATTTCAGTGCTATGTAAAGCAGTTCTTGCCGCAAAATGACACAATTCTTTCAACAATAATGTTGTCATCATCTGCTCTTCTACTGTGATTTGTAAGCTAAGTGTCCTAGTTGGTGAGGCTTCTGTATGTTGACCAAAACCTGAGAAACTCCAGATGTCACTTATGCTTTCAACATCAGTATAAAAATGTTCGTTCTTTTTATCCGTTAAATCAAACTCACCAAATGCTAACTCTCGTAACAATGACGACAGTTCCTGTTCATTTTTAAAGGTTAAGACCAGTTTTCCATCCAAAAATGTAGCCGTTGTCGTTTCTTCTGAATGCTCAAATGACATCGTCACTTTCTGTCCAACTTCTTCAAAAAACGTAAATGACAGCGCTGTTGTTTCAAACCCCGCTCTTGCGCAAAAATCGATAAGTCCTTCTGGCAATAAGCCTTCGGGTAAATCAATGAACAAAGATATACCATCCACGACGCCGTCTCTATTTTTATCAACAAGCATGCCCTCTAGTGACCATAGTGCGGAAATCTGACTCATTTGCTCATCCCCTACATTTTCATATTCGGATCATACTTATCGCGAAGCCAATCTCCAAGTAAATTAAAGCCAAGCACTGTTAGCATAATTGCTATACCTGGAAATACGGATGTCCACCATGCCGATGTTATGTAGTTTCGGCTATCTGCAAGCATACCGCCCCATGACGGAATCGTTGGATCTACACCTAGACCAAGAAACGTAAGCGATGCCTCGAGTAAAATGAACTCTGCAATATACATTGTTCCCAGTACTAAGATAGAGGACATAACGTTCGGTAAAATATGTTTCCGTATTATTGTAAAGTTTGTTCCTCCAATTGCCTTTGCTGCATGAACGAATTCCTGCTCTTTCAACGAAATAACTTGACCCCTAATTAGTCGAGCAAAACCTACCCAATATGTTATTCCTAAAATAATAATAATCTTCCAAACGCCCGTCCCAAGAACACTCATAATTACAATAGCAAACAAAATGAATGGGAATGCGAGTTGAATATCTGCAACACGCATAATTAAATCATCCAACCATTTACCAAAGAATCCTGAAATTAGCCCCATTATTGTACCGATAACAAGGGATATTAAGACCCCAAAAAATCCAACCATCAATGAAATTCGTGCACCATAAATGATGCGGCTAAATAAATCCCGGCCAAGCTGATCAGCTCCAAGGAAAAACGTTGATTCTCCTGATGGATCGGCCCAAAATGGAGGATCTAATCGAGAGGTCAGACTTGCTTTAGACGGATCGAACGATACAATCCACGGAGCGAATAGTGCCGAACCGACCGCTAGAAACACTAGAATCATTCCAACAAAGCCAGCAGGGTTTTTCTTAACAAAACGGAAAAAACGTTGCAATATTGTTTTCTCTGGACGCGTTTCAACTTCTTCGATTTGCAACTTTGTCATGATTTACCACCTCTTCCAGCTTTAATCCGAGGGTCTATCAATGTATAACTTAAATCTACAATTAAATTAACAACAACCATGATAATCGCAAGGAAAATCACTCCACCTTGAATGACCGGATAATCTCGTTGATTGATGGCATCAATGATTAAACGTCCGATGCCTGGCCACGAAAATACTTGTTCAACAATAACCGTTCCACCAAGTAATGAACCGAACTGTAACCCTAAAAATGTAATTGTCGGCAATAAAGCATTCCGGAATCCGTGTTTGATAATGACGGACCATTCACTAATTCCTTTCGACCTCGCAGTTGACATATATTGCTGATTCATCACTTCCAACATTGATGATCGGATTAATCTAGCCAAAATACCCGATAAAATCATTCCGAGTGTAATTGACGGCAGGATAAGTGATGAAAGACCATCGAATCCTGAAGACGGCAACCATTTTAAATTTACAGCAAATATCAAAATCAACATTATCCCAAGCCAAAAGTTAGGGAAAGATATACCTATTAATGAAAATATTCTTCCAAAGAAATCAACAGGTGTTCCACGTTTAACAGCCGATATTATTCCTACTGGAAACGCAATCAAAACCGCAACAATTATTCCACCAAGTGCTAACACTAGTGTAGCCCCAAGCCTTTCAAAGATTAATCCTATAACCGGTGTGCCGCTTCGGAATGATTCACCAAAGTCCAATGTGACTATACCTTTAAGAAAAATACCATATTGCACGTACAATGGTTTATCCAATCCGAGTGCAGTTCTGACTTCGGCTATCGCTTCTTTAGATGGTTCACCTGCTGAAAACATGACGGACACAGGATCCCCGGTCAATCGTATTGAGAAAAATATAATAACGGAAATAGCTAAAACGACTAGAACTGTATGAAATAGCCTCCGGGTAAGGTATGCAATCATTTTCTTTCCTCCGTCCTCTTTAAAAGAAAGAGATAGTATGAGGACCATACTATCTCTATATGAATTGGTTATTGCCTAGCGGTAACCAGCTTATTTGACAGTAACTTCTTCAAGACGCATACGATCTTCATGCGGTGGTTGGAAGTTTTCCAAACGCTCGTTTACTGCATATAAATCTACTGCTTGATACAAGTTCACTTCAGGTGCTAAATCATACAAGAGTGTTGTCAATTCCATGAAAATTTTATGTCTCTCATCTTGGTCAACTGTTGCTCGCTGTGCAGCCAATAATTCTTCTACTTTTTCATCTTTAAAAGATGGGTTCCATTGTTCGCCTTCGTGGTACATTAAGTACGCTGTATTATCGAAGTCCAATGTCCAACCACCCCAGCCTTGGCGGTACATATGGCCTGCTTTACCGTTTGGAATTAAATCTGAAATTAATGTTGTATTATCTACACTGTTTATATTCATTTTCAATCCGACTTCTTCCAGATAAAATGCAACTGCCTGTGTGATTTCTTTAAAGTTTCCATCATTCCCAGGAATGAATACATCTAGTTCTGTTCCTTCAGCAACTCCAGCTGCTTTTAACATTTCTTTTGCTTTTTCAGGGTCATATGCATACGGTTTCAAATCTGGATTATTACCAAATGACAATTCACTTTGATACGTACTGATTGGAATACCATAGCCACCTAGAATTTCTTCAATAATTTCATCTTTGTTAATTGCGTAGTTAATCGCTTGTCTTACTTCTTTTTTATCAAGAGGTGCATTTGCTGTATCAAAACGTAAAGAGAATACAGTCGGTGTTCCAACTTCTTCAAGCTTTAAAAAGTTTGTGTCTTTCACTGTTTTTGTTTGCGCAACTTCAACACGTTTCATAATATCAATTTTTCCTGTTTGCAGTTCTGCAAGTCGTGTAGAAGCTTCAGGTATAATTTTGAAGGTTACTTTATCAAGTTTTGGAAGTCCTTCTTTCCAATAGTCTTCATTTTTCTCCAGAACTACTTCTTGATCACGCTTATAACCTGTCATTTTAAATGGACCTGTACCTACCGGTTTATCATTAAACTCTTCATCCGAAACTTCTGTCACATAACCTGGTGGTACAATGACTGCTCCATATCCGGCTAGTTTGGTAAGCAAAACTGGATCTGGGGAATTCAACTTCATTGTAATTGTGTATTCATCTTTTACTTCGACAGAGTCAATAGAGTTATAGTTTGAATACTGAGGCCCTTTTTGTCCCTCTTCACCCAGTAAACGATCGAACGTAAACTTCACTGCTTCTGCATTGAATGGTTCTCCATTATGAAACACAACGCCTTGACGTAATTTGAACTCTAGCGTACTGTCATCTAAGTATTCCCAGCTTTCTGCAAGTCCCGGTTGCAACTCCAAATCAAGATCCCTTTCTACTAGTCCTTCGAATACTGATATTGCAACAGTACTCCAGTCTAGCAAGAACGTATCGATAGGATCCCAACTTTGTGGATCGCTATTAATACCAACGACTATTTCATTTCCGCGATCAGCCGCGGGATTCTTCCCATTTGCTTCTTTCTTAGTTCCTTCTGTTTTGTCATTTCCGCCGCCTGAACAAGCTGCTAACACAAGCATTACTACCAATAACAATGAAACAACTAGATTTTTATTCTTCGTCATAATTTCTCCCCCATACTATGATTTTTTAAGTGCATTTCTATACGGATACAGATCGGTATAGCCTATTTTCTCCGATATATTTGCCGCTGCATCCCAAAGAGATTGTAAGAAGTGATTCGCGTTCTCTTTTGGCAGGGATACAGGAAACCCTGCAATACTGATTGAGTATTCTACCTCGCCATGACGATTAAATATTGGAACTGCAATCGAAACAGTTCCTTCTTCAAGCTCCGACAGACTATAAGCGTATCCTTCACTTCTAACTTGCTTAATCAAGGACCATACTTCTTCTGCCGACTTTGGAGTCTGGCTGGCATAATTCGTAAGAGGCATTGATAATATCGCGTCTATTTCTTCATCTGGCAAAAATGATAGTAATGTCCTCGTGCATGCTCCTGCATAAAGCGGGGCATGTCTGCCGACACGCGTGTACAATCTAACTGGCCGAGTGCTTTCCACTTTTTCAATGTAAACGCCATTATTATTTTCCCGTGTAATCAGTTGAACAGCCTCATTGAACTGCATTTGCAATTGCCGCATAAAAGGAAGTGCAATATTTCTTATTTCCAAACCGCTTGCCACACGTTCGCCTAGCTGTAGTAACTTCAAACCAAGCGAATAGCTGTCACCATCTATTATGGCGCCGTTCCTTTCAACAGGTGTCCGCTGTAAGAAACCTGCCTCTACCAATGTCCTCAAAAGTCTTAGTGCTGTTGGTTTCGGAATTTCTGTATAAGCTGAAATTTCATCTAACCGCCAGTAGGGATGATCTTCTGTAAATAAATCAAGCAATTGCAACCCTTTTTCCATCGTTTTACTCATACATGCTCTACCTCGGCAGTCTTGTATAAATGACAAGAAACTGAATGATTTTCATCCATAAGTTGAAGTTCCGGCTTCACCGTTTTACAGACCTCCATACAAGAAAAACATCTTGGATGGAATGTGCAGCCATTCGGTGGACTCGCTGGACTCGGAACATCCCCCCTTAAAATAATTCGTTCTTTTTTCTGAAGTGGGTGCGGACTAGGAAGCGCTGATAACAAAGCTTTTGAATAAGGATGCAGTGGATCGTCGTATAACTTATTCTTCTCTGAAACTTCCACCATCTTACCTAAATACATAACACCAATACGATCACAAAAATGCTTAATGACGCTTAAATCATGGGATATGAAAATATAAGTCAAGCCAAATTCTTTTTGTAAGTCTTTCATAAGATTCAATACTTGTGACTGGATAGAAACATCCAATGCGGAAACCGGTTCATCCGCTATAATGAGTTTTGGTTTTGAAATTAAAGCACGTGCAATTCCAATTCGTTGACGCTGACCACCCGAAAATTCATGCGGTAATCTTTTCAATTGTGCCTGTGATAACCCGACTTGGTCAGCAACTTCAAGCACGCGTCTATGCCTTTCTGCTTTATCCGTTATACCAAAATTGATTAACGGTTCTTCAATAATCTTATAGACACGCATTCTTGGATTTAATGATGCATACGGATCTTGAAAAACAATTTGGATATCTTTCCGCAACTTTCGCATTTCATCTTTATTAATATTCGTAATATCTTGTCCTTGGAAAAAAATTTTCCCTTCTGTCGGTTCCATCATTCGCATGATTGTTCGGCCAGCTGTACTCTTACCACAACCCGACTCACCAACAATTCCGAATGTTTCACCCTTCTTCACGTTGAATGTAATTCCATCTACCGCTTTTACATGTTGTGTCGTCGTGTTGCCAAATACTCCCCCTTTAATGGGGAAGTATTTCTTCAAGTTTTCAACTCGGAGTAGTTCTTCCCGTTCAATCATTTGGTCATCACCTCCAGTTTTGCTTCATCATATAACCAGCATCTCACTTTGTTTTTATTTTCAGTTTCAATTAGCGGTGGGCTTTGTGTACATCTTTCATGGACCATTGAGCAGCGTGGTGCAAAACGACACCCACTCGGCATACTACCTGGTGCAGGCACCATTCCTGGAATAGAAGATAGATATTCTTGTTGTTCATTAATATCAGGCAATGATGCAAGCAACCCTTTCGTATAGGGATGCTTCGGCTGATCAAATAAATCGACAATTTTTGCCTCTTCTATAATTTCTCCCGCATACATAACGATGACACGGTCACACATTTCAGCAACAACGCCCAAGTCATGTGTAATTAGCACAATTGACATATTCAACTGTTGCTGCAGTTTTTTCATCAGTTCCAAAATCTGTGCTTGAATCGTAACGTCCAATGCGGTCGTAGGTTCATCCGCAATTAAAATTTCCGGATTACAAGACATGGCAATCGCAATCATTACACGCTGACGCATCCCACCTGACAACTGGTGTGGATATTCATCCAGCACTTGTTCAGGTCTCGGTATTCCCACTAATTGCAACATTTCAAGCGCACGGGCTCTCGCTTGCTTTTTATCGATATTTTCGTGATTTAAAATCATTTCTATTATTTGCTTTCCGACTGTATAGACCGGATTCAAGGAACTCATCGGTTCTTGGAAAATCATCGATACTTTCTTCCCTCTAACTTTACGCCAGTCCTTTTTACTGAAGTCTTTAAAATGAAGATCATTCAAATGGATATCCCCACTTTGCCATTCAACTCCCGGTGGCAGCAATCCCATAAGTGAAAGCGCTGTCATACTTTTTCCACAACCTGATTCACCTACGATTCCAAGCGTCTCACCTTCATTCAATTGAAAACTAATTCCATTGACAATCGCAGTCTTTATTCCATCATCTTGAATACCAACTTGTAATTTATCTACTTCCATTAATGTTCGAACCATTAATACACCCCTCAATGGTTTCATTATTTGAAACGCAGTTTCATTTATCTGATTCTTAACATTGTAACTATAATTCCGCCACTTCGCAATAGTCTTTCAATATTTATTTATTCACATTTTCTGGATACGATTGTATACGGTCGGTTACCTCTTCACACAATAAAAAAAGCTGAACTCTTGTGAGTCAGCTTTTTTCACATCTGTTGATTAACCACTTTTATTGCATAAGTTACTTGTAAGGTAGGCGCAAAATTCTTCATTTGGACTAGTACGTTTTCTGCTCGCTTTCGGCTAAATTAATCACGACAGTTTTACTGAGGAGAAGAGGAGGGTTGCCTGTCGCGTATCTACAACGTTTAAGTGAAAACTGCAGTTGTTTAAAAATTAAGAATCGATTACTTTTCACAGAAGTTATAAGTGCCCGAAGATACAATTTCGGGCACGTTTGCATTTTCTACAATGCGTTCCTTACTTATCTTTCAGCAAAATCACACTTGTTATTACGTGATATCCTGTAGAAATTAACATTTCCTTAAAATAAAAAAGAAAAACCATAGAGAAGGAGTAAGCAGCCAAAATTGTATTTTTGACTGCCTTTATCCAACTAAGAAGCTAACTATTCTTTCATCCCAAAAAGCTTTAGAACTTCGTGTACTTATACCTTTGGAGAACGACGGATGAACGACCACCATGCGATTATCGAAAAACAAGATCTATGGGGATGCGACTGCGTCGCATCCCCATAGATCAAAATATCTCGGTAATCGGATAAGAGTCGTTCAATCCAAAGTGATCTAAAAGCAACTGTACACTGAACGCCTAGTGTTTGATAAGGTTTCTTTCCATTTGATTCAAACCTGTTTTTTCAACTTCCAGATCTCTGTCGCATAATCTTGGATTGTTCGGTCGCTGGAAAATTTTCCTGAGTGAGCGACATTCGTTACACTCTTATGGAGCCAGGATAATTTATCACGGTACGTTTGCTCCACTAGTTCATGAGTTTCAAGATAAGGTTCAAAATCTTTTAAGACAAAATAAGGATCATTTTGGGATAGAATATTGTAATAAATGTCTTTGAACTCAATTTCATGCGATCCAAATTCACCCTGATTTAATTGGTCTAAAATCCGGCTAATCCTGTCATCCGTATTGTAAATATCCGTAGCATTATAACCGCCATGTTGATGGTAATTCAATACTTCATCCGCTTTTAAACCGAAAATGAAAATATTTTCATTGCCAACAGCCTCTTTAATTTCAACATTTGCACCATCTAGTGTACCAATTGTTAAAGCGCCGTTCATCATCATTTTCATGTTGCCCGTACCTGATGCTTCCTTACTCGCAGTTGATATCTGTTCACTAACATCGGCTGCTGGTATAATTTTTTCAGCAAGGCTAACATTATAGTTTTCTAAAAAAACAACTTTTAGTTTACCCTGAATAGCCGCATCGTGGTTCACAATCGAGGCGACCTTATTAATAAGCTTGATTACTTCTTTCGCTAAATGGTAACTAGGTGCGGCCTTTGCTCCGAAAATAAATGTGCGAGGAATCATATCTAGATTTGGATTTTCTTTTAATTCATTGTATAAATAAATAATGTGGAAAATATTAAGTAACTGACGTTTATATTCATGAAGCCGTTTAATTTGTACATCAAAAATTGATTGATCATCCACTAAAATACCCGTGCGCTCATGAATGAGGTTCGCTAATATTTGCTTATTTTCATGCTTCACTTGATGAAATTTCTCTAAAAATGAAGCATCCTTCGAATATTTTAATAAGCTAATAAGCTGTTTGGGGCGTTGTATCCACTGTGGACCAATTGACTCTGTTATAAGTCCCGATAATTTAGGATTTGCTTGCAACAGCCAACGGCGATGGGTGATTCCGTTCGTCTTATTGTTAAAACGATCCGGGAATAGTTCATAAAAATTCTTCATTTCCTTTTCCTTTAAAATATCCGTATGAATTTGCGCGACACCATTCACACTGAAGCTCCCAACAATTGCGAGCCGTGCCATGTGGATTTGCTCATCAGCGATAATGGCTAGCTCCGGAATTTTCTCTCTAAGCTCCTGATGATCAAACCAGAGTCCTTTGCAAAAACGCTCGTTGATTTCATCAATAATCATATAAATACGCGGAAGTAGATGCTCCATCATGCCTTTCGGCCAGGTTTCAAGCGCTTCACTCAATGTTGTATGATTCGTGTAGGCAATTACTTTCGTCGTTACTTCCCAAGCACTGTCCCAACTGAAGTGCTCTTCATCCATAAGTATTCTCATTAGTTCAGGGATTGCTAAAGTTGGGTGCGTATCGTTCACTTGAATAACCACTTTTTCAGGTAAATACTTCAACGATTTTTGATGGTTCTTTTTAAAGTCCTTAATGATATTTTGTATACTGGAAGAAACAAGGAAATACTGTTGCTTTAAGCGCAACTCTTTTCCTTCATACTTCGAATCGTCAGGGTATAAATATCCTGAAATTTGTTCAATCGAATGCTTATGATCAAGATCATGGTAATAATGCATTCCTTCTTCTGATGAGCCGTCCCGATCTAGACCAACTGATTCTGCACTCCAAAGACGAAGTGTATTGATCACTTCATTTTTATAGCCAACAATAGGAATATCATAAGGTATCGCCATTACCTTATCTGTATTTTCATGTTTAAATTCAATATTTCCATCATTCCGCTGAAACATATGTACGTTTCCGTGATAATGAATGCAAATAGCTTCGTCTTCTTTTCGTGTTTCCCAAGCGTACTGATCCTTTAACCAATAATCCGGAAGCTCAACCTGGTTACCATGGATAATTCGCTGTTCGAATAAACCGTAGCGATATCGTATTCCGAAACCATGTCCAGGATATTTAAGTGAGGCTAATGAATCGAGAAAGCAAGCCGCTAATCTGCCTAACCCGCCATTCCCTAAACCAGCATCATGCTCTTGGGCATAGATGTTATCAGGGTCGAACCCTAACTGCTTCAGCGCCTCATTTGACTGTTCAAGCATCCCACAATTAAGCAGGTTACTTTCAATTAAACTACCCACTAAAAACTCCATCGATAAATAATAAACTTGTTTACAGCTTTTCTCGTTATATCTTTTTTTAGTCGATTGCCAATGCGGTAGGATCTCCTCATTGACAATTGAAGCAATCACATAATAAATTTCTTTATTGGTCGCATCTGCTACTTCTTTACTTTTGTCTGTTTGTAATTTGCTTATGATCCGCTCTTTAAACTCATCCACAGTTAGTTCAAGCAAGATTCTGCCCCCTATACACTTATTGTCGTTAACTGGTCATAAATGGTTGCATAATCTCGAGCTGAACTCTTCCAACTGAACTGACTTTTATTCACATTTTTCACCACTACCGGCCACTGAATAGGATCATGATAAATTCTTAAAGAATAGCGTAATGTAGCCAATAAATCATCAGCATTGTAATTTGTAAAACTAAATCCATTTCCTTCACCAGTTAGTTCGTTAAACGGTAGAACTGTATCCCTCAATCCCCCTGTCTCCCGCACAATTGGTACCGTTTTGTATTGTAAGGCAATGAGTTGGGCTAATCCACAAGGTTCAAACTTTGAAGGCATGACAAAGAAATCGGCACTTGCATATAATTGTCGCGCTACTCCTTCATCAAAAGCCAACAAGGTCACAAGTTTATTGGGATGACTCTCAGCGGCTTCCGCAAAATACGTTTCAAATTCTTCATCCCCGGTTCCTAAGATTATGAATTGAACATCTTCGTGGAGAAAATCATCTAAAATATGTTGAACAAGATGCAAGCCTTTTTGTTCAACAAGCCGAGTAATAATAATGTAGAGCGGCTTTTCAGCTATTATTGGCAATCCTAGTTTTTCTTGAAGTATAAGTTTATTCTCCTTCTTTTTAGCTCTTGAAGAACGGTAGTTAACTGCAATTGCCGGATCCGTTTGAGGATTATAATCTTTAGTATCAATACCATTAAGCACACCGATTAAATCAGCGGACCGTTCCAAAAGAAATGGGTGAAGTTCTTCACCATAGTAAGGATCTTTTATTTCTTCTCCATAACTCGGACTAACCGTTGTGATTTTATCTGCATGAAACAAGCCGCTTTTCAAACAGTTCAGCATTCCATTCCATTCAAAACCACCGATATGCTCCCGTGACATATCAAAGAAATCCTCAAATATGTCGATTGGCATCAGCCCTTGGTACTTAATATTATGAATTGTCATGACCGTTTTCATATCGAATATGGGCTGAATAATTTTAGCAAGAGCAACAGCCATACCCGCTTGCCAATCATGTGCGTGAAGTACGTCCGGTTTAAAATCTAGATGGGTTAATGCTTCAATAACAGCACGACTAAAAAACAAAAATCGTTCACCGTCATCGTAATACCCGTATACCCCTTTACGGGTGAAATAATACTCATTTGAAACGAAGTAATAAATGATATTGTTATATTCTAATGAATACATACTTGCTTCCGAATTACGCCAGCCAAGCGGTACATTAAAGCTCATGACATACTCCATTTTATCTCGCCATTTTAGCGGTATTTCATCATAAAGTGGAAGAATCACTCGCACCTCGACTCCTACATTCTCTTTCAATGCTTGTGGAAGTGACCCGATCACATCTGCTAATCCACCGGTTTTAATAAAAGGTGTGCATTCCGAAGCTACAAATAATACATTTCTCATATGAAATCTTCCCTTTCCAACCAACGATTTCTTTTTTTACATGACTTGTCTTTTTGCAACGACATAGGGTTTATCCTTTGATCCGATTAATTGTTGATTTGCGGTCACATGAACGTCTTTATCTAATATCACATTCTCCAAATGGACACCTGCTTCAATTTTACAACGCTGCATGATAATCGAGTTTTTTACCGTTGCACCTTCTTCTACGGTTACACCTCGAAACAAAACACTGCCCTCTACCTCGCCAGCAATAATACAACCATTTGCCAGAATTGATTTTTTGACATTCGCTTCATTACGATATTTCGTAGGTGGCTGATTCCCAACCTTCGTCCGAATAAATGGTAGTTTATAAAATAATGCTTTATAATTCTCCTCTGATAATAGATTCATATTATGCCGATAATAACTCTCGATTGAATTGATAAACACACCGTAACCATTGTTTTTATACGTTTGAACCTTTAACGTAGCAAGATTCTCTTTAATGCCATGGACAAAAAAATGATCTTGGTGGTGTGCAATACATTGATCAACTAACGTCATTAATAAGTCTTTGTTGATAATATAAACACCCGTGAAAAGGTCATTTTCTTGCTTATCATTCGTGATAGTAGTGACCCAGCCATCTTCGTCTGCTTCAATTCGAAAAGCAGAATCATGTTCAGTATTTAACGTCTCAACATGAGTGGTAATCAGCGTGACATCTGCTTTATTAGCAAGATGACTTTTAAATGCATCTTGATAATCCGTATTTGATATAAATTGACTTCCGCTAATCAGTACATAGGAAGATTTTCCACGAGCAAAATAATCACGGTTATTATGAAAAAAACTCAAATCGCCTTTTGAAATATCAGATGGATCGTTCCAATCCGGTGGAAGAATAAACAAGCCACCATTGCGCTCATCCATCTCCCAGCTACCACCTGTTTGAAGATGATCCATTAAGGATCTATATTTATTGCGGGTAAAAATAGCCACTGCCTCTACATTAGAATTCCCCATATTCGAAAGCGGAAAATCAATCAAACGATAACGACCCGCAAAAGGAATTGTGGCACCACTACGAAAATAAGTTAATTCATGAAAGTAATGATGCTCGTGTTCCAGATTAATAAGGCCCATCATTGTGTTCATCTATTTTCCCCCTTAAATTGTATAGATAGTCGGTACTTAACAAATAGATTGTCCTTCCAACATCGCTTTGTCGCTTGGTGATGGCCTCACGCAATAAGCCCGTCAGAAGATCACTGGCGGTCTTATTGCTCCGGCTCACACTTGTTCGCTCCTTCGCTAGATTTACTCGTTATACTGGCGAGGTATACCACCTAGTTAACTTCAAATAAGTAGTGCCGAATATATGGTTCTAATATACACAACATTACTTCAACAGAGAGTCCAACAAGCCATCGTACTTCTATTTCTTATCCGATATAACTTAACGCTAAAATCCCACTCAATGTATCTTGATTGATCACGAGCGGCTCTTCAGTAAGTCCAATGCTAATATGTGTGCCTTCAGGAATTTTTGTATTTTCCATTACAATTACTCGTTCTAGAATCGAGTTCTTCCCTACTTCTACGCCTGGATACAAGATGGATTGTTTAACCATGCTATCAGGATGAATCACTACATTCTCAAACAATACAGAACTATCAACTGTTCCACACACCCAACACCCAGAATTGATCAATGACTGCTTCACAACTGCAGTTTCCCCGATATACTCTGGGGGAATGTTCGTTTCGTTGGTGTATATTCTCCAGTTTTCATTATTTAACAAGAGACTCCAATCTTTATCCAGCAGGTCCATATTGGCTTCCCAATAACTTTCGATTGTACCGACATCCTTCCAATAACCTTCGAAACGATACGCATACAAACGAAGATTATTATTAACCATCGATGGAATAATATCCTTTCCGAAATCATGACTGGATTGACTATTTTCAGCATCCTCCAACAAATAGGATCTTAATGTTGCCCATGAAAATATATAAACGCCCATAGACGCTAAATTACTTTTTGGATTTTGCGGTTTTTCATCAAATTCGTAGATGCGCATGTCATCAGTTGTATTCAAAATTCCAAACCGCGATGCTTCTTCCCAAGCCACTGGAATTGCGGAAATGGTGACATCAGCGCCCGTTTGTTTATGTTCTTCCAACATTGCTGCGTAATCCATTTGATAAATATGATCACCCGAAATGACAAGGACATATTCTGGGTCATGCCGGTCGATAAAATGAATGTTTTGATAGATTGCATCAGCCGTACCAGAATACCAGTCTCCTCCGTCTTTCGCGGTATAAGGGGAAAGTATCGTCACACCAGTGTTTTGCCGATTCAAGTTCCACGGTTTTCCATTTCCAATATGTTTGTTTAATTCAAGTGGTGAATATTGAGTCATCACGCCCAATGTCTGAAGTCCTGAGTTGGCACAATTACTTAACGTGAAGTCAATAATTCGATACTTACCTCCGAAGTGCACTGCTGGTTTCGCTAAGTTGTTCGTTAATTTGCCTAAACGTTTCCCTTCTCCACCAGCCAACAACATGCCTACACAATTTTTCATTAATTAGCCTCCTCAATAAATTCAGGTACTTTTTTGCATTTAAAAATTGTGATAGCTAATGGTGGTACCTTTATTTTTATATGCTGTAATAATCTGTGCCATTCTTGCGGAATGCTAAAATGGTCAGCATCGTTTACCTGTCCAGATCCCCCGAATTGACTAGCATCTGAATTAAAAATTTCTTGATAAGTCCCAGGAGTGGGCACACCAATTTTATAGTCAAAAAGGACTTCCGGTGTGAAATTGCAGACAACGATTAGTTCTTCCCCTGGGCTTGTACTACGTCTACGAAAAGCAATCACACTTTGATCGATATTATGAGGATCAATCCACTCAAACCCTTCAGTATTATGGTCTAATTCATAAAGTTCAGGATATTCCAGATAGAAATGATTGAGCGCTTTAACATAGTTAAAAATTGCTTTATGAAGCGGATAATCTAAAAGTTGCCAATCCAATTGTTCTTGATCCTTCCATTCAGCATACTGTGCTAGCTCACCTCCCATAAATAATAACTTTTTACCAGGGTGCGCCATCATATAGCCATAAAGTAATCTCAGGTTTGCAAACTGCCGCCACTGATCACCAGGCATTTTATCGAGCAATGATTTTTTACCATGAACGACTTCATCGTGTGACAGCGGTAGTAGAAAGTTTTCTGTATGTGTATACATAAATGGGAAAGTTAGTAGATTGTGATGCCATTTTCGGTACACTGGATCTGCTTCCATATAGGTAAGCGTGTCGTTCATCCAGCCCATATTCCATTTAAAATTAAAACCAAGCCCTCCTACATGTGTAGGTGCCGTAACAAGTGGTAAATCTGAACTGTCTTCAGCCATCATCATTGCCCCAGGCTCATATGAAAAAATAACTTCATTTAATTTGCGGATAAAGGCATATGCTTCAAGATTTTCATCTCCACCGTATGAATTGTAGATTTTATCCTTGTCTTCCGATTTATCAAAGTTAAGATAGAGCATACTAGCTACTGCATCTACACGAATCCCATCGATATGATATTCTTCCAGCCAAAAAAGTGCATTAGAGATTAAAAAGCTTTGTACTTCAGGTCGTCCAAAGTCGAAGGTTAATGTTCCCCACAACTTTTTTTCAGCTTTACGAGGATCGGCATATTCATATAATGCCTCCCCATCAAATTGACGAAGTGCAAAATCATCCTTACAAAAGTGACCAGGAACCCAGTCCATAATTACACCGATGTTCTGTTGATGGCACTGATCAACAAAGTATTTAAATTCATCACGTGGACCATAACGAGACGTGACAGAAAAATAACCAGTTATTTGATAACCCCACGACAGATCAAATGGATGCTCCGCAAGTGGGAGTAATTCAATATGTGTATAACCTAGCGATTTTACATAAGGAACCAATTGATCAGCAAGTTCGCGATATGAATAAAATTCACCGTCTACATTTGTTTTCCAAGAGCCTAGATGAACTTCATAAATCGATACGGGTGATGAATAAACATCAAACGTTTTCTTTTCTTCTTGCCAATCATCATCACTCCACTCATATCCGGATAGAATCGGGGTTAAAGATGCCGTTTTAGGTCGAAGCTCAGATTGAAGAGCATATGGATCTGCTTTCAGTAGCACTTGACCATTGTCCGATTCAATTTCATATTTATAAGGGATGTTTTCGGGAATATCCGTATAAAAACCAATCCATAACCCTTCGTTCGTGACTCTCTTTAATGGGTGTAAATTGCCTTTCCATTGATTAAAGTCACCGACTACATGAATTTCTTTAGCGTTAGGTGCCCACACTACAAATCGATAGCCTTGAGTCCCTTCCCATTCAATCGTATGGCAACCTAATAATTGGTGACTATGATAATTAGTACCTTGGTGAAATAAAAATAGTTCTTGTTCTGAAATATTGTAATACATCGTGCTGACTCCTTTCTTGAGCCAATTAAGATTATATTCAGGATGGTATACGAATATGACTAGTTCTTCTTTGTCGTGGATCTTTTATTATTCACTTCTTTGTAATAGCTCGATATAAAAAGAATCAACTTTCACAATCTAAAGCAGCTACAAACGCTACGTAGAAACCTTATTGCTAAGGGTTATACCAAATTCTATGTTAGCAGATTATTATGTAAATGAATGTTAAATCGTTCTACAAATTTCTTTTATTGGTAAATTTAATGTAAATTAATGTCGAATGAATGACTTAACTCTGACTCCACATCCATATAGAAATCAATTGCGTTACTTAGTTTTAGAATAATGTGACAACTATTTTTTAGGGAAATATATTAATTCCTGGTTAAAATTCAAGTAAGTTTCTTAAAATAGGGGTAGAACATATACTAGGAATAAGCAAGTATGAATGGCAAAAGCGGAGGTAGGTTTTAGGTATTGGCAATAGAGAACTCGGCGTCCATACGTCTTGTATGTTAGATTCAAACAAGAAAAGGGGTTGCTTTTGTGGAAACTCATGTAGCTTGGATCGATGATGTTCACGTGTTAACCGTTATCGTGAACGATATATCTATATTGCTGCACACGGAAGAACCTCCCGTCATTTATTGGGCAGCAAAAGAGAAGTATTTTTCGACAAAGGTTGAAAAAGTAAACGCCGATTCCACCGTAAGGATTATTCTTTTAGAAGAACTGCCAATCGGAGAAAGTCTTGTGCTCTTATGGGGCACAGCGAAGGTCCCTGTTTACCCTAGAGCAATCGTCCGAACGGATTGGTTTGATCAGCACTATGCTGATTTGACTACTAAATTAGGGACTGACTATGAACACTCCGCAACCACATTCTCTATTTGGGCCCCGACGGCTACTTCTGTAAAGTTAAATTTAGATAATCGTGATTTTTTATTAAATCGACAAAAAAGTGGTCTATGGCAACTAAAAATTGATGGTGATTGGCATGGTTTTTCTTATGATTATAAGGTTATTGTCAATGGACAAACGACACGTTTGAATGACCCCTATGCAAAAGCTATGCTTGCTAACAGTGAAAAAAGCGTGATTATAGACCCTGCTAGAACTGACCCACCTAACTTTAACAAACGAAACAGGCCAAAACTTCAGAATTTACAAGATGCAATTATCTATGAATTACATGTAAGAGACGCGACCAATCAAGAAGAAAGCGGTGTCGTTAATCGAGGTAAATATTTAGGTTTGACAGAAACAGCTACAACGACAAAAAATGGTTTTTCAACAGCGCTCACTTATATGAAAGAATTAGGTTGCACGCATGTTCAACTTTTACCAATTAATGATTTTGCACGCATAGATGAGACTAGTCCGAACGATGACTATAATTGGGGGTACGATCCATTATACTTTCAAGTACCAGAAGGCAGTTATTCCCTAACACCTAATGACCCCGTAGCAAGAATCATTGAATGTAAAAAGATGATTCAAGCGTTTCATCAGGCAGAAATCGCGGTCATCCTTGATGTCGTTTATAATCATGTTTTTATCATGGAAGAATCACCATTTGAAAAACTTGTTCCAGGCTATTACTTCCGTTATCACAGTGATGGAAGCCTTAGCAACGGAACTGGGGTAGGTAATGATTTTGCAACAGAGCGAGCAATGGCCCGGAAATTCATTTTAGATACGATTGAATTTTGGCTGAATGACTATCATGTAGATGGATTCCGGTTCGATTTAATGGGGGCCATCGATATCGAGACAATGAACCAAATTCATGAGCGCTGTAAAGAAGAATCAGTGCCAATAATGCTTTTAGGAGAAGGTTGGGATCTTCCAACAGCATTAGCTTCCGAAAAGAAAGCTACTTCCATGCACTCCAATCAATTAACAGGTCTTAAATTTTTCAATGACTACTTCCGCGATTCACTCAAAGGTCAGTTATTTAACAAACATGAAACTGGTTATGTAAATGGTCAAGGTCGTTTCATCGAAAGGCTGCCCCACCTCGTATCTGGGACCACTTTAGAAGAATTTGGTACACCATTTGTGTCCGAAGTGAACCAAACAATTAACTACGTCGAATGTCACGATAACCATACACTATGGGATCGGCTTCTACTTAGCAATGATCAAGACAGCGATTTGACGCGTAAGAAAATGCACCAACTTGCTTCAGGAATCACGTTATTAAGCCAAGGGATTCCGTTTATCCATGCTGGTCAAGAATGGTTTAGAACTAAACAGGGCGATGAGAATAGCTATATTTCCAGTGATTGGATCAATCAATTAGATTGGCGGAAAAGAGAAGTAGAAAATGACTATGTTGAATTTATTAAAACGCTGATTGCGCTTCGAAAAAAATATGATGTATTTCGCCTTACTTCTAACCAAGATATTAGGAGAAGATTATATATATTAGACACGCCCGCTCCTGTTTTTGGCTTCACATTACTTGGAGATAACGAAGATTTTGCAATCTATATTAATCCAACAAAAAAATCCTATGAGTTGCGCTTACCTTCATCGGCAATATGGAGAGTGATGGCGAATAATAATTTTGATAAGAATACAGCGCAACAGGAAGTAAAAGGTGAATTTACTTCTGTTGATGCATACGAGTTAGTCGTCTTAAAGAAATCACGGGAGATCGAATAAGCAAAAAGGGATAGGTAAACTCCGTTTTCACTTGATCATTATCTTTAAATTAAAAAAGAAAACACCTTATAGAAATTTACAGCCGCCAAAATTGCATCTTTGGCGGCTTTTTTCCAAGTAAGAAGCTAGCTATTCTTTAGTTCCCAAAAGCCTTAGCACTTCGTGAACCTATGCCTTTGGAGAGCGACGGATGAAGGACCACCATACGATTACCGAAACAAATATGTAGCGACAAGTAGGTGATCATGTTATTTACGGGTTGTTTTTGGTTAATCAACACGTGTTACAGTACATCACTAAAATATTTCACACTCCTCTTCACTTCCCCAATCGTTCGTTCTGGCCAATTCGTTTCGATGAAAATCTCCATCAGCTTTTCATGTCGACCTCCATGTTGTTCCGACCATTCAAGCGCAACGACCCCTTCATAGAGTAAAGCCATAGTACGCATTAATCCCTTTGCTTCGATTGTTTGATTGTCAGGGTTCAAACTTGCAAATATCGTGAGGTCTTTTGCTAGTGTCTCCACTGCATTGGATATCCGTAGTTTCCATAAGCTTTCGGGAACAGCGTCTAGTCTTTCCGTCATTTCGTCAATGAATAACAAGTGTGCACTGAATTTATTGACGAGCCTGAGGAGCTCCAATCCTAAAATATTCGCGGTCCCCTCCCAAACCGTTAATACTTGTGCATCGCGAAGTAACCGCGGTGTGACGAAGTCTTCTATATAGCCATTTCCACCATGCATTTCAATTGCTTCATGAGCGAAATGGATTGCCTGTTCTGCGGTTTCTTTTTTAACGAGCGCAATCTTCAGGCGGTTTAATGCAGTTTCTTCGTCAGATGCATTCCCAGAAGTTACTTTATCAAAGAGCTTAATGAGATCGAATGTTGTTGCCAGTTCGACTTCAAGCTTCGATTTCATGGTCGCTAAACTTTCCTGGATCATCGGAAAGTCAGTCAACTTTTTGCCAAATGCATTGCGTCTTTCTGCATACATCAAGGCCTCGTTGAACGCACGGCGCATGATGCCAAGTGACGCGACGGCATTACAAATTCGTGATAAATTCAACGCTTCCATCATATAGTAGAAGCCCTTTTTGGGATCACCCACGACATAAGCTAGAGCACCATCAAACTCCACTTCACCCGATGGTACTGCCCGCACGCCAAGCTTATCTTTCAATCTCCGAATCTTAATACCATTTAGTGAACCGTCGTCTTGTCGCCAAGGCACCGCAAATAAACTCAGTCCACGCGAGCCTTCTGCTGAACCTTCCATTCTAGCAAGAACCATCGCGACGCCTGCCATTCCAGCATTGGATGCAAAATACTTCTCTCCAGATAAACGATAATTTTCACCGTCTGCCACCGCCTTCACGACATTAGCACCTACGTCTGAACCTCCTTGTCTCTCCGTTAAAAATGTCGCGCCTTCAAATAACTCCATATCACCTGTTGCGCAAACATGCGGCAGGAACTTCTCTTTCACTTCTTCATTAGCATAATGATCGAGCAAATAAGCTGTGGCTTGCGTCAACGTCACAGGACAATGGAATCCCGGTTCTGCTTGTGATAATAAGTAGCCTTGCGCAAAACTGTAGAGGTAGTTTCCTTTATGGCCGAGTTCCGGGATATCTTTATGAACATAGCCCACAATCCCTGTCCGATACGTTTCTTCCACTGTCTTTTTATAGCCTTCATTGACCCAGACATGTGAACGATCATCTCCGTACTTGTCATAGATTTCAAGACGGGGTTGCCCTTCACGGTCAGTATGTTTGGCACGTTTATCGATTTCATTAGCAACCAGTGAACCAAATTTCGTTAATTCTGAATGGGCATAATCGTAAAATTTAGGAGACAAGGATTCTTTTAATAGTGTTTGTAATGTCTCATCGTGCTCAAAGAAATTCAATGGTGTTTCAATTTCCGACCTTTGCTGTAAGACCATTTACTTCGCCTTCTCTCAATGGTTGTTTTAATATCTTGCCGGATGCATTACGCGGTAGAGCCTCAACTTGTTCATACAAACGCGGTACTTTATACTGCGCAAGCTGTTCTTGCGCAAATTGTTTAACCTCTTCTAGATTAAGCACTTCACTTGCCGCAAAATAAGCCTTAACCGTTTCGCCCCATTCCGGATGCGGCACGCCAACTACTGCCACTTCATTAATTGCCGAATGTGTAATAAGTACTTCTTCAACTTCTTTCGGATAAATATTGACTCCACCGGAAATGATCAGATCTTTTTTCCGGTCGACAACCCAAATGTAACCGTCTTCATCTATTTTCGCCAAGTCACCTGTTTTCAACCAGTCCCCTATGAATGTTTCAGCAGTTGCTTCTATATTGTTATAGTAGCCAAGCATATTGCCTTCCCCGCGTAAAAGAATTTCCCCCACTTCGCCTTGTTGTACGTCTTCCCCGTTTGGATTAACAATCCTAAACTCTGCATGAAGTGCCGCCCGTTTTCCAATACTGCCTGCTTTCGTTTTATGTTCACTTGCGCTCAATAACGTGCCGTTTGGACCCGCTTCTGTCAGTCCGTACACACAGATGAAGTTATCCGATTTGAACTTTTTCTGCACAAATTCAACTTCCGGTTGCGATAAAGGCGCGCTGCCGTAAATCCACCATTTCATTGAAGACAAATCAGCTGTTTCCATCTTCGGATTCTTCGCTGTCAATAAATAAACGACAGGTGCCCCGAAGAAGTGCGTCGTTTTTTCTTGCTCAACGGTATCAATTAAAAGATCAGGTGTGAATGTTGGTGTTAAGACGCTAGTCGCACCAACTATTAGCCCCGCCATGAAAAACAGATGGAGCGGTGCAGAATGACTAAGCGGCATCATGATGAGCAAGCGGCTCTCCGGTTTAATTTCCATCTCAACACAAATCATTTGCGCAACTGTTAGGATGTTTTTATAACTGAATAACACGCCTTTCGGTTTACCTGTTGTGCCGGAAGTATATAAAATGGTCGATTCACTGGAATCGGGTAAATTGCATTCAATTGAGGAATCATTATCATTGAGTACTGTTTCAAAACTGATCCATTTACCGTCTAGGGGGGCTCCTGTTTTGATTAACACTAAATTGCTATCCAAGTTTTTCACTGATTCAAACAGCAAGTCATGTGCGATGAAGGCTTTTGCATCAGAATTCTCAAGTACATATTCGACTTCTGACAGCGTCATCTTGGCATTTATCGGGACAATGATTGCCCCAAGCCGCTGAACTGCAAAATAGGCGATAACAAATTCCGGAACGTTTGGCATATATAGAACAGCTTTGTCTCCTCGCCCAATTCCAAGAAGCTTGAGGCCGTGCGCAAAACGATTCACAAGCTGATCAAGTTCTTTATACGTATAGCGTTTCCCCATTCCAATAACCGCTTCAGTCTTAGGATATTTTCTTGCATTACGCTCCAACAATTGTGAACTGTTCATTTCCTTAATCCCCCTTTAAATTGGTTAGTTTTTCGGTGAATTGCACAAGAAGCTGTTCCATCTCAATCTTCATTTCCGTAAGCTCCTGAATTTTGTCCTCTACTTGTCCGATTTTTTCATTGCCAAAATCGATTGTCCGCTCCAATTGTTTTATCCCAGTCCGATCTTTGTCAAAAAGTAAAATCATCTCCTTTATTTCATCCAGCGTGAATCCATACCTTTTTCCGCGCAAAATCAGTCGCAGCTTTACGACCTCTGCTTTCGGATAAATCCTTCTATTTCCCGCAGTCCTGTCGGGTTTCAACAAACCAAGTTCCTCATAGTACCGGATTGTACGGGTTGACACATCATATGCCTGGGCAACTTCAGTAATATCCTTCACTTTAGCTCCCCCTTTGAAGTGTTGGAATTTTCAACTATATGAGTAGTTTAACATTGACGTTAACGTTAATGGCAAGTGGTAGTAAGGAAATTTATTAATAGAGTTAGCTGGTGGATAAGATCGGGTGGTGAGGGGATATGATCGAATGCCTGGTTATATGATCGGGTGGCACACGGATATGATCGGGTCGCACTCGGATATGATTGGTTGTCGGGTTATATGATCGGGACGCACTCGGATATGATCGATTACCTGGTTATAGGATCGGGACGCACTCGGATTTGATCGGGTGCCGGGTTATAGGATCGGGCCACATACGGATATGATCGATTACCGGGTTATATGATCGGGTCGCTCGCGGATATGATCGGTTGGCGGGTTATATGATCGGGTCGCACGCGGATTTGATCGGGTGCCGGGTTATATGATCGGGCCACATACGGATATGATTGATTACCGGGTTATATGATCGGGGCGCTCGCGGATATGTTCGGTTGCCGGGTTATATGATCGGGGCGCACTCGGATATGATCGGTTACCAGGTTATATGATCGGGGCGCACTCCGATATGATTGGGTGCCGGGTTATATGATCGGGGCGCACGCGGATATGCTCGGCTGCCGGGTTATATGATCGGGTCGCTCGCGGATATGATCGGATATCAGGTTATATGATCGGGACGCACTCGGATATGCTCGGTTGGCGGGTTATATAATCACGTCGCACTCCGATATGATCGATTACCGGGTTATATGATCGCTCACCCCTTTTTCCAATAAAAAAAGGCTACCCGTTAAAGGATAGCCCCATCTCAAACACCCACACGTACTTCTTGCTTAAACCGCTGAACTGCCTTCGCCGAATCAACTGAATGACCCATTTCATTCAACGTGTCACCAATTAATTCAACCGCTTGTTCCAACATTTCCTCAGTTGTGTTCCCCATATGCCCAATGCGGAACGCTTTTCCTGCTAAATGAGCAAGTGATCCTGCCACAATGACACCTTTTTTACCAAGCGTTGCGCGAAATTCCGCGTCGCCGACACCATCAGGATAGAGGATACAGCTCAATGTTGATGCTGCTACATTTTCATCAGCAATTGCTTTCATGCCATATTCAGAAAGCGCAGCTCGCACCGCTTTGCCGAATGCCGTATGGCGAATAATTCTTGTCGACAAGCCTTCTGCGTGAACGAGTCTCATTCCTTCATTATAGGCATAAATCAAGTTCACTGGCGGTGTTGCAAAATATTTTGAAGGGTCGTTCATGACAGGAATCCAATTGTAGATATCGCAATAATAAGCCGGAACGCGTTCAATCTTCTCCCTAGCAGCCAAAGCGGTTTTGTTAAAGGCGACAATCGCTAATCCCGGTGGAACGCCAATTGCTTTTTGAGAGCCAGTCAAAATAACATCAATTTTATAATCTGGATGGCCGTATGTTTTACTCATATCTTCTTCCATCGCAGCCGTTGCACAAACACCATCTAAAATGACAAGTGCACCATGTTTTTTCACGATTGGTACAAGTGCTTCGAGATCTGCTGCAACACCAGTCGATGTGTCTGCATGCGTAATTGTTACTGCTTTATAATGCCCTTCAACAAGTTTCGCCTCCACTTCTTCAGGCGTAACTTGTTTGCCCCATTCCGATTGAAGCACATCCACCTCAATGCCAAAAGCTTGCCCTAATTTAATGAACCGGTCACCGAAATAACCTTGGCTGACAACTAATATCTTTTCCCCAGCCGCGACTGTGTTAACAAGCGCCATTTCCATTGCAATCGTTCCTGATCCGGCAACGACAAAAACTTCCCCATCTGTTTGCAACATTTCACGTGTCTGCTCAATGGCATTTTTGTAAATTGCAACAAATCTCGGATCAGTATGCCCTCTTGTTTCACTCGCCATCGCATCATAAATGGAATCGACAACAGGCGTCGGTCCAGGTATCAATAACATTTCTTCGTTTCTCATTCTATTTCCCCCCCACTTATTTTCAAAATACAATTACTAGCTCTAGTACTACTTCCATACTTGTAGCGTAAATCCTCTTATAGTTAATAGAAGCAAGTAAAAACGGCTTTATTCCACTTGTAGGAATAGAGCCGTTGCTATGTCACTCTTCATTCGAACCAATACACCGCTCGCACTCAAACAATGGGGATTCAATCTGCTCTACAATTTCACATCCACATTCACGACAAATTTTTCTCGGCAATTCTTTCCTATTGTTGTTTGTTTGCATATAAATCTCCTCCACTCTCATATTTTTTACCTCCATTTGTAAATCAATTTAATTTTTCATACCCCGGCAGTGTCAAAAATTCAACGAAGTCATCTTGCACGATCAATGCTGAAAACAGTTCTGCAGCTGCTTCATATTTATCAGTAGTGAACGCAGTGTCACCAACAGTCTGTTTAATTAATTCCAGTTCCTCTTGCAATACTTTTGCAACCAATTTCTCTGTAATATCCGGCCCATCGCTAAGTTTCCCTTTCGGATGACGAATCCATTGCCATACTTGTGATCTTGAAATTTCAGCTGTCGCCGCATCTTCCATCAAATTATTAATAGGAGCTGCCCCGTTCCCCCTGAGCCAAGATGCGATATATTGAACGCCTACACTGCAATTCATTCGCAAGCCTTGTTCCGTAATCGTTCCTTTTGGGACTTCCAGCAGGTCATCAGCGGTAACTTTGACATCTTCTCGTTTACGACCAATCTGATTCGGTGTCGGCATATGCTCGTTGAACTGCTCCATCGCAACCGCGACAAGTCCTGGGTGCGCTACCCACGTTCCGTCATGTCCATCCGTCGCTTCACGGCGTTTATCGTCACTTACTTTGCCAAATGCTGCTGCGTTTGCTTCTAGGTCATTTTTAATTGGAATTTGTGCAGCCATCCCACCGACTGCCGGTGCATTGCGCTTATGACAGGTTTGAATACAAAGCAATGTATAAGCCCGCATGAATGGCGATGTCATCGTTACTTGCCCACGATCAGGCAAGATAACGTCCGGTTGATTGCGCAGCCGTTTAATATAGCTGAAAATATAATCCCAGCGTCCACAATTGAGACCTGCTGAATGGTCCCGAAGTTCATATAGAATTTCGTCCATTTCAAATGCCGCCGCAATCGTTTCGATTAACACCGTTGCCCGAATTGTACCGGTTGGAATTCCAAGTTGCTGCTGCGCAAAGACAAACACATCGTTCCACAATCTTGCTTCCAAATGACTTTCAAGCTTAGGTAGGTAGAAATATGGCCCAGATCCGCGAGCGATTAATTCCTTGGCATTATGGAAAAAGTACAATCCGAAGTCAAAGAAACTTCCTGCAATCGACTCTCCATCAATTACGACATTCTTTTCCAGCAGATGCAATCCGCGCGGCCGTATCATGAGCACCGCGGGTTCATCGTTCAACTTGTATGTCTTTCCAGTGGAATGCTGTTCAAACTCAATCGTCCGCCGAACGGCATCTTTCATATTGAGCTGTCCTTCCAACATGTTTGCCCATGTGGGAGATGTTGCATCTTCAAAACAAGCCATGAATGTTTTTGCACCTGAATTCAATGCATTGATGACCATCTTCCGACCGACAGGACCTGTAATTTCCACTCGTCTGTCCTGTAGATCATGCGGGAGGGGAGCAATTGTCCAATCCCCATCCCGTATATGTTGTGTTTCGGGTAAGAAATCCAGTTTTATTCCACTGTCGATGCTACTTTGACGCTGTTGCCGGTTAGCCAAAAGCTCTCTCCGTCTTTCGTCAAAGTTATCATGAAGAGATTGTAGGAATGCAAGTGCTTCCGGCGTTAAAATCTCTTCACTTTCAGCAGTCAGTTCGCCTAAAACTTTTATAGTATGAGATGTCACTTGATTCGTAGACAGATTGATCACCCTCCCCGATTGTTGTTGGTGCCCAATTACTGATACCATTCATGCCCTTCGAATTGTGGCAGCAACTGGAACCGAAAGATCAAACAAATTGCGCGGTTTCCGTCGAGCCCTTCATCGCGGTCGTAGAAGATGTACCGCCAGAAATGATCTGTGACACTTCGTCGAAGTATCCTGTTCCAACTTCACGTTGATGTCTAGTCGCTGTGTACCCTTTGTCTTCATTAGCAAATTCAGCCTGTTGCAGTTTTGAATAGGCCGCCATTCCATTGTCTTTATAGTCATGTGCAAGGTTAAACATGCTGTGGTTCAATGAATGGAAGCCCGCAAGTGTAACGAACTGGAATTTGTAACCCATTTTGCCGAGTTCCACTTGGTATTTCGCGATTGTCGCTTCATCCAAATTTGCTTCCCAGTTGAATGAAGGCGAGCAGTTGTAAGCAAGCATCTTTCCAGGGAATTTCTCATGGATTGCATCTGCAAACTGTTGTGCCTCTTCCAGAGATGGATGCGATGTTTCACACCAGACAAGGTCGGCATAAGGTGCATATGCTAATCCGCGTGCAATCGCTTGATCGATACCTGGTTTTGTACGGTAGAACCCTTCAGGTGTACGTTCTCCAGTAAGGAATTCAGCGTCTACTGGATCAATATCGCTTGTGACCATATCTGCTGCATCTGCATCTGTACGTGAAATAAGAACAGTTGGTACGCCGAGAACGTCAGCCGCAAGCCTTGCAGCAACTAAGTTACGGATTGCATTTTGTGTAGGTAGCAATACTTTACCACCCAAGTGTCCACATTTTTTTTCGGATGCAAGTTGGTCTTCAAGGTGAACGCCTGCTGCTCCAGCTTCTATCATGCCTTTCATTAATTCGAATACGTTAAGTGGTCCTCCGAAACCTGCTTCAGCGTCTGCAATAATTGGAGCGAACCAGTCAAAACCGTCTACGCGCCCTTCTGAGTGGTCGATTTGGTCAGCCCGTTGAAGTGCCTGGTTGATACGTTTGACGACAGAAGGAACACTATTTGCCGGATATAAACTTTGGTCCGGATACATTTGACCCGAAAGGTTTGCATCTGCCGCCACTTGCCAACCACTTAGATAGATTGCTTGAAGTCCAGCTTTTACTTGTTGAACAGCTTGATTTCCTGTTAGAGCACCAAGAGCATTGATGAAATCTTCTTCATGCAATGAACTCCATAAGCGAGTTGCACCTTTTGTTGCCAGTGTTTGTTCGATTAAAACAGATCCACGCAGTTTCACAACATCTTCGGCAGTGTAAGGACGTTCAATTCCTTTCCATCTGCTATCCTCCGCCCAGCTTTTCTCCAATTGTTTAATCTGCTCTTGTCTAGTCATATCTACAGTCACACCTTCCAGTTTTTTTATGTTCAACCAGTTATGAAATTAATTCTTTAGTACTGTTTCATAACAGCTGAAGTTGTTATACAGTAATATATAACAGAAGATACAAAGTTGTCTGTACTTTCCGACGAAAGGGCATTATTTTAGGATGAACTCGATTTTACGATGACGAAGTAGTTTGTTATTTTAGAGTTTCATAGAAAACAAGGGGGAAACAAATATGGTAATTACAAGAGAAACGTTAGAACAATATGTTTCTATACTAGGTGATTGGATACCGAAAGACGCCGCAATCGCGATTGCCATGGGCGACCGCTACATTTATTATGTGGAAGGCATTCAGGATATCCAACTAATAGAAGGGCAACCTGTTGTACCCGGCAGCATTGCGGATAAAGTAATTAATAAACGACTCAAAGTTGATAAAGTTATGGATAACACATTGTTCGGGTCCCCGTATTATGGAATCGGTTATCCGATTGACCTCCAAGGCGAGCCCGCTGCACTACTCGTCATTTTGCCTTCAAACTATCATATACTGAAACAAGAACCCTTTCGTTTCCTCACGGGCAAACAGGAAGAAGAATGGTGTCCAATTCCAATTGAAGAGATCGCATATATAGAAAGCTTGCAAAAGAAAACTTGGTTTTATGTTGCAAGTGAACAATTCTGTATCAGCTACACGCTGAAAGATTTACAATTACGACTGCCAAAGACGTTTCTACGTATCCATCGGTCTTACATTGTTAACATCCCATCTATCCAGCGCATTTCCAGGGACATTACTTCCAATCTAGTACTTACATTGAGAGATGGGACAGAGTTGCCTGTTGGTCAGACGTATATGGCCGATGTTAGGAAAGCGCTTGGATTTTAGGGTGATTAGGGGCGAGGTTGAGTGTTAGTCGTTTGGATATGCTGGTTGGTGAGGTTATATGATTGGTTGAATAGTGGATATGCTTGGTTGGCGGGGTTATATGATCGCTTTGACAGTGGGGATGCTCGGTTTCAGTGGGATATGATCGCTTGGACTGCGGATATGCTCGGTGTCAAGGATATATGATCACTTTGACTGTGGATATGCTCGGTGTCATTGGGATATGATCGCTTTGACAGCGGATATGCTTAGTGTCTTTGGGATATGATCGCTTTGACTGTGGGGATGCTCGGTTTCTTTGGGATATGATCGCTTTGGCTGTGGGGATGCTCGGTGTCATTGATATATGATCACTTTGACTGTGGATACGCTCGGTGTCACGCCTATATGTTCGCTTTGACTGTGGATATGCTCGATGTCAGTGGGATATGATCGCTTTGATTGTGGATACGCTCGGTGTCACGCCTATATGATCGCATTGACTGTGGATATGCTCGGTTTCAGTGGGATATGATCGCTTTGACTGCGGATATGCTCGGTGTCAAGGATATATGATCACTTTGACTGTGGATATGCTCGGTATCATTGGGTTATGATCGCTTTGACAGTGGATATGCTCGATGTCATTGGGATATGATCGCTTGGACAGTGGATATGCTGGGTGTCATGGATATATGATCGCTTTGACAGTGGATATGCTCGGTTGGCGTAGTTATATGATCGGTCTACACACTAATTTAGACACTCAAAGGAATAAAAAAAGCCGCCCGGAATTTAATCTAGGGCGGCTTTCGCAATTCATTAGCATATTATTTCTTGATTAATTCCAATTCAACTGGAATTGACGCTTCCACTGTTTCACCTTTAAGTGATAGAACAGCTGCTTCTACTGCTTTTTTACCGATAAGATCCGGTTTTTGAGCGACAGTTCCAGCCAATTTGCCCGCTTCGACTGATTTTACTGCATCATCTGTTGCATCGAATCCAACAACTTTAACTTCTTTCCCTGCAGCCTCAATTGCTTCAAGAGCACCAAGTGCCATCTCGTCATTATGCGCGAACACGCCTTTAATGTCAGGGTTTGCTTGCATGATATTCTCCATAACTGTCAATCCTTCTGCACGGTTGAAATTCGCTGTTTGTTTAGCAACGATATCCAATTTACCTTTTACTATTTCATTGAAGCCCATTCCACGGTCACGTGCAGCCGAAGAACCAGCGATTCCTTCCAATTCTACAACTTTTGCTCCATCGCCAACTAACTCAGCTAAGAACTGACCAGCTAATTCTCCGCCTGCTTTATTATCTGAAGCGATATGAGAAACAACGTCTCCGCCTTCAGAGCTTCGGTCGACTGTGATAACAGGAATTCCTGCATTGTTTGCAGATTCAACCGCGGCTACAACTGCGCTAGAATCCGTCGGGTTAATCAAAATCAAGTCCACGCCTTGTTGAATTAAATCCTCTACATCACTCGCTTGTTTTGCTGCATCATCCTGTGCATCGATAACTGTTAACGTTGCATCCATTTCTTTCGCTTGCTCTTTTGCTCCTTCGCTCAATGTTACGAAGAACGGGTTATTCAACGTTGAAATGGAAAAACCAATTTTATAACTTCCTTCTCCACCTTTAGTTTCTTCATCTTTCTTGGCTCCTGGTGCCTCTGTTGAACATGCTGCAAGTACGAGCATAATCGCCATGATCAATGCTATTTTCATTTTTTTCATTTCCCAACATCCCCTTAAGCTGTTTTTTTACGATCCAATAGAACCGCGACCAATATAACTGCACCCTTCACCACTTGTTGGAAGAAGGAGGATACACCGATAAGATTAAGACCATTATTCAAAACACCAATAATGAGTGCTCCAATCAACGTCCCCACAATCCAACCCCGTCCACCCGTCAAACTTGTCCCCCCAAGGACAACTGCCGCAATGGCGTCAAGTTCAAACATGTTACCCGCAGTTGGTTGAGCGGAATTTAGCCTTGATGTTAAAATCAATGCTGCAAGTGCCGCTAGCATTCCCGTCAGTGCATAAACGTAAATTTTAATACGATCTACGCTGATTCCAGAAAGTCGTGAAGCTTCTTCATTGCCGCCTACTGCGTATACGCGGCGACCAAATGTAGTCTTTTTCAAAATGAAATACAAAATCCCAAAAGTAATGGCCATCGTTATAACAGGGACAGGAATTCCGAAGAAGTACCCTTTCCCTAGCAACTGGAACGCTTGTGAATCACCAAGTCCTGAAATTGGTTTTCCTTCTGTGTATACAAGAGTCAATCCACGGTAAATCGTCATCGTCGCAAGTGTTGCGATGAACGGAGCAACTTTTCCTTTGGCAATTATGACGCCGTTAATTGCACCAAGAACAGCTCCTAGAAGTAATCCGAGGAACATTGCGAGAAGCGGGTCCATTCCACCAGCCATTAATCCGGCAGTCACCGCTCCCGTTAAAGCTAATATCGACCCAACAGATAAATCGATGCCGCCTGTCAAAATGACGAAGGTCATCCCAAATGCTATGAGCGCATTTATCGACACTTGTCTTAAAACATTGAGTAAGTTGTTAAGCGTAAGAAAATTCGGACTCATGATTGAAATGATAATGACAATTAATAAGAGCCCAATAAGGGGTCCGATTTTTTGCAGTACCGACTGTGTATTAGATTTGAGCAACTTTGTCACCTCCCGTAGCATAATGCATAATTCGTTCTTGCGTCATTTCAGCTTTTTGCAGTTCGGCTGTAAGAGTACCTTCATGCATGACAAGTACCCGATCTGCCATGCCAATAATTTCGGGAAGTTCCGACGAAATCATCAAAATCGCGACACCTTTTTCGGCAAGTTCATTAATGATCGAGTAAATTTCTTTTTTTGCTCCGACGTCGACACCCCGAGTCGGCTCATCTAAAATCAGCACATTCGGTTCGATACCCAGCCATTTTGCAATAACGACTTTCTGCTGGTTTCCCCCGCTAAGCGATTTGGCAGCTTGATTGGGACCCGACGTTCGGACACCCAACCGTTTAACCATTGTTTCGTACAACACTTTCTCTTCATTCGCTTTGATGATGCCATTGCTTGAAACTTTATTGAAATTCGTTAAGCTTAAATTGTCTTTTACCGAGAAATCTACGATAAGGCCTTCCGACTTTCGGTCTTCCGTAACATAGCCGAAACCTAGTTTTTTCGCTTGCAGTGGACTGCTAATTTTCACAGGTTTTCCATTAAGTGAAATAGTTCCCTTTTGCAATTTTTTATAACCGAATAAGGATTGAGCAACTTCGGTTCTTCCCGCTCCCATCAAACCTGCAATTCCGAGAACTTCACCTTTACGCAACTCAAACGATATATCTTCGAAATGCCCGTTGCGTGTTAAACCACTTGCGGTCAATTTCACATCACCAATTGTAGCGTTACGTTCTGGGAATCGTTCACCCAGTTCGCGTCCGACCATCATCTGAACAATTTCATCAAATGACGTTTCTTTAATCTCTTTAACGCCAACATAATTGCCATCACGTAAAATGGTAATTCGGTCACATAATGCAAAAATCTCTTCCATCCGGTGGGATATATAAACAAACGATACACCGTTCGATTGAAGAGCTCTGATTGTTTCAAACAACGATACGATTTCTCGCTCAGTTAGTGCAGCTGTCGGCTCGTCCATAACAATCACTTCTGCATTCGATGACATTGCTTTGGCAATCTCAATGATTTGCTGTTTACCTACCGAAAGTTCCCTGGCAACTGTTTTTACGTCAACATCCAGTCCGAGTTCTCCCAAAATCACCTTTGCTTTCTTATTCATTTCTTTGGTTTTTAAAATACCACTTTTACCAAACGTCTTTTCATTCCCCAAAAACAAATTTTCAGCGACCGTCAAATCTGGCAATATATTTAGTTCCTGATGTATAACTGCAATTCCAGCATGTTCTGCTTCTTTCGGGTTTTTGAAATCGACTAGCTTGCCCCTCACTTTGACTTCACCTGTATCACGTGCATAAATACCGGTTAGTATTTTCATTAGCGTTGATTTCCCCGCACCATTCTCACCCATTAAGGCATGAATCTCTCCCTTTTTCACGGAGAATTCCACATTAGTAAGAACGGAGTTCCCATCAAAAGACTTTGAAATCCCAGTCATTTCAATCATACTTCTTCACCCACTTTCATTTAGCAGTCTTTGACGGTGACAGTCACCCAGATCTCCAAGCTCTCTTAAAATATGACGCCCGACTGCAGAACAATATTTGCAAAAGGCGTTGCTTCGCCGGTGCGAATGATTACTTTTGACTTGTGCGTCAATTGCTTCAAATCTTCATGTGCCAGCTTTGTTATACTTGGTAATTTAGTGCAAAGGATTTCATACACTTCAGTATTACTACTCTCTATTTCACTCGCAATAAATGCATGTTCTACTTCCAAATCTTCCAAAACCACGCCTACTATTTCAATAAAAGAAGGTTTTCCAATCGTATATGAAAGATCGATACAATGGACACCATCTGGTATAGGCAATCCGCAATCCGCTATTGTCACTTGATCGGTATGACCAAGCTTTGCAAAAACGGCTGCCAGTTCACGATTCAATATGCCATGTTTTTTCATCGCCAATCACTCCCGAGTCGCAGTTCTACGTCAGCGCGCGCCAGCATACCACCTTGTGCACCAAATTTCTCGACGGATAAAGATGCGGCAGCGTTTGCAAACGTAACCGCTTCAGTCAATTCAAATCCTTCGACAATCGCATACGCAAATGCACCGTTGAACGTGTCCCCTGCTCCTGTCGTATCGACAACGTCTGTCTTAAAACCTTCTATGATGACATGCTTTTCACCATCATAATAACGAGCTCCTGCACTGCCGAGTGTAACAATTAATTGATTTGGATAACTTTCCAACGCAGCCTCCATATCCGGCCCAAAAATTTGTTCACATTCTGTCTCATTCGGTGTTAGGTACGTAAGATATGACATAAATTCATTTTGGAAACCTCCAGCAGGTGCCGGATTCAATAACACAGGAACATTCAGATCAGCGCAGATTTTCAACGTATGTATAATTGTCGGTATCGGTATTTCAAGTTGCAGTAAAACAAGTTTACTTGCTCGAATCGTTTCTTTCATTTCATCAATGCATGCAGGCGTCAGTTCATAATTCGCACCTGGTACGACGATGATTCGGTTATCTCCATCCGACAACAATATATTGGCAATGCCAGTAGCTACCCCCGTACTCTCCGTTACTCCGGAAACGTCTACTGAGTTGCCCTTCAAGTTTTCCAGTAATTCCTCACCAAAACCATCATTCCCAACATTTGCCACCATATGGACATTCCCGCCAAGACGGGCTGCAGCCACTGCTTGATTGGCTCCTTTGCCTCCTGGCACCGTGGTGAATAATTGACCTAAAACTGTTTCGCCTTGTTTTGGGAAAACATCCGTTTGCACAACTAAATCCATATTGACGCTACCGACAACCGTAATCATCATTGTTCACTCCTCGTTGTCCCTCGAATAATCAGTTTAACCGGAACTTGAATTTCTTTTTCTTCGAGCTCTATTTCTTCAATTAACTTAATAAGCATTCGTGTAACGAGTGCCCCTAGCTTATATATATCTTGCGCTACTGTTGTTAGCCCAGGTGATAACATACCGCCAAGTGCTATACCGTCAAACCCGACAATTTGCAACTCATCAGGTACGATAATTCCTAGTGAATGTGCTGCTTTCAACACACCTGCCGCCGAGACATCGCTACTTGCAAAAACCCCATCAATTCCTTTGTGCTCTGACAGAAATTTTCTAGCTATCTCTTCTGATTGCTCAAAATGAAATGGACACTCGATAATATGCGTCACTATTTCCTTACCTTCTACAGCCTCTAAAAAACCGTCTAATCGGTCATCCGCCGGTCCAAGTCCTGTCGGTCCACGCATGCAGACGATATGTTGACAACCTTGTTCGATTAAATGGGCAGTTCCTAACCGTGCACCTTCTTTGTTGTTCGATGAAACTGTCGGTATCGAAGCATCTATCGTACGATCCAGTGCAACCACTGGTATATCCAAATTTTGATAATGACTCGCTTGCAACTGATTCGTTGTGACGATGAAACCCGCTACATATTTTTGCCTTAATGTCTCAATATAGTGGATTTCTTTTTCTGCTTTTTCATCCGAATTGCACAACACGACCGTATAGTCATAAGTTAGTGCAACATCTTCCACTGCACGAGCAAGCTCTGGGAAAAACGGATTCATAATATCCGGTACAATTAAGCCAATAAGTTTCGTTTGCTTCGTACTTAATGATCGCGCAACAAGGTTCGGTTTATAATCCAATTCTTTGATTGCCCGTCCAATAACCTCTTTTGCTTCTTTACTAACATATCCTTTTTGGTTTATAAAGCGTGAAACAGTCGCTACTGAAACACCGGACTCTTTCGCTACATCCCGAATATTGGCCAACTATTTCACCCTTTTCTATTATGTGTGTAACCGGTTACACACATAATACCAATCTATTGATTTGTTTGTCAACAACAGTTTCATTCCATTCATTCACAATACGAAAACAGCCACAAAAGTAAGTTTCACTTTTGTGGCTGTTTTTATGTCATTTACTTTTTCTTTATTGCCTTTATAAACTGCTCTGTTCCTTTCATCGATTCATCATACAAATCTTGAGAGAGTTTCTTCGTACTTTCAACCGTTGCAGGCCAGTTTTCTTTCATGTCGTTGAATGCATCCAGGAATAGTGTTTGTTGTTTGTTGATGTTTCCGATTGGAAATGCATACTTTTCCAGGTCAGCAAGTTTCATGAAATCATTCACTTTATGATGATAAGAAATTGCCATGACAGGTGTTTCAGTACATGTTGCCAAAATCAAGGAATGGAGTCTCGTCCCAATAATAATGTCTTGCTGTGCTGTCACATCAAGGATCATAGTTGGTAGTAGATTATCATCGATGATTGTCGTCTTATCTTTATGTGTCATTTTCTTCTGAATATCTTTTGTAACATCTGCATCTTGTGGGTATTTTGTCGCGAAAAATGTCAGCTCAACATTGTCTAGTTCAGCTAGATTGTCCAGATTCTTTGCCATGCCTTCTATATAATCGTTATAGATGGCAGGATTCCCTTCAGGCCAATAGCCTGCATTGTAATAAGGAACAGCTGTGATACCGATTTTCGTCGGAACTGTCGATTTCTCAACACCCGTTTGACGCAGGGAAAATGCTGGATCGCCGATAGTCAGAACGTGTTCTTTCACACCGATTGACTTCAACAGTTCAACAGATTCGGGATCGCGCACCGAGATACTTTCCGCATGTTTAGCCATATAGCGAATGAACCATTTTCCTATACCGCTACTTAGCGGACCCGCGCCGCATCCGTAAACAACATAAGGCGTCTTCGAATTTTTAGCCATCATTGCATATGACCCAAATAATGGCGCTTCCCTTTTATATAAATCCATTAAGATTCCGCCGCCACCAATAATCAGCAAATCAAACGTCTTTACGATTCTCTTATTATTTTGGTACGTTTTAAAAAATGTCTTTACTGCGTTGCCATTTTTATAATACAGTGGAAAACTAGTCACTCCATACCGTTCTGCTGTTTGTTTAGGATTATTACTAAATACCGTTAAATCATTACTGTCTATCTTGAACGTTGACGTCACTTGTTTAATAATGCTGAATAAGATCGCTTCGTCCCCGTTATTATCGTTGCCATAATTGCCTACAATACCTATTTTCATTAGCCGACTTCCTCTACTACATGATGAATTTAGTATAACATAGCTGTGCTACTCGATGAAAATGGAACCCTTTAGCCTGAAGTTGCACTTGTACATTTCCGGCTCGCTTTGGACGATGAAAGAATAACAACCTTTCTATAGAGGTTACACGTGCCCGAAGATGAAATTTCGGGCACGTCACAGCTTTTAATAAAGCAAAGATCATACAAGTAACAGTGTGACGCTAGATAGAAAGTGACACTGCCTTTCATTCGAAAAGGAAACGCTATTAAAAAGGAGTAAGCAGCCAAAATTGCATCTTTGGCTGCTCCTTTATAAATAGGTGAGTGGTTATTCACTCGTTCCCAAAGTTTTTAGCACTTCGTGTACCTGTAACTTTGGAGAGCAACGGACGAACGGCCACCATAAGATTAACGGAAAAACTGCGTAGGGATGCGACTTTGTCGCATCCCTACGCAGTAAGTAATCCCAATAATTGTATAGTAGTCGTTCAGTCCAAAGTGATCCAAAAGCACCTGTTCATAGGGTGTCTAGTGTCTTGCGCTTTTCGGGGCTAAAACGGCGCCTTCCGCTTTTCTTATTTATTAATACTGCGGTATAGGAATGCGCTGAATTGCGCACGGTTCACAGGTTTATTCGGCTCGAAATTGCCTTTTTCATTCCCTGTTGTAATCCCACTGTTTGCTAGAATATGAACTTGTTTATACGCCCAGTGACTTGTAGGGACGTCTTTGAATTTCTTAGACGATTCGCCTGACAGTTTGTACGCTTTCACAAGGATTGCTGCCATTTGAGCACGTGTCAACTGGCCAGCCGGGTCGAATGTTCCGTCCCCTTTACCGCCTACTAGATTCGCACTTGCAATAGCATTGATTTCATTGTAATAACGGTGTTTTTTAGGTACGTCTTTAAACTGTTGTGTACTTGCAACAGATGCATCTAAGTTGAACACACGACTTAAAATGACGGCCGCATGTTCTCGCGACAATGTATTTCCTGGGTTAAACTTACCATCCAAATCTCCTTGTATATAACCAAGGTCTTTTAGGAAACTTATTTCTGTATAGTATGCGTAAGTGGAAGGTATATCAGAAAACGCTGGTGTATCATCAGACAAAACGATAGGAATGCTTGTCGTTTTCGATCCGAGTGTCACATTTACTGACCCCTTGCCTGCTTTATTAACAGCTTTAAAGGCCCCAGCCGGTGTAATCGTTCCGATATCACCTGTAACGCTCCACTTCACTTGTTCTGGAGAATAAATGATTGGCTTTCCTAGTGCATCCGTTGCATTTGCTTTATAGGTCACGCTTGCACCTGGTTTCACTTTCGTTGTAGAAGGTACAATTGTTAACTTAGCCGGTGCATCGACAACTGATACAGGGAATGACTGCTTCGCATTTCCATATTGCACGGAAACTCGATCTTCCCCAGCTTTTACGGCACTGTACGTTAGTCCCGAACCAGCAACGCTACCTTTTTCTGCTGTCACTTGAATCTGACTGTTGTCCACTTTTAATGGATTGTAATAAGCATCCAGTAAGTAATTCACTGTCAAGGATGTTTTTGAACCGACAAGCATCGTACCAACTTGATTGCGCGAAACGCTAAGTTGTGCAGGTTCGCTTACAGGTGCTGTACTGATTGCTTCCATGATTGCGGACACCTGGCGTTCCGAAGAATCTGACGTCCGGTTTGCCAGCACGACCGTATTACTGCCATGATTCCGTACACCCATCGCTGTAGAACCGCCACCATCGAAATTGAGTGCCCGATCATAGCCTTGTGCTGCTAAATAATTTGCGAATTGTGTAAGCGACATCCCGTTGCTATAGCCTCTTACGTTGTCTACTGTTACAAGATGCACTTGTTTCTTATCTTTACTAATTGCAATTGCTGTACGCGCGGTAAGTGCAGTAGCTCGTGAATTAGATGTATTCATCGTAATATTCACCTTGCCATCTTTCAATAACATCGGACCGCTCGCCAACATGAACTCAGAATCCATCCATTTATCATCGATAGTCAATGCAAGGGATACATCTTCACCCACTTGCATATTTTTGAATTTCTCAAGACCTTTTGCGCCATGGACAGAAAGAACGAATCCTGTTTTAGGTATTTCTACTTTCTCTTTCGATCCATAACCGCGTACTTTCACAACTTTGCCCGTCAGTTTCTGGCCGTATTGTGTATTTGTAATTGGCTGTCCTGTGTCGATAACTATTTCAATTCCGTACTGATTGGAATTCGTATGTGTCTCAATATTCTGTGGTGTGAAAATGATTGTTTCATCATCTTGACGCTGACGATTTATCCCCGTCAATAGATGGTTTGTTCCTTTGTAATCCATACGAACATTAAAATTAAATTGATCGATTTCAGAAAGTCCATCTTTCGTCACACCAAATGCAATCGGTTGACTTACATAATTACTTGTCGAATCGGAGATCACGCCGCCATTAACAATCTCGTTCCCCTGTGAAATCAAATACATCGGCAAGCCGTTTTTCATGTCGAAAAATGAAGCATTAATCGCTCCAACGACACGGTTCCCATCTTTTGAATCGCGATTTGCGAGCACTGTTGTTGCTTGTCTCTTCGCAATCGGTGAAGGAAGTCCAACTTGTAATTTTGTATATGGATCTCCTAAATTGACAGATAGATGATTTATGTATTTTGAAGCTGATTGCGTATATTGAGAATAAGTTACACCCGATGATACCGGATAACTCTTCACCGCATTCTGATTGGCCGAGGCACTTGCTGGTACAGTCCAAAGAAGCGTGGCTGCTACCGCTGTCATTGCGACTTGTTTACTGAAACGTTTCATTGAAGCTACTTTACTAGTGATAAAACGACACTCTCCCTTCCTATGAATATACAGCTTACCAAAGGATTCGATATATTACCATAATCCATAAGAAGGAAATTAAGAGAAAAGCAGTCTAAGTTCGCGACATCGTGTCGCAATGACTGCATGACCTACATCCTGTAGACCCAAGCGGAAGGCGCCATCTATATTTTCGGCACTACTTATATAGAATTAACTAGGTGGTATCCCTCACCCGTATAACGAACAACTCTAGCGAAGGAGCGACACTAATCGAGTAGAGTGAACGAATCAGAAATTTGATTCGTTCGTCCCTCTCACACCACCGTACATACGGATCCGTATACGGCGGTTCAATAATTTGAGTGTACAAACTGGTACTTCACGGATATATCCATATATCCGAGTTGTGCCAGTTTTCTATCTGTTAAAGACCTATGAAGGATATAACTGGAAGAAATCCTCCAGTAACCCTTTCGGGTATTTGACCATTCAAAGGCTTTTCGCTCTTCGGTACCTAGTTGAATTAGATTTTTACATTTCGTTCGTGGGTTTTTCCACTGTTTCCAAATGTATTGCCTGATTCGTCGTTTCAACCAACCGTTTAATTCATTCATAAAGCTTTTCATTTCACCAATACCGTAGTAGTTTATCCACCCCGTCATTAGCTGCTTGATTTGCTTGAATAGAACTTCAATGCTTCTCCCTCTGTTCCGCTTTGTTATTTTCTTCAACTTTTGCTTCACAGTAGATTTCGCCTTTTGATGTGGTCGAATTTTGACGCCGTTTTTAGTTGCCAATAGGCAGAACCCTAGAAACTTTCGTTTCAGTGGACTTCCTACCGCACTTTTCTCACGATTTACGGTTAATTTTAGTTCGCCTTCAAGGAAGTTGGTTGAACTCTCCATCACTCGATAACCTGCCCGTCTACTTTTGACGTAAATATTGCAGTCATCCGCATAACGGACGAATTTGTGCCCACGTGTTGTGAGGAGTTTATCGAATTCATTCAAGTAAATATTACTTAATAGCGGCGATAAGTTCCCCCCTTGCGGGGTTCCTTCTTCGGATGCTTGAAATAAACCGTTTACCATAATACCGCTTTTGAGATATTGGCGGATAAGACGTAAAACACGCTTATCTTGAACCTTTTCCTCAATATAGTGCATAAGTTTATCGTGGTTTACTGTGTCAAAATAAGCTTTCATATCCATATCTACAACATATTTGTATCCTTGTTCGTAGTACGACTTCGCTAGGGTGATAGCTTGATGTGCACTACGCTTTGGACGAAACCCAAAGCTATTATCGGAGAACGTAGGGTCAAAAATGGGTTGTAAGACTTGATTGATTGCTTGTTGAATCATCCGGTCGATTACAGTTGGAATTCCTAGTTTTCTTACACCACCGTCTGGTTTAGGAATTTCAACCCGCAACACGGGTTGCGGGCGGTAAGTTCCGTTATGTAATTTCACTAGTAATTCTTCCCTGTGCTCCTTCAAGTATGGGAGTAGCTGGTCATAGGTTATACCATCTGAGCCTGCGGCTCCCTTATTTCTGACAACTTGTAGGTAAGCTTGATTGAGATTATTCCTTGAGAGGATTTTCTCAAACAGATGTACACCATTTTGATTGTTCAGTTCACCATGGAAATTACTATGCACTCCGTCATACCCTTCATGTTCCACATTATCTCTCTGACGGTAGCTAGGTTTCCCTATTTTCTGCGGTTTTCGCAATTTCCACACCTCCTTGTATCCTCAAAATTATTATTGTTCAGTCCTTCATGTCCTGTCAGTGAACACTACTATGACCTCTGCTGACTTCTTACGATTCATCTTCATGTCACCACAGAGATTGCACTGGTTCGTTATCATTTAACTTGCACTGTGCCCTCGTAAGACCTCCCCCGGTAAGAGCGAATACTTTCCTCCCATGTAACTGCTAGATTTACTGTATAGGTTTCGGGCAGTATTGGACTTCGGTTTGTCATGCAACCTTATCCGACCTAATTCAGCCTTCTATCTAGTTTCTGTTCGTCAGTTCAGGAGTTTGCGTCCGACTTCCTTCAGCCACTACCTCACGATAGCCACCTTGTCTTTCGCTAACAGTTCCTACTGCCAAGCCTGTAGTGGACTTTCACCACCGAGTATTCGCCCATGCAGGGCGCACATGAAAGGCAGCCAAATATCGCCGCGTCCTGCGGCAATGGCTGAACACCCGCATCCTGCAGGCGCCGGAGCAATAAGACCAAGGAGGGATGCAGTTCAATCCCTCCCTAATGATCTTCTGACGGGCTTATTGCGTGAGGCCATCACCTAGCGACAAAACGGTGTTGGAAGAACAGTCTATTTGTTAAGTGCCGACTACGTAGACACAAAAAAAAGCCGTCCGAGGCAGATTACTCTTCCCCGAACCGCTCTATTATAAGTCTTTAATTTTAAACTTCACATATTGACTTGTATAAGATGCGAACACTCCAAAGATGATGAAATAGAACATCGTATAGAATTTCAATTCCCAAATATTATAGTAGAATCCTGAGAATCCGGTCGCAAACCAGAAGGCAATCATGAACTTGCCGAATACTGTTTTACGTTCTTTCCAGAACAGCGCAAACATTCCTAGAAGAAACGCTGAGAATAGGGCAACACCTGCAACACCAGTTTCAGCAATTACTTGAATGTACTGATTATCCGAGTAGAAGTACTTTCCGCCGTAGATATCTGAACGGATTCCATAATACTTATAGATTGGCGATCCGTATGACAGTGTCGCAGACCCGCCGAATGAACCGAATCCAGCTCCTGCCACTGGATAGTCTTTGAATACTTCAAACCCTTTATTAATATAGAAGAAACGACCACTTTCCGTCATGAGCGCCAAGTTTTTTTGATCGAACGTCTCTCCAAATCGTTCTGCGATGCTTCCTGGACCGGTGTCTGGTGCAGCAAGACCAAGCTCTTTGAAGTACTGTACACCGAGATTGACTGGTATATAAACAAGGATGATAGAGGCCACTCCCGCAATCACAAGTCGTTTCATAAGATGCCAGTTTTTCGACATGATAATGAAAATCACACCGAGGATAAATGCTGAAATCCAAGTTCCCCTTGAATAGGTGAGGATAAATACACCAAGGAACAAGACAAGATTAATCGTTAGGAACCATTTATATTTCTCGGTTTTGTAGATTGATTGAAGGAACAGCACAGCAATAATTCCGAACAGCAACAATAACGCCAGTGAATTCGGATTTCCTGGTAACCCATAGATTCTTACCAAGTTCGTCGCCGATAACGTTTTATATTTCCATACATCTGGCAATAGGAACTGCCTCATAGATAGCTTTTCAATAATGCCATGAACTGACACGATTAGGCTTGTCCATACAGTTACCCATGCAAGCCGTTGGAACCATCCTTCCGGTAACAGCATCCGTGAAACAGTATAGTAAAGCAAATACATAATAATAAATGTCCGTAGTTGAAAAATGACCGCAGAAGGTAAAACGCCTTGGACTAGTCCACTGATAGCCCCGAACAATAGGAAAGCAAAAAATGCCCATTCAAACCATTTGAACGAAAACAGTGACTTCCAATTCTTTCTACCCGCAATGAGTACTTTTGCAAATGCGATGAACGTAATGAGATCCCCGATTAGTTTAAGTCCCGGATTCACTTCGACAAGAAATGGACGGATACTCACATAGACTACGAGGAAAAGCAGGCTTTGTTGCGGTCTGAAAAATGCGAATAACGCAAAGAACAGGGAAGATAGAACAAGTGCAATCGATGATGGGAGCATCAATGCTACGCCGATGACTGCCAATGCTGCAATGAAATACATTGTTTCTTTATCTTTTAAATTTTCTTTTATAGTTGTCATGAAACATTTTCCCTTTCTACGACTAAATCGTCTCATAATAATGAACAAAGTCCTCCGTAATTATAGCATCTTATAGGACGTTGTGGCTTATTCTTTAGTTTCATATTTATTACAAATTCTACTTGTGCAAATTGAACCTTATTATTCTAGCAAACTTCTGATACTATTAAGTAAGATTATAGAAGGAGGTTTACGAGTGAAAAAATTAATTACTTTCACTTTACTCACACTACTCATGTTCTCCCCTGTCTTCCAGATACAAGCACAGGCGAGTGACATTAAAGGTCATCAGATGGAAAGCGACTTGAATTATTGGATTGGAAAAAACGTCATTCGTGCAGACGCAAAAGGAAATTACAATCCCAATAGAGCCGTTACGAGAGGCGAATTTGCTTCGTACATTGCACGTGCTCTTAAATTACCTGTTTCCACAAAGTACACATTCAAAGACTTAAAGGCAAACATGGGTCTAACAATTGAGATTCAAAATGCAGCCGGCGCAGGAATCCTTTCGGGTTATCCCGATGGTACATTCAAAGCCAGCGAAAAAATTACCCGTCAACAAATGGCAGGTATGATGTATAAAGCGATGCGTTATATGGACCTTCCTGCACAAAAGACAGCTTTGAAATTTAAAGATTCAAAAAAGATTTCAGCTAACTTTGTTGACGCCGTCTCAACTGCCGTAAACTTGAACATTATTCGAGGGGATCACCGGAAAGATGGTGTTTATTTCAACCCTAAAGATAACGCAACGATTGCACACGCTTCAGCATTCCTATTTAGATTATTCGCTGCCGCGGAAGTGTTGAAACCGACAGAACCGAGTGAGCCGAATCCAAACGAACCAGGTAAACCCGAAGTTCCTTCTGTACCCGACGTTGATCCTGAAGTATACAAAGTAAGTACAATTTCAGGCGGAAAACTCCTTCCTACAACGGCACTCTATAAAACTTATGAAGATGCATTGGCTGCTTACAATGCATCTTCATCTGTTAAGGCCATTGGAAAAAACAATAGGATTATTAAAATAAAATCTGGACGAGCTTTTGGTTCAGAAAACCCTAAACAATATACCTCTCTCTACAGCGATTCCACTTTACGGACTGAAGTAACATATATTCAAAAAGGTTATGAAATGAACTATATCGGAAGTAGTGAGAATCATGTTATTTTGGAAGTTGGTGGGTTAACTTTCTACGCGAAACCTAACGAAGTCGATCTTGTTCCAACAGAACTTGTCACGGGCAACAGCTTTTATGAAGTAGGCACAGATGGTGTCTTATATCATGATACGTATAACAACTTGACTAAAACACGTGGGGTTTATTCTATCGGTCCTGCAGCTTCATCCATGAAAAACGGGAAAAGGTATACAAGTCTTGATGGCGTTCATTTTGATGAAGTAGGTACGAAAAACACAATTACACATTACCCATACTTCCAATTCCAATCCGTCCGTCAACCCTCTTCATACAGCGGTGCAGAACTTGATTACTTCATCACTGAGATTTTGAAAGACCGTCAGAAAACCGGTCTCGCTCGTTACAAAGATGCTCCGACTACATCGAAGTTGATTGGTCTTGGTAACTACCTAAAAGCAATTGAAGAAACACATCGTGTCAACGCATTGTTCATTCTTGCAACTGCCATCCACGAAAGTGATTACGGAATAAGCGGAAATTCACTAACGAAAAATAATATTTTCGGTATTAAAGTGTTTGATTCTAGTCCGGAATCAGGTGGAACATACAAACATCCCAACAATAGTGTCGATGCATTTATTAACGAATACATGAACAAAAATTACGCTAACCCGCTAGGCGGATATTCGTATGGAGCTGTTCCAGGCAATAAAGCAGTCGGCTTTAATGTCAGGTACGCTTCTGATCCAAACTGGGGAAGTAAAATCGCCGGACATATGTGGAGAATCGATACATTCCTCGGCAAGAAAGATTACAAACAAGCGGATCTCGGCCGCATCATTTATACCGGTCCCGTAGGTGTCAATGTACGGACAAGCCCTGATCCGCTAAGTGCTAAACTATTCTCTTACAAACAGAAAGACCCCGGCGCCAATGCCGCATTCGGCTATCCAGTAGTTATTGTCGATGAAACAGTCGGTAGCGACGGTTTCAAATGGTATAAGGTAATTGCAGATAGCAATCCTCCTGCAGACTACGGCTGGATTCGTTCAGACCTTATAGAACGAATTACGGAGTAAAATAGGTAAATCCTGTCCACTGGTGTTTAAGTGGACAGGATTTTTTTTACGCAATTAGCCTCCCCTAGTTAATGTGACATTGGTCATAACTTGATTAAAAAATTTTCTGAGCACCACTTGTAACTGTAATGGTTAATGACAAAACTCTAATGGCAATTCGTCAATCTGTGATGGCTTACGACTAAACTCTCATGGCTTCATCCAACTCTAATGGCATTACGTCAAACTCTCTTGGCTTCGCCCGTAACTGTGATAGCTAAATATATAATCAAAATGGCAATCCCCTTCCCCCATCAAAAAATCCCCCGCACTGAATGATTCCAGTGCGGAGGATTTCACATTTCAATCACTTTACCTCAAAGTGCGTCCGTATGTTCACTACCTGCCGGAAGAATATCCGACATGTTGATACGCTCAAGGCCTTTTTTAATCTTCGTCGTATAACCTAACTTGTTTTCGTTCAAATAACCCGCTTTGGAACGTATCATTTCTTCAAAGATAGGCAACTTCGATTCATCGATCGCCGACCACAATTCATAAGAATTGATCAAATCTTCCAAAGTTAAATGAACATAATCGCGTCCAGAGAATTCACGTTCCGGCGAAATTTTATACCAAATGTCACCGTCAGGACGGATCCACTTATTCTTTTCCTTTACGATCGCTGTCTGGATACTCGTTGCAGTAGCTAAATATGCAGGATCGTTTAACTCTTGATAAGCCAATAAAAGAATGTTCATTCCACCAAGCGCATGGTTCATGGACGTATGTGTCTTCACTTTTTGCGCCCCAGGGAAGTAATCAGAAATATAGTAGGACTCGTTGTCCACTTTGATGATATTCCCTTTTTCCTTTTGCGATACAAGCAAATTGGCATAGTTTTTCAGACCGACATTATAGTCCTTATGTTCAAACGCTTTGCCGCCATTATACATGAATAATGCAATTTGTTCGTTGAATCGAGTATCGACGAACGGAGCCGTTATACCGTACAAGCTTTTCAGATACGTGCTTGTTACTTCTGTCTCCCAATACGTCGATTTCCCTCTGAATACATCCAAATTAGCAAATGAATTATAGAGAAGGTTTTCATAATACCGTGCACCAGTTTCGGAGTAAAGGGCCATAACTCGGTCCTCTTTCACAAGAAGTAGATTACGACCATACCCTCTACCCGACTTCGGCATTGGTTCAACCGTTACCGCCATCTTATTGTATGGACCTTCGGCTGTGTACCATTTATTTCGTTTTTTATAATTAACTGCTGACTCAAGCATCCAAGCGTCCATTTGCTTCCGATCCTCAAACAATCGTTCTTCAGAAGCTAGGAGCCATTGGTCAACAACATCAAAACCTCTTGACTGTAATCTGTAAACGGAGAGTTGCGTTTCTCCAAGCATAACGCCGCTAAACGCTTCGCTTTCCTGATGTAATTCCCTCGTATGGCTTTCTGCGCCTGTAGGGTATTTCTGGTTCAGTTCTGTTGACTGGTATGACTTCCCAATCATCCGCTGAGATACTTTACCGTCTGTTTGTATTTTTTCGAAAATACCTGTGGGGTACGTCATCAAGTCATAGCCAAATGTCTCATCCACACTTTTCTTGATTGGGAATCGACTATACTCGTGAAGCACGGCTTTCGATAATCCTTCTTCCGTCTGGATAACATCAACAGTTACTGGTATGTTTTGAGGATTTCTCAGTTCGTTGAATAAAAAATAATCGCCGTTAGGCAGTTCCCTTTTCGTCATTTTCACCGTGACGGACGGAAAGCCACTTATGCGGTATGTGTAAATAATATCTGTAGCATGTGCATGTTTGACGGTTTTCTCTCCCGCAAACTGCATGATATAGTTCGAACGCAAATAGGTTTTGGCAGTAGTCGAAAGTGGTACTTCGACAAATTGTTGCTCATGTCGGACGGTATCAAACGTACCGTACGTATTTGGCTCCGTGAATTCTGTTGCAGGCAATTTCTCTATTAGCTTATTTTGCAGCATCGCCCTGTGTAGAAATACGACATATGTCGCGCGGTTGACAGCTGTTTTCGGATCGAATGTACCGTCTTCCTTACCAGTTGTGATACCGTGTTGCGCAAGTACTTTTACGCCTAATTTATGAGATTCACTAATTTTGTTATCGTCCTTGAACGTGATTTCTTCTCCCGTATCTTGCAATTTGAAAGCCCGAACGATGACAGTCGCCATCTGTTCACGTGTCAAAGAGTCACCAACGCCGAACGTCCCGTCTTCTTTCCCTAAGAAAATACCGGCTTCATATGTAGCCATGGCACCTTTCAAATGGGACGACTTTGCACTGACATCTTTAAAAATCGGCTTGTAGGATGAAAATGGCAACTCGAGTGCGTTCGTTATCAAGTTTGCTGCTTGTGCCCGTGATACCTCTAAACTTGGTCTGAACTGCTTGTCCGGATAACCGTTAATAATTTTTAAGTCGACAAGTTGTGTTACTTCATCTTTTGCCCAGAAATCATTATGTACGTCCGTAAAGCTTGGACTAATTGGATTCGCGCTAGCATTCAATATACCAAAGCCAAACAGTGAAAGAACTACGACAATAAGTCCGACTTTCATTGGACCTTTCATTTTTTTCTTGTGTAACATTTACAAATATCCTCCCTCTCCTTACTTAATCTGTACAGTCATCCATCTATAATACCATATATGGGCATAGAAAAACCTCCCATTTACCAGGAGGCTGATTCGTTACTCTATTGTCTTTTGTGCAAACGTTTCGCCATTTTTATGGGCTTGAACATCAATCTGATAATCCGCGTATTTAGCTTTTAATTTTTCAGCAAACTTTCCAGCAAGTTCTTTCGCCTTCTCTTCTTTCATATCAGCAGCAACATCAAAATCGAGTAGAACGAAGCCACCGCTATCTTCTGTCACGATAATACCGACCGAAGAAACGCCTTCTTCTTTACCAAACTCTTCTTTTAAGTCATCGTCCGATTTTGCCGTTTCTGATTTATCGACAGCTCCTTGTTCCTTAAGGTCTTTTTCAACTGCCTCACTTTTCTTCTCTTCATCAGTTTTCGGCTCATCTTTCTTATCCGACTCCCCGCATGCACCAAGCAAAAGAGCTGATCCTAACAATGCTGCAAACAATAATGATTTTTTCATATTAGGTTCTCCTCCTTCATCTAAAGTATATATTATCCTAACATATAAAAAGTGTGAGCGGCAAGGCTCACACTTTTTAAAAATTTCTATTGTTTGGTATTCTTTGCTAGCCCATCGAGTAAAAAGTCTTTAACTTTTTTGTTTCCATTTGTTCTTTTTGTTTAAACAATTGTTCAATAATCGTCGTTGCACTGAACTGTTGGATAATCTGTTCTGCTTGCATTACAACTGCTTTATTTACAGTGGGTTTTACTAGCTCTTGTATCGTTTCTATCGGCGAACTACTTAAAGTCTTCTCCATATCTTTTACAGTCTCTTCAATAACTGCTCCCGTAATCGATTGTGTAGCCTTTGCCGTGAATGATGTCGATGCGACATTTCGTTCATATGCGCCTTTATTGATTTGAGCGGCAAGTTTAGCGATTTCGGGTCTGAATTCCTTCACCGATTCCATTGCAAATGTCAATTCTTTAGGATTGTCAATGAAATACGGATTATCGTACCAATTCTGATTTTCAAATCGCCCCTGTGATGCTACAAGCGGATTATTATAAGGTGAGTTATACCAATCATTAGATGGTTTTCCAATCCCATGCTCTGCCGCAAGTGCTGGGTCTGTAATGAATGCAATAACATGTGGCACCTCACCTGGTGCTTTCTTGAAATCGGAAATTAACTCATTCAAATGTGCTTTACGTTTCGCAATTTCTGTTTCTTCGCCAGACTGAATTGCTTCTTTCAACGAACGATTTTGCACATCAATCAGATTGCTATAATACATCTTATTTTGTTTAAATTCACCATTTACTTTATCGTACCAAGCAGGTTGTTGTTTTGCTTGGAAATCATGATAATTAGACCAATCATTCGTTCGAATCGATTCAAGAATCAAGCCATTACGACCGTGGTTGACAGCCGCCAACGGATTCACCGCAGCTGCCTCTTTACCAAATACCTTACGCCACGTATCATCCGATGTGCTATCCGCATCACGAACTTGCATAGAGAACGATTGCTGGTTACTTATTGAAGAAACAAACACAAATACACCTCTTATATATAGTTTTCATTCAAATTTATATGACGTCTAGATAATACCATCCTTTCTCATTATCGGCATAATCCCAAAGTTATTTAGTAACTTATAAGTACCACTATTTTCATTATCTCCACTGTAACAAATTAAGTAATTGAATAACTGCATTTATACAGTACTCAACTGAAGATGTCGGATAATATACTGGAGAGATTTAAATGGGTTATTTTGTGAAAGTAGTAGACAGTATCAATATTTATATTGAAGATAACAATCTGATCTCGACTAAAACCATTTTATTTATACACGGATAATCATCAAATCATAAAATATTTGAGTACCAGTACAATCATCTCCCAGCAACGGGTTATCTTTGCATCGGGATTGATATTCATGGATTTGGTAAATCAAGTCGACCATGGGACGGATATTCATACAATCGCTTGGCAGATGACATCCGAATAATTATCGATATATTGCGACTCAAGAATATTGAGTTGGCTGGCCATTCGATGGGCGGTGCTATCGCCAGATGCTATATGACACGTCATGATGGACATAAAGTCTCGAAACTCGCACATTTCCCGACAAATTACTTTATCGTTTGGTTCCAAGAGCATGGATTAAAAGCCTCTGATAACGCAAAAAAGTTTAGTCTCCCTTCGTGACGAAGTCTTGCGGCGCGACCTCCCCCTAATTCGTGTACCTACCGCTATATTCAATAGTATACAAGATAAGGTATGTCCTTTCATTTTAGCAGAGTAAATGCAAAAAGGTATCAAAACCTCCACGCTCATCCCTTTCTACTACAGCGGCCATGGAATATTTTATTACAAAAAAGAAAAATTCAACAAAGAACTCGCGCAATTTATTGGTTGACTGCTATTCAGTAAAAAAACAGGGCCCCATTGCTGTCATTCGACGGCAGGGACCCTGTTTCATTACGCTTTTCTATTCAACCATTTATATTTAATTGCCATCAGATAAATAACGAATGCAAATGCAAACGTGATAGCAACAAAGACAAATCCTTGTGAGTTCAATACAAGCATCGGAGCAAATGTCACGAGCATAATTTCAACCGGCGCAATTGGTATATAGGCCAAGCTGTAATCATCCAGCGTCTTGCTTTCCGATTTTGGATCTACGATTCTAAGTAGCGCCATACCCATAGCGACCGTTCCTGTTGTCCAGCCCCATGTGAATATCCCCTTTTCAAACCAGTATTCCGGGAAAAACTTCTTCGAAAATACCGCGAAGAATAAAAATGCATACACAAGACCAAACACAAATAACAAAATTAACGGAACAGCATAATCAAGTACGACTGAAATACTAATTGAACCAATTCCGAATGCAACGAGAATATCCGTTGCACTTCCACTAATTCTTGACACAACATCCTTACTTACATATTTATCCGTATCCGTCGAATTCAATATCTTCTTCACGAACAATCCAACAAGAAATGCCAGTGAAAATGCCGGTATAACAACGCTTGGTAATAGCATTGCACCTAATTGACTTAAATAATAACCGCCCATGGCGATAATCGTAATGATAGACAGGTGAAAAACATATGGATCAATCGAAATCGACGATACCGTATCTGTTTCAGATTTCGTTCTAGATTCTGGCGGGATTAATCCCGTTCTCATCTCGTCAGGCAAATCTTTGAACGAAGCAAGGAATGATGTATGCCCCTTCGAAGACCCCCATTTAATAAAGAGGATCCCAATTAGAATCGCACTCATAATCCCTACAGTGGCAGATGTCATAGCCAAAGAAGTCGCTTCTTCCCAGCCATTTTGCTCAAATGTCGCACCAATTGCCGCTGCAGTTCCGTGTCCCCCTACAAAGCCGGCTGCAAGTAACAAACCGAAGCCGTCATGTACATCCCAAAATGGATTTATCAGTAGAAGTGCGAATAACAATCCTCCACCCCACATTAATACCATTGCAAGTTGAGAGTACGACCACATGCTCCCGACTCTTGTCTTAATCGCATTCCAGTCAATCCGTGGTGATAGTAACGGCAGCGTTCCAAAGATTACTGCTATTAAGATTGCCGGATAGACTTTCATTTGATCTGAAAACGGCAAAATTCCGAAACCATTCGGCCCTAACAGCAAAGCCAGAAGCCCCGCAATAATACTGGCCGGCAAAAACATTTGTTGGATGAACTTAACCTTTGCTCGAATAATCGTCCCTACAAGCAGAAGCAATGATATCAAACCGATATCCGTAAATAAAACCCATGGTGAAAAATCCATATAACTATTCTCCTAATCTATACATTATTTTTTTGCTGAATTAAATGCCCCTTTCTTAACATCTATGTAACCGATTACACGAATATAAAAAGCATATTTTTTATCAACTCATATTACAATAACATTTATTAAAGTTCTAGTAAATTTAACGGACTACTTAGAATTCCTTAATGAATTCACAATTGGAAACTAACTAAAAACTCTTTTAAATAAAGAAATATATTCATCATCATTAAATGACTTTCAAGAATATTTCCTACATAATATATATATATATATTCGTAACATTCGACCGCAATTTGTTCGTCAAAATTTTAGAGACTGCATATAAATAGAAGGAAGCTTGGAGGGATAAAAAGTGATAACGATAAGTTTGTGTATGATTGTGAAAAATGAAGAGGAAGTAATAGGTAGATGTTTAGATTCTGTTTGCGAGTTAGTGGATGAAATCAATATTGTGGATACAGGGTCTGACGACCGAACAAAAGAAATCGTAAATAAGTACACCAATCGAATTTTTGATTTTCAGTGGATTGACGATTTTTCAGCTGCACGGAATTTCTCATTCCAACAAGCAACAATGGATTATGTTCTTTGGCTCGATGCGGATGATGTATTTACAGCTGAAGATCAGGAAAAGTTCAAGTTATTGAAACAATCCTTACAACCAACGATTGATGCCGTTTCAATGAATTACCATTTAAGTTTTGATCATGAAGGCAATGTGACCTCCCTTTTGAGGAGATATCGTCTAGTAAAAAAAGTAAATGAGTTTAAATGGATAGGAGCGGTACACGAGTTTCTTTCCGTGTCAGGTAATTTATTCGATAGTGATGTAGCAGTTACCCACTCCCCTTTAAGTCATGATAGTGGACGTAATATCACGATCTATAAAAAGTTGTTATCTTCAGGGAAAACATTGTCCCCCCGTGATACATTCTATTACGCCAATGAATTGATGGATCATAGTGATTTTGAAACAGCAGTCCTTTACTATGAGGAGTTTTTAGATTCGAAACTGGGCTGGATTGAAGACAATATTAGGGCGTGTTTCAGACTGGCTGACTGCTACCATAAATTAAATGACAAGAATAAAGAACTTAGTTCTACCTTACGAACCCTTGCCTATGACGTTCCTCGTCCCGAAGCGTGTTGCCGACTCGGGTATTACTTTATGGAACAATTTAAAAACCACGAGGCTATCCACTGGTATAGTCAAGCGTTCCTATATGAAAATCATCAACAGATAGGCTTTCAAAACACCTCATTTTCTACTTGGCTACCCAATCTTCAATTATGTGTTCTTTACGATCGCTTAAAACAGTACGACAAAGCCTATCATCATAATGAATTAGCCCGAAAATACAAACCAAATAATGACAGTATAATGAAAAATAAAAAGTATTTAGATGAAGTAATTAAAAATAATCAGGAGAAAATTTAAGAGTCAATACACATAGCCAGCAGAATGAGTATTTGTGTAGCCTACAGTTGAAATTCATTCAAGAACTACTTTCAGTAGCTTCATATATCTAACTAACTAGCCGCTTCGACAACTTGTCGGAGCGGCTAGTTAGTTGGGGGCATCAGTGTCCAAGATGGCGAGCATATTCAAAACCAAAGCCCTTTCCTTAATAAACCTGGATAAATATTAAAGAAATCTCCCGCCCTCTCTGTGGCATTTCCTAATCTATTATTTTATGCACGTAGTTGATTGCCCGTCCCCCCAACTATTGCTCGAATAGGATGTTACAGAAAGGGGGTGAAAAAATGAATTATTATGATTACAATAAACGAAAATGTAATAAATGCAATAAATGCTGTAAATGTAATGAATGTTATGAATGTGTTAAACGTGACAAATGCAATATCGATCCATGTTGTTGTAAAAGAGGACACAGGGGGGCTACTGGCGCGACTGGAGCTACCGGAGCTACCGGAGCTACTGGTGTAACTGGAGCTACTGGTGCGACTGGCGCTACTGGCGCTACTGGGGCTACTGGAGCTACCGGAGCTACTGGTGCAACTGGCGCTACTGGCGCTACTGGGGAAGCCGGAGCTACTGGAGCTACCGGCGCTACTGGTGCTACTGGAGCTACTGGAGGAACTGGTGCGACTGGCGCTACTGGTGCTACTGGCGCTACTGGTGCTACTGGGGCAGCCGGAGCTACTGGAGCTACCGGAGCGACTGGTGCAGCTGGAGCTACTGGTGCGACTGGTGCAACTGGTGCGACTGGTGCAACTGGAGCTACCGGCGCTACTGGGGCAACTGGAGCTACTGGAAGAACTGGTGCTACTGGCTCAACCGGAGCGACTGGCGTGACTGGAGCTACTGGTGCTACTGGTGCTACTGGCGCTACTGGCGCTACTGGAGCTACCGGAGCAACTGGTGCTACTGGAGCAGCTGGTGCAACTGGAGCTACCGGCGCTACTGGGGCAACTGGAGCTACTGGAGGAACTGGTGCTACTGGCTCAACCGGAGCGACTGGCGTGACTGGAGCTACTGGTGCTACTGGTGCTACTGGCGCTACTGGCGCTACTGGAGCTACCGGAGCTACCGGAGCAACTGGTGCTACTGGAGCAGCTGGTGCAACTGGAGCTACCGGCGCTACTGGGGCAACTGGAGCTACTGGAGGAACTGGTGCTACTGGCTCAACCGGAGCTACCGGAGCTACCGGAGCAACTGGTGCAACTGGTGCAACTGGTGCTACTGGAGCAGCTGGAGCTACTGGAGGAACTGGTGCTACTGGCTCAACCGGAGCTACCGGAGCTACCGGAGCAACTGGTGCAACTGGAGCAGCTGGAGCAGCTGGAGCTACTGGAGGAACTGGTGCTACTGGCTCAACCGGAGCGACTGGCGTGACTGGAGCTACTGGTGCTACTGGCGCTACTGGTGCTACCGGAGCTACCGGAGCTACTGGTGCAACTGGAGCTACTGGCGCTACTGGTGCTACTGGAGCTACTGGTGCTACTGGTGCAGCTGGAGCTACTGGTGCTACTGGTGCTACTGGTGCTACTGGCTCAACCGGAGCTACTGGTGCTACTGGAGCTACCGGAGCTACCGGAGCTACTGGTGCAACTGGAGCAGCTGGAGCAGCTGGAGCTACTGGTGCTACTGGCTCAACCGGAGCTACTGGCGCTACTGGAGCTACCGGAGCTACTGGCGCTACTGGAGCTACCGGAGCTACTGGTGCAACTGGAGCAGCTGGAGCTACTGGCGCAACTGGTGCTACTGGTGCTACTGGAGCAGCTGGAGCAGCTGGAGCTACTGGGGGAACTGGGGCAGCCGGAGCAACGGGTGCTACCGGAACTACTGGAGCGACTGGTGGAACTGGGGCAGCCGGAGCTACTGGCGCTACCGGGGCTACCGGGGCTACCGGGGCTACCGGGGCTACCGGGGCTACCGGGGCTACTGGAGACATTGGTGTAGCCGGAGCTACTGGCGCAACCGGAGCTACTGGCGCAACCGGAGCTACGGGACTAGCGGGAATTGCCGGACCTACGGGTGATATTGGCCCTACTGGAGCCATGGGAATTAACGGCATTAACGGTGCTACTGGAGCTACCGGTGCGACGGGAACTAACGGCATTAACGGTAACAGTACGATAATTCCATTTGCAACTGGAACCTCAACAATGGCATTGACTACGTTACTCTTGGGAGCAGTTGGTATTCCTTCTGTTATAGGATTCGGGAGTTCCATAGCAGGTCTTACTGCTCTTGGTGCTACAATAACACTCCCAATTCTAAGTAACTTTGCCTTTATAGTTCCTCGTGCAGGAACCCTTACAGCTATATCAGCATACTTTAATAGTAACGTGGCATTAAGCCTAGGAACGACATTAGTTCATGCTGAAGTATATCGTGCAACTGGAAATAGCAATACCTACAGCGCAACTGGCGTTACAGTAACTCTAACATTCAGCGGATTAACAGTTGGTGCCATACAAACTGGCACTGCCGATACTTTCTCAGTTCCGGTAAACGCTGGAGATCGTTTGCTAATGGTGTTTTCTGCAAGTGCTCCTTTAGTTGGTCTCATACAAGGAGCCGCTAGTGCAGGTCTGACAATCAATTAATAATTTAAAATGTACAGAAACACAGTTCTAAATGAAGCCTACAGACACAAAAAAAGCCCCTTTCATTCAACAACAATGAAAGGGGCTTTTTTAAATTAAATTGTTCAAAGATAGTAATTCTTACGATGATCCTTGCTGCGCTTTAAACACAGCAAGGATATTAAAAATTAAGCACAGAATCATTACATGCTGTTATACAATTTCCTAGTTTCCCAACATCAAAATTTCCGCCCGAAACGATAACACCGATTCGGTTAGATGAAACAGGTAATTTCTTATTCAAGACAGCAGCAACCGCTGCGGCTGCCGCTCCTTCAACAAGCATTTTCTCACGTTCTAACATGAAAAGAATGGCTGATGAAATTTCTTGTTCCGACACTGTAATCATATCGTCTACATAATTGTGAATGATATCCATCGTTACTTTACCAGGTTCTCTGACGCAAATCCCTTCTGCTATCGTCGGTAAAAAGTGAGTCAGATTACTTTTTCTACCGTGATAAGTCGAAGCAATTGCAGGTGCATTTGCGGCCTGAACGCCAATCACTTTTACCGAAGGCCGTATTGTTTTCACAGCAAGTGCAGTCCCTGCTAATAGTCCTCCACCACCTGCTGGTACAACAATTGTATCCAAGTCCGGTTGCTGTTGCAGCATTTCCATCGCAACCGTTGCCTGACCCTCAATAATTGTTATATCATCGAAAGGATGGATAAACGTTGCACCTGTTGCCAGTTGTTCAGTACGAGCGGCTTTATAAGCCTCATCGAAATTTTTCCCAACTAGCTTAACAGTTGCCCCGTATTTCCGGGTAGCAGCCACTTTTGCCGCTGGAGTCGTTTCAGGCATGAATATTGTAACTTTGGCGCCCACTTTCCGTCCTGCCAATGCAACACCTTGTGCATGATTTCCCGCAGAAGCCGCAAGTAAACCTTTCGCACATTCTTCTGCTGTCAGTTGAGAAATTTTGTTGAACGCGCCGCGTACTTTAAACGACCCTGTCTTCTGTAAGTTTTCAAGTTTCAAATACACTTCGGATTGTGTCCATTCATTCAATGTCTCCGATTGTTTAATAGGTGTGCGGTGAACAATTTCAGTTAAGCGTTCAAATGCTTCGAATAAGCGCGCTGTTTCATACAAATTCCCAATTACACCATCTCCCTTTTAAGTTAATGTTTACGCGTTTTGATGTTGTTTTTCATAGTTAGAAATTTGTTCTTCATATTGGAAAGTCAAGGATATTTCATCCCAACCATTTAATAACATTTCTTTATAGTACGGGTCGATATCAAACGAATAGGACTTGCCATCCTGCCCTGTCACCGACTGTTTAACAAGATTAACTTCTACTGAGTAAGGATCTTTTTGCCCATTTGCCAACAACTCTTCTACTTCCGACATTGTTAATTTAATTGGAAGCAAACCGTTTTTCATACAGTTATTATAGAAGATATCCGCATAGCTTGGCGCGATGACGACATTGAATCCATAGTCTAAAATCGACCACGGTGCATGTTCACGAGAGGAGCCGCACCCAAAGTTTTCTTGAGCAACGAGGATTTTAGATCCTTTGAACCGCTCATCATTCAGTACGAAATCTTGAACTTCGCTTCCATCAGCATTATGTCGCCAGTGATAAAACAAATATTTTCCAAACCCTGTTCGCTCAATTCGTTTCAAGAACTCTTTCGAAATAATCTGGTCGGTATCGACGTTTTTACGATCGAGCGGCGTTATGACGCTAACAACTTCATTAATCGGTTCCATCTAATCATCCTTTCCTCAATTATGAATGAACAGCTTCCAATTCCCGTACATCTATAAAATGGCCTGCAATTGCTGAAGCTGCTGCCATGGCCGGACTTACAAGATGTGTCCGTGCCCCTGCCCCTTGTCGTCCTTCGAAATTTCGATTAGATGTTGAAGCGCACCGTTCACCTACAGGAACTACATCATCATTCATTGCTAGGCACATACTGCAACCCGATTCCCGCCACTCGAATCCAGCTTCAAGAAATACCGAATCTAATCCTTCATCCTCTGCTTGTTTTTTAACAGTGCGTGAACCAGGAACGACAATCGCTGTGACAGATGGATGGACTTTCTTCCCTGCAATCACTTTTGCCGCTGCACGTAAATCACTCAATCTTGCATTTGTGCATGAACCAATGAAGACATGCTGGATATCAATCGACTTCAGCGGAGCACCTTCTTCAAGCCCCATATACGTTAGTGCTTGTTTCAATGCGTCTTTATCCGATTCTGATTCAAAATCTTTCGCATAGGGAACGTTCGCTGAAATACCAGAACCCATTGAAGGGTTTGTTCCCCAAGTCACAAATGGTTCGATTTCATCTGCATTCATTTCAAGAATCGTATCATAGGCTGCACCTTCATCTGTTGCAAGCGATAGCCAGTGTGCAGCTGCCGCTTCAAATTCTTGACCTTCGGGAACATATTTGCGTCCTTTTAAGTAAGCAACAGTTGTTTCATCTGGGCTGATTAAACCAGCTTTCGCCCCTGCTTCAATGGACATATTACAAACGGTCATCCGTTCTTCCATCGTCAAATCACGGATTGCTTCACCCGTAAATTCAACAATATGACCTGTGCCCATATCAATTCCGAATTTGGCGATAATTGCTAAAATGACATCTTTTGCGGTAACACCGAATCCAAGTTTACCGTTAATGCGGATTTCCATTGTTTTCGGTTTTGATTGCCACAATGTTTGTGTCGAAAGGACATGCTCGACTTCACTAGTTCCGATGCCAAATGCAATTGCTCCGAACGCCCCGTGTGTGGATGTATGGCTATCGCCGCAGACAATTGTTTTACCAGGCTGTGTTAGTCCAAGTTCTGGCCCGATTATATGGACAATTCCTTGATCTGGATGGTCCATATTTGCAAGTGGGATTTCAAATTCATCACAATTTGTTTGTAATGTGTTTATTTGTTTCCGAGCAATTGGATCTTTAATTTCATCACGGTTTCGTGTCGGAACGTTATGATCCATCGTTGCAAAACAGAGATCGGGTCTGCGCACGGTACGATTCGCAAGTCGCAGCCCTTCAAACGCCTGCGGAGAAGTCACTTCATGTAGTAAATGAAGATCGATATAGAGCAAATCAGGCTTCCCTTGTTCTTCGTAGACGATATGCTGATTCCAGATTTTCTCGATGATATTTTTCGCCATATGGCAGCCCTTCCTCTCTGATCAATTGAATATGGTTAAACGTATGAAAACATAATGCTATTCGAGACGAATTGTGTATCAAGTTCGTCAATGACTTTGTCCGTCCATTCTTTTGTCGATAAAACCCGTTTACCCGGTTCTACAAGATCGGCTGTGAAGAAACCGTCTTCGAACACTGTGTTAACTGCTTCTTCAATCGCTGATGCTTCCGTGTCTAGGTTGAATGAATACTTCAACATCATTGCAACGGATAGAATCGCTGCAGCTGGATTTGCTAAACCAAGTCCTGCAATTTCGGGCGCGGAACCGTGGACTGGTTCGTATAATCCAAAACCATCCGAACGGATACTTGCTGACGGAAGTACGCCAAGTGACCCTGTGATTACAGATGCCTCATCACTTAGAATGTCTCCAAACATATTTTCCGTTACGACAACGTCAAATGCTGCCGGATTTGTAATCAATTTCATAGCAGTGGAATCGACTAACATATGCTCCACTTCAATATCTGGATATGCTTTCTTCTTTTCTTCAACAACTTCACGCCATAGCTTACTCGTTTCAAGTACATTTGCTTTATCAACAGAAGCTACTTTCCCTCTACGTAAGCGAGCAATTTCAAACGCTTTAACAACAATACGTTCAATCTCTTCGCGTGTATAAACGAGTGAATCCACTGCGGCATCTGCCGTCCGACGACTTGGTTCTCCGAAATACAGACCACCTGTCAATTCCCTGACGATCATCATATCTACATCTTTTGCCACTTCTTCTTTTAGAGGAGATGCATGGAGTAAGGATGGTACAGCTTTCACAGGCCGAAGATTAGCAAACAAGTCGAAATGTTTCCGAATCGCAAGTAGTCCTTTTTCCGGTCTCAACGCTGATGGATTTTGGTCCCATTTCGGACCCCCTACAGCACCGAGAAGTACCGCGTCACTCGCTTCACATAGTGCTACCGTTTCATCTGGAAGTGGATTTTGATGTTTGTCAATTGCAACGCCGCCAATTACTCCGTACTCTACATGGAAGGTGTGGCTAAAACGTCTTGCAATCACTTCAAGTACCTTCACTGCTGCTTCAGTCACTTCTGGGCCGATTCCATCACCTGGTAATACTGCTACTTTCTTCTCCATAGAACTTCTCCTCCTTATTGTTTTTGAATCTATTTATGCTCACTATATTAAGTTGAAATAAAAATTCCATTGACTTCGCTTCGACGCTGGGGATGCCTCCCGCCATAAGCCAAGCAGCTTCGCCACTAGTCTTATTGCTTCGGCTACCCCTTTAAGGCGCCTTCGCTTAGTTTGTATAGGTATTTATTTGTTCAATGTAACTGGTTAAATCACAGTTACTTTTGTTTTTGATTGCTTTTTGACCAATTGTCTGTTGATGGCATTAAAATATGCTTTGGCAGATGCACCCAATACGTCCTGTGCGACATCGCGTCCAATAGATACTTCACCGTTAATACTTAGATTAACTACCGCTTCGCCGAGTGCATCGCGTCCTTTGCCAATCGATGTTACACGGTAATCTAGAATGTGAACTTCGCCTTCAACAAGCAGTTCTAGTGTATTGAAAATGGCTTCAACTGATCCCGAACCTGTTGCTGTCGCAGTGACCGTTTCCCCGTCCGGATTAACAGCCGTGACGGTTGCAGATGGAACATTCGCAGTTGCATACTGAACTTGAACATCTTTAAATTTATAAACAGGTACATCATTATTTTGAATTTGTTGATCTGTAAATAATACAAATAGATCATCTTCTGTAATTTCTTTTTTACGGTCTGCAAGTTTCTTAAATTCAATAAACGCTTCATTTAACTTCTCGGCACTAAGTTCGAAGCCCATTGAAATAGCACGGTCACTAAATGCATGTCTGCCAGAGTGTTTACCTAGCGCAAGCGGTTCAGTTTTATCTCCAATTAATTCAGGAGTAATGATTTCATATGTTTGTCGATTTTTCAGGTAGCCATCCTGGTGAATTCCTGACTCATGCGCGAATGCATTCTTACCAACAATTGCTTTGTTTGGCTGAATGACAACGCCGGTCAATTGGCTGACGAGCTGGCTTGTGCGTTTAATTTCATGTAAATTAATACCTGTTTCCAATCCGTAATAGTCTTTGCGGATATGGAGTGCAACAGCAATTTCTTCAAGCGCAGCATTTCCTGCCCGCTCACCAATACCATTGATTGTACCTTCGACTTGGTCCGCACCATTTTCAATCGCTGCAATTGAGTTGGCTACAGCAAAGCCTAAGTCATCATGACAATGTGCAGAAAGCTTCACTTTATCGATACCGGTCACGTTTTCTTTCAAAAACTTGAATAATGCACCGTATTCTTGAGGTGTTGCATAGCCGACCGTATCAGGAATGTTAATAACTGATGCGCCAGCTGCAATTACTTGATTGATGATGCGTACTAAGTACTCCCGATCTGAACGGAATGCATCTTCCGCAGACCATTGAACTTGCGGGAAGAACTTGCGGGCATATTTTACAGCTTCTACTGCAATTTCGACGACCTGGTCAGGTGTTTTCTGAAGCTTATATTCCATATGGATAGGTGAAGTTGCTAAAAACACATGTAGATGAGGTTGTTCCGCACCGCGAAGTGCTTCCCAAGATGTTTCGATATCGCTTTTCATTGCGCGGGCAAGACCAGTTACCGTCGACTTTTTCACTATATTTGCAATACGTTGCACTGCTTCAAAATCACCGGGGGATGAAGCAGGAAACCCTGCTTCGATGATTGTTGCCCCGAATTTTTCAAGCTGTCGTGCAATTTCTAATTTCTCCGCTGTATTTAGGTTAATACCTGCAGATTGTTCACCGTCCCGAAGTGTTGTGTCAAATATGTCAATTTTTCGCACTACCCACCACTTCTTCCTCTTTTGATTTCGCACCTTCGTTGACGAAAGGCATCATTGCGCGAAGCTTTTTGCCAACTACTTCAATTTCATGTTGTGCTTCTGTTTCTTCAAATCGATTGAAGTTCGGACGCCCATTTTCATTTTCTGCAATCCATTCTCTCGCAAATTTACCTGATTGAATGTCTGTTAGTACATCTTTCATACGCGCTTTTGTATCCGCGTCAACAATACGAGGTCCTGAAACGAAATCTCCCCACTCAGCTGTGTCTGAGATTGAGTAGCGCATGCCTGCCATTCCGCCTTCATACATAAGATCGACAATCAGTTTTGTTTCGTGCAATGTTTCGAAGTAAGCAAGTTCTGGTTGGTAACCTGCTTCTACTAGTGTTTCAAAACCTGCTTTAACAAGTGAAGTCAACCCGCCACATAGTACCGCTTGTTCACCGAATAGATCTGTTTCAGTTTCTTCTTTGAACGTCGTTTCAAGTACGCCGCCACGTGCTGATCCAATCGCTTTTGCATACGCAAGAGCTACGTCTTTCGCTTGGCCTGAAACGTCTTGATACACTGCGAACAATGCTGGAACACCTGCGCCTGCTTCGAATGTTCTACGAACGAGATGTCCAGGTCCTTTTGGTGCAACTAGGAATACGTCAACATCAGCAGGTGGAACGATTTGACCGAAGTGAACGTTGAATCCGTGTGCGAAAACAAGTGATTTACCTGCTTTAAGTGCCGGTTCGATTTCTTCGTCATAGACTTGTTTTTGTCTTTCATCCGGAAGTAGAATCATGATAACGTCCGCTTTTTCAGCAGCTTCACGCACAGTCAATACGTTTAGTCCGTCTTGTTTTGCCTGATCAAATGATTTACCTGGGCGAACACCCACAACAACATTAAATCCAGAATCGTTTAGGTTTTGCGCATGTGCATGACCTTGTGATCCGTACCCGATGATTGCTACTAGTTTATCTTTCAAAAGTCCTTCGTTGATATCTTGGTTATAATACATTTTAGCCATAATTGTTTTCCTCCTAATAGTTGGTTTTTTTTAGTTTGTATAATGCTGTCTAGATATGTTGTAATAAAGAATTTCATTGAATCCGCTACGGCGCTAGGGGATGCCTCTCGCCCTTGAAAGGCGCCTTCACTGTTTTTCTTACTTTAATATAGATAACTGAGGTAATTGGACTTTCTGTGTTTCACGAACAAATGCCGTAGCGCCTGTTCTTGTCAATTCTTTAATGCCATAAGGTCTGAGCAAATCGATAAACGCCTCGATCTTTTCCGGATTTCCAATCACTTGGTACGTGACGACATTTTTTCCAGTGTCGATAACCGTTGCCCTGAATGGTTCGATGATGCTGTTCATTTCACTTCTAACATGCGGAGGTGAAATGACTTTTACTAGAGCTAGCTCACGCATAACGATTGCTTTATCCGTTATGTCATTAACTTTAAGAACATCAATTTGTTTTTGCAGCTGTTTGACGAGCTGTTCAATTTTCCGTTCGTCTTCTACATTGACGATGAACGTCATTTTCGATCTGCCTGCTATTTCGGTGTGACCAACTGTGATACTTTCGATATTGAACTGCCTTTTCATCAGCAAGCCGGTCACCCTATTGAGCACGCCACTTTGGTTGATAACAGTTACCGTAATAACTCGTTTCATAGTTTACTCACCCCGATCATTTCATGTAGTCCTCTACCTGGTGCAACCATCGGATAGACGTTTTCCAGTTGTTTCACACGGCAGTCGATGAGAACGGGTTCATCAGATAACAGTGCTTCTTGGAATACCGCTTCCGCTTCTTCCAATGTGTCAATCCGATAGCCTTTAATGTCATACGCCTCTGCTAATTTCACAAAGTTTGGCTGAACCGGCATCAATGATTGTGAGTAACGCTTTTCGTAAAACGTCTCTTGCCATTGACGAACCATTCCCAGACAGCCATTGTTGAGAATGATAATTTTCACAGGAATGCGCATTTCTTGTAACAGCGACAGCTCTTGCGCCGTCATTTGGAATCCAGCGTCTCCTACAATTGCAATGACACGCGCATCCGGCTTGGCGATTTGTGCACCAATTGCCGCTGGGAACCCAAAGCCCATTGTGCCAAGTCCGCCTGAGGTTACCCAATGATCTGGATTATTCAGTGAATAGTACTGAGCCGTCCACATCTGATGCTGTCCTACATCCGTTGTGACGATTGCATCGCCTTTCGTAATACGATGAATGATTTCAAGCGCTTGTTGCGGAAGAATTGTTCCTTCATCATCGTTGTCATACCACAGTGGAAACTTCTTGGCGGATTCTTTTAAGTATGTCAGCCAAGTCTCTGTTTCTGGTGACTTGAATTGTTGTTTCAGCAACGCTTGTAATGCTTCTTTGGCGTCTGCCACGATTGGGATTTCTGTCGGTACATTTTTGCCGATCTCAGCAGGATCGATATCGATGTGGATAATTTTCGCGTTTGGTGCGAATGATGCCAGATTGCCTGTCAGTCTGTCGTCGAAACGCGCGCCGATATTGACAAGTACATCACACTCACTAATGGCCATATTGGATGTAACTGTTCCATGCATACCAGCCATTCCTAGGAATAGTTCATGATCTCCACGGATACTGCCAAGGCCAAGTAGTGTATTTGTTACGGGAATCTGATGTTTCTCCACGAGTTCTTTCAATTCATCCATCGCCTGCGCATGCAAGATACCTGCACCTGCTAGAATAAGTGGTTTTTTCGCTTGTGAAATGGCTTCTGCTGCTTTTTGTATTTGTAAATAGTTCGGAGTCGTTGTCGGCTGATAACCTGGTAAATCTACTTCCGCGTCCAAGTCTCCAGTTGGAATGAAGAGCCCCGTTGCAATATTTTTAGGAATATCAACGAGTACCGGTCCTGGGCGTCCTGTTGATGCAATGTGGAATGCCTCTTTGATAATTCTTGGGAAGTCAGATACATCATTCACTTGGTAGTTATGCTTTGTGATTGGCTGCGTGATCCCAATAATATCCGCTTCTTGGAACGCATCAGTACCAATGACTGTATTCGCAACTTGCCCAGTGAAAATAACAAGTGGCAGTGAATCCATCATTGCATCCGTAATTCCAGTTACCAAGTTTGTCGCGCCAGGCCCAGATGTCGCAATGACGACGCCAGGTTTTCCTGAAACACGAGCATATCCTTCAGCCGCATGAATTGCGCCTTGTTCGTGACGTGCAAGTATGTGGGAAATAGGGTTTTGATACAATGCATCATAAATCGGTAGTACAGCTCCTCCAGGATAACCGAAAATAACTTCGACACCTTGATCCTTCAAAGCTTGAATGAGTACAGCAGACCCATCTTTCGGTTGTTTGGTCTGTTGTGGCTCTTGCACAGTCTCTGGCGCCATTTCCTCTACTGCTTGCTTCGTTTGAACTTCAGCATTCATCTATAAACTCCTCCTTACTTCTACTTTTGAATAATCAATCTTCTTGTCGAAAAAAAAAGCCTTTTCATCCCACGCAAAGAACTTCTCCTTTACATAGGGATGAAAAAACTTTTCATGGTACCACCCTTGTTCGCAGCAATCTAGCCGCCTCATGAATAGACTAGGTCTATTCTTTATATAACGAGCGCCGATTTCTCTACGCCCGGGATTGCCTACTATAATTTCAGCAATCCACTCCGGGGTGATGTCGCAACTAGTTGTATTACCGGCTTCCAGCATTACCGGCTCTCTGTGAATACAGGTTCTAATTACTTTTGCCCCATCATTGATTTTCACTATTAAATTTTCATAACTCCGCCTGTACTTGCAGATGTGACAAGCGCTGAATATCTAGCTAGATAGCCTTTTTTAATTTTAGGTTCGAATGGTTTTAAGTGTGCTCTTCGTTTTTCTAGTTCTTCATCGGAAACTTCAAGTTCAATTGTCCGATTTGTTAAATCGATTGAGATGATATCACCATTTTCGACTAGTGCGATAGGTCCGCCTTCAGCCGCTTCAGGTGAAATGTGGCCAATCGAGATACCACGAGATGCCCCTGAGAAACGTCCGTCTGTAATGAGTGCTACCTTCGTTGCCAGCCCACGTCCTGCAATTGCTGCAGTAGGTGCGAGCATTTCTGGCATTCCCGGTCCACCTTTCGGACCTTCGTAACGAATAACAACAACATCACCCGCTTTTACTGTTCCGTTGTCGATTCCTTCTTGTGTATCTTCCTGAGATTCAAACACAATGGCTTTTCCTCGGAACTCTGTAATCGATGGGTCAACGGCTCCTACTTTGATGACGCCGCCGTCCGGTGCAATATTACCGAATAGAACGGACAAGCCACCTACAGGACTGTATGCATTATCGTGACGTCGAATGACTTCATCATTGAGAATATGAGAATCTTTTACGTTTTCATAAAGCGATTTACCAGTAATCGTCATCCGGTTTGGACTGACGGCTCCTTCGATTTCACAGAGCTCTTTAATAATTGCACTGACACCGCCAGCAAGATGAACATCATGCATTGTGTAGTCAGAAGATGGACTAATTTTGGATAAATAAGGAATACGTTCAGCAACTTTGTTGATATCACGAACATCGTATTCGATTTCTGCTTCGTGTGCGATTGCCAGTGTATGGAGGACTGTGTTTGTAGAACCGCCCATTGCCATATCAAGTGCAAATGCATCATCGATTGTTTCTTTCGTTATAATGTCACGCGGTTTAACATCTTCTTTCACCATGCGAACAAGATGTTCCGCTGCTTCTTTAATGAGTCTATGTCTTTCATCCGAAGTGGCAACGATCGTTCCGTTACCCGGAACTGTCACTCCCAGCATTTCCATTAACGAGTTCATGGAATTCGCTGTGAACATTCCTGAACAAGATCCGCATGTAGGACATGCACTCTGTTCAATGTCTAGCAGCTCTTCAGCTGTCATCGTACCTTGTTTGTAAGCTCCAACACCCTCGAATACCGAAACGAGTGATAAAGGCTTACCAGTCGATGATACACCGCCTTCCATCGGTCCGCCTGAGACGAATACGGATGGAACGTTCGTGCGAACTGCTGCCATCAACATGCCTGGCGTAATTTTGTCGCAGTTTGGAATGTAGAATACGCCGTCGAACCAGTGAGCGTTGATAACCGTTTCTGCAGAGTCTGCGATGAGTTCACGGCTTGGTAATGAATAACGCATACCAATATGTCCCATTGCAATCCCATCATCAACACCGATTGTGTTGAACTCGAACGGGATACCGCCTGCTTCACGAATCGCCTCTTTGACGACTTCCGCGAATTTATTCAAATGCATATGACCTGGAATAATATCAATATATGAGTTACATACACCGATGAAAGGTTTGTGCATATCTTTCATTCTAACGCCCGTTGCGTACAGCAGACTTCTATGCGGTGCACGGTCTACACCTTTTTTAATCATGTCACTTCTCATTGGTTTTTCCATTGTACTCACCCCTAATCAAATCACTTACATGTTTACATCTGTTTATCTAGTTGTCTAGGTTATGTAGTTTGTGAATTGAATCACGAACTGAATTGGATTGATGTCATCATATCTTGGATACCCACTGGAGTCAACAGTGTTTTTAAAATTGTTAGCCAATTATGAATAGTAGATTTAAATGTATCCGCTTACACGTCAGTTATACAGCGATATATCACATATAGCACATTTTAAAAACTTTTAAATTTATTTTTCATGAATTCAATTTTCAATGATTTTTTCAGATATGAGTACTTTTCTAAAAGCTTAAAAAGCACAATCGCCTGCTCAGCACGATGAGGTTGTTCATTAGTGAAAGAGTTGTGATTCGGAGTGTGGATTGTAGATCGCTTGGCGCTTTGGGGATGCCTCTCGCCATGAGCCTGGATTGGCGCTTTGCATCCAGTCTCACGGCTTCGGCTACCCCTTTGCCGCGCCTGCGCTGGAGTGTTCCATTATTGATAGGGTTGAGATTCGGAGTATAGATTTTATATCGCTTGGCGCTCTGGGGATGCCTCTCGCCATGAGCCTGGATTGGCGCTTCGCATCCAGTCTCATGGCTTCGGCTACCCCTTTGCCGCGCCTGCGCTGGAGTTTTCATTATTGAAAGTGATTTTGAGATGTATAGACTTAGATTATAATGTGATTACTATCTTGATACTAATCTCATTGAAGAAAGACGTACTACAGACTGCAGGTCTTATCTCCGACAATGAAATACACTTTCTAACATAGATTTATCCAGCGCATGCGCGTCTTCGTGGTAGCCGGAGTGATAAGACTGAAAGCGATCTCCTTTCTGGCTTATCGCGGGAGGCATCCACAAAGCGCAGAAGCGGTATTAGCAGGATTTCTGATTCTACACACTATATTGGATTATTTATTACTGGCATCCGTAATGATAGATAACGAAATGTGCTTTTTAACATAGTCCATCCAGCGAAGGCGCGACTTCGTGGTAGCCGGAGCGATAAGACCGAAAGTGGTCTCCTTTCTGGCTTATCGCGGGAGGCATCCACAAAGCGCAGAAGCGATATTAGCAGGATTTCTGATTCGTTCCAGATATTGCGACTGTTGTTAAATGCATTCGCATGTTTGAAGCAATCCGTATTTCTAGATGTCATACCGATACCGAAATGCACTTTCTACATAGACCATCCAGCGAAGGCGCGACTTCGTGGTAGCCGGAGCGATAAGACTGAAAGTGGTCTTCTTTCTGGCTTATAGCGGGAGGCATCCACAAAGCGCAGAAGCGATATTAGCGGGATCCCCCATTTTCACCATATATTGAGACTTTTTCAACGGCCCAGGGGCTAGCGGCTGGAGTCTAGACAATAAAAAACCACTCCAGAGGCGTTTACTGGAGTGGCTACTTATGAGGACGACAGTCACCTACGTGAGTCAAATCCCTATTGGAATGATGTACATACCTGTTTCTTTATCGTTTTTCACAACAACATCAACCCCGTAAATTTCTTTTACAGTTTGAACGGTGATAACTTCACTAGGTGTACCTTTGGCAACGATTTTTCCATCTTTCATCGCAATAATGATGTCACTATAACGTATCGCCTGATTAATATCGTGTAAAACCATGACGATTGACATACCATGTGTGCGATTTAAACCCTTGATCAGTTCCAACAATTCATACTGGTAATAAATATCAAGATAAGTCGTCGGTTCATCTAATAGCAGGAAGGGTGTTTTTTGCGCTAGCGCCATCGCAATCCAAACGCGCTGCATTTGACCTCCAGACAATTCGTCAATTGGTACTGTTCGCTTATCTGTCAGATTGGTACACGCGAGCGCCCACTCAATTGCCTGTTGGTCGTCATCTGTCGCTGAAGTGAACAAACTCTTATATGGAATCCGGCCATAACCCGTTAGTTTTTCGACGGTCATATCGGATGGGGCATTATTTTGCTGATGCACAACGGCTAATTTTTTCGCCAGTTCCTTCGGTTTAAAATCAGAGAGTGCTTTGCCCTCTAATAGAACTTGTCCACTTTGCGGATGATTATTATTGGCCATCACGCTAAGTAGTGTCGATTTCCCACAACCATTTGGCCCGATAATCGTCGTCACTTTCCCACTATCAATCGTACTGTTGACGCCATGCAACGTATTTACTTTTTTATCGTAGGAGAAAGTAATAGCCTTAATGTCCATAAATACGATCACTCTTTCTCAGCAAGAATATGAGGAAAGGTCCCCCGATGACAGCCATAATGATAGATGCCGGGATTTCATTGGGTGCTATAATCGTTCGGCCTAACGTATCCGCCGTTAAGATCAGCAAGGCCCCTGCCAGTGCTGAAAACGGAATTAGCACTTTGTGGTCCGTTCCCACCAATGACCGTCCAATATGAGGTATAAGCAAGCCGACAAATGCAAATAGACCTGCAACTGCAGTTGCAACTGAAGCAAGCAGAACAGCCACTAACGAAATCACTAATCTCGCTAGATTTACATTAACCCCTAAATTTTTCGCAGTCTTATCATCTAACGCCAAGTAATTGCACCACGAATAAACGACAAACGCCAACACGAGGCCAATCGTTCCATATAAAATGAGTACATCGACATCACTCCACTTTTTCATCGTAAGCGTCGAGGTCATCACTTGACTCATCGATTGTGTAAGTGCACTTCCGCTAAAACCAAGTCCTTGGCTCAGCCCTGTGAATAAGGCATTCACCGCTATTCCGATTAAAATCATGCGCAGTGGATCAAGCCCGGATCTCCAGGACAGTGAGTACACGAGGAAAAATGCCAAAGCTCCACCCAAGAAAGCAAAAAGGGGAACGAAAAAGTACAGTGTTGGAAAAAAAGCGACAACAACTATGGACATAAACCCGGCACCCGCAGAAACACCAATTATTCCTGGGTCTGCTAATGGGTTACGCATTACTGCTTGCAATAGTACACCCGCCACGGATAAAGCTGCTCCTGCAAATAGAGCGATTAGAATTCGTGGAAGCCGCAAATCCTTAATGATAGCAACCTGATCATTTGTCCCCGTTATTAGTCCATGAATCAGTTCGTACGGCGTGACTTTAATACTTCCCATTAGTGCAGATTGAATGCTAACTAGTATGAGTAGAATAATGACGCTGATAAAACTGAGCGCCTTTTTATTTTTCCGTAACATTATTATCCCTGCCTTTAGTTTGGATACAACATTTTTTGCAGTTCGCCCAATGCTTCGACTGCTGCTAAACTGCCTGTTGTTCCAAATAGAAGTTCGTCTAAATCATAGACACGGTCATTTTTAACAGCTTCGAAATGTTGCCAAACGTCATTCGATTTGAACTCATCGTCAAACATTTGAATGACCTGTTCTGGCATACCATGTGAAGCTCTTAAAATGATATCCGGTTTTGCTTGCTGTAAGTATTCTGTATTAGAAGAAAGAAACTCTACTTTTTCTCCTGTAATGACATTTTTACCGCCGCTTCGCTTAACGAGGTCTCCGATATAGGAATGTTCTGTTGCAACTAGATAACTCCCTGGAATACCAAGTAAAATGAGCACAGCAGGCTGGGCTTTACCTTCTGATAGTTTATCAATTTCGGCAACTTTCTCTTCGAATTGATCGACAATCGCTTTCGCTTGTTTTTCGCGATCATACTTCTCACCTAAATGTAAGATTTCGCTGTGCATTGCGTCTATGCTTTCTAAATTTACATAAGTCATATCGATGTCACGTTCGTCAAACATCTCTTGCAAATCATATTTCAACGTTGTCACAGATAATATTTCTGTCGGTTTCAGTGACAAAAGCATTTCCATGTCTGGGCTCATCGGATTCCCGACCTCTTGTACATCGGTGTAGCGTTTCGGCAAGTCTTTGTAACTTGATGGTATCCCGACTAAATCGATTTCTAGGGCATCCATAATTTCCGTCAACGCAACCGTTGTAGCAACGATCCGCTCACCCGCTGGTTCGGTATTTTCTTCATTGGATGAAGTGCCTTTTTGGGACGAACAACCAGCTAGAACTACAGTAGCTAGAAGTATATAAAAAAGATTACGTGCTTTTCGCATGTTCATTAACAACTCCTTGTAGCTTATGTAAAAAAGGGTCTCGCTTTCGTTCTCAAGACCCGACTACCATGTACCTCTTACTTTTCAGTCCGTGTGCGCTGTCTCATAGCAAAGACAATAACTCCACCAAGAATAAGTATCGAGAAAATGACGATATACCATATAGATTTCGAATTCGACTCAGATATTGAATCTACTTCAACTTCAGCCTCGTTTGCTTCATTCGTTACTTCAGATGACTCTTCTTCTTTTTCTGCCGCTGCTTGATCTTCGGCAACGATTTCTTCTTCACTCGCCACAGACTCAGCTTCTTCTTTCGATTGCTCAGTCTCAACAGTCGCTTCTTCTTCTGCTGTTGTAGCTGACTTTTCACTCGCAACTTCTTTAGATTCTACTGGTTTCGCTTCGTTTTTTTCTTCAGTTTTCGTTTCTACTTTTGTTACAGCCTGTTTGTTTTCAACTGGTTTAGGTGTTGCAGTCGCCTTTTCCGTTACTGAAGGTTTGGGCGTTGGTTTCGGTGTTGGTTGTACTGGTTTAGGTGTTGGTTTAGACGCTGGAGGTGTTGCGGGCTGCCCGGCGACAGGCGCTAAAGGGATATTGGAACTGTTAAATTTGAAGCGGATATCGTATTTGTTGTCATATGTAAAACCGGGTATGCCCGTTACAATGACATGAATTTTGGCATTTACCAATTGCTCAATGTCTGTCACTTCAAATTTCACAACGCGTTTATCATTTGCCGTATCATTACTTACTACTTGTACATCGGCAAATCCACCGCCTGCTTGCACTTTAAAGTATTGCCACCAAGAACTGTTTTTCAATGTAACAACGGCATACGTTTTACCGTTTTGAACGGTTACTTTCGCCGGACTAACCATATAGTCAGCTGTCGTCGATTGCTCATTACCTGTATCTTTTAACACTGTAAACGGAACCGTGTACTCGCCATCGGCATATTTGGAAGCCGCAGCTGCTTTGTCAGGTGCAAGTGTGGGAAGTATCGTAAATAAAGCGAATAATACTGTCATCATAAATACGGATTTTTTTTTCAAATCATTATCTCCTTTACCGAAAACATTTTAATCAGTACAACGCCGGCTGTCACAAATGGTGCAGTGACGCCGGCATTGATTGATTGTATAAAATTATTTTTGAAGTGTTTCGAGTAAGTAATAAACCATTTTAGAAGCATGTGCGCGTGTCGCGTTTGCTTTTGGTTCGAATAGTTGTTTACCTTTTACTTCTTTACCGCCAATGATACCAAGACCAGCTGCCAAGTCGACAGATGTTTTTGCATATGCAGTAATGTCTTTCGCATCTGCAAACGCAACATCATTTTTCACGCCTTCTAGTACACTTGCATCTTTGTATTCAATTGCACGGATAATCATAGTAGCCATTTGTTGACGTGTGATTGCTTCATTCGGACGGAATTCCCCATCAGTTACGCTGATGATACCTGCACGGCTTGCCGCTTCAGCTTCGTAAACGATCCAGTCCATGTTTTTTGTTACGTCAGAGAATGTTCCTTTATAATCTTGTTTCGGAAGTTCAAGTGCACGTGACAATAGGATGGCAAATTGTGCTCTTGTAATTTGATCATTTGGAGCAAACGTTGTAGCCGTTTTTCCTTTAACGATTTGTTTTGATGCAAGTGACTCGATGTAAGGTTTTGCCCATGTTTTGTCAATATCTTTAAATGTTACGGGTACTACTTCAACAGGCGTTTCTACTTCTTCACCAGGTACTTCTTCTGTTACAACTGGTTTAATAGTTGCTTTGTCAAAAGCAAGACGTACAGTATAGTTCCCTGTGTGGTTCGCTGCTGCTACAAATACTGTGAATTTAGCATTGATAATTGTTGATAAATCAGCTACTTCAAATTCAACAACTCTTGTGTTTGCTTCTACATCTGTTTTTACAACAGTTGTATCTACGAATTTACCAGCTTGTTCTACTTGGAAAGCTGTAATTTGTTCATTGTTCGTAAGTGTCATTGTAACAAGGTTTTTACCGTCTTTCACAGAAAGTGCTGCTGGTGTTTCAAGGTATCTAGTCATTGATGAATCTTTATCTTCTTCTTCATGCAATGCTTTGTAATCGATTGTATATGCACCGTCTTTAATTACTTCTGGTGCTGGTGTTACGGGTACTTCGGGAGTTTCCGGTTTTTCAGGAGTTACTTCCGGTACTTCTGGTACTACCGGAGTTTTGCTGTCATCGAATTTCAAACGGATATCATAGCTGTGGTCATACTCGCCTAGGCCTGGTACACCCGTTACGATAATATGGATTTTAGCATTCAGTTCTTTACTAAGATCTTGAACTTCAAATTTAACAAGTCTAGTATCCGCTGCCTTATCTTCACTGATTACTTCTGCATCTGCGAAGTTTGTTTCTTTAAATGTACCTGGTTGTTTTGTTTGGACTTTCAGTGACTGCCACCATTTACTGCTTAATAATGTTACGTATGCGAAAGTTTTGCCGTCTTCAACAACAATTTTCGCAGGGCTTTTCACATATTGTGCTGTTGCTGATTTATCATCATTTTCAACTTGCAATATATCAAGAGGTAGTTCAAATTCTTGTTTCGCCGGTGTAGTTACTTCAGCTGCTTCGAATTGGCTAGCAGGTAGTACAGTAAATAGAACGAGTAGTGCTGAAAATAACATCATTAGTTGCTTTTTCATTCGTTAATCCCCTTTTAATGGTTTATTTTTTTACTTTCTTCGCGGAACTGAACTTGCGCACAAAAATAATCGCAATGATAGCAATTATTGCGAGCAATACATAAATAAGTGCTGTGCTACTTGTTGGCTCATCTTTCTTTTCAATCGTGTCAACAGATTTTGATTCGGCAACAGGTGCATTAACAACAACCGCAGGAGCGTCTGTCAATTCCATCGTTTCTACATCTAGATTCAAACGGACCGAGTACTTGTGATCATACGACGGCTCCATCTCTTCAATGACAACATGCATTTGTAACAGCAACGGGTCTGAAATATCTCCGTCTACTTTAAATGCAATGACGCGCTTATCATTTTCAAGATCTTCACTGACCATATTCACGTCAGCAAATGATTCACCATTTGCCGATTTTATGAATTTAATCCATTTAGCATGGTTCACTGTGAATTGTAAATACTGCCCGTCTTTATCAATCGTCAGCGTTGCCGGTTTTTCAAAATAATCATTTGCAATCGATACGGAATCATTCTCAGCTTGCAACATTTCGTAGTCGACAACATATGTACCATCCGAGAGTTCGGCTGCGTGAGCATTAGGTGTATAAGAACCAAAAACAACACTAAAAAAAATGAGAAATGAAAGTGGTATGGCTAATCGATGTTTCAAAACACAATACCTCCTCCCTCCACACGGGAAGAATCCATAGTGAGAACAATTATCATCTATTACTCTTCCTATAATAGCTTATAGATTTGTGTTGTCAAACGACTTGCAAAGGCTTTCACAAACTGTTCACATGTGTGGTGACAGTCATCACAACAATCCTGACACAATTCAAAGAAAAACCCCCTCATTGTCAACTGTGTGACATTAAGGGGGTTACTGATTTCTAAGGTTCGTTATGGTGTCACCGCATCCACTCTCTTCGCTTGGACTACAAGTCTATATTTGTTCGAGTTCGCAGGATAGCATGTAATTAGCGAGAGCAGCGCGACACCTTTTTTTCGGTCAAGGACATTCACCTCATTCGGCTTGACCACTTTCACATCAAACACTTCGAATTCCATGGATTCTTCCACTGTTTCATAAATGAAGCGAGTACCAACTTCAACTTCATGAAGACGATTAAAGAACGCACCAAACACATGGGCTTGGTGACCTGCGATAGCATAACTGCCATCTAATTCACCTGGCTCATCCATATCCGCTACAGCACCCAACGCTCTACTTAGGCTAACCGGATCAGCTCCATACAGCACTGGAGACTCTAGATTGATGACGGGAATGGACAATACCCCTTCAATTCCACTGGATTCTTGTTTTTCCCCACCAGAAGGTCCTTGTTCATCAGTTGGTATAGTCCTATCAAAATCGGCTTCCGCTTTGACCGAATCGAAAGCATCTAAAAGGTGGTTTTGCTGCTGTTTGCTAGTCATATTTCCTGCAATCAACCACACCAGCAAAAAAATGCTCGTCATAATCATAATGTTTCCTAGCCATTTCATTGTTTTTTTCATCTACGCATCCGCTCCCTTGCTCTTGAAATCACTTGGATTAATGAGCAAATCGACGGATACCCAGTCCAGTTGCAAGAAGAAACAAGGCTAGTAAAGAAAGGATTATACTATCGAAAAACCCTCCCGTTTTCGGCAATACTTGTCCCATTCCATTGCTGGATGGAGGATTTTGGTTCATGCCAATTGTATCCATTGCAATAGCTTCTGACATTGCATTAGAACCAGTTGCGGCCCATACTATACCATCAATTTCCTCCTCTGATAATGAACTGGAACTGTCTCCACTGTGTGTTATTCCGACTGTGTCGTCACTTATGCCTTCCGCATTTTCATTCAGTGTAATTCCATCGATCACAGTACTCGGCGTTTGCTCCTCTATATTTACATTGGGTGACACACCATCTGCGTCAGAGCCTGGTTTTAAACCGGTCACATCTTCAGTCTTTGGTGGTGAAACTGTTTCTTCATTTGGGGTTGCGACATCTCCACCTTCATCTGGCGTTAAGCCAGTTGCATCATCTATAGGTGGAGTGAGTTCAGTATCTCCTTCGGTTGAACCGGGCTGCTCCACAGCAGCAACGGGCTGAATAGTTTCATTTGTTAGGATATCGACGTTGATATTTCCAATTGTATCGTTCCCAACAATTAATGAAACACCGCTATGTTTAGTAGATGTCATATTTCCATCTGTGTTCCTGTCTAGCGTAAGAACATCAACTGAAGTTTTATCTAATAACCCATCATCTAAATTGGCTTGTAGCAAACCGGATGACAATGATGTAGTTTCCTCAGCGTTTTTATAGTGACTATCCAAAACGCCTGCATGTACTTCTCCGAGTACTGGCAGTTCTTCTGCATTCAACTCTACTAATCCACCATCATACGATGAGGTTTCATCGCCTGACTGTGCATCTGAAAGAAGAACATCCAACTCGACTTCGTTTGTGATCGGTGTCGATAAGTTGACCGATGCGAGCGAGCTTTTGCTTTCCGCCGAGTTCTCGTCTTGCATACTGCTCTGTTCCACGACGGAGACATCCAGATCGTCGATTACCCCATTAGGATTGGTCAATTCTACAGTTGCAAGGGCAGATTTCTGTTGATTATCCTCTCCTACATCGCTGGTATTCGCAGAGACTGGACTTTTTGCTGGAATCTGTGCTTTCAGGTCTCCTAAAATTGGAACATTATCTGCTTGAATATCCACAATTGTTGCCTTATCTTCCTTGTCATTCAGTAGGTTAATATCCAAATTCAACGAGTTATCTTCTTCTGTTTCATCCGCATTCACAAATGAGGGGAAGAAGCTCAGTGTCAAGCACATCCCTAAAGTCACCCCAGCATACTTCATCCAATTGTTTTTCATTATTATTCCTCTCCTTTTTTATAATGTTTGTTTCACATTTAAAAAAGGAGTTTGTTGCGGCGGTTGCCCTGGAGGAGCATGTGTCCATTGAATCATCGCATGGTCATCTGATGGCATCCATTGTCCACCATTTGAAATAAGTAATAAAAAAACATCAACTACTACCCCAAAACCCAAATCATTGTGTCCACTTATTTGTAATGGAGAAGTTGCTATTGAGGACATGGACGATGTTATGGTAGCTACCAAAAGATCTTTCCATTTTTGTCGGGGTACGGTTGGCAGAGTAGACTTTTGATCCACCTCTTTTTGGAAGTTAACAGAGTCACCACCCGTATAATTTGTTAGTTGTGGCGCTACTATTTTCATAGAAACGGGATTTGAAGTATCTTTTGAAATAGTAAGAGCACTAACTATTTCCGCTTCATCAGGAAGTCTATTCGGTCTATCACTAAGGCCTGTCTGTTCTTCCACTAGAATTATACGTGTTGCGTTTATTTGTCTTTGGTATGATTTATCGCTCTCCATACTCATTGTCCCGCTATCATTTTGCGGTTCTTTACTTACCGTCTCGTTAGTCTCTACAACTGCATCTATTGGAATACTGTCCGGATTTTTTTCTGTTTCATCCGCAACTGGTTTTACCTGATTTGGTTGAACCGCAGAAACCGTCTCCTTAACCGTATCTCCAACTTCCTTAACAACTGGGGTAACAACAGGAACAGTCGGCAATTCAGCTACAACAGAATCCACTGTCAGATTGACCGTTTTCAGCACTTCAGTCGTTGTTTGCTTCCCTAATTCTTTTACTCCTTCAACAACTGGAGTGACCACAGGCATTTCCGGTAATTCATTTACGATAGAATCTACAGTATTCGTTACTTCAGTTGACGTAGTTCTAATCGTTTCAGTTACTGCTTTAGCCGTTTTTTCCACAACAGGTAAAGTGTTGTCAACCGTGTTTTCTAGTAAACTTTTTGTATTTTTTAGTAGTGAAATTTCAGCTTCACTTTTCGCTGGCTCAGACAAACTCTTAACAGTCTGTTCTGCAAAAACAACTGTGTCTTTAACCGTTTCTCCAGCGCCATGCACCGACTCCTCTACTACCATTCCAATTGACTCTGTTGTGGTTTTTAACTCTGCACCGACATTCTTCAAAGTACCAGCCAATAAGCCATCAGACTTTTCTATCGGCATTTTTTCACCATGAACAAAAGTTGGTGATACGAGAAAGAATGTTATACAAGTCACACAAACAATAAATATTCTCTTCACTCAATTCACCACCTTTCCAGAAACGACTTAGAGTTTTTTAATAATTCATTTATATACAGATACCCTTTGTTAAATCTATCAAACTACTTAAATGACAATAATAAATTCAGATTAATTTCGTAATAAGTGAAACCTTTCTGGAATATACTCGTAAATGGTAGTATACTTACAACTTAGTAGGTTTTTTACCAATAATTTGATGGGGGTTTTATTTCAATGAAGAAGATTATTACATGGGCATTGGCGTTCGTTTTCGCACTATCGTTCGCATTGCCACACGGATCAGCGGCTGCACAATCATCCGCAATGAAGTTAGTAGTAGATGGCGTCGAGGTTACTAGCTACGAGCAACCCTTTATGTCACACGATCAAGTTTTAATTCCGGTGGAAGATTTGTTTAAGGAAGCTGGCTATAAAGTTGCTAAGGACAAATCAGGTAAAGTTAACGTAACAAACACGTACTTGACTGTTGATTTCAATGCAGCTGCAAGTTCGATTGAAGTAGACGGTAAGAAAGCGGACACTGAATTCCCTCTTACTTTGCAAAACGCAGGAAACTATGTTTCTGGTGAGTTTTTAGCAACTTTAGAAGGTTTTGAAGTTGAAGTTTCTGAAGATCAAAAAACGGTTACCGTTACGACAAACCGTGTACAAGACGTCGCTGCATTCTTAGCAAAATCAGCTGCAGCTGACTTGAAAAGTGTTTCTTCAGCATTAACAATGGACATGAAAATGGAGTCATCTCTTGAAGAAAATGAAGCAATCAGCATGCTTATGGATATCAAAATGGAACAAATCAACGAGCCACTATCATTCTATACAATTACTAAAGCATCAACAGACTTTGCAGGAGAAGCAATTGAAGATGTTTCTTCTATGTACCTCACAAAAGATGGTTATTTCCAACAAATCGGTGATGTATGGGTCAAGCATGACGATGAACTAACAAAAGGTTTACTTGATCTTTCAACACAAACAGATCTACTTGCACAATTAGAAGAGCTACAAAAGAAATTCACTAAAGGCGTTAACATCTTTGAATACGATGATGTATATGTAATGACACAAACTATTTCTAACGAAGAATTCGCTTCTATGATGGAAGAAGTAACTTCTTTACTTCTAGGATCAGGCTTAACTGAACCAGTTGTATCAGAAGATGTAAAAGCTACTCCTGTAACTGAAGAAGCTAAAACTGAAGAAACGAAAGTTATCGAAGAAGTAGCTGTAGAAGCTACTGATGAAGCAGTTGTCGTTGAAGAAGAGGCTACTGAGGGAGAAATTACTGAAGAAGTAATTGGTCTTGAGGGTCTAGATTTCAACATCGAGGAATTCTATGTTGTTTCTACAATCGATAAAAAGACATTGTTCCCACTTGATACATCTGCAGTTGCAAATATTACAATGACGGTGGATGAGGATACAATCTCTATCAAATTACTTCTTGAAGGAACATTCAGCAACTTTAACGCAGTAAAAGAAATCAAAGTTCCTGCTGACGTTATCAAAAAAGCAATCAGCATGGAAGAGTATATGAAACAATTAGAGTTGGAGTTTGAAAAAGCTGAGGCTTTGAAGAAGTAAGTAGGTAGATTTGAAAAAGCGGAACTAGCTCAGGGATGAGCTAGTTCCGCTTTTTTATCTAATTTGATTAATTAAGACAAAATACTATTGCCTTCTGTCAATGAGTTGTACGAATGGTAACTCATTCGCAAAGACGGTGTCTTTGATATACACATCGTTAGTTGTGTCTGAAATTATATCCGAAAAATCTTTACTATTAATAATCTCGTTAATCATGTCAGTAATTTCTTCAAATGAAACCTTTTCTCTATTCATTTCCAATAATTCTTTACTCACGACTAACCTTTTCTCTTTTCCAAGGTTAATATACTCTTCAACGTTCAACTCGCATAATGCATTGTCTAATAAATCATGCGATTTTGTAGTTGCTATTATTTTTAAAAAGTCTTCTTCTAAAATCACATTCTTTGGAAGTTCATTCTTGTAACAGTTTAGTTTATGTTCAAGCAAAGAACGGTGAGGGCCATGTCCACACATTGATAGAGTGGAAAGCAATTGATCAATTTCCTCGGGATTTATTGCTCCTCTCATTTCAAGGGTAGCAAGAATTTCTCCTATCTCCCGCAAATCGATTAAACTCTTTAACCTAAACTCATATTCTTCTTTGCTATCGTCGTAATAATAAAGTGAAATCAGAGAAGATAGAGGTTTTATGTCCTCTATAGTTAACTCAACCTCTTTTTCTAATTTAGTCAATAAAAGCTCAATATCCCTTGCTAAAATGTTTTTTTCAACAAATGGTGTTATTGATAATTTATTGAAATCGATATTGGACGAACTAAGTCCGTACTCACTCATTCTTAGTTCAGTTGCTTCTGAAAACATATAAAAACCACCTTTGCTTGAAAATAAACTAAAAAGTAATAAAAGATAGAGACGCGCTGTTATTAAACAGCAGCGCCTCTATTTAAAGTTATATTATTATTTATTTAAAACTTTTGCAACTGCAGCAGCTACATAATCATTCGCTTGTTTGATAGTAGTAACTTTATCTACTCCAGAAAAGTTAAGAGCTTTTGGAGCACCATCAACTATTTTAGTCAGTTTGTTAATTTCTTCAGCAACAACAAGTTTTTGTGAGTCTGTCAAACCTGTATATGAAGGGTATGCAAAGCCATCTAACTTAGATTTAGTATTGGAAATTGTAGACGAAACCGCAGCTAAATTGCCAATTGCGTTAAAGCCAGCAATTTTATCTGTATGATCAGCCATTGCTGATTTTAGAACTCCATTTGCATAAGTTGCTGTTACAGCATTTGCAATTACTAGTTCCGCTGTTAAAGGAGTCGCTAATTTAGAACGGTTATCAATAACCAGTTGTGCCACTTCAAGTTTAACTTGAGATGAAGCGTTAAGATAAGCTTTAGTAACAGTGTTAGAAGTTGCACTTGAAGCAATCTCAGTTAATGCATCACGAACTTGAGCTACAGTAGCAGATGCATCTTTTACTATTTCAAGATTTGCTGTAGCGTTATTCGTTCCATTTACATCTGCAATAATTGCATTAACTAGAGCAGCTGATCCAACTGCAACCTTATCTAATGATTTTAGTGCAGTACCGTAGTAAAGTAAAGATGCGTCATTAACTTTAGTCATATCAAATTTGTCCGCTGTATGGCTCGTTACATCAGCCAATTTTTGAAGAGCAGCTTTTACTTCAGCAGCTGTGCTTGTTTCTGTTAATGCAACAATTGCATCTGCAGCAGAATCTAATGCAGCAGTGTCAGCAGCTGTTACAACAGCAGTTTTCAATACAGATACTGTAGTAGCACCAGTAATTGCAGCAGCATTTTTAGCTTTTAGGTATTCAGCTTTCAAGTTTGCATTCAATGCTGTAGCAGGTAATTTAACGCTGTCTAGCTCAGAAACTTTGACTAGTGCGTTGTATACAGTTGCAGCAGTAGTCGCTTCTTTAACTCCGAATACAACAGCTTTAATTTCTGAAGCTTTAACAGCTGCAGCTTTAGTAGTAGAAGGAGTCACATCAGCAACAGTATAAAGTTTAATTAATTCTGTAACTGCATTTTGTGTAGCTACTGTAGTAGCAGCTTCGTTAGCAGCTAAAATAGCAGCACTATTCGTTGCATCAATTTGTTCTTGAATTTTTGCAACAGTAGTAGCTGGTGTCAATGCTAAAGCATCAACTTTTGCTTTATAAGTAACAATCCAGCTAGCGTTTACGCGTGCAAATGCTTTGTGTTGAAGAGCACTTAACAGTTGTACTTGGTTAGTTGCATCATTTACCGCTTTTACAGCAGCAGCAGCTTCTCCAGCAGAAACTGTAGTATCGTTAGCTTTGTCAATAATTGATTGAATATCAGCTAGGTTTTCTTTAGTTGCAGCAGAATTGATAGCTGTCACATAATCTGTGATGTTAGCATCAACAATGTTAGCTAAACCAGCTTTCTTAAGTGCTGCTAATGTTGTAACTTCATTTTTCGTTTTCGAAGCAGTTACGATATCACTGAAGTTTTTAATTGCATCGTTATTGTATTTCACTGCGCCAATTACCCAAACGCCAGTAGGATCTACTGTAAGTGGTGTTTTGAATGTGAAAGTAGCTTCAGTTTCACCTTTTTCAAGAGAAAGTGGGTTAACCTCTACTGCGTTTCCTTTGTCATCTAATACATTAATTGTGAATGCAGTTTCATTTTGTGCCAAAGCTTTGAGTGTTACTTTTACGCTTGTTTTAGTAATAGACTCTACTTTAGTTACATTTAAATCATCTGCAGTAAAGTCAAATGTCATAGCGATAGTTTTCTCTGCTTTTGCTTCACCTTTAGTAAGTGTCACAACATATTCTCCAGCAGTTTTACCAGCTACTACTATTGCTACTACGTCTTTTTCAGTTACAAGTGAAGTAACATATGTTTGAACTGCTGCTAGTTTGTTAGCATCAGTTGCATAATTACCGCGAGCAACAGTGACCGCGCCAGCTTTAACTTGTTCAGCTGCTGCATCTACTGCAACTTTATCAACATTTACTACAGGTGCTTTAACTTCAGAGAAGTCTGTGTTGATTGATTTGTGAAGGAACGTAGCGAAATGTCCACGAGTTGTTGTGGCTTTAGGGTTGAAAGCAGGTGCAGCTGGGTTCGTGATATCGAAGAAATCAAGAACGTCGATTGCTGTACGAGCTTCAGCTTTTGCTTTTGCTAGATCAGTAACGTCTTTTTTGAAGTCTTGATCTTTAACATATTTTACGAGTTCTATGTCTTCAACTGTATCAAAAGCACGAACGATAACAACAGCCATGTTTTCACGAGTGATGTTGTCGCCTGCTAATAGATTACCGTTACTCCCGTTAAATACGCCATTTTCTTTTACGACTGCAGCATATTGTAATAGCTCATCATTTGATGTTGGTTTCAAGTCTTTGAAACGCATGTTAGTTTTATAGTCTGTCGGTACTTTATAACCTTCAGATACAAGCCATTTACCCATCAATTTCACAACATCAGAACGAGTCAACGTTTTGTTTGGCAAGAATGAACCGTCTGGATAGCCAGTGATGACACCCGCATCAGATAGTGCGTCGATTGCTGGTTCGTGTGTGTTCCCTTTTGTATCTTTGAAATCTTTCGCACTTGCTACCGGTGCTACTGCCGATGCTACTAGAGCAGCTGTTGCAGCTCCTACTATAAATTTCTTGTACTTCGATGATTGTTTACTAGTCATAAAAAATTCCTCCTCTTAAATACTATAGAATTGCATTGTAAAAATACCAATTCTTAGTGGTACTGCTTATGTACCTTTTTGTTGCACCCTTATCGTAGCATGTAGTTTGAAGTCTATCATGGTCCAATTTATGGGTATAGTTGTTTGCTAGATTGGAAGGCACAAACAGATTAAGCAGTACTGGAACAACGTAAATAGGATGAATTAAACAGCAACCGACATCGCCTAGGACGAGGAGCGCTTCATTCACCTATAGTATTCTATACCCGTTAACCGGACGCTTAAAACAGTCTACCATACTTCTATCTCCCAACCCGTCGAGTGCCATTGTTAAAAATATGGCTCTATAATAGAAGGAACTCATTACAAATCGTAAAAATCATACAAATGCACCACAGAAAAAAACACCATTTGAACTATCAAAATGGTGTCTTTCCTATTTCCCGACTACTTATATCTCAAATTGTACCCCGATGCCTTGAGCTTTCGCTTTTCGATAGACGCCTTTCGCAACGGCCAAATCGAAATATGCCGCACCTACCGATTTGAAGAAAGTAATCTCTTCATCGTTCGTGCGAGCATCTAACTTTCCGATAACAACATCCATTAGCTCCCCGTGAATCTTTTCGAATCCCCAGTCAGTCTCATTAGCAGCGTGAATCAATTCCCCAGCCTCTTCTGTTACACCTTCCAGATCATCAACGACAATTTTACTGGCACGTTGAATGAATTCGAAATCTACCTCCCTCATATGTGGTAAATACGATCCAACCCCATTAACATGTGTCCCTGGCTTAACGTCGTTTCCGTTGAAAACTGGTGTAGTAGACCGAGTGCTGCAACAAATGATATCTGCACGACGAACCGCGTCAGCTACATCCCTTACAATAGTAATTTGAACTACTTCATTAACTCCAAATGCTTGAAGTCTTTCGCCAAACTTCACCGCTTTTTCTTCTGTCGGATTAACAAGAAGAATCTCTTTGATATCGCGAACTGCTAGAACACCAAGAACTTGTTCAAATGCCATTCCACCCGTCCCTATAACTGTTAGAACAGTTGAATTCAACTTCGACAATTTCGCTGTCGCCAATCCACTAAGTGCACCCGTGCGCAATCTCGTCAAATACGATGCATTCATTAATGCAAGATGCTCACCGTTTTGTGCATCCGTCACGAGTACGATTCCTTGAGTTGTCGGCTTTCCAACTGCTGGATTATTCGGAAAAATTGTAACCGTTTTCACAGTAACTACTTCTTCTACTAAATCAGCACTTGGCATGTACAATGAAGATGCGTTATGCTCTGGAAATTCAACGACTGTCCGTGGCGGATTCTTTATCTTCCCTTCGACCTTAGAACGTAAAACCTTTTCGATGTCTACTAATGCTTCTTTCATTCCATAAATAGATTGAATCTCATTTTCATTCAATAAAAGCATGTTAATACCACCTTTTTTAATTTATGCGTCCAACTCTTGACCTTTACGATCTTTTACAGCCCAAACCGCTAACAATGAAACGACTGCAGTAAAGATAATATACAGTGCGACTGGGACATATGAGTTGTTGAACTTAAGTAAAAGTGCCGTTGCAACAAGTGGTGCTGTTCCTCCAGCCAATGCTGCACCAATCTGATAACCGAGTGAAATACCCGTATAACGGACTTCTGCAGAGAAAATTTCTGATAACATTGTGCCAAGAACTGCGGTAATCGGTGCCCAAATGACGCCCAGTCCAATTACTGTTGCAATAACTAGAAGTGTTACCGAACCTTGTTTCACTAACCAGAAGTATGGGAACGCATACAATGCCATGGCGATTGTGCCGAATACATACAATGGTTTTCTACCAACACGGTCAGACAAAGCGCCCATAATCGGTATTAAGATCGTTGTAACAATTGTTCCGACCATAACCGCACTTAATGTTGCTGTCCGAGTGAACCCAAGATTTGTCGTTGCATAAGATACAACAAATGTACTGAAAATATAAAATGGTGCTGTTTCAACAACTTTAGCGCCAATTGCGATGAGTACTTCGCGCCAGTGATATTTTAACGTATGAAATAACGGTACTTTCGGAATTTCCCCTTTTTCCTGTACTGCCTTAAACGACGGTGTTTCGTCAATTCCTTTACGAATCCATAACCCAAACACGACAAGCAACGCACTCAAGATGAATGGAACGCGCCATCCCCATGTCATAAATGAATCTTCAGGAAGAAGTGTCATAATCGAAAGTGCAATTGTTCCAAGTAACATCCCAATTGTAATTCCCATTTGTGGTACACTGCCATAAAGTCCACGTTTTTCTTTTGGTGCATATTCGACAGCGAGCAGTAATGCTCCACCCCATTCTCCGCCGATTCCTAACCCTTGAATCAAGCGCAGTGTAATCAGTAGAATCGGCGCCCAAATACCGATTGCTTGGTATGTTGGCAATAGCCCCATTCCGAATGTTGCAACACCCATCAGCGAAAGCGTTAGGACAAGTGTTTTCTTTCTTCCTATCCGGTCACCAATATGACTAAAAATAATTCCCCCGAACGGACGGATGAAGAATGCGAGTGCAAACGATGCATACGCTAGTATTAGGCCGACTGACGGGTCTTCGGTAACAAAAAATACTTGATTAAAAACAAGTGCCGCTACCGTTCCGTATAAAAAGTAATCGAACCATTCAATAGAGCTCCCTATAAGACTCGCAAGCAAGACGCGATTCATCTTTCTTTTATCCATACCAAACTCCCCTTTGTTTGTTAACTAAATTGAAGTGACACTTCAATTTAGATTAATTCTATCATATTGATAATAAAATTTTCTGTCAACATTTTTTTAAGGAGTGATTAAATGCAAGATAGTAACTTGGGTATTAAAATAAAGGAAATTCGAACAAAAAGACGTATGACATTGAAAGTCCTAGCTGAAATGACCGGGTTTTCCATTAGCTTTTTATCTCAACTGGAACGCGGGAAATCGTCAGTAACACTGGAGTCCCTTAAAAAGATTTCCATTGCTCTCGAAGTGAATCCAAGTTACTTTTTCATCGACCCAAACGAAGAAAAAGAAGTAGTTCATCGGAATTCAACCGTTCCAATGCGGACGAAAGAACATAATATTTATTACAAAGATTTGAGCGGTGAGATGAATCAACCAGCATTTACACCACTCCTTGTTGTCATGAAACCTAATCAAAATGAAGGTGATCCAATCACACACGAAGGACAGGAGTTTTTATATGTTCTCGAGGGACAATTGACAGTGCAAATCGGAGAAAAACTACATACACTCGATGCCTTCGACTCCATTATGGTTGATTCCCGAGACCTGCATTATTGGTATAATTATACTGATAACGATGTGCGTTTTTTATGTATTTCGTATGATGAAAAATAACACAAATAACCTCTAACCAGCAATTGGTCGGAGGTTATTTATCTTTTCTCATGTCATTTCCAACACGTAAATGTATTGTACTAACTTTCATGCTCGTGTTGGGATTGAGTAGGTGACTGTCTTCAAGTCTTACCCCAATCAGTTTTAAATGTTGCCAACTGAATTTCTGCATCAATAATTCTACGTTCTTTATCATTGAGCCAATGCATTGCTTCTTTCGTAAACTCTTTCGATTGTTCGAGTGAAGCTTTCATCGTTTCCGCGGATGGCCCACCGTAGATCGTTCGTATAGCTACGAAATGTTGCGGACGTAACGTTTTATAGAAATCCTCTTCAGTGATTAGTAAATCTTTATTCAAAACAAGCTGTGCCTGGTCATTCGCCAGTTGCCACGTAAGGCTCATCAACGACTCCTCGCCTGCGACTACCAACGCCTTCACACAATTACTGACGATTAGATGGGATTGTCTGAAGGTAATCTGCTCCGAACGAACCAATGTATCCGCCAGTTCTGTCACGTTCGCAAAACTGCTTTCCGCCCGTTCAAGTAACTTTTTCTTATTTACTTTCATAGTTAGGACGACACTGCCGAACAATTGGTAGATTCCAATCAGCCGATCAATCGCTTTCCACAAAAAAGGCTGCATATCGTCTTCCGTGTCCACAATATCCCCAAACGGTGTGTTGTGCACCATCGTCAACACTGTATTCGTATCACCCACAACTGCTGACAATAAAGAACGCATATGTTCAATCGACACCGGGTTTCGTTTTTGAGGCATGATCGAACTTATTTGGACATATGGATCAGCCAATGTGAAAACATTAAACTCCTGCGTCGCCCATGTTAGAAAGTCTTGAACAGTACGCCCTAAATTTAACGCGGACAACTGGACTGCACTCGCCGACTCCGTAATGTAATCCGCGCCGGCCACCGCATCCCATGAATTCTCGATAATATCGTCAAACGCCAGCAAATCTCGCATTCGTTCACGGCTGATTGCAAAACCCGTAGTCGTTAGGGCAGCCGCTCCCATACTGCTTCGATTTACAGTTCCAAACGCCGACTGAACGCGCTTGAAATCTCTGCCGAGTTGATCAATAACTGCCTTTAAATAATGGGCGAGCGTAGTCGGTTGCGCTTGTTGCGTATGGGTATAACCAATCATCACTGTATCGACATGCTCTTCACAAAATGCAATCAGTGCATCTTTTAACGCTAACATCTCACTCATTAGCTCAAGTAGCTTTTTACGAAGCGTCATCCGATAAATAGCGATTCCCATATCATTCCGGCTTCGCGCAATATGCAAATTCCCCGCAATCTCCCCTGCATCCTCAATCAAATCATGCTCAATGCGGAAAAAGAGATCTTCAAACAGCGGATTGTAATGGTCCGTACTGTAATAAGCCACATCGAGTGTCTGGATTGCTTTTCCAATCGTCAACGCATCTCCCTTACTGACAATACCTTGCTCTTCCAACATTTTTAAATGTGCAGTATGAATCTGGATCATCGAATGTAAAAAATACTTCTTCGCTTCATCATAAGCAGGTTGCAAAACCATTTTCCGATACGTTTTAGACGGGAACTCTTCTCCTTCGACTTCATTGATGCGATCTTTGAAGCTCCTAATCATTGACATACATCCTTCCATTTAAGAATTATATATGTGAATTCCATTGAACCACTGCGGCGCTAGGGGTTGCCTCCCGCCATAAGCCAGGCAGCTTCGGCTCAGGGCACTGAAAAAGTACAATTTCCTTCAATACTGTTGATTTCCGTTCCGAGCGGACGCTTTCCGCGGGCACGGCTTCAGCCTCCTCGTCACTGCGTTCCTGCGGGGTCTTCAGCTCGCGCTGTTCCCGCCGGAGTCGCCGCTCTTCACTACAATCAACTAGTTCTTACTATAAAAATGAACTTTTTCGGTGGCTTCGCTTCGGCTACCCCTGTTAAGGCGCCTTCGCTCAGTTTATACGCCGAAATCAATACCTCAACTTATATAGTAGGTTAAATCGCCGAACCAGCAGTTCCTTTAGACAACTTTTCAGAAATCGTCAACACAATGAGGATTAAAATGATTTGCAACACACCATAAGCGCAGGCTGTTCCAAATTTAAAGGCATACATCTTTTGGAAAATCGCTACCGATAATGGCATCGTTGACGTACTATAAATGAGGATCGACGCTACAAACTCCCCGATACTTTGAACAAATGCAAGAAGTGTTCCTGCTAAAATTCCCGTCAATGTCAATGGTAAAACAATTTTTCGGAACGTCATCCACCAACCAGCGCCAAGACTCCTCGAAGCCTCTTCTATCGATTGGTCCATCTGCATTAACGACGCTGATGTCGAGCGGAAAACGAGTGGCAAGTGGCGGATGAAATAAGCGAGTGGCAATATCCAAAACGTCCCTATCAACACTTGATTGAAAGCGAAAATATTTTCTTCACTGAATGCTGCAATCAAATTCACTGCTACAACAGTACCTGGAAGCGCCCACGGAACCATGATTAAAATATCAAGCAATGTCTTCCCTTTGAAATTAAGCCTTACCATCGCATACGCCGCTGCGACACCGAACACGATGTTACCAAGCGTTGCCACAAAGCCCATTTGCAACGAGTTCCAAATTGGTCGCCATGTCCTTTCATCCGTGAATAATGCTTTATAATGGTCAAACGTATATTCAGGTGGCAACACTTGAGTCGTCCACGTGCCATCCACAGATAACGATATGAGAATGAGCGTCAAAATCGGCAATAACAAGATGAGAACGCCAACAAAAGATAGAATGACGGAAACCACTTTCATCGCCTTCGACTTCACTTCCGAACGATGGACACTAATTCCTTTGCTTAAGTTTTGGTAATTACGCCTATTTTGGTACCATCTCATGATGATTAAAAATGAAATTGATACAAATGATAATATTGTCGATTGTGTTGCGGCCATATCCAAGTTGCCATTCGTTCTCGATAAATAGATTTGCATCGTCATCGTCCGCTCCACTCCAAAAATGAGCGGTGCTGTGTATGACGCCATCGAAATCATGAACACGAGAAGCGCCGCGGCCACAATGGAAGGCGTCAGCATTGGTAAAATGATTTTTCGCCATATCCGAATTCTGCTCGCACCTAGGTTTGTCGCCGCTTCTTCGAGTGACGGATCGAGTCCCTTAATCGCCGCCGACGCGGTCAAATAGAAGTACGTATACATCGTAAACGTATGGACTACAATAACGCCCCATACCCCTTTTAGCTTGAAAGGCACTTGCTCTAAGTTGAATAAATGCTGGATACCACGTGGAATAATCCCACTTTCTCCATATAAAAACGTAAACGACAGCACACCAACTAACGGCGGCAACGCCATTGGCACTAAAACGAGAATGGACAACACACGCCGCCCTGGAAAGTCATACCGCTCCAGTAAAAAAGCCATCAACACGCCGACAATCGCACACGTAATAACACTAATTACTGAAATGTACACACTCGTCCAGAGTGCTTCCAGATTGGATGTACTCTCCAAACTGAAAAACTTTTTATAATTGTTCAGCCCCGCCTCACTGCCAAAGCTTTGGATGAACGTTTGGTAAAATGGAAAAATAACATATCCAAACAAAATGAGGAACAATGGTGATATAAGGACATAGATAAATGAAGGAGACCGCGTAATACGTGCCCACAAACTATCTTGAGACGAGTAGATTGTCTGTTTTTTCATAAGTCTAGCCCCCTATTCCCCAAGAAAGTAAAGGCTTCGAGACGGGATAGATAACTGAATGGTATCCCCGATTTGCAACAGTTTTCCGCCTGTATTAATAATCATTACTTTGAGCGTAATACCAGGAATCTTCACGATATAATTGACACTTAGACCGGTAAATTCAACAAATGTAATTTCTCCAGTCAGTGTGTTTTCCCCATCTCCTTGAAGAATTGATTCTGGACGGATTGACACATGGATTGTTTCCCCTTTATTCATCGGAGCAAGTGGAGAACTGTTTTCAAGAAGTCCCGTCAGCGTGACACCTTGTTCATTTTTCACAACAACTTTTTCACTGTCGATCGACATGATAGTCATTTCTAGCGTATTCGATTCGCCAATGAACGATGAAACGAATCGATTCACTGGACGATTGTAAATTTCCTGCGGCGTGCCAATCTGTTGTACATAGCCGTTTTCCATCACCATAATACGATCAGACATCGCCATCGCTTCCGTCTGATCATGTGTAACATAGACCGTCGTCACGCCCAGTTCCGCTTGCAGCCTTTTTATTTCAATACGCGTTTCTTCGCGCAACTTGGCATCCAAGTTCGATAACGGTTCATCCAACAGTAAAATATCCGGTTTAATGACGAGCGCCCGAGCTAATGCGACACGTTGCTGTTGACCGCCAGAAAGCTCATTGATTTTTCGCCCACCGTATTGTTCAAGCCGCACAAGGCCCCTCACTTCATCCACCTTTGCTTTTATATCCTCTTTCGAAAACTTCCTCACTTCTAAGCCAAACGCAATGTTTTCATTCACCGTCATATGCGGGAAAAGTGCATAGTTTTGGAACACCATGCCGATGTCTCGCTTATTTGGCTGCAACCTTGTTACATCACGTTCATCAAAAAAAATCTTCCCATCCGTTGGGTAATAAAATCCTGCAATCATACGAAGCGTCGTCGTCTTTCCGCATCCGCTCGGACCAAGAAATGTGAAAAATTCTCCAGGTTGAATATCGATATTCAACTCTTTCACACCGTGAACTTTTCCGAACGTTTTCGTTATATCTTGTAATCGAACACCCTTCATCCCGTCACCCCTTTCGCTCAAATCTATATAGGTTGAAATAAAAAAGTTCATTGAATCCGCTACGGCGCTTGGGGATGCCTCCCGCCCTAAGCCAGATGAGATATCCTTTAACCTATATGAAATATCCTCTTAGCATTAACTGTATAATTTCTGCAAAGAACGCAGAAATTATACAAACCGAACTCTTCGTTGTTCGGTTGGCTACCCCTTAGAAGGCGCCTTCGCTCAGTTTATATAGATGTTCATTTGTTCAACAATATAGTCACTATGTAATGGAAAGACCTCGAGAGTGATAACCCGAGGTCTTACTGAAAAGCACAGCCCGCCTGCCTAGATGCGACAGGAGCCTAGTCATTATTCCATGTAGAAAAAGTGTACTTATCTTTCAACTATAATTACTTCCCTTTACCCTTGATATTCGAATCCCAATGCTCCATCCATTCCGCTTCTTTGTCAGCCATCACTTCCCAATCGATATCAAGTGCCTTCAAATCAAGGTCTTGATACCAATCCGGCATATCTTCTTTTGCAATATCCGAGCGTGTCGGAATCTGATAAAGTTCTTCCGCAAGTTCTGCACGTACTTCTGGATCAAAGAGGAATTCGTAGAACAGTTTCGCATTCTCTTCATTTTTCGCATCGTTGACAATACCGACCGCATCTACTAGAATCGGCGCACCACTTTTCGGATAAATATAGTCAAACGGTTGGTTGTTCAATTTACTTTGCAGCAAGATATCTTGCAAATTCCACAACGACACCGTTCCTTCTTGACGCACCAGCTTCAAATAGAGATTCGTCGGATCTTGCGCATAATCTTTCGTGTTTGCATCTAAGCCTTTAAGCCATTCATAGCCTTTTTCAGGATCATCCGCACCTTGACGATAAATCATTGATGAGTAAATTGTACGCATCGTACCAGACGCTAGAACGCCGCGGATAACAATTTTATCTTTCCATTCCGGCTTCAACAAATCATCCCAATCTTGCGGACCCGTTTCCGGTGTTAATACATCGCTATTGATCATAATGACTTCCGGCAATAGCATTTCTCCGTACCATCTGCCTTCAGCATCTTTATAGTCGGCCGCAATCGCCTCGTCAAATGACGGCTTGAACGGCATAAGCAGATCTTCATCCGCCGCCACCATCATTGCGGATTGTGTCCCGCCCCACCAGAAGTCCGCTTGAGGATTCGCTTTCTCACCGCGGACACGCTCCAGTATTTGTTGTGCCCCCATCGTCAAATTATCAACTTGAATGTCAGGGTATTTTTCATTGAACATTCCAACGACCTTCTCAACAACACTTTCATCACGCCCTGTGTAAATAACGAGCTTGCCTGAAGCGCCTTCTTCTTTCACTACGTCATCGTCCTTTTTGGTGTCGCCTTCCCCTTTATCATTACCACACGCTGCGGCAACAAGGAGAAACAGGACAAGCAACATACTAAAGATTCCTTTTTTCTTCAATAAAATGACCCCCCTTTTAGTTATATAAACGATTGCAAGGTAGCGAGGAATTAACTACCACTCTGTTACTATATGGTTCCCCAACTAGAGATGTTTCATTTAGTGTAAAATGGAAATTCATTCAAGTCAAATTTATCGGTATTTTCTAAATACGTTTTATGACCGTAACTATTTTCATTAAACAAAAAAGAACCCCTTCAAGCACTTTAATGCTCGAAAAGGTCGCTTCATTATTTCATGTTCATCCAAATGGATAGGCGTGTACGGTATTCCCCATTCGTCCCGTAGTCGTCACTGCTTGTGACAATGAATTTAAAATCGCTTCCTCTGTAACATCTGATGCACCTGAAAAAAAGTCATTCATAATCGGATGATCTTCTCTTAGCTCAATCCTTGTTTCAACAGTATCCGTAGTGAAATGCGGTACTTTATGAGCCGTTGAAAAAGCGATGACAATGTCACCACTGCCATTGCTAAAATGACTACCCGTTCTCCCAAGTCCTATACCACATCTTTTCGCCAGCCGCTTTAACTGCCTGCTGCCCAGCGGTGCATCTGTAGCCAAGACAATCATGATAGATCCATCAGCTGGTTTGGGATATGTAGGCACGTTCTGATTGTCACTCAGTTTATATCTGTCCATTTGAAAATCTTCTTTTCTCCCAAAATTACTAAGGACTAAGCAACCAATTGTATAAGTCTCTCCACTTGTGCCATCTTTGATGATTCGTGATGAAGAGCCGATTCCACCTTTATAGCCGAAACAAATCATGCCTTTTCCAGCTCCAACCGCCCCTTCTAGGGAAGCCTCAGTGGAAGCTTCTTTAATAGAAGCAATCGCGTGACTTGGTTGAATCGGTAGCTCGCGAATCGAGTTTAGCCTGCTGTCATTACATTCCCCGACAACCAAATTTATAGTTCCAGTTGTATCTCCAATCTCAGGGTTTTGTTCTAACATATACTGCAAGGCCCCTTGTGTAACCGCTGGAACACCAAACGTATTGGTTAGCATAATCGGTGACTCAATCAGCCCTAATTCATCCACTTGGACGAGTCCTGTTGTCTTTCCGAAACCATTCAACACGTAACTCGCGCCCACTACTTTATTCATGAACAAATTGTCCTCATGCGGTAATATAGCTGTCACGCCAGTAGCGGCGTATTCAGCCCCCTGCAATGGATTATCTAGTGTGACATGCCCAACTTTCACACCCTCTACATCCGTAATACAATTCTTTGTCCCGACCGGAAGACGACCAATCGTAATACCTCTATCTCTAATTTTTTTCGGCTGTTGTAGCTTCAATTTTAATCACTCCAGGTAATAGCGTTTATTTAGATAAATGATCAGTTCAAGATACCGTACTCGCAATCATGATTGAACTTCGAATCAATTGATAACACTCCAGCACATCACTAGTGACAAATGAAATCGTCAGGGGTCCTGTCCTTTTCACAAAGGGTACTATCTCAACTGCATCAGCCAGACCGGTATGCAAAAACTCCATTTCCACTGTATAAGGTGCTTCCATAGTAAATGGTTCAATCTCGTCGCGGTGGAGCAACGCTTTTTTCGTGCCTTCTTTTATGAGTTCCCTTGCCCTAACCGGATGGACGTTCAGAGCCGTAGTTCGATTAATCGTTTGTTTTACGATTGCCTGATGAATATCTGGAATGCACTCCTCGGCTTCGATTGCTACTAAATTACAGCCTGATACAAACACAACTGGCACATCAAAATGACCGGCAACCAGGGCATTTAGACCAAATTCCCCAAGCTCTACTCCATTTACTTCAATAGTCCTGACTACCCGACCATTAAATGTATGATTTAATATACCATCTGTACCCATTCGAGTGTGATACCCGACAAAAAGAACCGCGTCGAAATCCGCACTAATCCCTTCCATCATCGCCAGTTTTTTCGGTCCCCCTAGAATAAGTTCTGCTTTCGTATGTAATTTCTCATGATAGATATTACGCATTGTTCCGTGGGAGTCATTGACAACAACTTTTTCTGCTCCCGCCTCCAACGCGCCAAGTACGCAAGCATTAACCTCTTCAGTCATCAACATCCGTGCATAGTCATGCTCTCTACCATCCCGGGCTGTATGTTCGCCATGAACGACCCCTGAGACACCTTCTATATCAGCTGAAATATAAACGCGCATAGTTGCTCCTTTCACAAAGTGATTTTTCATTCTATATATTGAATTAAAGAACTCCATCGAATCCGCTACGGCGCTAGGGGATGCCTCCCGCCCTAAGCCAAGCAGCTTCGCCGCCAGTCTTATGGCTTCGGCTACCCCTTGTAGGCGCCTTCACTCTGTTAAAATACATAGTCCTAGTTACTGACAACATACGATTTGTGGTAGCAACTGGGACTGGCCCAATGTACTATCTAAAAAAACTCCTTGTAATTAGGTTTGTCGGATTATAACTCTCCCAACGCCCCATCTTAAAAGGAGACACTCACAATCAATACTACTTAAGTATGTTGGACAGACTTAACCAGTTCCATAAGCTTTGCATTCAACTTCAAAGTCATTTCCCCAGCAGACCCGTCCTTAATATTCTTCCCGTCTACATTAACAATCGGCATGACTTCATTAGTTGTACTTGTAATGAAAACCTCATCCGCCTGCATCAATTCTTCAGTCGTGAATTGTTTTTCAACAAATGGAACACCAAGACCATTTGCAAGTTCTTTTACCGCCATCCGTGTAATTCCAGCTAAAATATGTTTTGAAAGCGGTGTTGTATAGATTGTCTTGTCGCTTACTATATACACATTAGAACTCGTTCCTTCTGTCACGAAACCATCTTTCACAAGAATTGCTTCATAACAACCAGCGTCTTGGGCGGTTTGTTTAGCCAGTATATTCGGCAGAAGATTTAATGATTTAATATAACAGTTTGCCCATCGTTCATCTTCATGGAATATCGCCTTCATTCCTTTTTCTCTGGCGGTATCACTTGTTGGTTTCATTGGCCTAATTGTCATTGAAACAGAGACAGGCACGTCTGGGAATAAGTGCTTTCTCGTTGCAACGCCTCTTGTAATTTGAATATAAACATCACAATCTGCCAAGCCTGATTTCTCAACCGCTTCGTGGATAAGCTGTCGAATCTCTTCTATAGATTGATCACCTTGCAGCCTAATTGCTTGTGCACTTTTAAATAGCCGCTCAATATGTTCTTCTAACATGAAGAATTTACCGTCGTAAACTCGAATCACCTCATAAACACCATCGCCAAATTGATGACCTCGTTCGTCGATAGGAATAACAAGTTGCTCAACTGAAATAAATTCACCATTAAAATAACCAATTGTCATATAATAATCCTCCTCAATATAGGCATCGCTATTAATCCGGTAAATCAATTGATACCACAGAATTTGTTTATCTAAATCTGAACTCGCCTCTAAAATTCGTTACTTGCTACTTCATTGTGCTGTTTCAAAAATGTTTCGCCTTTATCCGATAACTTCGTCCCGCCCCTGCCTTGACGCGCATTGACTAAACCTATCTCCTGCAGTATTTCTAATCGAAGCCGAAGTTGTTGATCGGAAAACGTAATACCAGCATCTCGTAATTTCAGTTTTACTTTTGCACGACCAAAGGATTCGAAGTTCCCCTTAGCTTCTTTGTAGACAGCTAAGATTGCTAAACTCTCTTCTAAAAAACCATGTTCTTCAATTTTATCGATAATCGACCTCATTGTTTCTACAGCCAAGGAGTTATACTTTTCCTTCCTATCCTCGACTTTTGAACGCTTATCAGCCTGTTGAACCAATACTTTCTTATACTGAAGTTCGTTTTCATCATTCCACTTTTCTGCCAATGCCAATTGCGATTTATAGAATCTATTCATTAATGAAATCTGTCCCATTTCAGATTTCACGAATTTAGCTGTCTCCAGCACAGTTTTGAAATCCAGTGTCCTTGGGGCAATATCAATCACATTTTCAAATTCCCTCGGAACAAGTTCCTTCTCTCCAGGAGTAACAATCCAATTGATATTGGAAGGCATTAAATTCATAGGATCATAAGCAATATAGTCGTGCTCAAAATAGATACTTTTAAGGGAACGAGCTGTTTCTACAGCATGTTCCATAGTGTCGTTTATGACTAGAATTTGTTGTCCGTTTAGCAGTTTGTACAGGTCTTTCGTTGCTGCTATATTTACTTCGCGCTTGGCAATAATAATTGGACATGATTCCGGTATGAACGGACGAGTTATTCCCTTTAATATCTCTTTAGACAGGATAACAATATCCTGTTCCGCAATGACATCCATTGTAAGCTCTTGGAGCGTGATTGCAGATAACTCAATTTCATCTCCAAAAATCTCCACTAATTGATTGACCACGATGTCTAAATAAGCTTTTTGAATTGAAATAACATGAAGTTTTCGCATCTAATTAACCCCGTAATTCTTCTGCAAAATGACAAGCCACAAAATGACCTTTGCCTAATTCCCGGAACTCGGGTACTTGATCTTTGCATAATTGTTGGGCAAAAGGACAACGAGTGTGGAATGTGCATCCAGAAGGCGGATCGGCCGGACTCGGTATATCCCCTTTTAATATAATTCGATCTCTTCTTAAAGTAGGATCCGGTATTGGAACTGCACTTAGTAAAGCTTTCGTGTAAGGATGAAGTGGACCTCCGAACAATCCATCCCGATCAGCCAATTCGACAAGCCTCCCTAAATACATAACCCCAACCCGATCCGAAATATGTTCTACTACACTTAAATCATGCGCGATAAATACATATGTCAAATTATATTGTTCCTGTAAATCTTTTAATAAGTTTAGAATTTGTGATTGAATGGAAACGTCAAGTGCCGAAACCGGTTCATCTGCAATGATAAGCTTTGGATTCACTGCCAGTGCTCGTGCAATACCGATTCGTTGGCGCTGCCCACCACTAAACTCATGGGGATAGCGATTCGCATGGTATCTATTCAACCCGACAACTTCCAATAATTCAATAACACGGTCTGCCCTTTTCGATTTTTCGATATTATGAACGATCAGTGGTTCTTCGATGATTTCTTTTACAGTAAGCCGAGGATTGAGTGACGCATAGGGATCTTGGAAAACCATTTGGAATTCTTTTCGTAGCGGGCGAATTTCATCATCCGTTAAATCGGTGATGTCTTGCCCCTCAAAAATAATTCGTCCTTCCGTCGCATCCAATAACTTCATTAATACTCTGCCGGTAGTGGACTTTCCACAGCCACTTTCTCCAACGATGCTTAATGTCTCTCCCTTTTTCACAGTAAATGAAACACCATCTACCGCTTTTACAAACTCTTTCTTTTTACTGAACAGCTTTTTCTTTATCGGAAAATACTTTTTTATGTTGTGTACTTCCAGCAAGTTCTGACTCATCTTGATGCACCTCCTCGTGTAACCAGCATCTGACAGAATGCTTCACTAATACTTCTTTAAATTCAGGTTCTTTTTCCCAGCATATATCCATTGCATGTGGACATCTCGGGGCAAACTTACAACCTTCCGGCATCCTCGATGGTATCGGAACATTACCCGGAATAGATTGCAATCGTTCTACCCTTTCCCCTATCTTAGGAATAGAAGCCAGTAATCCCTGCGTATAAGGGTGTTTCGGATTAGCAAAGATTGATAGGACATCGCTTTCTTCTACTGCACGCCCCCCGTACATGACCACAACACGATCACACATTTCTGCAACTACACCTAAATCATGCGTAATAAGTAAAATGGCAGTATCTGTTGTTTTCGTCAAGTTACGCATTAAATCTAATATCTGCGCTTGTATTGTCACATCCAGTGCCGTTGTCGGTTCATCAGCTATCAAGACTTTCGGGTTACAAGCCATGGCCATCGCAATCATGACACGTTGACGCATGCCACCTGACAACTGATGCGGAAACTCATGGACAATTTTGTCTGGGCGTGAAATTCCAACTGCTGTTAGCATTTCAATTGATCTAACTCTCGCCTGCTTTTTCGACATCTTTAAATGAAGGATAATAGCTTCTTCCAATTGACGCCCAATTTTAAATACGGGATTCAATGAAGTCATTGGTTCTTGAAATATCATCGCAATTTCATTGCCGCGGATTTTTCGCATTTCATTTTCGCTGATTTTGACAAGATCTCTGCCTTCATAAAGAATTTCTCCACCTGCAATATGCCCGGGTGTGTCTTTCAACAACCTCATAATTGAGAGTGAGGTAACACTCTTCCCGCTTCCCGATTCTCCAACTATGCCAAGTGTTTCACCTTTTGAAACTTCAAAAGAGACTCCGTCCACTGCTTTTACAACACCGGAATCACTTGTGAAATGTGTTTGTAGGTTATTTACTTTCAGTACAGTTTGATCCACTAGAATGCCTCCTTTCTACCAAGTATCAGTCCTTAATTTTCGGATCAAGCGCATCACGTAAGCCATCACCTAGAAGGTTAAATGCAAGTACAGTGATGAAGATTGCGAGTCCCGGAAAGACTGTCACATGTGGTGCAATATTTAAATAATCCCGTCCGCCGCTTAACATGGCACCCCACTCAGGTGAAGGCGGCTGTGCCCCTAGCCCAAGGAAACTTAAGCTTGCTGCTGTTAAGATTGCCGAACCGATTCGCATCGTGAAATAGACAATAATACTAGATAATGTTCCTGGAAAGACATGCTTCCAAATTATTCGACGTGGTCTTGCACCAATTGATTTTGTAGCCTCAACATAGAGGGTTGACTTAACAGCTAGCGTCGAGCTACGTACAATTCGGGCAAATACCGGAACACTGAAAATCGCGACCGCTATGACGACGTTGCTAAGCCCAGGTCCCAGAATTGCAATAATACCGATAGCTAACAAGATTCCAGGGAATGCGAGTAATACATCACACATGCGCATGATAATCATGTCGATTTTTCTACCGTAATAGCCTGCAATAAGCCCTAAAAATGTTCCCCCAATTGCTCCTAAGAAAACGGAAGTTAATCCGACGTATAAAGAAATTTGTGTACCTGCGATAATTCTGCTGAAAATGTCCCTACCATAAGCATCGGTTCCCGCCCAGTGTTGAGCTGAAGGACCAGAAAGTACATTGTCATAATCTGGTTCTGCTATATCGTAAGGCACAAAAAATGGGCCGACAAGTGCAAGTGCAATCAGAAATAGCACAAAAAAGAATGATACAAACGCAAGTTTTTGTTTTTTGAACTTCCTCCAAAACTCAGAGAATGGTGTATTCGATGTAATATTTTCCAAGGTTCGTTGCATATATTCTTCTTTTTTAGACAGTTTTACTTCAACCACTTTGGTCCCCTCCTTACTCATACCGGATCTGTGGATTCAAGATGCCATACAACAGATCAACAATTAGATTAATTACGATGAATTCTAAAGCAAAGATCATCATTTCTGCTTGAATAACCGGGTAGTCACGGTAAGCAACTGAGTCGATTAGTAGTTTTCCTAACCCCGGCCAGCTGAATACAGTTTCAATGACAACTGATCCTCCGAGCAGGAAACCGAATTGCAAACCTGTCATTGTAACAACGGGAATCATTGCGTTTCTTAATCCATGTCCCCACGTAACATTACGTTCGCTTAATCCTTTTGATCTGCCTGTACGGATATAATCTTCTTTCAGCACATCCATCAAAGATGATCGTGTAAAACGTGCGACTACAGCTGCTACACCGGTTCCAAGAGTGAATGCAGGAAGGATATAACTCTTCCATGACTCCATTCCTCCAGTAGGTAGCCAGCCAAGCGTTACGGCGAAAAGTTGGATAAGCATGAGTCCTAGCCAGAATGACGGCAACGATAACCCTGAAACAGCTCCAAACATTCCTAAATAATCCTGCCATTTATTCCTTTTTGTTGCCGAAATTACACCAATCACTAAACCAACAATGACCGCCCACACCATACTCCAGACGGTTAACCAAAATGTCGGCATGAATCGTTCGCCTATCTCATCGCTCACCGGCCGATTTGTTTTTAGTGAATTCCCCATGTCTCCTTTAAAAAGGTTTTTCATATAAGTGACATACTGTTCTACAATCGGCTTATCCAAGCCTAGTTCCTTCCTCACCATCTCCACATCTGCCAGTGTTGCATCTTCGCCGGCAACTAGACGGGCTGGATCCCCAGGAATCATATGTACGAATAGAAAAATTAGAATGGATACTATCAACAGGATCGGGATAATTTCGAGTAGTCTTTTAATGATGAATCGAAACAATTGAACCACTCCTTTGGTATAAAGATAGAGCGCTATATATTAATTATATATAGCGCCCTTTTATCAATTCATTACTCGATTTCGATATCTGATACGCTCAATGAACCATCCGGTAACAGATAGATTCCTTTTAGATAGTTCTTCTTACCAGCCAATGTATTGTCAGCAGATAAGAAGACCCAAGGTGCATCATCCCAAACTAATTTCTGTGCATCTTCATAAGCTTTTGCTCGTTTATCCAAATCTGCTGTTTGCAGACCATCTAGAATTAGCTGATCTACTTCAGGATTGTCGTAATAAGAAACGTTATATGACATAGGCGGGAATGCATCTTTGCCCCCAACAAGTGGACGAATACCCCAGTCAGCATCGCCAGTAGATGGTGACCATCCACCATAGTACAATTCAAGCTCAGCATCATCTGGGTTTTGAACAGACCAAATTTTGTCCGATATTGTCCCTGATTCCATAGGTACAACTTCAACATCTATACCGACTTGTGCCATTTGCTGTTGTAAGAATTCCATTGCCTTAATCGCGCCAGAGCTGTTGCCGCCCCATAGTTTCGCTTTAAAGCCCTTTTCAACGCCAGCTTCTTTTAGTAGGTCCTGCGCTTTTTCAAGGTCAAATGCATAAGGCTCTTGTTTTGAGTAAAACTGAACGTCAGGTGCAATAATGGAATCCAATACAGTTCCTTGATCGTTCATTACAACTTTGACGAAAGCTTCTTTATTAATTGCATAGTTAAGTGCTTGTCTAACTTTAACGTCATCATATGGTGCTTTTAATGTGTTCATAGACATGTAACGAACTACAATAGAAGGCTTACTTTCAACTTCTATACCGTTTTTCCCGTTAATTCCCTCTACTTGTTCAGTAGGAACTGGATAAATGAAGTCCGCTTCACCTGTTTGCAGCATCGCAATTCTTGATCCATTTTCCGATACCGGTTTAAATGTGATGGAATCTACTTTCGGGAATCCTTCATTCCAATATTCTTCGTTCTTTTCAATTTTTAGACCTTCACTCGGTTTCCATTCAACAAATTTAAATGCCCCAGTTCCAACTGGATTTCTTGCAACTTCTTTCCCAAACTCTTCTAAAGCTTTCGGGCTGTGCATTAATCCAGCTGGATGAGCGAACGTGTTGATCATCGCGCCGAAAGGTTCTGATAGTGTAAATTTCACTTCATATTCATTAACAACTTCTGTTTTTTCAATTAAAGCGTAGAGGCTGTGTCTCTTCAATCCGCTATTTGGATCTGATAATCTATCAAAGTTCACTTTTACCGCTTCTGCATTAAAAGGCGTTCCATCATGGAATTTCACATTTTCACGTAATTTGAATGTGAATTCAGTTGCCTCAGCATTTGCCGAATACTCTTCAGCCAAAAGTGGAATCACATTCATATCTTTATCAAACCCTACAAGTCCTTCAAGCATTGCTTTTTGAGCTGAGCCAGATAGCGTGTCATTTGTGTCATGTGGGTCCATGCCTGTAAAGTTATCCGCTACAGCAATGACGATATCCTTACCTTCTTTTTTAGCTTTTTCAGCAGGCTTTCCATCCTCTTTACTAGCATCTTTACTGCCCTCTTTTGAATCACTGCTACAGCCGGCTAAAACGAGTAGCATCATTAAGGCCAGTAAAGAAATTAAACCATACGCTTTTTTCATCTTCTTCTCCCCTTTACTAACTTTTTTTATGATAAAATGCATTACGCATTTTTCAATGAAAAGATTGGACTTAATTGTCCGACGACTTCCTGTCTCGCATTCTTCAACTTCGGATAGTGATAATCATGTAATAGTTTAATCTGTTTTTCATTGAGTAAATCGAGCTGTTTTAGCACTTCCACCGCAACAGGCGAAGTTGCTCGACCATTGCCATCCTCAATTTTAATGGCAATTCCAAGACCTGTTTCAAGATCTCCTATACAGTAAACTCCTTCAGCCCCGGCTTTTCCAAACATTCTTCCATCTTCAATCCTCATAAAATCTGAACAAAAGCGGTTAGTGCCTCCGACCATTTCTGGTGCTGCCATCATAGCTGCAGTCACTTGCTCAATTGCATTTTTTCTTTTTTCAGGAAACGATATTGGTTTTGCCATCTTTGCAAAACTTAATGCGAGGTTTTTTAGTGGAATGCCATGGACAGGAACTCCGCAACCATCAATACCAATTTCTATCTCATTTAAGGGTGTTTCAGAGATATCACTTATCACTTCCATAATTCTTTTCTGAACTGGATGATCCGTTTTATAGTAATCTTCCAAACTCTCACCCATATGTATGGCTGTAGTTAACATGCCGCTATGTTTCCCAGAACAGTTGTTATATTCGGGCGTGATTTCCTTACCCGCTATAATTAATGCTTCATACGCTTCTGTCCAGCGTGGAGGATGCGTGCCGCATTTCAAATCGTCCGTTCCAAGCCCTAGTCTAGATAAAATGGTTTTTACCCGGTCGGTATGCTGATTTTCTCCATTATGTGATGCACAAGCTAATGACAGATCTGCCTGATTGAATTGATAATGGTCAGCTGCTCCTGTTTCAACAATCGGAATCGCTTGTAAAGGTTTCATTGACGAGCGAGCAAACGTTACCCTATTAGGATTTCCTTTGGAATAGAGAAGTTTACCTTCACTATTCACTACTGCAATATGTCCCCAATGCTCACTTTCAACATTATCTCCTCTTATTACATCTACTAAATGTTCAGCATTCATAGTTGCACCTCTTGTTATCTGTATTTTCTAACTATATTATCTCATGTTACACCTTATTACAACCCTTTATTTAGAATATGCTCCCTATTCTAAAAACTAATCATGGGTTAATGCGTTGATATATGCGTGAATAGGTAAAATATAATACCTGAAGTGGTAAATTTGGACAATCCTTTGATAACAGATACAATGAGCGGACTTGCAATAACAAGTAGCAACGAGTCTGCAGGTAAAATCATGGACGCGTGAAGACCTGTAATTTTAGAGGGCATCGGGTCCAGCATCATATAGAGCTTATATATTGAACATATGAGTAGCTATATAAACTGAGGCGATTTAGAAGGGGTAGCGGGGCGGCAGTTTAGGATCCTCTAGCGGATTTTAAGGGAATCTTTTTTCAATCTATATAGTAAGCCAAAGAATTTCCCCACTTTATTCCCTACTATTTTTCGACAATAAAGCGCATCATTCTACATTGTGGATAAAGTTACTAACACTAAACCGACTGATTTATCTATATTAATTAACAATTCCAACAGGTTACTCACATGATATCCACTGCTTTTGTTAATAAGTTTTGATTATTCTTTACTTTCGAGAAACTGACAGTCGTCAATACAATTACGACACAATGAAAGTACTCCGAAGAACGCAAACTACCTGATGCCAATAGAAATTCGGCATCAGGTAGTTGAAGTGTTCTATTTAAACTTCATTATGGATCATCGCTTCAAATCGAGAAGTCTTCTGGAATGAAAACACGAAGTTGATTCGGTTTGATATATACATCTTCACCTGCTTTCACATTTAGCTCCCGGTATTTCTCTTTCGTCAATTCTGCTTCGAGAAATTGATCATTATCTTGTCGTTTAAGTTCCACTTGCACAGTGCGCCCCACGACATGTATATGGATAATTTTTGCTTTAACTGCTTCCGCATCTGTACTTTCTCGTTCAATCGTCACATCATGTGGCCTAACATAACCAATAGCCAACTTATTTTCAGCTCTTTCAAGATCTACCGAATCCAAATCGACCTGCACATTGAGTAGCTTGCCATTTTGCAAGCGCCCATGAAAAATATTCACATTTCCTAGAAAATCATACACAAATGGACTGTTTGGATGATCATAAACTTCTTCCGGGCTACCTATCTGTTCGATCTTCCCTTCATTCATAACAACAATCCGGTCCGCCACGTCAAGAGCCTCTTCCTGATCATGCGTCACAAATATACTCGTAATATGAAAATCATCATGCAATCTTCGCAACCAACGTCGCAGTTCTTTCCGCACTTTTGCATCGAGCGCACCAAATGGTTCATCAAGTAACAGTACTTTTGGTTCCACTGCAAGCGCCCGGGCTAGTGCAACACGCTGCCTTTGTCCCCCCGATAGTTGAGATGGATAACGAGTAGCAAATGCTTCTAACTTTACAAGTCCTAGTAATTCATTTACTTTCGCAGCAATTTCTTTTTTAGTTGGTCGTTCTTTTTTGGATCGTACTTTCAATCCATATGCAACATTATCAAAAACCGTCATATGTTTAAACAGGGCATAATGCTGAAAAACGAAGCCAACCTTTCGTTCTGTCGTGCGAATATGGGTCATGTCTTCCTCACCGAATAAGACAACCCCATGATCCGCTTCTTCAAGTCCTGCAATTATGCGTAGTAGCGACGTTTTGCCCGATCCAGATGGTCCAAGCAACGCCACGAGCTCTCCTGTTTTAATGTCGAGGTTAATATCTTTCAGTGCATCAAACGAACCAAACCTCTTCGACACTTCTTTTATTTGAATACTCATGTGGTAACCTCCTGTTCTATCCTTGCTGACTTGTTTTCCATTCAATGAAGTTTTTCAAAACTAGCGTAATAATCGCTAAAATGGACATAAGAGATGCAACAGCGAACGCTGCGGAAAATTGATATTCATTGTACAAAATTTCAATATGTAACGGCATCGTGTTTGTAAGACCGCGAATATGCCCCGAAACAATCGAGACAGTGCCAAATTCGCCGACTGCACGCGCATTACAAAGAATGACACCGTATAATAATCCCCACTTAATATTCGGCAGCGTGACATGCAAGAATGTTTTAAATCCACCCGCTCCAAGTGTTAAGGAGGCTTCTTCTTCCGCCGTTCCTTGCGCCTGCATAAGTGGGATCAACTCACGTGCAACAAACGGAAATGTCACAAACAATGTGGCAAGCACAATGCCCGGGACAGCGAAAAGAATTTTAATATCATTTGCAAATAAAAATTCACCGAACAACCCGTGGGCACTGAATAATAAAACAAACACGAGACCTGCAATAACTGGTGAAATTGCAAACGGCAAGTCAATCAAGGTAATTAAAAGACTCTTCCCTTTAAATTCAAACTTAGTAATTGCCCATGCAGCTGCAATTCCAAAAATCGCGTTTAGTGGCACCGTAAGTATGGCGACAAGTAATGTTAGTTTGATTGCCGATAGTGCGTCCGGGTCTGTAATTGCAGCTACATAGACGCCTGCTCCCTTTTCAAAAGCTTTTATAAAGATTGCAACAAGCGGTAATACTAGAAAAAGCAATAGAAATCCGAGTGCAATCGCAATTAGCGGAATACGAACCCAAGGCTGCTCTTCTGTAGTCCGCTTGCTCCCATTCTTACTAACCAACTGCACCTGACTCTGTTTTGCCATGGAATTCCCTCCTAATTATGAACAAATTTCCGATTAGTCCACCATTGCAATCCGTTAATAAATAACAATATAATAAATGAGAAAATGAGCATGACTGCCCCAATTGCTGTAGCAGCAGCATAATCGTATTGTTCAAGTTTTGTCATAATAATGAGCGGTGTTATCTCGGTCTTCATCGGCATATTACCCGCAATGAAGACCACCGAGCCATACTCGCCAATCGCACGGGCAAATGCTAACGCAAAACCTGTCATTGCTGCTGGCAAAATTTCTGGAACAATCACTCTAACAAACGTTTGAAAGCGATTCGCGCCTAAAATAGCAGACGCCTCTTCCATTTCCCGTTCAAGATTTTGAAGAACCGGCTGCACCATTCGGACGACGAATGGCAAGCCGATAAATGTTAATGCAATCGTAATACCGAGAGGCGTAAACGCAACTTTAAACGATAAAAACTGACCAATCCAACCCTTTTCCGTATACAGTGTTGTTAATGCGATACCTGCAACAGCTGTTGGGAGTGCAAATGGTAAATCTACCAATCCATCAATTATTCGCTTGCCAGGGAACGAATAGCGAACGAGTACCCATGCAATCAATACACCAAATAGCAGATTAATGCAGGCTGCTGCAAATGCGGTACCAAAACTTATTTTGTACGATGCAATGACGCGCGGTTCCGTTACCGTTGCCCAAAAATCTGACCACCCCATTGATGAGGTATTAATGAATATCATGGAGAGCGGAAGTAAAACGAGCAAGCTGAGATACAGCATCGTGAATCCGAGTGATAGCCCAAATCCCGGCAATATACTATGTTTCTTTAATCTCCATTTCTTCGCCATTGCTTCACCTTCACTTCTGTAGTTAACTGTTTTTAACGCCTCTAATCCTAGATATCAATTGGATTTTTTTCTTAGACACCACTACGGTAGGTAAATTTCATCGAAGGTGCCGCCGTCATTAAAGTGTTTTTCCTGGGCTTCTTTCCAACCACCGAAATCATCGTCAATTGTAACGAAGTTAATGTCAGGGAATTGATCTGCATATTTTTTTAATACCTCTGGGTCACGGGGACGATAGTAGTTTTTCGCTGCAATTTCCTGTCCAGTTTCTGTATACAGGTATTCCAGATAGGCCTGTGCGACTTCTTCTGTGCCTTTCTTCTTGACGATTTTATCCACAACTGCAACTGGCGGCTCTGCTAAAATACTGAGTGATGGGACGATAATTTCAAATTCACCTTTTCCAAGTTCATTTAACGTTAAGAAGGCTTCATTCTCCCAAGCAAGCAATACATCCCCAATACCCCGTTCAACAAAAGTTGTCGTTGAACCGCGAGCCCCAGAATCTAGTACTTCAACGTTTTTATAAAGATCGCCAACAAATTCTTTCACTTTCGTTTCATCCCCATTAAATTTCTTATTCGCATAAGCCCAAGCCGCCAAGTAATTCCAACGAGCACCGCCTGATGTTTTCGGATTTGGTGTTATAACCGAAACACCTTCTTTCGTTAAGTCATCCCAATCTTTAATGCCTTGTGGATTGCTTTTTCGAACTAGGAAAACAATCGTTGACGTGTATGGTGTTGAGTTATTTTCCAATCTAGTTTGCCAGTTTTCTGCTAGCAGGTCACGGGCGGCGGCGACTTCGTCAATATCGTAAGCAAGGGCCAGTGTGACAACGTCTGCTTCTAGACCGTCAATTACTGCTCGACCTTGTTTTCCTGATCCACCATGCGACTGCTGAATAGTCACTTCCTGTCCGGTTTCATCTTTCCAATGTGCAGCAAATTCTTTATTAAACTCCTCGTATAACTCACGCGTTGGATCGTAGGATACATTTAACAGCTCGACTGAATTCTTCTTTTCAGCAGAGGCAGTTTGATCCCCACTTTTTTCAGTACCACCACATCCTGTTAAAATCCCAACCGTTGCAGTGATGCCCACTAAAAACTTGATTATTGTCGTATTTTTCTTCATCCTATTAACCTCCACTTCTATTTTCAATTCTTTATAAGAACCCTTTTTGATTGGTTTATGATTGTATCTTCATTTGTCTTCATTGCTCAAGTTGTTGACTTTTTAAAGAAAACCGTCTCTTTTCCAGCCGATCAATATGCTTAATTTGCGAGTCATGAATAACTATTTCCACCGATCCGCATTTGATTTCTTTCACTGACAGTACAATACACTCAATCCATTGCTCATCGATTTGTTTTTCTACCATGTGAGGCCTCCTATTTTCATTTTTAATATCTCAGCTAATGTAGTCGATTATTATAATAAAAGGCTCCAAGAAGCCTATATTCACAAGAATAATAGATTTCAAGGAGCCTTCAATCGTCTGATCAGCAGCCTTTTATATGCAGTTTTCATATCTGAGTAAACGAATTAGCCTTTTTATGGAGAGGGACGTTTAGGACATTTAAGAAGCGAAACATAACTATACTGCACAATAAAAACCTCCCATTATATTTCTTTCGTCCACATACATTCCTTACGTGGCTGACACTGTCTATGATTTTAAACAAACAAAAAGGCTCTCAACATTAAATTCGGTTGAGAGCCTTCGGTTTTCCGATCAGCTACTATCTTTTTACTATGAAAGACCAAGGGAGAGGTTCCTATACAGACTCTTTCTCTGGTTTTATTAAATTCATTTCAACGACTGGATAACTTGCTCCGAACACTAATCAGCAACGGTACCTCTTCAATAACCAAGTAACTCTATATGTTTTGTTAGATTAATAAGATTATAGCGTATCCTTTCTAATCTGTCTAGACGCATTTTTAAAATAAAGGAGTGAATTACAATTAACCCGTATAATTACAACGAATTACCTATATTTGTTAACATAAAGAATCCTCTCAACAACGCTCGGCGCTTGGGGATGCCTTCGCTCAGTTTGTATAGCGAATCATTTGTTTAACATATGTTACTTAGCCAAAGTAAACCCGTAAGTGACTACTTATTTTTGTGATAAAACACTAGATACCCTATGTACAGGTGCTTTTGAATCGCTTTGGACTAAACGACTACTCTACAATTATCGGGATGTTTGACTGCTTACTCCTTCTTTATAGCATTTCTTTTCGAATGGAAAACAGTGTCACTTTCTTTCTGTTAGCATAAAACTCTCCTTCACACATGACTGTGGATAAAGTTATTAACATCACTCAGACCGAATTATCTGTATTTATTAACATTTCAAACAAGTTACTCACAGGATATCCACCGCTTTTGTTGATAAGTTTGATTATTCTATACTTATTATTTAATTCAACTACACCTTGCTAGTTTCTCCCAATCTATCTATCATAGAGATAGAAACTAGAATAAAGGGGCATACTTAAGATTGAAGAAATTTATACTGTTTTTCCTACTATTACTTGTAGCATTTCCAACTTTCACAGAAGCAACTGAAGCATCAACTGTCAAATCGATAAAAATTACCGAAACCACTCCTGTTTTCGATGACTACCAGAAGGTCGCTGTATTCCTAAAAGGTACTTCACACACCGTGGTAAATGAATCGAACCTTTTTTATCATACGTTCATTGGAAACGATCAAGTTAAACTCTCGAAAAAGAAAGCTGTAATTATTAAGGATCCACCGAATAACTGGAAAGCTGCACATCCAGTTCGAGCCAAGACTTCAAAGCCTGTACAAATCTTGGATCGCCCAGCAGTTAAAGCGAATAGCATTGGACACATCCAACCGAATATGACGATTAATGTACAAAGATTAAAGGGTAATTATTATCCCGTCTTAATAGGTGGTAAAACGGGATATATACATAAGAACGAGCTGCTCATCGAACCTGGTATCCCTGTCTTGATGTATCACGATCTTGTGCGTAGTAAAACCGACCAAAATGCATCAACATTAGAAATTGCTAAGTTTAAAGAGCAGATGGACTATTTGAAGGCAAACAACTGGACGACAATCACTCCACAACAGTTAGAATCTTGGGTTGCTAAAAAGGGGACACTTCCAAAGAAGTCAGTTCTAATCACATTCGATGACGGCTACAAATCGACAATTGACTTAGCCTATCCTATTTTGAAAAGTCACGGATTCCAAGCTACTTCTTTCCTGATTACAAGTCGTATCGATCGAATTAGCACGGTTTCAGAACAAGATATCATTCATACACAGGATGTCTATTCCTATCAAAACCACACACATTTATTCCATATGTTTAATTCATTCACCAACCTAAGCCTGTTACAATATGAATCGGAACTAGCAATCTTTGAGGACATCCAAACAGCAAATGAAACCATCGAACAAATTATTGGCGGGGACTATCAAGTCACGGCCCACGCATACCCGTATGGAAAACGCAGTTTGGCGGCAATTTACGCCTTACAATCCGCCGGGATAACGAGTGCGTATACAATTGATGAGGGCAATGTCTTCCAGGGAGATTCCCTCTTCGATCTAAAACGTCAGCGCATTCACTCCAACATGAACTTGAAGCAATTTGCGGATAAATTGCAAGGAAGATAAAATTTCTTTGCTAGATGACAGCCATCCGGGACTCTGTTCTTATAATCAAAAAAGATGAAACCTTTCCCAACTCACGGGGAGGTTTCATCTTTTATTTCTTATATTCCGGAAGTTTACTTATACGCCAACCTGATTTCCTCACGTATTCGTACGTAACTTCGAACGTATCAAATTCGCCTGTATAGCCTACGGGTACTCTCACTTCGAATACGCTTTTATTCTTTTTCGATTTCACCAATTTTGCTGTCGCCTCACTCCACTGAAGAAGCGATTCACCGTCAACCTCTACCTGCGCCAACCTCCTTTGTTGTTTAATAAAATTTTGGTCCTTCATAAATTGTTTGGCAACTTTTTTTGTTACTGACTTCTCTAATTCGACCCTCATTTCCTTCTTCGTATCCAAGTGGCTAGCCATGTAGCGATATGTCTTACCTTTATAGTTGAACCTCATATATTCCCCTTCTATATAGACCCCACCTGCTTGCACAAGACTCGCCGTCGCCGCCCAACTTGCAGCAATCTCCACCGCTTTCTCCGAATGAACTTCACTTTCCTCCACCTCGGCAACAGCCGATTGCTGGCAAGCAGTACATAACAACAGCAATAGCGACAAGCTAAATAGCCACAACTTTTTCAATTCCATGCCACCTCTCATATATTTATAACTTTCAAGTCGTATGTATATTGAACAAATAAAAGTCTATATAATCTTAGGTGGGAGGCATCCCCTAGCACCGTAACGAATTCAACCTACATATGTTGAACAAATGAATACGGCGCATGCGCTTTACAAGGGCTTTTAGGAGGCCTTTGAAAAAGTCCCAATACTTAGAACTAATTAGAATTCCTGCCAATACCGCTTGGACGCTTTGTGGATGCCTCCCGCGATAAGCCAGAAAGAAGATCGCTTTCAGTCTTATCGCTCCGGCTACCACGAAGTCGCGCCTGCGCTGGATGGTCTATTTGAGAAAGAGCTTTTCATTATCTGCGATGAAATCTGCAACCTGGAGTGTGTCTTTCTTGAATATAAATAGTATCAAAAAGTAATCACCTTATAGTCTCGGCATATACATCTCAAAATTACATTTCTCTCGATAATGAACACTCTAGCGCAGGCGCGACAAAGGGGTCGCCGAAGCTGTAAGACCGGATGCGAAGCGCTAATCCAGGCTTATGGCGAAAGGCATCCCAAAGCGCCAAGCGTTCTACAATCCACAACGAATTACAATTCTCTCCTTATTATGCGCTACCGTAGATTCAATGGGATTCTTTAATTCAACATATATATAGCTGTAAGTCCTACCAATTATGTATATGCGAGTAAAGGGAGTGATACGTATTGAATTTAAGAAAAGCGCTGGAGTCTAGACAATGAAAAAAACGCAATACGCTTTGAAGTCTGCGCATTGCGTTTTACTTTTCAGTGTTGTTAAATCACATGAAAGTTTCTCCACTGTCGTAATTAAATTGCCAAATAATCCCGAACTTGTCCGTTAATTGGCCGTAGGATTTGCTCCAGGGTGTCTCTTGGAGTTCCATAACTACTTTGCCGCCTTCTTTCAGTTTACTAAATGCAGATGTAATCTCTTCTAAATCCTTACTTACGATTGCGAGGCTAATGTTGTTGCCTTCAATAAATGGCATTCCAGGAAATACATCTGAAAACATAACATTGCTTCCGCTAATATTCAGACGGGAGTGCATAACAAGATCTTTCGCTTCTTCTGGAAGTGGATATTCCGGATTAGGCGGCATTTCTCCGAATGTCATTATTTTCGGGTTTTCTATTCCAAATACCTCTGCATAAAAATTCACCACTTCACGACAATTCCCGTTAAAATTAAGATAAACATCAACAGCCATTACCATCACTCCTTCGATTTTTAACTAATCTTTATTGTTAAGTGTCTTGTCCCAATAGTGTAACACTTCTTTTGTTTCGGTGTCATGCGAGGTACTTTCACGCGGTCAAATCGTAAACCGCTCCGACAACTTGATTACCGAATAGTGTCACTATATATGTTTATCAAATGAATACGGCGTATGCGCTTTACAAGGACTTTTGGGCGGCCGCTGAAAAAATCCCGATACTTGGAACGAATTAGGATTCCCACTAATACCGCTTCGACGCTTTGTGGATGCCTCCCGCGATAAGCCAGAAAGAAGATCGCTTTCAGTCTTATCGCTCCGGCTACCACGAAGTCGCGCCTGCGCTGGATGGTCTTATTTGAAAAAGCGCATTTCATTATCTGTGATGGAATCTGCAACCTAGAGTGCGGATTTCTTGAATATAATTTTATATGTTGAATCCGGTATATATACTGAGCGAAGGCGCCTTAACAGGGGTAGCCAACCGAACAACGAAGAGTTCGGTTTGTATAATTTCTGCGTTCTTTGCAGAAATAATACAGTTAATGCCAAGAGGTTATTCCAGATAGGTTAAAGAATACCTCATCTGGCTTATGGCGAGAGGCATCCCCTAGCACCGTAGCGGTTCAATGGAATTCCTTATTTCAATTTATATAGTATCAACTAGTTGATTGTAGTGAAGAGCGGCGACTCCAGCGGGAACAGCGCGAGCTGAAGACCCCGCAGGAAGAGCCGTTACGAAGAACGGCTTTTGCGAGCAAAAGCGCTAGCGTTGGGAGCACGGGGCAAGAATGCCTTAATTTCTGCCAAGAACGCAGAAATACGGCAAATCGAACCCTTTGCTGTTCGATTGGCTGAAGCCGTGCCCGCGGAAAGCGTCCGCTCGGAACGGAAATCAACGGGATTGAAGGAAATCGTACTTTTTCAGTGCCCTCCGAATTATAACTCTCTCCTTATTAAGCGCTACAGTAGATTCAATGGGATTCTTTAATTCAACATATATGGTTTTTTCTTTTTTTAATAAAGAAGTGTCACTTTCAATAAGACATCACATGAATTAGGTCCATAATCTTTACTAAAAGTATGAAAGGAACGCATTATACAACTTGCAAGAGTGCCCGAAATTGCATCTTCGGGCACTTACACACTACATAGAATGTCATCTATTTTTTCTTCCAAAACTACTGCATTTTTCACTTGAATAGTTAGCCGAAAATAGTCCAGTGAAAATCAAGGTCATCAAGCCCTTCTCACCAGAATTTTATGCAAATAAATGGTTAATCAACAGACCGGAATGAAACATTAAAAAGCAGCTTCCCCGAACCTATAACTAGTTCGGAGATGCTACTTTTTATCCGTTCATCATTCACAGTTTGCCTACCATCCACACATTCAACACATCAACAATTAAAGAACCTTCTAAAAGAAAAAGGTAGATCGAAAAAGCAATTCCAAAAATGACAATATAGGCGAGGACGCAGTACAGCGGATCAATCCCCTCTTCTGCTTTGGTCAGTAATTTTATTAGAATATACAGCGGTATGATAAAAAATGCAAATAGGAGTGCAAATGAGAGAAGAAAGTTACTGTAGGTGTACGCTTTTAATAGGAGCAAAATAAAGGATATCAATACGAGGAATGTGGATGGGATAAGATGCGTTCCGTAAATGCCAGCGATACTTTTGAATGAGTGTTCAGAACCGAGAAACTTAATCGTTAGGAACAATGATGCGATAATAATTGCTGTGCTGATAAACACAAATAATAAAGAACTACCAATCACTGAGGTAAATGACAATTCGTGCGAAGCTCCAAGAAATGACGATGCAACACGTTTCATGGAGGTAAATAAAAATAAGCCAATAATAAATGCCATGGTTACTATATTTATTATGCCATTCAAAAACTCCTTTTCACCTTGTTTAAGCGCTAGAGAAGGTTGCCTCAAATAGTTCAAGAAATAGTTCCAGTACATTTTAGATGCATTTTTAACCTTTTCGATGTATTCATTTGATTGTTGGTTATATCTTGCAGATGACCGATTTCTTGTTTGCTCCCCTTCAATCAGAATGTCGCCCAAAACCACGCCACAAACCGCACAGAATTTACCTTCACTTTGTTCATGTCCGCAATTTATGCAGTGCAATCCATGCCCTCCCATTCTTAGTCATTAATAAAATTCACTTTTCACTAATTACCACACAGCAACTTGATTATTCTACTCTATTCCTTCAACCCGTACTTATATTCTTAAAAACCTATTTTTAATGCAATTGAATCAATTTCATAATGCGTACTTTTAAAAAATCATAAAGAAACAGAATTTGAAATGATTTCTTAAAAAAACGAATGAAATAGACGATTATGCTGTTGCGGATAGTTGAAGCTGTGTAAGACGATCAACTGCAAGTTTACTGGCATTGTATGCAATATGAACCAAGTCGAAATGAACTTTGGCTTTGACTCCGGTACAATGATAAATCTGATCTAGCAGAAAAAAGCCTTTTAGATAAGCATTTACACGTTCAACGGAACTTCGTTCCTTATAAATTTCATCCCATTTCATTGACCCACGTGCTGGTGCTGTGTAACGTCTTAGATCGCCAGAAATTTTCTTTTTATAGATTTTCTGACATAAACTGTCGTTAGCTAATGGGCAGTCCTTACATTCGTTTGGCCGTGTGTATTTCAACGTTTTGTACTTCGCATCGAAGCTATCATAACGATAGGAATGTTCCCGCACGCATGTGGGTGCGAAATGCTCATCAAAGCCTATTGGCTCGGGCTCGTTCTTCTTATTATAAGCAATGATAGATTGCGCTCCATTACGATAAATCTGTTCATAAATTGGTTGGTAGTCGTAACCAGCATCCATTGTCACATGTTTTATTTTCAATAACGGAAGGCGTTCTTTAGTACCTTTTAATAATGGGATTGCAGCTTTTCCATCGTTAAGATTACCAGAGGAAAACAGAGATTGAAGAATGTATTGGCTCTTCGTCCCAACTGCCAGATGACATTTGAATCCGTACCAAAATACGTTTTTCCCTTCACTGTTCTTCTTTATTCCCCACTTTGGTTGTGTGGGAACTGAGGAACGAAGTTCCTTAAGCGGTATATCAAGTTGGTATTCAATTTTCTTTTCGTAAACCGGAAGATTCGCTTCTATTTCGGCTTTATCAATTAGCCATTGTTCACGTTCCTCTTTCTTTTTACGCCCTCGTTTTTGGGGTTCTTTTTCAACCTTATCTGATTTATATGGAGCACGATCACGTGCTTCTACATGCGTTGCATCAATGGCTATCGTTTCATCTGAGACGAAACCTTCTGATATAGCCTGAAGAAGTAGGCTTTCTTGAACAATTTCTAACGCATCAGAATCGCTAATCAATGTGATCATACGTGAATAAGAAGCTTCGGATGGGATTTCATCTGATACCAAGAATCCACAATCAACTTTAAATCGTAAGTCTGTAGAGAGACGTTTTACTAAGTCTTTAATAAAAGGAATACGCTCGGTGATTCGGATGATCAATGAATAGATCATTGCAGAGTAATTAAGCGATTGTTTAGGTCCGAATCTAGACTTTTTCATTACTACGTCAAGGATCGGATGAATCTCAATACCGGATAAAATTGAATTAAATCGATGGGTAGGTTCCAAATCAAATAAAACTTTCATGTCAAACAGGCTTTCTTGTCGTATAATAGGCATAGAGCATTTCTCCAGTCTGTTAATGTGTGTGTCAGAACTCTCATTATACAGGATTTGGGGAGGTGCTCTATTTTCTTGCCGTTTTATACTTAGAGCCGCAAGGGCTCAGAGATATGAAATTGATTCAATTACCGAAATAACTTAAAGGGATTCGCCTAATCAGGACAGATAGAATGCATATTACTCAAACATTCATGTTTATTCTGTTTGTTTTAGAATAGACATAATAACTATTTCACACCGAAATTCATCAGAAATCCAAATAAATGTTTCGACAAAATCTGCATTTTTAACATCTGTGGATAAAGTTGCTAACGTTATACCCACCACTCCCTATGTATCCGTAGCCATTACAAACATATTAACCACAGCTTATCCACCACCAACTGTGGATAAAGGAACAGTTGTTCTTAATCCGAATCTTTGGTAGATTAAGAGTACAACCTTGTTACATATCATCTTATGCATACACATTTCAATATAGTACACATAATCTATAATCTATAATCTATACGATTGGAGGTGGAACCCCAGATGAATAAACTACCTGATGACTTGTTGATTGAATCCTATTTCAAGGCAAAAACCATCAAACTATGCCCTCACTTTATTCAATTATTAGAAGCGGAAATTCGTCGACGCTCTTTACACTATGAAGTTCAACTTTCTTCTTGATTTTACAAATTTTTAAAAATGAATTTCATATTCCATGAAAAAAAGCACCAGGTTTCACCCAACTTTATATTTCTTAAAGTCGACGAAAACCCGGTGCTTATTTATTTAACCGATACTTCTAAGTATACACCCTGTTTCATCGGTTTATTTTGCGTATTTTTATAAAGCGGATGAATCACAAGTACATATCTACTTCCCGCTATCAATGGTTTATTCGGAACAACAGTAACTGTAGTTGCATTCACAACCTTTATAGAAGCCCCGATCTCTTGTCCTCCCAATTGGATAAGTTGAACCGTTTTTTTATCGATGTTTTTCCAATTCATTGTTGTATTCATTTCAACCGTAAACTTCTTGCTGACGGGGACATTCACAAGTTCAGGAAGCTGTTTGTATCCCTTCAGCTTTTTAAGTAACTGATCATGATGGGACACTTCGAGCTCAGCCTCTTTTTTGGTTATGACATCCGGCTTAACACCCACTTTATCTACTGATTGTCCGCCCGGCGAATAAAATCTTGCAGTCGTCATTTTCAACACACTGCCATCATCAAATCCATACATCGCTTGCATCGTACCTTTACCGTAGCTCGTTTGACCGTATAAAGTAGCCGTCTTTTGCTCTTTCACTGTCGCAGAGACCATTTCCGAAGCACTCGCACTGTATTCATTAATCAAAACATGCGTTGGTCCGTTATACTTTCTTGGTTGAATAGTCGACGGATAAGTCATCGGCTTACTGTTCTTTTCCCTTAATTGAAACGCGTTGACTGTATTTGGAAAGAATCCCGCAATGTCCTGTGCAGCTGTTATGTAACCTCCGCCGTTGTTACGCAAATCAACAATCCATCCATCTGCTCCGTTTAAAGATTGAATTGCTTTGTTCATTTCTCTCGAGGATTCCATTGCAAAACTGTTCAGTCGAATGTAGGCAATATTGCCGCCAAGCATTTCATATTCAACATTCGGCAGCGTAATCTCTTCCCGCGTAATTTTTTTGGTGATAGGGTCTCGTTGGCCAATCCGGTTAATCGTTACCGTAACCACTGTTTTTTCTTCTCCGCTAATTAACGATATCGCAGTCTGAATTGACTTCCCTACGATGCTTTTCCCATTTACATGTGTAATCACATCACCCGGTTGTATTTCCGCTCTCGCTGCAGGCCCTTCCGGAATAACCGAAATGACTTTAACACCTTTCAAATCCTCTTCTAGCACAACACCAATTCCAACTATCCGCTGCTCAATCCCATTAACGAATCCTTGGTACTCCTTCGCACTCATATAGACGGAATGGGGATCGAGATGCTTTGTAATCTCCTTAACTGTGCCCTTAGACAACACCGATTCCGGCACGTCATCGACATAGAAATCACGCACCAATTGCCGGATTTCATCAAGCGGTTCTGCTGACGCGGAAGTTACCTGTGGAAGTAATACGAATAGCATGGCAAATAACAACACAAATGATTTCAGGCTTATCTTCACGCTGATTAATCCCTCCTATTAATTTCAACTTTCTTCTATTATACGCTTTTCATTGATAGGCTCCAAGTTAGATTAAAAGTATTCGAATCATTTTGTAATCATCCATATAATGAAGTGAAATGTTTATTTATCTTAGTGGCTGACACCACCAATGTCCTGTATAGTTGAATGCACAACAACCCAATAAATGGAGGTACCAATATGCAAAAGTGGATACCACGAACAGCCATCCTGCTTCTCGCAATCATTGTAACGGGATGCAGCCCCGACAAAGATCAGATTCCCAGTGGCAAAACTGATCCAGTAAAAAATCCGACACCTACTAACGAAACCGTCTCCGAAAGCCCTTGGAATGGAGAATGGTTTTTCCTAAGTGACAACATACTTGGCACGCTGCACATTACGGAGAACGCTGAATCTGAATTCGCCTACAAAATAAGCGGCTTACAGCCAACTACCGAAGACTCTTCTCCGAAGTCACTTACCTTTGAAGGGAACGGAACAATTGATGGCAATCAAGCCGAAGCTACTTGCGAGGCTACCGCAAACTGCAAAATGATCATCAAGATGGACGGCTCAGCGCTTCAGCTCACCATCAATGATGAAATTACTGACGGATCTCAGTTAATACTCAGCGGTGAATACAAAAAATCTACTTCAATAGAAGAAACACCTATGTTCCGTATGAAAAATGATCAATTCCTAATCTACGGCGTTCTACAAGGCGACAAACCGTCGGCAGTGAAAGCAAAGCTTGGCAATCCAGAATCTGAAGGCCCTGATGAAATGATACAAAATTACTGGATTCAACAATACCCTGCGAAAGAATTACTCGTCACGTATTACGACGATTGGGTAGAAACAATTTCTTTCACAACAACAAAAGAGGCTCTTGAAAAGGAGATTGTAGAGCACTTTGAAGGCGAACGATATCACAATAAAGACGGTACCGACTATTTACTAGTACCGCAAAATCAAGATCTTTTACTGTATCGTCCAAACGAAGAGGACCCCTCCACAATCAATGTTCTCGTTACAGTAGCTGACGAAAACTTTTATTATAGTTTGGAGCACGGTGAAATTTCCGTGGTGGAGTAAACAACAAAAAAGTCAGCCAACTTTGAGAGTTGGCTGACTTTTTTCATTTCAATTGATTGGATTTATTCCCTAAATTCGAGATCCACGATGACAATTGACTTTTTCAATTAAGATACTAATTTCCCTCTTCGCCAAGACTTCGATACATACTAAATCTATCTAGATGCAATGGTATTCATTCTTATTGAATACAACAAAGTTTTCAAATTCAATTCTAATTCGTGTGATTGCGAGGCATTATTATTGAATCTTTTCTTGTTTTTTCAATTTAACTGAAGACATATCGAAGCAACTTGCCCGACTATCGGGTGTCCCATATATCGGAGCGGATATTGTGGAAACATAATTCGTCACAATCTATGATGTATTGCTTACATTGAAGATGCAGTAATTTTAAAAAACAAACGCCGGTGCCTGTGTATGAAATTAGTTTCCGCCATCTTTCTAATGATGTCTAATCGCCTGATTTGAGGATATAACATTAACCCCCATTAGAATGCGCCAATACTTGGTATACAAATAAGGAGCTGTTTGTCACACAGCCCCTTGTTTATTATTTCAAATGTTATATTAACGATATCCAGCTAATGATGGTAAGAATGATGAAAACCATGGGAAATAGGTTACCAGCATAAGAACAACAAAAATAGCTCCATAAAACTTTAAAAGATGTGGCATAACTTTTTCCAATTTCCTATCGGCCACTTTAATACCGGCAAAAAGAATATTCCCTACTGGTGGGGTAATCGTTCCAATACATAGATTAAATGTAAGCATAATTCCAAAATGTAAAGGTGTCATTCCTAATGCTAAACAAACAGGAAGTAAAATAGGTGTGAAAATTAAAATCGCAGGCGTAAGATCCAAAAATGTACCTACAAATAGTAATAAAAGATTTATCGCCAACAAGATAATGATAGGATTATCAGAAATCCCCAATATGACATCAGCCATCATGTTAGGTATTCCAGTAAACGACATGACCCAGCCCATAATATTAGAAGCGCCGATTAAGAACATAATAATCGCTGACAACTTCGCGCTATCAACTAGAATTGTATATAATTCTTTAATTTTTAACGTTTTATAAAAAATAGTGGATAAAAGCAAGGTGTAGACAACTGCGAATGCTGCACTTTCTGTAGCAGTGAATATACCACCAACAATCCCACCAATAACTATAATAATCAAAAACAGGCTTGGTATTGCATCTAGTGTAACTCTAATAAATTCCTTAAATGATATTGGTTTTGTATCGATATATCCTTTCTTCTTTGTATAAAAATAAGCCACAACCATACAACTTAAACCCCATAATATACCTGGAAGTATGCCTCCAAGAAAAAGAGCTGCAACTGAAGTTCCACCACTCACCAACGCGTAGGTTATTAAAGCAGTACTGGGTGGAATTAACAGTCCAGTAGGTGCGGTTGCGATGTTAATTGCTGCTGTAAAATCCTCATCATAGCCCTTCTCTTTTTGAATGGGACTCATAATTGTTCCCATTGCAGATACAGCCGCTGTTCCCGAGCCAGATACTGATCCAAATAGCATATTAGCTACTACATTGGTGTGAGCTAATGAGCCCGGAATCCTCCCTGTCATTGCAGTTGCTAGATTGATTAAACGAAGGGCAATGCCTCCCTTATTCATTATATTTCCCGCCAGAATAAAGAAAGGAATTGCTAATAGTGTAAAGATATTAATCCCCTGAAACATTTTTAATGCAGAGGAAGGAACCGCTGCCGAAAAACCCAACGATTGCGTAATAGCTAATATTGATGCAACAATCAATGTGATACCAATTGGAATACCCAATAGTAGTAGAATAACAATTGTCACAAGGATCAATAAAGCAGCTGATAACGCTACGCTCATTGTAATTCCTCCTTTTCGCTATCGTTAAATTTCTGAATAGATTGAATGATATTTAGTACATTGTAGATTATAATCAAAATACCACTGAGTGGAAGAATTGTATAAACAAAGTCCATAGTAATATTTAAAGTGGGTGAAGCCTGCAGTGCACCTACTCCGACAAAATCTATTCCTCCGACTAAAAAGACAATTACTGCAATCGCTATAATTAGCAATTCAGTAAAAATTGATAAGACAAGCCCGCTTGCTCCTTTAAACTTATCTGAAAGTAGGGATAGCCTCATATGATCTTTTTGACCAAAGACAAGTGCAGCGCCTAGCAAGGATACCCAGACAAATGAATAACTCAGCATATCTTCTGACATTGTACTCGGAGCTTTGAAGACGTACCGTGTAATCACTTGGTACGTCGCAAGTAAAGTCATAAAGGCTAATAATAGTGCACAGATCGCAGCTAGGACTTTATCCATAACGCTTCTTATCTTTTCCATTATCATCCTCTCCTTTCATTTAGTTTTGAATTTTTTGGACTATGTCATAAAGAGTTTGCAATTCCGGATTTCCTTTCAATAACTCTTCTTTTACCGGCTTTTGTAGTTCTTCAAATGGTTCTTTATCCACTGTAATAAACTCTACTCCCATCTGTGTTGCCTCCTCGATCGCTTCTGAAATGAGATTGTCCCATTCCCCATTTGCAACCTCGGTACTCAATTTGAAAGCATTTTGAAAAACTTCTTCTTCTTCATCCGTCAATGAATCCATAAATATTGTACTTGCCACAAACATATCTGTAAAAATCTGATGTTCTGTCCGAGAATAGTATTTTGCAACCTCTCCATGTTTCATATTAACAAGTGCCATCTCAGGATTGGTTCCAGCATCAATTACCTTATTTTGTAATGCAGTATAGACTTCACCGTATGCCAAAACAACTGCTGCTGCATCAAAGCCTTGTACCATCTTTACGTTCGCCTCACTTGACTGCACACGAACCTTCAAGCCTTTCAGGTCTTTCGGTGTTTCAATTTTCTTCGATGAATAGAAATTATTAACACCATTAGCAAACCAAGTGACTCCCTGAATTCCCTTATCAGCTGTAGACTCGTAAATCTTGTCTATAAATTCTTCTTCGTCCATAACTTTGCGAAAACTTGCTTCATCTTTAAATAAATAAGGTAAACTGAAAATCTTATATTCATCAGCAAATGCTTCTAAATTGCTTCCACTTGTAACAACCATGTCCAAGGATCCCATCTGTAGTAATTCAAGCGCCTCTGAATTTCCACCAATTACACCATTGGTAAAGATTTTTATTTCAATTCTGTCGCCCAGTTTTTCCTCTACATACTCTTTAAATGCATTCAAACCTAGAACGATGGAATGGTTTTCCGGCTGAACTGTAGCTATGCTGATAATTCGTTTTTTGCCTATTTCTTCACCACTAACCGAAGAAGAACATCCAGCTACTACTAGCATCAAAAACAAGCATAGAATGACAGCTGTAAATTTTTTAATCTTTTTCATATAATCATCCTCCTATACAATATTTCGTTACCTCTCACTATTCTTCCTTTACAACAAGAGAGCTTAATAGATTAAATAAGAAGTAGTTGCTAAATGTTTCATCTTAGCCACACATTGTAAGCGCTTACTTCATATGACGATTTATTATTCTGTGTAGACATTTTTGTAATTTAAGTGCTTTCACAAGTTACAAACCATATAGAAACCTCTTGGTACATAGAGTTGTTCTTTTCGCCATCAAACGGGAACAACTTATGATATCAAGAGGTTTTTTTATTAATATTTCTTTGTGAATGATTTACCTAGTTATACTAGCAATTCGCCATCTTTCATAATGAAGCGATCGTCAATCTCGCAGGTCACGGTCTTAATTACCAAATCCAAATGCAATGGGGAGTTTACATGACCACCAAAGTTCAAATTCTTTCCAATACCAATATGGATATTTCCAAAAGAACCTTCATCCGGCGCCATATGCCCACAGAGGAAATTCTCTTTATTTAATCCGAGACCGAGTTCTGCAATATTATAAACTGTCGGATCATTGAAATCAGCTAAGAGTTTACGTAATATATCTGCTTCACGCCCACCCAATATTTCTGTAATAAACCCGTCCTTCACAATACATTTGACTGGCTCATCAATTAAGTTTAATAAAGGATGTGGAATACTTCCGTCAAATACTAATACACCATTAGCTGTCCCTTCAACCGGTCCCAACGCAACTTCTGCATTCGGAGGAAATGAAGCAGCTCCAGGCACAATTGCCGTTCCATGATCCAAAACAGGCTCACGTCCTTCTATACTACAAACCATATTGGTTCCACCAGGTGCAGTAAGTGTAAACGTTTTCCCTTTATAAAAAGGAGCAACACGATTAACTACCCTTGTAACCTCGTCAAAATCCGCCGTTAATCCTCCTGACTCAAACATATGAAGGGCATAATCCTGAAGTCCAATCCAGCGTAATCGTCCATTTTTACTTGCATCTAAACGGGCTTTTGAATGATATAGAGACATCGTGGTTGCACCAAACGCAACATCACAATTATTTAATGCTGCTGTGACAGCTTCCGTAGGTTCAGCACCGTGCCCTTCCCTTGGCGTCATTACAATCATAGTTGTTTCAAAAAACATTTTAGCATACTTATATACGAACTCACCGATTTCTCTTTTATTATCATCAGTAATGACAAGTACCTTTTCTCCTTCTTTTAAATGTGTAATACTAGTAAACAATTGTCTGATACCCAATGGCACTTCTTTTAGCATTTCTTTCATAGCTCTTTTCTCCTTTTTTATGTCAATTTTTAATTTACGACTTCATCATTTTACTTCAACAACAATTTCAACTTCTACAGGTGTTCCTCCTGGAAGTGAAGCTGTTCCCATAGAGACCCTACTGTGTTTCCCCGCTTCACCAAATACTTCATTCACCAAAGCAGACACTGCATCCATAACTTCCGCCTGCTCAATGAAATCTGCTGTACTTGCCACATAACCTTTTATATTGACAATTTTCTTAATACCATCAAGGCTTCCCATCATATTCCTTACTGTTGCTAAACAGTTTACAAAGGCAATCTTAGCTGCGTCTTGGGCCTCTTCAATAGCAATTGTGTCACCAACAATTCCTTGATACTTCAAAATGCCATCCACCTTCGCAGCATTTCCTGATACAAAAATCAAATTACCGGTTCTAACTCCCCCCTCAAATAATCGCTTACTTTGTTTGACTTGTTCAGGAAGTTTATATCCTTCGTTCTCTAATCTTTCTTCATAACCCATAATTATTTCTCCCTTCCACCCAATAACAATAAGAATACTCCGAGTAATTTTCTTTTGAACCAATCTGCTTTCTGCTGTGATATTGCATTATTTCGAGCGCTGTACAGCATCGTAAGCCTCGTATTATACTAAGATATTCTTTTATTAATTCATCCGCGGGTTTCAACATTATCGTATCTTCCCTTCTTCATTTATAATACTACGAATTATCACATAACTACCAATACTTATTTCTACCTGAATACATAGCTTTTATCTATGGTTGTTGGTATAGTTTTAGAAATCATTCGAAAGTAAAGACAATAAAACTGACTTTTTCTTTCGTAAATGAATCAATTTCATAATGCGTACTTTTAAAAAATCATAAAGAAACAGAATTTGAAATGATTTCTTAAAAAAACGAATGAAATAGACGATTATGCTGTTGCGGATAGTTGAAGCTGTGTAAGACGATCAACTGCAAGTTTACTGGCATTGTATGCAATATGAACCAAGTCGAAATGAACTTTGGCTTTGACTCCGGTACAATGATAAATCTGATCTAGCAGAAAAAAGCCTTTTAGATAAGCATTTACACGTTCAACGGAACTTCGTTCCTTATAAATTTCATCCCATTTCATTGACCCACGTGCTGGTGCTGTGTAACGTCTTAGATCGCCAGAAATTTTCTTTTTATAGATTTTCTGACATAAACTGTCGTTAGCTAATGGGCAGTCCTTACATTCGTTTGGCCGTGTGTATTTCAACGTTTTGTACTTCGCATCGAAGCTATCATAACGATAGGAATGTTCCCGCACGCATGTGGGTGCGAAATGCTCATCAAAGCCTATTGGCTCGGGCTCGTTCTTCTTATTATAAGCAATGATAGATTGCGCTCCATTACGATAAATCTGTTCATAAATTGGTTGGTAGTCGTAACCAGCATCCATTGTCACATGTTTTATTTTCAATAACGGAAGGCGTTCTTTAGTACCTTTTAATAATGGGATTGCAGCTTTTCCATCGTTAAGATTACCAGAGGAAAACAGAGATTGAAGAATGTATTGGCTCTTCGTCCCAACTGCCAGATGACATTTGAATCCGTACCAAAATACGTTTTTCCCTTCACTGTTCTTCTTTATTCCCCACTTTGGTTGTGTGGGAACTGAGGAACGAAGTTCCTTAAGCGGTATATCAAGTTGGTATTCAATTTTCTTTTCGTAAACCGGAAGATTCGCTTCTATTTCGGCTTTATCAATTAGCCATTGTTCACGTTCCTCTTTCTTTTTACGCCCTCGTTTTTGGGGTTCTTTTTCAACCTTATCTGATTTATATGGAGCACGATCACGTGCTTCTACATGCGTTGCATCAATGGCTATCGTTTCATCTGAGACGAAACCTTCTGATATAGCCTGAAGAAGTAGGCTTTCTTGAACAATTTCTAACGCATCAGAATCGCTAATCAATGTGATCATACGTGAATAAGAAGCTTCGGATGGGATTTCATCTGATACCAAGAATCCACAATCAACTTTAAATCGTAAGTCTGTAGAGAGACGTTTTACTAAGTCTTTAATAAAAGGAATACGCTCGGTGATTCGGATGATCAATGAATAGATCATTGCAGAGTAATTAAGCGATTGTTTAGGTCCGAATCTAGACTTTTTCATTACTACGTCAAGGATCGGATGAATCTCAATACCGGATAAAATTGAATTAAATCGATGGGTAGGTTCCAAATCAAATAAAACTTTCATGTCAAACAGGCTTTCTTGTCGTATAATAGGCATAGAGCATTTCTCCAGTCTGTTAATGTGTGTGTCAGAACTCTCATTATACAGGATTTGGGGAGGTGCTCTATTTTCTTGCCGTTTTATACTTAGAGCCGCAAGGGCTCAGAGATATGAAATTGATTCAAATGACAATTCATTTTTTCATCAATTTTAGAAGATGGAAAAATCGCAATAAACAGTTGATTGCTACCTAGCGAGGAATAAAACATTTTAGGCTTAAAAACATGAGGAGGACAGATAGACATGAACTTTAATAATCTTTACTATTTTAAGATAATGGCAGAATTCCAGCATTATACACAAGCGGCCAAATTCCTTTGCATTACGCAGCCTAGTTTAAGTCGTGCCATGTCAATACTGGAAGAAGATTTAGGGGTTGCGCTGTTTGAAAAAGAGGGCCGCAATGTTCGTCTGACAAAATACGGTAGATTGTTAAGCTCTTATGTTTCAAAGGGATTTCATGAAATTGAACTCGGTTATGATTTGCTACATCAATTTAAGAAAAAGGATTCTGGGATCATCGATTTTAGTTTCTTATTTGTACTGGGATATCATTTTGTACCTATACTAATTAAAAACTTTCTTGCCGATATAAATCACAAAAATATCACAATAAATTTCCATCAATGCGATACCGCGACCAGTATAAAAAAGATAAAAGACGGTTCCGTGGATCTTGGATTTTGCACCTATATGCCTAATGAACCCGATATAAATTTCACACCCGTTCTCAAGCAAAATTTGGTTTGTATCACATCTTTAAATCATCCATTGGCAAATCAAACTTCATTATCTATGGAAGAATTATTGCCTTACCCAATTATCAGTTATACTGAGTCAGCGGGAGAAATTCAAAGTTTCATCAATCGACTTTTTTCCGGTTGTTCTAAAAAACCTAATCATTTTTGTACTATGGCGGAAGAAATCACTATGGCTGGATTAGTTTCTACTAATCATAATAATTGTATTGCAATCGTACCCGATCTGGATGTTCTTGATAGTTTCTCCATTAAAAAGATTCCTATTGATCACCCTAATGCATTTAGAAATATTTATCTCGCTACTTCTAAAATTCATCCCACGTTACCATGCATAGAGGTTTTTTTCAATTTCATTCTCCAGTACGCAAATTTCTTAAATGAAAAACATGAAGATCTTTCACTCTGAAGGAAATTTAATGGGTAACGGTAAACCCATTCATTTGAATTTGGTATGAACATAAATAAACGTCAACTAATGCCCATCTAAACTTGCAGGCATTAGTTGACGTTTACTATTAGTATAATTACTTCTTTTCGTAATCCTTCAAAATTTTATTTCTCACATAGCTAAGATGCTTATACATTTGTTTAAAGGATTCAAAAGGATCTCTTCTTTTTAATGCTTCATAGATTGCGATATGATGCTCAATTGTAATTTCCGGTTCCCGATAGCTAATTAAGCTATCCGTTTTTTCATGTGTTACAAGCAGGGAATCAATCATTCCCTCAACCACAGGATTATCTGCACTTTGTGCAATAATCCTGTGGAACTCTTTATCTAAACGACCATAATCACCGTCCGCATTCTCTTGTATGGAATCAATGGTCTCCCTTAACCTTTCAAGTTGGTCATCCGTTATTTTTTCAGCTGCAATCGTGACCAAACCCAATTCCAAGGCCATACGCGCTTCGATGATGGCAGGTACATTATTAATAGATAATGCAAGCATAACATTGAATGGATTACTGCCGACCTTGTTATTTATAAATGTACCTCCACGTGGTCTCCTCGTAATGATCTCCAATGTCTCCAATGAACTCAGTGCTTCGCGTAATACAGGTCGGCTTACATCAAACTGCTTCATTAATGACATTTCTGCCGGCAACTTATCCCCCGGTTTCAATTGTCCACTCATCAACAGGTGTACAATTTGTTCTAGCACCTGTTGTGACAATGTACTTCTACGGATAGTATCCATTTTATATTCCTGCATACCACCCCTCCTCTCAAAACTATCCTATTCTTTCTTCATGTTTTCATTATTACCACATTGGACTAAATTTCTCAATTCGGGAACCATGTTCTCATTATAGCCAAATGTTTTTGACTGGATCATTTCAGCGCATTCAGAAATTGCAGCATGCGAATCGACAAATAAATAATCCGCCTCATTAATAATTGTATCAGGAAATCCCTGCATAAATGACTTAAAGGAACCTAAAGCTGCGAAATGCTTTCCAGTTAAATCAATCTGCCCGTCAAAGGGGATTACAGGCTCCACGGAAGTCGTTGTTGTAATAATCAATTGAGCCTCTTTCAAAATTGTTTCGGGTTCAGCAACTTCAAATTGGACGGATGGAAATTCACCCTTGGCTTCCTCTAAAAAAGAATCTAGTCATTCCTTACTACGATTATACACTAAGCGCGCTGTATCGGCCGAACTACACAAGCGGTCTGCAAATGGCTAAACCCCTGATCGCATGTGCCAATGACGCCAATTGTATCAGTTTAATCGGAGGCCAAGTATTTCATACCTAAACCACTTACAGCGTCGGTTCGCATTGCTGTAATCGCTCTGGTATCCATAAGAACAAGTGGTTTCATCGTTTCTCTGTCACTTAATAGAAAAATCCCCCTCAATCTAGCTTCATTATCAGAGGTGATCTCAATTAGTTTTGTCCCATTATAGTTCTCATAAAATGAAGGCATTTACAAAGCCGAATTTTTACCTTCATTTATAAATAATCGCTCTGGGAGCAATGAACGTTTTTCCCCTTCCTGTAAGTAATACGCTTAGATTGTTTCAATAATGCCGCTCACCGAAATGATTCTCCTAATTTCTTGGTCATTAATGTAATGCACGTTATCCCTTCTCATCATTACTCGGGACCATACATCCACTTCAGCAAAAAATCAAACGACTAAAAAAAGGCATGTAAAAATGAGGAGTTAGCTTTTCATCGCATAACTCCTCTGCTTGGATCTTATTTTATAAATACAGTTTTAATAGAAGTGAAAAATTCAATTGCAGCTCTACCCTGTTCCCGGGAATGAGAACTGGATTGCTTCATACCACCGAACGGAGCTTGTAATTCAACGCCCGCACTTTCTGCATTGATCCGCACTAAGCCAGCATCCATTTCGTTAATGAAGGACAACATATTCCCTATGTTTGTTGTAAAAATAGAAGCACTTAGTCCATATTCCGAGTCATTTGCCAGTTCCAGAGCTTCCTCCAGTGTATCCACTTTCAAGAGTGCAAGAACGGGACCGAAGATTTCTTCTCTGACAATCGTTAAATCGGGCGAAGTACTTTCAAAAACGGTTGGTTCCACGTAATATCCTTTATTTTCAAGTACTCGATTTCCACCGAATAACAATGTGGCCCCTTCTTCTTTTCCTTTTTCAATATAGGAAAGAACGGTATTCAACTGGCCTTCGCTGGCACAAGGTCCCATCCACGTACCTGATTCAAGACCGTCTCCGACAGTAATTTCCGCCACTTTTTCAAGCAACTTTTCTTTAAATCTATCGTATACCTCTTTTTGAACGATAACACGGCTTGTTGCTGTACATTTTTGGCCAGTAGATTTTAGTCCACCACTGATTGTAGCATCGACTGCCAAATCCAAATCCGCATCACTTGCAACAATAACTGGGTTTTTTCCACCCATCTCAAGTTGATATTTAATTCCCCTTGTAACAGCGCTATGGGCCAGTTGTTTACCGACTGTGTTCGACCCTGTAAACGTAATGGCATCGATTTCACGATGATTTACCATCTCTGTACCAATTTTAGCACCTGAGCCTGTCACCATGTTGATAACACCCGCCGGAAAACCTGCATCGTGCAGGCAGTTAATCACTTTAGCACATGTAATGGCCGTTTCACTTGCAGGTTTAATAACAACTGTATTCCCATAAATAAGTGCTGGGGCCATTTTCCAGAGTGGAATAGCGACCGGGAAATTCCACGGCGTAATAACTCCAACAACCCCTACAGGAACGCGTGTTGTAAACAAAAGTGCTTCGCTATCTGTTGAAGGGATGACGTCCCCGATCGACCGCATTCCCTCGCCAGCATAATATCGTAGGATAGCTACACCACGTGCAGTTTCTCCCTTCGCCTCAGCAAATGTTTTCCCCATTTCTCGGGTCATTGTAGCCGCAATGTCATCGATACGCTCCTCTAATATAGAAGCAGCTTTCAATAAATAATCTCCGCGAACACTTCCTGCTAGTTTACGCCAAGCTTTTTGCGCTATTCGAGCAGAGGTTGCCGCATCATTAAAATCATTGCTTGAGGATAGTTGATACGAACCGACCACTTCACCTTTTATTGCAGGATTTTTACTGACCTCCGTCTGACCTGTATCGGAAGCCACCCATTCGCCGTTAATATAATTTAAGAATGTCGTAGTTTTAGATTCAGTTGTTGTATTCATAATTACCTCCTAGTTTATAGCCTTGGCATGAGTAGGGTATTTCGCCAATGCATTATTAATAATCGATTTTAACTCCTCATAATGCCCCTCTTCCACAGGGGCGATAGGCGCTCGGACATTTGTAGTGACAGGAAGGCCTACGATTTGCATCCCCGCTTTAATAAGTGAAACAGCATACCCTTTTTTCTGTTTCCGAATACGATGAATTGGAAAGATTACTTCTTCATACAATTCATGAACTACTTCGTCATTTCCTTTTAGCAGTGCATCATAATACTTCGCGGAAATGTGAGGGATATAGTTGGAAATAGCCGATGAATAAGAAGTGAATCCAAGGTTTACATACGACGCCATCGTCACTTCTGCTAACGGCATTCCATTGATCCACTCCAGGCGGTCACCAATCAAATGAGTGAGCTCAACATTTAGCTCCATATCACCTAATCCATCTTTATAGCCTACGAGCTGAGGTATTTCACATAGTTTTTGCAAGGTTTTAGGTTCTAAAACACAGTTATCACGTTGATAAACAATTGCATTCAAATTTGTACTTTCTATGATCTTACTCAAGTAATTATAGATTCCGTCTTGAGAAGGATCTATCAAATACGGAGGTAAGATCAGGTAACCTTCAGCCCCAAGTTCTTTAGATATTTGAGCTTGTTCAAGAGCATAAGTAATGTTCCCACCAACACCCGTATAGAGTGGTACTTTCCCCTTAGTCTTTTCTGCTGCAACTTCAACCATTGCTCTATATTCTTCATTGCTTATTGCATGTAATTCCCCTGCACCACACGCGACAAAAACCGATTTCAACCCATTTTCAATTAAAAACTCAATGTTTTCACCTAACGCATGTAAATCCAATTTACCTTCTGCATCCATTGGAGCAACTGGGAACCCTAAAATTCCTTTTGGTGCTCTCCTACTAAATGTACTCATGTTAATTCCACCCCTCAAAATTGTATTTATTCTATATGTCATATTGTAAGACAATAATAATTATCTGTCAACTCTTTTAAAAATACGCTTGAAAAAAAGCTCCACATTTAAATTGTTATACCAAACGTATAAGTAGAATTCGGACTGAATTATGTAGTTTTACTATCATTAGTGATACAGTGATTTTGGGCTAAGGTTGTTTCATGTACATCTGGCTGAGAATAGAATCCTGTTTCCTGTAATCCACCAATCTATAAATGCATTCCCAATGTATCGCGTGAATCATGCTCAGCAACACATTGTCGCATTGTAAAACATAAAATAAAGTGTGATTATGGAATTGATAACACCATATGTCTAGCATACGAAGCTGGCCAACTGGAACTGAATGTCATGGAACCTTTACTCGTTTTTAACCTACCGTAGTCCATTAACATCATGAATAATGGATTCCAGATATTTACCGGTTATTATGTTTTAGGAATAAAAGCAAATGAAACACTATGTTTAAAAGAGTGGGGCAGTTATTACAGCCATTACTTCTCATATTGGCTATGAAGCTGCTGCAAAATAGTACGTGAAGCTATTGTAGAGAATAAATTCATCTGTGAACTTTGTAATCAGTACGGGATTTTATCTGAAGATGAACTAAACCTAATCTTAGATCTTTATTAAATGACCAACCCAGGAATTTCTGGAGGACTGTTATTGAAATAAATAAACAATCCCCCACTTTTCTAGACTGTGGGGGATTGTTTATTATCAATTATAACTACATTTTTTTCAGAACTATATCTAATTTAAACGTGTGTCAGCGGACTGCTATCCCAAATAAGCGAAATCGCAACTGCCTATTCTGTCTGGCGAAATTTCGGATAACCGATTAAAATAGCAACAACACCGCAAATTCCGATTAAGACAGGATAAAATGAATAAGGGATAATACTAACCGGAGATATTGCTGCTAGTCCAGCAGCCGCAAGCATTTGCCCTCCATAAGGCAATATCCCCTGCCAGCTACTTGCGAACATATCAAGTAAACTAGCTGACTTCCTTGGGTCAATCTCATATTCATCCGCGATACTTTTTGCTAATGGCCCAGTAATAATAATCGATATCGTATTATTCGCGGTGGCGATATTAGCCATACTAACTAAACCGGCAATCCCAAACTCAGCCCCTTTTTTCGATTTAATTTTGCTCGTAATGACATATAAAAGATAATCAATACCGCCGTTATATTTGATAATCTCAACGACGCCACCGATTAAGATTGCAATGATTGCTAAATCCTCCATACTAATAATTCCATCAGCAACTAGTTGTAAAAAACCACCGAAACTATAAGAGCCATCAATCATCCCGATAATTCCAGCAAATAGCGTTCCACCAAGCAAAACGACCAGCACATGTGCACCTAATAACGCCGCTACAAATACCGCGATATAAGGGAGTATTTTAAACAACTCATACTGATAGTCCCCACTCAAATCAGCTACATTACCTCGTGTGATTATACCTAGAATAAGCGCTGTAGCAATTGCCCCAGGCAAAACAATCAAAAAATTTACTTTAAACTTGTCTTTCATTTTTATATTTTGTGTCCTAACCGCCGCAATTGTCGTGTCTGAAATCATCGACAAGTTATCACCAAACATTGCACCGCCGATTACCGTCGCCATCGCCAATGCAAGCGGGATACCCGTTTGACTAGCAATCCCTATTCCAATCGGAGCCAATGCAACAACGGTCCCCATTGACGTTCCCATTGAAATCGAAATAAAGCAGCCAATAACGAACAATCCAACCATCAACAAATTCGTTGGTAATAGGGATAAGCCAAGGTTAACAGTGGATTCGACCGCTCCCATTCCGCTAGCAACTGCAGAAAATGCACCAGCTAAAATAAAGATGACAGCCATTAATATAATATTCGGATGGCCAGCACCCTTAGTAAATGTCTCCACTTTACTGGACAACTTTTCTTTTCTATTCATCATCAAAGCGATAGCGGCTGCGATTAGTATCGCTACATTCAATGGCATATTTGAAAAGTCTTTTGTAAAAATTCCTGTGCCTATAAATAGCAACACAAAAACAAGTAATGGAAAAAGCGCAAAGGGATTTCCCTTTTTCACTTTAAGTTTTGTCATAAATATTCCTCCTAGTAGTCTGTCGAAATCCCAGAACTTACTGAAAACATAGTATTTCTATATGAATTACAATAACTAATCGTATCCTGCTTTCTTACTGGTGTCAACAGGGCTATTTATAGTTATCAGAATTAACGTATAAATTAGTTTACATAGCTAGTTAAAGTGTGATAGGTTAGATGACAAACCTGAGAGGATGATAAAAATGGCAGTAGTGGAAAGCTTTTTATTGGATCACACGATAGTAAAAGCCCCTTATGTACGCTTGGCGGGTACGGAACAACACGAGAAAGGCAGTACTCTTCAAAAATATGACTTACGATTTTTACAACCCAACCAGGACGCAATGCCAACTTCAGCTGTTCATACGCTAGAACATTTACTTGCGACGTATTTACGCGACGAACTGACAGGGATTGTCGACGTATCACCAATGGGGTGTAGAACAGGATTTTACATGATTATTTGGAATGAACATGAGCCTAAAGAAGTTGCCGCCGCTTTAACAATAGTTCTCGAAAAAGTAGTAACAACCGAACACATTCCCGCCGTTTCTGCACTCGAATGTGGCAATTATAAAGATCATTCGCTATTTGCAGCACAAGAGTATGCAAAGTTAGTGCTTGAAGCGGGACTAAGTGACGATCCGTTCCGCGATTAAGCATATTAAATTACGTACAATTATGATTGTCATTCTATAATTTAGCACCTGAAAATAACAGTAGAGGTTGCCCCAACGTTGAATTTGGGGCAACCTCTTTTTTGTTTGCAATCCTTGATTTCTTGTACTATATGAGTTGTAGGCTAATGTTCTGCCAACTAATTTGGCGAGCAGTGAGTTTGTTGGAGACTCCTATGATTTAGTTGGATACTTCACCGATTTCCTCCTAGGTACATGTCTGGTCTTTATTTTAATCAGTATGCAATTTCAGTGTGTTTTCTAGCTGTTATAGTGTGTAGGTATCTAAAAGCTCTTATAACCCCTTGAAGTAAGTTGTAACGTTTTCCGTTACAAATGAATGTCCGATTAAGAGCGGATCCTTCTTCAACTGCAATTGAAATTGGTTGAAATTCTTAATCAAGTAGTCTCTTTGCTTCTCATCGACTATGAATTTAACGCCGGATCGGTAGAGATCTCCTTGTTCCTCATCAAATACAATTGTCCCATAAAGCGTCATTTCTTCGTCAATTATTGTTGTTTGAAACTTCAATACAATGTCCGATCTTGTAGGAAGTTTAATGTTGGATACGAAACGTAATCCACCCGGTCCTATGTTTTCGACTACCACTTTTGTATTTCCTAATTGTACATTCTTTCCATTTAATTCTGCCACCGTCATAAATGCTTCAAGCGGATATTGGAGGTCAATTCTAAAATATTTTCTTTTTTCTTTTATAGGCACAGATTCAATTTCAGAATTCGATTTTCCGGCTAATAACTTTAGAATGTTTTCTTCTGAAACAGGTCTGCTAAATAAATACCCCTGTATCCAATCGCATTGTAAATTAGATACAAACTCTCGCTGTTCTATCGTTTCGACACCTTCCGCTACGACTTCTATTGAGAGTCTATGTGCTAATTGAATAATTGAGGTTACTATTTCGCCGCTATCCTTATCAGATGGAATGTCCTTTATTAAGCTCCTATCTATTTTCAATATATCCGGTTTTATGTCTCTTAAACTTTTAAAGGATGCATAGCCTGTCCCAAAATCGTCAAGTGAGATTTGTATACCCAACCCACGCAACTTCTCTATTTTCCCTAATACTTTTTCTTCCTGCTCCATCATCGTACTTTCCGTAATTTCAATGTTAAGCCATTTTGGATCAAGTTCATTTTCTTGTAAAATGCTAGATATCATAGCGACTAAACCTGTTTGTAAAAACTGCACAAGTGACAAATTGACTGAAGCCTGAATAAAGTACCCAGCATTATGCCATAAACGCACATTTTTGCAAACTGTCCGCAATACCCATTCACCAATTGGTGTGATCAATCCCGACTCCTCAGCCAGCGGAATAAATTCATCCGGTGAAACAATTCCCCAAACTGGATGATTCCAACGAAGTAGCGCTTCTACACTAACAATTTGATTCGTCCCAGTATGAACAATCGGTTGATAATAGACAAGAAATTGATTGTCATGCAACGCTTGCTTAAGCTCATTCCTTAAAGAAAAAACCTTATATGTAGCGACATTGGCCGTTGGTGAATAAATTTGATAATTATTATTTCCCGCTTTTTCTGCAAGGTACAATGCTAAGCCTGTATTTTTCATGAGTGAAGCAGTATCATCTCCCGATTCAGGATAAATACTAATACCAATACTCGTCGTAATGAAAAGATTATAACCTTTAATGTCAAATGATTGTTCAAAAACTTGCAATGCATCCTTCGCGATTTGTTCAATTGAATGAATGTCTTGAAGGTTTGTAGTTAAAATTGCGAATTCATCTCCACTTATTCTCGCCATCATTTTTATATTTTTATTAAGTGTATTTTTTAACTTCCTCGCAATTTCAATTAATAACAGATCACCGACCTCATGACCTAATGAATCATTTAAAAACTTAAATCCGTCTAGATTATGGAACAAAACGGCGAACTTTCTCTTATCAATATTCGCAAGTCTTATTTCAAGATCCACTCCACTTTCAAATGCTCGTCGATTTGGTAACTCAGTTAAATAATCATGGTAAGCCATATATTGAATTTCGCGCTGTTGCTTTTTTAATTCAGAAATGTCATGTAAGTTACAAATAACCCCATTCACACTTGGGGCATGGAGTAGATTCGTATAGATAACTTCAAAGTCACGCCATTCTCCATTTTTATGCTTTAATCGCAGCTCTACTGTAAACGGAGTATTAGGCCGCTTGAGAATCTCTTTGAATTTACTCTTCTTCAGTTGATGGTCATCTGGATGTATCAGGTCAAAAAAATTTGTCCCAGTAATCTCCTCCACTTTATACCCAAGAACAGCCTCAATTGCTGGGCTTTCAAAGACAATTGTTCCTTTTGAATCGAGGATGCCAATAATTTCATGAGAATAATGAATTAATGATTGAAGTTTTTCGCGCATTTCTTGAATATCCTGCTTCAATTCTTGTGCAACAGTAATATTACTTGTTAATCCATAAAGACCTAATACTTCATTATTCTCCATTTGAATAGGTGTCAGCGTTACATCAATATGACTGACTCCACCATGTTCATTAATGACTCGATATTTTACATATTGAGCTTCTCCGTTTAAAACTTTGGCGAAGTAGCCTTTTACCCTTTCTAAATCTTCTTCATAAACAAAGTTACTATACTTTTCCCCTATGCATTCTTCTACTTTAGTTCCAGTTATCAGTTCACTCCCTCCACGTATACTGACGATGACCCCTTTTCGATCAACAACGAAGAGAAGTATATCAGGTGAATTTTCAAATATTTGCGGATAAGAGTTTTTTTCCTCGTTCAGATAAGCCATTAATCTTTTCTTTTTAGTAATTCTTGTTAGCAATTATACTCCCCCTTTATAAAAAACGATTAGATAATACCGCGGTAATCGTATCAGAGTCGAACTGGTGACTGTTCATTTCACCGATCAACTTATTGAATAAAAATACAAAAAAAAGACCAGACATTCACCAAGTGTCTAATCTTCATTCTATTATTATACAAGCGTAGTGTATTTTCTGAAAATTGTCACGTAGAGATACTTTTCATGCACTGTCTATTCTTGATCAAACAATCCGCTATGTGGATAGAAAAAGGTATTGAAACTCCCTTCTTCAGTTTCCACTTGCATTCGGTACATAAGGCGACGATAATCCTGGTCCGTGTACGGATCATATACATCGGCATACTTGGTGTTAAGAAAATTCACTCGTACCGGCGACGATGCATAGCTAGCATACTCATTTTTCACAATTTGAAGCGCTTCCTCTTTGGTAAGGTCAAAGCTTCCTGCCCCGACGTGATCCCAGTCGAATATTGACAGTTTCCACTTGCCCGATTGTTTTTCAAACCCATACTCCAAATAAACAGCGTCTTCAAGCGGAGCGTCAAAGGAAACCGTACGAATCCTAACTAAATTTGGCGTGTTTTCAAGAATTTCAAATCGGTAATCTGTTTCATCCGCTAGAGATGGAAAAAGACCCATATCACAATACGTACACATATTTGCATAGTAATTCTTCAAGTCTGAGTCCACTAACGGTTGCGTTGCAGTTTCCAATAGTTCCGTACGAACCGCGCTAAACGGGGACGACTGTAACTTAGAATTATTAATAGTAGTTTCAACTGTAACAGGCAATCTATAGACTAAATTTAGTATTTCCTCTTTCGTCGGCGGGAGGTTCGGATTAGGGATTGGAACCTTAGGCATTTTTAACGCACGGTGCAGAAATGCCGCATAATGGGCACGTGTCACGGGCTCATTCGGTTTAAAATAGCCCTTATTTCCAACTGTAATCCCATTTGAATTGAGGGCCTGTATGTGCAGAAACCCCCAATTATTTTTACCTACATTTCGATAATGGCTGAAGGATTTAATATTTAATTCAAACGCCAGATCCAGTACTTTAGCCATCTGTACCCGTGTGATGGGTGCGTTAGGATTAAAGTTCCCATTAACGTCTCCGCTGAAAATTCCTGCTTGTGAAACTTTTACAATCGCATTTGAGTAAGGATGATTCGTAGGCACATTCTTGTAACGAATAACGGCGACTGTCTTCGCTTCTAACGCTAATGCTTTATCCAATAAATGAGCAACATGCTGACGTGAAATTGTTTCGTCTGGTCTGAACGAGCCATCCGGATAGCCATTAATCAGCCCCCTTACTTGCATGTTCTGAATTATTTCTCGAAAAGGGTGGTTTTGTGAGACATCTTTAAACGATTGAGATAAAGCTTTTGTTTGTCCACTGAGAGACACAACTGCCACAATAACAATGCAGCTAAGCCATTGCCATATCAAACGGTTTTTCATCTAATACCATCTCCTTTTTGCTTCGTAATTCTTAAACATCTCATAAAGAACTAAAATAACAAAATAAATGAGTAGGTTCCATTTGTATCTCTTTGATAGACGCAATTTCACGAATAATTTACTTTAATAATGCTCGACTACTGATTCGCTAAAGAACCTCTTGCCTCTAGCAATTCGTCTAAGTAATCCGATGCAGCTACAACCAAATTATCATCTGATAGTGGTTGCATTATTTGATTACGATTACTATATAATTCAACATTCAACTACCGTACCCAATAAAACGATAAAATCAATTGATTGCACTAGCCTTTTAGTCGAACCAATAGGTCCATTGACAATTTTAAGTAACTAAAAAGACACCTCATTCTTTTGTGTAGTGGGATTAACTAGAAATCACTGCAAAATAGAAGAGGCGCCTACTAATATGATAGACCATATCCCCGCTGCTAATCAACTGCCAAAAGAACTTCTCTCTGTTTTTTCTGAACTAGAATTTTTTTAACACTTACGCAATATGGGCATTATAAAAGCTGTCGGTTTCAGTTGTTCCTACTTTTTTCAACTTGTTTTTTGCTTGACTTTCCAACACAGAAACCGGTTCTCTCTTTAGAGTCAAAGAAAGCTGGTCGTTAACCAGTCAAGGATGCCGTGTATCGGTTCATAAATCAATCTTCGTTCAATATCAGCATGGTAAAAACAACATAACAGTACTATTCGGTTGGTTGATTTAAAGTAACTTTATAGTTTGGCGCAGCCTGTTAAAGATAATAAGAGCATTCTTCGTTCCATTCATTGTGTAATGTCGAACGAGGCACGAGTAAAAATTGATTTCATTCAAAATCGAAATAAAAAAGTTAATGGTTAGCACAGAATGCGCGCTTCCAAACAAGAAATTGCCAGTGTGCCAAGTTATATCAAGGCTTAGTTGCCTATTTTTTCATGAATAACTGTCACGAAATTAAAAACGTAAGTTATTAGCGGCCTCTCACGAAGAGGCTGTTTTTTTGTACCCATTACAAATACTCTGGTTAATACCAGAACTATGTTAGTGACTATCAAGAAATTAATTCCAGATTTCTTTCATTCTCGAGTCAATACTGTTACGTCGTTATAAAAACCTAATATAGGGGTATACAATAAAAAAGATTAGTTTCTGTGAGGAGTAGTTTTATGAATAAGAAGCGTTTATCCTGGGTGGATGTCACGAAAGGGTTTTTGATGGTCCTTGTAGTTATTGGACATTATCCCGGACAACTTGATTTTCCTCTTTCGAAATATATCTACTGGTTTCATATGCCGGCTTTTTTCATTTTGAGTGGTTTGTTTTTTAAACCCGTTGTGGAAAAAGGCCTACTAAAAATTTCAATTCACAAACGTTTTATGCAACTGATTGTCCCCTATTTATTTTTCTTAATAAGTATTACGCTGATCCGCTACGGCATAGAAATCGGTTCAGGCAATATGGACTTATCTTGGTATATAAATGATTTGTGGACACTTGCCGTGGGAGGTCGTTTTGCACGTGGTGCTTATGGTGTCTTCTGGTTTGTGACAACATTATTCTTTACGTATCTATTTTTCTTATGGCTGACAAAATACTTTAACCGTACAAAACAAGTTGTTATTCTGTCGATCTTTTATATAATAGCCCACTTTGAAAGTATTATTGCAATCCATGTGATTGGCGGAAAACCTTCCGAAGCCTCGCAAGCGATTCCGATGATTTGGAACATCGATGTTGCACTCATGGCGGTCGTCTATTTTGCCTTTGGTTATTACATGAAGGATATTTGGCAAAATGTCACGAAACGCTGGATGATTGCTGGAATGGTTGTCAGTGTAACAATGGTCTTGCTTGATAACTGGAATGTAATTGACTATCGATTAAGCATGAAATTTTTGCGATACGATCATTTCATTCTAGATTTGGTCATCCCCCTGTCATTCACACTGGTAGTGGTGGGAGGATTTCAATTCATCACTTCCCGAATGTCATTGAATTGGCTGCAAAATATAGAGAAACACTCACTAACCATTATGTACTTGCATATTTTCACAGATATTTTGTTAAATGATTATTTCACATATGGTATTATTGGATTCACAGCATTTGGATTAGTCATTCCAATCATTGTTTCCATTATCATTCAAAAAATGTTGCCTTACGGGAAATTATTTCTTGGTGGATTCTCGCCTAAAAAAAATGCTACTACTCCAGTTATAAATTAGAAAAAGCTGAACTCCGTGATGACATGGGGTTCAGCTTTTTTATTGAATTTCTTTAAATGGAACCAGCTATGTTCAACTTTCAGAATTGTACGCGGACTGTAATGGTGACCCCGCAATTATTTACGTCTAAGAGCATCCATCCAAACCTTGTACCCTTCCCCATTTAAGTGGATACCGTCAATTGTGAATTTCTCATCCAATTGCCCGTTCTTGTCCACGAAACTAGAATGTAAATCAATGTACTCGATTCCGTTTTCTTCAGCAATCCTTTGTAATACTTCATTAAATTGTTTTACTTTTTTATTAGATACTTCATTACCAAACAGCTCGTTATTTACTGGAAGTATGGATTGTATAATGAGTTTACTGCTTTCACCTTCGAAAGACTTCACAATCGCAGTTATGTGTTTTTCGAAATTCTTACTACCTTTGGAGTATCGAATATCGTTAACGCCAATCATAAGGTATGCCTCTTTAGGGTTCCGATTAACCACTTCCTGTATTCGATTCAATACTCCTTTTGACACGTCGTTTCTGATTCCTCTATTTAGTACAACCTCGTTAGGGAAGTATTCCTGAAACTCTCCGTAATCTGTAATGCTGTCCCCAATGAATATTTCACTTACATTTTTAGCATCGGACTGATCGAAGATACTTTTTTTCGTGAAGTAATAATCTGAAGTTCCTTTTCCGGAAGGTGCCGGTTGCATTTGTTTTTTTATGAATTCAATGCCGCCTATTTTAGACACTCCAACACTTCCCACTCCAATCAAAATGATATTTAAAAGTAATGATATAACCAATAAAGACTTAATCTTTTTCAAATTTGACACTCCCTATTCTTAAATCTATTCCTTATGTATGGAGCTTACTACAATATATCTATACCCAGATTTCCAACAAATAATGTTTTATTTCATTTCATATTTCAGGTTCAATTCCCTCCGCAGTCAGGCTCTACTTCTATGTTTTTTGAATTGTAATCGTATCTTTCACCACAAATCGCAGTGGAAACAGGAGCAATCATTAACTTTATTCCCATAGCTTAACTAGGCACTCCTCGAAATGAGCACGCATTCAATTCCAACTAGGAATCCCAATTTTTATCCAAGTATTCCAACACCTCTTATGGTACACTTTTCATATGAAAAAACTTCTCATTTTGATCATCCTACTTAGCATTCTATTCTTTTCTTCTGGACAAAGCCCTGAGCAGCAATCGCTCATACCTACGTTGGAAAAATGGTTGCCCGGAGAGCCATTCAAATCATCACTTTCTAAACTGCACGTGCCGTATTGGGGCATAATAGTTTCGATCGATGAACGAGGTTATTATCCTTTTGTTGAATTCCTTGTCAGAAAAAGTGCTCATTTCTTCACTTTTGGATTTATTGCCTCCATCATCTATTTAATTTTACCTAAACACATGTTTCGCATATTGACCGCCACATGGATAACACTTTTACTGGCCGCTGGGGATGAATATCACCAATCGCTGACAAGCGGACGGACACCAACGCTTCAAGACGTCATTCTCGATATGGTAGGAGCCATTACATTTCTCATTATTTTACGGTTTATTTTATTACTGAAACGCCCAAAAAAAGCAAGAAAGCGCTAGAATTTACACAGCGATTTCTTGCTTTTTTCATCGATAACTCTAGATATGCTTCAAAACTACTTGTGCATTGATTTAAGTTTTTCGGTAGCATCATCTGAACAGAAAACACAAGCAGTTGTGCTTTCTTGAACACATTAAGAAGTCACAATGTTTTTCGGTTCTTCTTACTCCTTAAGATAATGCCTCTGCCGATATTTTACAAAGGCATTTTTTCAGTATCTGTTTCATTACATCCATTTTATCTGAAACTTAGATCCACCATGCATATAGTGTAGCAATAACCGATCATCCTCATTGATTCGGCCAATCACATTAACCTTTTCATCAGCTGGGAGATCTCGTTTCGCAATTTGAATTTCTCCTTGATAGCGTTCATACTTTTCGTTATCTACGGTAATCGTACCCAGTGGTCTTTCTACCGTATTGAATGCTTTAACGGGACGGGTGCCAATTAGTCCATATTCTCTTGATTCCATCGATCGGATGCAATCCCGAGCAGCATCTAAACGATTTGTCTGCACAGCTCCAACTATTTCAAGTAAAGATTTGTCGTGGGTTGCCTGCTCAGCTCGCAATAAAAAAATCCCTTGTTGATAAGATGCAAATTGCTCTAGCGATTGCTCAGTCAGTGTAAGATCACCGACCAAGACCTTGTCCACACAACCATTTTCAATTAAGTCCAGAAAGGCGGAAAATGGTGAGATACTTCGATGGTCTTCCAATGTCGGCAATTTTTCATACAGCGGTCCGCGCAATGATCCATCTCCTGGAATGAAGGCCATCACGGTGACCCCTTCCTGTTTCAGCCACTCATTCACCTTGCGAAATTCATCACGATCGAGTCCTGTTTCGGGTCGCGGATAAAAGTTATGCCACGCCTCAATAGATTCTGTGTGTAACCCTGCCTGTTTCATTTTTTCCAGACTATCCTCGGTCAGTGTGCTTGCATTCAGTGCAATTTTCATTTTCTTAGATAACCTGACAATTGTGGCTTCTGAAATACCATAGTCCACCCGTAAACCCGTTAGCCCCCACTCAAGAAGACCTTCTGCATTTTCCCATGTGAAACCAAGATGTCCAAGTGACTTTGGCGAAATATCTGCCATTAACTCCATATTATATTGTTTCGCTGCTGCCCCTAGTCTTTGAAGACGTTCTTTATAAAGCTGCGGATCCTCCTCGGGGATATGAAGCGATGTGAAAATGGAAGTAAAACCGATTTCTCTCACCTTTTTAAGATAAGATTCAAATTCCTCGTTCAAATCATTTCCTAGATAAACGGAAATTCCAAGCATGCAATCAGCTCCTTTGTAAGTTTAAGAAAAGCGCAAGACGCCGCATTAGACGTGCCTCGAGCTAGATCTTTCTTTTCATCAAAAAAAGGAGGCAAGCCCCCCTTTTTTAAATACCGTCCGCCATTTCTTCCTTGAATCCAAACAAGTACGTGAATAGGAATCCGAATATATAAGCAATTAATAGACCTAAGAAATAAAACAAGAACTTATTGTCTGCAATAAGTGGTATTAACGAAATACCAGATACGCCGATACCAGATGCAGCTACTTTCATGACTGCCTGGAAGGCGCCGCCGACTGCTGCACCCATACAAGCAGTAAGGAATGGGCGGCCTAGGGGAAGCGTGACCCCGTAAAGTAGTGGTTCTCCGATTCCTAGGAAGCCTACTGGTAGCGCCCCTTTAATTATATTACGTAATCGTTTGTTTTTAGTTTTCACAAAAATCGCGATGGCTGCACCAACTTGACCCGCGCCTGCCATTGCCAATATTGGTAATAATGCAGTGTAGCCAACAGAATTAATCAACTCTAGATGAATGGGCGTCAAACCATGATGAAGTCCGACCATAACTAGCGGCAGGAAGAAACCTGCAAGAACCGCACCTGCAACAACACCACCGACATCCAAAATGACATTGATTCCAGATGTAATACCATCAGATAGAACACCAGCAACTGGTACTACTGCATAGAGTGAAAAGAAACCTACTGTTAATACGGTAATTAAAGGTGTAACTATAATATCAATCGAATCATGCATAACAGATCGAACACGCTTTTCAACCCAAGTCATTAACCAAGCTGCAAAGATGACGCCAAATAATCCACCTCGACCTACCACTAATGCCTCACCGTAAATCGTAATATCTGCAAGTGCAGGGTTGAACAAAAATGCTCCAGCAATTGCACCAAGTACTGGTGTGCCTCCAAACTCCTTAGCTGTATTCCAACCCACCAAAATCGCAAGATACATGAAAATACCGCTTCCAAGTAGAAGAAGAATTTGCATCCATGTTACCGTCGGATCCACACCCGCGTTTTTCGCGAAGTTTGCCCCTCCGTTAATTAGACCTGATGCAACAAGACCTGGGATTAGTGGAATGAAGATACTACCAATTCGGCGAAGTAGCATTTTTATAGGTGTTTTATTCTTCTCCTTCAGATTGGCTTGATTTCTTGCTGCTTTTTCGCTAAAAGTTAAATCATTTTCATCTAAGGCTGCCTCTTCCCCAATTGATAGCCCCGTGACTTTGCTCATTTCTGCAGCGACTTTATTGACCGTCCCCGGCCCCACTACGATTTGCAAAGTATCATCTTCAATGACACCCATTACGCCATCGACTTTTTTCAACGTGTCAATATTCGCCTTACTATCATCTTTTAATACCAAGCGCAAACGAGTCATACAGTGGGATAACCGCTGAATATTTTCCTTACCGCCGATATTCGCAAAAATATCTTTGGCCATACGCTCTTCCTTTTTCATTCCAATCCCCCCATTTCACTATTTATATAGACTTTCGGACAAAGCCGCCTGTTTGTTCCAATTTTTCAACCGCTTCTTCATAAGTACTTTGCAGTAAAATCATGACTATAGCGGTTTTCACCTGTTGCTGGGCTTTTTCGTAATAGTTCTCAGCGGTCTCATAGTCAACTTGAGTGGCTTCCATAATGATTCTTTTGGAGCGCTCTGTTAACTTTTCATTAGTAGATTGGACATCGACCATAAGATTTTCATATACTTTCCCAATTCCAATCATGGATGCCGTAGAAATCATATTTAGCACTAACTTTTGGGCTGTTCCCGCTTTTAATCTCGTTGACCCTGTTAAAATTTCAGGACCAGTCTCTACTTCAATTACCATTTCGGCATGCTTGCTTATTTCAGCGCCTTTATTACATGAAATTGCTACCGTTTTGGCTCCTTTTTCACGTGCGTAATCTAAAGCACCTATTACATATGGAGTTCTACCGCTCGCGGCTATCCCAATGACAGTATCCTTATCGCAAACTGAAGCAGATTCCATATCTAGTGCCCCCATATTTACACTGTCTTCGGCACCCTCAACCGCAGTTGTAAACGCTTCCATTCCTCCGGCAATGAAACCTCGAACCATTTCAGGAGAAACCCCAAACGTCGGGACACATTCAACAGCGTCAAGAATCCCCAATCTTCCGCTCGTTCCCGCTCCAGCATATATGAGTCGGCCTCCTGTTTGGAACGATTGGACAACAGATTCAACAACTTTTTCAATATGATCTAGCTCGTTTTTGATGGTAGTAGGAACTGAACTATCCTCTCGATTCATCGCTTCTAGAATTCCCCTTACAGACATTTCATCAAGTTGCATCGTCTTGCTATTTCTCTTTTCTGTAGCTAATTTTTCAAGCATTCTATCGCCCCTCTTAAACTAATACTTTATAATCCAATTGTACCCACAAGAAACTATATGTCAAGATTATTCGAATTATTACTGAATCTTAATTTCATAAGAGAATAAAAAAAGGAAACCCTTATTCGGTTCCCTCATCTCCGTAATTTCTCCATCTCACTTCTTGCTTCCTGATATTGTTTGATTACCTTTTCTCCGACATGATGAAAAATGCTCATATATAAGGTATCAATGACCGTCAGCTGCGTCATTCTGGAAGGTATGCTTCCAATTCTAAAATCCTGTTCCACATTCGGGGTACAAAGTCTGATATCCGCTGTTCTGTATAAGGGTGACTTATCCAGATTCGTAATTGCGATTACAATTGCCCCTTTCTTTTGAGCGAACTGGGCAAGTTCCAATACATCCCTCGTCTTTCCCGATGTACTGATGGCAACAAAAATATCATTTTTAGTTAAATAAGGAATAACCGTAAGCATATAATGAAAATCCAAAGAGGTAATAGATTGATACCCTAGCCTTGTAAATTTATAGTGTGCATCAAGTGCTGCAGTCGATGATCCGCCAACACCAAAGAAAACAATTTTTTTCGCGTCTTTTATGGCATCTACTGCTTTCAATAACTCCTTCTTATCCATTGAGTCCGTGCAAGATTCAATTGCGAGTTTATTTACCTGTATAACCTTTTGAAATGAGTCGTAGGGGGTATCCTTCTTCTGTAATATCGAAAAATCCGTCAAATTCATTTCTGTTAACGTTAAATCCTTAACAAGCGCAAGTTTAAATGACTTGAAGCTACCCATTCCAATCGATTTGCAAAAGCGAATTACACTCGCTTCACTTACACCTGTCTTTTTTGACAACTCTTTCGTCGTCATATTGGGGATTAGCTCCGAATGCAAAATTATGTATTCACCCACTTTTTTTTCAGCAGCAGATAAAATAGCCAAGCTTTGTTTAATTTTATCGATTAATGATTTCATTTCCACACCTCCAACACCTTTAGTATATACGACACCAGGATTGTTGAACACTTCACGGGATTGGTTGGAGGCTCCACCACGTTTGTTGCAGGCTTCGATAGTTTGGTTGGACGCTTTCCGGTTTGTTGGACTCTTCACGGAATTGGTTGGACACTCCATCGCGTTGGTTGGACACTTCGATAGTTTGGTTGAACGCTTTCCGATTCGTTGACTCCTCAACAATCACATCCAATTCCCCAACTAACCAACTAGTACCATTTCCGTTAAGTACTAGAAGTCCAGCTTAACTCTATAATTAGTTCATATATTGAGTTATCATTCTAAATAGGATTATGCTATAGTTTCTTTGTGTATTAAAATCCATATTATTGCCATAAAAGTTTAACTATTGGAGGGAATTACATCAAAATGAGCAATTTACGAAGAAAGATATATGCGGCTACTGTTTCTGTGGCAGTTGTCTTGGGAGTGATTGTTACTGCAGTACCTGTCACTACCGATGCGGCCGGTACTTCATTTACAGATGTAAAACCGACTCTTGACCATTATGATCCGATTATGAATCTTGCTGGGCGTGGAATTGTCAAAGGCTATTCAGATGGTACATATCGTCCGGACAATGAGCTTACGCGTGGTCAAGCTTCGAAAATACTTGCGCTCGCATTGAAGCTGGATACGAGAAACGTCAGAAATCCGGGCTTTAAAGACCTCGACAACAAGAATGGCTTCTATAAATATGTAGCAGCACTTGAAAATGCAGGGCTCATTTCAGGATTCGAAGACAATACATTCAAACCAAATGCATCCATGACGCGTGCCCATATGGCGAAAGCAATCGATCTCGGATTCAAACTCGAGGGTAAATCTACCGTAAATCCATTCAGAGATGTAAGTAATTCTGCGTGGTACGTGGATCATGTCAAGGCACTCGTCACTAACAAGGTGACGAAAGGAAAGACGCCAACAACTTTCGATCCGAATGCTAGCATCACACGTGCCCAAATGGCATCGTTCGTTGTACGTACCGAGAATATCAAAGTCGCGTCTAATCCAATTGAAAAGGCGCGTGCTGAAATCAGAAAAGTCGTTACGCAAAATGGTGTCATTGAAGTAGGCGTTAAAAAAGTTGCCGAATCAAGGTTTAATAGCAGGACAAATACAGTAACGATGACTGCCTATGATATTGACGAAGGGATTAAAGGGTTGACCGGAATTGGTGTTTTCTCTAGTAAATTGCGAGCGCTCGGCGTGAAAAAAATTAGCATAGGTAATGCTAAAGCTGTCGACCTCTCGCGACCCACCGCAAAAAATACGTTGAAAGAAGACTTCTTCGCCCTCTTGAAACCAAGTACTAAACCTTCAACGGACAGCGATGTATCTGCAGAGGACGTCCAAGTTACACTTTACGCTGACAAAAACGACATTCAATTCCGAGAAACTTTTAACGTTAACTTCCACGTGTTTGTCCCAAGTACTAATTGATAGTCTCCCTATCCCAAGCCGGATGGGGGCTTTTTCTTTATTAATCGAGTAGAGTGAACGAATCAGAAATTTGATTCGTTCGTCCCTCTCACACCACCGTACATACGGATCCGTATACGGCGGTTCAATAATTTGAGTGTACAAACTGGTACTTCACGGATATATCCATATATCCGAGTTGTGCCAGTTTTCTATCTGTTAAAGACCTATGAAGGATATAACTGGAAGAAATCCTCCAGTAACCCTTTCGGGTATTTGACCATTCAAAGGCTTTTCGCTCTTCGGTACCTAGTTGAATTAGATTTTTACATTTCGTTCGTGGGTTTTTCCACTGTTTCCAAATGTATTGCCTGATTCGTCGTTTCAACCAACCGTTTAATTCATTCATAAAGCTTTTCATTTCACCAATACCGTAGTAGTTTATCCACCCCGTCATTAGCTGCTTGATTTGCTTGAATAGAACTTCAATGCTTCTCCCTCTGTTCCGCTTTGTTATTTTCTTCAACTTTTGCTTCACAGTAGATTTCGCCTTTTGATGTGGTCGAATTTTGACGCCGTTTTTAGTTGCCAATAGGCAGAACCCTAGAAACTTTCGTTTCAGTGGACTTCCTACCGCACTTTTCTCACGATTTACGGTTAATTTTAGTTCGCCTTCAAGGAAGTTGGTTGAACTCTCCATCACTCGATAACCTGCCCGTCTACTTTTGACGTAAATATTGCAGTCATCCGCATAACGGACGAATTTGTGCCCACGTGTTGTGAGGAGTTTATCGAATTCATTCAAGTAAATATTACTTAATAGCGGCGATAAGTTCCCCCCTTGCGGGGTTCCTTCTTCGGATGCTTGAAATAAACCGTTTACCATAATACCGCTTTTGAGATATTGGCGGATAAGACGTAAAACACGCTTATCTTGAACCTTTTCCTCAATATAGTGCATAAGTTTATCGTGGTTTACTGTGTCAAAATAAGCTTTCATATCCATATCTACAACATATTTGTATCCTTGTTCGTAGTACGACTTCGCTAGGGTGATAGCTTGATGTGCACTACGCTTTGGACGAAACCCAAAGCTATTATCGGAGAACGTAGGGTCAAAAATGGGTTGTAAGACTTGATTGATTGCTTGTTGAATCATCCGGTCGATTACAGTTGGAATTCCTAGTTTTCTTACACCACCGTCTGGTTTAGGAATTTCAACCCGCAACACGGGTTGCGGGCGGTAAGTTCCGTTATGTAATTTCACTAGTAATTCTTCCCTGTGCTCCTTCAAGTATGGGAGTAGCTGGTCATAGGTTATACCATCTGAGCCTGCGGCTCCCTTATTTCTGACAACTTGTAGGTAAGCTTGATTGAGATTATTCCTTGAGAGGATTTTCTCAAACAGATGTACACCATTTTGATTGTTCAGTTCACCATGGAAATTACTATGCACTCCGTCATACCCTTCATGTTCCACATTATCTCTCTGACGGTAGCTAGGTTTCCCTATTTTCTGCGGTTTTCGCAATTTCCACACCTCCTTGTATCCTCAAAATTATTATTGTTCAGTCCTTCATGTCCTGTCAGTGAACACTACTATGACCTCTGCTGACTTCTTACGATTCATCTTCATGTCACCACAGAGATTGCACTGGTTCGTTATCATTTAACTTGCACTGTGCCCTCGTAAGACCTCCCCCGGTAAGAGCGAATACTTTCCTCCCATGTAACTGCTAGATTTACTGTATAGGTTTCGGGCAGTATTGGACTTCGGTTTGTCATGCAACCTTATCCGACCTAATTCAGCCTTCTATCTAGTTTCTGTTCGTCAGTTCAGGAGTTTGCGTCCGACTTCCTTCAGCCACTACCTCACGATAGCCACCTTGTCTTTCGCTAACAGTTCCTACTGCCAAGCCTGTAGTGGACTTTCACCACCGAGTATTCGCCCATGCAGGGCGCACATGAAAAGAAGTGCAGACCGATTGAGGTCTACACTTCTTTTTGTTGTTTATCTCAATGAATCGGCGCTTTAAACTGTCCACCGTGTGCTTCTTGCGTATTCATGATTGTTAAAAATGCATTTGCATCGACTTCATGGACGATTTGTTTCAATTTACTTATTTCCAGACGCGTGACAACTACGTAAATGACATCTTTGTCACTGTTGTTATAACCGCCGCTTCCCTTAAGGTTCGTAATGCTTCTACCGAGACGTTCATTAATAGCAATACCGAGTTCCTCGTATTCATCCGACACGATAATCACCGCTTTTGTTTCATCCAAACCTTGGATAACGGCATCGATTGTTTTTGAAGCGATATAATACGTCAAAATCGAATACATGGCTTGCTCCCAGCCGAGTACAAAGCCTGCCCAGCCGAAAATGAAGATATTGAAAAACATCACAAATTCGCCGACAGAGAATGGAATCTTTTTAGTCAATAAAATACCAAGTATCTCAGTCCCATCTAAAGCACCGCCATTACGAATGACAAGCCCAACGCCCGCTCCTAACAGTAGCCCTCCGAAGACAGTCGCAAGAAGCGGATCCGTCACAAAAGGGTCAACCGCCTTAAGTGGAATTTCCACAAGCGCAAGTACAACGATTGCAAAAGAGGAAGATATGAAAAAGTTCTTCCCGATATACTTATAGCCAAAGAAAAGGAATGGCAAGTTGATCAGAAGTATGAGTAAACCGAATGGGATACCCGTTAAAAAAGTAAGAATTAGTGAAATCCCGATGATTCCACCATCTATAATAGAGTTTGGAACAAGAAATAGTTCAATTGCGACGGCCGCCATAGTCGCCCCTATCATAATGAATAGATAACGGAATATAAAATGTGTACGTGTTTCTTTTTTGTGCTGTTTTTTCATGAGTGAAATACAGTCCTTCGACATTAAATTATTTTGTAATACTATTATCCCTCTTTCTGCATTCCATGTAAATAATAAAAGATCAGCTCGGAGCAAAATAATAATTTGCACGATTTCTTTGCTTTTGTCACCGCTTATTCGGCAGTTTTCAATTTGACTGGGTGACTGTCACCGACAATCAGATATAAGCGCATACGTATAGAAGAGGATGAAGTTTTAGTGAAAGGTCTGCCTAGCAAACTGCCCCAAACAACTTTAAAGTAAATCACGAAACAATGAGGTATGCTAAAGGAATAATTTCCTGATTTATTGCACTTATGAAAATCCACTTGAAGTGGCTCAAGTACTACAGTTACTATAAGTTTGCATGATAAACCAAATTTAAATAGAAGGAATGATTGTATGTTGAATTTGAAACTGGAACCAAAAATCCTTGACGTATTAAAAGATAAAATACAAATGATACCCACAGATGAAGGCGCCATCTACTTGGTCGGACCAATCCAACTACCTGTTAATCTGCATGGAGAAACAGTTGTTTTTCAATGGTATTGCTGGCTTAGCCGTTGCCAAGTAACGGACAATTACTTAGAAATTATCGAACAGCTGTCATCTGCGAATTTGGCGGAGTACCAACAGTCAAGCGTGCTCGTTTACGGAGATTTCGAAAATGCGGATGATGCGTTAATTCGCATGCATTCAATTTGCCATACTGGCGATATATTTGGTAGTAAAAGATGCGATTGCGGCTATCAGCTTAAGCAATCGATGCAGAATATTGCGGACCATGGGACGGGTGCGCTGTTTTATTTAGCGAATCATGAAGGGCGCGGCATCGGTTTATTCAGCAAAGCGATGGCCTATGTGCTGCAGGAAAATGGCTATGATACAGTGGAAGCAAACGAAAGCCTTGGATTTGTCGACGACTCCAGAAATTATGATGATGCGATTCAGGTACTCAAGACGCTACGGACAAAACCTGTTAAGCTCATGACAAATAATCCAAAGAAACTGGATGCACTGAAAAATGCTGGGCTCCCTGTATCCGGAAGAGAACCTTTATGGGGCGATAAATCAGAGTTCAATGAAAGTTATTTGCAGACAAAGATTGATCGTTCAGGCCATTTAGATGAAAAAGGAACTCAGCCAAATGACTAACCATGAATTTTACATGAATTTAGCCCTAAGCAATGCGAGCGCGATGAAAGGACAGACAGATCCAAATCCACTCGTCGGTTCGGTTATCGTCAATGACAATCGAGTAGTTGGCATCGGGACACATTTAAAGGCTGGAGAACCGCATGCGGAAATACATGCCATTCGGATGGCTGGTGATAGGGCAAAAGGCGGCACGATTTATGTGACCCTTGAGCCATGCTCGCATTACGGGCGAACGGGTCCTTGTGCACTAGCCATTGTTGGAGCCGGGATTAACAAAGTTGTTATCGCCACGCTTGATCCAAATCCTGTTGTTGCCGGTAACGGTGTCAAGATTTTAGAAGATGCCGGAATTGAGGTCATCGTCGGCATAATGGAAGAGGAATCTCGTCAGATGAATGAAGTATTTAACAAGTTCATCGTCGAGCAAAAGCCTTTCATGACGATGAAAGCAGGAAGCACATTGGACGGAAAAATCGCAACACACACAGCCGACAGTAAGTGGATTACATCCGCCGAAGCTAGGCATGACGGGCATGTACTGCGCAATGAAAATATGGCTATTTTAGTTGGCGTCAATACAGTAATTGAGGATGATCCCGAATTAACTACACGGATCCCTAATGGAAGGAATCCGATTCGCGTCATTTTAGATTCCACACTGCGAATTCCACTGGATTCAAAGATCGTAACCGACGGACAGGCACCCACTTGGATTTTCACTGCACAAGAAGTTGACCAACTAGCTAAACAGAAGCTAGAAGAACAAGGAATTTTAATCTTCCCAACTTCCGGAGTGAAACAAGTGAACCCAAATGACGTCGTCCGCATTCTCGGTGAAAAGCTTATTTCCTCCGTCTTAATTGAAGGCGGCGGCTCCATTCACGCCGCTTTCCTTGAAAATCAGCTGGTCGACAAAGTTGAAATTTATATCGCACCTAAACTAGTCGGAGGCGCCCATGCACCAACATTTCTTGAAGGTACAGGCGTAGAATTAATGCGGAATGCTATAGACTTGGCGGATCTCCAGATTACCCCCGTCGGCAAAGATTTCAAGTTCACGGGCTATCCGCGATATACTGCAAATGAATAGAGGTTTTGGAAAATGAAATTCGGTTTTGACATTGATGATACGTTGATTAATTTGAGGGAACATGCTTTTCAACTTTACAACACGAAGTTGAATCGGACAGTGGCGGTAGATCTCTTCCACGCACTGGATAAGGTTGAAATTCATGAGCTTTTTGACATGACTGCTGAACAAGGCAGTCAAATGTGGAATCGTTCATTGGAAGAAATCTATTTCACATCCTGTCCTCCCTATCCAGATGCAGTGGAAACCTTACAAAGGCTGGATAAAGAAGGTCATGAAATTTATTATATTACGGCGAGACCCGACGTTCATGGCAAGCGTACAATCGAGTGGATGATTGAAAATGGGTTTCCTGTTAACAAAGACAGGTTTTATTACGGCATGAAAGATGAAGACAAAGTCAACATCATCAAGGATTTAAACCTAGACTATTATTTCGATGACAAGCCTGCGGTTCTTGAGACGTTGAGGAATCATCCCCTCAATTTGTTCGCCAAAAGCCAATCGTATAATCGACATCTGGATTTCCCACGGATTACCGACTGGTCGGAGTTGTACGAGTTGTTGATTGGTGAGAAGAAATAGGGATAGTTTTAGGTGTTAGACATAGAGAAATCCAGCCATTTATGAGATTGGCTGGATTTCTTTGTTGTTCAATTGGTGCCGCTGTTTCCGGTTCAGTTGCTAGCTCGGGTTTCGTTTCTATATTCGATTCAGATGGCAACACTGGTTGTGTCCCCAAATTCCCCAATCGAGGAGAGTCGGATGAGGTATATGATTGGTTGACGGGATATATGATCGGTAGCGCGGCGGTTTTGATCGGTGAGTGGGATATATAATCGGCAGCCCGCCAGTTATGATCGGTTGGCAGGATATATGATCGGTAGCAGGGCGGTTATGATTGGTGAGAAGAAATAGGGATAGTTTTAGGTGATAAACATACAAAAATCCAGCCAATCACGTACTTGGCTGGATTTTTGTCGTCCAATAAAGCTTGATTGCCTCTGATTTGCAGGGATTCATTGTCACTAACCCGCGCCTGCAAGTTATTCTGAAGTCGGCTCCGTTATTGGCGCTGTTTCCGGTTCAGATGCTGGCTCGGGTTTCGGTTCTGTATCCGATTCAGGTGGCAACACTGGTTGTGTCTCCAATTCAGGTTCTGGCGTTGGCTCCGGTTTCACTTCTGCCCCCGGCTCTGGAGCTGGTTCCGGTTTTACTCCTGGTTTTGGTGTTGGATTGATTGGAGCCGCTGGGTTTTCCAAGTCTTCGATGGCTTGCTTATGTTCTGCATCCAACTCGGCAATAATCGCCTCTTTTTCTTTAGTGAGGTCGATTTCTATATTCGCTTTTAAATTAGCGGCGAATTTCTGCAATTCACTTGTACGGATTTGTTTTTGTTCTTCAGTGAATTTCGCCAATTCGTCTTCGGCACTTTGCTTAGCTTCTTGCAAAGCTATTTTCAACTCGCCCATAAGTTTGTCTTTTTCTTCAGTGATTGCTGCAGATATTTCCTGTTCGGATGCCGTCCTTTTGGCTCCAAACCAATTTATTAATGAACTCCCGGCATCCTCGCCAGCAAATGCATTATTCATGCCGCTTCCTAGACCAATCGTTAACAGGAGAGCCCCGAGTAATAGGCCTATCTTTTTAAAACTGAAGTTACTTTTATACCTTTTGAATTTATTCGACATAGTTGCACCTCCATTTAAAACAATAAGGACCTCACTGGATGAGGTCCTTATTGAATATTAGTATTATTTGTTAATGCCATCAACCAAAGCTTTCATTGCTTTTTCAGCTTCAAGTTGAAGTCCTTTTGCTGTCATTGTAATAATTTTTTCCTGCTCCTTCACCAAGCCATCTTTCAAATCGGTAACTTTTGTGCGAAGTTCATTGATTTTCGCGTCGATTAAACCTTTAATTTCAGTAACGGTTAAACCCGTTTCCTTATCTAATTTAGTTTGAAGATCTGCTTTCGCCGCATTAATTGTATCTTCCAAGTCTTTAACAGCTTGATTAGTTACGGCTTTTACGTCCGTTTTAACTTTTTCATTCGCGGCATTTCCCGCAGCTCCTGTGTATTCCCCTAAATCATTTTTCGCATATTGAAGGGCGTCATCACCAGCTTGATTAATTAAGCCGTTAGCAAAATTTGATAAGCTATCAAATTGACCAGACAAATAAGTGTTGATATGTGCTTGTTCTTCTTTTATTGCATCAATATGTTCTCGGCTTAGTTTCTCAGTATTTTTGTTTGCTACACCTGCTTGGGCTACGCCCTTTGCATTAATACTGTTTGTAGCATCTGTTTTCAAGCCATTATATTCAACCGCCAATCCGTCAACTTTACCGCCAGCGTATGCTGCAACTTGTCCTGCTACATTTGTGGATGCCTTCCCAAATTGCCCGTCATACCAATTTTTGAGGTTTGTGCCTGCATCTGTTGCACCGAACGCTACTCCTGCACCTGTTACGAGTCCAAATACCATTGTTCCTGCGATTACTTTACCTTTTACTGTTTTGAACATTTAATTATCCCCTTTTATCATATTGGTTTGTATGAGTGCTTATTCGCTAAATACGTCTTCTACCATCTTTTCGAATTCCTGATCAATTTGTGCTTCAATGTTCTGCTTGTCCACGTAATCATTGAAGTTTACGTTTTCAAGTTTATTAACCGTAGCGTTCAGACTATTTATCGTGTCAGCCTGATACTTTTCGATGCCGGACTCCGCTTCTTTCACCTTATCGTCGCGGAAACTTGCCAATGCATAATCAATGCTTTTTTTTGAATCTCTCACAAAAACATTGACTTCTTTCAAGACCAATATCATACCGGTTGCAGTAGCTGCACCCAACTTTTCGCTTTCTTTATGGAATGCATTCTTATACCATTCGGAAAGGTTCTGTCCTGGATTGCCACTTGCATAAATGGTTCCTGCGCCCATTAAGAGAGTAAACACCAGAACAAACACCAGATTTTTTTTCATCGTTGACACCTCTTTAGTAGATTTCATACTTTTTTATGGAAATCTCCTCCAATGCTTTTTTCGGCTTGTTACCTTTTTTGTAACTACTTTTAGTATAGGAGTATTCCTGTCGGGCATCCTCACTCTAAAGAGTACTTTTCTGGTATCGTTTGTCTACTTCGGTTTTCTACTTTAGTGTAGTGTCGGTATACTTTTGTACCAGGTCGCTTCTACTTCGATGATTGGTTCTATTTTATAGAAGTAACTTTGGATATTGATTAATCGATGGGCAGTTGTAATAGATCTAGGTTCTTATCGATGTGAGAAGAAATAGCGACAGTATTCGGTGCTAAGCATGCAAAAATCCAACCAATCACGTACTTGGCTGGATTTTTTCCATACTTTTTTGAATAACGAAGTCTTGTAGGTTCTCATTTCACTCCGGTATCGCATAAACAATATACCGTTGCGGTGCATTGCCGATATACCGAAATGGATAGCATGTGGATAAAGTCAGCATTTCTTCCGGTGCTGTAGAACGGATGACTGTTGTATCATTTGCATCTACAATTTCCGTATCCACAACGGCATATGTAAAGGTACCATGCTGCATTTCCATAATGATTGTATCGCCATTTTGCAATTTGTCCAATCCAGTAAACACGGTGTCCCTGTGTCCCGATAACAGAATTTGATCTTTTTGCCCGGGATAAACGGTGCCTGTGTAGTGACCAACGCCTTGCTTTAAAGCATCGTCATCCGTCCCTTCCACAATGGGAAGCTCTTTTTGGATAATGGGAATTTGCAGGATGCCGATTGTTTGACCGTTCTGAAAAGACAGGTCGGGATGGGATGACTCAAGCTGGGGTGACTTTATTTTTTGTTGTTCCAACTCTTCCTTTGCCTGAGCTAGTGCGACTTTTTCCGACTGCTGTGCGGACTTAAGCTGCAGACTGGCGTATCCAATGAAAAATAGTCCACTCGCCAGCAAAATCACAGCCATTTTTTTCAGCAAATTGCATCACCTCCAGCTAATAAAGGATGTGTTGATTCATCTCATATTCACTTCAGTTTTGACGGAAAACAGAAAAGCTACCAAGGCATGATACGCCATGCACAGGCAGCTTTTCAAAAGTTTCTCTTTAACCAATTAGCCATTTGAGTCATTTACGTGTCTATTGAGCTATTTTCATCCTTCTGTAATGCCTGATGATCATCAACACAATTCCACCTGCCACAAGTACAGAACCAACTAACATCAAATTAAATATATTTGTTGACGTGGCAGGCAAGTTGAACCCGGCTGTTGTTGGAACGCCGCTGTCGATCTGTCCTGGTATTGTGACTTGAACCGCCGGGCTATCGCTTCCTCCCTCCCCTGGGTTATCACTTCCTCCCTCCGCAGGGTTATCGCTTCCTTCCTCCGCAGGGTTATCACTTCCTCCATTCGCAGGGCTATCGCTTCCTCCATTCGCAGGGCTATCGTTTCCTCCATTCGCAGGGTTATCGCTTCCTCCGTCCCCTGGGTTATCGCCTCCTCCATTCCCCGGGTTATCTCTTCCTTCCGCCGTAAAAGTGAAAACAAATGCCGCCCCAAGGCCTTGAAAATCATTTCCAAGGTGCTCCGGAAAACGAATAGTGATGTCCAGATTCTCCCCGCTGCCGCGTGTAAGTTTTCTTGCGGGCAGAGATTTAAATGCAGCCAATTTGCCCTGATACAATTCCTTGTCGTCGGCTTTTATTTCCAGCAGTAGCTCATTGAACAGCTTTTTTTCTCCACTGTTTTCTAACTGCATTTGGTAGGCAAAATCTTTGCTACCTAAGTTTTTGACTGTAATGGTCCGAGGTGCCCAGTCCCCAGGCTTCATATTGCTGATTTCAAATAACGTATCATTTGGTGAAATGCTGATGTCTATATCATCCTTGCCCGTGTTGTCTTCACCATCTGCTAATACGCTCGTCATAGGAAAGAAACAGATTCCGCTAATCAATAGAAGAACCGGAAACAGTCGAAACAGTTTGCTCATGATAATGCCTCCTTACATATCTTAGCGATTGATTCAGGAAGAACCTTCTCCGGCATCTTCCCCCACTATATTCACCTTTTTTTTCGGAGCCAATTCGATTTCTCCAAGTGCTCTCCAAATCGTAAACCCCGAGTAGATAAGCAGCAGGAATCCGGGTATTAATAGCAAAAGCGCACCGTTCTTCGACTGGGTAAAGTTAATGAAGTACCCTACGTAAGGCACTGTAAAACCGGTGTACTCTGCTACCACATTGTCAGACAGAACTGGATTCATGTCCTCTGCATTGTTGTTGTCGCCTTTTGTCCGGTAAAGTACGGAGTCGCCACTTTTGACCACCTCAGTAATCCTGTGTGTGATCAAAATATTTTCTGCTTCCTGAAATGTGATGACGTCGCCTTTTTTAAAATTAGTTTTATCTTCAGCCGGTTTCACAGCAATGATCGAGCCTGTTAGGATTCCCGGCTCCATGGATCCCGACAGAACAGTTTTTAGTTGGTAACCGAAAAGTTGTGGCTCGCCGCCTGAGATTTTCGTGAAGACCACTACGGAAGCGACACTAATCAGCAGAACCATCAATATGCCTGAGACGATGCTACTTATCCTCTTCATTCGTTTCTTCTTTTTCATTAACTTCTTCTCTCTCATTTGTATCACCTTCTACTTTCTTTGTATTATTTTCTGGTTTTACGACAGCGTTCACTTCAGCTTCATTCTTTGTTTCAGAGTTATTTTCTGGAGCCTTACTTTCTATAGAATCCTTTTCTTCCGGTTTCTTTTCAGTAGATTCATCAACAGATCCATCCTTGCCGTCCGGCTGTTTTTTACCGTCATCTTCAGGCTTCTGCTGCTCGTTCTCTTTGTTAGCATCCGAATCTGCTTTATCATCTTCACCTTCTGTGGCCTTATCCTTTTCAATTTCTTCCTTAGATTCATCATCTATATTCTTGCAGTCGGTCTTTATTTTCTCGCTTGAAACAGCATCCTGTTCGTTTTCTCCAACAGACTTATCATCTTCGCGCTTGCAGTCGACATCGCTTGGTGCAGCATCCTGTTCTTCTTTTTCCTTAGTCTTATCATCTTTGTCTAGGCAGTCGACTTCGGTTTCCTCACCCGATACCGTGTCCTTATCGTTTTCTTCCTTAGGCTTATTATCTATGTTCTCGCGGTCGATCTTGATTTCCTCGCCCGTTACAGCATCCTTTTCAATTTCCTCACCGCATTGATTCGTAAGTACAACCGGAACTTCCCATTCGGCAGTGATCATCTGGGAGACTTCCGACTGGCTACTGAGATATGCGGATGTGTCAGACGAAATATAACTAATGCTAAAGATGACTAAATAGCATATGAGTGCCAATTTTAAAGTCAGAAATGGACCTTGATGCTTTTTCCTACGTTTGCGCCTTCGGCTGGTTTTCAACCTGATCCCGCCTTTCGATTTTTTACCACTGGATTTTTCTTACGTATATTCCTCAAAACATAAAATCGAGTTATATGTTGAGAAATATATATAAGGAAGAGCATTGGTTGATTGATGAAATAAAAGGAAGGAGGAGAAGTGCTCTCCTCCCGGGATATATGTTATTTCTTTTCCCCTTTTGTCTGCTGTGCATCAAATGTCCATTTAAGCTCTAAAGAATCACCTTGGAATTCGTTTTGATCTTTGTCGTTCTCGACAAATTCGAATTGTACGGACAGCGTGTCAGAATTGCCGGCTTTTAAACCGCCTTTTTCTTCAAGGTATGGGACAAAGACTTTATTTGCAACGGCATCTGGTGTCATACCCTGTAACTCAGCAAGAGTTGTTTGGTAAACCACGTTGTCCAGTCCAGTCCACGGTCCCGTGATTGATTTATCGTGGTTCCACATGAAGTTAACTCGGATATGACTTCCAAAGTTTTCTACATTATCACCATTTTTGTCTGTTACTGTATACTCTGTCTTAAGTAATACCTTGGATATGTCGAGTGTGCCGTCATTTTTCAATGTAAAATCACGATTCATCCAGTCGCCAGGCTTAATGTTTTTTACATCGATAATTGTTTCAGGTTTTAGCGATAAATCCAGTGTACCGGCAGCGAATGTATTCGTGCTTGTTTCCACGTCGTTGAAATAAGCATATGTTCCCCCGCCGATCATACTTACAGCCAATGCTCCAGTTGCGATACCCATTGCAAGCTTTTGTTTAATACCCATTTTTAATTTCCTCCAATTAGTTTGTATTTTTTCGCTTTTATTGAATGCTTGTTCTTTTGTTCTTCCCTGCGACTTGGAAGAAATTATTTTCTTCTTCGATCTAAGGTATGAGTTCATTTTCACCTGATAAAGTAGCCTTGATTGCATGCACCATTTTCATAGTTTGGCAGCTGTTGTGATCGTTGACACCCCTTTAGTAGGTGTCATACTTTTTCATGGAAATCTCCTCCAATGCTTTTTTCGGCTCGTTACCATTTTTGTAACTACTTTTAGTATAGGAGTATTCCTGGCGGGCATCCTCACTCTAAAGAGTGATTTTCTGATATCGTTTGTCTACTTCGATTTTCTACTTTAGTGTAGGGTCGGTGCACTTTTGTACCAGTTCACTTCTACTTCTGTTAATGAATAGCTAACTCGGAAGTAATAGCTCTATCTTATAGAAGTAACCTTTAATATTGATTTACTGATAGGTAACAAGTAACTGAAAAGTCTTAATTCGCTAAAATACAAGTTAATAACAAAAAAAAAGAACCTCTTCAACCGCAGGAGATGACGTCATATTCAATGTAATTTGGTTATACTGAACTATATAAAAGAATATAATTTACGGAAACTGTGAAATACATCCTCTATATGGGCACCTTGGATGTATGGAGTTATTGGTGCAACCGACCTAATTACACTTGGACATTATGTTCAAGTTGATTGGGTTTTTATTATGAAATGAGAGGGTGTGACAAAAATCAGAAAGATTCTAGCTGATATATTAGAAGGATACACTCAGAAAGCTGCTGCTTTGGATTTGGTACAAGCATGCACTACTAATAAACCAATCGAAACGAATGATACCTATCTAGATACATTGAAGCACGGTATATCGCTGTACCACCTAATGGATAATTCAAGCCCTCAAATTATAATGAATGAAATAATAGCAGCTATCATCAAGCTTACACATAGTGATGAAGCATTCTTTTGGTTAACGGATGTAAATCATCAAAATAGCTACCTAGCATCTTCTACGAGTAATCCCCATATTGAAACTGGCCTAAAAAAAGAATGGAATACTATACGTCTGGAGAATGAACTGTTTGTCAGTAAAATTAACGAGGATTGGTACGGGATGAAAGTCATTAGAACCTCCACTACTATCGGCGTTATCGGCGTTAAGATTTCCGATTCAAGTGAGGCTAGAGAAACATTACTCTTCAATCGCCCTTTTGAGTTTTTAGCCGAACTTAGTGAAATAATGCTCGAAAGAATTCATACAGATTCAATGAAGGAGCAAATGATTGTAAGTAAGGAACAAAATCGTATCTCCAATGAAATCCACGACAGTGTTTCGCAAAGATTGGTCGGTATTGTTTATTCTCTGCATAGTTTACAAACAAAAAGTAAAAGTATGACAAGTACTGAGTTGAATGATGAATATCAATTTCTTTCACAATCTGCCAACACTACATTAAAGGAACTACGGTTGGCTATTTACGGTCTCAACTCGACAAAGAATGGTGAAAAGCCTTTTCTAGTCCAGCTGAAGAATTATTTGGACGAGTACGCACGGTTAAGTGATATACAGATTGATTGTCAAATAACGGGTGATGAAGCTTTACTATCCAGCGAATTAAAACAAGCACTCTATAGAATTATTTGTGAAGCTTGCGGAAATGCCGTTCGCCATGGTCAGTCCACGGCTATTGAACTCAGATTATCTATACTGGACGAGAAAACTGTATTGGAAATTCATGATAATGGAATCGGAATTAATTCGCACATATCCGATGGCCAGCATGAAAAAGGTATCGGTCTCTTCAATATGAGACGTCTTGTAAGTACTTTTGCAGGAACGTTTTTGATAAGTGGATTACACGGGATAGGGACAGAAATACAAATCGAAATTCCAACCGCAAAAATACTTGAGAAGGTCCAGGTGATTGGCTAATGCAAATTGTTATTGTCGACGATCATCCATTAGTAAGAAAAGGATTAACATCTATCCTTACTATAGATGGAGCAATTGAAATCCTAGGTGAAGCAGCAAATAGAAATGACGCGCTAACTCTATTCCATGACACTACACCTGATTTGGCGATAGTGGATCTTCGCTTGGGAAATGAATCCGGTTTGGAATTAATTACAGAAGCAAAACAACAAGGAATAACCTGTAAATTTGTTGTGCTAACTTCATCGACGGAAGAGCACGACTTTAAACAGGCAAAAGAAATAGGAGTCGATGGCTATATATTAAAAGAGGCATTACCTGAAGAACTGATCCATGCCCTCGGAGTTATCGGCAGAGGTAGAAAGTATTATGATCCAGGGGTGTTTGATTTGGTGATAAAATCGAAGGAAAGCCCTTTTGAAAATGATAGGCATATCGAACAGCTAACACCGAAGGAAAAGGAGATATTACTCGAACTCGGGATGGGCCATTCAAATAAACAAATTTCACAGGCTTTATATATTACAGAGTTTACTGTAAAAAAACATGTCAGTCAGGTATTAGCAAAGTTAGATCTTGCCGATCGAACAAACGCGGCATTGTATGCCAATGCTAAGGGCTTGGTGGCGTATAGCGTGAATTGAATAGGTGTCTAGTGCTAAAAGCTCCCACGATTAGTAACCTCGTGGGAGCTTTTCTGTTGAATAAGTTTCTAGTAATCCGCTTTTCCACTCGAATAGAGACTGACGAGAGAGATATGATTGGTTGATGCTGTAACTTTATGCTCGATTGGCTATGGATATAATCGGAGAATATCCGATATGCTCGGTCGGCCAATGGATATAATCGTAGAATATCCGGTATGCTCGATTAGCCCATGGATATGATCGGAGAATATCCGGTATGCTCGATTAGCCCATGGATATGATCGGAGAATATCCGGTATGCTCGATTAGCCCATGGATATGATCGGAGAATATCCGGTATGCTCGATTAGCCCATGGATATGATCGGAGAATATCCGGTATGCTCGATTAGCCCATGGATATGATCGGAGAATATCCGGTATGCTCGATTAGCCCATGGATATGATCGGAGGACAACCGATATGCTCGGACGGCCAATAGATATGTTCGGTTATACAACTTTATGCTCGGTCGCCCAAATATATGCTCGGTCATGCCGCATTCAACTTGTTTCCTGTTATTTTTCCACAGGCCAAACTACCGAACAAACACAGATTGGTTGGTTGGTGTTGAATAGGATGCCTTGCACTCCTCTATAATTGAGTCAACACTACTATTAGGGGGAACACTAGTGGACACTAACAAGATTACGATGATGGATGCTTACATGATTGAAACGCTTCGTGGCAACGGCGTATCAGATGATGAAATCATTACCAAAATTGCGCAGAAAGATATCGGCTTTTGGGAGAACGTGAAACCTGCTTACGATTTCAATGAACTTATTAAACTTTATGATCAAGATCCGCAAAAGTTCTTATCTATACTTTCAAATGGATATACTGTGAAATTCATCACAATGAACGGGTTGCATAACTTATTGAAAATGAAATTCGATAAAATCAAGGACCACGATTATCAACTTACGGATAGCGGCATCTCACACCTAAAAATTGAGCAACGAATATAGCTTGTATTGAAACAGATGTTATCTAAAAACTGGGTTATTCACGAACTATCTGAGCAAAATAGCGACCAACCGACTAAAGATATCAGTATTCTACTTGTGTGAGACACCAATCTGCACGTTTCATCATAGTTACCGCTTTTCGAATTGATAATAAAAAGTGCCTTCAGACTTTCAAACTGAAGGCACTTCACTATCAAAATATGACGAAATCTATTTCACCTTAATTACATTACCGAATATCGCATTAATCCCTTGGTGATTTTGGACGGGTGAATTATTATCGTGAATGAGTTTGACTGATAAATTACCTAAAGTGTTTAAATTCACTGGAATTGAATTCGTTACATTTGAAGAATAGTTTCCAGTATATAAATAGATGTCATCTGTATCATAGTTCCCGTTGCCGTTATTATCCAAATAATAGATACTTTGATTTGATCCACTAACCGTGGCCACCGAAGCATTGATACCTGTAACAAATACATTTGGATTTGCATTAGAATTGTAGACAGGAACAACTGAAGCAATTACATTTTTGTTTAAATGCTTACCATCCAGCATAATTTCTAAATCGTTCACATCCAAATTCCGAACAGCTTCATTAAAACTAAGCACTAATGAGGTACCATAAGCGTCAATATAAGCCTGGCTCAATTCCGGACCATATTGGTAACCGCCATATAGATAAATACTTTCCACTGCAGCTGATGCAATTGCGTTGTCTGCATTGTCCCGAATGCTATTGATGGAGAATAGCGCTTGTTTACTTGCTGGAATTCCAGTAGATGGGATATGGATTGTGACAGTAACAGTTGTCGCTTTATCTACCGCCCCTGTAAAATCAGTTGTCACAAAAGAACCCCATGGTAATGGGCTATTGTCCCATGTATAGTTATTCATTTCTTGCAAAGAGATCAAGTTTACGCCACTATCAAAATCTGTCACAGTATAAGTGACTGTTTGCTCAGCTCCATTTATTGCTGGATTGCTCTTGATTGCGCCAATAACGGGGCGAGTGCTATCCGCAGACAATGTATTTTGAACACCAAACGGCAGCATATCAGTTTTATTCGGATTTGGTGTGCTCGCTTTATCGACAACTGTATAAGCAGGTAGATGCAATTGATACGCTCCATTTGGCAAGTATCCAGCAATTGTCAACGTATTAGTAGTAATCACTGAATTGCTAGAGTTCAAGGAAACCAGAGTAGATTTCCCCGTTTTCTGATCAATAACTGTCACGGAGTTCTTTCTACCTAGTACAATATCCTCTGTAAAACTAGCAACAATTTTGCCTTCCTTATACTCTACTGATGTCAATACAGGTGCAATAACATCCTTGCTTAGCGTAATGTTAGATGAATAAAGCGCCGTACCATTGCCGACAGTATCCTTTACATCAGCATCAATAAATAAGATTGCATTATAATTATTAGTAACAGGTAATCCTGTACCCGTTAAAATCACTGTATTGGCATTAGTACCCGCCGTCGCAGTTAGGTTTGTCACCGTTCCGTTCGAATAAACCAGACGTGCTCTTCCCGCGAATGAAGTAATACTCATATTTTTATCGTACGTAATCTCTACTCTATTTTCTCCTGTAACATTTACATTCGTCACAGTTGGCGCCACTGTATCTGCGGAAATTGCCACTGTTGTTTCCAACGGATTTGGCGTTAGAAGGTTGTTATTATAATCCTTAACATTCGTCAATTTAATTGTGGCAGTCGTGCCCGCTATGACCTGGATGTTAGAAGTGACATCCAATCGATTTGGGTTCGTAGGATTATTAGCTACAGTTGCTGATCCATTATTGACATAAGCGACGACTCCGGCGGCATTCACTGGCTCGTCGAAAAGTAGAGCAAAAGAATTCGTAGATGTCTTCGCTGCCGCTGATCCTGACACAAGTTTTGGTGCTACTTTATCATTCGCTTTAACAATGGCAGTATGCTCCTCAAACTTTTCACCGGTTGCTGCTTTAATCGTGGCCATTGATTTGAACGCATACTCGCCGTCAAAGACCCAATTCGCAGTAATCGTCAACGTTTTACCATCTTCGGACAATGAGCCTTTCAGTTGTCCGGGGTTCACTGTTGCGCCCGTGACCATTGTAAATGCCATATTTTGAACTTCACCTGAAGTGTTTAATATCGTTGACTTCATAACAGGTGTTGCAAATTTAACTTCAACTTGTTTCGCGTTAATCGCTGTCACCTCGGTAACAAAACGATCATCCGCTGCATAGCCAAATGTGATGGCAATCGTTTTTTCTGCTTTCGCTTGTCCTTTTGTTAAAGTCACTACATAATTTCCAGCTGTTGTGCTTGCCACCGTTTTTGCTGTAACACCTTTTTCAGTAACAAGTGAAGTGACGTAGGCTTGAACGGCCGCTAGTTTGTTGGCATCCGTTGCATCATTGCCGCGTGAAACAGTTACTGTACCGGCTTTTAACTGGTTGAGTGCTACTTCTACTGCTACTTTATCTACATCTACAGGGATCGGTTTCGGCGCTACCATCGCTTCACTTCTGAAGACGAATGAAGCCATTTGGCCACGCGTCACAAGTGCATTAGGCGAGAACTTTGTAGGTGTTGTACCTGTTGTAATTTCGTTTGCATAAAGTGCTCGGACATAGTCAATATGCCATTGCTTATCATTGATATCACTAAACGGTAGTTTGACAGATTTCGTTCCTTCGAATTCGAATCCAAGCACAATGATTTTTGCCATTTGTGCCCTAGAAAGACTCGCGCTCGGTTTGAATGTGTTATCTTCATAACCCGAAATAACGCCTGCCTCAACAAGCGCTGCAATGTATCCATAATAGGGGCTCGTTTTGCTAACATCTTTAAATCCTGGATTTTTGACGTTCACTGTATCTAACTCTAGTGCAAGAGCTAATAACTTTGCAGCATCTTGACGGGTAATATTTTGGCCTGGTTTGAATGTGCCATCTGGATAGCCACTCATCATGCCCTTTGCAGTATAATTTATTACCGCTTTATAAAAATGATGAGTTGGGATGTCCTTGACATCAGAAAACGTCGACGTCGCCGCCTCTGTATTTACAGGCGCTACAGCAACAAAAGCCCCAGCTGCAACTGTTGTTGTCAACATAGCTTTGAATGCTTTTTCATAACTTGATTTCCTCATTTTTTAACCCCCATGTAGTGTTGTCGTGTCCCCTAGTTACCTTTCGGTGTTGCTCATTCATAGTAATTTGTTAGGTTTTTATTAATTACTAGATTAAAAAAGAACAGCTCATTCCTAATTATCAGTATAATTTAATTGGAATTTTTGTGCAACTAACCCCTTATTATACTTCAGCTAAAGTTATTGGCGAACTAAAATTTTTATATAAAAATCACGTCATAATAAGAGAAGTGTTACATAAAAAGTTCTGTTTTCTACGATTCCTATCAAACTCCCCCCGAAAATTATCAGTTATATCCTACTCCCCTCTAACATTCTAGCCATTCACTCCGATATACTAGATATAAACCTACTATTATACATAGGCTCATGCTGCTAGTAGAATTTTTCACAATGGGGGTCTCACATTTGTTTAAAAACAACTCTTTTTTAATCGCTGTTTTCGTTTTACTCTTTTCAAGCTTTTTCCTAGCTAATCCGGTCTCGGCCGATTCACCCGTTATAGGAACGTTTGTCAACGTCACGTATGACGAAGTGCAGATAGACAAAAACCTTACGGAAAGAAGATTGAGTAACATCACAATCAAAAACGAACAAGGTCGTACGATGACTTTGTCGATTGACAAGTTTGCAACTCTTTCTGTCGATTCAGTTTCAACGACAATCGATGCATTTAAGTTCGGGATGGAAGTCGAACTAGACATCAATTTACGCCGTGTAAAAGCGATGCGTGGTTCAACAGGAACTGCCCCTGCAAAAATTGAACAGCGCGATAAAGTCGTAACAGGGACTGTCAATCAGATTGACCCAAATGGTACGTTCCTGTCGATTCGACTCGATAATGGACAGTCGAAAACCTACTATTTAAATAGTCAAACTGAAGTTGTCAAAGGAACCACATTTGTCGACTTAAGTGTGTTGTATGAAGGAGATCGAGTGAAACTGAATTTCTCTGAATATAATACGAACTCCATTCATTCCATTGAAATCAACGTACAAGGTATCAAAGTTGAAGCTCTCTACAAGGGGACCATTCAACGCATCGAACCGACAAGCAACAAAGTCATTATGAAAGATGAACAAAAGTTTTTGGATTGGAGATGGCAACCCAATACAGCACTTGGCATCAATGGCTTTAGCAATAGTAGCTACAGCTACTCGGCCAAAACGCCAATTTACGTTGGCACTAAACTGATTCAACCTGATCGTCTTCGCCAGTATGCCAATCACGACGTTTACTTCGTCACTGTCGGTCAGTTCGGCAAAGAAGTCATTGAAAAAATGGTTATTAAACAAAAGAATGAACGTACTTTTTATGAACCGATGACGTTCGTTAACACGACTTCCAAATTGATTGGCCTTCAAAAAGCAGGACCCATTCGTTATCATGATGGGACCATTTTAATTCGTAATGGTCGTTTAGTTGACGCAAATAGTTTGCTAGCTAGCGGAACAGCTTTCGTTACAACAGAAGGTAGCCAACAAAGCGAGTTCGCCAATGTTGTGCATATTTCGAATGACGGCTTCCAAAGCCCGAATTTAACGAATCACGGTATCTATTTCGGTCAGATTCACACAGCCAATGCCTACCAGCTAACACTTACGAACGCAATGCTGTTATCGAAAAGTAATTACTGGCAACCTGAGTCAATGCCTGCACTATCCTTCAGCAACGATACGATTGCTGTAGAAGATTCAAAAGGCTCCATACGAACAATTATTCCACAACAAAACGAAATGCAAGACTATGCGAACAAAGGTAAATACGGTTATTTCTATGTGGAAAACAATCAAATCGTTGCAGCCCACATCATTGAACCAACTGCTCCAACAGCAACGATGGTCTCTGTCGGTAGAATCGAGGGTATTACACAATTCAACCCTGCAATTATCCGAATCCGCAATGTCAGCCAATGGCAGGATGGTATGTGGAAGGAAGCTGGCTTCATCTCAAGTATGAATATTGAGCAAGCAACGATTATCAAAGACGGTAAAGTCATCTCTGCGAAAGACTTACGCGTCAATGACCGTCTCTATCTGCTTCATGAATCGAAAGTAAAAGGCCGTATTCTGTTGGTCAATTAATTATGTGGAAACGGGTACCTAGTATCCGCTTCCACCAGAAAAGGATGATTCACTATTCAACAGTTTATGAAAAAACAAGCAATTTTTATGAGTGCGCTGATCATCTCGTTCCTGCTCATCGCACCCCGTGCCGAAGCAAAACCGCCTGATTTCAACGGCGGCGTCCTAAACGAGTATACGTATGAAGAAGTATTCTTTTTAACAGGTTACCCTATCAAATTCACGGGAAAAGCAACTGTCTCTGAAAAAGAAGGGAAAGGACAACTAACATCTACCTATAAAGTGACGTTAACCAGTCTAGCGGGCGATAAACTGACTCGTAGTGCTGTCTACGTATCTGACCTAGACAAACGGGAGGATAAAGGACAAACAACTGCCCAAACAACTATTAAAAGTTTTTCTGAGAAAGTTACCGTTGGTGCAATCACCTATACATTAGATGATTATCAATTTTCGCAAGGGGCTGTTAGCGACAACCGCCCTGCTTCAGATTATTATTCTGGTAATATTGTCGGACGCAAAATTTATAAACTAACATCGAAGGATAAAACAAAAAAGCTTGAGGATATTACTGTTCATGTAAGCGGTCGGAATATGGGCTATGAAAACTTCTGGGGCGCCACAGAAACACAAATCATGGACAATGAAATTATGACGCAATATGGACAGGCTTTTGTCACAAGTAAAGTGTCCGATAGCAAATCGAAAACATTACAATATGAAGCTCATAATCCCTCCCTATCCAGCTTTACGGGCGGACATGCTGTCGTCAGTAAGTCGAATATGATTGGTGAGTATACGTATGATATCCCTTATGGTGCGGGTAAAGGAACAATTCATTTATCCCAAGAAAACGTACCCAAAATTGAACGACTCATCGTTCCAAAATTCCGCGACTTATCAACACATTGGGCAAAAGATAATATTGAACGCTTGTATTCTCTAGGCGTATTTGATGAAAAATCACAATTTTTCTCGCCAAATACACCAATGCAACGCTATCAGTATACAATCGGTGTATTAAAAGCTGTGGATATTCGTGTATTGGAACAACCTAAAAAGAGTAAGGTACCTAAAAAAGCCATTTTTAATGATTTAAACGCGAAAGATCTTGATTATCCATACATTGAAAGTGCTGTGGAAAAAGGAATTATCACAGGGGTTACGCCTAATCTATTTAACCCGGATGGGCCGATTACCCGAGCACAAGGCGTGGCAATTCTTATCCGCGCATTAGGCATGGAGGGCCGGGCACCAAGTCCAGGCTACAGAACAAATTATGTCGATAACAATAAAATTCCTAGTTGGGCAAAAGATAGTGTCTATGTAGCAACTGAACTTGGATTTGTCTCGGGAGATAACTCCAATCGTTTTAATCCCCATGATCCACTAACAAGAGCCCAGGCATCTGCACTACTTGTGCGTTTCCTTGATTTCCTGGAAAGTGATTTAAAACAAAACTATCGTGATGATATACTCTTTTTTGAGTAAAGAAAGGACGACGGTACATGACTTATTTAACAAAAAAGACGATTGCTCTTTTCTTTACACTCGCGTTTGTTATAGCCGCTTTCCCTGTTCTTGTTAGTGCAGCAAGCCCATTTAAAGATGTAAAAACGAACCACCCAGCCTACTCATCCATTGAATGGGCCTATAAGGAAGGCCTCACAAAAGGCTTTCCAAACGGCATATTCATACCGGATCGGACGGTAACAGAAGCAGAATTTGTCAATATGCTTATCCGACTTGATTGTTCAGCGGCAGATTCTTCCAAGGCATCTACTGCTAACAATTATCGTTACTTACAAACCAAAAACATGCCTGTTAACGGCTCTAGTAATGTAAAAGCACGGGATTTATCGATTACCAAAGGGCAAGTTGCACGTATTGCAGCTGCCTTCCAAGGAGTCGATTTAAGCGAACAACGCGCCGTTCAGTATATGTATATCAATGATTTGGCGAATGGCGCCACTGGTAAAAATGATTATAAAGATTATGGCGCCAATCTCTCCATGACGCGGGCAGATGCCGTTGTTTTCCTAAACCGTTTGTCAGACGCAGGAAATTGCGAAATGGTTGGACTCAGCTATCGCGCGACAGGTAGCGATGACAAAACCATTACACTTCCACCTGCTTTTCTAGGCACGGGGACATCGGTGACGTTTAAGCCACCAACAGTCACTACACAACCACCAGTCGTCACACAGCCGACTGTTCCTCCTGTGTCAAATGTAGCTGTCGATATTGATGTTGACAAACCAAAATTAATTGCTAATGGGATTGATTCGACATTTGTTACCGTCTCATTGAAAGGCTGTACAAACGGCGGGACGATTGACTACGGGGACTCGCTGTCGTTCACAGTCAAATCAGCGCTTGGTGCAACAATAGATAGTGCTCAAACTGCTATTCCACCAAAATATGATCTAAAGCTAGCTATATCAAATGCTGAGGCAGCTGAGGCTCAGTTGGTAAAGGCAAGAAATGATGTTAATAACGCGGAAATCAATTTAAAATACTGGGAATCCGTATTAGATAAACCTATTGGCCCCACTGGCGGAAACATCGTTGGTACTATACAAGATGTCATAAAAGCACGGGAAGGCTTAGCTGAAACTGAACGCTTAACAACTATTGCCGTAACACAAGCAGTAGCTGCACGTACCTATTTAGCTGAAGCTCAGGCTGAAGCTAACAACAGACCGAGTGGTACAAGTGCTGTGAACATGACAGATGGACCCGATATGATTGTCAAAGTCACTGCACCTAGATCCAGTCAATATCGCACGGACACGCTGACATTCCAGCTGAACCAGTCCAACATAAACTGTGATAACAAGCCCATTACAGTGAACCTGGATTATGCACCACAAGCAGAACTACGGCTTGAGATAATCCCTCACACCACAACAGCTACAGCATTCAATGGCACGCTACCGGCTAACGGGGCAACAGCCACACTGAAAGCAACCGTTGTCGCTCCTGGTGGACAAACCATTCAGGGCTACACTGGACGCGTTCGATTCCATTCTGCTCAAGGTACTACGTTAACTAATGAGTATGTGTGGTTCTCGAATGGAATAGCGTTTACAACCATCACCTCTCCAAATACGACCTACTCGATTGCGGATGAAATCACTGCGGAATTCGAGGTTGTGGATCCGAACTATAGAGATGTGCTTTCCTCTGTAGCAAACACACCACAACGTATAAATGTACTTTATGAGCCAACTCTACAAGCAGATACAACTTGTAGCTCGACAGTGCCAGAAATTGCGTTTGTCCTTGACGCTTCCGGCAGTATGAGAGCTAGCGATCCATCGGGCGCACGTGTTACGAAATCACAAGAGCTGATGACGGCGCTAAATGCACAAAGAAATATTGCTGCACAATTCAATTCAAGAGGTAGATTACTATATCCTGATGCTAATACAGTAATTAATGTAGAACCCACATTGAGAAATGTAGAGCAATCAGGCGGTACGAATATTTTAAGCGGACTAAAAGTTGCATTCGATAAATTCACGCCTGGCAATGCACCGAAAGTAGCGATACTACTCACCGATGGGAAATCAAATGCAAAACAAACGTTGAGTATAATTTCTGAAGCCAAACAGAAAAACATCAAAATTTACACCATTGGCTTGGGCAATAAAAAGCAGCTAAACGAAGCAATATTACAACAGTTAGCTAAGGATACGGGTGGTCATTATTATCATGTAGCAGAAAGTAGTGAATTGGGTGCCGCCTACCAGTCCATCCTTTCCGCCATTACATGCGACATCCCAGCTGGTCCAACTTGTACGCTGTCCAGCCAAGTATTCACATCACCTACGCTTGAAACCGTAGGAAATGAATTCTTTATGAATACGTATGTTAGCGACAACTGTGGACAAATCACCCGCGTCGTCTTACGTTTCAATTCATCCGAAGGTAACATCGATTATGAATTAGCCAATCGAAATTTAGCTCAAGGCTACTTCGCTCTTAAAAAGGGAACTTATGAAATCAACAATTTCCACCTGCTCCAAGAAGGCGTCTTCCTTGCCTACAATGCTAAAGGTGAGTTGGTCGGCGAAAAACGTGTTCAGATGACTAAAAGGTAAATGAAAGAAATGGATTGGAGTGCAACCTGTTTGATGGGTTGCACTTTTTTTGTTGTTGTTTAGTTTCGGGGATATGTTGATTACTTCCGGCGCAACGTTGTCTAGTTCGGGCGATATGTTGTTTACTTTCGGCGGCGTTGTTTAGTTCGGATGATATGTTGTTCACTTCCAACGAAACGTTGTTTACCGCGGAACGTTGCTTACTTTCGACCGTGTGTTGTCTAGTTCGCACGCGACCCACTTTCAACACCTATAAACAGTAAAAAAGCCCGGCAAGCACATACAATTGTATGTGTACCGAGCTTTATTCTGTGTTAATTTGGTAGTAGACTTTGTGATTTTGTTTCAAGTACGTTACCGTATTTATCTTTCAATACAAACGTAATATTTGCACCGCTTGGTATGCCCGTAACAATCGAACTATATTCATTATTGCCTTCGTAAAGCATATCCGTGCCATTTATCGTCACGCCATATACTTCCGGTACTGTATGGATAACGACTGTATGGAGGTCTAGGAATGATGCTTTTTTGATACTAATGCCATTGACATAGTTTTCATTGACGACATTCACTTTGATGGTTATAGTAAATCCGCTAGTACCAATAATACCTTTAACCGCCTGTTCACCCAGTTCGATCGTATCTACATCACCCCAAGTTACTGATTCGTATCCTGTCGATTTATCTTTATAGGTAACCAATACTCTCCCCGGCAGATTAGCCTGCCCGCCTTGACTAACGTTAATCATGCCTAGTTTTTCAACAGCGATGATATCCGAGTTAATGACGTCAACGGCAAATGCCCGTTCAGCTATGTTTCCTACGGCATCTGTCACTTGAATCGTAAACTGATAGTTTTTAGCAGTTTTCACTACCCCTGTCAGTTCACCCGTTTGTGGATTTAATTTCAACCCTGAAGGTAGTGAGCCTTTACTTTTAAATTCATAAGGTTCCCTTCCGTGCTTGGCCGATATTTGTTCCTCATACTCACTACCCACTGCTGCATTATCTAACTCAACTGTCTCAATCGCTAGGAATGAAGTCGTGATACCTGCCAGATAATCTAAAATCAACTGAGCATCATCTTGGTTCAACTTACCATTGCCATCGACATCTGCCGATAACCACATTTCTTTTTCTGTAATTAAATCGCTACCATTAACATGCTGTAAAATACGTATTGCAGCAGCAGCACTCGGTCCATTATCACTGATAACGCCACCGATTGGCAGTTTGCGTTCGATTTTACCTTGTAACGGTTCAAACAATAAATCGGCATCTGCACGGCCTTTTGCCCGTATTTCACCAATTTCTAACCGAGCAGATTGACCCGCCTCAAATTCAGGCGTCAGCGTATAGGTGATATACCCAATAACGGTTGGTTTATTCCCCAATGTAGGTTCTTTTACTGTTTGGGATAAAAAATCAAACTTTAATGTGTTACCTGAAATATCAGGACTTGAACGGTATTGCGTGCCTGCAAAAATGCCAGCTGGCTCAAAACTTTTCAACCTAATACCTTTTTGATCTGTCGGCAATGAAACCGTCGCATCAATGGAAGTCAAATTCGCTGTCTTATAAATCGTAATAGGCACTCTGACTGTATCGCCAAGCGAACGGGTCTCGCCCACTTCTAACGTCGGGCCTGTCGCAGCATGTACGGTGAATCCGGACAATACGACTAAAAACAATGCCATACAGAATGTCCATCCCAATTTCAGTTGTTTCTTATTCATACTATCCCTCCTCATTTAACCGTAAATTCATGCCGCACAGGTTTGTTCAATTTCCCACCATGCTCTGAGCGAAGTTGGTCTGTAATTTCCAGCGTATGCTTGCCCTTAGCGTAAGGATTTTTCGGCGTCATCTTGAATGATGTCGCGTTAATCGGCTTGACAGTCACTTCAACAACTGTTGTACCTCTTTTTACAGTAACAGTCTGATTATTAAGCGTTGCTGGATTATAAGGAGTGCTTAAACGAATAGTCCACTCCTTGTTCACTTCGACAGTACCCGGATGTGCTTTCACATCACCAGTAAACGGTTTAACCTGCCCATTCAACACTTGTACAGAAATTTCATTGCCTTGTGCATCAAATAACTTCACATTTTTCAACGTCAGATTCATCGTGGAACCGGCACCGGCTGCTATAACAGTAGCTGGAAATTCTATCACAGTCCCTTTCATCGACACGCCAGTTGCCTGCGCCCAAGCCACGGATACTTTGCCAAGCTCCGCACTATTGATGGCCTTCAGCTGGTTGGACCATACAGTCCCCTCCTTCACAGCCTTGTCCTTCACCGTCAACAATGTCGGATCATAAACCACGTCAAAAGAGCCACCCGCAATTCGTTCATCACTATCTATAAAGACAGATAGATTAACTGCTCCGGCTTTTTCCATATAAACCGTAGAAACCCCAACAACAGGTTTGCTAACCGCATGCGCCAGTGTAGCCGGCAATAACAACATAAACAGACTTAACAATACAAATACTTTTAAATTCCTCATAAATAGAACGGGCACGACGAATCGTGCCCTCTGCCCCCTTTGTTCGTTATTCAGAGCTTAGGCCGTGAGTAAACGGTAGCTGTTCCAATGCATAGCGGTCTAGTATTAACTCCAATAGACTAGGATTCTCTAATAATCGTTGAATCGAATAGAAACCAAATGGAACAATATCACCTGACTCAAACCCTACCGGATAATACGTTTCAATCTGCTCCAATTTGTCCCCCGCTGCATTATAGGCAATGATTTCAATATAATCATTAATCGTCAGACCTGCCCGACTAAAGATTGCCCTCCCATCAGCCGGTTCTGGCACTGGTAATGACTGTCCATTGACTCGAACATCCACTCGTTTAACGGTTGAATCTAGCATAATTGTACCACTTATTAAATAGCCTGTTGAGTTACTCGCGAACTCCAAATTTTGGATATACTTACCTGGCACAACAATACCAATGTCATCTCGATTGTATAATGCCATTATTTGATTGTAACGGTTATTATCACTCACAAGATCTGCAAATGTTTTAATACCTGCTAACAAGTCATTTGGTTGCAATACGGTAACATTTGCCGAATCGGAGAATTTGCCATCCATCGTCGTGGCGATGATGGAGGCCTGACCTACACCAACTGCCGTGACAATTCCATTGTATACAGTAGCAACAGCTGTATTGGTACTTGACCAAATGACTTGTTGGTTCTTCGCATTGGTTGGGTAAACCGTATAGTCAATTGTCGCTTTCTCAGGGCTAAAGCTACCATTATCCTTTTTCAAGAATGATAATTCTTTTTGCTGAAGGACAACTGATGTCACCCTGCCATCTGATCCATCACCCACTATAACGTGAACCGTATAGATAGCAGTCGTGCCATCATGTGCCGTAACAAGTATTTTCACTTCCGACTTACCATTTGTCACAACTGAATTCACCACTTCGACCTTCGCGTTGCGATGATCTTCCGCCCGCGCATCCACTTGCAATGTGTAAGCACCACCTGTAAGACTACCTGCCGGAACATAGTGGTCGTAATAAGTTGTCACATTCGGATTGAAATTGAAGACATTAACACCATTAATAGATAAACTTGCTAACTTCGTGTTAGCCGCAACAGCACGTTCAATAAGTTTTTTATGTTTCACTGGACCATTTAGTTTATAATCTGACAGCTTGTCTTTTACCTCTAAAATATTAAACGTAAAACCATTACCTTGAACACTGACTTTTCCTTTACCCGTTAACAACACTTTATGTCTACCAGCTGCACTAAAGTTCAAGCGACTGTAATCCTCTACAAAATTTTGAGAGCGATCACTATACTTGTCGTGGAACCGCTTGTCACCCAGTTGTGTAAAGTTACCATCAATGCGTAACACACCGTCTGTTAAATGACCCTGGTCATGCTGTGGCTTACCGATATGAATATAATCCATTTTCGCATGATTACGTGGGCTCGACATTGAAAAATCACGGTAGACATGGACAAAATCACCATCGCCTTCCCCATAGTCAGCCGCTGTCGTATCCATAGATCCTTCAATCATCGTTAACCAACCATCCGTAATGGAATAATCACCAAATACATTAACCGTTCCATGATTGACGAATAGTTGACCACTTGATTGTCGTATATTACCCTTTTCTCTCGTGATTGCCATCGACTCAGCAGAACCAACTTGCACAAGCCCTCCATCAACGTTCAATGAACGATTTTCCGTAAAGGCATCATCTTTTAACGTATCCCCGTTAACGAACAAATTCCCTTCCACAAACAGCTTGCCTTTTTGTAAATTAAAAAACCCTTTTTGCGTGACGTTACCAGCTACTTTTAGCAATCCGCCACCTGCCTGAACACGACCTTCTTGATCAAAATTGCCCTTCGCATGAAGTGTACGTCCAGTCAACTCAACTACACCACGTATTTTTTGGTCGAAGTTGTTGACGATTACTTCCGGAGTCGCCACACCACCATAGTTCCCGTTCACACGCAAGAGACCATTTTGGGTAAAAATATTTTTCACGTCTAACTGACTATTATTCAAATAAATCGCTGAACCTGATTTTTGCTCTACATTATTAGCTGTGATCACACCACTAACTGCGCGCAATTCTGCGCAAGACTGTAGGACAAGATCACCTTTCACTTCCAATTTATAGCCATTCAAATCCACTTTGACATTGTCGTGTAAAAGTAATCCACTTGGTTCAATTACATCATTCGTTAATGTCCAGTTGCTATTTTGTTCTCGACCAACAAACCCACTAACCGTCGACCTCAATCCAGCTAAATCACGTGCCAAGTCAGTCGCACGAGGTGCATTATAATAATTCCCGCCGGTATTCTTTGCGATTTTTGTTAAACTCGTTTCATCTACGTCTACTATGGAGCCAAAACCAAAGACATGAATCGTAACTTGTTCCTCATAAGCTCGTTGTGCCAATTCCAGTGATTTCGAGTTATTAACCGAAAAACCAGTTGTCATAATAATAATTGATTTTTCATTTGTGCTCGGTCTTTTTGCATATTCATCAAGCGCTGCTTCAATCCCTGTACTTAAATCATTACCGCCCGCTGTATTCGGACCAGCAGTCAGGAATTTATTCATCTGGGCAACTGTATCGTAGCGGTTTGTTGATAACGATAGGTAGTTGGCTGCCTTATCATTAAATCCAATGACACCAATCCGATCATTTTTCGGTAATGATTGGATATATTTAACCGATTCTGAAATATAGCCATCATTTGAAGTCAGATTAGAGGATATGTTAATCGCCATCATCGCAGGAGAATCATTGATGACAAATATCACATCTATCCCTCGGTCCACCCCACAGCTTTGATTTCCATAACTATACTCCGTAGTTGCATGCCCAATTGTCGGAATCCAGACAATCGAAGCCACTAATAATGCTGTTAAAAATAATGTAATTTGCTTATGTACCTTCATTTTTTCTCTTCCTTTCCGATAACTATTATAGAAACTACAATTTTACCAATCCACCTCATTGTTCAGCAACACGATGATTTACTAAAATTTAAGAAGGAGTCTACGTACATGTTAAAAAAAATAACGACACTAGTACTACTTGCAACCCTCTTCCTATTTTGGATTGAACCCGCGAGTGCTAAAACCTTTGATTTCAAACCCATCACCGATCCAATGAAAACTTGGACAATCTCGTTTAGCGACAAAGTCAACGAGCCGGTAGATCCAAATGCTATTTACATAACATCTACTAATAATCAGAAACATGAAGCCTCTATTAGAATATCGGCTGATTTAACGCAAATTATAGTAGAACCGATAAATCCATATCTATTTGGGACAGAATACACACTCGTCATCCCACAAAGCTTTGCATCCGTAAAAGGTCAGAAGCTTAAAGAGGAAGTCACAATGAAATTCCAGTTACAAGGCACGCACATCCAAACGATTAGTGCTAATTTCAACATTTTGGCTACGAATATCATCGTTCAAGGGAAAAGTGAAGTGGCCAAAACAACAGTGGCACTCGACAACTTGCCCGAAAAAGTTTTGATTCGCCAATCGAACAATAAGTTTTCACTAGGAATGAACGGTCTCCTCTCTGGTGACGTGCTTACCATCCGTGCATACGATGCACATGGTCAACTGCTCGAAAAACAATTTTATGAAGTGAAGTAATCTAGGAGGGTATTTTATAATGAAGAAAACAGTATCGATTTTAATGACATTCATGCTTCTTTTAATGACCGTCGGACCCCTGCCACCTGTATTTGCGGATGGGTTCAGCGGAACAGTAACAGGAAGTACGGCAAACTTTATCACTGGAAAAGGGACTGTTCAAGTTACCAATGCAATCGTGGGTGAAACACTTACACTTTACCCTGAGAACAGTAGTACGTCAGCTCAAACAAAGGATAATACAACTTCCGAACATACTTTCAATAATGTAAGTCCCGGAAAATATCAAGTAACGTCAAAACCAGCTGGCGGAACTGAATCCGATCGTTCACTACCCGTATTAGTTACGCCTAAAGCGGTAGAACTCGCTGAACCGTCAGCGACAAGGATTGTCGTTTCAGGTGCCGAACCATTCGCTATCCTAACGCTTCATCACGATAAAAGCGGATTTATAACCCGTAAAACAGAGGCAGATGAAAATGGGGTTGGTTATTTTGACCTTGGATACGCGGACGAACAAGTACCGCCCGGTAAAAACTATCGTGCAAAGCAAACAATCAACGGTGTTGAAAGTGCATTTTCCAATTCACAAGATATTGCACCGCGTCCTGTTAGACTAAGCGTTACAATTGCAGGAGCCGGTCAAAATAATAACGGCGGGGCCATCGAAGTTACTGATACGAGACAAGGTAATCGCCTTCTATTGTATATCGTCAATTCTAGTAATGAACCAGTCATCAGAAACGTTGAAGCACTAAATAGCTACACATTTACCGGTTTAAGTGCCGGCGAATATTATGTAATCCAGGAAGAGAATGGAGCACAGAGTTCTCGTTCTAACTATGCAAAAATTATCGATGAAATGGCTCCAACCATTTCACTCGTTGGACCTGCTACAGACAAAGTATCTATGCCTAAAAACTATACAAATTGGGAGTATCCATTCAGTAAAAGTGATGTAGTGGCAAAAGATAATATCAGCACGCCATCCATTGAAATCACTGTCTCTCCAAACCAGAAAATCAATACACCTGGTATCTACAAAATAACGTACACAGCAAAAGATGATGCAGGCAACACTGCTACCGTAACAAAAACCGTTACAATCGCACCACCGACATTGGATATCGATAATGTTGTTCATACTGCTATTCCCAATGAAAATGCACCTGGACGTCCGACTGGGGATATTTGGGTAAACAATGTCATGGGCGAAGCTACATTGAAAGTTTATCAAGATCCAGGTGGTAAACCGATTAAAACAATTACAAGAGCCAATGATAGTGCCACTGGATTATTCGAAATCTCAGGTATTCCAGTCGGCATTGCCTATTACGTTACCCAAGTCGTCAACGGGATTGAAAGTGAAACTTCCCCACGAGTTGACATTAAAGATACAACAAAGCCAACTATTCAACTGATCAATAAACATGAAGTCGAATTTATCCGTGGCGGAATCTACATTGAATACGGCGCAACGGCTACAGATAATATCGATAACGCAGCTAGCCTATCAGCAAGCATTAAAATCGACAGCAGCGCAGTCAATATGAGCGTTCCAGGAAAATATATCGTGACGTACAATGTAACGGATACTGCTGGAAACGTTGCGAGTACAGTCATCCGTACCGTTTACGTGAAGCCACATGCTGTCATTGCAATCGGTAGTACTGCTGACCTAGGTGAAGTAGGCGTCACAAGTGCGTACCCAGGTGCTACTTTAAAGTTGTATGACGTAGCAAATCCCGATAAACCTATCGCAGTTTCAAAACCATTACCAGTAGGTGTGACAACTTACGTTTTCAAAAACCCAACGGGACTAGATGGGACAACACTCAATGTGGACATGAAAATCCCGCCTGGTAGCTACTATGTAATACAAGAGTTCCCAATAGATGGTGAAATCTTGGAAAGTATGCGTTCTAATATTGTCGATGTTCGTGATAAAAACCGTCCCTATATTACAATAAATGGTCCTGAAAACTTATCTTTCATTTGGAATATCTCAATAAATGAGTATAGCTATACTGCGAATACGGATATAGGGGTAGGACATTTCAAGGATGCAGGTGCAACAGCAGACGATTACTTGGATGGTCCAAAACTTACGAATGATATCAAAAAGAAAATACTATTTGGCAATAAAGTTCTTTGTAATGAAAACATTGTGACCGATCCAGTAACCATTTGTAATGAGCTGATTGAAATGGAGTTCCCTGGAATTTACACGATTATCTATAGTGTCACAACAAAACGTGGTGCAAAGGCAGATGACAAGCAACGTATTATTACGGTTGCACCACCAAAAATAGACAAGCTTAAAGCTGAAGCAGGCAGAAGTACAATCGAAGTCGATGGGGTCCTCACTCATAAAGAAGCCGTGACTGTCGTCAACTTGTATAATGCATATGGCGAGCTAATTAATTCACAAAAGCCGGTATCTGTATCTGATCCAACGGCTATCTTTAAAGACATACCAGCTGGTCTTGGCTATTACGTCACGCAAACGGTCAATGGGATTGAAAGTGCACCTTCCAACCCAGTGAATGTCAGCTTATTTGAGAACGCAAGTGAACCAGCACTCATTACAGCGTTCGAATTCGCGCTTGAGCGCGCTTATGGCGTTATCGACCATACTGCTGGTACCATCAAAGTAGTCGTTCCTAAAGGTACCGTCGTCAAAAGTTTAAAAGCGAAGTTTGCAACAGCAACAGCAACAAATATAGTAAAAGTGGGCACTGAAGTACAAGTAAGTGGAATCACTTCAAAGGATTTCACATCACCTGTGAAGTACACGGTTACACCGAAAGACCCCAAAGACCCTGAACAAGTAAAAGAGTATACCGTAACAGTAGAAATAGAGGACTTTGAAACAAATGCATGGACTAAAACAGTACGGAAATCGGCAACGTTCTCAGCAGCGGGTTCAACACAAACCCTATCACTCGAAGAAAAAAAACTTGCTGAGAAACAAGGGGTTAGCTTTATTGGACAGGACCGTGCGATTCATATTCCATACGGTAATGCCATTGAAGCAAAATCTCCAGCATTGACTGTTAAAATACCAACAATTGTTACAAGCTCTACAGACCCAGTTGTCAATCAACCGATGGAAATTAGCTGGGGGAACTCAGCACAACCTTTCGTGCAACCGATTGAAGTAGAAATGAAAAAACAGGCTAATAAAAACTTTGCACGTCTAGTTCGCAACAACAATCAATTAGTGGCAATCATTCAACCAAGTAGTCCACAAGGTAACGACAACATTATTGGTTTAGCAACTGAGCCAGGTACGTATGCATTGGTCGAAAACCTTGCTGCACCAACTATTACATCCGCTACAGCAAATACGTATCGCATATCAGCTGCAGCAGGTGGACAAATTTACTACACGACAAATAGTAGTCATATCGCATTTGACCGTAGTGCGCGGGATCCTGATCTACAAAGCTATACAGTGAACAACGCAGACTTGTCCAACTGGACGCGTTACACGGGCCAACCGGTTGCAGCACCGAATGGTGAACTGTATGCGATTGTTATGAAAGGCAATATCATCAGTCCATTAGCTCACGTAGAAACAATCGTGATGACAGAATGGAAAAAAACAATCGAACGTCCAGCTATAAAGCCAGTAACGATTACTTTCAATGCAAAAGTAGATCACAAAGCATTGTATTCAGGACTGATTTATATCATGGATGATTCAACGAATACACTAGTAGCAACAACATTATCACTAAGCGCTGACGGTAAACAGATTAGCGTGGTTCCTGATAAATCTTTCAGACGTGGCAATCAGTACACGCTATACATTGATCGCCAGTTTAAAGGCAGTACGAAGAATAACGAATTTTTGAAACAACCATTGACGCAGACGTTTATTGCGAAATGAGTAAAAGCGATTGGCCCTCAAGGTGAGGGCCAATCGCTTTTTTGCTTTGAAATTTTTTATTGCGGAGTGCCAGGCAGTAGTTTTGTCTTTGGGAATACTGCTGTTATTACACCTATATTAGCAGTGTTTGTTGCTATTGCATCTACTACTGTGAAGAAATTCTGTGTTACACCTTCCAATGTATAGCCTTCTTTTGGTTTAATTATAATTATTGCTATATATATTTTTTCAGAATCAAAAATTGAGTGATCGGGATTCCATTCAATCGTTGCTGTATATTCCTCAGTAATAATTGTGTCTTTCACCGGTGACTCGCCTGTTTTCGGTGCTATTAAGCCATTGATGGCTTTTATAGTAATCGGTGCCATAGGCCTAATTTCAGTTGTAATGTCTGAAGTGCCTTCGTAAGCCCCACCCTTTACGTCTACGCGGAAATAATAAGTATCTCCATTTGTTAAACCTGTAACTGTTGCTGATGTGGATTTCTCAGTTAATAATGTTGGTACAGTTTTTGCATAACTAGTATCCCAAGTGGCTCCATCCGTAGATTGTTGAACTTTTACAGATGTTGCTCCTGTTGGTGCTGGGAAATTAATAGTTGCTTGGCCATTACCCGCAGTTGCTTTTACTCCGGCAAGAGGTACTGCCGGTGCAATTACAACTTTGTAAGTAACACCGTTTGTTAAACCTGTGATGGTAGTCGCTCCTGATAGTGCTACTGCTAACGCACCAGCGGCATCCTTGTCATTTTTCGCTGGACTTAAGCTACCATTAGCCAATAAGCCGTAAAAATTCGTTCCTTCTGATACAATGTATTTAACTCCGGTTTTTAAGCCTGTAATTATTCTATCCCCCGCTAACGCACCAGATTCAGAACCAGGATCAATATTTACTACTTTTGCAGCTACGATTTCAACTTTGTAAGTAGTACCGTTTAGTAAACCTTCGATTTTTCCTCCTGCTAAATCCGCTGCAAGCCCTTCAGCTGATGCCCTAGAAATTTGTGATGCACTTAATTTCCCATCTGCTAATATACCGTAGTATTTTGCACCTTCTATAACTATATATTTATTTCCAGTTGGTAAACCGATAATTTCTTTATTACCCGCTGTTCCAACTGAATCAGCAGCTAATATTACTTTCATTGCTGCCAAAACCTCTATTTTTATAGAAGCCATCTCTTTACTCAATAAAGGGTTAGCAGTATTCTTCACTACAAACACCACATTGACCATCGCAGGAATATCTTGTTGTGTTACTTTACCACTCGAAGCAATTGCATTATTATCTGATGATTTAATAGTGACTGTATATCCTGTTCCAACAAGTCCTTGTACTATATTTAATAAATTATCATCGTTATCTAATTTTCCCCACACGTTCGAGGTAATATTCGCAATCTCAGCTTCAACTGATGGCATATGAGCCTTTTCTACAGTCATTTTAACCGAATTTGAAGATATATTCCCAACAGTTACAAATGCGTTAAATGATGAGTTTGATGAGAAGTCGGTTACTTTAGCATCTTTTGTATTATTATCTTTGAATATAAAGTTTCCAATATCAGCAGTGAACTTTAGGTTACTAGCAACTGGAGTTCCATCTGGAAACACGAATTGATGATTCGATAGTTTATCACTGCTCACTCCATACTGATCTTTTGCAGTGATATTTTTAGTTACAGCATCCGGTAGCTTTTTAAAATCGAATGATCCTTCAGTAGTTGCATTATAAATAATTGTCTGTTGTGAACTTTGTATCTCTACTACTTCTGGTGCCACATTAGAAATGGTCACTTTAGCTTGAAGAACCTCACCAGATGAATTGAGTTTGATGCCAATTGTACGCTCTGTTTCGGGTTTACTACCATAATAAAAGGCTTTTTCGACGTTTATTTTACCGTCGCCTGTAACTTTTAAGTAATCTCCTAATGCTTCAAATGTATAAGCTCTAGTAGCTAGATCTACATAAGCTAATCTTTCTTTCGTGCCATTTTCAAGTACACCCAAGACTATAACATCCCTAGCATAATCTTCTGGTTGCTTAGTAAGTTTCTTAGCTTCTAAAGCATCATAGATAGCCTCTATTTTTTCTACTTCATACGCTTTATAACCACTTCCATCAGTCACTGTGAATGTGATTGGTTGTTCGCTACCTTTCAGAACTGTATCTCCATATTTAATAGCTATTGTCACAATTTCGGTACCAATAGCTATTGGTGTAATTTTATTATCGACGACAGAAACTGACCCGCCTAATGGATTTTGATCAGTAACTACTAGACTATATCCATCGGTTGGCCCTATCGACTTTCCGTGTTGATCGATAAATTGTACTTTGCTATCATCGATCAATTGAGGTTTTTTATCTTTCTTGATTGTTAGATTTAGGTTTTTCTGAATAGAGTTAGGTGAAACTTCTCGCCATGTTGTTGGCACTGCTTTACCTTTCACAGTAATCTTCTCCATAACAATTTTACCAGTAGAAGATTCTGCTTTGATTGTAAATTCGTCCGCAATGACTTGGGATTTTTTAAATTCTATTCCTACTTTTTTTTCGATTTTCCCAGCTTCTGTTGTAATTTCTTTCTCTACAATTTCATAATCTTTTTTCGGGTTGATTGTAAATTTAATACCACTCACTGCATTTGTAATAATTTCTTTTTTCGTGATAGGTTGGTTTTGTTTATCAATCGTATTTATCGGAATGAACAGCTCTTCATCTGCAGGGATGGATGAGGGTACGTCTAATGTAATAACATCCGTCCGGCTGCCTTCTTCAACTTTCACCTTGATGGAGTCTTTTTGGCCATTTCCAACAACCGTTAATGTCACTTCTGTTTCACCGAATTTCGGTGTGCCCGTGAGTCTTAATCCCGTATGTTTTGTACCATCTTTTTTATCAATTAACTTGAATTCTGTTGTTGGTACAAAATTGACAATTGATGAATCTAATTGTCTTAAACTAATTGCGCCAGGTACATTTAGAATATCTTCATTATCTATTTTGGCGCCATGTTGATCTGTAGCTTCTATTAATAAGTAGAATTTATCTGCATCTATCTCTTCCTTATCATTCTCGTCAACCTTAACAAGTTTAGTTGTTTCGTTTAATTTTTTACCAGCTTCGTTGTAAATCTCCTTAATGGTAATACCTTTTACAGAAGCTTGTGTTGAGATTTTTATTTTTTTAGTAACTGTTTTTGTTTTATCTTTATTAGATGTAAGTGTTAAGTCGATTAGTTTGCCTTCTTCAATCTCTTTAGCAACAATCGCGATTTTCACGATACCATCAGATGTTGCTCCGCTTAACGAACTTGTTGCTAGGGGGTCCGTCCATTTAGCTGTGACACCTATTGGTGCTTCTAGCATCTCTTCTCCGTATTGATTCTCTGCGCGATAGCCTATGGAAACTTGATCGCCTACAATGCGAACTGCAGTATCGCCAAGGATTTCAATAGACTCGATTGTTGCAGGCTTTACATTAATAGCTTCTTTCATTTCTTCAACAGCTAGTCCATCAACAGTCACAGTATATGAGCCTGTACTGTCAATTGACGCGAGTTCAATTTTGGCAATTGTCTTGTTTGGATTGAATGTTACTGACTTCACAGGAATATCATTCAAGGAGGAGGTAACTGTAAACAAAGCTACACTCGTATCTATAGCTCGATTGAATCTTACTTCGAGTGTTTTCGTATTGAGTGCAGTTACTTTCATTTCTAATGGCAGTACCACTTTTTGAAGTGCTGCTATTTTGATTTCAAGTTTTTCAATTTCGATAGCATTTGCACCAAGTGCTTTGGCAGTAGCCACTAGTGCCAAAGCTTGTTTAATGTCTTCGGCGTGCTTAGGCATTGCATCTGCTGGTACTGGGAGTGCCCTTACCGCTTGTTGTGCTTTTTCCAGTTCTTTTACTGGGTCTACTATTTTGGCTGTGAAGCTAGTTGTGATTTCATAATCACCATTCCCCGTCACTTTAAAATAATAAATTCCCTTTTTAAGCTCACGGGATAAGCTCGTCGTTGTATCTGTCGTATAAGCTAGTAGATCACCTTGATCTCCTTCATGCCCATAGAGAGAAAGGGATACTGGATTCGTACCTCGCTTAATGTTTACAGTCAATTGTCCGTCTTCTGGAATATCGATTTTATAAAAGTCGATATCATTCGTACCTGATACTTTTCCTTCTATGGTTTCATCTATATAGAGTACATCTACACCGGGATCTGTATATTTATCGTTTGCTCTATCTGTTTCTTTACGTTTAGCTGTAGCAAAGTCCATCTTGTACTTCCTACCGTTCTTCAACAGGATTCTCAGTGTATAGTTCTGACCACCTAGATAGTTGGCAACAGGCTTAATTGTGACGGCTTTGCTATTGCTGTATTTAGGAGCTGTGACTGGAATGAGTTTACCGCCACACTCAATTGTAATTGCTGTAATTTTATTTGGCGTTGCGATATCCGAGAAATTAATCTTCCACTCGTGATCTAACGCCACATCCACTTTACTAGTGAAACTTACTTCTTCACCTACAGCTAGCAATTGCTGATAGTCCTCACCGCTATTGACTCGAACGCCGTATTCATCAAATGGAAGTTCTTCATTAGCTGCTGTTACTTGTAAGGGTGTCAGTAGTGTAACGACCAACAAAAGCGACAATAATACTGATAATAATTTTCTCACGTTTTCATCTCCTATGTATGATTGCAAAAACCTACACTAAAACGTACACATGGCAGTTTTAATGTAGGTTTTTGTTAAAGCATATTATTAAAGTTGAATGGTAAACTTCATTTGAACTTTTTCTTTCAATTTCTTTTGGCCGTATTTCGTTTTCACTGTGTCTTCGATGAAGAGATAATACGTTGCACCTGGCGTGTACATATTACCACCTTGTAAACGAATTTCGAGTGTTTTATCATCATTACTTAACTGATGGCCTACTGGAATTTTTGTTCCTGTTTCATCCATTACATAGGCGTTTTTATTATTGACAGAGTTTCCGTCTAGTTCTTCACTGAATGCGATATACCAAACTTTGTTCGGTGCAACATTTGTTTTATTAGTAAATGTTTTGTACCCTGGCCTTGGATACGAAATGGCACCGTCTTGTTGGTTTACAGTGACTGTAACTGTATCAATCTTTCCTCCATCTGCCGAGGATACAATAATCGTTGCTTCGCCTTGCGCATGTGCCGTTAACCGACCTGCCTCTACACTGACAATATGGGGTTTAGTAGATGACCAGTTTAAGTTTTTGTTCGTTGCATTGGTTGGACTAATGATGGCTTGCAAAGTCGTTTGTTCGCCAACAACCATATCCACTACAGGGCCTCTGTCCAATTCAATGTTTTCTACAGGTACTTTTGTTAGGATTTGTTCCTCAACTTTGAATGTATTCCGCAAGCTACCTGTTATTGGATTCTCCACAATACTTTTATTCAGTGGATCTAATCTAAATTCTGCCACTGCTCCAGTCGCATGATCTCGAACTTCATAATAATAAGTATGCTCACCTAATGGTAGCGTCTTCGTGAGTGACCACGTATTGTTCGGATTTTTCTTTAATGGGATTCCGAACCAATCATTAAAGCTACCTCTCACTACAACACTGGTGGTCTCTGCATCAAATTCCAACAGACGATTATGATCATAACTACTGTACGTAAAGGTTACTTCTCTATCATTAATAACTGGGCCTACTGTAGCATAGGAATCTACCGTCAAATAACTAATCGGATCACCAGCTGCACTAAATCCCTTATTCGGATTTAATGGATCTGCCACCCATCTGCCATTTACTTTAAATCCATATTCATGCTTTCCAGGTTGTAATTCTGTCTGGAATGTCCATTCGTTGCCCCTTTGTGTGAGTGAGATTTCATCCCAATCGTTGAAACTACCAAATACTTGAACGTCCATAGTGTCGTTAGTGCCTATATACTTAAATAGCACTTGCCCACCTTGTACGAACGGATATTCTATTTTCTCCATCACTTCGTCAATACCTGGCACTTGTTTGAATATCGGTAATCTTGTTGTTGTATCGAAAGATGTCTGATCCCACTTCCAGACCGATCCTTCATGATCAATTGCTAATGTGTAACTATTTTTATTGGCACCGCCACCACCAATGGCAAAGGCATTATTTACGCCTTTGATTTGAATAGGTGTTGTCCGACTTGCGGGTTGTTCCAACGCACTATATTCCGTGTTACGTCCCCAAGTCCAAACGCTGCCATTATCTTTGACAGCGATTGTATGATCATTTCCAGCTGCAATCATCTTCACACCATTAATGCCGGATACTTGAACAGGTGTCAATCTATCTTGCCTGCCCCCGTCACCGAGCTGACCATATTTATTTGAACCCCAAGCCCAAATTGTTGTGTTATTTTGCGCTATAGCTAGTGTGTGATTATCACCAGCTACAATTGCCATAACGTTCGTTAAGCTGTCAATTTTTTGGGGTTCCGGATTCTTATGACCCGATTGCCCGTTGCCTAGTTGCCCACTCGTCCCGCGCCCCCAAGCATAGACAGACCCTCCCGCTGTTAAAGCAAGTGAGTGCTCTCCACCAGCCGCAACCGCAACAACATTAGATAGACCTGGAACTAGTATAGGTGTTGTAGCCTTTCCTAGTTGACCGATTTGACCGCTGTCACCTGAACCCCAAGCCCATACTTGTCCAATTTCATCGACTGCAAGGGTATGAGATGTGCCCGCAGAAATGGCAATCGCCTTTAATGGCACATCCTTACTTACCATAACCATTTCAGGGTTAGCATGAGGCACCATCCATTCAGTGGATATCCCGGTTTCGTCTGTTGCATAGCCTAGTTGCCCATGCGAATTTCGGCCCCATGTCCAGACATTTTTGTTACTATCAAGTGCTACTGTATGGTCGCCGCCAGCTGCAATTGATTTAATACCCAATAGGCGAGTACCATCTTCTCTTCGAATCGCACTTGGCTTATCGGTTTCCATTGCGCTCAACCTATCGCCAAGCTGTCCATACGTATGATCGCCCCAACTCCAGACGCTTCCATCATTTTTCAAGACAACAAAATGGTTTTTTCCAACTTCTATTACATTTTCATGATTCGTCACACCATATGCCTGCGCTGGTTGCCCGAATGGTATGAACAACGGAATCATCAGGATCATTGCTAGTACTATACTTTTTACTCGAGTGAACAATACTGTTGCACCCCCATCTTATTATTGTATTTCAATTTCCACTAAAATCGTTACTCTATAAATCTGTCCATCATGTAATCCCTGTAAAACAACTTCTTTTGTCTGCTGCGCAAAGACATCGACAATGAATAATAAACCATCTTTGAAAATTACTTGTGATTGTCCGCCAAAGACATTCGGATTGACTACTGTCCAATTCACACCCATTGGGGATTGATCCAATGTCAGCCTTGCACCTGTATCTGCCCAAGCTTCAATCGACTGCGCTAGCAATTCAGGGTAATACCATTCTCTAATCGTTTGTCCACCTTCTCCTTCAATCGGATCAGTGTCATTAACAAAGATTTCGCCGTTTCCTTCTTTTAGTAGCGGAAGCGCTTTATCACTTGGTTTTGTTACTGTCAATGTGTTTGGTTCGTGCACGATTAGTTTTTCAATTTCCGTATTGCTCGTAATTGTCAGCTGAGCAGCTACGTTGTTAGCTTTCACCGCACCGTACGTCCCAATAAGTGTAACCATGTTTCCACTAGACAAGGTCATAGTAGGTGTCGCACCTACGCTGACTACTCGCATTGATGAGTCATTATTCAATTCTATCCCATTTGATGATGCGAAATTGAATAAATGAAGCGAACCCTTTGTAGCCGTTGTGAAGTCAACTACATCAGTTCCCTCTAAAACAGCAAAACCATCTTTACCGACATCAATGGCTAAATTTTTGTTAACTGTCGTATTTTTCAGCCTTGCAGTAATATTCGCACCCTGTCCAAGTTTCACATTACCTACAATACTATTAGAAGAACCATCAATCGTCACACTGCGATCAATATCTACGTCACCTATGATGGAGTCAGTCAATGTGATGGTTTTAATGCTAGTATTCGCAAGCGCCATCTTCAGCTGCTCGTGATTGGCAACCTCCGTTTTACTGCCGAGTGAATAGATCAAACCCAGTGTATCTAACTCCGTCACAGGAATACGGCTAACAATTGTGTTCAATAACTTCGGATCTTGCATCAATTCTCGTAGTGTCGTTTGTTGCCCAAAGATTTTATCCGGCTTAGTCAGATAATCACTGACTGTAAATCCACTTGTTTTATTGGTTACTCTTACTTTGAAATTCCGATTGGTTAACACTTTACCGTGTTCATTGAAGGCTGTTAGATGGAAGTCTTTTGCTGTTCCGGTACAAACATTTTGTCCTTCACATACCAAAGCTTCAAGACCAGCCTGTCCAAGCGTAAATCCTCCAATAGCCGGACGGTAGTCCAAGTCACGCGCATACTGTTCTTCATCGTTGACAGAGACCGTTAACCGCCTTGCCTCTGGATCTGTCAGGACATCCATATTCGTCAACGAATGGCTTTCCAAATTCGGATTCGGTAAGTCTGCAATCCCTTTATAACGGTGTGTTGTGGTAATTCCCGTTAGATACAATTTAGGAACATGAACCGCTATATCCATGGGTGCATTATTTTTCAAGACATTCTCATTAATGACTTGCTGTGTTGTTTTGATAAATACCGATTCAAAACCTGGTAAGATTTCATGGAGTTTGAATGGTAATTCATATTTCGTTAACTGATCAAAATGTAGCTTGGCGTCTTTTTCAATGACTACCTTATAATCCAAGTTCGCACCTTCAGAGTAGTCAAGGTACTGTAAGTTTTTAAAGGATATCGTGACTGTATCGCTGCCGACAATAATGGGGTTAAGGATATTAACCTTCTTCCCGTCTGGCTGCTCAACATAGACATTTTGCCCCATCACAATGTCCGATACTGAAAGGTTTTTATCATAAAACGTCATTTTAATTCTTTTCACGCCATCGATGCCATTGAATTGTACGCCCGCATCTTTTTCAAACGTATATTCATAAGGTGGTGGTGGTGCCTTTTCCGCCGCGTTTACAGTAAAACTGAACGAGACGATCGCGGCGATTGCCAGTAACATGACAAACTGCATGCGCCAGATCGTTTTAAATCGTTTCAAATATAGTCCCTCCAAACTTAGTCATAGTATTATAAATTTCGTTTCAACTATGTACCTCGGGCCCTCCCTTATTAGGCTATGTATTTTGAATTTATCTACCTAGAGAAATCGCTTCTCCTCTGTATAGTCTATCGGCAAATCTGCATCAATGTTAAGGAAATACTTCATAATTCCTCTTCAAAATTGGAAGGTAAAAGTTGGCCTTTCTTGTGGAGTTCTCCTCAGATTCTAATTAAAAACAACTTTATACTGATTTCAACTTTCCTCCAATACTGGTAATATGATAGAATCATAACCTTTAAGGAGGAAACCCCCATTGTTTCTAAAAATACATAAGAAGTTATTCTCAATCCTGCTGGTCAGCACACTCATTTTTTCTATGCTGCCCTCGATTGCAAATGCGGAAATTGCTTGGGATATGTCTGCTGATCAACCTACAAATAAGCCCTGGACGATTACGTTCAATAAACCCGTGGATCGTAACAGCGTTGGCGCTAATACCGTGTTTGTGGTTGACGCGGCTGGTAACAAAGTGAAATCAGAGGTCTTGACGGATGGTGATAAAGTAATCATCCTTCCACCAAACGGCGGCTACACGCCCTCGACAACCTATTCGCTCCACGTCACAAATGGCGTGAGAAATAGCGACGACACCCCACTCAAAGAAAGTGTCATTAAAAAATTCAGTATTGTGGAAGCTGATCCAACGTATGATACAGCGACGCTTCGCTCGGACGGAAGTACAACTATTTCCAAGTCATTTGCTACATACAACGAAGCAATTGCTGCATTGACTGTTGGACAAGTAATTCTTTATGATGACGCAATCATAAAGATGGATAGCGGAATTGTTGTCACCAAACCGACTGTTGACAGTGTGTTAACAATTATTTATTCAGATCAAAACTTTAGGAATGAAGCAACATATGTCATCGATGATACCGAACTGGAATATGTAGAATCGACCGATCGCTATGTCAAAGTAAAAGTTGCAGGCAATCTAGGTTTCATTAAACACGCAAACGGTACCTTATTGCCTTGGACGACTGTAAAGGACAAGCGATCTTATTATTCCACTCGAAACGGAATCCTCACCCATTCCATTTATTCAAATAAAACCGGTACTTTTTCATCATATCAGGCTGGGAATACCCCATCGTTTATGAATGATGGAGAGCGGTATTACAGTTGGGATGGTAGCCATTTCTTCGATAGTAATGGGACACAAGTTGGGACAGGCTATCAGTACTTTCAGTTTCTGCCCGCGCGAAGTAAGACTAACTATACAGCCGAGGAAATCGATGCCTATATCCTGACGACATTGAAAAGTCTTGAAGCCGATTATCCTAACGATCCAACCTATCGTAATGCGGCTGAAAAAAGTAAACTCATTGGCCTTGGGGCATTTTTGAAACAAGTAGAGGAAGAACAACAAATTAATGCCTTGCTCATTCTCGCATTGGCGCAGCACGAAAGTACATACGGTCTAAGCAAACGAGCTCAGCAATTCAATAATCTGTTCGGTTTGAAAGTATATGATGACAGACCCGTTCCGGAATATTTCGAAACGGTCGAGGAAAATATCTTGGAGCTGGTCAACGCGTATTTAAACAAAAATTACATTCCACCGAATAACGCTTATGCCTATGGTGCGATTTTTGGCAATAAAGCAGTGGGCTTTAACGTCAAATATGCTGCCGATCCTTATTGGGGAGCGAAGGCAGCTGGTCATATGTATCGTATCGATAAATTGATGGGCGGAAAAGATTTGGCTAATCCATATACCATTGGCCTAACAACGGAAGCATTGAATGTCCGAAGTGGTCCTGGAACGAACAATAGCCTCGCATATAGATACGCTAAAACGGGAATTCCCGTCATAATTATAGAGCCAGTTAAACCGTTGCCATGGTTAAAGGTAATCTCAGATGCGGTTGGATATGACGAGCTGTTTGTTCATGGTGATTATGTTAAAGAGATAACGATAGTAAAATAGATTCTTTTATATAACGACATCAAACCCCAGAATCCAACAGGATTCTGGGGTTTGATTACTTACCTTCTTAAACAAGATGGTTCAAAGTTAAGACCGAACGAGAACCTTAAACGATTTATCATTTCACAACGAATGGCATGACAACGCCTTTTGTTAATACTTTTTCTTTATTGGATCTGATACTGTTTTCAATGACGACATAATAGCGATTTCCCGGTGAAAAGCTACTATTATTCTGTAGTCGAATAAATTGTTGATTTTCGACAACCGGATTGATGAACGACAAGTGGTTTCCTTCCGCATCTACGATATAGACAGTTTGGTCGTTCACCGTTGTATTATTGACTGGTGCATTCATCTCAATACGCCATTCCTTCTTCAAATCCTTCGTTTCTTTTTCATCCCACATCGTGTACTTAGCCGTATCAAATGTAATGGCACTACTAATTTTCACTTTTTCCAGTGAACCATCTTTTGAAGTGAAATACAAATATGGTTGTTCGATATAGAGATTGGTTGAACTCATTTTGTTCAGTTCCTTTACATTAGTCCCATCCGTCCCTATCTCTGTCAAGTGCGCGCCATTGGAATAGTTGCTAAAGTAAACCTTTCCACCAAATGCTGTGATATATTGGGCCATACTATCAGTCAACTTTGTTTTTTCTTGCGTCAGCAAATCCATTTTATACAGCTTATTACCGTCTGTTTCATCGCTATAATAAACTACATCATTTAATGTATAAGCGGAAGTGACACTATGCATAAAAGAATATTCCGTACTTGTTGCAACAGGGAAATCCCCTTGCGTCCATGAATGATCTTTCTTTAACTGATTGTCCGTAACAAGAAAGTAATTATAGTAAACTTGTGCTTTTCGATTCGGAGTAGGGTCATTCCATGTTGTATCAAGGTTGTACCATTTCCCATCAACCTTGACGAGATTCCACGCATGTCCAATCCCCCCCGCTTCCCCCGTTACATAATGTACATCAAACCCAAGATTATTGAGCATTTTATAAGCGAGAAGAGCATAAGCCTGGCAAACACCCTGTTGTTCATTCAGTATCGCATACACACTATGCGGGCTTGCCGCTGTATCGAAGCTATATGCTGTATTGAGGACGATAAAGTCATTGACCGCTTTCACTTTTTGAAACTCGTTCATGCTCGGTTCGGTGATTTCACCAAGTATCCTTGCAATTTCACTATCTACGAATTGCTCCTGCTGTTTATTTGTTAGGTAGCTGTTTGAAAAATTGATTGTCACATCATTTACATAACCTTTATAGGTCCAGCTCCAGCTTGCAAGTGTTCCATGCAAATATTCATCCTCCACGAGTATCTCATCTAATATGGATTGCAGATCAGCTTTCAAATTCGCAGTGTCTCCTATGTAATCAATGGAAAATGTTTGTTCATAATTTTTGAATCCACTGTAAACGGCAGCCTTCAAATCTGACAAACTGCTAACAGTTCTATTATTTTCGATTAAAGCTGCAGCGCGATGTGTCGGCACATCCACACTTGGAGCGATTACAGCGTCATTTGTCCAGTTATCTGAAGCCAAAATAGGCTCGTTATCTGTATTCGCTAAAAAAGAAGCCGGCATCCATAAGAGTAGAGCCATTATAACTGTCAGTAGTTTAATTGTTATCTTCATTCTTTCATCATCTCCCTTAGATACATTATACCTATTTCTTCGAGTATTATTAAACCTAAATAGGATTCATACGTTAACTGAAGAATATTCTTTCTTTTCCTGTTACTAACTATACGAGACATTAATAATATTCCATCACCATTTACCAAACATATAGTGTCTCTTTATCGCAAGTCTCGTCACTCTTGAGTTAATAGAAAAGGGGATTTTCCTAGTGAAAGAAGGTGATTTCATCATACATGTGACTGTAGTTGATGATGTGGCAGAATTATTTGATTGATAGGCAGGTGATGTATAAATATTCCGGCTCCTACGTGGTCTGTAACCCGTGATATCATCACCATCTCATGAATCATTAAAAATAATAGGGACAATACTATACCCACTTATGTCCATTATATGGGGGCGACCACAGTCACCTAGTTCAGTTATTTCGCCGACTCGGTTCTAACAACTAAAAACAGCTCCCATCCAGATATATAATCTGGATGGGAGCTGTTTTATTCCGATAAAATGTTGCCTAGTTCAATGAAGGCACCTGATAATAAAAACTTGAAAGTAATCTTTATCTCACCCTGATTTCTTTACCGAACAAAGCATGGTTCCCTTGTAAATCTTGTGCAGGCGACGAATAATCTTTAACAAGTTTGACGTTCAAACTTGTTACATAGTCTGCATTTAAATCTACTGAAAAGGAGTCGTATGAATTGCCCCAGTAGCTAGAAGCTTCAAGCATTTGCAGGACTAAATCGCCTTCATTATACATGTTGTTTCTATTAGTATCCAAGTAGACAACATCACTTATAGCTCCATGAATCGGGACATTATCTGCTACTGAAGCTCTTATATCAGTAACAAATGAAGTCGAATTGTTAACTGAAGCAAAAGAACTTATTTTTACAATGTGACTATTTAATGTGATTTCAAAATCGTTTGCATCGATCGAGTGCATTGAAGTACTGAAACCAAGTGTGAGTGAAGAATTGTTAGGACCAATTGCAGCTGAAGTGAATTCCGGCTGATACTGGTACCCACTAACAAATCTAACATCCCCACTTCCAGCATATGCAATTGCATTTCCTGCGTTGTCTCGAATATTATTGACAGTGAATGAGGCTGTTTTAGTTGTTGAGATACCTGCAGTTGGTACATATACCGTTACGGCAACAGATGTCGCTTTATCTGTCGTTCCAGTAGTGATAGCTGGTGATACATAAGAGCCTGACGGTAATGCACTGCCATCCCATCTATAGTTTCTGATATCTTGAACGGTCGTTAAGTTCACGCCACTATCAGCGTCGGTCACTGTATAAGTAGCTGTTTGCAATGTGCCCGGCGTTACTCCATCCGCTACAGGATAATTTGTAATCCCATAAACTACAGGACTAGTGGTATCCCATGACGCAGAATTTTGAACACTAAACGATAGTGTTGCAAGCTGATTCGGATTAGGGATGGTCGATTTATCAACGACAGTGTTTGCTGGGAGACGCAGTTGATAGGTTCCATTTGGCAAGGCATGGTGGATCGTTAACGTATTGTTCGCAATCACTGCATTCTGCGCATTGGAATAGTTTAGGTAAATCGACGTTGAAACACCTGATTTTTGATCAACGGCTGTGATGACATTGTTGTTGCCTAGCGCAATGTTTTCTGTGAAACTCGCTACAATTTTGCCATCTTTCCATTCAACAGCTGTTAATACTGGCGCAATCGTATCTTGGTTTAAAGTCAAGTTAGTTGAATACAGCGCTGAACTGTTTCCACCTGTATCTTTCACGTCAGCATCGACGAACAGAGTCGCATTGTACTTATCATTATAGGACAATACTGTGCCCGATAAGACCACCGTTTTTGCATTTTCCCCCGCTGACGCTGTGAGGTTTGTCACAGTTCCATTCGAATGAACGATACGTGCTTTACCTGCGAATGACGATATTTTCATATCTTTATCGTACGTTAATTCTATTCTATTCTCCCCTGTAACCAATACATTCGTCACAGTTGGAGCTACTGTGTCAGTAGTAATCGTAACGAATGTTTCCACTGGATTTGGAGATGTCGAGTTGTTATTGTAGTCCTTCACATTCGTTAATTTAATGCTTGCGGTTGTACCTACTGGAACAGCTGTGCTCGCCGTAACATCCAAACGATTAGGGTTTGTCGGATTGTTAGAGACAGTTGCTGCTGCATTGTTGACATAAGCGATGGCGCCTGTGGCATTCACAGGCTCATCGAAATACAGGGAAAACGACTGAGTAGCTATTTTCGCAGTCGCAGATCCAGAAACTAGTTTTGGCGCAATTGTATCATGCGCTTTAACTGTCATTGTATACTCTTCGATTTTTTCACCTGTTACCGATTTGATAGCATCTGTTGATTTGAACGTGTATTCACCATTAAAGACCCCATTTGCAGTTATCGTTAAAGTTTTACCATCTGCAGATAACGAGCCTGTAAGTTGTCCAGGGTTCGCAGTCGCACTAGTTGTCGTCGTTAACGTCATATTTCGAACAACATTCGAAGCGTCTACTACAGTTGTTTTGGAAATAGCAGTTGCAAACTTCACTTCAAGTTGTTTAGCATTAATCGCTTTCACTTCAGTAACAATATGATCGTTTGTCGTAGCGTCAAATTTGATAGTTATCGTTTTTTCTACTTTCTCTTTACCTTTTGTAAGTGTAACCACGTAGTTACCTGTAGTTTTGTCTGCCGCTGCTTTTGCACTAACGCCTTTTTCAGTGATAAGTGAAGTGACATAGGCTTGGACAGCTGCTAATTTTTTTTCATCAGTTACATAGTTTCCACGTGAAATTTTTAATGTACCAGACTTTAATTGGTTGAACGCTGCTTCTATTGCTATCAAATCTTTATTGAATGGTTCTGGCTTAGGCTCCGGCCTTTTTGTAGCAGCTTCACTTCTATAAATGAAGGAAGCCATTTGCCCGCGCGTCACAAGTGCATTTGGCGAAAAAGTTGTAGGTGTCGTACCCGTTGTAATTTCGTTGGAATATAGCGTTTGGACGTAGCTCTTGTTCCATTTATTATCACTGACATCACTAAATGGGTTTTTCTGTGAACCCCTTGCCTTAAACTCGAACCCTAGGACAAGCATTTTAGCCATTTGTGTTCGAGTCAGATTATCTCCAGGTTTGAACGTCTTATCTGCATAACCCGAAATAATTCCCGCTTCGACCAGCGCTGCAATATGCCCATAGTATGCACTCTTTTTGCTAACGTCCTTAAATCCCGGATCCTTAACGTTTACTGTATCCAACCCTAATGTAAGCGCTAAGAATTTAGCGGCATGCTGACGGTTAATGCTTTGACCAGGTTTAAATGTACCATCCGGGTATCCAGCGAAGATGCCTCTTGAAGACAAGTTCATGACCGCTTCGTAAAAGTGATGACTCGGGATGTTCTTAACATCAGAAAATGTCCGCGTTTCCGCTTTCGTATTTACCGGCGCAACCGCAACAAAAGCCCCTGTCGCAACTGCTGTCGCCATCGTCGCTTTGAATAATTTTTGATAAGTCGGTTTCTTCAACTTAAAACCTCCATTTAATGTGATAACGCTACTTATATATATTTCTATGACCGAAAAGTAGTAATCATTGCTACTATTAGTATAATTTACCCAATTAATTAATTCAACTATTCCATCTATTCCACTTTTTCTACAGAGGCGCTTAGTGGCAGTGGGATAACGGTATGAGGTCACCAAGTCTAGTGTTAGATGAATTTCAATGTGACGTTATTAATTTAGAACGAATGATTAATCAGCACCCACAAGTGAATCACGAAAATATACTAGCATTTGAAGACGTACAGCATCGCGCTAGTTATATGGAGAAAAATAGCTATGGATAGGTAGCAATAAAAGCAAATAGCATTCAATAGTGCGTATCACTACAACTTCATTTGATTGAAGAGTAGATATCATAATTGAGCATAATATAGGGATGTCCACCCCACGGCAACGTTTCATTAATACAACTGTATTCTTCAAAATTTGATTCACGCTAACTACATTCGATGTACCGCCTTCATTCTGCAAATCAATTAATAGTAAGGCCGTTTTTCAGTAATCATTACCATATTCACCACATGTATTGACTATTCCGTTGGAAGCTTACTATGTGTTATGTACGATGGTAGATAAAAATATAATGAAAAAATTATATTCATTATTAATTAGTAATGTACTGCTGTAAAAGGCGCGAGTAATAACAGTCACATGTAGTATCTCTGTCTAATCGCATAAAGGGTTCAGAATAATTTGTTGTCCGTGATAATTCAAGGAAATACACCCAAGCATTGCTACCTTTCTTTCATTCTCGAGTCAAATCTATTACATTCCGTTCCCAGCTACTGATACGTTGTACACTAGATATACGTCAATTTTCTTGAGGAGTTTGATTATGAATAAGAAACGTTTATCCTGGGTGGATGTCACCAAAGGATTTTTAATGATTCTTGTCGTCATTGGTCATTATCCTGGACAGCTCGATTTCCCACTGGCGAAGTATATCTATTGGTTTCACATGCCAGCATTCTTTATTTTAAGTGGTTTGTTTTTTAAGCCTGTTGTAGAAAAGGGCTTAATGAAACTTTCAATTCAAAAACGTTTTATGCAATTGATCGTCCCCTATTTGTTTTTCCTCGTCAGTATTACGCTGATTCGTTACGGGTTAGAAATTGGATCAGGCAATATGGATCTATCATGGTATGTAAATGATTTGTGGACACTCGCTGTCGGCGGACGTTTTGCACGTGGTGCATATGGTGTATTCTGGTTTGTAACTACGCTTTTCTTTACGTATTTGTTCTTCTTATGGATGACAAAATACTTTAGTCGTACGAAACAAATTATTATTTTGGCTATCTTTTATAGTATTGCCCATTTTGAAAGTTTGTTTGCGATGCGCGTCATTGGTGGATCACCAGATACTGCGTCTCAAACAATCCCAATGATTTGGAACATTGATGTTGCTCTCATGGCAGTCGTCTATTTTTCACTCGGTTATTATATGAAGAGTATTTGGATGAATGTTTCGAAAAGATGGTTAACCGCGGGATTGATCGGTAGTGTGACAGCAGTTTTACTTGATAACTTTAATGTAATTGACTATCATTTGAGCATGAAATTTTTGCGTTATGAACATTTTGTTTTAGATTTGATCATTCCACTTTCATTCACACTTGTATTGGTGGGCGTATTCCAACTCATCGCTACTCAACTGTCACTCAATTGGCTGCAAAGGATCGAGAAGCACTCCCTAACGATTATGTACTTGCACATCTTTACAGATATTTTGTTAAATGATTACTTCACATATGGCATTATTGGATTCACAGCATTTGGATTGGTCATTCCAATCGTAGTTTCAATTATCATTCAAAAATTGATACCACATGGAAAGCTACTCCTTGGTGGATTTTCTCAAAAAAGGCCACTACCCATTCAGCAGTAGCACACTAAAATCTGTACTATATAAGTTGAAATAAAGAATCCTACCAACAACGCTCGGCGCTAGGGGATGCCTCCCACAATAAGCCGGACAGAAAACCACTGTCAGTCTTATTGCTTCGGCTACCCCAGTAGACGCCTTCGCTGGAGATTTATAAGATCATTAGTTCAACTTATATAGATAATCGGCATTTAACAAATAGAATGTTCTTCCAACACCGCTTGTCGCTAGATTTGTTCGTTACACCGGCAAGACGATTAACAGGTATATCTCTAGGCAATCGTGCATATACTACTAATCACAGAGAGGCGGCACTCCTCTGTCCCGCACGGGGGCACTTTCGACGGAAGGTGAAAAAGAATACCAAGCATAATCTGACTGGAGATTGTCCAGTAGTGCCGCGTAATACATAGCATAGAACGGAAAAACCAGCCATTTTCACTGGAATATTTCCGGCCTGCTTTCGGCGAAATAATCACGACACTTTTTTACCGAGGGGCAAGAGCAGCTAGAAGTGACTCCGTCACTTCTAGCTGCTCTTTTTCGTTAATCCTGTTGCGACTAATCGCCTGCTGCGTTCCTACACTATTCAAGTGAAAAATGCAGTTGCTTTGAAAGAAATGAATAGATAACTATCTATAGAGATGGTAAGTGCCCGAAGATGTAATTTCGGGCACTCTAGCACGACGTATATTGTATTCTTTGCTAACTTTTCAAAGATTATGTGATCCTCTATAAGAAAGTGACACTTCCTTAAAATAAAAACAGGGATACTATATTCTATAAAAATACATTGGAACATCCAGCGAAGGCGCGTCTTCGTGGTAGCCGGAGCGATAAGACTGAAAGCGGTCTTCTTTCTGGCTTATCGCGGGAGGCATCCACAAAGCGCCAAAGCGTGTAGAGTAGGGATTTCTGAATCTATCCATCATAATGGGACTTTTATTCTTCTCCACCGCAATTATAGATAACTTAATGCGATTTCGATATAGACCATCCAGCGCCGAAGCATGTAGAGTGAGGAATTCTTAGTCCAGTCCATGGCAGGTTTTCATTTGCGCCCTATGTAATTGAACCAGATAGTTACTAAGGAAACGTTATCACAAGATCCCCTTTGATATTCACACCCTCACTCAATTCTTCATTAAACAAATACGGTGTATCATTCTTGTCCTGTGGTTTATTGCCTCGTAGCTATTCTTGACCGATAAAACCTTAAAAGTAAAAAAGAGTAACAGGTTACAAAATAATTCAAAATTACTTCACACTCTCCAACAAAAGAGGCCCAGCAACTTTCACTCTAACCAAGATTGCTTCCCCTGGAATATAAGCCAATGGAAAGTCTTCCAACTGGATAATATCGATTTGATCAGGATCTGCGCCTGCCGTAATAGCCGCTTGGATTGCTTCTTGTTTTGCTTCTTCAATCACTTCATGGTGATCGCGATTTTCGAGCAAGTAAATTTTTTCACATGTACCGCTAATGTCGCCAAGTGCTGCACCAATTGCATTTGCCACTCCCGCGTGTTCAGGTCGGATAATACGACTCGCACCTTTTAATGTGGCAGGCATCAAGGCTGCACCACCACCAACCAGCACGACTGACACGTCATCCCCGCTTGTTTTCATGCGATCAATTGCTTTTTCTACCATTTCAACAATTTGTGGGTAAATTTCTTGTGTAGGAATGGAAAGAAGTTTTTCTTCTTGCGCATTCTCCATCTGCATCATGCCTACTCCTACAGCAACATCCGTCACAGTTAGTGTTTCACCACCGAAGATGAGTGCTTTCTCGGGCAATTGATAACCCACACTTTCAGGACCAATTTTCCATGCACTGTCTTCTAAAGTTACTTGAGTACCGCCCCCTAAACCAAGTGAGTAGATATCAGGCATGCGATAATTGGTACGGACACCACCCACTTCAACGGCAAGAGAGGTTTGTCTCGGGAATCCATTTGCTAATACACCGATATCGGTCGTCGTACCACCAATATCCACGACAATTGCATTGCGCTCTTTCGATAAAAATGAAGCTCCTCGAATTGAATTGGTTGGCCCACATGCGATGGTGAAAATCGGGTACTTTTGAGCAAAGACATTAGTCATCAGTGTACCGTCATTTTGACCGAAATAAATTTTTGCATGAATGCTTTCATTAACCAATGCCTGCTCAAAGCCTTCTGCTACATGCTTTATAACATTCTTAAGTGCAGCATTCAAAATGGTTGCATTTTCCCTTTCAATTAAACCAATCGTACCGATTTCACTTGAAAGGGAAATCGGAATATGTGGTAACTCCTGTTGGAAAAAAGCTGCTACTTCATTTTCCTGATCGGCTAGAACCGGAGAAAATACACCTGTAATAGCAATCGAATCTACTGAGTCTCTAAACAACTCGACAGTCTCTATTAATTCATCTCGCACAATACCTGTAATTGGGGAACCGTTAAATTCGTAACCTCCGTGAATCAAAGCGGTTTTAGCCTGTAATTTATCGACTAAATCTTCTGGCCAGTCGACAAGTGGAGGAACCGTTGTTCCAGAAGGAAGACAAATGCGAATGATTCCAATTCTATTTAATGATTTCCTCTCCACGATTGCATTTGTGCAATGCGTCGTTCCTAGTGTTGCTATTTTAATATCTCTGACATTGACCGCCGAACTAGCTAGTAGTTCTTTAATTGTCGTTTGAATCCCTGAAAAAACATTCTTTGTGGTGGGCGTTTTGGTACTGCAGATTACTTCATTTTTTGCATTCAACAGAACTCCGTCTGTATTGGTACCGCCAACGTCAATTCCTAACCTTATCATGAAGGCACAAACTCCTTTATCAGTATTTCTAATGGCGTATAGTCATATGGATACTTGAAATAACGCGGGCCTGCCGTCTCAATGCCAATTGGCGTCCGCCATCTCTCGTTCGCCGGGAAAGCTACAATGATGACGCGAGCTCCATATCTCAAACCTTCTGTTGTAATGGGCATGCCCGTTTCTTCATCTAAAACAGCAATTAAATCTGGTGTCATAGCAATCGGTTTGTTATTTATTTCAGCAAGAAGATGTTCATTTTGGAAGGATAGCACGCAAGAATCAAGATCATTTTCTTCACAGCCTTCAAAAACAGCTTTCCCTCTCGTAAATCCACCCTCGATTCCCCTCTTGATTTCAACTGCTTTTCCTCTAAATAATTGATGTCCATCTAATAATGTAAGCATTTGTTCGATCGGATGCATTGCTCCATTTCGTGGCTGTTTCAGTATCTCGCCTATTTTTTGAGCAAGTGTCAATGTACCAGGAATGACGCTTTTTTTCGCTTGTGTACCCGTCACTCCATAATCAGCTACAATTGACGATCCTCCCATCGAGATCGTAATACTACGAGCAATTTTTTCACTCCAGTGGCCATCTGCCGGTTCAATCGTGACCGTGTTTCCTTTTTCATCTGCAATCGTGACCAATTCAGGTTTTAGCCCATCAAGATGAAAAGTAACCATTTGAGCTTCTGGAAAGGCACGTCCCATTGCATCGCCATCTAAAATCGGGATGCCTTTCATTGCTGCTACAGCCACGGGAATCAATGAGTTAACCCCACCAATTTCGATTGGCATAACGATATCAATTTTTTTCCCACTTGCTTTTTCATACGCAACCAAAGGTGCCATTAACATTTCGAATGAAGGAATTTTTTCGACGAGTACACTGGGCGACCCCATCCCGCTAATAGGGACAATCCAATGATTTTCTTTCAGCTCATCCATCGTAATTACTTGAACCGGCCCATATTTACGAATCGCATGAAGAGCCATTAATTTCCCTATATAGGGATCCCCGCCCCCACCTGTTCCAAGAACGGATGCTCCGATCGCAATGTGCTCGATATCTTCTTCATTTAACCACTTCATACTGATTCTCCTTCGTAAATTGACGTTTAATGACAAAACAAAAAATTCCCTGTGTAACAAAAGCGATGATGAAACTATCTAAAGATGGAATTGTTGTCAGTTTGAAAAGTTCCAGTCCAATTGGATTCTCCAGTGTCATCCAGCTCACTAAAGTCCCCGTCCCCCAAGCGATCAACGGATATGCTTTGTACTTTGCAGAAGATTCAAATGACAGCATTTTTGCCCCGCCTATATAGTAAATGGCCGTATACACACCGCCTATTGGCGCGATAAACATTGTGATAATACTTAGGAAGTTAATGAAGTTTCCATAAATCCCGAAAACGGCCATAAGCGTCCCAATTGTACCTGCCGCAAAAGTTAATTTCGCTTTACTAGTCTTCGTAAAAATAACAGCTAAACCGAGTCCAGAAGAATAAGCATTACTCGTATTAGTTGTCCACTGCGCCAAAATCAATACGAGAATACCCGGAATCCCAAGACCGACAGTCAGCATAATCGTCGTCAAATTATCTTCATTCATGACACGGGATAGAATCATCGCAATGACCAACATAAAACTATTACCAATAAAGAAACCAAAGAAAGAAGCTAGAACTGCATCTTTTTTTGTTCGAGCCCAGCGTGAAATGTCCGGTGAAATTACCGCACCTACAACAAAGATACTAATCACTAGTGAGATTGCCATTCCTATCGAGAATGTATTTTCTACAGGCGCCCCGACACTAGCAGTGCCAAATTTAGTGATCGCCATTCCAACCGCGAGAATCACTAATATGATTAATAGTGGTACAGACCAAGAACTGAGCTTCTCTATTGCACGGTATCCGAACATCGCCGTCAACATCATCAGCAATCCACCTATTCCAGCTAGAAGCGGAATGGGTAATTGAATTCCGATCGCCTCGGAGATAGCAACAGTTGCGTTTTCGGCAAAAAAACCAGCTTGTACACCAAACCACCCCATTAACGAGATAGCAAGAAAGACCGAAACAATTTTCGCGCCTGAACTTCCGAAGGCGGAACGAGAAATCATAGACGTTGATAATCCAGTAGCCGCCCCAACGTATGCACAAAATGCAGCTAGAACACCCAATATCAGAGATCCGATTACCACAGACAGCAAGGCGTCATTAAAAGCCATTCCTGCCCCGAGTTGTGCCCCAAATAACATAGCAGATAAATCAATTCCAACAGCAATCCAGATTAGACTGATGGAAAACCATTTCTTACGTTCATGCATCGGTACAACTTCTCGAGCATAATCATTTTGCATCTTCAATCCCCCTCAAAATTAGAGTTGTTAGATGGAAAGCATGTTGGAGTTGCTCAGACAAAGTATTTTCCTCGTACATATTCATTTCCCAAAAGACACCATCCATTATTAATAAAAATTGTCTTGTTACGTTGACACATTGCTGTTCAGAAATAGATGGATAGTAATGCCTTAAAGAAGCGTTTAGCGATTGTATGAGCCAGTTATCAAATTGCTCCATATGATTTTTCAGAAACTGCTTTATCTCTGGCGGAGGAGAAGTGATTAATGAAATATAAGCCGCCGTTTCTTCTTCTTTTTCTTTATGGAATGAGACAGTGCCATGCAGCAAACTACAGAAAATCTCTTCTATTGGGGAGTTTTCTACTTCATCCATAATTTTTTTCATCTGACTAAAGTGTTCTTCTAATAACTTCTGGAATGCTGCAATAAATAGAGCTTCTTTGTTTTGGTAAAAAAAGTAGATGGAAGCAGGCTTAATGCCAACTTCTGTAGCAATCTTTTGCATCGTTGCACCTTGATAACCGTAACGTGAATAATGATAAATAGCCGCTTTCAATAATTTTTCTCTCATTGTGTATCCCCACCTAATAAGTATTAGGTTAATAATACAACGATACTTTTTAATAATCAACAACATTCTGACTTATCATTTAATGGAACTTCTTAGCCTTTGAAATTTTGAAAGAGTTTTTTTATTCTTTGAGATAGCGATTTTCGAGCGCTTTTATGGATTATAATGTGCCTGTTTTGGGGGGTTCTATCGACAGAAAACAATTTGTGCGGGTGTGGGTGCGAGGAATAAAGTCAAATAAATCATGCGATTTCATAATAATACTAAGGTGTCAGGAAGAGGTCTGTAAATCTGATTGCCGCTGAATTTTCCGAATAGCTTCACGTAGTGTGGCACCTGAAATTCTTTATACTACAAAAATGCTTTTACAACGTTGCTGATCAAACCAGCTTCAGCTTTGCCTGTTAGTTCAGACATTTCATGACTCATCGCCTTGCCCATATCTTGCTTAACTGAAAAATACGACAATCGCCGCGTAACCCACATCCTGTGGGCATCCGAGCTGACTAGACATTATTCTAAGTCAAAAAAACGTATACTTTCTTAGCTATGAACAGCAAAACCAGCCATTTATAATCTTGGCTGGTTTTAGTTTAGATTTTATGTCATTGCATCAGAAAGTTATTCCGGAAACGTTATTACAAGATTTCCTTCGATATTTACAACCTCAATTAGTTCCTCGTTAAACAAATACGGTGTATCATTTTTGTCCTGTGGTGTTATTGCCTCGTAGCTATTCTTGACAGACAAAACTTGAAAAGTAACAGGAATATAGCGGCCTTTGTTTAAAGTCTTCATGTTCCCCATCAAAAATACTTCTTTGCTGGAAACAGCAAAACTCAGATGTCCCACTTCTTTATTCAAATTACCCGATACTAATTTTACGTCCTGCAATAAAGAAATCGTGCATAAAATGAAATCATTGATGATTTCAGCAGGTAACTTCTCAAAGCCATTTTTCAAAAACAGCGCGTTAAAACCATTCCTTATTTCTTTAAACGAGAAGATATCCTCAATTTTTTTAGCTTTGACCCCATTACCCAAATTTGCGATAACCTGTTTGCAGTCTCCTAGGTACTCCCCTACATATCCCGAGCTCTTCTCCCTTAGCGCGATGAAATCAGCAAGCCCATTAACACTATCAATTCCATGCGCATCGTCTCGAACCAACATCATGAAACTATAGAAGTCCTTTTCATCAAAACTTCTTTCAACAAATTTGTCGTAGTAGTGTGCAAATAACTGTTGTTCTTTTTTATCCATGACGCTTCCACCCTTTTCACTATTCTTTACGTATCTTTACTATAATCATAACATGCTTAGGAACATACTTTCTACAATGGGGTTGTAAATGTTCGGTACTACTTATTTGGAGTGAACTGGTTGCTACACCTTCATTAGTATAATGAACAAATCTAGCGAAGGAGCGACACTAATGAAAGGCAGCCCAATGTCGCCGCGTCCTGCGGCAAAGGCTGCACACCCGCATCCTCCAGACGCCGAAGCAATAAGACCAAGGAGGGATGCAATTCAATCCCTCCCAAGTGATCTTCTGACAGGCTTATTGCGTGAGGCCATCACCAAGCGACAAAGCGGTGTTGGAAGAACATTCTTTTTGTAAGTGCCGTCTATATAAATATACACTCGAAATATATTTTTCTTGCTTTTTAACTAGCACAAAAAACCAGCCCTCACAATCCAGGCTGGTCCTCATTTAACATTACGCAATACTAACAAGCTTACTAGTTGCTAATAATTCCTGCTCCACTTTAACTTGTTCCTTGATAAACTGTATAGCTATTTGATTGAACTCTTTATGCTTCTCAATATTACAGACATGGCCGCATTGCTCAATAATATGCAATCTAGCGCTTTTATCCTTTATCGTATCTTCTTCAACGGGGCCAAGAAACATATAGTCTTGATCACCCATGATGTATATCTTGGGAATTTCATGTTTTTCACAATCAATTCGCGGATAAATTTCACAAACCTTGGCAGCAAATCGATACCATTTAATAAACCCTTTTTGACGAATTTTCTTTGCTTCTAGGATGAAAACGTCCCTTGATTTCTTATGGTGTGCTTTAGGCATAAGGATACGTGCAAATGTTTTATACAACCACATATAGGGGACCACACTTTTAAGCAAATTTCCTGTTCTCAGAATCACTTTCGCAACACTTGTTAACCGGATAATTGCACCGCCTAAAATCATGCTTTTAATTCTACTGGGTGCGTAAATATGCATCGCATGTAAGACAACAGAACCCAAACTAATGCCGGCAAAGTGAGCCTTCTCAATAGAAAGGCAATCCATTACCTTTACGACATCTTTAGCTAAAATTTCAGGTGTATATGTCAGCAATTCAGGTTCATAATTAGCAGAACCGCCATGATCTCTTAAGTCAATGAAGAGCAGGTTGAAATGCTTTTTAAACTCTTTTATTTGTTTATACCATATATTCGAATTCCCACCCAAGCCATGAAGAAATACGACCCACTCATGCTGAGGACCTAAGTTATGCGTTTCATAATGTAACAAATGAAATTAACCCTCTTCCCTTTAGAGCAATCCACAAAAAACCTACATTTTATCGAAATTTGTCGGTTTTTGTTATCTTATGAATACTATTGTAATTCATTCGTTTACAAAAGTCTTGTGCTAGCCTGAAAGAATCGCCTCGAATTTTCCCACTGTACTTTTTGTTGTCACAAAAGAGAATTATCTCCTTGTGCACGCTATCCCTGGAGTATTTATCCATTATTAGCTAAATGTTTATCCTCAATCAAATCCGCCGCGTGAACGATCATATATCCTGCCAACCGATCATTACCCCGCATGAACGATCATATCCTCTGCCAACCAATCATAACGCCACACAAACGATCATATATCCCACCAACCAGTCATTACTACCTCACGCACGATCATATATCCTACCAACCAATCAGCAACACCACACGAACGATCATTTATCCCGCCAACCGATCATTACTACCTCACGCACGATCATTTATCCCGCCAACCGATCATTACTACCTAACGCACGATCATATAACCTGCCAACCGATCATTAACATCACACGAACGATCATATAATCCTCCAACCAATCATAACGCCACACCAACGATCATATTTCCCGCCAACCGATCATACCCCCCACATAACCAATCACATACATCCCCCCAGCCCAATCATTTCCTATATACAAAAAAGATCAGACATTTATGTACATGTCTGATCCTCATTTTATTAAGTTGTAGATCACTAAAACTTACACCTGTTATAGAGCCGCTATTACATGCCCGGGTTTCTCCAACAATCTAAAGATATTGTTTTTATATTCTTCAACCCCTGGCTGGTCGAAAGGATTTAGGCCCTGCAAGTAAGCACTCATTGCACATGAAAGTTGGAAGAAATATATGAGATAACCAACATGATAGGCATCTTGCTTAGCCACTTCAAGACGTAGTAAAGGTACGCCTCCATCTCGGTGCGCCTCCATAGCCCCATGCATCATTACTTCATTTATTTCATTTAATGTTTTATCCGATAGATAATTCAAGCCATCCAAGTTTTCTTTGGATGAAGGTATCGCACAATCCTCCGCTTCTTCTGTGAAATGGACAAACGTTTCAAAGAGCATCCGTTGACCATCTTGTATATATTGACCGAGGGAATGTAAGTCGGTAGGATATGCGACGGCGGCAGGGAAAATACCGTTTCCGCCCTTCCCTTCACTTTCACCAAAGAGCTGCTTCCACCACTCATGGAAAGTTTCAAAGGATGGGGAAAAGCTCGCTAAAATTTCGACATTGTAGCCTTCAGATAACAGTAGCGTTCGTAAAGCAGCATACTGATAAGCTATATTCGAACCTATATCTGCGTTCGAGAGATCATGAATGGCTTTTTTTGCTCCTGCAAGGAGTTGTTCAATATCGACACCAGCTACTGCAAGAGGGATTAAACCAACTGGCGTGAGAACAGAATAACGGCCCCCAATATCATTTGGTATGATGAAAGACGTAAACCCTGAACGGACAGCCATTTCCCTCAAAGCACCTTCTGATTTATCGGTAATCGCAACAATTCGTTCGCTTGCGGATGAACCATAACGGTTTTCCATATATTCAAGCATAATCCGGAAAGCAATTGCAGGTTCCGTCGTTGTTCCAGATTTCGAAATAACAATAATGGCAACTTCTTTACTCCCCATGTAGCTTAATAATTGTTTCATATATGCACCGCTCAAGTTTTGGCCAGCAAAGAGTACTTCAGGATCATCCGAGTTTTTTTCGAAATACGGTGATAGCGCATCTTGAATCGCTTTCGCTCCTAAATAAGAACCTCCAATACCTATGACAACAACCAAATCTGCATTTTCACGCAGTTTTTTCGCCGCCTTCAGAGCATCCTCTAATTCATTTGACGAAATCTCATTCGGGTAATTCTTCCACCCCAAATAATCAGCACCTTCAGAAGTACCTTTATTCATTTCTTGATGAATCGTTTTCACCTGTGTACCAAATACTTCCTCAAGCTTACTTATAGATACATGTGATTGATTTAGTGTTAATGGAATTACCAATTCGACATTCTCCCCTTCTAGGTGGTTTTATCAATTTAAGTCATAAATTACTATTCATCTAACATGTCCGACTTCTTTCTACGGGTTCAATAACAGTCTATCACTTTCAACTCCCACTCATCTTTTATCAAGATAGGGCAGTAACTCATTTCCCATTAGGTGAGCCTCTTCAGCTATCGCAATTAAAAATAGATCATCAAAGCTCTTCTTCTCTATTATGCCCAAGAAGCATCTTAACTTCAATTCTAAATTTTGGATGATTAACAGTGGAAGATATATTATATGAAGGAATTTCCTTCAGTAACACTTAGTTATCGTAATGCAACTACCCCACTTACACAACATCAGTAATACGTAACGACTTACTGTTATTTTAACCACTGCTAATGAACTATGATTTAATCACCTTGGAATACAATGTATCGTGCACGGTTTAGTGGCTCCCGTTATAGCTGAATGAATAAATTAATAGTCAAACGTGCACTTAAAAGTCTGTCCACTTATTGTATAGGAGAGGATTTACACTCGCAGAATATGTGCAGTAATTCGGTATAAAAGTAGCTGGTGAGAAGAAACATCGGGAGCGGATACATATGAATTTGAAGTGCGAATTAGGGTAACAACAACCAAGCCTAACCAGACACTATAGTAAAAAACAGCTCCTATCCATCTGGACTGAAGCTGCTTCGTTACTTTTATAGTTACTTTTCACACGCGATTAAATCTTTATCGCGGTCGCTTTTTTTGTTCGCATCATAGATTGCCTGAGATACAAATGGCTTGTACTTCGTTTCCCCGCCTACATTTTTAATAGATGCAGATCTTGCTACGCCGCCTTTATACACTTTGTTTAACTCTGTGCAATTTTTATATGTCACGACTTTCGGGCTAGCCGCCTCAACATTCACCGAACTGAATGAGAAGCCTATCGCAATAGTAAATGCCAGCAAGACAGTAAATACTTTCTTCATAACAAAAACCTCCTTTTCAATTAATTCTCATAGATATGAACCTAGTTATGGGCATAAAAAAACGCCTTCCTTTATCCCAATCATTCATAGCGATCAGGCTGAAGACATCCCTCTTTAACTATATAATTACCTTAACAGACTTTGAGTTTATTGAATACCCTGAAAAAACTGGTTGGGGCTGATATATGATCGGTTCGCGTGGGATATGATCGGTTGCGTCATGATATGATCGGTTAGCGCGGGATTTGATCGACTGCGTCATGATATGATCGGTTAGCGCGGGATTTGATCGACTGCGTCATGATATGATCGGGTCGCGTGGGATATGATCAGCTGCGTCGAGATATGATCGGCTGCGTCGAGATATGATCGGTGCGCGTGGGATTTGATCGGCTGCGTCGAGATATGATCGGTTAGCGTGGCATTTGATCGGTTACGCGGAGATATGATTGGTCTGCACGCGGATATGATCGGCTCCAGCTAGTATATGAATGGCCTGCCTATGAAAATGACAAATCCTAGAGATTTCAATTTAGCAGAAGCAAATAGACCCAGTCATTGTATTAATGACTGGGTCCCCTTAATACTTTGAAATTTTCTATTTTGCTTCGAATTTAACTTGGCGGTAGCCGGTTTCGCATCAACTACTCACTCTGGCGTTGTATCTTCACTTGCCGAAGCATAGATGCTATTCGCTAACATACGGTAATAGTATTTCGTGTGGGCTCTAAACGCTAAGTCGTTCGCAAATAGCGTCACTGTTGAATCTTCCAACTGCTGCGTAAAGGCGAATGTTTGCCCCTGCGCTCCTTCATGTCCAGGCCACCATCCCGAAACGAAGAAATCATCCGTATTTTTGACTGTTGCCAATACTTCAGCATCCACTGGTACTTCAGTTATCCATGAACCCCTCGTTGTATATAGAAGCTCATCTGCCTTATAACCAGAAGTTAATTGGTGATTGACATTTACTGTCGCTTTCACAAGTCCTTCATGTCCACCTTGAGTCGTTACATAATCGAATCCTTCTAGTAACTCTGCATCTTTAACAGCTTTTAGTACACCGTTACCAATACCTACGAACGTTTTACCTGATAAATCTTTAGGCAAAGTACTATCAGAGATAATGACTTCTGCATTTTTCTCATCAACTAGCTTAAAGCCTAGCTCTTTCAACGAAAATGTCAATTGACTAGAACCGCTTCCTGCTACCTTTGGCTCCGAAATCCACTTTATTTCAAACGCATTGTATGCTGGTAAAGGATTCGCTTCAAAGGTATAATCCTCGACGTAGGAGAGTAAATCACTTGTATTAACTACGAAATCGCCTTTACGGAATCCGAATTTTTCCTCTTGCACCAAGCCGACTTGTTTTCCTTCTGCAAGGAGTTTGTTCACAAGTTTGATTGTGTCATTATTAGTGTTTTTTAGTACTTGTCTAGTAGCCGTTTTCTTAACTTCGCTTGCTGGAACTTCTATTGCACTAACCTTTGTTGTATGTCCTTCGAATCCTTCTTCATCTCCAAAACGTACTTCAACGACGTCAAAACCTCTAAGCGCTGGGAAATTAACAACAACGGGATCGTACATTGCTTCCCAATCAGAAACGTCATCGCCTTTATAAAGCATCGCATTCGCCAAGCCGCGCTTTGCTTGTTTCATTGGAACAACATAAGTTCCTTTCGGATAAGTAGTTGCTTCAATCATAATGTCTTTAGTCGTTTGTTCAACTGTTAAACCGTTGCGGATTAAATACGTTACCATATTATAAACTTCTAGCACGTTCTTCTGATTTCTTGCATCAGCCGGTAATACATAGTAATCCGGGAAGAAGTTTTCATTATTCCCGCGAACCCGACCGATTGAATCTCCAGCTGCATTCGTTAACAATGGATCAACGAGACGATTGTCTTGTCCTTTAATTCCACGACTAAAGATTTCAAGCTGGTTTAAATATAACTCGTCTTTATTCTCAAGGACATAGTTTGTCGCTCCAAAGCCAGTACCTACCATAGCGCGTAAAGAGTCCTGACTTAAAGTTGGCACCTCGACAGTATGTCCAAGAGTTCCATGAAGCATTGAAAAGATAGGTGTATAGGAAGGACCCATGTCATCCCATCCATCTTTATAGCCTTCTGAAGCTAGGAAATAAGAAGTTAAATTAGAATTACCAATTCCCGCTTTCCCCATTTCATGTGCCTGTTCAGTCATGCTTTTAATAAGTAAATCATATTCAAAGTTCGGGTTATGCGGCGGTGTAGCCGGTTCAATTAAGAATCCATTTACATAGCCATGCCCTTCTACCATTGTAAGCGGAGTCCACTTCGCAATTTCCTGATTCAATTGAATCGTTTCGACCTGTGTTTGGTAAGCATTGTCACGGTTCAAATCAAATCCAAGTGCATTAGCTCGTGTATTCAGGACACGTCCGTCCGGGTTATGTGAAAAGTTAAAGATAAAAATAATATTGTCTAATACTTTGTCCATATCCAAAATGACTTCTTCAGAATCACCATTTTTATCCGTTGATGTGAATTTAACTTGTGATTCCATCGCGAATTTCTTTAGCAGCTCTGTTTGGAAGTCGATTCCTTCCACTTCATCTGGATGGATATTATTGAACCAGACTGGAACTTGATAATCACCCATCGTGCCGTCTTTAATCTTCTTCATTAGTTCTTCCGGATTTTCAAGCGCAGTCGGCAATGTTTGATTGAGATACTTATCCACTGCTTCTTTATCTTTTGCAAGTACTACAAGGTGAAAGTCGCGGCCCTCGACAGATTTACCTGGGCTTTGATACTCTAAATAGCGATCGTTTAATTTATTTGACTCGGCAAAAATACTATCAATAGATGGCTTAATAGCTTCCCAGTCGAGATATTGGTCATAGACATTTAACTTTACAGTCGTTGATGCATTTAAATCATTTGCAGCATCAACCAGAGCAAGTTCATAGTCTCCAATTAGCTCTTTGTAGATGACACGGATTGACCGTGTTGATAGATTGTCCGTATTAAAAGGTAGTCCAAACTCTAGTTCAGCGGCAATCTTAGTTGTACCACCGACATAGTGTGGTTCTTTTTTAACAATGATGAATGGATCCCCAGAATATGATTCCGCTTTCGCATCCCACATCTTCCACTCCGATAGACTTTTCCCTCCAAATTGAAATTCCAGTTTGGTTAGGTCTACTTTCTTTCCAAAATCAACTTCCAACTCTACATCGCGAATCTCCGTAAGTGAGAATAGGGATTTGCTAACCTCTAGTTGGGTCGCTTGGCTAACTTGGACAGTATCAACTGTTTGGGCAGCTAACGTTGATGCTGGCAATGCCATCGCAATTGCCATATAGATGGATAAAAATGCTACTAAAAACCGTTTCACTACTTAACTCCCCCTTTTCATATTGTTTGTAGATTGTCAGACTACAGATTTAATATAACAAATCTACAAATTGTTTGACAGTGAATTTACTTCGAATTCTAAACTAATTTGAATAGTGCGCCTATTATTATAGTGAGATATTACTTTAATATCGTTATTAGGTTTGAAGGTCCAAAGTTTGTCCGATATCTACTGTTTATATAGCTCCTTGGAAGCAACTAAGTGCTTCCAAACTTTGAATGGATTTGCGCTAATTTCCGGCTTGCCTTCCTCGCACAACTATCGACAATTCTCAGTAGTAGGATTGTACGGGCGGCATTCGGTATCATCTATGGTTGGTCTGCAGTGGGATATGATCGGTTAGCACGGACATATGATCGGGCCCCGTGGGATATGATCGGTTAGCACGGACATATGATCGGGCCCCGTGGGATATGATCGGTTAGCACGGACATATGATCGGGCCCCGTGGGATATGATTGGTTAGCGCGGACATATGATCGGTCTCCCCGGGATATGATCGGTTAGCACGGAGATATGATTGGGCTGTGCGGGATATGATCGGTTAGCGCGGATACATGATTGGGCCACGTGGGATATGATCGGTTAGCGCGGATACATGATTGGGCCACGCGGGATATGATCGGTTGGCGTGGAGGTATGATTGGTTCAAACCAGAACAACCTCCCGACCGATAATCCGGTCAGGAGGTTGTTTTCGTTGTAATTGATAATGGTGTTGTTATGGAACGATATTTCCAGCTGCTTTATAAATGTCATACCATTCTTTCCTTGTTAACGTAATATCTGTGCTCTTACATGCGTCTTTTAATCGCTGAGGATTCGTTGTTCCGAGTACGACTTGGATGTTAGCTGGATGGCGGCTAATCCAGGCGGTTGCGATGGCCGTGTTTGTTACGTCATAGTTGGCAGCAATTTCGTCAATCACTTTATTCAACTCTAAAAAATTCTCTAAGTCGCCAAGGAATGGACCAGCAAAGAACCCATTTTGAAATGGTGACCATGCTTGTAGCGTGATATCATGCAAACGACTGTATTCTAGTATACTGCTATCACGATTGATAGCTTGATCTATATTCATATTTAACGCAATTCCCGCGTCAATCATCGGTGTGTGTGCAATACTAAACTGAATTTGGTTGACTACTAATTTATGTGGTGTATATTTTTGCAACAATTCGATCTGTGCTGGGTTATGGTTCGACACCCCGAAATGTTTTACTTTTCCGTTGCTATGCAATTTCTCAAATGCCTCGGCAACTTCAGCAGGCTCCATTAATGGATCAGGACGATGAAGGAGTAGCAGGTCCAAGTAATCCGTGTTTAAACGCTTTAAAATACCGTCAACTGAGTCGAGGATATGTTCTTTGGAAAAATCAAAGTAGTTTTCTTGACCTTTGATGCCACATTTACTCTGCAAAATCATTTTATCACGAATTCTAGGGCTCATTTGAATCGCCTCGGCAAATAATTCTTCGCACCGACCCTGACCATAAATATCTGCATGATCAAAGAAGTTAATCCCTTCATCAAGTGCAGTGCGGATTAACTGCTCTATTTCCGTTAAAGAAAGCTGTGTCAAACGCATATTCCCCATAATAATGTTGGATGCGTTGAGTTCGGTATGTTTAATTTGCGTATATTTCATGGAAAAAAGCCTCCTTTAAATGTAGTCACACTATTTAGAATACCTCACAATCTAGGTAAAAGAACAATTTCATGCTTAGGTTGGAGTCTTTTCGAGAATGGTTGGAGGCTTGCGGCGATTGGTTGGACACTTCGAAGGTTTTGTTGGACGCTCCTTCGTTGGTTGGACACTTTTCAAAATTGGTTGGAGACTTGCGGCGATTCGTTGGACACTTCAAAGGTTTTGTTGGACACACCTTCGTTGGTTGGAGACTTGCGGCGATTCGTTGGACACTTCGAAGATTTTGTTGGACACACCTTCGTTGATTGGACGCTTTTCAAAATTGGTTGGAGGCTTACCGCGATTGGTTAGACACTTCGAGGGTTTTGTTGGACACTCCTTCGTTGGTTGGACACTTTTCAAAATTGGTTGGAGAACTGCGGCGATTCGTTGGACACTTCAAGGGCTCTACACTCATCGCCGTATAGGTCCGCCCCGCATAGTTTCTTTACTTATTCTTCATTCTATAAGCTACCTCTCTTATTAAAATTAAAGCTTTTAAAACGGAACTTGCAATACAAGATAACGAGTTGCTCCGGCAACACAAAAATCATCGTATAGAATAAAACAAAGCATATGACTGTTATGAAGGCATCCCCGATATCAGCCAATAGGAATGCACTGGAAAATTCAATCCCCTTGAGGTACTTGAATCGAATGTGTTTTTAAATATTCCTTTTTAAAGCCGGAATAGTTTGAGGTCCAAATGTTATGTACAAAATACAAAAATGGCAGCGCGGCTACTGGCAATAGAAATAACAAGAACCAATATGGGCTTTCCATGATTCCTAGGATTGTGCCGCCTATGATACCAAAAAGATTATAAATCATTGAAATAAAACAAAGACTTGCGTAGACAAGAAAAAAACAGGTATTCATATAAACTAATCCATACATTTTCATCTTTTTACTTCTTCCTTGAACGAGTTGACTAAACTTCCAATTCGCCTTTATTTCCGAAGCAGATTGCTTCAATACTTCCCATACGTTCCTTATTATTTTCTTCACGTTTTCTAGACCTACCTCCCTACATACTTTAAACATAATAGGCGCTACAACTTCGTAAAAAGCTGTAGCATTTTATTTATTTTTCCAATTCGAATTTAGCATTTTCAATTTTCACAGTTTTGTTTTCTTCAGTCATCAATTGAAGCAGTTCTTTCCCCTCTGGTGTAACCGGAAGGGTAAATGGAATCGCATGGTTTGGCTGAATAACACCTGCAAATGATTCGGATAGGTCTACTTTTTCACTCTTGAATACATATTTTATAGTATCCTCCGTTTCAACGCCCAACGTGTATTCTAACGTAATATTTTTGATTCCCTTTTCCAATCGATTAATTCCTAAAAATAACATGACACTCTCGCCTGCACTCTTTTCTACAAAGTCAATTGCATGAATACTAAAGTCTTCCGCAACCCCAATATCGGGATTGACTTCTACAAGTCCGGACAATTGTTGATACATCTCTTCTTCCAACGTGACGCCATTTTCCTCGTCTACTTTTAATACTTGCATCGAAAGCGCTTGTTGCTCTATCTCTTTTTTCACGTTTTCTTCCTCTCCCGTCTGCGGTTTTTGGTCATTGTCGCCATTACACCCCACTAATAGTATTGCGGCGAATAAAATTCTAAGTAGCTTCTTCATTTCGAGACTCTCCAATCATGATTAAAAATTACTGTTGACTATGTATAAGTTTACTATAATGGAATGATTCAACTTTTTAGTTACGCTGTTCAAATTAGGACTTTCATTGAACGGCCCTAGTTTATCGGTATCCAAAACTACATCTTTTTCCACGAATGTATTATTCATAGATGTCGGAATAAGAATCCTATCCTTCATTTGCACGTGTTGTTTTTCAACGCCAGTAAGTATACGTGGATAGATGACGCCATTCCATGTGTCGTTAGGAGCCCCGTGCATATAGAGCGTGTAATTATTCCCCAAAGTTTTAGAGCATTCAACTACATTCTCTGTACCGAAATAAAATACGCTTTTCTTTTTTCCGTCAGTAAGAATTTCCACAGTCAAATTCGTTCTGGACATAATCCAGAGCGCATTGGCGAACACTTCCTCTAACTTAACTTCACCGTCGACGAGGTTAACAAGCCCACGAAGATGAAATTTCTTATACGTTTTCTCCCATTCCTTTTCTATTTCCTATTTTGTTAACGCTATAAATGGATTGGAAAAACCGATGATTGACTTTGTATTCAGCGTTTGCAACATAACGAAAATATCATTTTCCGTAAACTCTGGAATCATATCTTCACTTCTTTCTATTACTTTTTTTAGATCCGTCTTGTCTTTCTTTCAGTGGTAGACTAAATTCCGGATAAACCTGCTTTACAAGATCCTTGTTTTTGACAATATAAAAGTAACGATGCAGATATACAGAAAAATATGCTGTTATAATTGATAATAGTGAAATTAAAAAAATGAAAATCATCATTTTTGCGGACTCACTATAGACAAACGTTAATATAAGTTGGCCGATTACATAACCTAATCCTGCGAATGATAACCATCTAACATTAATACTCACCATCTGTTGCATTTTATGATATGTTCCTGTGTACAGCGCCTTTATATTCAACCAGTTCATCGTTACCAGTAAGCCGATAAAGAGAAGAAATCCAATAATAAAAGGACCTTTCCCTTCTGCTCCTAAGTGAAGATACAATAACTTTTGTATTGCTAAAAAATAGACATATGTATTAACAACCCCATATACACCAAAAAAGAGATAATAGGACTTCTCAAATTTGTATGGGGCGAATAAATAAAGCAATGCCCAAATTTGTAGGATTGCTACCGGCACAATTGCCGCCATAAAATAAATAAACGAAAATGGTACTCCTATAATTGGAATTACACCAATTACATATAATAATATTAAGAAAAAACAAATAATATTAGATCTGTTTTCCTTAGGCGTTTGGAATTTTAAATAAGATAATGTAATTGTATCGATTCTATTTTCCCCGATTTTGATACTCTCCTATCCGTTATACCAAGATGAAACTTTATTAATGATACCTGTTGTTCTCTTTTTTATTGCATCGCCAATTAAATTATAAATACGAACAACTAAAAGCGTTGCAATCATAAGTAGCATTGCAACGCTTTCATTAATTTACTGAATCAAATTTAAAGTTATCCATCTTCACGACTTGGTTATCTTGTTCAAGTGTGTCGATGAGTGCTTCTTGTTCAGGCGTTATGCTCAGAGAGAATGGAACTGCATGATTCGGTTGAATGATACCTGTTTCCTGCTCGGAAAGGTCCACTTCAACGCCCTCCCACACAAATGCACCATTATCATGACCTAATGTATAGTCGAACTTGATGTTTTTCATGGGTTCATCCAAACGATTGATGGCTAAGAAAAGCAATGAAGCGTTTTCTGTTCCACTGTCCACGATATCAATAATATTAATACTGAAATCATTGGCGAGTCCCATGTCTGCATTTTCCATAATCATTCGATTTAACTCTTTATAGACTTCGCTATTTTCAATCGTTACCCCGGCTTCTTCGTCTGCTTTCAATAATTGTAATGAAAGTGTCTGTTGTTCAACTGTTTTATCCACTTTTTCTTCAGCCCCTTTTTCCCTATTATTATCCTTTGAGGCACATCCTGCCAATAGTAAAACTACTAACAAAAAAAATATGGTTTTTTTCATGCGAATCCTCCTAATCAAATTGCCAATACTAACGCATCGTCTGTTCATCATTGCACGCCTACAGACATCTCCACATTGGTTTGCCCTGCATTCGTTTCTTTGAACTCTACGAATATGGGTGTTTTTCGACTCATTTCATGTTCTTCAATATAAATGAGAAGCTCCCAAAACGTCACCTGTGACTGGGTATCAAAGTCATCTGTTAGTCGAGTCATAATCATACGGTTGATCAGGAAATAACTGCTGAAATTAATTTCCTCTTCTGCTTCAATTGGAATAAACAGTTCGGCAGTGGGATTGTTCATAATGGAAAAGAACTTCTTTCCTACAGCTTAGTCTTCAGAGTTCATATAACCCCTTTTATCGAAATTAAAGCTTTTGAAGCGGAACTTGCAATACAAGATGACGAGCTGCTCGGGCAATACAAAAATCATCGTATAGAATACGGCAAAGCATAGGACTGTTATGACAGCCTCTTCGATATCAGCCAAATTGAACGTTCTCACGACAAATTGAACGATAAACACAAGTCCAGTACTTCCAATAATAACGGCTGGAATATACGTTTTCGTTTCGAATTTCGCTCGGAGTTCATCTCGTTTCGATCCCTTTTGATACTTCCCTCTTTTCAATAAAACAGAAAATCGGATGAGAGTAGCAACGAATAGCACACCTCCAAACTCAAAAAACCTTGAAAGACTTAAAGCCAGTCAAGTTTTTTTGACCTAATCTTCTTAATAAGTATTATAAAACCCCTACACTCATCTCCGTATAGGTCTGTCCTGCGCGGCTTTTTTTGTACTCTACAAAAATAGGTGTTTTTTGAGTTTTTTCATGTGCGTTCATATATTCCATAAGCTCCCAATACTTCACCTGTGCTTCCACTTCAAAATTGCCTTTGATTCGTGTCGTGAGCATACGGTCAACTAGGAAATAGCTGTGGAAATTAACTTCTGCTTCCTTCGGGATTATAAAATGATTCCCTTTAATGGGAAGGAATAATTCAGCTGTCATGACTTCATCGGTCGGATTACTGATGATCGAAAAGAACATTGGTCCCGTAATTTGGTAGCCATACTCGTCTAGAATCGAGACAAAATCCGTTAAAGCAAGATCAATTTCTTCGGGTAAAAAGTTATATAGTTTGGACGTGACATTGCGGTATGCAATCTGATGGTTTTCTGCAATCATCATGCATCGCCCTGCCCTTTTATCGGCACATAGAGATCGATGATGATATCCCCGTATACATCCAGTAAAACGCAATAATAGGTAGTCTCCAATTCAATTTGTTGCGTGTTGGCGTATGCCTTTACTTCCTCATGGGCAGCCGCGAAATCCACTTTTTCATCCGCCTGCCGCATGACCAATGCACTTCCGATGCTTAGGTTTTCTTGGAAAGTAAAGTCAGAGTCATCTACTAAAACGACTGGACTGCTGATTGGCAAGTAGTAGGTGAATTTTCCAGACGTTTCATCCCCTAGGTTTTGAACAAACGAGAAAAACAGCGGACCGTTTTTGTAGACATCTTTATTGAGCGTGAACTCTTCTAGCATGAAGATGGCTTCTTGCCAGTTCTCTTTTTTTTGTTCTGTTTCATATGTTAGTACGTTATTGAAAATCAGTGAACGTTTTTCAATCCCCATTTACAAACACCCTTTCTAACATCACTTTTCGTTATATAAGTTTCCTTGTTCATTAAAATTAAAGCTTTTAAAACGGAACTTGCAATACAAGATGACGAGCTGCTCGGGCAGGATGAATAGCATTACGTAGAACAGTAAAATGCCTATCGCAATGACAACCATGATATTGATATCTGTGATTGCAGAGGTCCTGGCAATGTACTGGATCACAAAGACCAATCCAATTCCGCCAAGAACAGCGGCTGGTATGTACGATTTTGTTTCAAACCGTGTTCTAAGCTCATCTTTTTTCGACCCTTTGCGATAATGTCCATTGCGCAGTAAAATAGCGAAACGAACGAATGTTGCGATAAAAACCAGTAACCCTATCAGGAGTGTGATATAGGTGAAATTCAGAAGTGATTCTGGTGCAACCGACGAGCCTTCCCCTTTCTTTCCGATGAAAAATAATGCACAGATAAAAAGAGAAACGGAAAATAGGTTTTGGGCCACTAAGATGGACAGTAAATACTGGACCTTGCCACTTCTTTTATACACTGCTGGAATTGCATAAATAAGAGACAGCACAATAAGTCCCGCCGTTATCCAGAAATGAACCTTCAATATTTCATCTTTGTATGGATAAGCTGTCACATCTCCTGCAACAAAGTATTCCAGTGAAAATAGTAATGCCTGTAAAAATACGCATAGAACAAGGATACCCGCCAAAGCGGAGGGACGTTGTCTACCCGATTCAAGAGGTCCTCTCAGTACTTCGAAATCTTCTACTGTTCGTTTGGAGGACATCAAATGCACCCTTTCTTCGCTCAATGGAACCACCCTTTAATATGGTCCATTGCTGATTTATCGTCATCTCCAAATTTAACATTCAATAAGGAGTTCACTGCTATTCCTGCCACTACACCGACTGCGGTACCTACACCCGGTATTGGGATTAGCGCTGTACCGGCTGCAGTGAATCCGACTTGTACTGCGCCGCCGATCGCTAAATCGATTGCCGTGTCAACTGTTGCCCTACCTGCAGCTGCACCGTCGTCTAGTCCTTCGTCTTTCGCTGTAGAATAGTTACTATAATAACTAAGACCTGCTCCTAAAGGTGCGAGTGATTTAGCAGCTCCTTTTACAATGCCGCTATTCGCAATGCCTTTAAAATCAACGACATCCGTAAAGGACTTACCTGCGCCTTTAATGGTCGCTGTTCCTATTGTTTTTGCCTGTTGTTTAATGGTTGCTTGGTCATTCCAGTAAGCCAAAGTTGGATGCTTTTTCAGTACACTCTCTCCAGTACCTGACCAGCCGCTCTGTCCCGGTTTCTGTGACGCAAACTTCAGCATCGCCTGATTGGTAGCTTGAATGCCATAATGCTTCGGAGACCATTTTTTATTCCCTTTAGGAAGTCCTGCCATGAGTTCTTTAAGTGCTCTCGCATCGGGATTGACCTTTAAACGGTCTAATGCGGTTTGGGTTGCATTGATGCGATATGAATAGTTGCCTGTTTGCAGATTTAAGTGTCTTGAAGTACTCAAACCACCGTCTTTACCTGCAACATACATGCCAAAACTAGAAAGCCCTCCAGTAATCGTACTGTTCGCTTTTTTTGCCAAACCGACAGCTTCTTTCAACATCATTACATAGCCATTGGCAGAAGCTGTTGATACCTCTCCCGTTACATCCTCTGAACCGTCTTCGACAACGCCATTCATAACGTCAACTCGGTGTTGCAGTTCTGTTTTGAGCGGTTGGTTTTCCGATTGCTCCGCCCACTGTTCAGGTTGAAAATCTATATCGGTCAGGCCATTGCTCATCATACCTTCTATTTCAAGCAACCACAGTTCCATTGTCAGCAAATCCGCTTCAATCTGCGTTAATGCGGCTGTCTGCGTTGCATCGAATTCATGGAGATCAGTGACCGTTTTTTCCTGCTTCGTTTGTGCACGTTTCACGCCTTCGTGCACTTCGCTGTCATTCAAGTGCGGAAGAGCGACGATGTCACTGACTTCATCCATGATAGCATTCGCTTCGTCCGTCAAAGTGAGCGTTAATTGGTCAATTGTTGTCAGTCCTTGTTTAACGTCCGCTTCGAGAAAACTTTCTTGGATGTAACCGTTCGAAGCCGATTCCAGCGTGTCGAGAGCGGATTTCATTTGGCTTAGAACGCTGTCATAAGAAGATTTAAAGGTCGTGAAAAACTGTAAGAACGGCATATGACAATCGTTATAAAATGCTCGGATAGCGTTCCCGCCTTGTCCCTTCAGGGAATCATCCAGCGCAACGAGTCCTCCAACGGCAGTTTCAATTGCTTTCATCTCACCTTCCAAACGGCTGAGCATAGTAATATTGTTCTGCAAACCTTCTTCAAATGGGCTGACGTCCAGTACCTTCATTGTGACACCTGCTTCGGTCCTGCAAGTGTGCACTGCATGACAGATGCTACTTTTTCATCCGATTCACTCATAAACTTGACTGAATTGGTAGTCGTTACACTATTAGCAAGAAGCACCGTTTGATAACTCGTTAGTAACGTTTCTAGCTTAGTCGAAAGCTCCGTCAATTTCGTCACGACATCCAGTGTATTCCCTGTAATTGGTGGTTCCGCTTTCGGATTAAGCAATGTGGTTGCATTGCTCATGTCACTGATTTTACTTTCAACATCTGCATACACTATTTTCACTTCGGTAGTCATCTAGTTTTTGCCTCCTCTGCTTCTTCCTTAGCTTCCGCCTCAAGACGCGCAATGGTCTGTTCGATAGAAACGATTTCAGCGTTAAGCGAATTAATCTTGTCAGCAATTGCAGTAAACACGTTCGTGAACTGGGCTCCGGTTATTTCCAGGAAAGGTGTATGGATTCCCGCTTCACGAATATCTTGAAAAGCAGTGGCCAGCGTACCGTGCCATGTACTCGTAGATAATTCTGGTTCCAGACACTTTTTTTCATCCGATTGAAATTCCGATTTTTTTATCCCTAAGTCTGATTGGCATTTGGTGAGACGCCTCACTTCTTCCAGCTTTTTCCGTAATAGTTCATTGTAATAAGCCAGCAAGTCTTTTCCTCCTATCCTGTTGTTTTATCACTCCGTAAATTTCGTTGATCCCCTTCAGAAGTGTTGACTAGCTTTGGCAAGAAAAACGTAAACAAGGTAACAAGCCCAGCCACAATAATGGCCAATAAAATCAGTGTCCTCGGCTTATTAGTAGCGGTATTCTCTTCTACGATCTTGACAGCGTTGGTTTTCTTTCCACTCTTTTCAGCACTGGTAAAGAGACCGAGTTCGGCTGTTTTTGCTGCGACAGTACTTTTCTCTCCACGTTCCTTAGTTTGGAAAAGATAGGATCCATTGCTTCTCTTCGGTAATTGCCTTCTACCATCAAAGTAAATATCAAACTGTTTAACAGGGATTGTGTTTTTCATCTCAACCTTTTTACTGTCATGCAAATAATCGGTGTTTTTCTTGAACTTTAGTTTTTCATAAACAACTGGTTCCAAATCGAGATTGGGTTCATCATCCGGAGCTGCTTGAACGGTACTATGACCCGCCGTCCAAGCGATTAACAGGATTACAAGTAGCAGCCAAGTCGATTTAGTTGTCATGAGCTTGTTCTGCCGTAGACGTGTCATTTGTTTTGTATTTATTGATCAAATAAGAAATCATGATCATCGCAATCGCAATGATTCCTGTAAGTACCGCTCCCCATATGAAGTTCGTTTCAGGTTCATATTTTATGGACATATAAACAGTCGATAAAATATCTGGAATGTTTATTTCAGGTACTGCAAGGATTAGAAGCGGCGTAATGTATAGACACATCAGTACGACACTCGCAATCCATCCTGCTGTTTGCCCGAATTCAAGTGCTGCCCGAATAACCGCGGCACTAGCCAATAGGAGAAGGATGGTGAATACTGTCCATTCAACTGCACGTTGGTCATTCAGCACATACATGTTTATGCTGTAGAGACTGATAATAAGACCTACGAGTAAAGACAGCATGCAAGTCAATCCTAAGCGGAAGCCAATTGGACCTTCTTTAATTTGATAACTAAAGAAACCAATTAACAGGCTACTAATAAGCAAAATGAGTAGTAGAATAACAGGAGGTACTTTCCTCACTTCATCCGCAAATGCGGCCTCTCCTTTTACCTGGAGTGGATTGACAAAATGATTGAACACATAGCCATTCTCTTGCCCGTCAACATAGGTGTTACCAAGAAAGTCTTGAATATCCGTATCAAATGCTGACATTGCATCCACATTCGTTTCCCACTTATCGCTGAATGCGGTAGACGTTTCTTTCATATTATCCGCTTTTGCAGTTAGATCACTCGCGTAATTGACAAGACCTTTTTGCCTCTCTGATAATGAATCCATCATGCCGCTGAGCGAAACAAGTTGACCACTCACATTTCTTTGACTAGCAGCAACTTCGCCTTCACTTGTTGCCGCAACAGGTTCGCCTGCAGTATTTTGAATCTGGCTAAGTAAAACGTTTGCTTGCTCATCAATCATACTCAAATCATTCAATAGCGCAGCATGCTGCTCTTGCACTGTTTCTTTGTAACCGGACATGATTGCAGCAAACGTTGTACTCAACTCACTCATACCGAGCTCAGTTTCAGGGATACCGTCCCCTACAGAAGTCCAGCCTTCGAGTTCAATTTCATTCATCTCGACAACGTTTTTCAATAATGCGGTTAAGATTTCATCTTTTAGAACGCCATCTTTATGCGTGCTTTGCCCCTGTTCGTCGAGGGTAAATCCAAATTGTTCGAGCGTTGCATAATAGCTCAACAATGTTTTAGTTTCCGTGCTAGCAGCACCCTTCGCAAACAAGTCTGCTAATCTATTCCGTTGATCCCCCGACAATCCATCGTGCTTAAGAAGGGATGCTTCTTTTTGCTTGATTTGATAAATCATCTGCGCTGTATCTGCAGGGGCTGAATTCAAAATTTGTTGAACCGATTCATATTCTTTGTTCAATACATCATAATCACCAACCAGATCCTTGTAGTCGGTGGATGCTTTTACATAATCATCCGTTCCTTCTTTCTTTGTACCGCTCCAAAGTGCTTCCTTTTCTGACATGACTGTGTTCATCGATGATAGCTCGCCTTCAAGCTGTTCCAATTCACTTATGAATGTGGAATCGGGAGTCGCTTCGGCAACACTCGCTTTCATCGCGGTCAATGCTGCTAAAATCGCAGTCACTTTATTTTGCTCTTCTTCGAGCCCTGGCAATGCAGCTGCGAGCTTAGCACCGGCTTTGCGGTCCATTTCTTCTTTGATTGCGTTCATTTGTTGCTGATCAGCTGTTGGATTAGTTGTGCCACCTACAGCCGATCCGTCTTTTCCAGCCGCAATTCCTTTTTCTAAATTACCTAAAATCGAGTTATTATAGCGGTCAATTGCAGTTCCTTGGACGACAAGAAGGTCCACTAGTTGTCGATCGACTTCGTTTTTACGCAAATCGGACAGTGCATTGAATTTCTCCTTATTCGCGTCAATTTTTTCATTCACTTTGACAATTTCACCGTTTAACTTTTCGTTATTTTCTTCAAGCATCTGGACCGATTCGTTGAACTGGCTCGCTTGAGTTGCCGCAGCAGCATGAATCTTAGCTAGACTGTCATCTTGGACTTGTTGAAGAATATTTTTTTGCTGTTGTTGAAATTCTTTATACTGCTGTACATATGTGATGAAACCGTTCATTTGCTGTCCGAATGAGTCGGCATTTTCAATTCGGGCATTATGACCATTATTTGCATCACTGATTACGGAGCGCAGTCCTTCCATTTGTTTTTTCTGGCTCTTCATCTCTTCCGCTAGCTTCTCGGACCCTGGTTTATAATAGTCGGACATCGCAGTAAGGAATTCTGTTTCCTTGCCCAGAATAGTTGTGAACTCTTTTTTAATATGATCCATTTCTTGTGCAACATAACTCCAATAGAGTGTCGAAACCTTTTCGTTTACACGGTTTGTGGCCGTTTCAATTTCATGGAGTACTTTTTCTTTTTCTGAACCCGCTTTTTGGCGTTGTACTTCATAGGAGAATTCCGCTTGCTCAGGATTCTGCTGATCATATGACATGATGCTTTCCGAGAAGTCTGAAGGAATATACACAATCGCTTCATGCTGATTCGATTTTAACCCGTTAACAGCGGTACCACGGCTCATGACTTTCCATTCATACTTTGAATCTTCGGCTAGAATGGAAACAACCTCTTCTCCCATATCGACGGTTTCATCATCCTTGGACATACCTTGGTCTTCATTGACAATCGCTATAATTCGTTTATTGGAACTATCCGCGTTAAACAGATTCACACCTAGTAGTTGAAAAAACAAAATGGGAACAGCTAGTATCAGTACAATTCCCGCACCAATTTTCAGTAAACTCTTATTCTTTTTCATTGCAGAATCTTCCTCTCAATCTCACTTAACGGAATTTGTATTTTACTAGCATTGCCATTCAAAATATAATGTGCAAATCCTAACGGAAGATCCATTTCTTTGCGTTCGTACGCAACGGTATATAATGTCTGCTCCGATTTTTTCATGAAGATAAGCGCTTGGCGAACCAGCTTCAATTCATTCGTGAATGCGTCGTAGCCTTTCGTGATTTCCGCATTATTTCCAGAGATAATGACATTGAACCCTAAGTGGGAATACTTTTTCATCAGCTTCGATAAGCGATCTTGTATGCCAATATCTGCTACTTGTAAAAACCGTGTATAGCCATCGATGATGAAATAAGAAGGGACAAGTTCAGCTGCCCTATTTCCTGACTGGACGGTTTCCAGATACGCATTTTCGGCCTGAATGTAGAATTGTTCAGCTTGCGTTAGCCACTCCATGAGACGTTCTTTCGTTTCCAAGTAGTCGACTTTCGAGTCTCCAGAAAACATGGATAAGCCCCGGTCAAATGAGTCAAATATCGCGATGAAGCCAACGTCTTGCTCCATCAGCGTATGAAGGATCCACTTCAATGTATTTGTTTTTCCTCGCTGTACTTGTCCAACTAGCAGACAATGGCGATTTTTCCTGAAGTCGATCTTTATCGGCCGTACTGTTTCTTCATCCAATCCGATTGCAACAAGTCCATTTTCCTGTTCCCCTGATACATAAGAAGGGAAAATGGTTGACGTCAATTCGAACGGCAACATCGGAATCGGTTGAGGAAGTTCCTGCCCACGGTATTTCTCCTTCAGTTCTCGGGCAATCATTTTAATCGCTTCCAGGACTTCGAAATCATTTGTCCCCGGCGCCGGAAGGAAAACTTGCGCGAAATGTGGATCCTCTTTTTTGATAATGGCCCTGCCAGGGAACGGCTCCAACTCAAATGGGACACGTCCAATGACTGTAAATGATTCTGTCGCATCCATTAAATAATGAACAACTTTCGTTTTCAAATTATTCATGAGTGATTGTCTAACTGACTGCACGCGCGTCGCAGCGATAAACAGATAAATACCAAGCGACTGTCCGTCACGCCCGAATTGAATCAGTTGCATTTCGAGCTCTTCCATCTCTTCACGGATGATATCGTAATTATCGACAACCATGTAGATTAGCGGCAAACGATGCGCAGACAATTCGTTGTACATATTAATATTGCTGACTTCCGCTTGTTGGAATGCCAATTTCCTTTTCGTAATCTCATCTTTCATCAACTTAACGAGTTTTTCCCGCTTCAACTCTTCATCCAGCGTGAAATAGTCAGCTGTATGCGGTAGTTGCCGGAGTGGTAGTAGCGATCCATTGCCGAAGTCCAAAATATAAAAGTTCGCTTCGCTCGGCGGTAGATGATCAGCTATTCCAAGAACTGTCGTCAGCAGTGTATACGACTTTCCATACCCTGATGATCCGAAAACACCCAGATTGCCATCCTTCGTCCAATCATAACCAATTGGTGTTTGACTTTGTTTTTCTGGCTCATCAATCATCCCGAGCGGAAAGCCAACTTGTATTGCAGAACGATCTTCCATCGTTTCGATTCGCATTGCCAGCGGCGGTAACCACGGACTCGCTAACTTCCGGATGGACATATCCGCTTGTGTTTGTGCAATTTTTGCTGTTACGGCTTCCATTTCCGTTAGACCGCTTCTTTTTTTGCTGATATTTGTTTCGATACCGGAAAGAGAATGCAGACCAAGGTCCGTGACAATCGCAATGTCATCTTCGCCCTCCAATGTTTCCTCCATATACGGCGCGCCGCTCCAAGCAGATTGAAACAATTCATAGACTTCATTGTTCCCCACTTGTAAATAGCCTCGACCGGTTACAGTAATTGTGGCAGCATCGCCATTTTTCAAAATCTCTTTACTATCCGATGCATCCTGTACTTTCAATGCGACACGGAAACGGGCATTACTCCAAATCTGTTCGTCGATGATACCGCCCGGTTTTTGTGTTGCCAAAATAAGATGGACCCCCAGGCTTCGGCCAATTCTGGCGGTACTAACTAGCTCGCGAATGAATTCAGGTTCTTCACTTTTCAACTCTGCGAATTCATCTGAAATCAGGAACAGATGCGGCAAGGGTTCAGCTGCATTTCCTTCCTTATAGAGCGTCGTGTAATCATCGATATGTGTGACGACGTATTGGTCGAATAAACGCTGCCGCCTTTTCAGTTCACTATTAATAGAAGTAAGTGCACGCATACTGAAGTTTTTACTGCCTTCAATGTTTGTGATGGTGCCTAATAGATGAGGAATATTTCTAAACGGTTGCGCCATTCCTCCACCCTTATAGTCAATCAATAGAAAAGCGACTTCATGGGGATGGAAATTGACGGCAAGCGATAGAATATACGTTTGAAGAAATTCACTTTTCCCTGAACCCGTCGTCCCTGCCAGCAAACCATGAGGACCATGCGCTTTTTCGTGTAGATTCAAATGAACAAGTTCCTCTTTTCCTTTTAAACCGATTGGAACGGCAAGTGACTTCGAAGATTCGTTCGTCAGCCAATTGCTTCCAATCGGAACATCTTTAACATCCTTCACCCCGAACATTTCAAGGAAACTGACCGAACTCGGTATCGAATTCTTCATACCAATCTGATGATTGAGCGACTTCAGCATTCGGGCAAAGCGTTCATTCGTTTTCTCATCATAGGCATCCAGTTGAAATGGCGTATTAACTGCTTTTCCAGCATTGATGAGGATATCGCCTTCCCAGTCATTTACGTAACGGACAAGCGTATGAACATTTTCAGTCATACGCTCTTGTGCCGACTCAGCAAATATGACAGAAATGCCGAGATCCTCATTACTTTTCCCTTCCAAGTACTCTAGAATGACATGCTCCGCAATTAACGAGTAATTGGAAACGATGAATACGAGATGTGGTGTGAATCTCACTTTCCCTTTCATGTCATCCATATCGCGTTCGCGAATTATTTCATAGAGTGACGACAGCAACTGATCGCGCGTCTCTTCATTATGAATCAATCCTTTTGCATGCATATTTGGAAGTGTGAAATGTGGCAACCATTTCATCCATTCAATGTCTGCGTAGTCCTTGTTGTTAAAGATGTAGATGAAACGTGTATCATGGTAACTATGAGAAAATGCGAGCTGCCCAACGATCTGGCGTAATTCACGCTTGATAATCGATGCTTTTCCGATAAGTCCTAAAATTCCTTGCGATATACGGGCAGTGATTGGGGCACCTGGAATTTCCTTATAGACCGTTTCCATACGCTGTGCTTGTTCCAACAAATCATCGACTTCTCTATTCGCCAAATCCCCCGATGACAACTTAATGTCATAACTAGCGGGCACATTGCCGGTACCAAGTCTAAATTCCATAAAATCATGACTTTCCAATGTCTTTTCCCAAATTCTACCCGACAACTGATTCGTCAATTGCTTCATCTGTTCAAACGGTGGAAAATGATAGTCCAATACTTCTTTTTGCTTTTTGGATAATTCATATAGTTCTTGACGCATATTTTGCAAGTAGATTGTGTAGACACGGCGTCTTTTCGCTTCATTTACCTTACGTCTTTTTCGATCTTTAAAAAATTGCACAGTTGAAGTGACCAAGGTCATGAGGAACATCGAAATGGAAATGATGATGAAAATCCCACGGGGTATCAAAATGGCAACAAGCCCCATGACGATGAGCATAACTAGCGGCGGTGCAATAATAAGCAAAAGACCGCGCCCTGAATCATCACTTTCCTGCGTTGGAAAGGATAGTGACACTTTGTCTTCAGGCAAGTCGTAGATCATTCTGGGTGTCCGTCTGTAATCGGGATACATCGTAACGAGTTCAGACTGTGGTACGTCAATTTCTGACAGTCGGGTTTCGTACTGGGCAGCAGTAACGACTTCTAAAATGTCTTGTTCGATTAATTTCATTTCCATGAACGCCCACTGAACTACATCTCCGATTTGAAGGGGCTCATTCATGTCAACTCGTTTGCCATTCACATAGAGCGGGCAACTGTAATTTTTCTTAATAATCCAGCCAGCCAATGTCTTATTCAATGAAAAATGACCGGATTCTACATTTGAAAAAGTAACTTCTTCCCGATTGAATGTTGCCGTTTCAAGTCGACTATCAAACGAAACTTCATTTTCATAGTCGAGATAGTACGTTTTTGTAGAAGCGGGAGCAGTTAAGACATATAAATGAAGAATTAGTTCTTTTTGTTCAATCGACAAACTCCCTTTGTCCGATATTCGACCGACGTGATCGACTCCATCATGAACCGTAAAACCATCCTTTTCCTTCGCTACTGTGAAATGGCCCGATGTAAATGGGTACGACAGGATTGTGATATCATTTTCGATAGCTGGCCCGATAGTTAGCGAAGTAAAAGAATTTTCATCCACATCGATACGTTGATAATGTTCCCCGTAAAACACCCATAGTTGTTTCATCATGTACACCTTCTTTTTTTAGTTCCTAGTTTTCGCTTACGAATTTCATTCCTTATCTACTGTTTCAACTTTATCTACCTTCTCTTGCTTTTCTACTTTGTCTGCTTTATCTTGTTTCTCTGCTTCGGCTGCCTTTTTTTGCTTCTCAACTTTGTCTAGCTTTTCTTGCTCTACTACTTTAGCTGCCTTTTCTTGCTTCTCTATTTCTGCTTCGGCTTCGGCTTTTTCTGCCTCGTCTTCCTCATTCTGCTCCATCAATTTTTCATACTCTTCCACTTCTCTATCTACTTCTTCTAACAGATATTGTTTCTCTTCGCCTGTAAGCGTAAGATCAGCTTGGAGTTCTTCACGTCTTTTAAGTAATCCAAAAGTGATGAGTTCACCATCTTCCATTGACCTAGCCAAATCAACCGCATTCGCGGCTTCCCCCCGGCCAAGATAAATCCAATACTTCAAGTAGTCCGAATCTGTTTGCAATGTGATATTCGACAGCACATTTCTTTTTTGTTCTTCATCCAATTTTTCGTTTGTCACGAACGAATGAGCCAGTTCATACAGCATCACATAAGGCATCGACTTTATGCTGTACGGGCTTAGTACGGTGACAACCTGACTATAATTTCGCTGCAAAAAGTATTCATGGCTATCAATGTACGCTTCGTTTTTCGGCTTTTCGTGTATGAAATAAATAAATGCAAATAGTAGTGCTGGAATAAGTAGCACGCTAAGACCGATAGATAACCATTTAGTCATTTTCCACTTTTTACGCGGTAATTTCACAAAGCTTTGTTCTTTGATATCCAAACTTTCAAGTTGTTGCTCAATATAGTCGAGTAACGCTCGGCTATCCTGAATGGACATCACTTTCGCACTTGTCTCATTAAGCTCCAGGACCTCGTTATACTTTAAATATTCTTCATATGTGAATGAGCCATCTACTGCCGCAGCTACTGCCGCCCTTGTTTCCAGCCAGACGCGCTCTGCATCATTCCTAAATGGCGGCAAACTCTCCATCACCCCGTAATAGATGAAAACAGGGGCCATGCCTTTGCTATACACTATATTTTCGGGACAAACGATAAGATTTAGACGGGGATACGGATGAGCATCAACCTTTTCTACAAGCTGATGCGCAAACATCCATCTTGACTTAGCATCTTCCGTTTGAATTTCATCAAACTGTTTCAACGAACTTGGAATGTCTGCTTGTATGATTAACTCGTCATCTGTTATGACAATTTCTTTTCTGATTTCAGGATTGACTTCTTTTAAAAAGACAATCTCAGTACTTCTTTTAAATCCGAAACGTTCTTTTTGAAAGATGAATGTTCTTTTGTTCTCTTCTTCATTGATCTCTACACCTATCAAATCTTTTAAATATGTATGTACATGAGTCGGCATCTTTTTTTCTCCTTCAAATGATTTCAATACGGTCACCTGTCCTAATCCCACAATGTGCCAGTGTCAAATGCCCTGGAAATAGCTTGTCTTTATTAACTACCCGTATCCAGTGACCTTCACGCGGATTTATTGAAATAGAATTTGCCTGCCAAGCAATGTCTATCATTTTTTTCATAGTATAGTAATCGGACAATCTAAGATCGATTATATCGCCCTCGTAATTTGAAAGATCTACAGTAATTTCGATATACATAATTTCCACCTCAATGAAGGAAAAGCGCCTTCCTTTTAGGGAATGACGCTCCACTATTTTCAACTTCTGAATCTGAACAATTAGCCGCGAATTTGACCAGCGATTTGCTGATCCGCGTCTTGTAATGCTTGTCCTGCACGGCTTAACTGTACGCCGACTTCACTTAATAATTCACGCATTTCGTTAAAACTTGGCTTAAGGCGCTCATATTGCTCCGCAAACGCTGCACTAGAAGCCCCTTCCCACATGGATTGCAATTCACCAATCATTCCGTCCAAACGGCCGATTTGTGAAGCAACCTCCCCTGATTCATGATTGTAGCGTGATGCCATTGCATCCAGTTCTGCTGGTGTTACGCGAATAATTCCTGACATTCCAAACATCTCCCTTTTCCTTGAATTTTAGTGCATGTATAAAATAACTGTATGGATAACAACAATTTCTCATCGCAATACAGAAACTTCTGAATTTAGACTCCCGTTTTTTTGCGGCATCACCTCCTTTCCGTTTCGATGAGCGATTATGGTGCAAGAATCATCGATGTAGTCTCTACTGTTTCCCTAATCCGATAAGTGATTGTGATTGGTTGAGTCGCAAGGTCATTGTAAATCGTGTTATATTCCCGGGTCGCGCCCGTCACATAGTATTTTTGGAAGTTGCAGACATTTACTTGTTCAATCGCGCGTTCATTGACTTCAGCTATTATTTTTTCAACAATCGTGCCTTTTGCATGCTGTAATTCCGCATCAACCAACCGATTCAATCGAAGCGCCAATTCTTCCATTTCGCCCAGCAGACCATTCACATATACACCACTGGGCTGCATGTCTTCGTTTGGTAAAAAACAATAATCCATATTGATTTGTCCCAATTTCAACTCCCCCTCCATTAGCGAAGCTCAAACATCACCGTAAGTTGCTGATCTTCAGAAAAAAGTTGAATAATTGCATCCTTCATTTGACTGAATAACAGCTTCCCTTTTTCTATATCGGCTGCGTAGAAACTTTGAATTCCATCCATCACATTTGTAATTTGCGACGGCATGGGCGGAATGTGTTCTTGAACAGAAATACCGATCATCTCGCGATCACCACCGCCAAGCAAATAACTGTATGAATGAGGATTCGTTTCCATATAGCCTATTTGAGTTAGTAAGTCTTTTCGTCTGGACTCGTAAGGTTGTTCAAACTTCTCGATATAAGCACGTTGTATACGCTGGATGACATGGCTCTTTTCTTCGTAGTTATCCAATCCCATCCAATACAACCGGGTCGCAGAAGATACATTCACCTCGATAATGGAAGCTCTCCCTCCTGCGGAATAAATGAGGTCATTCCCTACATAGCGCCGATTCGGTTGGGAAAGCCCGTTGATAAGAGCCTCTAATGCATGCGCATCGAATGATCCTAATACATCTGCTAGAAGGTCCTTCCCTGATTCCCATAAAAGATGAAAGTCAGATACGATACCATCCAATTGTTGAATCGCATACTTAATTCCCTTGAAGCTATCATTGAACCCTTTTATTGTCGTGATATCAAATGTCGAAATTGCAAGCAACACATTCGCCACCTTCTCCGCACGCTCCTGTATGCTTCTCAAATAATCGGAAATCCGTTGTCCCTCTTCCCCCGACATTGCATCGGCAATCACTATAAGCGTCGGAAGCTGCTTGATCAACGTTAGCAGCCGTTCTTGAATAACAGGAATTTGGTTAACAATTCCCTTGAAAGCCGCATGCCGATTCTTTGCCGCCTTGAATGGATTGGAGATTGTAAATTTCGCAATGTTTTTCAGGCTTAAAGCCCCTTCACTTTCGGGATCTCCAGTCAGCAAGACATTAACATTTTGAAGGAAGTTATTATCGATGCCCGTTGCAAAGTAGAATAACCCATCCATACCCGCCTCCTCATAGTAAGGTGCCGCTGTCGCTACGTACTTTTGCAATGATTGCAACTGCTTATCCGGAATTCTACTGATTACATCGTGAAGTCCTGTTATGTTAGGGTCCGTATCGACTACTTGTTCATTTCCAAAACGTATAAATCCTCTGGTAAGATGTAAGGGATAGAGCGCATCTTCTTCAGACGTAATATGTTCGATGTGTTTGCCCTTTGATTTGTAGTAGTTTAATGCGAAAGTACGGAGTTGATTTGGCTCGAGTTTGTAAAGTTCAGAAACCTTCTGGATTTGTTGTCCGAACTTTTTTCGAATTCCATTAAAAAAGTCCGCGTCATTTGCAGCAAGTTGATAGACGGTCGGCGCTGCATCATTTAATGCATAGACTCCGTCAAAATCTGCCCCCAATAAATGCAGCATTTGAATGTGGTTACCACCTAGTGAATGCCCAATGCCAATTTTTCTAAGTTCAGGAATTCTCATATCGTTTCCACTCGTATTTCCCGTTTTAATTACTTTATTTATTTCTTCACTTGCCCATTTCTCGAAATCCTTCGCATCTTGTAATTGATCATTTACTTCCCCAGTGAAAATACCTAACCCATTGTATATCCAGTCGAGCGGTTGCCTGTCTCCCTCTCCACCACTCTCTGCGTGCTCAGAGCCACGAGGTATCATATAACTTTGATTTATGCCCTTCTCTGAATCGTAGAAATGAATGACCGTCCCATCGAAACCGCTATCTCTTCCCTCTCTTTTGAAATCATTGGATTTATATAAAGTAATCGCGCTTGGTGGTTCTGCACCTGTTTCTTCAATATAAATGCGTCGTATATCCTCAATTGAAATTGAAGTGAATTTCCCATCATCTATAGTTCCATATTCTAATTTTGCAATTCGCGCTTTAAGAATAGCGGAGTCGAGTACGTCTAGTTGTTCGTCATTTAATTTATTCATCTGGTCCTCCCCTCTAGCAAGACTTGGATAGTGAATACACGATCAGCTTTTATCCTCAAATTTTACTGATTTGACCAGTTCCCAAAAATGTTCTTCAATACTTTTTGTATCTGCATTACAATTTGTGGTCCAATCACTGCAATGGTGATTGAATAATATCCCCAATGCTTTATCACTGTTTTTATCTTTTATGAAGCCTATATGTGAATAGACAGGGATTTTTTCTTCTCCTTCTTCTCCAACCTCAGAAGTTCTTTTGCCAAAGTAATAAATATTATTCTCATCTTCACTTTTACTATATTCACCCTCAAATTTAGAGAAGTCAGACAAATGTTCTAAGCCCATCTCTTCAGAATCAGGTCGGTCCTCAAATTGACCGTAAACGCCATAGGATAAATTTTCTTCGTTATCTAGCCACGCATATAAAAATCGTTCCCAGTGCTTTTCTCTTTTCTCATAGAAGACAGAATCCAATGTTGCATCTGTCGGAATCCACATCGTATATGCCTCTGTCCATGGCTTAAAGGCATAATGCCCATCCGCAACTTCGTCAGTTGAAATGAGGAAAGAACGTGTATATTCATCTTGAGCTGCAATTGTATCTGGAAGTACCGTTTTTGTTTCCTCATTATCGCCCGATTTCTCCATGCCTGTGCAGCCCCCTATCAATATCGAAAAAACTATCAAGATTGTCATTTGTAATCGTTTCAACTTGTAGTCTCCTTCCAATAGAACCATTCGCCTCTTAGTTGGTGGCATGTGTTTTTCATGATGGAATTCAATCTTGATAGAATACGGCTTAGTATAAGAAATCTTATAACTTCGGAGTACGCCGCTTAGATTATCCAGCCAATTTTACTAAGTCTTTATCGCTAGCCGACGAATATGTTACTCGATTGATTTTTACTGACTCTTTTATTTGCTAAAAATTCATTTCAATTAATTCCCATAGGTTTCCATTATATTAATAAATAACACTTGGATAAGCCGCTGTCAAAGAACACCAATTTTCAGCAAATTAGACTCAGCCCTTTAAGCCCACTTAACTATTTAAAATCTATTTTCCGGAGTAATAATTGGTTGATATCAATCTAGTTAAGTAGTTATTATTTAATAGATAATCAAGATTTCTACTCCTAATCTATTACTTTAGATTCATTTTAAGTTTTTGAAAATTAAAATAATATCTCGATATAAAGATGCTTGAAATGAAGGGATGTATTTGATTTGGAAATTGACTGAGGTTTTTTATTCTTGGGGCATAGCGGAATTGAGTATATCTAGATGTTCGTCATTCGATTTATTCATCTTGTCCCCCCTCGACTAATACTTGAAAAGTTAATTTATTACCTATTTTACTCCACAAAAATTACTGACTTAACTAGTTTCCAAAAATGATCTTCTATACGTTTTGTATCTGCGTTACAATTCGTTGTCCAATCGCTGCAATTCCGTTCACATATTATTCCAACCGATTTATCACTTTCTTTATGTTTAATAAAACCTATATGAGCGTATACAGATATACTGTTTTCTCCAACTTCAAAAATATCATTTGCATAGTAATAAATATTATCGCCTTCTTCGAAACGTTCGTAGTTTCCTTCATATTTTGCGTAGAAGGATAGGTGATCCAAACCTATTTTTTCAGAATCAGGTCGTTCTTCAAAAAGGCCATACAATAGGTAGGTAATGTTTTCTTCCTCTTCTTCCCATGCATATAAGAATCGTTCAAAATGTTTTTCCTTTTTTTCATAAAATGTAGAATCCAATGTTGCATCCGTCGGAATCCACATCGAATATGCTTCTGTCCACGGTTTAAATGCATAATGCCCTGCTGCAACTTCATCTGTTGAAACGAGGAAAGAACGTGTATATTCATCTTGTGCTGCAATTGTATTTGGAAGTTCCGTCATTGCTTCCTCATTATCGCCCGGTTTCTCCATGCCTGTGCAGCCCACTATCAAAATCGTAAAAACTATCAAGACTGTCATTTGTAATCGTTTCAACTCGTAGTCTCCTTCCAATGGAACACTTCGTTTCTAAGTTGGTTTGTATGTATTTTTCATGATGGGAATACAATATTCCTGAAATGCAAATTTGCAAAATAAATCTAATAACTCCTGAGTATACCGTTTAGATTACTCATGCTAGTTAATTCATGATTTACCTTAATCCTCAAATTTTACTGATTTGACCAATCCCCAAAAATGATCTTTAATGCTTTTTGTATCTGCATTACAATTTGTAGTCCAATCACTACAATGATGATCAAATACTATCCCCAATGCTTTATCACTGTTTTTATGTTTGATAAAGCCTATATGTGAATAGACCGGAATTTTCACTTCTCTTTCTAGTCCAGCCTCATAAATTCTTTCACCATAATAATAGATATTTTTTTCATCTTCGCTTTTACTATATTCCCCCTCAAACTTAGAGAAGTCAGACAAGTGTTCTAATCCTATCTCTTCAGAATCTGGTCGGTCTTCAAACTGAGCAAACAAGCCGTAGGAAAGATTTTCTTCGTTATCTAGCCATGCATATGAAAATCGTTCCCAGTGTTTTTCTCGCTTTTCATAAAACCCTTGGGATAGTTTAGCATCCACAGATATCCACATCGTATATGCCTCTGTCCATGGCTTAAAAGCATAATGCCCTTCCGCAACTTCGTCAGTTGAAACGAGGAAAGAGCGTGTGTATTCATCTTGTGCTGCAATTGTATCTGGAAGCACCGTTGTTGTTTCCTCATTATCGCTCGATTTCTCCATGCCTGTGCAGCCCACTATCAAAACCGAAAAAACTATCAAGATTGTCATTTGTAATCGTTTCAATTCGTAGTCTCCTTCCAATGGAACCCTTCGTTTTTTAGTAGGTTTGTATGAGGTTTTCATCATGGAATTTAATCTTGCCAGAACTAAAAAATCCAAAATACAAGGGAGTACTCAGCTTAGATTAACCAGTCAATTCGACTAAATCTTTATCGCTATATAAAGTTAATCTTCAATCAGAGGGAGGGTTCTTCATCCACCGAATATGAGACTTGAGGGATTTTCTCTACCTCCTCATTCTTTCAAAATTTCATTTGGATTCATACTTTCCAGCGTATTATCCTTTGTTCCTATACCTCTTCTTTTATCAATCAAGTTATCATTCAAAATAATTGTATATGCACCTCTAGGTATACCTTCCAGCTCATTAATATCTGAAACGATTTTATCAAAGACCGCCTGATCGGGTTCCGTGTCAGATTCTTTCATAAATAATTCTATGAGAATCAACATTTGATCGGGCTTGAAATCAGCTTTACTCAAATTCTTTTTTATTTCTTCTTTACTAATTTCCGGGTTTTCTAAATACATATCATATATCCCTTGAAATTCGTTACCGAGCTTGCTTGTTCTGTACACTGAACTTGAGAATCCAGACCCTCCGACTTTTTCTATTGCCTCTATTGGTATTCCGACAACAGGGTATTTTTGAAGTATACTATCCAAGTATTCATCTAGCGTTGCAAATTCTTGTTCATAAATCATTGCATATAATGCGCCTTGAATCGCATTTTCAACTTGCCCTTCTTCGGACCAGACTTCATCAGTTTCCACGGTTTCACTATCCACATCGATTGGTATAATTGCATACGTATAAAAATGGGGTTCACCTACCGACTCCACAAATATGGTTGCACCATCGACTGCCCCGATGATGTTATGGACAATCACTTCTGTTTTATAGGTGCTTAAGAAATACTTTTGGACCGCTTCTTCGATTTCTCCCCGGTGTTCTTCAGCCAGTTTTCCTGTTTCTGGTCTGCTGTCGCGCAATTTATAACCTTCACCGGTGTAGTCCTGCACACGTACGAAGTTCTCTATTTCGTACGCATTTCTCTTGTTTTCAGTCGACGGTTTCTTAACCTCAATTTTTTCATTGTTGGTTAAATTATCCATACCTGTACATCCTCCTACTAGTAATGAGGAGCTCAATGTTAGTGCCAGTATGTTTTTATAGCCAATATTCAATGAATACACCTCAAATGTCTATAGTAGATTGTTGTCCCTCTTCTATATAAAAAGCGCTATCAATGATTTACATGAATTTTCCATAAGACTAATACATACCACTAGGATAACCAACTGTCAAATAAAGACAATATACAATGATATAAGCTTAGATCATTTAACCCACACAAAATATGCCATTCCATTTAAACGAGTAACAATTGTCTGCTATTAGTAAATTCCATTCTAGTAAGCTATTACTTATACAGTAAGATACCTTGTTGATTACCCCGTAACCATTACTTTAGGTTTATTTCCCTGATTTCAAAGAATTGGAAAACACCTTGATATGAAGGGATTTATGTGGTTAGTAGATAATTGGATTTCTGTTTGTTGGAGGTTTTTCGTTGGTTGGACAGTTCTCGTGAATGGTTGGACACTTTCAGCGGTTGGTTGTAGGCTTTTCTAGCTTCGTTGGACACTTCGAGGGTTTCGTTGGACACTCCACTGTTCGTTGGACAGTTCTCATGAATGGTTGGACGCTTTCAGCGGTTGGTTGTAGGCTTTTCTAGCTTCGTTGGACACTTCGAGGGTTTCGTTGGACACTCCATTGTTCGTTGGACAGTTCTCGTGAATGGTTGGACACTTTCAGCGATTGGTTGTAGGCTTTTCTAGCTTCGTTGGACACTTCGAGGACTTCGTTGGACACTCCACTGTTCGTTGGACAGTTCTCGAGAATGGTTGGAAACTTTCTTGAGTTCGTTGGACACTTCCAGGCGATTCCCCGAAGACCCTAGATTTTAATTGCCCGAGACTACTAATACCCATAAAACCATGACAAAAAAAGACGCCTTCCACCTGATCATTTACGGTGATCAAGTAGAAGGCGTCTTCAATCAATTTTGGGTTAAGTACTTTAAACATAACGAGCGTACGAACTGTAACCCGTAAATATCCATACTCAAGCAATCCACTAACGAATTCGTAGCTGTCAAATTAGTATTATTTCCCTAGCGCCTAACCTCTTCAGACGTCACAACATATGCATTCTCACTCTCAACGCCAGTGGCGGATACGGAAGTAATTCCATATGTGTATTGTTTGTTGCGGTTTGCTGTCTTATCTAAAAATACGGTATTTCCTTTTGTATTATAGACAACGTCTACTATGCTATGAGGATTTTCATAGGACCCTACTTGATTTCCTTCAAAACGGTAGATCACATATTTTCTTGGTTGTGTAGTCGTTTGATCCTGGATGACTAACTTCATTCCAGCTATATCCTTGTTAGCTTGTACCCATGTTGGTTCTGCAGGAATGGCCGCGTTGCTCCAAGAAGTTGCTGGAGTTAAAGCAGTATAATTATAAAGTTGTTGCTTCAGGATTGTTGCATAACCAAGCTGATTTTTTTGGATGCTCTTTAAAGAAAAGTGCATTTGCCCCGTAGCTATTTGGTTTGTCCTGTTAGCAATTACTTGGTTGGGTAACTCCATTTTATTTTTCCATGCTTTATCGGCGTCAACGCCAACTTTATAATCAGCTAGACCAATATATAGATTAACAGGATGTTTGTCAGCATAGGTGTCTACTTCATTACTCCACCAATCCAATAGAGTTGAATACTTAGCTACTGACAGCGTTTTAGACCAGTAGATTTGTGGCGTAATATAATCAATGCTGCCGTCTTTAATCCATTGTCTTGTGTCTGCATATAAGTCATCATAATTTGTTACACCAGCTCGCGTACTGCTGCCAGTAGGATCCATTGATTGATTGCGCCACACTCCAAATGGAGAAATCCCAAATTGCACATGCGGTTTAGTTGTTTTAATTGATGAATAAACCTTTTTGACAAGTTGGTTGACATTATCTCGACGCCAATCGGCTATTTTTTTGAAAGAAGATCCATATTTCTTAAATGCAGCTTGATCGGGAAATGTTTCATTTTTAATTTTATAAGGATAAAAATAATCATCCATATGAACAGCATCAATATCATATTTAGCTACTAATTCTTTGACTGTAGCTATTAAATAATTTTGTACTTCAGGAAGTCCAGGATTCAAATAATATTGCTTACCATATTTAACTACCCATCCAGGATTTGTGCGGGCTACATTACTAGGCGCAAGACTTGCCAATGTTTGGCCAGGCATTGTAACTCGGTAAGGGTTGACCCATGCATGTAGCTCCATACCACGCTTGTGCGCTTCATTAATCATTATTAATAAAGGATCGTAACCAGGGCTTTTCCCTTGTTTACCCCCTGTTATATAGGATGACCACGGCGCCAATTTTGAAGGATATAACGCATCATTTGTTGGTTTTACTTGATAAATAACTGCATTGAATTTATTAGCTTTCAAGTGATCCAATGTTTTCTGTACCCAAGCAGTATATTGAGCTGCATTCATGCCAGGTTTCATATCCACATTTTGAACGGTTGCAATCCAAGCTGCACGCATCTCGTTTTTAGGGGGAGTCACGCTTGCTCCTTTAACCTGTAACGGTAGGAGTGAAATAAGTAAAACGAGTGTTATAGCCGCTGATAATGTAGCTTTAAATAGATGTTTTTTCATTATAAATAACTTCCTTCCTTACCCTATGTAATGGTTTTTCTAGTATTTCGAGTAGTTGTCCATCTTTTTGACTTCTTTATTTCCATTTCCCCCTGTATCCTTATCCTATTCTAATTGTATCCAATTATAGGTAAATATGAAAGGAGTAATTCCCCCACTTAAAGTATCCACAAGAACTTCCGTATTTTATTTACTCAAAGAAAGGAACTGACGAGATGGAACAATGGTTGAGTTTTATATATGAAATCGGTTTTCCGATATTTGTATCATTCTTTCTTTTGCACCAGCTCGAAAAGAAGCTTGTGGCAATTCATGATGCACTTCTTGCGTTGAAAGTAGAGTGAATTTCAAGAAATACGGGGGAATCGTTTACTCGGTTTCATAACAGCCCCTTTATTAATTTCCTAACCACTTTCGTTACTCGGTCACTATCCCATCTACAAAGATCGATGCCAAATAATATGGCCCCTCAATCATGAAATCAATTGAAGGGCTTTTTGGTATTTATATTTACAGTTATGGTGAAATTATTTCACTGAGAAGTAGTCCAATATTTTTCTATCTCCCCGCAAAAAAGTGCACGACATAAAGGAAATCAATTCATAGATATAGGGGATCGTGCAAAAGGAGATTAGACAAATACGTAGATGTCTAATCTCCTTTTGCTTGTTTAACTACCTACGTAAGGAGTGATTATAACAAGTCACTGGATTATATATAAAAGGAAAAATTCAGCCCAAGAACAAATTTCTAAGTTCTCTTTTTCACTTTATGCAATTGCAGGAATTCCACCAATTAATGTTCCAAACCACTAATATAGCATCAAGATGCAATTTGCATATCAGCTGGACCAACCTGATTCCATATAAATTCCACCCATTCAGGGTGATCAATATCTGTTAGCGATCCAATATCAGCAGTTACCGTTACCAAAAAACTAGTTGTAACAGAATTGGTCCCGTCTGAAGCTGTCACTCCTATGATATGGCCGCCTTCAGAGAGTGTTAGATTTAATGAATCTCCTTCAATTGTACCCAGAGTAGATACAAATACCAGCTCATCATTCTCAGGGTCAGAGTAGTAGTCAGTCAATACAAGAGTAATTGATTCTCCACTTTTAACTGTTTGGTTCGGAATAGCATTCTTGACAACCGGCACATTGTTTCCAGCAGGCAAAAAAGGAACCTCTATGGGTTCCCCTTTCGCATTTGTGAATATAATGTTTTCCTGACTTGCACCGTTGATAAATTTAATGTCTTGAATGTTTTCAGCGTCTCTAACTTCTTTTACGTTCGCTCCATCAATGATGACTTCTTTTACATGAGTACCCTTGAAATCAATAATCGCTCCAGACTCAACCGGCTTAAGTGTTACTGCTGTGCTTGCAAATCCTACACCATGGAATTCTGCATAAGCACCTGTGAACACAATACCATCGATAATAACTGACTTGTCGTCGAGTGTAACAGAAACGCTCGGCTTACCAATTGTTAATTTTTTCGTTTTAAGATTTTTAATGTTGTATATTTTTTCTGCAACGATTGGAATAATAACATCCTTACCTGCAACGTCAATTTGCACAAGAACTGGATCGTGATCGCTTGCACGTCCTGCCATATCAGTGAAATCCGCGTTGATATGGAGGATATCTATTTCTGTTTTATCAACTAAATTATTGGTAACTAGAATGTGATCCAATACTTGTGAGTTACCTCCAAACACGTATGAGTAACGATCAGCCGTGTTCACTTTGTTAATCATATTTGTCATATTGTCACCCTCATGAATCTTTAGGGTCTCAGAGAATTGGAAGTCGTTAAAATCACCAAGAGATACTATGTTCGCCTTCGGATTTTGTGTTTTTACATCCTTCACAAAATCATTTACGATGTTTGCTATTTTATGGCGTTGTACTTCACTACCGTAGACCGGTGGTTGTTTTTGTCCAAATAATGGAGTATCTCCATTTTTTGAATTCCAATGGTTGGCAATGACGATAACACTTTCCCCTTTGAAATCGAACTGCGCTGCTAAAGGCTTACGGCTACTGTTAAATGCGGCATTTGCCGGATCAATACGGCCAGGATTTACTGTTAACTTACCATCTTTGTACCCGACTGCCGTTGTTGCATCCCCCTCGGGATTACCTTTCGTTAACGTTACTCGCGCTGGATTGTAGAGGAATCCAACGCGAATATTCGCATTTGGTGCGCCGCCATCTTGATTGTTAACGGGGTCGATATTTGCGTATTCATAGTTTACGCCGCCTGCTTTTTTAATCTCGGCAATCAGTCTCCCATAACTTTCGGACGCGTCTGAGTTTCCCGCATCTTGACCATTATTGTCTTGTACTTCTGTTACACCAACAACATCAGGACTTTGCATGTCTGTAGCAATAGCTCTTGCCAATTTTTCAGCTTTGTCATCGGTTGTAGATTTTTTATTATTTGAGAAGTTCTCCAAGTTGTAAGAACCAATCGTTAACTTGTCATCTGCTTTTACAATGGTTGTTTCCTCTGGCTTCGCATTTCCTTTTGAATGCTTCGCTTTCATTTCATCCAACGAAGCATAAATTTTGTAGTTTTGGTATGAGTAGCCGACTACACCTACAATTGGCCCTTTGAATTTGTCACCAGTCGCAACTTCAAAGCTACGTGCCGTACCATTTGGCTCTAAGCGAAATTGGATGCGGTCCGCATTTTGGTTATTTTCTTCTAATAGGAGTCCACCGTGTAAGGAGTTCGTTTTCTTGCTTTCAAGAACGGTTACAAGGTCCCCATTATCTTGTGGTGCTACGGCTTTTACATCGCCAACTTGTACACGCATACCTTCTAAGCTTTCCCAGAAATCAAGTGCATCTACGTCCGGGTTGAATACTGCTAAATTATCGCTATCAATATGCTCTGTTGGCAAGTTATTTTTGTCAATGATGATTGGTGCCGGTAATTCTACATTTTTCTTCACAACTTTTACTTTTCCGCTTTGATCGTCTCGGACATTAATTTGCGTTGTTTTCATGTCAGTTGTTTGTCGATCATCATAGCCATCGATTGCATATTCGCTAACTTTTCCGCTTACGGCTACTAAATCTCCCACCTGGATTGGCCAAGCACTTTTACCACTGTAAAGGAGAATCGCTTCTGATGTATTCGGATTATTATCCGCTAATGCGTCCGGTGTTTGGATAGTATAATATGTTGAACCGCTTAACTCGAAAGAATAGGTAACAATTCCTTCTATACCTTCTACTGTTTTATTTTCAAATGTGGACGTATGTCCCTCACCTTGGATATCATGAATTTGAAGACTATCCGTAATTGTATAGTCAAATGTTTTCACTTCACTAGTAGTTCCATCTTCAGCTTTTACAACTGCTTTAATCGTTGTATTTTCTTTGATTTCAATTGGCGTACCATATTCAGTACCATCAACGATTGGATCTTTACCATCAACTGTGTACAGAATTTGTGCATTCGCCGTACTAGTTGATAATGTTACAGTCGTCCCTCCGACAAACGTTCCACTCCCTGGATTCGCAGTAACAGGTTGCATAATTGAACTATCTACAACAATGTCTTGCTGTGAGCGTGGAATGATTTGATAAGCCGTACCAAATTGCTGGACGATTCCTGCAATCGATTCGTAGTTACTTCCTACAATTAACCCTAATGTACTATTCTCATCACGGACAATAAATTCCGTTGTCCCGTCAGTCGCTGTAAAGTTATTATTCGCATCTACCGCAGTTAATGTGACTTTATTCGCTTGAACTAGAAGTGATTCATGTGCTTCATTTACTTCTGCTCCAGTGACAACTTTAGGTGTTGGTGCTCCAACGTTTTCGACTTTCTCAACGATTGTAGCTGCATCCAATTGAAGAAGGCCATTGTAATCTGCTAATGAACCTTTCAGTGTCACTTCATCTCCAACTGTTGCTGCCAAACTCGCAGGTCGTACTGCGATACCGCCAGTTGCATCTTGAACTGACATTGTATTTTTTAAGTTTGCTGCCACTACGGCTTTGATTGTAACTGTTTCGCCAATTTTTGAAGCACGGGCTTCTGAGATTGAAATAATTCCTGTTGGTTCTTCAGGTTCTCCACCTGTTGCGAACTTCATTTCTGTCGGAGACTTTAAACCAGCTAAACCATTGTATGTTTCTAGGTTTCCTGTAATAATTAGCTCCTTACCAATATTGCTAGGATTAGAGTTTAAACCAAATTCAGCTCTAAATGCCGCTGAAAGTTGAACTGAAATTACTTTACCACTATCAGATTCATCAATACCATCTGCTAAGACAAGATTAAAATCATCTTTAAACTTACTAGGATCATTTGTTATCGATTTACTTCCAGTGGTATATCCTACAACATATCCTTTAACCGTTGCTTTTCCTGTATTATTCGCAATTGCATCTGACACATTTATTACTTCAGCTGCTTTAGCTGTTTGGGTAGTCATCGGAGTAATCAGGCTAAGTAGTAATAGGAATATTAAACCTATATTCATTACTTTCCGCTTATTTTTCTTCATAATTCCGCTCCCGTCATTTCTAAAGTTTTTCATGGAAATACTCCCAGCCGAAACTGGAAGATTCTTTACTAGATTTAAAAATTCGTTTCTCCATCGACAGTAATACCATCAAGGTCAAAGTTTTTCCCATCAACCCCTGAAACATCCAAATTTCCTTCAACGGTAATGTTTGCAAATGACACATCTCCCGTTGGAATACCTGTAAGGATCAAGTTTCCTTTGACAACTGCATTTTTAAGGGAAGCTACGTCTGTAATGAATACTTTCACATCCCCTTTGTACACTTTTGGCGCATTAACTGTACCAGAGAAATCCTCGCCTGCAACATCTCCACCAGGAAGTTCAGTACCCGGTTCTTCGACAACACCGGCTAGATCTACAATACGACCTTCAATGACAGTTGGAATTGTTTTTAGTGATACTAAATGTTCTCTTAAGTTTTCCCAATCTGAAAGTCCAAGATCCGTTACACGGCCTGCTTCATAAGCTTTTTTAAGAACATCATAGCCGTCTCCACCTTTAGCAGTAAATGCATTTGTTGCTACTGTGTACATCTCAGAATCTAGGATTTCAGTATACGTACCATCTGCATTTTTATAGGCAATTGAAACGATACGCTCTCCAGTAGGTTTCGAAGAATCGAATTCTACTTTCGCACCAGCTATGTGTAAAAACCCACCGCTTTCTTTTGGATACTCTTTAAAACTAATTTCAAATGTATCTTTTAGTTCGGAACCTGTTAGATCCATTGTCGCTAATGTGTTACCAAATGGAAGTACTGTGATTACTTCACCTACTGTGATTGGACCTGCTCCAATACCAGCGCGAATTCCACCACCATTTTGGAATGCCATAATTACTTTTTTGTCTTTTGCATAGTCTTGCGCTTTTGCTAGCATGCCATCTGTAATTAAGTTCCCTAGAATCGTTTCACTAGCTCGTACACTTGTGCCTGGCACATAATCTTTATCAGTTATTCTAGGACTTACTAGTGCACTATCAAGTGTTACTCCAATTTCCTTTTCATTTACAGCTGCGATTTGATCCTTATAAGGTTTTAAGAGCTTAACTGCTTCAGCATCTTCTGCTTTACCAGCAGTGGCAATTAACTCACCTGCATGTCCGATTACGACACCATTTTTATCAAATTCAACATCTAACGTCCCAAGGTAATCTGAATACTGATACGCTTGTACAATAATTGTTTTATCTTTCGCTTTCCCATTTCCATCTTTGTCTACAACTACAGGTTTGTCTAATTGCGTATGACTATGTCCACCTACAATTACGTCAATCCCAGCTACATGAGCAGCTAGTTCTTGGTCATTGTCCATAGCGGCATTATCATCAAAACCAATATGTGTAAGTGCAACGATTTTATTTACGCCCATTGCTTCAAATTCAGCAACCATTTTTTTCGCATCTGCAATATAGTTTGAGAATGTAATTTTCCCTGGACTTGCAATGTCTGCCGTTTCAGCAGTTGTAAGTCCAAAGATACCAACTTTTTCACCGTTTATTTCTTTTACAATTCCCGTATAGATATTGCTTTTTTTAGGTGTTGTTGAGATTTTCGTATTGAACAATCCATCAAATAATGGATCTTTCGAGAAATCTACGTTCGATGATACAAACGGGAAGTTTGCTGCATTAATGAAGTCGACCAATGCTTGATGACCTTCCGCTGATGAACCAAGGTCAAACTCATGGTTACCAAATGTCATAGCGTCGACCTTCATTAAATTCATAAATGCTAAGTCTGCTTGGCCTAGAAATTCATTAAAATATAAAGTACCGGAGAAAACATCCCCTGCATTTAATAACAATGCATCCGGCTTAACTGTACGTACTTCTTTCACTGCTGTAACAAGCCTTGGTGCTTTGTCAGTATTAGCATGTATATCATTTATGTGCATCAAAGAAAGGTTAAACGCTTTTTCTCCACCGCCAATTGGCGGATTCGGGCTTGTGTTTCCACCATTAGAAGTACCACCGCTATTGGATCCATCAAAATTCACAATAACATCTTTTAACGTTATTCCCTCTGGCAGGTCAAAACTAGCAACTTTTGTTCTATTTCCTAATGTAATTGTCGTACCTTTAAGTTTAACAATAACTTTTTCGATTTCCCCTACTGTTAAGAGCTTCAAGTTAATCTTAAATTCGACGACAACATTTTTGATAGTGGCTGTTCCATCAATCGATAATGCATTAGGCGTGTCCACTGAAAGGCTTCCAACTAACGCATCAAGCGTAACGTTCGTCGCACCTTTTTCGACAGTCACTTTTGGCAATGTAATTCCCTTATCAGCTTTTAAATGAACGTTCGATAAAAGGGTGAATCCTTGTACTGTTGAATTTCCTTTTACTTCAATGATTATTTTTTTGCTCTTAGACAATTCAACAGATTGGATGATAGCGTTCGTGAATACAACACTTGGTTCTTTCTTTCCTACAGCAGCTGCTCCGAACACTTTTCCATCTCTCTTAAGTGAGGTATTATCAGTAATACTTACTTTCCCTAAAACCGTCATTTCATTCGCTTTAAAACTATTTTCTACCTCTGCCCCTATCTCCAAATCTCCTGCAATCGTTAAGTTTTTCAATGAAACATAATCACCATTCACACGTACTGTTCCTGCAAATTTAGATCTTTGTCCATCTAGTACAACATCGTTTGTTTCATTGCCATTCGCTGTAAGTTCAATTGAAGCCATTTCAATGATTACGCCATTTTTAGTTGTATAGTCTAACACTGCTCCTGAAAGAGCTGTCGAATTGGAAGCATTTAAAACTTTCTTCATGTCCGCGGACAACGCATATGTTCCAGTCGATAGCACAACTGACTCATTTGTTACGCTAACCAGTTTTCCCGTATTTTTGACTGTGGAGTCATTTTGATCAACATGGGAAGCCGTTTCACTTCGAACGATTAAAGAAGCCATTTGCCCTCTTGTAACGAAAGCATTCGGTTCAAATGTAGTTGGTGTGGTGCCAGTTGTAATTTCATTTGTGATCAAAGCTTGGACATAATCTGCAAACCAGTGTTCAACTTTTACATCTTTAAATGGGCTATTCGTAAGCTTGGCTTCTTCTAGATTAAATCCGATACTTATCATCTTGGCTATGTGCGCACGTGTCAGTGACCCACCAGGCTTAAATGTCTTATCGTCATACCCTTTTACTATGCCTGCTTCAACAAGGGCAGCAATTGATCCATAATGCGGGTCAGTCACTTTCAAATCTTTGAATCCCGGGTTTTTCACGTTTTTTGTGTCTAATCCAATTGTTTGCGCTAAAACGCTTGCGATTTGTCCCCGAGTTACTGACTGATTAGGTTTAAAAGTACCATCGGCAAAACCTTTTACTATACCTCTAGAAGCCAGACTTCTAACACTGTCATAGAAATGATGACTTTCAATATCCTTTACATCAGAAAACGTGGGAATTTTTACCTCATCAGCTTTTATATATAATGGTGCACCTACTGCAAGTGTTCCAGTTGCTACCGCTACAGCTAATGACGCCCCGAATATTTTTTGATATGAATTGGTATGCTTCTTCATTTACTGACCTCCTTTAATCATGTGTAATTTAGGGATTGAGTTAATCCTTAAATTAAGGTTACCATTTTAAATCCCTTTAAATGTTAAGTGATTATTAACATTGGGGTGTATTGTTATTTCATTGTAAAAAGTGTTAAATTTATCACATGTGTTGATTAACCAAAAATAACCAGCAAATAACTGAATCAATACTAGGCGCTTCGTGTACAGTATGATTGGAATTGCTTTGGAATTAAACGACCTCTATCCGATTACCGAGATGTCTTGATGTGTAGGGATGCTTATGGTTCTTATTCATCCCTCGAGCTCCAAATTCACACGTACACAAAGCGCTAAAGCTTTTCGGGACGAAAGAATAGTGGGGCGATTTTTTCAAGCCTTTTTTACCTGCTCTTTATGCAAGAAGATGGTTAGTCAACAGACGTGTAAATTTATTGAGATTACTGTCGAGCTGTCCATTTTATTTGAATTCCTCAATCCTCTCCTTTTCATAAATTTCATCGTATATGACATAATGTCAATAGTTTATCTCTATCTCACATATACCCATTACAAGCATACAATTCTATTAGTATTATATTAATTTAATTATTATGACATATTAATGGATTTTCGACATAATAATAAGTTCTAGTAGGTCACATCCTATAAATTTACATAGTATTTTAGGTGATTATGTATAATGGTGTAGAAAAGTTTCTCTATATTTCAAGCGAGTAATGGGTCATAAACAGTATTTAGACAAATCTCAGAAAGTAACACATGTAAGTGACAATTATTTAATTCAAAACCTGCAACATGAAAGAATCACCTAAATGAACGCAAAAAAAATCAGACATTCGCCAATATGTCTGATTTTCATTGTATGTTTATGAAATTGAAGTGCATTTTCAGAACAGCGTCGCGCACAGTGAAATTTGTTTACCGTACAAGTTTATGTTCTTGGATAAAACCTTTTAAAATATCGCTTAAATTCGGACTACCCACTTCATCTAAATCATAGTGTACACGTGTACAAGGTTTATTGATCGAAATAATTCGCGTTAAATCCATCGGTGTTCCAATGATCACTGCATCACAGTCAGCATTATTGATGGTTTCTTCAAGATCTTTCAATTGTTGTTCGCCGTAGCCCATCGCTGGGAGAACGTTTTGAATATGTTGATATTTGTTGAACGTTTCTGCTATTGTACCAACTGCAAATGGACGTGCATCAATGATTTCCTTCGCACCTAAACGTTCGGCCGCAACTGTTCCCGCACCAATTTTCATCTCTCCGTGTGTCAATGTCGGGCCATCTTCAACGACTAATACACGTTTACCGATAATAAGTTCTGGGTGATCGACTGTAATCTTTGATTCAGCTTTAATAATGCTACTTTTAGGACTTACGAGTTTAATATTATTTTCCACGATTTGAATGGATTCTGCTGTTGCGCTATCAACTTTATTAATAATGGCAACATCGGCTGTTCTCAAACTAACTTCGCCAGGATAGTATTTCAACTCATGACCCGGGCGATGTGGATCCAAGACAGTAACGGCTAAATCAGGCTTAAAGAACGAGAAATCATTATTTCCCCCGTCCCATAAAATAACGTCACAACCAGCTGGATCATTTTCAGCTGCTGCTAAAATATCTGCATAATCTACGCCAGCATAAACGATATTTCCACGTTCCACATGTGGTTCATACTCTTCCATTTCTTCGATCGTACAATTATGTTTCTTTAAGTCCTCCACTGTTGCAAAGCGCTGAACACGCTGTGCATTTAAATCGCCATAAGGCATAGGATGTCTAACTGCAATGACTTTTAAATCATGCTCAAGTAACGTTTCAATAATTTTTCGTGACGTTTGACTTTTCCCGGTTCCAGTTCGTACAGCGCAAACAGAAATGACAGGTTTATTACTTTTTAACTGCGTGCCTTTTGGTCCTAGCAGTGTGAAGTTAGCACCCGCTGCATTCACAATCGCACCTATGCCCATTACATATTCATAACTTACGTCACTATATGCAAACACGCATTCGTCAACTTCCAACTCTTCAATTAACGCTGGCAATTGGTCTTCTGAATAAATCGAGATACCTTCTGGATATAGTTCACCAGCTAATTCACTTGGATATTTACGTCCATCGATATCGGGAATTTGTGTTGCCGTAAAAGCAACAACACGATATGCTTCGTTATTACGATAAAACGTATTAAAATTGTGGAAATCCCTTCCTGCAGCGCCTATAATAATTATATTTTTTCTGTTCATAGCATTCACTCCTATAATTACAATGATTTATCTATAATTATATATCTTTATGCATTTTTATACAATCTAAATTTCAAAACTAGTAAATTAAGTTTTTTGGGTGGTACTTATGGAAATCAATTTTTCCTTCTATAGCTAAACGAATTCACTAAAACGCCTTTTTGGAAAATGAAATCCTTCTTTTCTTCAACAATCGGAGAAAGTAAATTGGCACGTAATTTTTACTGCGTCTACCGCCACCAGTCCATGCAAATGCTCAAGTTTAGTATTCATGCAGATAAAGGTGAGCTATTCGGACAATTAGCCATGTAAGCCCTCCTTATTGCTATTCAATCATCCAAACAGAAAAAATCTTGAATGTCCTTGGCTATTATTCGAGTGTCCTGCGCGAACTCATCGACAAGGCATTATTCAGTGACGCTTTTATGGATTATAATGTGGCAGTTGAGGGGTATACTATCAATAGATAGCAATTAGGAATGGTTTTCTAACCGCCCAGTCAACACTACAAATTAGACTTATAACCTTTAAGGACTAAATAGTTAGAGCGATGTTTAAAGGCCACCACCCCGTGACTAAATGATTATACAGAAAACTTCAAAATAGCTAATTAGCCTTATTATCATTCTATTTTTATACAACTTTAGCACTTTTTAATAGTAACCCAACTTAGCTAGCTGCTATGCAAATACTCAGATTGATATTAAGCTGAAATTACGGTAAAATTGGTATTATAAGAATCCTTTCTACTGGTTATTTTTATTGATTTAACCTCGGCAGAAAAGGATTTTTTTTACTTATTCATTAATAATCCAGCTACTAATTGAGGCAAGGAAATATATAATTCTTACAAGGATATTGGAAGGGGGACTTAAATATGACGGAACCATACTATATTACTGAGTCTAAAAGAATGTGTAAAGCGTCCGGAATGGATCCGAATGAGGTATCGAGGCCAAAGAACTTTTTGAGCGAAGTGGAGTTTGCCGAGAAAAGAAAATCATATAGTGAAATTCTATCAATTGTGAGTTTTTTCTCGAATAAGCTACTGAACTCCTTAAAGGGCACGCCGATACTCGTTGTTGTTTCGGATGCAAACGGTTATCTTCTTGAAATTGAAGGAGATGAAACTATAAAGTCTACCATCGAACAATTTGGGATCAGACTAAGCAGCCTGTTCACCCAGGAAGATACAGGCACGAGTGTCGTCAGTCTTTCATTGCAACAAAAACACCCAATCAGTCTAATTGGCGAACAACATTATCATACGTTTCTTCATAATATTGCGTGTTATGGGGCTGCATTTCACTATACTGATGACAATAACCTACTTGGTAGTGTGTCCATCATGATGCCCATCGCATTTCAAAACCCGCTTTTTCTTACGATGTTAACCCAGGCGGTTGATTCGATTGAAAGGGAACTTTTATTAAGAAAACAAAATAAAAAACTTAATATTATGAATCAAATCATGTTAAGCAGAACAAGAAATGGGATTGTTATTACAGATGAGTTCGGAATCACTACTGAGTTTAATGATTTTGCCCAAAAAATATCGAATAACAGCAGAGAATCGGTTATTGGAAGAAACATTTATGAATCTTCAATAACGGGAGACTATTTTAAAGCAGTATTGGAACAGGGAAAAATAATCGAAAACGAAGAAATCAAATTTAAAGATAACGCGGGTAACCAGGTTGTCTGCCTGTTCGATGCCCAGCCCATTTATGAAGATGATAAAATGATTGGTGCCTTCGGCCAGTTCAGGGATATTTCAGACCGTTACCGACTGCAGGAAAAATTTAACTACTTAGCCTATCATGATGATTTAACAAACCTACCAAACAGACGATATATTAATAAGGAACTAGCAATCATCATACAGGGACTAAAAGCAGGCCAAAATCGGACGATGGCTCTTTTGTACATGGATCTGGACCGCTTTAAAGTCATTAACGATAACTTTGGTCATTCATATGGGGATGAACTCATTACCAAGGTAAGCGAGCGTTTATGTGGTTGTCTTGGGGAACAGGATGTACTTGCCCGAATGGGTGGGGATGAATTTATCTTCCTGCTTACAGATTTCAGTAGTCCTGATTATCCGACGAAAAAGGCCGAAGAGATACTCAATTTGTTTCATGAACCTTTTCAAGTCGGCAAGAAAGAGTTGCATACGACAGCGAGTATCGGAGTTGCGATTTATCCCGCCTATCCCGTTTCAATGGAGAGGTTCATGGTATACGCAGATAATGCGATGTATCAGGCAAAATCACGGGGTAAAAATCGTTATGTCGTACATACCTCTGAATTACTAGAAGATATGATGGACGAATATAGTCTCGAGATTGATTTAAGGAAAGCACTTGATAATAATGAATTTGTACTTCATTATCAGCCGCAAATTCATAACCAGACCGGTAAATTGATTGGGTTTGAAGCGTTAATTCGCTGGCAGCATCCAAGGCTAGGTCTGCTCCCTCCTGGGAAATTCATCAAACTGGCTGAAGAAAATGGATTGATCACCCAAATTGGAGAGTGGGTCATCAATGAGGCATGTTCCCAAAACAAAAAATGGCAGGATGCTGGAATGGTACCTGTAAAAGTTTCAGTTAACCTATCTACACAGCAATTTCTTACTAGAAATCTCATTACATTTGTGGAGGAAGTTCTGGAACGTACAGCACTCGACCCGCACTATTTCGTAGTCGAGATCACCGAATATATGGCGATGGAGTACGAATACTCTATTCTCGTATTGAATAAGCTGAAATCGCTCGGCATCGGCATTAGTATTGATGATTTTGGAACGGGCTATAGCTCGCTGAACTATCTTAAAAACTTCCCGATTGATTATATTAAGATCGACAAATCCTTCATTAGTGAATTAATGAACGATCCGAATGATGCCATTATTGTAAACGCCATTATCACGTTAGCACACAACCTTCATAAGGAAGTGATTGCAGAAGGTGTTGAAACAAAGGAACAGCTCGACTTCCTGACAAATCACCAATGTGATATAGCGCAAGGCTATTTCTTCAGCAAGCCACTTCCAATTAAGGAGATTGAGGAAATTTATTTAGTACAATAAGGATAATAGGGGGAGCAAACAGCATGACAACGACTGCATCCGTATTAGTAGCAAATTTCAAATATTGGGGTATTAATCACATTTTCGGCATTCCGGGAAAGGCAATTTCCCCCATATTATTCGAGATATTAGCACATGATCTGGAATTTGTATTAAGTAAACACGAAGCAGCTGCTGGGTTCGAAGCTTCCGGCTATGCCTTAATGAATCAGAAGATCGGGGTTGCAGTTGGTACGTCTGGACCTGGCGGGACCAACCTACTAACAGCTGCTGGTCAGGCGAAAGCCTCCAATCTCCCTCTATTAATTATCACAGGGCACCCTTCACTGAAAGATACTGGAAAAGCAATGGGACAAGACTCCAGCATATTCGGTACTGATCTTGTGGATATGTTCAAATCTGTCACCAAGTTCAGTGCACGGGTAGAACGCGGTGATATGCTACAGCCGTTCCTGCAGCATGCCCTTGAAAAAGCATTATCAGGTGTAAAAGGACCTGTGCACCTGTCCATTCCGTTTGATATTTTATTGCAAGAGATCGAACCATTCCAATTGGAATTTCCAGTTTCCAATGAAATGATTTCACTCAAAACCGATGATGTAATCGAAACACTGAATGCGGCCAAGCGTCCCCTCCTATTTCTGGGAAAAGGCGTTCATTCCAGCAAAGCCTACGAAGAAGTGCAGCATCTTGCTGAGCATTGGAACATTCCTGTCATTACCACACCAGGTGGAAAAGGTACATTTCCATCCAATCATAAGCTCTCTTTAGGAGCATTCGGTTTGGGCGGTACCGTGGAAGCAGCAGAATTCTTTAATGAGCAGGTTGATCTACTTATTATCATCGGATCAAGATTAAGTGACATGTCGATCGCTGGCTTATCCGAAGCGATGTATCCGGAGCATATCATCCACTTTGATTATGACCCAACCTTTATCGGGAAATCAATTCAAGTACCAACTACTCCTGTGCTTGGCGACATAAAATCTAATCTAACAGCGATTTTAAAGGATATACCGGAAACAAACAGCGAAGCATTTTTATCACCAATTGAATTGAGCCCACTTCAGGATAATCAGCCAGGTGAGCGCATGTCCGCAGTTCAAGTATTACGGGCGATGCGAAATACGCTTCCAGATGACGCGATTATTTTTGGAGATGATGGAAGCCATTCATTCTACGGCATTAAATACTTTGATATTTACAAACCCGGGACTTTCTTCTTTGATGATATATTCGGTGCAATGGGCAACGGAATCGGCTATTCCATCGGTGCAAAACTATCAGCCCCCGAAAAAACAATTATTTGTTTAGTTGGTGACGGATGTATGTTCATGCACGGTACGGAACTTTCGACAGCGTACAATTATAACTCCCCTGTCCTGTTCATCGTTTTGAATAATGGACGATTAGACATGGTGGAAAAAGGAATGCAAAAAATGATTGGCACGTCCATCGGTGGTATTTATGAAACTCCACTCGACGTAGCTAAATTTGCCGAATCAATGGGATTAACAGCAACTACATGCCATACCCCTTATGATTTAACCGACGCTATAAAAGAAGCGTTACATATGATTAAAGAAACCAACAAACCGATTGTAATTGAAGCATTAGTTCTTGAAAATGAAATTCCACCAACAATGGGGAGGCAATAATATGGAAAATAACAAGCGGTATGAGTACGGTTTACATGCAATGGAGGAATTATTCTCGCAAGAAGTACGGACGGGCATGGAAGGCATAAAAAAAATCTCACCTGACTTTTGGGAGATGATTGTGTCCTTCGGCTTTGGTGATCTTTACTCTAGAAAAATTCTTACCCTTAAAGAACGGGAATTCATAACACTCACTTCACTCATCACACAGGGAGCTTTTGAGCAATTTAAAGTTCACCTGCAAGCAGCCTTAAACGTCGGCCTCACAAAAGATGAAATTATCGAAATCATCATCCAGTGTGCCGGATATGTCGGTTTCCCTAAAGCCGTTCAGGCAATGGGTATCGCTGGTGAGATTTTCGCTAAGAATGAATAGATTAACGTAGGAAAACTGTGCTTGACGACAAAACAAATAGTTTACACATTTTATTTAACATAAAAAGACCAGACATTCGCCGATTTGTCTGATCTTCCTTCTATTTTTATATAATTGTAGTGTAGTGAATAGGTACCTGAAATTAATAAAATAGAAGTTGAAACAATTAGCCTTAGTGTAAGGGCCTTTTGAATAAACTTCTATCCTGAATTATTATTTTTATTTTAATCGTTCTACTACATCATCTAGTAATAAGTTTGCTGCTTTAATACCACCTGCTGTGTTCCAAATTGTTTCATTTACTTCAAATACTTGATTTGTTTTTGAGACATTTAAGCTTTTAAATACTGGATTTTCCAACCATTGGTTAGCCTTTTCATATACATCTGCTTCCGTAACCCAGTAAAACAGTATATCTCCATCCATCGTTTCCATTGCCTCTTCGGAAACAGTTTCCATAAAATTATCTACATCCTGAGATTCTGGGCGACCCACACCCATTTGTTCAAGTAGTACCCCACTAAATGTGTCCTTCTGGTATATGCGGACATCTTTAGCAGAGAATCTTACGACGGATACTTTAATTTCTTCCTTATCGCCTAATGTTTCTTTTGCCTCAGCAACACGATCATCGAATGCTTTCATGACCAGCTCACCTTCAGCTTTTTTATTTAATGTGTCTGCATACAATTCAAAGTTGATCTTCCACTGACCTGATAAATCTTCAGAAAACACAGTTGGTGCAATTTTACTTAGTTGTTCGTATGCTTCTTCATGCCTTACTTTATTGCCAATAATTAAGTCTGGGTCTAATTCAAGAATGGCTTCAAAATTAGGCTCGTTTTCAAAACCAAGCTCCTGGACACCAGTCATCTCGTCTTTAATATGATCATACCAAGGTTCTCCAGTCCATGACCTCACAGCACCAACTGGTTTAATTCCTAATGCTAGTAATGCTTCTGTTCCTTCATTCGTTAAGATTACAACACGTTGCGGTGTCCCCTTTACTTCTGTAACACCCATTGCATGCTGAATCTCTCGAACTTCTTCAACTTCTTCAGCTTCTACAGTTTCTACATCAGCACTTACCGCTGAAGTATCCTTGGCACTATCCGTATTATTCTCCTTAGCTCCACAACCACTAAGTACGAGCATGATTATGGCTAAAATCGAGAATATAAAAATCCTCTTTTCAAATTTACTCTTTATTTCTTTTAGCAAATTGATAACCTCCCTATAAATATAATTGATAATGATAATCAATCTCATTTATAATACTATCAATTTGCCCTTTACTTATCTATAGACAAATTTGCCCTATGGATATAGACAAGTTTGTCCTCACAAATAACGTGCCTGAAAATACTTCACACATTCATTTATAATGTATCTCCTACCAGATGGTCCCCACGGATCCCAAGCAAAACTCTCTGGTATGTATATATGGTTTTTCTTAACGGCTTGTAATTCAAGCCATAATGGATTTTCAAATAAATCATTTAGTGACTCTTGCTCACTCCAAAGAATAATTATTCTTTCGAGATTAAGCTCAACCATTTCATCTACTGAATAATTTCTACAACTCGAATAGTTTAACCTGTCATCACATTGGAATCCCAAACCTTCATAAATTAAATCACTTATGGGATGGCCCGTCACACCATGGATCAGTATACGATCCTTCAAGATGCGCATAATTGTCCATTTACCATTTCTCGTTATTTTATTTAATTTATCTTTGGCCATCTGCTCCACTTTACCAATATCGTTTATAACATTTTCCGCTAGTACTTCTCTCCCCACTACTTTCGCAATAAACCTTTGATAATCTTTCCAGTTAAGAAATCTATCAAAATGGATAATTTTCGTATCTGTATGAATAAGAACTTCATTATTATTATCGTTATTATTCCTATCATTTAGTTTCAGTAGATAATGGGGCTCCAATGTCAATCCATCTTTTAAATCTAATGGAATCTCAGCATTTAATCTTTTTGTCCCTTGCAATTGATTCTCCAAGTATATAGGAAATCCAGTTTCAGTTGGACATTCTGTTGGAAAACAAGGAGCTGCCACAGGTTTAATACCAAGAGCAAGTAAGTGATCTTGTAGAAAAAGATCACTAAAAATAGCAATTCTAGGTTCATACTTCTTGCGGTAAATACTAGGTGATATGCCTTCCGAATTTTTAAATAAACGACTAAAATATAACTCGTCTGCAATTCCAACAGTGCGTGCAACATCTTTAATCGAATAACTGGATGTTTTTAGCATATCTTTTGCTTGTGCTACTCGTAAGTTGCGTAAGTATCCACTTGGCGTTAATCCAGTTTCACGTTTAAAAGCACGGCAAAAGGAACTCTGTGTCATAAATGCTAAACGAGCAAGATCACTTATCGTTAAATGTTCTTCAGAATGCTTAATCATATAATCAATTGTGAGCTTAATTGGGGAATTTTTATTCTTTTCTTGTATTGCTTTGTTTTTAGAAATCACATACAGCAATTCGTAAAGCAATGCCTGTTTCCTTAACCATGATATGTATGGGTCATCACTAACTTTTTCACTAATTTTTTCTAACAAAGATATCACTCTTGCTTGTGCGATAATTTGTAAGCTTATCATGTTAAAAGAGCTGGTTTCATCTAGGTTAGATGCAGGTATATTCCTATACTTCAAATAATAAAAGTGGATTTCGTTCATTATCGTAACGCCTATTTCTATTGTTGCGTTAGAATCCAGAAAAATGCTAGTACCTGGTTCAATATGATGTTTTACCCCGTTAATGCTGACTATCGCGCTACCGCGCGTAATATAAAATAATCCATTCGTTTGTACAGTTATCTTCTTTAATGCAAATCCAATTTTAAATGTATGTTTCTTGCATGACACAAAAGATAATGCATGATCATATGTCGTTTTCAAAACCCAGCTCCCCCTTATCTCCGCTGTGTAAGTAATTCATTTTAAAAAGACTATCAGTCAATAATCGATTAGCAATACCTTTTTTCGGAACTTCCACTCTACTAGTTTACCTTTGCATACATCATCATTATCCCATAAACTATCATTTGTCAGCAAAACAACCGTATAAGCGCATGAGTACTATGCAGGAATTCATAAGGAACCATTTATTCGATTAGCTCATTAAGATGTCACATGGATGTTTCTATGATTGTCTTTCTTCAAGCAACAAAAAACGTTTATACCAAACCGGTTGTATATACATCACTGAAATAAGCGCTTTCACCGCCAAGTATGATTCTTACTATCCAGCGTTCAATACTTTCCTTTTCCTATTTCCATTTCCACAACGTTTTCTTGGCTACATTGACATTGATTTCCGGGTAGATAGTCAGCTTGTTTCTACGGGTTATTATTTTGAAAAACAGTTTTGATTTCCCTCTTCCGTAATTAGACAATAAAAATAACACGCTTCATTCAATAACTGAATGAAACGTGTTTTGTTGGCTATATATGTTGAATAAATGAATACGGCGTATGCGCATTACGAGGGCTTTTGGAAGGCCACTGAAAAAGCCCTCGTACTTGGAACGGTTTAGAATTCCCACTAATACCGCTTCGGCGCTTTGTGGATGCCTCCCGCGATAAGCCAGAAAGAAGATCGCTTTCAGTCTTATCGCTCCGGCTACCACGAAGTCGCGCCTTCACTAGATGGTCTATGTGAGAAAGAGCATTTCATTATCTGTGATGAAATCTGCAACCTGGAGTACATCTTTCTTGAATATAAATAGTATCAACAGTAATCACCTTATAATCTCAGCATATACATCTCAAAATTACATTTCTCTCGATAATGAACACCCTAGCGCAGGCGCGGCAAAGGGGTCGCCGAAGCCGTAAGACTGGATGCGAAGCAGCTAATCCTGACTTACGGAGAAAGGTATCCCTAAAAGCGCCTAGCGTTCTACAATCCACACCCCGAATTAAGAAGCCACTGAAAGTGTTGTATTTGTATTCCCAGAAAGCAAAACTATAATTAAACTCCAGAATTAATAATCTTCATTAGTCAACCTAACCGATATAAACACTTTCACATGTTCCAGCTACTGGTTCATAAAAACAATGTTCTTTAAACTGACCAGTAAAAGGTTGACCGTACCAAGTTGGAGGGCATGGACCAGACGGATTAAAATACCAAAGGGCATATTTCCCTGGGTGGTCTCTCCAGTAATCCAATGTCTGTCTTGCTAATCTCTTTTCAACAGGTCTCGCTCTTTCATAAAATAAATTACCTTTTTGAACAGCCTCAAAAGAATAATTTCCTCCTTGCACATGAAAAATGACATCATCAATTGATCTTAAATCTGTAAAGTCCAAGCAATCTGCCACGAGACGATTAACAATTACATTGCCAACGTATAGCATTCCTTGTTTACCTTCACCTTCAGCTTCCGCTCTCATCATCCTTGCCAGTAAGTCGATGTCTGAATCTCGGTATTTCACTCTTGGCATTTTTTCACCCCAAAATATAGTATGAATAAAAGCATACAATGATGTCAGTGTTTATAAATTAAGAATGGTTAAATTGACCAACATTATAAATATGGAATTTCAGTGAATTGCCGAAATAGTATCATGCACAGCATACCTACAGTTAATAGCGAAAGGTTCCTGAGCATAGTTGATTTATGTCAATGTAATAGTACAAAAAAACTCAAAAAAAAGGCAACCAAATATTGTTATGGTTGCCTTTCACTTTATGCATGGGTGCCTAAATTTCCATATAATTATCGAGAACCTTTTGTATATCCAATTCTTCAAAAGTGGAAATTTGCGGTTTAGCTAAAAGTAACAAATCATTTATTATTTCTTCGATCTTTTCGATCTCCAACATAACTACATCAAAGTTTTTAGTTGGTGCCTCCTGTTTGCCTAATTGCGTGTACCCTTTAATAGTTGTTAATGAATTTCGTATTTCATGGGCAATACTTGCCGCAAGTTGTCCAACAACATAATGTTGGTCTGTACTTTGTATCATATCTTTAATCTTTGTTCTCTCCGATAAATCCCTAATTTCCACGATGTTATTCATTTGTTTTCATCCCCTTTATAATGTTTATCACACATTTTAAAAAGGAGATTGTTGTGGCGGTTTCCCGGGAGGAGCATGTGCCCATTTAACCATTGCAACCTCATTCAAATGTATCCACGTTCCCCCGCCTGAAGATTTTAGCGTGAATACATCAACGATTCCATAAAAACTCAAATCACTTTGTCCGCCCATTTCTAAAGTTAAGGAGGCTGTAGGCGAAGGTGCTCCTATAATGATAGGTGGCGGTAGACTCCCCTCCTCTTGGCTTGATTTAGTTGAATGATTAGGATTATCAACATCTTTCTTTTCTAACACGTCAGTTTTAGAATTAATAATTGGTTCAATCAAACCATTCCCCTGTTCATGCACTTTTACTTTCTTACCAATCGACTGCTCATTCACATAATTTTCCACTAAAATAGAATCTACTTCTAGGTAAACCTCGTCATTCATACTACTTTCACTCTTATTATCCAAGCCGATGTCACTATGTTTCTCTAGTTCACTAGTACCAACTTGTTTACTCAATACATCTGTCTCAATTTCAGGCGCTAAAGGCGTAATAGGTTCCTGTTTCGGCACTTGCCTAACATCACGACTACACTCTTTTAACTTAGTGAAGATATTTACATTCCCACTACTGATTTTTTTATCTTCCTCAAAGATTTCAAGAGGAAGTTCTATAACTTTAGGAACGGTATCCACTGTTTCAACAGGTTCAATAACCTCATCTTCAGAAACATCGATTGTAGATTTCAGAGTTTCATTAACAAATTCCCCTGTGGTTTCTACGATCGTTTGAACAGAAGAAGTTGTTTTCTCAACTGTTTCATTTATATCCTTAACGACCGGGGTGACGACAGGAACAGTTGGTAATCCATATACGACCGAATTCACTGTGTCATTGACCACATTTGTTACTTCAGAGGTTGTTTTCCCCACAGTATCGGTAACTGTCTTATTTAGTAAATCCCCTGTATTCTTCATTTCAGAAGTAACAGAATTTTCTTCTGTTTTTTGCATACCATTCACTGTTTCTTGAAGAACTGTATCAATAGACTCCGTTTTATCTTTCAATACATTATCTACCTTCTTTACGTTGCCAAACAAAGTGATTCGTGATCTTCCAACATCTTCACTAATGGAAGCATTCGGATTTTCACCATGAACTATAGTAGGTTCGATTAGGAATAAACTGAAGCAAGTCACACATAAAAGGAATATCTTCTTCAATTGATTCACCTCCCACCTTGTTAATTATTAGAAGTATTATAACATTCACCCATTTTTAGTGCTAGGTATTAATTCATTTTGAATACGAAGGTGGGTTATCTCAATGATGGAAGTGAATATTATTGCGCGGTGTCCACTAGAGATGCGCAGCAGTAAATAGATGTGAAGTAACGACAAACAAATCAAACGCCTGAATAAACATACAAAAAAACCAAACAGTCGTGACCTGTTTGGTCTTCATTCTATTACTATACAATTGAAGTAAGTTATTAGAGTAATTTTATATCTGAATTAACGCACCATTTTTAAAAATAAGTCTGAAGTATTTTCAAAACTGGCACCTTTCATATTTTACTTAAACAAGTCTGGATAAATTTCTTTTGCTAATAGTTCCATTCCATCGATCGTGTTATAACCATAGCCAAACATATAATTGTAATCCACTACATAAATCTGCTTATTTTTGATGGCCTTCATACTTGATAATTTCGGGTTTGCATAGATCCCTTCTTTCACTTTTTCAAGGTCTGCGTCATCCCATTCCGGTAAGATTAATACATCTGGATCAGCCTCAATAAGCGTTTCAATACTTACATCAGCAGTATCCTCCTTGAATATGTTATCTAGCTTGACCATATTAAAGGCATCGTTGAAGAATGTTTCATCGCCTGCTGGATAGACATAAATCTCATTTGGATCATTTGTATGCAAATAAGCAAATGTTTTATGGTCTTGAATACTTTCTAATTTTGATGTAATCGATGTTTGTTTGTCTTTAAGCTCTTTTATAAAGCTGTCCGCTTTGTCTTGGACACTAAAAATGTTACCGATGTTTTCAATATCTTTATAAATAGAATCATATGTTCCGCCTGTAACAGATGACTCTATTACGTACGTTTTAATATCCATATCATTGAGTGTATCTACTGTACCTACACCCCAATCCGCATTATCAAACAAGCCGCCTCGACCAAAAACTAAATCTGGATTGGTTCCTAATGTCACCTCTTTGCCGACATATTCATCACTTAGAATAGTTAATTTCAAGTATTCTTCCTCTACTGATTTGTCAGGAGCTCCGAAGTTTGCCCCTACCCCAACGATTTTATCGCCTAAGCCTAAATGCAATAATAATTCCGCTGCCGGACGCGTATTTGCCATGATTCTTTCAGGTGCTGCATCAAATACTTGGTCTTTCTTATCCCAAGTTGTTCCGCCTTCCGCTTTCGTATAGTTTTGAATCGTTAACGGGTAATGCCCTTTCGCTTCGGCTTCCTTTGAAGTACCCTTACTCGAATCTCCACAAGCCGTTAATGTTAGAAGTGCAGCTAAACCGATACCAAGCAATAATTTTCTTTTCATGGTGCTCCTCCTATATGCCATATGCAAAACCTAATCCATTTGTAACAGGATTGGTATATGTTTGACATTTAATTTGATATAATGCTTCAACTGTAGTTGGCGTTAAAACCTCTTCTGGGGTTCCATGTGCATAGATTTCTCCATCTTTTATGGCATACAAGTAGTCGCAGTAATGTGCTGCCATTTCTAAATCATGGAGAGCTGCTAATACACCAATGTTCAAATTTTTAACACATGATAAAATTTCAAGCTGATAGCGTATATCTAAGTGGTTTGTCGGTTCATCTAACACCATGATTTTTGGCTGTTGCGCAATGGTTCTCGCTAAAATAACCCTTTGCTTTTCTCCACCAGACAACGATAAGAAACCACGCTGTTTGTAATCGAGTAAATTTGTGGTTTTCAAAGCTTCCTCCACAATCACATAATCTTCTTGTTTGTCTGACTCCAACATTCTTTTATGTGGTGTTCTGCCTAACATCACCATTTGTTGAACGGACAAATCAAAACTCATTTCATTAAATTGCCCCACTACACCTAATCGCTGTGAAATTTTTTTCTCTGAACTTTTCAGTACATCAACATCATCTAAAAAAACCATTCCTTTTTGAGGAACAAGACTCTTATAGATAGCCTTTAACAGCGTTGATTTTCCACAACCATTTGGTCCAATCAGCCCTACAAATTGTTGTTTTTTCACAAGGATTGAAATGTTTTTCACAATCTCTTTTTTCCCGATAGTAATATCTATTCCCTTTGCAATCAATTCCATTTTCTACCCTCCAAAGTTGTAGCCTCTTTTTACAATCATGTAGATAAATAATGGAGATCCAATAACAGAGGTAATGATTCCGATGGGCAATTCAACATTATGTATTAACGTTCGTGACAAAATATCGGCCCAAATCATGAAAAGTCCTCCTAAAAGCAGCGTTCCAAGCATTAAACGCTTATGATCTGCTCCGAAAATCCCCCTAGTGATATGCGGAATAATTAAACCAACAAAGCCAATCATTCCTGAATAGGCGACCATTGTTCCCGTAACAAGAGCAGTGATGATCATATAAAGTTTTCGGAATGCACTTAAGTTAATGCCTAGTGTAATAGCAGATTCGTCACCTAGAAGCATCGTGTTTAACACGCGATGTTGGAAAAGAAATAGGGCTGATCCAAGCAGAACAACAATGGCTAAAATCGGTGTTTTATCCCAACTTGCTGAAGCTAGACTTCCCATTGACCAAAAAGTAACGGTCTTAATCCCTTCTGCATTATTGGCAAAATAGATAATTAAGCTAGCGAACGAGCTACACAATGCACCGATTACAACCCCTGATAAAACGAGTTTCACAGATGTTGCTTTACCGCCGATGCTCGATAAAATAAGTACTGCCATTGATGTTATCATCGCACCAACAAAGGCTCCGAATGCCACGCCAAACTGCGACAAAAATGCGCTACTGCCAAATCCAACGAGAATTGCAAAAGTTGCACCTAATGATGCGCCCGATGAAATACCAAGTATGTATGGGTCAGCAAGTGGATTTTGCACGACTGCTTGCATAACCGTTCCACATAAAGCAAGCCCTATGCCGATAAGCAGTGCGAAAATAACACGTGGCATCCTCACCTGTAAAATAATATTTAAATAGGATTCGCTTTGGACATGATCGAGTGATCCAAGCCTTCCATTTGTTAATGCATGCAATAATATATCCATAGCCTGCGTGAAAGGAATATTAACTTGTCCAATTGATACTGAAAAGACAGCCGATAGCAAAATGATGCCTACGAGAAGAAAAATAAATACATAATAACTTTTGCCCATCCCAATCTTGCTTAGATCCTTTTTCTTCAATATTTCACCTCCGTTACAATCACCCGCTTAACTGATAACGATTATCATTATCAACTGCTTCTGTATTGTAGAACATATTCAAAAGAAAAACAACAACAATTTTATTGAATAACTTGTTAGTCTGATTGTTTCGTTGGAGACTTGCCAGTTAGTTGGACGCTTTACTGGATTGGTTGGGGACTCTTCGGGGTTGGTTGCACACTTCGATTGGTTTGTTGGAGGCTTCCCCGTTCGTTGGACACTTTCTTGGATTGGTTGGAGGCTCTTCGAGGTTTGTTGGACACTTCGATTGGTTCGTTGGAGGCTTTCCCGTTCGTTGGACACTTTCCGGGATTGGTTGCAGACTTGTTGGGATTGGTTGGAAACTTTCCGGGGTTGGTTGGAAACTTTCCGGGGTTGGTTGGAGACTTCGATTGGTTTGTTGGAGGCTTCCTCGTTCGTTGGACTCTTTCCTGAATTGATTGGACACTTCGTTTGGTTCGTTGGAGACTTTCCCGTTCGTTGGACACTTTCCGGGATTGGTTGCAGACTCTTCCAACTTGGTTGGACGCTTTCCATGATTTGTTGATAGCCAAGTTGAAGGGTAACTGAGAATGGCTGCATTCCGTCAACTCAACGCTCCGAATAAAAAAAAAGAGGGATGCAACCATTTGTAGATATGGTTGCATCCCTCTTTTACTTTATGGAAATTTTGTGCCTGTGTTTCAAGAAAAAACAAGAAATCACTTAATACTACTGGATATAAACATTGAGGCATCTTGATTCATAAAAATACGATTTCCATGATGAAATGTCTTAATTTCAATTGATTTAAATCCAACTTCGGATAATCTATTTTTCAGTTCATCATGCGAAAAACCGTTATGAACTTTCGGATGATATATTTCATCGTTTTTGTCAAAATCAATAATAATTAGCTTGCCATCATCATTTAAAATGTTGAACAATCCTTGTAGAATATTTTTAGTATCCGGAATATGAAGAAGGACTAATGACATTAAAACGATGTCTGCCTTAAGTTCAGTAGTTTCTTGCGTGAAATCTGAATAAAGTACTTTTGAGTTGAGGATTCCTTTGTGAGAAATTTTAGCTTTCGCAACCTCCAACATTTGTTTTGATGAATCTACCAGCAAAATAGAATCTACTAAATCTGATAATTCTAAACTAACTAGACCAGTACCACTTCCATAGTCTATTAAAGATTTCGATTTACTATTTCGTAATTCTGGTCTTACTTCCTTAACTAGTATTTTAGCTAATTCAATTCTTTCCTCTGTGTCGTATCTTTTTGCCATCTGTTCAAAAACGTTATTTTCCATATTCCGCTCCCCTATTTAGTACATAATTTAAGCTACATATTCGTCATTATAACAAACATCAAAATCTAAAGGGACAATTCCCCCTTTCAATGCTCTGAATCATGTTGAAGTAAATACCTAGTCCATACCTTATATATTAGATTACATAAATTCAATTCCTACTAACTAAAGAATCCTCTATTGTGAAAAACACTATATTCCATATCGTTTGAGGTTTTAGTTTTTGGGGAATGCAATTGAATGTAGCGTTTTGATGGTTCGTGAAAAAAATAGGGAGGAATTTATTATGGGCAAGAAAAAAGTAGCAGTCATTACAGGTTCAGGTCAAGGTATAGGGAAAGCGTTAGCTGAACGTTTAGCGAATGAAGAATTTTCAATTGTGTTAAGCGATGTTAACGAACAAATTCTAACTGAAACCGAAAAAGAATTTAAAAATAATGGATTTGAAGTTACATCGTTCGTTGGTAACGTAGCCAATCCCGACGATCAAGAAGCACTTGTTCAACATGCGGTTAATACGTTCGGCAGCGTTGATGTATTTATTAACAATGCAGGTGTAGAAGGACAAGTTGCACCGCTTACTCATGTTGATCCGAAAGCGGTTGATTTTACGCTTGACGTTAATGTTAAAGGGACGATTTATGGCATTAAAGCGGCAGCAAATCAGATGAAGAAACAAGGGACTGGCGGTAAAATCATTAACGCTTGTTCGATTGCTGGTCAAGAAGGATTCGAAATGTTAGGTGTTTATTCAGCAAGTAAATTTGCGGTTAAAGGGTTAACACAAGTTGCCGCAAAAGAACTTGCGAAAGATAAAATCACCGTCAATTCTTATTGCCCTGGGATTGTTGGGACAGGTATGTGGGATAGGCTAGATGAAAAAATGATGGAACACATGGGAACGAAAAAAGGAGAAGCGTTTGCGAAATTCACTGAAGGAATTGCACTTGGTCGTTCACAAACTCCTGAAGATGTAGCTAATCTTGTCTCATTCTTGGCTTCATCAAACGCTGATTACATCACTGGGCAAAACATCTTATCAGATGGTGGTATGGTGTTCAATTAATTCACTATCTCAAGAGATATCGTATAAATATGAAGATATCCCCATTTTTTAAAAGCCTAATTTCTCATTTAACATCGAGAAATTAGGCTTTTATGATCCTCAAAATAGTGTAAGGTTTCCCCATATTTGTGTGGATGCCTGTGCACCAAAAAAACAATAGAGATTAGATTATCAGGCACCCGAAACTTTCAGTATTACCGCATTTTTTCATCAAGCTGGACGCAGTTTATCCACAGCTTAGCGATGTAATTTTTTGATCTTTGATTGTGAAATGAAATTTAATAGCTGTAGGACTCCCTGGAAAGTTGCCGGAAGCTTGGGTAGTAACAATGGTCTGTCCGCCTTCTTCAACTGCTGAGATTAATTCTAGAGTAAAGTCATATTCTTTACTGGATGCTTCGTTCCATTTCTTGATTGCTGCAAGACCGTGGTAATCTTTCCCTTCGTCGTGTACAACAGCATCCTCAGTAAAACAGTCTGCCAGTAGACTATTTTCATGACTATTTGCTGCCTGGAAGTAAGTTTCGATGGATTGAGGTAATTTTGTAATCATAATCATTCTCCTTTGTATTTGAGGCTATTTTTAGATCGTGCGAATAATGCCGCCGTCAATGATATGCTCGCTGCCAATAATATAGGAAGCGCGGTCAGATACCAAAAAGGCAACAAGTTCCGCTACTTCTTCCGGGCGTGCGGTACGTCCAATTGGAATACCACCGAGGGAATCCATCAGAGCTTGCCGTGCACCATCATAATCAGTGCCGGAGTTTTGCGCTATTTTCTTGATAAGCCCCTGTGCGCCTTTTGTTTCCGTAAAACCTGGTGCGACAGTATTTACACGTATTCCTTTTGGTGCAAGTTCGGTTGCCAATCCCTTGCTATAGTTTGTCAGTGCTGCCTTGGCTGCCGAATATGCCATGGTATTATCACCGGGAAGTAGCCGCTGAATAGATGTGATATGAACGATAACACCATGGTTCTGTTTGAGCATTAACGGCAGAAATCCTCGGTCCAACCTAATCGCCGCAAATAAATTGGTTTCGAATGCATGCTGCCAATCAGCATCGCTTTGTGCAAGAACTCCACCTGATGGGGCAGAGGATCCCCCGACATTGTTGACAAGAATATCCACACCACCAAAATGTTCTATTACATGATTAATAATCGTTGTCGTTCCCTCCGCTGTGCTAATATCCGCCTCGATGAATAAATCTGAACCTTTCAGCTCATCAGGTGTCTGGCGTGCAGTCGTTATAACCGTTGCCCCAGCATGAGTTAGACGTTCCACAATCGCTTCACCAATACCTCCTTTTGTCCCGCCTGTGACTAGAACGCGCTTGTTGTCCAGCTCCTTCGTATTGAAGACGATATTAGTTGAAATCCCCATTCTCTAATCCCCTTGTTTTCATTATTTTTAAGGTTGCTAACCCTATTTCGATTATAGCGAGCATAACCTGACTACATCACGTCAAGTTATGATTCTTTATTTTTATAGTTGCCAAGTATCTCTTCTGCTCGATTTCGAATCTTATCGCAGATATTCTGAGGCGATAAGACCTCAACATCAGCACCATAGGAAAGGAGATAGCCAATCAACCACTTGCTTTCAGGCAACGAGGCTGCAATAGTAAAAGAACCGTCTTGATTTTTCGTGATTTCTTTTTCACTAAACTCATCAAATACCCTGTAGGCTCCTTGAGAAGAAATCTTCAATTGCACATTTATCCACTGCTGTGCCCCCTTCTCTTGAGTGTCTTCAACTAGCTCTTCTGATGCTCTTTCTATGAATTGATCCGGTGTCATCTGAACCTTTAACATACGTGAAATTTTAAAGGTTCTATATGCATTCTGAGATAAACAGTACCCTCGCAAATACCATGCATTCACTTTGAAGACAAGCTTTACAGGTTCAACCTTTCGATTGCTTTTTTCTCCGGATGCATTAAAATAGTCAAATTCAATTATTTGGCGGTTAAGGATGGCATTCTTGAGGATAGTAAATTCACATGCTTGATTTTTATCGCTGCCCCAAGAAGAAAAGTCTACTTCAATCCAATTGGCCTTGTTTTTATTAAACAGACTGCTTAATTTTGAAAGCACTCTGTCGGTCTCCGGATTTTGTGTTGTGGTTAGGCTTTGCAATGCGTATAATATTTCATTTTGTTCATTTTCTGAAAGAACCATTTTGTTAAGGACATATCCATCTAGCAGTGAAATGCCACCGCCTTTTCCTTGACGCGCATAGATGGGTATTCCCGCTGAAGACAGCGTATCAATATCCCGGTAAATCGTTCGTACAGATACCTCAAATCGTTCTGCCAGTTCTTTAGCTGTTATATTTTTTTTACTAAGCAAAATATATATAATTTCAAAAAGCCTACTTATCTGCATACACTCACCTCAACAATAGTATAAAGCGTATAACTCGACAACAGTATGTCATGTTATACGCTTCTTTATAATTTTCTCGCTATATTTAAGCTGTAAACGTAATGATAGTGGTGCCTGTGTGATGTGAGATAATAAGCGGATACAATGAAAAAGACAATAAATATCCTAAATCGATTGGTTTTTTATTTCTTCATAAACGTCCAATAACAGGTTCACTTGTTAGGTGCAAAATAGTAAATCTCAACAATAATCACGTTACTTTCATCATTAAATCAACATTTAAGTTCACGTAAAAACGGCTTGGGTTTTTCACTGAATTCCTTCATACACAGATACCTGAAATTAATTAAGATCCAGTACTGTTAGCTGCTAATTTAGTAAAAAGCCCGAAAACCTGACACTTTTAAAGTATCCGGTTTCCAGGCCTTTTGTATTTTCAAAACAGGTACCTATAATTAATTTCAACATCTTACATGCTTGCGTTTAAAACCAAGCTTGCCTCTATCGACTTCTTTTTGAATGCTCTCGGAAGCATTTAGGAAACTGTTTTTTTTCTTGTCCCGCTTGATTTCTACTATTCCAATTGCCTTTGCGGTCTCAATTGCCTTTTCATGGAGCGGCAAATAGGAAATCCCCACGGTGTATAGAAAATTATTCATAGCGGATTTCGTTCGTTCTGGTGAATCATGAATCGTATTTTCCACAATTTCAAGCATACTAGAAATCTTGACCTCTGAAAATTCAACGTCCAGTCGATTCCCTAGGAGCCAACAGTAGCAACTCCAGCCCGCCGACATTCTCAACTCTTCACCACTTGCGATCCATTTATCAGCAACTTCTTGTGCGATATCTGACTCTGATAAAGTTACAGCCACTACATAATCAGACAGCATATAAAAATACGCCGCATCGATCCAACGATCATAATCCGCCTCCGTCATGGCATTTGGTTCGGCAATAATACCTGCAAAGTACATTGCATCATAGTTCCCTGTGGCATAAAGCTCTTCAGCTAAAGGCTGATTTATTTTAATTTTCTTAACGATTGGTTTCATAGCTCCTGTAGCTGCGCCAAAAAGCGGCTCATGCGCACCATTGGACATGTACATTTTCTTCATTCGTTCCTTGCCAAGGGCTTCAAGCTCCTGCATAACCATCTCTACATTCATCGTTTAACACTTCCTTCTCTTTGGAGTATGCCCATCACATATATCACCATTATCTTATATCCACCTGCAGTTTGACAGCAAAACACAAATCTATCATTCCCCTCAAATCGTTCAGCAATGTGTTTTGCAACATACTTTTCATCCTTATCGCCAGCTGTAGATTCCATACGCTTCATTCAATGGTACCGCATTAATTATACAAAGCTGCGCTGTCAGGGGGTGCAACATGCGCCATCGACTCAGCAACGATAATTTCTGCATCGTCAATTGCCACTTTTATATATGAGATTTTTTCGGGATGACTGTTACTAGAGGATATATTAAGCCAAACAAAATGAATTAGTACAAAATGAAATATTCCACAGCTTGTCTGAATATAATTTAGTCGGGGGTGTTGTTTTGGATTATTTGAATCAAGTTAAACGTGGCAGTATTTGGCGCCTCCATCCGAATGGTAAACAGATAAATTCCAAATAGTTTTATACAATTTGTATGATAACTAGAACTAATTAATAATATGGTAGTTATATGATGGTTTGGAAAATAATGAAGAAAGGAGGAAACTAATTAATATAATCGAAATGCTGCAAATAACAAAAAATAAAATATACAGTTCAAAACGAGGGATAATAGGATGATTAGATATGGAGAATTAGACTCTTTAAGAGGAGTAGCAGCACTTATTGTACTAATTGGACATTATTTGATGATATTTCCTGCCTATGAGAGTTACAGGTATGAACTAAATAGTCCTTTCATAGTCTATTTGGTTAAGGAAACCCCTCTTCGCATGTTCTTCAGTAGCGGCAATGAATCTGTCATTTTATTTTTTGTATTGAGTGGCTTTGTTTTGTATGTATCAATAAATAATTCCAAGTTCCATTATCCCACATATATAATTAAACGAATTTGTAGAATTTATATACCGTATCTCGTAGCCATCATAATTGCTATTTTAGCTAAAATGCTTATAAGTCATAATAACCTACCATTTATTAGTAACTGGTTTAGTAAATCCTGGACAGTATCAGATTCGCCAGCCATATTAGTACGCCATCTTTTTTTTATCGGGCAGTACAATACAGACATCTATAACAACGTTATATGGTCTCTTGTTCATGAAATGAGAATCTCAATAGTATTTCCATTCTTAATACTCCCTTTTATCGGGAAAAATCTCAAAAAATCCTTAGTATATTTAATTGCATTATGTTTTTCTTCTGTTTTGGGATTATATTTGCTTGGCTCAGGTGTAAAACTAACTAGTATTTTTTTAAGTTTTCACTACGTAACTATCTTTTTAATAGGCGCTTTACTAGCAAAATATCGCCATATACTCATTACGTTTACTTTGAAAATTAAAAAACCAATGAAATTTATACTTCTATCATTAGCGATTACTTGTTTTATGTATGAAGGATTGATTGGTGAAATAAATTTTTTAAATAACTATATATTTAGAAACTATGTAGTTTCTTTCGGCGTCTGTATCTTATTTATAATGAGTGTTTCTTCGGAAACTTTTGGTTCATTATTGAAGCATAGAATACTCATACTTCTCGGAAAAATTTCATATAGTCTTTATTTGTATCATCTAATCTCCTTATACTCATTCATCTATCTCTTTTATGATAAATTATCTATCACCGTAATTTTGATGCTTTCTTTTATATGTTCTTTCCTATTGTCTTCATTGTCTTATCTATTTGTAGAAAAACCATGCATAAGTCTTGGGCGGTATTTAACTAAGAGAGCTAAGAAAGTGGATTTAGCAATACCAGCGGATCATCCACTAACAAGATAGATAAATGTGAAGGAGTGTAAATTCTCCTACTAACTCAAAAAAGAGGTAATAATGATGAATGAAAAAGTAGAGATAAAAGATTTAGTTCTTATTTTAAAGAAACGATTCTTAATCATAATACTTATTGCAATTTGTACAGCTGGTCTCATTATTGCTTCGACTCTATTTCTAATGAAACCTGCTTATCAATACTCTACTCAGGTTCTGGCAGGATCTTTAAGTATGGATAGTAAGGAAACCTCGATAAATAAAGTGCAAGAAAACAGGCAGCTCGCACTTTCCTATATGGATGCTATTAAAAGCCCTCAAATCATGATGGGCGTAAAAAAAGAGTTAAAGCTAACTCGTTCAAATTATGAGTTACTAAAGCAAGTTTCCGTTACCAATAGAGATAGTTCACAAATCATTACTATTTCCGTCAAAGATTCTAACCCAAAGTTAGCTAAAGCCATTGCACTGTCTGTCGCAAATCAGTCAATAACTAAGTTTAAAGACTTTGCAAACGTAAACCAAATTACTATTCTAATCGATCCTAATGTCATTGAAGAATCTGAGCTTCTTTTTCCAAAACCTAAATTCGTTATAGCCATTTCAATCGTGTTAGGTTTTTTTACCGGAATAGCATTGGCGCTTATCCGGGAACATTTTGATGATACAGCCTTTAGTGATCGTGAACTTGACCGACTTGGTCTTCCTTTGTTAGGCAGAGTGAACTTAAACACCCATAGAAATAAAAAAACACGCAAAACACGTTTTAACACCTTAAACTCAGCGAAACGCGGTGAATACTTTGACTATTATATTTAAGAGGAAACATTCATTTAAGCCAAAGAATATCAAAATTAAAGAGCAGTTTTATACCATTTGTAACAATATTGAATCTAACCTTACCAAGGTCAATCCAACATTATTAATGGTCACTTCACTTACACAAACAAAAAGCATAGTGAATGCTACAGCCTATTTAGCCCTTGCATTTTCAGAACAAGGAAAACGCGTGTTAGTAGTAGATGGTAATCTTCGTGAACCTTCGCTGCATAATTTGTTTATGATTGATAACTCATCTGGTCTAACATCCTTACTTTTAGGTGAACAGCTCCAGCATAGTGATAATACGATATTGATAACTGACTATCTATTCTGTTTACCAACAGGTGAAGTCCTTTATGAGCCATCGACCTTGTTATCCAAAGAGACCCTTCCTATCCTCGCTAAGGAGTGGAAACAGCATTTTGATATCATCCTATTCCACACATCCAACAGTCAAAATACACCTGATGCACAAATCGCGGCAAAATATTGTGATGGTATTGTTTTAGTGATTAAAGAAGGTAAAGACAAGTTAGAAAAGATTGTAAGTGTAAAAAAACAATTTGAACGTGCAAAATATGGAATAACCGGTACGGTACTAATTAATTAAAAAGGAAGCGAACCATTGAGTTCAAAGTTTAAGGTTAATATACAAGAAGAATTACTAACAAGACCACAATCGATCTCAGCCTATTACGCTTTTAAACGTTCTATGGATATTATCACATCATTATTTTTATTACTTCTCTTATCTCCCATTTTGGCTATATTTTGTATTCTAATCCCTATTTTCTCAACCGGTAATCCCTTCTTTTTTCAACAACGCCTGGGTCAAAACGGAAAAACATTTACAGTAGTAAAATTACGATCTATGTGTTTAGATGCCGAAAAAAATGGCCCTCAGTGGGCAAATAAAGAAGATCCTAGAGTTACAAAAGTCGGCGTTTTTATACGAAGAACCCGCATTGACGAAATACCTCAACTTCTTATGGTTTTAAAAGGGGATATGTCACTGATTGGTCCTAGACCGGAAAGAGAATATTTCTATAAAAAAATTGATAAGTTCCTCCCTACCTTTAAAAACCGCTTACTTGAAAAACCTGGATTAACCGGGTGGGCACAAGTGAATGGCGGATACGATTTAACCCCTGAAGAGAAGTTGACTCTCGATTTATATTATAGTCAGCATAAATCGCTTGCTATGGATATCAAGATTTTGTTACTAACATTGTTAATTGTCTTTACTGGAAATGGTGCTAGATAAAAGATGAAATGGGGATTTTGAAAATGCCGAGAGTACTAGTAACGGGTGGCTTTGGATTTATCGGATCACATATTGTAGATACATTAATTCATAATAATTATGAAGTGGCCGTTTATGATAACCTATCCACTGGGTCTATTAAGAATGTCCATTCAGAAGCTGGAGTTTTTATAGGGAATATTGAAGATAAGGGGTCGCTAGAAAAGGCATTAGTGACGTTCAAGCCCGACTATGTGATTCACCAAGCCGCACAGGTTAGTATACAAAACTCCATTTCTGATATTTCGAATGATGCACTAATCAATATCATGGGTACAATAAACCTCATCCAACTTTCCAAGAAGTATGCCGTAAAAAAGATCGTATTTGCCTCTTCTGCGGCTGTCTATGGACATTCTAGTGTGCTGCCTATTCCAGTCTCACACCCTATTCAACCCTTATCCCCTTATGGTGTTTCGAAAAAAACAGCTGAAGATTATTTAATACTCGCAAAGGAATTATTCAATTTAGACTATGTAATACTTCGTTATAGTAATGTGTATGGGCCACGGCAAACAGCAGGCGGTGAAGGCGGGGTCATTTCAATTTTCACTAATCAAGTAATAAACAAGCAGCAGCCCATTATTTATGGCGACGGTTCACAAACTAGAGACTTTATCTATGTAGAGGATGTTGCGAGTGCCAACCTTCAAGCCCTTAGATTCGAAGGAAGTGGCATCTTCAATATTTCAAAAACAACTAGTTCAAATATCAATCAACTATACGCCATTATTCAATCGTTAAGTCAAAATGATATCTATCCTATTTACAAAACACCCAAAAGTGGAGATATCAAAGAAAGCTTGCTTTGTAATAAAGAGAGTATCCAAAAGTTAGATTGGAAACCTGTATATTCGCTACCAGAAGGTCTTGCGAATACATACGAATATTATCTTAAGAAAAATCAGCCTGCTAGTACCTCGTTTGAAGAACCTTCAACAACAATGCAATCTACGAATGTATTGCTACAAATCGAGTGAAAAACAAGTGAATAAGAAAAATTCGATAATTAGAAATATAATTCATTTATTTTACAGTACGATTCTAGCCAATATCTTAAATGCTACCACGCTCATACTATTGGCCAATTTTTTCAACTCTAAGAACTATGGAATATTTAGTGTGGCTCTTGCGCTTGCTATGATCATGAACTTTTTTACAGACCTTGGAGTAAGTAACACGTTCCTTCGAGAAGGATCGAAGAAGGAAAGCCTAAGCAATACATTTTCTTCCTATATAAAGATCCGGGTTGTCTGTTTACTTTTAGCAATTATTGTTTTTTCGGTTGGTATTCATACCTTTTATCAAGAACTACAGATTCTTTATATGATGTATAGCTTACTGATTCCCATGGTTATTGGCCTAATGATGCAAGGTATAGGAATCACTTATTTTCAATTAACTGAAAGAATGCAGTTCATCGCATCCATTAAAATCTTTTCGGCGATTGTATTAATCGTTTCAATCACTTTGTGCATGGCCTTAAAAGTAGATGTCCGTTTGACAGCCTTTTTATACGGTTTCTCTTATTTTATAGCCGGCCTTTACAGCCTGTATTTACTTCAAAAAAATGTAAAAGTAAAATGGAAGTCTCCTTTTCAAAACCAGTTAGTAGCTAATCTTAGTCCGTTCTTAATAAGTGGGTTATTTATTATGTTGACTCCCCAATTAGGCCCATTAGTTTTAGAAAAGACACTCCCCTTAACGCTTGTAGGTCTCTTTGCGGTAGCTTACCGGATTCCTTCAGCTCTATACCAAGTACCAGGGGTTATTGCAGGTGCATTTTTCCCTTTGCTATTTAAGACTTTCAACCAAGGAAAGCTAGAGGAACATACACGTTTAACTATCTTGCAAATGAAGATCATGTCCTATATTGGAGTATGTATGACCATATCCTTATTCTATTTGGCTGGATTCTTAGTTACTATTTTGTTCGGGGATGAATGGGCCTCTGCTGTTCAACCCTTAAAAATATTGTCCTTCATTATCGTCTTACAAGGATTTAACATTGCCATTGCAGACGGCCTTACGACTCGGGGATTGCAGAACCGTCGTACTATTGTACAGTTTATCACCATTACTATTGGTGTTATGTCCCTCTATTATCTGAGCGTTTCCTATGCAGTAGTCGGTGCAGCCTTTGCAGTTTTAGCCATGGAAATTGTATCATTCGTTGGGTATATCCTGACACATCCAACAAGAAATATGATTTTAACCAAGGTTATACTTCCATATGGTTCCTACTTTTCTATAAGTTTTATCCTTTTACACTATTTATTATCCAAGTACCCTTTTATGGCTATATTAACTACTTTCATCTCCGTGTCTGCGATGATTTATCTATTTGATAAGTCGACTCGAGCTTTAATCAAGGGCTTTATAAAAAAGAAAAAGCAACAGGAAATATCCCATGTAACAAACGGGAGACAACGAGAGGATGAAAATAATGCACATTAACAAAAACACCTCTACCTGGCCAGTCTTCCTTTTGTTACTTTTTATTACACTCGGTAAATATAATTTGTCTATCGGTTTTTCATTGAAAATATATATGGTTTTTCTGGTCTTTTTCCTGTGCATTTATTTCAGATTTTTTCACTTTAGTCCCCTCTATCATTATGAAGTTTTACTGTTGTTATTTTATTTTATCTATTGCCTAAGTGGTGCTTTTTCACAGTATCCAGAAGAAAGCATTCGGGTCATTCTAGGCGTAATTCTCATCCTTGGCTGTTATTTCATCATGAGATTTATCCTGGAACAAACCTCGATTCCTATAATTGAAACTTCTATTGCCACTGTTGGCATTGTTTTTAACGCCATTAGCCTGTTATTGTACTTAATTGGGTTGCAGGTGACAGGAGGATCACCAAAAGGTGTTGAGATTATCTCTTATGGATTATTAGTAGACCGAGATTATCCAAGACTTATTGGATTACTTGACGATCCAAATATTTTCATTTTTTTCAATACATTGTTCTTCTCTTATTATCTAACGCATTTAAAGGGATTCAAACACTCAATCGGGTTTACCTTATGTGTAATTACTTCCCTTCTTACTTTTTCAAGAGGTGGGATTGTCGCTCTCCTACTAGTTGTCATTTTGTATATGATTTTAGTGAATTTTTCTAAAAAGATAAAAATGATGACCGTTTCTTTGTTAGGCCTAGCGTTTCTCTATGCTGCAGGGTCATTCATTCAAGTAGATTTTAATCAGATTTTCACCAGTCGCATCACTGATTTTTCTACTGACGGAGGAAGTGGCCGATTTGAATTATGGAGTCAAGCCTTAAACTATTTTATGGCACATCCTCTTTTTGGAATTGGTGCTTTCAACTTTTCTGATTACTACGCATTTGATCATAATGTAAAACTATATGTTCATAATACGTATCTAGAGATCTTGGTGGAATCAGGAATTATTGGATTTCTTTTTTACTGTTCTTTTCTGGTGATGCTAGTTATCGCCTTCTTTAGGACTAAGCTACATAAACAAAGCCCCTACATCGTACTTACACTCTTCGCTTTTTCACTACAGATGGTGTCCCTGTCCCTCATAATTAATGAAGCATTTTTTATTTTTCTAGCACTGGCTTTCAAATATATTTCTGTATTTGATAAAAAAGGAGCTGAATTTTATGATGAACGCCCAAGAGGATAATATTCCGTTGGTCTCCATTATTACTCCCTCTTATAACAGCTTGACATTTATAAGAGAGACCATTGAATCCGTTCAGGCCCAATCATATCCCCATTGGGAAATGATCATTGTTGACGATAAGTCGAAGGATGACTCAATCCATGTAATTAAACAATATGTAAAAAACGATCAACGGATTAAACTAATTTCCTTAACCCAAAATAGTGGTGCAGCTAGGGCTAGAAATGCAGCCATTAAAATGGCCACAGGAAATTATTTAGCGTTTCTTGATAGCGATGATCTATGGTTACCTACTAAATTAGAAGAACAAGTTGCTTTTATGCAAAAGGGGAATCTTACTTTTTCCTTTACTTCCTATTCGTTGATTAATGAAGATGGTAATCATATGCATATAGAAGTAAAAGCACCAAAAGTAGTGGATTATAAGTATCTGATTGGAAATACAATTATTGGCTGCCTAACTGTAATGTTAGATAGACAACAAATTAAACAGATAGAAATGCCAGATATTCAGCCTGAGGATACTGCCTTATGGTTGTTGTTACTTCGGCAAGGGCATAAAGCATATGGCTTACAAAAGGTTTTATCAAGATATCGTATTGTTTGTAACTCCGCCTCAAGGAATAAATTCAAAGCTGCCTATCGATATTGGAAACTCTTACGAAGCCAAGAAAAGTTAAACCTTGTAAAATCCAACTTTTACTTTGGTAAATATGCCTATCATGCATACAATAAAAACAAAGTGTCTTTACCAAATGGGGGTAAATAAAGAATGTACACTGTTCTACTACTAACTGATAAACTCATAACAGGTGGTGCCGAGATGTATTTTTGTAAATTGGAAAACCACCTCAAGGATGAAAACATGACGTTTTACTCAGCAGCCGCAGCTGGAGAGATGTACAATCAAATTCATAATAAAAGTAACTTTATTCCTTTAAGCTTAAAAAATCACCTTGGTAATCTAAAGACACTGAGAAAACAAGTAATTCAAAAGGCCATTGATGTCATTCATGCAAATAGTTTAAGAATGTTGCTCTATTCCATCGCAATAAAGAAAATTACCAACAGAGAAATCAAGTTGGTCTATACCAAACATAATGTGACAATGCTTGAAAAAAAGATTCCCTTCCTTTTTAAAAAAGTGTTGAATCGGCATGTTGATCAAATTATCTCGGTTAGCAATTTTGAAACGGAGAACTTACAACAACTTGGAGTAAGGAAAGAACTTATTCGGACCATTTATAATGGAGTCGATTTGGATCAATTTCCTTTTCAACCACAGCAAGCTCAGAAAACATTCAATATCGGAATCTTAGCTCGTTTATCAAAAGAAAAAAACCATAAACTATTCTTAACTATTGCCAATGAATTAAGGTATATGGACCACTTTACGTTTCACATTGCGGGTGATGGACCTGAGAGGGAATTTGTCGAAAAAGAGATAAAAAAGTTAAAGTTAAGCCATAAAATAAATGTTTTAGGTCAGGCTTCCAATCCATATGAATTTATTTGCAATATGGACTTGCTACTCCTAACATCCTTCAGAGAAGTTTTTCCAATGGTTGTCCTTGAAGCAATGGCTACAGGAACGCCGATAGTGTCTATAGATGTTGGTGGCATTAAAGAAGCAATTATAGATCATGAAACAGGGATTCTCATTTCACATCATTCAGAAAAAGAATTCGCAGAAAAAATCATGATGCTCCACGATAATGAGAATTTAAGACAAGATTTGGGAAGCACTGCAAGACAAAAAGTAGAAGAATCTTTTTCTCTTTCAAATATGATTCATTCTACATTGAAAACCTATCAAATTTAAAAAACAAACGATACATTCGTTTGTTTTTTTATACCTATGCATCTTTTTTAAAAAAGCATATTCTATAACACCCCACTAGAAAAGGAGTGTTTTAAAATGATGGACTCTGAAGACTGCCAGAATAGAGATGTTGTTAATATTGATTGTTTTGGAGCTGATCCAAATTCAGCAGACAATTCCCCAGCCATTCAAGAAGCCATTAATAATTGTATAGCTAATAATCACTCAAAAGTTGTCATAACAGGGAAGAAACAATATATCCTTTCCTCCCCCATTGTCATTAAGTCAAATGTAAGTCTCGAAATTGATTCTACAGTTACATTACTTGTCAAAGGTGATTTCCAAGTGTTTGAGCTTCAAAAAGATGCTTCAATCTCGGGTGGAACGATTGAAATCATGGATAATAGCTTTAATTCAACTGTTATCTTCCTTTCTGGTGCCCAACAAATAGAGATTCATAATCACACTTCTATTTCCGATATAAATATTATAAACCGTACAACAACATACCAGGGTATAGCCATTCAACTATACTGTAAAAATGCATGGGATTTCATCAGCTTCTTTAAAGCAAACTCCATACAAATCACAAACTTTCATACGGCCCTCTATTTTAAAACAGAAAAACTTCAAAATATAAATACCCCGTGTTGGATTAATGCGAACTCCTTCCACTCTATTTTTATAGATGGTTGTCAGTACGGTATAGAGATTGACGGAAATAGTGATTTACCATATGAAATTTCTGGTAACACCTTTACCGATATCCAAGTTCAATGCCGGAAACAAACAAAAAAGGTAATCCGCTGCTCGGGTGCCTATAATGTATTTGAAGGATTGATTTGGGATACCAACCGTATGGATGATCCTCCACTTGTCATTGAATTTTCCTCCATTTCTCATCATAATTACCTATTCTCGAATCAAGTTTCCACATCCATTCTAGATCTTGGTCAATACAATCGTTACACGTCACCTCATGAAGAATCCCTTCCTGTATATCCCCCTCTTGCATTAGGGAAAGCACATCTGGTTGGGAACCAAGATGATATATTAGTAAATGCACACGTCCGATATACTGTACGTCAACTTTTGGGTAAAGCCCCCTATGGAGGAACTATAAATAATTGTTTTAACTTACTAGATGAGCAAAGCGTGAATTACTTGGAGGTGCCTAGTTCTCAGCCAGTTGTCATCGAATTAGACTTTTCAAAACAGCCTATTAAAATGCTGAATTGCTTTGGTATTTATTTTGGATGGAATGAAAGTCCGAGCCATGTGTTAATTGAATACCAACAAAGTTTAAATGGACCATGGATAGTGGCTAAAAATGTCCCATTTAATGTCGGAAACACTGTTATTTCGGAGGTAAGAGCAGCTACGTTGTATAAAGTTAAGTTAACACTAAGCGGTTACACGCAAGAGCACAAACGATTTCGTATTAATCGGATATTTGCTAAATCATCATTACAACATGGTGCCTCTTGGTTGCCAACTACAGGCGGTACATTATATGGAGATTTAGAACTACAAAAAGGGCAATCCGTGAAGTTAGTTTCTCCGAACGGAACTAAATGGAAAGTGAGTATTAATGACCAAGGACAAATTATCACATCAAAGCTATAAAACAATATAATCTTGACAGAACAAATGCTGTGAAAGCCCCCTAAAAAGAGAATGTTAATTTACAGACACTAAGTAGGTTAACTATTTTAAGCCTTACTTACCGCCTTATTAAGCTCCACATAATTGAGTAGGACACTTGATTTACTATATTGGCTTGTCCACTGTCAGCGATTTTGCTCATTGCTTACAGTTAACTGCCTAATCATAGCGTAATCTTCACATTGTTTTCATTGATAAATTTACCCATCAACTCAAGAACTCCGTCTTTCAATTCGGGTCGGTCCAAAGCAAAATCTAATGTAGTTTCGATGAACCCAAGTTTATCCCCTACATCGAATCTTTTGCCTTCAAACTTAAAGGCATAAACATCCTGCATAGTATTTAACTGCTCGATAGCATCAGTCAATTGGATTTCTCCACCCTTGCCAATCTTTTTTTCATCCAAAAATTGAAATATTTCCGGAGTCAGGATGTAACGTCCGATTATTGCCAAATTTGATGGGGCTTCATTCCTTGAAGGTTTTTCAATAAAACTTCTTACCTTTATCAGGTTGGATTCGATGGAAACAGGATCAATTACACCATATTTGTGTATGTCTTCTTCGTTAACTTCCTGTATACCTAATACACTCGAACCTGTTTTTTCAAATTGATTAATTAATTGTTTCAAAGCTGGGGTATCACTTTTGATAATGTCATCCCCTAAAAGAACACCAAATGGTTCATCACCAATAAATTTCCGGGCACACCAAATTGCATGACCTAGCCCCAATGGTTCCTTTTGTCGTATATAATGAATTTCTATAGAAGATGACGCTATTACTTTATAAAGCAAGTCAAACTTTTCTTTCTTCACTAAATTTGCCTCTAATTCAAACGCATGATCAAAGTGATCTTCAATCGCTCTTTTACCTTTACCAGTTACAATAATAATGTCCTCTATTCCAGAGGCGATTGCTTCCTCAACAATGTACTGAATAGTAGGCTTATCTATTATAGGAAGCATCTCTTTCGGCATGGCCTTCGTAGCAGGAAGAAACCTAGTTCCTAAACCTGCCGCAGGTATAATGACCTTTTTTACAGTTTTCATATTTCCCTCCCATTTTCCAGTAAAAATTAATGGTATGTCACATTGGACTTTATTTTTCTTATTACAATTTTTTGCTCAGCCTAATAACGATTATTTCCGCTTCATCAATCGCTGCTTTCAAGTATTCCTTATTTTACGGATGAATCCGCGCAACCGTTACCAACACTCTATGCGAAGTTGTACGGTATGAGAACAGATTAACTGCATCAATTGAACCAAAGCCATTATATTGAACGAATTTTATTCACTTCTCCGACATACGTTCACATTTTTCCAAATTGGCATTACTATAGATGTTGAAGAAATGAATACGGCCTATGCGCTTTACAAGAACTTTTGGGAGGCCGCTGAAAAGTTCTAATACTCTGAATGAAATAGAACTCCTAGCAATACGGCTTCGACGCTTTGTGGATGCCTCCCGCGATAGATGGTCTATGTGTGAAAGCGTATTTCATTATCTGTGATGAAATCTGCAAACTGGAGTACATCTTTCTTGAATATAAGTGGTATCAACTAGTAACCACCTTATAATCTTGGCATAGACATCTCAAAATCACATTTCTCTCGATAATGAACAACCTAGCGCAGGCGCGACAAAAGCATCGCCGAAACGCCAAGCGTTCTACAATCCACATTCCGAATTAAAACTCTCTCTGAATGAGCGCAACAATAGATTCAATGGGATTCTTTAATTCAACATATATAGTATTTAAGTTTTAAAGAAAAAATAGACATTAAAAAGGTCCAATCCAGATACGAATTCTGGATTGGACCTTTTATTAGCATCATCGTTCACACACAATTACATCTTTATCACGGTCACTCTTTTTATTCTCGTCCAGGCACCTGAAATTCATGCTATAACTGAAAAAACCTCAAAATAATTACACTCTATTTTCGACCCGAAATTAAAATTCGATCGCCATTTCATAGTTAAAGTGGGGTCATATCGTCATTACGTAACATCCCGACTTTATTCCATATGATTAAGTCAATTTAAGATAAGAGCTACCCAGGCAATTCAGAATGCAGTAGGTAATTGGGACCTTTCATGAGTACCTTGACCTCCCCCCACTTTAGCGGTGGGAGGTGTTCAACCATGCTTTCATATAGTCAATAAATTTTTGAGCGGCTGGAGAAATAGTGTTGAAGGATGGGGCTGCGATACCGATGGAGCGATAATGTTCTCCTTCCAAGCTCAGGATGCGAACATTATGCGGAACACGGTACAAAACCATTTCAGGAAGAATACTAATGCCCATCCCATTTTGAACCATCGAAATGATTGCTTGATCATCCGCAAGTTCAAATTTAATATGAGGGGTTACATTGTTTTCATGAAAAATCCGCTTTAAATCATTATCGCTCCCTTTCTTCGACATAATCAGCATCTCTTCTTTAATGTCTGCAAAACTGACCTCCTGTTGGTTTGCGAGGCGATGCTCGTCAGGAAGAACGCACAACATACGGTCTTTTTTTAAGAAAATCACTTCAAATGACTTCGAAGTCGGTAATGAGACAAAGCCAAAATCAACCGCACCCGTTGCAATCCAGTGCTCAAGCGTATCGTAATCCCCCTCTAACAACTTGATTTCGATAGCAGGTAAATCTGCATTAAAACTTTTCAGGATTTCTGGTAGCCATTGAACGGAAACACTCGAAAAAGTCCCAATGCGGACGGTGCCAATTTCAAGACCCTTAATATTCGCTATTTCTTGCATCATTTGTTCATTCCACTTTAACATTTCATGGATATGCCTTAATACGCGTTCTCCATTACTAGTCAACTTGATCCCCGCACGTCCTCTAATTAAGATGGTAAATCCCCATTCGGATTCAAGGCTGGCAATTGCATGACTCACGGCGGATTGAGTTAACCCATGAATCTCCGCTGCTTGTTTGAGACTCCCTGATTCTACAACAGTGCTAAATATTTCAAACTTGACCAATGACAACTTCCCCACTCCCTTTACATGAATATTATTCATCTAACAGCTTAAAAACATTCATTTTTATTATCTAAACTTAACATGTATACTAAAAAACAATCAATAACTTTCGTTGAATTTTGGCACAATGAATGGAACTGGAGGGTGTAAGATGGATAATCCAATAAGTAGGGGCACACAAGTAAAAGCGGACTTGATGATGGTCATGGTGACAATGTTATGAGGTGCATCCTATTTGTTTATGAAGATGGGCCTCCATTCGATTCAAGAGTATAACCTAATTGCATTACGTTTTGGGATTGCTTTTCTTGTAGCTGCACTCGTATTTTATCGACGCCTTCTGAAAATTGATGGTAAAACGATCACATATGGATTTTTACTCGGATCGCTGTTATTCTTGTGCACTTCCGCTGTAGTAATCGGTTTAAAAACGACTTCAGTTTCAAATGCCGGATTTTTATTTAGTCTCGCGGTTATCTTTGTTCCTTTGTTAATAGCACTCTTTTCTCGAAAGAAACCTAAAAAAAGAGTGATAATTAGCTTGTGTATCTCGATTACTGGAATCGGTCTTTTAACGTTAAACCAGGCATTCCACATCCATGCTGGCGATTTCTTGTGCATCTTAGGTGCCTTATTTTATGCCCTTCACATCATCGTTACAGGGAAAGCAACAAAAAATGTGGATGCCATCTCCATTGGGATCATACAGCTTGGGGTTGCAGGTGCATGGGGACTTCTCTTTTCACTATTATTTGAAAAACCACAACTTCCAAGCAACGTCGAGTCTTGGAGTGCGATTTTGGCATTAAGCATTCTGTGCAGTGCAGTTGGATTTATTGGCCAAGCTGTAGCCCAAAAACATACAACACCTACACGTACTGGTCTGATTTTTTCATTAGAGCCTGTATTTGCAGCATTCTTTGCTTTTATTTTCGTAGGTGAAATCCTTACAAATAAAGGATATGTAGGGGCTGTCCTGGTGCTATTCGGGGTACTTGCCGCGGAGATCAATTTAAAGAAATTACTGGGGAGAAGAAACTTTTTATATACAATGAGTCGGTCTAGGGAGAGCGGATTATAAGTGCCAGGTATCTAGACTAGTTAGAATTCAATGGAAACCTCACTGTTTGTTGGACACTTTTGGTATTCTGTCAAGAAAGTGGACATGAATTAATGAGCAGTTATTTTAAAAAGCCTACCGCGCTGCGCTTGCTGTACTTTCGTGGAAGAGCAGTTAAAAAGCCAACTGCTCTTCCACGAAAGTTGTGAGTGGTTTCTGGACATTTTTCTCTTTCAATTCTTGATACTGTGACTCGAAAAAATTAGGGGAGACATAGTCTAACGTGGAATGGATGCGTTTCTCGTTATAAAACGAGATGATGTAATCCAACACTGCCGTCTCTGCTTCCTTTCGTGTCTTGAACTTCATTCGGTAAATCAGTTCCTTCTTGATTGTCGCATGGAAGGATTCAATACACGCATTGTCGTAACAGTCACCTCTACGACTCATGCTGATTTGGCACTGCTTCTCTTTAAGCAGTCCAGTATAAGCAACAGACGCATACTGGGAGCCCTGATCTGAATGGTGAATCAACCCCTCTTCTGGGGAACGGAAATGAAAAGCACGCTCCAGCGCCAGTTGAGGCAGCTGCGTGGATAAGGTGTTCGCTAAGTTAAAACCAATGATCTTACGAGAGAATAAATCCATCACCGTAGCCAGGTATAGCCACCCCTGAGTTGTCCAGATATAGGTGATATCCACGACCCACACTTGATTGGGATGATCCGCATGGAAGTTTCGTTTTAACAAATTAGGATAAATCGGATGTTCATGATTAGATTGAGTTGTCACCGTATAGTGAAAAGGCACTGTAGCGCATAAACTCAGCTCTCTCATATAGTTTGAGACAGTCTTCTCTGAAAGTGGTACCCCTTGTTTCTTCATAATCCGTTGGATTCGGGGGCTTCCATAGACCTCCCGATTCTCGCAAAAAATTTGTTTGATTAACTTTAATGCCCCTTCTTTTTTCTTCTGCGAGGCACTTTGTACTTTTTCACGCCATTTATAGTAGCCGCTCTTTGAAACCTTTAGAACTTCGCACATCCTATTCACGCGGTATTCTTCCCGGTGCTTTTCAATAAATGAATAGATCACTGCGGGTTTTTTGAAAAGATGTGCATGGCTTTTTTTAAGATTTCATTCTCTTCCTTCAGTTCCTGGATTTCTTTTTCAAGCGCTCGTTGCTGCCTTAGCCGCTCGGTAGAGGTTACAAATTCTTCCCCATTACGTTTTCCTTCCAGTTCTTTTCGATGGTGACTTACCCACTTTCGCAAGGTACTGACAGGCACATCCATCTCCCGTGAAATTTCAATCTGTTTTCTTCCGTCTTCCACCACCAGCTTGACCAAATGCTCTTTCAGCTGATTATCTATTCGTTTCTTCATAATGGACACGCTCCATTCAGTTAGTTTGTTCTCTTTATCCAAACACGCTCATTGGATTATGTCCACTTTCTATACTACATTCACTTTCAGGCTTTCGTTGAACACTTACCCCAGTTGGTTGGACACCTTAAGGCTTTTGTTGGACACTTCGAAGTGTTCGTTGGAAACCTCTCCGTTTGTGGACACTTTAATGCTTTCGTTGGACACTCGGCTTAGTTGGTTGGACAACTTTAATATTCGGTATCTGCAACAAACAACAACGAATAATTCACCCAATTGTATAAAAACACAAAGAAGATTAGATATTATAGTAAATACCTAATCCACGCCTTATAAATATGTAATTCTAGTTAATTGTCAGAATAGCACGGAGCGCAGTGGTCGACCCCCTTAAAACGGACAAAATAGGGTATAGAATATACAAAGCCTTATTATTCTATTTAAAGGAGAGGTTATTATGTATATCCGGAAAAAGTTAAAAAAGCGTCGTTCAACATTTGAAACAAAATTATATGCGGTTACACAAGTGATAGAGTTCAACCGAAACAAAAGGCTTGTTGCCGAAGAAATTGGCTTCAGTGTAAATTCAGTAATTAATTGGGTCAAAACCTTTGAACAGCACGGTGAGACTGGTCTTCAATCGAAAAACCCAGACTTACTATCAGATGATAGGATTGAATTAGAACGCCTACGTTGCTTTGAGACGAAATATTATCAACAACAAGAGGAGATTGAAATTCTAAAAAAGTTCCAGGTCTTTCTCAAGGAGAACGAAAACAAAAGTCATATGATGCCATAACTTCTTTGAGAAAGGAATATTCGGTTGAAAGACTTTGCAAGACACTTGGTGTATCAAAAAGTGGGTATTATGATTACATGAAGCGCCCACAACAAGGACCATCAGAACGCGATCTTCGAGATATTAAAGCTATAAAACGAACGTATAATAAGAGCAAAGGTACTTATGGTTGTAAACATATTGCAGGAGAACTTAAAGAAAGAGGCCATATTATAAACCATAAACGCGTGGCCAGATTAATGCATGAATTGAATTTAGCATCTAAGATAAGAAAGGCAAGAATCACTAGAGAAACAAGAACAAACCTTGTTGGCCATGTTTATCCAAATATATTAAATCGAAATTTTGATGTAGATTCTCCGAATCTAAAATGGGTTATGGACCTCACCGAAATCAAAGCAGAGGGCGCAAAACTGTTCATTTCAGCTATTGTTGATTTGTTCAATCGAGAACTAATTGCGCTGGCTGTTGGTTCCAGGCCGATTTATGAGCTAGTGGAAGCTACTATTCATATGGCAATGAACGAACGTGATCTTCAGTCAATGAAAGGCATTCTCTTCCATACCGATCAAGGAAGTGTCTTTACATCACTTCAGCACCATAAGAAATCAAAGGAACTTGGCTTTACGCCAAGTATGTCGAGAAAAGCAAACTGTTGGGACAACGCGGTCATTGAAAGTATCTTTTCTCACTTCAAAACCGAATTTGATTTTCATTATCCTTTGAATAATTATGCACAGGCTAAAATCGACTTACTGGCCTTCCGCAACTACTTTAACGATGAGAGAAGCCAAAAACGTTTAGGGTATAAGACACCTAAAGCCTTCTTGGAAGCGCACTTGTTACCTCAAAGCTAGTATTTAACTGCGTCCGATATATAGGGGGCAAACCATAGGTACCTGACATTCAAACTGATTAGTTTCGCGCGCAGCTACCTGACACTCAGTGTTTTATAGTCGGAATAGCTAAGTTCTTTTCATTTTTTAAAGAAATATGCAGTTCACGATTGCGATTGATAGAGGCAAAAAAAACATCCTTTAGCTCATTAACACCTTGATTGTCTAATTCTTGTTTTAGCCATGCTTCATCTAAATTAACATCTCTTAACACGTCTGTGTAAAGTGTTCCTTCTACGATAACAGGAAAGGAAATCGTAGACGTTGGTTTTATGATATTCATATCTTCTAGCGTCACCGAATTCTTTTGTGGTTTTTTTAATACACTTAATGCCCCGTTTGCTTCAATAATTGCTGTTTCTACTTCGTTAATATCAAATACATCTTTTTCTCTAAGCATTTGAAGGATATTATCAATAGAATAACGAATTTTCTTTAAGTTTTCATTCACAAATTTTCCATTTTGAAGAACAACGGTTGGTTCAAATGTTAGTAATCTGCCTATTTTACGATTAGATATTTTCCATCTCGTAACAATCCTTTGAAAAACGCCGATCGCAATGATAGCAAAAGCAGTCGGCAAATGTTTAATATCAGGTTCAGCAATATCAGCTCCAACAAGTGCCCCTAATATAATGACGATTAAAAAGTCAAATACCGGCAATTCACCAATGGCACGTTTCCCCATAAATAGTGTGGTAAACAATAACAACGGTATAATAGTAACTATTCTTCCTAATATAAGGAGCATATCCTTCATAAATTCCAACATCTTGACACCACTTTCTCTAGTTCAGATAATTAAAAATCACGATCACTATCACTCTTTCCAATTCAGCTATTAAATATAACCTCATTCCCCAATTTTTACCGAAAGTGAAAGTTAACCTCTATTAGATTTGAAAATAGGTACCTGAAATTTCATCAACTATTCTATTAAAAAAAGTAACTCTGATTTAACTCCAGAGTTACTTTTAAGGTTTATTTCATAGTTTCATTCCCCTAGAATGATAATCAAAAGCTGTTAGCGTATGAATTTTAGCTACATCTTTTAATTCATTAATCTATATATATTTCCCATATTATATGAAGTAAGTCCACAATTCACTGAAGGAATGCCCCTTTCTCGATAGATACCTGCGTCCATGACTGAAATTGATTAATAATAGTAATTATCACAACAAGAAGATGAACAATTTACTCAATTGAATGAAAAACCAAAGAAGATTAAATATTATAGTAAATACCTAATCCTCGCCTTATAAATATGTAATTGAATCAATTTCATATCTCTGAGCCCTTGCGGCTCTAAGTATAAAACGGCAAGAAAATAGAGCACCTCCCCAAATCCTGTATAATGAGAGTTCTGACACACACATTAACAGACTGGAGAAATGCTCTATGCCTATTATACGACAAGAAAGCCTGTTTGACATGAAAGTTTTATTTGATTTGGAACCTACCCATCGATTTAATTCAATTTTATCCGGTATTGAGATTCATCCGATCCTTGACGTAGTAATGAAAAAGTCTAGATTCGGACCTAAACAATCGCTTAATTACTCTGCAATGATCTATTCATTGATCATCCGAATCACCGAGCGTATTCCTTTTATTAAAGACTTAGTAAAACGTCTCTCTACAGACTTACGATTTAAAGTTGATTGTGGATTCTTGGTATCAGATGAAATCCCATCCGAAGCTTCTTATTCACGTATGATCACATTGATTAGCGATTCTGATGCGTTAGAAATTGTTCAAGAAAGCCTACTTCTTCAGGCTATATCAGAAGGTTTCGTCTCAGATGAAACGATAGCCATTGATGCAACGCATGTAGAAGCACGTGATCGTGCTCCATATAAATCAGATAAGGTTGAAAAAGAACCCCAAAAACGAGGGCGTAAAAAGAAAGAGGAACGTGAACAATGGCTAATTGATAAAGCCGAAATAGAAGCGAATCTTCCGGTTTACGAAAAGAAAATTGAATACCAACTTGATATACCGCTTAAGGAACTTCGTTCCTCAGTTCCCACACAACCAAAGTGGGGAATAAAGAAGAACAGTGAAGGGAAAAACGTATTTTGGTACGGATTCAAATGTCATCTGGCAGTTGGGACGAAGAGCCAATACATTCTTCAATCTCTGTTTTCCTCTGGTAATCTTAACGATGGAAAAGCTGCAATCCCATTATTAAAAGGTACTAAAGAACGCCTTCCGTTATTGAAAATAAAACATGTGACAATGGATGCTGGTTACGACTACCAACCAATTTATGAACAGATTTATCGTAATGGAGCGCAATCTATCATTGCTTATAATAAGAAGAACGAGCCCGAGCCAATAGGCTTTGATGAGCATTTCGCACCCACATGCGTGCGGGAACATTCCTATCGTTATGATAGCTTCGATGCGAAGTACAAAACGTTGAAATACACACGGCCAAACGAATGTAAGGACTGCCCATTAGCTAACGACAGTTTATGTCAGAAAATCTATAAAAAGAAAATTTCTGGCGATCTAAGACGTTACACAGCACCAGCACGTGGGTCAATGAAATGGGATGAAATTTATAAGGAACGAAGTTCCGTTGAACGTGTAAATGCTTATCTAAAAGGCTTTTTTCTGCTAGATCAGATTTATCATTGTACCGGAGTCAAAGCCAAAGTTCATTTCGACTTGGTTCATATTGCATACAATGCCAGTAAACTTGCAGTTGATCGTCTTACACAGCTTCAACTATCCGCAACAGCATAATCGTCTATTTCATTCGTTTTTTTAAGAAATCATTTCAAATTCTGTTTCTTTATGATTTTTTAAAAGTACGCATTATGAAATTGATTCAATTGTAGTTAAAAATTAGAATAGCTTTATGCACAGGAACCTAAATATAATCTACCGTCACCATTCACCCTACACTACTTAAACTCCTTCTCCATTTCCGTCCATCCCTACGATGCGTTGGTGGTATGTGGTGGTAATAGACGAATGGGAGATCCATGTCCTTGACACTTTCTACATAAGTCCAATTCACATAGGTAAGATCGCCTCTTCTAGAAAGCCCATTTCCAAGTTCTTCATCAACGATGGTAATCGTCCCACTATCCCTCTTTCTCAGATTATCAATTAATTCTTGTGTGTCTTTATTGTTACCCAATATAATAAAAGCTCTCTTCATCCATATAACCCCACTTCCCATTTTAATAAACACCATATTCAAGTGCAGAAAGTTAGCCTTATGTTGAATAACTCGGACATAATTCAGAATTTATGCACGTGCTTCTTATAAGTCTATAGTATCATAAATTCGGAATAAATAAATAGTTTAGGCTTATATTTGCCTATTAAATGTGTGGATGCAACAAACAATAACGTACAATTCACATAATTGCACAAAGACTAGAGGGGTTAGGCTTTTTTATCTTTCAAAACCCTTAACACTGTAAATTTCCACTTTCTTATCGTTCCGCCACTGGTAAACTCATTGGCACCGAATGGTAAGTCTAACGGCAATCGCTGGAAAAAAACATGGCAGAAGTGGTTCGTTCTTATGGTCATAATCATTACCATCGTGAAGAAAAAGTAAATGTCATCACGTTGTATCCTTTTTCGAATGGTTTGTCTATATAGAGTATGAGAGCATCGTTCGTCTAGGCATAAGACGTCATGGATCTATAATTTTTTTGTAGCAAAGCTGTGTAATAAAAAACAATTCGCGAAATTGTATAAACACGCAAAAAAAGATTAGATAATGTAGTAAATACCTAATCCACGCCTTATAAATATGTAATAGTAACGAGTAGTCAGAATGTCGACACAGTATCTGAAATTAATATGCTCCCTTACTTATACCTAGTTAATAATTCTTCTGGAATATGACAATAATCATTTGGACATCTAGCTAACCTATCTTGATGTTCTTCTGCACTTCTCACATAGTTTGTAAGAGGTAATACTTCAACAACGATGAGGTCATAATCATTTCTCTCACTAAGAAACGCCTTTGCCTCTTTTAAGTGTTCAGGCTTTTCACTATATACGCCTGTTCTGTATTTCTCGCCAACATCCTGTCCTTGTTTATTCAAACTATATGGATCAATGATTTCAAATAAATACCCCATTAATTCCCTGATCGTTACAATTGTCGGATCAAATCCTGTTTTTACACATTCGGCGTACCCATCATAATCACCCTCAAGTGTATAACTTGTTCCATTAGCTCTTCCTGCTTCTGTAAACGTAACTCCAGGTAACGTTTTTATAAAAGCTTGTACACCCCATAAGCATCCACCTGCAAAATATACTACTTCCATATTGACTCTCCTTTTTGTTGAAAAATCACAAGAAATCCATTCCAAGTAAATAGGGAAAAACTGTAATCACCTTATTCTAAATCTATAACTAGAGATCTACAGCTTTAGTTACAAGTTTATCTAATACATTAAAAAAACTCACTTTTTTGGATTTCGAGTTTTTTGATTAGCATCATGCAGCGTATATTTCTTAGATAAATTCAATTTTGGCCATAACTTTCTGGATATAGCGTGGGAAAAAGTAAGCTGCAAAAAAGGCACATATGAAAGCTCTACTCCATGTTATTAACCACGTTTTCAAAAAGGTACTTCCATACCCAATATTAATTGAAACTAATACAAACGAAATAAACATACTAATACTTAAAGCCATTAAAAAAGCAAAAATCAATTGTTTATAGCGTGCTTTAATTCTCAAAATACTCCTCCTTAATTATCTTACCTAGTAAGATAATTACTTATAGAAAAAGTGTACCACTTTTCACAACAATTCTCTAATGTATTTTATAATTTTTGATTCAGTTTTTGAAATACTGAAATCATTTGATCCAGTTCATTTTCTTCTAAATCCACTAGTAGCTGCGTAAAACTCATAACACGACTTTTAATTATTTGGTCAACAATCTTTTCACCTTCTACTGTTAAAGTCAATTCCACAATTCGTTTATCTTTCGGAGAACGCTTTTTTTGAATTAAATTATGTTTTAAAAGCGTTTCTGTTAAAACAGTACATCCACCCGAAGTGATGCCTAAATAATTAGTAATATCACTTGCTCTACATTTTTCTACATGATGCAAATGTATAAGAATCGTAATATGACCATTACTTAATTTATATTCCGTTTTAGGATAAAAGTTTTGTTTTGCTTTCATTTTCCCAAAAACATCTTGGAATACATTTTGAAATTGCTCTAATTTATCTGTACGTTTGTTATCCACTTAAAAGCTCCATTCTTTTATTTCATATGCTTATATAGTAACAAAGATTTGGAAGAAACTCCTGTGTTAGAGCGGCTTCAACCCCCTTATTTTATTTGTAAAATCGGTACCTGCAACAAACAACAATGAACAATTTACACAATTTTATAATAATCCAAAGAAGATTAGATATTATACTAAATACCTAATCTACGACTTATTAATATGTAATTGTAGTGAATTAACGAACAGGTACCTGACATTTTCGTCGCTTGACATAATCTGATAGTATTCGTTATTGTAACATCAAAATATAATAAGATTCATAATTATTTTAATCGTAATTTATTTGGAGGAGCGATCTGATGGATAGAGTAAATACAGTCAGTTACAAGGCATTGATATGAACATAGTCGAGCAAATTCAACTGTGGAATCAAGTCATCGTTCGAGTTTTGGATGTCCGGGTGAAACGAATTGGGCGTGGCGATGAAATTCATGATTATGTAACGCCGGCAAGTATGTTTATATTTACGGCTAATGGTCGTGCTGAATTGTGGGTGGACGGTGACGTGTGGCTGTCCGAGCGTTATCATTTGTTGCATATCGGCAAAGGGAAACGGGTAACCGTTCAATCCGAAGACTTGCTTGATGTCTATATGATTTTATACAAAGCTTCGTTGCCGGCTTCAGCAATGCTTGAGTTTCATATGATGATGCAAACTGATAATCCGTTTATGAAAAGTTGGGGGGTATCGCCGTTTGAACCGCTTGCTTTGATGGAGATGCTTGAAACAATGTTTGAGGACTGGCAACAAGTAACGGGAAGGGACAACGGGCAGCTCGACACAGTGAAGAACATCGGGCAAATTGATGGATTGAGCCGGATGAAGGCCCAAGGGGATTTCATCCGTTTCGCGCATGCAGCATTGCGGGAGCGGACAGAGCATGCCCGCGTGCCGTCAATGGTTGAGCAAGTGATCCGTTATTTTGCAAGGAATTATCGTGGGGTAATTTCCATGGAGCAGTTGGCTCAGCAATTGAATTACACCCCACAATATGTTTCGAGGAAATTCAAAGAACAGATGGGATGCAGTCCCCTTGATTATGTGGTTCGGTTGCGCATGGACTTGGCGCGTAAATTGCTGCGTGATTCCATAGCGACGCTACAACAAATAGCTACTTATGTAGGTTATTCGGATACCATGTATTTTAACCGTATATTTAAGAAACATACAGGTATAACTCCAGGGCAATACCGTAAGAAATATCAACATACAGTTTCAAAAAATACAATGAAGAGGTTAGATTTGTCCATTGTTGCACCTCGTCCACCGATGTATCATGTTAATAGTAATGATAATGATAATGATAATCATTCTCATTTTATAGTGGATGGAGGAAATGATATGGCCAGTAACAAAAGAAATCTATTAGCGACTGCTCTGTTGTGTCTGACCATGGTTGCGTCGGCATGCGGGCCGTCAGCGCAAGGCACGGGCGGAAATAATGCATCAAATTCGAGTCAAGCAGATAACGAGGTACCCGCCAACGTCGAAATGCGAACAATTAAGATGGCGATGGGCGATGTAGACGTACCTACGCATCCGCAACGTGTAGCGGCGCCCGCTTTTTTAGGTACCATGGTGGCACTTGGTGTCCAGCCGGTCGCAGCTGAAAATTTTTTAATGAAAAGTCCGTATTTGGAAGGTATGCTCGATGGTGTGACTAATGTCGAGGATTCACTAGAGGCGCTACTTGAATTGGAACCGGATTTAATAATTACGCAAATTGCCCAAGCAGAGACAGTGGACAAGTACTCGCTAATTGCGCCGACGGTTGCCATGCCTTATGACAGCTTTACTTCCATTCAGGAGGAAATGCGTTATTTCGGTGATTTGTTGGATAAAAAGGATAACGCCGAACAATGGATTGCCAATTTTGAGAATCAAACCGGTAAATTGCACGATGCAGTACAGGAAGCGCTCGATGAGGAGGAAACCGTGTCTATCATGCAAGAATACGACGGCACAGCATTTTTGTTCGGACCGAAGTCCGGTCGCGGAGGTCGGATCATGTATGAAATGTTAGGCGCAAATCCACCTTCTACGATTCCTGACGATATGTTAACAGGCTCATATCATGAGTTTTCATTAGAGATGTTGCCTGAATATACTGGGGATTATTTGATTCTGACGACAGATTCGACGTTGGAGCAACTTCAGGCTGATCCGATTTGGGGCAACTTGCCTGCGATTCGAGATGGAAAAGCGTACCTGTGGAATGAAAGCCAGTCATGGTTTCGCGACCCGATTGCCGTGGAAGGACAAATAAACAGTTTGGCTGATTGGCTGATTGAAGCCTCCCAAAAATAGAGGAAACTCAATAGTCTGTGGCGGCTCTGCAGGATTGTATGCTACATGGCTATAGCGGCTTGAAAATCGGTACCTGTGGAACAAACAACTCTTCTCTCAATTTCACAGAAATTCAAAGAGGAATAGATATTGAAGTAAATACCTAATCCACGCCTTATAAATATATAATTGTAATGAAATGTCGTAATAATTTTATGCACAGCGCACCTGGAATTCTTACCTACAGAAAGGCTACGAAGAAGTCACCGTAAAGCGACTTTTGCGTAGCCTGTTTTGTAGCTATCTCCTTCATATAACATCCCGCCACAATGTAAACAAGAGTGTTTTGTGAAATTCATGAAATTTCGCTAATCTCTCCCCCGCCTTTACCGCTATTTCAACGCTGAATTTCTTTGTGAAATAAAATCGATACCTGTGTAACAAACTACAATGAACGATTCGCGCAGTTGCATAAAACTCAAATAAAATTAGAAATTGCAGTAAAAACCTAGTCCATGCCTTATAAATATGGAATTGTAGTGAGTTACTAGGATAGCGTCATACACCAAATACCTGAAATTTAGTCGTCGTTTCCTTATCTACATTAGGAGCTTTTTTTGTTTCTGCAAGTTATTAATCTATGTACCCATTTCCTTATTGAGGGTATTTTACATATTTCCACTTCTTTACAACGCTACAGGCTACTTAACACTAGCGTTTTTTTATGTTTAATAAATGAGTTTCATTGCATCCCAAGTAAAATCTGAAATCGCCTTTTCTTTAGAGATGTTGCCTCTAAGAAGGCCTTTATAAAAATGTTCGACAAACACCAAACATTTCATAAACAATGTCCCCTTTCCTTCCCTATCACTCTATATAGAGGGTGAAAGGAGGTGATTACATGGCTGCAACAATCGAATTTCAACACGCGGCGGGCCGCGTTCTCTTCGACGGTGGTTTGACAGAGGACGGAAAGATTATCCGTAAATCGAAGACGTACCGCTATATCAAAGAAAATGCACCAGCTGAGGACTTGTACAAAGCGCTGGAGCAACTTGGTCGGCTCTCAACTTTGTTGTTCATCGGAGCGGATCTCGTGGAAACATCGAGTTTGATTGACTAACCAATTAACAAATTAGGAAAAGCGCAGGGCGCCCGCTAGACGCGACGGGCATAAGTCAATCTAGCGACGTGGCGCCCGAAGTCTAGACAATGGAAAAGGAGGGATAAAAAATGGCTAAAACACTACAATTGAACTTCAACACAGCAAGCGGGAAAAGGGTGAGTTTGACGGTGGATGAACCCCGCGCAGATTTGACGCCGCAAAGCATCGAAGCGGCGATGCAGGAGATCATCGCTGCAAATGTATTCGAAGTAAACGGCGCTCCACTCGCAACAGTTGTTAGCGCTCGGGTTATTGAGCGCAATGTAACAGAACTTGTAAACGGCTAACAAACAGCAACGACCGGTTCACCAGTTTTCGGACTGGGGACCGGTTTTTTTATGTATTTAGAGAGGAGGAAATGAGATGGAACAATGGATGAGTCTCATACAGGAAGTCGGTTTCCCGATATTCGTATCATTCTATCTTTTGCACCGGCTCGAAACAAAACTCGTTGCGATCCATGATGTGTTGGTTTCATTAAAAATGCAGTGAATTTTAATCATCTCCCATCAATGGAAATTTCAGTAGGACTACTCGCTCGCGTTGCGTTGCTGGGTACTAGTTGAACTTAATTTGGAGAAAGGAGGGAATTAATGTTTATTAAACCATGCGAGGGTCGTGTCACGTCTCCTTTCGGTTACCGCATCCATCCGATTACGCATTTGCGAACGATGCATTGGGGTGTGGATTACGGAAATACTTCTTCAAACAATACGATCGTTGCAGCAGCTGCTGGGAAAGTTACTTTTTCTAAGTCTACAAATGGTTATGGCAACACGGTTATGATTGTCCACGCAATCGGTGGAAAGACGTTTGAAACCGTGTATGCACATCTACATTCTATCAGTGTGAAAGTCGGGCAGATTGTCAAACAGGGCGAACGTATCGGCGTGAAAGGTACGACTGGAAAAAGTACAGGGATCCATCTTCATTTCGAGGTCCACATTGGTCGTTGGAACAACAAGTTTACGAATGCGGTTGATCCGTTATATTATGTTGTCGATCATGAAGTAAAAGAAATACAAAGCTTGCTCGTCAAAATAGGTTACAAGATTGCTGTGGATGGACTAAACGGGCCAGCTACAAAGTCCGCGGTTCAGTCGTTTCAAAAGGCTTTTGGACTTGTTGTAGACGGAATTCCAGGGAAGTTGACGACAGCTGCACTTGCTAAAGTGGCGAAAGATAATGTGGTCATTGGTGCCGAGGTATAATAAGTATGAAAAAGCCCAATTGCTCATTTTTATGAGCAATTGGGCTTTTACGAGTGAGTCTAGGACTAGTTTGTTGGACACTTTGAGGTTTTCGTTGGACTCTTGGCCGAGTTCGTTGGACAGCTCTAGGCTTTCGTTGGACACTTCGAAGAGTTTGTTGGAAACCTCCCTGTTTGTTGGACACTTTCCTGAGTTGGTTGGAGACTTTGCGAAGTTGGTTGGACAGTTTCCGGGCTTTGTTGGAGACTTCCTTGTATGTTCTGAATACCTTCACGTACAACGTACCTAAAAAACTATTCAAGTATTTTTACTACCCCGTTTGGTCCTACTCTAATATACGCGTTTTCGAAAAGAACAAAGCCCTTTCATATAGAACTTTAAATTTGTACGAACTTCTTAGAAATTGTACTACGTAGTATCCGCCAACGCGGTAGTATGCTCCATTCCCTCTCACTGGATTTTTTCATTTAATGCGCTTGCCATCTTCTAAAAAAATCACAAAAACTTTTTTCACAACATTGTCCCCTAAATCTCAATTCCCTTCTATATAAAGAATAAAGGGGATATTCTTTATGACAACTTACCTATCTGAATACGCACACTTCACAAACAAACACGATTTAGACGCAGCAACAAGGCAACACGTACTCACGAACTGGAACGATATGAACCAAACAGAGCGGGCTGTTCTCGATATGATTCGTCGTTACTCCGTTAAATACGGTGCTGCACATTTGAAACACGAAACAATCGAAAAGGCTATCAAGAAATCAAATGCAACTGTTCGACGCGCCATCCGCAAGTTAGAAAAGCTCGAAATCATCGAACGCATTCACTATATCCGCCCCGTTATGAGCGGTCTAGGCGCTAACATTTATGTCATTAAACCTACTAATGACCAGTCGAAATTGAACACCCCGGAGAGGGACGAAAAGCCTTCTGGCAGTAAGGTTGAACCTGTTAAACCGCAAAACGAAGCTTTTCTTTCTAAAGCGATTAGTACTAAAGATCTTAAAAGAACGTCTCCTACGGAAATTGTGCCTACTACACTTTTCGGTAAAATGAAATCGCTTCTTTCTTCAACAATCGGAGAAAGTAAATTAGCGCGTAATTTTTACGGCGTCTATCGGAAACAGTCCCTGCAAATGCTGAAATTCAGTATTCACGAAGACAAAGGAGAACTGTTCGAGCAATTAGCCATGCACGCCCTTCGTATTGCGGTTCAAACAACCAAACAGAAAAAAATCCGGAATCTGCCTGGCTATTATTCTGGCGTCTTGCGCGAACTAATCGGCAAGGCTTTATTCAGCGAGGCTTTCATGGATTATGACGTGCCAGTTGAGGGATTTTTCTGCCGATGAAATAAAGTACTAGATTCGCGTTTCCAACAGACCGATTAGCAGCATAAAATAGTCCCATAACCTTTGCCAAATGAGACGGTTGGCGAGGGTTAGATGAGACGGTAACAAGCACATTGGCAGGCGAGCAACTGGCGACTAACCGTCTTCCAACATCTGACAAGTACTTAAAGAAAAATAATAGTCGCAAACGAGTTTTCTCTACGTTGCTGTCAATTTCACTAACAAAAACATAGCCCGTCGGAAATCTGAGGAGGTTGGTTAGAGCAGAATGCGGATAGTTGGCATCTACGGGCTTTGGTTGGACACTTTGCGGCTTTCGTTAGACACTTCGCCATGTTAGTTGGACAGCCCCGAGCTTTCGTTGGACACTTCGAAGAGTTTGTTGGAAACCTCCCTCTTGGTTGGACACTTTGCGGGGGTGGTTGCACACTTGCTAGACTTTGTTGGACGCTTCGATGGGTTCGTTGGACACTTCCCTGTTGGTTGGACACTTTGCGGGAATGGTTGCACACTTGCTAGGCTTTGTTGGTTGCTTCGATGGATTCGTTGCACACCTCCCTCTTGGTTGGACACTTTGCGGGAATGGTTGCACACTTGCTAGACTTTGTTGGACGCTTCGATGGGTTCGTTGGACACTTCCCTGTTGGTTGGACACTCTGCGGGCGTGGTTGCACACTTGCTAGACTCTGTTGAACACTTCGATGGATTCGTTTCACACTTGCCGGGCTTTGTTGAACACTTCGATAGGTTCGTTAGACGCCTGTACAACTAAAACTTACATGATGAGCAACAAATATATATACTGTCGCCCACCATGTATTTTCTGTTTTGAGTTGTACCTTTATAACGTTTTCCTTCTTTCGTTTCTCACACTTTCATTGGTGTTCCCATTGTCCTATATTCAAGCTTGCCCTTTAGTTTATAAGCTTTTTGCACTTTTAAATCGAATGAGGATCTACTCATATCGATGATGTGGGTACTGCCGTCACTAAAGATGATCTTTGTTCTCTTCCCACCAATATCGAAATAATCCTTAATATGATGTAATGCAAACCATTCACAGTCGTCTTTATAGGGTGATTTACTTGGAAACCAATAAAGACTGAGCTTTTCATTTACAATCACTGGGTTCATGTGACCATACCCTAAAATCATATTAGTCCCGTCTATTGCGCCTCTTAGACTGGAACCGTAATAGCGCAAGTTATAATCGATTAGTAAAGTCGGAGCTAGGTCTACATCGAAAGACCCGCTAGCATCCCTCACAATCGCTTGCAAACAGCCAGATTCATCATATCTAGGTAAAAACAAAATGGTGTCATGATCGAGTACAAAGTTAGTTGAATGCGGCATACTCCCATCTCCCCTTTTTTCTTGTTTCTATCGATTTTGCATAAAAGGGAGTATACTAGCCATAGGTTGGTATACTCCAATCTGTCCCCCGAGTCAGTCTGCCCAGACTATTGTGACTCGGGGTTTTCCTTGTTATGCTTTAACTTCACACCTTACTCACCTCCTTTGTGGCGCAGCCAAGCGACCAGCGTTTCAATACTTTTCTTATCATTTGCTAAGTAATAATATTTTTCCCTTCCTCTTTCAGATCCTTCAAATTCTCTCCAAATTGGGCTTTCCCTTTGCCACGAAATCGCTTTCAACTTTCTCATCCGGTCAATAATACCTTGTTTCTTTTCGTTAAAAGAATTTTCTTCCATTCCTTCAACCGCATAAGTAGCAATCGCTGTCAGCATAGGAAAACTTGCTAAAATCGACACTTCATAATTTCCGATTGATTCGATCGGATACAGTTTGAATAGTTCCTCAAACCATGTATTGATCAATTCAATATTCTCTTCACTTTGCAGCTGCATACCCGTATCTAGTGCTAAATTGCTTGTAATTGCCTTCCCTGTAATAAATAATGCTACTAGCTGACGAAGTTGAGAAAGGGATATCAAATTTTTGTTTTTTGGACGCATGACGGCATGTTTTTCCTGTTCTACGCCTGCCTGCCTTAACAAGTGGTTACTTTGTAAAATACGATTCGTCGTTTGATTGATATCATTGCGTGAGTCGTAGGCAATCCGTTTCGATAAGGAGACTTTTTTACCCTTCGTATTCAAATCCACATACATCTGATCGGCCTCGCTCCGGGAAAGACCTTCAAAGATTTGAACTGCCACCTCAATCTTGTCGAACATATAAAGCAATTTCAACGCTTTTCTCTGTTCTTCTTCATCCTCACTGTTCATCGTTTGAAGCACAACTGATCGCAATTGTGACAAAGCCATTACCCTTTGCGTTCCATCGATAACGGAAATCTTATCTGGCTTTCCTTCATCTAGACTCCCTTCTTCAAGCCAAGCAACAATCGGCGGCAAGTAGATTTGTTTCGTATGCACATTATTGAATATATACCTTCGAATCTTTCTAACTTGAAGATTATTCATTTTCCGTACTGTTAAGCGATTGTCCTCCAGCATGTTAAGCAACTCTTGAAGTGTATAAACTACGATTGTCTGGCGCTTGGTAAATACATCACTGATAATCATTCCATTAATCCCCTTTCCTCATTGATAACCAACAAAAATTCTAGCACGGTTTTATTGATAGCCGTTGTTGTTGAATGGCTTTTAATTCTTTTGGATGAAGGATCATACATATGTGCAAAGAGCGGATCATCATGCTGCCATGTACATTGCTTGTTTATGAGTTTCAACATGTCTATCGCTTCCAAATGAGTAATTGACTCCTCTCTTGTTAGTGCATAGACAGTGCTTGCCAATGCAATTTGTATTCCTGTAAGTCCTGCAACATACTGTTTCCGGTTAGCCATTTGCCGCGGAAACAAGCCCGTCCATGACTGAAAGAACTGTGTTGCTATCCCAGGTACTTCGCTAGGTTTACAATTTCGGTAATATGGACTTCCCGATTTGACTGTTATGATTCCCTCAAATAGTGCGATAAGGCATTTGCGCATTGTCGTTAAGGAGGTAATCGCTGAGTTTTGAGCAGTTAGTCTTGATTGCTCGAACTCAATATCCATACCACTTTTCAACCTATTTGCCACTTGTCGCGTGAGTTCTATATATGCATCACGCTGATCGTATTGCATGACAAGTCCTTTATGGGCGTCTATTCGCTCTGTATTGTAATCTGTAAATAGTTGTCTTTCTTCTTGCTGACTTAAGTCCAAGTAGACTTGCATCGCAATCGGATAATTGATAAGGCTTTCGATGTGCCCTTGTACCACCTTTGCTTCCTCATAATTATTCGATTCCTCCGCTATTTCTTTTTTGGATTTCAGGTGACTAATCGCAGAAGACAGAGCGGACGTTCGGTGTTGTCCATCGAGGACATACACCTTACTCCCTGACTCCAGTTCAAATCCTCCATCGACTTGTTGAACTCCTTTTCTGCTCGAAAAGATAAATGCTGAGAAATAAAAGTGGTCGTTTTTTTCAATAGATTCAATGATAAAATCCCGAATATCAGCCCTTTTTCTAGGATCAAGCTCACGTTGTACTTCATGGTCTATTTCAAACATCGCCTCTAATGTCGCAAACCTCATTTGGGTAGATAGAACCCGTTTCCCGAACTGGTTATACATCTTTCCGCTCATTTTCGCTAGTACTCCTGTATTAGACATACCTTATCCCTCCTATTCCATTCTGCCTATTATATACGTCACCTCCTCAACTGTCTAACTATTACCGTAATCTTCAGTCACTTTAATGACAAGCTATAAATTAAGTTCTTTTTTTACTAGAACCTTTACAAATCTGCGTATTTACATTATTATATATATTTTTTTTATAGATTCAGGAAAGGTACTAAATTTTCTAGACTAAGTCGCAAGTGTTATTGCGCGGAACCTAAAAACCCCGGTTCAGAGGCAGTGTCTGAACCGGGGTTTTAGCGCTATTCATCTGTAAATTAATACTTTTAGTCGTCAAACCGATTTTGTTTAACAGTTCCACCGCTAATTCATAGTACAAGATTTGTCGAGTTAAGATAACGCCAAACTTTTTCAATATGTTTCGCCGTGAATAACTCCTTCTTACGCACATTCCAGTTTTGGATTTGTTCCGTCACAAAAGTTAAATCCCTCGATTTTTCCGGATTTTTCTTCATTACCCAATGAACTGTTGCAAGTAATTCCATACCATAAGGAGTCTCAAAACCATGAATGATTTCTTTTACTCTACTCAGTCGATCCAATGATTGCTGATCTTTTTGCAGAAATTTAGCTGCTTTTTCAGAAGCATCATCCAAGGGATAAATATCTACTTCCCTTGTCCGATCGCCATAACCACGAATGAAGTGACCTTCCATTCTCTGTAATACATGGTTCAGATTATCTGCATAGGGACCGTACTTGTTCTTTTCAAAGCGTAATTTCATGGGTTCCCCGATTTCTTGAAGAAAATAGGCCAACTTTTGGATTTCTAAGTGAGAAAGGCGATAACCTGGAACTGAATAACTGTCCATCAATGATAAAAGCAACGCGCGCCCCTTCGTCATCTGTGGCGGTTTCGTACCAATTCTCATTTGCTCAGGCTGTGGAGCACCTGCCGGACCATATAAATGAACCTTTACCTGTTCATTTATAAAGGCTTGCTCGATTTTTGGAAGTACTTCACTCCAATCAAGGCCACCATTTCCGCAGCCTAAAGGAGGAATCGCAATGGACTGGATGCCTAACTCTTTTATCACCCTAACTAAATCCTTTAGACCAGACTCGATATAGTCCATTTTGGAAGGATCTCTCCAGTGCCTCTTCGTTGGAAAATTAATGACATACTTTGGATTTGTCAAACCTTCGACAGAAACAACATGCATACTTCCCACTTCTACAAGTCCTTGCTTGCAGTCTTTCGCATATTGTTTGAAGACATCGGGAAAAGCCTGTTTAAACTGTAATGCAATCCCTTTTCCCATCACACCCACTGTATTAACTGTATTGACATATGCTTCGGACTGATCCTCAAGTAAGTTTCCAGTGGTTAAAACAATCATTTCATTCACCTCCTTAATAATAGAAATTTGGTCGAATGTACACAGGTTTATCAATATGGTGCAATTGTAAAAGTGCTTCAAGTTCCTCTTGCATCGCTGCGTCTTTTACAGCAAAACGAAGAAATACATCCATTGGAACTTTTCGATGGACAAGAAATTCAGCTTGTCGCCTTCGTTTACGATCGGGATCTTCCTCAGTATCAGCCCAGTACTTTTCCTTCATAATTGTCCAATCAACTTTATCCAAATCATTCAACTGGGAGTAAAATTCAGTTAAGAACATAATCGCATGACCGTCAGTAAAGACATATGGCAATCCACTCTCATGTAATATGGTTGTTTTTGTTACAAAGTAGACGATTTCCCGTTGATTTATTCCATTGTTGTTTATCGAATACAGCATAGGTGAGCGTTCCGCAAAATAGAAAGGTACATATTCGTGCAAATCTCCATGCGGCGGGAGCGGGACAATGGTTCCTGATCTACGTGACTGAATATCCAAATTAGCTACATCTTGGTATGAAATTTTTTTCTCACCAATCTCTGAATTAGCTAATAACCCCTTATTTTCGAGGATAGATGGGATGTTCTTGATATGTGTCATATGAAAAAGAAGTTTATTAATGTCCATATTTCACATCCAGCCCCTATAATACTTTTTTTCAGTCGACTTACTGTATCTTTCATTTTATCATATTCAATGCGCACTAACCCAACAACTAGTACGAAGACAGTTGGGCAAAAGTAGTTTACGCCATTGTGCAAACTCAAATTTGTGAAGTATAAACATACGATTGAAATAATCAATTGTAAAAATCGTTAGATATTCAAAATTTCACCTAGCAAATCATCATCTTTCATCTACGCTTTTATCATCTATTGCTAGCCCAAACATCCAAAACGCCCATTGGATTCCCTATTTCAAATGCACTACGATGTAGTCACCCGGGAATACAAAGCACCGTGCACGGTCTGGAAGGCCGCACAAATGATGACTTTTGAAGATGTTTTGGAGCAGTATGAACCGATGATTTCTGCATCTATTCGCAAATTGAATATTCACCGTAACCATGACAGTTTCAGGCAGGCAGGAAGAGTCGCTTTATGGCAAGCATGGAGCCGCTTTGACGAAGCGAAAGGGAGTTTCACGCCATTTGCTTATCGAAGTATACGGGGTAGCATGCTCGATGAATTAAAAAAGGAAAACGTATTTGAAAAGAATATCACGTTGATGGAAGACGAGTCCTTGGCGTATATAATGGTGCCGGAAATCGCTGACCAGCACGAAGCGCTAAATCGACTTGCGGATGCACTGGACGTGTTGTCCCCCGCCGAGCAAGAACTTGTGCAATGGCTATTCATCGAAGGGTATACGCTTACAGAATGTGCTGAACGAATTGGAATTACGGTTGAAGGGGTTAGGAAACGAAGATACCGATCGCTAGCGAAATTGAAACGTGCATTAACCTAGAAAAGCGCAAGGCGCCGTTTAGTCCCGAAAAGCGCTGGAAGGCTTGACGAGAAAGGCGCTCTTTGCCTTTTCGGCAAAACTGAAGCGACTCGAGGGGCTGCTGTTTCATTTGGAAAACGGCTTCCCAATTTATCCGGGATTGAAATGTTAATGCTTCAATCCCGGATATGTAATTAGAACATTTAACTCGACTCCATACATTTTGCAGTAAAGATTCAATATCGTTACAGTGTTGCTAGGACTTGAAGTGCAACACCGAACCCTGAAAAAAAGTTCGATTACATCGCCAACACAACAACAGTTGGTGGGAAATTGGATTGAAAATAAAAAAACCTCCAGCCATATTTCGGCCAGAGGACTCCTTGGGTGCACAGACATCGCTTTTCAACTAGAACGTCTCATCCAATTTCTGAATCTCTGATTGGGAAATTAAATATACATTGCCAAAAATGTCGATTTTGTCTCCCTTTATACGTAGAGCGCAATCCTTGTTAGACGCATAAATGTTCATTTTTTCCGATAAGGGAGATAGTTCGCTTTGAACCAGCGCCATGTTATTTTCAAGATCAAAATGAGACAGGACGGAAAAATTGTCAAGACCGATTCCGTCGTAAACAGAACTCATTTCAACTTCATCTCCAAAGTTTTTCGAGCATAACCATTTAGCGGACATGTTGATTGCTCCAGCGCTTGCTCCCATCACAACAGCGTTGCTTTTTTTAATCGAATCCGATAATTCATAGTCCGTCAAAAACCGATTTTGATTAAGAACATTCCCACCCAACAAGAAAATAACGGAAGCATTTTGAATTAACGTTTGGGCATCTTCCTTCTGTACGCGATAATTGATTAAATGATATTCATCAAACATAATGCCAGCCTGATCAAGCCACGAGCGTTCTGTAGCACCATCATCTCCATAAATAGATGGATTCGAGCTAATCATAGCAAGCGATTTTCTATCAGTTATATCCTCCTGTAACACCCTACCCAGATTCTCTGGAAAAAAATTGCTAAACCAACCTAAATAATAGTGAGTTTTCATAAGTACCCCCGTAGCAAAGTATAAATAACATTAATTTACTGCGTTACTCATTCTGATTGCAGAGAATTACAAAGAATATAGTTCTAGTATTTTCTCTATAGCTAAGTTATTCGAGTTACTCATATCAACAAAATAGGGTAACTGCCATTCTTGAGTTTTTATCGCTTGTTTACTTGTTGGACTATCCCAGCTAGGATAAATTCTTATTGCCATTTTCCCCGTTGTTGAACTGGACCTAAGAATGTTCTGCTTGAAAAGAATTTCTTTCGGAAAAATAAATTGCCCGAATTCATTTTCATTTTTAAAGGTAGTAATGACTAATAAATCCGGTGCTTCCGCATATGAATAGGCTTGATTTTTATTGTTTTCATCTTTTTCCCAAAATGCAACAAACTGCCCTACTTTGGCAGGCGTACTATTCGCAACTCTGAATCGAACTGTTCTAGAAGATAATTCAAATGTACCCGCACCATACTTAAAATTTTGTTTTTCTTCTTGTATCGACTTTACAGTTAAGTGATTGGGCTCATAAATGATTTTACTTACATAGGTTAATGCTGTATAAAAGTTGTTCATTTCTTCACTCCTAAAACCTTTACCTAAATGGCGGTCCGTTTGTTGAATACAGTTCTTATTGAAAATCAGTTAAATTAGTACAACAAGTATATCAATAATGTATGTTTTTCACATTAATCATCTAGAAAATATGAGGCCGTAATCATTGAGCACTGAAACTATTTTTTCAGGAGTTTGTAGTAGTGGTGGAAATTTGGATTGAAAATAAAAAAACTCCAGCCACGTTTCGGCCAGAGGACTCCTTTTATTCACTTTTCTAATTGTCTAACTAGTGTCTGAATTGTGTGGTGCACAGGCATCGCTTTCAAAGTTGTTTTTTTGTTAATATTCTTCCAATGTCTTTTTACTTGATTAGCAATTTCACTACTCAAAATCTTGCTTTCCTTAAAAAGCGCATCTGATCTTCTTGCATATGTCAGGAAGTTCCCTTTCTTTTTCGGGTGGTCCCCTAAATAAGTATAGTGGTTTAATAACTCTTTCTTTAATTTTTTGCCCAACTTTGTTCCTTTATAGCGTGCTACATTTTGTGCTTTCCGGTAAGCCCTTGTATAGTATTTAAAAAGGCTTCGATCGCGTATTCTTACTTTTTCACCGTCAAATGCGAACCCTAAATAGTTCATGACTTTTTTTTCGCCCGCTAAATCAGTCAGCTTATGCTCCCTACTTTTATCCCAAATAAATTCTTCAGTTTTCCCTTCGGATAACTCCAATTCAGGAACATTGTTAACAGCTTTACTAATAAAATCCTCGTAATGATTCAACATGGATTGTTCTTCAAATGGTAGAATTATTACAAAGTCATCACTATATCTTCGGTAAAGACCGCCAGATTCCTTAACATATTCCTCTATTGTTAAATCAAAATCAACCAAATAAACATTTGCATACACAGCGCTAATGGACGATCCTTGTGGTATTCCCTTTTGTTTTCTGTGTACATGGAGATAGTTAGTCTTGAACTCCCGAAGCTCTGACGTATCAAAGATTGACTCCAAGTCTAACGAATTTATTTCTCTTCCAGTAACGCCTTTGGCTGTCAGAATGTCGGCAAGTTTAATAAAGGAATAACGCGTTAGGTTTTTATAAATTGCATACTCTGCATCACCTAAACCTTTGACGTTTTGGACTTTCCGAATCTTATCTTTCAAATACTTATGATCCAAGTTGTCGAAAAAGCCTTTAAAGTCCCCTAAATATACAAACGCATTATCTTGTGAGGCGATAAACTCAAAAACATCTTTGGCAAAATGGGCGTTATTTTTTCCATTCATGTTGCTGCGATAGGCAGTTGCCACTTCATTTATTTCGAGTTTCTTCATATATTCATTGTAGTCATTATTCAATATTGAACCATAATACTTATAGATGAATCGATCAATATGAGCCGCATACATGATTGGACGACTTTTAGTCTCGAATGCTTTTTTCCCATTAGGGCTGTTTAAATCCATCCTTTTGCTTTTCAGCTCAAAGTGAATAAAAGGATAAAATCCATGTGATTTTACCCATTTAGCATCGGAAACATAGTCTTTCCATTTTACATATTTTTTTCTTCTGTCAAAGTGTAGATAATTACGATCATATGTACTTTTTCTTCTTTTCATATATTCAACCCCAATAGGGCTCATCGAAATAGACTGACAGGCAACTCTGTATCTATTAACATTCGATGAGCTTATCGTCTAATCTCCTACCCGTCATTATTATTGGATACGCTACAATGTATAATTGTAGTTACAAAGGAGGTGGTATCGAAATGTTTATCTGCATCTCTCTACTAACGCTCGATTTGATGCTCGGCTTGCTTCAGCTTGACATCGAATACGCTTATCCCTTAGATCCCTAACCCTCTAAGGCACATTAAAACTTAAGACTATTCAAAACACTATCATCCTGAGCATACATTAAACTACATAATGTTACAACTTTTACAAATCTCATTTCTCTTAAAATTTAATAGGTTTCGCTGGCATACCAACCGCTGTACAATTCGCTGGTAAATCTTTTACTACCACTGAACCTGCTCCAACAATTCCTCCTTCGCCAACTTTAATACCTTGGATCATTGTTGCGTTTGTTCCGAAATCAACGAGCTCTTCAAATACGACATTTCCTGAACTGAAGCATATTGTGAAATTGTAGTGTATGAACCTATAAGCGTGTCATGCCCAATTGTATAGTTCAAGTTTATCATTACAAAATCCTTGACATCAATATTAGTGGTCAATATATTGTCTTCGCGAATTACATTACATTTTCCAATAGTGTTAAATGTTAGAAACTTCACTGATGGATGGAGTGAGTTTGGATAAGTAACATTGCTTAACCCATTTAAGTTTGTCATAATCGCTTTCTTTGCAACCGGAGATCCTATGCCCATCGCCACTGCAGTAGGACTAGTTCATTTATCCAATCAATTCCTCCGCGAACTGGTAAATCATTAATTATTTCACCATGATTCTCTGCGTTATCATCGATAAATACAAGTACTTACCATTCCTCTTTTTCCTCATTAATATCTTCTATTAAATGAACAACTTCAAACTCACTAGGTTTATTTAGTTTGCTTAAAAAAGCTTATATCGTTAGAGTTCTACTTGCCCCAACCTGGATAAATAATATTCGGAAATAAAGTACGAAAAAGTACTTGACTGAACGTAAGTAAATTAAATTCCATTTCTAAGTATGAATACGCAGAATAACGGCAAAAGTAAATTCGGGACACCTGTTCTTGTAATAAAAAATTAGTTCAATAATTTACTACTAATAAAAAACGAAAAAGGAAGGAAGATCGATATTGGCTACCCTGTACTTCGGTGAAAGTGTCAACTTGTCAAAAGAAAGAAGCGAATTTCTCGAAAAAAATCGAAAAATTTTAAGTGATGTTTTACATTATCAAATATCAATGCTTAATCTTCGAGTATTAAGAAGAGAAACTGATATTGATAATTTACTTTTCATAGTTGCAAAAATCCGGAAAAGCAGTGCGAATAACCTAAATGAAATTGAAGTCTATACACTTATTGATTATCTTGCAAAATGGCTAGGGATAGAGAAAAGCCTAAAGCAGATTGAACTAAATCCTATTGACTATATGTACGAGTTAGCACAAGAATTCTATCAAACACAGTATGACTTAGAGTTGATTAGAGAAGTCTTAAATGCTCGACATAAAAAGGAATCCTTAGTACATGATGACGAATTGGAAGAAGAAAGAATTAGCATTAATAACATTGTGAATTCAATTTCGATTGAAAATGAAACTGAAAGGGATAACATTATTAAAGTTAGGATTGGTCAAGGCGTGTTCAAAAGAAGATTGTTAAGTCGTTCGTGTGAATGTGTATTATGCAAGCTATCAGATAGGCGTTTTTTAATCGCGAGTCATATTAAGCCATGGAGAGATTGTAATAATGTGGAAAGACTATCGATAGACAACGGACTTCTTTTCTGTCCAAACCATGATTCGTTATTTGATCAAGGTTATATTAGTTTTAACCCGACAGGAGAATTACTTATTTCTGACGAAATTGATGAAAAGACACTGTCGCTATTAAATATAGATAATAAAGAAAATATATATTTTACTGACAAGCAACATACTTATTTAAATTGGCACAGAGAATTAATTTACAGAGGAAAATAAAAAGATTTTAATTGTGAAGACGCCTGTATAAAGAAAAAATTATTGATCGGTACACAAAAAATCAACAAACAATTTACACAATTATATAAAAAGCCAATAGAGATTAGATAATCAGTTACCTATCTAATCCCCTGTTTATAAATATGTAATCGGATTGTCTAATTAGCGTCTTAATTGCGCGGTGCACAGGCATCGCTTGAAGTGCAACACCGAACCCAGAAAATAAGTTCGATTACATCGCCAACACAACAACAGGTGGTGGGAAATTGTATAAGAAATAAAAAACTCCAGCCATGTTTCGGCCAGAGGACTCCTTTGGTGCACAGGCATCGCTTTTCAATCTACTGAAACAACAAAAGTACCGATTATCTTCTCCAAGTTTTCTTTACCAAGTAATTCGACAGTCCTCGCATTCTCTCTAAAATCCGTAGCAAGAGCAGCAGACGCGATGTTAATTAAACCTGTGCATGTAGGCGTTTCGACGTCTAACATTAGCCCCAATGATTCCAGCAATACGAGACCTTCGGGAACGTCTTCTGTTATAAATCTTGAATCCGCTACAAATGGACCTTCTGGTGAACTGTTTTTAGCATATGTTAAAAATGCTTCTTTCGCATCAATTGTTGGATTTTCAAAGTTACGGAATTTGCAGGCTTCCACGTAAGACAATCGTTCCAATCCCACTTTCTCCAGCACATCCATTTTTTCTTTATCGAGGCTTTCTACCATATTCCAGACGTGGGGTGTGAACACTTCTTTGTACATCCAATAGTCGCCTTCAGTATATTCAATTCGAGGAATACTCATAATTCCTCCGATCGTATGGACAATTAAATTGGGGTTTTGGAGAGCAGCTTCGATGACTGATTCGAGGTAAACAAAATGATAGTGTAGCGTATTTAACTTTTCTTGAATAACTGCTTTATCTTTTTCCGTATAGATCGCAACCGGATTTCTAACATTTTTAAACAATATCTTCACTTTACCAGGTTCAATAATTCTACAGTCAATTGGTGAGCTTTGTGCTTCAACAATTGTAAAGCGCTTTTTCTTTTCATGTTTCAAGAAATAAGCTGTCGATAAATAGCCCGGCTCTAGCAACACGATTTGGTCTTCATTCATGAAAGGTAATATACGTTTAATAACTTGTTCATGGTAATTCGTTTGTACATAAATGATAATTATTTCAGCATTTTTGATTGCCGCCTCAACATCCGTCGTCACTACATCTAGATATACGGTATTTTCTTCCTTGCCATCCACAATGGTGATTTGACCTTTATTATTCGTTAGGTAATCAAAATTTTCGTTATGCAAACTCTTTGAAGTCTTTAACAAAGTGACTAGATGACCCTTACGTTTTAAATCAGCAGCGATTGTTGTTCCACCATGTCCTGCTCCTACAACTGTGATTCTCATAAAAATCCCCCCAGTAATTTGATCAATTCTATGCAACTCTTCAAATGTTTATCTTCCAGAAGTTTCCTCCTTGACTATTACTATACCATTGTTTTTATTATTTTTCATTTATTCCAAAAATAAGAAGACGTGTGAAGGTTAAAAATCGGTACCTAAAATTAATTCGCCATTGACAGAACAAACCGAATAGTGTTATACTTAACTTCCAATAAAATGCACTCTGATGCTGTCAAAGGTTATCAGAAAAAGGCGATCATTCTTCATGAATGATCGCCTTTCGCAATTTCTATTTGAGATTTGGTACCAGTTCAACGAACAACAACGAACAATTCATACGAACACGTGAAGAACCGTTACGCTACATTGAATTTTTTGATTCCGAAGGCACGTTTTTCCATCTACTCACGAATCGTATCGATTTAACTGAAGCAAATTTTTAGAGACATACAAGAACCGCTGGTACTTCAAGCTCATCTAATGGATTAAGCAGTATTTAAAGGTTAGCCATTTGCCCGCAGGTATTTGGAATCAGCTGTTTATCACGTTGATTACCTTTGCCCTTATTGAAATCATGCGACTCATTCATCAACCTGAAAAATCAGTATGGGAATTTTCAAGGGTATTTCGTCTCTATATGTTCAATCCAATCAGCCAACTTTTAACTACCTGTAAACGTCGGTTAAAGAAAAGCAAAGGAAGGCAAAGGTTGCCTGATTCCAAACCGATAGAAATCCGTTTTGGAGAAGATTTCGCGATTGTAAGCCCGATTACTAAAGAGCATTTTTCAAGAAAAAACTCTAATGTAAAAAAAACAAAACAATTCGTCATTTACGGACGTGTTTCCTTTTTTGGTTTTATAGAATGAGTAAAAAGCGGTCCTCCACAGATTAGATCGTGGAAGGCCGCTTTTTATTATATACACAGTCACCATTAATTGTCGTTTACACATGATTCACTTAACCGTATAGAAATAAACTGAAAGGTCTATTTACCATTACGAAACTTTACGCATTGATCTCATAATTAAGCTTACAATGAACACAAGTATAATTGCTCCAATGAAAGCAGGGATGATGTAGAAATCAGAAATTTTAGGCCCCCAACTTCCAAGAAGCATACCACCAATCCATGCACCGATAATACCTGCGATAATATTACCAATAATTCCACCTGGGATATCTTTCCCCAAAATCATACCTGCTAGCCAACCGATAATCCCGCCAATTATTAAAAACCAAATGAAACTCATACTGTCCATCTCCTATTTTGTAGTTTAATATTTCGCTATAGTCTTCTTTAACCTTTATTACATCCTTTCAAACATTAATGAGAAAAAAATCAACCTTGCTTCCTGCTTACAGTTCCTACTGCCAAGCCTGTAGTGGACCAGCGTTTCCCCTTCGCCTTTCAACGAATCTTCCATCACAACGAGTCCTTGAACTCCTTCTTGGATGGTTTCCATTTCATTGCCTAGACGATCAAGCATCGTGATGTTCTGATGGACTATGTTATCTGTATATTTATGCTTTTCACAAACAAAAAAAGCGTCACAACAATATACTGAAGTGGCGCCCTTTTCGCTCGCTATTACGCATTTTCAATTTCAACGTCAGAAAGTAAATGACCTAGAGCCAGCCAATGCTCTTTGACTAGTTTCGGTGCCACTCACAAAACTCAGTCCCAATTTTTCAATTAACGGCGTCTTAAGTGGTAGTAACACAACCATTAGACACGATTACTAAACTGGTAAATTAGTTAACACTTTGTTTAGTCCTTGACCACTGTTTCAGCTAAAAATGCCCATAGTTTACTTTTTCTCTTGTTCTCTTGTTCTTTTAAGTTCTTCTTTCTCTGCCCATAGAATCAAGTAAAATAGCTAACTAAATCTCACACTCTCTAATTTTAAAAATTCATCTAACCTATTTACCATATTTTCTTTCGTAGTTGGGACTTCTTGAGGCATATAATTAACAAAACTCACCATATCTTCTGGGTAGTGATGATTTCCATAAAACTCTGCAATTTTATTTAATAATTCATTGTCTTCTTTACATCTTTTTCTCATTTCAGCCAAACAAACAAATCTGAGTTTTCTATTCTCCTCTACTAATATTGTGCTTTCTTCATTTAATTGAGGGAAATAATTAGATTTTATTTCTAACATCACTTTACCTAAATCTTCACTAGATACTCCCCATGCAAGTTCACTAACAAACCCACTTTCATCACCAATCTCCATCAACTCTACCGCATAGTCAGAAATAACGTCTTTACTAAAATAATTTTCTTGGACACCTACAAAAATAGTTTTCCAGTCATACTCTATATGTCTATTTTTTAAATCTTTTAAGTTCATATTATTCACCTCCTACTTTTTTGGAATTTGATTTGGCTTACCCATAAAATTTGCACCTGTGCAACAAACAACAACGAACGATTCACGAAATTGCATAAAAAATCCAATGAATTAGAAATCGCAGTAAATACCTAGTCCACGCCTTATAAGTATGTAATTGTAGCGAGTTGACGGAATAGCGTCATGCACTGGTACCTGACACTAATTTGGGAAAAGTTCTGTTCTAATGTCACTTCTAAACTTAAGGACATCCCATTGGCTCAGCACGAATGTTTTGATGGTACAACCTTCATGAGTTATGAATTTCAGTAAAGCATCATCCATGTCGTCCCATGTTTAAATTTCTCACAAAAATCAAATGTTTATATAAAGTAATTCATTACTAATTCTATTTTTAAACCAACAAGCCTATTTAATTTCGTAAGTTATTGTCTTGTTACCAGTAATAATAAAGTTGTCATCTCGCTAAGCTTATTGCTTTCATCCGCACAGTTGATTTTGTTCATAATACTTTCTAATAGTAACATTTTTATAAGCTCTTGATTAAAAATGTATATTTAATTCTTCTCGAATCGCTTTTTCTAAATATTCTTCAAAACTTCCTGCTATTATTTCTTTTCCACCAAAATCAAAGTCAAATGTAATGATTTCTGTATTAGAAGAATTAAAACCTACTGGATTTCCTGCACCGTCTAGTCCAATAACAATAAAATTCTCATGCCCTTCAGGAAGAATATTTCTAAACTGTAGAGATTTCTCTACAAATGAAGGTGTAGCAAAAAATTCCGCCTCTCTCAATCCTAAAACAATTGCTTCACCAACTGCTCCCGAACCCTACCTCAAAAGAAAAATTTTATAATCCTCTGGTAATTTTACTTTGAGTTCATCTTCAGCTTGTATTACTTCCTCAATATTAACAGGCCCTCCAAAGGCTTCAGGGCACATTTCAAACTCTTCATCAATTGCATTTAACAATTCTATTTTCATTCAATTATCCCCCTTTTAATCATTTCATTGGCATATCTTGCTTTCCAATATTCTTTACGCCATTTATTGAATTCCTGCCTCGCTTCTCCACCGCCAACTCCACCCTTATTTCCAAATGGATGCTGTCTTTTGTTTCCTAGATCATGGTATCTACTAGGCATCTCAATTATTGGTCCTTCAACTCTTTGTTCATGATGATGAAGTATAATTGTTTGTGTACCTGTGCAACAAAATACAACAAACAATTCAACCAATAGTATAAAAACCCAATAAAGATTAGATAGTTAGGTACCTATCTAATCTCCTTTTCATAAATATGTAATTGTAGTGAATTGTCAAAATAGTTTCTTGCACAGGCACCTGAAATTTTTGCAGTACCTGTGTATTAAAACAACAAATCATTCAACTCTCCAACAAAACTAAATCATCCTTCGTAATTTCTTTTTCGAGCGCAGGCCTATTTTGTTTATTGGTCGCCACAGCCATTCGATAATCGACTTTACGCGTCATTTCTTTCGCTATTTTTTTAGCAAGACCGGCATTTCCGAAATGACTATCTCTACGCGCATAAATCTCTTCATAGTGATGAACTAATGCACGCTTTGCTTCATCTGTTATGCCGTACCCTTTACGATAGAGGTCGGTAATCTCCATTAATTCCTTTGGTGTATAATCTTCAAAGTGGAGCGTTAGTCCGAAACGTCGACGGAGTCCGGGGTTGCTGTCTAAGAAATGATTCATTTCTTTTTCGTACCCTGCGGCAATTAATAGGAACTCGCCTTGTCGATCGGACATTTTTTTCAGCAACACGTCCACTGCTTTTTTCCCGAAGTCATTCTCTCCACCACTCGCAAGTGTGTACGCTTCATCAATAAACAACGCACTACCCATCGCTCGTTCAATCAGCCCGGCTGTCAGCTTCTCCGTTTCACCAATATGGCTACCGACTAAATCGCTGCGATCTACTTCAATCAGATCGCCTCGTTCTAATAATCCAAGCGCTTGATAAATACCAGCGAGCACACGACCGACCTCGGTTTTACCTGTCCCAGGTTTACCAATCAACAGCGTGTGGTTCATCAATTTCTCTGTAGAATGATTTTCTCGTTTGTAGTATCTCATTAATTCAATCATTTTATCTATTTCATCCTTCACAGAACCAAGGCCGATAAACTGATGGAGTTCTGCACGTTTATGGGCGAGTAGTACTTCATCGATTGGAACTTCGTACGTCTTCACGCCACGCTCTTGTACCGCTTGTACAACGTCTTGTTCTTCAAATGTGGTCAATACCTTTTCCGTCCACTCTTCACGCGGAAGTTTCGCAATTCTCATCGACTGAGCAAGCCCGATTTGATCGTATAGTATTCGTGCCATTCGAGCGTTACTAAATGTTTCATCGCGCATACGATAACGTTCCACGAACTCCTCATAAACTGCTTGTTTGGCAGCAGGAGTAAGCACATAGCTTCCTTCACACTGGCTTAAGAAGATTTGAAGCAACTCATCTGGTGTATAGTCTTGAAAGTGAATCTTTTCAGTAAAACGATCTTTCAATCCCGGATTAGACGCTAGGAAACGGGTCATTTCTTCGGTATAGCCTGCCGCGATGACAATGAATTCACCGCGAGAATTTTCCATTGCAGGAAGCAACGTTTCAATTACTTTTTTTCCGAAATCATTACTAGAATTGCCCCCTGCTGCAAGCGTATACGCTTCGTCTATAAAGAGGACGCCACCCATCGCTTCCTTAATAATTACTTTCGTTCGTTCTTCTGATTCACCAACATGCGTTCCAACGAGATCTTCTCGCTTCACTTCAGTTACGTGCCCTGTCTTTAATAAACCTAGTTCCTTAAAAATCTTTCCTATAAGCCGAGCGACTGTCGTTTTACCAGTACCCGGATTACCTTGAAAGACCATATGAGGCGCTACCATCGGATTAGCTTTCATTCCACGCTCTAATTTGAATTGATTAATGTCGCTTACGTTTTTAAACTCCTGGATTTTGTTTTTCACATCTTCCAGTCCAATAAACCCGTTCAAACCATTCATGAAAACATCCATCTGATCAATAGGTGATGAATCTACAGTAGAGGAATGTCCAGCACTGCCGCCTAATTTACTAGTGATTGGTGGAACCTGCAAGTCCGTATCGGTGAGCACAGGAACACTGTCATCAAAGCGGACTAAATCTCCTGCTTGGTTGTTCTCAACAGAACAGTCGTTAAGAACCGGAACCGAACGCTCGAGTCTCAGTCCAGCCTTCTTTCCTTTCATCACTTGCACCCCAGTGAATACAGCATCCGAACAATCTTGCAAGATGATTTGATCATCTTGATGACCATGTACTCGAGTTACCGTCACTTCAGTACGCTCCACCTGACTCAAGACGATTCCTGACGATTTACCGTCATAGATTTCACACTCCGTTATAAAGACTTCTGCAGATTCCGTTGCTCTTATTTGTGGCCTTTTATGATTGAACAAAATTGACCGTTCTACTGAAATAACTACTTCAGGACCTGCAAGTATGCCGTTCTTATCGCCACTCGATATTTTACAATCGGTAATTTCTGCTTTAGCCGCAGCACTGAGTAAAACGTTGGATCCCTTATGACCGAAGATGATGCAATTGGCTGCCGTCAACTCGGATTCTTTCACAGTTATCCCTGCACTATCCCCACTCTTTACTTCGGTCGCCGACAGAATTACTTCCGATTGTTCAGAAGCAAAAATCTGTACACCACTATGATGGCTAATAAGAGAATCCGAAATAGTCACTTGACTACTTGTCACGTAAATTCCTTTATTGTTTCCACTCTCAATTTCACAACCCAGAATCGTGAACACGCTTTGAGTAAACACAGAGAGTTGCGTCATCTGATTGTACTTCACTTCAGATTCGGTGAGTGTACACGTGGAATTTCCGGACACAATTCCTCTAGACTCACCGGAAAGGATCTGTGTTTTTGTAATCGAGAGTTTGCTTTGTTCGTTACAGGAAATTTGATCTCCTTTTTGGTTTTTAAACTGTGAGTCGGATAGCTCAACTGATGAACCACTGACGTTCATTCCTTCAGCCTCACCATTTTCAAACGTACTTGCCTCGACTTCGATATGGGATCCATTCGTAAATGCTACATGCTCCAAAGTTTGGTTTTTAAAGACACAATTTTTCAGGACACCCTTAGAATGATCACAATAGATTCCTTGGACATGTCCAAAATAAAAATTCGTACTTTCTACGTCCATAGAACTGTCTTGTTCCAAACGAAGTTGAACCCCGCGATTTCCGATGAATGAACTTTTCGTGATTGTTGCTCGACTCGTTTCATACAAGCAAAGGCCTTCTTCTTGCCCACTTAAAATTCCGGAATTCGTTACCGCGACTTCTCCTCCCGCGCGCACACTAATTTGTGCAGACTTGATCGTGTCTTCTACTATGCATTCGAACAAAGCCAAACGCCCTAATACCTCAATCCCTTGTATGTTTTTTTGAAAGATCGAATGCTCTGCGGATACTTTTGCAGCTGCATCAACTCGCATTGCAACTCCTTGAATCTCATAGTAAAGACAGTGGTGAAGAGTTACATCTCCTGATTCGATATGTAAACCATAGTCCACTGGACCAGTGCCTCCACCAATACTGATCGATTCGATACGCACTTCTTCCGTTGTCGCGATACGAACACTTCCTGTTAGACGAACTGAGCTCGCTTCACCTTCTGAACTTCGAAGAACGAGCTGCTTATCGATTGTCACATGTTCATCATAAACACCTTCATCAACTTCCACTGTATCTCCTGGTAGAGCTGCCTCTACTGCAACCTGAATGGTTTTGTAGTTGGATCCTTCACGCTGAGACACTTGAATAATTGCCACGTATCTTCCTACTTTCTATTAGTTAAGTCAATTGATTTCTATACTTTGTATTTTTCTACACACAATTATACGCGGGAGTTCAATCATCAGTTAAGTATACTAGTAAGCCTAGGAACAGAGTAAAGAACTGCTTGTGAACAAGAGTAGATAGCAAAATTTTAAGGTACCCTTTAAAATCGGTACCCACTAGCGTTACATAGCAGTAAAATAATGATTTTTATGTCACTAGCTAATAAAAATGAGTTTGAATAATGCGAAAAAAGGCTCCTACTGTAAAATAAAACTGACGACTAATCAGTTACCTACTCTACAGAAAGGAGCTTCCTTATGAAAATGGTAGACGAAAACTTAGTCTTTCTCCAATATTAATCTCTATTGTCAGCTAACATTTTGGCTTGTCCATTGATGAATTATGATGCGAAAAAGCTAACTGACTTTTCCCTTTTGCAAATCTTGATTATGGCCAACTTATGTAAGTGGGAAAGTCTTCGTGAAATCGAAGAAGGCATTCGGTCAAAAAAGTCGTTACAACGAGATTTGGGGCTTACGTCAATTGGTCACTCACAAATTAGTCGTCGACTCATTGATTTAAATACGGCCGATCTTGGCCGCTTAGCTCGACACTAGGTGTCAATGCGGACATGTGAAGAACCGTTACGCTAGAGTCACTTCAAATCATTAATGATATAGCAACCCCGGTTACTGCTGAATGGAAAGATTATCTTGTAAATGCTATGGGGCGGCTGACTTTTGCCGGACTGCAACTCGTCCAACGCCTATTCATCGAAGGGTTCACACTTTCTGAATTTACTGGGCAATACGGAATTACAGTTGCGGGAGTGAAGAAACGGCGGGAGCGCATGCTTGCTAAACTGAGAAAGGAAATGACTGGGTGAGGGGTAAATGCTTCACTGATTTCATTGAGTCTCCGGGATTCTTGCGAAACATGGATAGAATTGAGGTCCGTCCCCTCCTGAAGATGATCATCAAAAAGACAATTAGTGAGTGCGCTCAGATTTGCGCTTGCATGGAGCCGTACAAATGAAGTTTTTCGTATAATCTCTTCCATGATTAGTTCTTTTATTAGTAGAAGCGCTTGATACTAAATCATCAAGCGCTTCTTTTTGTATTATTTCGATAGCTCTTCTACATCTGGGAAAGGATCTTGAAGTGGTTGCACTTCTAAAGTAGAGGTAGGTTCATTTGGTACTTCGTGTTTTGTCCAGTAGGAAGCGAGAATAGTTCCGGTTATTACTTGCCATGCGGAAGCGAATGCACTTGGTAATGCAGCTAGTGGCGTGAAATAAGCAGCAGCTAAAGCTACACCAAGTCCGGAGTTCTGCATTCCTACTTCAATCGATATTGCACGTTGGTCTTGACGAGATAGTCTTAAAGCTTTCGCTGCATAGTATCCCAATAAAAGTCCAAATCCATTATGCAGTAAGACCGCTACGAACACTAGTATCCCTGCAGTTGCAATATTTTCTTTATTGTTTGCAACAATTGCAGATACAATAATGGTAATCGCAACAATGGAAATCAGAGGTAAAACAGATTCACTTTTACTAGTAACAGTAGGTAGGAATTTATTAACTAATAAGCCCAATATAATCGGTATAATGATCACCTGTATAATGGACATAAACATAGACATTGGATCAATTGGCAACCATTGACCTGCAAAAATTAATAATAGTAATGGCGTCATAATTGGAGCCAGTAATGTAGAAACACTTGTCATGGTGATGGATAGAGGAACATTTCCTTTTGCCAAATACACCATTACGTTTGAAGAAGTACCCCCAGGAACACTTCCAAGTAAAACCAAACCAGCGGCAAGTTCAGCCGGTAATTTTAATGAATAAGCAATGAGAAATGCAATAGTTGGCATGATAGAAAATTGTGCAACTATTCCTATTAGAACAGGGATTGGATTGGTAAATACTAATTTAAAGTCGGATGCTTTCAACGTAAGTCCCATACCGAACATTACGACCCCGAGTAAGATAGTGATATACGCACCAAATGAAGAGAACAAGTTTGGAACCATAAAAGCCAGGACTGAAAACACGATTACTATAAGCGCAAAATGTTTACCAGCTAAACTACTGATTTTGCTAAGAGCTTTCATTTTAAACCTCCTTTTTAGAGTCAATTTGAATAGATAAGAAAGCATACGTTTTTCAACCTGGACCAGTGGCTAAACTCAAGGCGCTAGCCACTTTTCTTAATACTTTATAGTCGAACTTGAATAGCAATATTTTTTATTTGAATATAGTTTTGAACGGCTAAATGACTTTTTTCTCGCCCAATTCCACTTTTCTTATATCCTCCAAAAGGCATCTGAACACCGCCCGCAGCTCCATAACTATTGATGAAAACTTGACCGCTTTCAATGCGTGACGCTACATAATGTGCTATATCAATATCTTTAGTCCAAACACCAGCAACTAGGCCATATTCAGTGGCATTCGCTAATTCAATGGCTTCTTCCACATTACTAAAACGTACAACACTGAGCACAGGCCCAAAAACTTCTTCCTGTACAATAGAATTATTATGATTAGGTGCTTCGATTATTGTAGGACTTATATAAAAGCCATTTTCATAACCTTCAACCTGAACTGCTTCCCCACCTACTAAAATCTTCGCTTGTTTATCAATAGTCTCTAAAATCCCTAGAATTCGGTCGTATTGTTTTTCATTTATAATGGGTCCCACATCTGCATTGTTAGCTGGTGGTCCCACTTTTAAATCTTTGAATTTTTCTACTAGTTTTTCTAGTAATTCGTCCGCGATTGTCTCATCTACTAATAGACGAGATCCTGCAGAACAGGTTTGGCCTGCATTTTGCACAATTGAATTAACGATTGCAGGAACTGCACGTTCTAAATCTGCATCTTTAAATACTATGTTTGGTGACTTACCACCTAGCTCAAGCGTTACAGGTACAACATTGTTGGCGGCTGATTTCATTACTGCAATTCCTGTTGGAACCGAACCTGTAAAAGTAATCTGATTGATACCAGGATGAGAAGTCAATGCAGATCCAATTTCTGCGCCATATCCTGTAATATGTTGAAATACCCCTTTAGGAAGTTTTTCATGGAACCATTTTGCTAAAAAGTTTGTAGTAAGTGGCGTATCTTCAGAACTTTTCACGATGACTACATTTCCTGTAGCAATTGCAGCAGCTACACTGCGCGCAGTAATTTGGATAGGATAATTCCAAGGTACAATATGAAGTGTAACTCCGATTGGCTCAATAACCGTTACATTTAATAAGTCTTCTTCAATCGGAATAGAATCACCGAACACTTTGTCTGCTAAGCCACCATAAAATTCAAAATAGCGAGCAGCAGCTTCAATATCTGCTTTTGCCTGTCCACTTGGCTTACCTATATCCAATGATTCAAGATCCGCTAATTCTTCCGCATTCTCTCTAATATATCTTGCCGTTTCTTGTAAAAATTGCCCTCTTTGAAATGGTTTAAAAGCTCTCCACTCTGTACTTTTCAATGCTTTCCTTGCAGCTTGTACAGCACGCTCTGCATGTTTTTCATTTCCACGAACAATTTGTGTGATTAATTCACTTGAGGCGGGATTAATGACATCTATCCATTGTTCGTTTTCATCTCCAACCCATGTTCCATCAATTAGTATTTGTATTTTTTCCATTTAGAACTTCCTTTCTAGATACTTCTTCCGCCATCTACATGAATAACTGCACCTGTAATAATCTGTGCCCCATCTGTTAATAAATGTGTAACGGTTGCAGAAATATCAGTTGGTCTAATCAATCTACCTAATGGAACACTTTCCGCAAAAATGTCTTTATTTAATACTACTTCACCAGCCTGTTGAGAAGAAAACTGACCTAGCATTTGTGTATCAGCTGGACCAGGGTGTATTACATTAACACGAATATTGAATGGTGCTGTTTCGAGTGCTAAAGCTTTGGAAAATGCTTCTACCGCTCCTTTAGATGCAACGTAGCTTTGTAATCCTGGACGTGGTCTTGTAACGGAAACGGAGCCTATATTAATAATAGATCCATTGTTTGTTTTCTTCATATACCTAACCGCTTCACGATTTGTTAAAAATACTGCAGTCGCATTAATATCCATTAACAAATGCCACTCCGATAATTCTACATCTGTTATTGGTTTTCCTGCTTGCGCTATCCCAGCTGCGTTAACAAGACCGTCTAATTTATTAAACTCATTGTATATTTCTTTGAAAGTTTCTTTAATACTCGATTCTTCTAGTAGATTTATGTTTTTGATACGTAAATTTTCATTTTCAATAGAAGATAGGGAATCTGTATTAATATCAAGACCAATTACAATGGCGCCCTCTGCTAACAGATTTTCTACTACCACTTTACCCATTCCACCGCCAGCTCCTGTGACGGCAATAACTTTAGCTTCTAATTGTCCCATATAAAAATCCCCCCTTATGTATACTTTCTAATGTTTTCAATAATTTTATCTGCAAACTCTATTGTGGAAGCAGTTCCACCCAAATCGGGTGTTCTCACCTTACCATCTACTAATGTGGCTTCTATTCCATCGACAATTAGTTTAGCCATTTCTGGATAACCTAGATGTTCTAGCATTAAGGAAGTGCTCCAAATTTGTGCTATTGGATTTGCAATGCCTTTATTAGCAATATCTGGTGCAGAACCGTGAATTGCTTCAAACATAGATGGGAATTTTTTTTCTGGATTAATATTTCCTGAAGGTGTAATTCCAAGTCCACCTGAAATCGCTGCACCTAAATCTGTTAAGATATCCCCAAATAAGTTACTACCCACCACTACATCAAAGATTTCTGGCTTCGATACAAAGAAGGCAACCAATGCATCTATATGGTGAAAAATAGGTTCTATTTCTTTATAATCAATGCCAACTTCTTTCGCAACTTCATCCCAAAACGGCATGGAGAAATTAATGGCATTAGATTTTGTTGCAACAGATAACTGCTTAGAACCTCTTTTTCGTGCCAATTCATAAGCATATTTTATGACACGTTCACTTCCCATTCTTGTAAAAACACTATTCTGCACAACTACTTCATATGGAGTGCCAACATGCAAACGACCTCCACTATTTGAATATTCACCTTCCGTATTTTCACGCACTACGACAAAGTCAATATCTTCTATACCTTTATTGGCTAAAGGACTTTCAATTCCCTTTAATAATTTAATAGGTCTTAAATTTATATATTGTTGGAACTCTCTTCTTATCGGTAGGATTAACTCCCAAACGGAAATATGATCAGGGACTTCTGGTGAACCTACTGCACCGAATAGAATGGCGTCATATGGAGTCAATATTTCTATTCCATTTTCAGGCATCATACGCCCTGTTTCAAGATACCGTTTACAATTCCAATCATAAGAATCGATTTCAAAATGCAAATTTCCATGTATCTCCTCCACTACCTTCAAGACCTTGATAGCTTCCTTGATTACTTCTGGCCCGATTCCATCTCCTGGAATACTAGCGATTGTGTATTTCTCCAAACACGACACTTCCTTCCAAAATGACTACATACTACATATGATGTAGTAGATATAAATGATATCACCTTCTTCATTCCGTGTAAACAGAATATTTAATATAATCATGATATTGATAAAACTTAGGTGAAACTCTGTTTATCCGATATAATCTATAGAGAAGAAAGTAAACTCAACCGGAGGATTCACCCTATGCATTTTGAAAAACTAACAACTTCTGACAAAATATCAACTGAGATTGTCTCCGCCATAAAGGCAAAGCTACTAGACGGGACACTTAAAAATGGTGATAAACTACCCACAGAATCTGAAATGGTCGAACAACTTGGCGTTAGCAGGACACCAGTCCGGGAAGCTATAAAGATACTGGAATCGATCGGAGTCATTCAGATTAAGCGCGGTGAAGGCATGTACATCACCAATAACCCTTCCCATTTTTCCTTGAATCCCTTGATTTTCAGCTTGATCATGCACAGTAATAATACGCAGAAGCTGATCGAATTCCGTCAGCATTTCGAGATTCTTATGATTAATATCATTCGTACCAATTGGTCTGAAGAAAAGATTAAAAAAATTGAGGAAGTCTATCATAGTCAAGCCCAGCGGCTAAAGCCGGAGTTAAGCCCTGAAGAACTGGCAGTTATCGATTTGGAATTCCACTATGCGGTTCTTGAAGCAACCGAAAATGCATTTGTTATCGAGATTGGCAAAACCATTTACGAATTGTATAAGCCAAAAATGATTGCCTCCAAACAATCTAGCAGCATCGAGCGGACACTCCATACGCATAAAGCCTATTTGGACCTACTCTTCCGAAAAGACGCGGTTGTCAGTGAAAAACAGATCAATGATATGATCTTAAACAATCAGGAATGGCTCGAAGAGGAGTGAGATAAGGGTAGCTAGCCCCATTTCAATCCGAATAGTTATAGCCAAAAGAACACCAGTAGGGATATCAGTAGGAGCTTCTGAATAGGACTAACTTTCAAGTTTTAGGCTATTTAAAAATCAAGTTGTGTTAGTTACAAGGAGTAGTCAAAAGCATTGCATGGAAGTAAATTGAAGTGATTTAAACTATATATGTATATTGATCTGAATAATGATACAAAAAAATGCTCCTTCTGTGGAATAGATACTGATAACCAAATCAGTTCCCTATACTACAAATGAAGGAGCATTTTATATGAAAAGTGTAGACCAAGACATTGTTTTTCTTCAATATTTATCTTTGTTTCCTTAGTGCGTATTGGAAACTGAGTAAAGGTAAATAGATAGCTAAGTTTCTATTTCATTCCACAATAAACTTCATTCGGACATCATTCTTTAATGATTTATTGTCCTTGCTCTGTACTCCGGTAGTGATATTCAAATAATATTCCCCATAGTCCCAATTTGTTAGCGGTGCAATAAGTAGGTTCGTGGGTGTTGTTGGATCAACTGTTGTGGTGAACAAAGTAACTCGTTCACTTCCGTCAGATTTCCGTGACACGATGACATCCTGCGCGTAGTCTTTACCAAGAACAAGCTCTTGGTTGAATGACACGATGAACTCCTTCGTAATTGGAACAGTCATTTCTAAGAAATCACCTACAAACTGTGCACCCACAAGCCGGTCAGTCAATTTCTCAATATCTAATACACCATGTCCATAAAAAGAATCATACCCCAGTGCCCCAAAATCTTGAGCCGTCGTTTTCAATAAATCCTCAATCTCACTAGGCGATAACTGTGGTTTCAACGCTTTCATCATCGCCACAGTTCCTGAAACGATGGGTGCGGAAAAAGAAGTTCCTCCATCCTTATTATACGATTGCTTCGGGAACGTCGTAAGTATCCGTTCACCAGGTGCGACGAGATCTACATATTGATTGTAATTTGAAAAACTTGACCTACTATTATTTTCATCCACTGCTCCAACTGAGATGACATTTTCATATGATGCGGGATAAAAAACTGAATTCCCCTTTAGTGCATCATTCCCAGCGGCAGCAACGATAACGATTCCTGCACGGACTGCACGCTGAATAACTTCATTCTCTATTGCTGAAGAATTAGCACCTCCAAGACTTAGATTGATGACGTCGACTTTCTTTGCAATTGCGTACTCTAACGCCTTGATTATTAACGAGGTACTGCCTGTGCCACTACTACCTAGCACTTTAATAGGGAAAATCGAAATTTCAAACGGACCTGCAACCCCAGAAATACCTCGCCCATTCCCCGCTTCAGCCGCAATAACGCCTGCAACTTTAGTTCCGTGTCCATGTAGATCCGTCATCATTGTAGTATTCGCAAAAAAGTCATATCCACCTGGTTCAATCCGATTCTTCAAATCCTCATGATTCATGTCAATTCCAGAGTCAATTACTGCAACTACCACTTTGTTCTTTTGAGCCGCCACATGTTTCCACATACTTTCTGCCTTCACATGAGGAAGCCACCACTGGCTACTCGTATACGGATCATCTAGAACAGTAAGTAAATGACGTTCGTAGTTTGGCTCTACATATTCGATAGACGGATTATTTTCCAACTGTATTCTAATCGCTTCCATATCCGCATCATCCGAAAATGTCAAAAGCTCAACTTGTGGTGCAATTGATTCCATAGTCTCAACATCTTGTAGGATTTCCGTACTAGCCAACGAGCGATAATCACTCGAGTATTTGACAAGCAATTCATTTGTAGCATTTGTCGCTACATCGGCATGAATCGTCTTCATAGTTGGTAGCATCACGAATGATAGCACTAACAAAATGACCGCCATTACTCTAAATAATGTACTCCTCATATCTATCCCCCTTCCAATCCTCATCATCTATTTTTTGTATCAACTCTCTAGCTTTAGAAGAAATAACTCGTGTATAGCCAATGAAATGCGCTTAAACTATACGCCCAATGAATACAGCAAGCGTTCAGTTCTTTACACCCTGTTCTATCTTCTCTATGCGCCTATTATACCACCCTAACCTATCAACTCACGCAATCATCAGTAATTACTTGATTGTAAGCAAAGAAAAAAGGACCAACCATCGGCCCTTGTCACTTTTATCATGCCCATCTCTTAAAGCATATTCAACGAATCGCGTAAATGGTCTACAACTAGGTGCTGGTACCGCATTGTCGAACGTAAATCAGCATGCCCTAAAATGCTAGCGATGGTATGCTGCGGAACCGTGCGTATCGTTAAATGTGTTGCCGTACAGTGACGCAATATATGTGGAGTAATTAAAGAATTTAGCCCTGCTTGACTGGCAGTCCAACGAAGCTTATTGCGAATATCCGATGCACTGTGCGGCCGATCTGGACAACGCGTAGACGGAAATACGTAACCATGCTCCTCTAGATCATACTTTGCAAAATACTGTTCAAATAACCCTTTTTGACTGATCATGAAGGGGCAAATACAAATCCTTGCCCCCTTTACCTTCGGAAAATAAATGACGCGATCTGCCAAACGAACATGGCTTCTCTCTAACGTACGGACGGGACTTAAGCGCGAACCCGTATAATAGAGAACACTAAAAAGAAGATGATAGCGTGAATCCAATTGTTGCGCGGAACAGAGCTATCGCTACTATTTACGTCATTAAACCTACTAATGACCAGTCGAAATTGAACAGTCCGGAGAAAACTGAGAAGCCCACTGACAATAAGCCCCACCCCGCGGATTTGTAGACCGAAGCATTTCTTTCTAAAGCTATAAGTTCTAAAGATTTTAAAAGAATGTCTCCTCCAGAAGTGTTGCCTACAACGCTATTTGGGAAGATGAAATCTTTCCTTTCTTCAACAATCGGAGAAAGCAAATTAGCACGTAATTTTTACGGCGTCTACCGTCACCAGTCTATGCAAATGCTCAAGTTTAGTATTCATGAAGATAAAGCTGAGCTATTCGAAACACTAGCACTACGTATCTCAGTCCAAACAACGAAACACAAAATAGTAAAGAATCTTCCTGGTTATTACTTAGGTGTCTTGCGCGGACTCATCGACAAGGCATTATTTAGCGATGCTTTTATGGATTATGATGTAGCTGTTGAAGGGTTTTACTTTCGATAGAAAGCGCTTATAAACGGTTTTCTAACATACCAATCAACATCGTAAAATAGACTTATAACCATTGTAAATTAAGGAGTTTATCGATGGTTAGATGAGACCGTAACAGTCATATCAACAGATGACTAACACACAGCTCACAAGAATTTTTTGACCTAAAGACCTTTAACTAAAAGAAAAGTAATAGTTGCAAACTCGTTTACGACGAATCATCTACTTTCAAACGAGATGAACCGATAATCGAACCAATCACTAGTGAGGGCGACCGCGGTTTATCTTGCCGCCTTCCATATCGTAATCCCAATCACTCCGCTTCATGAGATAAGCGGAAGGTGCCGTACAGCTCCAACAATCATAAGTAGGTTTGCACAGTGGGCGTTTCCCACTCCCTTGTAACGAAAAAATTTATGACATAAGGAGTTGGCACCTGAAGTCTAGACAACAATCATACTATCTAATGATACTTTTCAAAACAAGCCGACGGTTCGCAAGCAATACTTACCATCAATAGCTACATCCATCGTAGCCAATTTCCTTCCACAACTGTTTGATAAAGAACCAGACTTATTGTCAGTACTACTTTGCGTACAAGCTGATACATAGTTAAAGATGCACTGTGCGTGACAAATGAAGGGTGCCTACGTTTGATATAAAGACAAATTGTTTGGTTGCCTGTGCAAGGTGAAATCGTCGTAATTCATCAACCATTATAAATATACAGTGAATAACCCAGCCAAAGTGAATAAGCTGAGCTCTGGTTTTTATCTTTCAATATTTCTACAATATACGGATTGGTTCCCCTTACCAAGATTGCTTTTTATATACTGATTCCAATGAATGACCATCAGCCTTAAGGATGCTCTTTATATAAGTCAGTTGGCTTCGGATTCGTTAATTTATTTTATTGAATCTCTTCCATCATCTGTATCGTTTTGTCAGTCAAGTGGAAGTTTCGTTGGTTGTTGGTTGGAAATGGCCGTGATCCTAACTTTTTATACTCCGCATAGGCTTTCTTCGCCTGCTCAATTTCCCCTATTTCGAGTAAATATTCGATATATCCTTCGTGTTTATAAGCATCGAAGGAGTCCAATTTAACTGCCTGTCTATACAGTACAAGTGTCTTCTGTGTATTTCCATCTTCCCGATACAATGAAGCCAATTGATAGATAGCATAGGCATGATGCGGCTCATATTGAAGACCCCTCTCTAAGTCAGTGATAGAACCTTTCAACGCAAGATTATACTCCATTTTATATGGATTCCATCTCAATGCCTGATTCACTTCTCCATTCACATATGCTTGTTCTGCCTGCTGAAAACGAAATGCATAAATGGAGCCAATCGTCATTACAATAAGCAAGAGTCCGGTTGAACCGTAGGTCAAAAATTTTTTATTGTTTATTGTGCTACCCTTTTTTGTGGTAGGCTCACCAACAGCTAGCACAAAAAAGTAGAAAAGAACAAAAACGAGCAATCCATAGGACAAAGTGAAGTCAAAAAAGCTATGTACGATGATTGCTAAAAAAGGAATGACATGGAGTGAGCGCAATCGAAACATTTGGTAAAGGGCTGATATAAACAAAACACCGATTATCAACAGGCCGATTAATCCAACTTCCATCCAACTTCCCATGATAGAGCTGTGGACTTCATGACTAATATAGGGGGAAGTCTGGACTTGATACATGAACGATTTCCATGCATTTCCGCCTGCGCCAAACCACAAGAATTGATCGGATGCGCGCCAAGCATCACTGATATACAAAAAGCGGTCTTCCAATGTACCGCTTCCCATAGCCAATCGACTTTGTAAAACGGTAGGCAACAGTTTAAATAATAAACCTTGAAACAAAATATCCAAAATCACAGCAGCAAATAAAACGGTAGCCCCCAACGGCATTAATAATTGGGACTTCCAGTGAAAGTTGAAATTTCCCCATCGCCCCATTACAACACTGAATACGCTACCTGTTATGACTGTAATTAAAATGTAAACCGCGGGATAGCTATTTAAAAGCCAGGAAAAACGATAGAGTACTATCGCCAACAAGCCGGAAGCAAGCATGGAGATTAGAAACAAAGACTGATCTTTCTGTTGCAACATAAATATTGATAGCAAGACTGCGAGTAGCAACACTAACAATGCCCCGCGCGATTCAGTCAACAGAATCAGCAAAAGGTAAGGCAACAGCGGCGCTAGATGGATGAACCTCCACTTCGGGGACGTTTGTTGGACAACTTGTAACCCATGGAATAGAAAGAGAGCTACGCATAGAATAGCGAACGCATTTGGATATTGGAGGAAAGAGCCAAGACGCATCCCTAGACCTGAAATATCTTCCGATAAAATCAGCCAAAAATGAGAAATCGAAAAAAAGCCTGCAATCCCTATATATGTACTAACCAAAATGACATAGCTGAATGAAGTGAAACTATTAGGTAACATCTGATTGTTGGCGACCTTCTGATTCGCTGTCAGCAATAAGAAGAAAAACGATGCATAGGCAGCCATTCGTATGAATTGAACCCATGTGTCGTTGGTCGATTCTAGTTGATGGAAAAAGGGTAGATACAGGAGGGGAATTACTGCTAAACAAGTAGCACTCCAATGCCACCTTTCTTGGCGAATAATTCTATATAAGACCGTTAAAATTGTCAATATAAAGAGTAGTAATAGGCTACTATAATATGGCTCTATCTCATACAATCCGCCTGTGAAAAAGAATAAAGCCATTGCTGTCGGGAACAGTAATAAATAATGCAAAATGAATCCTCCCTTTCTTTAAATAGTATACGACACATGATTATATAATACTATTGAACTAATTATTTACTTTAGAAATAAAGTACTGTATATTAGTAATAATTAACTGAAAAGGAAGATGCGACTTGAAGAAATATACTGGATTATTTTACATTATGGCAGTCATTTTATTTTTCTCACCTATCTTTTCCTCTATTGGACAAGCAGCGGAAGTTTCGCCGGTGAAATGGACTTATGAGTACGGTGAGCAGCATATTCAAAAACTTTTTGCGAACAAGGATGACTCCATTACTTTTTTAAAAAACAGAGACCAATCATTTGAAGAAGTCGGTTCTATTACGCAATCTGTCTATCATTTAGATTTAATGAGTATTGACAAAGATGGAAATCGTGGGGCTGCAACGCCGATTCAAGCAAATGGATATAGGTACATTGAAACAGAGCAAAGCAATCACTTATTAGTATATAAACAACAAAATAAAGAACAATCTGAATTTTCCTTGTACAATATGGATGGGTCTATAAAATGGTCAAAATCATTCCAATTAGGCAACGGGCTTACTTTTTCAGGTGATTTTGCAGGTAATGTCTATATAAAAAAAGAAAATGAAGGTACATTTGTAAAGGTTCATTTCGATGGAACTGTCCAAGAGGACTATATTGTCGGAGCAAATATTAATTTCGTTGAGAAAATAAGTTTTGACAATCAAAACAATGTTTATATAAATCATTCACATCTTGATGAAGAAGAATGGAATACAAATTACTTCAGTAAATTTGATTCCGACGGAAATTTAATTTATGAAAAAGAGAGTGAATTTGCCACAATGTTGAATGTGGATAAAAAAACAGGTTCCCTCTTTTTAAAAGAGCCACTCGACTATGAAAATGGTATTAGTCGAATTACGGTAATCGGTTCAAAGGGGGAAACAACACTTAGTCAGAATCTGAATACCTATTATCCGGCGACGGCATTAGGCAATCAGTATTTTTATATTTCTGCGAATGACAAACTCTATAAATACGATTTAACGTCTGGGGAAACAATATCCGGTAATTTAGAGTTTAACCATATTTATAAAGTAGATCAAGACGATAGTTTTTATAGGTTTGACCAGAATAAAATCATGAAATATGCATCTGATCTAACGCTCAAAACGACGATTTCATTGCCCGAGAATGACGAAACGAATTACAAAATTTTAGGAGAAGACTCAATCAATTTCCTACCGGTTGTCGGGGCAACCTGGATAAATCCCGATATTCGTTATCTTTCAAAATTATATTTGTACACACTTGAAGGAGAGTTGCTTTGGACACATGATATCGAGTCGTTAGAAGGGGTCGAAGTTTATACCGATTACTCCAAACAAACGCTTTACTTAACAACATATTCGTATAACAATGAGCCGAATCGACTGATTGCGTTTGACTTAACGAATGAAACTGAGCAGCCAGAACAAGATGGGTATCCAACTGACAAAGTATGGACTGTAACGTTTAATAAAGTGATAGATGCAAAATCTTTAAAAAATAATGACTATATTTATATTGAAACAGTAAGCGGAGAAAAATTACAAAATACCCTTACGCTAGATTCAACAAGTAAAAAAGTACAAATTGCTCCTCCAACAGGAAATTATACAGCAGGTGAATATAAAGTAGTCGTTAACAACCGACTTGTCTCTGAAGATGGAAAACAGCTGAAGCAAAATTATACAAAAGAATTTGAAATAAGTGCACAATAAAAGCAACAATACATTTCAAACACGATTAACACGATGCTGATGTACTCCAAATAATTTAGCCCCTCGATCAAGAAATCAATCGAGGGGCTTTTCATATTAGAATTGGCAGTTATCTACGTGGTTTGTCGCCGAGATTTTCGGCAAAGTACAATGTTGGATTATATAGTGTCCCGGGTAGGATTCACTGATCGAATCCAGCCCCCTTCCGAATTCCATTTTTTGAGCGAATTCCTTGTTCAATCTCCTCCAAACTTCCCCGACGAAATATATCTGTAAGGATGGAGGTTTTGACCAATACGTATTCAGATAACTTGTCACTAAAGAGCTATTTTTAATTTGTTGGATGATATATGACTTCTCCCATGGTGTTGATATATCCCCATTTATCTCCTAGCTTAATTCTAGATAATCCATTTTGAAAACTAATAGCCCTATCATATTGTTCTTTGATAATCATCTCGTTGTCTTTATTTATGAAGCCAAACTTTCCGTTTTTATCTACATTTGCTAATCCTTCTGAAAATAGATATGCATTTGTATACTGCGGTTCGATAACAAATTTTCCAGTAGTATCAATATATCCCCAAAGGTCACCTTTTTTAACACTCGCTAAACCTTCACCAAATCCATAAGCTAAGTCGAACTGGAAGTCTATAATCGTTTTTCCAGAAGTGTTAATGAAACCCCATTGTCCATTTTTCATTACTGGTAATAGCCCTTCTGCGAATCCTTCAGCATCTTCATACTTAAAATCGATTACAACTTTATTTGCTTTATCGATATAACCCCATTTTTCATTAAGTAGTACTGGCGCAAGTCCATTTGAAAATGATTTTGCTCGGTCATATTGAAATGGTATGACTGTATCTCCAGTTTTATTTATATATCCAGTTTTCCGATTTTGATTTTGAACTTGCGCTAGCCCTTCTGAAAATTCACCAGCAGCTTTATACTTAAAATCAATACTAATATTTCCTTGCTTATCGATATAGCCCCAACTCTCTTTATCTACCGCGACCGCGGCAAGGTCTTCGGTTTCATTATAGAGATGATTAGATGCATCCACATATTTTGGAGTAATTATTATTTCTCCACTTTTATTCATATAACCATATTTCCCGCTTACTTGGATAACATAAAGCGGATTATTTGTTTCTTGTACACTTGCTTTCACTGTGAATTTCATTGTAGTAGGCTGATTTAGATACTTACCACTGAGTGATTTCACTTTATTATTTATAGAAATATCATAAGTCTGACCACTTTCCCAACCAGAAGTAGGTGGCTGGATTACAATTTTTTTAAAGATGAGGGGTGTTGAACCACTCTTACATCTTGAATCTGACTTACCCCTTCGTAAGATTTAGTCACATATACGTTCTCATTTGCAGTGTCTAGATTGACTTCGTGATTAAATGTTACAACCCATTCTTTATCCAAAGCTACATCTGTATGAGTAGGGAGATCCTTCCAGACATCACTTGTAAACAATTGTAGTTCATCGTCGCTTTTCCTAGTAGGCTCTGTTTCTTTTGATTTAACATTAATACCATATGCGAAAAATTCATTGTCTGCAAATACTTGTATCGGTCCTATGAAGGATAAAAATAAAATTGTTGTTATGATAACTTTAACTAAACTCTTCAATTTTTGGGACTCCCTTTAAAATATATTTGTCTTAATGAATTAATTTAACATTTACCTATTATAATTTAACTAACTGTAACTCCGATTATTTAGACATCCAAAACTAAATACTTTTCATTACTTACCTCTTTCTTTTCGGATCGTTCCAATCTTTTTATCGCTTCCATCGTCTTTTCTAATCGTTCCCGCTGGGAGTCCCTGTTTCTTTTCAAAAGTTCCAACAGTACAATCGCTTCTAGTTTTCCGGGTCATTATTTTCACCCCCTCCCCATTTATCTATTACTTTACACTATTCCTACTATTAATCATTTAACAGCCCTATAGTCCGTAGGTCAAAATACTAAAGTGCAGAAAAATTCTATATTCCAATTATTAGCCACGGTAAATACTATAAATATATGCTAAATTTATTTGGAATCTTATTCTAGAGCTTAAGAAGCTAGTGAAACTTGCTCCGTTTCGTCATAGTACCCTTTCTCGCTGTAAACAGTTTGATTTTGAATCGATGTAGGCAGCTTGTTTATCTTTAAGCTTTTGTCAACTATGCTTTGCGGGATTCCAAGCTTAAGTGCAATTTGTCTTTGGGATAAATCTTCTACGTCTTTCAAAGGTTTGATAATCAAATATAGCTTGAACAGTTACTTTAAATTCGCCCAAGAGGACATAACAATGCCGGGAATTAAAGATTGCTACTTCAAATATAGTTTTCAACACCAGAAAAAATTAAGCCTACAATAGTGAATGTAGGCTTAATTTTTATTTATAAATTGTCAAGTTAATTCGAACACAGCAGCTGATTGAAATTCAAAATAAATTTCATGACCCCATTTTGAGTCAACTTGGTGATGTCTATTCCTTTCCGATATGTGCGTCGAATCCAACCCTTTTTGGCTTTTTCTGTCCCTAAACCATATTTCACATGCTTAGCTTCCTCTTTTCGACCTGATTTACTTCTACAAGGCTTCCAATGTATACACAACAAAGGAATTGGCGAATCGCACTATTCTAGAAAGTTATGGAATTGCCGTTTAACTTTCTCTTCCATCTAATCTTTTTATTATCATTTCAGTTTAATTATCGTCATCGGAACATTACTTCCATAAAGTACAATCACATCGTCAACCAACAGACTATGTCTGGAGCTAAAATCATTATCTACTTCGTTTATTGGAGGATTCTTCAATTGAAGAAGTTGGCTAGTCTTTCCAGATTTGATATCATATTTCATGTATTGACCCTTTTTCGTATAAACAACACTATCGTGGTTGATGGACGGGAAGTATACATTTGCGATGACGGATTTCCCATAGATTCCTCTTTCAACCACCGTTTTTAACTCACCAGTTTCCAAGTTATATAAATAGACTCCGGAGTTTTCCAACACCATCCATTGACCCGCTACTTGGTAGTTGACCGGATTCATGATTTTACTCGGCACATCTAATTTGCGCTGTTTTCCAGTTTTTATATTATACGCATAAAATCCTTGGTCCAAGGGCGAAAGTACTGTTGTTGGAGAGGGCATTGTAATCTTAATACCATTCCGAATAATAACTGTTCCGTATTCAAGCTCATAATTTGGATGGCCGCTGTAAACCAACTCCTTACCATTCCAAGGGTTTGATGTGTTGGAACCACTATCATAATATAAAGGAATCATTTTTTTTTCCCACATCATATATATAACGTTGAGTTACGGTAGCTCCTGCGGCATTTTTCGTACCCACTTGCAGCTGAGCTAAGAACGTAACATATCTCCCGTCCTTCGAAATGTTGGAGGTACGACAAGTATCATTATTGGGACATTTTATCTCTTTTAACTTTTTTGTATCCAAATCATACAGGACTATTTTTTTTGAATCTGTTGATATCCATGAGGCCATATTTCCCCCCATAGAGGGATTAAGATCTGACCCGAGCACTGCAGAAACTTTGTTTGTCTCTAAATCAATTATTTTGTGTTTATGATCATACTCGAAAATTAAATAACGTCCCCCTTGATACGCAACATTCCTTACTGATCCTGCCGGTGCATCCGTGTCCTCCCTGTGTGCTCTAATGGAAGCAGGGAGCGGTACCCATCTTTCTAATGGCTTCAGAGATTGAACCTTTCCTTTCGTCTGGTGAATATCCACTTTACTAACTGAGTCCTGCTTCGTTTTTACATCTTTTACACTCTCATCTATATGAATATCCGGTTTAAACGTTCCATCGGGATACCCTTTGATAATTTCCTGTTCTGCCTCCGATTTAATTGAATTCAATGATACCGTTTCTTCATTTATATCATTGAAGTATGCTTGTTCTGCAGTCGCTTTACTTAATAAAAATGAATTACCTATCGATATAAGTAGAATAGTAGTAAGGAATATCTTCAGCGTATTAAATTTACAATTAATTTCCCCCAATTCCTAACATCCCCTTTTTATTGTTAAAATGATCCATTGTTAATAGTATAGAATGGATCAAGATATAAGGCTATGTTTTTCAGATACTAGCTCGACTGCTAGTGGTGTGTTTTGCAAGATAAAAGTGCAGAAGATTGCAAAGGAAAATACACAAGCCTGCCAGCCTTCAAATCAGTATTTATTTCTGACGTGATAAAGCGTTTGTTACTCTAAAACTATCTCCTGTAAAATTCAAAATATGAGCATGATGTATCACTCGATCTACCAATGCAGCAGTCAATCTAGAATCGCTAAAAACACGATTCCATTGGCTAAATTCTAAATTTGAAGTGATAATTAAACTTTTCTGTTCGTACCAATCCGAGATGAGCTGAAAGAGGAGCTCTGCTCCCTCTTTATTGAATGGAACGTAACCCATTTCATCCAATATAATTAAATCCACATTTTTAAAGCGGCTTCTAAACTGAGATAGCTTGCCATCTCGCCATGCTCTTTCGAGCGCTTCTCCCAAGTCAGAAACTCTATAAAAGCGAACCTCTAAACCTTGCTTACAGGCCTCATATCCAATACCGGTCGCTAAATGAGACTTTCCAGTTCCAGGAGCACCGGTTAAAATTAAATTTTCATTACGGCCTATAAAACTTAGTGTACATAGCTCATGCGAGTCAATGTGAGCGGGGAAATGAATCTGTTCTTTCCATTGAAATGATGAAAGTGACTTCTTTTGATGAAATTTCGCCTGCTTTATTAACCGTTCGACTTTCGTTTCTTCTCGCAGCTGAAGCTCTTTTTGAAATAAATCATCTAGAAATTGAGTTGGATTTTCATATGATATACCAGAATAAATATCGTTGACATGAGCTAAACGTAAAGTTTTACACATAGTATCTAAATTTGTAGTCAACGAACCTCACCTTCAATCTCTGGTGCTTTCTGAAGCTGATCATACTTGTTCCAATCAACGTCATAAGGGTGTGCTTCCGGGTCTTTTAAAGCGTCTGTTTGTCCATTCAATAGCTCATAAAACTCATTATTGATTTCATTCATATCATGAGTGGCTAGTAGTGCTAGTACCCAATTTATGCGTTCCTTACGAATCGAAAGATTCGAGATATTAAAGTATTCATATACTCGACCTGGAAGATAAGTTGAAAAACGAGAATAGGGTACTGAACGCGGCTTACTTAACCACGCTTTTAAGATGGATTTCCACGGAATCTCACGATTCTTGTGCATATACGGACGATTATCTTCATACAAGACTTCTCCATGTGGAGATAGTACCTTGAATCGATTCCAATATTTTACGATAGATAAACCTGTATAATTGTAAGCTTTCGGAACATAGACTTTTACTTTGTCTAAAGTGATTTCTCCATATTTATTTGCTTTCACTTTTTCTTCTTTGAAAACAGGATACTCTTCTTCAGGTAACTCCAAAAGATATTGATGCTCTTCCTCCAATAGCTCTTGTAACGGTACTTGTTTTTTATAGTGTATGCGTTGACGATCCGTTGTAAGCTGTTGTTCAAGTAGCCGGGTTAGATGTTCCAAATCCTCTATGACGGGTGCTGGAGTTATGAAATTATATCGAACGTAGCCGACTTTATTTTCTACACTTCCTTTTTCGTTGCCGGAATAAGGATTACAGGCTTGGGGTTCAAATCCATAATGATTCGAAAAGTGAAGAAATTCATCTGTGAATACAGCCTCCTCATTTCTGTTCCTTGGTTTAATGACGGCTGTTTTCATGTTATCAATACGGATTTTCTTAGGAATCCCTGCTAGTTGTTTGAATATCATTTTCATGCCATGTAAAAGACACTCTTGATTTTCCGCCGGTAATGGAATTACATAAGCAGCGTTGCTAAAGGGAAGAGACATGACTAGGCAATGGATGTCTTTATATTTTCCATCTTGAACAGCTTGCATCAATCCAAAATCTAATTGTGCCTCAGCGGGAGGGTGGATTAAGCGCTCGTAGTTTTTATCTTTAGTCTCATCTTCAACATCTTCTCTTCCTTCGCGCCATTCTTTAATAAAATATGAGACAGTCCGGTAGGACCCCCTAAACCCCATTTCTTGTAAGGCAGAAAAGATTCCTTTGTTATTCCTTCTTTCTTTTCTTTTGAGCTTTTGATCTTCCCAAAGCCAATCTCCAACAATTTCTCCCCATTTTTGTTCATACATCATTCCTGACTTTTTTCTTTCTATTTCTACAGGCAAATCATCTTCATCTGCATACTTTTTAGCAGTTCTCCAATTGATTCCAAGAGTTTTTGATATGTGATTAATAGATAATGATTTCTGATTCCTCATTAATTTGATACAATTAATTTCAGGCATTGCCAGCATTCCTTTCAACCTCCACTGATTTGATTCGACACCAATACAGTAGAGAAATTTTGGAAGGCTGGCAAGCCTTTTTTTGTTGAAACTTGTGTTGCAACGTTATGTACTTTTCCTTTGCAATTCTATGTACTTCTATTTTGCACTACACAAGTGGTTAATTATTCAAGAAAGTCTGTTCAAATTTCTTCTTTAAAGTTATATCTCCCTACTCCATTTACTTAATTTATCTAAATTAACCGATTTATATAGATTTAATGCTGAAAGATCCGACTAAAAATTTACACTAGGTGCAGATATTAACATTTTTTTGCAGAGTATATAAATCTCTACTCCTTTATATTTCTAAATTGTCGTACAAAAGCGTATCAACTTACCTCCTTTTAATCCTAAATGCTCTTATCAGGATTAAAAACATTGTGAATGTCCGAAAGCATTCAAGATCCTTCTTATATCCATCGCCGTTACAAATGTTCAAAAAATAATTGTTTGTTTTCATCGTTTTTAAATGTATATCCGCTCATTTCATTCTTCTAGATCTTTTATACCAATTATAATGCCCACTGTTGGAGATTAGCTTTTTGGGGGTAAGTTCGATTACCGATACAAAACTTACTGTTAAGTTATTAGTAGCTGTCGATTCTGCAACTACTGATAACTTCTCTATACCTGCTATGACAATTCTAGGTGCAACATTTAGCACCATAAAAAAGAAGTACAACTACAAGTGAGTGGTGCTGAGATTGCTAAAGAATACACACTGACAGCTACTAGTCTTAAAGTGAATGCCGGAACGTAAGCTGACTTGTTTTCTAAATTTACAATGCCAAACGCAGTTTCACTTTACCAAACATCTTTGACAACTGCGAATGATAGAACGACTATTAAAGCAGACGGAAAAGAAAGCACACTTGTTACTTTCAAGTTGACAGATGTAGTAGGTAATGTAATTACAGATGCAAGTAATGTAGATGTAGCATTCACATCAACTTTTGGTAACTTTACTGAAAAACGTGTTCCTCTTCAAAATGGTTTAACTTCAGCATTGCTAACATCTGAGTCACTTTCATCTGATAAAACAGTGTTGATCAATGCAAAGGTTGTAGATGCTACAAACCGCAACCTAATCATCTTAAAAGCCGAACGTAACATTCTGAGGGGTCCAAATCCTGATACAGGACAAGAAGAAACAGTAGGTGCAACGTTAACTGATATTTCAGCTGATCAAGCAGACCGTGTTACTTTGTACTTCAAAAAAGACGTTAAGGTATATGGCTTTGCAGTAGCTTGTTCAAGCGAGTACAATGCAGCAAAAGCAACTGTTTATGTTTATACAAATGTGCCAAACAGTAATACGGTTTATACATTACTGGCACTTACGCTCTTTTGGTGAATCAATCTATTTCGTTCCTTTATTAGGTGTAGGAATTATTTTAATATAGTTAAAATTCATAAAGAACGCTGTTTTTCAGTACTTGAAATCCTGCTCATCCATACATCAATCGTTTGATTGTTTTTAATCACTCGACATGCCCTTCTACCTGGCCGTTACTCCATAGCTCCTGAATACTCAATATGACAGCACTCATATCCTGTTGGATACCACGGATGAAAGCTTGTAATAAAAGGATAGTCAATTTGTTCATATATCTCTAACCAATCTACTAATTTCCCACTTCTCTTTTCCGCAAATAAGTTTCGGAAGGTTTGAACGAGTTCATCGAGTTCTTTGATTTTTGGAAATCCCTTTAAAAGTGTGGGATGCAATTGATGAATTCGTTCCATATGATCACCTTTTTTGAAATCCCAAATCACCTGAATGATTTTCTGTCATAATGAAAATGCATTCGCCTTGACTCGAACAGTGTTGTGTCGTTCCGGATTCATCACAAAGCCACATGTGGAGTAGAATCTGAAATGGGTAAGTCATCAACATGAAGGTAGTAACGGTTGTACGCACAACAAGACATCTTCTGACAGGAAGGGCATAGTGCTTATGATGAATCGACTTCAACGATAAAAAGAGTTCTTCATTTGTACGTTCCTCATGAAGGACGTGAACATTTTCGTCTAAATTAAATATTTTCATCTCATTCAACAAACTTTCCGTTTTAGAATTCCTGTCTCCGGAAAAAGTTGCAAAGATACACTCACCAAAAGAACTTAAGAGCTTTAATATTAGTCAAAAATAATAAAAGGTGAAACAAGTTCGCTTTTGAACTTGTTTCACCTTTTTATCAAAATTCATATTAGGATATTTATTCATAATTGCAGCTTACGTGAATGACAACCACTATTAATGAAATTGTATCAATCGATACTAAGTACTTCGAAAACTGCAGCACTCGATTCTGGTTGTTGCAATGTTACATTCCCATCTTTGTCTACAATAACCTGTCCGATATCAACACTAGCAGGTTCTCCGTGTTGTTCAAGTAGTTGTAAAGCCCCACTAAGACTTCCGCCGCTTCCCGCTTTTGCATCGAGAAAGTCTAGTAACGTGTAAACTTTACCATTTGATGACTCAATGTACTTCACAGATGTGCCTTGCAAAAATTCTGCCTTCCCAGCTTTCATATCTAGATACGTCCCTAGATCTATGGCATAAAGTACGCCATCCTTTTCGATAACGTAGTCAGTAACAGACGCGGCACTTGCTTCTACCGGTGATACAGCGATTACCACTGGGATTATTGCTGCAGCTGCTAATACCATAGTCAACGTTTTTGCAGTAGTTGATTTATTAAACATTTAGTAAGCCCCCCATTCTTTTTTACCGAATATACTCATCATACAATATATATACATTCACTTCAAACTAAGTTTACAACACTACTATTTCCCTGCTAGGATACCTGATTCAACTTCAGACAATGTATGTTTGATACTTGAAATTTGACCACTGTAAACGTCGGGATTAAACTTATTAATTTTCAATTCATATGCCATATCTCCAACAGTAATTGTATAACCTTGGGCATCTTTTAGACCTGCCGGGAGGTTTTCTACCACTATAACAATTCCCCATGTATACGTAATTGTATTATCCTGTACTTCGTAAGTAGTTTCGGATAAAGTATTTAATATTACCTCGCTCTGTGTCATTTAATATCTTGTCCTTTCTTATCAACCAATCATACTCTACAATACAAGAGTAGTTTATAGTCACTCAATTGATCCTATTGTTAAGTTATGAATCATCTTATATTATACACTGTTCACACAGCTTGCTCAATTATAAATAAGTTACAGTGAATTGATACTAATCTGTTCTTTTCACAATACCTGCTTCCACTTCTTCTTTTGTGTGTTCAATACTCGATATGTGGCCATTAAATACATTTGCATTAAATTTATTTAATTTCAAGTCATATACTTTAGCGCCAATTGTTATCGTGTAGCTTTCAGCTTCCTTTAATCCATTTGGTAGCTGGTCATGTTTCAGTACTACTCCCCATGTATCCGTGTCGGTATTATCCTGCACTTCGTATGATACTTTAGGTAGTGAATTTAATACCGTCCCCCGTACTTTTTCTTTTTTACCCACAATTGTTTCGTTATCTTCTTTAAATCCCTGGACTTTTACTGAATCTTTTCCTTTGTTTTCCGCCTGAGTCCTTTCTTCGCCTTTACCCGTTGGCTCACTTTCGGTAGACTGCTCAGAGTTTGTCTTACTAGTCCCAGCCTCATCTAGTTTTCCTTCATTTACATCTTGCTGACCTTCTGCAATTCCTTTTTGTTCTCCATCTACAGATCCATTCTTTTCTTTATTATTCATTGTTACGATTCCTGCAATTAGCACTACAACAATTACTGCGATGATGGTTATTACTATTGTCTGTTTTCTATTCATTCTTCTAGCCCTTCTTTCAAACGCGTTAACGATTTACTTCATTACCAATTTTAACTGATTTTCTCTAAATATGATAGGAAGGACATCCTTGTTCTGTTAGTTAGCCAAACATTTCAATATAGAATGTGTCCCTCCATGTTGTTAGCTTTCCACATCCCCTTATAACGTAGGTGCTCGCTCTTGCCAGAGGTCCTCTCCACCACCATAGGTATAGGGATACTCGCGCACGGAACGCAATTGATTCTTTCATCAAGCCCTACTCATATCTTTGCGGCCCAGCCTATCAGTTGCCCCGACCACCTCTGGTTGGATTTCGGTTACAAAATGGTACTATGAGAACTTTCAGCCGACTTTACCTGCCGCACAATAGTTGTGGAAACTAAAATCCTTTCAAAGTAAGATAAGATAGCACTCTTCATCACCTGCCGTGGATGAACAATACTCGCAATCAAACTACCTATGCGGAAACTATTAACAGACGTTGGCCGGTTCTTTACATCTAAATCTATGACAACAAATACTCCTAATCCAACTCCCTAAGGTTCTGCTTAAACAGGTTGTAACCATCTTTTCATTTCGAATCGCAATGGAAATTAGGGCTTCAATCATTGATTCAGGATTATAATATATAGTTGGAATTAAGATTGTAATGGACGTTACCTGAAGACTAAATCAAACAATTCATTTCGAATCATATCAAGAGAATGCAAGATCATTACAAACTACGTTTCATGATTTCTGTTTTGTCCTTGTTCAAGAGGAAATTTTAAAATTATAGAAAGCAAAAAAAGTCCCTTGACCTATTAAGGGTTCAAAGGACTATATTCTTTGATATCTATCATGGTTGTCTGAGTAGAGTCATTTACCATATATCTCGACCTCACTGACACCGGATGATAATTTATTAATTAATCATAATTTTATAACTTTTTTTCAAATTCTTGTTAGTAAAGTAAAGGGTACCTCCTTCTTGGGATAAATCAGTTGTTAGGAAATCGGTAATTTGTATAAGTACACTACCGTCTATTTTCATTTTAAATAAATAACCGCCATGAGAGTAGTTACTAAAGTAAATCCAGCCGTTGAAGACAACTAATTCATTTGCCCGAACATCGGCTATTTTTTGATCTCCTGAGCCGTCTTCCTTAATTTTATACAACTTAATGGCATCTTTATTATTCGCATAGTAAATCCAACCATTGTCAAGATCAGATGTCCATATGTTAGTTCTGAACTCGTATTTTGTGTTTGTCGCTGTTGGCAAGTTGGCATTATTCCAAGAATGTGTTTTAGCTAATTGTTTGTCAGAAACTAAAAAATAGCCATAGCCCACTTTCCCTTCACGGTCAGGGACAGGGTCGTCCCATGTGACGTCCAAGTTATACCATTCACCTTCAATCTTAACTTTATTCCAAGCATGATTCATTGCCGGAGTACTACTGACGTAAAGCGTTTCAATTCCTATCCGGTTTAATAAATAAACCATTGTCACTGCATACCCTTCACAAACGGCTGTTTGGTTCACCATTAAACCATACAGAGAGTAGGATTCTTTCGGGATTGTGTTATTTAGATAGTTATTATAATCATACGCTGTGTGTAATACGACATAATCATGAATTGCTTTTACTTTTTCGTACTCAGACATGCCTGCGTTTATTGTCGATTCATACAGTTTCTCAACTGACCAATCAAGTTCACCTCGCATTTCCCTAATCTTCTCTTTAGGATATGCATATTTAACCTCAAATCGACCATCCGTCCAGAAAAGACTTCCACTATATTGGTAATAGAAAATGTCTGGATGCTCTTTCAAAACTTTATTCAATTCTGCGAAAACAACTTTACTATCTTTTGAGTACTCCCCGATATTAATTGTATCTTCAAGATTTTTCAGCCCTACATAAATAGCTGAATACACATCAGTGACTTCTGTTATGTCCGGCTTTTGCTCAGTCGGCGGTGCTTCATAGACAAATTGTAAATAGACGGCTTTGCCTAATTGGATTTCTTTATGATTATCTAACTCTTTTTGGATTAATAGTGTATATATTTCACCTTCTTCGTAGTATGCAGGTGATGGTTTGATTTTAATTCCAGCAGTATTAATTCTAATGTTAGTAAAGATTTCTATACCAGCAGCATCTAAAATTTTCACTCTATATGTATTTTGTTCCGTTACGTTTACGGGTGTATTAAATGTAATTGTCCACTCTTTTTGAGGGTCCGTAATTGTTTGAAGCGGTTCCCACTGGGTTGCAGATTGAAGCTCTGGAATTACTGCTTTTCCTTGCAGTATCCTATTAGAAGGCATAACTTCACTCTTCGTTATTGACTCATTGGGCTGAAGCGCTGTAATCTCTTCAAATGCTCCCGCCCCATATGTAAATCGTTCTTCATCCACATCATGTTGAATTTGAAAATCGAACTTTTCCACATTCGGGGTAGCAGCATAGGTAGAATCATTAGCCGTAAATAGTAATGTGAATGCCATACAAATTAAGAAAAATGGTTTCTGAAACATATGAACCTCCTATTATGATTTAATTTTGAGATCTGTTAATATTATTTACACTATCCCGAAGACCGTAGTTATGAACCAATTCAAATCTCAAGCCCCCCAAAAACACATTTAGTAATCTACCTTTTCGTCTTCCGTAATCATTTAATAATCCAACTTAATAGTACAATAGAAATGCACCTTTTTACATAAGTCATTAGTAACGGAATATATGAGTTAGCATTTTCAATTACCAGGTATTTAGACAAACCTAGATGCGGAAGAATTCTAAGTTTATTTCCGAAGATTTTTCAAATATCTTCTATGATTAGAACAACTTTACCAGATGTTTCAATTTAAATTAGCATCGGTTTAATACATTTCAGTCTTGCCATAAAAAGGAGAAGGGAAAAGAGTTCAGTTTGTATGTGAAAAGACTCATCAGCAAGAGCAGAAATTAAATCTGAATAATCATTCACCCGATAAATTGCTGACACTTATTCTAAAATCACATCTACAACCATTAAAAGTCCAATCGAACACATCAAGGGATAACAGGCAAAACACCAATTCCTTCGGCAGTAAACACATAATTAGTAGCTATAATGGTATTGAATGGACTAAATCATACTTATTAAAAAGTAGCTTTACTTGCCTATATGAATTTGTATTAAAGAAACTTTTGAGACAGGATTTTTTGTCATGTCTTCTTTTTCTCACCTCTTCACAGTTAACTTATTATTCCTATTTTCCGTTTAATTAATCTTATCTAAACAAAAAAAGAAAAGTCTCCCCCGAGAAATTAGCTTAAATTTTCTCCGGTAGACTTTTTGAAGAGGACAGGACAGTTTTCTAGCGTTTCGCAATTCACGGTTAGAATATCCTTCTTAATGCAAAGTGGCAATATTTTACTCTCATAAGGGGTGAGCTGTTTAAACAAACCTTTTTAAAATCGTATTCTATGTGTGTGCCACTTAAACCTTCCTCTCATTATAAATTCGGTAATTTCAATGATACACGCAATTTTAATACAACTATTTTTTCTAAATTCAGGTGGCTAAGTTGATAATACAACTAGTCAAAAATATAATTATTAATTGCAGGAGTTTTAATTTCTATCACGGAGGAGGGTATCTGTATATTAGCCTTAGTTAGTTTTCTATATTCCTCTTGATAAACAACAGAATTTAGAAACTTATCTAGGTATACTAGGGATATAGAGCGATGCAAATAGTCTTCATTTTCGGGGACATAAAAACCATAACTGATGTTTCTTATAGGTTTAGGGAGTAATCTATTCGGAGATAGCCTTACCGATTTGTTTAAAATAGAAGTTTCACTTGTATCAACATAATAGTACATATTTGTTTCATCTTTTTCTAAAAGACGCTTTTCACCATCATCAATTATATAACCTGTATGGTGCATAAGGAACTGTTTGTCGGTTACTATAGCCATAAGGTTTCGTTCTTTCACGCCGTTTAACGTTATGACTTTATCAGGAGAGCTATCATCTTCCTTAATTGTAAATTCCATAGTCGTTAAGTGTTTTAACGGATTCCCACTACGGTCTTTAACACCGTTTGTCACATATAGAATATAAGTATCCCCTGGTCTGTAACTTTGTTCAGGAGCATATATTTTCACACTTTCGTTATCCTCATTTATGGACAATGATGAGCTGAGTAGAATACCATCCTTACTAATATAGGTGGTGTAGCGAATGTGCGTTTCCATAAATAGCTCGCAGCTAATTGGGTGGTGTTAAGACGGTATTGACCCGGGATCATACCAGCCAATTTTTGCATGATACGTTTATTATTATAAATAATTGATACAAGACTCGATATCTCATTTTAATTCCTTATATCTGCGAAGGGCTATCCCATAATACATCTCCTGCTTCAAAAGACCAACGAAGATCTCCTTTGGTGAATTATTAAGACAGTTTACTTTACGGGACATGCTTTGGAAAACATGGTGACGTTTAAGCGTCTTCACCCATTTACTATGCTGATGATGCCAGCCTTAATTAGAGTGTATAGTGATTCGATATTTTGACTATTTTACGATTTGAAGAGCGACTTCTAACGGGTTCTTCACAAAGTACAGTGTTGGATATAAATGACGTATGAAAAAATCTCTCCGTTATACATGTCCACAATAGGACTAAGATAAAATTTCAAAACATCTGTACACTTGAATTCTGTAATGTCTGTCGTCGGCTTTTGATAAGCCGTATTTGTATAAAAACGGCGATAAATAGGGTTCTTCGCAACAGTCTCCACATTGCCTTGATAAGATCTATAGCGACGAGATTTTCGGGATTTCTCCATTTTGAGTCCGAGCTTCCCCATGATACACTGAACTTTCTTGTGGTTCACTGTAATCCCTTTATTTTTCAACTCCAACTGAATTCGACGGTAACCATAGTTTTCATCATTCTCTTCGAAAATAGTTTGAATCTTTTCTTCCAACTCTTGCTTAGGGTGCTCCGTCTTCATTCCTTTCAGACGATAATGGTAAGAAGATTCAGGGATGCCTATGACCTGAAGGACGGCCTATAGCGGGAAGTTATCTTTGAGTTCGAATGATAACGCTATTTTCGCTTTTCGAGATAACTCTGGCCGTCCTTCCGGTTTGTGCAGGGCTTCAGCAACGCCCTCAATGATTTTTTCCACGAAGCGATCATCAATGGATTTGTTAGCCCGAAGTGAAGAGCTGTTTCAGTCAGAGAAGCGCCTGTCCTTTTCATAAAACTTGGTACATCCAGCTTGAATTGAACAGAATAAACTTCATTGTTTTTCTTTCTTAAAAAGTCCAATTGCGCCGTGTTTCTTGTATATATTCACCCCGTTTCTAAGTTGCGAATATGATTTCATCTCGTATTTACGGACTAGTAGTTTGAAACCAAGTGGACTATTCGGGTAATCTCTCACAACCATCAACTTAAATTCATCGCTATATTTAGTCATAATAAAACACCCCCAAAATTAGATATTGACTCTAACTTTTGGGGTGCACAACAAATTAAGAGGACTTTTTCTATTTGCGCCAAGTTAAAACGCAATAATCAGAATAAATTTATCTACCTTCCTTGAGTCACCTTATACTACACGTACGTTCCCAACTTTATCAAACTTCATTTTTAAAAAATCGTCTGACGAACAGTGCAACACACAATTAGGTATAACAGAAGACTTTATCTGTAGTACAGGCACTGTTTAGATTCATTTATTATGAAGCATTCCAAATCTCCGTCGCTGCCTGCTTGGTCATTGGAAACATCTCCATTATCATTCCATTATGTTTGATACGATATTCTTTACTGTGATAATAGTCTAGATGTTTAACCCACTTACGAGAATCAACTTTTACATACTCCCCAGTCTTGGTGTTAATATAAGTCGAATGAGCATATAAGTGGCTGACAATACTATAGTTATCATTTGTGTCTGCATCATTTGTAGTGATTAAAGCGGTATGGGAGTCAATCATTTCTTTTGTAAGGAAATCCTCCTTTTCAGCTCTACGTAGTAGTTGATCCATTTCAGTTGTTGTCATTTTCCCTTCTAATATCTGAATTGAGAACTGTTCCTCATTCACATCTGTTGGAGCATATAAAAAGTCTGTCCGATAGGTATATTTATCTTCTTCATCATAGTAGCTCATAAATGTGTAGTCTACGTTTGATAAACCAATTGCTTCCACATAGGCTTTCATCTTTTCTTTTTCACCGATTGTCCCTTTGATGTCTGACAAGATATTAGTAATCCCTTTCATTTTTTCAGAACTATTATAGTTAATTGACCAGTAATCAACGGAATCGTCGTCAACACGAGTAAGTCCAAACTTACACCTAGTTGTGGTAAAAGTACAATCTCTCATAAATTCTTCATAGCCGTTTCCTTTGAAGATAACCTTTTCCTGATTTCCCCAATTCGCATTAAGTTCTTGAACGAGTGCTTTTTTTTCAGCTTGATTTGCATACGGGTATTCTGTTATATAAATATCAACGTTCGTCCCCTTCAGGTTATACGTATGCTGATCTTTACCAAAACTTGCAGTATCCTCTTTAGATGCATAGTAATATTCGTCAAGTATATAAACATCATCACCAATTTTAAATTTCTTCGCACCATCTTTTTTCGACAATACTACGTTTTCCAGCATGATAGAGTCAGAATTCAGTTTTGTAGCACGTGTAAGAAATGCAGAAAAATGAGCACGTGTGACAGTACCATTCGGCTTAAAGGTACCATCGGGATAGCCGGACGTAATTTTGTTTGCCGCCAATCGATTGATATATGTGTAGGACTTATGTGACTTGGCAACATCTTTAAATACAATCATTGAATCACCCTCTAATTCGAAGGCCACAGAGACAGCCCTCGCTAATGCTTCTCTCGTCAAAGGGGCATTCGGTTTGAAGGATCCGCCCAACGGAAACAATCCTGAATGTGCCGCAATATAGATCTCCCGATAGGAAGGATCTTCAGGCCCGACATCGCTATAAGGAGATAAATTGGAAATGTTTTGTTTTAGACCTAACATTTTCACAAGCATCGCCGCAGCCTGTCGGTTAGTAACAGGCTCATTTGGTTTAAAGGTTCCATCAGGGTATCCGCTAATGACCCCTTTACCCGCTAAATATTCAATATCTTTGTAATTACTATGGTTCTTTGAAACATCACGAAACGCAGCCGCCATTGCTGAATTTGAATTCACCATGTTAAACATTGTAAAAATCAATAAACCAACCATCCATTTCCTCATAGATTCTTCCCCTCTCTGCAACTATAGTCATTGTTAACTTAAATTTTCATGCACGTTACCATTTAACTATATTATGAATCATTGTGTAAGTAAATAGTAACAAAACAATTACTGAAGAGTTTTTCGATATCAGTGAAAAAAAGTAGTGTAGCACACAGTGCACCACCACTAGCGTTGCGTCACTTAAAAATAACAGTACTAGATACAGTTTAACCCAGAAAGGAAAAAAAGAAATTCTTCAACAAAATGTATTTTTTATTTTTCGTAAGTTTGGTTTGTACCTGTTACCTAGGAGCTGCTAGAACAGATTCTAGCAGTCTTCTGGGTTTCGGATGGCACTTGTACAATAGGCTCGATTCTTTCACTAACCGTAATGACACGTTGTCTACATGAATATTGCAGATGAATTGAGCCACTTAGGCGGAGGTTTGAGCCTGGCTTTGCGGAACGAAGAGCCACTATACACCCTAGGAACCGATAGGAATAGCTGTATATAATAGATTCTCGTGTGAGGAGTGTGAATATGCAACGACTGGGGAATGCTACCAATTCTTTCCCGCACAACTTGACATGGAGAGGCTCCATGTCAAGTTGTTTATCCAGCGCATTGAGCTTTAAGTTCGCACCGATACCGCACTTTATACCCTGCTGGCATGGATCCGTAAAGCACAGAGATAGTAGTTCACTTCATCATCTTTTCGTGCTTATACGTATTCTAATACAAATGGTTCATTAAATTCAGCAAGTACATCATCACCTTTTTCCAAAACAAAAAGAGCTTGCACTAATGGCAAGCAAAAGTTTAATAAATAGGTATTATCATGTTTTATTGATTCATATCGTCCAAGGAAGTCTTGTTCCATCTCTGTTCTTAGTGATAGTGGTAGGTCAGCCTTTAGAAACTCAATATCACTTAAATATTGAATGATTTTCATTTCATTTTCCCTCTTTCAATCAATTTCACAGTAACTCTACCGCTAATTGCTTTTCAGCCTTTGACGTCTGAATGTAGTATTTGGCGGTCATATTTACGTTCGCATGTCCAGCGAGCTTTTACACGGTCGTCAGCTCTACTCCTTTTCGAAGAAGGGCTGTACAAAATGTGTGTCGTAGCATGTGCGGGTGCACGTGGAAGCCGAGCTGTTTGCCACCTGCTTCTAGCCATCTCCGAACGCTGTCTCGGTGCATTCTTGGTGCTCTCTGGCTGAGCAAATGATGGGGGCTGTCGCTGTGTTTGTTGCTGACACGCCCTCCTTTTTGGTAGTTTTACAGCTGTTCTAGCACGTCCTGTCTGAGCGGCACTTCTCGGAAGTTTGCCTTTGCCTGTCACCGTCAAAACAGCCTCAACTGGATCGATGTCTGCCCGTTTGATGCCTACAAGTTCACTGACTCGAACGCCAGTGTACAGAAGCAGGTAGCCCATCAACCGATTGCGTTCTGATTCCTTTTCAAGATGGAACAAAAACTGTTGGACTTGTTGCTCTGTCAGAACGCTCACTTCATCCTCTGAACCATTTGCCACCATGACTTTGTCCTTCTTCAACTTGATGTACACAGCTTCGACATAGCCTTTGTCAAACAAACAGTCATTGTACACTTTTAGGCTGTTCACCTTTTTATTGATCGTTGCCACTGACAATTCTTTCTTTTGTAGCTCTCTATCGTTTTAGCAGCTTTTCCTTCTTCTACTAGCCACTCAGTAAATTGTGCAAGTATTGTTCTCTGCATTCCTTTCTCCTCCTCAAAATAGAGTAGGCGCATGAATAAATTCATGCGCCTCTCACAGATCCGTACGTGCGGGTCATCGCATACGGCTCCTCCATGTTTATCCCCTTTGGGGATGCAAGTCTTGATAAATATCTACTAAGAAAATTAATCGTTGTTCCCTGAACCTTTCGTTGGAAATGGCGAAATGAACTGGCGGGGAAAGAGAACTTCTCCATTTGGTCATTCTAAGACGGGGGAGCTCTCCTTTCCAACCATTTCTTCTAAGCTCCTTATGGAGTTTATTTATTTCCCGCCAGCTTCGTAGCTGAATCATCCGCAATCTTCGCCTAATCCATGAATCTAAGTTTCTAAACAATGTCTTACAGAATCCAATCCCAAAATACCTCCCCCAACCCCTAATCACAGAGTTGAGACGACGCTTAATAAAATCTTCCATGTTCACTGTTAAATTTCTTTTCGTAATGTCCTTAATTTTCTGTTTGAGTTTCTGAACCGCTTTATTCGAGGGTGTATGGAAATATCCCTTTTTGAAAGTGTATCCAAGAAAAGTGAAAGACTCAGACATGTTATCTACGATTTTGGTTTTCGTCGGATGAACGACCAGCCCTAAATTCTCTTCGAGTAATTTCTTCACTGATTTCAAAACTCTTTCAGCACCCTTTTGGGATTTACAACAGATGACAAAGTCATCCGCATAGCGTGTAATTCTATGCCCACGCGCTGTCATCATTACATCCAGTGTATGTAAATAGATGTTAGCTAACAACGGACTGATGACACCCCCTTGCGGGCTACCGCTAGTGCTTTCCTTAACAATTCCATCTTCTACTATTCCCGATTCTAGAAATTGTACAAGTAAAGCTATCACACTACTATCTACTACTTCTTCACGAACTAATTCAATTAACTTCTCGTGAGGAATGGAGTCGAAATAGGTCTTGATATCTGCATCAATAACGAACGTGTATCCCGCCATCAAATCCTTACGGATTGCATCTATCGCCATATGTGCACTGCGGTCTGGTCGGAATCCGAAACTGCATGGAAGGAATTTCTCTTCAAAGATTGGTTCTAACTTCCGCTTGACCGCTGCCTGTAAGACACGGTCACCGACAGTAGGAATCCCCAGTGGACGTTGCGTTCCATCTGCTTTTGGAATGTAGACTCTTCTTACCGGTTTCGCACGATACGATTTATCACGCAATGATTGTTGGAGCACTCTTAAGTTGTGTTCCAGTTCCAGTTCAAGTTCATATTCCTTAATCGTGATAGTGTCTACACCGTGCGCTCCTCTGTTTTTCTTCACATCATAAAAGGCTTGTTCCAGGTTTGGGTATGACCAAATCTTATCAATAAGGCTGTACCACTTTCGTTTCTTTGTGGATATTCCTCCTACACGTAAGCCTTGCTTTTCTGTTAGTTCTTTCATGTATCCGTTACCTTCCTAATCCTTCGACTGGTTGACTAGTTTGCACTGACCAGTATCTGAAATAGTACTCCGCCCCTAAACAACCTACTTTCTATTCGGTCCCGATTCTTCGGCTATCTGCCTCGTCGGCTTCTGTTTAGTACATGGAGAGCCTAAAATGCACTTGCTTTTCTTGCATGGACAGACCGGCTTCGCATCAAGTCACTGCCTTTTGAGTCAATGCTTGTCTTGTCAATCAGATGACAAGTCACTTACCTTTATGGCTTTTCCGGTAAGTTTATTCACTACTATCCCCTGCTCTGACTTCTCACCTTCCGTAAAATCCTTCTTGTCCATTGCGGCTTTGAAAGACCCTTACCACCTAAGGTGGAGATGATGAGATCTCCTTGGGTCACGTCAATTCTCTTTCCCCCGAATCCAGTCCTCGTAACTAATAGAATATAGTGTGGTTTTGGACTTCCCCACCTTTTGCAAGGTTATCCTATCCTACCAGCCAACATGGTTAATGCCATCTGTTCCGAGTTTCGCCTTCTGGTCCTCCGCACGGAATCTCGCGATACCCGCACTACCAGTCAGCTATACATTTCCGCCACTACGGCATGTTAGGGACTTACACCCATTAGAGAAAAGCGCTGCCAAGCGCACAAAAGAGCAACAGCTTGGAAGCCATTGCTCAACATTTCACCAAACGACTAAACCAATTCTGCGTAGGCGACATGGTTCACCTTTCACCAATCTACAATTACACATGATCATTCTATCTCTCCTCAATAATTTCTTTTGCGACTGCTGTTACTGCTGCGACAGCGACAGCTACTACTACTTGTTGCTGCATACTCATCCCACCTTTCAAATATGCTTGTACCATGGCCACTCACGACAGTTATATAATAAAGAAGTGAGCTGTTGCTTACTAAAAACGCTGATATTCCTTTAGTGACAACAATCCTGCTTGTATGACTTGAACGTATAAAGAACTGTCGTCAGTTTCCAATCGAATTTACTTAGTTATGTCGTGAGTATCATTGGATGAGTGGAAGCACATTCCGAAGAACCAGCTCACCATTTTTCGTAACCACCTGTAAACACCAATCCGGCAAGTTAGGGTGAAAAGCAACTGCACCGACCCATTCATTTTCAGTTTCATCTACTGCAAGCATGATTTCATAAAGTAGCGTTTCAGGAACCACCTCGAATAGCTCACTCGGAACAAAGAAACTTTCAACCTCAGACACTCCCAACTCCACTGCCTCTACACTGATTTCTTCAGCAGACACTTCCATGTAGAAGTTCTCTTTTAGCGTTTGCATGAACCATTCCATTTCTCTCGTTAGCTCCATCAGATGTACCCTCTTTCCTTAACAACCAAAAATCCCAACTGCTCCAAATTCGATTCATTCTAATCTCCTCCTGAAATTAAAATAAGCCCTACCTCCGCGATGGAAGTAAGGCATTTCTATTTGTATTCAGGAATATAATATATGAATGAAAGTGAAGTAGAAACGGAATGGAAGTAGCCTTGACACTAAATTAACTATTTCATTACAATTCAGGTCATTAGAATGCAAAACCATTACTTTTTTCACAGTTTCATGATTCCCGTTTTGTCGGTTTTAAATAGGCTATAGTAGAAGTAGAGAATGGAAAGCAAAAGAAAAAGCCCCTTGACCCATGAAGGATCAAAGGACTATATTCTTTGGTGTCATACTCACCCCTCAGAATTGTGTCTGAGTTGTATAAGTGACTGGCACCAGGTATTTAAAAAGAACTTATTCTTGCGTTGAGCCTTTTGTATTATTGAAAATTAAATGTCCAAGTCATTGTACCCGTTACATTATTGCTATCTGTATAATCAAATGTTATATAAGCTGGACCTGGACCAACTTTTGTTACATTTAAATATACATGCCCTGAAGGATTCGGACCAGTAATCGTAGCAGTTGCAATACTTGTATCATTACTTCTTGGATTACTGAATGTAACAGTTGAGTTATTTTCCCCTATTATCGCAACTGTCAAATTCACATTCGTTGACATCGCATAAGTTCCAGGGATCGTCCCACCATCAATATATGGTGCTGAAATATTTACTCTCGGTGTATTAGGAATTGTAACTATTACTGGAGTAGACTTATAAGCCACTATACCTGTAGCATTATCCACTATTTTATAGGTTACAGTTACATCACCAGCTGTAACACCTCTTATAGCACCCATACTTTGGTTAAGCGTCGCTGAACCTGTGCCATTCGTTACGCTCCAAATGATGGATTGACCAATTCCTGGAGCTGTATAACCAGTTGCTGCAGAACCCCATCCAATTACTGAAAAAGGCGCTGGAACTGTTGGTACTGTTCCTACAGCTGCTTGTGGATGAACCGTCACAGTTACAGTCCCTTTTTCAATCACCACTCCATTCGCATCTTTTCCGACATAAGTAATAATTGAAGTACCTGCTCCCGCAGCCGATACTTGACCTGTTGTATCATTAACTGTCGCTACTCCTGGTGTACCAGATGTAAAGTTTTTATTAGTTGCTGTTGCGGATAAGCCTGCACCCACTAGTGCTGTTGTTACCTCACTCATTTGTAATAATTGAGCATATGTTAGACTTGTTGCTGTTGCTGCTGGATAAACCGTAACACTCACACTATTACTCATAGAGGTACCCGATGTGTAACTAATCGTTGTCGTTCCTGGTGCAACGGCTATGATTACACCCGTAGTTGCATTAACTGTTGCAACTGCAGTATTACTTGATGACCACGTTTTTGTACCTGTTTCAGTTGTTGCTACTGTTCTAGTAGTTGTCTCACCTAATTGTAAAACTGTTGTAGGCGTTCCTACACCTGTAATCATTGCACCTATTTGTATGCTATTCTCGTCTTATACCTTCTCTATCTCTCAGTTTTATAACGAGCCTTCACCATGCAGGCGGCTTTCACCGCACACGGCGATCCATCAGTGGTGTTGTCTGTCTTTACTTATTTCCCTGATTATATTATAAAATAGATTGTAAGACTTGTCACTACCATATTGAAATATTCGGATAACTATAGAGATAGAAAAGTCGATCAAATAAGCCCTACCTCCGCGATGGAAGTAAGGCATTTCTATTTGTATTCAGGAATATAATATATGAATGAAAGTGCAGTAGAAATGGAATGGAAGCAGCCTTGACACTAAATTAACTATTTCATTAAGAATCATTTAAAGAGAATGCAAAATCATTACATTCTTCACAGTTTAATGATTCCAGTTTAGTCGGTTTTGAAAAGGTTATAGTAGAAGTAGAGAATGGAAAACAAAAGAAAAAGCCCCTTGACCCATAAAGGTTCAAAGGACTATATTCTTTGGTGTCATACTCAGCCATCAGAATTGCGTCTGAGTTGTGTGAGTGACTGTGCTCGAATATTAAGAAGCCATTATTGTTTCTACAGTTTCATTTCCTACTGAATCAGTTACTACAACATAATAAATTACTGTAGACAATATGTTAGATGACGCAGTCCAAGTCAATATACTTGAAACAACTGAACCTGAACCTGGTATTTCAGTTGTAAGAGCCACATCAGAGAATACCTTAACTGTTACAACATTGTCATCAGATATACCACTGATGACACCTGTTGCAGTCGATGCACTCGTTATGGTTACTGATGGATGCGCATCATCTATAGAAATTGATTCTGTTGATGCAGCAGAGATATTACCTGCAGCATCAGATACATAAACATGATAAGTACCACCAATGCTTGGTACAATAATACTCGTTGCTGTACCAGTTGCATTTGTTATAGTTGTTCCATTAGCTGTCGGTACTGTCGTTTGACCCGCTGGTGCAATCCAAACATTGTTTGTTGGATCACCAGAAGAAACGATAGTAATAGAGGCGCCACCTTTTACAGTCGTTCCTGGACCAGGGAATACTATATTTTGTATGCTATTCCCGTCTTATACCACAGAAGCGGCTTTCGTTTCGGGCCTACACCGTACAGGCGACTTTCATCGCATACGGCGTGCCGTCAGCGGTAGATTTTTTATTTCCCTAGCAAATCAAGTGTCATCTGAGTAATAAGTTAATAATCGATAAGAAAAGCCAGTCGCAGACATAATCTGGACTGACTATGATTATTACGCTTATTTTAGGGAAATAAGTTTATAGACTACCACAGACTGGGTTCCTTCGCTCCTGCTAGTTTTATCCTTCTCGTATGTTACCATACAAGTCCAAACGGCTAGCGATCGTCACTACTATGAACCCGCTGCCATCTTACTAGCTTCACTGGTGCTAACTCACCTCTTCTAGTAAGATATCAAACGTTCCATCGTGCTGTTCCCTTGTTTTGATGACCGTAGGCTTCCACTATCCAGAGTGGGCATGATTCGTTTAACAGTTCGAATTAGTCGAATCACCAACTGTTTATTTTGAAACAGAGAATCAGGTATGAACTCCTAGCAATTTCGCATACCTGACCACATCACCCTGCCTACATGGATTCGTCGTCCTAGCCATAGTCATCTTTTAAAGAACCCCGCCTCGGGACCACCGAGTACGACTTCACCTGACTTCATCCCTTCGAGCAGATAGGCTCTCACTGGATGCAGGAGGATTAGGCTCGTGAGCAATAAGGAACTGTTCAACACGCGTCAGCACTTCCCTGACGAATCCAGCACGATAGTTAGAAAAAAACCCCATGGAACATTACTAATTAAAGTATAGTCCATGAGGTCAAATTTCTGCTTATTTCACTAGTTCTAGATTAATAGATCAGCTTATAAAGCAACGTTTCGTTTAGTTTTATTAAAGAGTAACATTCACTGTATAAGTAACTGTAACCGCTGCATGAGTTGCTGTTGCAGCTTTTGTTGCTGTGATTACAGTTGATCCAACTGCAAGAATTGTTACTTCACCAGTTGTTGGGTTTACTGTAGCTGTTGCTGGCGTTCCACTTGTATAAGTGATTGCCCCAGCTCCGGCTCCACCTGTCACTGTATTTGTGAATGCTGCATCACCAACTTGTTTTGCAATTGGTCCCACATCTGCGAACGTGATAGCTGATGGAGTAAGTGCTACTTCTGTAACAGTAATTGTAGCATTAGCAGTTTCCGTACCTGATGTAATAACTACATCGTATGAACCAGCGTTGAATGTTACTACAGCTGTTGTTCCGTTAGCAAGTAGTGCATCTACTTCGCCTTGTACCCATGCAGTTTTTGTAGTTTGATCTGTTTGGTTTGCAAATGGAATTGCATAAGTTCCAGCTTCAACTAGACCTTTGTCTGTTGCAACTGCCAACTGATCAGTTGCTGCTTGAACGTTCTCATCAACATTCACAACCAATTCAGTTTCACCAATTAATTTAGAACCATCATAAGAAACCAAGTTTTTGTTGATAGTGATTACGTTAGATACGTTCGCACCGATGTTTAATGTACCATTTGGAAGAGTAATCTCAACTTTCTCAAATCCATTAGTAGTATCTGCATCGATATCTGCAATTGCAATGCTCGTTCCTGCTGGAAGTGTTACACCGTTAAGTGTATAGTTCGCTGGGTTTGTAGCATCGCTTAGACCGCTGTATTGAACACCTTCAGAGAATGTGATTTCAAGTGTATCCTCTAAAGTGCCATTACCTGCACCTTCAACCATGTATTTTCCTGCTTTAGCATGGCCAACTGCATATTTCTGTACAAAGAATGGTGTATCCGTTGAAGCAGACTTTACAACTTTGAAAGCTTTTGTTGCCGATGCAGCTGTGTTACCTACATCGTCAGAAATTGAACGGATAACGATTGTCCAGTCTTCACTACCGCCTTTATCAACAACATTTTGTGGAGTATTTGCAGAGTCCCATTTAACCTCAAGTACTTTGTCAGCTGCATTTTTATCCGCATACTTTACAACAGTACCATTCACAGTTACAGCAGCGCCATTTTTATCTTTACCAAGGAACTGAACAGTTGTAACCGGTAATGAAGTTTGACCTTGTGCAAGTGTATCGTTACCACCTACTTGTCCATCTAATTTAACTGGTTCGCTCATCGTTACATGGAATGTATCAGATGCAGCTACACGCTCAATTGTGTTGATAACTGGGCTAGTTGTATCAGCTGAATTTAACGGTGAACCTGCATAGTTCAAGTCTAGTTTAATTTCATCGTTTTTCAAACCATTTGTAACGCTAGTTAACACATTTTTCTTAACAAATAGACGGAATTTGTCATTATAATAGTTTTTATTTGTTGCATCAGTATCGTAAACTTTTGTCCAGTCTTTTGTTAGCTGGATAACATACTCACTTGCTGATACTCGAACAATTTTATATTCATTTGTATTTACTTGACCTTCACCGGGTGTACGTCCAGTAACATCTTTATACTCGCCGTCTGTATCCAAGAATTGGAGTTGGATATCACCATTTGTAATCAATGTTTGAAGTCCAGCTGCATTAGCCACTGACAATGATTTGTCAAATTTCAAACGGAATTGTTCTGGTGATTCAACTGTTACTGTTGCATTTGGTTTTGCAGAATCTGCTGCAATGTTAAACTTCAAGTTTTGCGTAGTTCCTAAGTTGTTTTTATCTGTTGCATATGCAAAGTCCTTCGTTGAAGAAATTTGTAATGTATGCTCACCTGCTGAGAAGTAACCTTCAAGTGTAGTATTAGCTGGATCATTATCAGCAATACCATCTTCATCGTATTGATTAGTCAATTCAATTGTAGCAAGATCACGATTATCTACTAGAGTTACTGGGTTGAACTCACCAAAATCATAAGTAAAGTGTGTTGGTGAATTAAAACGCCCATCAATTTTAAAAGTCGCATCAGCAATTGCTTCAGAGAACTTCACTTTTAGCGTGTTAAGACCTTCCACATTTACAGCTGTAGCTTCTGGTTTACGTGCATCTGTTACTTTAAAGTCAGCAGATGAGATTGTTTCTTTACCAATTGAGTTAACTGCTACTACATCCACTTTAACGTCAGCGTTATCTTTTAGAACAGTTGCTTTATCAAGGATTACTTCAACCGCTTTACTGTTGCCGGCTACTGGTTTGAAACCTTGGACTGTAAAGTTTGTATTTGAACCTTGTGCAAGTTCAACTGTTTTGCCAGCTACTTTAAATACGTGACTGATATTTTCTGGTGCTGTGTTAGCTGGAATGTTTTCAGCTGTATATTCAACTCCACCAACTAGGTATAGCAATTCACCTTTTGTGTTTGTTTTAACAAAGTGCTTCAATGAAACTTCCTTGTCAAAGAATAAAGTAACACGATCAGCTTGGTTTGCTTCTGCTGAAACGAGTGTCAATGTATCAACATTTTCAGTTGTTGATGTAATAAATGGTACGTTTAATGTTGCAACAACTTTACCAATTAGCTCTTTATAGTCACCAGATGCTTCGATAATTTGAGCATCAATTTTAGCATTGATGTTAGTATTTGAGAACTCAGAAGTTAAAAGAACCGTAGCTGTACCGTCTTGAACTGTAACACGTTTTTGTGCAAGTGTTCCGTGCGTCGTGTTAAGGTCAAGTACAATGTTGTCAGCGTCTTTGTCAATTGTTCCTGTTTCTTTGCTGATTAGGTTGAATGTAACTTCAAGGTTGTCAGAACCGTTCGCTACAAGTGAATCTTCACTTGTTTTGATTTGAAGTTCCCAAAGATCAGTAACTGCCGGTGATTTGAATGATTTTGAACCGAAGTCCACAGTTTCTCCACCAACAAGAACATCGCTAACAACAACTGTATAGTCAGTATCGTAGTTAAGTCCAGAAACAGCTAGAGTAACAGTCTTTTTATCATCAGCAAGTGATGCTGCTGTTACGTTACCACCTTCAATTGCAAAGTTAGCAGCTGTAATAGAGTCAACTTCTTGGCTAAGAACAACTTTAACAGTTGTCTTGTTAATCGCCTAAAAGTAACTTGAAGTAAGGATAAAAATGGATGGTCGGAAACTCAATGAACTCAACGTCCGGCACACCTCGAGGTCTGGTCCAACAGTTGTTCAGGAGTGAATCAAGTGGAGAAGTTGCAGTAAGTTGGAAACCAAGACGAAATCAATAAAAGCTGCCCAAGGCAAAGGTTTCCATGAGGATTGCAATAGGCTGTCCGACTCAACAAGATCTGCATCGATTCTGATGATGGAGAGCTAATCCAATAGATATGCCCTTCCATCAAAGTAAACTTGTACATACCCTGACATCCCCATTCCAACATGCTACTACTTTAATGAAGGAACTCAATTTTCACCTGAATAATAAGCCCATACCATTCCCGACACACGAACGGGAAAACCCCGGGGAAATTCCTCACCAACTCCCAAATTCCCACTCACACAAACCGATGCAGCACAAGGGATTGCACCAAAAACCCCACGATTCCCAGCGGAAATGAGGTAGAGACATAAATAGAAAATCTTTTCGAATGATCTTGTAAAAGTAAATGAGGAAATCGAACTTCATGAAACCTTGCTGAATCAATAGAAAAGCATTGTTGTTAAACAAAGACTCGGCATCAATGTTTGCACCCGATATAAAGTTGTATCTATATTCTGTTTGTATTGCTTAAATATCAATCAACTAGCTAATTTAATGGAATATGATGACTAACACCTTCTACAGTAAATATAGTCACGTATTATGAATATAATCTCATTACTTCAGCAATCGTATAAATGCCAATATCCGATTCTAATAAACTATAGGAAATTTACTCATAAGATTTCCTTACAATTATTTCTTCATCTATGATTTATTATAATCAAACATAGCAAGCTAGGATAACAGACATACTAGATGAACATCTAAAAATAAGCTGATCTGCATAAACTACACAAATCAACTTATTCTAAGTAACATTTAGAACCATTGTTGCTCATTCAAGCGTAATGGATAAAGCCTGTGCTATCAAGGCATCTACTAATTACCGAATTCTATTGTATGGTTAATAGAACATATCCCAACTGAATTACCTGTACAATTCATCTTCATCAGGTTTCCCTTTAGTGTCTCTTCTCTTTTTCCGTAGGGAATCGCGGGGTTTTCACCACAAACCCTTGGCACTACTCAGTTTGCGGCATGGGGGTTTTATGATTTCAACAGGGAATTCCCCGGGGATTTCCTGAGGACAGTGGTTTCCGTTTGTTTTCAGAAGCAGCTGGAAAGATTATTTCAGTAATTGTTCCATTTGTTGTTGGTACCCGTAATTTTTGAAGAAATCGATGAGCGCCACTTCAAACACATCTCGTTGGGTCATGCTCTTTTCATTTGCGAATTCCACGACCATCTGATCCAATGAATGGACCATCTGCACAGTCTTTGTCTTGGCAATGCCTGGAATCATGTAACGCGGGATGCTGCCGAGTGATCCGTATGGCTTTAGAATATCGACAAGCTTTGACTCATTTTGTTTGAGCATTTTCAGTAGTGGAAGGTATTCGGCAAGTAAGTACATCTCTTCAGTAGTTACCGCTGTTTCAGCGTCCAGTTTAACTTCATCCTCTGCAATAGATTCCGGAACGACTGATGCTTCTAGGTGCGCTTTCTTCACATAGGTATTTTCTTCGCTGTCCCAAGAATACCCTCGACCTAACATGTAGGTAGCCAACTCCTTATGATTGGAGAAGCCTAGCTGGGCAGCGACGATTTTAGCATTCCCGGCATTATCCTTCAACAGCTGAAGAATACGACTTGCTCTTGACATGTCCACATGACTTGATTGTAATGCTGTTTCCTCTTGTTTCAATGCGTAGTTTTGCTGGTCTGCATCCCAGGTAAACCCTTTTCGGCGCATGTAAATATCCAATGTTTTATACGTCTTATGATTAAATTCATTGGACAATTCTTCACGTGTCCTTCCTGACACTAAACCTGTGAGTATTTCTTGGACACGGTCATCCTCTAAGACGTTCAATACAGCTTGATTGGTCATTAATCTTCCCCCTTATACTAAAGTAATTTGATTCACAGCATCTGCTAATTCAGCACTTTCAACATGGATATAAACACTCGTAACAGTGCGGTAATCGGCATGTCCTAACAAATTAGCGACGGTTGGTATATTGGCGTTATTCTTCACAAGCATAGAGGCAAAGCTATGACGTAGCGTATGACAGGTCACATGCTTTGTCCAACCTAATTTTCCAACCGCTGCTTTTAGCTCTCGATTGACGTATTGATCCGAGATTGTACCTGTTCTTTTCAAGGCAAAGAAGTTGTTGGAAGATACTTTTGGTCGCTTATTTTTGACGTATGTTTGTAACGGAACGGCTAATTCATCCGATAGTGGGATTAATCGATTCTTCCCACCTTTACCGTTAATGACACGAATTACTTTATTCTTAAAATCTACATCCTTCAATTCTAGATCAATGCATTCTCTGATTCTAAGCCCCGTGTAGGCAAGCGTGCGAACAAGCAATCTAATCAGTTTGTGATCGATAGCTTCCAACAACTCGTTGATCTCCGCCGCATTGAGGAAGGCACGTTCCTCTCGCTGTACCTTCGCTTGTGCAATGTCGGCTGTCGGATTAGTGGGAACATATTTTTTACGGATTGTGTACTGGTACAAACGACGAATTGCATTCAACACCACATTCAGACTCGCTGGTTTGTATCCTTTTTCATGCTTCAAGTAATGAAGATAGCCTTCCAAATCTTCTGTCGAAAGATCATCCACAAATGTTGGTCCGTTATTTTTGGTATTAAAATAGTGTATTAACATATCATTGTGACCCTTATAGCTACGGATGGTTTCTGGACTCATTTCTTTTTGTATGAGGTGCTGCTCCAGCTCTTCATTGCAGGTTGTCAGTAACATTTGGTTCATCTCCTTCAATGTGATTGGTTCAGGTATATAATATATATATCTAAATTGTATCGTTACGCTTAAACATATGGTCAGGTCGAGCGACACACCCTTGTCCGAGTTTTCTGACGTTCATCTCCAGCTCACTTGTTATCTAAAGAAAGCTTGTGATGGACATTTATCGGACGAAACCTACACCTTCCGACCATTCCATCACAAGCTCCAATGATGGCTGTTTTAGTGTGTTTCTCGGGCTTGATGAACATTCCAATGCTTGTTGCATAGACGAATGATTACACGATCGATGTAATAGTCAATTATCTTGAAGCATGTCCAATGGATCGGACTCACTTTTCGGTAACTGCTTTACGACTTTTCTTTGTCTGGGTGTCCTTTCCTCTTCTTCGGACTGGTTATAGTTAGAAAGGAAGCCCTTGTCTAATTTCAAGACATACACAACTTGTGATGGAAAGTTCGCTCCTTCTGTTCCATCTGGTAGTTTACGTTTTCTTGTATTTTTCCCAGAATCATTATCAAGGATACCTTTATCTTTAAGTGAACGAAGTACCACTGAACTATCTGTAAAACCAGCAGACGCTAACCATTCCTCAAGTTTCGGCTTTAATATAGCTACCTCTGTGTATCCTGGTTTCTCTCTAATAGAGCCATAACACTGATGAGCAGGACGTTCTAGCATTCTACCTTCAAAAAAAGATTGGTACTGAATGATTTGCGGTATAATCGCTGCAATGGCACGTTGCCCAATATCTCGGTTTTCCACTTTATCTTGTTCATGTTTGACAATGAAGTCACGGATTGCGTCTACGTCAACTTGGAAAGAAAATAATTCGTTCATGAGCGTTGCGGTTAATACTATCACAGCAAATTTACCAGCTAATCGATTGGTAAGTTGATCTTGCACTACCATGACCTCTACTAGTTCTTGTTGTTTTTCCTTTAAACGCTCGAATAGGTCTGCATTATCTTGCTTCAAAAGATGGGATGCAAACATGGGTCCAGCTTGACCGTAGTTTTGTTCAAAACCTTCTTTGATGGAATCGGCATGCTCGGCTGAATCCGTCCACTGTTCATTCCCAATTTCCGGAAGACGTACTTGCAAGCCCGAATTTTGATTGGACTTTGCGTGCAAAGAATGTTCTGCATTTGAAGTAAATCCACCGGACCATGTGCCTTTTTCTCGAAGTTCGATGTCAGCATTCAACCGACTCTTTTCCTCGCCACCCGCTAATTGATAGATCATTTTACTGAAATCCTTCATGCCATTCATCGATGCTTCATCTAAGCCGATTGGAATACCATGAATTCCTTTTAATTGGTTGATTAAAGCATTCGCTGTACTATTCCAGGTCAATACCAATCCACCGTCTGTAGTCGTTGGTCTTCCGAAAGCAGATGTAGCTACACGAGTTGCCGTTGTTTTTCCAGTAGAGGAGTCACCAAAAATATGCACAACAAGCGTATCCATACTTGTAAATTGTGAAAAGTATGCATTTAACGTAGCACTAAATCCAAGCACCAATGCAAATTCAAGTGCTTGGTGCTTCAAAATGTGCTTCTCCACAATCGTTTGCCATGCTTCAAATGTTCCTTTGGGTTGGATGTTAAAGTGACCATTATAAGTTGACTGAACTCCTGATGGGCAACGAATGTCGTGGTGTTTAAAAATGAGCTGATCTTCGTATTTTCCCCAGCCGAGACCCTTATGTGAATAAGACAACGGGGCATCTTCTTTTTCTTGTTTATCCAAGAAATACAATACTTTATTCACCTTGCCTTCAGTAGCGTCTACACCGTACTCCATTAACTTTGTGAATTCTTTTTTTTGGAGCTGACCACGTGAGATTGGTCGCTCTCTTCGTATTTTTTTATACCAATATTCCAATGTAAGTTGGACATTTCCAGTTTCAATGGATATACAGCAATCTTTAATACGTGACAATTCACCAATATAATATTTTTGCTCCTTAGATGGGTCTTGAGGATCTTTCTTAAACTCATACAACTCACCATTTTCCGCTAGGTGATTACCATAACGTTTACTCATGATTTGTGTTCCATCTCCTTTAAAGGGGTACCGTCTCCAGTACCCTATCTTCATTCCACTTGTTATTTCATTTTGATGCTTACGAACGGACCGGAAGTACTAATTCCATATTCAGCTTCGTAAAAGGTAATCGTTGTTTTATTTGTATAGTCCAAGTTGTAACGCTCAATGCACTCTTCCACTAAAGGCGTTGAATAAATAACCGCTTTATTACCCGATGCTTTCAAATGATATTTGCCCATGATGGAATTCAACGTTTCCGCAATTATCATTTTGTCATCCGACAAAGCAATTTGGACGCTACCCGGGTGATCAAGATGCCTATTGATTTTATGGCTAAGCGTTATACGCTTTCCACTTTTCTCAGTAGCAACAATGGAGATTGCTCCAGCTCCACCACGAGTTTTTTGCTGATTAGCAGTAACTTTGGGTGATTTGAAGCCAGTTAAATCAAGTGACTTTAACTCTTCAATGGGCGGTTGTTCCACTATCGGGGCAGATTTCAAAGCCTTTTCCAGTGATGGCACTGTTTCACTCTCTGCTTCAGTAATGCCTGAGGATGCTTCCGTTTCAGCCGCTTGCTCTGGCATCGACGGTTTCCCCGTTGCTGACATTGCTTCGGCGTTTGCTTCAATGATGTCTGGGGATGCTTCCGTTTCAACTGCTTGCTCTGGCATCGACGGTTTTCCAGTTGGTGACATTGTTTCAGCGTTTGCTTCAGTGATGTCTGAGGATGCTTCCGTTTCAGCCGCTTGCTCTGGCATCGACGGTTTCCCCGTTGCTGACATTGCTTCGGCGTTTGCTTCAATGATGTCTGGGGATGCTTCCGTTCCACTTGCTGACTCTGGCACCGACATCACCTCTTCTTTATCCTTATTCACGTCTGGAGTAAGTAGTTTTTTATTAATGTTTTTTCTAGTCGAATTTTTCCTTTTAATCATCTTGAAAACCCACTTCCATTTTTTATTTGATAGTCTAAATCAATCTTTTTTAAAAGACATCATTCTGTCTTCAAAAAAATCAATACGTTAGATTTCATCTATTGTAATTTCTAGCTCATAGTCTTTAGCACCCATCAATGTCAGATAGGCATCTAAACCACGGCTAAGATCTAATACTTCAGATTGGATTATTTCATTTAATGAGTAGTATAAATCCATATCATGGAACTTGAGATCAAACTCAATCGTATCCTCAGACAATTGATATTCCGTCAAGTACCAATTGTCCAGGCACCCATTAAAATGATGCGTTAATTCCGTTGCGTCAAAACGATTGTTTCGAGGGTACTTTGGAATTTTAACTTTCGCCCTGCTCACCCCCAACCAATACTCGCCACCTGCTTCGTATTCAAAAGCGACATGACTTCCGAATTTGATGCATGTATTTTCAAGTATTACTGTGTCTACTTTTGTATTAAGTAAGAACTCTTGCACTAAGTTCGTTAAATAACTTGGTCCAGTAGAACTTTCCGGTACTTGAATTGTTTCCTGCTCATCTTTGTTAAATAGAGCTTCTATTAACGCGCTTGTAGACATTTGTAGTTCCCCCTTTAATAATTTTGTAGATTCTATCAGTCATTGGTTTCTAAAACCACATTTCGTTCCGGTCTACATCCTTAATATTATTACAATTACTATCTCGAAAAAACGCACAGCTTCGGTATTAAAACACCAAAACTGTGCGCAAACATGCGTTCCAACCTATATAATTTGATTAACTTCGAATTATTTTCTCTCCCTGAATATGTTTGGGTGTAGTTTTCAGCCTCTTACTTAATTCCGAAAGCTCTTTGTTTACATGACCGGTTATTCTAATTCACTATTTTCCTCTTCAATTAGTTGCCTTGTTACTTGACTTACAAACTCCATCTGCTTCATCACTTCTCTGACATAAGTTTCAGCATGAGCGACCCTTCTCTCATTTTTAGCACGCGATAATATGTACTCCAGGTCTTCTTGAATTCGGTCCTCTAATTCAAAAAAGTTATATCTAAAAATCAGCTTACTTATGTCTCCATCACTATAATAAAGGGCTGGTATCTTATAGTCGTCATGGTTTTTAAGTTCTTTAAAATCTCGGCTAATATTTACCATCAAAGTCTTCTCTAAATCATTTTTCATTTCTATTAAATCTTCAACAAACGCTGTTATTTGCTTCCTATTCAAGTCTAGACCTAACGCAAATTCAATATGACGCACTCCCAGTAACCATCTTTTTTCCTCAATTAATGGAATCCTGTACGATTTTCTTCCATTAGGTTTATATAATTCTTTATCAATATTATATTTGTCACATATGTCTCTAAAATTCTTTGACACTTTACGTTCAGCTGTTATTTTACTGAGATCCGGGAAAACCTTTCTAGAGAATTCGGTTAAACTAACAAAATCAGTAGCTTCTATGTCTTTGATCTCCATATATTTCACCCCTTAAATACATATTTATTATCCTTCTGCTACAACAAATGATCCCTACACCTATGATAGATGCAGGGATTATATTTTACAATTTATACTTTTTGAAGTGTTCCTCAAGTGCTTCGTTTATAAAGTTGCTAGTTGGGATTCCATAAGTCTCCTTTAACTCTTTCAGCTTGCTATGATTCACTTTACTCAGGTAGGTCGTAACCCGATTATGCACATCCTCAAATTTCACTCGCTTCCTGCTTTGTTGCAGCTCTGCTAGTGGCTGCACTGCCTGTTCCTCTGTTTCTTGTTCAGATGTCCCCGCTTCGTCCAGTGTAGGATTCTGCATCAGCACTCCTTCCTGCTGGGCTTCCTTTCTTTCTTGTCTCTCTTTGTTTTGACGAATCATTTTCCCAAGTTTGGATTCCACTTTCTGCTGTCCATCGAGTAGTAGGGTTTCTCTAGTCATAATTAATTCGCTCCTTCAATTTAATTTGCAGACGTGTACATCTACGTTTACGTACACATCTACTTATGAATTTGTTAAGGAGCCTTTTTCATTTTAAGTGATTTCGAGCCTATCTGGATTTTCTTCTCTCTATCATGTCTCTTGTCCACCGAAAACCTTGTTACAGGCGTTTCCCGAGCGATTCTTGTGCTTTCTGACCATTCCATCACATTTTCGAACGCAACCTGATTTTCGGGATTTCTCACGTTCCCAGGCAATCCATTGCCTTCTTCAGAGATTAGTAATCTTCCGGGAAAAGCATCATCTGCCCTTCCTCTCCCATGTCCATGCACCAAACTGTTCTATTGATAGGCTTGGTATCTTGTAATGGCAGGATTCGGAAGGACTTCATGGGTGGTACTTCCTGGCGATGGATGATTACCTGCTTGTCATTGCTTTCCGTAAGTTCAAACACTTGCTGGTAATCTAGCTCAACATTCAAATGCTTTTTCGTGTCAATCAATCGCCATAGGATCACCATGATTTCTGGATGTAATTCTTCTGCAATGGCACTGGAAACGTAACGTCTGTCAGTGTGTTCAAACATTTGTTTTCCTCCTTTGATGGTCTGTTTTACAATAAATCAAGCGCATCCTGCTTATCTTGTCGTGACGTTTGAATGTACATTGATGAAGTCATGTCCACTGAATGATGCCCTAAAATTTTGCTGACTGTAACAATTGGAACGCCTCTTTTCAACAATAGAGTGGCACAAGTCCTGCGGAATAGATGAGGATGCAATTTGATGCCAATGTCTTCTGAAATGAGTGCCAACCACCTCCGAACAGCGTCCCGGTGCATCTTCTGGCTGCGTTGAGACACAAATAGGTAATCACTGTCCTGGTATTTGGTTTCTTGTCGTTCACCTTGTCGGTACAGCTGCATTAAATCGATGAGATCGCGTCGCAAGCTAATCTCCCGGACCTTGCCCCCTTTTCCCCTAATCATCAATGTTTGTCTCAGAAGATCCATGTCGTTCAATTTAATGCCCACCAATTCGGACACACGAACAGCTGTATAGAGTAGAAAATAAACAATGAGGCGGTTACGGATGCTTACTTTCGATTCATCCTGAATGTAAAATAGTACTCTCTCTACCTCTTTATCATTCAAGGCTTGAACCATTCGTTCACTCCCTGAAGCAATTTGCACACGATCTCGTTTCAATTGAATGAACGTCTCCTTCACATGATTATGACTAAACAGGAAGTCATTGTAGACTTTCAAACTGTTAATCTTTTTATTAATCGTGGATGGCTTAAAGTTGCCATCGAGTAAAGCTTGTTTGTAGCGGACAAATGAAAAGCGGGAAAGTGGTTCGGATTCATTGGATGCCTTCACTTCTAGATACAGCTGGAATTGCTTCACGTCATTTCCATATGATTCGACAGTCTTCGGACTCTTTCCATCTTCCATTAACCATCGGCAAAATGATTCGTGTAGATTCATAGATGATTCTCCTTTCAAAAAAATAGAAGCCAAGATGAATGATTTCATCACGACTTCCACTGTATTTTATGTTCAGTTTGATGTCCTCCGATTATGTTCTCTGGTCAATTCCATTAAAATGATGAAGCCTTATCAAATGGATGAATAGGAGGCTCATTAAGTCCACCGCAATGGTGATTGCTGTTCAACAAAATAATTGATGACTGCCGTTGCAGCTGCGATTAGAACTGCCTGTAATAATTGAATCCACATTTGTTAATCTCCTCCTTTCAAAGCTAATAAAATGAGTGACTGACGACAGTTATATAATAATGGCGTCAGTTGTTGCTTATTAAAAATGATACGATTCCTTTAACGACAACAATCCTGCTGGTATGAATTGAACGTAGAAAGAAATGTCGCTAGTTTTCAATCGAATTGACGTAGTTATGTCGTGAGTATCATTGGATAAGTGGAAGCACATTTCGGAGAATCAGCTCACCATTTTTCGTGATTACTTGTAAACACCAATCCAGTCGGTTAGGAAAGAAGGCAACTGCGCCGACCCATTCAGTATTCGTTTCATCCTCTGCAACCATAATTTCATAGAGTAGCGTTTCAGGAACCACCTCGATTAGTTCACTCGGAACAAAGAAACTTTCAACCTCTGACAATCCTAACTCGGTTGCTTCTACACTGACATCATTAGAAGACAGCTCCACATTGAAGCGCACTTTTAGCGTATCCAAGAACCATTCCATTTCTCTCGTTAGCTCCATCAGATATACCCCTTATCCTTGAGGGAAACATAGCGACCATCTCCGACTATCAAATGATCGATCAACTCAATCCCTATGATTCTCCCTGCTTCTGCTAATCTTTTGGTGACGTCAATGTCTTCTGGTGATTCAACCGGATTTCCGGATGGATGATTATGACAAATTAGAATAGAGGCGGAATTTGACAAAATAGCTATTTTCATCACTTCCCTAGGGTGAACGATACTCGCATTCAAACTACCAATGTGACACACATTGATCGCTGTCGGCTGATTCTTCACGTCCAAGCACATCACGACAAGATACTCACGATCCAACTCCCCAAGGAACTGTTTAAACAAGTTGTAACCATCTTCTGGACTTCGAATCGCACGATCCTTGTACAACAAACTCGTTTCTTTTACTAATCGCAACGACACAATATCCACTCGTTTAGCAGGCATTCGTTTCTCCTCTTCCTTCACCATCAACAAATCCAATTGTTGTGCTTGTGGTTTGTACATATTCATACTAATCTCCTCCTGAAATTAAAATAAGCCCTACCTCCGTTTATGGAAGTAAGGCATTTCTATTTGTATTCAGGAATATAATATATGAATGAAAGTGAAGTAGAAACGGAATGGAAGTAGCCTGGTCACTAAATTAACTATTTCTTTACAACTCAGATCATTATAATGCAATACTATTACATTCTTCACAGTTTCATGATTCCCGTTTAGTCGGTTTAAAATAGGCTATAGTAGAAGTATAGAATGGAAGGCAAAAGAAAAAGCCCCTTGACCCATAAAGGATCAAAGGACTATATTCTTGGTGTCATTCAGCATTATCAGACTAGTGTCCGAGTCGTGTGTGAATAGTACCGAGTGTTAAAGTTTACAACTCAATTATCTGAGTTGTTTTAGAACCTGGTATTCGAACTTATACTAATAAAGCATCTAATGCAGCTTGTTTTGCTACTACATCTAGGTCTGCATTTGTTTTAGCAGTCGTTGCTGTTACTACAGCAGCATCTGCATTTGTTTTAGCAGTCGTTGCTGTTACTACAGCAGCATCTGCTGTAACTTTAGCAGCATCTGCAGCTGTTTTAGCTGTAGCTGTTGTTGTTACTAGATCTTGTGCAGCTTCTAATGATGCTACAAGTACAGGATCTGCCAAAGTAGCTGCAGCCGCGTTATATGCAGCTAGTTCTGCAGTATTACTAGCAGGATCTGCTGCATTTAAAGCATTATAAGTAGTTACTAGAGCTTGTTTATCTGCATCACCTGCAATAAGTGCAGTAAGGGCACCTGTTGCATTTGTTGCCGCTGTTGCTGCATTAGTTGCAGTAGTTGCTGCCGTTGCTGCTTCAGCTGTTGTATCAGTTACTGCTGTTGCTGCCGCTGTTGCTGCATTAGTTGCTGTTGCTAAGTCACTAGCTGTTGTTGCTGCTAGAGCTTTTGCACCGGCTAAATCTTGGCGCGCAACACTTACAGCTGCTGCTAATGCATTATTTTCAGCCATGTTCACATGAACAGTAGTATCACGCTCGATTTTTGAACCATCATGCGAGATAAGGTTTTTATTAATTGTAATTACGTTAGAAACAGTTGCACCAATGTTCAATGTTCCATCCGGTAATGTAATTGTAACAGTTTCCAAACCTTTAGCTGCTACAACTTTATCAGAAACTGAAATGCTTGTTCCAGTTGGAAGTGTTACACCATTTAGTGTATAGTTCGCTGGGTTAGTAGCATCGCTGTTTCCAGAGAATTGCACACCTTCAGAGAATGTGATTTCGACTGTATCAAGCGCTTTTGGAGCAGCAATTGTGTCATTGCCTTTACCTTCAACTTTGTGTTTACCAGCATCAGCTCCAGTTGCATATACCTCCACGAAGAATGGAGTATTTCCAGCAGCTGATTTATCAAGAGTAATGTTGTATGTTGCTGAAGCAGCAGTGTTACCTACATCATCAGAAATCGCACGAACAACAACTGTCCACTCAGTGCTTCCACCCTCGTCTACAACTGTTTGAGGTGTTACAGTAGTACCACCAACAGTCCAGTTGACCGCGAATTTAGAATCTAAGCCTTTACCAGCATCGACATAATCACCGACATTACCGTTGATTGTAACAGTTTTTCCATCTTTATCTTTCCCAAGGAATTGAACTGTAGTTTTAGCTAGAACACCTTGACCTTGAGCAATCGTATCTCCAGCGTTATCGCGTGAAAGGTTTGCTCCTGCTGCCGGTAATACTGTTCCATTAACTAACTTAACTGGTTCGCTCATTGTTACGTGCAATTCGTTTGAAGTTCCAACACGAACAGCACCCGCAATTACTGGGCTTGTTGTATCAGGTGTATTTAATACTGAACCTGCAGTATTAAGGTTTAACTGAAGTTCGTCATTTTGTAAGCCGTTTGCAATATTCGTAAATGTTTCTTTAGCAATCAATAGACGGTATTCATAGTTATAGTAGTTTTTGTTTGTAGCAGTAGTATCATGAATTTCAGTCCAGTCTTTTGTTAACTCGATGATAAATTCAGTAGAGCTTACTTGAGTAACCTTTAGGTCTGTAGCTTTAGCAACTTTACCTTTGCTTGCAACTAGACTCTCAGCATCTACATAGTTACCAGTTGTAGCATCTTTCACTTGCAGTTTAACTTTGTCAGATGTAGTGATGAAAGCTTGTACCTGAGCTTCAGTTGCAGTAACTGCTTTATCGAATTTCAAACGGAATTGCTCCGGTGATTCAACTGTTACAGTTGCAGTTGGTTTTGCTGAATCAGCTGCAATGTTAAAGTTTAAGTTTTGTGTTGAACCAATATTGTTTGGATCTGTTTTAAATGCAAAGTCTTTTGTTGATGATGCTTGAACAGCGTGTGCTCCTGCGCCAAAGAAACCAGACAGTTTCTTGTCGCCAGATTCCCAATAGTGTGCTGTCAACGTAATTGTAGCTAGATCACGGTTATCAGCAAGTGTTGCTGGGTTGAACTCACCAAATTCATACGTAAATGCTTGGTCTTTATTTGCTAATGCAGCAGTAGCTGGTGCTGCATCGATAGCTACTGAACCTTTACGAACGCCTTTGAACTGACCATCAATTTGGAAAGTACTTTCATCAATTGCTTCAGAGAATTTCACTTTTAAAGTGTTTAGCCCTTCTGCATTTACTGAAGTTGCTTCTGGTTTACGTGCGTCTGTTACTGTGAAGTTTGAAGACGAATTTGTTTCCTTTTTCAGTGAGTTTACAGTAATAACATCAATTTTCACATCAGCATTATCTTTAAGTGAAGTAGTTTTGTCTAAAATCACTTCAATTGCTTTAGAATTTCCTGCAACTGGTTTGAAACCTTTGATGTTAAATGGTAGTGAACCTTGAGTGATTTTAACGTTATTGTTGTTAATTAGTTTATGGCTAATTAAAGATGCGTTAACGTTTTCTAGGTCTTTAGCAACTTTATCACCTGCTACACCACTTTGAGTATAAAGCAATTCACCTTTAGAGTTAGTTGCAACAAAGTGCTTCAACGAGATTTCTTTGTCGAAGAATAGTGTAACACGGTCTGCTTGGTTTGCTTCCGCTGATACAAGTGTTACTGTTTCAACGTTTTCAGTTGTAGTTGTTTTAAATGGAAGTAGAAGTGAACCTACAACATGGTTGATCAAGTCTTTGTGATCTCCAGATGCTTCAATAATTTGTGCATCAATTTTTGCAGAGATATTAACATTAGAGAACTCAGAAGTTATAAGTACTGTAGCAACTCCGTCTTGAACTGTAACACGTTTAGAAGCTAATGTTCCGTAAGTAGTGTTTAAGTCTAAAACAACGTTATCAGCCGTTTTATCAACTTCTCCAGTTACTTTGTCAACTAATTTAAATGTAACTTCAGTGTTGTCAGAACCATCAGCTAGTAGACTAGCATCAAGTGTAGAGATTTGAAGTTCCCAAAGATCTGTTACTGCTGGTGAAGTAAATGATTTCGAACCGAAATCTTTCGTTTCACCGTTAACAACGATATTCTTTGCAGTCACTGTATATGTTTGGTCATAAGCAAGACCTGAAACAGATAGGATAACCGTTTTCTTGTCTGCATCAAGTGAAGCAGAAGTTACGTTTGCACCTTCAATTGCGAAGTTAGCAGAAGTAACAGAGTCAACTTCTTGGCTAAGAACAACTTTAACAGTTGTTTTGTTAATCGCCTGAACTTAACCACTTTCTACCGTTTTATTAATTTCACGTAATTCCTTGACCTACATGGAATTGTGACAGGCAACACTTCAGATGTTTAGGAAAGGTATATGGAAAGCTAATACTAATTTTAGAGAGTACAGTAGAAAGCAATATAAAATAGGTAAAACAAAAATATACCGCAAGCCCGCTCCACCCGAATCAATTTCCCGACACAAATCGATGGGGCACATGGAAAGCCCGTCAAACCCGTCAAAAAGAGGGGGGACACAGAACAAAGAAAAAAACGAACAAAAAAAACAAGTTCCTTCTATTATAAAGGTAGCATTTAGAGAAGAGAGTAATAACATTTGTTTCGATAACAGACTATACCGAAACAATGTTATTGTAATAAAGATATATACCTCTCATTGCTGAAAGATGCACATTCATGATTGATTACTATTCAATTCTCTAATAATACGTTTCACTACTACTGGATCTAATGATACTGATAGTCATAATTTATTATAGTCTACAACTTTTTCACAGCTAGACGCATCTTCCCAAAACTACGGGTTTGACGGGAAACCCTTTCGTACCAAGGGTTTGCGGCGGGATTTCACTATGGGACTAACGGGGAAATTAAAAAGAAATGAGCACGATTAGGACCATGCTCATTCCATTTCTATTTTAAGTAACAGCCTGTTGTAATTGCTCTTCGTAACCATATCTTTGAAAGAATTCTGCCAATGCCGTTTCAATGATTGCACGCTGTGTAACGTTGAACTCTTTGCTATAATCGCTTAGTAATACATCGACTGTCGAAGCCATTCCTACTGTTTTACTTACTTTTGAGCCTTTGAATGTGTAGGTTGGTAACTTTCCATTATCAGTGGAATGAAGTAGATCAATTAGCTTCTGCTGATGCTGGAGAAGGTAGTGGAGAAGTGCTTCTTGACCCATTGCACCTATGGGTAACGTCGATGTTGTTTCTCTTACGTTAGTTGCTACCGCTACAGGCCTACTCAATTCATCATATCGATAGTTATTCAACTCATTGTCCCATACATAGCCCTGCGATTTCATGTAAGCACCCATGTCAACAACCGTTTCAAACCCTTGCTTAGAAGTAGTTTGACGAATGTTTGGGTGCTTTACATCTAACATCCGAACAATTTGTGCAGCCCTCGTGTTTTGTACGCTGGCTTGTTCAATCGCTTTGGTCGGCTCATCTTCTTGCTTGATGATGTAAGTTTGCTCCTGTTTGCCCCATGAGAAGCCTCTTCTACGCATATACATATCAACCGCTTGCCAACCTTGCTCATAGTGTGCCGCAATGTCTTCTCGTGTTTGACCTTCTTCAAGCATGGCTAAAACCTGCTGTACTTTTTCATCTTGCATTGTATCTTCAATCATGGTGATTCCTCCAATTATCTATAAGAATTTAATGGTATTGACTGCTTCCTCTAAATCACTTTGATCGGCATGAAGATAGACGGAAGTTGTTCTGATATTCGCATGACCTAGTAATCGCTGAATCACCGCTACATGCGTGTCCGTTTTCACTAATTGACTCGCAAAGGAATGGCGTAATATATGACTCGTTACATCTTTCTTCATGCCGATATTCTTACAAGTCTCCTTCAGTACACGATTCACGTACTGCTGACTAACTGCCCCCGTTTTCTTTAACGCAAAGAAATTGACTGAAGATGTGTTTGGTCGAACATCTGCGAGGTAACGTTTCATCGCTAAAACAAGTTCATCATTCATCGGCACATCGCGATTTTTTCCACCTTTCCCCTCAATGACATGTACCACTTTCTTTTTCAAATCAACGTTAGTCAGTGTTAGATGGACACATTCACTAATGCGTAAGCCTGTATTCGACATGAGGATGACTACATACTTAACGGTTGGATGGTCAATATTTTCAACGATCCGATGCATCTCTTCTTTCGTTAAAAATATACGTTCTGCTTGTTGTACTTTGACACGCTCGATATCATTGGCTGGATTGATTGGGACCCACTTCTTCTTAACGGCATAGTTGAAAAAGCTCGAAACACTATTGATTTTGCGATTAACTGTAGCCGTTTTACATTGCCGATCTTGGAATGTTTTCTGGAAGGCTTCCAGTTGCTCTGTTGAGATGTCATCTACGAACACTGGTCCATTCGCTTCTTTCCCAAGGAATCCCTGTAGTTGTTTCAAATCGACTGAGTAGCCACGAACTGTCTCGTTACTCATCTGTTTTGCTTTCAGTGCCTCGATAAATGCTATCGTAGCTTGAGATAGCGTTAGATCCTGTATAATTTGTTTTGTCATTAAAATTCCCTCCAAACAATTAATTGGGGTAGGACAAGTACTTACTTGTCCTGCCATTACTATAGTAATAATATATGTTTATTTGGGATTTGTTTGCGGTGAATCCACTTGTTTGATACCTTTCCTAATTTATTGAAGCCATGGTTTCAAGTCACTTACAGGGATTAAAAATTCATAGGTAGCAACTTTCTCCCCTTGGACTATTGCACGTTTTGTCGTTCGATCCGATTCGGTCACAAAGTAACTTTTCTTCTTTAGTTCAGTTAGTAGTGTCGATTCATTCGAGATATTTTGTTTCTGGACTAATGTAGAAAAAGCTGACTTCAAATAGTTCACACGGTAGTAACCACCTGTTTTTGGAGATGTAATCAACCCTTTGACAACCGGTGAGTAGGACATTTGATTATTAAAATGGAATTGGGTAACAGAAGCACAAACATCTTGAACTACGGTTTGATAAAATGCTTCTGCACTGTCACGGTCAGCCAGTAGACGCTCTTCATTTTGTAAAATGAATTCCGCTACATCATCTAGATGGAATGGTACGTTGATGGCTGTGCCTAACATATCCAATCCAGCCATGATGATGGCATACTTTTCTCCAACACGATCCATTTCTTTACTAGCTGGCATCTTCTGCTGAAAGAATGTTATCCACTTCTGAACGTTCTTATCAATTCTAGACCAGTCTTCAGCTAAGTAATTCGCATATTCGATACCTGCGTGACCATAGTTATTTTTCACCACTTTTTTTAGCTTATTAGCATGTGCAGCATCTTTGGTCCATGCATCAATCGCAAATTCAAATATACGAACTTGCAACCCCAAGTTACGATTCGTCTGATCCAGAATAGCGTGCTCTCCAGTCATGATAATTGTTGTACTCCACACCGATCGTTCCTGAAATTGCGACTGTTCATTCAGTCTCGCTTTTTCACGACTCTCTGCGAATAAATACAGTAGCTTGGTTAAATCAGAAGAGGTTGCTAGTGAAAGCTCGTCTAGTAAAAACGGTACACCATAATTCCCACCCAGCATACGTGGGATTGCATTTTCGGTACCACTGAAGGATTGGAATAGTGTTTTGGGTCCTTTGATTGGTGGACCAAACAGGGAAATGGCTAACTGTGCAGCCGTTGTTTTACCTGTTGTGGATGAACCTACAAGCTGTAGCATTAGTGAATCTATGTCTTGACGAGTTTGAAAGTAATAGCCAACGATTGGGGCAGACGCAGCTACTGCCAGCATGAATTCTAATTGCGACTCACCTAAAACTTCTGCTACGATTGTTTCAAGCCACTTATCATAGCTACCGCCCACCGAAACATCCGCAACTGAATTTTCTTTATTCCACACTAGACCCGTTACATTTTTACTAATGGCTTCAGACAAGGCAATCATCAATTCGCCGTTTGAATTTTTGATAACGCCTACTTCCTGATACTGCTCTTGAAGCGGAACAGTGCTTTGTTGCTTTATCAGGTATTCTAGGACACTTGCTAAGTTTGGATTGGATATTGGAAAACCTTTTGAAGCTAATACGCTACCTAATTTCAAAAGGCTTTCCATTGGAAGCTTTTCCGTTACATACTGACCATCTACATTAAATTTCAAGCTCATTTCCACATTATTGTTGTGGATGTTTCGAAAACGTTGCTCGATAAAAATTGGTGGACAAAGCACTTTCTTCAGTGTTTCACCAGATTTTAGTTCCTTGTATGCAATCAATTCTTCCTGTGTAAGCTCGAACTCTTCATACGTTAATATTTCGCCCTGGTTCAAGGTTTCTTCTATTGTTTCTTTCTTTGCTATTGGTGCTTGTTGTTGATTCATGCTTACACTCCTTCCATACGTTCCCGGCACAGAAAGCATATCGGAAATGTAGGATTAGTTGATGGTCATAGCTATAATATATATTTAATTCCCTATTTACCCTATAAACGGTCGTTCTTATTCAGTAATGATTGCGATGACTTGATCGTTCCACTTCTTATACGAAACATTCAATAAATGGTGGGTACTTTGATTCGTGAAGTCAAAAGCAAATTCTTTTGTGATGGCGTTCACTAGCTCACTGCTATAAAGACAGTCGCCTTTCTTCAATGGAATACCCTCACGATCGTTGCTTTGGAGTAGGATGACTTGCTTATTATTTACAGTAACATTTAGCAAATCACTGTCTTGAATACCTAACTTCTGAGCTACAGATTTATGGACTTTGACACGTTTGCCATTTGAATGATTCACTATCGCTAGCACAGAGTTTGCTTGTCGTGCAACGCCAGAAGAATTTCCCGACACGAAGTCTGCTGATGACAACAGGTCTGCCAGTGCTGCGCCTACTTCTTCAATCTCTGCTTGCAGGGCGGCTTCGGTGCAGGTTGTGAGTTGGGTTCCTGTTGCGGTTTCGACAGCTGCACTGCTTGTCTCTGCGGTTGCCAGTGCTGCGTTTACTTCTTCGATGTCTGCTTGCAAGGCGGCTTCTGCCCCTGCGTCGTCAGCCTTGAGCTGGTTTTCTGTTGTCGCTTCGTGTTCAGTGTTGGCTACATGGTCAGTTGCCAGTGCTGCGCCCACTTCTTCGATGTCTGCTTGCAAGACGGCTTCTGCTTCTGCAGTTTCCAGCACTAGTGCTTTTTCGAGTCCAGTATGGGTTGCATGGTCAGTTGCTGTTGCTTGCTGTTCGCTTGCCACAACTTCTGCCTGTTTGTTTTCATTTGCTTTTACAGTAGTTTTCTTGTTGTTTTTCATCTAAACCATCCTTTATATTTTTATTGGTATAATTTTCTAAAAACGTCGCAACCATTGATTATTAATCCTCGTCTTCATCTAATCCTAAATCTTCATAAAATCGATCTGATTCTTCATCTATTAGGTTCAAATCCTCATCAATTTCTAAATCTTTCTCTGTTAGGTCTAAATCCTCGTCAAGAATTTTCTCTTCATCAGATGGTTCGACTGCTTTTCTTCTTGGGTTACGGCTGGGTGGATCATAAGTAAGGTCAAGGAAATCCTCCATTTCGTCCTCAACGCTTCGAATGTTTTGTTGCGTCGCACGTTTTGCTTGTTGTTCTTTTCGCAAAGTTTGTTGTAGCAACTCTTCATAATGGTCATCTAATGGCATCGCATCAATGATATTCATGTAAGTTACATTGTTTCTTTCATTGAATCGTAACTTACCGAGAAAACCATGGTCGATTAAATCCTCCAGATTAAAGTCCTGATCATCGTCTGGTAAAATACTATAAATTATTTTATCTTCGATATAATCGGGCGCTATATCTTCAAAAACTAGCGTTGTAAAAGTTGCCCCCGTCTCAATATGTTGTAGATCAAACTGGATTGTATTAGTACCTCTTGAGGTAGTTGAACCCTCTTTGCAACCCGACACACGCAGTGGGAGAAAAACATGCTCCAGAATACCTGTTCTATTCTTACGTTTACGTGTTTTGGCTTGTGCGGTAGCATCATTCTTCCGCCGAGCCGGTCTGTACGACCCCTCAGCATTCGTTTGTCGTGCTGACATGAGCCTCTCGCTATTGCTCATACGTCGGTTTGTATTGTATGGTTCCTCATTATCGGTATTATTTGGTCGTCTATTCGGGTTAAATTTCGTCATGTTATTCTCTCCATTTCGATGTTCCACACTAAGTGCTGAGCATACATATTATATTTGATAGTCGTAAATCAATTTCTTATTGAAAACCATCATCTTGTCTTCAAAAAAGATTAGTATGTCCACCAGTTGATAAAAGTCCTTTATGATGATGGGACAGCGCAATGTAAAGTCAATACAAATTCCATTTAGCTGTATCCCTTCGAATACTTGCTCGTAAACACCAAATTCACGACAACAGTAGTTGTATACTGTTGAAAGTTCAAGCAGTTCCTCACAGATAGCTGCATGGGCAGTGATTGTGAAGCGATCCATTCGGAACGGGAACTTTGGAACCTGTTGGAGTAGTTCGCAAAACTGCTCAATGATCGAGCGAATTTGAAACGACTCTTTATACATAGAGATGACCTACTTTCATTTCGATGTTCCGCACTAATGTACAGAGCATATATTTTATTATTTTTATTTACTGGTAGTAATTTCTAGTAACTGATTGATTCAGTTCTTTCCATACTGTACTCCACTACGATATACTGCTTAGGAGCTTAACTTTTCCATATCTCATAAGAGCGGCAACTCTTATGAGATCTTTTTGTTCAATGAACAATGTAACAACCGATTGAATGTAGTCCCCCGTATCATAGTAACGCACCTCCCTTCAATCCAATTATGAATTGGTGTTAAAAGAAACACCTTTTCTACAAGGTCATCATAAATACTTCGAATAGTTTTGCTCTTGCTAGCTAAACACATCTCAAAAAATATAGTCGTAAATTTCACCGTCTACAAATGGTACAATTATTGAATTTTGAATAGTAAATTTATCAAAAAGATAACCTAACTTATACTGGAAATCTGTAATTAACTCTTTGATTGTTTCAAAATTGAAAGCTGAAACCACCGACAGATTCACTAAGTACTCCCCATAGTCATGGTCTTCTTCTATCGAGATAAATCTGTAGTTACCATTATCTCGTTGTAATTCTTCAATAATTTGATCCTTGGAAACAAATTTCATCGGTACACTCCAAATTAGCTCTTGAACATCTAATACATCAATCTCTTTTATCAACATCTTAATACCTTCTTTCTAATTTTTTTGGTTCATTGTGTGAAATGTAGCAACTGCCACATTCCACTTGCATCTCCTATTGTAGTTTCTTTTTTCTGATTTGTGCCTGCGCAAATCAAACTGATTTTCACTGTTTTTCACAGGCACACTGTAAACAGTTATACTTTTTTGGAATTAAATTACTTAATGTCATTTAATCAGCAAATGGCTTTTCACGCCTAGATGGGTTGTATGGGTGATTGACTCATCTTGTTTGACCTTCAACATTTCTTTCACCTTCTTTCGTATAAACTTCTTAGCAATTCCACTTGCTTCTCTTATTGTAGTTTCTTATTTCTGATTTGTGCCTGCGCAAATCAAACTGATTTTCACTGTTTTTCACAGGTACTGAACATAAAAAAACGAGTGGAAGATACCACTCGTTTGTTTCGCTGTACTTATTCGATTATCTTAATATATTTCTCACTATCACCTTTGATGTTTTTCATCATTGTATCTATATACATCTCTGCACGTATTGTTACGTCATCGGGTTTAGAAAATTTATATATCCGACTTAATACTTGGTCAATTTCTTTATTGACCTCCTCCATATAATTCATTTTCAACCGTGCAACAATTCGATCACTATGCTGCAGAAATGAATAATAGATTTCATTGAACAGCATATACACATTTGTAAAATCACCATATGGGAGTTGCTGATATTCTTGACGAATTAATTTTTCTTCATCATCCAATTTCCTTTGGTCATACGATTTTTCACTGTCATACCATTTCCCTATGTCATCCGATTCCTCTTTGTCACCTAGTTTTGCTTTGTTATCCAATTTTCCTTTACCCAAGTATGCATCCAGTTTCTTTTTGAATTCAATTATTTCCAAAACGAATTCATCTATTTTTTGCTTTTCCCTCTTGGAACTACCTTCCTCTATGTACTCGCTGAATTTATCATAATTCTTCACTATAAATACCCAGATATCAAATGCTGGTTTGGAAAATGAATACTCTTTTGCACCAATTGCCCGATACTGTGTCTCATCAATCCATGGTATTGCCAACAAGCTCCTTATAATTCCAGAAGTTTTACGAACCTGGTATTCTGGCTTTTTTTCAGGGAAAGCCGCTTTGCCAACATTAGTTAAATTATACTTCACAGTGCTCTACCTACTTTCAAAGAATATCTCTTGTAAATCACACTATCAAAAGTATAACAGCTCCAAAGTAATTAGGATAAATAAAACCTTACCTATATAAGTCAGCCTAGCCAGTTTGACAATGCTGACTGCTACGAGGTAAGCCTATCTACAAGCATTGAAAGCTGCTGGCACTATTTCCAATATTTCTGCGTTCCTTGATGAACTGGTAACTGCACATCAAAAAAAAGAACAGTTAGCCCATCAGCCGACTGTTCTTACTATTATTTACGGCTATGAAGTTCTCCATATTGATGTAGAATGAAGCGTTCCTTCCTATTATAATAGTTCCACTGCTAATTGCTTTTCTTCTTTTGAAGTCTGAATGTAGTATTTGGCGGTCATGTTGACATTGGCATGTCCAGCAAGCTTTGACACAGTCGTCAGCTCCACTCCTTTTCGAAGAAGGGCTGTGCAAAACGTGTGTCGTAGCATGTGTGGGTGCATGTGGAAGCCGAGTTGCTTGCCGACTGCTTCTAGCCATCTCCGAACGCTGTCCCTGTGCATCTTTGGTGCTCTCTGGCTGAGCAAAAGGGAAGGGCTGTCGTTGTGTTTGTGGTTGGCACGCTCACCCTTTTGGTAAGTTTGAAGGTGCTCCAGCACGTCCTGTCTGAGTGGCACTTCTCGCAGCTTTCCTTTGCCCGTCACCGTCAAAACAGCCCCTATTTGATCGATGTCTGCCCGTTTGATACCTACAAGTTCACTGACTCGGACGCCTGTGTACAGAAGCAGGTAGCCTATCAATCTATTTCGCTGTGATTCCTTTTCGAGATGGAACAGAAACTGCTGAACCTGTTGTTCTGTCAGCACGCTCACTTCATCCTCTGAACCGCTTGCCACTGTGACTTTATCCTTCTTCAACTTAATGTACACCGCTTCAACAAACCCTTTGCCAAACAACCAGTCATTGTACACTTTTAGGCTATTCACCTTTTTATTGATTGTTGCCACCGACAATTCTAGCACCTGTAGATGCTCTTTGTACTGCACAAACAAGAAGCGTGTCAGCAATGTTTCCAGATCTACATCCTTATCAGTTAGATATTTTTGAAACAGACGTACATCCGTTGTGTAGCTTTCAATCGTTTTAGCAGCTTTACCTTCTTCCACTAGCCACTCTGTGAATTGTGCAAGTATTGTTCTCGGCATTTCTGTCTCCTCCTAAAAAAAGCAATAGCTTGGATGCCATTGCTCAACATTTCACCAAACGACTAAACCAGTTCTACACAGGCGACATGGTTTACCTTTCACTAATCTACAATTGCACATGATAGCCATAATTATCTCTCCTCCATGATTTCTTTTGCTACTGCCGTTACAACCGCTACCGCAACTGCCGCTATTACCTGTGGCCACATATTCAATTCCTCCAATCTTTCCAAGCTCACGCCAGTTATATAATAATGAATTCAGTTTCATCCTATCTTTTTTAGATAGAATGCTTGAGACTTATCAAGTTCTCCCAATCAGGACTTTTATTAATTAGAAATGTCGTGAGATTTTCAGCATCTATCTTTAGTAATGTCGTGAGTATCATTGGAGAAGTGGAAGTAAATTTCGATAAATGAGCTGCCCATTTTTCGTGACAATTTGCAGATGCCATTCAGGTGAATCTTCATGAAAAACGATTCCACCAACCCATTCATTATTTTCATCATCATCTGTAACCATGATTTCACAAAGTAATGTTGGAGGTAAATCATCTAGGAGTCTATCGGGAATGTAAAAATGTTCTACTTCCTCTATCCCTAGTTCAACTGCTTCAATTGCGATCACATCAGCTGTCACAACTAATCCAAACCTCTGCTGTAATGTCGTCAGGAACCATTCCATTTCTCTCGTTAGCTCTTCCATCAGAAATACCCCTTATCCTTGAGGGAAACATAGCGACCATCGCCGATGATGAGATGATCGATCAACTCGATGCCCATAATTCTGCCTGCCTCTGCTAATCGGTTAGTGACGTCTATGTCCTCTTGACTTGGTTCTGGCTGTCCCGAAGGATGATTGTGACAAATTAAAATAGAAGCCGCATTGGAAAGAATTCCAGCTTTCATGACCTCCCTTGGGTGAACGATACTAGCATTCAAACTACCAATGTGACAGACATTGATGGCTGTCGGCTGATTCTTCACATCCAAACACATGACGACAAGATACTCCCTGTCCAACTCACCTAGAAACTGCTTGAACAAATTGTAACCATCTTCTGGACTACGAATCGCACGATCCTTGTACAACAGACTCGTTTCCTTCACCAACCGCAACGACACTATATCCACCCGTTTAGCCGGGACACACTTCTCCTCTTCCTTCACCATCAACAATTCCAATTGTTGTACTTGTGGTTTGTATATATTCATACTAATCTCCTCCTGAAATTAAAATAAGCCTTACCTCCGTTGATGGAAGTAAGGCATTTCTATTCGTATTCAGGAATATAATATATGAATAAAAGAGCAGTAGATACGGAATGGAAGTAGCCTTGACAATAAATTAACTATTTCATTACGAACCAGAACATTATAATGCAATACTATTACATTCTTCACAGTTTCATGATTCCCGTTTAGTCGGTTTTAAATAGGCTATAGTAGAAATAGAGAATGGAAAGTAAAAGAAAAAGCCCCTTGACCCATTAAAGGATCAAAGGACTATATTCTTTGGTGTCATACTCAGCCCTCAGAATTGTGTCTGAGTTGTGTGAGTGACTGGCACCGGATGTTAAAGAGGACCTTTTCTGTTTGTACCAAGTTAAGACAGGACTTTTCAATCTTTGGAATGAAATTTATCCACATAGGAATCGCTTAATTTTGCAAACCTACTGTCACACTATTCGCACCCGGCAACTGTTTTTCTAATTCAACATCATCACCGGATGCAGTAACCGTATATTTAGTTCCGATTGCTGAATTTGCAGTTAAAGCATTCGCTATTTTCGTAGCAATCTGAGCTTTTGTATCTGTAGTTGCAATTCCGGATACTGTTACATCTGTGTTACCTAGTCCTGTGTCATCACTAATTCTGACAATGATCGAACCGTTTGATGTAGCTACATTCGTGACAGTAAACTTATCTTTATCCTTTATCCCTAGTACTGCAGCAACACCAGTAGTACGACTTCCCATAGATAGTACAGGAGATACTGGATTTAGCGTTACAGATATTGTTACATCACCTGTATTGTTTCTTTGTGTGATTGAAATCTCATCGGCATTAAAAGTTCCTGCTCCAATTATATATTTAGCATTGATTGTAGCTTTATTCGATAAAGCATCTTTGATAACGACACCGTCTGGACTAGAACTTGAATTTGAATTCTGACCAGTTATCGTAACGGGAATGTCTTCGTCTATCCCATCTCCGTCATTAAAACTTAATGTTGCAGATCCTGCCAGACTCGTTCCATGAGGTACTGTGACGACTTTAACTGCCGCTGTTCCTGGTGATCCAATACTACCTGTCGTAACATTTGAAGATGCTGATAATGTCACTCCCGTAGCAAAAATTGCGCTATTCCCGTCTTATACTACACAATCACTCATGTAGCTTTCGAACGAGCCTTCACCATGCAGGCGGCTTTCACCGCACACGGCGATCCGTCAGCGATGTCCTTACCAATAGGTAAAAAATAGCCGGTCACAAGTTTTCACCTGAACCGGCTACCGTTTCTATTGCACTTATTTTAGGGAAATAAGTTTCTATAAGACCTACCACTGACTGGGTTCCTTCGCTCCTGCTAGTTTTATCCTTCTCGTATGTTACCATACAAGTCCAAACGGCTAGCGATCGACACTACTATGAACCCGCAGCCATCTTTTCGGCTTCACTGGTTCTATCCAACCTCTTCCGAAAAGACTTCAAACGTTCCATCTTGTCTATCCCTACTTTTGATGACCTTAGGCTTCCACTATCCAGGTGTGAGAACGATCCGTTTAACAGCCTAAATTATACGGATCGCCTGCACATTATTTCAAATGTGAGGATAAATACTGAACTAACAGCGATTACGCAATATTTACTAGCTCACCCTGCCTACATGGATTCGTCGTCCTAGCCATAGTCACCTTTTAAAGAGCCCCGCCCCGGAACACCTACCGGGTACGACTTCACCTGACTTCACCCCTTCGAGCAGATAGGCTCTCACTGGATGCAGGAGGATTAGGCACGGAAATTAAAAGGCTGTTATTCCGGATAAGAATTGCACTTCTCAATTCGACAAGACAGTTAAAGAAAAACCCCAAGAAGACTAGGAGTCATTCTTGAGGTTGTCTTCACTTCTTTCGTTCTATGAACTTATGAAGTAACGTTTCGTTTATTGATTAGTTAGTTACAGTCACTGTATAAGTAGCTACTGAGAATGGAGTTACTTCAGTAATTAATACCTCGTCAGTTACACCAACTTGAGTTGTATTAATTAGTGCTGTATCAAGACCAGCAATAGCTCCAATTGCAGCTGCAACTTGTTCTTTAGTCATACCAGCTGTTACAGCAACTGACACGTCAGTTGCAACAGGTGTTACAACACCACCAACTGTTTTCTTAACAGTTACTTTAATATTACCTGATTTAGTTGCACCAGTAGCGATTTTGAATGTAGCAGTAGATGCTGTTCCAACAACGCCTGTTACCCCTATTACTCCAGGTGTAGGATTAGCAGCAACTGCAGTATTTCCAACAGCTGCATTAGTAGCAACAGTTGTTGCCGTTAGAGATTCTTGACCAACTTTTTGAGTTAAAGTAAGAACACCAGCAGCAACTCCAGTAGAATACTTAGCATTTAATATAGGATTTGCACCTACTAAAGTATTCACAGCAGTAGCAACTGCTGTACCATCAGCGTAAGGACCAGCTGGTAAAGTTAAAACTTGTCCATCAATTGTCACTGTATCATTAAGGACAAATCCAGCACCTGTAAATGTAATTGTATTTATACCTTGAACAGCAGTTACAGGAGTTACAGTCGCAACACCTGGAGCACCTTGTACTGCAGAAGTAGCTGTCACACCAGTAGTTGATGCACCACCACCACCAACAGTGATTCCTGTTACTTTAACATCATTAGTAGTAACAGCACCATCAATAGCAGCTGCATTATTTCCAGCTACATCTTTAATTACTGTTTGACCAACTGTAACATCAATTTTATCACCATCTACAAATTTAGTAGGTGACACATTGAACACAAGATAATTATCCCCTACTTCAACTGCACCAGCAGTTGCTAATGTACCAGTACCAGTTACTGTTAAGTTAGTATTTGCAACTACAGCAGATTGAATGTTTTCAGAGAATGTTACTGTAATCTGATCACCAGCTGCATTTACTACTGCCTTTGTGATAACTGGAGCTACTTGGTCTTTAACTGAACCAGTATTAACGATGATTGAACCATCTTTACCAGTGATTTTCAGACCGTTCGTTGTTGTACCATCAATCTGATCAGTTGCAGTATTTTTTGAAGTTAGTGTAATTGAACCAGCATTTGCTAATGCTGCAGTAGTTACGAATGTTTTACCATTCACAAGAACTTCTATACCTGCAGCAATTACTCCGTGCTTAGCGTTCAATTTAAGTGTAACTGTATCAATCTTACCATTAGCACTAGCATCTGAAGCTGAAGCACCTGTAACTTGTGCAAGACTACCAAATGTTGCTTGGCTTGGTTTGCTTGTTTCGCCAGCATCTGTATAAACTGCTTCGAAAATACCGTTAACTACAGCTGTAGTTAAATCAGTATCAGTCAATTCAACTGCGTACTTGCCAGAAAGTGCTTCATTTTCAGCAGATACAAAGTTGCTTGCAATGTTTAATGTGTTTGTGAAGTCTTTTCCAGAATCCGTACCATTCCAAGTACCTTTAGGCATTAGGATTGTAACACCATCCCAATCATTTGTAACGCCTGTGATACCTTTTTGAACAGTTGAACCTTCTGGAAGTGGTTGACCCATGAACACATAGTTTTGTGTACGAGATACACCATTTGATCCGTCTGCTTTCATCACTTTCGTGAATTTAGCATAGACTACGTCAAAGTCTGCTGAAGCATTGTTAAGCAATTTGCCTGTACCAGCTTCATCATCAAATGCTGCCCATGCAAGACGTGTGCCTGTTACTGCTTGGTCTGCTGCAACGATTGTTACTTTATGAGATTCTGTCGCAGAAGTGTTACCGATGTCATCAGAAATTGAACGGATGAAGAGCGTCCATTCGCCAGCTTCTAAAGTAGCTCCACCATCTGGTGATAATGTGAATGCTTTGTTGTCATATGAAGAAAGACTTGCTGTTGCTTTCACAACTTTATCGCCTTTTACAAACTCATATGTTGGTTCTGGAACTCCCGTACCTAAAGCTTGCGTCTGTGAAGGTGTTAGACCCTCATTGTTTGATGCTGGAACAACATTTTTAACAGGCTCGCTCATAACAACACGTACACCAGATGTGAACGCACCTTGTGGTGTTTTTACTTGTGTTGCATTAGCAATTTTTGGTGATTCACCATCATAAGAAAGACTTACATCAAGTTCTTTCTTGCCTACTTTATTGCCAATTGCAGACTCTAAGTGATCTAGTGTCACTACATATGGGTTCTTAGTAGATGCGAAATATGTCTTAAGTGGATTTGCAGCTGTTTTGTATTTATCTGTCCAGTCATTTTTAAACTCGATTAAGAAATATTGAGCACCACTAATTGAAGCACCAGGAGCAAGTTGAGTACCTGTAAGACCATCTTTATCAATAGTTGAAACGATATAATCAGTATCGAAAACAAATGTATCTGTTGTGTCAGCTGATTTAAGTGCAAATACATCTTTAGCTGTTTTCGAACCTGTTGTGTAAACTGGTTTGTCAAACTTAACTAACCATTGTTCTGCTGATTGAACTTCAATTGTTGCAGCTGGAATTGAGCCATCCACAGCAACGTTAAAGTCGAATGTATCAGTTGCGATTAAGTTTTGAGCAGGGTGAACGTCTTGTGCCCAGTCTCCAACTTTTGCAATTTGAATTTGGTGTACGCCACCAGCTAAAGCGAAATCTTTGTGTACTTTGAATGTCGTAACATTACGTGTATCTACAGCTTTAACAGCATTAGCAAATACGTTTGTAGGTTTGCCATCTTTATCTTCGAATGAATAGTTTCCAACTTGCAAGCTAGTTAAGATCACTTGGTTAGCAGCTTTTGCAGCAGCCACATCACCTGGTGTAACACTCGCTGCTGGTATAACTAATACTTCACGACCGTCTAGTAGGAAGTTCGGGTTTTTAGATCCAACAAGTTCCTCAATTGTAGTTTCATCCATTGATTCCGTGAAACGAACAGAGAACTCCAATTGATCTTTTGCTGATACGCCTAGAACACCTGGTTTTGATGTGTCAGTTAAAATAAATTTAAGGTTCGTTCCATCGTTAGCTAATACTAGATTGCCAACATTCGCTCCGAATGAAACTTTGTGCTCAACGTTGTCGCGTAGGTAGTTTTTCTGAGTAGTTACTCCAGCCCATCCTGCTTCAATACGTTTATAATTAGCTGTTGTTGCATTTCCAACAACATCTGTATCTAGGATGAATTCTAAAGTGTTTGCTGTTTTATTAACAACATCAGAAACAGCTACATTTCTACCATTCACTTGGATACCATATTCAAGTGAAGTTGGTGCTCCTTTGATTGTCGCTTTATCTGCTATTGCTTTTTTGTAGTCTGCTGCTTTAATCGCATCAGAGAATACAACGAACAAGCGATCACCTTGTGAAGAGTCAGCAGATGTCGCTGTTACAAACTTCACTTGGCCTTCTGTTCCAGATCCTTCTGGTGAGAAGATAACTGCTTTTTGGCCTGAAAGTCCTTCAAATTCAGCTGCGCCTGGTACGTTAGATACAGTAGCTGTAACGGTTGATGTGTGTGAAACAGCTGATGCTTCTGATGTCAATTGTACTGTTGCTACACCGTTTTGAAGTGCTGACGTTGTTTGTCCAAGTCCACCGCGTGTAGCTGAGAACTGAATGATTCCGTCTTTGTCAGTAACTGTTTTACCAGTTAATTTATCTTTCAATGTTACTGTAATTTGTGTTTTTGTTGAACCATCAGATTTGATTGTATCGTCTTTTGCATCTGTTGTGATGTCAAGTGTGAAAAGTTCACTTACTTGTGGAACAGTAACAGTTGCTGTGTGTGCTGGGTTAGCAACAGTTACAGTAGTTGCGTTACCATAAGTTAAACCTTTTACTGAGATTGTTGCTACTTTACCAGCTACAGTCACTGCTTCAACAGTACCTTTAGATAGTGAGAAGTTCTCTTTAGCAGCTTGTGCAGCTGTAAGATCTTTATTGAATGTTACTTGAATTGATGTAGGGTTAATCGCCTAAAAGCAACTTGAAACAAGGAGAAAACTGGAAGTCCGGAAACCCAATGAACTCAACGTTCCTTGCAGCCCAAAGTCTATTCCAATTGTTGCTCAGGAGCGAATCAAGTGGAGAAGTTGCAGTAAGTTGGAAACCAAGACGGAATCAATAACAGTTGCTCAAGGCAAAGGTTTCCATAAGGTTTGCAACAGGCTGCCATCCCAACAAGACCCTCATCGTTTTTGAAGATAGAAAGCTAACCCAGTAGATATGTCACTACGTCATGGCATACTTATACATACCTTGCTACATCCATTTCAATATACTACTACTTTAATGAAGGAACTCAATTGCTTCCTGAATAATAAACCCCAATCATTCCCGACACACGAACGGGAAACCCCGGGAAAACTCCTCGCCATTCCCAAAACCCCCACTCACACAAACCGATGCGGCACAAGGGATTGCGCCAAAAACCCCACGATTCCCAGCAAAAAAAGTGGAGAGACATTAAGAGAACTGCCACAACTGGTTTTGTAAAAGTAAATGAGGAAATCGAACTTCATGAAACCTTGCTGAATCAAAAGAAAAACATTGTTGCTGGACATGTTGCACTGCCATGTAAACCTGAAAATCATACTGAATAGATCACGTAATATAGCTGACTTTCTTCAAGATTGCCACCATTTTTCATCAAATACCTTTTCCTATTCTGAATACGAGTCATCATGACAATCATTAGTTTAACATCAATATTTCACACTATTTATCTACCTGTTCTTTTTTCAATCATGCTAAGACACCATCAAAATTACATCATTTACATCCCCAGATAAAAGAGCTAATCTACTTATTTTGTGTAAATTAGCTTCTTCATATCATGTTAAGATAAGTTCATTTTCTCTTTAATGGCTTTTACTTCCTCTAACGATAAACCTGTTCCTTTAGCAACTGTTTCAATATCTATGCCCATTCCTAAAAAGTTACGTGCTGTTTTTATATTTGTTTCTTGACTACCTAATTCTTTTCCATGTACCAATGCAGCTTCTTCTCTATACTTGGCTTCTATTACCATCGCTTCATCATCTAGAACTTGCTTTAACCGGGCACGATAAGCAGGAAGACTTTCTGGTGAAACACTTATTTCTTGCCAACTTGCAAAGGCATTTTGTAGATGTTCGTCACCCATAGCGATCTCCTCCAATTCCTTATAAAGTTCTTCATAGACACGACCATTTCGATGGTCAACAATACCCAGTAATAATAACCAGCGTGCCAATACATCGTCCCATGGATTTAAAAGTTGGGCTTTCCATTGCTTCAGTAATTTTGGGATTTCTATAAAATGAAGTTCTAGTTGGTCATCTAGCCTAAACTTTTCTTCATCTTCATAAAGATGAAAGGTTGTATGAAATAAATCTGTCTTTGGAAATAAGTTGAAGTTTAAAATATTCACGGTGATTGTAGGGTTTAAGTGAATATAACTAATACCGCTCTCAAGCTGATCATTATGGATTTGTGCCCAATAATATAATGAACGTTTAATCATATCATATTTATTTGTGAATTGAATTTCTACATTTATATGGTGGTCATCTTGTGTAGTCACTAAGATGTCTAATCGAGATTGTTTGTCACCATCGTGTTCTCCACCAATTTCAATATTCTTAAAGGTAACTTCCTTAATGGTATCACGACCAGTTCGTTTAAGAATAGCGTTTAGAAATACGATTGTAATCGCCTTATTCTTCTCGCTACCAAACAATTGTTTGAACGCATAGTCAATTTTCAGGTCCATTAACTTTTCTAATGGGATACGCATTAATGCTTTTTTGCTCATGCAATTCACCTCACTCATCTTCTTTATAGTATACCATTTTTCTCAATAGGATTCTAAGTATTCCGTTTACCTTCAGCAACAATATAAATCAATGCAATGCTTTCAACAGCGATAGATAAAGCTAGTACTACCAAGGGATTGACTAAGTAACAAGTGACTGTGTTTGGTTAACAGAACATATCCCAAACGAATTACCTGTACACTTCATCTTTTTTGGCTTCCGCCTTAGTGTCTCTTCTCTTTTTTTGTAGGGAATCGCGGGGTTTTCGCCACAAACCCTTGGGACCATTGGATTTGTGGCATGGGGGTTTTGTGATTTCAGCGTGGAATGCCCCGGGATTTTCACGAGGACGGTGGTTTCTGTTTGTTTTCTGAAGCTGCTAAAAAGATTATCTCAGTAACTGTTCCATTTGTTGTTGGTACCCGTAGTTTTTGAAGAAGTCGATGAGTGCCACTTCAAATACATCTCGTTGTGTCATGCTCTTTTCATTTGCGAACTCCACGACCATTTGATCCAATGAATGGACCATCTGCACAGTCTTTGTCTTGGCAATGCCCGGGATCATGTAACGAGGGATGCTGCCGAGTGTTCCGTATGGCTTAAGGATGTCGACTAGTTTAGCTTCATTTTGTTTGAGCATTCTCAGAATCGGAAGGTATTCGGCTAGTAAGTGCATTTCTTCAGTAGTTACTGCTGGTTCAGCATTCTGTGTAGGTTCAGTCTCTGCAATCGTTACAGGTTCAACTGATGCTTCTAGTTTCACCTTCTTCATATAGGTATTTTCTTCGCTATCCCACGAATACCCTCGCCCTAACATGTAGGTGGCCAACTCCTTATGATCGGAGAAGCCTAGCTGGGTGGCGACGATTTTAGCATTGCCGGCATTGTCCTTCAACAGCTGAAGAATACGACTTGCTTTTGACATGTCCACATGACTTGATTGCGATGCTGTGTCCTCTTGTTTCAATGCATAGTTTTGCTGGTCTGCATCCCAAGTAAACCCTTTTCGGCGCATGTAAATATCCAATGTTTTATACGTCTTATGATTAAATTCATTGGACAATTCTTCACGCGTCCTGCCTGACACTAACCCCGTGAGTATTTCTTGGACACGATCATCCTCTAAAACGTTCAATACAGCTTGATTGGTCATTATTCTTCCCCCTTAAACTAATGTAATTTGATTGACGGCATCTGCTAAATCATCGGTTTCAACATGAATATAGATGCTGGTAACTGTTCGATAATCAGCGTGACCTAGTAATTTAGCAACCGTCGGTATATTCGCATTGTTCTTCACAAGTATCGAAGCGAAGCTATGGCGAAGCGTATGGCAAGTCACGTGTTTAGTCCATCCTAGCTTTTTCACGGCTACCTTTAATTCTCGGTTGACGTATTGGTCAGAAATTGTGCCTGTTTTCTTTAAAGCAAAGAAGTTTTCACTAGCTACTTTTGGACGTTGGTTGTCGACATACGCCTTAAGATCAACCGCAAGCTCCTCAGACAAAGGAATCGATCTATTTTTACCCCCCTTTCCATTAATGACACGAATCACTTTCTGCTCAAAGTCTACATCCTTCAATGTTAGGTCAATGCATTCACTGATTCGGAGTCCCGTGTAGGCAAGTGTACGGACAAGCAATCTAATCAGTTTGTGATCGATGGCTTTCAACAACTCGTTAATCTCCGCTGCATTGAGGAAGGGACGTTCCTCTCGCTGCACCTTCGCTTGTGCAATGTCAGCTGTCGGATTAGCGAGAACATACTTTTTACGTATTGCGTACTGGTACAAACGACGAACCGCATTCAACACTACATTCAGACTCGCTGGTTTGTACCCTTTTTCATGCTTCAAATGGTGAAGATAGCCTTCCAAGTCCTCTGTCGAAAGATCATCGACAAATGTTGGACAGTTGTTTTTGGTATTAAAATAGTATATTACCATATCATTGTGACCCTTATAGCTACGAATAGTTTCTGGACTCATTTCTTTTTGTATGAGGTGCTGCTCCAGCTCTTCATTGCAGGTTGTTAACAGTTTTGTGACTACCATTTGTATCAGCTCCTTTATTATCATTACTCCTATTTATAATATATTTTCATAATCTTCTTTGTTGCGACTAGATAGGTAGCCAAGTCATGCTCTACTTGGCTACCTATCTCCATTTTTTCAGATTTGGACACCTTTACAATCATTTAATTTCAGAAGTAGGTTTAAAGATATCAGCAGCTGCGGCATTGCTTTTAACGGACTGAACAGGTCGGCGTCCAGAAGTTCTACTTACCTCAACTGGTTGAGTGTGATTGGAAAGGGAATGCTTTTCTAGTTTCAATACATAGACCGACTGTGTTGAGACTACATTCTGCTCTGACCCATCAGGTAATTTGCGTTTACGAGTATTTTTTCCAGCTTCACAATCTAAAACTTCACAATCCTTAAAGGCACGAAGGACAACGGAGCTATCTGAAAACCCGGCTTCACTTAGCCATTCTTCAAATTTATGCTTAAGTATCGCTACCTCTGTATAAGCAGACTTTTCTTGAATAGACCCGTAACATTGAGACGTCTTACGTTCAACGTTTCTAGCATCAAAATAAGCGTAGTATTCGATAATCTGTGGAACAAGAGCAGCAATAGCTCGTTTACCGATATCTCGGTCCTCCACTTGACCTTGCTCATGCTCAACGATGAAATCACGGATGGCATCTACATCTACTTGGAATGAAAATAATTCATTCATAAGCGTTGCAGTTAAAAGTAGTGTCGAAAATTTACTAGCTAATCGGTTTGTGAATTGATCTTGTTCCGTCATAACATCTAGTAGTTCATTTTCATGAACTTTTAAACGTTGCATCAGCTGTTCTTGATCTTGCTTTAACAAGTATTCAACAAACATTGGTCCTGCATGACCGTAGTTTTGCTCAAAACCTCGGTTAACGACATCTGCATGCTCGGCAGATTTCGTCCATCGAACATTTCCATACTCGGGTAGTCTCACTTTCAGACCAGTGTTTTGGTTTGATTTATGTTGAAGCGAATGTTCTGCATTGGAGATGAATCCACCGGACCATGTACCTTTTTCTCGAAGTTCGATGTCAGCATTCAACCGACGCATTTCCTCACCACCTGCTAATTGATAGATCATTCTACTGAAATCCTTCATACCATTCATCGAGGCTTCATCTAAGCCTATCGGAATACCGCGAACTCCTTTTAATTGGTTGAGTAAAGCATTCGCTGTACTATTCCAGGTCAGTACCAATCCGTTGTCTGTAGTTGTTGGTTTTCCAAAACTCGATGTGGCTACACGGGTTGCTGTTGTTTTTCCAGTAGAGGAGTCACCAAAAATATGCACAACAAGCGTATCCATACTTGTAAACTCTGAAAAGTATGCATTTAACGTAGCACTAAAGCCAAACACCAATGCAAACTCCAGTGAGGTATGCCCCAAAATATGCTTCTCCACAATCGTTTGCCATGCTTCAAATGTTCCTTTGGGTTGGATGTTAAATTGACCCTTATAAGTTGACTCAACTTCCGATGAGCCCAAAATGTTGTGGTGCTTAAAAATGAACTGATTGTTGTATTTCCCCCAGCCAAGACCCTTATGTATATAAGTCAAAGGGGCATCTTCTTTCTCTTGTTTATCCAAGAAACACAACACATGGTTAACCTTGGATTCGGCAGCGTCTACACCGGCACCCATCAGCTTTACAAATTCTCTTTTTTGAAGCTGTTCGCGTGAAATCGTTACCTCCTTTTGTCTCCCTTTATACCAGTACTCTAGTATTAATTGAATCGCCCCCGTTTCTATCGTTTCACAGCATTCCTTCACACTTGTGAGTTCACCGATATAAATCTGGAATTCTTTGGATGAACCTTTAGGATTTTCTTTAAAAAAGTACAGTTTACCCTCTTCTGCAAGGTAATCGCCATATCGTTTACTAATGTAAGATGATGGAAGTGATACATTTGCATTTAATGATGGTTCTGTTATTTCTGCTACGCTAGTTGTTTCGTTATTCATTGTTATTTCCCCTTCCATTATCGAAGGGAGTATCTTATCAGATACTCCACTTTCGTTCTTTTCACTATTATTTTTCACCTAAGATCGTCCATCTATGATACTTAGCTAATTACTGCCACTTTACGTCCTTGCGATTGCACGTATTTGACTTGAGTTAAGCTATTCGATGAACGTCCTTCGAAGTCTAATTGACACGCTTCTGTAATCATTTCTACAAGTTCTTTATTGTAGATAATGTTACCTTTGCTTAGCGTATGTCCCTGCCCATTTGTTGACTTGCAGATGAGCACACTCTGATCCTTGACGAACACATCAACTAGGCTACCCTCTGTTAGCTCAAGTTCATCACAGACATCTTTACCAATTTTATTTCGCTTGCCAGTCTTATGATTCACGACAGTTAACGCCGCATTCATTTGTCGGCTTTTCGTTATGTTATATGTCGTAGCAATGGCAGTATCTAGTAGGGAATCATCTTGTTCAATTGAACTAAGTTTCTCCTCCACATAAGATTGAGCTAATGTGTTATATACTTTTGACACGCTTACTTCATCAGGTATTGGCTCATCTTTTGCTGAAGTAACTTTGGGTTCTAGTTCTGATTCTGACACGGACTCTAGCTCATCTTCAACCAACTCTGGCAGCTTTGTTGTAGAATTCAGTGGCAAAGTTGGTGGTTCTGGCTCTGAATTTTGTGGCAAACCGTCAGATGTGGCTTCAAGGTCAGCCTGTCCCTCCATGTCTGTTTCTGTTGCCATGTTTGGCTCCTGTTCAAATGTTTCTAGTTCTAGTCTTTGAGTTTCATTCAATTTAATTTCCTCCGTTTCAACTAATGTGGTAGGGACAATGGTAGACTGCTGGTTTTCAATGACTGTATCTATACTTATTGAAGATGGTTTCCCATCCTTAAAACGTGGATTCTTTTTAATGGATTTCTTATGATTAGTTACTTTACTCATGGTTGATTAGCTCCTTTTTAAACGATGCAATATTGCAAATTATTTTAACATTTGTCAGCAAGTTAGCTTCAATCAACTTTGTTAATTCATTATGAATCGGACGTAATTCATTTGAAATTAAGACTGACAGTGAATCGGGGTAATTATGATTATCTATGCAATACGTTACAGTTAAAATTTCATTTACGATGTCTGATTTCACCAAATAGCTGCCATCAAACTCAGAATGCATAAACTTTTGAATCTCAGGTAGTATTGTAATTGCTTTCTCGTCAACTAATGAAGAAGCTTCCATTGTAATTTCGTACATTACAGGACGGGCGGTGTTATTAATTACATCCGATGCTGTTTTCAAAATCACTTCATACCTACTTGAAGGTGGTATATTCCTAAATATTTCGCTTGGATGTTGGATAAACGGATTTTCTTTTGTTGGCATGTTATTCTCTCCCTTGTTAATTGATTTCAATTTGAACATCATGTTGTCACCCATGATGGATGCCTCCTTTTCGGAGTGTAGATAGGGAAGTAAAAGCTCTACCTATTTACTCCCTGTCCTGATTCAGATTCTCCTGAATATACTTTCAGCAACTCTCTTTGTTGATATAAACCCAACAATATTCACTAAATTCCCTTGTTGTTCCACTTCGACAATGACTGACTTGCCAATGGCATCTTCTAGGTCAATTTTGCCTTCTTCATCTTCATCTACTTCAATTCCAGTGGCAAAAGCCAACTGTTGGAAGAGGGAGCTTGGGCTGCTGTGAATCCAAAGTTTCCGCCATACTTCCATGTCCCTACCTAGTACTTTTCCAACTAAACAAATTTCGATTGTTTGACATGGATTGCCGTACTTGCTTACTGCATCTTCAATCTCCGACAATTCTTTTATTTCCAGAGAATGTTTACCTATCGGCAAGCGCGGCTTCCCCATTTTTAATTTGATTGACTTTTTAATTGTTGTCTCCAATTAATACCACTCCTTCTTTTGTGTTTGTTAATTTAATTGTAGTTATCACTTGGTTTTCAAGAATTTTCTAACTTATTTAATAGGTATGACTAAGATAAGTTTCAATTTCCACATTTGTTAGTTGATTTTCTTGAATGAGTTGCAATAAAACCTCATGTTTGGTCGCAAATTCATCTGAAAAGAATTCACCTACCGAATAATAAGGATCCATTGCGCCTGCTTCATACGTGAGGCTAATCTTTCCATCCTTCGACTTCGCATCTATTAAATAAAAGTTTGGAAATGTCTTGTGTAAAGATGGTAGTAGATTAGGCAACCCTTCAAAAGGATTATCAGTTCCCAGCAAAGTTGCTTCAAACTTGAAGCAATCAAATAGAGCAAAATAATCTTCATGCCCTCCTAATCCATGTATATCAGAATCCATTTTCAAATTAATTGTGTAGTAATCCGCTGCTTTAGGATTTTCTGTTGTCATGTTAGTTCCTCCCATGAACTGAATTTCTCGCATCTTGTCTTGTTGTTTTACATGCATGTCCTTACTCCTTTCTTTCGTTGTTTGTTCTTCAGTTCTTAGCATACAAAAATCCGGCTTATTATCTCGACGACATTTATAAAGTTTTTTTGTCATGTCTGTTCCTCCTCTGGATTGAACTTCTGGCATCTTGGCTTGTCGTTTTAACTGCATGTCCTTACTCCTTTCTTTCGTTGTTTGTTCTTCGGTTCTTAGCATACAAAAATCAGGCTTATTATCTCGACGACATTTATAAAGTTTTTTTGTCATGGACAATGAGTAATATCATTTAGGCGTATAAGAAAACAGCGTAAGCTCAAGGGCTCACGCTGTTCTTAGATTAGTAATATATGTTTAATTTTTTATTGATTTTTTGGTGATTCCGTCTTTTCCTCTTGTGCTAATTCTTCCTCAATACTCTTCTTCGATTCCTCGGTTAGTTCAAAAAAATGTTTTCTAAACTTCTTTAATTCCCTTACTTTTTGACGGTATTCAAAAGATTCGATAGTTGACATAAAGTCAGCTAATTCTTTTTGAATTCTCTGTTGCTCGACTGCGAATGAATAACCAACAGCTTTATCGATAAGTTTTAAAAAATGTTTTAAAATTGGTTCATCTAATCCCCTTGTGAGGATTCCCTTCATACGATGGTAAGTTGTGATAATTTCTTCTATCGATGCTTCTTTTTCACGCTTTTTCATTGCATAATGAAAGTAGCTTCCTTTAATTGTAGATTCCCTTAGCATTGCTTTGAACATAGGTACTTGTCCTTTGTTCACCATGTACTGATTCCTTTTATTTTTAAATCGTCCTTTTTCTACATTTAATGAATCTAACAAGGCTTTAAAGTTTCTTTGATATGTACGAGCACTGAATTCCGGCTTAAGTTCCCCTTTTTTATTGGGTTTTGATTTTAAATAACTTTCCTCTTCTAACTCTATTGCAATGGCTGCTACACTTATTTTCTTCGATTCTTCTTCTTTTTTAGTCATTCCAGTCACTCCTTATGTAGCTTCATTTTAGCATATTCCTTTATCGCCCTGCCGTCGATTCCAGTGGATCTTTTGACTATTTTCAGTCGACAAAAAATACACAAACAACCTATTATTCTAATTTAGGAGCGATGAATGATGGGGACACAACTTTCATTTAAAGAACGATTAACGCAAGCAAAGGAACAAGCGATACAAAAGAATAAGCGGTATATCCAACAACAGCAACAAGCACTGCAAGACGTGAAACTAAACCTACAAGACTTCAGGCAACAACTTGCAGCAACCGACAAGCCGAATCTCCAAAGACAGCTTCAAGCTAGAATTCACTTTCAAGAACAACAAATCACCACTATTTTAGGTCGACTAAAAAATGCAGGGTACACAGACAAAAGAGGTCGACCAAAAAAAGAAGTTGCTGACACCTACAAAGCTAATCGTGTGAAATTTACTGCTCATTTACAGAAAGAACAGATGGACTATGTACAACAATTAAAAAAAGAAGGGACAATCCCTAACATTTCAGCTTTCTTAGATGAACTGATTGAGCAGCATCGACAACAACAAGACTCATAACCCTCCAACATGGTTATGAGTCTTGTTTCATATGATAGTGGCGGTCTAGTAATCCTCGGGGAATAGGATCATGATTCCTTCATCGCCTTGTTCCATTACCCACACTTTTCTATTGATGGGTTCAGTGGCGATTAATTGTACAGGTATGACTGTTTCTCGATGGGGTTCTTCTTGTCGCTGCAGTAGCCATTGTTGGTCATTTACTGTGTAGAATTCAAAGATTTGTAGGTAATCGGTTAGTTGTTCGGAATGCTCGAATAGGTATTTAATAATGAAGTGGAGATGTTCTTGGTTAAGTTCCTCATTAATGGCTCTTGTCATGTAAAATGTTCCGTTCTTAATCCTCATGGGTATCAGCTCACTTTCTATATTATTTGTCAGTAGATGCTACTTGCTTACAGCCTATCTACTGCCGATTGTTTTTCATCTTTTGATATATTTATATAGTATTTTACTGTCATATTTAGGTTAGAATGCCCAGCTAACTTACTCACTGTGGTGATATCTACTCCGTTACGCAGTAAGCGAGTGCAAAATGTATGCCGCATCATGTGAGGGTGAATATGAAAGCCTAAATTCTTGCCCGTCGATTCAAGTAATCTTCTAACTGCATCCCTATGGAGTTTTTCCGCTCGTTGGCTGACGAGGAGGGAAGGACTGTTGCTGAATTTGCTGCTGGCTCGTTCGTCTTGTAGGTAGTGTTGCATCGCTTCGAGCACATCCTTCCGCAGTGGAATGACTCTTAGCTTGCCCCCTTTGCCCCTCACCGTCAGCTGTCCAGTGAGTTGATCCACGTCTGTTCGCTGAATGTGGACAATTTCTGAAACCCTAAGACCGGTGAATGTTAACAGGTAGCCAATCAACTTGTTGCGTTGACTCTCCTTCTCTAAATGAAACAGAAAATTCTCAACTTGGTCGTCCGTTAGCACGCTCACCTCAGCCTCACTTCCAGCCGCAATTTTCACCCTATCTTTCTTAATGCTAATGAACACATTCTCCACAATCTTTTCCTGAAACAACCAGTCATTGTACACTTTTAATGAATTGACCTTCTTGTTGATCGTAGAGTTTGCCATCTTTGCCACCGCTAACTCCTTCAAGTAAGTGGTGAAGTAAAAGCGTGTGAGGAATACTCCTGCATCGACATTCTTCGCCGCTAAGTAGCGATTGAACTGGTTCACATCATTAACGTAACTAGCAATGGTGGCTTCTGCCTTTCCTTCTTCCACTAGCCAGCGTTTAAACCGTTCCAGTGTATTCCATTTTGACTCCATATGTCCCATCCTTTCTGTACCATCAAAAATGGAGATTCCCTCGATTTCCTTACCTCTAGTAGCCTAAGATGCACAAAACATTGAATGCCTCTAGAAATTAAAAAAAGAGGGAGAAGAAACATCAATCGTTCCCATCCCCTCCGCAAGATATTCCATTGACGTACCTTTCAAATTAAAACCACGCAAATCGTCGGATGACCAACTGATTTTCATTCATTAAGTAGTCAATTGTCACTGTAATAACGGCAACAAGAACAATTTTCAGTAATTCCCACCACATATACATCCCTCCTTTCAAATTAACCAAGACCGCGGCCACTAGCGACAGTCATATAATAAAGAAGTGGGCTGTTGCTTACTAAAAACGCTGATATTCCTTTAGTGACAACAATCCTGCTTGTATGACTTGAACGTCGAAAGAAATGTCGTCAGTTTCCAACCGAATTCACTTAGTAATGTCGTGAGTATCATTGGATAAGTGGAAGTATATTTCGGAGAATCAACTCACCATTTTTCGTAATTACCTGTAAACACCAATCCGGTCGGTTAGGATAAAAAGCAACTGCGCCAATCCATTCATCTTTAGCTTCATCATCTACAACGATGATTTCATAAAGTAGCGTTTCAGGAACCACCTCGAATAGCTCCCCCGGAACAAAGGAACTTTCAACCTCTGACAATCCTAACTCGGTTGCTTCTACACTGACATCATTAGCAGACAGCTCCACATTGAAGCGCACTTTTAGCGTATCCAAGAACCACTCCAGTTCTCTCGTTAGCTCATCCATTAGATGTACCCCTTGTCCTTGAGTGAAACATAGCGACCATCTCCGATGATGAGATGATCGATTAACTCAATGCCCATAATTCTGCCTGCCTCTGCTAATCGGTTAGTGACGTCAATGTCCTCTTGACTTGGTTCTGGCTGTCCCGAAGGATGATTGTGACAAATTAAAATCGAAGCCGCATTGGAAAGAATTCCAGCTTTCATGACCTCCCTTGGGTGAACGATACTAGCATTCAAACTACCAATGTGACAGACATTTATTGCTGTCGGCTGATTCTTCACATCCAAACACATCACGACAAGATACTCCCTGTCCAACTCACCTAGAAACTGCTTAAACAAGTTGTAACCGTCTTCTGGACTACGAATCGCACGATCCTTGTACAACAGACTCGTTTCCTTCACTAACCGCAACGATACAATATCCACTCGTTTAGCAGGCACTCTTTTCTCCTCTTCCTTCACCATTAACAATTCCATTTGTTGTGCTTGTGGTTTGTATATATTCATACTAATCTCCTCCTGAAATTAAAATAAGCCCTACCACCGCGATGGAAGTAAGGCATTTCTATTTGTATTCAGGAATATAATATATTAATGAAAGTGAAGTAGAAACGGAATGGAAGTAGCCTTGACACTAAATTAACTATTTCATTACGAATCAAATCATTATAATGCAATACTATTACATTTTTCACAGTTTCATGATTCCCGTTTAGTTGATTTTAAATAGGCTATAGTAGAAGTAGAAAATGGAAGGCAAAAGAAAAAGTCCCTTGACCCATAAAGGATCAAAGGACTACATTCTTTGGTCTCATACTCAGCCCTCAGAGTTGTGTCTGAGTTGTGTGAGTGACTGGCACCTGATGTTAAGTACCCGAAATTCATTAGTTTACAGTAATAGTTGCAGTTGCTGTTTTAGTACTGTCAAATGTTGATGTTGCTGTAATCGTATAATTTCCTGGTGGTGTAAAAGACGCTACTGTTACTAAACCAGTTGTATCTACTGTTACACCATATACTGTACCACCAGATGACCAGTTTACTGTTTGTGCTGCTCCACCCACTACTGCTACCGTTGAAGATAACTGTGAAGTTCCACCTTGTACAACATTTGCAGTTCCTGGTGTTACGCTAACGCTTGTGATTGCTGAGCTATTCCCGTCTTATACCACACATCAATCCCTTGTGTGGTTTTCGTTCTGGGCCTACACCGTACACGCGGCTTTGACCGCATACGGAGATCCGTCAGCAGTATTTTATTATTTCTACTTCCTTATTTCCCCACGTTAATTATACATGAAGACTTTAGCCATTAATATAAGTAATTGAACAATAATTTTGACAATAATTTATGTAATTATAGATAGATAAAAGACGAGAATAGTCATTTTATCGACATTCTCGCCTGCTTTTAGTTGGACAGTGTTCTAGTTTGTAAAAATTTGCCCATCTGTATTTAGATAGGGGTTGTTATTCTGCCAGCGAAACAGAAACTTCAGTCTCCTAAATCTCTAATAATTCAGCACCATCCTCAGATGGATTACAATTATACCAATTTATTCTTTCCTTCAGACCTATTGAGTATAATATTATCAAGCTTTGAATCCATAATTTCTGCAGTTGCACAATCAAGAATTCGAGTTATTGGTAATTCGCTATTCTTGTATTATACCATTTTTATTATGGCTTTCAATTCGAGCCTTCACCGTGCAGGCGGCTTTCACCGCACACGGCGATCCGTCAGTATCCTCTAAACTTATTTTCCCGATTTTAATTCAGATAGCTAATCTAACTGAATAGAAAACTTCTTCTAACTTTTTAATCAATCATTTTCTGAGTATTAAAATACAGTTTTTCTCGAATGATTCCACTTTTAAATCGCTTTTCGACAATTCTACGAGCGGTTGTATTCGAACTATCGACTGCAAACATCACAAAAGGATACTCTTTCTCAGAGTATATTGTTCCAAAACACCTATTTAATAAGGACAGACTTGCTCGCCTGGCTCCAAACTGTTCAGGTGTATAAACTGTGCGAACAAATATCATATTCTGTGAAATCTCTTCACTAATAATCCAACCAACTACATAATCATTCTCTCTTAAACCGAAGCTATATTTATAAGAAATCTTCTCATTATTATAGAAAGGATCGTACACATCTGAATACATTATATCTTTTTGGAGTTGAAGGTACTTCTTTTCTTCTTCTGTTAGTTCTCCCCAATAGAACAACTCTTGATTACTTGCAGTGAAGTCTCTATGAAACCATTCATCTTGTTCTAACTTATCTGCTTGCCCAATAAAAAGATGAATTAGCAATTTAGGCTCCTTCCATCCTAGTTCCACTATTTGTTTAGAAAAAGACACTTCATGAGGAGAATCGCTTTCATAGGTTAATGATAGAGATTTACATCCTCGCTGTTTGTACCATTGCTCCAAACGTGTAATTAATTCCTTTTCTATCCCCATGTTTTGAAATTGTGGAAGTACTCTTAGGTAAAATAAATTACCATTTCCTTCTGAGAGAACTATAGCAGCTGCTGTACCTTCCAAAATCGCAACTAATCCAATGATTGAAGATAGCTCTTTTAACTTTCTCCTTGTGAGCAGGAAAAAAGATCAAGTGCTCAAATTGATGCAAATTATTATTGTCCAACTGTACTAATGTCATATACACTATATTTTCACACTTTCTGTTATAGAGGAATCGAAATGATTAGACTACTTTCATGATTTATTGAGAAGGCTGAGAACTAATAAATGTAACAGGAATTTCCACCGAACCTATAGTTTGATTGCCTTGTTTTAAAGTAAACACAATATTTACATCAGATGATGCTTCAGCTTCGTTTGTAGGATCAAGTACTAATCTAGTATTATCATCATCCCCCACAACAGATACTAAATCTAAGTCAGACGATGTTACTTCAACTGTTCCGTGTTTAATTTGTTCAGCATCTAACACTTCAAAGGAATCAGTCAATGGATCGTACCTAAATTGACCAGATTGTCCATTAACCTGAACATTTACTAAATCTCCAATATATTTTTTATTATAGTTATTGCCACCAGTGGCGATATAGTGAGTATCTAAATCACCACTTAAGTCATGAAACAATTCTATACTAGCGCCCTGTACCATTGTAATCGTCATTTGATTATTACTATTCTCGTCTTATACCACAAAAATTGTATGTAGCTTTCGATTCGAGCCTTCACCATGCAGGCGGCTTTCACCGCACACGGCGATCCGTCAGCGGTAGTTTTGTTTGCTTATTTCCCCTTCTTCATTGTATAACATTTCCACTATTAAGTCATTGGAAAATCAATTCATTCATCCTCTAAACGACATCACATAGAAAAAAACAGCCAACCATCCCCGAAAGACAGTTGGCTATTCATTTCAGAATCCGCAGAGAACCGAAGCCCCCCACCTCTCCTTGTTATTTCGTTGTATCAGACACCATTTTCAGGATAGCGCTTGAATTGCGTGAGTTCCTGGCACTTGGTTTTAGTTTCAAAGGACGCAAGAGGATTTCCCCCAATTTCATACACTTACTTGTAGTCAGTCTCCAAACATAATAGCAGTGAGTCGTCTGAATTGTGCGAGAAACTGGCACCCTAAATTATTTACATGTTTTCCAACCTACGCACTTTCTTCTTATTTGCACTTGAGGGGTTGATTGCTATATTAAGATGACTGAATGAAAAAAAGGACAACACCCAATAACTCGGTGTAGTCCATGTAGAATGGTATCAATTGTAGGATAAACATATCATTTAAAATTTCTTCCTTGCTATGCATCTATAGTTTAGGCGAAGAGAAATTTAATTTACCCCAACATTAGAGGCAGAACCAAATATTGATTTAGTAAGTAGCTTCAGCTTCCAGCTTCTTTCAGTTTTCTCAGCATAAAGATAAACTGTAAGATTATCATTTGACTCCAATGAAGGGATGCGTAGAGCAATGCGGTCTCCGATTCTTGCCTCTCTATCAAATTCAAACGAAATATTCTCGTCTATAATAATATTTTCTATACCAATAGTTGTTTCATTCGCAATAACTTCTGGGTTACTAGTTTCCGTTTCGGTAGCACCATCAATCATAACAACATCACTTGCACGGCTAATTGTTATTTCCCTGAATGTAGATGGGGGAGTAAGAAAACTATTAATTGTAAAGGTTACATTCTTACTACTCTCAGTTACACCTTCACCTTCTTCCAATAAAAATAAAACTCGATCAAAATCCATTGGTACAGAATCAGGTAGATCCTGCCACTTTTGATCACTTAAATATACAAAATAAATTCCCCTTTCAACCAGTTTCATACCTGAAATAAGTTGTGGTTGAGAAGTGTCATTATAAGAAAGGTGAACTATGTTCGTATGACTTTTAGGATTGTTGTATAATTCAATCGATCCACCCATAAAATATCCACCATAACCGCTTTCTAAATCTAATTTTCCAAATTCGCTATTCTCATCTTATACCAATATTGGCTTTCGGTTGAGCCTTCACCGTGCAGGCGACTTTTATCGCACACGGCGATCCATCAGTGGTAGTTTTATTCATAAATTACAATCCTATTTCCCCATTACTCATTATACCAAATAGGTACATTGTATGGAAGGTTAAACAAAAATTCTGATAAAATAACCTGTATTTTTATAATTATTTCAAACAAATTACTTCAAGCCAAAAGAAAAGCCCCGCAGAGATCTCTCTCCACAAGGCTATCCCATATTCAAGCAATCTATTCTATTGAATAGAATTGTAATAATTTATTCTATAATCTCTTACCCAAAACTTTCGAAAATAAGTGAATTGTAGTTAATTGTCGGAATAGTGTAGAACTACTTCTAACACAGGGACAGATTTTAATGATTACTAGTCGTGATTGTTACTGTATGACCTATAGAATGAACTATATTGTTATCTGCATTATCTGTAATCGTATTCTTCTCTTGATCAATAACAGGGATTACCTGGTCTGGTTTAATACCAAACGGTTGTACATCATCTTGAGCAATAAAATGATGCGCAAAAATAGTTAAGGTTAAAGTATCCGAAACAACAATTCCCTCAACCTTTGCTGCAGAAGACGGATTAGAAATCATATTGAATGGCATAGATTTCAATTCAATCCCTAACGCAGCCCCTATGTCACCTGACCAAAATTCAAATCCATCTTCATAATTACCTCTCGCTGAAGCATTAATAGCCTCACTGTAAGTTACTGTCAAAATGTCAGTAATCTCACTCCAATTGCTGTCACTGGTAGACGCAGCTATAAGAATTGGGTTTGCTTTGTCTGTCATGGTAACCGCATTTTGTACAGAGACTACTTGGTTGTTTACGCCTTTAAACGCAGCAGCATCATATGCAATCGTGTCATCCGTGTAAGTTTCTTTTGTTCCTGACACTTCTTTAACAGTCAGTATAATTTCATGATCATTCACTTCAGCAGCTAGGATTTCTTCCATTTGCTGTAGACCATCGTTACCTGTACCAATTGTAAAGTCCCCTGTTGAAACAGTAGTATTATCAATTAAGTTATTATACGTCAGCTTGATGTGATCAATATATCCGTTATGATCTACATCATAATACTCTTTCTCAGTAAGCTCAATAAGATCGTGATCACTATTCCCGTCTTATACTACAAAAACACTTGTAGCTTTCGTTCCGGGCCTACACCGTACACGCGGCTTTGACCGCATACGGCGTGCCATCAGTGGTTGTTTCTTCTACTGCTTATTTCCCCTACAAATAACCTATCATTGTACACGGACATATACAACAATCGAATTTCATCAATCAAAAAATCCTCCGCAACGATCACTACTTAAAGTGACCGCTACAAAGGATTTTATTGTACTACTTCTACTTGGGAACCAACCTACCCGAAAGACAGTTGACTATTCTTCTTAGAATCAGCAGAGAGCCGAAGACCTCTACCTTTCCTCGGTATCAATCATCATTATCGGAATAGTATCCGAGTTGCGTGAGTGACTGAATTTAAGAAGCCAGTATTGTTTTTATAGTTTCATTTCCTACTGTATCAGTTACTACAACATAATAAATTGCTTCAGACAATGTGTTAGATGACGCAGTCCAAGTCAATACATCTGAAACAACTGAACCTAAACCTGGTATTTTAGTTGTAAGAGCCTCATCAGAGAATACCTCAACAGTTGCACCATTTTCATCAGATTCACCACGGATGACACCCGTTGCAATCGATGCACTTGCTATGGTTACTACTGGAGCCGTACTATCTGTAGAAATTGATGCTCTTGATGCAGCAGAGATATTACCTGCAGCATCAGATACATAAACAAAATACTCATCACCAATGCTTGGTGCAGTAATACTCGTTGCTGTACCCATTGCAGTTGTTATAGTTGTTCCATTAGCTATTATCGGTACTGTCGTTTGACCCACTGGTGCAATCCAAATAGTGTTTGCTGGATCACCAGAAGAAACGATAGTAATAGTGTCTCCACCTTTTACAGTTATTCCTGGACCAGGGAATACTATATTTTGTATGCTATTCCCGTCTTATACCACAGAAGCGGCTTTCGTTTCGGGCCTACACCGTACAGGCGACTTTCATCGCATACGGCGTGCCGTCAGTGGTTGTTTTTTTATTCCCCTAGCAAATCACTTGTCATCTGAATAGCAAGTTAATAATCGAGAAGAATACCACTGACTGGGTTCCTTCGCTCCTGCTAGTTTTATCCTCCCCGTATGTTACCATACAGGTCCAAACGGCTAGCGATCGACACTACTATGAACCCGCTGCCATCTTACTAGTTTCACTGGTGCTAACTCACCTCTTCTAGTAAGATTTCAAACGTTCCATCGTGCTGTTCCCTTGTTTTGATGACCGTAGGCTTCCACTATCCAGATGTGGGCATGATTCGTTTAACAGTTCAAATTAGTCGAATCACCAATTGTTTATTTAGAAACAGAGAATCAGGTATGAACTCCTAGCAATTTCGCACACCTGACCGCATCACCCTGCCTACATGGATTCGTCGCCCTAGCCATAGTCATCTTTTAAAGAACCCCGCCCCGGGACCACCGGGTACGACTTCACCTGACTTCACCCCTTCGAGCAGATAGGCTCTCACCGGATGCAGGAGGATTAGGCTCGTGAGCAATCTGGAACTGTTCAACACGCGTCAGAACTTCCCTGACGAATCCAGCACGATAGTTAGAAACGGACCCCATGGAAGGGAACTAATTAAAGTCATATCCATGAGGTCAAATTTCCACTACTTTCACTAGTAAACTAGCTTATATAGTAACGTTTCGTTTAGTTTTATTAAGGAGTTACTGTTACTGTGTACGTTTTTTTAGTAGTACCATCTGCTGCAGTAACGATTACTTTGTAACCATCCTGTAGATCCGTTGCTACTGTTGTACCATCTGCTTCATATACATTAAATGATGCACCTGCAGCTTTAGTGATAGCAGATATAAATTCTGCTAAAATTGTTGCACTTGGTACATCTACAATTGTTTCAGCCGTGTTATCAACCGTTCCAATTGTTGATACTAATGTTGCATCTGCGCTTAGTGCAGGATCTACCGTGATTGTATAAGTCACAATAGTTGTTCCATCTTCTGCTGTCACAACTACTGTTTCACCAGTTTCAACTGGATCGCTTAAGTCTGAATTGTCGATCGTTGCACTTGCATCTCCAAGAGTAATCGCAGCTAAGAAATCAGCTTTTGAAGTTGATGCTGGAACATCAGTGATTGTTTCAGTAGCAGTACCACTATTGCTTACTGTGTAATCTCCTGATGTTACTGTTGCATCTGTGCTTACTGGTGCTCCTGCTTCACCATCAAGATGGATAGTGACTTTTAATGTTTCTAGTACAGAACCACCAGAATCAAGGTTTTGAACATATACATCGTAAGTTCCATCAGCTAATGCAGTGCCCGTACTATCGTTTGAACCTGTTGTTCCAACAAACTCATTATCTGCTCCATTAGTATCTATAGTACCAGCAAGCGCAGTATGACTAGCTGCATCAAGTGTCGTTCCTGTTGGTAGGATAAATACTTTAGAACTTGATACATTATCTTGCTTCATCGTACTCCATTTTACTGTTACATCAGCAGCTGATAAGTCAGCTGTTGTTAGGTCACTGTCTTGAGCAGTAATTGCATATGTTACATCGTTTCCTACTGTTCCATATACAAATTGTTGCTTAAATGCTGTTGTTTTACTAGTTACATCAACAACATAGTTACCATTCATTGAAGATCCGTCTTCATTGATGTGAACACCGTAAGTACCATTCTTGTCATTATGGAAGACCATAAAGTTTGATGTATCTAAACCACCTGCATTTTGCGTTAACTTGAAGTTGAAATCACCATCTGGTGCATGATTAGAAACGCCAGCGACAGTATTTTTATTTTGTTCACTAGCTGGTACTGGACTTGGAGCTGATGGACCTGCAGCAAGTACCAATACATCATAATTACCGAACTTAGTCGTATTCACTGTTTTATCCAGAGTAGAATCGTTTACGGATGGTAATAATTCAAAGCTGAAAATATTATCTGCAATGCTATTCCCGTCTTATACCACACATATATCCCTCATGGCTTTCGCTCCGGGCCTACACCGTACAAGCGGCTTTGACCGCATACGGCGTGCCATCAGTGGTTGTTTCTTCTATCGCTTATTTCCCCTACAACCAGCATATCATTGTACAAAGACATATACAACAATCGAATTTCATCATTCAATTTTAAGCCAAGAAAAAGACCCCATGGAAGCAAACTAATTAAAGTCATATCCATGAGGTCTATTTCCACTACACTTGCTAGCAAACTAGTTGTATAGCACTTCTTCATTTCAGAATCAGCAGAGAGCCTAAGCCCTCAGTCTTTTCCACTTAACTTCAAATCGTCAGAAGGATGTCTAACTTAGCTATTAGTTACCGCTAAAATCATGCACCGTAAATACAAGGTGATTATATGACGAATCTGAACCCTGTTCGAACTCAATTTTTTTCACGGATGTCTTACCATCTTTAATAATATCAATCCCTAAAGTGCCCGGTCCAGTTACAGTACCCGATATCGCCGTCACCGTAACTATGCCTGTTGTATTGTCATAACTTAACTCAAAAGTTATTCCATTTTTAACTCCACTACTGTGAAGTTTGATTGAATCTCCTACTGTAAAATCAGTTAATCCATAACCATCAGGAACAAGTGTAAACGTATGGTCCTTTTCATCTGGTGTTGGAGTCGTAAAACTTTTCTTAAGAACGTTCACACCCGTGAATACTTTTGTATCCTGGACAGTTCCGTGTTTAATCGTCGCTGTTACATCGCCAGTTGCATCACCGGCAGAAAAAATCGGACGAGTGACTGTACCGTTACCTGCGATTGCTGAGTTACTAGATGTCCATGTAACTGTTGAACCTTGCGTGACGGCTGATTTTAATGTTACATTGCTTTTCACAGCGGTAGAAGTTTCTCCTGTTGCGTATGTTACATCAACAGTTGCTTTATCCGCCGCTATTTTTGATGCACTATTTTCAGCTGTGACAAGGTCATTTAAATTCGTCACCAATTCCTGTTGGGCCAATGTCAAATCGTTAAATACATTACGCGCTGCTTGTACATCTGCCGGCGTTACCGGACCTGGAGACAATGCCGCAATTTGAGCAATTACTACGCCAGCATCTTCTGCTGAAGAATCGTATTTTGTAATTGTATTAACTGAGATTGCTCCACCTGTTGCTACTGTTACTTCAATTGTTGCTGTTTTCGCATCTTCTTTAACTGTAATCGTTGCTGTACCTGGACCTACTGAAGTTATAGTAATTTTCCCATTAGTTATCGTTGCTGTTGCTACATTTGTATTACTTGAAGTAACTGAAGTACCTGTGAGTCCGAGTGTTGCAGGATCATTTTCTGTCGTGCTGTCTGTTTTTGATATAAAGCTATTCCCGTCTTATACCGCGATTGCAGCTTTCGTTCCGGGCCTACACCGTACACGCGGCTTTCACCGCATACGGCGTGCCGTCAATGGTGATTTTGTTTCTTCTACCTCTTATTTCCCTGATAATATCATAACACACTTTTCTATACAAAAACTAAACATCGCACCGTTGAAAATTCATCCTTTTGGAAATCACTTGAAGAATCACCCCATCTTCTACACAACAACACCCCTCAAACGCTTCTACAGACCATTATTAAGCTACGTTGCATCTAATCTCACATTCTTTTTATAGATAATTGCAGGTAACGGCTAGAACGATCGGGAAACATCCAAAAAGGAGCAATCAGATCTTGCGCTGCATCAATATCAACTTGCGTTTTACTTCCTTCCGCTTTCACTACAGCTGCTGTAGCCAAATCTACTGGTGTTGCGCTATTACCGTCTTATATCACACATCAATCCCTTATGTGGTTCGTTCCCGGGCTATACCGTACACGCGGCTTTCATCGCATACAGCGTACCGTCAAGGGTTGTTTCTTCTACTGTTTATTTCCCCTACAAGCATCATAGTAAACCGACTTATACAACAATTGAATTTCATCGAACAAAAAATCCTCCGTAGCGCTAACTATTTAAAGTTAGCGCTACGAAGGATTTTATTTTTTTACTTCTACTTAGGAACCAACCATTCCGAAACACACTTGGTTATTGTTCATTTGTTTAGATAAAAGAAACGGTGTCAACCCAAGTGCACAAGGAAATTATCTCCCACTCTTACAGACGTGAACCCCAACCATTCCACTCAGGGTTATTTTCATCATATTTACCATCTACTGATGTACCTTCTTTGGCACCGCCTGTCCAAGAAGGGAACGCTGATCCAGGTCCAGGAATACCTATTGTAACATCACTACCTTTCTTAGTAGCATAAATGAAGATAGCATGCTCCCACGTAACCCCTTTAGGATTAATAAAACTAGCATCATATTCGACTTTAACAAGATGATCTGCATTTGCAGCCACAAGTGCTTCATTCAACTTTTCTACAACTTCTTCCCTAGTTGTGTACCCAGATACATTGACGCTGATTTCAGCCACAGAATCATCACTATAAGTGAAAGTAAAACCATCCGATATATTCGTGCTGCCGATAGTTAAACTAGTGGCAAGATTAGAACCACCGCCAAACCAAGGATTAGCTTTTTCCATCGAAACAGTTGTAACGTTTTTTGTTTCAACTAGTGAAGTAGTAGTAGTATTAAAGTTTGCAATGACCTCGACTGTGTAAGTTGCCGCATCATCCAAACCATCAATTTCAATACTTGTTCCTGTAATTCCTGATTCAGTTGCAACCACATTATTTCCTGCGTCCGTCACTTCAACTGTATACGTGACACCCGTAAACGGTGCAAGACTTGGGTTAGCAGTATCATACGATTGCCATGATACATTAATCTTCCCATTATTCACTGTACCATCTGCTGTCGGATCACCTACAACATCTGCCGCAACTACACCAGGTACCTTATTAGCTGCAATATAATCAGCTTGTAATACTTGATTGCTATTCCCGTCTTATACCACAAACCTCTAACCCTTGTGGCTTTCGTTCCGGGCCTACACCGTACACGCGGCTTTGACCGCATACGGCGTGCCGTCAGTCGTTGTTTCTTCTATCGCTTATTTCCCCTACAAATATCCTATCATAGTACCCGGACATATTCAACAATCGAATTTCATCAATCAAAAAACCATTCAATTTTCAGTCAAGAAAAAGACCCCATGGAAGCAAACTAATTAAAGTCATATCCATGAGGTCTTATTTCCACTACCGTCACTAGTAAACTAGCTTATATAGTATTTATTCTTTTCAGAATTAGCAGAGAGCCGAAGCCCTCTACCTTTTTTCGGTATCAATTATCTACATTCAGAATAGTATCCAAGTTGTATGAGTGACTGGCACCGATTATTACGATTATTGTACAATAGCTGGAGCAGTATGACCAGCTAAATCTTTAATTCCAATACTTGCAATTACCGTTGAAGTTACTGAACCCGTATTATTTGTAACTGTAACATTCAAGGTTTTGTTATCAGCAGCCCATTCTATTACTACTACAGCATTACCAACAACTGTATAGGCTGTTTCAACAGCTGTTTTAACCGCATTACGACTAGTTAAATCAATCGCTTCAGAGAACACTAGTGCTGCTGTTACCGCATTAGTTCCAGCTACCGGAAGTTTAGTAGCAACTTCTGGTGATGTTATATCTTTAATAACTTCTAGTGTAACAGGGGTACTTGTAGTACTACCAGCAAGACTCGCTGTTGCTGAAATCGTCACATTACCTTCTGCTAAAGCCGCACCCGCATTATCACTGCTTGTTGTATCAACATCCACAGTATACGTACCCGCAGCAGTAGCTGTTGCACTTGTTGTTATAACGAGTCCATCCTTATCAGTTAATGTAATCGCTACTGTAGAATTTGCCGTAGCGGTACCTGATACTTTGTAAGCTGCTTTATCTCCATTGTCGATGTAATTTGACGCTACATCATTTGTAATTGTTGCTGTTACTACGCTATTCCCGTCTTATACCACACACCTAAACAAGCATGTAGCTTTCGCTCCGGGCCTACACCGTACACGCGGCTTTGACCGCATACGGCGTGCTGTCAATGGTAAAACATTATTCTGTTATATGTGACTGCTGATGGAAATTGGTCTCTTTAGCAGTTAGAATATGCATTATTTTAGGGAAATAAGCATCATAGAATAACTACCACAGACTAAGTTCCTTCGCTCCTGTCAGTTTTACCCTCCCTACATGTTACCATGCAAGTACAAACGGCTGACAATCAACACTACTATGAACCTGCTGCCATCTTCCCGGCATCATGGGTGCTGAGACACCTCTTCCGACAAGACTTCAAACGTTCCGTTACATCCATCCCTCATTTTGACAACCTTAGGTCTCCACTATTCAGGAGTGAGAATGATCAGTTTAACAGTCAATTATACTAATCCCCTTACATCATTTCAGATATAAGGATGAGTGCCGAACTCCTAGCAATTTCGCGACACCCACTACCTCACCCTGCCTACATGGATTCGTCTACCTGACCATAGTTGTCTTTTAAAGAGCCCCGCCTCGATTAACGTTTCGAGTACGACTTCACCTGACTTAGTCCCTTTTGCGTAATTATCAGCGCATCACTGGACCCAGGAGGATTAGGCACTTGCATATAGACTGTTTAGCAAGGATAGGAATTTCACCTATCAATTGGATTGTAACAGTTAGAACTGCGCCTCATGTCAAACTACTAACCTGTTAAGAGTCTTGAAGTTAGACATGAAACATCAGTCCCGCTTATTTCACTAGTAAACGACTAGCTTATAAAGCAACGTTTCGTTTATTTTTGTTAAGGAGTCAACGTGATTGTCTCTGTACCAGCACTGTTTGTAATAGTTACAACTACATTAGCACCGTTAGTAGTAGCCACTGCAGTTACGCCCGCTGGTAATGTTAAAGCATTAATTGCTGTTTGTGCATTTGTAACTGTTGTTGTTTGATCAGTATCCCACTCTAGGTCTAAATTTTCGATTGCAAGCTTAGCGTCTGCCAAGTTTTGCGTTGCAAGTGCAACTGGAGTATCACCAGTAATCAAAAGATTCAATGCTGGGATATCTCCAACAGTTTCTGAACCATCAAAGTCATAAGACATTACAAGTTCTGTTTTACCTTGAATCGTATTCCCTTTATCATCTGTCAAACGTTTGTTGATGTTAAGGTTATGTGGTGTAGCAACTGTTCCTACATACGTTTCTGCTACCTCTCCAAGGAATGTATGTGGAAGTGTAATCATAACGCGAGTACCAGTTAAATCGCCACTGTAATTTTCCTCTGTAGATGTAATACTTACACCTTCCGGAAGTTCTTTACCATTGATTGTATAGATGTTTGATTTCAATGCATCTAGTGACATCTCAGTACCATATTGAATGAATACTACGTCTTGAAGCTCTAGTTTGCTATTCACTTTAGTATCTGTGTTGTCAATAGCCTGTGCCCATATAACTTTTGCTTCTCCTACTTCATCTTCAGTTGGTAGAATTGTAACTTGGCGTTTAATCGTGTCAGATGTATTTCCAATGTCATCAGAAATCGAACGGATATAAACTGTCCATTCACCTGCCGCTAGTGGAGAATCTGGTTCAATTGTAAATGATTTGTCATCTACTGATAGACTATTTGTTTTCAGTGTACCATCAATCGTTGTTTTCTGATCCGCGCTTACGAATGAGAATGTTGGAACTGGCACTCCAGTTGATGCTTCTTGTTGCTCTGATGCTGTATCGCCTTCATCATTTACTAATACAGGTGGTGTTCCAACTGTAGGGAATTTAACTGGTTCGCTCATTACAACTGCAACTTCTTGTTGTGGAACTCCAGTTATTGATTCTACTTGTTCAGCTGAAACGAATGTAGGTGATACATCATCCAATTTCAACTCCAGTAGTTCTTCGTGTTTAGTTTCAATAACTACACCCGTACGAGTACTCTTAGCAGCATTAGCATTTAATGTAATACGTACATTGTTGTAGCCAGGTGTGTAGTAATTAATTTTTTCGTTTGCAGTTTCGTGAATCTGAGTCCAGTCTTGCAGTAATTCGATGTAGTACTCTGAGTTAGTATCTTTAAAGATTTCAACTTGTGAGCTAGTCATTACGTTGTATTTAGGTGTTGTGCCATCTACTTCAAAACCATTTTGGTATTCAATTGTAAAGTCAGCAAATGTAAGGTCTGCACCAGCACCAGATTTTTTCTCAACAGCTGCTGAGAATGCAACTTTAAATTGCTCTGGTGAATCTTGTGTAACTTTTACAGTTGGTGCTGCAGGTACTGCTGGTGTTACGAATTCGAATTCTTGTGTAGTTGCTTTGTTTTGACCCGTTGCATCAGTCAATGCTGCATAATCAGAAATGTTATATGCTTGAAGAAGATTCTTTTTACCCGTAGCTTTATAGTGCTCTACGCCAACCTTAGTAGCATCGTCACTATCTTTATCAACAAGTTTAATTGTTACGAAATGACGGTTGTCCAGACGTTTAACAGTATCATAAGCAGATACATCGCCATCTTCATTGATAATGTTACCCACTTCAATGCTTAAGATATCTTTATCTGCATCTAGTTTATGACCGTTTAATACCCAGTTACCTGCAGTTGACGCTTTGATTACTGCATCAAGACCTTCGTCGTTAACCGGTTCAGTGAATTCTGCAACTAATGTTTTGTAGTCTACAGCTTTTACTGCTACAGCTTTAGGTGCTGTATTGTCAACAAGGTTAAAGCTAATGTCGCTATCTTGCACAATTCCGTTTGTACGACCGTCTATTACTTCAACTTTAACTTCAGAGTTATCCGTAAGAGCATTTTCATTTGCAAGTGCAAGTTTGATTGTATTATCGTTTACTTTTACTAAATCTAGAATATCAGTAGAAGCAACATTATTAGGTGAGCCATCAGTTTTTTTGTTTGAAATTGAAAACTTAACTTTGTCTGCTTTCCAATCTGCAAGAAGTACGTCGAAGTCTACTTTATCATTAAATTTAACGTATACATCACTTGCACGATCTGATTCCGCATAGTTAATGAATACTTTTTTCTGAACATCTTCGTTTGCATCTTTAGGAACATAGCTGATGTTAATACGTGCTTGTGTACCAACAAATTCAGCATTGTCTGCACTTGAAATTGTTGCGATAATTGTATCAACAATTGCAGTTGGTGAAGAGATTGATGTTACTTGAACTTGGGCAATTCCTTTGTCAAATGCAACTTCTTCTTTTGCGAATTTAGCACCTTTTAACGATTGGAACTTAACAGAACCTGTGAAAGTTTCATCAAGAACTCCGTCTTTTAATGCTTTAATCGTGATAACAGCATTGTCTGCTCCATCAGCAGTTAACTCGCTGTCTGCCTCATCAGTAGAGATATCAAGTGTTAAACCTGCAAGTGTTGTATCAAAATCTTTAGTTGCAGAAGTACCGTTAACTTCTACTGTTAATGTACCTTTACCATCTACTGCAGTACCAAGGTTTACTAGGTATTCGCCTTCAGTAGCACCTGCTACTACAGACGTTACTGCATATACAGCACCGTTAGAGTCTGATACTTTAACTGCTGATGCAGGTACTTCACCTTCTACACCTGTTAATGTAACAGTAACTTGATTACCGTTAATCGCCTTTACAGTTTCCACTTTAAGGTCAGTTGATGGTGCAGGAATATAATTCACCTTACCATCTTCACCAATTTCAACGTTACCGTATGTAACGTCTTTTTCTAATGATGAATCAGCCGCTAGTAATTCAAGAGCATCTTGCATTGTAGCACCGATGTTTGATGATTTAGCTTCAAGATAATCGTTTAGATCATATACTTTGCCAGCTGCAGTTTTAACAAACTTAGGTGTTGGAGCTACTTTTCCAGCTTTCATTTCAAGGAACGTAGCTGTATCAACTGAGTATAATTGGCCTTCGTGTTCAACGATATAATCAGAAACACTTAGATTTACATTTTCTTCTGCTGCGAATACAGCTGTTGGAACTAACGCTGAAGTTGCAAGTGCTGCCGCGATTGCAGTCTTTGAGAATACTTTAAATGGTTTTTTTGTCATCTTGTTGTTACACCTCATCTGTTTTTTTATTATATATAGTATATAAGAGATAGTTTTTCAACTATCTCTTATACATTTATTGCTATTTATACTTGATACTTAGTTCTTAGTGATGATACCAGCTTCAACTTGAGCTTTTGTATGCTTAGTGCTGTCTACTTGACCGCTGAATACGTTAGCATTGAATCTGTTTTTAGTCAATTCGTACTTCACGCCACCGATATCGATTGTGTAAGAAGTAGCATTTTGAAGTGCAGCTGGAAGCTTACTAAGTTCTAATACAACGCCATATTTATCAACGTCAGTATTATCTTGGATTTCATAAGCACCCGTTAGTGATGATAGAGTTACATTTGTATTTACTGCTTCAACTTTAACAGTCACAGTTGCAGTTGTAGTCAATTTACCGTCAGTCACATTTACTGTAACTTCCGCAGTTCCTACAGTTGTTCCTGGAGTAATAACAAGTTTGTTATCTGTAACTGTTGCAGATGCTACAGTTGCATTATCAGAAGTAGCTGTGCCAACAAGTGACAATACTAGGTCTTTATTACTTGTTGCAAGTTCACTTGCAGTAAATGTTAATGCATCAGCACCAACTACCACTGTACGAGCTACTGTTTTAGCTGTCAGTGTTGGTTCAGGTACAACTACCGCTGTATCTTTAGGTCCTGTAGTACCACTAACTTGTTCAACGATATAGAACGTTGTCACGCCGTCTTTGACTTCGCGAGTAACAGTTACTTTACCTTTTTTCAATTCTTTGATGAAGTCTTCAGCTGTTGCGATTGGAGTGTTCCCAACACCTTTGTAAACATAGCCTGAACCAGTGTATGATACTGGGTCTTTACCTACGAATACAAGTTCTTCGTCTTTCGAATTGTAAGATTCAACATCGCCAGTGTAAAGTGCAGAAACTGCTTTTGTTGCTGCGAATGTAGCTGTTGCTTCTTTCGCTGTGAATGCGTAGTCTTTGCCATCAGTATCTTTTGCGATACCTGTTGCAACTACACGCACTGATGCGTTTTTGTCTTGAGTCGGTCTTACAACCAAGTCAGTGTTCGGAGTCTCATACGTAACTGTATAGCTACGGTTTGGAGAGATAATTTGATTTCCAACAATCACATCGTTCGCACCAGTATTGAAGATTGTGTATGATACTTTGTTGATAGATGTGTTCGCCACTGTTTTATTACTTTGGTTCACAAGAGAAGCTTTGAATGTAGCAGATTCGCTACCTTTGAAATCGCTAGTTGTTGCTTTGCCGTCCTTGTAAACTTTCAATGCTGCGCCATCAAGATATGCCGGTTTGAAGTAAGAGATTGCAGCGAGTGTTTTCGGCTCTCCTTCATCCAATTTACCTTCAACAGCATTCGGAGTGTTAACATCGATCCAAGCAACTGGTGTCGCGTAGTCGTTGTCTTTATCGCTTCCGATTACGAACGAAGCTTCACCTTTAGCGTTTGTTTTAACAGAGATTTGTTTCGCTGTATCGCCTACAGCGCTAGTTGGGTGATATTGTTGAGTATCGTCAGAATTCACTTTAATGAATTTCGCTTCTGTATTTGTAGCAATTACACGGTCAAGGTCTTCGTTGAACGCTACGTTGACTACTTCATTAGCAGCAAGTTTACCATCTTTGTCTTTTACAACAACGTTGTACTTACGTCCGTTAGAAGAATTCAACGCTGCAGTCTCTCCACCATCACGAGCTACATCAATTACGTAATCTGCTTGTACTGCAGCGAATTTCACTTTAGCAGCTTTTGCTTGTAGGTCTGAAGCTTCATATTTGAAGTCCTTAACTACATTACCGTTAACAACAGTGTTATTTGCTTCAAATACGATAGGTGTAACTTCAGTGTTTGTTCCTGAAACAGTAAATGTAGCTTCACCTTTTGAGTCAGTTGTAATCTGTGTTGCAACTGGAGCTGAGTTATTGCTTAACTGAACTGGCTGTACACCATTTACAGTAGCGTTAGAAATCTTATCAGCTGTTACATTCAAGTTCTCTAAGAAAGAAACATTTAGATTTTGACCTGTAGCTGGGTTTCCAGTAGTAGCATTTTTAAATGTAACTTTGTACGTTTTGTTAGCGCCATTGTTAATTGTTGATCCTGTAGTAACTTCTTCAACTGCAAGGATAGTGTCAACGCCCCAGAAAACATACCCAAGGCTACGTACAGTTGGTGCACCAGTTGGATAAGCAACAACTGAGTCAGTACCCGCTGCGTATTGTGTATAAGAGAATGTTGCAATACCGTCTGCATTTGTTAGTGTTTCAAACACTTGGTCTTTGTTAAGTGTTCCGATTGTGTTTGCTTTCACGTTGAACGTTACAGGAATACCTGCTTGTTTAACGCCTACATCAGCAGAAAGGATTGCTTGTGCTCCAACTTTACCTTGAACAGACTGTGTAGTAATATCGATTTTCGTAGGAATTACTGAAGAAATACCGCTGAATGAACCAATAGCTTTTTCATTCAATGTTACTGTGTATTTCTCTCCGCCTTTTTGAACAGCAGTTGTAAGAACTACTACTTTGTCATCAGATTGTTTAACAGCAGCGTTAGAAACTGTTAAACCGTCGATTTTGAAGTTAAGAGAGTTAAGGTTTTCAACTTTCTCTTTGAAAGCAACTTCAACAGTTGTAGCGTTAACAGCTTTAATATCTGCAGATCCTACAATTCCAGATGTAACATCAGAGAAGTCCGTTTTTGTTGTTTTGTAAAGGAATGTAGCGAACTGTCCACGAGTAGTTGTTTCCTTAGGATTGAACGCTGGTGCAGCCGGGTTCGTGATGTTGAAGAAATCAAGAACGTCGATTGCTGGACGTGCTTCAGCTTTCGCTTTTCCTAGATCAGTAACGTCTTTTTTGAAATCTTGTCCTGCAACATAAGTTGTAAGATCGATTTCATGAACACGGTCAAATGCGCGAACAAGAACGACTGCCATGTTTTCACGAGTGATGTTTCCAGTAGGATCTAGTTTACCGTCTGGAGTTCCTACGAATACGCCGTTGTCTTTAACAACTGCAGCAAATTTCAGAAGCTCATCGTTAGATGTAGACTTAAGATCTGCGAAACGTGGGTTTGTTTTGTAATCTGTTGGTACTACTGACCCTTCAGATACAAGCCATTTACCCATCAATTTCACAACGTCAGAACGAGTCAACGTTTTGTTTGGTAAGAATGTACCGTCTTGGTATCCAGAGATAACGCCTGCATCAGAAAGAGCGTTGATCGCTTCTTCGTGCGTGTTACCTTTCGTATCTTTGAAATCTGCCGCGCTTGCGATTGGTGCTACTGCGGATGCTACTAGTGCTGCTGATGCAGCCCCTACTAAAAATTTGCTGTACTTAGATGGTTGGTTAGCCATTGAATAATTTCCTCCTCTTAGATAGAAAATAAATTTGTGTCAACTACTTCCACGGCAAAATGAAAGATAGAAGTCATTACAGATTAAAGTATAGATAATTACGACAAGGATGTCAATTACAAGTTAGTAATATAGTAAATCCCTTTGGGAAACAATACTAGATTCCTGAGCCGCTTCTACCATTCTATCGCATATCTGATATATATCAAGTATTTTACGGATTTTGCTTCCAAGTTACAGAACCATTTCAATTGTTAGTGTCTAGTTACTGCTGATTATGTATTTGGAATTCCTTGCGTAGTCTTAAGTCTTTTCGGCTTACCTATGCGTGTTTAAGTGGGACTTATATGATTTTCTTGGTCCACATAAACTTCAAATCCTTTTAATTTCTTCTGTTTTGAATTTATGGCGGAAAATGGTTTTCTTTCCAAACGGGGAGGATTGTCATTCATGGTTCCTAAAAAAAGTGTCCTACACATTTTCGGGATCTAGTTCTAGAAATCCGATGCTTGGGAACTTTGGGTAGCAGTACTGGCACCAGGGACTTGAATGGCGCCTTTCGCTTTTCTATGGTGTCTAGTTCCAGCGCCTAGCCCCTCGAGTCGCTTCAGTTTTGAATCAATGGCAAAATGCGCCATTGCTTTCAAACCCTCCAGCGCTTGTCGGGGCTGAGCAGGCGCTTCCACCTTTCAAGCATGTCTAGACTTCAGGCGTCAGATGCTCGGGTCATAAGTCAGCCCTACTCTGTGGCCAAGTACGCCACGACGTAGTTCTGTCTTATGCCTGCCGCATCTAAGACGACGTCTTTCGCTTTTCGGACACAAAAAAACTCGAACAGATGGGAACTGTTCGAGTTTTTTTGTGTGGTCAACCAACCAATTTCGATCTGCATGGCGTTTGTTATATATGTTATAGAGGAAATTATCCTTACACTTTAGTATTCTAGCACCTCTTTTAAAAGAATACAAGAGTGTCAACTTCTTTTTTGTTTGAAAACTTCAAATAAGAATTTTGGTAGATTCATTTGCCTTTTGAGGCGACTAGGCTCTTTCAATAGACGATACAGCCACTCCGCTCCCATTCTTTGAAATGCGGCGGGTGCTCGCTTGACGTTACCTGCAAGGACGTCGAATGAACCACCAACGCCTTGGTACAACATTGGGTATAGGTTGTCCCGGTGTTGTTCAATCCATTGCTCTTGTTTTGGAGAACCCATCGCAACGAATAGGATATCGGGCTTGGCCTTATTGATAGTTTCTAAGACTTTACTAGTGTCTGATTCATAGCCGTCCTGTGTTCCCGCCACGATAAGATTTGGATAGGTTTGTTTTAGTTGTTGCGCCGCCTTATCAGCAACACCTGGTTTCGCCCCATATAGGAAAACCGCACGTCCAGTACGTGCTGCTTCCCTAACAATGCGGTCCATCATGTCAATTCCAGTAATGCGTGACGAGATACTGCCTTTTTTTAATTTAGACGCAATGATAACGCCAATGCCGTCCGGGATTTGGAACTCCGCTCTGTTAAGAAGCGCTTTTAGTCCCGGGTCTTCTTTTGCTTTCATCAACTTTTCCGGGTTGATGGCTACGACGAGTGATTTCTTCTTGTCTTCGATGTTGCGGAAGACTTTCGGTATTAACTCGTCGTAGTTTTCGGTATTGACTTGAACGCCAAGAATGGTCTCTTTCATATAGAAGAAAGTCCTTTGTTCTTGCCATCGCCGAGCTTAAAGAAACGGAATCCGGCTTGTTCCCACTTGTCACGGTTGAGTGCGTTTTTTGTATCGAGTACGAGTGGCTTGGTGTCGCCAGTGTTCACTGTTTCCGGATTGAGGTTTTTAAATTCCGTATGATCCGTCGTCAGGATAATCAGGTCGACGTCTTGAAGCGCTTCGCCTAGTGATGCGCGTTGTGTCGGGTGTTGCAGTTCTTTGATATGTGGATCGAATGACGTTACTTGCAGATTCAAGTTTTGTAGTTCTTTAATAACTACCGTCGAAGGGCTTTCTCGTAAATCGTCAACGTCGGCTTTGAATGCAAGACCTAGTACTGCGACGTTACCGCCCTGAATGCCATGCTGTTCAAGAAGTGCTTGTGCTTTTTGCGCTGTGAATTTCGGCATGCCGTTGTTCGTCAGGCGTGACTTCTTAATGATGTCGGAGTTTTCCGGGCTTAATTCCACCAAGAACCAAGGATCTACTGCGATACAATGTCCGCCTACACCAGGTCCTGGCGTATGGATGTTAACGCGCGGGTGGAAGTTGGCAAAGCGGATAGCTTCCCATATGTCGACGTCGATTGTTTCAGCGATTTTTGCGAGTTCATTGGCAAACGCGATGTTAACGTCGCGATACGTGTTTTCCATTACTTTGACGAGTTCCGCTGTTGTTGCGTCAGTTAGGTGGATTTCCCCTTGGACGAATGTTTGGTATAGCTCTTTTGTCATCTCAGCGGATTCAGGCGTGATGCCGCCGACGATGCGGTCGTTGTTAATGAGTTCTTCGAAGATCTTGCCTGGAATAACGCGCTCTGGTGAGTGTGAGACGAATAGTTCTACGCCTAGTTCTAGGTTTGACTTGCGAAGCTCAGGCAACATAACGTTTTCTACTGTTTTTGGTGGCACAGTTGATTCGAGAATAACCAGTGCCCCTTTTTTTAGGTAAGGAACGATTGACGCTGTTGCTTTACGGATGTACTCCAAGTTTGCTGTGTTGTCTGGATTGATTGGCGATGGGACGGCCACGATGTAGACGTCTGCTTCGACAGGTTGCGTTGAAACCGTGAAGTACCCTTTGTCGATTGCTTCTTCCAGACGCTCTTGAAGTCCGTTCTCTTCTATATGAAGTTGTTTGTTTGCGATCATGTTAACTGCTTTTTCGTTAACGTCCATGCCGTGTACGCGGACGCCACTGTTGGCGAACATTACTGCTGTTGGTAGGCCTATGTAGCCTAGTCCGATGACGCATATATTTTTATTCATAGTGGATTTCATAGTAATTTTCCTCTTTTCTAGGAGTTCTTGATGGCGGTTCAATGTGAAGCCAACTGCTGTCACAATGTGAATGTGCTAAATGGTGTCAGTAACTGGCACCGGACAGCTCGTTGATTATAACACATTCGGTGTTTAGGTTGCTAGGCGCTAGCGTACATCAGCTGGCGCTTTTGACGGTTATTGGGACGTATGTGCCTTGTTTAACCGTGCGACCATTGGTATTTTTCAAACCCGGGTGGATGATGAGTTCATAGGAAGCGCCGGGTTGCAGGTTTTTGTTAGGAACAATTTCAATTGTGTTATTGGCCTTTTGGTTGATGGTGATTGGGACGGCTACGCCGCCTACTTTAACTAGTTCTATATTATTGGACGTCTGTGCGTTGTTAAAGTTCATTGGCTGTGTAAATTGGATAGTCATTTTTTTAGTCGTTGGTACATTGTCGAGATTGTCGATTTTTTTGTAGTGCTTGTTGCTGAATGACTCGTTGAGGAGCCGCTGATGGATGTCTATCAGTTCTTTGTTCGATTCGGTTTTGATGCTAGGTTGGATACCCTTTTTATGGACAAGCGTTCCTTTGGGTCCCGTGAAGTGCCCGATTGTCAGTTTGAGTGCACTACCGTCATTGAATTCAAAGAAGGATTGGACACTGCCCTTCCCTTTCGTCGTCTCACCTACTATGGTAGCGGCTTGCTGATCGATGAGGGACGCAGCGACGATTTCAGATGCAGATGCGGAATAGCGATTGACGAGCACATATGATTGTTTCGGGAATTTCGTTTTGGTTGGTATCGGTTTAATCATTTTGTTGCCTTCGCGTGTAGATAGGTAGTAAGCGTTTGTCACGCCTTGGTAAAAGCCGAGAAGCTGTTCGGCACTGTCGACGTAGCCACCGCCGTTATAGCGCAGGTCGACGATGAGTCCGGTTGCTCCATTTTTTTTGAGCTTCGTCCAGTGTGCTTCCACTTGCTTGCCCAGGTCGGCGGAAAACGTGGCGATTTTTATGTAACCGATGTTGCCGTAGAGCATGGATGATGTGATTGGGTGCTCTGGTTTTGCTGGTGATTTAGTCGGTGTTGTTGCTGCTACGTTTTGGATTGACGATGGTTGGTGTTCATCCACAGCAACGGCCGATAGATAGGTACGGTATTCCCCGGCGGACATGTAGCGCGAGTATTCGTCGAGTGAGTTGACGATTTCGTCTACGTTTTTCATGGTGTTGAGGTTTTTAGGGACGTCACCATAGTAGTAGGTCTCGACGAAGAATTTGACGTCGTCGAGTGTACTTGCTTGGGCGATTGGTGTAAATAGGAACAGGGTTATGATGGCGATGAATGCTGTTTGGATTTTTTTCAATGTGGTGAGTCCCCTTTCACGGGTATGTTCTCTTTTATTATAACCTATACCCAGTTTTGAAGTTTGTAAGATGGTTGGATTTGGTATTTTGTTGTTTAGTTTGGTGGAAATGTTGTTTGGTTAGTGTATTTTTATTTTTGTGTATAGAGTTGGACCCAGTACGGTTTTCCTTTGTCGTCGGTTGCATAACCAGTACCGACGTGTGTGAAGTTGTTGTTTGCGATATTGGCGCGGTGAGTTGGCGAGATCATCCATTCTTTGACGACTGATTCGGGTGCGATGTAGCCTCTTGCGATATTTTCACCGTATGCGGTCCATTTGTAGTTGAACTTCTTCAGCATTTCATCGACAGTGCCATATGTTGGTGATTTGTGGTCGAAGTAGTTATTTTTCGCCATGTCTTGTGCTTTGGCTTTAGCGATTGCTGAGAGGTCAGCGTCGAGAATGAGTTCTTTTACGCCTAGCTGTTTCCGCTGTTTGTTGACAAGTTCAACGGTTTTGAGGGAGTTGTCTTGATCGTCTATTACTGGCGGCATTGGATCAGGCTTGGATTTGTCCATATACATGCTGCGGGCTTTGTCATAGTAGATGACGCCTTTTTCGCGTTCAAGTTCGAATTTGGTGGTGCGGTCGATGAATGCCGCCATGTGCGCGCGGGTGACGATATCGTTTGGCTTGTACATACCGCCTGGCGGTGTTGTTGTGATGCCGAGTTCGGCGAGTGTTGTGATGTAACCGTAGTTTTGGTTGAGCTTAATGACGTCTTGGAATTTGATAAGGTCATTGTCGTCTACGATTATTTTATAGCCTAGTGTGAGTATTTTGGCCATTTGCGCACGGGTGAGTGGCTCGTTCGGGCGGAATTTGTCCCCGTCGGTGAAGATGCCACGTTCGGTGAGTGCGCGGATGTGGTCGTATGCGCCATGGGCTGGGCTGACGTCTTGGAAACTTGGTTTGAATGCGGCTGTCGGTTTGGCGTTGATGGCTAGCGCGACGACTTTTGCGGCTTGGGCTCGGGTGACGGGCTCATTGACGCGGTAGGTTCCGTCTGGATAGCCGTTGATGAGGCCGCGGGTGGAGATGTTGTTGATGGCTTTGTGTGCCCAGTGTGCGGTTGGCACGTCTGTAAATGTGGCAGCTTGTGCGGCTGGTTGGAATGCGATTAGTAGAGTTGCTGAGAGTAGTAGGGTTGGGATGTGTTTTTTCATGGTAGTGCCTCCTTTTTCTATTATTATACTATGTTTTGCGGGGGTATTGAGAGGTTTGTTGTTTGGTTGAAAAAGTTTAAAGCCCCTTGCTGGTGGCGAGGGGCTTGTTTTTATTGATTTCTTAGTAATCGATTGATGGATTTTTGTTGTCGCAGGATAGAACAAACGTTCTTTTTGTGTTATGATAGAGTTGGTAATTGCATATGAAGTGTGGGCGGTTGGTCACTTCCATGAGAATGGAGGTGATGCCAATGTCGACTTACGAATCGATAAATTTGCTAATTCAGCTTTGCACTGTAATGTTAGCAGCCTTTACAATTGTAGTCACATTGATCATTTTCTTCGTAAAAAAGAAATAACCGTCCCCCGCTGATAAGGTATGACGGTTATTTCTGTCTAAAACCGGATCAACCGCTCTTCTTGCGGTTTGCAGTTGCTAGGCCGAGTGTTAGCGCACTCGGTCTTTTTTATGTTATGCGTTTCTAAAGACATTATACCTTTATTCGGTGATTGTTTCAAGAATGGTACTTTTTATTGATTACAATAACGGTGGATTTGGAACTATGTGGCGTTCTTTGTTGCGCCAGTTGGTTATCCAGGTTTCGAGTCGGTCCATGGCGATTTCGAGTTGGTCGAATGCGTAGGCGTAGGAAATTCGTATGTGGCCTTCGCCGAATGGTGTGAAGGCGGTGCCTGGTACGACGGCGATTCGGGCTTCATCGAGCAAAGTATGGGCGAATTGTTCGGATGTTAGGTTGAACTCTTTAATAGAAGGAAAGATGTAGAATGCGCCACCCGGTTTAACTGTCGGAAGGCCCATGTTAGAGAGCCGGGTGTAGATGTAGTCGCGGCGTAGGATATAGTCCGGGTTCATTGCCGCAGGCGTGTGTTGGCATTCGGTTAGTGCGCAGATCGCTGCGTGTTGGGATGGGACGCCTGCGCAGATGGTGTTATAGGCGTGCACTTTGACGGCTTGTTGCATCCATTTTTCGGCGGCGAGCAGGAAACCGATGCGCCAGCCTGTCATGGAATGGGATTTGGACAGGCCATGGATGAGGAATAGTTTGTCTTTCAGATCAGGGTACTCAGCGAAAGAGCGGTGTTCTCCTTGGTAACTGTTTTCGCTGTAGATTTCGTCCGAGATGATGAAGATGTCGTGATTGGCGAGTGTTGCGGCGAGTTCGTCCATCGTTTCGCGTGGGATGGTGACGCCGGTTGGATTGGATGGATAGTTGAAGACGATTGCTTTTGTTTTGGGCGTGATGAGCTTTTCTAGTTGGGTTGGATCCGGGATGAAGTTGGTTGTTGTTGTGTCGAGATAGATGGGTGTGGCGCCGGCGAGTGTGATGAGCGGTTCGTAGCCGGTGTAGATGGGTGCGGGTACGATGACCTCGTCTCCATTATCGAGAATCGTGCGGAATACAGTGTCCATTGCTTGGCTGGCGCCGGTTGTGATGATGATTTCGGTTTGTGGGTTGTAGGTGAAGCTGTATTTATTGGTGAAGAAGGTGGATACGACTTGCCGGAGTTCGAGGAGACCGGCGTTGTGTGAGTAGGTAGTTTTGTTGTCGTCGATTGCTTTGTGGGCGGCTTTTTTGATGGGTTCGGGTGTTGGAAAGTCGGGTTGGCCGATGGTTAGATTGATGGCATCGGGGTAGTTTATGAGCTGGTTTGAGATTTTGCGGATGCCGGATGGTTCTATTTGTTGGACGCGCGGGTTGATGGTGAGTGACATGGTGGTTCCCCCTTTTTGATTGGTGGGTAGTAGTATATGCGGGATGTGGGGGGATGATTTTTGGGTGTTGTTTGGTGTTGAGGGGGTGTTGTTTGGTTGGATGGGAATGTTGTGATGTTTCGGCGGGATGTTGTTTAGTTGGATCGGAGTGTTGTGATGTTTCGACGGGATGTTGTTTAGTTTGATTGGAGTGTTGCGATGTTTCGGCGGGATGTTGTTTAGTTGGATTGGAGTGTTGTGATATTTGTTTGATTCGTTGTGAACTCTTGGATTTGATTGGCCAAGACTTTTTCCAACCGTCTTTTTGCCCGCTAAAGACTTCCCTTTCTTCTGCTTTTCAAGTTATTTCTTGGTTCTGGTTCTTGAAGTCTTCTGCAGCATACTGTATATTGAGAGTAGATCTAGTAAAGAATAAAAAGGACCGCTTGACGTGTCGAGCGTCAAACGGTCAGCAATAGCTAGGTTCCCTATAAGGGGATCAGCCCATCTGGAGTAGTAACCCATCTGAGCCTCTAACTCAAGGATGGGTTATTTTTTATTTTTATGGTCAAATGAGAGTATTAACACGATTAATGTTGCAAAAGCTACTGCGAACATTAGCGCCTCGAATACTGACATTGGCACCACCCCGGGCCCACAGGATGTGGGTCATGCAGACATTGCCGCAGGACGCGGCGATTTTAGTCTGCCTTCCTTAACTATACGGGAGTGGGCTGACCACCCTTGAGCTACCTATTCTATTGTTCTCTTATTGTACCATACGTATGTTCTTGAATCGCTATTGTATTTTATCTTTTATTGAACTTCCCTTTCTATATTTGGAGGATGTTTCTTAGTTTTTCGATAGCGTTGTTTAGTTTTCGTTTGATGTTGTCTTGTTGGACGGGAATGTTGTTTAGTTTGGCGGGGGCGTTGTTTACTTTCTTGGATACGTTGTGGAGTTTTGGGTTTGATTTGTATATAAAGGTAGCCGCCCGGTGGAGAGGGCGGCTTTTTTTTGTTGTTATTTATGCATGGGAAATTTGTAGTCCCAGGTGTAGATGGTTCTTGGTGGTGTGCCTTTTCGGTTGAGTCGCAGCTGGCGGAATATGATGCTGGCGGCGGATTTTGAGTTTAATTTGAGAAATTGGCGGAGCTGTTTGTTTGTGAGTGTTGGGCTGATGAGCAGGTACCAGTCGGCGACGGCTTGTTCGAGTGCACCTTTGTTGGGTTTTCCGCAAGGGTTGCAAATCCATGTGCGGCCTTGGGTTCTTGGCATGATGGTGTTACAGTCTGGACAAAGGACACCTTTTTTTAACTCGAATAGTGAGATGTTGTGTTTTTCGCTAGCGGGAATGCGTTTCCATTTGACTTGGTTTGTGTAAAGTTGGTTGGCAATTGTTGCGATTTGGCGCGGCGTGAGTTCGTCTGGAATGTCCGGGAGTCCTCGGATATATCTGGGTAGCTGTTTGGCGAATTTGAGCGGTGTGGATACGGGCATTTTGGGGATTTCGGTCCGCTGATTTGCCATTACTAGGATTGGTTCTACGGGTAAATCGATTTGTTTTTGGTTGAGCCATTTTTCGACGGCGTACGTAGCGCGGTCTAGCTGATGAATGATGCAGTCGAATTTTTCGATTGCGCCGTCGCCAGAGATTTTGGTAGTTTTTCCGGATGCTTCGTCGAACAGGACGGTGCCAGCGTAATTTTTGATTTCCAATAGGATTGCGCGTTTTGGGGTTAGGATTAGAGTGTCTAGCTGGACGCGGAAATTGGGGTTGATGTCCACGGTTATGTTTTTCATGATGGCGGAACCTTTGGGGAAGTCGATTTCGTTGAGGATACGGTCGACTTTAAGTTCGCCGGAATAGCCGGATTTCGTCTGGTATAGTTTGTTGCTGATTGTTTTGTACTGCTGGTGGTTGTCAGGGAGCCGGGCGAGCAATCGTTTAAGGGGTATGAGATCGTCCGGCGGTTGGCGTTTTGTGTAGATAGGGATTCACTCCTTTCGGTGGTCTGAATATTCTTTGTTCAGTCGTAGAATAGCAGGTTTTTGGTGAGGTGGCAAGGGGTTTGGCGGGAGTGTTTGTTTGGTTTAGTTGTTATGTTGCTTACTTTTTGGGATGTGTTGTTTAGTTTGATTGGTATGTTGTTTTGTTGGATCGGTATGTTGCTTAGTTTGTTTGATATGTTGCTTAGTTGGATCGGTATGTTGCTTAGTTGGATCGGTACGTTGTTTAGTTGGATCGGTACGTTGTTTAGTTGGATCGGTACGTTGTTTAGTTGGATCGATGTGTTGTTTAGTTTCGTTGATTGGTTGCTTAGTCTTTCGGATACGTTGTGAACTTCTTTATTTTATTCGGGACTGCCCTTTTCTAATTAGCTTTTGACTTCTACTTTTAGAGTTGAAGGGCATAAAGGAAGCCATCCGGTGGTCCGGATGGCTGATTGGGTGGTGATTGTTTATTCAAAAGAAAGGTCTCTTAATCTAGAATGTAAACGGCGGGTTTAGGAGACTAGACAACGTTTTTATCAATCTTCTCAACTTTGCGTGCACGACGTTTTTTCCATAGATCTTCTGCGGCGCCGGATCCTAGTATAACGCCGGCAATGATGAGGGCTAGGCCGATGAGATGGCGATAGGTGATGATTTCGCCAAGGAATAGTGCTGAGCCGATTAGGGAGAACATGGTGTTGAAGTTGATGAAGATGGCGGCTTTGGCTGGGCCGACTTTTCCGACTGCGTAGTTGTAGAGCATGTGTCCGACAGCTGTGCCGATGATGGCGCTTGCTGCGAAACCGAGCCAAAACATGGGTGGTACGGTGGCAAATGCTTTGATTTCACCGGGTTCTTGAATCAGGCTAATGATGAGTAGTACCGCGCTGCCGACTACCATCATATAAGCGGTCATGATACGTGGATCCAGTGTTTTTGCTGCTTTTGCGATGACTAGGAATGACAGTACTTGAGCGGCGATTGAAATGAAGATGAAGCTATCACCGAGCGCGAGACCGCCAATTCCCCCGCCTGCTAAAACGACGGAACTGACGCCGCCTAGGCCGACTAAGAAACCAAGCCATTGCACTTTAGACGGGTAATTCCGCATGATAAGTGCGACGGAGATCGCCGTCAGGACTGGGCCTGTTCCGAGTATCAGTCCCGCGTTTGTGCCGGTCGTGCGAACAAGTCCCATGTTCAGGAAATAATGATGGAGAACGACATTGAGCATCGCGCCTCCTATGATGTATTTCCATTCATTTTTTGTTGGCAGGCGAAGCATTTTGAACGCTGCCAGAATGATGAATACCGTGATGCCTGCGAGCAGGATACGGAATGTTGTCATGGTAACTGGTCCGACATATATGAGCAGATATTTGAGGAGTGGCAGGTTAAATCCCCAGATAAGCATTGCGGTAGTGAGGAGTGCGTAGATTCTCCACATGGGGCAGTCCCCTCCTTTAGTTGGTGATTTGGTGATGATTGGTTGTTGGAAATACTGTAGGGTAAGATGGCAACTTTTTACTAGAAGTAAACAACGTTTATTGGGTACTTCGCAACGTTATTTCTTATGTGACGGGTTTGATGATGCTTAAGTATACACCTTTTAAAGCGCGGTAGTAGCCGCCTAAGTAATTCTTATGCGGGTTCGATGAAATATTTTACCAGACGGCGATTGCTCCGTCGGTTCGGGATTCGGTGCCGCCTGATAGGACGCCGGTTTTAGGATTTCGCCAGATGATTTGGCCACGACCAAATGAGCCTGAGTCAAGGGTTGGCTGGATTTGGTGACCAAGTCTTGTCAGTGCTTGGGCAAGATGGTTCGGGAAGCCCGGTTCGACGTGGACTAGATTGTCTTTTATCCACTGCCAGCGCGGTGCGTCGAGGGCTGCTTGTGGATTTAATTTATAATCGATTGTGTTGATGGCTACTTGGAAATGGCCTTGCGGTTGCATGTATCCGCCCATGACACCAAATGGCCCGATGGCTTGTCCGTTTTTGGTGAGGAAGCCTGGAATGATGGTGTGAAATGTTCGTTTGCCCGGTTTTAGTGCATTTGGGTGATTTGGATCTAGCGAGAAGTCGGCGCCACGGTTTTGGAGTGCGATTCCTGTGCCAGGAATGACGATACCCGAGCCAAAGCCCATGTAATTTGACTGGATGAAGGATACCATGTTGCCTTCCCCATCTGCCGTTGCCAGGTAAACTGTGCCGCCTTTTGGAAGTTCATACGGTTCTGGACATGTTGCGGTTGCTGTGATTTTGGCGGCGCGTTGTTGTGCGTACGTTTTGGATAGAAGGTGTTCGGGTTTAATTGGCATATCGGTTGGTTCCGTGATGAATGCTTGTCCGTCTGTGAATGCAAGCTTCATAGACTCAATTTGTTCATGAAGTGATTGTGTGTCGTGCGGCACTGGGCTGTTCATTTCCGATAGGATGTTGAGTGCCATTAGTGCGATCATGCCTTGGCCATTTGGCGGAATTTCGTGAACGTCGTAGCCGCGGTAGTTTGTAGAGATGGGTTCTACCCATTCCGGCTGGTAGTTTGCCAGATCAGATTTTGTGAGAAAGCCACCGTGTTGTTGCATGAAGGTGTCGATTTTGTCGGCTAGTTCCCCCGTGTAGAAGGATTCTCCATTTGACTCCCCAATGGATTGTAGTGTGGCGGCGTGATCTGGTGATTTCCAAAGTTCACCGATTTCTGGTGCTCTGCCGTCGGGCGCGAATGTGGTGAACCATGCGTCGAATTCTTCTGTTGTGAATGAAGTGCGGTATTTTTTGTAGGCGGCGTTCCAGTATTTACCGAGAATTGGTGTGAGCGGGTAGCCTTCTTCGGCGTAGCGGATGGCTGGTTCGAGTGATTCTTTCAATGGTAGATTGCCAAATTTACGTGCGAGTTCCGCCCATGCTGCGGGTACTCCTGGGACGGTGATTGGCGTCAAGCCATAGACTGGCATTTTGTCGTGGCCTTGCGCTTTTACGGCGTCGATTGTGAGAGATTGCGGTGCCGGGCCGGAAGCGTTGAGGCCATGCAGTTTGTTGTTGACCCAAACGAGGGCGAATGCGTCGCCGCCGATACCGTTTGATGTTGGTTCGACGACGGTAAGTGCAGCCGCGGTCGCGATTGCCGCATCGATTGCGTTGCCTCCCCTGCGCATAATTTCAATGCCTGCTTGTGCGGCGAGTGGCTGTGAGGTTGCGACCATGCCGTTTTTTGCGAAGGCGGTATGGCGTATGGATGGATTTGGGTTGTAAAGGTAGTCCATTGGTGGTTCCCCCTTTGATGTTGGATAGTTCTGTGAGTTTATTATACTGGAGATGGAGGTGTTTAGGGAGGCGAAGTTTCTTTTGGGTGTGGGATGTGGGGATATGATTGGTTGGATGGGAGATATGATCGGTTGACTTGGGATATGCTCGGTTGTTTGGGAGATATGATTGCTTGGCTTGGAATATGATCGGTTGTATGTGGGATATGATCGCCTGGCTTGGGATATGCTCGGTTGCATGGGAGATTTGATTGCTTAGTTTGGGATATGCTCGGTTGCTTGGGAGATTTGATCGCTTGGCTTGGGATATGCTCGGTTGCATGGGAGATTTGATTGCTTGGTTTGGGATATGCTCGGTTGCTTGGGAGATATGATCGCTTGGCTTGGGATATGCTCGGTTGGATGGGAGATATGATCGCTTGGCTTGGGATATGCTCGGTTGGATGGGAGATATGATCGCTTGGCTTGGGATATGCTCGGTTGCATGGGAGATATGATTGCTTGGCTGGGGATATGATCGGTTGGATGGGAGATATGATTGCTTGGCCGGGGATATGCTTGGTTTGGCGCTAGTTATAATTGGTTACTAGTTTAAATGTTGTTTTCATTGGACGGATTACTAGTTTTATTCGTAGAAAAGCGCTTCAAAGTTCATGAAGCGCCGACTCATGCTTATTTGTATTTTCATTCATGATATAAAAACTACCTTTCCCCTTTCCTTCGTGTGATAGTCCGGATCGGGCAAGGAATCTCGTTGTTACTTGTCTGTCATTTAGCAACATGAAACTCCTGAATTCCCTGTTGGTTATTCGGTTGCCCATGAGACATCTCCAATCTGCAAGCGCCGCAATATGACAGTCAGGTCCAGTATGATTACACGTTGGACATGCCCATTTTCTTGGCTTCCACCTCATCCCTCTAGTGTTGCATGCCGGACAAATGACTCCGGGTAAAATATCAATTGGGGATATATTCATCAATTTGGTTAACGGGAAAGGATCATATTCTTGATGGTTATTTCTTAATTCAAATGCTAATTTCTGTATAGTATCTTTGCTTATGATTTCTTTATCGATGGATAAGGAATACAAATAAGTCGGAGTTTCATTGGTGAATGTGATTTTAGTTTCGGGAACGTTTTCGAAGATTAACTCATTGGTGAATGCGAAAGTAACAAGTCCGCTAATCGGGATATCGATCTTCCTTTGCTTGAGCCATTCATTGAGAAATAATTGCTTGCGATTGAGCTCAGCGATGGGGTTGCTCAACACTTTTCGTTCACCTGTCGGGGATTCTTGGATGAACTGTGTGGGGTTTGATTTCACGATAATTTTCCCAGCAATGTTTTTCACTTCGATAATAAGAATGAAAGCTGGCGTAATAAGTACCGAATCCATCTGAAAATAAACGCCGTTCTGTTTCAAGCAGACGTCGTGCAAGATAGCGTGTGGATAATGGGGTTTGAATTCTAGTAGATGCTTGTCAAAGTGTTGCTCCCCACCATAGCCTGCTTTTCGTATTCGAAAGTCCTCTCTGACTCTAAGCATTTCGGCATGTGACGGCTGTAATCGGGGCATTAATGCACTTAATCCAATTAGTATTTTCGGCATTGCTCTTTGTTTATAAATCAATTTTTTATCACCTCTTAAAAATGATATCAGAATTTTTGGTGGTTTTATATACTTTTCGCCAAAGCCGAATTATGTATTTGTTAAACAGTGGCATGATTGATATTTGATAGGGTTTTTGGGTATATATTTGAGATTTGAGCACTTGCTCTTTTTGGTGGGCGGTGTATTGATTTACCGTTGGCTGGTCGGGCGCTGGATATGATTGGTTGGGCTTAGGATATGCTCGGTTCTGTGGGGTTTATGATTGGTTGCTCAGGGTTATGCCCGGTTCAATTGGAGATATGATCGGTAGCATAGGTATATGCTTGGTTGAACAGGTTATATGATTGGTTCAACATCCTATATGATCGGTTTCCCGCTTTGGCGGGTGGTATGATTTTAGATCTATGCGTTTGACTTAAATCTGCTTTTGGCCGTGGCCAAAAGCTTCCTTTCTAATTATTTTTGGATTGCTCGCGCTGAGATATGCTCGGTTCTGCGGGAGATATGATTGCTTGCCTGGGGATATGCTTGGTTGCACGGGAGATATGATCGATTGCGCGAGAGATATGATCGGTTGCCTGAGGATATGCTCGGTTGAATGGGAGATATGATCGATTGCATGAGGATATGCTCGGTTGCGTGAGAGATATAATCGATTGCCTGAGGATATGCTCGGTTCTGCGGGAGATATGATCGATTGCATGAGGATATGCTTGGTTACGCGAGAGATATGATCGATTGCATGAGGATATGCTCGGGGACGCGGGAGATATAATCGCTTGCCCGAGGATATGCTCGATTGAATGGGAGATATGATCGGTTGCGTGAGAGATATGATCGCTTGCCTGTGGATATGCTCGGTTGCGCGAGAGATATGATCGATTGCCTGAGGATATGCTCGGTTGCGTGGGAGATATAATCGATTGCCTGTGGATATGCTCGGTTGCGTGAGAGATATGATCGCACATAAAAACCGCCTGCAAGAGGCGGTTTTTTGGTTATAATGTGGTGTCGCTCAGGAAGTTTTGGATGATGTGGTGCTCGGGTTCGTATGTTTTGATGGTATAGCCTTCTTTTTGTAGCCATTCGATGATTTCTGGTAGGGCTTTTGCTGTTTGACTGCGGTCGTGTAGCAGGACGATGATGTTACGGTCGCCGGATTTATTGGCTTTATCGACACCGTCACGGACGTTTTTAACGATTTTATCAGCTTCTTTGTCGGTGTATTTCCAGTCATTGGAGTCGACGTCCCAGTCCCACATTTTGTAGTTGTATTGGTTGAGCTCTTTTTTCATGGCCGGTGTGACGTGCGGTTTGCTGCCGTATGGAACACGGAGTAGTTTAGCATCGTTGCCGGTCATTTTGTTGATGAGTTTGGTTCCTTCGGTCATTTCATCGATGAATGATTTTGTGGATTTATATACTTTGTCTTTGTCGTGTGTCATGCTGTGCGTTCCAATGTAGTTACCATCGGCAGCTACTGTTTTAACGATGTCCTCGTTTTTTTTCATGTGTTTTCCTAGGAAGAAGAATGTACCGTGGATGTTATATTTTTTCAGTGTTGCGTTGTTGATTGTTGTGAATTTATTGGGACCGTCATCAAAGGTCAAGTAGATCGTTGTTTCGGATTTCGCTCCAGGCTTTTCTGGCTTAACTGGTGGTTTGGCCGGCTGTTTTTTATCCAACAATTGTTTAACATGTTTTTCGTAATCTGCATGGCTCATATGCTCGTAGTCATCACGATAAATACGCAACGTTTTCATTTTTTGGATGTATTCTACTTTGAATCCCGTCACTTTTGCGATGTATTTTGCGCTAATGAAAAGCGTGCCGTTGACGTCGACGATTGGAGTCCAACTGAGTTCCACACCGTCTTTCGATGTCAATTTTGTTGAAGCATCATAGCTGATAACGGTGCCTCTTTTTCGAAGATAAGTGATGCCTTCTTCTTTTTCTACTGGGATGTAGAGTACTTTTGTGATTTCGCTAAGTGGGATCTTCATATCGTTATCGATGACCTGGACGTCTTTAAAGTCCAATAATCGATCATGAAGTCCTATGTAATGTGTCGGCTTTTTCACCTCTGCCTCGCCTACAATTGTGCCGTAAACTAAACTTATAACTAATGCTGTACAGATGGCCCACACATTTTTCCTCACTTTAATTTCCCCCTTTCCATTCATTTAATTTCCTGTTCTTACCTTAACAAAAATCCGCCGCCAGTCAGAGCCGACTTAGTAGATTATGCGAGTTTATTTTAAAAATGCTTTTTCACGCAATATTGATAAATGGCTGCTGTTGCCACACAATCTCCGATGGCATCATGGGCATCGTGTTCGAGCTGTAGAAATTCTGTCAATGTGGTTAGTTTATGGTTGGGGGCTTCGGTGATTTTTTTTCTAGCTAGTTTGACGGTATCGATGACGATATACTCGGGAATGCTTATGCCATCGATGTTGTCGAGTGCATAAAGGAAACCCATATCAAACGATGCATTGTGAGCAATGATTGGTAAATCTCCGATGAATTCGAGTAGTTCTTCAATTTTTTGATTGATACTCGGTGCCAATTCAACTGTTTCGTTTGAAATGCCTGTAAGTCGTGTAACTGTCTCTGGGATATGACGGAAGGGGTTGATGAACGTATTAAACATGTCTTTCACTTCATGATTTACATACCTAATGGCACCAATTTGAATGATTTTATCAGCGCCAGCACGCAAACCCGTCGTTTCAAAATCGAGTACGATGTAATCATCCACTAATTGGGAGGATGATTTATATTTCTTATCTTTTGCGGCTCTTCTTGCTCCCCAATTTTGTTGCTTCGGTTTCCTTTCAAGTAATTCGATCGCTTCTGTATTCCAGCTTGTCATGGGTGCACTTCCTTTTTTTCGGTTATTGTCCTTTGTTTAGTAGTAATTCTCCTTATACTATTTAATACCCTTTTTTATAGCGCTTAATCTTCAAATAAAATGGATAAAAAAAGCAGCCTACTTTGGACCATTAAGGACAAGTGATTGTACATGAGGTAAATTAAAATCATGTCTTGTTTATAATGTTGTACAATTGACTACGATTTAAAAGTGTGTATAATACAAGGTAATTACATACTTTGAATGTTTTCTAGGGTTCCGCAACTGTCAATGTTGGTCTGGTCCGAGAGAAAACTCACAGCTATGCTGTGTCACGGAAGGATAAAAGCCTGGGAGGAACTGTTTTTTAACAGTTATCTCTTGGGCTTTTTTTGTTTTTTGGGGAAGAATATCAATTACGCCTCGGCGTAATTGCGTCCAGATTTTGAATCGAGCTTGCTCGATTGACTCCTTTCAAAATCTGTGACATCCGCCGGAGGCTTTATCTTTGTTCAGCGGGCGATTGCATACCCGCTGAACAGGAAAACAAAACCGCATTCATCTTCCACCTTTGGAGGTGAGAGTCTTCTGCTGAATAAAGATAAACGGAGGTGTTAGTTAAATGAATACAGATTGGGTTAAAGTAATAATCGCTGCTTTTTTCGAAGTTTTTTGGGTTATTGGATTAAAACATGCAAATGACTTTTGGACTTGGACTGGAACAATTATTGCTATTATCGTTAGTTTTTATTTAATGATTATGGCTGGAAAAAAACTACCTGTTGGAACTGTCTATGCGGTTTTTGTTGGACTAGGTACAGCAGGAACAGTTTTTTCCGACATCATATTTTTTGATGAACCATTTAAATTAGCAAAAGTGCTTTTAATTTTGGTTTTATTAGGTGGAGTCGTTGGTTTGAAATTAGTGACTCAAGATAGCGATAAAGAAGGAGCTGAATCTTAATGGCGTGGGTTTCTTTGATTGTTGCAGGTTTATTTGAAATGTTTGGTGTTGTAATGATAAGTAAATTGCATAAAGACCGTAATTGGCAATCGGTGCTATTTCTAACTCTCGCGTTTGGAGCTAGTTTTGTGTTTCTTGCTTATTCAATGAAAACACTTCCTATGGGTACGGCTTATGCAATTTGGACAGGAATTGGTGCGTCTGGTGGAGCAATTTTAGGTATGCTTTTATATGGTGAATCAAAAGATTGGAGAAGACTTATTTTTATAGGCATGGTCTTAGGTGCTGCAATAGGTCTAAAACTCGTCTCATGATAGAGTTTTTAGATTGTAATAGGAAGAAGTTAAATTGTTTTTTATTAAGTGAAATAAAAGCTGAACTAAAAAAATCTTTAGTCCAGCTTTTATTTTTAATCTATCTACCTAATGGGGGAGCATATCAAACTCAATGAGCTCCTTTTTTAAATTAATAGCTGATAGCAACAAAGTTACCTGCGCGGTTCGCTGTGGAAGTATTGATCACAACGAAACTACCTGGACCAGTCGCTGTGAATTCAAGTACTCCATTGTTGTATTTCGCTTTTATCGTATTAGTTGAATGTAGATCTCGTACCGCTATTTTGTTGTTCTTGATCACTTTAGACGCGTCTATCGGGAGAACGATTTCGATTTTTTCATTGAATTGATTCAACGCAAATCGATTATCGCCAGTACCGCCCTCAAGATTAACGATAAAGTTTTCTGAAATTGCATCTGCAATAGAAGATGCATTTGCTTCGCTTAACGTGATTGTAGCATCACCGCCAGCTTGTTGCATAAGTTTCTCGACTGCTTTTTTCGAGAAGAAGAATGACGTTTCGCCTCTAGTGACGACTAAGCCTTTCTTAGCATTAACGATTGTATTTAGGATTGTTGAGTTGAATTCGATTGCGATTTCCTCTCCATTTTCAGGTAGTGCAATGAAGATTTCTTTTGCCTGTTTATCGTTCACATAAGCTGCAATTTCTGCTTCAGAAACACTATATTTCTGAGCTCCTGGTGACTCAGGTACCTCAGGCGCTTCCGGTACTGAAACCATTTCGACTTTGACGAAAATGGTTGCAACGTCATTGCCATAAGAAGCTGTGATTGTTGTTTCTCCAGCGCCGACTGCAATGATTTGGCCTTGCTGAACATCGATGACAGTTGAATCGAACCCGCTATATGCAGCAATTTCTGTCACGTCTGTCGATGTCGCCTCACCATTTTTCGTTTCAATCGATTGAACTGAAATGCGAGAAGATTCCCCGACTACCAATTCAAGTGCTGCTGGGTTTGTGATCAATTCTGTTGTGATTATTACGTCTTGTTCGACAATCGCTGTGACTGTCGTTGTGAAGTTCGGGTGTGAAACTGTAATGACCGTTTCTCCTGATCCGACTGCTGTGACTAACCCTTTACTTAATGTGACGACTTTAGAATTCGCAGATTTAAATTTAGAATCTGCTGTCACGTTTTTCTCATTGACAGAGCCGTCAGCTTTTGTTATTTTTTCTATTACTGTTAATTGTTCAGTTGCGCCTGCTTTAAGTGCGACGCTGTTTTTATCCACTGAATAAGTTAGTACGTCGCCTTTCACGTTCAGGTAGACAAGGATTGGATCCTGATCTGGGATTGTGACAAGTACTTGTGTTTGACCTCCTGTAATCGCTGTGACTAGACCTTTTTGAACTTTTGCAATTTTATTGTTGACGACTTTGAATGAAGTTGTTGCTGTGACGTCTTTTTTGCTCGTTTGTCCTTTCGGAGTCAGCGTTGTTTCTGTCACTTTCAACTGTAATTGGTCGCCGACATTCATTTTCACATTTGTTTTATTCACTTTGTACGTAATGATATCCTGAGGAAGTTTCACTACTTCAACGTAAACGTAGATGGCTTCCTCGTTTGGAATCATGACGCGCACTTGTGTTTGGCCTTCTGCAAGTGCTGTTACGAGTCCTTTTTTGACTGTAGCAACTTTATTGTTGACTGCATTGTAGCTGCCATTTCCTGTGAGATCTTTTTCAGTGACTGTGCCATCCGCTTTTGTCGTCGTTTGGGTGACGTAAAATTGTTCTGATTGGCCAACACCGATTGTTAGGTTCTTTTTACTAACTGAATAAGTAACCTGATCTTGCGGTGCTGCTGTCACTTCAAGGTAAGCGTACATATCTTCTTGTCCTGGAACCATGACGCGTGCTTGCGTTTTACCTGCCGCAAGTGCTGTGATGAGACCTTTCTCGAATTTTGCAATATCGCTGTTGACGACATCATAATTCACTGTTCCTGTTACGTCTTTTTCAACGACTGAACCATCAGCCTTTGTCGTTTTTTGTGTGACGAAGAGTTGTTCTTGTTGACCAACGCCTATTGTAAGATTCGTTTTGCTTACAGAATACGTAACTTGGTCTTGACCATCTTTCGCTGCCACTTCGACTGCGATTGTTGCTGTGAATTCTTTGTAGCTTACTGTGATTGCTGTTTTACCTGCGGCGACTGCTGTTACTGCACCATTTTTAACTGTTACAATTTTTTCATCAGCAGACACGAATGTTGCTTCTGCTGTGACATTTTTGTCTTCTTTTGTTCCGTCCGCTTTTGTTGTTGTTTCAGTTACTGTTAGGTTTTCTGTACCGCCTACTTGCAGTGCTAGTTCTTCTTTATCCACAGAATACTTGACGCCGGTTCCATCATCGACTAGTACTTTTTCTGCGGCATTGCCTGCAGCGTCAACATATTTCACTTTGACACTGTTATCTTTTGTTAACGTACCAACGTCGATTGTAAATGATCCGTCTTGTGCTAATTTAACAGGACCGGACGATTTCACCGTGTCGTTTTCCATCACTTCGTAACTTGCTTTGAGTTTCGTATTTACGTCATAACCTAAATCATAGTTTACAAGTTCAGCTTGGTAGTCAATATACTTGTCAATGATTTTACCTGTTGCAGCTGTACCTTTAAGTGCTCCTTCAATTGTACCGGCTTCAGATTTCACGACGACCGGACCAACGTAGCCACTAAGAATTGCTGGTTCGCCTGAAACTGTTTGTCCAGTGAAGTCAATTGTGTAGAGTCCATCAGGAATTGTTGTTTGAGCTGCACCTTCAGTCCAAGGTTTGTAATTTCCTGCCACGTTAAGCGTGTAAGAACCGGCTGCGAGCGAAGTACCTGCATGTAAGTAGCCGATATAGCCGTCTCCATATTCTCCACCTTCAGGATCCATGATATCCCATAGTTCGATGTAATTTGTTGTGACATCGCCTGTCAGTTTAAATGACAGAACAGCCGAGTCTTTTATACCGTCATTGTTGAATGAAAGATCTGTTTCCGTGATTGCGAAGTTTTCAAATGCAGATGCCGGTGCTCCGCCAAACTCCGCTGCGAATGGTAATGAAACTTCAGTGCCTTCACCGTTAATGTGAATATAGCCCAGAATTTCGGAACCTGGTGGTGCGTTTGCTTTTTTCGAAGCCGTTAATGTAACTGTTAACAATTGCTCACCATTCAATGTGAATGCTGATTTGTCGACGGTCACTTTTGCATCTTCGAATGATTTCGTAACATCGACGGTTACATTATAATTTCCTCCGTTACCTTTCATATCTTTTACAAGAATGTCTTTTGTAACGGAAATGTTTTTTTCTTTGATTGATTGAGGACCGAAAGTGACTGTCCCTTTAATATTGTCGACAATTTCACCGCTTGTATCCAACACTGCCTCATCCATTGCATATGCAAGGATAGTCGGATGTGCTGCTGCATAAGCTTGCACACGTCCTGCTCCTTGAGACATGACATCGTATTTGGTCGTGTCTAAAATTTTTGCACTGTTGGATAGCGCGACTTTCACGTCAAAAGCACTCCAACCTGGATTTGCTTGCTTAACAAGTGCTGCAATTCCTGCAATATGCGGTGTTGCCATTGATGTACCAGTTTTACGTGTGAAAGCTTCTTCATAACTTGCAGCTGGAAAATCTGCTTTGTACATTGGAATTGTTGACATGATATTCGTTCCAGGCGCACTAACGTCTGGTTTGATATCAAAGTTTGGAGTCGACGGTCCACGTGAACTGGAATCGTTGACATTATCACCAATTGTCATTGTTTTATTGAAATTACTGAACGTTACAGTTCCTTGACCGCCTTTAAGAGCTGCACGAATTGCATCTCCGTCTGTTTGTGACAAATCATAAGCTGGAATGAATTCAAATGCATCTCCTAAGAATGTTCCAGAAGCGTTCGGTGCATTTGAACCGCCTGCAAAGTTATGGATAAGAATTGCAATTGCGCCTGCTTCTTTGGCGACGGCAATTTTGTCGACGAATGCGATATCTCCTCGTGAGACAAGTGCTACTTTCCCGTTAGCGTCTAGTCCGTTATAGTCAGCTTTAGTACCCATTCCAGGCACTGCTAGGACTTCATATTCACCCGCCAATTGTGTTGTTAAATCTGCTCCAAATGTAGTTCCCATTAAGTTGATGGTTTTTGATAATTGGTAGTCTCCGACTGTTACATGTACGTTGCTGTCAAAATTTGCTTCAGGATTCGTTGTGTTGCCAACTGCAATTCCAAGACGTGCTGTCGACGGTGTACCCATCGTTCCACGTTTCGGACCCGAGTTTCCTGTTGCGATTACGGAAATCGTTCCGGCCATCATCGCATTATTGATGGCAAATGAACCTCCGTCAGTTTCAGAATTTGCTCCCCCACCAAGGGAAAGATTGATAACATCCATCTTTTGTTTAACTGACTCTTCAATTGCCGCGATGATTCCCGAAGTAGATCCGCTACCGTAAGCTCCCAGAACGCGGTATGCGTAAAGATCTACTTTCGGTGCAATCCCTTTAACTCCGTACGGATTCGCCCCGATTGCAGCAATTGTTCCTGCCACGTGCGTACCATGTGATGTATAGAAAGCGCTTCCAGTTGCGCTAAATTCAGGCGTTCCTGCTGGTCGTTCAACAGGTGACGTTTCCGATGCATCATTATCTGCACGGGTTCTTGTATAAGTAGCAGAATTTGGAATGAAGTTCTTTCCGCCTTTATAAATACCAGCAAAGTCAGGGTGATCTTTATCAATTCCTGTATCAAGTACAGCGACTTTAATCCCTTGTCCTTCAATTCCTTCAGCCCAAAGCCTTTCAATTCCTAGGAATGAAATGCTGGTGTTCATATTCGCATCTACTGTTCCAGATGAAACTGGAGCTTCAAATGCATGCACTTCAGTATCCGGTTCAATTAATGTAACACCTTTAATAGCTAGTAACTTTTCAAGATCTCCTGCTTGTACAGTCGCAGAAAAACCATTTAGTACAGTATCGTACGCGAATTTCTCAGTAAAATTAATGTTTTTCACTTGCATCTCTTTTTTCATAGCTGTCTGTTGCGTTTTCACTTTCTTTTTCACTGCCGTTGCTTCTGCAGAAGTGAATGTTTTCCCCGCTAACTCTTTAATCCCCTGTTCAAGTGCAACTGGCTTTTCGGATAAATGAACAATAACTGCGACTTGTCCATTTCCAGTTAACCCTTGTAAGTCTTTGTGTAACTTGGAACCACCATCCAACAGATTTAATTGTTCGGCGATAGCTGCTTTCTGTTGCATAATGCTTTCGCTGTGATTATTCGGCTTGAATGGTTTTGCCTTTTCTGCATTTGCCGATGCTGTGAATGGCGTTAGTAGTGAAAGCACCATTGCAAGAGCTAAAAATGCACTGAAAAATTTAGTGAAATTACCCCTCTTCAAATCCCATCTCCCCTTTACCCGTTTATTCACACTTAATTAAATAGTGCGACATAAAGAATCTATCATAATAAAAATAGATTTAATATGATACAAAACGTGTATTTCGGGGAAAATCATGCGTTATTGAAAAAATCGTTCAAAGGGACTTCGTAAGAATCAAAGAATAGTAGTCCATACGATTTATGGATAATAGTGGAAACCATTCAATGGTCCTAGCACTCTAATTTCTGCTTTTCTGAAACGACGTGCGACAGATCATAAAATTTTCAATGAAAATCAATAAATTTAACGCACTACAAAGTGGGAAAACGATCATATATCACGACCAACCGACTATATAACTTGTAAACCGATCATATCTTTTGCAAGAACAATTATATATCTACACGACCAATCATAATCGCTGCATGACCAATCATATCTCCTTGCCAACCAATCATATGTACAACTTCCCCCTGTCAGCCTCCGAACCACAAATAGACAGCCACCCAACTAAAATTGGGTGGCTGTCTGCATTTATATGACATTAGACGATTGGGGGAAATCGATCATTCGGTCTTGAATAGTCACCATCAAGAAGGACAAGGATTTTTCCTTCATTGAAGTAATCGTTGTAGCGGTTCGCTTCTTCTTCAGGGATACCCATGCCGATAAGTGCTCCGGCTAGTCCGCCAACTCCCGCTCCGGCAGCTGCGCCAGTAATGCCTGCTACAATTGGGCCAGCTGCGATGATTGGGCCAATTCCTGGTATTGCGAGTGCACCGATTCCCGCGAGCACGCCGCCAAGTCCTCCTAGAATTCCGCCAGTTGCTGCCCCTGTGGCTGCACCATCTGCTGCATATGTTCCTGTTTCTTCTGCAATAACATCCGCATTTGCTGTATGTTTACTCATAACAGATATGTCATCTGACACATATCCTTGTCTTTTTAAATCTTCAATTGCCGCGATTGCTTCAGTTTCTGTATCATAATAGCCAACTACATGTCGTGTTACCATCTCATAACGCCTCCTAGTATTTTTCAATAAGCTATTTGGCTAGCTAGTATTGAAAATACCCTTCCTAGTTCTTCTAAAACCTTTCAATTGCTACATTCCTATTACAGTTTCGTAACGAAAGAATAGTAGAGCATCAAAAAACCCCGAAGATTCGGGGTTCTGATGTCATCTTATAAGTATATATTTCACGTAATTTTTCCACCCGAATGCTCTCCATTGTTTTTTTGAAGGCAACTCTGTAGGCAATGACATGAATACCGTAGGTGCATATCCATACGTAGCAAGTTCAGGTTCATAAACAACTACATCTCCAAGATTGAGACCTTGCGACACGACCGCCCGAGTTTCCCATGTGAACGGTGTCGCAATGGCCACTTGTTTAGCACGACCTTCATTATCAATTATCCATGCATACGCCGTTTCTTTGTACAAGTCATGAAGCCACTTTTCTTTCACCGAAGTGACATCCAGCGCTTCATTGACAATAACGATTGCATTGACATTTGTTCCAAATGGCACCGATTGATCAGTAGCATCCGTCAAAATTCGTACTTCATAATAAGCAAGTGGATTCTTCACTTTGGTTTCGTCGAGTTCTTTGTAGGCTTGGAGCCATTCGTTGTCGATTGCAGGTGCCTCGGAAACAGAAAGAACCGTTCCTTCTACTGCATTTTCGATGCTATCCCCTTGGATTAAGACCTGATCACCATTTCGAATTTTTTGCCACTCGTCATTTTTTGCATATGTGACAATCACTTTTTGTGAGCTGAAAATATCAACTGACAGCGTGGAACCGGTACGCGTTACTTTAGAAACTATACCGTCAACAGGGCTAATTAGAGCAGGTCTCCCTGGATTTTGTGATAATTGCGCCTCAACAACTGTTTGCTGGCGTTCAATTTCTGCAAGATCCTGTTCAGCCGCTGCGATTGCCTGTGCAAATGATCCGTCCTGCTTCACATCTACCTGGACATCAACATTCAGTCCTACTTCCACTTTTTTGTCGGTTGTATTTTCCGACACGTTATCTTTACGATTCACATTCGAAGAACTATCCGATTGAGCTTCCTCCCGCTCAGACTCAAGACCTGATATCATGCTTCGAACAGATGATGTCTGTTGTTGAAGAGCCTCGCGTTCGGCTTCCCATACAGCGCGCTGTCCTTCTGCACGTTCTGTTTGTAGAATAGCAATTTCTTCCCCCACTGTAACGGGATCGCCTTCTTTAACTAGCCACGAATCTACCGTATCGTCATTACCGACGTATACTATATAGGTTTCTTCGGGAGCAACAAAGCCTTCTTTAGCGAGCTCTTCTCTGTGATCACTGCTTGTCATACGTTCATAGCGTTCGACATATACTGATTTGGTGATGACGCTTTTATCGGAAAATAGCAGATAAAAATTCACTGCTAGAAATGCACTGATTGCGACAGCAATAGCAATATTCGTCACTTTATTCACTACCAACACCCCCTTCTACAAAGGAATGGAACAAGCTTTCTAGTGGAATAAATCCAATAGCCGCAACTATAAGGGCCATTGCTACGTGGATTCCTATAAGTATCCAGATAAACCCTTTGCGTTCGGTATGACCCGTATACGCACCGATAAACCGTGATTGAAGTGCAATGATAAGTGCAGTTGTCACTGTCAATTGATTGAGGAATAGAATGATATACCAGGAATCGAGAAATGTTAGCGCAAGTGGACCAAATGATAGGAATGAAACACTTGTTGTTGCTCCCTTCATCGTAAAGACAAGAAGCAAAACTGCTTTCTCGAGTAATAGAATACCCGTCACAAGTAGTTGTAAAGGTAATAACTTTTTAAACGGAATTGCCGTCAATCGACTTAATATGTATGCAAAACCAAAGAAATGAAACGCCATATACATAAGGGCCCACATGAGTGCACCAAGTACTGATACATATCGTGCAATTGTATAGTCTGTTGTGGTCATTGTGGAAAGGAGTGCTGTGATTGACTCTGTATTCATTCCCCATATATCACGAACGGCGAATAAAAGAACACCGAAAAAAGCTATGAATAACACACGTTTTTTGAAGCCGCGCATTGAAGAATTTTCAAGTTGGTTTGCCAGCTGATGTGGATTCGTCAAGAAATGCCAAAACTTAAAGTCAAAAAACATTACGGTAATCCCTTTCTGCTCACTATTGCTGAATTTGATGAAGTCACCTTAACAAAGAAGATTAAACTACAATTCCTCCCCGTCGACCTAAGCCCACGGCGGATAGTACAAATTTTGAAACGAGATAATCTCTCAAAAGCTTAGGGTCGACAGGCATAAGATGAAGATGCATCGTGACGGATTTTGCCACAGAGTAGCTTTGACTTATGACCCGAACTCCTAAGCACGGATACTGGACGTGCTCAAGCGCAATCCAAAATCCAAGCGAATTTACGCCGAGACGTAATTGATCTACTATGATTACTTTAGCAAAAATTGAGAGATTTGCAATGTTTGGATGCTAGTAAGCAATGTTTTTTTACTATTATCCTTCTTTAATGGGTTGCAGAAACATATAAAACATGTTTAAGAAGCGCACTTTTTGTCCATTCTTCTAAGAAAAGCAGAAGCGCCTGGTAGACGTGACGGGCATAAGTCGATCCAGCGACGTAGCGCTCTTTGCTACATAGCTGGATTGCTTATGACCCGAGCGGCTGGCGCCTGGAGTCTAGACAATAAGAAAAGCGGAAGGCGCCTGGTAGACCCGACAAGCGCTGAGGGTCTGAAGATAAAGGCGCAATTTGCCTTTAACTTCAGGACTGAAGCGACTCGAGGGGCTAGAGCTAGAGCTAGAGCTAGAGCTAGACACTATTCTAAGTCAAAAAATTATACTTTCTACTAAAACTGAATGATTTATTGGGGAATAAATACCGGCTTATTTCCCGGGAAATCGACAAAGGGGCGGATAGCTATGAATAAAGAGGGAATTTCTGCATTCACATGGCAAGACATTCTTTTTGGTTTGACAGGTTCCACCATTTTCATTGTGGCTCTTTACTTCATTACAGGTTGAACTATATAAGGTGCCAGGGCAATAAAAAAACACCTACCGTTAACCGCTAACGACAGGTGTTTGTTAAGTTTCACTTTTCAATTTTGCTGCAGTCCTTCCGTCAGTTCATTGAACATTTGTATGTTGTCTGTTTCGAGTGCATAATCAATCATGCGCAACCTGTTATCGGCTTCCAGTTGTTCAATGATACCCACCGCTTCTAATGTTACGACTTCTAGCGTCTCTACTTCCATTTCCAGCCCCATCGTTCCTTCAAGAATAGTGGTCAAATGGATATGAAGATCTGAAATAAGGAGCAATTGGTAGAGCGGTAATCGAATAAATCGGTTCCCCCGTTGGAAAACGAATACTTCGCCGAGGTTTTCGACTTGCAAACTCTTGGTATTAATGACAATTTCTTTTCCCTCTGACGGGATGAATTGAAATACGTCCCCCCCTTTAAGAATGGAAAAGTATTGATAAGCAAACACTAGTCTGAGTTGAAAATCTTCTTGACTCGTGTAAAATGGTGTCATTCGTTGAACTGATAGCATCTTTCTCCCCTCCAATATAGAATATTCTGATTGTTATTAGTTTATCACAACTGTGGCTAGTTTGTGAACAGTTTATTATTATAGTATGCTATTCATCTATATATGTTGCCGCAACACATAATTATCGTTTGGCCTTTCCATTACAAATGACATCTTTCTTGGCTCGAATTGAAATTTCAATGATGATAACCATTCATATACGCCACAGTTTACATCTCCGGGAGAATCCCTCTTTCTCACGAACACAATATTGTTACGCCTAAAGTCGAGCAGCACAAACTGAAATTCCATCGTTCCAAATGCCACCGAGCGAAAATATAATTTACGTTCCACAGATTCGTAGATGATATGATTAATGATGGGCGAAATCGTGCATGATAATGGAGTAATACTTTCTTGAAACTCTTTATTATGATGAAACTGAGACTCCAAATCAGGTACGTATAGAACAATCTTCTCCAATTCCTCACTCCTTCTTCGGCTTTTTAACGAATATGCTCTTTACTTTTATAGATAAACAAACAAAAGAACAAGATATGGAATAACTTCATTTCCGCTCACTGGAGAAAAGCGGTATAATAGAAGGAATGCTTTTCTTAGGGAGTGGTCCGATGAATATGACTGTCGAACGTGTATCCTACTTGCACGAAAATGAAATAAATGAATTTATGAATACAATTAAACATGCCCTACGGCCAGATATAGAACGCAATGCACTCGAAATCAGACGTGCTGTGGCTCTTGTCAGAAATGGTGCCACCAATTCCTATAGGTATGCGCCATCTGAAGGCGCAGTAATAGCTACTCTCCTTGGCGTAGACTCAGAAAACGTGCGCCTTTCTTTCAACAAAGTAGATGCGAATTGTACATGCGGATACGCTGGCTGGTGTTCGCACCGAATTGCAGTCGTATTTCATCTTTATTCACAACACAATTCTTTGAGCGAATGGCTACACGAATGGCGCAGAACTGAATCACAACAGATGGCACTGTCCATTTCAGAACGTACCCCAGATGCATGGATCGACGTCCTGACACGCTTAACTCAGCCGCTTCGTGCAATTGAAGTTGCGGAAAATCCGGGTGTATTCATCCACGAATCTTCTATAATTGATCAAAAAGCTACTCCGCTTATTCCGTTTGAATATGAATGGAAACCTCTTTTTGAACTTTATTATCGATTACATGTACTGGATGCTGGATGGACGTATGTAAAAGGCCATCTCGGCGGTGAACCAACTTCCTTTTTCTACGGGAAGTGGTATGTGCAAAACTGGTTGACGGAACAGCTCGGAAAGCTGAATGATAGCGTCAATGCAATCGGTGCAAAACCGAAACTGTTTGAAGCAGATGCTTTTCATGAACGGGTGAAAAGTCTCGTTCGAACATTCGCCCTAGGAAATTCCGGGCTCTTCCATGAGCGATTCCAAGTCTATCGTCTTTTTTGGCAGCAACTATTTCCTTTTCGAGCTGCCCGAGACACTGAACTAACGATTCTCACGAATGAAGAATCAGAGGAAGCTCGAATTTTCATCGCCTTTTTCCACTTGATTCAAGGAGAACATGATGAGTTAGCGAAACTCGTTACACATGTAACAGCTACTAATGTTGCTACATGGCTACCGCTTGCAAAACTAGCGGAAAATAATGATGAAACCAAGGCCCTATCTATAATTATGCACGCTTTGTTGCCCTTCATCGGCGATTACGTAAGTGATTCTGTTTCACTTTCATCTCGTCCTGCTTTCGTGCGGGACATCGATGGTTTATTCGAAGCGGCAGATTTCTCGGAAGAATTACGTGAAAGCATGTTTGCTCAATATGGTGAACCCGGCATCGATGTTTACGCTGACTTTTTGGTTGAACGTGAACGGTTCGGCGAATGGGCGGCTCTCATGCATAGATATGGGGTTTCATATGACGGCGCAGAAGCGGGTGGCTTAAAGGTCGCACTGGCTTCGGATCCATCAGCCGTCTTGCCCCTACTCCATACATTTGCTATGGGTTTCATCAAAGAAAAGAACCGTCACAGTTATCGGCGCGCCGTCAAATTGTTTAAACAAATGAAAACTGGTTCGAAGAAAAGCGGAAAAGCTGACTTTTGGAATCAATATATCGATACAGTGCGTGAAAAAAACCGCAGACTACGCGCATTGATGGAAGAAATGGAGAAAGGGAATTTGAACTTATGACAGGAACATTCACATTGAACCGCCTTTTTCGTCTGAGCATCCGTTTGATGGAAGACGAACTATATTCCATTGCCGCTGAAGATGGCAGAGGGTTGCCAGTCGCCCCAGATGATCTTGTTTCCTTCCTATTCTTCAACAATGAGCGTGCACTTTACGGGCTTCTTGCAAATATGGATGATGAAGTTGCTTATTTACAAGCAGACCAACTGCTTCAAGTTTTTTCTGTTATGCACCCCTATGTTACATTCGTTGGACTGACGAATGCAGACGATACTCAGCTTTCTTCAATTCGTGAGGCAACTAGCGCCTGGACCGACCCTAATCTATGGAATTATGCAGAAGTAGACGGTAACACTATTCGTTTTGACGGTAGCAAAGCGGGCATATCAGAAGGGGCTGCGGCCGTTATCAGCCAAGCAGTCAGCAGCAAACTTGCTGCATCTGCTATCAATCCCGATCTACTAGCTTCCCTGCTACCCCATTTACGGATGTACGGCTGGCCGGGCGAATCCGTTTCCACAATCCCAATCAGTGTTGCCTTCCGCTTAACTGAACCAGAAGCCGAGACAGATACGGAATGGCTTCTTGAAACGGTTATTATCGGCGAACGCGGTGCGCACTGGACACCTGCCGCCCGGAAAGTGAATGCACCTGCGGCTGATGCGCTTCCTGCTAAATGGAAACCATTCGCAGATGAAGTTGTGAAAAAGCAATCCGAAATGACATCATTCCTTGGCTCTGTAGAGCTTGCTTCAAGCGGAAGCTTTTTGTCCACACCGATGTCTGATCCGGAAGTACGGACATTCATTAAAGAAGACCTTCCGCTACTTCAATCGTTCGGCTATCCTGTCATCCTGCCTGCATGGTTGAAATCGGTGACAGAATCAAAATTGCGTATTCGAACGAACGCGGGCATACAATCGTATAAATCGGCTACAGGCTTGGACGAAGTGCTATCTTTCGATTGGAATTTCTCTCTTGCTGGTAATCCAATTGATCAGGATTCATTCCGTAAGCTCGTCGATGAAAACCGTGAATACATCCGCTCTGGTGATGAATGGTTCCATATCGATCCCCTTTGGCTCAGAAAAATTCGTGATTTAATGGATCGTGCGGATGCTGGGGAGTGGACTGTTAAAGACCTGCTGTTCCAAGACGTACCGGAAGAGATTGTTCCTCTTGAAGAGGACGAAGATATCGATGACCCACTTTTTGCTTTCACTATGCACCAGTCGCTTCGAGGCTATATGGAAATGCTAGCCGATAAAAAGGGGCTTCCAGTAGCCGGTATTTCAAAGGATTTACTTGCTGAACTTCGACCATACCAAGAAGACGGCTATAACTGGCTTACCTTTATGCGTGATAATAGTTTTGGTGCATGTCTTGCCGACGATATGGGACTGGGTAAGACAGTTCAGCTTATCACCTATTTACTGAATATCCATGCAAGACCTGATACAGATTCACCGTCACTCATCGTTTGTCCGACGAGTGTTCTCGGCAACTGGCAGAAAGAGATTGAACGGTTTGCACCAAAGCTTTCTGTCCATACACACTATGGCCCATTACGTGCAAAAGACGAAAGCTTTAAAGAACTAATGGCTCAACTGAAGCCCGACGTCGTTCTTACAACATACGGTACTGCTTCACAGGATGGCGAGATGCTAGCAGAAACGGAATTTGCCAGCATTACACTGGATGAAGCACAAAACATAAAGAACATGCAGACAAAACAGTCCCGTGTCATCCGAAAACTTCGCGGCAAGCATCATATCGCACTAACCGGTACACCGATTGAGAACCGTTTATCAGAGCTGTGGGCGATTTTTGACTTTATTCACAAAGGATACTTCGGCAGTTTCCGCAAGTTCACGGATAACTTCATCATCCCGATTGAACGTGATGATTCTGAAGCGGATAAGCGGAAGCTACGAGCAAAAATCCGTCCGTTCCTTCTACGCAGAACGAAGAGTGATCCCGATTTACAGCTGAATCTTCCACAAAAACTTGAGCAAAATGAATATTGTCCTTTAACGACTGAACAGGCTGCCTTATATGAAAGTTTCCTTGAAGAAACGAAATTCAAGTTGCAGACACTTACCGGTTTTGAAAAGAAAGGCCTTATTTTAAAAATGCTTAGCCGATTAAAACAGCTCTGTAACCATCCGGCCTTATTCTTGAAAGAACCGCACGCTCCAGCAACACAATTACTATCTAGATCCAATAAGCTAGACTTAATTGTGTCAATGGCAGCTGAAATCGCTGCTAATAAGGAACAATGCCTTATCTTCACGCAATACATTGGCATGGGGCAACTTATTCGTCAATGCTTGTCTGAACTTCATGGAATCGATGTACCATTCTTGACAGGCAGTATGCCGAAAGGTCAGCGTGACCGGCTTGTCGAGGCTTTCCAAGAAGGCGAATTCCCTATTTTCATCTTATCGTTAAAAGCTGGTGGAACTGGACTGAACTTGACTGGTGCAAACCACGTATTGCATGCAGATAGATGGTGGAATCCAGCCGTCGAAAATCAAGCTACCGACCGTGCTTATCGCATAGGCCAGACAAAATTTGTCCATGTCCATAAGTTTGTGACGATTGGAACTATTGAAGAAAAAATCGACAAGATGCTTGTCGAGAAAGCTGCATTGTCCGCGGATCTCATCCAATCAAGTCAATGGCTGTCTGATTTGTCCGAAACGGAACTGGACGATCTATTATCGTTTGACAACTAAAATTATGCTATGTAAGAAGACTCCTGAGCCACCAGTGGCACTGGGGTCTTTTTACTTACCGTTGTCGAATCCTCTTACACACGTTCCGCAAGTGGAATAATATGTACAGTTCCGAATTTTTTCTTCCTTTCTAGGTCTTCAATTCGATTCAGGCGATTGTTCTGATTGGCTACAATGCTGATTAATTGTTCAATTTGCATTTCCATCCGTTTCATGTCCTTTTTAATTGTAGTCATGTTCCACACTCCTTTCTCTTCATAATCCGCTTGTGTGGATCCCATTGACGGAAACAGCCTCCGTCCTCGGGATCCCCATTAGCGTTTTTCGACGTAAGATATCCGACCCCATCGGATATTAGCGTTACATTCCCTTATTTACCGCGAACAGACGCCACTGAGCATCTGTTCGCGATACTTTACTCTCACTCTGACCGAACATGGGCAGAACCCCTTCTGTTGACATGTACGGTTATTTCTTTTCCTCACATATAGCCTATTAGCGCCTACAGAATACAGGTCATTCAGCCTAGGCGGATTGAACCCCATCCCCCTTAGTTGTCAAGACCAGCAGGATGCTGATCATGCAGTCGTTGTCGCAATACGCGGCGACTTTAGACTACCTTCCTCTTGGGCTGCGTTCCACTAACAAGAGCTTTGCTTACTACCTATCCATTTTCAGTTGTCGGTACCGCCCCGGTTTGTCGTCCGGCTAGTCTATCCCCTCCTTTTCACGACCATTCCCCGGCTTTTTATGTATCATTGTGCCTGGTCAAAAAATCGGTAATCCTTCTGTTTCACGGCTGGGGAGATTGAAATGCTCAGCATCACTTTTCTCCTCCGTCGGAAGTGTCATTCTACCTACCTGTTCACTATACAAGTTGTCATTGGTGCGTTTTTTCGTTAAAATGAACCGGATATCCTCAGCAATCACCTCTGTTACATAGACTCTACTCTTGTCTTCGCGTTCGTAGGACCTAGACTGAATGCGCCCGCCTACCCCGATTAGAGATCCTTTACCGCAATGTTTAGCAGTATTCTCCGCCGCCTTTCCCCACAGCGTACAAAGTACGAAATCTGTCTCCACTTCTCCTTTTTGGTTTTTAAAATTGCGGTTCACAGCAAGTACAAAACTTGATTGTACCCTTCCTTCTGATACTCTTCTCAGAATTGGATCTTTTGTAATACGTCCAACCAGTGCAACTTGATTCAATCGATTTCCTCCTCTCTCGTTTATTAATTTCATCTTACTTGGTTTAGTCTAATTTGTGCAATACACGATATCCCAATTTTCAGTCTATTATTCGCTATAAAAACCCTATTTGCTTAACTACGAAGTTACATTTATCTACATAAACGGCATAACCTTATGCCAGACTTGAATTTATCCGATTCGTCAATAATTTAAGTTTGCCATGTTTTAAGTTTGTCGATGAAATTTGTGCCTATGGTATAATAAAAGGAAAAAGATTGAGGTGGATACCGATGAAAACATTCAAAATGTTGTCTGTCGGAATATTACACGAAGAGCGTATGCTGGATTTCCCTCTCATAGACGGAATTATAATCAATCAGGAGAACAGTCACCGTATGTGGATATTGGAGATGTTCATTGATAAGGAACATCAACCCATTTTTGAAAAGTGGATGGCTGATGAAGAATTACTTGAAGTGAAAGTCGTTATTTCTTATCCTGAAAATGAACCAGCTGCTTTTCGCGTTGCTGTCAAAGGGGTTAAGTTGATTGGGGATAATGTCTCTGTGTTAATGAAAGGCCGCTTGAAACGAGCACGTGCACAGTATGCAGAACAGTTGCTGGAAGAATTGATTGGTGAGGGAATGGGCGGCGCCGAATTGCTACAGCGGTTCGAATCCGATATGCGCTCTCGACCACGTTTAAAAAAGGATCAAGAAAAAGAGAATGAATGACTTCGTGCTGCCTGGAATACGGGCAGTTTTTTTGTTGAGAAAAACTGTAAGACACACTGCGCTTTTGTATACGGCTAGACTTCAGCGCCTAGCCCCTGGAACCACACGAAGTGGGTCATGCAGTCGTTGCGACAGGACGTCGCGATTTTAGACTGCCTTCCTTTATATTCGGACTTGAAGATAAAGGCAAAGAACGCCTTTTTCATCAAGTCTTTCAGTGCCTGTCGGGGCTGAACAGACGCTTCCACTTTTGTATACGGCTAGACTCCGGGCGCCAAACGCTCGGGTCATAAGGCAGCCCGACTGTGCGGCAAAAGACGCCGCTTGGGCCTGTGGGATGCAGGTCATGCAGTCGTTGCGACACGACGTCGCGAACTTAGACTGCCTTCCTTTTACCTGCCTTATGCCTGTCGCGTCTGGGCGGCGCCCTGCGCTTTTGCATAAAAAAACCGCCTCTAGTGTTACGAGGCGGTTCCCGCACGGCTTGCGGTTAACGATTGTTTCCATTCGTTTTGTTCCGATCTAGATTTTTGTCGCTAGTTGTACCAGTTGGTGTATTCGTGTTCGTTTCTCCATCATTAATAACGCCTTCATTCGGAGTCGCGTTGTTATCATTTTCGATGACATCGTTTCGTACTCCATTGTTGTTATTAATGACTCCGTTATCCACACCGGTGCCGTTCTCGTTCTCGAGACCATCCATATTCGGTCCTGTTTGCTCATCGTTCACTTCGGGTGTTATGTCCTTCGTTCGATCCTCCACTTTTTCCATTGGAGTTTCATTGTTATTCGGAACTGCATCGTTGTTTGCACAAGCTGTAAGGACTAGTCCCGACATAAGAACAAGTGGTATCGCTTTTTTGAACATGAAAAGATTCCCTCCTCTCCACAAGCCGTCTATCACACAAACCTGTATGATACTTCGTAGCTTTGCCCGAAATGAGGGAACTATCCATGTTTCTTTTTTAAGCTTCTAAATATTTTTTTAGCAATGTGTCAATGTATACCGCTTCGGCTTTACAGTGATACTCGTAATGAGTATCAAGCTCTTCCTGCATGCTTTGGATCTCCACAATCTGTTCTTCAGATGGCGGCTCACTGAGGATGCGGGCGATGATTTCATTGATACGCTGCGCGAGGTCTTCATGGAATTCCGGATCAATTTTCATTTCTTCTGGAATTTTTGAATACCAGAGTGCTTTTACGGTAATATATTCACGCCAGCTGGCGATATAATCATCGATACTGAATTTTTCACCGGACCACTCGATATCGCTCATGTATTGTTCGAATGTCTGTGTGATGGACCTAGTAATGCTACTTTTTAAATTTGGAGAAAGATCTTTAAACATACTGATTTGTTACCTCCCACTTTAGAAGTGCATTGTAACCGCACCGTAATGACCATTGTAACCAAATTTCAAGGTGTTCGCAAATTTAGTTCCCATTTTTTGAAACTATAGGACCTAATGCAAACGTAATTTCTGTTTCGCATGCGATTTCTCCGTTAACCGTTGCGATTGCTTTACCTTTACCAATCGTACCGCGAAGTCGTGTGATTTCCACTTCGAGTTTTAACGTATCACCTGGCGTTACTTGCCGTTTGAAGCGACAATTGTCAATCCCGGCAAAAAAGGCAAGACGTCCTTTATTTTCTTCTTTTTGCAATAAAGCGACGGCACCAACTTGTGCGAGCGCTTCCACAATAAGAACGCCTGGCATAACCGGATAACCTGGGAAATGTCCATTGAAGAAATCTTCATTGATTGTCACATTTTTTATGCCTACTGCTCGTTTTCCTTCTTCGACCTCAAGAATCCGGTCTACCATAAGAAACGGGTAACGATGCGGCAAAATCGCTTGTATCTGTTCTGCTGTTAGCATAGTCATCCTCCTGACATTTCAGTACTTTTCTATTCAAAACGAAAGAGTCTTTTACGACTCTTTCCCATTAATGATATCCATAATGTGAATCCAAGTTTCTTTCTTAAAGACATCACTCGAATCCCCATCACCGATACTGCTGTATCCTACCAAGGCACCAAGATAGGCTGCACCGGCTAGAAGCAAGAGAACAAGTATCACACGAAGCCAAATTGGAAGGATGCGAATTTGGACCCAAAATTGCTTTTTCGGTGGAGTTTCCTCCACCGGCTTATTTTGTCTTCCGCGTTCTTTACGAGTAGACCGAATTAAAGGCGGTGCACTCTCCTTTTTCCTTGAATCATTCGAATTCAAGTTGTTTCTTTTTTCATCTGTCATATTCAGTACTCCCTAATTGTCCGGTCATCAGATAGCTACCGGATGCAGGTAGACTACCCTTTTCGTCTGTCTCATACACTTCAGAGCCGAACGATACTATTTTTATCAAGAACTTATCGGATGCCGTTAATCAGACCGAGCATTTGATCTGCAAGCGTCACTGCCCGCGCATTAAATTGATAATTACGTTGCACACTAATGAGATCCGTCATCTCTTTCTGAGAGTTAACGTTCGATGCTTCGAGTGCCTGACCTTCCAATCCAATTACGTTTCGCGCTGCACCTTGTAATTCAGTTAGAACTTGCTGTTGTGTGACACCAAGATCCGCCAAATTTTCAGGCAACGCGAAATTCGTTCCTGATAAACGCTGCATTAAATTTGGACGTTCCATCACTGTCACGGCCAGCTCGATTGTTTGCGTCGTCTCGTCTGCATTTGTCAGTTGCAAATTTCCACCTGGGTTAACTGTATAATTTGTAACATTATCGGAAAACGTAATTGGCAATCCCGCACTGTTTGCAACCGGATATCCGTCACCATTTACAAGCATCACTTGTCCATTAGCAACTGGAGAAACGTAAAAATTCCCTTGACGTGTATAGACAGTTTGTTCCCCGCCTCCGTCAGGCATTAGGACATTGAAATACTGTTTTGGTGTAGTCAGTGCAAAGTCGAGTTCGCGGCCCGTCATTTGCAATGAACCCGCTTTCCAGTTCATCTGTGATTGACCAAGTACAGCACCTGATCCGTAGCGGATGCCGGTAGGTGATTGACGCGGCGCAGTATCTGCTTTGTCATTGTTGAATTGTTGGTATAACATCTCTTGGAATTTAGCATCGCTTGCTTTATAACCATTCGTTGAAATGTTCGCAAGGTTATTTCCGATTATATCCATTTGACTTTGCAATTGACTCAACGTATTTGTTGCTGTCGTCATTGTGCGTATCATGCATCCCGCTCCCTTTCAAATCGCGTGTCATTAGTTGACACGTCCCACTTCCGTTACTGCCTTTTCCATGCTGCGGTCATAGGCTTGAAGAATTTTTTGATTGGCCTCGAATGCACGGTATGCAGTAAGCATGTCCGTCATCGTTCGTGCTGCATCAACATTGGAACCTTCGAGATAACCTTGCTGCATCGAATAGGTGACGCCTGCCGTGCCGTTTGCGGCTGCAAGGTTTTCGCCGCCTTCTGTTACGAACATGCCATTTCCTTGTTTCAGAAGCATGTCTGGGCGCTGTGCAAATGAAATACCAAGTGTTGCGACAGCCGTGTCGCCGTCCATAATTATGCCTTCATCCGTTACACGAAAATCATCGTTTTGCAAGGCAATCCGTTGCCCGTTATTATCAAGAACATAGGCGCCACCTGCACTTGTCAAAAACCCGCTTGGATCAAGTGTGAAACTACCGTTCTTTGTATATTGCTCACTTCCACCTTCATTTTCAAGTCTGAAGAAGATGGCACCCTGAGTTCCTGTTTCTGCATCAATCGGTAAGCGACCGTCAATCAGAGCGATATCGGTCGTCAGCTCAGTTTCGCGCAATTGTCCCTGCGTGAATAATGGCAACGTCTCCTGCATGTAAACACCCGTTGAAACTGAACCTACCGGAGATAAGCCCTTCATTTGAAAGCCATTTTCTGTTGGGATTTTTGCCGTGTTAATACTCGACATATACATTTCAGGAAACGAGCGAATCACCGATTGCTCCGCCTTGAAGCCTGGCGTGTTGGCATTCGCCATATTATTCGCCAGCATTTCTGTTCTGCGTTGCTGTGCAATCATCCCTGATCCAACTGTGTAAAATCCACGGAACATATGTCCACCTCCTCTTACTTCAAAATTAGAGTTGTTAACAATTTCTAACGGTTAGAGATTTTATCCATATTCTCCAATAAAATGCCTGTCCCAATTGCAACGCAATCGAGCGGATTATCTGAAATGAATACAGGTACTTTCAATTCATCAGCGAGTAATTGGTCGATGCCGTGCAATAACGCACCGCCCCCAGTAAGAAATACGCCACGATCGATAATGTCAGCAGACAATTCAGGTGGTGTTTTTTCCAAGACATTTTTCGCTGCATGGACAATCATATAGATTGATTCTTTTAGTGCTACAGCGATTTCATCTGAATGGATTGTCACAGTGCGGGGAAGTCCCGAAACCATGTCACGTCCTCTTATGTCTATCTGTTCTTTTCGACTGCCTGGGAAAACCGTACCAACATTGAATTTGATATTTTCTGCAGTTCGTTCTCCGATAAGCAACTTATAATGGTGTTTAATATATTGTGTAATATCGTTGTCAAAAGTATCTCCAGCTACAGTGATCGAGCGTGATGTAACGATATCTCCCATTGATAAAACAGCGACATCCGTTGTACCTCCACCAATATCGACAACCATGTTGCCGCTCGGTTGGAAAATATCCATTCCAGCTCCAATTGCTGCAACTTTTGGTTCTTCTTCAAGATAAATTTTCTTACCGCCCGATTTTTCAGCGGCTTGCCGAATGGCTTTCTGTTCAACACTCGTAATGTTTGTAGGACAACAGATAAGAATTCTAGGTTTTGATAAAAATCCTTTAACGTCCAATTTATTAATGAAGTGGCTAAGCATAGCTTCAGTTACATCAAAATCAGCGATAACCCCGTCTTTCATAGGTCTAATCGCAATAATATTGGCAGGCGTCCTACCAACCATTTGTCTTGCTTCTTCTCCGACTGCCAGTACTTTATTCGTGTTTTTATCAATTGCCACGACTGAGGGTTCGTTTAGAACAATCCCTTTTCCTTTAACGTGTATTAAGACGTTGGCCGTACCGAGGTCAATTCCAATATCTTTTGCAAACATTGTTTCTGTTTCCCCTTCCACCTGCATCATCGGATATTCCCGTGTATGTATACGCTTCTAACTAACAATTTTACCATAGTTAACTGGCAATGAATATACTTTAGTACTATTTGATTGAAAGATTAAAGGAAAAGTGGAAGCGCCTGATCAGCTCCGACAGGCACTGAAAGGCTTTAAGAAAAAAGCGGTCTTTGCCTTTATCTTAAAGTCTGAAGTGACCCGAGGAGCTAGGCGCTGAAGTCTAGACAATCGAAAAGTGGAAGGCGCCGTTCAGACGCGAAAGACATATCACGAGAGAGTTTAGCGGCAGGAGCCTAGACAATAGGAAAGGCGGATCGCAATGAGTCTGCGATCCGCCTTTCATCCTAACTGCTTCCTACTTTTTTCGTTTCGTTCATCCATTTAACTCTCGTCGCCTCGCCGCCCCGTAAATGTCTGACAGACTTATGATAGGCAAGTATTTTTGCGACTTCTTCAGACAGTGCCACATCGACGTTAGGCAAACGTTCCGTCAAATCTTTGTGGACCGTGCTTTTCGAATAGCCTGTCGCTTTTGCTAACGCCCGTACGGTAAGTCCAGTTTCCAGCAACATTTTTCCGAGGCGCACGCATCGCCTCCGTATTTGCTCGTGCACGCCCTCTTCCTTTCGTGTCAGGTCCGATTCTTCCTTTATCTTATGCAATTAATGGGCTTGATATGCGGGCGGTCGTTGAGGGGTAGTAGATTAGTTGGCGTGCGGATATTATCGGGTGGCGTGGGATATGATCGGGTAGCGTGAGATATGATCGATTCCACGGCGGTTATGATCGGGTCGCGTGGGATATGATCGATTCGGCCACGGTTATGATCGGCAAGCGCGGGATATGATCGATTCGCCGACGGTTATGATCGGCAAGTGTGAGATATGATCGATTCGGCGGTGGTTATGATCGGGTAGCGTGGGATATGATCGATTCGCCGACGGTTATGATCGGCAAGCGTGAGATATGATCGGGTCGCGTGGGATATGATCGATTCCACGGCGGTTATGATCGGGTAGCGTGGGATATGATCGATTCGGCGACGGTTATGATCGGGCGGCGTGGGATATGATCGATGCGGCGGCGGATATGATCGGGTCGCGTGGGATATGATCGATTCGGCCACGGTTATGATCGGACAGCGTGAGATATGATCGATTCGGCGGTGGTTATGATCGGACAGCGTGAGATATGATCGATTCGCCGACGGTTATGATCGGGTGGCGCGGGATATAATCGATTCGCCGACGGTTATGATCGGGTAGCGCGGGATATGATCGATTCCACGGCGGTTATGATCGGGTAGCGTGGGATATGATCGATTCGCCGACGGTTATGATCGGCAAGCGCGGGATATCATCGATTCGCCGACGGTTATGATCGGCAAGCGCGGGATATCATCGATTCGCCGACGGTTATGATCGGCAAGCGTGAGATATGATCGATTCGCCGACGGTTATGATCGGGTGGCGCGGGATATAATCGATTCGCCGACGGTTATGATCGGCAAGCGCGGGATATGATCGATTCGGCGACGGTTATGATCGGGCGGCGTGGGATATGACCGCTTCAGCGCTAGTTATGTCTGATTTCATCAAAAAAAAAGCCACTCCGGATTGATTCGGGAATGGCTGGGAACGTGCTGTTTTAAAATGCAAGATATGAGCGCGGATTGACGACTACTCCATCTTTTTGGACTTCGAAATTAATGTGAATACCGACTGTACTATTCCAATCGTTTTCTGCAGCGGTGCCGAGCGCTTGGCCCTGATCCACCTCTTCACCTTTTTTAACGAGAATACCTGAGACGGATCGATAGATTGTTTTCAACCCATCTGCATGAGAAAGTATGATTTCATCACCTTTAAATGGGTCTAGCACGACATCCTCCACGGTGCCGCTTAGTGAAGCGACGACTTCGAATGGCTTGCCTTGTACTGAAATGGTTACGCCAGTGTTCATCACATATTGCTGATCGAATACGAGCATAGCACTTTCACGCATGGCTTCCTCTGCATCTACATCATAATAATCTTGCAGAATGGCCACATCATCAATGAGCGCTTCAGGAAATGGATATTTAGGCATTTCCTTTACAGCGTTCGTCTCGACCGTCAATCCGTCTTTAGGGTCCTTCCCTGCAACGTCCGCAAATCCTGGGGCATCATCTTTCATGAATGCATTATAACCCCAGATCATGCCGACGAAGACGATTGCGATACCCGAATAGACTACAGGCCAAAACCAGCTTTTTGTCTTTGCACTTTTGTTCTTCTGAGAAGGGGCTTTCGGTTTTTCTTCTCGCATTGTCATCACCTCACTCGCTATTATTTGCAAGTGAAGGAGTTTTTAAACATTGGGAATCAAGTAATGTGAATTTTTTTATTTGCGTGCCTGTGTAATAGTGTAAAAGAATTTTCTCGGCTGCCCATCCTTTCTGAGCATATGCTTCTGCTCCATATTGACTCATCCCAACGCCGTGGCCATATCCTGTCGTTGTTACATGCACTATTTTATTTGTCACATCAAATGCGATATCAAAGTCCGTTGATGCTAGTCCCAATAATTCACGCACTTCCCTACCACTCGCTTGGAATTCAGAAGTTACGACTTTTTGGACACGGCCCGTTGGATTGCGTACAAGTTGTAACGACCTGAAACTATCGGCATTCCACTTGCCCCCGATTGTTTTATTCCATTTAGCAAGCGGTATTTCGGCTGTTCGTTCTACCTTTGCCTCAACGTCCCCCTCCCCGGGACTTTCCACACTTTGTAGATAGGGAATATCATTGCCGCTAAAGTTTTGTGCTGTCTCAGTCTTCCCATTAGATGTGGAAAAAAACATTGCCGATATCATTTTGTCTTGATAAACAATGGTATCTCCCGCAGTCGCTTCCACCGCTGCACGCACTTTCTTTTCATTGCGCTTAAATTCTTTTCCCCATCGCTCTTTCCGTTTCTCCTCTGACGAATAAACTTGTGCGGAAACGTCAGGAGCAATTGCCTTTTTGCCGTTATCTGTTGTCTGGAGTGCATATGTACGGGCCGCAATCGCTTGAGCTTTTAGCGCCTCTTCCTGGAACGTTGCAGGCATTTCAGCTGCGACGACCCCCACTACATATTCCTCAAGCGAGATTGGCTTGTCCGCACCGGCAATCATGATGTCTACAGGGCAAAGTTCCACTTTCTGTTCTCCGGGCTCAGTGACTTTTTCGGGCGTCTGCCTCAATAATAGAGGGATGAAAAATAGAAGTATAATGAATAACGCTGTTAGTAGTTTGTCCATGATTAATTATATGAATCATATTGGGTTTTATTCCTGCTTTTTTGGGCATACTAGCGAAAGTGCAGGACTCCGTCTAGATGCGACAAGCATAAGATGGGTAAAGGAAGGCAGTCTAAGTTCGCGACGTCGTGTCGCAATGCCTGCATCCTGCAGACCCAAGCGACGTTCTTTGTCCGGGAAGGATGCAGTTCAATCCTTTCTAGCTGGGTTGACTTATGCCTCGAGCGTAGTCTAGATGTGAGCGAAAGTGCAGAGTACCATTACAAACGTAGGCAGTATACGTGCAGAACATCCTGCCCGTATAATTACATAAAATGAAATGCGAAAAAGGCCGCAGTCAATGCTCTACAGCCTTTTCCAAATACGTATTGAATTAGATTAAACGAGTTGAGCTGATTTTTCCGTTTGCATTTCCGGTGAAACACGGACGATATCCGCTCCAAGTGCAGCAAGTTTACCATGGAAATTCACATATCCGCGGTCAAGATGCTCCAGTTCAGTAACACGAGTAACGCCTTCTGCTACAAGTCCTCCAAGAATAAGGGCTGCAGCTGCACGAAGATCCGTAGCCGCCACTTCAGCGCCTTGAAGTTCAGATGGTCCTGTAATAATAACCGATCTGCCTTCGATTTTAATAGAAGCATTCATGCGGCGGAATTCTTCAACGTGCATGAAACGATTTTCAAAAACTGTTTCAGTTATGATACCAGTACCCGTCGACGTTAGCATAAGCGCCATCATTTGGGACTGCATATCTGTTGGGAAACCTGGATGTGGCATTGTTTTCAAATCTACGGATTTCAAAGGCAGTTGTGCAGTAACGCGAACTCCTTCATCTAATTCCGTAATTACGACGCCCATTTCGCCCATTTTCGAAATAAGTGCAGCATTATGCTCAGGTACGGCATTTTCAATGATGACATCGCCACCTGTAATTGCAGCTGCTACCATGAATGTACCTGTTTCGATACGATCAGGTATAATATGATGAATTGTGCCATGTAATTTATTGACGCCTTCGATTCGGATATTATCCGTACCAGCTCCAACAACTTTACCGCCCATTTCATTAATAAAGTTGGCAAGGTCTACAATTTCAGGTTCCTTCGCCGCGTTTTCAATGATTGTCGTTCCTTTAGCCAATGCCGCTGCAGTCATGATATTTTCAGTTGCACCGACACTTGGGAAATCGAGATAAATTTTAGCGCCTTTCAAACCGTTTTCCGCTTTCGCTTCAACGTGCCCGTGGCCAAATGTAATTTCTGCTCCCATCGCTTCAAAGCCTTTTAAATGTTGGTCAATTGGTCGAGATCCAATTGCACAACCACCAGGCATTGCAACGCGTGCAAAGCCATTACGCGCAAGTAGTGGGCCCATGACAAGAATAGATGCACGCATTTTCCGTACATATTCGAACTGTGCTTCACTTGAAAGCGTACCCGAAGAATCAATAATGACTTCATTTAATTCAGGTGTATAATCCACATTCGCATTTAAACTTTTCAGTACTTGATTTATTGTCCCAACGTCTGATAGATTTGGGACGTCACGTATTACGTTTACACCCTCTGATGCAAGAAGTGCAGCCGCAAGTATCGGTAATACTGCGTTTTTAGCGCCCTCGACTCGAACGTTTCCTTTAAGTACACGTCCACCGTTGATAATTATTTTATCCAAAACAAGTCCCTCCGACTCCTAAGTTGTAGCCAAACATGTTGTAGTTATATATTATTTTCGCAAAAAATTCATCATCAAAACATATACTATTCTACAGTGCCCTTGCTTATTAAACAAGTAACGTCTGGTCTATTTTTCGGTCTAAGCGCCAAGTAGTTTATACTATGTGCACTTTTGCCGTTTTGTGTCATAATAGCTCTCCGCTTGTCACTTAAGTTCCCCGTATTAAGTAATAACAAACCTTACATTAACACAAAGTGATGAATTTCATGTCATCGCCCCGAATACGAATTTCTTTATCAAGTCATAGTAGTATTCTTACGGAGACATCTACGGCTTTTTCGTATACGCGGCGACTACATGTATCTTATCAACTCATCGTATAAAAAGTACATATATTGAATCGAAATTGAAACTTTAGCCAAACATAAATGGAAGTCTTCCTGACCAATAGGATAGCTCTAAAAAGAAATTCGATACTGCCCAACCCATTAAAATACTGAGTAAAATGAACAATAATTGTGCTTGGAAGACACGGTTCTTTTTAATAATTTTTTCTGGCATGATTGCCTGTAGTGCATAAAATGAGATGGCTATAAAAAAAGTATGCGATACGATGGCCAAAAGTGGTTGAAATGCAATTATGTCGCCCATTTGAAGCCCTCCCTTGTTCATTAAGCTAGAATTGAAGATTTGGTATGACTACATTGAAAAGGCGAACAGAAGAATTTTTTCCCCTGTCCGCCCACATCAACAACTCATTTTTTTCTTGTTTCGTAGACATTGATACGATTGAGGGCACGTTCTAAATCCAGTGCCGCTAATTCGTGTTCTCTGCCTTCTTTTTTTGCCTGAAGTGTCTCTTCTGCTAGTTTCGCCGCTTTTTTAGCACGGTCGATATCAATAGAAGAAGCCAGTTCTGCACTTTGTGCTAAAACAGTGACAACATCCGGACGGACTTCGATGAAACCGCCATGAACGGCAATTTGTTCCGTCGAATCATCCTTCTGCAGGCGAAGCCCACCGATTTGAAGCGGTGCGACCATCGCGATGTGGCCGGGAAGGATCCCGATTTCACCTGTTTCGGTAACTGCGATGATCATGTTCGCTTCAGTTTCAACAACAGGGCCGTCGGGAGTGACGATATTGACTTTAATTGTCTTCATTTTTTTCCCTCCTGGTCCCTTCTAATCAAGTACGCCTCGGTGTATTTACACCCAGTTTTTTATCGAGTAAGCCCAATAAAAATCTGTGACATCCGCCTGAGGCTATAATTCAATTCAGAAGGGGTTAGAATCCTGCTGAATTGAATTAAACTTCAACACCCATACCTTTAGCTTTAGCAATTACGTCTTCAATCGTTCCAACAAGTCGGAATGCGTCTTCTGGAAGGTGATCGTACTTACCTGCAAGAATTTCGCTGAAGCCTTTAATTGTTTCGGAAACCTGTACGTAAGATCCTTTTTGTCCTGTAAACTGCTCAGCAACGTGGAAGTTTTGTGACAGGAAGTTTTGAACACGACGTGCGCGTCCAACTAACTGCTTATCTTCTTCTCCAAGTTCATCCATACCTAGTATTGCGATGATATCTTGAAGTTCACGGTAACGCTGAAGCGTTTGTTGAACTTGACGTGCAATGTTGTAATGCTCTTCGCCAACGATTTCCGGGCTTAATGCACGTGAAGTCGAAGCAAGTGGGTCAACCGCAGGGTAAATACCCATTTCAGAAAGTTTACGCTCAAGGTTCGTCGTTGCGTCAAGGTGAGCAAACGTCGTAGCAGGAGCCGGGTCAGTATAGTCATCCGCTGGTACATAAATTGCTTGGATAGACGTAACAGAACCTAAGTTTGTCGATGTAATACGTTCTTGAAGCATACCCATTTCCGTTGCCAGTGTCGGTTGGTAACCAACTGCTGATGGCATACGGCCAAGTAGTGCTGAAACTTCAGAACCCGCTTGTGTGAAGCGGAAAATATTATCGATGAACAGAAGCACGTTCGCGCCTTGTACGTCACGGAAATGTTCTGCCATTGTAAGACCAGTTAATGCAACACGCATACGTGCACCAGGTGGCTCATTCATTTGACCGAATACCATTGCCGTTTTCTTAATAACGCCGGAATCTGTCATTTCGTAGAACAAGTCATTACCTTCACGAGTACGTTCTCCAACGCCTGCGAATACGGAAATACCACCGTGTTCTTGAGCGATGTTATTGATCAATTCTTGTATAAGAACTGTTTTACCTACACCAGCACCACCGAAGAGGCCGATTTTACCGCCTTTAATGTATGGAGCAAGCATGTCAACAACTTTAATACCTGTTTCAAGAATTTCAACTTCAGTTGAAAGTTCTTCGAATACTGGAGCTAAACGGTGAATCGGGTCGCGGCGTTCTGAAGCCGGGATTTCCTCACCAAGGTCAATAATCTCTCCAAGTACGTTAAATACGCGTCCTAGTGTAATGTCACCAACTGGGACAGTAATCGAAGAACCCATATCATCAACTACAGTACCACGTTGTAGACCATCTGTTGAAGACATCGCAATAGTACGTACAGAATCATCCCCGAGGTGTAGCGCGACTTCAAGTGTCAACGTTTCAGGCTCAGCGTTTGGACGTTCAATTTGGACCTTCAATGCGTTATAAATAGATGGAAGTTGTCCGTCTTCAAACTTAACGTCAACAACCGGACCCATTACTTGAAGAACATGTCCTTTATTCATACTTTTTCCCTCCTGTCTTACTCTTTGCCGTACAGTGCCCACTCTTATTCAAGAGCTGCGACGCCGCCAACGATCTCCGTAATTTGTTGCGTGATCGCAGCTTGTCGTGCACGGTTGAATGAAAGTGTTAAAGAATCTATCAAATCAGCTGCATTATCAGTAGCAGTTTTCATCGCTGTCATACTGGAAGCATGTTCACTCGCTTTTCCGTCAATTACAGCTCCATAAATAAGGCTTTCCGCGTATTGCGGCAGAAGCACTTCAAGAATTGCTTCGCCAGAAGGCTCAAACTCATATGAAGTAGTAGCGGCAGTCGATGTGATGTCAGTGAGCGGAAGCAATTTCTTTTCCGTCACTTCACTTGCGATGGCGGAAACGAAGTGGTTGTAATACAAGTACACTTCGTCATACTCGCCTTCTGTGAACATGCCAACAGCACGCTTCGCGATATCTTTTATTTCGTCGAAAGAAGGATGGTCAGATAGACCGATCTTACTTTCAGCTATGTTGAAACCTAGTCTTTCGAAATAGTCGTGGCCTTTTTGTCCGATTGAAATGATGCTCACTTCTTCTTTCGAAGTGTGGCGTGTTTCAATCGCACGTTTTGCGATACGTAGGATGTTAGCATTGTAACCCCCTACAAGTCCACGGTCAGATGTAATCACGATATAACCTGTCTTTTTAACAGGTCTAGATATCATCATCGGGTGACTCAAGTCACTTGTTCCAGCTGCGATTGAACCTACAACTTCTTGAATTTTTTCCATGTATGGGATGAACGCTTTCGCATTCAGCTCGGCACGGCTTAATTTAGAAGCAGAGACCATTTGCATTGCTTTCGTAATCTGACTTGTCTTTTTCGTCGATTTAATACGGTTTTCTATGTCGCGTAAAGATGCCATTGGCAATTCTCACCACCTTTTGTTTTTTTTGGTCACTTTGACGAAGAACGTCAAATTTGATTCCAACTAGAATTATTCAGAACGTGCGAAAATCTTCTTGAATGCGTTGAGTGCTGTTGCCATCAATTCATCAGCTGGAAGGTCTTTCGTCGTACGAATATGATCTAAAACGTCAGTGTGGTTAGTTTCAAGCCAGCTTAAAAGTTCGCTTTCGAAACGAAGAATATCTTTGACAGCGATATCGTCAAGGAATCCACGTGTCAATGCGTAAAGAACCATAACTTGTTGCTCAACTTTAAACGGTTTATTCAAGTCTTGCTTCAAGATTTCAACTGTACGCGCTCCGCGATCCAGTTTCGCTTGAGTTGCAGAATCAAGGTTTGATCCGAATTGTGAGAACGCTTCAAGCTCACGGTATGCCGCAAGGTCAAGACGTAGTGTACCCGCAACTTTTTTCATTGCTTTGATTTGCGCTGATCCACCAACACGGGAAACTGAAAGACCGGCGTTAATCGCTGGACGTACACCCGAGAAGAATAGGTCAGATTGAAGGAAAATTTGTCCATCAGTGATAGAAATTACGTTCGTTGGAATATAAGCAGAGATATCTCCAGCTTGTGTTTCAACGAATGGTAATGCCGTGATAGAACCTGCACCAAGTGTGTCATTCAACTTCGCTGCGCGTTCAAGTAAACGAGAGTGAAGATAGAAAACATCACCAGGATAAGCTTCACGGCCTGGAGGACGACGAAGTAGTAAAGAAAGTTCACGGTATGCCGCTGCTTGTTTAGATAGATCATCATAAACGATTAGAACGTGCTTACCATCGAACATGAATTCTTCAGCCATTGTTATTCCTGTGTATGGTGCAAGGTATAGTAATGGTGATGGTTGTGAAGCAGACGCCGTAACAACGATTGTGTAATCAAGTGCGCCGTTTTTACGAAGTGTTTCAACAACACCACGAACTGTTGATTCCTTTTGTCCAATTGCTACATAAATACAAATCATATCTTGGTCAGCTTGGTTCAGAATTGTATCGATTGCAACTGTCGTTTTACCTGTTTGACGGTCACCGATGATCAATTCACGCTGTCCGCGGCCGATTGGTACAAGTGCATCAATCGCTTTAATACCCGTTTGCAGTGGTTCATGAACGGATTTACGCGCCATAACCCCTTGTGCTGGGCTTTCGATTGGACGTGTTTTTGTCGTATTGATCGGACCTAATCCATCAACTGGTTGCCCAAGTGGATTTACAACGCGTCCGATTAATTCTTTTCCAACTGGAACTTCCATAATACGGCCTGTTCGACGTACTTCATCGCCTTCTTTGATGTCTGTGTAAGGCCCTAGGATAACGATACCAACGTTGTTCGCTTCCAAGTTTTGAGCCAGACCCATGACGCCAGTTGAGAACTCTAAAAGTTCCCCAGCCATGACGTTGTCGAGGCCATGAGCACGTGCGATACCGTCACCAATTGCGATAACCGTACCGACTTCGCTCACTTTCATCTCAGATTGATAATTTTCAATCTGCTGTTTTATGAGAACACTGATTTCCTCAGCTTTGATGCTCATGCATGTCACCCCTCAAATTTCAGATTTATGAACCGATAAGATCCCGTTCCAGTCGCTCAAGCTTCGCGCTTACGCTGCTGTCGTAGATAATGTTACCAATTTGAAGACGGATGCCTCCAAGTAAGCTCGGATCGATGATGTTTTCAATTCGCAATGCTGTTTTACCAATCTTTTTGGCGAATGCAGTAGAGATAGCTTGGCTTTCATCAACTGTAAGCAGACGTGTAGAATACACTTTCGCGTCAGCGATGCCTGCTGCATCATTCGCATAAGAGATAAACTCGTTAACAAGGTTTACAACCTCGTCTATGCGTTTTTTATCGAGCATTAGGAACAAAGTATTCAAAATGAGCTGATTCGCGCCTTTGAATGAATCTGCCATAAGCTCTTTCTTTTTTGCTGATTTTAATCTCGGTGATTGAAGTAATTGACCGAGCTCTGGATTTGTTTGGAAAACTTTTTTCAATTCAAGAAGATCTTCTTGAATTGCGCCAGTTTGTCCGTTTGTTTGTGCTAGTTCAAACAATGCTTGTGCATAGCGTTTTGCTACAACCGATTGGCTCATCGCCCTTCGCCTGCCTTCGCAATCGTTTCTTCAATCAATGCACGATTATCTTCCTCGGAAATTTCTTTACCGAGCACTTTAGATGCTGCAAGGATAGAAAGAGATACAAATTCTCCGCGAACTGCCGCGATCGCTTTGTCTTTTTCAGATGCAATTTCAAGAGTTGCTTCTTCTTTCATACGACCCACTTCTGAACGAGCAGCTGTGATGATTTCTGTACGTTGAGTTTCGCCTTGCTTACGGGCATTTTCAACAATCGCCTGAGCGTTATTACGCGCTTCATTCAAAAGGTTACGCTGTTCTTCAAGAATCTTTTGTGATTCTGCACGGCTCTTTTCAGCCGATTCGATTTCATTTGCAATCAACTCAGCACGTTGATCCATGACACCCATAAGTGGGCCCCAAGCAAACTTCTTCAGAAGAAGCATGAGAATCGTGAAAAACGAAAGTGTGACAATTATATCACCAAGGTTTATTCTGTCGTTCAGTTTTGCTAAGAATCCTGGATCGGCTACATCTGCTGCCAATAGGACGAAGGTATCCAAAAACACGATTGTTTCACTCCCTTCAAGAGCTTATAATTCATCGAATATAGTTAGTTGTTCATTATTTCGTAAGTTGTGTTACACATTTTTCTCCATAAAGGAATGGCGAAGGACTTTGTAGTGCGCTCTTCGCCATTTTGTTACTGTTGGTAATTATTATTTGTTCATAACGATGAACGCTACTACTACTGCGATAATAGGAATCGCCTCAACTAGTGCAACACCGATGAACATTGTTGATTGAAGAACGCCACGTGCTTCTGGTTGACGAGCGATCCCTTCAACTGTTTTTGAAACGATAAGACCGTTACCGATACCTGCACCAAGTGCACCAAGACCGATTGCGATTGCAGCTGCTAATAAACCCATAGTATAATTTCCTCCTAATATTTTCGAGTTTTTTTGTTTGTTCACCCGTTAAACGGGCAGTATATGTTTAATGGTCTGTTTTGACTTTATGCGCCATATAGACCATCGATAACATAACAAAGATGAATGCCTGGATTGCTCCGATAAAGATCGAGAACCCTTGCCAAGCGAGTGCTGGAACCAGGGCGCCGACAAAGCCGTAGACACTTCCTGCTCCAAGTGTTGCAAGAAGACCAAGTAGGACCTCACCTGCATAGATGTTACCGTAAAGACGCAGACCAAGTGTCAGCGTGTTTGCAAACTCCTCAATTACTTTCAATGGGGCCATAAATGGCATTGGTTTTAAATAACCTTTCCCATATTCTTTGAGGCCCAATAATTTGATACCGTAGTAATGCGATAAAACAACGACCATTGCAGCAAGTGTCAATGTGACTGTTGGATCTGCCGTTGGTGATTTCCACCACAGCACGTGATTCACTTGAATAGAGAATGGAAGTCCGATTACGTTGGCTACGAAAACAAACATTAATAGCGTTATTCCAAGTACATGGAAGCGCCCGCCTGTTTTCCAGTCCATATTGTTCTTAATAATACCTTTTACGAAATCCATGATCCATTCCATAAAGTTCTGCATACCCGTAGGTTTCAGTTGCATTTTACGTGTTGCAATGAATGCGATAAGGAATACAATCAGGCACGTGATGAAAAGCATAAGGACGTTTGACAAGTTAAATGTCAATCCGAGCCACACTCTCGTCGGATTTTCGTGGGTCACGTTTCGTTCACCTCCCTTTCACAATCGGTTTAAGCATTTTCTGAGAAACAGAAAAGTTCGATGTTAGCTCATTTCTTCGAAAAAGCAAAAATCGATGTAAGCTCTTTTCTTCGAAAAAGCTTTAATGGTTTTTTGTACGGAATATAATCCCATCAGCCAATAGCAGGATGTAAGGAATCATAAGCCCGATAACCGAACTAACCAGGTTAAAATGTTCCGGCAGCGAAATCGCGACTGCCGCCGCAGCCACACCGGATGCGAAACGCATCAGCGTTCCAAGTGATGCTCTTTTCTTACCCTCCGTAAAAATCTTGTCGAATCTCTCCATTCTACGGACAAGAATCCAAAAATTATACAATCCGAACAGAGATCCGAGAATTAATCCTGCGAAAATCGGCTTCAAATCAGTTAATGCCCACCCTAGAACGAACAATGCGAGCAAAAAAAAGAGAGCCTTCTTTTGCTTTCTATGAATTTCTTGCAATGTTTGCATGTAGGTGATTCTCCTGATTCGTATTTCCAAATTGTATGGAGCCTTGCAACTTCGATTGAGATAAGGCTTAGTAGCAAGCAAATCACAAGAAAAAGCGGGGTGGTCCCGTTTCGCTGTCCAGCCAGTTATTTGTCCAGTCTAAGCAGGCCGCTTACACTATTCTTGGCAAGACTCTGAAAAGGATGGAACCTGTAAGTTGTGCGAGTATTGTCGAATGGAAGGCAATTCGGCAGATGCTGCGTTTAATCAAATGCATGATGCTATTTAAGCCTCTGCACATCCGTCAAAAAACGATAGGATGCTAACACAGCCTTAACATTCACATTATGTCGCCGTTTCATATATGAAAACCCTATCATTCTTACCCTTTGTAAGCATACAATAGGCATATTTTGATGTCAATTGATTACAGTGAAATTTTTCACAAAGACTTCACATTGTCAAACATTCGACAAAATTGGAAGGTTGTTCGATGAATATTAATGGTTTTGGGTTTTCCATTAGGACTTTCCCTATTTTTTTGAAATTCCATGACCCTATTCCAAAAAAATACGACCGGATTTATCCGGTCGTCGTGCTACTTGTTATTCTATAGAAGATAAGTACTCTTTCAACGCTTCAACGATTCGTTCAGAAGCGTGTCCGTCACCATATGGATTGGACGCTTTTGCCATTCTGCTGTATTCTGCTTCATTGGTTAAAAGTTCATCCGTCAATGTGAAGATTGTTTCTTCATCCGTACCGGCCAGTTTTAATGTCCCCGCTTTGATACCTTCCGGGCGTTCGGTTGTATCGCGCAAGACGATAACCGGTTTGCCAAGTGAAGGCGCTTCTTCTTGGATACCACCTGAGTCCGTCAAGATAATGTGTGATCGTGCTGCAAAATTGTGGAAGTCAACAACTTCAAGCGGTTCGATCAGATGAATACGGTTGTTGCCTCCAAGAAGTTCATCAGCTACTTCGCGCACTGCCGGATTCATGTGAACAGGATAGATAACTTGGATATCATCATGTTTCACAAGTAACCGGTTTATAGCACGGAACATGTTGCGCATTGGTTCGCCAAGGTTTTCACGACGATGTGCAGTTAGTAATATAAGCCTGTCCGTTCCGATTTTATCGAGAACAGGGTGTGAGTACTCTTCACGCACTGTCGTTTGAAGCGCATCAATCGCAGTATTTCCGGTGATATAGATGCGATCTTTCGATTTTCCTTCGGCTATCAAATTGTTAGCCGATTGTTCTGTCGGTGAAAAATGAAGATCAGCAATGACACCTGTTAGCTGCCTATTCATTTCTTCCGGGTACGGTGAATATTTATCCCACGTACGAAGCCCTGCTTCAACATGTCCAACCGAAACTCGGTTGTAAAACGCTGCAAGTCCACCGATGAAAGTTGTCGACGTATCTCCGTGGACCAGTACGATATCGGGTTGCGCTTCTTTCATGATACGGTCAAGCCCTTCGAGTCCGCGTGTTGCAACATCAACAAGTGTTTGCCGATCTTTCATGATATTAAGATCAAAATCTGGTGTGATACCGAATGTGTGAAGCACTTGGTCCAGCATTTCACGATGTTGCGCTGTAACCGTCACAATCGATTCGATGTCGTCCGAATGCTTTTGCAATTCCAACACAAGTGGAGCCATTTTAATAGCTTCCGGCCTTGTACCGAAAATCGTCATCACTTTCCATTTCTTTGTCAATATCTTCACGCCTTCCAAATCATTTTGTTCCGAATAGACGGTCGCCAGCATCACCAAGTCCTGGTACGATATAGCCTTTTTCATCCAATTTCTCATCCATCGCAGCGATATAAATATCCACATCAGGATGTGCATCTGTCAATGCTTTCACACCTTCTGGAGCAGCAATTAGACACATGAACTTAATGTTTTTCGCACCGCGGCTCTTCAACGATTCGACCGCTGCAATTGCAGATCCGCCCGTTGCAAGCATCGGATCGACGAGAATAAAGTCACGTTCCGATACATCGGAAGGTAGTTTTACGTAATATTCGATGGGTTGCAACGTTTCAGGGTCACGGTACAGGCCGATATGTCCTACTTTTGCTGCTGGAATTAATTTTAGAATTCCATCTACCATACCAATACCTGCACGTAAGATTGGAACGATTCCAAGTTTCTTGCCTGCAAGTACGCTCGATTTAGCTTTACAGACCGGCGTTTGAACTTCCACTTCCTTAAGTGGAAGTTCGCGCGTGATTTCGTAAGCCATAAGTGTCGCTACTTCATCGACAAGCTCACGGAATTCTTTCGTTCCTGTCTCGATATCACGTATGTACGTAAGTTTATGTTGGATAAGTGGATGGTCAAAAACATGTATTTTCGGCATTAATATTCGCCCCTTTATTAGAATGTCCTGTTCATTATAACAGATATATTCCAGTTCAGGTACGCTAGACATCCGACTACTTAATGTCTAACTATTCGGCAAGCAATTGTTCAATTTCTTGCAAAGGCATTGGCTTATAATAGTAGAAACCCTGCCCCACTTTACAGCCTAGATTACGTAAAATTTCAATATGTCTTTCCTCTTCGATTCCTTCTGCAACTGTTGTCAAATTAAGGTTTTCAGCCAGTTGAATGATTGTTCTGACGACTGCGAGCGTGCCCGGTTCATCAAGCTCACTAATGAAACTTCGATCAATCTTCAATTCGCAAAGAGGTAATTGAGGCAAATAGCTGAGCGAAGAATAGCCGACACCAAAATCATCGACGGATATTTCAAAGCCTGCCGCATTTAGTGCATGAAAAATCGATTTCGCCTTTTGTATGTCAACGAGTCCGATACTCTCCGTCATTTCCAACATAATATGCTCGGGTGAAAGGTCATGGTTATCAGCTAGCCTTATTAACTTCTCGACGAAAGTCCGGTCAAAGAAATGGTGGACAGAAATATTGACGGCCACCTGATACATCTTTTCACCTGTCTTTTGACGTTTCCGCAGCCATTCCATTACTTTTGATAATATAATTATTTCCAGTTCAATGATTTTACCCATATTTTCAGCGGCTGGGATGAAAAGATTCGGCGGAACTGGGCCTAGCACCGGTGAAAACCAGCGAGCAAGCGCTTCGAAGCCAATGATTGCTCCATCTTTCAAATCGACTTTGGGCTGAAGGTAGACATCGATTTCCTGTGCAATGAGTGCTTTCGATAATTCATTGACAATCTTCATTTCTTTGATTGTTTCTTCGTTTTGAAGATCCCTGTAAAATGACATCGCATTGCCAGGCTTCTTTTTCGCGTCTGACATAGCTATATCCGCCCGGCGCAGCAGTTCCTCTTCACTTTTTTTGTCACCTTCGGAAAATGAAATTCCGATTTTCAGTGTGATAAACAGTTCCTGTCCCGCCACAATGAACGGTTCCGTAACAATCGTACCTAATTCGAAAAGGTAGTTCCCTTCACCGCTTTCACCCGTTATAACGAGTGATGCACTTGAAAAACGCCCGATAAAGTTCGAGTTTCTTTTCCCTGCTTTTTCGATTCGTTTGCCCAGCTGGATAAACAATTCATCGGCTGCATTTCTTCCATTTAGGTCAACTATTTTTGCGTATTCACCTGGTTCTATGACCGCAACAAAATGGCCTTGACCATCTAAGAGATTATGTTTAAGTTGGTTCAAAAACGCATGACGGTTCGGCAATCCTGTTTGCGGGTCAGTAAAAGCAAGCCTGCGATACTCTGCCTGCTGTGTATAATGCTTTCTCGTCATTTGGACAATCGGGACCATCTTTTTGAGAAACTGAATTTGTGTTTCTGTTGGATTTCCGTTTTTCTTCACGAACACCGTTACGAGTCCGTCCATTTCATCTTCACTGTCAAATGTCGGAACCGACCAGTTCGAATGGAAATCAATTACCGGTTTTTCTCCTTGTAGAACTTTCTCTTGATTATTTTCCATTACTATCACATCTTCTGATATATAACTGGTTTCAAGTGCCTCATTATCCAATATTTCTCCAAGCAATTGATCAGGTACTGAATCCGCTGCTCCGATGTACCACCCATCATTTTGCTCTTTGAAAAGAATCGAACATACAGACCCTTTTGGAAAGAAAGATTCGACAACGGTTCCTATCTTTTGTAATAAATCAGAGAGTTCTGCTCCCGTATTTATCCCTAAAAAAATCTCCTCTTGTAATCGAAGTAGGGATTCGTCTTTTTTCCGTTCAGTCACATCTAAAATGAAAGAAGAGGTAAATAAAACTTCCCCTTTTTCGTCGACGAGCGGCTGGATGACAAGCTCATTCCAAAATGGAGTACCGTCTTTTTTATAATGAAGAATCTCGGCATTCGCAGGCATTCCCTTGCGAAGTTTCTTATTAATTTCCTCAATAAGCTCCATGTCGGTTTCTTCGCCTTGCATGAATCGCAAATTTTGCCCAATTACTTCTTCGGACGGGTAGCCCGTAATTTCTGTAAATGCTTCATTGATAAAAACAACTGGATCGTCTGAAACAGATGGATCCGTCAAAATGAAACCTGTTCGAAAACGACTTCCAAAACGTTGAAGCCAATTAAACAATATTGCTTTTTCAGCTTTTTCAGTCTGTGTTTTTCTAGGATTACCCATCATTCAACCCCCCTTCAAGTGAAAGAAAAAATAAGCCGCCATCCATATTGATAGCGGCTTATTTCTTTAGATATTATGCATATAGCGGAAATTTGTCCGTCAATGCGGTAACACGTTGCTGAGCTTCTTTTTTCACAGCTTCGTCTTCATGATTTTTCAGAACCTTCGCCATGATCGATGCGATTTCTCGCATTTCTTCTTCCTTGAAACCACGTGTTGTAACAGCTGGTGTTCCAAGTCGTACTCCCGAAGTAACAAACGGGCTTTCAGTGTCATATGGAATCGTGTTTTTGTTCGTAGTGATGCCGACTTCATCTAGTGCGTGCTCTGCAATTTTACCCGTGATTTCAAGTGAACGCAGGTTAAGCAAAACCAAATGGTTATCTGTTCCGCCTGATACGATGTCTACACCTTCAGCTATTAGCGCTTCAGCCAATGCTTTCGCATTGCTCTTCACTTGTTGGATATACGTTTTGAATTCCGGTTTCTGTGCTTCGCCAAATGCCACCGCTTTTGCAGCAATAACGTGCATCAATGGTCCACCTTGAACTCCTGGGAAGATTGACTTGTCAAGTTTACGACCAAATTCCTCTGTAGAAAGAATAAGTCCACCACGAGGTCCGCGTAATGTTTTATGCGTTGTCGAAGTGACGAAGTGTGCATGCGGAACTGGATTTTGATGTTCGCCGACTGCTACAAGCCCTGCGATATGCGCCATGTCGACGAATAGGTACGCGCCCACTTCATCCGCAATTTCACGGAACTTAGCAAAATCAATTTCACGTGGATAGGCACTCGCACCCGCTACGATCATTTTCGGCTTATGCTCAAGCGCTTTTTGACGGACATCTTCGTAGTCAATTAGCTCATCTTCCTTGCTCACTCCGTAATCAACAAAGTTATACAATTTACCTGAGAAGTTAACTGGGCTTCCGTGTGTCAAGTGACCGCCGTGCGAAAGATTCATACCAAGAACTGTATCTCCAGGCTCAAGTACTGCAAAATAAACAGCCATATTTGCTTGTGCACCAGAGTGCGGCTGAACGTTTGCATATTCCGCGCCGAAGATTTCTTTCACTCGGTCACGTGCAATATTTTCAACGACGTCGACATGTTCGCAACCGCCATAATAGCGTTTGCCAGGGTAGCCCTCAGCGTATTTGTTCGTTAAATAAGAACCTTGTGCTTCCATAACCGCTTCTGTTACGAAGTTTTCAGATGCAATTAGTTCAATATTTGACTGTTGACGCTTTTTCTCCGCCATAATCGCTTCGTATACTGCCTCATCTTCACGTTGTACGTTGCCCAATTTGTTCAATTCCATATTCTCATTCCCCTTCATCATCTATTTTTTTGTCCAGTCTACAGCGGCCAGACGCTCGGAGGCCCACATGAAGTGGGTCATGCAGCGGAGAGGGATTGAACTGCATCCCTCTTTGTTGCCACAGGAAGTGGCGATATTAGGCTGCGTTCCTTTTCCGTCTTGCGCCTGTCGCGTCTATGCGGGCCGCTTCCGCTATTCTAAATATGTTGCTCTAATTCCACCTATTAACTTCGGTCTGGTTGTTGCGACCGTGACAACTGCATTGCCGATTTGCCCAATTGATGTGCGTAAAGGGACAGCAACCCGTTTCAAATGCATACCGATTAATGTTTGTCCAATATCGATGCCTGCACTTGCGCGAATTTCCTCTACAACTACAGGGTCATTCATATGCTGATAGGCGTAGGCCGACATTGAACCACCCGCATCTATCATTGGAATGACTGAGACTGGCTCTAGCATGAACTTTTCAGCCGCGTGACGTTCAATTGTCAGCGCCCTGTTAATATGTTCACATCCTTGGAATGCAAGAAATAGTTTATGTTTTTTGGCAAAGTCTTTTAAGGGGTCGTATAGCGCTTTTCCAATTTCAAGCGCCCCTCCAGTGCCGATTCGTTTACCGGCAATTTCAGAGGTCGAGCAGCCGATGACGAAAATTGTGCCCGGTATAAGGTCTGTCTGTTCAGCCATTTCCGCTAAAAGCTGCTCGAGTTGAAGCTTCCATAAATTCAAAGCGTCCACTTTATACCACCTGCCTTCTTATGGTGTCTAGTTCCAGCGCCTAGCCCCTCGGGTCGCTTCAGTCTTGCCGAAAAGGCAAAGGACGCCTTTGTCGTCAAGACTTCCAGCGCTTTTCGGGGCTAATCAGGCGCTTGGGCCCACACGAAGTGGGCCATGCAGTCGTTGCGACACGATGTCGCGAACTTAGACTGCCTTCCTTTAAATTTAGTTAGTGTCTAGCTGCAGACGCTAGGGTCATAAGCCAGCCCGGCTACGTGGCAAAAAGCGCCACTTCGTCGGTCCGTCTTATGCCTGTCGCGTCTAAACGGCGCCTTCCGCTTTTCTTAGTGTCTAGCTTCAGCGGCCAAATGCTCGGGTCATAAGTCGTTCCCGCTGTGCGGCAAAGTACGCCGCTTCGCAGGCACGTCTTATGCCTGTCGCATTAAAACAGGCCGCTTCCGCTTTTCATATTAGTTTTCCAGTTCCATGAGCTTGCCGATGCGGCGTTCATGGCGTCCGCCTTCGAATTGCGTGTTTAACCAAGCTGCAACTACTTCCCTTGCATGACCTGGTCCGATGACACGTTCTCCCATCGCAAGGATGTTTGAGTCGTTATGCTGCCTTGTGGCTTTCGCACTGAAGACGTCATGAACAAGCGCACAGCGGATACCTTTTACTTTATTTGCTGCAATAGACATGCCAATCCCTGTTCCGCAAATAAGAATACCTCGGTCGAAATCTCCCGATGCTACTCCATTTGCGACGGGTGTCGCATAGTCCGGAAAGTCAACTGCCTCATTCGAATCCGGACCAAGATCTACAAATTCCAATCCTAACTCTGCTAATAACTTGATAATTTCCTGACGAAGATTGTTTCCGCCATGGTCTGAAGAAATCGCGATTTTCACAGGATCCCTCTTTTCATAATATACTCACAACTCATTCTATCATTTTTCGGCAAAAAAAACACAGCCCTAATGAAAATTGGGCTGTAAATCGAATTTTCTTATTGTCTAGCTCCTTAACCTACAGGATTCAGTGGGGAGGGATTGAACTTCATCCCCCATAATGCGACTGGACGTCGCGACCTTAGACTGCCATCCTTTCCGCCTTATGCCTGTCGCGTCTTAACGGCTGCTCCCGCTTTTCGTTATGTCGAACTGGCTAATGACATTATATAGATCTTCGGATTGGCTCTTCAGTTCACTCGCCATCGCATCTGCCTGTTCAATGGATTGAACTTGTTCCTCTGTTGCCGCTCCGACTTCAAGCGCACCAGCGGATGTTTGTTCCGCAATTGCTGCGACTTCCTGTGATTGGCGTGCGGTTGTCTCTATATTTGTCAGCTGAAGTTCGACAAATTTCGTGATTTCTACGACGGAATCTGCCATGCCGTTCACTTTAGACGCCATTGCTTCGACATTTTCACTCGTTTCATTGGCACGGTCTGCTTCGGTCGCCGCCGTCTTCACTTGTTCTTCCATTTCCTTCACAACTTTTGTAACATCGGTTTGAATAGTTACTACAAGATTAGAAATCCCCTGTACTGCTTTGGCGCTTTCATCGGCGAGTACACGCACTTCTTCTGCAACTACCGCAAATCCTTTACCATGTTCACCTGCACGCGCCGCCTCGATGGATGCGTTCAGCGCCAATAAATTTGTCTGTGCCGCAATGTTACCGACAAGCTGGACGATTTCACCGATTTTTTGTGCATTATGATCCAGTTGCCTAATTGTGCCAAGTGATAGTTCACTTTGTGAAGACATATTTCGGATGCCATCGACAAGCATACGGAATACCTCTGTCGTTCGTACAAGTTCCTCAAGCATCTCTTTTGAGCGTTCAGATGAATCTTCAGCCCTGTTGCTCACTTCAACAGCCAATAACCGAACATCTTCAATCGCTTCCGCTGTTTCTTGGATGGCGATCGCCGATTCCTCTGCACCCGAGGCTATTTCCTTGATCGTAGATGCTACTGCATCCGCCTGTCTCGCAGCGGCTCCGGTTTCAGCAGATAAGCTATCAACTGTAGTGGCCGTCTTTTCATAATTCGTCTCAATTTGCCCTACTATCGTACGCAAATTAAGGACCATATGCTGAAACGCTTCCGCCACTGAGCGGATTTCATCAGACGAGTTCGGCAGTACAATATCCGTTCCGATTTCACCATCTGCGACTTTGTTAGCCGCTTTCTCAAGATTTTGTAATGGTTTCGTTAAAATCGTACTGAAGAGTGCCGCTAACACGCCCGACCAAAATATTCCCATTCCATATGTCATCACTGCAAACCAGAACGGTTCAAATTTCGGAAAAAATTGTGGTTGTACGACATTAATAAATAAGGCACTCGTTGTGTAAGTGACAATCGCAAGTATTGTTATAAATAGAATAAGCTTTCTCTTTAATCCAAACTTTTTTCCCCTTTTTTCTCTCATCACGATTCCTCCATCAATTTCTGTTCAAGCACATCGATAATTCCCGACAACTCATTGAACACATGCCGATATGTATCGATATCGCCTCCGTACGGGTCATACACATCGCCAGTTGAATCCGGTTTCACAAATCCTTTTAGTGTAAATGTTTTGTATTTTACTTCTGGGTGAGAGTAAATGAGATTTGCTTTGTGCCCTTCTGTCATTGTTAAAACAACATCAGCCCACTTCAAATCCTCACTTGAAACAGCTCTTGAAACGGGCGTGTAAAGCATGTCCGCTTCTTCGATAAGCGTTTTCGCGTTCAGAGAAATCGGCCAGCCATCTTGTGCGTGAACACCCGCTGAACGAACTGACACATTCTCAATCCCTCTGGAACGAAGAATTGCCTCTGCCATCGGGCTTCTACACGTGTTTCCGGTGCAAATCAAATATATATTCATTATTTTCACCCTCTCTCTTTAGAATAGCCGAGTTTTGCGAATAAAGAAACATCAAATTTCAACGAAAACATGACAATACTCCTATTATTATTAACGCGAATCCTGCAATTAGTCTTAGTGCTTTCCCATTTTTAAGGCCAAGACGTCCTTTTAATAAGAGCGCTGCACAGGAAAAAATAAAAGTAAACGCTCCCGATGCCACGATAAATAGAACTTTATCCATTTGGAGCATACCAAATGAAACACTCACTGAAAAAGCGTCGATACTTACGGCGAATGCAATGATAAAAGGAGAAACTTGTTTCGATGAAGAGCTCGGTGTATCACTTTGTAACAACATATGTATACCTATCAACCCAAGCATTACGCCTGATAATATACTGCTCCACACTGTAAATATATGTGCGGATAACTCCCCAGTAACGAATCCAAGGAACGGGAAAGCCATATTAAGAAATGACGTCCAAAGCGCTAACGTAAGTTTCCCTTTATTTACTTGCAGGAATGAATAAATGACTAAAACATCTAAGGTCGTAATGCCAGCCGCAAATAATTCCGCCAAAATAAAACCTCCCCGAATACCGCATCGGTTCATCTTATGCGGCATTTGAGGAGGTCATTCGTATTAGCTTCAGTTCATAAAGTGTTTTCCTTCGGCCGCTTTCATTAATCTGTTCATGACAGCGGCGCCAACTCCAGCCAAGTCCGTTTCAACAGCTAGAATAAGATCCGCTTCCGTCAAATCACACTTACGGAGCGCTCCGTATAAATTTGTCGCCATTGCTTCATTATTACCTGCCACACCAATTGCAAAGTACCAATCAGCGCCTGAAACGCCCAATTCATCTGGCCCAATCAGCGCGACCTTCTTGCCTTCAGCATGAAGCTTATCAATAGCTGCATAAATTTTATCCACGTCGTAATTAATGACATAAAGAGGAGCTTCCGGTGCATAGTGCAAATACTTCATACCTGGGGAACGTGGTGCTTGTTCACCAGGCGACTTTGTTTCAGAATTTACAGGACCAACGATGCTCTCAATCATTTCTTGCGTTGTCCCCCCTGGCCGTAAAATAGTGGGCGGAATGGTCGTCATATCCAATACGGTTGACTCCACGCCAACACCAGTTTGTCCCCCGTCAAGAATGAGTGGAATGAGCCCATCAAGATCTTTATGTACATGAGCCGCTTCAGTTGGGCTCGGTTTACCGCTTTGATTAGCACTCGGTGCTGCAAGCGGTTCACCGAGTGCGCGTAGAAGTCCTAATGCAACCGGATGATCCGGCATTCGTACGCCCACGGTCTCAACGCCGGGTGTTACGTTCGGGGCGATGACGCCTGGTATTTTGTGAAAGACAAGCGTCAATGGACCAGGCCAAAACGTATCCATCAGCTTTTCTGCATCTGCGGAAATATCCGTCGCATAATTGAAGACTTGTCCTTTATTACCAATATGTACGATGAGTGGGTTGTCGGAAGGTCTGCCTTTTGCTTCGAATATTTTTTGTACCGCTAACTCATCAGTTGCAAGTGCGCCTAAACCGTATACTGTCTCCGTAGGAAACGCGACGACACCCCCACTTTTTAAAATATCCACAGCCTGTTTATAGTTTCTTTCGTTATCCATAAAGTTATCCACTGAAAAAACTTTTGTTTCCATGAGCTAATCCCCCACTTATACACATTTTAATCACTTTATCCACAAAATTTGTTGGTAACTTTATGCGAATAGCCCTTTTATCCACTCCCAGACGAAAAAAGTGACTTTTTCCTCTTCTTCCTCTTTCTTATCCGGGAAACAGATTTTCGGGAACATTGCACACCACCAGTTATCCCCACGTCCACTACCAATTGTCAAAATATAGGCATCATATGTTGCTTGTGGGCTAATAAATAGACCCGACCGCTTCGGTGGAAATAATGCTTCTTTTCGTTCAAGTGAAATAGTAGCACCGTTTGACATGGCGTTAGCAATTTCAAGGATTTCGCTTTCGAGCGCCGCCAAGTTATCCCCAAGCTCTCGTTTCGAATATGACTTATTAACTGCGTTTTCGATTAGCGGCTGAATTTCACGTTGAATCCCTATTTTAATCTGCTGATCTGCGGGCGTATCTGAATGGGCAAGCAATCTGAAACGGATAGCATCATCCTCTTCCGTCGCCGTTAAGAATACCGCTATGAAGGCCTGAATAATGATAAGCAGGATAATAAATTCAATATAAGGCACCAATTTTTGAACTATAGTTTTCTTTCTGATAATCTCGTAGTCTGTTAACATCTTTATCCCCTCCTACTCTGCATTGTTGCCAGAGTAAGGGGGATTTATTCACGAGTCTCGCAAAATATCATTCGATCTTTGCCGTTAATATCTTTTACTATTTCAACTAAAGCCTCCGGAAATGCCTCTGTGAATAACTTATGCACATCTGGTCCCTGAAGGTAACCGATTTCGACTGCGACGAGGGAGGGCTTGTTCATAAGTGGCGGCAATGTTTCAGCAAGTTTTCGATAAAAGTAAAGTCCATCTTCATCCGCAAATAATGCATTATGCGGTTCGTGATCGAGTACTGTACCTGACATTAAAGTCGCTTCATCATGTGCGATATAGGGCGGGTTGGATAACACGACATCCCATTTGTCCTTCGCAATCGGTTCAGTAAGATCGCCTTGCAGGAAAGTCACGTCGGCGTCATTTGCTTTTGCGTTATGCTTCGCGATTGCAAGCGCACCTTCACTGATGTCCGTTGCAGTAACGAGAGCTTCGGACCATTCTTTTTTGAATGAAACTGCGATTGCACCGCTACCTGTTCCGATATCTGCAACGGTAATTTTTTTAGTGGCGAAGAGTTTCTGGCTTCGTTCAAGCGCGCCGTAAACGAGCTCTTCTGTTTCTGGACGCGGGATAAGAACATTTTCATCCACTTTGAAGGTGTAGCCGTAGAAACCTTCTTCACCAATTACATATTGTACGGGTCTTCCTTCGAGCAGTTCGTCGGTTTTATCCCAAAAGTCCTTGTGTTGTTCGCCTGTAAGTTGTTCCTGTACATCTGCAAATAAAGAAGCCCTAGACTTTTGTGTGACAAATTCCATAAGGAGCTGTGCAGAATGTGGTTCAATGCCTTGTTGTTCCAATAAAGAAGAAGCCCGCTGAAGAGCTTCATAGATTTTTTCAGTCATTGCGATCCAAACTTTCTAGACGATATGCCTGTTCTTCCATAATAAGTGCGTCGATAACTTCATCGAGTTTACCTTCAATAATCTGATCAAGTTTCTGGATCGTCAGGCCGATACGGTGATCAGTTACCCGATTTTGTGGGAAGTTGTATGTGCGAATCCGCTCAGAACGGTCGCCTGTACCGACTGCTGATTTCCTTTTTTCATCGTACTCATCTTGGATTTCACGTGTGAATTTATCAGAAACGCGTGCCCGTAATACTTTCATCGCTTTTTCTTTATTTTTGATTTGCGATTTCTCATCTTGAATCGACACCGTGATGCCAGTTGGAAGATGCGTCAATCGAACGGCGGACATCGTTGTGTTGACCGACTGACCTCCAGGACCGGATGATGCAAATGTATCCGTCCGAATATCTTTTTCATGAATAACAATTTCAACTTCTTCTGCTTCAGGAAGGCATGCGACAGTTGCTGTCGATGTATGTGTACGCCCACCGGATTCAGTTTCCGGAACCCGCTGTACACGGTGCGCTCCGTTTTCATATTTCAATTTTGAATAAGCACCCGTTCCATTAATCAAGAAAATAATTTCTTTAAAGCCACCGAGTTCTGTCGGAGACGAATCCAACACTTCGACTTTCCAGTGGTTCATTTCCGCGAAACGGCTGTACATGCGGAATAAGCTACCGGCAAATAATGCTGCTTCATCGCCACCTGCTGCGCCCCGGATTTCCATAATAACGTTCTTGTTATCATTCGGATCTTTTGGCACGAGCAATAACTTTAACTTCCCTTCGAATGATTCGATTTGGTCTTCCAGTTCGGAAACTTCCATTTTGACAAGTTCTTTCATTTCATCGTCGAGAGATTCGTTCAACATTTCTTTAGCGCTTTTAAGTTCAGCTTTTGCATGTTTATAGTCACGATAGACTTCAACTTTTTCCTGTAAGCCGGATTGTTCTATCGAGTACTCCCGGAGTTTCGTCATGTCACTTACTACCGCGGGATCACTGAGCATTTCATTCAAATGATCATATCGGTCTTCTACTGCTTGTAACCTTTCAAACATTGTGGACACCTCATTTTCAGGACTGTTTTGTACGTTTATTGTACGGGAAATCTCTTGGTAAATACAATTATTTCACTGATGCTGACGTTGTGCGTGAAGTTCGCAACGTTTTGGTGAATGTAGACAACGTCGTAGCGGAAGTAAGAAACGTTTCGCACGAAGTTGGCAACGTTCTTACGGAACTTAACAACGTTTCGATAGGTTCGCAACGTTTCGGTGAAAGTAAGCAATGCTTCGTTCGAAATTCGTAACGTTACAGAAAAACTAGACAACACTCCAAAGAAACACCAACACCCGAACCCTTTCACACTAAAAAACCCGCCCTCTTCTGCCGGACGGGCTTGATTGCTGTTATCCTTTTACAGTTGCTGTAGCTGTTACGCCTTTTGGTACTTCGTGGTGCTTGCGACATCTTGGTTCGTACGCTTCTGAAGCGCCGACTAGAATAATGGGATCATCATAGCCCGCAGGCGTGCCGTTAATGAGGCGCTGCGTTCGGCTAGAGGGCGAGCCACACACTGTGCAGACAGCCTGTAATTTGGTAACGTGTTCAGCCACAGCCATTAGACGTGGCATCGGCCCGAATGGTTCGCCTCGGAAATCCTGGTCAAGTCCAGCAACGATTACTCGGAATCCACGATTGGCCAATTCCATCACGACGTCGACGATACCTTCGTCGAAGAATTGAGCTTCATCGATTGCGATTACGTCATAATCTTCGGTGACAAACTGCTCAATATGGTTTGAGCTAGCAATCGGATTCGCGATAACAGTTGTCCCATTATGGCTGACGACGGCTTCTTCGCTAAAACGATCATCGATTTCCGGTTTGAATACCGCAATTTTTTGTTTAGCGAACTGCGATCTTCTTATTCGTCGAATCAATTCCTCGGATTTCCCTGAAAACATACTACCGCAAATGACCTCAATCCAACCGCCTTGCATTGTTACGTACATGGTGAATCTCCTTCCAGTTGCCTCTATATAATTATTTATTTTCATATCATTAGATTATCTATCATACCCTAAAATCAGTTGCATTTAACGTCTTTTATTTCAGACCTAAATGTGTTAGTCACATTTTTCTCCAAAAAGAAATACCCGCCCGGCGCATGTGCACCTGACGGGTATTGTGAAAATCTTACTCTTGGCCTTCTTCTTCGCGGCCTTCTTCTTTGAGACCATATTTTTTGTTGAAGCGGTCGACACGTCCGTCCGCTTGAGCAAATTTCTGGCGTCCAGTGTAGAATGGGTGGCATTCCGAACAAACTTCAATTCGGATGTCCTCTCTTACAGAACCTGTTTCAAATGTGTTACCACATGAACAAGTAACAGTTGCTACTTTATAAGCTGGGTGAATTGCTGCTTTCATCAATCTCTCTCCTTTCGCCCTGAACCATCTGGAACAGAGTTGTATTATAAGACTGATGCCTTACACGGTCCGTATTCGTCAACCGTATATGCACGCAGATATTATTTAAGTTACCTAAAATATTATAACAAGTTTTTTTTGTAGATGCAACTATTTTATTTGCTACGACATATGCTGTACTAAAGAATTCCACTAAATTCGCTACGGCGCTCGGGGATGCCTCCCGCCCTAAGTCAAGCAGCTTCGCCGCCAATCTTAGGGCTTCGGCTCCCCCTTGTAAGGCGCCTTCGCTTAGTTTACTTAGGCAAAGCAGTCACCATGGGCTTTTGATTATAGCAACCCTTTACCATTACGGTGGGCTTTCATTTCGTCATTTAATTTATCGAAGAACTCTTCATTTGTTTTTGTGAGACGCAATTTCTTCATGAAACGTTCTGTAAAGTCATGCGAATCGGAAAATGTTTTACGAATCGCCCATAGCTTTTCAAGCTGGTCAGCTGGAATAAGCAATTCTTCTTTCCGTGTACCTGAGCGGCGTATGTCGAGCGCTGGGAAGATCCGTCGTTCCGCAAGATTGCGGTCAAGATGCAATTCCATATTGCCTGTCCCTTTGAATTCTTCATAGATGACTTCATCCATGCGTGAACCTGTGTCGATCAAAGCCGTCGCAAGAATGGTCAAGCTACCGCCTTCTTCAAGATTACGTGCTGCCCCGAAAAATCGTTTTGGACGATGGAATGCAGCTGGATCGATACCACCTGACAGTGTGCGTCCACTTGATGGAATAACAAGGTTATACGCGCGCGCAAGCCGTGTGATGGAATCCATAAGAATGATAACATCCCGCTTATGCTCTACAAGTCGCATCGCCCGTTCTAATACAAGTTCCGCCACTTTGACGTGGTTTTCTGGTAACTCATCGAATGTTGAGCTGACGACATCAGCCTTAACGGAGCGTTCGATATCAGTCACTTCTTCTGGTCTTTCATCAATCAGAAGGACAATCAGTTCCGCGTCAGGATGATTCATTGTAATTGAATTCGCAATTTCCTTCAACAACAGTGTTTTTCCTGCTTTTGGCGGAGCGGCAATGAGTCCACGCTGACCGAAACCAACCGGCGAGATAAGATCCATAATACGTGTCGATAGCTTTAATGGATCCGTTTCAAGTTTGATATGACGGTCTGGATAAAGAGGTGTTAGTGCTGGGAAATGCACGCGTTCACGTGCTACTTCTGGATCTTCTCCATTGACAGCTTCCACTTGTAGAAGACCGTAATAGCGTTCCGATTCTTTTGGCGGCCGAACTTTCCCACTTACTTTATCACCGTTTCGAAGATCGAAACGTCGGATTTGTGAAGCGGATATATAAATATCTTCCGAACTTGGTGAGTAGTTGATTGGACGAAGGAAGCCGTAGCCCTCGGATTGAATAATTTCAAGAACACCTTCCATGAAGAAGAAGCCTTCCTGTTCCGCCCTCGATTTCAATATAGCAAAAATAAGTTCCCTTTTCGTCAACTTGCTGTAATAAGCAATTTTATATTCTTTTGCATGGGCATATAACTCTTTTAAAATCATATTCTCCAACGCTGATATTGTTAGCACTGTCATCTTTTGGCACCACTCTTTAGGTTAATGGGTTGAATTTTTGAGGTTAATCTAGGAAGGTATATCATAATGAATATATCCTGAAGGTCCACTTCAGACGAGGACCTCCTGGATATATACAGGTACTTCCTATACAAGCGAAGATGCCCGGTTTATGACCGGGCGATGAGCTATATCAGTCTTGCATGACAAGCAGAGGTTTTTTCTCCATGCTGTGACGGCCTTCAACAAAACGAATTGTGCCGGACTTCGAACGCATGACTAATGAATGTGTTTCACAGTAACCGCCTTTAAATTGCACGCCACGAAGAAGTTCTCCATCTGTTACGCCAGTTGCAGCGAATATGGCGTCGTCCCCTTTGACAAGGTCGTCCATGTAAAGCACTTTGTCGACGTCGATTCCCATCTTGATACAACGTTCACGTTCTGCATCATTTGAAGGAACCAGTCTACCCTGTATTTCGCCGCCAAGGCATTTCAATCCAACTGCAGCAATAACACCTTCTGGTGCTCCGCCAAGTCCGAATAAAATGTCTACTCCGGTTTCATCAAAAGCAGTATTGATGGCTGCTGCAACGTCACCATCATTGATAAGCTTAATGCGTGCGCCTGAAGCCCGAATTTCTTCGATGATAGCAGCGTGACGTTCCCTGTTAAGAACAGTTGCAACAATGTCACCAATGTTTTTATTTTTAGCCTTAGCAACAGCCATAAGGTTTTCAGTTACGGATGCATCGATATCGATTTTACCAACCGCTTCAGGGCCAACAGCGATTTTGTTCATATACATATCTGGTGCATTCAAAAGATTGCCTTTATCCGCAATAGCTAGAACTGCAAGTGCGTTCCAGCCGCCTGCTGCGACAATATTTGTTCCTTCAAGCGGGTCAACAGCGACGTCCACTTCAGGACCAATTCCAGTCCCTAGCTTTTCACCAATATAAAGCATCGGTGCTTCGTCCATTTCCCCTTCACCAATTACGACAATCCCTTGCATCGGAATAGTATCGAATACTGTACGCATTGCTGTTGTTGCAGCGTCATCCGCCTCATTTTTCAAGCCGCGTCCCATCCAGCGTGAAGCTGATACTGCTGCTGCTTCTGTAACACGAACTAATTCCATCGATAAACTGCGTTCCATTTGTGTTCCTCCTGGTATACGGTTAAATCCCGTAAGTTTTGCCACTCTGACTAATTATAGCATATTTTTTTCTAGTGCTGGGTCGTTCATTCGCCCACGATTGCTTCTTTCGAAATCGACACTTTGCGGATATCCGCTCCAATTCCCTGAAGTTTTTCGATAAGGGAACTATACCCGCGCTCGATGTGCTGAATTTCTTGTACTTCAGTCACTCCGTCGGCAATGAGTCCCGCAATAACGAGCGCGGCCCCTGCGCGAAGGTCGGATGCGCGTACTGTTGCCGCCTGAAGTGGCGTCGGTCCAGCTAGAATCGCCGACCGCCCTTCAACGCGTGCATCAGCATTCATTCTAGTGAGCTCGTCGATATGTTTAAATCTAGCCGAGTAAACCGTATCCGTAATGACGGAAGGTCCAGCTGCTTGCGATAGTAACACCGAAAATGGCTGTTGGAGATCCGTTGGAAAACCTGGATATACAAGTGTTTTCACATCGACGGCTTGCAGATTTCTCGACTTTGGAATGAAGATTTGTTCTTCTCCTTCAACAATATCCACACCCATTTCACGAAGCTTCGCCGTTAGCGCCTCAACATGGAACGGTATGACATTGTCAATTGTAACGCCATCGCCCGCTGCTGCGGCCATAATCATAAAAGTACCTGCTTCAATTCGATCAGGTATAATTGTATGTTTTGTGCCGTGAAGTTTTTCCACGCCATCTATACGAATGACATTCGTTCCTGCGCCCTTAATTTTCGCACCCATATTGGACAACAGTGTAGCGACGTCAATGATTTCAGGTTCCTTCGCTGCATTCTCAATTGTCGTACGACCCTTTGCGAGAACTGCTGCGAGCATGATATTAATTGTTGCACCAACACTGATGACGTCCAAATAGATTTTTGCACCGCGTAATTCTTCCGCGCGCAAATAAATCGCACCATGTTCGTTGGTCACTTTTGCGCCGAGCGCTTCGAAACCTTTGATATGTTGATCTATTGGTCGTGGCCCCAGATGACAACCACCTGGCAAGCCGATGACCGCGTGCTTGAATCTTCCAAGCATTGCGCCCATCATATAGTAGGATGCACGAAGCTTCTTCACGTTACCGTTCGGAAGTGGCATCGACATCATTTCTGTTGGATCAATCGTCATCGTTCCTTTATTAAATTCAACTTTCCCACCGATATCTTCCAGTAGCGCCTGAAGAGTAACGACATCCGAAATTTCTGGCAGTCCTTCGATTGTTACTAGGGAATCAGCCAGAATAGAAGCAGGGATAAGTGCAACTGCACTGTTTTTAGCGCCACTCACTTTAATTGAACCTCGTAATGGTTTGCCGCCTGTTATTTTATAAACGTCCATATGACTCTCCTTTGATGCCTTACTTGTTCTTTCTAGTTTCCCAGTCCGCAAGAAATGCTTCGATTCCTTTATCCGTAAGTGGGTGCTTGAATAGCTGTGTCAACACGTTGAAAGGTGTCGTTGCAATATCTGCACCACTAAGCGCTGCGTCTGTAATATGCTGTGGGCTGCGGATGGATGCAGCAATAATTTCTGTTTTGATATTGTGGATTGAGAAGATATCTGCAATTGTAGAGACCAATGCCATGCCATCTTGTCCAATGTCATCGAGTCTGCCGAGGAATGGGGAAACATATGTCGCTCCTGCACGTGCTGCAAGAAGTGCCTGATTTGCACTGAAGATAAGTGTTACGTTTGTTTTGATGCCTTCCTGTGAAAAGACCGCACAAGCTTTCAATCCTTCAGGTGTCATTGGCAATTTCACCGTAATATTTGGAGCAATTTCCGCCAATACTCGTCCTTCTTTGATCATGCCTTCAGCATCAAGTGCGATGACTTCTGCACTGACTGAACCAGGGACAAGTGCTGCAATTTCTCGCAACCTATCATGAAAAGGTACATCTTCTTTCGCAACAAGTGAAGGATTTGTTGTAACTCCTGATAGTATGCCCCAAGTATGCGCTTCTTTGATTTCTTCAAAATTAGCTGTATCGATGAAAAACTTCATGAATAAAATCCCCCTTATAATGAATGAATACTCTATAGTAAAAACTTTATGAAGAGCTCCGAAAAACTCTTAAAAGAAGGAGAATACATCACCATTGATGTTTCTCCTCTTTCTGTTAACTAAATATAATTAAGCTTTTTGTGAACTACCGAATTCGCGCATTTTACCGATAACCGTTACTTTGATGGCATCGCGCATTGGCGTCAAGAATTTACGTGGATCATAGGCTTCAGCGTCTGCCGCAAGTGTTTCACGTACAGCTTTTGTTCCTTGTATTTGGTTTTCTGTATTGACGTTAATTTTAGCCGTTCCGAATGAAATAGATTTTTGGATATCTTTTATCGGAATACCTGTTCCGCCATGAAGGACAAGCGGTAGGTCAGATTGACTTGAAATTTCTTCCATTTCCTTGAAACCAAGGTTTGGCTCGCCTTTATATGGTCCGTGGACTGATCCTAATGCAGGTGCAAGACAGTCGATTCCTGTTTTGTCCACAAGCTCTTTACATTCTGCAGGGTTCGCATAAATGACGCCTTCAGCAATAATATCGTCTTCCTGGCCTCCAACGACCCCAAGTTCTGCTTCTACAGAAACTCCCCGTTCATGCGCATAATCAACTACACTTTTCGTAATTTCAATATTTTCTGCAAGTGGTTTTGATGAAGCGTCGATCATAACGGAAGTGAAACCTGCTTCAATCGCTTCTTTACATTTTTCGAAGCTTGAACCGTGATCCAAATGAATTGCAACAGGAACTGTAATTTTATAATCGTGCATAAGACCTTTCACCATGTGGACTACCGTTGTGAAACCGCCCATATAACGTGCTGCACCTTCGGATACCCCAAGGATAACAGGAGATTGTTCTTCTTGTGCCGCTAGTAAAATCGCTTGCGTATATTCAAGGTTGTTTATATTAAACTGACCTATTGCGTACCCTTCTTTTTTCCCTTTGATCATCATTTCTTTCATGGAGACAAGTGCCATGCGAATTCCTCCTTAGGATCTTGAAAAGAATAGTGTGATTATTGTATACCACCAATATCATAACAAAAACAGCCAGTGTTTACCACTGCCTGCTTTGTCAGTTTTCAAACATTGCGTTCACCGCATCACGGACTTCATAAATATCAAACGGCTTAGTAAAATATTTCATAGCCCCAGTTTTCAATGCATCTTCTGTTAATTCAATTTCACCGTACGCAGTCATCATGATGACTGGTATCTCTGGCCAGCCAATTTTTAATCTTTTTAAAACCTCTAATCCATCTATGCCTGGCATTTTCATATCAAGCAGGACACAGCCTGGTACTTCTTGTTCCACCGCTTGGAGCGCTTCTAATCCATTTGCTGCGAGGGTTGTTTTAAACCCTTCCCGGCGGAATACTTCATCCAACAAAAGTCGTATCCCCTTTTGATCATCCACAATTAAAAGACTTTTCAATCTCCATTCCCTCTTTCTGCAATCCCATGTTGTTATACCTACTTATTTGACAAATGTCACAGATACCCTTCTTTTTTTGACAAAACTTTGTCCTTTGCTTTCCATGCTCCTTTTCCTATAATTAGGTGGAGGTGGTAATTTTGAAAATGTTGACGACACAAATCAGCGGACTTCTTCAGCGTATCGCCGGAAATGGTGAAGAGTCTATTGAAGAAACAGCCCGTCTTCTCGCACAGGCAACAATTGGGGAAGGTCGTGCTATTATTGCGGGATTCGGTGAAATGGAGGCAGTTACTGCAACCGCCTTTCACAGTATCGAACCACTTAGCGGTGCCGTTCGTTATGAGTTCGGGATGGACATTACAGCAGCCGACCGGATTTGGCTATTAACTCGGGCTGCGACGGATAGGCCTGCATTGGAACTTGCACAGCAACTTGCTGGACGATTCATTCCTTTTGCCGCGCTCGCCGCTGAAAAACCGGGCAGCAGCAATGAACTTGCAGAATTATCCTATACATATATATCGACCGGGCTTACGCGCGGTTTATTACCAGGTGACGACGGCGAACGGATTGTTCAGCCGCATGCGCTCAGTGCGTTGTTTGTTTATGAAGCTGTGAAGATTGCCTATGATGAAATGATTTTAGACAAGGATTAAAAACAAGTAAAAGCTGCACATAAGCGGGAATTCCCCGTTTATGTGCAGCTTTTTTAGTTGGTGATTGGTGGATATGATTGGTTGCGTGACCGTTATGCTCGGGTCCTGATATATATGATCGGTTAGCCGGTGGATATGCTTGGTTCCTGACATATATGATCGGGTAGATGCCAGATTTGCTCGGTTGACCGATACATATGATCGGGTAGATGCCGGTTATGCTCGGGTACCTGATATATATGATCGGGTAGACGGCGGTTATGCTCGGTTGAGCGGCATATATAATCGGTCGCGCGCTATATATGGCAAGTCCAACAGGTTGCAACCGAAACGTTATTCTTTTCCAGCGATTATCGCTCCTAGGAACTCGCGGAATAGCGGTTGTGGGCGTGTTGGGCGTGATGCGAATTCTGGGTGGAACGAGACACCGACAAAGAATGGGTGACCTTCTAATTCTATGACTTCCACGAGTTGTTCATTCGGGCTTATACCAGAAATCCTCATACCTGCAGCTTCGAATTGCTCGCGGTATTCATTATTAAATTCATAGCGATTACGGTGACGTTCGTAAATCAACTCTTCGCCGTAAGCAGCACGCGCTTTCGTTCCTTCTTTTAATTTACATGGGTAAGCGCCAAGTCTGAAGTAACTTTCTGGATTACCATTACTTTCAGGAGGACTCTCAATAATTTGATTTTCCGTATCTTTATCAAATTCAACTGAATGAGCGTTTTCAATTCCCATAACATTGCGTGCGTATTCGACTGCAGCTAATTGCATGCCTAAGCCGATTCCGAAAAACGGGATGCCATTTATACGGGCATAAGTAATTGCTTCAATTTTACCATCGATACCACGTTTTCCAAAACCAGCTGGAACGAGGATTCCGTCGACATCCGATAATAATTCAGCTGCACTCTGTGCTGTTACATCTTCCGAATTGATCCATTTTATTTCAATTTCTGTGTCGAAACCGTAACCTGCGTGGCGAAGTGCTTCAACCGCAGAAATATATGCATCCTGCATTTCAACATACTTCCCGACAAGTCCGATGCGAACTTTTTTCGAAAGGGATTTCACAAGTGTTACCAGTTCTTTTATTTCTGTCATATCAGGTTGTTTCGTCTCCAGCTCAAGGAAATCTACGACGATTTGATCCATATTCTGTTCATGCAATCTAAGCGGTACTTCGTATAGCGTTTCCGCGTCAAGTGCTTCGATGACTTCTTCTGGTTTGATATTACAGAACAACGCAATCTTATCTTTCATTTCTTGCGGTACTGGATATTCGCTTCGTACAACAATCATATTTGGCTGAATTCCGAGACTCCGAAGTTCCTTAACACTATGCTGTGTAGGTTTTGTCTTCATTTCACCAGCTGCATGTAAGTAAGGAATAAGGGTGTTGTGAATATACATAACGTCACTTTTACCAAGATCCGTTTTCATCTGACGAAGTGCTTCTAGGTACGGGAGGGATTCGATATCGCCGACACTGCCACCAATTTCTGTAATGACGACGTCTGCGTTCGTTTCTTTTCCAGCACGTTTGATCAGGCTTTTGATTTCATTTGTAATATGAGGGATGACTTGGACAGTTGCTCCATTGTATTCACCGCGACGTTCTTTTTGTAGGACAGATGAATATACTTTCCCCATCGTAACATTCGAATACTTGTTCAATTTGATGTCAATAAAACGTTCATAATGACCTAGGTCTAGATCCGTTTCTGCCCCATCTTCTGTAACGAAGACCTCACCATGCTGTAAAGGACTCATCATTCTTGGGTCAAGATTAATGTATGGATCGAATTTTTGGATTGTCACCTGAAGTCCTCGAGATTTTAATAGTCGTCCAAGTGATGCTGCGTTGATACCTTTACCTAGTGATGAGACAACGCCACCGGTTACGAAAATATACTTTGTCATGTTTTACTCCTCCATTCGTCTGGTTCGTTCTAGTTAAATCAAATTCGCCTTGACGTATTTGCGTACGGATCAAGTATGGAAGTTAGCGTAAATGCGTCGTTTCCTTGCGACAACAGCTAACCAACCTGCATCATGCAGGCCGTGAGTCTACTCAATTCATTCCCATCAAAATCTGTGACATCCGCCGGAGGCTTTAACATTATTCAGCAGGGGTTTGGAGTTCTGCGGAATAATGTTAAAACAATAAAAAGCGCCCCGTCTGTAGACAGTATCTACAGGAGGAGCGCATATACACTGATTCATGTCCATTTAAGGAGCCCAGTCAAAATGTTATAGTGTCGGACGTGTGAAGTCAAGTAATTATTCCTTGATTTCATCCTCGTCTTCATCTTCCTCTTCTTCGTCTTCTTCATCAAGCTCAAGCTCTGCATCATCAGGGATGATTTCAAGCTCGTCGTCTGGATCAATAAGATCTACTTCGATCTCGACTACGTCTTCTTCTTCCTCGTCGTCGTCATCGTCGTCGTCTTCATCGTCATCGATTAGTTCATCGAATTCTTCATCGAACAACTCATCCTCGTCATCCTCGTCTTCAATGATGTCGTCGTCTTCAAGCAACGCTTTTTTCTTTTTCTTCTTGCGTACTTTTACGACTGGAGCTGTTTCTACTTCGATTTGATCAACCGGATACCATTCGCGCAATCCCCAACGGTTGTCGTTGATAGCAAGGAATCTCCCGTCAATGTTCATGTCTGTATAGAATTGTTGTAATTTTGTTCTCATAACTCGTTCAGTTATGCCATTCAGTTTACGGATTGCGTCCATCAGCTGAAGCAATGTTAGCGGTTCTTTTCTTTCCGCCAAAACCGCATATGCGATATCAATCATCGATTCTTCTATCAGTTGTTCTTTCGTCATTTCACGGATGTTCAATTAACGCACGTCCTTTCTATAAACACAAACATACTTATCATTATAAACAATACAGTCCAAAATATGCTACATTCTTTTATTCTTTTTGGAGTGTCGAAGTTCTGTCACACAAATAAACCCCAAATAAGCCCCAGAAAGTAAAAAAGGGATAGCACCTAATCCTTTATCATATAGCAGAAAAAAGAGGGTGGCAAGGGTGGCTATGATCAATATATGTATATATAGTTTCACGCCCGCACCCCTTCCAGTCATTCTCTCTATTATACGTGAAAATTACAAGCAATATCCATATAAAAGAAAAGTACATACCAAACACTTTCCAGGGGAATAATGGACATAGTGATTTCATTCAATACCGCTATGGCGCTTGGGGATGCCTCTCGCCCGATTTACATAGATGGGGCAATCCCCGGCAGCATGGAGTAAAACGCATTATGACAGCGGTCGGTACTACACACTAAAAAAGGAAAATCCGTGCTAAACCGAAGTTTGCACGGATTCGTGGCCTACAGGAAGTAGGTCATGCAGTTGCACTTTTAGACTGCCATCCCTAATTGTCCGGCTCCAGCGCCCAGACGCTCGCGTCCGCTGGATGTGGGTCATCCAGCAATTGCGACAGGACGTCGCGCTTTTAGGCTGCGTTCCTTAATTACATATTCCGTCTATACTGCCCGCCTACTTCATATAACGCGTTGGTAATTTGCCCCAAACTTGCCACTCTCACCGTTTCCATTAGTTCTTGGAAGATGTTACCGCCTGAAACAGCTACTTCTTTCAGCTTCTTCAAGGCTTCTTCGGTTTGATCGGCATGCAAGCTTTTGAATGCACGTAAGTTGAGGATTTGTGTTTCTTTCTCGTCTTGTGTGGCACGCGCGATTTCCATGTTATCGACGTCATCAGATGACGGTGGATTCGGGTTCAAGTATGTGTTAACGCCAATAATTGGCAACTCACCTGAATGCTTTTTCATTTCATAATGCATCGATTCTTCTTGGATTTTACCGCGTTGGTATTGTGTTTCCATCGAACCGAGCACGCCGCCGCGGTCATTTAAGCTTTCAAATTCGCGCAAGACCATTTCTTCAACGAGATCCGTTAATTCATCGACAATAAATGCGCCTTGAAGCGGATTTTCATTTTTCGACAGGCCGTGCTCATTTGTAATAATCATTTGGATTGCCATCGCACGACGAACTGATTCTTCCGTTGGCGTTGTAATGGCTTCGTCATACGCATTCGTATGGAGCGAGTTACAGTTATCCTGCAATGCCATAAGCGCCTGCAGCGTTGTGCGGATATCGTTAAAATCAATTTCCTGCGCGTGCAAGCTGCGGCCTGATGTTTGGACATGGTACTTCAATTTTTGGCTACGTTCGTTGGCGCCGTATTTCTGACGCATCGCGACTGCCCAAATGCGGCGAGCAACGCGTCCGATAACCGTATATTCCGGATCAAGGCCATTCGAGAAGAAGAACGATAAATTCGGAGCGAAATCATCGATATTCATGCCGCGGCTCAAGTAATACTCTACATATGTGAAGCCATTTGACAGTGTGAATGCCAATTGTGAAATCGGGTTTGCGCCTGCTTCTGCGATATGGTAGCCAGAAATCGATACAGAGTAATAATTACGTACTTTTTCATCGATGAAGTACTGCTGGATATCCCCCATCATGCGCAGCGCGAATTCCGTCGAGAAGATACATGTATTCTGTCCTTGGTCTTCTTTCAGAATATCTGCTTGCACTGTTCCACGAACTGCTTGAAGCGTTCCTTCTTTGACTTCAATGAATTCTTCAACCGTTAGTGCCCGCCCAAGTTTTTCCTCGTTGATGCGCACTTGTTGATCGATTGCTGTATTCATAAACATGGCAAGAATAATCGGTGCTGGACCGTTAATAGTCATGGAAACAGACGTTGCCGGTGCACACAGATCGAAACCTTCGTACAGTTTCTTCATATCTTCTAACGTACAGATACTGACGCCAGACTCCCCAACTTTTCCGTAAATATCTGGACGTTCATCCGGGTCTTCTCCGTATAATGTCACAGAGTCGAACGCCGTTGACAGTCGTTTCGCATCGTCATCTTTCGATAAATAGTGGAAACGACGATTCGTCCGTTCCGGCGTTCCTTCTCCGGCAAATTGACGTTTTGGATCTTCGCCTTCACGTTTGAATGGGAATACGCCAGCTGTATATGGATAGGACCCCGGGACGTTTTCTTTATAAACCCAGCGAAGAATTTCACCGTAATCTTTGAATTTCGGCAACGCGACTTTCGGGATTTTTAATCCTGAAAGACTTGTGGTTGTCAAAGCAGTGCGCAGTTCTTTACCGCGAACTTTTGTGATGAATTCATCGCCCGCGTAGGCTTCTTTCAATTTATCCCAGTTTGCGAGGATACGTTTTGACTCTGACGTCAATTCTTCTTTAATGCCTTCCGCAAGTGATTGCAGTGAAGTCACGAGCGCATCGTCTGGCGCTTGTTCGTTGACCGTTTGAATGGCTCCTTCGAGCTGGAATAATTTGCGTGCAAGCGTTTCCTGCACTTCAGATTTTTTATGGTACCCACGGACCGTATCAGAGATTTCACGTAAATATTGCTGACGGTCGTTCGGGATGATGACGTTTTGTTTTTGTGTTTTGACGAATTGTCCGTAAGACGTTTCCCAGTCGAGGCCGCATTTGTCGTTCAATACGGAAACAAGTGCTGCAAAGAGTGAATTCGTCCCTTTGTCGTTGAATTGGCTTGCGATTGTGCCGTACACTGGCATTGTATCGAGATCTTTATCCCACAGAAGATGACTGCGTTGATACTGTTTTTGCACTTGGCGCAATGCATCTTCAGAGCCTTTACGTTCGAATTTATTGATGACAATCAGGTCTGCGAAATCAATCATGTCAATCTTCTCAAGTTGTGTCGGCGCACCGAATTCGCTTGTCATGACATACATCGAAGCATCGGAAACTTCCGTAATTTCAGCATCCCCTTGCCCGATTCCACTTGTTTCAACAACGATTAGGTCGAAACCGACTGTTTTTACAATGTCTAACACATCCCGAATCGCTCCAGAAAGCTCTGTACGGGAACCACGTGTTGCGAGACTTCGCATGAATACGCGCTTATTGAAGATGGCATTCATACGAATACGGTCACCAAGTAGAGCCCCACCTGTTTTCTGTTTCGTTGGGTCAATTGATAGGATTGCGACTCTTTTTTCCGGTAGTTCGTGGAGGAATCTACGAATTAATTCGTCAGTGAGCGAACTTTTCCCCGCCCCACCTGTTCCAGTAATCCCAAGAACCGGTGTATTTTTAGAAAGTGTACGTGCTTTTTCAACAACTGCAGCTGCTTGCGCGTCGTCCTGACCGTACATTTCTTCCACGTACGTAATGACATTCGCGAGGATTTCGGGTTGGTCGACAGTTATTTTTTCAAGGTTTTCCATTTCATTGTCAGTCGCTGTGAGGTAATCACATTGCTCCAACATCCGATTAATCATCCCTTGAAGACCCATTTTGCGCCCATCTTCAGGAGAGAAAATCCATGTAATACCGTAGTCATGCAGTTCTTTGATTTCCTTCGGGATGATAACTCCGCCGCCACCTGCGTAAATGCGAATATGCGGTGCCCCTTTTTCCTGAAGAAGGTCATACATATATTTAAAGTACTCAACATGCCCGCCTTGGTACGAAGACATCGCAATTGCTTGAACGTCTTCTTGAATGGCCGCGTTGACAACTTCCTCGACTGAACGATTATGCCCCAAGTGAATTACTTCTGCGCCGCTCGCTTGCATAATACGACGCATGATATTGATGGATGCGTCATGCCCGTCGAAAAGACTCGACGCTGTAACGAACCGGATATGGTGTTTCGGTTTATAAATCTCAACTGTTGCCATATGTGGAACACCCCTTTGCATTAATGAACGTTTTACCCAATTAACCCTTTAAAAAGTTGGTCTGTTTGAACACGTATATAGGTTTCTATCGTATAACTTCTATGCAATGCCCATCTGCGAAATGCCCACATCTGTCCTTGTACGACGATATGATGTGCCGCGATGCCGACTTCTTCTTCTGAAATGCGCAGTTCCCCCGACTTTGCACACATTTCTAAAAGATTCTCGAACAAAGCGACCATTTCCATTTCTTTTTTCAGAACATATTGCAGTGCATCTTTCGGTAGTGATTTTGATTCTTGGTACATGACCAGAAATTCGTCCGACATATCGTCAATCAAATGATAATACTGATTAATGGCCACTCGCAGTCCATCCACTGTCCCTTCTTGGGTAGGCAGGGCAGAAAGGCGGTCATGCACTTCGTTATAAATACTGTCACAAACGAGATAGAGTACATCTTCCTTGGTGCGTATATATTCATAAAGCGTTCCGATGCTAAATCCCGCTTCTTTCGCGATTTCGCGGGTTGTTGCGCGATGGAATCCCTTTTCTTTAAAAAGTTTCACCGCACCACGAATCATCTGTTCACGCCGTTTTTCAATCAGACTTTCATCTTTGACAGACGATTTCACTTCTCGTTTATTCACTTTCCTACACCTCCCCGCTTATTTCGTCAGCATTCGGGAGATAACGAGACGCTGAATTTCTTGCGTTCCTTCGTAGATCTGCGTAATTTTCGCATCACGCATATAACGCTCAACAGGATAATCTTTTGTATACCCGTAACCGCCGAAAACCTGAACAGCGTCTGTTGTAACTTTCATAGCTGTATCTCCAGCCATTAGTTTTGCCATTGCAGATGCTTGACCATATGGTAAATTATTCGACTCGAGCCATGCAGCTTGGTATGTTAACAATCTTGAAGCTTCCGTTGCTGTCGCCATATCTGCCAATTTAAAGCCGATGCCTTGGTTTGCAGCGATAGGTTTACCGAATTGAACGCGCTCTTTCGCATAGTCAACAGCTGCGTCAAGTGCCCCTTGTGCAATCCCGACTGCTTGTGCAGCAATTCCGTTACGGCCGCCGTCAAGTGTTTTCATAGCGATGATGAAGCCTTGCCCTTCTTCACCAAGAAGATTTTCTTTTGGTACACGACAGTTGTCGAACATGATTTCAGTTGTAGGCGATGAACGAATGCCGAGTTTACGCTCTTTTTTCCCAACTGAGAAACCAGGGAAATCTTTTTCTACGATAAATGCGCTTGTTCCTTTATGTTTTGAATCTGGATCAGTAACTGCGAAGACGATGTAGATGTCCGCAATGCCGCCGTTTGTAATGAAAATCTTAGAACCATTTATTACGTAGTCGTCGCCGTCACGTTTCGCCGTTGTGCGCATGCCGCCTGCATCAGAACCAGAACTTGGCTCCGTTAGACCGTATGCCCCCATTTTCGTACCTTCTGCCATTGGACGAAGGTATTGTTGTTTTTGTTCTTCCGTTCCGTAATTAAATACCGGCCATCCCGCTAGAGATGTGTGCGCAGAAAGCGTGACGCCTGTTGACGCACAAACGCGTGACAGTTCTTCTACAGCGATACAATATGCGAGAAAGTCACTGCCGATGCCGCCATACTCTTCAGGCCAAGGAATACCTGTTAGGCCAAGGTCCGCCATTTTCTTGAAGATATCCATGTCGAAACGTTCTTCTTCATCACGTTCTGCTGCTGTTGGTGCGACTTCATTTTCCGCAAAGTCGCGGACCATTTTACGGATCATTTCGTGTTCTTCGGATAATTTAAAGTTCATTGGGTTTCCCACCTTATTTGGTATTTGGTTTTAATTAAAGGATTGGAATTCATTGTATAATTCCTGTAAAGGGCACAGGAATTATACAAACCGAACTCTTCGTTGTTCGGTTTGCAATTACGATTGGAAAGTTGCAGTTAGAATCCCATAGTTGCAATTACACGTAGGTAGTTACAATTAAAACTTCATAGTTGCAATTACACTAAGAACGCGTACATCACTTCATCAGATGTTTCGAAATAACAATACGTTGAATTTCACTTGTGCCTTCGTAGATTTCAGTTACTTTTGCGTCACGGAAATAGCGCTCGACTGGGTAATCTTCTGTATAGCCATAACCGCCGAATACTTGAACTGCTTCAATTGATCCTTCGACTGCCGCTTTTGAAGCAAATAGCTTAGCCATCGAGGCTTCTTTTCCACACGGGAGTCCTTCTGCACGCAGTTGTGCAGCGCGGTAGACGAGTAGTTTTGCTGCTTCGACTGCAGTTGCCATGTCCGCAAGTTTAAATCCTACGCCTTGCTGAGCAGCAATCGGCTTGCCGAACTGAACACGATCTTTCGCGTAACCTGTTGCCGCTTCAAGTGCTGCTTCTGCGATACCGAGTGCTTGTGCCGCTATGCCGATACGACCGACGTCGAGATTTGCCATCGCAATTTTGAAGCCACCGCCTTCTTCACCAAGTAAGTTTTCTAGTGGAACTTTCATTTGATCAAACGACAGCTCTACTGTTCTCGAACCGTGAAGTCCCATTTTCCGTTCATCTTTTCCAATGACTAGGCCAGGTGTATCTTTATCGACGATGAATGCTGAGATACCGTAAGTCCCTTTAGATGGATCTGTCGATGCAAAGACGATGTAGACATCTGCTTCTCCGCCGTTGGTAATAAACATTTTAGAACCGTTAAGCACATAATGATTGTCTTTTTTGACTGCACGTGTTTTAAGAGATCCTGCGTCAGAACCAGATGATGCTTCTGTCAGGCAGAAAGCACCAAGGTATTCGCCGCTTGCCAATTTTGGGAGGTAACGGTTTTTCTGTTCGTCGTTACCGAAATACATAATCGGGTTTGTTCCAACCGATGTATGAACGGAAAGAATGACACCGACAACGGCGCTTACTTTCGACAGTTCATGGATGGCGCTAATATATGAGATGAAATCCATACCTGCCCCACCATATTCTTCTGGGACAGTAATGCCCATCAAGCCGAGTCCGCCCATTTTCTTTAAAATTTCACGTGGGAATTCCCCAGCTTCCATACGTGGAATGAACGGTTCGATTTCAGTCTTCGCAAAACTTTGTACCATGTCGCGCATCATCTGCTGTTCTTCGGTGAATGTTAAATCCATTATGATTTCCCCTTTAAATGTAAGCATTAGTTATTCGTAAACGTAAAATCCTCGGCCTGACTTCTTCCCTAACCATCCTGCTTTTACATATTTTCTCAGGAGGGGACATGGGCGATATTTCGAATCGCCAAATCCTTCGTGTAGCGTTTCCATAATATATAGACATGTATCGAGTCCAATAAAGTCTGCGAGCTGAAGCGGCCCCATTGGGTGATTCATGCCGAGTTTCATGACTTCGTCAATCGCTTGTTCTGTTGCAACGCCTTCATAGAGCGTGTAAATTGCTTCGTTAATCATCGGCATAAGAATTCGGTTTGCGACGAATCCTGGAAAGTCATTTACTTCTACCGGTGTTTTAGACAATTTCACTGTCATGTCTTCCACCGCTTTGTACACTTCGTCAGCAGTTGCAAGACCGCGGATAATTTCAACTAGTTTCATCACTGGAACCGGGTTCATAAAATGCATGCCAATCACTTGTTCAGGACGTTTTGTTGCCGCCGCGATTTCCGTGATTGGAAGTGAAGATGTATTGGATGCAAGAACCGCATGTTGCGGAGCGATTTCGTCCAGCTTCGCGAATATGGACTTTTTGATATCCATATTTTCAACTGCTGCTTCGATGACAATGTCAACGTCCGATGCATCTTGCAGATCGAGTGATTTCGTTATGCGACCAAGTACTGCGGATTTTTCGTCTTCTGTCATGCGACCTTTTTCGACATTGCGAGACAGATTCTTTGTAATAACTGCAAGCCCTTTAGCATATGATTCTTCTTTTATATCATTCAGTTTTACGTCGAAGCCGGCTTGTGCACAGACTTGAGCAATTCCTCCGCCCATTTGTCCTGCACCGATCACCATTATTTTTTTAATATCCATTGATTAACGCCTCCACATTATTCCGATTTTGCTACTTCAATCATAATTGCGTCGCCTTGGCCTCCACCTGAGCAAATTGCTGCAATACCGATACCGCCACCTTGGCGTTTCAGTTCATGCGCAAGTGTCAAGATAATACGCGCTCCGCTTGCGCCAATCGGGTGACCGAGTGCAACTGCACCGCCATTGACGTTCACTTTTTCAGGATCCAGTTCTGCAATTTGTGAACTTGCGAGAGCAACAGCTGCAAATGCTTCGTTTATTTCAAAAAGTTTTATATCTTCTAGTTTCTTACCCGTCTTTTTAAGTAATGCATTAATGACAAGCCCAGGTGTTTGCGGGAAGTTTGCAGGTTCTATAGCCACTTCTGCATGACCAATAATGACTGCTAATGGTGTTTTTCCTTCTTTTAGCGCACGCTCTTCATTCATCAACACAAGTGCACATGCTCCGTCATTAACGCCTGGTGCGTTTCCTGCCGTAATTGTGCCGTCCTTGCCGAATGCCGGTCGCAATTTCGCCAGTGATTCGAGCGATGTGTTGCGGCGTGGTGCTTCATCCGTATCGACTAAAATCGGATCACCTTTACGCTGCGGGATTTCGACTGGAACGATTTCTTGTGCGAACAATCCTGCGTCAATCGCTTGCAATGCCCGTTCATGACTACGGAGTGACCATGCGTCCTGTGCAACGCGCGTCAGTGCAAATTCTTCAGCTGTCGAGTTACCGTATGTGCCCATATGAACGCGGTCGGGTGAGAATGAACAAGAAAGTCCATCGTAGATCATACCGTCGATCAGTTCTGCATCACCCATTTTCAACCCAAATCGTGCTTTTGGTACGTAGTAAGGGGCATTGGACATAGACTCCATACCGCCGGCAACAATGACTTCTTCATCGCCAAGACGGATCAACTGGTCGCCAAGAGTTACGCTGCGCATGCCTGATGCACATACTTTGTTGATGGTCTCCGTTTTCACCGACCAAGGAAGTCCACCTTTCGTCGCTGCTTGCCTAGAAGGAATTTGACCTTGGCCTGCTTGCAATACCGTTCCGATGATGACTTCACCGACTTCATCTGCTTTCACGCCCGCACGATTTAATGCATCTTTGATAGCAATCCCCCCAAGATCGCTTGCCGTCAGTGACTTTAACGCTCCGCCTAATTTTGCGAATGGTGTTCTTGCCCCATTTACTATGACCGTTCTTCCCATATCTATCGCCCCTTTGATGATTGTTGGTAACGCTTTCATTCTCATTTGAATCGAGCGACTGAACGCTCGCTCGATAAGAGTTTAAGAAAAAAGGAGTGTTTCCACTCCTTTTGATTTCACAAATCATAGTTCACTATTCTATTAATTGTACGACAATACTGATTGTTCCGCAATGGCTTATTGCAAAATCGATTCTACTACAACCTCTTCAGCTGGCTGCCAATCCTCACCGAAAATCGAACGTTCTAGTAGTTCGGCGATATCATATGTGCCAACAGACTCTTCTACTTCTTTCGCTTTCGTGCCGTCTGACAACATCGTCAAGCAGTATGGACAGCCGGATGATATGATTCCCGGGCTGACTTCAAGTGCTTGTTCTGTACGAGCGACGTTGATACGGTGGCCAGTGTCTTCTTCCATCCACATAAGTCCTCCGCCCGCTCCACAGCACATGCCGTCTTCACGATTACGTTTCATTTCGACTAGATTAACGCCAGGAATTGCTTTAAGAATTTCACGTGGCGGATCATAGACGTCGTTATATCTGCCTAGATAACATGAATCATGGAACGTAATTGTTTCGTCGATTGCATGCTCCGGTTTTAACTTCCCTTGGACAACGAGTTCGTAAAGCATTTCCGTATGATGGACTACTTCTGCTTTAAATCCGAAGTCAGGGTATTCATTTTTGAAAATATTGTAGGCATGCGGGTCAATGGTAACAAGTTTTGTGACGCCCGCTTTTTCGAATTCTTCAATATTGGCGGTAGCCAACTCTTGGAATAAAAACTCATTCCCTAAACGACGCGGCGTATCTCCAGAGTTCTTCTCTTTATTGCCAAGAATGGCGAACTTGATGCCCGCTTCATTCATCAGATGGACAAATGATAAGGCGATTTTTTGCGAACGGTTGTCGAATGACCCCATTGAACCCACCCAGAACAGGTAGTCAAATTCTTCGCCCGCTTTTTTCAATTCTTTGACCGTTGGAATATGAAGATCTGGACGTGCATCTCTCCAGTTTTCTTTCTCTTTACGGTTAAGCCCCCATGGATTCCCTTGACGTTCGATGTTTGTCATCGCGCGCTGTGCATCCGGATCCATTTTTCCTTCTGTCATAACAAGATAACGGCGAAGGTCAATGATTTTGTCAACATGTTCATTCATAACCGGACATTGGTCTTCACAGTTACGACATGTTGTACAAGCCCAGATTTCCTCTTCCGTGATGATATCGCCGATGAGGGACGGGTTGTAAATGTCATCCATTGTAGCGCCTTCAAGTCCAGCTGCAAATGCAATCTGGTTGCCTTTTGTTTTATTGAACGCGAGTGTTGGTACCCACGGTTTCTGCTTTGTCACAAGTGCGCCTGTATTTGTCAGGTTATCACGTAGTTTCGTTATGAGATCCATCGGAGACAGCATTTTACCTGTTCCAGATGCTGGACACATATTCGTACAACGTCCACATTCAACACAAGCGTATAAATCGATCATTTGGAGCTGCGTGAAGTCAGTTATTTTACCTACTCCAAGCGGCGGCATCTCTTCTCCTTCTTCTACATCTTCCAATGCTTCGAAGTCGATTGGCTTTAAACGGCCTGCATGATCAAGACGGTGGAAATAAACGTTAGCAGGTCCTGCGATCAAGTGCGCATGTTTCGATTGTGGCACATAGACGAGGAACGTCAGTAAGATTAGCAGATGGATCCACCAAGCAATGAAGAATATGACGGCCGCCCCAGTTTCCGGCATGAAACTGAATACTGTAGCAATCGTCGATGCGATTGGTTCCATCCATGTCGTTTCATGTCCTTGCCAAATCATGTTCATACCGTTTGCAAGTAATGTTGAAAGCATGAGTCCCCCGATGAAAATAAGGACAAGTCCGGATTTCCACCCACGTTTTAAACGCACAAGCTTCTCAACATAACGGCGGTGGAATGCCCACACTACCGCGACAAGTATTGTCACAGCAACGATTTCCTGGAAGATTGTAAAGACAGGATATACTGAACCAAATGGTAAGTGTGATCCCGGTTTTAACCCTTTCCAGACAAGATCGATAGCTCCAAACTGTACGAGTAAAAACCCGTAGAAAAACATAACGTGGATAGCTCCACTCTTTTTATCTTTTAATAATTTCTTTTGTCCGAAGACGTAAATCCATATTTTGCGGAGACGTTCCGAAATGTTATTATCAAACTCTTCTTTTCTCCCCAGTTTGATAAATTGAATGCGTGTTTTGATTAGATATGTGAACAACGCAAGCGCGTAGGCCACGACCGCGAGAAACAAAATCCAGTTGGCAATGATCAATGGATGCATTTATTATCTCCCCTTCCCTTGTTGTTTGAATAGTACAGATAGTGTAGTCGAAAATAAGTATCGTGTCGATGTCTATTTTCTAGTTTAATTATGAATGAGCGTTCAGTCAACTAAAAGTTTTGATAGTTTTGAGATATTGGTGAAATTAGTGGGAGGGTTGGTGGAAGATATGATTAATAGGACGGTTATATGATTGGGTGGCTGGTGGATATGATCGGCAAGACGATTATATGATCGGTGGCTGGCGGATATGATCGACAAGACAATTATATGATCGGTAGCCAGCGGATTTGATCGGCAAGACGGTTATATGATCGGTCAACCTGCAGATTTGATCGGTAGGAGGTTTATATGATCGGTCAGCCTGCAGATTTGATCGGCAGGAGGTTTATATGATCGGTCAGCCTGCAGATTTGATCGGCAGGAGGTTTATATGATCGGTCAGCCTGCAGATTTGATCGGCAGGAGGTTTATATGATCGGTCTCACTATTAAAAGTTAGAAAAAACCTGCAAAGACAATGCAGGTTTTAAGTAATCATCATTAGTTTATTCAAATGGACACCGAAAAGTGCTTTAGCTTCCTCGATATTCATTTCAGGAATGGCTAGGAGAACCACTGTCGACGGTCCCGCTGATTTCATCGAATCCAGCGCGGTTTCGACGCGCGCTTCCTTAATTCCAGTCAGCAAACGGACCTCTTGTAAAATCCCGCTTGAGCCAACTGGCCAGATTTGATGGACGATTTCACTTTTCATTGCCTCGTGAATTAGCCGGACGGACGCAATTTCATCTACGCGAGTTCGCACTTCATCTCCAACGAGCGGTGTGCCGTAAGTAAACCATACACTATTTTTCGGAGCTGGTGCTTCCATCTTTTTGCCGATGATGGTTACTGCCATCGCTGACTGAACAAGCTCCATATTGGTTTCTGAACTGCCATTAATGGGAGGAACTTCAAGCCCCGCCTCGTGGAATAAATCCGTCACGCCTATCACATAATTTTTCCAACTCGTGCTGCCGCTAAAATTATGGACGAGGATTGAAACAGGTTCTGCATGCGTCACCCACTGTTCAAGCAATGCGACGCGAGCTGCAAAATACGCTGTGACGCGATCCGGAACATTAACTATATCCTGCAACTTTTCGCCGATGCCGCCTGAATTATCCGTTGTCACGATGAAACCGTTGCCGATATCAATGGCATTTCTCATCGAAGTGCCCCCATGCGACTATCAACCACATGCTGAAGTGACGGCAGAACGACCGCTGCAACAACTGCGTTAACGATTGTCGCGAGCAAGAGAAATGGAACTGCTCCGAGGAAAAATGCCGGTGAAATCAGGAAATAAAACGGCAGCGGTGCGATTAAACCATTTGCCACTATGAAAAAAATCCACTTCGTTAGATTGCGTCCCGCTTTGTGTAGGCGTGCAAAGACGATAACGATGACGAACATTTCAAGTGCAACGAGCACATGAAATGGACCTAACAGAAACCCCGAATTCATAGCGGAGGCCATGTGCCCAAGCATCCCGACTACCCCCGAAAATACCGGCGGGAGAAAGGCCACGGAAATGAGTGCCGGGACAGTATCAAGTGCCAATGAACCAATGCCGGATGGGATTTTGATTAATCCACCGATAACACAAAGGGCTACAAAAAAAGCCGCCAATGTGAGCCGTTTCAATTGCATTGATTAATCCTCCTTCTTCTTATCCGTTCTGAACACTTTAGCACTTCTTACGTATTCATTATCCGGTACGTTAACCCGGGAATTCGCAATGCGCGCTGCAACGAAAAGATAATCGGAAAGCCTGTTCAAATAACGTTGTACTACTGCCGGTACATCTTCTTCTGCTTTTAAAAGTGTAACCGTCTGGCGTTCTGCGCGTCTCGCAACAGTTCGTGCAATATGAAGTGTTGCAGCAGCAGGCGATCCACCTGGTAAGATGAATTTCTCTAATGGCGGCGCTTCTTCCATTAGCACATCAATGCGTTGCTCAAGCACATCAACAGGTTCCTCAGACAATTTGTAATGACGTTCTTTCATAACGTTTGCAAGGTCGCCCCCACCATCAAATAATTCGTTTTGAATGGCTTCCAAATCTGTCAGCATATCCGCAAAAATTGCAGGATCGAGTTCCGTCATTGCTTTACCGACAAATGAATTCAATTCATCCATCGTGCCATATGCCTCAACGCGAAGGCTGTCTTTGTCGACGCGCCCCCCTATTAAACTTGTTTTCCCTTTATCCCCTGTGCGTGTGTAAATTTTCATTGTTGTTCTCCCCTTTTCTTCACTGTTTTTGCCAAGCCATACCAAATTCTTGTCACTTCATCCGCTTCCGCCAATAATTGCTGATAAAGCCGGCCGCAAGCATCGCGTAATTTTCGCTGGTCTGCATCGATAGGAACGATTCCCCGTCCAATATCGGTTAATATAAAAACTGTCTGACGGTCCTTGGCGATGCAACTCATTACATATTCAATGGCCGCTTGTTCCGATAAATTCGTTTCCGCAAGCCACTTCTCGACTCCAGCTATGACAGTCGTCTGAATGGTTTCCCTATCCACTATGAAACTATCTCCCAGACAATTTCCTTCTACCCAGTGTACGTTTTCTTGCCCTTGCTCGGTCAGCCATTTTCTTACGTATTCTCGTTTGCCGTTATGGGCACCGCCGATATAGACGTGCATGACTCCCCCTCCTCGAATGCTTTGTCGCTTTCCCATTCAAATCGGTAACCCGTTCCGTGCGGGATGTCCCACGACCAAAAACCTTTATCTTCAGATGAAAACTTCGTCAAGACTACGCGAATAGGTCCCCCATGTGTCACGACAACCGCCTTGTTCGGCAATTGTTTCACTGCAGCCACTACACGCCTTTCTAGATCTGTTAAACTTTCACCATTTAATGGTGCGAATTCATATGGATCATCAATCCATTTGCGATAGTCCTTATTCTTTTCAAGTTCCGCATATGTTTTCCCTTCAAACTCACCAAAATTACATTCGCGCCAACTGGCAGCTGTTTCAATAGACGCATCTGGGAAATAGCGAACGGCACTTTGTTTTGCACGACGAAGATCACTGCTGTAAACGTGTATCGGGGCTTCGGGTAGACGCCAATTCAAATTAGCCGAATCTAAAATCGGTTCATCTGTCCAGCCAATATATTTCCGTTCTTTATTGCCCAAAGTAGGAAGATGTCGGATTAGATAAAGCACAAAACGGCTAGCCATAACAATACCTCCATTCCTTCAATGAATGCACCACATAGGTCGCCGGTGACGCCTCCAAAATGCTTCAATGACCAGTTACGAAACGTGAAGAATGCGATTCCAATTACAACCGCTATCACAATTGGAATTAGTACACTTGTCAACATAAACCCTAGCGCGAATAAAGTCATTGCACTACTTACTAGCGTCCAGCTAATTAGTATATTTATTGAAATCATTTCTTTGAAAAAGTGTGCGATTCCTTTATCTTTTGCAAGACGTACCGTGGAGAAATATAGGTTCATAGTGGCTCTTGCTAGGAAAGGAATCGCTATAAACACCGCAATATTCCCTGAACCACGCATCAGTATTTCATTGAACACAGCGATTTTCACGATGATCAATAAAACAAGCGCCATCGTTCCAAATGCACCAAGTCGCGGATCCTCTAGAATTTCGAGTCGTTTTTCGCGATCTTTGTATGAAAAGAATGCATCGCCCGTATCCGCCCAGCCATCCAGGTGCAAACCGCCGGTCAGTATGATAGCCGTCAATACGATAAAAACCGATGCAAGAAATGTTCCAACATGTAAATAATTCACTAGAAGTTCCGACACTCCGTACATCGCGAGCCCAATTGCCGCTCCAACGAAAGGTAGAGCCACATACATTGCTGTCACTTCTCTTCGGCCGAGTGGCAATTCTTTTCGAACGGGGATTGCCGTGAAAAATTGCATGGCTAGCAGCAATCCGTTCATTCCATCTCACCAGGTTGTGACAAAATTTCTTTGATTAGCGGCCAGTTGAGATGCGCTTTAACATGTTTTGCCCATGCATCATAGACGTCGATTCCCGCAGGTGCTTTCATTACCGGTCGATCCATATCTTCCTCTTCGATGCCATGATCGATTTTATAAGGAATAACACCTGCCACTGGAACTCCAGTGTAGGATTCTATAAATTCAATCCCTTCTTGGAATAAAGAAACGTCACCATGGAATTTATTGATAATAATAGCTTTGACACGTTTTCGATGCTCAGTTGGTAATAGTTGTAGCGTCCCGACGATTGATGCGATAGCACCTCCGCGATCAATATCTGCCACCAAAACAGCAGGTACATCCGCAATTTCCGCCACGCGCATATTCACAATTTCCCTGTCGTTGAGATTCACTTCTGCAGGACTGCCCGCACCTTCAATAATGACCGTTTCGTACGTTTCTGCCAGCTTGGTAAGCGACGTGTTAATGGCCTCAATTCCACGCGTGAAGAACTGTTCGCGATACGCCATTCCAACAATTGGACCAAATTTCTCTCCGAAAAAAAGCACTTCCGATTTCATGTCCGCAACTGGTTTCAGCAAAATTGGATTCATATAAATCGACGGCTTCGTTCTAGCAGCTTGCGCTTGAATGAATTGTGCACGGCTCATTTCTTCGCCATTTTCCGTTATCGCTGAAAAACGAGACATGTTTTGCGATTTGAAGGGTGTTACCCGCACGCCTTCGTCCGATAAAATGCGGCACAACGCTGTACAAATCATCGTTTTTCCAGAGTCTGATGCTGTTCCTAAAACAATTAGCCCATTCATTGCGTCACCTCCTGCCGATCATGTTTCCATATGATTGGGATTCCGTAATCCATTTCAATTGCTGTATCTGCTTTTTTGACAAGCACTTGGTGAATGCGGCCAATCCATTTACTGTAGAATTCCGTTTCAGCATATTCTGATGGCAGTTCGTCTAGGACTTCATTCGAAACAATAACGAGATGGGCGGCTTGCGACACTAGTGTGTCAATCGTTGTGTACAACTGTGTTTCCTTGCGCTCCATACAACCCGCTTGTCCAATACAAGGTTTTCCTGACTCCCAACCTGTGTATAACTCATTTGCTAACCATGTCGTCAGGCAATCCCATAACACGTAATCCCCCGGTTGAATGGAGGGCGATACCTTTTCCAGCTCGACTGGTTGTTCAAGGGTTGTCCAACTATGAGTGGAACGATCCGATTTGTGATGTTCAATACGCGCCTGCATTTCTGAGTCCGTTACGACGCCGGAGGCAATGTAAACTAGCCGGGCCGCATTTTTCTGCGCTTCATGAACAAGCAGCTTTTCTGCATAGGAGCTTTTCCCGCTTCTAACGCCGCCACTTATGAACGTCAGTTTTCCGCGAACCATTGCAACAGCTCCTCCTTCAAGATGTTCATGGACGCATCGTTTTTCATGCCAATCCGCAACCAACTGCCATCCATGCCGCGGAAATTTTGTGAATGGCGAAGGACGATTCCACGTGTGAGCATATCTTTATACAACTTATTCGAATCACGGCCAGAACTAAGTGTGAATGAAATAAAATTCGTCACTGAATTCGTAACGTTGCACGCATTATCTGTTAAAAACCGTGTCATTTTTTCCCGTTCACGATTACTATACTGAATTGCCTGTTCGCGATATTGCTCTTCCTGTAAGCACACCGCTCCGATTTGTGCGGCTAGACCATTCACATTCCAATGCGGCGCGAGTGCTTTTATCCCCCTAATTACCGACGGATTTGCCGCGATATACCCGAGTCGTATTCCCGGTATGGCGTACATTTTCGTCATAGAGCGAACGACGATGACGTGCGGATTCTTCTTTAATTCTGCAATGAAAGACAGTGATTCATCAACAAAATCGATAAAAGCCTCGTCTAATACGACTTCACAACCTACTTCAGCACCATGCCTGATAATGACGTTCAAACCCGTGCGTTCAGGCATGATTCCAGTTGGATTATTTGGTGTGCAAAGGTACAGAACTGATGCTGAAGTCATGGCCTCAAGGATAGCTTCCAGCGGCAATTTAAAGCCGTCACTTTCCGATGCAATAACGCGAACGATCTCCACATCCTTCGCCAAGAGAGTCGCTTCGTATTCGGAAAATGTCGGGTGCACGACAATCGCTCGCTTTGCGCGATAACGCTCTGCCAAAAGTGCCAGCAGTTCTGCCGCCCCGTTCCCCGCGAATAAATAATCGGTCGAAATGCCATGGTAATCAGCCGCCGCTGACAGAAACGGCTCCCCTTTTGGATTTGGATAAGCCGTAAGCAAATCTCGTAAACTTGGCCACATCTTGGTAATTGAATCAGGAGGCCCCGCCGGATTGACATTTTCACTGAAATCCAATAAACGTATAGGCTGTTCAATGCCCAGTGTTGCGTAAAGGTTGTGTGGATTTGCGCCATGTTCAGGCAACTGCATATAAAGCCACTCCAATCACCGTCATTACTAGCCAGAAAATAAACACTATGATATGCATCTGTGTAATGGTTTGTTTAATATGTATTGCGGTTAGCGGGGTGTTGCCTGGACCAAGCTCAGGTCGCTTCGATACGATTCCGCGGTATGTACTTGTTCCGCCAAGCGTAACGCCAAGTTGCCAAGCCGTCGCTGCCTCCAAAAATCCGCTGTTTGGACTTGGATGTTTCCTTGCGTCTTTACTCCAGCCAGCAAAGCGTTTCCAAAAGGACAACTGACTTTTATTCGGCGCATATAAAATGATTAGAAAACCCGTCACACGTGCTGGTATGAAATTCAAAATGTCGTCCGCGCGTGCAGAAAATTTACCGAACTTCTCATATCGTTCGTCTTTATAACCAATCATCGAATCTAGTGTATTCACTGCTTTGTACATCCAAAGACCGGGTGCTCCCAGAAGGAATGCCCAAAATAATGGCGATGTAATGCCGTCCGCAATATTTTCTGACACAGTTTCAACTGTTCCACGTACGATGCCACTTTCTTTTAGTTTATCGGTATCGCGACCGACAATCCATGACAACTTCGTTCGTGCTGCAGGTAAATCCTGTGCAGCAAGCGGACGGTAAACGTCAAGTGCAGCGTCACGCAAACTTTTTTGTGCCAGCCCGACGGCGATCAGAATTGATTCCACACCAATACCTACATAGATATTGAATTGATAGGCAAAACCTACTAAAGCAAAAACGATACCTAACACAATCCCGACTGTGATGAAGAGTGTAGACGCCCCTTTTAATGTGCGGAACCGACCTTTATTCATAACACTAGTCAATTTGGCAATGAACGTCCCAATTAAGCGGACTGGATGCGGCCATTTCGGTGGATCCCCAATAATTCTGTCGAGCAGAAAACCAATTGCGATGGCGATAAAATGTGCAGGAATCAAGTTGTCCACCCTTTCGCCTTTTTGTAGGCACGGATTGCCCGTACAGTGCAGTCATAAACTCCGTGGCCAATCAGTTTTCCAAGCGGCGTAATCGGACCTGCATACGGCAGGAATTCTCCTTGTTGTGTTGCCGCGACTAGCAGGCTGTCCGTCGATGTACCTGTCGCAATTGTGCCTGTGAACGGATCTGTTATGGATTCCATTTGAAGCGCTTTCGTTTTCGCTTCTGTTGCCGTTATCATTGCTTGGATAAATGCTTCATCAGGTAGCTGGCCATTGACGATAACCCATGTATTGATTGTACCGACACGAGGTTTCTGATCACGCGTGAGTGCTTGCGAGACATCGACAGCATTACCGACGCCAGCTGTTACCGCAATCAAAATCGTTCCGAAATCCCCTGTGTATTCCTCGACTTCAGCATGCTCCGTCATGACCGCGGTCATCATACCGACCGTATCCGTCAGATGAAAACCTTGCTGTTCAAGGTAGGCAGTATTTTCAGCTTTGACATCGTCTACATTATAATCAGCATCAACATGACGATTGACAAACGACCGATACCAGCCTATTCCAGCATTATGAACGGCGGAGGAAATGGTTTTCAACGGGTATTTTGTTCGTAATGCAACAAAGTCCGATGCTAACGAAAAGTCCTCTTTTACAACGGCGAAAAGCTTAATTTCCTCTTTGGTATCCGGCAGCAGTGTAATTTGAGGTTTTGGCAATTCAGGATGGGGCTGTGATTTTATTCGCGCACCGTAAACAGATTGGATTGCCTCTTCCATCACTACGTCTTGTGGCACACCTATTCTGGCAATCTGCCCTTTATCCATCAAGAGAAGTCGATCGCAGTATAAAGAAGCCAAATTGATATCGTGAAACACCGAAATAACTGTGAGTCCTTTGTCAATTGCTTGTTGACGAATCGTATCGAGTAATTGTTGTTGGTGAGCGATGTCCAAGTGATTCGTTGGCTCATCGAGTAATAAAATCGGCGCCTCCTGTGCGAGTGCCTGTGCGACGAAAACGCGTTGCTGTTCGCCACCTGATAGCAGTTCGATCGAGTTTTCAGCATAGCGTGTGATGGACATACTGGTTATGGCATCGGTCACGGCGCGCTCGTCTTCATCTGACCATGAGGAAAATAGTCCTGATTGGTGCGGATAGCGACCGAGTTCAACCGTTTCTCGAACAGTGTGGGAAAATGCATGTGCATGGAGTTGTGGCAAGACGGCTACTTTTTTGGCAAATTCTTTTTGTGAATAAGTAGAAGCGTCTTGCCCGTCAATTGTGACGGAACCCGTTTCCTTCGGGAGAATGCCTGAAATAATTTTCAAAAGTGTGGATTTACCACTGCCATTGGGTCCAAGTATGCCGAGTACTTCGCCTTTATTGACATTGAATGTCACTGCTTTCACGATGGATTCTTTGCCATAACCACCGGAAATATTTTCGACTTTTAACATTTCACATGCCTCCTTTCCTCCGTTGTTTATAGAAGATAAATGCAAATACGGGTGCACCGATAAACGCTGTGATGACACCGACCGGAAGTTCTGTCGGCGAAATGATTGTCCGGGCAATTAAGTCGCAAATGATGAGCAACGTTGCACCGTTCATGAACGATAATGTCAGGAGATGGCGATGATCAGATCCCCAAAGAAGCCGCGTCATATGCGGAACGACTAGACCAACAAAGCCAATTGTGCCGGACACCGCGACTGCCGAACCTGTCAGGATGGATCCACCAATCAGAATGGCAAACTTACGGCGTTTGACGTTGACACCTAAATGATGCGCTCGTTCTTCTCCAAATAACATCGCATTTAATTCGCGGCGATTCAGCCACAGCATGAATGAACCTACGACGACGAATGGCAAAATCATCGTAATATAATTCCATCCCCGCATTGATACACTGCCGAGTAGCCAACCAATAATTTGACGCAACTCTTCCCCTGTGAGCGCTATCATAAGTGATAGTACAGAACCGAGGAACGAACCGAAAATGATTCCAGTCAAAATAATTGTTTCCATTTTCATCGCTCGGTCAACGAGGCGTGCAAATCCAAGAACGAGGAACATTGTTAATGCAGCACCAACCATACTGAATATAGGAAGCGTATAAGTACCTAAAAACGGGATAGAAATACCAAAAAAGAGCGTCATAACAGCACCGACCGAGGCGCCGGATGACACTCCGAGGGTGTATGGATCAGCGAGAGGATTTTTCAGCAACCCTTGGAAAGCAGCTCCCGAAATCGCGAGCGATGCGCCGACAAGTCCGGCAAGCACGACACGCGGCATACGAATCTTCCACAAAATATTGGTAGCTGTTGCATCCGCCTCCGCATTCCATAACGTACTAATCGGTATTTTCACAGACCCGATTGACACACCGAGCCACACCGCCACAACGAGTGCGGCGGCGGAAACGATGTAGGCAACGCTGGATTTACTCACCGAAAGCCTCAGGGTAGATGGCTTTTGCTATTTCTTCAAGCCCTTCAGCAAGACGTGGGCCTGTACGGCTCGTGATATTCTCTTTAACTTGAACAACAGCTTTTTCTTTAATTGCCGTAATCGTATCGAAACCTGGGCGTGCATAAACGTCTGCAACTGCCGTTTCGATATAATCATACAACACGATAATTACATCCGGATTACGGTTAATAATTTCTTCCGGAGCTATCATAAACCAGTCTTCCTGATCAGCAGCAATATTTTCAGCACCGATCATTTCTAGCATTTGATCCATAAATGTATTTTTTCCTGGTGTGTAAATGTCTGGTGCTGGCGATGTTTCAACGAAAACTGTTTTTTTATTGTCGACTGTTACTAATTTCGCCAATACTTCTTCTACTTTTGCTTTCATATCCGTAATGATTTTTTCTGCTTCTACTGTTTTACCAGTCGCTTGACCGATTGTTTCAATCGTTGTGTACGTTTCTTCAAAATTTGCTGCATTTTTTACAACAAAGACTGGGATTCCTGCATCGCGGATTTGTTGCAGTCCTTCTTTGCCTTTTCCAAGTCCTGATTCATGCGCAAAAACAATTTCAGGGTTCATGGAAACGATTTTTTCGACGTTGAAATCCTGGCCGCCGATTTTCTCTTTTTCAAGTGCTTCTGCTGGATAATCATCGTAGTCATTGACGCCGACAATCGCATCCCCAAGACCTAGTTCAAACAATATTTCCGTGTTGCTTGGCACCATAGAAACGATTGTTGCCGGTGCAGTTTCCAGGGTAATTTCATTACCAACCGAGTCCGTTAACGTAAGCGGGAATTCAGCTTTAACCACTTCGGCTTCCGGTGTCCCATCTACTTTCGGCTTATCTGGTGTAGTAGCTGTTCCACATGCTGCGAGCAAGAATACTGCCAAAAATGCCGTTAATCCTAATTGCCAAATCTTTTTCATGTTGTTTTCCTCCTGTTTGTTCCAAATAAAAATCCCCCGTAATTGCTACGGAGGAATAAGCTGAGTAAAAATCTGGACGCACAGTGACGTCGATTTTCACTAATCCTATCCTCGTAGGGTACGTGTGATCCATAAAGGCAGGTCTCCTGGCTCGTGTTCAAGGCTTGCCGCGTCTTCCCGGAACTTTTTCCAGTGACACATTGCGACTAACTCACACTTACAGTGGCGGGACCGCGCCGGCATTGAACCGACTTCCCTTTTAACCCCGTTTTTAATGCGGGGCACCTTTATGTTTGGTATGTATTTTGTACAACTTTCAGTATACTACAAATTTTTATTGTGTCGATAGTGAGGGAGATTTGTAGATTTAGATATGTTGAATTAAAGAATCCCGTTGAACCTGTTGTGTCGCTCGATGATGAGAGAGTATTAATTCGGAATGTGGATTGTAGATCGCTTGGCTCTTTGGGGATGCCTCTAGCCATGAGCCTGGATTGACGCTTCGCATCCAGTCTCATGGCTTCGGCTACCCCTTTGCCGCGCCGGCGCTGGAGTGTACATTATTGAAAGTGATTTTGAGATGTTTGGACTGAGATTATAATGTGAGTACTATTTTATACTAATTTCATTGAAGAAAGACATACTACGAGCTACAGGTCTTTTCCCCGACAATGCAATGTGCATTCTATTATATAGACAATCCAGCGAAGGCGCGCCTTCGTGGTAGCCGGAGCGATAAGACTGAAAGCGGTCTTCTTTCTGGCTTATCGCGGGAGGCATCCACAAAGCGTCGAAGCGATATTAGCAGGATTTCTAATTCATTCCAGGTAGTTGGACTTATTCAGCGGCCTTCCAAAAGCCCTTGTAAAGAGCATGCATCGTATTCATTTGTTCAACATATATAGGGAGAATATCTGCATGTGAAAAACGCCTTACTTGAGAGATAACAATCTCTCAAGTATGGCGTTCAATTTTATTACATCTTTTCTGGAGCAGAAACACCAATAAGTTTCAATGCATTTGCAATTGTTGTGCGTGTGATTGTAATTAATGCTAGACGTGCTTCCGATAGTTCGCGGTTGTCTGGGTCCAGCACTTTTTCTGCGTTATAGAAGCTGTGGAATGTAGCCGCTAGTTCTTGGATATATGTTGCAACGCGGTGTGGTGAACGGATTCTCGCTGCATCACTGATTACTTGCGGGAAGTCACCGATTTTCTTCAGTAATTCCAACTCTTTTTCAGCTTGCAATAAAGAAACATTATCCACAGATACAGCCATGCCATTTTCATCAGCTTGGCGCAAGATTGATGAAATCCGTGCATGCGCATATTGTGCGTAGTACACAGGGTTTTCATTCGACTGAGAAATCGCTAGGTCTAGGTCGAAGTCCATCTGCGAGTCACCTGAACGCATTGCGAAGAAGTAACGGACTGCATCCAAACCAACTTCCTCAACTAGCTCACGCAAGGTTACGGCTTTCCCCGTACGTTTACTCATCTTGAACTTTTCACCGTCTTTATATAACTGAACCATTTGCACGACGCTGACTTCGAGCGTGTCGTTGCCGTAACCAAGCGCTTCGATTGCCGCTTTCATCCGTGGAATATAACCATGGTGATCTGCGCCCCAAATATTGATAAGTTTATCGAATCCGCGAAACAATTTATCCTCATGGTACGCGATATCCGGTGTCAAATACGTGTAAGTACCGTCGTTTTTAATTAACACACGATCTTTGTCATCACCGAAAGTTGTTGAACGGAACCATGTTGCGCCATCTTCTTCAAAGACATGGCCGTTGGCACGTAATTTATCAAGAGCAACATCGATTTTGCCGTTTTCATACAATGAAGTTTCAGAGAACCAGACATCAAATGACACACGAAAATTCGCAAGGTCTGTTTTTAGCTTCTCTAATTCATGCTCCAGGCCATATTGGCGGAAGAAGGCATAACGCTCTTCATCTGGCGTGTTGACGTATTTGTCGCCATATTCAGCTGCCAGCATTTTACCGATATTAATAATGTCCGGTCCTTGGTAGCCGTCTTCAGGCATTTCTTTATCCAAACCGAGTGCTTGGAAATAACGTGCTTCAACAGAATTGGCAAGGTTGTGCACTTGATTTCCCGCATCGTTAATGTAGTACTCACGTGCCACATCGTAGCCAGCGAAATCGAGAACGTTGGATAGAGAATCACCAAGAGAAGCTCCACGTGCATGTCCAAGGTGAAGGTCACCTGTCGGATTTGCAGAAACAAATTCAACTTGGACTTTTTGTTTATTGCCGAAGTTTGAACGGCCGTAGTTCTCGCCTTGTTCAAGAACGGTCTTGACGATGCCGCCTAAGTAATCCGTTTTTAATTTTATATTGATGAAACCAGGACCTGCAATTTCAATCGATTCGATCGAAGTGCCATCCGTATTTAGTTTTTCAAGTATCGCTTCCGCAATTGCACGCGGCGGCTTTTTCGCTAACTTTGTCAGTTGCATAGCAATGTTCGTTGCATAATCGCCGTTGTCTTTGTTATTAGGCGTTTCAAGCATAATGTCCGGTATTGCCGTTTCTTCTGCCAAACCCGCATCAATTACAGCTTGACGGAGTGCCACTTTTACCTCTTGTTGAATCTGTTCTACCGCGTTCATATTGTTCCCTCCGTGTATGTAATAGTCAGTTCGTATGTTCCAAGAAGCGATCCTTCTGCATGCAAATCGTAATGCACATTGAAGCGTCCTCCGGAATTGTCTTCTTGCTCCTTGAAATCGAGCTTGTCCGTTTTGACAACTAAGTCAAACGTCGCCGGTCCACTGCCGTACGTTCCTGGACGTTCACCAGCTGCAACAAATGGCAATCGCATCGTAACTGCACCGCGACGCATAATAAGTGCGTCTGTAGAATCCAATTTAACAATTGTTTGAATCGACTTTCCACTTTGTTGTTCTTCATATTTCAAATAAGATTTGCCTGCTTTTTCAATCAGCAAACCTTTTGCATTCAATTCATGCTTCTCCTCGTCTTGGCCTGGATGGCGAATTGACGAATGGAGCTTAATCGTTACATATCGCCCTTTTTCCCGCGATTCCATATACTCACTGTCCTTTTCATGAAAACATCTTCTTATTATATCCTTTTTACGGTCTACATTTCAATCTATCCGAGCAATGCATGTTTTTACGCATGTTCCGTTTAATCTGTTTCCATGCGTCCCATACTAGATGCAAAGATATGGACGGGACGGGATCGTATGCAACGGACAGTATATGTGAAACAGAAAAAAAGACGCTCGGCATTACGAAGGCTGTTGCTGCTATCCGTCACGATGATAATGGCGGTGCTGACCATCTTCCTTTCGCTCAGGCTCTATGCTCAAATTACAGGCGCACCTTCTTTAAGCGTGCCAAAAGCTTCTGTCTTTCTTGATAAAGATGGCAAGCAAATTGGCGACCGGTTTTCCGCGGAACGACGGTACTGGGTAGACCTCGATGACATGTCACCGTTTCTAATCGATGCAGTCGTTGCGACAGAAGACAAGAATTTTTATAGCCACAACGGTTTTGATTATAGACGGATTGCAGGCGCCCTTTTGAAAGATGCGAAATCCGGGCGCAAAGTCGAAGGAGCCAGCACAATTACCATGCAATATGCGAAAAACTTGTATTTGACGTTTGAAAAGACATGGAAACGGAAAATCACTGAAGCACTTTATGCCTATCGAATGGAAATATTTTACGAAAAAGATGTCATCTTAGAAGGTTATTTGAATACTGTTTACTTCGGACATGGCATGTATGGTGTCGAGGCGGCAAGTAAGTTTTATTTCGGAAAGTCAGCAAAAGATCTGACGTTAGAGGAATCCGCCGTTATTACTGCCATCGCGAAAGGTCCTTCGGTTTATTCGCCTATTGAAAATCCCGAGAAATCGAGGGAACGAACATTGCTGGTATTGTCACTTATGGAGGCGCAAGGGTACATTACTGCGCGCCAAGAAGAACGGGCGACGAACGAACAAATTACGTTAAAAAACCGCGAATGGGCTGACTCTAAGCGCGTTGCCCCTTATTTTCTGGATGAAGTGTGGCGTGAGGCTGAAAAAGTACTTGTAGCGAAAGGACGATATCCGGCAGAAGGTGGTTGGACAATCCGGACAACGCTGGATCCACTTCACCAACAAGCCGCCGAAGAAACGATCGCTAAATGGATGCCGGATAGCGGTTTACAAGTTGGGTTCATGTCGATAGAAACAGGAACGGGTGCAATCACATCGCTCATAGGTGGGATAAATTATACCGAAAGTCCGTTCAACCGGGCGACCCAAGCAAAGCGTCAGCCCGGCTCGGCGATGAAACCTATTTTGTATGCAGCTGCACTCGAAGATGGGTTCAGTCCACTGACATTTTTATCGACGGAAAAAACCATTTTCACTTATGATGAAGGCCGTTCGACGTATGAACCAAACAATGTGAACGGTAAATTTGCTGGCCACCCTATCTCGCTTGCGCAGGCACTGGCTATTTCCGATAATATTTACGCAGTGAAAACGCTTGAAGATATCGGTTATAAGAAATTCAGCAAAATGGCTGAACGTCTTGGCGTTGACGGTGAATTCGAAGAATCTCCTGCAACCGCACTTGGCACTTCACTTGTCACACTTTCTGACATGACAAATGCCTATAACCGAGTTGCGTCAGGCGGTATCGAAACAGTCCCAACGACGATTCTATCCATATCAGATGCAGACGGAAAAACGGTCTATGAACATCCGAAGCAAAGCAAGAAACATGTCATCAGCGAACAGGATGCATTTGTTCTTACTCATCTGATGACTGGTATGTTCGATCCAGTGTTCAACGATTATTCTACTGCCACTGGTTTATCTATGCGCTCAAAACAGACGCGGCCCTATGCAGCAAAATCTGGAACGACGATTTCGGATCAATACTTAATTGGCTACACCCCTTCACTAACGGCGGGGATTTGGACCGGATATGATGTCGGAAAGCAACTGACCGACACGACGGATAAAGCGGCATCGAAAAAAATATGGATCGACTTCATGGAGACCGTAAATCGCGGTCTTCCACCCGAACCGTTCATCCCTCCGAATGGAGTCAATGGCGTCATCATTGACGTTGACACAGGTGGTATCGCTGTAAATGAATGCGAGAAACAACGGCTTGTTTATGTAAAAGAAAAGGATATGCCACAAAAGCTATGTACGGATAAAGTGCTACGAGAACAGCGCACAGTAGGCGAAACTGACGGGAAGAAGTTTGAACTATTTCCGTTTTCGTTTTTTGAGTGATTTTGGTGTTGAGGATATGATTGGTTGGTGTGGGATATGATCGGGTGGCGCTGGGTTATGATCGGTTTGCGCGGGATATGATCGGACGGCACTGGTTATGATCGGTTTGCGCGGGATATGATCGGACGGCACTGGTTATGATCGGTTTGCGCGGGATATGATCGGACGGCACTGGATATGATCGGTTTGCGCGGGTTATGATCGGGCGGCACTGGTTATGATCGGTTTGCGCGGGATATGATCGGTCAGCGCTGGGATATGATCGGTTTGCGCGGGATATGATCGGACGGCACTGGTTATGACCGGTTTGCGCGGGATATGATCGGGCGGCACTGGTTATGATCGGTTCGCGTGGGATATGATCGGGTGGCGCTGGGTTATGATCGGTTTGCGCGGGATTTGATCGGGGGCACTGGTTATGATCGGGTCGAGCGGGATATGATCGGATGGCGCTGGGTTATGATCGGTTTGCGCGGGATATGATCGGGCGGCACTGGTTATGATCGGTTCGCGCGGAATATGATCGGGCGGCGCTCCCGAATTCATCAAAATCAAAAAAGCTTTCCTCTCCCGAATTAAATCGGGGAAGGAAAGCTTTTTTACCGTTCAAGGCGTCCTGCTAAATGGTGTATCGCGCTTGGGTTTGTTTGATACGTTATTCATCAGGGAGTGCACGATTCCGGTTGTCCTAGCTTACAATTGCAAGCTGTGATTTCAGTGTACTGCCTTTCAAGCTGACATTCAACCTCGGATTGAGAAGTATGCGGAATTTGTCACTTTTTGTTCACAACTCCGGCGAATCCACACTCAAATCAACATGCAGTTTTGGTTCGCTTCTGTCCCACATTTCCTTGTTATGAGTAGCAAGGAATTCAGCTAAAATCTGCTTTGATTTATCATCCATATGCTCAACAATGATATTCCGTTTCATCGATTTATCCATCCGATTAACGTGATCGGCAAGCACTTTATACCCTCGGCGTTTTTCACGATTAACGACCATTTCACACGCTGTAACGCCCGCATAATATGGCCCTTGTTCGCGGAAATCGATTGTTACCCAGACAAGCCAATATGGTTTGCCACCTTCTGAATCTTCGCGGTTCAGCGTAAATTTGACACCGCGTTCTGTATCGCTTCTAGCATGCATCGCACCTATCTCAATACGCGCAACGCCTTCATTGACATCGATAATGACAGGTGACACGTTTTCAAGTGACAACGAACCAATCCCGTACCCGCCATGACCGTCAGTCGGATCGTCCTTTATAATTGTGAAACCCAATTTCTGTTTCGGTTTATTTTCATTTGTCATTTATTCGTCCCCTCCAAATCTGATACTATGTATACTATACCCAATATATACAGAGAGGGGGAAATGTAATGCCAATCGTAACTGTGAAAATGTTGGAAGGTCGTACAGATGAACAAAAACGTGCGCTATGCGAAAGAGTGACAGAAGCTGTCGCTGAAACAACAGGTGCACCTGCTCAAAATGTTTCTGTCATCATTGAAGAAATGTCGAAAAGCCATTATTCCATCGCTGGAAAACGTCCTAGCGATCAATAATTAATTTCCAAAAAGGCTGCCTCATAACGGAAAGTTTCCGACATGGGGCAGCCTTTTTTATTACTGTCCAGACTCCAAGCGTCAGCCCCTCGAGTCGCTTCTGTCCTAAAGATAAAGACAAAGAGCGTCTTTATTTTAGGCCATTCAGCGCTTGTCGGGGCTTAACGACGCTTTCCGCTTTTCTTTACTGAACCGCATACGTTTGAATTTCACTTATGAAGTCAAATGCAGCCGTCATCTCCTCCGCAGAGAAGTTCAGTTTATTTTTCACGATAAGGACTTTAGCGATTTGCTCGTCCTTGTCAAGATGATCAAAGTACAGCAACGTCGAAACGAGTTCGAGGAAACGGGAGCTCTTGACGTTCATGCTGTCGATGCAGGTCCCTAGCATTGCGTGGGCAGCGTCTGCCATTTCGAGGAAACCCACCCCCTCGCCTGTCACTTGATAGCTATATTGGACGTACGATCCTTTGTCCATACACTGCTCCGCCAGAAATCCCATTTCGCATAGTTCCTCAATACGCAACGTTAATTCTTCCGAGTAGGGTCCGTACATGTGAAGCTCATATTTTTCAGCGAATGGGAAATTCATCTTTTTCGCAATATAAATCATTTTTTGTAACTTTTTTCGTCCAGTGACTTCATTCGCCATTGAGATGAATTGCACAATTTTAGCGTGTTCTGATAACACCTTCCCTCACACCTACCCTTTCAGCATATCTAAAATTCGGCCATACAGCGGATTTTGTTCTTTTCCTGCTTCCAAAACATCTTCCGGGAAATAGATTTTATGGTCTGTTCGTCTTTTACCTGAAATCGCATCTACGACATCCGATGAACGCGATAATTCGCTTAAGTCCCCATTTCGCATTTGTAAGTATATCGGTAAGCGTTCGTTTTCTTCACCTGGACCGTAAAAGTCGTAAGGTAAATCTGACGACGAATCTGTAACCAGGTAATAAGCCGGATCAATTCCTGCTTCCTTGAATAACTGCTCGAGTTCACCGATTTTCCGGTATTCTGTTGCCGGATCAAATTCTGCGTACTGGAACAATCTTCTATTGATAAACCGATAGCAAAGGTCCGACAAGATTGCGTCGTCTTCCTTCATCCACATTTGGAAATAGGTTAATAAAATACTTTCATCAAGCGCAATATAGTCTTCAAGCAGAAATGTCTTATCAAAAAAAGAGCGGAAGTGGACAGGTTCTTGTTTAAAGATATACCCGCTTTCATGTAATTGCTTTGCACGATGTAAAATTTTGATCAAAATAACTTCAGCGCTACGTGACACTGGATGGAAATAGACTTGCCAGTACATCTGGTAACGGCTCATTATATAATCTTCCACTGCGTGCATACCGCTATATTTGATAACCGCCTGTTCTTCTGTAGGCCGCATGACACGCAGAATACGTTCCATATCGAAATGACCGTACGACACCCCTGTAAAATAAGCGTCACGCTGTAGATAATCCATCCGATCGGCATCAATTTGACTTGAAATCAGACTGACAACAAGCTTATCCGGATAGGTTTTCCCAATTATATCAGCCACTTTTTGTGGGAAATCAGGTGCCACACGACGAAGCACTGCATTTACTTCTGTGTCCCCTAACAAAATCGCTTGCGTAAATTGTTCATGATCGAGATCGAACACTTTTTCAAAGGCGTGCGAAAACGGGCCATGTCCTAGATCATGCAACAACGCCGCACACATCGTTACTAGACGTTCCTCATTGTTCCATTCAGGCCTGCCGCTGAAACCGTCGTCAATGATGCGTCTGACGATTTCATAGACACCGAGCGAATGGTGAAACCTACTATGCTCCGCCCCATGAAATACGAGATACGTTGTGCCTAGTTGTTTGATCCGGCGAAGGCGCTGAAATTCACTTGTGCCAATAACGTCCCAAATCACTTTATCGCGCACGTGAATATAGCGATGCACAGGATCTTTGAAAACTTTTTCTTCGACCAGTTTTTCATCTTTGTATTCCATAGTGCACCTCCGTCAACTCATTCCCTTTAGTATAATCGTAAAAATGGTTCGTAGGAAGATGGAAAAAGGTTCATTTGAGTGAAAAAAAGATAGAATGCTTTTTTCATTATGAATAAAGTAACGAAATCCTGTCCACACTGACCGTAGAAAGAGACTATGAACATATGACTGGAGGCACGGAGATGGTGAAAGTTAGACAGGATGCTTGGATTGAAGAAAACGATACTTTATTAGCCGACACAGTACTACGACATGTTCGCGAAGGTAGTACACAACTTAGCGCTTTCGAAGAAGTTGGGGACGCGCTCAACAGAACGGCAGCAGCTTGCGGGTTCAGATGGAACGCAGTTGTAAGACGTGATTATGAAAAAGAGCTTTCAGACGCGAAGAAAGAACGCAAACAAGCAATACGTGTACTTGGAAAAGACTTTAAACGACGGGGACAACAATTATATAGCCCTTCGCAAGGACTAGAGGAAGAACAAAAGATTTCCGTTCCGTTATCAGCACTCTCACTCGATACGGTTATCGCATTTCTTGTCCGCATGCATCACACAGGCGTGGGAGATAACGAGTCACTTCGCTGGAGGCAAACTGCTAAAATCGCGAATGAAAAGTCGGAGCAACTCCAAAAAGAAATCGAAAAACTGCAGCAGGAAAATAAAACCCTGCGCGCCGATTACGAACAATTTGTTCAAATTATGAACCGCGCACGCCGTCTCGTCACGCTAGATGATGATGCTGATCGCACAGCACCGGTTTTCAAAATGGAGCAAAATGGAAACCTAGTTTCAAAAGAACCGCCTATCAATCATCATTGATAGGCGGTTTTTCTTTGTTTTTGCTGGGGTGTTGTTTAGTTTTAGGGGGATGTTGTTTACTTTCGACGGAACGTTGTTTAGTTTGGCGAAAACGTTGTCTACTCGCCAAAATAACGCTTTCTCCCACTACTAAACCGATTGTTTATCCGCGCGCCAGCATTTTTTGATTGCGTTCGAAGACTCGGTTCAAATAAAAGGTGTATAACTCCATTTCTTCCGGTTTCAAGCCGCCTATCTCCACATGATCCGCAAGCTCGCGCAACATAAGCTGGATACGAATAACAACATCGTTCACCGTGAGCGGCATGTCCAGAAGTTCTGACAGGGATGCCATCACTTCCGGTTTAATGACCGGGTAAGTAAACTTCGTTTCTTCCCCTTGCAAGCCAGTTTCGTAAAAATCACGGATTAGCTCAGCACGTTCCGCCCCGCTTCCTTCAACGCAAAGGTAGACTTGGACTGCGATACCTTGACGCAATCTACGCTGTGAAATACCGGCGAATTTGCGTCCATCAATGCTCAAATCATACGAGCCCGGACAGTATGACCCTACAATTTCATAGGCTTCAATGCGGTCTCCTGCTTCCGGAAAAAGCATACGAACAAATGCGAGCATTACTTCATAGCCTGCCGGAATATCGATTGAAGAGTCGAGTTCAGATAGAACAATTGATATGTTTAATACACCTTCGTCAAGCACGACTGCAAGTCCACCTGAATTGCGGACAATCGCGTTATAACCTGCATTTTCAAGCGTCGAAACTGCTTCTGTAACATGCGGTAGCCGATGATCCTGGATACCGAGTACGACGGTTTGATTGTGCACCCATGTACGGACTGTCGGGACGCTTATCTGCTGGCCGACGAGATGACAAAGTGTATCGTCGGCGGCGAATGATTCTAGTGCGGAACGGGTACGTGTTGTCATGGATTCATCCACAAAACGCCATGTGGGAATAGTTAAAAAAGACTCATATGATATCATTCCAATTTCTCCTGCTCATAGACTTTGTGCCGCGGTTAACAAGGCAAGCTTGTAGACATCAGCAGCGGAACAACCGCGTGACAAATCATTTACGGGTGCGTTCAATCCTTGAAGAATCGGGCCAATTGCTTCGTAGCCACCAAGACGCTCCGCTATTTTATAACCAATATTACCTGCTTCAAGTGATGGGAAAACGAAGACGTTCGCGTTACCTTTAATGACTGATTCAGGTGCCTTTTTCGCAGCAATTTCCGGAACATAGGCCGCATCAAATTGGAACTCACCGTCGAGTAGCAAATCAGGTGCAAGCGATTGAGCGATTTTCACCGCGTTCGCAACTTTTTCTGTTTCTTCCGTTACGGCAGATCCTTTTGTAGAGAAACTCAGCATCGCAACACGTGGATCCACACCGAATGCCTGCGCTGTTTTGGCGCTTTCAATCGCGATTTCAGCCAGTTCTTGCGCTGTTGGTGCAACCGTAATCGCACAATCTGCAAAGACGAGCCGTTCTTCATCGCCTTTCATCATAATAAAGGCCCCGCTAGTCCTTGAGATACCTGGTTTTGTTTTAATAATTTGAAGCGCCGGTCGTACGGTGTCTGCAGTTGAATGCGCTGCCCCACTCACCAATCCGTCCGCACGCCCTGTATAAACGAGCATCGTTCCAAAATAATTTACATCTGTCAATTGTTTACGTGCTTGCTCCAATGTCGCTTTGCCACCCCGACGTTCCACGAACTTTCCGGCTAGTTCTTCAAAGTAAGAAACACTCTCGGGATCAATGATATCTACTTCCGAAATATCAATTCCTGCTTCAGTTGCGACTTCTTGCACTTCGGTTTCATTGCCAAGAAGAACTGGCTTCACAAGCCCTTCCCCTTGCAAGCGTGAAGCCGCTTCTAGTACGCGGATATCCGTTCCTTCCGGTAGGATAATCGTCTTTCTTTTGCCACTCAAACTTTCTTTAATTCCTTTAAATAAATCAGCCATTAGAAATCCACCTTTCGCATACTCTCATGCTCTAAGCATACACCAATGATGCGGGTGGTAAAAGCGTTTCACTTCATGTCAAATTCGTGACAACAGCGCTAGCAAAGGACGTTTTACAGCCTTCTATGCTACACTCATTTAAGAAGTTAATTCATAATGAAGGAGTTTGATTTCATATGATCGAAGCAGCAAAAACACTTGATGGTTGGTACGTTTTACATGATTTACGCTCGATGGACTGGGCATCTTGGAAATTAGTTTCAAAAGAAGAACGCCAAGCAGCAGTAGAGGAATTTCTTGTTTACCTTGAAAAACTTCAAAAAACAGATGACGATAAAACAGGTGCACATGCTTTCTATACAGTAATTGGCCAAAAAGCTGATTTCATGCTTATGACTTTGCGTCCGACAATGGACGAACTGCAGGAGCTTGAAACGGAATTCAATAAACTCGCAATCGCTGATTTCACGATTCCAGCGTATTCATACCTGTCAGTCGTTGAACTATCGAACTACCTTGCAGGCGAGTCCACTGATGATCCTTATCAAAACCCATATGTACGCGGACGTCTGTATCCTGAACTTCAACGCAGCCAATACATCTGCTTCTACCCGATGGACAAGAAGCGCGATGGCGATGTCAACTGGTACATGCTCGATATGGATAAACGCAAAGAATTGATGCGCGCACACGGTTTGATTGGCCGCGGCTACGCTGGAAAAGTAAAACAAATCATTTCCGGTTCTGTCGGTTTCGACGACTACGAATGGGGCGTTACACTGTTCGCGGACGACGTTCTTCAGTTCAAAAAGTTGATTTATGAAATGCGTTTTGACGAAGTAAGCGCACGCTACGCTGAATTCGGCTCATTCTTTGTGGGTACGATTTTAGAAGGCGACAAAAAAGCAGCATTTTTCAACATCTAAATCGTAAGTTATATCGCCTGACTGTGACTTTGCAGTTAGGCTTTTTTGTATTTGGTAGGCATGTTTCATTCCAGCTGCGCATATGATTCCCCAAGGGGGTTGTGCCGTGGCAGTAATAAAGTACACGGATGCTGAACTGGATCTACTTGCACGGTTAATGCGCGCTGAAGCAGAAGGCGATGGCCAATTAGGCATGCTTTTAGTCGGTAATGTCGGAGTGAATCGCGTACGTTCCGGATGTCTCGATTTCAATGATATACGAAGTTTGCAAGATATGGTTTTCCAAAGTCCAGGAGGCTTCGAGGCTACGACGAAACCGTATTTTTATCAGCGTGCTCGCGAACTGGATCGAAATCTAGCAAGGCGCGTTGTCAACGGCGAACGTTTCACTCCGGGAGAACGATCATTATGGTTTTTCATGCCAACAGGAGATTGCCCGGCACAGTGGTATAACCAATGGAACACAGGTAGATTCAAGTCACACTGTTTCTTTTCCCCAACGGTTCAAGACTGCCCTAACCTGTAACTCAAAAGAAGAAAGGATGAAGAAATGGTCCAATACTATTGGAATCCGCCCTATCAAAATCAGCATGTCACACCGCCGCAAGTAACGCTTCCAGCTGGAGGTAGGCCACCCGGACCACCTGGACGTGAACAGTCATACATCGAAAATATTTTACGATTAAACAGAGGCGAACCTGGAACTTTCCATTTTTCATTCGAACATGCACTGGACTCTGGTAAAAATACGAAAACCGTACGTGGTACCGTAGAGGCTGCTGGACGTGACCATGTTATCTTAAGTGATTCGACAACAGGACATCGTTTTCTATTTCCAATGATTTATTTTGATTATGCTGAATTTGATAATGAAGTGAAGTATTTTCCACAACAGCCCTGAACTTTAAAAATCTTCCGCGAGCCTCGTATAGGGCCTCGCGGAAGATTTTTTTAGTTTGAAAATTTAATAGCTGCAACAATCAGCATGATCCAGCCTGCGATGAATGCAACGCCACCGATTGGTGTGATAGCACCGAGTATGCCGATTCCCGTGAGGCTCAGTACATACAGACTACCAGAGAAAATGATGATACCCGCGAGGATCAAATAACCTGCCCAGCTTAGCTGTGTGACTGGTCCAAAAAGCGATGGACTCATAAGAATTCCGATTGCAAGCAAAGCGAGTGCGTGAAACATTTGATACTGTACAGCGGTTTCCCAAATTGCTAAATAATGTTCGGATAGTTTCTCTTTTAAAGCGTGAGCGCCGAATGCACCAAAGGCGACGGCGATGGCTGCGTTAACAGCCCCTGCAATAATGAAAAATGGCATATAAGCTCCTACTTTCTTATTATGATTTCTATATATCAGCATTTGCGAATCGTCTATCAAAAATCAAATAGCGAGCCGCCGTTTGCATCCTCTTCTTCAAGCAGTTTACCTTCCAACGATGTGATTGACTGCACAGCGCTAGTGGTTGTAAGCATTTTAGGAACAATTTTCTCTTCACGCTTACTTTGCCCACCGAGTGCAACTTCGCAAAGTGATCTGACGGCGGAAAACGCTTCCCGCATCGTACTTTCATCATTGGCGCGCCTCGCAACACTTAGTTGCCGCTCCATTTCAGAGATAATCCGGTCGTATGGTATCACTGTTTAGTGGCCCCTTTCTTCTGTTCAAATTGCAAACAGTCCATGCCAGACGATCTCCTCACGACGACCGATGGCATTTCTCGCGTTTTAAAACCATATGCTTTGCAGCCACGTGGATTTCGCTGATCCCATGTTATGAAGAAATGTTGGCATTGAAAACAATTCACTGCCACAATGCTCCACCTCTTTTCTATCTCAACTTTAGCACTATCACCGTTCTACTTACAGCACGCCGCCTATTCGGCACCAGTCAATCGGCGTCTCATTCCACGATTCAAGCAACTGATTGGTCTTCGAATACGGACGGCTACCGATGAAACCTCGACTCGCGCTTAACGGGCTTGGATGAACCGATTCGATGATTGCGTGTCGCGATACATCAATGAGTTTCTTCTTTTCTTGCGCAGGACGGCCCCATAAGACGAAGACGATTGGATTTTCTCGCTCCGACAAACGCCGGATTACTTCATCCGTAAACGTCTCCCACCCTTGTTTGCGATGCGAATGCGCTTGTCCATCTCTTACAGTAAGTACCGTATTTAACATGAGTACGCCTTGTTGCGCCCACCCCGTCAATGTCCCGCCCTCTGGCAACGGACAATCGATATCAGTTGCGAGTTCCTTGAACATATTGCGAAGACTAGGCGGTATTTTGACGCCGGGCTTTACGGAAAAGCTTAATCCATGTGCTTGCCCAGGTCCATGATACGGATCTTGTCCCAATATAACGACCTTTACCTCATTAAAAGGAGTCAATTTAAATGCAGTCCACAAATCATCCATCTGTGGATGAATCATTTCTTCCTCATATTCCTTCTTCAGGAATTCACGTAGCTTACTATAGTAGGGTTTCTCGAATTCATCATCCAAGACTTCATCCCAATCGTTACCGAAAAGTTCCTTATGCACAACCCATCACTGCTCCTTGAATTCAATCGTCACATCGTAGCCTGCAAATGAAAACATTTCTTTTAGTGTTTTCTCGGCATTCTGCTGCGCCGTTAGCAAGACACCTTGTCCTGTGGCTTCTTCCAATATAAGCACTTTTGCTTCAGCGGCAAGTTCATAGGCCTCTTCAATATTCGCTTTTTCTCGGAAGACTCCTTCGTAGGAATACACTTCAACCTTATCAAAATAAATTTCTGCTCCTCCTAAAAAGGTAGCAGGCGGCAAAGTAAGTTTTGCTGTTTTTTTCTTTTCATCGACAACGACATCTTTTTCCGTAAGGCCGGACATGTCGACACCAGCTTTCACTGATCCTGGAATAACAACCAACAACTGCCGTTTCGTTCCTGGTAAATTGAGTCCGATGCTTTGTCCAAACAATGTATTATCTTGTCGTTCAATGATAACCTTGGTATAAGCTTCAGCAGTTGCGAGTTCGTTCAAGTCTTGGATTTGTTCAAGGAATGCGCCTTTTTGTTCTGTGAATGTGCTCCCTTGTTTTAAAATGAAGAATGTTGCAAACGGCAAAGCGACAATCAACAGTAAAATTAGAAGGGCAATTGCGATGAACGACTTTTTCCATACCGAAAAAAACACTTTCCCGACACGCCAAAATCCGTGCGGACGGTCTTCTACTTCTTCTATCGTCACTGCTGTTTGTTCTTTGGAAGCTTTTAATTCTTTCATTAGCTGTTCGATTTTCTTGTCATCCGCCACTTCATCCCTCTTTTCCTCTTTTTCCGACACTATCTTATACGTTAACATTATAGGAAAGTTCCCTTTCAAACAACTAGAAAGACATGGTACGATTGTATGGGAGGGATGCGACATGGCTGATATGCAATTACGCGACAAAATGAAAAAAGTTTCTGAAGCCGCGAAACATGGTAATCGCGTGCCAGAACGTTCTAAAAACGCTGGACTCGTCGTTTTCCTTATTTTTATAGGGTGTGGAATTATCGTCATGTTTGCTCTTGCAATCGGGCTTATGATAAGCAAACACTTTATCGGTGCTGCTGTGATTTGTAGTATTGCGGCACTGCTCACATACTCCGTTTTCAAAATGATGAAAGCTGATAACATCGGACAATTGTAATTTCCGATTTTTTTGATAAGATTAAGTTAGAATTTATCCAAAAAAGGAGACAGACCAATTATGACGCTTAAAAAGACTTTAACAATCGCAGGATCCGATACATCAGGCGGCGCCGGGATTGCGGCGGACTTAAAAACATTCCAAGAGCACGGTACATATGGAATGACGGCAATTACGGTCATCGTGACAATGGATCCAGACAATAATTGGTCACACGGCGTTTACTCATTGCCAGTCGATGTTTTGAAATCGCAAATCAAAACTGCACTTTCAACAGGAATCGATGCCATTAAAACTGGTATGCTTAGCACAGAAGAAATTATCAAAATTGCAGGAAACGCGATTTCAGAATCAGGCCTCAGTCATGTAGTCATCGACCCAGTTATGGTTTGTAAGGGTGAAGACGAAGTGTTGAATCCTGGAACAGTAGACGCAATGGTTGAGTTCCTTCTTCCAAAAGCAGAAATTGTAACACCGAACTTGTTCGAAGCAGGACAACTTGCTGGCACAAAAACCCCGAAAACGATTGAAGATATGAAAGCAGTTGCAGAAAAAATCCATTCACTAGGCGCTCGCAATGTTGTCATCAAAGGCGGCAAACAGCTTGAGCACGATAAAGCCGTGGATCTGTTCTTTGACGGCCAAACGTTCACTCTTCTTGAAGCGGAAAAAACAGCGACAACTTACAATCACGGCGCAGGCTGTACGTTTGCCGCAGCAATCACAGCCAACCTAGCAAATGGTCTAGATGTAAAGGAATCTGTATTTGAGGCCAAAAAATTCGTCACAGCAGCCATTGCAAACGGCTGGAAACTGAACGAATACGTCGGACCTGTTATGCACGGAGCGAAAAACCGTTTCGGCGCACCTGAAATCACAACAACTGAAATTTAATAACGTTATTTCAATTAAAAGGCCAAGAGCTGTTTTCTCTTGGCCTTTTTTTGTTCTGTTCGTTGGACGCTTTCTGTAGATGGTTGGACACCTCGAGGAGTTTGTTGGACACTTCACCAATTTCGTTGGAAGCTTCACGATTCGTTGGACACTTTACGCGAATGGTTGGACACTTCTACAAATCTGTTGGACACCTCGAGGAGTTTGTTAGACACTTCACGAACTTCGTTGGAAGCTTTACGATTTGTTGGACTCTTTACGAGAATGGTTGGACACTTCTACAAATCTGTTGGACACCTCGAGGAGTTTGTTAGACACTTCACGAATTTCGTTGGAAGCTTTACGATTTGTTGGACACTTCCCGTGAATGGTTGGACACTTCTACAAATCTGTTGGACATCTTGAGGAGTTTGTTAGACACTTCACGAACTTCGTTGGAAGCTTTACGGTTTGTTGGACTCTTTACGAGAATGGTTGGACACTTCTTCAATTTCGTCGGAAACTCCTCGATTCGTCGAACACTCTCTACGTCAAGACCCATGAATCGCATTCAACAGCCCCTTTCTATATACTAAAGAGAAGAACGTTTACAGTTTTAAGGAGGGCTATTCATGGAATTAGTAAAACCAGATCATTTACAGGAACTCATAACTTCTTTTGTTAATAAAGATGTGTACATCCATCTTGAAACAACGAACGGCTCATATGCTACCCACTTCAATGAAAGTGTTTTCAACGCTGGAGCATTCATTCGCAATATCGTTATCAAATTCGAACTCGGTAAAGTGGCTGGCGATTCGCCTCACCGCATCGGATTAAAACTGCCATCTGGCTGGATTTATGCGCAAGGCATCACTCATTATAAACTCGACGAACACGGGCGTTTGCTTATGGCGGGACTCGATGCAGAAGGAAAACTTGCAGTCGCACTTGAAATCAGCGAAACACCATTCACTTATTAATTAAGGAGGCAATTTTTTAATGATTAAAAAAGAACGTCATGTACTTGTCGTATTCCCCCACCCAGACGATGAAGCATTCGGTGTATCCGGTACCATTTCTTCTTACAGAGATATCGGCGTGCCTGTTACGTACGCTTGCTTAACATTAGGTGAAATGGGACGTAACCTTGGCAATCCACCATTTGCAAATCGCGAAACATTGCCTCAAATTCGCAAAGAAGAATTGAAAAAAGCGTGTGAAGCAATGGGACTCGATGATTTACGTATGATGGGATTCCGTGATAAAACAATCGAATTCGAAGATGATGAAAAAATGGTTAAACTAATTGCAGATTTAATCGAAGAAACGAATCCTTCACTCGTCATCACATTCTATCCCGGACTTGCCGTTCATCCCGATCACGACGCTACTGCGCGTGCAGTTGTGCGTGCAGTACGAAGAATGCCAGAAACAGAACGTCCTACACTTCATACACTCGCCTTTGCGAATAATACCATTGAAGTCCTCGGCGAGCCCGATGTCATTCACGATATTTCAGCAAATGCAGATAAAAAAATCGCAACACTCAAAGCTCATGCATCCCAAACCGTTTGGATGATGAAAGACATGGAGATAAAATGGAAAGCGCAGGACCCAGATGCACTTAAATGGCTTAACTTTGAGCGTTTTTATACCTATCAGTGGGATAAAGACTTCGAATAAGAGGATTATAAATGCTTCTCTTCAGGAATATTCATATAGAAAGAGACTACGAAATCACCTTGATTTTATAGTCTCTTTTTTCATGTATTTTTATTAACTAATCAAACTATTTATACCGTAGAACAAAATTCGTTACTATATGATAGCTACAAGGTTTTCCGAAATCAATAGACTGAAAAGTTATAATAGTATATACTTTATTCATTAAGATATAAAACAATATAATGTGTATAATTATTCACCATATACATGTTATACTGTTACAAAAAGGGGAATATAAAATGAAAAAATTTGCTTTATCCACATGGTTCTATTTTCTAGTTCCATCAATTCTCGGTATTCTTTTGTTCATGATCCCGATGAAGTATGCCGGGGACTGGAAAATACCAATTGCCATATTTGCCGATTTACTATCAGGGGCGATTGCTCCGGTTATGCCATGGGTTGCTACAATTACTTTAATTATTGCTGCACTTGGTTCTGTGATATTTTTAGTTATTCCAAAGGACAAAGTTCAGCCTTCGTTTATAACAAATTTATTCAATGTATCGCTCTTTTGGACAATCGTCCGAATTATAGGTGCTATTTTAGCGGTACTTACCTTGCTTCAATTAGGTCCAGAAGCTATTTGGAGTGAAAATACGGGCGCACTACTGCTAAGTGAAACCGGTCTCGTTACATTCCTGTTTACAATCTTTTTATTCGCAGGAATTCTCTTACCACTTCTTCTCAATTTCGGTTTACTTGAGTTTTTTGGAACGATGATGGTAAAAGTCATGCGCCCTCTATTTAAAATACCAGGCCGTTCTTCCATCGATGCACTGACATCATGGGTTGGGGATGGAACAATTGGTGTTTTGTTAACAAGTAAGCAGTACGAAGAAGGTTTTTATACAAAGAAAGAAGCAGCCATTATTGGAACAACTTTCTCTGTTGTATCGATTACATTTTCTATCGTAATTATTGAAAAGGTTGGACTTGGGGCTTATTTTTTACCATTCTATGGTACGGTCGTTTTAACTGGTTTAATCCTTGCATTTATTATGCCGCGGATTTATCCTCTTTCCAGAAAGAAAGATGAATACATAGACGGTAGACCATTTACGGGTGAAGAAGAAAAATCACCAGAAGGATACAGTGCATTTTCACACGGACTTGAAAATGCATTAACAAAAGCGAATAACAGTCGTTCATTGGTTAAAACTTTTTCAGAAGGCGTGAAAAATATTCTTGATATGTGGATTGGTGTTATTCCAGTCGTTATGGCTTTCGGAACAATTGCATTGATTCTTGCAGAGTATACAAGTGTCTTCACGATTTTAGGGAAACCGTTCGAACCGATTCTGTCCATCCTTGGTATCCCCGAGGCGGCAGATGCAGCGCAACTTATGGTCGTCGGGTTCACGGACATGTTCCTACCTGTAATCCTTGCGGATGGTCTGATTACATCTGAGTTGACATTGTTTGTTGTTGCCACTGTTTCAGTAACACAACTCATTTTCATGGCGGAAGTTGGGGGACTTCTGCTAGGCTCAAAAATTCCGGTAAACTTTTTCGAACTTGTTGCCATTTTCCTTTTGCGCACAATCATTTCATTACCGATTATCGCAGGAGTAGCACATCTTTTATTTTAAGGAAACATGAAGACCTTGCAGATTAGTGCAAGGTCTTTTTTGTGGGTGGTTATGATTGGTTCTACGTGGGATATGATCGGGTGGCGTAGCTTATGATCGGGTCGCGTAGCTTATGATCGGTCGACGTGAGATATGATCGGGTCGCGTAGCTTATGACCGGTCGACGTGGGATATGATCGGGTCGCGTAGCTTATGATCGGTCGACGTGGGATGTGATCGGTTGGTGTAGCTTATGATCGGTCGACGTGGGATATGATCGGTTCGCGTAGCTTATGATCGGGCGACGTGGGATATGATCGGTTCGCGTAGCTTATGATCGGGCGACGTGGGATATGATCGGGTCGCGTAGCTTATGATCGGTCGACATGAGATATGATCAGTTCGCGTAGCTTATGATCGGGCGACGTGGGATATGATCGGTTAGCGTAGCTTATGATCGGTCGACGTGGGATATGATCGGTTCGCGTAGCTTATGATCGGTTCACGTGGGATATGATCAGTTCGAAGTAGGTTATGATCGGTTCGCGTAGCTTATGATTGGTTCGACGTAGCTTATGATCGGTCGAAGTAGGATATGATCGGTTAGCATGGGATTTGATCGATTGGCATAGGAAATGATCGGTTCGATAAGGAAGTACCATCTTTCATTCCAAAGTAAAAGCCGCGGAAAATTTCCCGCGGCTTTTACTTTACACATTCAATTTAATTTTCAGTTTCGACAACATGTCCACTGTCATTTTATCCAAATCATAGTTCGCTTTGAAGCCCCATTCATTTATAGCAGCTGTTGGATCAATCGAATCTGGCCAGCTATCAGCAATCGCCTGGCGTACTGGATCTACATCGTATGCCATTTCAAAAGTAGGAATCTGTTTTTTTATAGAAGCTGCGATTTCAGACGGTTCAAAACTCATAGCCGTTACATTAAATGCATTGCGGTGAATCAGTTTCGTCGGATCGGCTTCCATTAAATCGACAATCGCCTGTAACGCATCAGGCATATACATCATATCCATGCGTGTTCCTTCTGCAATATAAGAAGTGTATTTCCCTTCTTCAAGTGCTTTGTAGTAAATATCGACCGCGTAATCCGTCGTTCCGCCGCCCGGTTGAGCTACATATGAGATGAGCCCTGGGAAACGAACGCCGCGCGTATCCATTCCGAATTTGTGGAAATAGTAATCGCATAGTAATTCACCTGCAACTTTATTGACACCGTACATTGTCGTCGGTCGTTGCAATGTGTCTTGCGGTGTATCTTTTTTCGGTGTTGAAGGACCGAATGCACCGATTGAACTTGGTGTGAAAAACTGCATTTCCAGTTCGCGTGATACTTCAAGTGCGTTCATAAGACCGCCCATATTGAGATTCCATGCAAATAATGGCTCATCTTCCGCTTTAGCAGATAATAATGCAGCCATGTGCATCATCGTATCTGCACCGAAATCCTTTGCAAGCGCATGCATATTGTTCGCATCTGTAACGTCAAGTATTTCAAATGGGCCATCTGTTGCCGAATCCATGCGACGTATATCTGTCGCCAAGACATTCTCTGTACCATATTCTGAACGTAACTTTGTAATTAATTCTGAACCGATTTGACCTAAAGCACCCGTAACCATGATTTTTTTCATTATAAATTATTCCCCGCTTTCAAACGTTTGTATTTATGGAGAGTACACGAAAATTATATTTTTATAACTTCACTGATTCTATAGCTTTAATTCATTATAAAACGTTCTCCTAGAAAAGACAACATTGTTTTAAACCTCTACAAATTACTACCAAACTTCTCCAGTATAATTAAAGAAAAATGTAAGATTCACGGTGGTGAGATAAATAAATTCAACATGCAACGATATGTGTTACTTCATAATTAGGTGATTTTTAAATTTAACGAATGAAAAAAGCCCCTAGTTAAGGGCTTTTTGTTTGTATAAGTATGTGCTTGTTCGTTGATATTACTCAAATTTTCATTAACAGCGAACCGTTTTCTTTTTCTTCGGTTCACCGCGTGTTAGTACTTTCTCAATATAATCTGTTGCAAGCGGAACTTTACACGCAGTATTTCCGACATCGACATGTACTTTCCCAACTGCTTCTGCAACTTTTTTTGCTTCATCACGGATTTCAGGCACATAGGCTCCTACACAAATGATGAACTGATTCATATTATAGCGCACTCGGTTAGGCGCTTCATGAATGGTGTTACGGATTTCTTGTAAAAATGAACTTATTTCTTCCAAGTCCAGCTCATCCGCTCCTGCGTACGTAATATAATTCGAATAAGTGCTCCAACCGGCAACCGCCGTCATTTCACGGTCAGACCTAATCCATTCCCTTGCTAGTTTAAGCGCATTTGGACTCTCCGCTGCAACCCATCCCACTGCATATTCTGCATTCATATACCAATTCGCCGCGTCTACCCACCGCTGAAGATCATCCTCTGTCATCAGTTTTGGATCCACTGCAAGCGCTGCGAGATACATCGCATCCGAATTTCCAGTGTCATAAAGTCGAAGCGCTAGCTCATGATCTTTCTTAATATACTTTAAGATTTTCTTCAAATCGCCTACACGAACACCGAAAAACGGTTCGGATGCTCCATGATTCAAGAATGTTGTCTTCGTTTGTTCATTGCCGAATTCTTCAAGCTGCTTCATCACTTCTTCAAACGTCATCAGGGTTCCCCCTTTTTCTTTTCATTTTCTCCTATTTGTCTTGAAGGATGCAAGTTTAGGTCCAGTCGATTGATTAAGTGATTGCTTGCCATGACTCCACAGCGATCCATCTAACCCCTAAAAAATCCCGGACAGCATACAAGCCATCCGGGATTCCTCATTTATTATGAAATTACATTCAGTTCTTTACCAACTTTTTCGTAAATGACGAGTGCTTCGTCAATCATTTCTTTGGTATGCGCTGCAGTTGGCATGTTGCGGACGCGACCTTTTCCTTTAGCGACTGTTGGGAAGACGATTGATTTAGCATATACGCCTTCTTCCGCAAGACGTTTAGAAAATTGTTGTGTCAGCTTCTCTTCGCCGATGATGCATGGTGTGATTGGTGTTTCAGAAGCACCGATATTGAAACCTAATTTCTTAAGTCCCGCTTTTAAGTAATTACCGTTTTCCCAAAGTTTATCATGCAGCTCTGTGGATTCCGATATCTTGTCCAATGCGCCCATAATCGCAGCGACATCCCCTGCAGGAAGTGCCGTCGAGAATAAGAATGGACGTGAACGAACTTTCAGCCAGTCAATCAATTCCTGCGTTCCTGCAACATAGCCGCCGACAACACCGATTGCTTTCGATAGGGTACCCATTTGGAGGTCAATCTCTTTTTCAAGACCGAAATGTTTGACGGTCCCTTTTCCTTTACCAGTAACGCCTGAACCGTGCGCGTCATCGACATAAGTGATCAAGTCGAATTCCTTCGCGATTTTCACTACTTCAGGAAGGTTGGCGATATTGCCGTCCATCGAGAACACGCCATCCGTAATGTACATCACTTTTTCATACAGGCCGGATTCCGTTGCTTCTTTTGCTTTTGCACGGAGGTCGTCCATATCTTGGTGATTAACACGAATGACTTTCGCACCGGAAAGGCGGCAACCGTCGATAATAGATGCGTGATTTAATTCATCCGAAAGAATCGCGTCTTTTTTAGTCATGACAGCGGAAATTGCCGCCATATTACAGTTGAAGCCCGATTGATAAGAAATTGCAGCTTCCGTTCCTTTGAACTCAGCAAGCTTCTTTTCCAACTGAACGTGGATATCGAGCGTACCATTGATTGTACGGACTGCACCTGCACCGACACCGTATTTTTCAGTTGCGGCAATCGCCAATTTTTTCAAATCTTCGTCTGTTGCAAGTCCCAGATAGTTATTTGAAGACAAGTTAATAAGATCTTTTCCTTTAATTTTAATGATTGGGCCGTTTGGTCCTTCAACAGGGTCAATTTCGTTGTAAAGTCCTTGATCGCGAAGTTCTTTTAGATTCTCCTGTAAAAATGCAGTGAGTTTTTTTGACAATGTAATCTTCCTTTCAAACAAATGATACCCCCATTTTAGCATACGACCGGCCCAATCGTAGTATAAAGCGCATACTTGTTAAGTTAGTTCCGAAAGAATTTTCGATTTTTTTTCAAAAACGGATGGCATAATCGCAGTATCCATCGTAGCTTTCATGCTATTTTCCGCTTGTGCATAGGCCTGCATATAGCCAGCCGCGTCAAGCATTTTCTCCGTGTAGGCTTCGTGAATTACACTGATTTCCTTTTCCGCCTCTGCATCTTCCTCACACATATGCACGAGGTCCAGCAATTCATCCCCCGGATATTCCACATCGTAAACATGTGGATTCGTTGCGTCAAGAAGACATACCGACAGTTCAGGGAAAATAACTAAATCGACTCCCGCTGGATCCAGCCCACACCAGCCATATTGAACGTCAAATCCACGCTTTTCCGCTTCGGAGCCTAGCGCTTTCATAAGTGTCGATTTCCCGGTTCCCGGAAGGCCTTTAATAAGAATTCTCCGTTCCAAACGCTTCGTAATGGATGGGATGAAATCTTGCGCCCCTCCAGATGTCAATGAACCGATTAGCCTGTGCGAGACAGCCGCTTCCTTATTCAGCTTGATTGTTCCAAATAATTCTTCTTTTAATGATGCTATTTTGTTTTCATGAACCTCCCACATCATCCTTCTGATATTCACTTTTTCCCAATCGTCATGAATATCTTTTGCTTCCGCTAGCGATTGCAATGCTTTGCCGAGTGCAATTCCAGACTCAGCTAATTTTTCAACAATTATTCCATTTTGCCCTACCAACTTGACTTCATCATAGACATCGTAAAAGCTGATCACTTTATGCTTACCGCCGATATCCGCTGGTTCGAGTGCAACTGGATGTGACGCTTGTAGAATAAGCAAGTTCGGTCCTTTAACATAAATTGCATCCGTTTTGTCGGGTTGCACAGGATCCATGAATCGATCGACGTCATAGCCACGCTTTAAGTAATGCGTAGTAGCTTCATTCAACACGTTTGAGATGGCGTTTGTCGGTGGACATTTCAGAAAAAACGTTTGTGAAGCCGATGCAATTAGTTTGTCATATTTATGGGAGATACCAGCACCTGTATAGGCTGTCCCCATATATTGGGTTATCGTTCCATACATACCGATCATCCTTTCTGTACATACGATTAACGTATGCTCAGACAATAAAAAAAAGCACGGCTTCGAGGCACATGCTTAAAAATAATTAATGAGTTTCGATTTAAAATAAAGCGTCTTCTTCCTCTTCGCCGATAACTTTCAACAAGAACTTGCGGCATTGTGGCAATGTATAATGAGCAATTTGCCCCAAGAATAAAGCAATTAACACAGTCCCAATTCCAATTGGACCGCCGAATAACCAGCCTATAAGTGCGACAATGACTTCAAGTGTAGTACGAACTTTTTTTACGCTGGCTCCGGTTTTTTTAACAAAGACGAGCATAAGACTATCCCGCGGACCCGCTCCGATATTTGGTGAAATATAGATTCCAACGCCATACCCCATAACAATTACACCCACTGAGAACATCAGTATTTGCGCACCCATCGAAGTGATATCTGGTAGCAGCCAGTTGAATAAATCGATAAAGAGTCCAATTAAAATCATATTCAGCCATGTGCCAATCTGCGGCCATTCTTTCAAAACAGCAGCAGTTGAAATGATAATAATGAATCCTGAAATAATCCCCCATGTTCCAATCGTCAAGCCGAAGTTTTTGTACAATCCGACATGCAATACATCCCACGGAGCGATTCCAAGTTTTTGACCTTTAATCGTCATTGAAATGCCTAGCGACAGAACCATCATACCCACCAAAAAGAATGTCCATCTCCATATTAATATCTTTCTCATATAAGTCCTTCTCCCTAATGATAGTGTAAGTAGCTAGCAATAATAAAAGACACCCACGTAGCTAACGTGAATGTCTTACTTGTAATCTATTCATTGTAACATGGCTTCTATCCTATATACAGACCGTCAACTTTTCACTATGTCGATAAAAAGTGCTTCAGTCACCCTAGCCAACTCTCCGGGAATCAGTTTCATTTGTAATCCTGGTTTACCCGCACTAACAATCATCGAGTCGAGACTTTCGGCTGATTTGTCAATGAATGTCGGGTATTTCTTTTTCATCCCGACAGCTGAACAGCCTCCGCGCACATAGCCCGTTTCTTTCGTCAGCTCTTTCAACGGTAGCATATCAAGTTTTTTCACTTCGGCAGCCTTTGCCGCTTTTTTCAAATCAAGTTCGGCAGCTACTGGTACTAAAAAAATGAATAGTTCACGTGGTCCCGCAATCGTGACGAGCGTCTTATAAACGACGTCCACTGCTTGCCCTGTTTTTTCTGCGACGGAAATCCCATCCACCAGACCGTCATTTACGTCGTATTCCATTAGTTCGTAGATTACATTTTCCCCATCCAAAATCCGCACTGCATTCGTTTTTACTTGCTTACCTTGCTTTGCCATTCGTTCATCTCACCTTTCCAACAACAAAAGGTCGCCATTTACTAGGCGACCTTCCGTATCCATTCATGCAATTTTATAAAAGCTCGGCCGATCGATTTCAAATCCCTTCTGTTTCATTAAAACTTGAAAAGAATAAGATGAAATCGCCTTTTCGTACCGTCTTTGCGTAATGAGTATTTCGCGCTCGAGATCGGAGGGAAGTTCTTTGGATGCCATTTTTGCAGTATCGGCTTCTTCACGTGCTGAGGTAATGTCAATTTCGGATTGAGCCCTGTTGTGCAATATGATCTGCGCTTCTGTCCGCATAATTTTTGCTGATGCAGTTGCTGCAAGATTATAATCCGCCGTTGTCGGTTCCGGTTCTGATATTGCTTCAGCCCGCACATCTTTCCAACTAGCAATCGTCTCTTCAAGCGTCGTTCCAATCGGCAGCGCAATCTGCTTCATTTGTCCTGCGCCAAGCTGCCGAGGTTCAGGCCTCTTCGATTGATCGATTTCAGGTTCTTTCTTACCTATCAACAAAGCCTCTAGATTTTCAACCGTTTTCTGATTCTGCCCATTGTATTGCACATTACGATTATAAGCACTTTCAGCATTCCTGCGCCTGCTTGCATCATATCGTTGTATAGGATCGCTTGCTATAGCTTGGGTCATAACGGCATTCATCTTACTTCACCTCCACACTGTCGTATTTGCATAAATCTATTAACTCAAGTATACCCAATTCATTTTGAAGAATAAACCCTACGAAAGCGCTATAAAGGAATCACTTATCGAATAGTTTCTTTAGCGCATCTGCCATCGCCGTATTCTCCAACTCTTCCGGTGCTCCTTGTTTTTTCATGTACTTCTGAACATCACGTTTATCGGCTTTCTTACCGCCTGAGTTTTCTTTACGCTTCTCAAATGCCGATAACTTCTCACGGTGACCACATTTACAAACAAAAATTCGTCCGTCGCCTTCCCCGCGCATCTCCAATTTCTTTTTACAAACTGGGCATCTGGCATTCGTCAGCATTGAGACGTTTTTACGATGACCGCACTCACGGTCCTGACAAACTAGCATTTTGCCACGTTTGCCGTTCACTTCTAACAGTAGTTTACCGCAATCTGGACACGCTTTCCCCGTGACATTATCATGTTTATATTTTTTATCATCTGTTTTAATTTCAGTAACGGTTTGCCTCGAAAAGCCAATCATATTTTTCATGAATTCTTCCTTTTTCATCTGGCCATTCGCAATTTTTGTTAGCCCTTGTTCCCATTCAGCTGTTAGTGCCGGTGATTTCAAATCTTCCGGAACGAGCTCAAGCAACTGGCGTCCTTTAGATGTCGTGTAAATATCATTGCCTTTTTTCTCCATAACAAACGAGTTGAATAGCCGCTCAATGACATCTGCACGTGTTGCAACTGTTCCGAGTCCGCCTGTTTCACCAATCGTTTTGATAAGTTCTTTTGATTCCCCCTGCATGAACTGCGAAGGATTTTCCATCGCTGCAAGCAAAGTTCCTTCATTGAATCGAGCAGGCGGTTTTGTTTGACCGTTCGTCATAACGATGGCTTGAATTTTCACTTCTTCACCTTTTGTAAATGGTGGAAGTGTATCCGTGTCTAGCTCTTCTTCCTCTGTCGAATAAACTTTTTTCCAGCCTTCATCCGTAACAGTACGCCCTTTTGCTTTGAATGTCTCCCCGCCAACTGCGAGTTCAGCGGTTACTTGGTCATAACGGAACGGACCGAAGAAGACAGCTAAAAAACGTTTGACGATTAAATCATATAAACGTTGTTCCTTATCAGATAAGTTTTGAAGAATTGGCGTTTCCTCGGTAGGAATGATGGCATGATGATCTGATACACGTTTGTCATCAATGACGCCTTTCTGCGGTTTAACAGTGCCAGCACGCAGAAGTGAGTTGGTCGCTTTACGGTATGGACCAATATCCACAGCTTTAATGCGCTCTTTCAACGTGCTTTCCATATCTGATGTCAGATGTTTCGAATCGGTACGCGGGTACGTCACCGCTTTATGGCGCTCATATAAATTTTGCAATGTCGACAGTGTCTCTTTCGCTGACCACGACCAACGACGGTGCGCTTCTTTCTGGAGCTCTGTTAAATCAAATAAATGCGGTGCTGGCTGTGACTTCGGTGTCGTTTTCACTTCTATCACTTTTCCAGCATGAACCCCGTCAATTTTCTCGAGTAACTTTTCAACCTGTTCTTTATCGAACGACTGCGTTTGACCCGCTTTATCGTGCCATGTAAACTTCGCGGTTTCCGTCAATGCTTGCATACCGTAGAATGATCTCGGCTTAAAATCACGGATTTGATGCTCACGTTCTGCAATCATAGCAAGTGTCGGAGTTTGAACACGTCCCGTTGAAAGTTGGGCATTGTATTTAACGGTCAGCGCACGCGTTGCATTAATGCCGACAACCCAGTCTGCTTCCGCACGGGCTACTGCTGCCTGATATAAGTTTTCATAAGCGCGGCCGTCTTTCAAGTTGTTGAAACCATCTTTAATCGCTTTATCGGTGACCGATGAAATCCACAACCGTTTAACAGGCTTGCGAACTTTCGCTTGTTCTAGAATCCAGCGTGCAACAAGTTCCCCTTCACGCCCCGCATCCGTCGCGATGATAATATCTTTCACATCGTTGCGCAGAAGCTGTGCTTTAACTGCATTAAACTGTTTCATCGTCTGGCGGATGGGTACCAGTTTGAACGGTGCAGGAATAATCGGTAAATGTTCAAGTTTCCATTCCTTGAATTCATTGCCATAGCCTTCTGGATCCGCATGTGTCACTAGATGGCCCAGCGCCCACGTCACGATATAATTGGTTCCTTCAAGAAATCCATTTCCTTTTTTATTGCAGCCGAGTACCCGCGCGATATCGCGAGCTACGGATGGCTTTTCAGCTAATACAAGTGATTTAGACATAGGTAAATCCCCCTTCTTCATACATCGATTATACGGGAGAACGCGATTGGATGCATGTCGGGCGAATGAATACAGCCCTTGGCGTAAAAAATTCCCCTAACCGGAAAATCCGATTAAGGGAATTGCATCAATTTCATATTTTACGATTGGTGTTCAATGTATCAAAAGCAATGGCCATCTGCCTGTTACAGATCTTAGTCAGCCACTTGGTACTCCATTCATTTCGCAGAAAGTGGTGCATCTCCCGGAATAACCGGCTTTACCTGCTTTTCTTCCCTCGTAAATAAATCTTCTACTTTTTCATAGGATATCGACGTTTCACCGTTCACTCCATCCAGACGCTCTTTCACCCGTTCAATTGTTTTCACAGGTGATGTGAGCGCGATAATTGCATCACCTGCGAAGGCCTGTGGTTCAATTCTTGGTGTGAAGAATTCAATTGTGCCGTCAGCACGTAAAATGTAAAGCAAAATCAATTTGTCATCCCGCTCACGTAAATATTGTGTGTAACTATATTGTTTTGTAATTACCGTTTTACGAATACCATGCCCAGCGTTCATCCGCTCTTCCAAATCATAGATTGAAATGGCAGGTGAGAACAACGACTGTCCTCCCGTTATCGTGAATTCATTAGCTTCGTTCCCGACGTGGAATACCGTCTGATACAAGTTATTACTTCCGAGATGTGGTGCAAAGTCTGAACAAATATGTGCATTGTACGTATCGGTCTTCGTCATTGCGAGGATATACCGATATGGCGTCAAGTCGAGATGATAGTCGATTTGCTCCGATAGGATATCCCCAACGTAACTATTGAGTCCAAGCTTTCGAGCATGTGATAGTCCCGCCCAAGACTGATCGATGAGCAGCACATCATTGCCGGTTTCTTTCACCGATTGGGCAAGCTCTGCGGCGAATCGGGTGCCCCCAACGAGAAGTACACCTGATTCGTCCGTTGTTGTTAGATTCAGCTTCTTAGCCAAGAAGCCAATCGAAAATCCATGTAAGACCACTGTGGAGAATACCAGTGCGAATGTCAGCGCCGTCAATAGTTCTGCGTCCTTGTAGCCATTGTCGAGTAGAATCGTCGCGAAATAGCCTGAAACAGTTAGAGCCACAATTCCCCTTGGTGCAATCCATCCTATTAGAATCTTTTCACGGATGTTTAACTCCGTATTGATTGTTGCAAGCCAAATCGATAACGGCCTGACGATAACTAGCATCGCCAAGACATACAAGATAATATTCAGATTAAATATTTCGATGAGAATTTGCGGATTAAGTGACGCCGTCAACATGACAAATATACCTGAAATAAGAAGAACGGAAATATTCTCTTTGAATTGTCGTATGTCATGCATCGACGTCATGCGCATATTCGCCATTGTCATCCCCATTGCAGTTACCGCAAGCAACCCCGTCTCATGCATGATTTCATCCGCGAAAACAAATGTGAATAAGACGACCGCAAAGAGTACCGGCGCTTTCAGAAATTCTGGAATACCGCCGCGCTCGAACGCACTTCCAATGACCCGGGCAGCCCCCCAGCCAAGGAGTACCGCAAATATAGATGCTGCAAAGAACAACAGCAACGCATTCAATGTCACTTGGCTATTCAAAAATTTGATGAACTCAAAAGCGAATACCGCAAGCAATGCACCAAACGGATCAACAACAATCGATTCCCATTTCAAGATTGCGGCTGGGCGCGGTTTCAGCTTCGCCTGCCTCAATAGCGGCAAGATAACGGTAGGTCCCGTAACAATGAACAGACCACCGATTACAAAGGCAACTGCCCAAGAAAGTCCCGCTAAATAGTGTGCTGCAAGCGCCCCAGCAATCCATGCAATGAATGCCCCAACGGTTACAATACGAGCTATCGGCTTACTAAAGCCTTTAATTTCTTTAAAATCAAGATTCAAACTGCCTTCAAACAAAATAATTGCCACGGCAAACGTAATAATTGGACCAAATAGATCTCCCATACTCTCCTTAGGGTTAATAAGACCGAAAATGGGGCCGACGAGAAGTCCTGCAACAGACATGACAACAATTGCCGGCATCCGAAATTTCCAAGCTGTCCATTGCGATAAAATCCCGATTAAGACAACAAGCATTAACTCGAATAATAGTGAATCGAACAATGGAATCACTCCGTTCCCCAAATGGAAATAATGTTAGTTTACCATACTGGCAGTTTCAGTCCACTAGAAATAGACATATCCCAATCGGTCAATACATAAGGTTATAGGGATGAATTGAACAATCTAGCAAGAAAGGGTGATTCCAATAGACGGACAACAAAAGAAAACAGTCGCCATCCATATTTCCAGGTCGGACGGAAAAGGGACATACCCCGCACGCAGAGCAGCCATGATTACAAACGCCTTGGCTGACGAAATAGATATCGTATACTTATGCGGAGTGGATTCTCCGCCAGTGCCCGAGGGATTTAAAGCAATTTCAACCCCAAGCAATGCGCTATTTTTACAGGCACTCGCGTCGATTAAACCTGATCTACTTCTCCGCGATAGCGGCTCTACTATTCAAGAGGAGATTGAAAAAATAACTGAACTCGTCCCCTCCATCATCCATTTCGATGATTTCGGCGACGGTGGTAAATGTGCTGACCTCGTATTCCAGACATTGTATGTCGAATCGAATGATAGTGCGCCAGATCATTACGTACTTGGACGAGAGAGTTTCATTGCTGACGAACAAATGGCTTCAGTTAAGCACATTGGACTTCGCAAAGCCCAACTGGGACCTCTTCCCCATTTAGTGATTTCATTTGGCGAAGAGGATGAAGGAAACTTGACCTACCGGGCGTTGCGTCATATTATGCAACTTCAAATCCCACTCAAAGTGACCGTTCTCATCGGTGAACAGTATACCCATGATACAAGTACAATCCGTATGATGGCACTCGAAAGGCGGAATACAACCGTATTGGTGCCTCCGTATAACTACGCCGAAATTTACGCCGCAGCAGATATTATTTTATGCGCTTCTGGCTACATGCCTTATGAAGTCGCTGTAATGGGTATCCCTTGCGTCGTGCTCGCACAGAATGATTTCGAAGTGGGGCTTGCTTTTCCGAAAGAACAGCACGGTTTCATTCATCTTGGTCTCGGTCGAAAAGTAAAACAATCGAGTTTGTTGAACGCCATCATGGAACCCCTCTTGCACGAACCGCTACGCAAAAAAGCGATTGCACGACAAACCGCACTCGGGCTCGGGGACGGAAAAGATGCTGTATGCGAAGCGATACGCTATTACCTCGAGTATCCGAAGCGCAATACTAGTGGCGGCGCAGGAAAAAAAACGTCCGATATGCTACACTAAGGTAAAAGCTGAGGTGTTTTTCGGATGAACAAACGTCAAGTAGAAACAGCAATCATGGAACTCAAAATGGACTATATCAGTTTGCAAGGTGATATCGAGAAGCTCGAATCGACCGGTAATGACAGCTTCGTCAAGAAAGCGGAACTGCGTCTTGCAACGTTGGAAGAAAGTCTCGCGGAACTGAACAAGCAACTTGCTGAATTTGAATGAACAAAAAGGCTATCCGGGACAAAGGATAGCCTTTTTGTTATGCATTTTTCCATTCGACTATAACTGCTGGCAGACCGATTGTATCTCCTCGCTGACCAACCATAAATATTCGGCAACCAGCTTTTCAACTCAAAAACTATATATGTTGAATTAAAGAATCCCATTGAATCTGCTGTGGTTCTCGATAATGAGAGAGTTGTAATTCGGGGTGTGGAGTGTAGAACGCTTGGCGCTTTGGGGATGCCTCTCACCGTAAGCCTGGATTAGCGCTTCGCATCCAGTCTTACGGCTTCGGCGACCCCTTTGCCGCGCCTGCGCTAGGGTGTTCATTATCGAGAGAAATGTAATTTCGAGATGTATATGCTGAGATTATAAGGTGATTACTTTTTGATACTACTTATATTCAAGTAAGACGTGCTCCAACTTGCAGATTTCATCACAGATTATGAAGTGCGCTATCTCAAATAGACCATCCAGCGAAGACGCGACTTCGTGGTAGCCGGAGCGATAAGACTGAAAGCGGCCTCCTTTCTGGCTTATCGCGGGAGGCATCCACAAAGCGTCGAAGCGGTGTTCGTAGGATTTCTATTTCATTCCAATTATTAGTTTTTTTCAGTAGCCTTCCAAAAGCCCTTGTAAAGCGCATACGCCGTATTCATTTGTTCAACATATATAGCCCCAAAATTATTGCCCACCTCAATAAGTCGTCATTTTCAACAATTTCTGTAAACCATAAATACCTCGTTGGAAGAAAGTGAAACCATCTTGAAATTCTTCCACGTCAAGCGTGTACATCGCGTCCTCATTGTTCCATAGTCTACTAAAGTATGTGTCTATCTCTTTAGTTAACTCGCTGTCATTCGGAGCAATGATCCGCAGATTGGCTTCTAGATTATAATTATCGAGCGTGCGCTCAGTTAAATTAGCAGAGCCGTTCGCAATGTAGGTTTCTTTAGCTGTCTGAACAACCACGAGTTTTGTATGGTATTGACCAATAACCGTATTGTACCAGCGAACATCAATTTTCCCATCCGTTTCTTCCAGCATCTCCTGTACAACCGGCCTGTTCGGCAATCCAGACTTTTCTTTACCGAAGGAGTTTTCATTCGGGTCTAAAATCATTTTCACATCGACGCCGCGGTTCGCAGCATCGATAAGTGCATTGACAAGATCACGTTTTGCAATGAAGAACATCCCAATTCGAATTGTATCCCCTTCTTGCGCTTTCGCAATATCTCCAAGAAGCCCATCCAAGATTTTCTTCTCCGTCAAATATTGGACGGCATAGTTTCCCCCGTTTTGTTCCGGCACTTCTACGCGTGGTAATTTTCCACCATTCGTATAGTTGACGACCGCTTCTTCCGCCTCTAAAATATCGTTCAGTACACTGCCTTTCACCTTCAATGCCACATTACCGTGAAAACCGCTAGCGTTATGCGGATTTCCTGATGATACCAGTGCTTCTTTATCTGTTACAACGGTCTTGCGGTGGTTCGCCTTGACATTCAGTAACGTAATGTAAGAAGCCAACGTCATTTTAGGTGCTTCGCTTGACATAGCGTTTGCAATCCAGCTCGTTTTCTCAATATCCAACCAGCGGAATATCGTCCTGTATAAACCAGAATAAACTGGAATTGAATCGCGGAGCGGATCCAAATCAGTGTAGATGACTTCGATTCCCGCATCTTCCATCTTTGTGAACCATTTTGTTTCATAAGAACCGTATCCTGTATTCAACGGATCTGTAATAAAAATAATCGGCATATCAGGATGTTGCTGTTTTTTCTCCACCAGTTTCTTTGTCATTGTTTGTGCAATTTTCGGGAATTCTATGTCTTCATCGTAATAATGATCGAATAGGAAATAATCGAGCACGATAAATTGCTCAGCCCGGTCGATCATCGCGTAGACTTCATCGAAAATCGCCAACTCATGCACCATACTGTCCCCGTCTTTGTTTTGTGCATAGGTCAAGTCCGTAAACATATCAACTTCGTCCGTCCAGTGCAAATCACCTTCGTATGAAATGCCTTCGGGGAGTTTTTTAAATGTATTCAGTAAAACAACACCTATATAAAAAAGAGCATACACTGACAGCACTATCACTATAATTCGCTTGCGTTTGCTCCAGCCTTTCTTTTTGTTCTTTTTCAACACACAACCATCCCCATTCAAACATATCAATCTATTTTTCTAATTTCCCTCTATCACTTTTTTACAAACAAAAAACACAGCCTCCTTTGGCTGCGCTCTTATGCAGTGACGTATTCGTGCACTGCTGTATCTGCAATCATCAGTTCTTTCAAATACTTTTTCGCGCGGAATAGCCGTGATTTCACCGTACCAATTGATACCTTCATTACTTCGGCAATCTCAATCAAAGAATATTGATGTACATAGAAATACTCAATTGTTTTTCTGTAAATAACATCAAGTTCACCAATTTTTTGCTGAACAATTGATTGAATGTCATTTTGCTCTAGCAATTCCGCAGGTGTCAAACTATCACTCGGAACAAGATCAAGAATCGGCACATCGAGCGTTTCCGGCTGGTTCATCACATGCTTGCTTCTTCTGACATCTTTGCGGTAACGATCTCGGAATGTGTTCATACAGATTGTTGTAAGCCATGCTTTCATATGGTCGACACTATCCATCCGATCGTTGTAGCGAACGACTTTCACCCATACATCTTGCATAAGATCTTCTGCTTCCTCTTTATTACGTGTTAATTTAAGACATAAATGATATATGTAACGGCCATATTCTTCATACAACCCATTTAGATTTTTGTTCATAACATAACGCCCCCGTCTTCTACCTGTTGTTCTTATTATCGGCAATCGGGACCTTTCAAACCATCGTATTCTCTTTCAGTATACTTACAAACGTGTAAGCTTGAAAAGCGAAAGGCGCCTTCTAGACGCGACAGGCATAAGTCGACCCAGCGACGTGGCGCTCTTTGCCACACAGCTGGGTTGCTTATGACTCAAGCGGCTGGCGCCTGGAGCTAGACATTGAAAAGCGAAAGGCCACTTTTCGAGGGAATACATCCTGTGAGCCTCTGTGTATCGAACGCCTGGACGCTAGACAAAAAATATCCCCGTAACCGTTTTACTCGATTACAGGGATATGCATGTTAATCAGTTTTACCTTCACTGATTGTAATTGTCATACGGATAATCCGGTTGCGTTCCATCTCCTCGATTTCAAAACGCAGATGATCGTATGTAAAGCGTTCGCCTTCTTCTGGAACGTGACCAAGCTCTTGCAGAACAAATCCTCCAAGCGTCTCATGATCCATTGGCAATTCAATATCGAGTAACTCCATCGCATCCACGATTTCAAGCCTGCCATGACAGATTAACCTAGTATCCGTCTTTTCATAGACAAGTTCTTCTTCGTCATCATCTGTCTCATCCTCAATGTCCTGGCCAATCATTTCTTCGATAATATCTTCATGCGTTATCATACCTAGCGTTCCACCGTATTCATCCAGAACGATTGCCATATGTTTCTTTTTCGACAGCATCATTTTGAATACTTTTTCAACGCTAGCAGACTGCACTACGTAAAACGTATTGCGGTCAATTAAATCACCAAGAGTCTGTTCAGGATCAATCGACCATTTGATTAACATTTTCGAATAAAATACACCTAAAATCGTATCCATACTTTCTTCGTAGACAGGATAACGCGTGTAAGAATGCTCCAAAATTGTGTCGCGAACTTCTTCATACGTCGCTTCAATCGGTAATCCGATGATATCCATACGATGAGTTTCAAGGACGTCGGACACATCTTTTTCCGCAAAATCGAGTACTTCCTTCAACCGATTCGATTCGTCCATCTCAAACGTTCCTTCTATAGAAGCAATGTCAACCATCGAACGGAGATCATCTTTTGTGAGCGTAGCTTTCGTTACCGCTCCTTTCGAGATGATCCTGATGAAAAGATTTGTGAATAGGCCTAGTAAAGCCGTCAATGGTGTTAATAATTTCACCAGCAGTGTAATCGACGGTGTGACCATATAAGCCACTCGCTCAGAAAATGTCGCTGCAATCGTTTTTGGCAATACTTCGCCGAAAACAATGATAATAACTGTCAGAATTCCTGTCCAAACGCCAACGCTTAGCCCCTTGTCGATTGCTATCATTGTAACTAAAGTCGGCATCATAATATTCGCGACATTGTTTCCAATAAGAATTGCTGTAATCATACGGTCCGGTTTCGAAATCAGTTTCTGCAGCTTAATTGCATGCACGTCTCCCTGATCTGCGCGAAACTGGACCTTTCTCCTATTTACTGCTGTAAGTGCTGTTTCACTTCCTGACAAGTAAAAAGACAGGAATAAAAATAATCCAAGTGCTATAAACAAAAGCGATTCCTCCCGGAAATAATTTCATATTTATATATTCAGCCAATTAATAACTTTCAAACAGCATACCATATTATTCATATTTGCGTTCGTCTTTCTTACTCACTATCTACATCATCTGCTATACTATTTCTACTAATTTGGCGTATCGCGCATTAACTTTAAGGGAGCGAAAACGCGATAGCAGCAGTATCCACTTAATTAAACCGCAACATCATAACGTGTAGGTTAAATCGCAAGATTTCGTATCAGACCGTGTGACTGGGGGACTATACTGGGGGACGTTTGGGGGAGCCTTCAAAAACGCGGGCAGGCGCACGACTTATAATAAAAACAGCCACCTTCTCAATCGAGTCGGTGGCTGTTTCTTCTATTGTAATCAATCCATACATTGAACTTTAACAACATCCATAACTGGTATCCTATCTTCACCGAATGGCCCCTCTACCGAAATTAAATTAAGACGGTGGTCGAGTTCCGAAATTTTACCGATATACGTTACATGCTCCCCTTTTCGCCAAACGGTAACCTGTGCTGCGCATTGTCGTTTGTACGCGATTTCTAATTCTTCTTGAATTTGCTGCAGCTCCCAATCGTCGAGTAACGACTGCTGTATGTAGTTTTCATTTTCACTCAACTCACGGATCAACTTAACATGTTCTGGCAACATCAAACCTTGCCACTTCTGCATACCTCTATCGCGATTGTTATCTAACAACTCATTTCACGCTCACAATATTGTTCATGTTGATTTTTACGTTGTCGTAACCAACTTGCATAGTCAACTTACCTTGTTGGCCATCAACTTCTTTAACGACTCCTACAACGGACTCATACCGCTTTTGCGCATAGATCATGATTTCGACCTCTACATTGAATTCTTTTGATTCACCGATTCTCTCGCCTATCTCAAGAAAATCAGTCTCTGTTAGTTTAGGACCTGCAACAACCTTTGATTTTGGTGGTTTCGGAATTGCTGTCAATTTCATCATCCTTTCAGATTTGGGTTTTCTGACTTAGCGAAGTACTCATTTATCAATTCTTCCGTCCTGTTGCGCAGCCGTATGTTCATGTAGCGCCTTATGTCTTCATAGCCGTTATGGATAAATGCATACTCAGTGAACGAACCGTCTTTCCCCTTTTTAACCAACTTCAAATTTCTGTTTCTTGCATAAGTATTTGTATCTTTCAATTCAGATCGTACAGTCTTTAATGTGTTTTCGACGATATTGATATATGGCCCTTTTAATTTGAACGAACTTGTTTCAATCACTTCTCGGTCTCTCTCCAAGATGCTTATAATAATCGGTAAGTAAATCATGTTCTCGAAATACGGTAAGGCGTCTCCTGGGATTAACGGCACGACTTAGATCACCATGCTTTCTTTCGTAATGACGGGAACAAGCGCTAATACGTTATCAATGGAAAAAGTCCGCTTGGATTTACGTAGGAAACAATAGGCTCTAAATGAGACTTCGCCGACCTGCAGCGCCTTAATTCTTCGCTTGCTGATTGAACCGTCTGCAGCCATGTACATCATATCCAATGGTTCATCATGAACCACCGACTTAGTTAATTGTTTACGCACACTCGTTCCCCCTTTTTCATTAGTATACAGAACTATTGTTCGTATTTCAAGCGAATAAAAAAGGACTCAGTCGCAAGAGTCCTTTAAAACACACTATTCTTCTTTTTTATCTTTCGCTTCGTTTTTCTTTTTTTCTTTTTTCTCTAAGTACTCCTGGTGTTGCTCTGGAGTTACCTCGAAACAAAAAGCCTCCAAACCTTTCTCGTGCGCAAATAATCTTCTACCGTTTCTTAAAGTTATAAATGGCCTACAAATTAACATTTTATCATATCCCTTCGCAATTTTATATCTTGCAAAGGGCCATTCGCAGTGTTACAGTATGTATAAACTCGCCAAAGTTTTTATTACTGTAGCGACAGACACTGTTACTACGCATATTTACGTCGGCCCTCTACAAGGGCTTTTTTTATTGTTCCTCATAAGCTTGTCCTCCTTATTTATTCATGTTTTTCAATTGAATTCCACTTACTTGTAACGAAACGCCACATTTTGACGATATTTCTTTTAAGACTAACCCCCTAATAATTTGGGGTGGAGCAAGCAACTCGCCGGCAAAAGTGTTCGCTTGCCATTCTGGTTGTCTGTACGCAGGTATCTCTTGAATCGATTCTGATCTTGCAAGTACAATATTTCCAGGTTTATGTAGAATAAAGTGGCCAATTTCATGAGCTATAGTGAACCTATCCCTCTCCACACCTTCTATCGCCCCCTCATAAACATCTTCACGAATACAAATCTTGTTTTTTTCAGGATACGTAACTCCGTACTCGTTAGGCATTTCAGAGATGGATACTATTTCATATTCAAATGCAGTGAAGAGTTTAGGCATTGCTAACTCTAAAAAGTCTACAACAGGAAAATAAGGTTCATCATACAAGCCGGCTATCCTTCTTAACACATTAGTAAGATCTCTTATTTTCTTTCTGGAAGTAGGATTTGCAATATACAGGGTCATTCAATCTCTCCTTTTTTTGCTTTTTAGGAGGATGTCCTTAATCTTTTCACGATCGTCTTCATTTAAACCTTTAAACTCTCGCGCAAAAGCTAATAAGTCGTTTTTCTCCTCGCTGCTATAGCCATTAAAATCAAGTTGCACTACCTTTTTTGATTCATCAAATGAGCGTTCTAATTCTTTGATATCCGATGAATTCAACGAATACATTTCAGATATTTTTTCGATCCAGTTACGAGGAACATTTCTTTTGCCATTTTCAACAGCGGACAAATATGAGGAAGTGACTCCCAAGATCAATGCCATGTCTTTCAATAGCTCACCTTTGTCAATTCGCAGTTTTCTGCAAAACTTACCGAATGAATTCAACATAGATGGTTCCTCCTTTCTAATTAGAAGTTTACTACATTCTTAGATTAACACGGACCGAAACATAAATCAACAACTTTTGTTGATTTAGTTAACAAATCAACAAAAGTATTCCAATTCCTGTTTTAAAAAAGGCGACCGCTCAAATTAATGAGTAGTCGCCTTTTTTATATGCACATTTCTAATAGATAATAAAGAACGTCAATGGACGATCTCCTGTTGTTCAACTAAACCACCCGTTTGTTTAATAAGAATCATTTTTAGTTTTATTATTTTTTTCAAAAAGATAAAGAATTAAAAACACGCCCCCAAAAACAATAGGAACATAAATAAGATAAAAGTAAAAGTCTTTAGGTTTTTCAATAGAATAGTCTAAAAGAAGCAAATATATAATGACAACAATATATTTCAGCCACTTTTTCATTAAGTTTCACTTCTCCCATCTTTTTTGATAAAGTAGTTTTCCTGTCGCCAATTCCGCACTTCATTGTATGGACAATATTAGGAATTTGCAAATTTACTAAAATAAAAAAAGCGACCTTCCACAATCTAATCTGTGGAGGACCGCTTTAAATTTTAAGGAAAGGAATCCTCGGGTCACCATAGTCCTGGCAGACGGACCCCAGGATACGGATTGGAGTATACCAACCTTCTACGATTTCACTATATACTATTCTTATTATTCCTTCAACTTATATCCATCTTTTACTTATTTACCGCAACAGTATATTTAACCGCTAACCCCAATACGTCTGCATCTGTGAGTGTATTATCTGCTAGTCTGTCAGCCCAGAATGATTGCGCCCCCGCTTTAATAGCTGCAGCTACGATGATTTGACGATGCGCTTTACTTACTAACGATGTTTCGGTTTCGGTTTTTAGTGCCGGACTTGAAAATTTCAATTCTTCATCCTCCTTTTCTGATGGCGCCTTGGATGTGACTGTTTTTTCGAGCGCAGCTATCGTCACGCGACCAGCAACTCCATCCGCACCAAGTTTATTTCTCTTTTGATAATCTAGCACCTCTTTGGCTAGACCGTCTCCATACAGCCCATCTACAGCGACTTTGTAGCCGATTTCATTGAGCGACAACTGTAAGTGTCTAACGTCAGGATCATTGATATATAGCGCCGGATTGACGTGTTGAGTGTATTTGTTTGTCCACTTACCTTTACTCATTTCAAAGTGTAAATGGATTCCGGTCGAATTGCCCGTCGTGCCTTTTACCCCGATTTTCTTCCCTTGTTTGACCGTTTGACCTGCGCTAACACTAATCATAGTCAAGTGAGCGTACAGTGTTTCCCAACCGTTAGGGTGCGTGATGACTACATATTTCCCGAATCCGGTGCCGCTATTGACAGCAATCCGGACCTTACCAGCCGCAGCCGCAATGATGTCGTTTTGCCCTGGCGTGTTTCCGTAGTCAGTGCCCCAGTGTGGACGGATTACATTGAGGACAGGGTTTAATCTGGCGTCACTATATAAGGATGTGATAAGTCCATGACACGGCTTGATAAACATCATGCATCACCGTCCCGGCTAACTAAATGAAATGCCGCTTGATTAGTTTTCAGCATGTCGCGCATCTCGTCAAGAGCGTCGTCAACCAAATCACTAAACATCTCGAAGCTGATTAGCCACGCAATCCATGTGAATTTCGAGATAAATAGATCGTAAACGAATCGCAGTTTTAATTGGCCAGTTCCGTAACCGAGTTCAGCCTCTGCTTTCGTGACCGCCCACAGCAACCAAGCTTTCACCTTCCTTAATTGTGTTTCCGATGGCGATTTAAAAAATGCAAAAATAATACCACTCACGAAGATGAGCAGCACGATTAATGCGATGATGATGTACCAGTATTCAATTAGTTGATTCATATGATTTCTTCCTCCTGTTCGAAACTTCTTTCGATTTTTAATAGGTTTTCTTTTTCCGCTTTTTTATAATAAAACGCCGTACCGACCGACAACTCAACAAAAATTGACGGAATTAAATAAGCGTACACGTCTGTCGTCTGTGTCATATATGACATCGTGATTGCGCAGGCCACGATGATAAGCGTTATTGCGAACATCGCTATAAGTATTTTTTTCGAGAACTCCATTTTGGGTTTCGGCGGTAGACTCTGCCTATACTCCTTGTAACTCACCACTCACACACCGCCTTTAAACGCTGTAGCAATCAACGCTAGGACGACAGCGCCGATAATCAGCGTGGATGCCCAAAAGATAATTTTATCCATCTTATCTAACCGTCTGTGTGCTGATTTCGTACTTTCCAAGGCTTTGTTGGCTACCTCTTTGGCACCGTCTGCTGTAGTCTGCACCTCTGTCATTGTGTCTATTTTTGTTTCAACACGGACCATTCTTTCGCGAATGTCCGATAAAATATTGTTCGTTGGGTCCATTCTGCACCTCCCGTTTTTATTTTTGGGTAAAGAAAAAGCACTCCCATTTCAGAGTGCTTGTTTGTGTTCAATATCCGATTCTTGGTTTTGCATCAAATGTTAATTTTTTGTCTTCAATAAATTTATCAATTGACATTAAGCTATGAAAAATAACATTAATACCCAACTGAGTCACGTGGAAACTTCTAAAAGTCCCTAGGTAAAAATCTTCGGACTCTATTAATTTTTTTGCTCTTAATTTACTCATCGTCCCATTGTTAGCTCTTTGATCCGCATCTTCAGCATGTCCTAAATTTTTTAGTACATCAGGTGTATAATCCGCATAGCAAACATAACTTGTGCCAAAATGACAAGTATTTTTAATCACTGAAAATGCAACCTTCTCTTTGTGAGATAAATTGTTCCAAATACCTTTGAAATCGATATCACTATTCATTTTAAAATCCCCTTTCCCTAAATAAAGTATTCGACAAAAGGAAAGGGTTTCCTGCAAAAAAAGACAATAAAAATAACATTAACTTATTCCTTGATTACTTCCCCGCTTCAACCTGCCCCGCCAAATACTCAGCAACCGGAATCTGATACTGCTCAGGTAAACTACCAATCTCACGCGCTCCTGCTTTCACAAGTAATCCGTAAACTGGCACCATGTATGGAAATACCATCATTCGCCACCCCCTTTCAGTTGATTGATTTCTTCTTGCTGCATCATTACTTGTTCCTGCAGCCCTGCGATTGCTTCCAACAACATTAAAATTGTTGGGTCAACTTTGACATCGCCAGGGAAAGCGTCTTCCCACGGGCCAAACGTGCCGTCCGGTAATCGTTTACGTATCTTCATGAAAGCACCCCCGAAATCAATGTCACTGGACCAGTACCACTGATGTTAAATTTGACGTTGATATTTTCTTTGTCAGCCGCAGCTAGGAAAGTGAACTGATCCTCTATTTGTGCACCATCGCGCGACGGTGCTGTATTACTTAAAGTCATCGGCACATATTGCTCCTGTTCACTACCTGTCGTCATGCTAATTTCAGCGGAAACAACCTGGTCCTTATTCCTTTGAACCCACAATAAAACGCCCTGTGCTGATCCGGACGGTGGCGTGATTTTATACCGTTGTACGGATTTGCTCAATGGCGTTAGGTTTGCGTGTTTATTCAGTTTGATGGTTTTGGATGACTTGAAATTATACGTGTCGGTGACCTCGATGACGATTGTGTTCTCGCCGTCTTTTAATGCCGATAGAGGTAAATCAAATGACCAAGCTCCTGCAGGACCGCTATGAATCTGCACCGCCGCATTGCTATTTAGCTTGTACGCTACTTTGACATCATTGCCGTCGGGATCGCTCGACATGCCGGATAGCGTGATTTTGTCGTTATTAATTAAATCGGACTGCTGCGTAAATGGATTGACAGTTAATGTCGGCGGACGATTTGGAACGACGTAAAAGGTGCGTTCAGCAACCGCTGATTTACCGCCTTTATTGTCTTCAGACCATACTTCGAGGCGATGTGCCGGCCCCTCGGCTAATGCACTGGTGATTGCGGTTACACCTTTGTATAGCTTGCCGCCTTTAAACGTTAGTTGCTCGTTAAATGAGATTGCCGCACCAGTCGATATACCCGTTGCAATCGCTTGGGCTGTACCGCCGTTGATGCGGTAGTAGACGTTGACGATATCACCAACGTTGGAATCAACCGCTGAACCGTCGATTTTGAACGTGTCGTTTTCGTAGAGTGTTTGGTTATTGATTGTGTTTAGGGTTAGCGTTGGCGACTGATTTTCGCTATACTCCCCAAAATAAAGTATGGAGTCCTCTCCTTGTGCATAATAGATACTAGGAGGGAACTTTACGTATTTCCCCTTAAAATAAGAGTCTTGTAATACATGAGCCTTCCCATGTTCTACGGGGACTACCCCAATATCTTGTATACTGGATTTGCCCACGGTTATTCTTTTCAGAGTCTGACTTTCGGTAAATACCACCATAACTGCATCCGACGAATCTACTCCTATAGAGGGTTTTATTAGTACGCTATTTGCTGGGTATAGTCTTGTACTATTAACAGCCCAAGTCAGACCACCATTGGTAGACTTTGCATAACGGATACCTCCTGCGGAATTCGTCTGTGTATTTACCCAAACAAGGTGGATCACTCCATTTTTATCAACGGCAACGTCGGGACTGTATAAAGCATTATCACCGCCCGCAGAAACAACAGTCCTTGAGTAAACGCCGTCGCTACTTCTTGTATACGTCGATAGCTGGTTAATATCGCCGGGGTCTAGCCGTATGAAAACAGGAGATCCGTCCACTAAAACCATAGACATGGATACTATATTCACCATCTCATTGTTGACCCTCACCCGCTCCGTAGCGGACCAAGTTATCCCGCCGTCTGTCGAGTAGGTGTAGTATTCTTTGCGTGTACTGCCATTGTCACTAGCGCCCCAATGAGCATGTATAGCGCCGGTTGTAGGATTTACTGCAAGTGAAAAGTCTTTGAAAGCAGAGTAGGAACCTCCCTTAATAGCATGAGTTGCTATTAATCCCCCATTACGGTCAAAGCTACGTATTGTAGGATTAGCTCCCCCATGAAGTATATATACGTATATCCCATCAGTTGCCATCGCGAACAATTGCCCAGAATCAAAACCAAACTCCCGGACGTTGATACTGAGTTTACCAGTAGGTGTCCACGAAATACCGCCGTTAGAAGAAGCGTAAAATTGTAAGATAATACTTGTCGTACTATTCCCTTTTGTAGTAGCAGTAATTAGCGTTCCGTCATTTAATGCGACAATCCTACGACTTGTTAAGCCGATTACTCGTTGATCGTCACCCGTTGTTAAAATACTCACCTCAAACCACCTCCGCTACAGCAACCATATAAGTACCCCAGCTACCGTTTATCATTTGTCCATCTGCAATAGCCGCGTTACTCCTCGCGATCACTGCGCCTTTGACGTAGTCATGCGCCAACGCTTGCACGGTGATTGTTGATGCTGTGACGGCTGTAATTAATGTGTCTTCGCTGTTTGTGCCGTCGTAAATTGTTACTTGTGTAAATGCTTTGAATCCGTCTGTATTGCCCACGTTCATGACTGTTGTGCCCGCTGCGCGTGATTCGGTTAGGATAGCGGTGGCTGTTTGGCGTACGACTTTATTGGGCGCATCGACGAAGTTGTCGAAGAATGTGCCTTTGTTGTCAGGGTCTACGCGTCCGTCGATTTCTAGTTGTGTTTCAATGCGACTTATCCGTTTATCGTGTTTATCTAAACGTTGATGCGCCATTGCAATTCCTTGTTCTTGGTAGTTCTCTCGTTCAGCCGAATGCCGCGTACCAATCTGCAACAGACGAGGCTTCGGAATAGGCAGTTGCGTAATAGGGTCAATGATTAAGTCACCTAAACTGTCTTTCCAGTAGACGAAATTGCCATTTTCGTCTTTCTCATAAACCGTCTTGCCAAACTCGTCCGACTCTATGATTTGGTCTAGCCAATTAAACGGGATATATTCATATGGTTCAGCCACTTGTAACACCTTCCTTTATTTCGAGTGATAAGAAGAACGTGACCATTAATCCGTCTTCACCTTTTTGGATGTTCATTTTTTTTTCACGAATCTGACGTCCGTGCTGATCGTAGACGTATGCATGGGTGACATGGCCAGATTCCGATTCGAGATACACGAATTTCTTTAATGTATTTCCTTCGATATATGATGATTCATGTATTGGGTAATCGCGTTCGATGCCGTCAATCGTCACTTTCGCACCAACAATGAGTCGGTCCCAAAATTTCAGTGTTTCGTCTTCTAATAGTGAAACCATTCCGCACCTCCTGTTTTTTATTTTGGGATAAAGAAAAGAACGCCCCGAGGGACGTCCTTAAAGTTATTATTTTTACTGCACATTATGGTCCTGTTGTGTAAAAGAAACCCCACCTAAAAGGTGAGGTTATGAGGTCTTATGATAACGAAAACACCTTAAAAATGTTTACGCCATTTACTACGCTTTCTTCAATTCGTATCATCTCAAAGGAAAAAGGTGCCATAGCACCCATAAAATCAACGTAGTTAGTATATTTTACGTTTTCCACATAATACTCATAGCTACCTGTTTTATTGGCGAAATAAATACTTTTAACCTCACCACCAACTCTAACATTAACAAAACATAATGCAGGGTCAGCAGAGCTAGTTGTTGTTTCTTTTATTCCTTCTGTAACTGTAACGCTATTCCCGTCTTATACCTTCTCTATCTCTCGGCTTTCGATAGGGCCTTCACCATGCAGGCGACTTTCATCGCACACGGCGATCCGTCAGCGGTAGATCTTTAAAACTTATTTCCCCTATTCTGATTATATATTAACTTTTGCAACTTGAATACTGACGAATGTTAATAGTCTGGTATTTATCTTTCATTCGTGCAGTAAAAAGCCCCTGTAGTTGGATACGGGACTTGGAAAGTGTATTCACTTGCTTTGGTAGCGAGTGTAGCCTTTGAGGCTACTCCGTTGACAGCCGCTGTGTGGAATGTGCCGGTGATTGGATAAGGGACTGGGAAGGTATATTCTTTTGCCCTAAGCACTACTTTGGTTTGATCTACCAGTATCCCGGTTTCTAGAATTAAATTGAGCGGTACTGTCCGTTCAAGCAATTCAGCCGCTTCCTTGTAATAACTCTGGCTTTCCACAGTGACAAGAACTTCAAGCCAGTAATTTGTGACATCAATACTGATAATATATTGGTTTTTCCCAACCAATTCGTCTAGCTGTTGCACCATGTATCGAAACGTGAATGGCGCTTTTTGCATCATCCTACCAAGCAATCGTCGTTTTCGGAAGTCGAGTGTTTCAGTCGTCCTATCAGGGAGAATATTAAATTCCTTCTCACGTCGATAAATAGCGGGTTCACTTGACGTTAGAATAAATTGATCGTCCTCGAATTGTTGTATCGCTCCATCCAAACTATCAAGCTGCTTCGACTGTACCCTTGTTAGCTCTTGGAATTCTTTGATGTCTCGATAATAAGCGGGTAATTCATCCATCACCCTATTCATTCAGCACCACACTCCCTTTATTCGGGATTTCGTGGGGTAGCGCAAGATTCATAGGCGACCCGTTAAATGTAGTTCCTACAATGTCCTGCACGCCTTCTAGCGCTAAGATGCGAGATTCTAAATGACTGATTCGCAAAATAAGAGGAAGCCCTTTAATCCATTCGCGCCGAACTTCCGCCAGGTATTCGTCTATGATTTCAACGACTAGCGGTTCGATTTGACCTAGTGTGACGCCGACCAATGCAAGAGTGGCTTCAATATCTACCACAACTGATTCAACCGCCTCAATCGTCACGATATGACCTATTGGAGCTGTGCCGAGTCCGTCACCTTGACCCTCGAAAGGATCTATTTTACTTTGCGCAAATGCAACCGTTTCAGGAGTCGGTACGTTAAATGTAGAATCAATAATCACAGCACGAACAGTTCCACCACCAAAAGGTGCACGGAATAGCTGAACACCACCGACGCCTTGGATATCCATGATTTTTCTTTTGTAATCAGCTCTATTTCCGCCGAATGCGGGTTCGTTTATATGGTCCAAGTATTTTGCGTACAGCGATTCATCCGTCTCTTCGTCTTCGCCAGGGACGAGTACTTCGGTTAGCGTCGCGCTCCCTAAGTTATCAAGTGGTTCAGTTGGTAATAGCTCCCCGTAATCTTGATTTCCGATAATGCCAAATGACTCTGCACGCAGTTGGTACTCACCATCTGCTATTTTCTCGATAACTTCATAGGTGAGATTGTTCAGGCCGAAACGTGATCCGATAGGTGCGTTAAACGGTCGTTCATCCGTTCCAATAAAAACACCTTTTCGGATAGCTCTTGACGCCGGCTTCCGGTCTACACCATGCTCTCCAACCCTGCGTTCCAGATCATCGCCATCCGCACTATCCGCAAATGTTCGCCGGTACATTGAGTCAACATCCGAATACATTTCAGCCATCGGAACGGCGACTGCTGCTGTCGAATCAAAAATGATGGCGCCCTCTCGTTTATCAACGTCGTCAGCAACTTCATCAAGTGCCTGATCACGGAGCAACGCAACTGTTTTATGTTCGTACATAGTCAATCACCTCTCTCAAGACAACGACGTCACCGTAAAGTGTAGGGCATGAAAACGATACATAGGCAACGTCCTTTTCGAATTCCAACCGAAAGTTCTCGAGTGTAACAATCCGCTCATCTTGCAATAAAGCCTCTTTAATCCGCCGCGGTAATTCGCCACGAACAAAAAGTTGATCGCGCCCAATCATGCCTTCGAATCCATAATCATCTGAGTGAATCAGGTGACCAAAACGTTTCGTCTGCAGCACCTTAAAAACGGCTTGCTCCATTGCTTTCAGTCCGTCAATCATCCCTGTACATCGTCCACGCTTGAAGTCTAGTTGATACGTCCTTGTAGGAAGCTGAGCGGTATCAATGACTTCCATATCTTCTAAAACAGTTATTTCTCCGATGGGTAAGACCATATATCTTTCCCCTCCTTATACCTGTCCGCAACTAAAAACTTACGGCCACCTTGCATTCTTACGAGAATCACTTTATCGTCAATTTTCAAACCGTCTTCGAATGTCAGTTTTGCGTATTTCATATTATAATTTTCATAGTCAATCGAAGGAGTGGAACCGATATTCGCACGGGATGAAGTAGCATCTTTTGATTCGTCACCGATATCTTTCTTCTCCCACTTCTTCGGGTATTCGTAATCTATTGAAACGATACGGTCATGACGTGTAAGCGATTCAGCAACGTCAAGAAACTCTTCCGTAAGCGTTAGTTTAGTGTGGACATATATTTCAAGTGGCTTTGACTGTACGACTGTTCCATACATCCAGTTGACTGGGTTTGTTGCGCTGACAACACCTAGCGCCGTTTCCTTCATCATATCAACTAGACTCATATTACCTTCAGCCCCAACGACATTGTATGGGTGCCCCCTTTCCAACTGTGAGTACATTCATCAACAAGGAAATATTCACTTACGCCAATCTTCTCGATGTAAATGTAAACGAAGCTCCCTGCACGTACATGCCAGTCGCCTATACAATCCAAATCTAGTGTTTTTGTTTCGCGGTTCCGAAGTTTGAGCATCCGTTCAGCAAGTTCTTTTATCTGCGCGGGTTTCATGTTTTCGTCAACTTTACGGAACTCTTGCAAACGGCCAAACTTAGCCATGCTCGCACTATCTTGCGCGATATATACTTCTCGTTTGCTCTTTTTCTCGTCATCGTGTACCAATTTAATACGGTTATACGTTTCTTTATCAATCGATTTATTGTAATCAAAATCAAAAAGCAGACTATCTTCTCCAATGTAGAAGACATCTGCTTTAATCATCATATTTTTTATGTTTTTAAGAGATAAGGCTCCGAAGTCATCAAATAAAACGAAGTTTCGGTTCGTGGCAATCAGTGTAGAATCTAAAAACTTCAATGCCACGTCAAGCGCCTTCTTATCATCCTCGACGATGCCAGGAACAGTATAGCCTGTCTCCTCAAATATACCGACCTTCAACCCTAAATCAGTCGCAATCTTTTTGATAGCAGCTGTTGCAGTTGTGGCCTTGAATACAAATGTGTCATTGGACATCATATAGCGAAGTTGGTCAAAAGCTTTGACGGACACTTCACCACTTCGTGTGTACCCGCCTTCGAATACGTAACCGTAAAAAACCTTCTGTTTTCCATCCATTACGCGGATAATAGAGCCGTTATTAATTGGATATTTTAGCGGATTTTCAATGACAAGTTTCGCATCAAGAGTACCCGCTTTACCGATTCGTTCTGTCTTCCATTCGATAGACGAAACAGGCATATCCCAAACCACGCCATCTTTATTATCAATTAAAACTTCCATATGCAGCCACCTCTCATTTCGGTGGTAGTTTAACTTTCAAACCAATCGGTAGTTTTCTATAATCACTGGCTTTAATTCCGTTCAATTTTGCGATTTCCGGGTAACGATTACCGTCACCTAAGAACTTTTGCGCTACTTTCCATAAGCTATCACCTTTAATGAGTGAATATGTTTTCGGTGTAACTTTCTCGTTCTGCCTCGGTGGTGTCGCCTTCTTTATAACCGCTGGTTTCGGTGCTGCTTTAGGGACTGTTGTTGAAGCTACCATGACAGGCTTTTTCACAACCGTCATTTTCTTCGGTCCAAACGGAACGTACTTTTTAAGCGACAACGAAAAGTTCACATCGTCGCTACCGTATGATTCGTTGTATGGAAAGGACTCAATTGTCACAAGTTCATTGATCGCAAAAGACCCGTTCACGTATATGTAACGAACAGGTATCTTTTCTTCCATCCACTTTTCAAGCTTCTGAATGTAGAATTCGGGTGGCATAAATGGCGCTACCAGGAAGTGGTAGTCCTGTGCAGGGAAGAATGTTTCAATCGGGAACTCTGTCAACTCAATGTTTTTCGGGACATTGACGTTGCCGAGTTTAGCGATATCATACACCTCGCCACTGCCTTTATTGACTACCTCCACCGTTTCAGGGTTTACCGGAAGACGGAAGCCTTCTGTATCGTTTTTCACGCTGAAATAAATTCCGCGCATTACGTATACACCCCTTCCGCACTTCGAGACATTTCATCCCGCACATATTTCTCGATGGCGCGAATGATTTTAGGAATATCTGCATCTTCGCGGATTGTCATATCGCCAAAGGATACTTGTGGAGTAAGCGTGATAGTTTGTTGAATCGACTTGATTTCAGCCAAATCACGCAACATCTTGATATCCTCGTCTGCAATATTTATATCTTTTTCAATCTTGCCGACTTTATCAAGCTTACCGCCTGTTGGGTTTTTCTTTTTCGCGAGTTTGTCAGCACCGCCACCCAACGGATCATTCATGCCCGCTAAATCCCCGAGAGGAAAATCGCTAGCACTTGGTGGACCGTCTTTCCCATCCTTACCTTTAGCGAGGCCTGTCACTTTTTCGATCATACCGGAAAGTTTATCGCTCATTTTTGTCGCCAAATTCGTTCCTGCTGCATTACCTTTGTCGTACGCATCACCTAGACTTGTATACTCCATACGTTCTAAAGTTTTCTTAGTAGGAGATGATGGCATTTCTATGCCTTTAGCATAGTTACCCGCTGTGTCCATCCTACCTAAATTCGCTTTCTCGGCTCTCACCGGTGCCGATAGATCAGATTTCATATTATCGATGAATTTTGATACCCCATTACCCATCTTCAAATCAACTGTTCCGACTGTACTGAGGTCCGTACCGAGCACGCCATTCAATAGACCGATGAATGAGTTGATGCCCGAAACTGCCCCGTTAATGAGGTCTGAAATAGCCCCTAAAGCAGTATTTACGGTCCCTACCACGCCGTTCGCAACTCCGCTCATGATGGTCAGAACAAATGAAGCCATTTTATGGAATGCGGTCTGCACACCAAACAGCCCGTCATTCCACGTATTCATGATCCATTCAACTGTTTTGAGCACCGCGTTCCCAATGGCATCTAACACAATACGGACCATCAAGTTGAAAGCCATCCAAGCCATTTGAATATTGTACATACCTTGACTCCAAGTGTTCATGATCCATTCAACCGCCATAATGAAGAAGTTAGCAATTCCCATGATTACGTTATGGAAAGCCGCTCCAAGCCAGTAAATACTTCCAACGATTGCCCCGAATGAATCTATAACAAATTGAGTTATTTGTTCTGTCGTCACACCAAAATGCATTAATATCGCAATTAACCCGACTACAGCGATAGCAACCAACGCAATCGGCCAATATGCAACCAGCCAAGCACCTGCTGTTGCTAGAATCGGTTCAATCATAAGCCCAATTCTAATTAACATCGCGTCTAAATAAAACATAATTAGAGGAAAATAAACCACTAATAGTATTGCTAGTCCAGTTGCGATTATCGGCCAGTATTCGGCGATCAAGCTAGCGACTGCGCTAATTTTCGTTAAAACCCAGATTACAACCGAAGCAAGTTCGGCGATAGCAGTAGCAACTATCATTAATCCTGCGCCCAATCCTGCGAATAGTGCATCGAATTTCCCTAAAGAAAGAGCCTCGTTGAGTATTGCGATAAGTGGTAAAAATGCTGCGACAGCAGGACCTACATATTGAGGTAATTTCTTTAGAAACCCGGTGAAATTTTGCACAAGATTCACTAAAGGGCCGTCCATTACCATAAAATCTCCCATCATCGCCACTCCTGCGTTTCGCGACGCGGATTTCATCGAGTCGATAGAGCCTGCCCATGTACCCTTCACGCCTGCCATCAAACCGCCGAACTTCTTATTCATCCCTTCAATGAGGACGGATATGGCTTCTCCTGCACCTATCGCACCGGAGGAAATTTGCTTCTTCATGGCCTCAGCCGTCACGCCGGACGCGTCAGCCAACATCTGAATGGCATTGATCCCCTTCGACCCCAATCGATTTACTTCCATGGCTGTGAGTTTACCTTGAGCTTGTATCTGACCAAACACGTCAGCCATTTCCATCATCTCTTGGGCCCCGCCGCCGATAGCTGCAGTAGCATCTCCAATAGCTTGCATGATGGGGAAAGTATTCTTCGCCTCGACCCCAAATGCAATCAAGTTACGACTGGATTCAAGCAAGTCGGGATAAGCGAAAGGTGTTGTTTGCGCGAATGCAAGCATATCCGCCATATACTGTTTCGCTAGCTTCGCATCACCTAGAAATGTCGTGAATGCCACTTCTGACGCTTGTTTAAACGCGTGAAATTCAATTCCCTGAGAGAATATATCTTGGATAAATGTTTTAGCGGTACTGAATGCTTTATATGCGCCAACAGCCGCAAGGACCGCCACTACATACTCTTTCAAGTTGCTTGTCCCATCAATTATTCTGCCATTTAGGTCCTCTTGTTCTACCGCGATACTGTTAGTAGAACCACTTAAATCCTCCCCTGCGCTCGATAAATTATCCGTCGCCGCTGCCGCTTGATCCATCGTGCTACTTAACTGACTTGTCTGTGCTAACACATCCACTACACTACTCGCCGCGGTGGTCGATGCCGACCCAAAAGCAACTAGAGATTTAGAAGCGCTTTCAGCTGTAGAAGACATCGTTGACAATGCAGAAATATCAGGGCCAAAATTAGCGCTTGAACCAGATGCCGTTATAGAAGCATTTAACGTGTTGAATGCTTCTGACGCGACAAGAGCTGAATCCGTAACCTTCGAAATTTGATTAGTTATATCGGAACCGCTAATCGACCGGATTTTCGGTGGCGTGATAACCATGGAATTAAGTTTTTCGATAGCACCCGTAGTACCCCACAAAGCCGCGTTCATAACGGCTAAGCCGGATGTATCACCCCCCATTCCGCTCAAGCCTCGCGTAACGGACGCAGCCGCGGCAGTAGCATTACTTGAGGTTGATATCAAACGTTGCATATCAGCTGACGCGGAATCTATCGAACTCCTCGCTTTCGCAAGTCCTTTCGTGTCGATATTATTCGCGGCTTGATCCATCTTTTCCATCACACGTATCGTACTGTCCATCGCCTTCATCATTTTTATGAGTGGACCCGACATGCGATCCGCTAAAGACATACTGGTTTGTGCTCCTGCCATTTACTTCACCGCCTTTTCTCCATAAGAAAAAGCACCCGATAAAAGGATGCTTTGATTTATTTCTTATTTTATTGTGGTATAAAGTCAAAACTGTCGTCACCAAGCGTAATTGTCTTGCTAACCTTACTCCCGATGTACGAAGCTTCAGGAAATGCGTCTGGATTCTCGCCGTCTTTCAGTGTTTGGGCTTCTCCATAAAAACTAAGATTGACCAAATTATCTCCGTGCTCCGCATATATCTCCCTGGTTATCTCGATTACAGTTTCTTTTGTTATGTTTTTAGTCTGAACATTAAAAGCTCTCTCTGAGTCCGTCTTGAAAAGTTTATATTCGACGCCACTCACATGCCCCTTATCCGATAACTCCCCTTTAACTTTGTAATTGATCCCATCTTCGGGATGCTTATTATAACCATTCTTAATTTCCCTAATTAGCTTTTTTCCTGGCGGTAAATTTTCGATATCAATATCCCAATACTGAGACGAGGTGTTACTGAATGATATTTTACCGATGTAAGTCTTATCAGTTGTATTCGTTATGGTAATTTCGAGCATGGATTCATCGATAATTTGATTGTTAGATAATAAATCAAAGTTTACTTCAATGCCCTCAACTACTCCCTTTTCATCAGCTACGCTGGAATCATTTCCTGAATCACTACACCCCGCTATAGTGATTACTAGTACTAATAGAAATAAATACGCGACTTTTTTCAAAATAATAACCTCCTATATGATTCGTCAATAAACACACCCCAATCATATAGGACTACAGAATTAAAGTCATTACTTGCTATTAATCGCCGCCTGCTCTTTCTTACGGCGTTTCAATTCAACTTTGATACTAGCAATCACAAGCGCTTTTTCCCTTCGTTCAAGGCCTTGCCATTTTGCAGGCTCCCAATAGAAATTGTGGAGGGCGAAATGATAAAAAACGGCATCTGAATCAGCCGCTTCATCATCCCCACCCTCTATTAGTTTTTTGCTAAATCAATATCCTCGTTAATGTCTTGTTCAATCTCACTGATTTCCGTTACTTTACCAAGGATGTGATTCGCTTCTCCGAGCAGGAACATTTTCGAATATAGATCCTCCGCTCCACGGGCACCGTATGATTCTTGTAATTCCGCATCGTTCAAGTCCGGGTATACAAAGGATGCAACGCTGATTCCTCGGTTGAATTTAACGACATCAAAAACTCGTTCCTGTTTACCTTTTCGTCCGGGTTTGTTCACGAAACAACGATCATTGATTATATCCGACTCCCCAGACGGCAACGGACGCAAAATAATAGCCTCTTCGAAGCGATCGAGCGGTAAAGAGACATTTTCCGCTTGCTTTACATTACCTTTTAAAAACGAATTCATTTTACTCATAGTATTATATTCCCCCAATTAGTTGTTTTAGTTTTTTATGCAATTGCTTTAAAGCGTTCAAGGAAGTCGAAGTCATCGAATGTAAAGTCGATGTCCTCTTTCAATAGATCGTCTGATTCACCGTCTAGCATTGCAATAACAGCCCCATCAGGCACGATGTTTTTAAGTAAAGCCGTTTGAGTTCCTGCACTACTTGCTGCATCCGAGTTGACCACTTGAGCGTCGAAAATCGGAGATTTACCAGTGCGGACATATTCGAGCGCCATTTCACGCATCTCTGGACGGTGGTAATAGACAGTCATAGAGCCTGTACCTTCCGCCCCGACAATTTTACCGCCTTTCATCCGTTTCCCAATCGCTTTCACGTCCGCTTTTGTATATTTAACATTTGCTTCAAACTTCAATAGCTCGGCATATTCATAAATTTTACCTTCGATAGTAATGTAAACCATGCCCTCTTTAGCACTAATCGGATCGTTGTTCTCTACAGTTCTAGTCATTCATTACACCCCCTATTATTTACATTCCACAGTCATATAGAGTTTTTCCATGGCATCGACGAACTTAACGCCTAACGTCACAAGTACGGCATCTTTCGTGTCACCCTCGCGAATCACGATATCTTCAGTATCGTAAGGTTCAATCGCTTCTTGTCGCACCAACCTGTCAAGTACTTCTTTCATGATGGATCCTTTAAAAAGGTTCCTGCCGTTACCGTGGTTCTTCACTTTCCCAATAAAGTTCCGAGAGTAGATGTGTTTAATGTTGTTGCCCATAATGTCCATTTGCCGTACAATCAGCCCTTTTCGGAAGTCCTGATTCTTCTTTGGTGTGAATGAACGGAACGTGTTGATGTCTGATTCGACAACCATCCGATCAAGACCATCTGCACCTTCGTTATAAATGAATACGACGTGTCCTTCTCTTTTGGCTTTCACGATTTCCTCATGCGGGAGGCGTTCAACGTCAGTCGCACCAGGGTACTCCGCATAAGTGAGGGAATTTGTAATTGCGTTTGCATAAGCCGCTCCATACCAATACACGGCATCTTTCGCAGAAATAAATTCTTCTCCCACGTAAACGCCGTTCTTGATAGATATGACACCTTCATGATCAGCATCGTTATAATCGTTCGTGATAAGCGCTACGTTTTTACCCTCATTTTCGCGCCACTGTTTTACTTTCAATGACAGAAGCAACTTGACAGATTCGTCATCGGTTCCAATTGCGATCGTTTTGAATATCTGTGAATCAAGTCCGGCCGCGAATGTTGCATACGAATCATTCATCGCCGTGATCGTGGTCCCACCCTTAAGTGTTAGGGTTGCATCCGCATCCGGTAATTCACCACTGAATGAGACGTAAGGGTTTGCCACTAACTCTTGCGTTGTTTCAACAACTTGCGAATCAACGCGGGCACCTCTGAAGAACGTTCTGACTGTTGCGTTACCACTCAAACCAATCGCAACCGTTACAGACAACTCGTTCCCGTCTTTGCCACCATGGACTGCTGTTGCCACGAATGTTCCGCTAGTAGCCGTCGCCTTATCACCTTCACCATTCAAGTTGTAAACGATGACATTGCCAGTCCCTTTGAAAGCTTCTCTAATTTTTTTCAAATCTTTGAGGTCTTTACCGAACGTTTCTTCAAATTTTGTATCTGGAGAAACTTTGATAAACTCGCCGACTTTTCCCCAGTCGAGCGTTAAAGGAACTACTTCCGCACCTCTTGAATCCAGTCCGGCAACAGCTAAACTATCAGTCTCGAAATTGATATACGCGCCTGATAAATCTTTATTTTGTGTTTCCCAATTTCCACCCGCCATTATGCTTTAACCTCCTTTTTTTCTTTCTCGACCTTTGCGTTGACCTTCTTTGATTTCCACGCCTCGACCAATTTTGCGACTTCATCTTTCGTGTACGTTTTGTTATCAGCAAGAATGACCTGCAGAATCAACCTTTCTTTACTCTCTTCTACAGCTTCCACGAATGCAGATTTGCTATATTTCTGTTGCTTTGACTTATCTTCTTTTGCTTTAGACATTTCTGACACCTCCAAATTGCAATCTTTGCATCAATGTTCCTTGCTCCAATTCTTTCAATAACACCTTCACATTGAACGTAATGACAAGCACCTCGTCTACAACATCACCCGCGACTTTATGGACGTGGTAGCGATTGTCGATATATCTAAACTCATCTTGGAACGTCTCGAGTACCTGGTCGCACTCACCGCGTTTATCAGCCGTATCGGGAAAGTAAGTGACGTTGATGGAATACGTCCTCTTGGAACTCTTACCGAGTTGCCGTTCATGTTCGTTGTTAAAAATGAGTACCAAAAAAGCAGGAGTTATCAGCCCCTGCTTAATCGGTTCGTCATATACTTTTAGTGGCCCGAAGACCGCTTTGATTTGTTGGATAATGAGGGATTTCAAATTAGCTACCAAAGATTCGCCTCATTTCTTTTTCAACTTCCATTTTCCACATATTCGGGGCGATACGGTCCATTTCATCTTTTGTTAGCTTCAGCATGAATTTACCTTCAACCCAGCCTACCGTTTTACCGGCAATTACTATCCGGTGTCCGTTTTCAATCCACGAAGCGTAATTGAGTTGGTTGTAAATAAGGATTGTGTAGGTATCACCCTTTTTCACAATGTGGTATTTCCAGTTGTTGCGTAAATCGCCAGTGTCTACAGGCGTCATTTTCTTTACTTTTCGGATAGCCAATTGAGCGACGCGTTTGGCGACTTTTAAATGGATGACGTGAGACATCTTGTTTAACTCGATTAGGTTTTGCTTCATTAACTTCATTTCGCTAAATTCAAAACCCATCACGCATACCCCTTACGGATTAGCAATACTTCCTGATGAGATACATAAACGAACGGCTCTTTTGCTGATTCATATTTCACGCCATCAACAGTAACTACATCCCCTGCCAACACTTTGAAATCGCTCGAAAGGAATAACTTCACGTCATATTGAATGACGTTTGCATCGCCCTGTACGGCGTTGTTGAGCGTCGAGGAAGATAAACGACAAGGGATGTCAGTGTGAACCTTAGCCCATCTCGTTCCGTCCGCACCGCTAGGCTTCACGTATTCTTCAAAGCGTTCAATTGTAGCAGTCTTGTCATACATAAGTTCAACAGCTGCAGTCGCCTTCGCCATGATATTACGGATGTTCATGCTACCACCTCAATTTCCGAAAACTGTTCAGCTGCTTCGCGTAGTCAAAGAGTAGCTTTTCAGTAGCTCTTTCGCGCGACTCCACTTTTGCCGAACCAAACGTCACTTGGACGTCCCCCTCTTTGATTGCCGAAACAGACGACTGCGCCTCTGGATCATTCTTGCGGTTTTCGCCTGTAATCATATCGACTACCATGTTTGCGTGTGTGAAAGCGAGTTCTCGTGGAATGTCGGTCCGGTTGCAATATGTTTTAATGGCTTGCGCGACTTCTTCTATATAGAAATTTAATTGCAAGGCTTCTGGTGCTGTATCGGGAAGTTTCGTCCTAACAATTTCAATTACCTCCATCGTTATTCCTCCTTACTCTTTGCCTTCGGGCGCTTCTCGACGGTGCGTTCAAAATCACTATCAATCACACCTGATTCCATTAATACATCACAAACATCTTCCGGGACCGTTGCAGATTCACCTTTACGGTATCGGTCAGTTCCGAGTTTGACGTTACGGTTGAACGTCACCTTGAATTCCAGCATAAAAATTACCTCCTTCAATAAAAATAGAGAGGAACAAGTCCCCTCTTACTTCACTTTTGCAATGAAGATATTATCGATTGTTTCAAAGCTTGGTAGTACGATTTCAGAAACAATCGTCTGAACGTTGACTGGATGCGGTTCTACAATAGTTGTGATTGCTACGCCCGTATTAACGACTTGTACTTTTGCAGAAGATGCACCAGACATAAGATCCGCTTCCTCCGGCGTTGTGCCGTAGTACGTGTTACCAAGTACGCCATCTGGAATAAGCGTGAAATGGTCGTCTGGATAGAAGTTGTGAAGCACTCCTTTTTCATCGCGATACTTTTTGTTGTGAACCGCAATCGATAGACCGAATTTAGCTGATAGATACTGTTTTAACATCGCGTCCGTCATAATGACATTCTGCCCACCGAGAGGATTCATGTCTAAACGGAAACTTTCGTGTCTCAGGAGATAGTTCCACGTTTTACGAGACATGATTGATTTCGTTGGACGACTACCTGTATTTTCCTCCACTGTATCCTGCCACCTCAGAATATCTTCAATCGGTGTTGAACCCGGCTTGTCCCAAGTTCCATCCGTAAGTAGCGTTTCCTTGTGGTCGTCTTTCATGCCGTAGTTATAATCGTAATCTACACGATTGGCACTGATCGCAATCTTACCTGTCGATAATAGCTGCATAATCATTCGTTCAGGTTGTACTTCCGCCCCATCTACAAGCGTTTTAACATCATCGTAGATCGCATTGATCATAGGCACGATGTAGGCCGCATTAGTAGAATCGCCGAGTTTCAATAACTCTTGACGATCTTTTTCACCAATAGACATCGCTTCTCGAAAGAATGGCATCTCGGTAACGATTTTGTCAAATCCAATACGATCACGCAATGTAGCTTTAACATCAAATTCGGATGGCATCAAAGCAACGGGTAGACCTTTTGAGCCTTTAATCCAGCTCAGGTCTAAACCCATTTGTTTTTTAGCGGGGAACAATGTTGCCCCCAAGTGCGGGATGTTGTTACTAGATGACTCTGTGTAATATGTTGCGATATCTTTAGCGTTTACATAATCAAAAATGTTCGGCATTAATCATCATTCCTCTCTTATTGAATAAACGTAATTTGTTTTAATGCAGCAACTTCTTCCGCTGTTGGAGCTTTTGGGATTTTATCAAGTGCAATAAATCCATGAATGAGTAATGCGCCCTTTGCAGGTCCACTTGTAACGTCCGTGTCGTTAAAAAGAACACCTTCCGCAACAACATCCACTGTCGCAAGTACCGCGTCCTTAGACTCGTCTGTAACTACACCACCGCCTAATAATGTACCCGCAAGGACAATCTTTTTGCCGTCTGCATTAGCGACAATACCTGCGTCACTAACCGTCACTGCCACGTTCACGTAATGATCGGGGAACTTTAAAATATTTGTTCTGTTGCCGTAACTTGTTTTTTTAAATTTCATCGTCTATTCCTCCTATTTATTCGAAGTAATTTTGTCGTGCTGTTTCGAGTCCTGCGTTGCCTTTCGCGTATTCCGCAATTTGTTTTCCAAATCCACCGTCATCTTTAGCTCCTTTGCCATCTGGTGCTTTGCCGTCTGCCGGAGTGAAGCCTTTGAATACCGGCTTACCATCTGAATCTTGGGCAAACAAATAGCCATCCGACTCAGATAGGGTTTTCAACTGCTCATCAAGACCGAGCAGCTTTTCCCCATCAAGTTTGATGGCTTCTATATCTAACAACGCTTTTACTGCTTTTGGATTCTTCACCTTTGCCTCCGTTAATGCACGTTCAAGAGCGTAGTTGTATGACTGCTTCTGAATCTTCTCTTCATATTCAGTCTTGGTTGTATCATTAGCCGCTTGAAGCGTCGCAATCTGCCCCTTCAATTCTTCACTGGCGCCTGCTGTTTTCTTCAACTCTTCAAGTTGAGTATCACGAGCTGCTAAGTCGGTATCAAGTTGCTTTTTAGCCGCATTTACTTCATCGAAGCGTGATTTAGGAATCATAGTCCCGATGCCCGCCACAACTTCATCCGCTTGTTCCTCGGTTAACCCTAATGCGATTAGCTGTTCTTTATTCAATTCAGTCATCCTTTCAAATTACGTTTTTTAACGAGGGTATCGACCTCGGATTTGTCTTTATAGTTAGCGTCCAAAATACCAAAATGACGAGTTGTTCTTAATTACTTAATAGGCGTGTTTCCGAATACATTCTTCAGAGAGTAACTCGCTCAATACCTCGGCTATTTTTTTAATGTCATCTTTGCCGCTAAACGATTGGTTAACCGTTACAACCGGACTGACCTTTTTCTCTTCGTTGAGAGGAGCTAGAAGTACGGATCTGATTCGCTCGTCCTTCAACATCATTTCCGCATCCTTAGCTAGGAACCCGTACTTTGTGATCACATAATACAGCTCAGTACTGTCAACTTGTTCCTCATACTTCTTCTCGAATTCGGCTGGGCTCATGAAAACGGCATGCCTATCTTCGCTCATCACAATGTAATCGCCAGGTGTAAGATCACGCGCGCCTCCTGTACCTTCGATCGACTCATTAAAACCTTGGTGTAATCCACCTAAGCCTAGAGCTATATTTTTGCATCCTATCATGTAGTCTCGGATTTCGTGAATGGGTTGCCCTATAAAAGTGCGCATAGCCGTGACAGATTTAGTTTTAACTCTATAATTTTTAACGGTTTCCAATACCATCACTCCCTCTTTTTAATAGCTACATAACGGAGTAGCGAACCGAGATATGGATCACTTCCTTCCTTTCTCTTTCTTCGCTTCTTCTTTATGGAATTCAGAAATGACTACGATTGAGGCGAACAACTTCATCAATTCAAGATCTGTTACCTCCATTTGTTCGCCGTACCAGTTGATTCCTCTAATCTTCGCCAGATAGCGCTCCTTAAACTCTTCGAAAGACATAATGTTTCACTCCTTTACTTGATAGCCAAGTCGTTACTTCTTCCGATTTCGATAAGCCTTCATCAGTGCTTCATACTTTTCTTTATCGCTGTATTTCATGTTTCGGAAAGCCAAAAGACTCTTCGGTGCACCTTCAACTTTCGCGGATTGATATTTCTTCATCTGCTCAATATCACCGAAACGATTTTGAATCATCGTCTCTTTATTTTCATTCGACTCACTGCCAGTTACATTCTTGCCATACCATTCTTCATAGGTCATAGAATCAACCAGACCATCCATAGACTGGCGTTGTTCACCATCCATGTATTCGGATTCATCAAACCACGGAATCGTTGTAGAACGACAGCGCACATGAAATGGATTCGCGTTAACCCTAGGCTTATAATCTTTCACATTGTAAATCTTGCCATCTTGATTCTGACAGATATCAGATGTGCGACTATCAAGTGTAGCAAGGACCTCATACTTCTCAATCCCTGCATCGACGTAGCTGTTATGTGCAGCAAGACTGTGAAAGAAATTAGACTCGGTACGCACCAGAGCTTCAACTCTAGATTTCGTAACATCCGTAGCAGTCATAACCGCTTTTGTTGTCTGCTGAATAGAACGACCAGAAGAAAAGCTTCTTTCCAACTCTTTACGTACGGTCTTAAGCGCACTTGATTGATGCCCCCATATACGCTCGGAAAACTCTTCACCGCTCCAATTGTAGGTTAGGACCTCTTTCATCACCGTATCTTTAATAGCCGGAACCTTAATGCTAATTGGTCCCTGCTTCGCTAGATCGAACAACGATTGATAATAAGTGTTTTGGTAAATCTCGGTTAAGCCGGTGTATGTGTATTCCTGCAACCCATTTGTTCCACCATATAATTCAATCATACTCATTTCCACTTGCGCATTAAGCGCCTCTAATCGAGATATTCGCGTACGATAACTCACTGAATTTAATAGTTTGTCGTATTCTGGATTACCTGATAGAGACATTTCACGGAATCTCTTTAAATCAACGTCCTTGAAATCCTTCATTTCCTTTACTGTCAGATACTTTTTCGCATCTTGAATCGATACTTTGTTGTCGACAGCGTAACGGCCATAAAAGGATTCAATTTCCTTCAAGATTTCAAGTTGTGTTTCTCGCAAGCTTTCATCCATCTGCGCAAGATACTTACTCGCAATCAACTGCGACTCCATCTCACGTTGAGCGGAACGCCCTTCCCAGTATTCCTTTGTCGGTTTACTCATTTACCTTCACTTCTTTAAACGAGTCTTTGTAATCATCATCTTTTCCGTATTGCTTCTCAATTCGCTTCAACTCTTCCTGGACATCAGTAACCCATGGATGATTAGCGATAATTGTTTCATCCGAAATCTGACTCGCACTCTTACTGGCGTTTTCAATCACTTCGGATTCATTAATGATGATATCCCGATTTAAAATGAAATCGACATTTTCATCCGAATAGTCCTGACCACCCCGATTAGCAATGTCTTGGTCAATGAACCACTTCAACTGCTCCAGTGATGCTTGGAATTCTGTAGCAATGATATTTGCATCCATGTCTAGGTCCGCATACAAGAATCGTAAGGCAATACCAGATTTGTCATTACCTAGCGTTTCCGATTGCGTATCAACACCACGACCAAGTTCATACAAGTCTTTCCGCTGCATGTCCATGTGAACTTTAAATGCTTCTGTATCGATTTTCGTAGAAATGTAATCAAGTCCACCATCACCAGCAACTTTAGCTGCGCGGAATACCGACAAATTGCGTCTGAACTCTCCGAGATCAACACCGTCGTAGTTTTTTACAACATAAATACCGCCAGACGGCAAATCCTCAATATTATTCGCATTGTCGGATTTTTGTAAGTCGTAATCATCAATGATAGATTTCACGAAGTTTATGATGGGCAATTCTTCATCGTTATATTTAAAACAAACGAACGGAATACGTTGCCAATTGACACGCTCTGCGTTCTCGCCATCTTCGACTAAAACGTGAGGGCTGTAACCCCCTTCATCGACATCTAGAATGAGTTTGCCCTTCTCCATGACGTACCTGTATACGCCAGTTAAATCCCACACTTCAATCTTTTTAACGGTCGCCTTCTCTTTGCCAACCCACATCTCGATTTCGTAGGAACGAATGACAGCTGCTAACTCAGTGTGGTCCGAGTCTTTCCAAAGAGGAATGATTTCTTCTGACGGAATTCGTTTCATCTTGAAATCGCCCTGTTCATCATAGTAAGTGTGTATCCATGCCTTACCTTTGTTAATCGCTTCTTTGCCGACGTTTTGAAACATGCGGTAAAAACTCTTATTGAAGTAACTGGATAATGCTTTTTGATACAATTCATTATCTGTTCTCGCTGTAAATGGCAAACTGAGTAAATATCCAACCTTTTGATCTACCATCTTCCGGATAAAGCCGTGTACGATTTTCTTATTGGCGATATTCTTTGCTTCTTCGAGTTGGCCGCCTTCACCGACTACCATTCTCTTTCTCTCTAGGATATCGTTGTCGTTAACATAATAGCGTTGACCAACAAGCATCAAATTACGCAACTTCGACTTCTCCCATTCCTGGACTTCATGCAATATAATAGCTTCATCGCCAACTACATTCTTGGCGCCAGTCTCGACAATCTTATTTATTTTTTCTGTTTCTGTTTTCGAAAACGGGTCCACATTAGCGACCTCCCCTCTAATCAAATGACAAGCCGGATTTCTTCATAACGACCGTATTGACAAAATATCTGTCACTGTCCATGTGGTGGTCATTCTTTTTAATCGGCTTATCTTCACCGTGATCTCTTGCTTTCTCATCCCAAATATAAGAAGAAAATTCTCTTTTGGTTTCGGTGCAGCAATCGTTGTATTTTATCTTTCCAGTACTCAATGCAGTCGCGACATTCCGGATGCCATCAATTACATCGTTATCAGCTTGTCGCACGTGGAAGCCATCTCTCTTTAACTGAGCTATAAAAGAAGCAGCAGATGGGTCAACGAGTACAGTTAGGGTTTCAGTTCCGACAAATTCTTTCAAGTCTTTACTGTAATCACTATCCGTCTTTTGCTTCCCATCCCGTCCGCTATGGTGATACTCCTTGACCTTGTACCAAGTCTTCTTATGCAAGCCCCACAAGCCGAATGCAGTCGGGTTCTGTGTCCCATAGTCAATTGATACATAGAATCTTGAATACGTTCTATCAACCGTAGGAACGACATGCTCCTTCTCATTGAACATGTCATAAATAACACCTTCAGCAAGCACCCACAAACCCAAAATAAAGCGTTGATAGAAGATACCGGTGTATAACCGACGGTACCGTTCTTTCACGCGCTCAGATAAAGATAGGTTGTCGTCCATCGTGAAATGGAGTTGGAACAAATTCTTCTCTTTCATCTTTCCGATAAATTCAGTATTAAACCAATGATAAGGTCCTTCCGGGTTGCAGTTAAACCATAGTTTCGAGCCATCCACCGAACAACGAGCTGTTGCCTGGTTAACGAATGATTGTGGCATCAGAGCCACTTCGTCGAAGAACATACCGGCAAGCGTGATCCCTTGAATCAAATCTTGTGAACCTTCGTCCTTACCACCAAATACGTAAAAGTAATTTGTTATTCCGTTACGCGAGATTGACAGCATATTTTCTGAACGATGGTCTTTAACTTTGTAACCACGAGCTTTCAGCATACGTTTAAGCGGGGTAATTACGTTACGTCGGAATGAACCGATTGTTTTCCCTGCCATCCCCATGTTTTCATCCTTGAACGAGTCCATTGCCCACATAACGTAAGAAAGGGACATGACGACCGTTTTACCCGCACGTACCGAACCGTCGCATATGATGCCGTCCATGTCTTTCATTGGTGAATCTTTTCTCCACCATGTTAGGACTTGCTTCTGTTTTATTGAAAACGGTTTAAAAGTGAATGGGGCAGGCTTCTTCTTAAACGTCTTTTTCTTTGTAAGGAACGAGAAATACTTAATCTTCGCTTTCGGTTGGGTTTCCGGCATTGCCCCACACCTCCAACGTTGTCGCATCTAGTGCTTCGTTAAATCCATCATCTTCGTACTGTTCAGGATCCTCGTTACCGAATGCTTTTGCGTGAGCGATCTTAAGCTTCTCAGTCTCGATTTGACGTTTGAAGTGATCAGGTAACATATCGAAATACTTCGTCAGCATGTCGAGCGCCTTCATCTTGTCAGCCAACTTAACCACAACCCCATCACGACCTAGTTTTAATTCCGTGATGATCGTGCCATCTACTTCATCCGACGGTTTGAAATCTACGTAACCCTCTTTGTATGTGATTGGTTTAAATTCAGCATCCATCATCACTCTTCCTGTTTCCGGGTGTAGTTGCTCTCTTGTAACGCTACCAAAATCAACGAAGTCGGTAATATCTGCAAAGGCAATTTGAATGTATTTGTTGAGTACGTCCATTGCATCGATGAAGATGCCTTGTTGCATTTCACCTTTCAGCCTTCTAACTTCGGCTGCCACCTTAACATTTCTAAGCAACCTACTTCCTTCGACGTGTGCACTATTCCTTGCATACCCAGCTTTGATAGCTGCCATTGTCGCGTTAAAACTCTTAATGTAGTAAATACAAAAAAGCCTCTGCTTATCGGTTAAATCATCCGACTCTACAACGGCTTCTTTCGGTTGCATCCTTTTGAAAATGGTTGCATCCTTTTTCTTTTTAGTTGCATCCTTAACAGATGGACCTCTTACCCAAGCTTCACGACTCTTCCTACTCTTCAACGTACCGAGTTTCACGTCATGTTTCTCAGCTAATGCAGCAAGTGTTATTTTTGTTGTTTCCCATTCCCTTTGTATCTCTTCCCAATTAGGCACATCACATCACCGTCCGCCTCCTTTATTTCTGTTTATCTTCATCAAAAGAAAACCTCAGTCTATAAACTTGGCTGAGGTTTTAACGCACTGTTCGATATGCAGACTACACAAACTCCGATAGAGTACCCGCCGCTTTAAATTTCCTTAAGATCTTGTTTTGTTGCGCGAGTTTTAAAAGTTGTTCGCCTTTCCCGTACAATCCTTCTGTATGAATTTCGTTCGTTAACTTAGAGTGATATTGGATGCCTATCTGACAATCAAGACTAACCAAATCCGAGTTCTTAGCTATTTGAACAAATAGTTTAAGTGTTTCGAACAAAGCTTTGTTTATACTTAAATCAGTTGTAATTTTACCATTCGTTTGTTCAACAATTTCATGAATCAAACCGTCTTTTTCCACTAAGTCTACTGGGTAAATAATTCTGATGCCGCCTTTATCCACCAACATTGAATTATCACCGTTTTTTTCATAGTAACTCTCGGATAATAAGCCGGATTGATATTCAATTTTATTATTATCTTCACCTAACCAAGTAATTGCTATATAACTATTATCAATCCGCTCTTCCGTTCCAAGAACATCGCGTTTACCTTCATCCGCAGTGGATTTGAAAATTTCAAGTACTTCATCAATATGCTCTATTCTTCTTTTCTTTATTATTCTTTCCTTTACTTCTTCCAAAAAGACCGCCCATCCTGCTCCTGTAATGAAACCCATATTTGGAATATAACGAAGTTTAAACACCCCATCCAGATATGTTGATTCTTCCTCGTTGTTTTCTCGCGTATCCGATATAATAATAGAGTATTGATCCGTTCTAGTTATAATAATCGTTGTCATAATAACAATCCTCGCTTTCCTTGTTTTTCAAAATATATAGCAAGAGTGTAACAATTTCACTCCAACTTAATATGATTCGTCAAGAAAAACGGAAATCCTTCTAATTTCCACTTTTATGTATCGGGGCTGGTAAGAGGGGTAATGTCGCTCGCACGCACCCCCTCTTTTATTCTCCCCCTCATATTCGTAGACTTCGAACGACCACCGCATGACAAGCGTATTACAAAGATTATTTCATACAACCTTTTGAATTCTTTTCTCAACCTTACTTCTCGCCCGTGTAATATGAGTTTGGACCGTACTTTTACTAACTCCTAGTTCATCCGCAATTTCAGACCAACTCATACCTTGGGCCATGTGCAGTATATAACACTGTCGTTCCCGTAGAGAGAATGATGAAAGGATATCTGCAAGTATAATTTTCTCTTCCTTAGTCATGTATAATTTCTTTTCTACTTCGCTTTCCAACTGCTCCGCAATATCCGGAATCAAATCAATATTTTCATACGACCTACGTTGATAAACAGCCTTTTCATCGACCCCTCGATAAGTGTTCGGCTGCCGTCCTGTAGTCATCCATTCTAGCGAATAAGACATGCTATCAATCATGCTGTTGAACTGCTTCAAATCATTCATTTCAATCGGATTAGCTCTGTCTACTTGGTCTGCCCGCTTCTTCATATCCTGCCTGCCCTCGATATACTCCGGAACCAATTTATCCACCCAACTCAACATAAAAGCGCCCCCCACTCCATAAATTGAAATATAAAAAGGACACCAAACAACGCTTAATGCGTCATTCAATGCCCTCGGTTGTTCCGATAAGCTATATTAAAATTTAAATGATTCTTCTAAGGATCCGTTGCAAGGTTTGCCCCCTTGCCAATTGATGATTTGTTTTCCGTAACCGATTGGCGGACTAGGAACCTCCGTTAGCTTCCCGTCCTTAACGATGTATGTTGCGTTCTTCATCAAATCAACTTCCGCTGTTTTACTCACAGGACCCCTCCTCGTGTGTTATACTTGCCTTAGCCGAGGCAGGAGGAATCCTGTCTTTTTTATTTGCTCAAATCTTATACCCAATAGCCCTCATCATCTTTTCACTATCCGCTACATAAGCCGCTTTAAACTCCGGAAAAGCATCAAATAAAAACCCTTCATAATCCAATCCAAAGTAGTCGCAATACCGAATGACGTCCTGCAAATCTGCCCTTTCGACGCCAATCTCTAAATTCATAATGCGTTCACGATACATTTTCAATCCCGCTGCCAAGTCTTTCAGATTCATTCCTTCATGCGTTCTGAGGAATTTAACCTTTTCAGCGATGTGTTGGATCTTTCGGTTTTCCTCAGCAGTTTCATTCACCCTTACACATCCAACGTCGGCTCTACCAAATCCGCCCATTCTTTCAACTCCCCTTCTAGTTGTTCTATTTCTTCACGCAATCGCTTGTTTTCTTCTTGTAACCCGTGAACTTCCCTACGTTTGAAGTCAATATCGTCCGCAAATTCCTTTTTCATGACTTGTAACTGTTCAGCTTGTTCGATAAGCCAGTCGGTCTCTTTATTGGCGAATAGCCCAGTTATTATGTCGGTTACTTCCATGCGTGGGTCACCTTCGCTACTAGTCGCTATGGCTACATTGTGAATCGCCTTAATTCGCTCCAACCGTTCCTCATTCGTTTCAGTCATTCTCAATCACCCCTCCTCAATTCACCATGCCGAAATATCCTAATCTGATTAGACTTCGCAAACAAAACCTCATACTGCCGTTTAGGTAGAAACTTCACAATTCGCCCCTTCGACCCCTCATATAATTTGAGATAGTAATAATCCTCTACTTCTTTTTCCTCCACATTCACAACGACCTCAACCATGTCCCCAAGCTCAAACGCTATTGTTGGCGCCGCATCAAAAATAGTGAGTTGCTGCACCATGTTGTCACTCCTTCATTTTCTGAACTACAACTTTCCTGCTGCCCTTTTGGATAACTCGAACCACCTACCCTTTGGAACGAAGTTAAAGCCGTATATTCTATGGAAAGCGTCGTTGCTCATGGAAAAGAATTCTCTACCTAGCTCTATCGTCGAATAAATATTAGTCAGTTTATCGTTACCGTTATACACATAAACTTTGTCTTCCTTCTGCACAGGTCTTTTAATTCCGTTTTTAATGAAATCGTCTATATTCATTAGCGTTTTCACTCCTTCACAAATCTCTTCGCATACCGCAACTGCTGATGAATATACGGATCATCCTCATTGCCACCGTTCCACATCCAGTCCCCGGTACGTCGTTCAATATCTTTCAGCACCTCAAACGGTAATTGTTTTGCTATCTTGATTATTTCTTGATATGCAGTCATTTGATCACTCCTCTAGTTGCACGTCGCTTTTTTACTTGCTCCTTCACTCCCCGAGATTAGTTTGATAGGGTATTCGAAAAGGAGGTAATACCATGTATTCCACAAAAGAAATGATGCGACTGTACCACGAAGAAAAATATTCCGTTATACAGGTTGCAGAATTTTTAGGATGTAAACCAAGTCTTGTGGCGGGTAGGTTAAGAAACAATTTGAGATCCCGAGAAGAAGCAGGCAGGATTCGATCCATTCGTTTGCATTTCGGAATTTTCCCTAGTGCTTTCAAGGATTGATTCTTATGTTGCGGCTCACAGTTCGGTCCATCAATCGGTCCAATGAGCCGCATTATGTTCGAACTGCGAATTACTTTTTGCGGTAATAAAGTACGATTCCATCTTCTTTTGATTCCACATGACCAATTTCAATTAGCTTTTCTAGTGTCCTTCTAGCTGTTGTATATCCTGTTCTGAACTTACGTTGAATCATTGCCACGCTAACTAAATCGCCTATTTGAACTTCCTGCGATATAAATCCAATTGTTTCCTCAATATTATGAACTTTTCCTTCCACACTCATCTTCCTTTCTACTTCATAGTTTTCTCGAACTGCGACTCAAATCATTTTTTATCCATCCAATAACTGAACCAAATTCCGATTAAAATACCAAATAGCAATGTCATATCGGGTAATCTTCCACTTCGCTAACAGTCACTTCTACAAATTCAAAGTTTTTCATCATGCTCGTGTAGCCGAAGTTGCAAATAGCATGATTGCCGAACTTGTCAATCATTGATTGTTCATAGTTTTTGAAATCCCTTATGCCTTTTTCTTTATCAAAATAAAGTGTTGCGACATTTGTATCCATTGTCAGAAAATCGTTGTCCTCATTTTTGTTGTCAAAGTACCATTCACCCGACATGTTGTTTTCACCTTTCACTTCATCTCTCAATCGTAAAATCCATGCATCTTTAACCGCCATTTTTCTATCCCCTTTCTTACTACGCCTTATGTGTCAACTGTTCACTTACTCAATCGCCCATACGAATAACCCGACAGCATCAACAGCACACCCGTTACGATGACCACGATACCTTCTGGAAATGTAATTAAACTCATTCCGGCACTACCTTCCATCCTTGTTTCAACATCCGATTCAGTTCTTTCCCCCAAAACTGGTCATACACCCAAGCACGCTGCACACCTTCTAAACGAGTCAACAACCACCACGGACATTGATTCATACCGCATTCCTCCGACGCATGACCACAATGTATTTCCCGCGTTCTTCACGCTCAACAAAAGCCCTTTTCGACTTGCCGATACTATTTGTCTATTTGTAAATTGCCGCTGTATGGGATTCTGAACCTTCCGTAACTACTTCGAATCCCTTTACAATTAATTCAGCTACACGACGTTTAACTTCACCTTCGTTGATTCCTGTGACTTTCGTTGTGAAATACTCTGGATTTCCCACCATGAACATTGCCCCCATCCATTTTGGTTAATTGGCGTCGAAATACATTTCAAATTCCCTTTCACATTCTTCGCATTCTAAGTTGTAAGTCGTTCCTGGATCGTTCGTATCATCTTCCTGCCACTCATCGCCGCAATATGGGCATTCTATTTTTGTCGCTAATACAGAAACTTCAGTGTCGCTGTAGTGTCGATATATCTTTTTCATTCCCTCACCCATTCCTTATTTTTCAACCGTATAACAATTAATTCCATCCCGGTTTTCCACTCGAACAACTTCTGTCCCTCATTTCAGATTAGTATTTGATACAAACAACAACTTTCGGTGACAGACTATAAAACTTTCGAACCGTCAGATCCACCACTTGACTGTCGTCCTGCCAGATGACTTTAGTAAGCCCGTCCTTGATTGCCTTCACATAATTGTCGACATCCGGTTTAGTTGTCGGTCGAAGTTCACCCGACTTGATAAGCGCCTGTTTCGGCTTCGTTTGCAACGCCTTAGGTGTCGAACGATAAACATCTACATAAAGATCAATTGGACCCGTTATGAGTTCTTTTGGCGCGTATTGACCTGCAACAAGCTTCACGTAATGTTTGAAGTCTCTCGATTTCTCCGGATCATAGAGGACCGTCTTTCCTCCGAATGATTTTCCTGCCCTGGGGCGACCTTGAGCAACGGGCTCGCCCGGTATTTCAAACAAGATTTTCCTCACGACATCATCTCCACTACAACAACCTCTTCAAGCGTGATTTGGATCCTTTCGAATTCCGCATCTTCAGCAACTTGTTTTTTCTTACAGACCGGACCATAACCATCGTCAATCGACTTCTGCGTTTTTAGTTCTCTCCCGCAACGCCCGCATGTTTGCATGTTATCCCTCCAGGTCACTCTGTTTTACAAAGACTCCGTCCACCATTTGCCCTTTGCGCCCTTTTATTTCGTCGTACGCGTACTGTAAGCAATCTTGTAGCTCTAACCCGTTCTGTTGACCCAAAATGATTAACGTGACAACTACATCACCGATACCATCAATCAACGCCAACTTGTCGCCGCGTGCTAATGCCGCTGCAACTTCACCCGTTTCCTCGACAACTTTCAAAAATTGCTTACTAGAATCCGCTTTATCTAACCCTTTTTCGATTGACCATTTCTCTACCAATTCAACTAATTTATTCATTCTTTTTATCTCCCTTTTTATAAATTCACCAACATTTTTTCAAGTGCCTCCCCTTTTTCCGATTCGCCCAAATCTTCTAAACGATTGATTTCCTGCAACAGTCGAACGCGCTTCTGATTTTTGATTCTGCGTTCTTCTTTTCTGTTTTTCACACTCACCGCATGTTCGACATCCCAATTCAAGTCATCGACGCGATCAATAACATCCTGTCCCGTCAGTCCATTGCTTTCTGCCGTTTTCATTTGTTCTTCGGACACTACAGTTTTTTTCGATTCAACCGTTTTCCGATGGTGATTCACAAGTAATTCAAGTTGTTCAATTTTCATATCGCGGGGCTTGTTGACTCGAACCCCCAGCTCAATTAACTGCTTAATTAATTCATCTTGTTTTTCCGTCAACCATTCGCGTTCTCTTTTATTTAAAAGCCGATGAATACTTGCAACTTCCGCCATAACGCCCCCTCACTTTCAAAGTTTCATAGTTTTAGAACGGTAAATCGTCGTCACTTACCTCTATCGGTCCGCCACCTGTCGAAAACGGATCTTCTGATGTCGTTTCCGCTCGATTCTGAGCGCCTTGCGTGTAACTTGGAGTATTCGTATCTCTCGGTGCTTGTCCACCCTCTGGCGAACTGCTACGAGGTTCTAAGAATTGAGTGGAATCCGCCACGACTTCTGTTGTATAAACACGTTTCCCGTCTTGCCCTTCAAAACTGCCCGTTTGAATTCTCCCGTCCAATCCAACCAGACTTCCCTTTTTCAAGAAGTTCGCTACGTTTTCAGCCTGCTTTCTCCAAGCGACGCAACTGATAAAATCTGCTTCTTGCTCGCCAGCTGCATTTTTGAATGCTCTGTTGACCGCGAGAGTGAAGCGTGTGACTGCAATCCCATTTTGCAAAATCTTTAATTCGGGATCCTTTGTGAGTCTGCCAACCAAAACCGTTCTGTTTATCATTTTGTTGCCTCCACTTCGTCATGCCAATCAGTCCAGAACAGATCATCGAGCGTCATACCTTCCTGTTGAGCAAGCGAGATATCGTTATCCAAGCAAGCGACCGAACAATATGTGCTGCCACTTGCTTCGTGGAGAAAGCCCTCATCCATTCCCCATCCGCACTTAGTACAAGTTCTTGCAGACTCGTCCGACTCCGCTTGTGGTTCACTCGAAATCGTTCCTGCCGTACCTTCTTTCACCCATTTATCACAGTGGAAATCATGTTCTGTAGGACTTAGAGTTTCGCCATTCTCATAGCATCCGCCACCGATTAACCAGTGACCACATGACCAACACGTTGGTTCTGCTTGCGTTTCATAAACGTAGAAGCTCACGAGTTCACTGCCTCTCGTACCGCTAGTAAACTAACAAGAGACCGATAGTCCATACTGGACAACAGTTCACCGCTCCGTCCTCTGTGAACGAAGTGGACGACTTCCAATTGCATGATGATGTAGTTCTTCTCCGCTTCAGTCACGCCGTCATCGCCTCCACTTCGCCAAGTTCAGCCATGAGCATGTTCACAGCGCCCTCCGGCGTCGTTCCTGTCGTGATCCGCAATTCGTTGAGCAATGAGTTGAATTGTCGTTCCAAATGCTTGTCCTTGCATCCTGTGTTGTTCCACGCGCCAGCTGTTAGGATTAGTTTGTTGATGATGTGCTTAGGCATTGGATTCACCGCCTTGAACAACTAACTCCGGTGCCGCATCCATGATGTTGTTTGCAAACATGACTTGTTCGCCTAATTTGTAAATCGAGATACAATCCCGATCCATCCCGTATCTAAGTGCGATGTGCGTATCTTCCATGTTTCTGTATGTTTCCAATCGATGATTTTCACTAAAAGCTCGTTTCGCCTCTTCAAGAAAATCAAGGTCTTGTTGGTAAATTCCAGTCATTCCGCTTCCCCCTAAAATGTTTTATCCGAACAGCAAGCCTTCCAGCTCCGCATTTTCACTTTCAGCTTCTTGATCCCTTATCGATTCTTCCGGCATGTAGATTTCAATAGACATCTTCTTAACCCGACTCTTCAACCGACCATCCTGGTATATGTCCCCGAGATTTTCAATTGTTTTGTTAGAAGTGAACAGTGTTGTCTTTTTATGTTCCAATCGATAATCCGTGATATCGTAAAAAATTCTTTCTGCGAAGTCAGTGGGCTTTTCAACAGCTAAATCATCAACAACCAACACTTCTACTTCGCGGAACATGCGAACGATTTCACTTTCTGTCGTATCTGAGTCATTGTTGAATGTCTTTTTGATTTGAGAAAGCAGGTCATTCGCTTTCAAGAAAGCTATATCAACGCCGTACATTTTAACCAGTGCATTTGCGATACTAGATGCCAGTCTCGTTTTACCGGACCCCTTGATATCGCTATACAGATACAAACCCTTGCCGTGCTCTTTCATGGCTGGATAGTTCTCTACGAACTTAATGGCTGCCTTTTTCGCTATCGTTGCTGTATCTCGATTATCTTGGGACTTGTACTTGTTTACGTCGTAAGAATGGACCGTTGCATTACTAAAGATTGGTGGAATACCTGACAAGTCTAGTTTTTTATCAATCTCGCGCTGTTTAATGAGTTGTTCGTAGCACTTACATTGCTCCATCCATTCAGCGCGTTTCAATTTACCGTCCTCGTCGATTTCATCCTTTTTATTCTGACGAGACCAATCTTTAATCCATAACCACCCTTTTCCGTCACACTTTCGATAAGGGCAATCGTCAGATGGCGTTGTTAGTATCTCGATTGGATTAGATGCCAGCGATTCTCTTACGTCGTTCATTCGCTTCGCTAATAGCGGATTGTCTTTCATCATTCTTTGGATCACTTCGCTTAGCGGTTCCATTGTTTGCACCTCCAACACTTATAAGTTTTGGACTTGTTAAGATTTTCTTTGTGTAATTTAAACTGTTGGAACCATTCATTCTTGTTTCTTTCATGGCTGCCATTACATCTTCTTCTCCAAAGTCATCAATCAAGTCCCCGAGCTGTTGACCGATGAATGAGCTGAGCGTTCCGAATCCTTCTTGTTCATAAAATTGAAATGGATTGATTTCCACGGGCGCCTTATCATCTTCTTTTTCTTTTTCATTCTTAAGACATTCTTTATCATTCTTCTTTATATGCACAGGCTGTTTACTACCTGATGTACTAGCTGTTGTTTTGCTGTTACCCCCTCCGTCTTTTGACTGGTACGAATCCCAGTTTGACAAGGTTACGAGTGTATACTGCCTGTTACCCCTACCGCGATTTATGGTTATCATTTCTTGTTTCTCTAACCATTCCAATATTTTGGAAATCGTTCGCGGGTTGGGCTCTTTCCACTGCAATCCTTCGTAGTATCCAATGCCTTTAGCAATGTTTCTTACGGACGTTAAATGTTGTCCTGGCTCGATATCGAAGAACGACCCATCTTCCATCGGGATCTTATTTGGCGAATGATTTACTTTGTATTTAAGGTATTGCCAAACTCTGTGATAAAGAGGGGGCATCATCCAAATGTCGCTTTTCAACTCTGACCGAAAATCCTTTATAAAGCCGCCCATTCTTCCACCCCCTCATTTTTTTATGGAACGTACACAAGCTTTCCAGTTTGTTCCTGTACTGCTTTTTTGAACACTGCTTCATCCGAATTCGTATCCGAAAGATGCAGCAAATGAATCTCCTGAACTTTCGATAGATCGTTAGCTTTCAAAAACAAAAGCATGTTTTCCAGTGAAAAATGACTCTTCACTACTCGTTTTCTTAAAAACTCATGGATCCGTCCGCTATCTACGTTTTCATTCAATATCTTCTGAGAGTAGTTGCACTCAACCATTAAATGAGTGAGACCTTGAAACTTGTACTTGATGTAGTAGGTGTCAGTAGCGAACAGGAGCTTATCTCCTGCCTCGTTAGCGAGTAGAAAGCCGAACGGCTCACTTACATCGTGCTGAACATCAAACGGCAACACCGTCCATGTACCGAGCTTGAACTGCTTCTTGTTTTCGACTGCTTTGATTCGATGATGATTGATTCCGATCGCTTCTTTTGTTCCGGGCGACATGTAGATATTCAATCCACGGTCTGCAACTTCACTGACGGCCTTACAATGGTCATTATGCTCGTGTGTAACCAATACGCCTGCAATGTCCGAAGTCTTGAAATTCAAGGCCTTCTGTATGTTTTTGAACGTTATCCCGCACTCCAAGAGGAGGGGGGTTATGCCATCCGTGATCCAGTAGCAATTCCCCGTACTTCCTGTTGCGAGTGTTTTGATTTCAATCATTTAGAAGCCCGGGCCATTTGAAGCGACTGGCTCTGGTTCGGGTTGAACTAGTGGCTCCGAAATGATTTCTCCTGTGCTCACGTCAATGTCCACTTTCGGCGTTTCAATGACTTCCGGTTGAATATCCAGTGTTTCGGTATTAGCATTTTTTTTAATTTCATACTCTGGATTAATCTCTTTACGTTCATTTTCGAACTCATTTTCAGTGGTGCGATTAACTGCACCGATGAACAGATCACTATCGTCCGAAGTATTGATAAACGCTTTAGCTGCACGATTGATAACTGTCCGTTTCGACATTTCTTGCGGGTACTTGTTTTGCACTGTCGCCATGCTCGATTGCGACCATGATGTTTTGATTTCATCCATTGTCATAACTGTCAAAAACTGAACGCCGTCGTCACGCTCGATGATGCAATAAGCACCTTCTATGTCGTCTTTATTTCCTGTTGCAGCCTTCCAATCCACTTTGTGCGCTTTAAAAGCCAACTGACCACGTTCGTTGTACTCCACATCGAACGTTTCACCTTTCCAGATAACATTGGCCCATATATCCTTAACGCCGCTCATTCGCTTAACTACCGCTTGCGTACCGTGATAAGATCGTGTGAATTGCATTTTGTCACCGTAAACAATGAAGTAACCTTGGTTCTTCGCGACACTCAACGCTTGGATTGCCATGTCTTGCAAGGAGAATGCGACACTCTCCGTTGTTGCGCTGTCGATTAATGCTGTTTTCTTCTTGAAATCCACTTCTGTTAATTTGAAGTAAGCTGCCTGAACCGCGTTGACGATTGAATAATTTTCTGGAATGTTGATTTGATTGTTGGCAACCATGCTCTGAACTTTTTCAGCGACCTTAGTTACGATTGAATTTTGTTTATTTGATTCAGCTGGTGGTTGGCTTTGGTTTTGTTGTAGTTGATTAGTCGTCATATTAAATAGCCTCCTGTAATTCGTCTTTTTCGATACGTAACTGCTTGTCCTTTTCAGAAACAACCAAACTGATCAACTGTGAATCTGTATCAATCAATTGGGTAACTGCCTCAGCGTTATCGACGAAGATAGGCGCTCTAATTCCGAAGTGTTCCGTCAGTGTATTGATGATGTCGATACCAACGTTGATACGTGCTGCATTGTTCAGGCCACTTGAATATGGAACTCCGTCAAACGTCGTCTCGCAGACCTCTTCAATACCGCCATTGATGTTCGTTTTGAAGAGATTGAACCGCGCATACTTGAATTTCGAGTTAATCTTTTCAGTAAGGAGCTCAACTTTAGAGCGGATAAATTCTTCTGTAAGAAACAATTCTCCTTCCAACTTTTCAAATTCTGTTGCCAGCTCTTTTTGCTGTTCTTCAAGTTTGGCAATACGCTTTTCAGATGCCACTACTTGGGCTTGCTGTGCGATTTGGGCACTGAGTTCAGTGCGTTTAGCACGAAGACTAGCAACCTCAGTTTCAATGTCTGTAACGGCTTGCTGTGCGTTTTCTTGCAACGCCGTAATGCTCGCCGCAACCGTCTCTTTCTCCTGCACCTTGTCCGTGTAACGCTTGTCCTGTCTTGCATCCTTCACGGTTTGTCTAAGCGATTCTAGTTCTTCCATAAGTTTCGCTCCCGCTTTTTTCTTAGCGACGATTTGCGACTCTAGTGAAACAACTTCTGCTTTTAATTTCTCGATTCGCTCAAGTGTTTGAGTCTTATCCTCCGTAATCGCCTTTCCGTTGGCGCTGATTTGTTCAAGTTCAGTCGATTTAGCCAGATTAAATGTGGCAACCGCTTTTTCTTTAGCGGCTTCAATCTCTTCAATTGGTAAGGATTGATTACAAGTTGGGCACACGCCGTCTGAATCGTGTTGGTGCGTGTACACTTGTCCATTCCTTTCGTACCAACGTTCTTTTAATGCGATTAACTTTTCATCAAATCGAACAACGTCTTTTTCCAATAGCGCTAACTGGTGCGCTGTGTCGTCTTGCTTGCGGTTCAAAATAGCTACATTCGACTGTTCTTCTTGGATCTTTGCGTTGACTTGATGACCTTTCTCGACCGCTTCTGATTCGAGATCATTCTGGATTTCTTTCAAGTCCAACTCAATCTGGCGTAATTCGTTTTGCTTTCCAGTGATAGCTGAACCATTCTTGATGTTGTTGATTTGAGTGGCATTTTCATCGAGTTTCGATTCGATTACCGCAACTTCTTTCTCTATAGAAGGAACGTCGATATTTACTTCCGGTAATGAGTTGTTGATTTCGTCAATTCGGACAGGAATGCGGTCGAGTTCCTTATTGATTTCGGCCCGGCGTGATGCAATAACTTTTCGATGATCCTCAATAGTGCGACCTTTCAAGATGGTTGGAAGGTCTTTCAATGCACTGTTGAATGCAAGGACATCTTCCTCTTCAACATCGCCGCATACTTCAAGCAGCGTGGCTCTACGGTCCTGCCATTTAAGATTTTCATTGAAGAATGTTGGTGATGTGAGAAGCTTGAACACATCTTCCTTTACGATGGAATCAACTTTCGCTTGGTATTCACCTTTTTTTGATGGAACGCCGTCGATGAAGTAGCTCGTTTTGTGTCCAGTAAATTCAGTGACCGGTGAACCACGTCTTTTCTTCCATTCCTCCGCATATACTTTTCGTAAAGTGAGAGGACTGCCGTCAATTTGGAAAATAGCATCAACTTCATGCTCTAAATTGTTGATTTCCACGCCCTCTTTTAGTGTTTTAATAGCGAAGTCTGCGCGATTGTTACTGTCTTTGTTGAATAGGAGCCACACGAAGCTGTCAAAGAGCGATGTCTTGCCAGTAGCGTTGTCACCTAATACGCTAATGTCCATCCCATCTGCACCAAGGTCGAATTTCTTAATTCCTTTGAAGTTCTTAAGCGTTAGATTCATCAGTTTTACTTCTTTCATGATTGTTGCCTCCCTTGTGTTTTTGGGGGTTCTGCGCTAAAATAGCGGTAATAGAATTTCTCAGAACCCCGAACTCGCTGTTATCGCAGCGGGTTTTTTATTTTGCTTCGTCGTACCGGATAATTTCAGCAGTCTTGCGAAGTGTATAAACACTCAGACCGCTTCCCCATGTTTCTTCGAACTGTTTCATCGCAACCAAGGCGCTGTCTTTGTTCGTGTGGATGATGTATGGATCCGACTCTGTCACAAGTCTGATTTCCCACTCCCACGATTTTTTCTTCATTTCTCTTCACCGCCTTTTTGCTCCAATTGCCATGTCGCATATTGCCACATCGTTCCAAGCACAAACGCAAGAACTGGTGCAAAGTAGAGTACAATTTGACCTTTTTCCGCTAATGTCAGCATTCTGATTCTCCTTTCTTTAGTAGATGGTTGAATCCCATCAAGAAGCCCGGGAACGGGTTCGAGTAACCAGCTCGATTGGGAGGAAATCATTCAATGACTCCCAGGCTTCTTGATAGGAGCCAAGGCTCCAGTCGTTTATAGGTCAAAATAATACTTCCTTATATCCATGTGTATGACCCTCAACAAATCTGCTCTATTCATTGCATCTCGTTGTATATCTGCCGTTCTCGGATTACTGATAACATCTTCCCATTTCCTTATTTCTTTGAGCAGACGATTTTCATACCCTTCTAACGTTTTAGATGAATTCAGTTGCTTTTGCCTATTCCGTTTGTTCGCCATGTTATTCGCTCCCTTTTGTGGTATAATTACGATAAGTTGATTTTCAAAAGTTCGCCGGCTGACATTGCTGTGTCAGTTGGCTTTTTTTATTTGTTTTAAAATACTCAATTGCTCGATTTTATCTACAGCTATTCTTGCATGCCGTAAAGCCGCTGCATTGTCGCCCTCTTCTACTTCACGAGCTGCTGAGTTCATGTGGAATTTTGATTCTTGTTTCAAATTGTGTGTGAGCTTGTGCAACGTATACTCGAAAACTTCCATCAATCTAACCTCCTACTTATATGAATTTGATAAATCCGCCAACGAATTGAGTTAACATCTGAGTTAGCTGTATTACGTCCACACCGTTTACTAGTGCCACTCCAAGATCAGCTGGCATTGTGTTAGTGACTTGCAATTTCGACTGGACCACTTGCAACCACTTGATAAAATCATCTAATTTAACCGCTCTATCTCCGTTTTCGAGTTTTGAAACTGTTGGCCTCGAAGTCTGTATTAGTGGGGCTATTTCATCTTGTGTTAATTTAACCCTTTTTCTAGTTTCCTTAAGTACTGCGCCGTAATCGTAATTCATAAAACCCTTTCCCCCTCGAATGTTCCGTTTTCGAACATGTTCCAAAATGGACCAACATTTCCCAAACGACTCTAGTAATATAGTTAATGAAGGAACTCACCACCATTGCAGGATGACCCCTCCTTGCAACCTCGATTTACAACCTTCGGAACTAAGGGGCTTGCCCGCCCCTCTTCGCATTACACCAACAAATCGGATACTTGCTCTAACATCCGTATGATTTCGGCAATTGCTTCACGAGAAGCAACGATCTCTGCTACATCCACTCTGTCTTCACTTATAAAACTTTGCAGATTAATTATTGCGATCTCGTTCCCCTCAACGTCGGCATTGAAGCTGTATCCTTCTGAGATTACGCTTAGTTTTTTCAACATCCTTACACACCTGCCGTTTCAGTTAGTTGGTATTTCGCTAGATTCAATTGATACTTAACCGCCAATTCCTTGATGACTGTTATATAAACGCTGATAAGCTTTTTATCCTCAGCAATGACATCCAATTTAGTCACCTTATTGATTGCCGTTTTCGAAGATCCTCTTAACGCCATTTTCGAGTGCCTGTTTTCAAGACGAATATCTAAATTACATGCCCCGCGGCTTTCTAGCAGTTGATAGCTTTCGTTTCGGACTTCTCGGTAATACTCACCGCCGCCCAACTTCATCACGATTGCATTGATGATTCGGTTCGCCTGGTTTCTCCAGTCTTTAACGTCCATTGAAAGAATGCTTACAATGTTGTCTTGTTTTTCTTCTACTACCGTTATTCGCTTATCCTGTTCAACAAGTTGATTAACCTGCATCTGCATGATTTCTAGTTGCGACATCGGTTTGTTGTAACTTTCTAACTCTTCTATCCGTTTGATAACTTTGAATCTAGTCATAGCGTCATATTTTAAAGCAAGTTGCATAGCCCCATCTTTACCGAATGTGTAGCACGGTTGCTGCTTGTTTTGAGAATTCATATATGTGGACTCTTCAAAAATGAGTTGTCCTACTTCTTCTCCCAAATTTTCAATCTCAATGCGAATATCGCGCATAACGTTGTAATGTTTCTTGCCTACGATTTCCGCAATATCCAAACTCGTCATTTTTACTCCGCTGTTTATTAGTTGCTTCATTGAATTTCCTCCTTTTAGTAGGTATTCTGTTCCTCGCTGTCGAATAGTGACGATAGAGGGGGTGATTGCCATGAGAGCACAATATAATTTGAGTATTGAACGTTTAACAAAACAAGAAATTGCTGAAATTGATCAAAATTTTACTGATTCGGGATGGATTATTCGCGGACTCAATAATACAGTCGGGTCTCATACCCTGCGTATTTATCAATGGGAACAGATTGAATTCGATCCAGTTTATCCTTCGGGATTTGAATCACGAACGGAACGAATTGATTTGAACCATTTTCCTCGTGCTGTAATTGACTAATTCCAAATAGATCCGGGTGGCAAAGTGGCTCTCCTCCACTTTCCGACAAGCGATTATAAAAATCTTCATCATTGGTGGTTATAATCGCTGTCCCCGGAGATACAAACGCGATGCAACTAAAATGAAGTTTCATTTTCGTTTCTATGTTTTTCTTCAACGGCATTTCCTTCTGTTTATCCTGAGTAATTCCAACTAGATACACATTCGCATTTCTTTCTAAACTCGCATATCCCAGTACTGTCGGCTCAAACAATACTCCAATATTGCTTTGGGCCTTTATTTCCTCATAGCGTTCAACGTCGTTCGTTAGGATGAGACTTTTCAAATTCACTGGTCCGAAATCTATAATGTACTTTTCGTCTTCCTCGGGATTTTTGTTTTTATCCAACCTTCTCACCTCCTATATAGATGATTTGTGGAACCCTGTACCGTGCGCCTGCCAACGCGTTTATTTTTTATTTACCATTCACTCATGATTTCTTTAATGACTTTCACGCTCGGTTCATAAAGCCAAAGTCGTTTGCTATTTGGCTTTTGACGAAGATGCACCCGCATTCGCGAGTCCCTTAAAATGTTTTCTTCTAGAAACGTTTTACCTATACACAACCGTTTACACATTTCTTCCACGTCCCAAGTGATCAAGAAATCACGGTGAGTAGCATCCAACTTTTCTTGGAATTGCTTCTTCGCGTATTCTCGGTCGAATTCGACGCTGACTTGAGCCATTACCATCCGACTCCCTCCCTTCTCTTCTCCACACCCACCAAACAAAGTTCGAAGTCTTCGCGTAACCAATTGGCGTGGCTCCCTTCTATAGAAGAAGATCATGGCCGACTCCGCTCTTTCGAACTTTCGTTGCTGGGTGTGATGTACATATTTTTAAACGACTACTTGGGAATCCGCAATCAACACGATTTGTGCGGTAGAGGTGTAAAAAAAATATCCTCCACGCTCGAATTGTAGTATCGTGCAATTTTCATTTTAATCTCATCCCTTGGAATACGTTGACCGTTTTCATACATTTGCAACGCACTTAAACTGATTCCTAATCTTTCCGCAACCCCTTCTCTCGCTTGCTCTCCTCGAAGGTCTGTAAGTCTTTTTCCGATTAACGCTTTATCCATTCCCTCACCGCCTTCCACACGTTTCGTGTTTCTATGTCCTAATATTAACCCACACATTTCGTGTTGTCAACACATTTCGTGCTTTGAATTAAAAGATAACACGTATTGTGTTATCTTAAAGATAGGTGATGAATATGAATAGCACATTAGGAGCTAGAATTAAGGAATTACGCAATCAGAAAAAACTATCCCAAAAGGAATTCGGGAAGTTGTTTGCGCTAGCCGAAAGCACGATAGGCATGTATGAAAGGGACGAAAGAAAGCCTGATTACGAAACGCTTGAATCATTCGCGGAATACTTCGGGGTTACAACTGGATATTTACTCGGCACGGAAATAAAAGATTTCACTTCTATTGTTAGGAATATGGGTATTAGACAGGGACAATTAGAAAACGAAGAAAAACATAATTATTTGACCGAAAAAGAAAAAGAAGAATATAAAACGATTCAAGAATTCTTCAACGAAAACCATAGAGGTTCTATCCTTGATATTATCAAGAAATGTGTAGATTTAGAAAAGGTCAATAAAGACTACGAACCCGAAAAGTTAAAAAACACAGTAACTGTAGCAGGTAAAGAATTTGATCTAACGAAGGAAGATTATGTAGCTTTTCTGGAATTGAAAAAACACCCCATCATGTTTAATGATTTAAAGTCTGATCCAGAAGCGAAAGTGAAAGAGTTAATTAAGCTCTATAAGATGAAGAAAATGTTCTTGGAAAATGACAAAGAGGAATACGGCGATGGGTTTGGGGATTTTGAGGATTAATAGAAGGCTGTGACATCATGCGAATGCAGCAAATGCGAATCTACACAGACCAATGGGAAGAACGAGCTGAAAAAGTTCTATCTCGTTTTAATTATAATTTCCCTGATGAAATTGATATGCACGATATCTGTTGGCGTTACGGTATCAAAATCATGCCGCTAGATGATCCGTTCACGGGTCAGTACATCGACTTCGAAACAGTTAGTCATCTTAGATCATTCTCTATACCTAAAACCTCGGACAAGCATAGCGTGATCTTTTTGAAAGAGGGATTAGGTTCGATCGAAAAGAAATTACTGCTTGCCGAAGAATTTTGTCACTTACATGCCCACCACTCGTCTCAACTAGGGATGAACAAGTATGCGGTTGAAAAACTGGAGAATCAAGCAATGAAGATGGCGGCCTACTTATTGATGCCAGCTAGATTTATCAATTCTGTTTATGAAGCAGCCTATGATGAAGCTGTTGTCATATCTGATATCGCTGATTACTTCCTCGTCACAGAAGAATTCGCACATTATCGGTTGGAATTGATATTTAATCGCCGGGTTGATGCGTTTGTGTCGCATTGGGGCATGTTAGGTACGTTTGAGTGGTTTGAGTAATAGCCAGCATGTACTGCGTATCTCGAGAGGATGCGCACCTTAAAAACTTACGGAATGTTCGTTGATTAATATTAGAAATGGGGGGGAGATAGCATGCAAATAGTTCTAGCATTCCTTCTTTTTTTTGTTGGATTTGTTTCATTAATAACCTTCTTCACCTTGTGGCTTATTCGGAAAGTATACGAGAAAGAACATTTACGGAAGGTTTTTGGCCTATTAACACTTTCTTCTGTAGGAGTTATGGTTCTGTCCTTCGTTATCATTATTAATGCTCCCAGTCCTGAGAAGGTCACGAAAAGCATTACTGAAAGAGGGTCTCAAGTTACTGGATTAAAAACCAGTGAACAAAAATTCCTCAAGAATAATAAAGAGATAGAGGATTTAGCTGAAAAAGCCGAGGAAACTGCTGTAATAAAAGAAGAAAAGGATCGCTTGGCTGCTGAGGAAAAAGCGGAAGCTGAAAGTCTACCAAAAGAACAACTTGTGAAGGTTGCGCTAGTAAAAGAGGATGATTCTGTTCTCGGTAAATCCAATGATGTCATTTATAACGTGTTCCAAAGTGGCGATGACGAAATTAATGAGACTATTAGTGACATCGAATTCGACGAAAGTGAGAAAGTTCTTATGGTTACCGTAAAAGGTAAAGATGGTTTGTCTGAGAAATCAATCGGACTTGGATTTTACGAAGATTCCACTGCTGTATATCGCGAGTTAGCTAAAGATGACCGTATTGACGAGGTGTGGCTCACAATCACCTTCCCGATGAGAGACACCTATGGTAACGTCGCGAACGAAGATGTTATGGGAACTTATATGTCGCGAAAAACAATGGATAAAATTAACTGGCAGAGCTTCGATTATCAAAAATTATTAGATGTTGTAGATGGTAAAAGAATCTATCCGCAATTTGTACAGTGAACTATAAGAGCCGCCCTACCCAGGGCTTTCCATTTAACGTTAACCAAACTAATATATACAACGCGCCCGAAGAGGTTGCGCACCTTGAAAATTTACGGAATGTTCTATGAGTTATGTTGGCGAGATAGAAGATATAGGAGGCTTTGATGTAGATGCTAAGACCTAACCAAATTGGTGATGATTTTGTATTGCAAAAGGTAGATGCAGAACCCTTTATAGAAGCGACAAAAGAGTTTTGGTTAAATTTCATCTATTCTTACCGGGAATATGTGAATACACACTTGGAACAAAGGTATGAAGAATTTCCATCACATTTTCCTTATATGAAAAAGCTCCAATGGATAACTATATTTAGGAACAGTGAAATCATATTCTACATATATGAGGATAAGTCAGATGGAATCAAGTGGCGAACTCTACAATTTGATAATTACGGCGATTATAAAGCATTTCATCATGCTTCACAGGAAGTCAGAAATGCAAAGATGCAATCAATGTTAGATAGAGATGATCAACCATTAGTTAAACAAGAAATTAGTTATGGCTTTATAGAGCAATCTACAATGGAAGCTTCGGAAGATCCTTCTGATTTAGCTGAAATGGGAAAATTAAAAGGTCGAATGTTGGCTAAGCAACACGGCGATGTATTGAAGAAGGAGAAAGAGGAACGATTCGCATTATTTGATCTTGAACAATTTGTTTTAAAGGTTGGTGATGATCACTTCGAATACGAAATTGGCGAAGCCATCGAGGCGTATAGACAAGGTTTGTACTTGGCTGCAACAGCGGTTGCTGGAGTGGCACTTGAAAACATCCTTGTGCTGATTTTAAAGAAAGAAGGACTCTCTTCTCAAACCAAAGGACCTTATATCAAGGACTGTTTAAAAGTATTAGTCGATAACTCATTATTAGAAGATCGCAAACGACGAGAAATAATGAATTTTAACAATACTCGAAACGGAGCTGCGCATTCTAATTCTGGGATAGCTATGGCTGGGCATGCCGAAGAAGGTTTTACTATAATTAAATATTTGATTCAGGAATTTTACTGAAGGTAATCCTTATTTTTGAAATTAATCAAGTCTACGAATTCGTCATATAATTTAATTAAATTTTCATCTTGATCAAAACCTAATGAATATATTAAACCGTCTAAATGGGAAATTAACAATTCAATTTCTGACACTGTGAAGTGAACGGTTATTTGTTTTTCTGTAAATTCCATATAATTACCTCCCCTGTTTTTTATACTAGGTTTTAATATATAGTATAGTCTTATTCGAATAGTTTTACACGTGAAAAGTAAGCAAATTTATGCAATGAAGCGTAGTACTCCCCTGCCCTTTTTCAGGGCTTTTCTTTTAACACATGGAAGAACATATATTCGTAACAGTATAGGAGGTGATGCACATTACCTATCCCCCGCCGTGCGCCTGCCGACGCTAAAGGGAGATAAATAAGATGAATGTTAAAAATAAATCGAAGAAGCCGAAGAAGAATTTCACCAGCAAAGAGCCAGAAGTGTTTTGGCATCTGAATGCCAAAGGAGAAAAGTTGTGGGGTTTCAGGCATCGCTATTACGACACATTCGGCAAACGTCGAGAAAAACCAAAGCAAGGCCTAGCATCCGAAAATATCGCCATCAGAGAGTTGCTGAAGGTTAAAACAGAACTTATCAACGGGAATACCAAACGTGTTGATAACTCTAATTTAACAATTTCTGAGTGGGTTGATATTTGGTTCAATGAAAATGAACGGCATTGGGCCATATCTACGCAAATTAGACGCAAAGGTATTATCAAAGATCAAATAAAGCCGCTTGTTGGGAAATACAAACTAGCTAAGTTGGACAGGTCCACTTACATTACCAAATTTATTAATGAACTAGTGAAAAGTTACGAGACTTCGAGTGTCAAAAACTTTCACAACATTTTTAGAATTGCTATCAATGCTGCTGTTGACAATGAAATCATCCCGCGTAATCGTTTTAGTAGAATTAAGATAGCTGGTAAAGAGGAAGATAAGGTTAATGAGAATTACCTTACTGCAGCAGAATTAAAAGAATTCCTTGTTTTCTCGAAAAGCAACACAACCATAACGAATCACACCGCCATGATGTTGCTTGCTTATACCGGCTTGCGGAAAGGTGAAGCGAATGGTTTACGGTGGAAAGATATTGATTTCGATAGTATGAAGTTGACTGTGGAACGGACGAGGGATCGAGATGGTACTAGGAAACCGAAAACTAAAAACAGCTATAGAACCATTAATATCAGCAATTTAGTGGTTGAACAACTTAAAGTCTATCGAAAATGGTGTATAGAGGCTAAATTCTCAAACGGGAAAAAGTTATTAGATGATGATTTCATCTTCATCTCTAATCATGACGCTAAACCTATTAGCGATGACTGTCTTAACAAGTCATTTAATTTCTTGGCCAAGAAATCAAATATCAAACGTATTACTCCGCACGGAATGCGTCACACGCATGCTACAATATTATTAACGCAAAGCGAACCGCGATTACCTGTCGCAGTAATTGCCAAGCGTTTAGGGAATAGTATACAGATGATTAATAACGTTTATGGTCATGTCATCGAGGAAATAGAAGTAGAGTCTGTATCGTCATTTGATGATGCTGTAAACCTCTAAAAACAGTCGTTTTGGGGGTATATTTGGGGGCAGTTTTCGAGTTTCGCCCTACAAACCCTTTAACCGCATGACTTACTGAGTTTACGAAATACTACTATTTCTATTCACGAAATTATTTGAAATGAGGGATTGTGTTGAATCATTTAGAGACGCTTGACGAGTATTTTAAAGAACAACGGGACGAACATCTTGGACAATTAAAAGACTTCCTCCGTATTCCAAGTATTAGTGCATTATCCGAACATAAAAACGATATGCAACAGGCTGCTGAGTGGTTGCTGAATTCATTCAAAGAAGCAGGACTTGAAAACCTTTCAATCGACGAAACAGACGGACAGCCTGTTGTTTACGGCGATTGGCTCCACGCAGAAGGAAAACCGACAATTCTAGTCTATGGTCATTACGACGTCCAGCCGGTTGACCCGCTGAATTTATGGGAAACTGGACCATTCGAACCCGAAGTTCGTGATAACAAATTATATGCGCGCGGCGCCAGTGATGATAAAGGACAAGTATTCATGCATGTGAAAGCCGTTGAAGCACTTATGCAAAAGACAGGCGGTTTACCAGTCAATGTGAAGTTCATCATTGAAGGTGAAGAAGAGATTGGCAGTCCAAGTCTCGAAAAATACATTGAGGCCAACAAAGATAAGCTCGCGGCTGACGTCATCGTCATTTCTGATACAGGCATGCAAGGACCTGGACAACCTGCAGTTTGCTACGGACTTCGAGGTCTGTGCGGCGTACAAATCGACGTGCAAGGTGCGAATAGCGATCTTCACTCCGGCTTATATGGTGGAGGCGTCCAAAACCCGATTCATGCGCTTGCAGAAGTTCTCGCCTCGTTCCGTGACAAAGAAGGAACGATTGCAATTGAAGGGTTTTACGACAATGTCCGTCCTCTATTGGATGAAGAGCGCGAAGCCTACCAAGCACTTGGCTTCAATGAAGATGAACTGAAAGAAGAAATTGGCGTGACAGAACTGTTCGGAGAAAAAGGATATTCACACCTTGAGCGTACATGGACTCGTCCTACGCTTGAAGTGAACGGCGTATTTGGCGGATTTTCAGGCGAAGGCATTAAAACCGTACTGCCAGCTGAAGCAGGCGCGAAAATTACATGCCGTTTAGTTCCTGACCAAGATCCAGACGAAATCATTGAGAAATTGAATGCGCATATCGAAAAACATAAACCAGTAGGCGTAACTGTAACAGTCACCGAATTCGATAAAGGGAAACCGTTCATCACACCGTTCGATCATCCTGCAATCCAAGCTGCAGGACGTTCGTACGAAAAGGTTTACAATGTTCCAACTGCCTATACACGTGGTGGCGGATCAATTCCAATCGTTGCAGCATTTGATGAAATACTAGAATTACCCGTCGTCTTGATGGGCTTCGGACTGGCGTCAGAAAACTTCCACGCACCGAACGAACACTTTCATTTGGAAAACTTCGACCAAGGACTACGTGTCATCGGCGATTATTATTATGAAATTGCAGGCTTTGAGAAAGATGAATTGAAAAAGTGATACGTGTGCCGGATCCTTCTTGTGAGGGTCCGGTTTTTTAGAACTTAACAACACTTTCAATTAAGTTAACAACGCCTAAATGCAACTTAACAACGCTTCTGTCTAACTTAACAACGCACGGGTCGCTAAACAACGCTTTTGAAGAACTAGACAACACTTTAAATAAAGTTAACAACGTCTAAACGCAACTTCACAACGCACGGGTCGCTCAACACCACCGATATAGAACTGCAAAAAAGCCCGAATCGCATTATCAAATGCAATCCGAGCAAAAATCACTTCAATATCATTATGCTTCTTCGATTTCCTCACCATAATACGTGACAAATTCTTCAAGCGGTTTACGTGGTCGAGCCTTTGGTCTTTCGTCATAATAACCAAATTGAAGCATACTGATAATACGTTCACCTGGTTTAACGCCAAGTTCTTCTCTGAATTTCGGGTTATCCAGGAAGCCTGGTGTTTTCCAGCATGTCCCGATTCCTTTATCCCATGCGAGAAGCATGGTGTTCTGAACGAACATGCTCGCCGCTGCATAATCTTCTAGACGTTCTTTCTGACGCGGGTCCTCAGGGACAATAACAAATGCAACTGCACCCGGTCCTGTGAATTTCTTCATTTGTTTCTCAAGCTCTTCTTCCGAAAGTTCTTTCCATTTCGGTACACCATATTCACGTAAAATATCGAGGAATTTCACATATCCCTTATCAGCAGCTACAACAAAGCGCCACGGATTTCGATTGCCATGATTTGGTGCCCATGCCGCATCTTCAAGTATTTCGGCAATATTTTCCGGATCAACCGGCTGACCGTTAAAGTTCTTTATTGAACGACGCGTAATAATCGCATCTCTGACAGATAAAGCTTGCTCATTCATAACTCATTTCCCCTTTACACATACTTCTTCTATTATACCTTAACCATTGATTTTTAGCGAAGCTGCCTAAATTTCGACATATTTAGTGTTTTCTAAATATGTTCTTATTACTTTTCATGGTATAGTAATAGTAGCGTATATTATAGTGATAAAGGATGATTTTAATCATGATAAAAAAGCCAATTGCGTGGATTGTAGACAGCACAGCATACATTTCAGAGGAACTTCGTCAACACCCAGACTTCTTTTCAGTACCTTTAAATATACATTTCGGTGAAAAACAATTTGTTGATGGTGTAGACTTGAATCCTCAGCAACTTTACGAGAAAATCAAAAACGCTAAAGAATTTCCAAAATCCTCACAACCTTCTGCGGGCGCATTTGCTGAACGTTACAAGGTTATTGCGGAACAGTACGAGCAAGCAATTGCTGTTCATGTGTCCGGTAAAATGAGTGGGACACTTGCTTCCTCTATAGCAGGCTCAGAAATTTCGGGATTCCCTGTTACATTCATCGATTCACTTTCCTTATCCTATGGGGTCACAGGATTAATCGAACGGGGCATAGAAATGCAAGACGAAGGTGCAACTGTTCCAGAAATTGAAGCGCAGCTTAAGAAAATGGCTGGCACAATGCATAACTATATCCTAATGGGACAGCTTGAACAATTGTACAAAGGCGGCAGAATGAGCGCTGCACAATTTTTCATTGGGAGCTTGTTGAAAGTAAAACCAATTGTCCACATTACGCCCGAAGGTGAATTACAACCAGTAGACAAAGTGCGTTCCGAGAAAAAAGCACTTCAATACTTGGTCGACAAAGTAGTCGCTGGCCACCATCCAGGCCGAACGAAAATTCATTTAATGCAAGGCAATGTCTTAGAACAGGCAGAGCATTTGAAAACTCTCATCACGGAACAAATACCTGATCTCGAAGTGAATATTGGAGATATTAGCTCCGTCCTTGCGGTTCATGCCGGCGAGGGAACGCTCGCTGTTCTATGGTTTGACTGAACAAACAAAAGCGCTAGAGTCTAGACAGTAAAAAAAGCAGTCCGTCTTAAGTTGACGGACTGCTTTTTTACGATTACATTCGCAACTATAGTCATCATGAAAACTGGTCATTAATTTTAAAAAAGATGTACTTTGCATTTGGCGAAAACATATATGAATCTTTGTATGCCCAGAAACGATGCTGTGCGTCGAACGTATGTGCATTAACGAGTGGTGCTGAGCCATCTTTTGCGGTGACGATGGTCGAATGATCGAATCTGCCATCACCTTCAAAATCGTAGACAATGACATCCCCTAGCCCTAATTCTTCAGCTGATGAAACTTGTGTTGCAGTTAATCCTTTTTTCGAACCCGCTAAATACCAACGCAACGAATGCGACGTCGACCAACTGAAACTCCACGTTCCTCCACGCAGCCACCAGCCTCTTTCGCGATTCGGGTAACCATGCATTGGTGCTCCCCCCGCAAGCAAACATTGTGAAATGAAATTAGTACAATCTACATCGAATGATGGAAATGCCGGATTGCGGCCATTCCACCACTGGTTTGCATAGCGAACAGCCGCTTCCCTGTTGTACATGATCAAACCCCTCCTTATTCCATCGTATGAATAGAACAAAGTAGGAATGCCTTTCTGACAAATTGTAGCGCCTTTATTTCATCTAAAAAGTTCATTTAAGCTCCACGGAAATATCTCCATTGATGTAGTTCGGATACGCTTGAAAGTATACTTTTAATAGACTTTCATTATAATTCTTTGTGAAATTGATCGATGAATATTGATATTCTTCATCTCTCCAACTACTTGAACTATTAGACTCAACCTTTTGCCCATCTCCATTTTCAGCTGTAAAAAACAAGAAGTAGCCAAATTCTTCTGCTAGCGGGAATCTTGCTTCTATCGTGTTCTGAGTCATTTTTGTCACTTCAATTTTCCCATCAGAAGGTTGCATGATGACCTCCTGTTTTTGAAGATCAACAAGAAGATAGGACTCGTCTTTCGGCAATGCCTGCATCTTATTAAATTTAAAATATAGCTTATTAGGTTGTTCAAAGTAATTGCTCTGCAAATAGAAAGTTTGCTCATTGTCACTAAAACCAAGTCCAGTCGTACCATTTTGAATGCTACTCCACACTTCCCCTTTTTCATCTTCAATCCTCATATCCATAAAGTTCAATATCTTCATGGAGTTCGGTTCATCAAAAAACACTTTCACTTCCACACGTAATGGATAGATTGTAATCTCTTGAATCGTCATTTTTTGACCTTCAACTTCGACCATTTTGTCGAGCGCAAAAACTTTTCCTTTCTTCACTTCTTTCGGCAGCGTAAAAGGAAGGGAAAAAGCCGTTTCCTTTTCATTATCCAATTGAAGTTCCAGTACAAAGTCCTGCGTATCAAAGGATTGTTTTGCTAAGAATAATACTTCTATTATGTCTTCTTTTCTATTTTCATGCCGTTGATTTGGATTATTGTATGATACTGTGCCAGGTGGAACTACCTTGCCATTATGATAAAGTTCGATTTTTTTATAATCGAGTACTTCGATGGAATAAGGCGCTTCAAGTGTATAAGAAATGACGATTCCACTTTCATCCAGTATGACGCCGTTGATGGTAAGCGTTAAACCATCCTTCATCTGACTGGCATGGACAGTCTGATAATAATCGTTATCCATAATCGCCTGTAACCCTTTGTCGTATTGAATGTATTCTACAAGTTTTCCCATTCCAGGAATCGAAGCGATCGCATTCGCAAAGGCCGGTGACACCCGGATGGACGTTATGAATGCGAGTAAAAATACTGCAGCGATAGCAACCGTCCAAAGTGATTTTCGACGTTTTTGGCGTTTCGCCCGCCACTCTGAATTGGCAATTAAGAATCCACTCTGAATCGCGTCATTCAACTGCTCATTTGGAATTGGAAATTCTTCTAATTTCGACCTAACTTCCCACAATTGCTTTTCTTCGTTTTCAAACATGGTCCACATCCCCTTTTTCAGAAAGAAAACTTCGTAATGTCCGCAATGTTTTATGAAGCCTAGACTTGACGGTCCCTTCAGGAATACTTTCAATTACGGCAATATCCTTAATCTTGATATCTTGAAAATACATGAGGTGAATTAATCGTTGCTCGACCTCTGATAATGTTGCAATTGCCTCCTCAATTTCAAGATATGTATAATCCATTTCACTTCCAAATTCATCTAATTTATCGCTTTGAACATTTTGTTTTTTCTTCCTCAACTGATCCTGACAATAGTTCATCATAATCCGTATTAGCCACGTTTTTACATACCTCGGTTCTTTCATAGTGTGAATTTTTTTATATGCGCGAACCGTCACTTCCTGTAGCGCTTCAACGGAGTCATGCTCATTTTTCAAGAAAGCAATAGCCGTTCGATAAAGCGGTTCTTTATATAGATGGATGATTTCCAAAAATGCTTGCTCATCGCGTTTAATCGCTCGTTTAGCAAGGTCAACTTCATTCACAATGCCACCCCATTTCCACCGTTCCTACTCATTAGACACACAAAAATGGAAAAAGTTCATTTATATTAAAAAAAGCGCCAAACTTATGCAAGTTAATTGCATGAGTTTGACGCCTTTTAACTATCCAATAAAGTTGAAGCACAAAAAAATTAGTGGTTCAGTACTTTGGATAAGAAATTCTTCGCGCGTTCGGAGTCTGGGTTCGTAAAGAATTTTGATGGTGGAGCCTTTTCTACAATTTTCCCCTCCGCCATAAAGACAATTTCGTCGCAAATTTCTTTGGCGAAGCCCATTTCATGTGTAACGACGACCATCGTCATGCCATCGTGTGCCAATTTACGAATCGCATCAAGCACTTCTGTCACCATTTCCGGATCGAGTGCGGATGTCGGTTCGTCGAATAGCATTACTTGTGGATCCATGGCGAGCGACCGTGCAATAGCTACACGTTGCTGTTGTCCACCAGAAAGCCGACCAGGATATGCATCGAATTTGTCGCCAAGGCCTAAAGAGATAAGCAATTCTTTCCCTTTCTTGTCCGCTGCCTCTTTATTCATCCCTTTTACCTTCAAGAGTGCTATTGTCACGTTTTGAAGCGCTGTCAAAAATGGATACAAGTTGAAATTCTGAAATACAAATCCGATATTAATGCGCGCTTTGTTAATATTCGTTTTTTTATCGTGAATAGAAACGCCATCCACAATGATTTCGCCATTATCAATAGGTTCTAGCGCATTCAATGTCCGAATGAGCGTTGATTTCCCGGCACCACTCGGTCCAATAAGTGCGATTACATTGGATTTCGGTACTTCAAGTGATATATCCGTTAGTACTTGATGAGCACCAAAGGATTTATTAACATTTTTAATGGTAATCATAAAAAACACTCCTTCATAACAAGCTTACACTCAGTTCTCGCGCGATAAAAGTCGTTTCTCAAAATATCGTATAATCATCGACATACTGAACGTCATAATTAAATAAACTATCGCGACAAATGTCCATACTTCTAGCGAGCGGAACGATGTTGCGACAAGATTTTTTGCATTCAACGTTAAATCCGTCGCTGCAATAACAGACACAAGAGAAGAGTCTTTAACTAAAATGATAAACTGTGATGCCAAAGGAGGTAACACTCGTCGAAACGCTTGTGGTAAAACGATATATCGCATTGCATTCGTGTGGGACATGCCTGATGAACGCGCAGCCTCCATTTGTCCTTTTGGTACTGCTTGAATTCCCGAACGAACAATTTCTGCGATAAACGCCCCCGAAAAAATAGCAAGGCCTAAAATGGCAGACCAATAAGATCCAAGTCTAACGAATTGACCAAGTACAAAAAATATCCAAAATAGAAGAACAAGTAATGGTACACCGCGCATCACTTCCACATAGATAGAGGAAATAAGTCGAAAGAATTTGTTTCTTGAAATACGTCCTAGTCCAAAAATGATTCCTATGGGTATAGCAATCAGAAGCGCTATCGCTGAAATTTCCAACGTTTTCAACGCTCCATCAATAAATATATCCATATTGTTTGTTATAATACTCCAGTCATAATTATAGCCGCCCATTTAATTTCCCCCTCTGAAATTGAAGAAGTGGTTATTCTTCTACGACTTCATTCAACCAATCGCTTGTTTCAAACCACTTATTTCTTGAAGCCAATTCAGCTGGGCTATCAATATAGTTCGCTAAAAATGAGTTAAGCCACAAAATTGTTTCAATGTCATTTTTCTTTACTGCAATTCCTAAATTTTCTGAAGAAATTAGGCCTTCGACAGCTCTGACTTGATCGCCATTGCGAAGTTTCCATACAGCAATGGCAGGTTCGTCATAAAGAACAGCATCTGCTTGCCCTTGCGCCATTGCTGTTGCAGCAGATGGGAATTCTTCAAAATCCATTATTTCAGCATTTTTGAAAAGATCTTTCGCTAAGAGTGCCCCAGTTGTTCCAATACCAACTGCAATTTTTTTCCCTTTCACATCAAGTTCTTCCCAAGACTTCGTCGAAGTATCTTTGGCAGGAACCATAAGTGCTTGGCCAGTTTTATAATATGGGTTGGAAAAACTGACAACAAGTGCTCGGTCTCCTCGGATTGTCATACCTGCAAGAATCATGTCGATTTCTCCCGTTTGAAGTGCCGGAACAAGCCCGTCAAATGTGAATTGTTTATACTCCACATCTACTTTTAACCATTCACCAATAGCATTTGCAGTATCAACGTCATAGCCTACAAAATCACCATTTGGATCTTTCATGTCAAACGGGAAATACCCTGGCGACATCCCAATTACTAGCTTCTTGTTTTTCGCCACGTTTTGCAGAGTCGAGTTTTCTGTAGTGACGCCCCCAGCATCTTTACTACACCCTGCAACAAGTAGAACTGCAATCATTAATGTCGCTGTTAACCACTTTTTCATTGTTTTTCATCCCCCTTTAGTATTATGTAAATAACATTCACCCATTCTGATGAATTATGTAAAGTATAAAGTAACGCTATTAATCTGTCTACAAGAATAATTAAATTATTCTAACCATTTATACACAATAAATTAATGTATTTGTTAAAATATGCAAGACTACAAGCTTTATCTGTAAGGGACTAAGTTATATAGCACTACTCTATTAATTAATACTTATATTAATGTATATTTACTCCTTTAATTCAACAAAAAGCGTTCGGATAAACCGAACGCTTTCGTAATCCTATGAAGTGTAGTGATATATGAACCCCTGACCTTCATACTAATAGCGTGAAGTTCAGCTTATGAACGCTCTTCAATAATCCCCTGAAGTAATATCCGGATATTCTGAACGACCACTCTTCGGCTAACATTATTCGACATATTCGTATAAAACTACACTTTCCATATAGTTTACAAAACGTCGAAGCTCTTTTGCTTCTACCGTGCTGATTGCACCGTCCTTGAACATTTCTGAAATCTCTTTTCTCTGCACTTCAATAGCATTCAAACATAGAATCTCCTTTTGTTCGTCTAAAATGGATTGATCCATCTCTACTTTATGGGGCAATTCCTTTTTATTCAGAAGGCGTTTATAATAATAAATCATATTGTGTAGAACTTCTGGTTGTTCACTAATAGAAGCTCGTTCTTCCAAACCCGCTAGTACTTTCTCAAACGTAAATATTTGCACCGCATCTTCCATTTCCTGAACCTGCTCTAATTCTCGGTCACTTAAGCGCCCGCGTTTCCAATCTCTCAGTACTTGATAGAACCGCTGACGGATAAAGTGATTCGCACCGCTTGTTGCCGCCTTTTCACGAATCGAAACCGACTTTTCGATACTTTTTAACGTAACCATCTTCACTTGGTGCACACTCATATATTCCTCCGTATATTGACGCTCCAACATTAAAGAATGCAATCTTTCCATCTTCAGCTGCTCGTTATATTCTCGTAGCTCTTCTTCGTTTTTATTTTTCGACCGCAACATATGCAACATGAGTGTATAGTCGTTTAATAATTCATAGACAATCGAAGCATTCTCTTCTGTTTTTTCCGAATTGATTTTCTGAATAGCTCCCATGATCATACGCTGCTTTTCATTCGTTAAATCTGAACTGGTCGTATGCGTGCTCGCTTCCCCCTTACTTAGGATAGGTAGAAATATTGTTGCCATAATAAGTGTCAATAGAATAACGCCTGCCGCCAAAAAGATAATAAGTGAACGCTCTGGGAACAAATCGTTCGTTGATGTAAAAAATGGAATCGATAGCACACCGACCATTGTAATCGTTCCACGGACACCTACCAAACTCGTAATTAGACTTGTTTTCAGAGATGGTTTTTCTGTCACATTTTTCAAAATGTAATAATCGAAATGATTAATGGTGTGCGACCACAAAAATCGTATACCGAGTACGACGAAACCTAATGCAAGAACATACCCTAACAACAGCCAATTACTCATCTGTTCATTTTCCAGTAATGAACGCATTGCAGATGGGAGTGTTAAACCTAACAGTAAGAAAATTAAACCGTTTAATACAAATGCGATAATTGACCACAGGTTATCCGTCAACACTTGCTCCTGCGCTCTAAAGTTTTCTGTACGCTCTCTTACAAGCGCATGGATAATCCCCGCTGCTACAACCGCTATAACACCTGATGCATGGAACATTTCCTCTGCTATAAAGAAAATAATAAATGGCGTTAAAACTTGTAATAGCGAATGGAATACTACGTCGACAAATCCCCCTCTACGTAGAACGTAGCGAAGCAAATTAATCGAAAGTCCAAGCCCGATACCAAGCAATGCCCCAACGATAAACATATATAAGAAGTCTCCTGTAGCCTTTTGAACTGAAAAATAACCGGTTACCACCGCTAAAACAGCATAATTAAATGCAACAAGTCCTGAAGCATCATTGATTAAAGATTCCCCACGCACTAAATTCATAATATGAGTTGGAATTTGAATACGTTTCGCAATGCCATTTACAGCAACTGGATCCGTCGGTGATAGAATTGCTGCGAGCGCAAATGCAGCTGCTAAAGGAATTGCTGGAATCATCCAATGGACAAATATTCCACCAAGTATCGTAGTTAGAAGTACTAAAATAATAGCATTCCCAAAAATTGACGCACGCATTTTCCATAATTCCTCTCGCGGAAAATGAGCGCCTTCATTGTATAAAAGTGGTGCTATAAACAGTAGAAGAAACCATTCTGTCTCCACTTCAATTGTAAAATCTTTAACAGCTAAAGCAAAAATAAGCCCCACAATAATTTGGATTAATGCAGTTGGTAATAGTGTCACGTAATTCCCAATAACGTTTGTAACAAGCAATAAGACTAGCAACATTAAGATAATCGTTAATAATTCCATCCGTTTTTCTCCTCTTCACTTTTTCTGTTCCAATAATCAAGAACAAAGTGATTATTTCGTCCAAAACGCGCCGAAAATGTACAAGTGTAGGCTGTATGCTTTTCTTACAGGTAGCTCATGTAAGAAAGTGGATAATCAACAGACGTGGTTCAATATATAAAGTTAGCAAATATGATATAATCGTGCGTTTATTTTTATTTTATCATGAATTTTAAAAATACTGTTAGCTCCTAACCTCGTTCTCACAGAACAAGATTTGGAGCTAACAGTATTTATCGTTGGATTAATTATGTATGGATTCCCATTTTACTACTCGCAGCACGAAAGACTATTTTCGAACAAAAAAAGGGCCCAGTTATACTGGACACCCTTCTAAACCTATATGGAGCATAGGGGGCTCGAACCCCTGACCTTCACACTGCCAGCGTGACACTCTCCCAGCTGAGCTAATGCCCCGTATCTTTGATACAATAAGAAGTATAGCAAGATGATTTGAAAAAGACAATAGGCAGGGGGAAGTCTATATGCAGCATGCAGAAAGAGAAATTACCGAACCCGTTGCGTTATGTGACAACAAAGGGTTATTGAATCCAGAAGCAATCGGCTTCGCACGTCAGCCTTTCATCCAGAGCAATCTCAAGAACCACTTCATGCGGAAGAAGAAGTGGAATTATTGGTGTGTGTACGGGGAAGATTTGTTATTTTCCGCAACGATTAGCCATCTTGATTATGCAGCTGTCTGCTTTGTCTATATTTTAAATTATGAAACGCAGCGATTTTATGAAAAGCAAATAACGATTCCAATTGGGCGCAATGTGAAGATGCCTGAAAACGTGTTGGATGGCGTTAAATTCGTGAATGATAATCTAACTGTCCAGATCATACATATTCAAGGCGAAACCCATCTGTCCGTGACAATCCCAGACTTTGATAATGAAGTACTACATGCAGATTTCCATATTGGTCATCCAATTAACGATGAATCATTGAATGTTGTTATACCTAGGAGCAGGGACGTTTTCCAGTTCACAGCTAAGCATCATTCATTACCAACATCCGGGTTCGTTAAAATCGGGGACAAACGGTACGATTTCAATCCAGATTATAGTTTTGCTGTTCTCGATTACGGCAGAGGAATCTGGCCGCGAAAAGCAGAATGGAACTGGGCGATGGCATCTCAGCGTCTTGGTGGTCGTCGCATTGGACTTAATTTCGGTGGTAAATGGACGGATGGGACAGGCATGACTGAAAACGCGGTGTTTGTTGATGGTTTGATGACTAAAATTCATGAGGATGTTCTATTTACATATGATAATAAAAACTTCATGATGCCTTGGAAAATTCGAACGAAGTTTTCAGATACAGTCAACATAACATTTACACCTTTTTTTGAACGTGTTTCCATGACGAATGTCCGGTTAGTACGCACGGAGGTCCATCAAGTTGTCGGTTACTTCAACGGAACAGTACGCTTACATGACGGCTCCACCCTACAAATCCGCAACATGCTTGGCACTTCGGAAGAACATATCGCGAAATGGTAACTAACACAATTATATTCGCACATTATACATTACTTTTACTAGCCGGCTTAAATGCCGGTTTTTTTATACGATAAAAAAGTAAAATTGTATTTCACCTGGAGCAGTGGGTAGGGATTGAACTACATCCCCACTCTCTGCAACAGGGAAACACTAATTTAAACTACCTTCCTTTAGTTTAACGCCCTCCTGCGCTTACGCTTTTCTTATTTGTACAAGTATTTTGTTTAGAAAGTGGATTTTAAGGCAAAATAATAGATAAGACAATGAATCCGAAAGGCAGTGAGTATTTTGAGAAAATTGAATGCTGTAGGTACAATCGTAATTACAGGTGCATTGCTGATGGGCGGATGCGGCAACTTCGGGAAAAATGCAGATAAGCCAAACCGTGAAGAAGCAATTATTATTAATGAAGATGAGAAAGCTGGCGGATCCATCGAAACCGGTAATGGATTCGGTTTTTCGTCATTCGATCTTGAAATCGATGTCGATGGTAAAGATGCAATTGATGCTGATTACGATGTGACCGAAAAAGCAGATGCAGATTATGAAAATAAACTGAAGAATATCAAACTAAAAGATAATAAAGCGATGGATGAGCTTAGTAAAATGTTTATAGAAATTCGTATCACAAAAGATACACCCCAACAAGAAGTGATTGATAAGATTCTCCAATGGTATGGTTTGGATACTTACTCAAAGTTTGACCTTGATGTTGATTTTGACGATGGTACGTTGCTCGATATTGAAGACGTAAAATAATAAAAGGCTACAAGGATATAATGTCCTTGTAGCCTTATTTTGTGCCGCTTCCGCTTTTCTAGACTGTCCAGACTACAGCGCCTAGCTCGCTGTGGAAAAGATGAAAGACCCATAAGCCAAAGGGCGGCTTCCGGGTCTTTCCCTTTTTCCTTCACGAGCTACACAGGCGCTTGCGCTTTTCTATACTGTCCAGACTACAGCGGCCAAACGCTCGGGTCATAAGTCGTTCCAGATATGCGGCAAAGTACGCCGCTCCGCCGGCACGCCTTATGCAGGCCGCTTGCGCTTTTCTATACTTTCGATTCTAGCAACATGTTGTAAAATACACCTTGTTGTTCAATCAATTCTTCTTGGCTTCCGGATTCTATCAGTTTCCCTTGCTCCATGACATAAACGGTATCGGCTTTCCGTACGGTATTCAGTCTATGCGCAATAACAAAACTAGTTCTGCCTTCCATAAGGCGATCGAGTGCTTCTTGGATTTCTAGCTCTGTAACTGTATCGATACTACTTGTGGCTTCATCAAGAAGGAGTAGTACTGGATCTGCAACGAGTGCTCTTGCAATTGACAGCAACTGCTTCTGCCCTTGTGAGATCTCGCCGCCATCTGCCGTCAATATAGTCTCATAGCCATCTTCCAGCCGACTAATGAAACTATGCGCATTGGCCTGTTTTGCCGCCTGAATGACTTCTTCATCTGTCGCATCAAGTTTTCCATAACGAATATTTTCAAGGACTGTTGCTTCGAACAGAAATGGATCTTGCAAGACAAATGCCGTTTGGCTACGAAGCGTTTGCCGCGGCAACTTGCTAATCGGGATACCGTCGATATAGATTACTCCTTTATCAACTTCATAGAACCTAGCAAGCAACTGCATAATTGTGGTCTTCCCTGCGCCCGTGGCCCCGACAAATGCCGCTGTTTCCCCCACCTTCACACGAAATGATAAATTGTCAATTGTATAGCCATCGGTTTCGACTGCATAACCAAAGGAAACATCTCGGAACTCAACGTTCCCCTTGAGGATCATATCCGTATATTCCGTCGCTTCATCCTTCTCGACTGGTTCATCCATAATCTTAAAGACTCGCTCTGCTCCAGCTATTGCCGATAGCACTGTGTTAAATTGGTTTGCAAGATCATTAAGTGGACGTGTGAACTGCCGTGCAAATTCAGAGAAAATGACGATTGTCCCCACCGTTATAACACCGTCCCCTCTTAACGCAAGCAATCCACCCACCCCTGCAATAACCGCAAAACTCGCGTTGTTCAACAGATTCATTACTTTGGGGATAAAACCTGAGTAGGTCAACGCCCAAAAACCCGTTCGTCGAAGTCGCTCACTCTTCTGCGCAAACTCTTCCATTACACGTTCTTCCTGCGAGAATGCTTTGACAATGCGCTGGCCAGAAATCGTTTCTTCAATCATGCCGTTTAACTCGCCCACTGCTTGCTGCTGTTCTTTAAATAAAGGTCCCGTACGGCGCGTAATCCACCGAATCGCTACGAACATCACTGGAACAATGATCATCGTGAGTAGTGTCAATAACGGGCTTAAGTAAAGCATGACCCCAAGCGTCCCGGTTAGTGTCAAGATGCTCGAAAATACTTGGATGAAAGACGAGTTCAGTGTTTGGCTAACGTTTTCAATATCATTGGTAATTCGGCTCATCAGTTCACCGTGCTGCCGTTTATCAAAAAATGTGACTGGCAGCTTTTGAAGATGAGCAAACAAACTCGTCCGTAAACGAAAAACGGTTTGTTGTGCGACGCCAACCATCCAATAGTTTTGAAAATACATCGCTAGTGATAAGCCTACATAGATAGTGATAAGCCACCCGATACTGCCGCCTAAACCCGCGAACTTCATCGGAATAATATAATGGTCAATAATTTTACCAATCATCAATGGCCCAAGCAGCGCCAGGACTGAACTGACAAAAACAAGCGTGAGCACAGCAATGAGTAGCCCCCGCTGTTCATCGACAAGTTGCCAAATCCGGAAAAGAACTGATTTCCAGTTACTCGCACGTTCTTTTTTCTTCTTCCCAGTACCATTAATATCTTCCTTCGATAGAATCGGCTCGTAGCCGAACGGTTTACGAATTGCGCGTAACATCGGCTGCCACCTCCTCATCGGATTGGGATTCCGCAATTTTCTGATACAGTGCGGACTGCTCCATCAAGTCGTCATGTGTTCCATAGCCGACGACTTGTCCTTCATCTAAAAGGAGGATTTTATCAGCCCCTTGTGCGGTTCGGATTTTCTGTGTGACAACGAGCATCGTCGCTTCTTCCCCTTCAAGCGCATCCCATAGCGCCGTTTCCGTTTTCACGTCAAGTGCACTTGTGCTGTCATCGAGAATCAAGATAGATGGTTTCCGAACGAGCGCCCTTGCAATGGATAATCGTTGTTTCTGACCACCCGATAAGTTGACGCCTTTCTGTCCGACCCTTGTGCCATACTTTAACGGGAACAGATCAATCGATTCATGGATTTGTGCTTTTTTAGCCGCCTCTTCCAGTTCGTCGACATCCGCCTCCATATCGCCCCACGATAAGTTATCCAAAATCGACCCTGTAAATAAAATCGATTGCTGCGGTACGAGTCCAATCGTATCCCTCAAATCTTTCAACGGCCAATCCTCTACTTCTGTTCCACTAACATAGATCTTCCCTTGTGTTTTTTCAAAAATACGTGGAATAAGATTGAGTAATGTAGATTTTCCAGACCCTGTTGCCCCCATAATGGCGAGCTTTTCTCCCGGTGAAACATGGAATGACACGTTATCTAAAATCGGTTCCAGCTTACCTGGATATATGAACGACACGTTGTCGAATTTCAAATCACCTTCATTGCGTAACAGTCCTGTACTTTCCGAACTATGGATTTCCAAGTCTTCATTCGCAAGCAGAACTTCTTCCATCCGTTCAGAAGATGCTTTTGCACGCGAGAATGCCACAATGATGAATGAGAACATCGAGAACGCACCTGTCATGCGCATTGCATAGTTAACAATCGCTACTAGTTCCCCCACCTGCGCGCCGCCATCACGCACTTCAATAGCTCCGAACCATAGTACAGCCATCAAACTGGCGTTCATAACAAACAACAGGATTGGCAAGATTAGTTCCATCATCCGCATCGCTTTTACCGTATCTTTTCTTAACAGATCAGATACTTTTGAGAAGCGACTCGCTTCATAAGCCCCACGTAAAAACGCTTTAATAAGTCGTACAGCCTGTAAATTTTCTTGGATAACACGGTTTACTCGGTCAAGCCTGTGCTGGACATGCGAAAAATAACTGACCCCTTTTTTCGCCATGAAATAAAGAAAGATCAGCAGAAACGGAGCCCCAACTACAAGAAATAATGCTAGTTTCACATTGACGAAAAAAGCCATAATTAAACTTCCAATTACGAGTAATGGTGCACGCATCATAATCCGAAGTCCCATAAATAGGACGTTTTGAGCCATCGTGACGTCACTCGTCAACCGTGTGATGAGTCCCGATGTCGGGAACCGAAGAAATGTCGCCATGGTAAACGCTTGTACTTGACGAAACAATGCCTGTCGTAGATCAAATCCAAAACTTTGCGCCGCATGTGCAGCAAAGAATGAATTAATGACCCCCGAAAAAAAAGCCACAAACGCCAGCGCCATCATCACGCTTCCCCACGTCCAAATAACAGCCTCATTTCCAGCCATAATGCCATCGTCGATAATTTTAGCGATGAGCAACGGCTGAATTAGCTCTACAGATAATTCCAGTAACATAAGAAATAACGCAATAACGATTGGCCATTTATATGGCCAGGCATATGAAAAAACTGTTTTCATCTTTTTGACCCCCAAAAACTCTTTCGTTTCACGAATTACTTCTCGATAGAACTTATTATGACACAGCGACCCAATTGTGTATAGCCAATTCGACTGAATTGTAGGTTATCTTAAAATTGATCTCCTCATAAGTATGATTAACAGTTTTTCAAAGGTCCTTGCTTCAATCTAAGCAGGGAATTCTCCTTAATAACTGTAATTGCAACCTGGACACCCTAACTGCAACTCCAATTTTCTAATTGCAACTTGGATGCTCTAATTGCAACCTTCGAAATCTAATTGCAACTTCGGCTTTCTAATTGCAAACTCGGACAACGAAGAGTCCGCGGTCTTTGCATATATCTAAGAAACCAATAACAATAGACCGGCCCCCCAACGGGAACCGGTCCTTCTACTATTCTATGTTTTTGCCCTACTACCCGCAACCGACAGCCAAGTCACCCCGATAAGCATAATGATCGCCCCTGTCAATTGCCACATGCCAAGTACCTGACCGAACCAGATAACGGAAATAACCATTGCTGTCAGTGGTTCAAAGCTCGACAATATGCTCACTTCCACTGGTGATATGTATTTCATGCTACTCATGAATAAAATAAAGGCAACGGTTCCTACGATAATGACGAGGAGGAGCATGCCCGCTATAGTCCAATCTGCTAAATAGTCCAAGTGAGTCACAACTGTCAATGGATTCAAAACGAAAAGCGTTATTCCCCCTATAATCATCCCCCAGCCAATGGATAGCAAAACCCCCCATTCCTGCATCAGCCGGACGGGATATAACGTGTAAAACGAGAAGGCAAAACCAAGCGCAAGTCCCCAAAAAACAGCAACTTTACTCATTGCAAAACCAGCAAACGATCCGTCAGTCAATAGGAGGAGTAATCCTACTAATGTCACGAACATTCCAAGCACCTGCACGATCGGTGGCCAGGTCTTTTGTGACGCTGTTACAAATATGATAATAAAAATCGGTGCCAAGAACTGAAATAATGTCGCAATTACTGCATTACTCGTATTAATGGACGCGGCAAATGTGTATTGGACCCCGAGCATGCCAAATACTCCGAAAAGAAGAAGTTGGCGTGCCCATACTTTTTGTCGCCATGGAAGAGTGATGCGCTTCCCCTGCATCTTCAGCATAGCTAGTAAAAATGAGCCTGCGAGTAGGAGGCGAACTGTCAGCATGAAGGAAACTGACATCTCACTGTGTAGCAACATCCATTCCATCATAGGACCCGTTGCCCCCCAAAGTACCGCACCTGAAACAATTAGGGCAATGCCTTTTAATCTATCCATGTCTTTCCACCTCCTAATTTGACTATTAAACTGCTAATATGGCTAATTAATTAATGATTTATCACTTTCATGATGTACAGACACGAGAACTTCCCTATAATAGTAGTATCATCCATATCCGGAAGGGGACATTTATATGAAGCCAGATTATGGACAATTCGTGCCGGAACTGCCGGACATAATGAATAGTCTTGAACAATTTTATATGGTAACCCGAGCAAATAGTGAAGGTTCAATTATTTACGCAAACAAAAACTTTTTGGAAACAAGTAAATGGACACCAAGGCGGGTGCTCGGAATAACTTTGTGGCAAATGTTCCCGGAAACTGTTGAAGGTCAAAGTCAGGCACATGCCATCTGGAAAAGTATAACGGCCGGGAAAACATGGTTCGGTATGATTGAAAAAATAACACGTTTGGGTAAGCCATATTTCGTGAATATGATTGCTATTCCCAGCATGCCGTCACATGATAAACCGTTTTCCGTTACTTTTCTTGAATTGGATATCACTGAAGACGTACAGTTACGGGACCAGCTACAACAAATTGCATTCATTGACTACGAGACCGGGCTAATGAGTCGTTATAAACTTGAAACGACCGTGACAGAAATTATTGAAGAGGCAAAAAGTTTCTCATTTGTCTTCATAACCATTGATCACTATTATACATTGAAAGACCTTCAATCATCCGAGTCAAAGATAGAACTTATTAAATCATTTTCAAATAGACTTAAGCGATACTTCCAAGATAATCCAATAGCCAGAGTCGGTGCAAATGAATTTATCGTTCTTACCGCCTTCGGTGATTGGTATGTGCGAGGCTTTCTACTATTCCTTGAACAGCAACCGATTTATATCAATAATATTGCCATTCCGTTATCCATTAGCGGTGGCGTCGTCCGCTATCCTGAAGACCAAAAAACCTATAACCATCTTATGAAAGCCGCATTGGCCGCTACAAAAGATGTTATCAATAATGGTGGCGGTAAGATTTCTTCACTTTCAGCAGCTTCACATAAAGTGCTAAATCGGCGGGCAATTATCGACCAAAAAATGTTATCTGCCCTAAATCACCAAAGTTTTAAAGTAGTCTACCAACCACAATTCGATCTTGCGTCTGGAGAAGTGACACTTTACGAAGCCCTCGTTCGGTGGGAGGATGAAGATCTTGGCACTATTACGCCTGACGAGCTTATCCCAATCGCGGAAGAGAACGGTCTCATTCACGATATTGGAGCTTTCGTACTTGAGGAAGCTGCGACCCTCGCCGCACGGTGGAATGAACAAGGCCGTCATGTAGATATTTCAGTAAACACTTCCGTTCGCGAGTTCAGTAATGCACAAATGAAAAACAAAGTGATAGACATCCTTAATAAGACGAAGTGCCCCCCAAGTTGCATTCAATTTGAAATAACTGAGAAATTCGCTTTTCAAGCTGAAGAGGAAAACTCAATCGTCCTTCAGATGAAAGAACTTCAAGACGCCGGGGTCGAGTTCGCACTAGATGATTTCGGTACTGGTTATGCATCATTCAGGTATATGCAGCATCTACCGATTACGAAAGTAAAAATTGATAAGGTATTTATTGACTCCTTGACGACACAGCCAAAAACGCAGAAACTCGTCGAAGGGATGATACGTTTCTGCAAATCGATGGGATTATACATCATTGCAGAAGGCGTTGAAACAAAGGAGCAGTACAAGCTTCTCGAAAAAATGGGCGCAGATGCCGTACAAGGTCATTATATCGGCATGCCGATACCCTCTAACGACATCCAATTTAAGGATATAAAATAATATAACGGAGTATCTCTCATAAGGAGAATACTCCGTTTTTCATATTTTTTTCACTCTTTTCCTTCCGATACCGGACCGGAAAATAAGCTGAATAATTACTTCCGCAAAAACTAGTCCCATGGCAATCGCACCCGATACCATAAATGCACCCGATGCAAATGAGATTGCCGTTAAATAATCTTTTTCAACGATATGCCGCATCGCATTATAAGCCATTCCCCCCGGCACGAGCGGAATGATTCCAGCGACACTGAATATGATCATTGGCGTACGAAAACGCTTAGCAAAAATATGGGCAACGAGTGCAACCATGAACGCGCCCAGGAATGAAGCCTGCATAGGATCTCCCGATATTCCATTAAACAGGCTATAAATAAGCCAACCCGTCATCCCTACAAAACCGCAATAAAACAACATTCTACGTGGGGCATTAAATATAATTCCAAACCCTGTTGCAGCAAGGAAACTAAGAATTGCTTGTACAATCCACGTCAAAACTCAAACCCCTTTTCCATTCAGAAAGATAAAACAAGTGCTACGCCAGCTCCGATTGCAAATGCCGTCAGAAATGCTTCCGCCCCTTTTGACAATCCCGACATAAAATGACCCGCCATCAGATCGCGCACTGCATTCGTAATGAGTAGGCCTGGAACGAGCGGCATGACCGACCCAATGATAATTTTATCGAGTTCCAATCCTAGTCCAGTTTGCACCGCTGCAAATCCGATAAGCCCTATAAATAATGAGCCAACGAATTCCGCAAAAAACTTCACCCTTGTCAACTCATGTATTTTTGTCACTATGACGTATCCAACACCTCCCGCAAAGATAGCGGCGGGGACATCTGTCCAAAGACCGCCGTACAAGATTAGAAAGGATCCACTAGCGACAGCTGCTGCGATAATTTGTAGCCAAAGCGGAAACATTACATTTGTTTTTTCGATTTCTTGGAGCTTAGTATACGCTTCTTCAAGTGTATATTCATTTGCAGATAGCTTACGTGAAACGTCATTAACGAGTGCAACTTTTTCAAGGTCCGTCGTTCGGTCCTTTATCCGAATCAGCTTCGTATGATGCGGACTACCTGGTGAAAAAATAATACCTGTCGGCGTAACGAAACTATGAGTGGCTGACAACTGCTGTGTTTCAGCCATTCGTGCCATTGTATCTTCTACACGGTACGTCTCAGCTCCAGCTTCCATCATAAGACGTCCCGCGAGCAGACAACAATCGATTGCTGTCTCTTTGTCCACTATTGACATATTCAATCCTCCTAACTCAAGTGGCATAAATTCCATTGAATAACGCTTCGGCTACCCCTGTAAGGCGCCTGAGCTAGTAAATATACCGTATTCAATACTTCAACATATATGAGAAATATAGCCCAATTCCTCTCCATTAAATAATCTTATCGAAGCTGAAGACAAATGACAATGAACAAAGCGATTTCCTAACTTTCTTCATAAGAAAAAGATCCGGCGTGAAGTCCGGATCTTTCAACTTTGAATCCTATTCAGTCAATTTGCAAGCTACCGATTGGTGCGTACGTATCAAGCGAGTAATTATTGATTTCCTTCATTGAAACTGTATACAAGATGTCTTTGCTGTACAGCATACGTTGGATTTCTTTCTCCCAATCCCCGTATTGCTCTCCGCGGCTTTTCACTTTCAGTAAATCCCCTTTTAGGACGATACCATGTTCCGGAGTAATTTCGTAAACAAGTGCGCCGGAACTTTGAAAGTCAATGTTATGGTCTTTCCCGATTTCATCGTAAATCGATACCGGGAAACCGTATAAATTTCGTCCTTCATGTTGGAACAATGCCTTGTGATCATATTGAATTTGCGAGTATGTTCCACGACCACCAATGATTTCAGTGTCCTTCTCTTTTGGGTTATTGAAATCAGTCACATCAAATAGGGAAACTTTCATACCCATCGTCAAAATAAGTGGCTCACCCCCTTGTGGATTTTTCTCAGCAACCGTTTCATAACCAAAGCCAATGAGATGGTTTTCGTCAAGCGGATGCAAGTAATTGCTAAAGCCAGGAATCTTCAGCTCGCCAAGCACTTTTGGGGCAGTCGGATCGGCCACATCAATGACAAACAGTGGATCCGTTTCCCGGAACGTTACCATATAAGCCTTATCCCCCATGAATCGTGCAGAGTAGATGCGTTCGCCTTTCGCAAGACCCTCGACGGATCCTGTGGTATTAAGGTTTTCATCCAAAATGAAGAGATGGTTTTTAGATGGTTTTTTATCATCCCACATATTCCCTTCCGTCGTGACGGCACGGAAATAACCATTATGTTCATCCATTGAAAACTGGTTAAGTAAATGCCCTTTCAGTGTGGCTGAATTTTGGAATGTGACAGTTGTCTTGTTCAATGTAAACTTGAATAACTCACTGTTTGCAGTGCCAGGGTTCCAGATCATTTTATTCGATGTGGAGGCGTTCGTTTCGTAAATTGTCGCTGTGAGATATAAATTGTCTTCGGACATGTAAAGCTGCTCACTTCCACCGAGATAGCCTTTTGTCACAACTTTACCTTCTACTAGCGATGAAAGGTCGATGGCTGTAATGACGGAATACGTCGGTTCCATCGCACCCGGTAGAATCGCGATGTCCTTGTAGTCAATCAGTTCGGGATCATCGCCTACTATGGAATCATATACGCGGGGACGAAGCGTGTCTCCGTCGATTTCATTCATGATCCAGAAGTTCGGCTGTACATTCGTTACAAAATACAGCATATCTCCTGTTTTCCGTGCGCCGTTTAGATAGCCTTCCGCTCCGATTTCTCGAATAAGTTTAGGCGTATTTGGATTCAACACATTATACATTCGAACCGTAGTCATTCCATTCATTGGCCTGCTGATCCTTGCCTCGTTCGTGTCCTCATCGTTGTTGTAAGGTTCATATTTCTCACCAAGGACAATGAGCGTATCGCCGTGGAGAAATAACTGGGACGGATAAAATTCTTCTTCCATTTTAATCTCCGAAGCTTTTCGGATTTTCTTCGGGTCGCGGATATCGGTAATGGTGACTTTGTTATTGCCCATTACAGTATATATATAGTTACCGTCTGTCTTTACGCTATCAGCTTCATCGACTCCTTCTACTTGATTGTTCGTTGTCGAATGATCTGAACTACTACTTTTAGCAGATTCTAATGTTGCAGTATTTGACGTTGCTGAATCTTCTCTTTCTTCTGTTACGGTAGGATTTGATTGTTGTATGGACTTCGCCCGTTCAAAATAGGCTTCCAACTCTTTTACTGATGCGATGGATTCTATCGTTTCGTGGATAGTAAATTTGATTTCATCGATTGGCAACGATTTTAAGACCTTGCCGTTAAACGCATTTTTCTGGACGTGAAGTGTATATGCCCCTGGTGCAAGGCCCTTTACATATAGGGTCTTACCAGCGTTTTCAAGCGTAACTTCGGCAGTTACATGCTTTCCATTTCGATCAGTTATATACAAATCATCTGATCCTATTGCCTCCTTTTTCAACGGCGTGGAGAAGCTTGCGTGCCATCCTTGATTGGAAAGCGCAATATTGGATGCCGTAACAGTCACTTTGTCGATGAAAAACGCGAAAGATATTGCAACTACTGTAATGAATGCCGTAATAAAAAGCCAACTAACCTTTTTTCTCAATTTGACCAACCCTTTCCTTTTGGTTTGTTACACCATTAGACTCTGATAGGGCGATTTCGTTTCACTAAACTGAAAATTTTTATTATATATGTTGAATTAAAGAATCCTGCTAAGAACGCTTGGCGCTAGGGGATGCCTCCCGCAATAAGCCAGACGAAAACCCACTGTCTGTCTTATTGCTTCGGCTACCCCAGTAGTCGCCTTCGCTGGTGAGTAGACAGAATCATAAGTTCAACATGTATAGTTCCAGTTTTTTATAACAATACGCTACAAACAATCGATTGAATGAGTAGCAAAGTATGAACTTAGGAAGGATTAGAGATAAGGGGGATGGTAGAACATAGCTCACGGTCGACCGATCATATAACCTTACGAACCGATCATAACTTTCGCACTACCAATCATATAACCCCACGAGCCGATCATAACCTTCGCTCTACCAATCATATAACCTCACGAACCGATCATAACCTTCGCTCGACCAATCAAATAATCTCACGAACCGATCATAACCTTCGCTCGACCGATCATATAACCTCACGGACCAATCATAGCCCACGCTCGACCGATCATATAACCCCATGAACGGATTATTCCCCTTATTCAGCCGCCACGAATATCGGTAGCGGATCTGCAAATCCAGACCAATCCATCGCCATTTCCTCTTCTGTCAACAAGCAATCATCTAGATCCTCTTCAATCTCTTCTCTGTCCATATCAAGTCCGATGAAAACCAGTTCCGTTTGACGATCACCATGCTTGTCATCCCAACGTTCCAACAATTCCGGGTCGTCGGCGAAAACTAACTTTTGTTGTGCCTTCGGAAGTGCTGCAATCCACTGACCTGCCCCTTGGAATATAATTGAAGAACCAGCCTGCGATAGCAATCCTGCCATATCCGGGCGCGTTGCTAACCAGAAAAAACCTTTCGAACGAACTATTTCTTGTGGGAACCCTGTCAGCCATTCATGCCATCTCTCCGGATGGAATGGACGACTTCTCCTGTACACAAAAGATGTAATGCCGTATTCATCGGTTTCCGGTACATGTTCCTCGTTTAATTCCTTTATCCACCCCGCCCCTTGACTCGATTTGTCGAAATCAAATAACTGACGGTTCAAAATCTTCACAGGATCCACACGACCGAATTCAATCGGTATGATCTCTGCGTCTGGGTTCACCTTCTTAAGAAAAGCAAAAAATGGCTCTTTATAATCTTCATTAATAAGATCCAATTTATTTACCAATAATATATTAGCGAATTCAAGTTGATCTACCAATAGATCTGCTATATCTCGATGATCGTTTTCATCATCGGTTTGCTTGCGATCGAGCAACGTTTCCCCGCTTTCATAGTCCTTCCAGAAACGGAACGCGTCCACAACTGTCACCATACTGTCGAGTCGACATACTTTGGATAAATCGATTCCCACTTCTTCATCAATGTACGTAAACGTTTGTGCCACGGGAATTGGTTCGGAAATACCCGTCGATTCAATGATGATATAGTCAATATTACCTTCAGCCACAAGTTTTTCCACTTCTATCATTAAATCTTCACGTAATGTGCAGCATATACAGCCATTCGACAGTTCAATAAGTTTTTCTTCCGTACGTGAAAAACCGTTGTTTTGTATTAAAGCCGAATCAATATTGATTTCACTCATGTCATTGACGATAACTGCAATTCGTAGTCCTTCGCGATTTGCAAGAAGATGATTTAAAACGGTTGTTTTACCCGCTCCTAAATAACCACTCAACACCGTGACTGGAACTTTTTTTATTTCATTCATAATGGACTGTCCTCTTTTCCTAAATCGTAATGATTACGTTTTAAATATTACACAGAGAGATTCAATAATGCAAGTCGAAAATGAAAAAACCCTTACAAAAACTCATATATTTACGTTTTACAGCTTAAGTTCACAAGTTCCATCGAATTGCTTTAGATTATTAAGTCTATTAGTTTCAATGCCTGCGTTTGTTGGGTAACCTAAAAGTGTAGCTATATTTAAATAAGAAAGGGTCGAATACATTTGGAAAGCACAGAAAATATTACTAAGCCAAAACGAAATTTAAAACCGTATTGGATTGCCCTTGCATTCACCGTCATGATTGTCATCATGCTTCTTCCTAATTCTGGCGACTTGCCTGTAATGGGGCAACGTGCACTCGCTATTTTGGCATTTGCCGTCATTCTTTGGATGACGGAAGCAGTGGCATATCCGGTAAGTTCAGCAATGATTATCAGTCTACTTGCGGTTACGCTCGGCCTTGCGCCGGATATGGCAAATCCCGATGTCATGCTAGGCACAAAATCCGCTCTTCAAATGGCCCTTGGCGGATTCTCCAATTCGGCAGTTGCTCTTGTTGCTGCCGCTCTATTTTTAGCCGCAGCAATGCAAGCGACAAATCTTCACAAACGGTTGGCGCTCTATATCCTATCAAAAGTCGGGGTTAAAACAGGGGCTATCGTTTTCGGCGCCATAATTGTATCCATTGTACTTGCGTTCTTCGTACCAAGTGCAACAGCACGTGCGGGCGCAGTTGTTCCGATTCTACTCGGAATGGTTGCAGCGTTCGGACTACCTCATAATAGTCGGCTTGGTGCACTTCTGGTCATCACTGCTGTTCAATCCGTCTCAATCTGGAATATAGGAATCAAAACCGGAGCCGCACAAAATATGGTTGCGCTCGGTTTCATTGAAAAGGAAATGGGTGTATCCGTCTCTTGGGGAGCTTGGTTCTTGTATGCAGCTCCGTGGGCAATCCTTATGTCTATTGCTTTGTATTTCATAATGATTAAGCTGATTAAGCCGGAAACACAGGTTGTCGAAGGCGGGAAAGAATTGATCCAAGGTCAGCTAAAAGAACTTGGTCCGATGAAATCGTCAGAAAAAAGATTAATTGTTGTCGCACTAGCACTGCTGTTCTTCTGGTCAACAGAAGAAGTACTCCACCCGTTTGATACGACGACAGTGACTCTTGTCGCGATTGCGATTCTGCTCGCCCCAAGAATCGGCGTATTTGACTGGAAAACGGTTGAAAAACTTATTCCATGGGGCACGATCATCGTCTTCGCTGTGGGGATTGCACTTGGTACCGTCCTCTTAGATACAGGAGGCGCTCAGTGGCTGTCCAATAGAGTGTTCGGTGCAATGGGTCTTGACAATATGCCGCTTCTTGCAACGATTGCCTTGCTGTCGTTATTCAACATTCTCATTCACCTCGGATTCGCCAGTGCGACGAGCTTATCATCGGCACTTATCCCGATTTTCATCGCGCTTACCACGACGATTTCCTTGGATGCGAACAGTGTCGGATTTGTCTTGATCCAACAATTCGTTATCAGTTTTGGGTTCCTTCTTCCAGTCAGCGCACCGCAAAACATGCTCGCTTACGGTACCGGTTCATTCACGGTAAAGGATTTCTTGAAATCAGGTATAGCTCTAACGGTTATCGGGTATTTACTCATCCTGCTGTTTAGTGCTACGTATTGGAAATGGATTGGACTTTTATAATATAAAACGAGTTACTTGGACATCGACTGCCCAAGTAACTCGTTTTATTTTGACTTAAATCTCTCTGTTTTATCCCAGCCAATTGTTTGGCGGTTTTTCTTAGCCTTTATATAAAAAATTAAACTGCGCACGAACAAATAGGAAAATAGCTGTGCGTACGTAAAGTACATAATGACACTGACAAAAATATTAACTGGTGAAAAGGTTCTTTGACTCGCCTGTGCTGCAAATAACTGCGCTGTATACACAATATAGGCAAGATACCAGATGAATAAGAGCGGATAGGTGTATTCGATAAAAAAGACATCAAGGATTCCCAGCACAAACCATATATAGGAAAACACTAGAAAAAACCAAAAAACGACGTAAACAAGCAGCTGATGAATGGAATGGACGAGCAGCTTGCCTTTGAAATAACCTGGTTCTATTAGTGTTTTTTCTACAATATACAAGTTCCCTTGCAGCCATCTTGTCCGTTGTTTCAAGTAGACACCAAGCGTTTCAGGCTCTTGTTCCCATGTGATTGACTCTGGGACAATCGGCAAATAATACCCTTTTTGTGTAATACGCAGTGTCAATTCTGCATCTTCCGCAATAGCGTATGGATCGTATCCTCCGAGCTCTTCTATGACCGATCGCTTTACAAGCATGTTCGTGCCAGTAAGTGATCCGGTTTTGAACAATTGCCACCTTCCCGATTGCATGAGCAGTTGAAATACTTGAAACTCAATAGAAATCATTCTTGTAAGCCAAGTGGCTGATTCATTCATCGTTCTTACATATCCGACAGCCCCGCCTGCCCGTTCCTGTGTCTCTGCAATTGCGACCAACTTTACAAGCGCATGCCGCTCTGGTTGATTGTCCGCATCATAGACACAATAATATTTGTTATCCGAAATACTTAGTCCATAATTAAGTACCCTCGATTTTCCACGTGGCTCACCTGGAGGTACTTTTATATGGTGGACATTTTTAAAGGCATTTGCAAACGCATCCGCGATTTCGTCTGTATTATCAGATGAGTTGTCATTCAATATATAAATTTGCAGAATACCTGGATAATCGATTGCCACCATCGCTTCTATTGTGTCCTTAATAACAACTCCTTCATTGTGAGCTGGGATTAAAATATCTACACCCGGATAATAGTCCAATACTGGGATTTTTTTGTTTGTAAGCCGGCTATATAATCCAGCAATCGTTAAAACAGAATAATAAAGGAGCAATACTAAAAAAAGTGCTGTAGTAAAAAACAGTAACAATCTAACATTGAATATCACCGCGACTACAAGCAGAGTAAGAAACAGAGAAAAACTCAGAATTAAAACCCAAAGTCGACCTTTCATGTGACCACCGCCGATTCACGCAAGGTCTTATCTCCGTCTATTTTTATTACGGTCCACCTAATCTTCTCGATGGTACCCTCTTCTAGACGTTCTATCATGAGTTTTTCGAGCCGTCCCCTTACAATACCAAGGCCTTCTTCTTCAGTATTCTGAACTAGAACTATCAGTGTTGTATTATCATATTGACCGACGATATCATAGTTTTTCCTAAATGCCGCATACATCATACTTGCTAGAGTATGCATGACTTTCTTCTGAACCGTCCGATTCATATCAATTAAATCTGCTTTTAAATAGAATCCTGTTTCCTGACGGCGGCTCATATTAGATAATATAAGTACCGCCTGTTTCTCAAATTCATGCTTCGTCAAAACGCCCTCTTCCAAAATATATTCTTCTAACTGAGCAATACGGCTTTTTAGTAACCTATTTTCCGTACCAATCTGATAGACATATTTCGATAAGCTATATAACGAAAATAAATGAATCAAGAAAATGAAATGCAGACCGATTGCCAACGCCTGTTCACCCGGTTGCCAGCCTTCTTTAAATGCTAGGAAGAGAATATAGAATACTGTCACAAGCATTAATGTGATATAAAAGAAAAATGCAGCTCTGTCCGACACACTGAAGAATAATAATGCTAGAACACCGAATGCCAAATAGTAATAAAGCGGTACCGCATTGTATGTAATGATCAATATGGCTAGTATCGACAAGAGCCAACTGATTGAGGCAACCGGCAGTTTAACTCGGTCCCAAACTGTTTGATTCCTCAATGAAATCACCTTCTTTCTTATTTTCCTATTCCCTCTTTCAATGGTAAAAAACCGGTGAAACACTTCTTTTATAGTTAAACAATGTGTTTATAGAAATCGATTCAGGGAATAATCCCTCTATACGACAATCAGCAGAGGAGGAATTATTATGCCAAAAGATAAATACGAAAAAATTGATAATCAGGTTTCAGGGCAGACTCAGGACCAGCAACCTGGTGTAGAGGAGGAAATGAATCCGGCGCCGATTTATGACGATGAGAATTATAAAGGTTCAGGCAAATTGACAGGAAAAAGCGCTTTAATCACAGGCGGCGATAGCGGTATCGGTCGGGCAGTAGCCGTCGCCTTTGCAAAAGAAGGTGCGAATGTAGCGATTGCATATTTGAGTGAACAGGAGGATATTGACGCAGATAAAACGGTGAAGCTCATTGAAGGCTATGGTGGAAAAGCACTGAAAATCCGAATTGATATTAGTGAGGAAGAGCATTGCGAGCAATTGGTGGATGAGGTTGTTAATGAATTCGGTGGTTTGAATATTCTTGTCAACAATGCCGGTAAACAGTTTCCACAAAAAGATATCTCGTTGATTTCAGCCGATCAGCTTCGGGAAACGTTCGACACGAATTTCTTCGGTTTATTTTATATGACGAAGGCGGCTTTGAATCATATGACTGACGGCGATACCATCATCAATACCTCATCTATTACGGCGTATAATGGGTCAAAAGAATTGCTCGATTATTCCGCAACAAAAGGTGCGATTACTTCCTTTACACGTTCTATTGCACTAAACTTGGCCGAAAAAGGAATACGTGTCAACGCCGTTGCGCCTGGTCCAATTTGGACACCGCTCATTCCGGCCACGTTTGACGCAAAGAAAGTCAAAGAACATGGAGCAAACACACCGGTTAAACGTCGGGGCCAACCTGCTGAAAATGCGCCGGCTTATGTGTTTCTCGCTTCAAGTGATTCCAGTTATATGACTGGCCAGACAATACATGTTGATGGTGGCGATTTTGTAGGATCTTGAACGGATTGTATAACCATTCGTAGAAATTCCTATAAGGTATATTACTGCACGTTGTTTAGTTTCTGCAAAGCGTTGTCTAGTCGACGCAATGCGTTGTTTACTTTTGGCAGAATGGTGTCTTGTTCAGCCAAAACGTTACGAACTTTTAGCAACTAACAAAAAGCCCCTCTATCACGGAATTCCTTCCGCCTAGAGGGGCTACTTTAACTTAATTTACGCTTCTACTGTTTCTTTTGAATACCTCTTTTTGTAAAGAAGTGCAAAGTATCCGAATGTAATCGCAAGGAACGCGACCATGAATCCGATGAGAATACCGTTATTCATCCAAAGGAATGACATATTGCCTGTTGAGATGGCGGCTTTGAATGCTTGTACGGAATACGTCATCGGCAATAATGTGTTGAAAATTTGCAGTGGTGCCGGTATTAATTCGAGCGGGAATGTCCCTGCGCTTGTCGTCAATTGCAAGATCAGGACAAGGATTGCTACAAAACGTCCCGCGTCTGAAAGAATGGACACGCACATCTGTACAAGCGCAATGAATGTGTAGCTCGTGATGATCGCAGTCAAGACGAATAACGGTGTATTCACTGTTTCCATGCCGAGTGCAAATTTCACAACTCCTGCTGCGATAAGTGCCTGCAATAGACCGACGATCGCCAGCACAGAAACTTTACTTGTGAACCATCCGAATGCCCCTGTCGGTTTAATAGCCGGTTCGACTAGCGGGAAGACGATGGAAAGAAGAAGCGCACCAACAAATAATCCAAGTGACAAGAAGTATGGTGCAAAACCGGTACCATAGTTCGGTACTTGGTTAATGCCATCTTTCTCAACATCTACAGGTGCCCCGACCATTCCATATGTTTTGTCTGTCGGATTCACTTCACTAGCAGTTCCATTTGCTTCCGCAAGTTTTTCTTGCAGCGTCAATGTTCCTTCATCAAGTTCAACTATACCATCAGCAATTGTCGCCGATCCTTTAGCAAGTTCTTGCGATTTAGATGCAAGTGTTTCTGTTCCTGTTTGTAGTGTACCCGTTCCTTCTGTTAATGAAGTGAGGCCTGTTGCAAGATCGGATGACCCTTTCTGTGCAGCCGTGACGCCTTCAGAAAATTGTTTCAATCCAGCTGCAAGTGTATCGTTGCCTGACGCAAGAGCGTTCGCCCCTTCAATTAGTTGTGGGGAAGATCCGTTCAACTTCTCTAACCCAGCAAGTCCTTGACTATGTGCGCCGGAAAGTTGACCTGCAGCGCCATTTAAATCTGTGGTACCTGCCGCCATTGAAGCTGTACCAGCAGATAATTCTTTCATTCCGCCAGAAAGTTCAGCGCTTCCTTGTTTCAATTGGCCGAGTGTTTCTTTGATTGCAGTTTGTTGTTCCTCTGAAAGTTCAGCAAGAACAGGAGCGAGCTGTGTAGACAACCCCTCAATTCCAGCAGTTAAATTTCCGGCCGCACCAGAAAGCTGACCTGCCGCACCATTCAATTGCCCTGATTTCTCTTTCAATGTCCCAACAGCTGCGTTAAATTCTTGTTCCTTCTGACCCATTTGACCGTAACTTGCGGTCAATTGGCCGACACCTTCTGTATAGCCAGCGATGCCATCCTTAAGTCCTCCAGCTCCTGCTGACGCCTTTTGTGCACCTGCAAGAAGATCTTTTGACCCTTGCGATAAAGTACCGAGTCCTTTATTCAACTCATTGGCACCTTTAGCTGCATCGTTCGCTCCTTGTGCAAGTTTCTGTGAACCATCCGCAAGTGTAATCGTGCTACTTGCCAACGTTTCAAGATACCCTTTCAATTCATCTGCACCTGATGATAGTTTTGCGGCACCATCATGTAATTCACCGGCGCCGTCCGCCGCTTCACCGAATCCATCGCCCATTTCAGTAATGGAATCAAAGAGCTTTTCCGCGTACGTTGAAGCGACTTGTTCATTCACTTCTGCACGGATCCGATCCATTGCCGTTTCTCCGATCTGAGCAGATAGGAAGTTGAACCCTTCATTTGGCTTATAGACAATTGTCAGTTTTTCCGGTTCATCATCCAAAAGTGTTGTTGCATGTTCGGAGAAGTTTTCCGGTATTTCAATTACGACGTAATAATCTTCATTTTCGAGCCCATTTTCTGCATCTGATTTTGATACTTTCTTAAAATCAAACTGCTTACTGTCAATTAATTTATCGGTCAGTTCCTTCCCAAGGGCCAACTGTTTACCGTCCATTTCCGCTCCATTATCAAGGTCGACGATTGCAACAGGCAAATCACTCATATTGGCATATGGATTCCAAAACGCCCATAAAAACATGCCTGCATAAAGGACAGGGATAAACAATATAGCTATCAGTGGAACGATTATTTTTTTTGAACGTAAGAGCAGTTTCCACTCTGCCCATGTCATTGAATTTTTCATCTATTTACTTCCTCCTGTACTGGCTGACCACTTTCCTCAAGTAGTCATTTCAGAATAAAAAATAAAGTCTCAAACTAAGAGACTTTTAAAAATGGTCCCATTTAATAACGCAGCGATACGCTCTTCCGATAGCTCTTCATCGTGGGTTTTATCCCAGTCTGAGACAAGTGCGAGGTATGCTTTAAATAACATATATGCGACAAGTTCTGTATCGCAAGGCTTTACTTCACCTTTGGCAATTCCCTTTTCGATCTTCTCTTTTACATAAAAAACGATTTCTTTTTCAATTGCCTGTAGCACTTCACCTACGGCAGGTGTACGCAGTTCTTTTTCTTCATCTATTAACTTCACATACAATTGATGCGTTCCACGGAATTTGAGCATTTGCATCAGTCTAGCATGGGCATTTTGTTCAAAAGGTGCACCTTCAACAGAAACAGCATCTGCTTCCGCACGCATTTCGTTAATCATCTTCAATACAATGGCATTGAACAGTTCTTCTTTATTGGAGAAGAACGTATAGATTGTTCCTTTGCCGACATTCGCAATTTTCGCAACTTGGTCCATCGTTGTTGCTTTATAGCCGAACAGCGAAAATGATTTCGCGGCTCCCTCGAGAATTTCTTGCCTGCGGTCCATTTTTCCACCTCACTTTGAATGGATTATCTCATTGACCATAAAACCGTTTCGGTCATCTAGTCATTATATTACTCCGCCTGAAAGAATTATGCAAGTTTTTTCTTAAGAACGAAAAAGTCTGGGAAAGGATTACTCCCTCCCAGACTGTATACACTCAGTACCTATTCTACTTCTCTCATCCATATTTCATAATAAGACTCTAGCTCTTGTTTAATCACGGTAACTTCCGCCATGATTGATTCATATTTCATCCAATCAGATTCGTCTTCCGCTTTCTTTTCCAATGAATCGATTTTTTGTTCAAGTCTCGCTATTTCTTGTTCCACGTTTATAGTTACTTCTTTTTCCTTTTTATCTATCTTCGGCTTTTTCACCGCAATGGGTTCAGGCACTCCGACTACCATGCGACTTTGAATCTCTTGCCACTTTTCACGTGCCCAATTATAGGGTCCTTCAAATGTCGTCATGAGTCCATCTTCCAACCATGCTGTGCGAGAGAATAATTTATTCAAGAAATAACGATCATGTGAAACGGCAACGATTGTACCCGTAAAGTCTTCCAGTGCCTCTTCAAGCACTTCACGTGACTCAATATCCAAATGGTTTGTTGGCTCGTCAAGCACAAGGAAATTGACGTCCTGGTACATCAGCTGTGCCAATCGAAGCCGCATGCGCTCTCCACCGCTTAGGTCGCCAACTCGCATGAATACATCTGGACCGTAAAACATAAACTTCGCTAATATATGTCGGGCTTCCCCTTCGGCAATAGTTACTTCACCCCGAAAGACATCTATCAAACGCGCCTTCGGATCCGAAATTTCAAAGTGCTGCGACAAGAATCCGATTTTCACATTACTTCCCACTTTACTCATTCCAGTGTCAATCGGAAGCTCACCTAAAAGAATTCTCAGTACGGTCGATTTCCCGCATCCATTCCGCCCTACAATCGCTGTTCGATCCTTCCAATACACATGGAAGTCCGCACCCTTCAATAGCTCCTGTTGACCAAATGATTTCGTGATTCCTTCCATTACAACGACTTCCTTACCACTCCGTGGCGCAGCTTCAAACGACAAAGTCATTTTCTTCGGGTCGATAAGTGGCTTTCTTACTTTTTCCATCCGTTCTAGCGCCCGTTCCATATTGCGCGCTTGTCGGTGCAATCCAGGGTTTGGAGGATTGGCTTCATTTGCCCATTGGTGGAGCCGTTTAATGGCCTCCTTCATTTTTTTAATTTTCTTTTGTTGCTCTTCGTAATTTTGGAATTCCCTCATGAGACGCGCTTCTTTTTCTAGAATAAAGGCAGAATAATTCCCGTAATAAAGATGAATCTCCCCTTCTTCAAGATCAGCAACCTTCGTCACGACACAATCCAAGAAGTAACGGTCATGTGAAATAATAACTACTGTTCCTGAGTAATCCGTTAAATATGCTTCCAACCATTCAACTGCAAATAAGTCCAAATGATTCGTCGGTTCATCCAATAACAACAAATCAGGTTTCGTTAATAATAGCTTCCCAAGCATAATCTTCGTCTGTTCGCCACCGCTCAATTGCCCAAAAGAACGTCCAACAAACGGTTTCAATTGCAATCCATTGATGACTTTCTCAATTTCCGAATCTACGGCATAGCCCTCACGATTGGCGAATTCCTCCTGTAAATCTCCGTATACCCGAAGCAACTTATCCATGTCCGCGTTTCCGGCATTGGCTAGCTCTGCTTCTAACTCCGACATTTTTGCCTGCATTTCTTTTAGTTCTACAAATGCACTGTTGAGCACATCATAACCGGTCGTTTCTTTTTCATATAAAGGGATTTGCGCTAAATAGCCTATCTTTGTACCCTTTTTAAAATGAATTGCCCCACTGTCAGGTTGCTCCGCTCCCGAAATCAACTTAAATAACGTTGTTTTCCCACTACCGTTCCGTCCGACAACACCTAATTTATCACCTGTTTTAATGTCCAAAGAAAGATTCTCAAAAATCATATTCCCACCGAGCATTTTGCTTATTTGTTGAACTGTACATATCATCATTTTCCGCTTCCCCTCGTCCTGTTTTCACAACTGGAAGCATCTCACGAAAAGAGCTAGCGCCTTGGTAGACCCAAAAAGCACTGGAGTCTAGACAACAAAAAAGACCGCGTGTAAGCGATCTTCCCCTTAAAAATTTTCGCAAGGAATGCATGCTAAACAGCTGTGTGATTACTGAAATTGTCTAGAAAAGGACAGACTCGTCCCGTCGACTGCAATTTCATGAGTAATCGCACATGAAGTGGCTAAATATTCCAATAGACTTCCACGTGCATACACAGTGTCTAACATCATTCCTCACCCCCGCTCACTAATAGTAAGAATAGTTTAACACGGATAGGTTTTTATGGCAAGAATTGTATAGATGACTTCTATACAACATTTAGGACAAGTGAATGTACACGAGGTTACTTAAAATCATGTTTTGTTAATAATATTTCACATATTATTAACAAGAGTACATCACTTAGATATTCTTGAGGTGTACTTTTGGTTTTATCAGAGTACGAATATAGCTCAGCCTTCAATATCCCGTTTCGAATACCCGATAAAGCCGACAATCACTAACACACCCGCAAAAACTGTCAGTATGAAGAACATCATAAAATTCATACCTTCAACAGGAAGTTGAGGAATATGACCATATGGAGATAGATTACCCATCCATTCCGGAAATTTAAGCAACCCACCTAAGTAAACAACAATGAATGAATAGAGCAAGTATACCCAAGTTAAACTCGTCACTCTCGGTGCAATCCCAATGAGAAGTACCGCAAACCCAATCATAATCCATATCGCAGGGAGATAAACCATTGCCGCCCCGTAAATCATTCCAAAAGAGATACCCCCGTCTATAACGACTACACCTGCTGACCAAAGACCGATTGCTGTAAGAGACAACATTACAAAGCTGACGGCAATGGCAACGCTAAACGTGCTGCCCATCAGCCGCGAACGGGATACCGCCCGACTTAGTAAATGCTCCGTACGCTCCTTCCTCTCTTCCCCTATCAACTTGAGCATGGCCATTAGAGCCGGAATTGTGCAGATCATCGCCATAATGGACATAAGCATTGGGATGAATTGTTCTGTTAATGAAAGCCCTTCAACAGGTGCTATAAGATCCTTCATTATGTCGATATCTTCAAAGAAGGAATCCAAGTCCCCTAAAACCGAGCCATAAGAGGCGCCTAGCACGTACATTCCAATTGCCCAGGCTATTAACGATGTACGCTGAAGCCTTAACGTCAACCCAAGCGGGCTTTGTAAAAAGGCTGATGCATGTTTTTTCCCAGGTTTGGAGGATAAAAATCCCGATCCTAGATCACGGATAGCATTCAGATAGAGTGCGACAATGACCAAGATAAGTGCGGCACCAATCGTCAGTAAAATTGGCCACCAGTAATTATTCACATATACTTGCGCACCCAATACCCAACCAAACGGCGAAAACCAAGAAAGTCCCTCATTGCCTACATCCCCTATTGCACGGATGAAATAAGCAATACCCAACGCTGTAAAGGATAATCCGGTCGTGCCTCGAGAACTTTCCGAAATCTGTGCAAACACTGCAGTTAGCGCTGTGAAAAAAATACCTGTTGCCGCTAAAGCCGCTCCATATAAGAGCGAACCTTCCATACCCATACCTTCTATATTCAGAACGGACAAACCAATACCGATAATGAGCGCCATGATGACATTCACTCCGCATATAACAAGAATGGTTGCATGTAAATTTGATAATCGTCCAGTAGGAAGCGAACGGATCATTTCAATACGTCCGTCCTCTTCATCCGCTCTTGTATGACGTACAACAAGTAAGATACTCATAATTGCAACTGCCACAGCTGTGAAGAGCAACATTTGGTGAGCCATCATAGCACCTGACGTGTAATTTTCTAAGCCATATCCTTTACCGACCATCGCAGTCATGGCAGGGTTCTTCATCGTTTCAGCAATTGCCTGTCTGTCTTGCTCCGTCGCGTAAAGATCTGTAAATGAGAGGGCGATAGAAAATGTAAGAATCGCTAAAGATAGCAACCAAATCGGAAGTCGGATACGATCTCTTCTTATGATTAAACGAGATAAAGTTCCAGTGTTTTTGTACAAATGCTTCGCCATTAAGACGCACCTCCCACTCCCGTTTCTTCAGTTCCCTCAGAGTTTCCTTCATAGTACCCCATAAATAAATCCTCTAAAGTTGGTGGTGCACTTTCCAATTTCACAATACCGAATTGACTAATATGTTTCATAACAGTGGCCAATGCTTCAGTTTCTACTTGGAATGACAGTGCTTGATTTTTCTCTTTAATATCATAGACACCTGTTATTTCTTGTAACAACGTAATCGGTTGTTTTGTCTCTACCAAAAGATTTGTACGGGTTAAATGTCGTAATTCACGTAAAGTTCCTGTTTCGATAATCTTCCCTTGCCTAATAATACCGACCCTGTCACACAACTTTTCTACTTCAGATAAAATATGACTGGAAAGTAGGACACTCTTCCCTGCTCTTTTCACATCCATCACACACTGTTGGAAAACTTGTTCCATTAACGGATCAAGGCCTGACGTCGGTTCATCCAATATATAAAGTTCTGCTTCTGACGAGAAGGCAGCAATCAATGCCACCTTTTGCCGGTTTCCTTTTGAATACGTTCTACATTTTTTAGTTGGATCTAAATCGAATTTGCGAATGAGTTCCTCACGCCGACTTTCATGATTTGCCCCTCGCAATTTCACGAATAAATCAATTACCTCACCACCGGTTAAATTTGGCCACAGATTCACATCTCCTGGCACATAAGCAATACGCTTATGTATTTCAACTGCGTCTTCCCACGCATCCTTACCAAAAATCTCAACAGTTCCCTCTGTTGCCTTTAAAATTCCGAGTAATACGCGGATAGTGGTAGACTTTCCAGCACCATTCGGACCGATGAAACCAAAAACTTCTCCTTTGTTCAATTCAAGGTCTATTCCATCTAAAGCTGTAAAACCACCGAACTTTTTCGTTAAATTGGTCGTTTTTAATACAGTCATTGTTAATCCCCCATTCATAAAAAACGTATTAGTTTTGAAATATTATAGTCTTTATAGTTCATAATATAAGAAAACAAACTCCTTAACAATAGTTTATGCACTATTTATATTGTTTTATTACATATCTTCCGCTAAACTAGCAATGAGGTGAAAGAGGTGGATGGATTTCAACGACGTAGAGAACAAAAAGAAAATGCGATTCTACAAGCTGCATTGACATTATTTATGGATGCTGGTGTCCAAAAAGTTTCGATTGCTGAAATCGCTGCGAAAGCGAATGTATCTCAGGTTACGATTTATAAATACTTTGAAAGTAAAGAAAATTTAACCCAGCTCGTTCTCAAATTCTATGTAGACCAAATATGGGAAGAACAAAAAAAGCAATTAAATAGTGATCTTCCTTTTTTGGATAAAATAAAGCAAATTACTTTCAGCAAAAGTGACTATGCAAATCAATTTAACAGCCAATTTTTCCAATACTTTATGAATGATTATTCAACCGGAAAAAGTTATGTTGAAGAAATATATACAAGAGAAGCAATTCCTCGCATGATTGCTTTGTTTGACGAGGGAAAAGAGCAAGGGTTTATTGATCAAAACATGTCGAATGAAGCAATTTTAGTTTATATGCAAATGTTTAAAGACTATTTACAGCAAAAAGATGTCTCCTTAACTGTACTCCCGATGACTGAAGATCTTATAACGCTTTTCTTTTATGGGATAGTCGGAAAAAAAGAGGAGTAAACCTCGTTAACATACAAAAAGGTGTTGCCCTATGAGTCGCTAAATTTCCGACTTGTGGGCAACACCTTTTTTAAAAGATAAGTATACGTTTTCAACTAGGTACAGTGTCTAGTTCCAGACGACCTCTGTTTTTCATGTACAATATAAAGCAAATCGAACAGCTCTTCCCTATTTTCTCTCTTACGCCAATTGTTGTTCAGCAAATTCACGATACAATGCATGTGATTGTATCAATTCTTTATGAGTTCCGCTGCCTGTCACTTGCCCATTTTCGATGAAAATGATTTTATCTGCATCGACAATAGTTGATAATCTGTGGGCAATGACGAATGTTGTACGCCCTTCCATCAATCGCGTCAGTGCATCTTGAACGACGCCTTCCGATTGGCTATCCAGGCTCGCAGTTGCTTCGTCCATCATCAAGATCTTTGGATCCCGTAAAAAAGCACGAGCGATGGCGATACGTTGCCTTTGCCCTCCAGAAAGTTTCACACCTCGTTCGCCGACTTCTGTATCCAATCCTTTCGAAAATGTTTTAACAAATTCGTCGGCATACGCCATTTCAGCGACTTCCCAAAGCCTTTGATCCGAAATGCTGGCCCCATTTTCCAAACCGTAACATAAGTTTTCACGAATTGTCCCCGCCATCATGGCACTCTCTTGTGAAACGTAACCGATTTGACTACGCCACGACGCCATCGACAACTCTTTTATCGGCACACCGCCAATTTGAATTTCACCGGATGTCGGTTCGTAAAAACGCTCAAGTAATCCGAACATCGTCGTTTTCCCTCCACCACTCGGTCCGGCGAATGCAATCATTTCACCAGGCTGGGCCTCAAAGGACACATTTCCAATCACCGGCTCGTCGTCTTCATAGGCAAACGATACGTCCACAACTTGAATTGGTTTGTTCGCAATATCCATCACCAAGCCATCTTGCCCTTCTTCCAACGGTAATTCTAAAATGTCGATAATACGTTCTGTTGCACCTTTCGCTTTCTGCAATTGTGTAAAGAACATTGCAAATGATGTAATTGGAAAAATAATTTGGAACAGATATAACAGGAATGCAACAAGGGCACCTGTCGACATTGTACCGTTCGCAACACGCATACCGCCATATCCGATAATCATGACGATGACAACCATAACAACTAGATACATAAAGGGAGCAATCAAAGCAGTAATACGAGCTTCTTTCAAGCCAAATCCGAGTAATTTCCCAATTCCAACTTTCCCATTCGCCTCTTCATTCTCTTCAGCATTAGAAGCTTTCATCAAACGGATTTCGCCGAGTGTCTGTTGAATATTGCCTGTGAATATAGCTGTTTCATCTTGTAATCCACGAGAAATCTTCGCCATTTTGGTGCCTAATGGAATCATAATTCCCACTGTAATTGGAACCGAAATCAACATGATAAGTGTCATTTTCCAATCCATAATAAGCAGGATCGTCACCGCACCTATAATCGAAATGATACCCGTAATGAATTGTGGGAAATGTTGCGTAATCAATTCTTTCACGATTCCCGTATCATTAACGACACGGCTCACCGTTTCACCGCTAGATTCCTTGTCAAAATGACTGACAGGCAAACGAAGCAGTTTTGTCCACATTCTTTCACGTAATCTCGCAACTACTTTTTGTCCTACATAACTCAGCAAATAAATGGATACCCCATCAATTACTGCTTGAACAATAAATGCTACCCCGATAGCAATCATTATCGGGACGCTTAACGAGGCAACTGAAAAACCATCCACTAAGTTTTTCGTTAGTAAAGGAACAACCAAACCTGCAAGTGTTGTCAAAACACCTGCCGTCAAGCCTACAGCCAAAGCTAGCTTCGGGATTCCTGTTGATAAAATCAGAGAGAAAAACGGCTTCAAGCCGACTTTTTTCTTGTCCATAGTTTTTAACTCCATTCCGTTGAATCTTTTAATAAGTTCATTTTAGTAGATGTATGTAAACTCAATATCAACAAACTACATTTTGTCACTCGAAATAAATAAATCCAACAACTTATTTTGAATGCATCTATCCAAAGGAACTTGGTAAGATACCCTGGTTTACAAATTGGATCACCGAGAAGTCCATTCAAGTTCTCGGGACGGATTATTCCCGTGATATTATTACAAATGTACCCATAAAATCGGATCATCATAACGTTGAATACGCGAGAAAAGTTGCACAGGATTCACTTGACTACTTAAACTATATTAACAGGAATCAAATCCGGGCGTTCACTATTCATATAATGTGTGCAGACTATTAGGATTGCTTGATTATCGTATATAGTAAAATCTTAACCCAATTCAATCTATAAATACACTTTACAAGATTGACCCGTACTTAAATAAACTCCGCATAAAAAGGTTAGCAGGGACAGAAATCTCCGTCCCACGCTAACCTTACACCGCTTAAATACTTAAATTCCGTAATCGATCAACCGCTTTCTGCAGCACAGCCACTTTCTGCACAAGCGCCAACCGAACGAATCCAGCGCCTTCAGAGCCGAAGATGCTACCAGGAACCATGACAACACCACATTTGTCGATTACTTTAAATACAAATTCCTTGTCGTCCATCTCGAACGGATACTTTGCCCAGACAAACATCCCACCGTTTGAAGGAGTAGCAGACCAACCAATCTCCTCCATGCCTTTCATTAATACCCTATGGCGCGCAGAAAATTCTGCCCGCAGGCGATCCGTAATCTCTTCCGCATTATCGAGTGCCATGACAGCCGCTTCCTGAATCGGACCGAACGTTCCATAATCCAAATTCGATTTGAGTTGTCTTAAAATATGTACTATCTCAGCATTACCAACGATGTAAGCGATACGTGCACCGGCAAGGCTAAAGCTTTTAGATAATGAATTAATCTCCATTCCGACCTCCATTGCACCGGGAGTCGATAGAAAACTAATTGGAGAACCGCCTGTAAAATAGTATTCAGAATAAGCAGCGTCATGAAGCACAATAATATTGTATTTCTTGGCGAAAGCTACTACTTTCTCGAAAAATGCACAATTCGGCATAGCAGGAACAGGGTTTCCTGGTAGATTCAAAATCAGCAATTTAGCTTTTTGTGCAATGTCTTCAGGAATTTCATCCAAATTAGGTAGAAACCCGTTTTCTGCACGTAACGGCATCTCATATGGAACAGCGCCAGCAAGCTTAATGCCAGCCTCATACGCTACGTAAGCAGGATTCGTTGTCAACACAAAGTCCCCTTCATTGCAAAAAGCGAGTGGCAGATGGACAAGTCCTTCTTGAGAACCCATTGTTTGAATGATTTCCGTTTCAGGATTGAGCGTAACACCGGAACGTCGTTCATAATAATTCGCGACGGCTTCGTTAAACCGTTTTGTGCCGCCTAGTGTATAGCCATATGTATTCGCCAGAGCGCTTTGTTCTGATAACACACGTCTCACTTTTTCGTCAGGAGGAAGATCCGGACTCCCAAGACTTAAATCAAAGACTTCAGCGCCCGTTGCTTTTTTCGCTTCGGCTGCTACTTTTAAATCGCCGAAAATGGCAGGTGCAAAAATGGACATTTTTAACGAAGGTTCAATCTTCAATGGGAAACACTCCTTGTTTGTGGGAAATTGTTTTTAAGGAGTATTTTATCACAAACTATGTAGCTAGTGTAAATAAGGTTGTAAAAAAGGTAATTTGATTTACCATTTATTCGCATGAAATACTAGTGAGAAGGGCTTGATAACCTCCATTTTCACTAGACTATTTTCGGCCCACTTTCGACTAACTATTCATGACAGATTTACCGAGGAGTACTAGTGTGCTCAAGGGGAGAATGCAGTTATTTTGGAAGAAAAGAATTTATGACATTCTATATAGTGTGTAAGCGTCCGCTCGGAACGGAAATCAACGGGATTGAAGGTAATCGTACTTTTTCAGTGCCCTCATACGTGTACTTATGAATTTGGAGCGCGACGGCTGAAGGACCACCATACGATTACCGAAAGGATGTGTAGGGATGCGAATTTGTCGCATCCCTACACATCCAGACATCTCGATAGATAATGGTAAAGTAGTCGTTCAATCCAAGAAATCCAATTGCAACTATGCACGTAGCACCCAGTGTGTGATCATTTCATTTACTGGTTGGTTAATCAACAGACGTGGCATTCCATATCTTTGAATTCAACAGCACAAGCTTGTTAGTCACGAGGATCCATTCCCAGCCATATAAACTTCTTCAAACGGTTGAATGATAACGAAACCTTCACCGCTAAACTCCATTTGAATCGATTCTCCACTACCGCGACCAAAGAAGGTCTTAATACTAATATCTGTTCGGAACTCCGGTGTTAAATGGCCAGACCAGGCGACTGTTGCATTAGGATCTGTAACGACGGGTTCTCCAGGATGGACAAGTAGCGTTAGCGGCTCGAAATGGGTAGTAATCGCAACCTTCCCCTTCCCTTTCAACGTTACGTTGAACAGTCCACCAGACATCATGCCTGCCACTTTCTTCATAAGCTTAATATCCCATTCAATAGTTGGCTCAAACGCAAGAAGATCATTGCCGTTCACCGTAATCGATTCCTTATTCAAATCGAAAATGGTTATCTTCTTCCCTTGATCCGCTAAGTAAAGCCGACCATTCCCTGTTGCTTTCATCAGTGAAGTACCTTCACCCGTGAGCGCTTTTTTAAACATCATGCCTACGCCATGCTCAAGCACCTTTTCCCGCTCGAATTTAATCTGACCCGCATATGAGATCATGGAGCCCATCTTTGCCCAGACAAAGTCGGTTAAATTCACTTCCAGAATTCGCGGTGTTTCCAATTCAAAGTATTCACTTTCCCGCTCATCCTGCTTTGTTTGTTTAATGAATTCATTAATCGTATATTTCCCCATCTATATCTCCCCTTTCGTAACAATGCCTATTACTTATTATCGAAACTTAATCTTCGACTGTCATTGTACCAAGAAAAAATCCTGAGAGGTCTTCCCCTTCAGGACTGTAATTTCACTCAAACGGCCATTCAGGTAGCCGATTACTCAATTTCTTATCTTCACGATACCCAAGCACATATTCTGCCTGCATAACCGTATGGATCTCACGCGTTCCTTCATAGATAACAGGCGCCTTTGAGTTTCGCAGGAACCTGGCGACAGGGTATTCATCCGAATAACCATAAGCCCCATGAATTTGGAATGCATCATCTGCTGCTTTATTGGCAAAATCGCATGCCTGCCATTTCGCCAGCGACGTCTCGCGCGTATTGCGCAAGCCGTTATTTTTCATGTCACCTGCTCGATAGACAAGAAGTCGGCTCATCTGATAGCCCGCTTCCATGTTAGCAATCATTTGTTGGACGAGTTGGTGTCTGCCAATTTCCTTACCGAACGTTTCCCGTGCATGACAATATTTCACGCTTTCTTCGAGGCAACCCATTATTAAGCCAACCGCTCCCGCAGCGACAGTGAAACGACCATTATCAAGTGACGCCATGGCAATTTTAAATCCATCGCCTTCTTCACCTAATAAATTCGCAGCCGGGATACGCATATCTTCGAAAAATAGTTCGCCTGTATTGCCTGCACGAATACCGTATTTCCCTTTGATCGCTTTCGATGAAAAACCTGGTGTCGTTCGTTCGACGATGAACGCGCTAATACCATGGTGTTTTTTCGCTTTATCCGTATAGGCGAAAACGAGGAAATGATCCGCAACATCACAAAGGGAAATCCATGTTTTTTGACCGTTTAATACATAGTCATCTCCGTCACGCACGGCAGTTGTTGCCATTGCCGCAACGTCGGAACCTGCACCTGGTTCTGTCAACCCGAATGCACCTATTTTTTCACCCTTCGCTTGTGGCACAAGGTATTTCTGCTTCTGTTCTTCATCGCCCCACTGCAGTATACTCATCGAGTTCAAGCCAATATGGACCGATACCGCTGTCCGGAACGCCGTATCTCCACGCTCCAATTCTTCACACAGTATTGCGAGCGAATTATAATCCATTCCACTGCCACCATATTGTTCGGGTATACACACGCCCATGAAGCCAAGATCCGCAAGCTTCTTCCAAATCGACTGATCGAATCCACCTTGTGCATCCCATTTCTGGATATGGGGCATAATTTCTGCGTCGACAAACTGACGCGCCGTTTTCCTCAGCATCTTCTGTTCTTCCGTAAATCCGAAGTCCACCTCTTCATCTCCTTTCATAAACCACTATGTCGTAGTGAGATTAGAAACTATACGTTTTCAACATGGAACATTGTTCGACTCAATACTTTCTTCGATAACGACACCGCGCTTTTTCATCTCTTCAATATACAATTCACCGGGTACGATATTCTCTGGCGGATGGACTCCACGTTTCGAAATAGTGCCATTGCCAATCATTTGTGCCACGATGGAAATCGTATTTGCCGTCGCACGAGCCATCGCAGTCTCGTTTACTGCAGTGTCTTTCTCCGTAATAAGGTCATATTCGTATGTTACTGGCATAGCACTTTTTTCACCGCTCACAATAACGCGTAGCAACACTGCATCTGATTTATTACCGAGGCGAAGTTGCGGCGACAGATGTTCTCTCATGACGTCGCGTACCTTCACTTTTTGACCGTCAACAGTCACTTCGTTGTCCCGAGATAACAAACCTAGATCGACAAGCAGCTGGAACTTCTCCGCGTGCCCTTTGTAACGAATCGTTTTGTATTCTAGTGACTCCACGTCAGGGAACGACTTCGTTAGAGTCGACGTGCCGCCTGATGTATGAAATGCTTCAAGCTCGCCGTATTTATCAAAATGGATTGTTTCGATTTCGGACAATGATGGAACTTCCAACAGTTGCCCGTTTCGAATAACGTGGGAAGGGTCAGTGTAATGATCAAACACGCCTTCCAGTGAAAAGACGACATTATAATTAAGTGGCGGCTCCGGCTTTATCGGAATTCCTCCAACATATAGTTTGATGGAATTAACCTTTTCGAGTTTTCCCGCCCCGTAACCAGTAAGAATATTAATCATTCCAGGAGCTACCCCTAGATCCGGAATGATTGTCACGCCTTTCGCAATCGCCTGATCCGCCAGACCGAGCACCGCATCCGTAGCGCCACCGATATGACCGCCAAGATCAATGGAATGAACACCGATATCTACTGCGATTCGGGCAACTTTTTCATTAAACGTATAGAATAGCGCATTGATAACCACATCTCCTAGTGCCATCACTTCGCTTAATTGCTTATCGTTTTTCGCATCCAGTAATAGGATATCAAGCTTGTCGGACATGAGTTCCTCCGCAAAGTCTTCCGCTTGCTTGACGTTCAGATCCGCTAAATAAACTTTTTCGACATCATCACCCTTCACTAGATCGCGTGCCGCCTCTTTCCCCATTAAACCTGCTCCAAGTATGACAACCTTCATTTCCCCATCCCCTTACGTTAGGTATTAATCCGTGTCAATCTGCGCCCGTTGCAATTTCCCGCTGAAGTCTATATAAATACTCTTCCATTCAGTGAAGACATCAAGTGCAGCAACGCCAGAATCGCGGTGTCCGTTGCCCGTCCCCTTTGTTCCGCCGAATGGCAGATGGATTTCGGCACCCGTCGTTCCCGCATTCACGTAGACAATACCTGTATCTAGATCACGTTGTGCTCGGAATACTTTATTGACATCGCGTGAGAAAATCGAACTTGAAAGTCCAAATTTCACACTGTTATTAACCTCAATGGCTTCATCTAGACTTGAAACTTCAATCAGCGAAACAACAGGTCCGAAAATCTCTTCTTGCGCAAGGCGGCTATCCCATTTCACATCTGTGAATAAAGTTGGTTCGTAATAATGACCATCTGCAAGCTTTCCATCTGTTAATATATGTCCACCTGCAAGAAGTTTCGCACCTTCATCCTTACCAATTCCGACGTAGCCATGAATTTTATCAAGCGCTTTTTGATTGATTACTGGGCCAATTTTTACTGATTCGTCCATTCCATCGCCAATCGATAACACTTTCATCGCTTCCACGAGTTTTTGCTCGAGTTCTTCCTTTACATCTGTATGCACGATGACACGGCTACATGCCGTACAACGCTGACCCGCTGTTCCGAATGCACTCCAAAGAATCCCTTCCACTGCCAGTTCGATATCCGCATCATCCATAACGATGACCGCATTTTTACCACCCATTTCAAGTGATACTTTTTTCAAATGACGTCCACCTGTTTCCGCAACATGACGACCTGTTTCAGTCGACCCTGTGAATGATATAACGCGAACATCAGGGTGTTCAATCATTGCCGTCCCAACTTCTGCTCCCGACCCGAAAACGATATTCGCAACGCCTGCCGGGAGTCCTGCTTCTTCAAATATAAGCGCCATTTCATACGCCATCATAGGTGTTTCCGTCGCCGGTTTCCAAATGAAAGTATTGCCCGCGACAATTGCTGGGAACGATTTCCATGTCGCAATTGCCACCGGAAAGTTCCAAGGTGTAATAAGTCCGACAACACCGATTGGTGCACGGACACTCATTGCGAACTTGTCTTGAAGCTCTGAAGGTACTGTTTCCCCGAACATGCGGCGTCCCTCACCAGCCATGTAGAACGCCATATCAATGCCTTCCTGCACTTCACCGCGCGCCTCTTCGATGACCTTCCCCATTTCTTTCGTCAACACTTGCGATAAGTGTTCTTTCTTTTCTTTCATAAGTCGTCCAATTTCATATAAAAAGTCTGCACGTTTCGGTGCGGGAACGAGTGCCCATTTTTTCTGAGCCTCTTTCGCCGACTTTACTGCAAGACTCACATCTTCTTTAGTCGATAATCTTACTTGTGCCAACTCCTTACCATTTGCTGGATTCAAGACTGCAGTATAATCTGCTCCCCCTGCCTCCTGCCATGTACCTCCGATATAATTGTTCAGTTGCATTGCAACATTCCCCTTTCTATAACACAGCATTTTGAAAGCGCTCACATCTATTTAACTAATTTCGACATTTCCTACGCAATTCCTTTAATCTTCCGACAACTATAATTTTACTTCCCTCCTACTTAAACACAATAAGCTATGAAAAACCCCCAATAACCAAGCTATTCGAGGGATGAGATTATTATTCATACTATGAACCCCATTTCCTCGAATTTTTCTCTTTGTCAGCACCACACCGAACGTGAGATAATTTCTCTTCACCTTCATCCCTGTTTAAAGTTCATATACAAAATACCACGTCCGTTGATTAACCATTTTCTTGCATAAAGAGCAGGTAAGAAAGGCTTGAAAAACTCTATTTTCACTCAATCATTTCCGGTCTGCTTTCGGCGAACTATTCATGACCTCTTTACCGAGTGGCAAGTATGGCTAGAAATGACTACGTCATTCCTAGCCATACTTGTTTCGATCATCCTGTTGCGAATAGTTGCCTGTCGCATTCCTACAACGTTCAAGTGAAAAATACAGCTATTTTCCAAAAAAGAATAGATGACTTTTTATAAAGGTTGTAAGTGCCCGAAGATACAATTTCGGACACTCTAGCACTTTGTATAATGTGTTCCTTGCTTACTTTTAGTATAGAGTCTGCATATTATCATGCGATGGACTATAAGAAAGTGACTCTTCCTTAACTAAAAAAGACAAGACTATGGAGAAAACATCAGCCGCCAAAATTGTATCTTTGGCGGCTATTATCCAGATAAGAAGCGTCGCTATTCTTTCGTCCCGAAAAGTTTTAGCACTTTGTTTACGTATCCATTTGGAGAGCGACGGATGAATAAGCACCATACGATTACCGAAAAAATGTGTAGGAATGCGATGAAGTCGCATTCCTACACATCAAGACATCTCGGTAATCGTATAGAGGTCGTTCAATCCAAAGCAATCCAAAAGTAATTGTACACGAAGCGCCTAGTGTTGGATTTAGTTATTTACTGGTTGTTTTTGGGTGATCAACACATGTGACAAAATGCAGAAAAACTCCGCACTGGATATATCGATCCCATGCGGAGTTTTCATAATGAAAAAATATTTAATTTGTACGTTATTTTGGTTTCAGGTTATGTAATACCCATTTGGTGTATATCCATTTCTGCACTATTGCTAATACCACGGATTATTCTTTTTCTTGCTGACGGCTCCGTTCGTACATTTCAATGACAAATTCACGGATGTTATCTGCATGTTTCATCATCGAACTTGTCGATACAACGAACAATTTCGCAATTTCAGCGTTCGTCAATTCTTCATCCTCCATAATTCCTAAATCAACTGCTACAAAAAATACGGCAGCGGCAATAACGCCAGGTTTACGGAAATTGGGGCGCTCTTTCAAAAAGTACGTTACCACAATATTTCTCAGTAATTCACGTGCTTCTTTAGGCGTATTTCTTAACTCAAGTACTTCATCCAGACTCTCGATTACTTCCTGCTGAACCGGTGTAAAATCATGCTCTATGAGTTCATCTACTGTTCGTGAATCCCTGGCAAGCAAAATTTCGTAGACATCCGTCATATGCTCTTTATAGAACGCAAGACTCTTATCGAATCCGCTTGACTCCGCAAGTTCAACTATCTGTTTTTCGAGTGCACCATTCCAATCATTAATGAACATAAGCGAAGAAATTACATAGATATCATTGTTCTGGTCCCGATTATCAGGTAAAACAATGCCGAATATGAATGAATGCTCTTCCAGTAGCATTCCTTCTTTCTTTTCAAGATTGAATATGCCCTCGCCAAGTATTTCTTGGACAATAACATATCCTTCCTTCACTTCTTTCACCTTAGCAAACAGTACAACAGGCTCTTTCCATAATTCCAGAACGGATCGAACTGTCTCTCTTATCGGGCTATTCAACACTCTTAGGAGGTGACGCTTCCACAAATCACGGCGTGCAACGAATAAGAAATATTCACTAACAGCCTCCTCAACATCATCCGGTCCCATCAGTTTTTCAAGTTTACTTTTCCAGTGTCTTCTATGGCTTTCGAACTCTGATATATCAGCTGGGCTTGTAGCCTGTTCATAAGCACCAAAGATGATACGCTCAAGTTCCTCATCAATAAGCGTCTCTAAAGGTGATTCATTTTTCTCCGCACAACACTTTTTATATTTCTTTCCGCTCCCACATGGACACGGATCGTTTCGTCCAACCATTTTCCCACGTCCTAACAATTATACGTTAATAATATTTACCTCACATTCAATAGTAACAGAAACAAAAAAACTCCGCAGTGGTATATATATATACCCATGCGGAGCACTCTTTAATCCATCGCTTATTTTTTACTTTCCTCTAAATTAGTAAATGATTTTTCATTAGTTGGTAGTGCTACACGTTTCATGAAGAACGATAGAGCCAAGGCTACAATTGCAACGATTGTCGATATGAAAAATGAGAAACTAATTCCGTCCAACATTGCTTGTGCTTCAAGTTGTTCCTTTAACTTCGCTAGCCCCTCAGCGGTCGATGGAGCATTGCCAGATGCTTGGACTTCCGCAAATAGTCCTGCACCTGTCGATTCCATCCGTTTTGTCATAATCGTTAACAGAATTGCGGATCCGATAGCACCGGACACTTGCTGTAACGTGTTGTTCATAGCCGTACCATGTGGATTCGAGATCATTGGCAATTGATTCAACCCGTTTGTCATAACCGGCATCATTACCATTGAAATCCCTAACATCCGAATCGTATAAATCCACATAATGTAATAATAACCAGACTCCATACCTAGTCTACTTAAATAGAATGTTGAAATGACAGTGATGGTAAGACCAATAACCGCCAAAATTCTTGCGCCGTACTTATCGAATAAACGACCTGTAACCGGCGACATAAGCCCCATCACAATTGCCCCTGGTAACATCAGCAAACCTGAATGGAACGGTGAAATGCCCCGTATGGTTTGGACATAGAGCGGCGTAAGAATCATGCCCGAAAACATTGCAACCGATAGTACAATCGAGATGGCCGATGATAAAGCAAACATCGGATGTTTGTAAATCTTGAAATCCAACATCGGGTCATCCATACGTAGTTGACGCACAATGAACGTGATAAGTGCGATTGCACCAATAACGATTGTTCCATAGACAAGCGGTGAATCCCATCCCTTATCACCCGCTGAACTAAAGCCGTAAAGAAGACCGCCGAAACCGATACTTGACAAAATAAGTGAAAATACATCTAATTTCATGTCACGGTTCGGTGTAATGTTGCGCAATTTCAAGAACGCATAAACAAGTGTCAGAATTGAAAACGGCAAAACGATACCAAAAAGTGTACGCCATGTATAATGTTCAATTACCCATCCCGACAGAGTTGGACCAATTGCTGGCGCTGTAATCATTACTAGCCCAAAAATCCCCATTGCCGTTCCCCGGCGCTCAATCGGAAATGCCGTAAGCATAACGTTCATAAGAAGCGGCATCATCATTGCAGATCCACACGCTTGAATCATTCGAGCAGCAACGAGTACACCAAATGATGGTGCAATCATCGCTAAAATCGTCCCTAGAGTAAACAGCACCATTGCTGTTAAGAACAACCTTCTATTTGTGAACTTCTGAATGAAGAACGCACTTGCTGGTATTAAAATACCATTGATAAGCATATATCCTGTCGTTAGCCATTGGACAACAGACGGTTTCACATCGAACTCAACCATAATTGTCGGCAATGCAACGTTCAACAATGTATTATTTAGTAGAGCGACAAAAGCACCTATAAATAAAATTGCTATCATGCCGTAAGGCGGTTTTTCGTGCATTTTTTTTATATCCATTATTACTTCCTCCTATTTAATACCTAACGTATAAAATTTGTACCCCGTGTACATCATGTTAAACATATTATACCGATAGTCCAAAACTTGCAACCTTAGAAAACGCTTTCACACAATAAAAACTTTTTCCGTTGATATATCAACCTTTTGGATATACCATAATAAATGTACTGATAGTATAAACCTGAATTCACTTCCAGGGAAACTCGACATATATAAGTTTATTAACACCCGTCAGATAAGCCGAATAGGTTCGACAACTAACTTTAGGATAAAGGTGATTAGTATGAATGATCGAAAACGCCAGGTTTTATTAACAGCGCAGCGACTTTTTATAGATAAAGGATTTTCCACCACGTCTGTCCAAGATATTTTAGATGAATCTTGTATATCAAAAGGGACATTCTACAATTATTTTTCATCCAAAAATGAGTGCCTCATCGCGATACTTGTACACGCACGTGATGAAGCAACTGTAAGAAGACGTGAATTGCTTATTGGACAAGATTTATCAGATAAGAACGTTCTGGTAGAGCAGATTTTAATTCGTATGCACGTGAATCGCGAACAAAACTTGATGCCAATTTTTGAGGCAGTTTTCCATTCTGGTGATAGCGACCTAAGAACTTACATCAAGAACATGCTTTTAGCTGAATTTTCTTGGTTAACAAGAAGACTGGTGGATGTGTACGGCAAAGCTGCTGTGCCTTATGCAGCCGATTGTGCAGTGATGCTGTTCGGAATGATGCAACAAATACTTCATGTATGGTCAGCTGTTTCGAAAGAGGAAATGGACACTTCAAAACTTGTGAGATTCTTACTCCGAAGAATCGATTCCATCATCCTAGGTATGATCAGCACAAAAGACGCTTTCTTCACTGAAGATGTATTTTTCAAATTAAGCGGGGATGAAGTAGAACAAACAGAAACAAAGGAGCAATTACTCGAACGTCTCACAGGATTTTTGGAATTTCTTGGAGATGATACGCTTCCTGCCGGCAAACAATATGTTCAATTTCTTTTGGATGAACTACGCGCCGAGTCTCCGCGGGTATTCGTGCTGGAATCTGTCGTCCGCTCGTTCCGAGAAGCTTTCAAAGGTTTTTCCCATGAACCTGAAGCTCACGAGCTTGCATACAAAGTTTGGCGCTATATGGACACGCTAGAGTAACCGAAATTCCGTCTCAATTTCTTGAAACTTTTCCGACTTTATTTCGTATAGTTGAGTAGTAGAAAACTTATTTTAGGGAGGAACGAGACAAGATGAACAATCACGAAATTGATTACAAAATACATGGCGATGATATGCAGTTTGTAGAAGTCGAGCTTGATCCAAAAGAAACGGTAGTGGCAGAAGCAGGCGCGCTGATGATGATGGAAGACGGGATCGCCATGGAAACAATCTTCGGTGATGGTTCCAGCTCTTCAGGCGGCGGAATTATGGGCAAACTGATGGGCGCTGGAAAACGAATGTTAACTGGAGAAAGTTTATTCATGACAACATTCACGAATACGGGGGCAGGCAAAAAGCATGTATCTTTCGCGTCCCCTTACCCTGGAAAAATAATTCCGATGGATTTAAGTGAGCATAACGGCAAAATTATCTGCCAGAAAGATGCCTTTCTAGCTGCCGCAAAAGGCGTGTCCGTCGGAATTGAATTTCAACGGAAACTCGGCACCGGCTTTTTCGGTGGTGAAGGGTTCATCATGCAAAAACTCGAAGGTGATGGTATGACGTTCATCCACGCTGGAGGTACGATTATCGAGAAAAGGCTGCGACCGGGCGAAATATTACGTGTAGACACGGGATGCCTCGTGGCAATGACACACAACGTTAATTACAACATCGAAATGGTAAAAGGCGTAAAAACAGCATTATTTGGCGGCGAAGGACTCTTTTTCGCGACACTGAAGGGACCTGGAACTGTTTGGATTCAATCACTCCCATTCTCTAGACTCGCAAGCCGTGTCTTTGCAGCTGCACCGCAAACACCTGGTGGAGGATCACGGGATGAAGGAAGTATTGCAGGCGGCTTGTTCAATATGCTTGGCGGGAAATAACTAATTATCAGACATAACGTTGGATTAACATTATCTTCATCCAAAACTCTCCAAACTAAAAAAGGGTTAGATCATCGGTCTATTTTCGACCGATGATCTAACCCTTTTATTATTGAATCTCACTTAATGTAACAATACATATGTTTACTTCACACCATTCAACAACAGCCATATATACCTGGCTTCATCTTCACTACCCGGTTCAATCGCTTTAAATCTCGGGTACGGAATCGTTTTCGCTTTGAATGTCATCAAATGCCTAACATGGCCATTCAATTTCGTTGCAGCATTCAACATCTCTTCTGCATCTAACGATTTCCCTTCGGATGCTATGTGTTCAAGCTTCCAGTCAAGATAAAGATAAGCCGCATCATGCTCGGAACCTTTTTCATAGCGCACCATGATTTCCGCCGCTTCTGTGAACCGTTCGGCGTGAATGAGCGAAGCCACCGCTTCATATCTGGCCCCAAGGTTGTCCGTACGGTTCATCTTCAATAGATCCGTGAATATTTCCGCCGCCTCTCCATACTCTTCGCGACTGAACAAGTGAACGCCATACGCAAATGCCGAGCGCATGAACGGCCGATTCGGTATGTTTTGCCAAGGGTTCTCCCCCGGTTCAAATGTCCTACTTGCAGACTGGATTGCTTTTTCATACAATTTAGCCGCTTTCTCGGCATCCTGTTCAACTTCCGCTTGAAGTAAGATGACATCCGGATTATTTGGTCCGATTTCCATAGCACTCTTCGCAAGTTTCCGACGTGCTTGTTCAGATTCCGCGCGATACGCCTCATATGCAAGAAGTTGTGCACGGCCTTCTGCAATTCCAGGCTTGCGTTCAGGCTGAATAACCCCGCCCGTCGTCATCGATGTTTCCCAAAGTGCTTTTTCTGTTGGCCGAGGATCTGTTCCAATATCGTAAAGTCGTGCCGCCACCGGTTCATCGCCACTATCCATCATGTCTGCATAAAGAGCGGCAAGTTCCATTTCATACAAGTGCATTCCTTCTTTTGATGCACTGTACTTCCGTAAAATGTCATCTTCTATTAGCCCTGTATCCTGTAGCACTCCAAGTTGAATGCCCGTTTTTACTGCAGCGGCAAGAAAATCACCTTCTATCGGAACATCTTTATTCTCATTCAGAAAGTAAGCGACGGCCAGTTTGTGCATGATTTCACGTCCATCCGCACTTTGATTCAGTTCACGAAGTGTGATGTCAAGTGCTGTCAGCGCACTCAATTGTGTGGGCACCAATACTTCTTCAACAAGCTCGTTCATAGAAGCCACGCTCCGTTTAATGAACAACTCGTAAATATCGAGCGTGTGGTCATCTAGAAATTGCTCAGTCGACTTGTCCGATACCGCATCTCTTAATTCAACGAGCGACTTTTTCGTCTGCTTGCTCCACTTCGCCAAGAACATCATTGAAGAAACAGGTGCAACCCCGAAGTCCCCTTTTCGAGGATCGTGGAGGACTACACCAAATAGTAACGTCCCCAAATCTGCAGGCATTCCCTCATTGCGCGTCACAAAATAATCTCGCTCACCAAACAGCTCCCGTACTTTTAGTCTGCCTAACTCAACTTCGGTAATTTCTGCGAGGAGCATAAACGGTTCGTCCCACTTCTGTAATACTGAAATAACCGAATCACGTTTCACCTGTTCAAGCTGCTGTGCTAAATATGTATGCCAAATCTTTTTATTGTGGATGAATAAATAAAACTCACTTGCTGCCTCTTCAATATGTTCCTTTTCCCAGCTACCTGTGAGGCGGTTTACCCATTCCCGCATCGTCTGCATCATTTCCTGGCGGTCTGTATCTTTCGGATAGTCATTAAAATAACCGACGAGCACACGATCAAGCTCTTCGTTGACAATCATATCGACAAGATCTGTTCCTTCCGTTCCACAACATTTCTTATATTTCTTCCCGCTTCCACAAGAACATGGGTCGTTTCGTCCAATCATTTAATTCTCCCCTTTCGGTTACAAAAAAACGTTTTACTCCTTACTTAATCATAACAGACAGACTGATTTGCAACGAATTAATCAGAAACTTTGTATTCGAAAAAACCCTCTACTTCCATTATGAACGCCTGTATAGCTGGAGAGACATACCTGTTTTTCATGTACGTCAAATACACGGTTCTTTCAAGTGCCCGGGAATCGATGATCTTACTTACAATCGAAAGATTATAAGGCCCCTGTAAGTAATTTTCTGGAATAAGCGCAATACCTAAATTTTCACCGACTAAACTTAATGCTGTTTCGAAACGCTCAATTTCATATTTAATCGTAGGGACAGTATCTTCCAATTCAAAAGCACGCAATATGTCTTCCCTCGTCTGAAACCCTTCGGTGCTAATGATGAATGGCTCCTGTTCCAAATCTTTCAGCATAATTGATTCCCTTGTAGCCATCGGGTGGTTTTCGTGAAGAACTAACACAAGTTTTTCCTTATACAAAGGGACCGTTTCTATATCCACTTCTTTAATTTGCTGGTTTGTGATAATGGCATGCGTTTCATATTTCCTCAACGAATTCTTCACATCGTCACCGCCTAACACCTCCATCAATCGAATGTGCATTTCGGGAAATTTTTTATTGTATAGAGAAATCACTTTTGGAATCCAATACTTCACCGATTCAATCATACCGATTTGGAGTTCACCTTTACCAATAAGCTTTACTTCTTCCATTTCCTTTTTTACAATCGCAATTTCTGATAAAAGATGAATCGCTCTGCCGTATAAAACCTCTCCCGCTTCTGTCAATCTACTATTCCTTGTATTGCGTTCAATGATTTGAAACCCCAAGTCTCGTTCCAAGTTTTTTATGGCGTTGCTTAATGATGGTTGAGAAATATGCAACTTCTCTGCCGCTTTAGAAAAACTCATATGATCCACGACTGAAACAAAATAACTTAACTGCTTTAGATCCATACTAACCACTCCTCCACTCAATTATAGATGCGGGCTATAAGTATATAGTAATTATATATTAGAATTAATAAATCATGTACTTTATAATAAATGAGTAACGTTGTATCTGAAAGTTCAGAAAGGGTGAGACAATTGCTTAATAAGGTAAATGAACATGTATGGGCCGGACGTACGGATCATACTGAAAATAGAACAAGTTTCCGATATCACCAAGTGGTTGAATTAATAAATCTCGGGGTCATCTCCCAGTCACCCAACACATGTGCAATTATCGGTTTCGAAAGCGAGGAAGGCGTCCGCCGCAACAAAGGGCAATTGGGTGCAGCAAAAGCTCCCGATGCACTACGCAGTGAACTTGCCAAATTGCCATGGAAATTCCCGGAAAATAAAAGGCTTGTCGATGTCGGAAATATTCAATACATGGATACCAACCTGGAAAAAGCCCAACAACAGCTAGGCGATACGATTGCAAACGCATTAGAGAAAAAAATGACACCGATTATTCTTGGTGGCGGCCATGAAACCGCTTACGGTCACTATCTCGGAGTCAGAAAATCAATTGGTAAGGAAGCTTCTCTTGGAATTATTAACATAGATGCCCATTTCGACTTACGCTCATATGATGAACAACCGTCTTCCGGCACGATGTTCAAACAAATCCTGGAGCATGATAACATGAGCAGCTATTTCGTCGTCGGAATCCAGCGCTATGGAAATACGCAGGAATTGTTCGATACAGCTGACAGGCTCGGTGTCAAATATGAATACGAAGAGAATATGCATATCGGAAATATGGACAAACTAACATCCGATCTCGAACAATTCATCAACCAACATGATTATGTTTTTCTAACATTATGCACGGACGTACTGAACTCCGCTTTCGCACCCGGTGTCAGTGCTCCTTCACCATTCGGATTAGATCCTTCCGTTGTTCGTTCAATCATTCGAACAGTTACAACACATAAAAAAACACTGTCGTTCGATATTTCGGAAGTGAACCCCGTTTTAGATGAAAACAACCGTACAGTAAAACTCGGTGCTTACTTAACAAATGAAGCAATTACAACTTTTTTAGGAGGGGAAATTCATGACGCTAGTTCTTAATCAAGTCACCACAATCTTCCTTTCCATTGCATTGCTAACTTTAGGGATGGTTTTAGTTAAGAAAGTTGGTTTCTTACGGAAATTCTGCATACCTGCTCCCGTTGTCGGCGGATTATTATTCGCTGTTTTTGCAACCATTTTCAAGTCTCTCGGATGGCTAGAAATTACACTTGATACATCATTGCAAAGTTTATTCATGCTTACATTTTTTACAACAATCGGTTTAGGAGCAAGCTTTAAACTCATTAAACTTGGCGGAAAGGTTCTTGTCATCTACTGGCTGGCATGTGGATTTTTAGCGCTCGCGCAAAATACAATCGGTGTATCCATGGCTTATTTGTTCGACCTGCATCCACTTATTGGAATGATGGCTGGAGCAGTTTCAATGGAAGGCGGACACGGAGCCGCTACTGCATTTGGACAGACGCTCGAAGACATGGGTATCAATTCAGCCCTTTCGATTGGAGTTGCAGCAGCTACATTTGGACTTGTTGCAGGAGGTCTCGTTGGTGGTCCCACCGTAAAATACCTTATTTCAAAACACAATCTCAAGTCATCTGAAGCGGATACTGATCTCGGTATTCCTATTGAAAAGAAAGAAAAGCCGATTCAAACAGATTCGTTCTTCACACAAATTCTACTCATCACACTCTGTATGGCCCTTGGTACGTATTTGGGTGAACTATTTTCAACCGCAACAGGGTTCGTTCTGCCGGGTTACGTAGGAGCCATGTTTGTTGCTGTTCTTGTTCGGAATATCGTTGACAAAATTAATCCTAAAGCGATCGATATGAAGAGTATCGGCTTAATCAGCGACGTTACATTAGGGATTTTCCTGTCAATGGCATTAATGAGCATTAAATTGTGGGAAGTTGCCGATTTGGCCCTTCCACTACTTGTTATCGTCTTCGTCCAAGTTGTCTTCATCGTCCTGTTTGGGGTTTTCGTCTTGTTCCGTCTACTCGGTAAAGACTACGATGCAGCCATTATGGTAGCTGGTTTTACAGGACATGGTCTCGGCGCTACCCCGAATGCTATGGCAAATATGGCGGCCGTCACTGAAAGATATGGCCCTTCGACTAAAGCGTACCTCGTTGTTCCGATTGTTGGTGCTTTCCTCATCGATGTATTTGCGATGCCAATTATTATAACGACGATAAACCTGTTCAATTGATAATAGTAAGCTTCCCTCATTACATTTCCATGTAATGAGGGAAGCTTTTTCGTTCGTTCAGATACTCATACACAGGTTTTATTCATAATCGCTCCTCTAAGCCGTATACTTATAATGTTCTGAAACCTGTTATTTTAATGACAGCCTCCTTAAAATACGCTACCCTTAAACTAAACGGCTTGTTTTAAGTACATACATATTCGTTTCATCGAAAGGACTGACCTTATGCCTCAACAAGAACACTGGAAATCAAAAATAGGTTTTATACTAGCTGCTGCCGGTTCAGCAATCGGGTTAGGCGCTATTTGGAAGTTCCCTTATGTAGCCGGGACTGGTGGTGGCGGCGCTTTTCTACTGGTCTTTTTATTATTTACGCTGTTATTAGGATTCCCTCTCTTAATCGGTGAATTCATTCTCGGTCGTAAAAGTCAAAGTGACGCAATTACTGCCTACAAAAAGCTTGCGCCCAATTCAGGTTGGCATATAACAGGGATCATTGGCGTCGTAACCAGTTTCTTAGTGCTATCATTTTATAGTGTTGTTGGAGGATGGGTTATCCTCTACTTATTCAAAGCATTAACCGGTGGTATTTCCGGACTTTCGCAAGACCAGTTCGGACCGTTATTCGACCAAATCATTGCAAATCCATTCGCTACGTTAGCCGGTCAACTGATTTTTATGGTGCTAACAATTGTTGTTGTAGCCCAAGGAGTTCAAAAAGGGATTGAGAAAGCAAGCAAAATTATGATGCCTGCTCTCTTCATATTATTTATCATTATCGTTGCCCGTTCTCTTAGCTTGGATGGGGCAATGGAAGGCGTAAAATTTCTACTGGTACCGGATTTCACTAAATTAACGTCTGAAACGATTTTATTCGCTTTGGGACAAGCCTTTTTCACTCTCACATTAGGTGCTTCTGTCATGGTTACGTATGCTTCCTATCTTCCTAAAACGCAAAACCTGCCGAGCTCGGCGATGTCCATTATCGCTATGAATATCGTCATCGTTCTGTTAGCCGGCCTAGCGATTTTCCCAGGTGTGTTTTCATTTGGAATGGCACCGGATGCGGGACCGACATTGATTTTTTCAGTACTGCCAGCTGTATTCAACCAAATGCCCTTTGGGGTGTTTTTCTTCATTGCATTTTTGGTTTTATTCCTATTCGCGGCTTTAACTTCCGCTTTCTCTATGATTGAAATTATTGTTGCAACAATGACGAAAAATGATCCTTCAAAACGAAAACGATTCACTTGGATAATTGGAATGGCAATTTTCATTGTTGGAATTCCATCTTGTTTATCATACGGAGTAATGGCTGATGTGAAGTTTTTCGATAAAACGGTATTCGATTTAGTCGATTTCGCAGTAAGCAATGTATTGATGCCTCTTGGCGCATTATTGATTTCGATATTCATCCCTTTGAAAATAGCTAAAACTGATCTGTTCAATGAGATGAAGCAAGGTTCGAAAGTCGGAAAGACCTTCTTCAACATTTGGTTCTACCTATTAAAATATCTGACTCCTATCGCAATCATTATTGTTTTCCTTGATGCACTGGGTGTGTTTAACTTGTTCGCAGATCGGTAAAAATTGAACTGACAATAAAAAAGGAAGACTCCTTCGACGAAGAGTCTTCCTTTTTCTATCCTTCTTTCTCGCAGTTCAAATCCCACGTAAAGCCAAATTTATCTTTCACTTTCCCATACTTAGCTCCCCAGAACGTATCTTGCAGGGCCATCAGTACTTCGCCTTCTTCCCGCAGGCCGTCGTAGAGCTGGTTCGCTTCTTCCACGCTTTCACAGTCGATAAGAAGGGCAACGTCGTTTTTGTTGTATTCAGATGGCTTGTCCGCAGAATCGGCAAGCATGATTTGAAATTCACCTTTTTTCAGATGGCAATGGAGGAGATAATCTGCTGCTTCCGGTGGATGCGGGAAATTAGCATCCGCATATTTCTGCATTCCGACTTCCTCAAGTCCTAGCAAATTCGCATAGAATTCAGCCGCTTCTTTTCCTTCTCCGTAAAACGTTAAATATGGAATGATTGTACCTTTCATATTGTTACCTCCTCCGATTCGACGACAGTCATCAAGTCAATTTAGACATAATTCATTCGTCTGCTGTTCTTTACTGAACGATACCTTTTGGCTTGCGGCCTTCAAGTACATCCGTAATTGCCTGTGCGTTCAAGTTCATCATCGCAAGGCGTGTCTTAATGCTGGCACTTCCGATATGCGGAAGGACTGTTACGTTCGGCAATGTAAGAAGCGGATGATCGAGTGGGATTGGTTCTTTTTCAAACACGTCGAGCCCCGCCGCCCAAATCGCACCGTTTTTCAATGCATCATAAAGAGCAGCCTCATCAACAATTCCACCACGAGCGACATTAATAAGAACGCCCGTATTTTTCATAAGGTCAAGTTCCCGTGCACCAATCATCCCGGCGGTTTCCGGTGTAAAGGGAGCTAGAATGATAACGAAATCCGCCTCTTTCAGCAGTGTATCCAACTCCCTGAATTCAAGTCCGTACTCAGCTTCTGCGTCTGGCTTGCGGTTGCGATTATGATAAAGAACTTGCATATCAAAGCCTTTTGCCCGGCGCGCAACCGCTTCACCGATTCGTCCCATGCCAATGATGCCAAGTGTCGCTCCTCCAACATCCATGCCTGTAAATCTCATCGGAGCCCATGAAGTCCAATTACCTTTTCTAATTTCATTTTCTGCAGAGATCAATTTACGTGCCGTCGCTAGTAGAAGCGCAAAAGCAAGATCTGCAGTTGTTTCAGTCAACACACCCGGTGTATTTGTTACGATGACGTCATATTCCTTTGCCGATTCCAAGTCAATATTATTATAACCAACGGCCATATTTGCAACGATTTTAAGCTTCGTACCCGCTTCAAAAACCTCGCGATTGATGCTATCCGCCAAAACCGACCATAGTGCATCCGCTTCTGCCACTTCTTTCAATAAAACAGCGCGCGGAACTGCTACACTTTCTTCGTCCCACATCCGTACATCAAATTTTTCATGAAGCGGCGCAACCGCCTCTTCTGTCAGCTTTCTTGTAATGAAAATTCTTGGCTTCACTTAAATCCCCCTATTCTAACAATTAACAATAGTGTAGCATATAATGTGAACCAATTGGTCGACGGTCAACTGTGTAGAAAGCCTGCCCAAGACTAATGCAAGTAGATACGGTTACTTCAAGATTGAGAGATGATTTCCATGAAACCCGCTACTTTACAATCCCGCATTTTTTCATATGGCGCACTCTTTGTTTCCATAATAGCAATCATTATCGGTGTTTCCTTCTACTTTACAATGTCGCAAGGTATCGAGCAACAGATTGGGGACCAGGCGCTAAGTATAGCCAGGACAACAGCAGACCGCCCCGATGTCCGTGCAGGGTTTGGACACGCTGATCCAACGGAAATATTGCAGCCTATCGCTGAAGCGGTACGACTCAAAACTGGTGCTGAATATGTCGTTATAGGAAACAGCAAAGGTATCCGGTATGCTCATCCTGTTCCAGAACGGATTGGGCAAAAAATGGTGGGTGATGATAATGAACGTGCGCTTCTCCTAGGCGAATCCTATATTTCCGAGGCGACTGGGACACTCGGGGCCGCCTTACGCGGGAAAACACCAGTATTTAACGAGGATGGCAAGATTATCGGGATTATTTCCGTTGGTTTTTTAAAGAAGAATATGTCCTCTATCTTTTTTCAGTATGCCGACAACATTTCCTACATCGTACTTATCGCAATCATTCTAGGTATTATTGGTTCTAGCATCCTGGCACGCAATATTAAAAAAGAACTTTTTAATTTAGAGCCTGCGGAAATAGCGAACTTATTCACCGGACGAAACGCTCTTATTGAGTCTGTGCGAGAAGGAATCATTATGGTTGACGCAAACGGTATCATTACAACTGTGAATGTGGCTGCATATGAAACTCTTTCTCTCCCTAATCAATCGGAACTAATCGGTCGGACGATTCAGGAAGTGCTTCCAAACACGCTTCTTCCAAAGGTACTTGAAACCGGAGAACGGCATCTCGATCGTCCCATGGAAATTCGCGGCAAAAAGGTAATTGTAAATCGCGTCCCCATCCGTGTTGGTGAACAGATTGTCGGTGCGGTTTCAACTTTTCGGCTACAATCAGACATTGACCAACTCGCAATGGAATTATCACAAGTGAAACGGTATACGGAGGCGCTTCGTGCACAAACCCATGAATACAATAACTTTTTATATACAATATCGGGTCTCATTCAACTCAATTCATACGATGAGGCACTAAGCTTGATTCACGAGGAAACAGCTGAACATCAATCGCTCATCCAATTCGTGACAAAGCGGTTGCAGGATCCCTTTCTAGGAGGAATTGTTATCGGTTTCTTCAACCGGGCAAAGGAATTGAAGGTCCGCTTCCTTCTTGATGAAGATAGTCTCTTAAAAAAACTCCCGAAACACTTAGAAAAAAACCATTTCGTTTCAATCATTGGAAACTTAGTTACAAATGCTTTCGAAGCGACCGACTCTTTTCCGGAAGAAAAACGAATGGTCCGCATCTTCATTCTGGATAACGGCGAAGAGATTTTAATTGAAGTTGAAGATTCAGGACATGGGATAGCTGATGAAGTGCTGGATGTACTCTTTCAAGAAAAGGTATCGACAAAAAATCAGGGTCACCGTGGATACGGACTTATGAAAGTAGCAGAGAATGTGAAAAATCTCAGCGGTTCTATCACACTCGAAAAAGGAGATTTAGGCGGTGCATTGTTTATTATTTCCATACCGAAAGGAGGTTTTTCAGATGACAACTCTAATTGAAGTCTTAATTATTGAAGATGATTTACGAATTGCCGACATCCATCAGCGGTTCATCGAGAAAATAGAGGGCTTTACAGTCGTAGGTTCCGCTCATACCGGTGATGAAGCAAAAGATTGGATTTCAGCATTGTTGCCAGACCTCGTTTTACTCGATGTCTATTTACCCGATGTACTTGGTACAGAGCTGATGGATTTCATCCACAAAAACAGCCCTGAAACAGACATTATTTTCATCACTGCTGCGGCAGAGATTGAAGTTGTAAAAAAGGCATTTCGCCACGGAGTCATCGACTACATCCTAAAACCGCTCACATTCGACCGATTTAAGGAAAGCCTCCTTTCTTATAAAGTTAAAAGGGAAACACTTTCAGGTGAAGGACTCATACAGGAAGATTCCATCAAATCTCTTTGGAATAAAACGCTACCCGCTTCACCAAACCCTGATTTCATTCCACCAAAAGGGATTGACCCCATGACGAAAGAGAAAGTGGTCAGCCATATAAAAAACATAGAAGGCGGAATTACTGCAGAAACTCTTGGATTGGAAATCGGCGTGAGCCGTTCGACCGCAAGACGTTATCTAGAATACCTCGTCTCAGAAAAACGTGCATTTACAGAACTTCTATACGGCTCAGTCGGGCGTCCCGAAAGAAGATACTTCATAAAAAAACGCTGAACAGTATGAACAAAATGATGTTTACTCTCATTATCGAACTTATAAACGATAACTTTTAATTGAATAAATATTCTGATAGATTGATGACAGCGAATGAAAACGCTGTCATCATTTTTAATTATAAGGGGGATTACATGAAGATGTGGAAGAAACTTACGACGGTTGCCCTAGCAAGTATGCTGGCACTCGGCCTCACAGCATGTTCTGCGGATGAATCTGAAGGAAAAGTGGAAGGCGCTACCTCGAAATATCTGGAGAGTAACATAACAATTGTCGCTCCATCCGGCGCAGGCGGTGGATGGGATTTAACTGCCAGAGCGATTGCAAAAACGATGAGTGAAACAAAGCTAATCGATAAGTCAATCGTAGTTGAAAACAAACCCGGCGGCGGTGGTGCTGTTTACATGGCAGAATTTGCAACAAAAGAACTAAAAAATGATCATGTCCTTCTTGTAAAATCTCCGCCAATCTTAATCAACAATAACAAAGCGGAAGGAAACAGTGCTTACGGCTATAAAGACACAACACCATTGGCTCAACTAACGCGTGACTACGGAGCTATTGTCGTCAAGGCGGATTCAAAGTTCAATTCATTGAAAGATGTACTAAAAGCAATTAAGAAAGACCCGAAATCGGTAACACTTGCCGGCGGATCGGCTCCGGGATCGATGGACCATCTTGTCGGCGTCTTGCCCGCATTTGAATATGGAATTGATCCAAAAACAGTAAAGTATGTATCGTATGATGGCGGCGGAGAGGCAGTCGCAGCATTGCTCGGTGGAAATGCAGACGTCATCGCCACAGATGCCTCCACTATTGGGGCGTATCTGAAATCCGGTGATGTCCGTGTCCTCGCTGTCAGTTCTTCCGAACGGCTTGGCGGTGAATTGACAGAAGTCCCTACATTTAAAGAAGAAGGAATTGACGCCGAATTCACCATTTGGCGCGGCATCTTCGGTCCAAAGGAAATGTCGGAAACGGCTTATGACTATTGGTCCGAGAAGCTAGAGAAAATGGTGGAATCAGACGAGTGGAACGCAGAATTAGAGAAAAATGGGTGGGAAAGCGAGTACCGTAATGCTGACGACTTCACTACCTATTTGGAAGAACAAGATAAAGTGATCGTGGAATTGTTAACGGCACTTGGAATGCAGAAATAACATTATTCGGGCGGCTTCAGCGCCGCCTTTTCTTTTAGGGAGGTGTCAAAGACTATGAGTAAAACGTTCGATCGATATGCCAGCATCGTCTTTTTACTAATCGGTCTCTTATTTGTAATCGAAAGCCAAAAAATTTCGGACAGTGCTTACGGATCATCAGTTGGACCGAAAATCTTTCCAATGTGGCTTGGTATTATTTTAATTCTTTTAAGTTTGAGATTGCTATTCGAAACATTTAAATACAAATCTGAAACGACAGCTGGAATGAAGCTTCAATACAAGAAATTCCTTATTATTATTGGCAGCGCGGTTTTGTATGCATTTCTATTGGAAATGGTCGGATACGTCATCTCAACGTTCTTATTTTTACTCATCTCTTTCCAAACAATGGAACGTGGCCGATTATTGCCCTCCTTCATCATTGCAGCGGCATTTTCATTTGGAATTTATTATTTGTTCGCGAAACTTCTTGGCGGGTCATTGCCAGGATTTCCTGTATTTTAGCGTGAAGGGAGTTAAGCTATGAGCACTTTACAGTTTTTAGCCGATGGTTTCAGTGTTGCTTTTCAATGGCATAATCTATTATTTGCATTCGTCGGGGTCATAATCGGCACGGCTGTCGGCGTGTTACCCGGCATCGGTCCAATGAGCGGTGTTGCCCTTCTCATCCCCGTTACTGCAACCATCACTTCTGGAATGCCGACAGAAGCAGCCGCTGCCAGTTCAATCATTTTACTTGCCGGAGTCTATTATGGAGCAATGTATGGAGGTTCTACAACATCGATTTTACTGAACACCCCTGGTGAATCTTCGTCTGTCGTCACGACGCTCGACGGTTATCAAATGGCTAGGCAAGGGCGTGCCGGAGCAGCTTTGGCTATCTCGGCAATCGGCTCATTTTGCGCCGGAATCATTTCGCTAATCGGTCTGGTCTTATTAGCGCAACCTCTTTCCAATGTCGCAATCAAGTTCGGCCCTGCAGAATACTTTTCCTTAATGCTATTGGGTTTGGCTGCTGTAAGTGGACTTGCTGGAAAGTCGATGACGAAAGCATTGATGATGACTGTTTTCGGACTTATGCTTGGAACAATCGGCATTGACGCAGTTTCAGGAATTGCCCGCTTTACATACAACCAACCTATTCTTTTTTCCGGATTGGAATTTTTAACAATTGCTGTTGGATTGTTTGCGCTTGGTGAAGTATTCAAGACGGTATTGGAACGCGATGAAGAAGACGGAGCTATTGCAAAAATCAATCGCATCCTCCCGACAAAACAAGATATGAAAGACAGCGCAGTTCCCATTGTACGCGGTTCCCTACTAGGATTTTTCATCGGGGTACTTCCAGGCGCCGGGGCAACACTCGCATCTTTCTTCTCCTATATAACAGAGAAAAAGTTCAGTAAAAATCCCGAAAGCTTCGGAAAAGGGAACATCGCCGGAGTAGCGGGTCCTGAATCTGCCAATAATGCTGCTTCAGGGGGCGCAATGATTCCTTTACTTACATTAGGAATCCCTGGTTCCGGTACAACAGCCATATTAATGGGTGCACTTATCATGTATAACATTCAGCCAGGGCCCCTTCTCTTTGACGAACACCCGGATATCGCATGGGGGCTCATTGCAAGTATGTTTATCGGCAACTTGATGCTGTTAGTACTGAACATGCCGCTCGTTCGTGTGTTTGCAAAAATCATTCAAACGCCTAAGAAGTACTTATTGCCTATTATTATCGCTATTTCATTTTTCGGAGTTTATGCCGTACAGTACACGACTTTCGATTTATACTTGTTGCTTGGTTGTGGTGTAGCGGGTTATTTACTATCAAAAAATGATTATCCAGTAGCTCCATTAGTTTTGGCACTCGTATTAGGTCCAATGATTGAAAACAACATGAGGCGAGCACTCACCATTTCGAACGGTGAATTCAGCATCTTCTTCACAAAGCCGCTATCGCTTGTTTTCATCATTGTAGCTGCATTATGGCTTCTTGTTCCAATGTTGCTGAAACTCAAAGGACGCTCAGTCGTCGTGGAAGATGAAGGTTAATAGCGAACGTATATTTCGAAAGCGGATCGCCTTAGATGTAAGGCGATTCGTTTTTTTATTAAAGAGTGTAAGCAACGTTTTAAATGAACTTAACAACGTTTCCGTCCATGTTCATAGCATTTCCAATGAACTTAACAACGTTTTGCCCAAACTAGGCGACGTTGCAACTGAAGTTCCAAACGTTTTAAATGGACTTCGCAATACTCCCGTGAAACTAAGCAACAGTCTCATAAAACTAAACAAAGTCAGCATCCCCTCCGTCTCTCTCCATAATAAAAAGCGTCGCCGCAGCAACGCTTCACCCACCTATATAACTCATACCAATCTTTTTCCGATTCTTCGCTGTCTGTTCAGTTCGCTCATCTGAATAACGGTCTCCACGGTTTTGCCACACGCCTGTAATGACTTCCAACAATTCTGCGTCTGTCAGTCCACTGCGAATTAATTCACGCAGATCGAACCCTTCTGATGCGAACAGGCACGTATACAGTTTACCGTCCGACGACAGTCTGGACCGCGTACATGTTGAACAGAATGATTCTGATACAGACGTGATAAAACCGACTTGTGCTCCATTATCCAAGTAACGATAACGTTTTGCAACTTCACCGTAATAGTCTTCTTCCGCCGGTTCGATATCATAAACAGCACTGATCATTTCGTAAATTTCTTTTTTCGTGACAACCTTTTCAAAGCTCCATCCATTATCATTACCAACATCCATAAATTCTATGAACCGCAACGTAATATCACGCTCTTTAAAATAAGCGGCCATTGGTAGAATTTCTTCCTCATTTACGCCTTTTTGAACAACCATGTTCACCTTGATTTCAAAGCCGATCTTTTGTGCATGATCGATATTGGCTAGTATCAGTTCTGGTTTAATTCCGCGTCCATTTAATTTACCGAATGTTTCCGGATTAAGTGCATCGAGGCTCATATTCAAACGACGCAGACCTGCATCATAAAGGGGTTGTGCGTATTGTTTCAACAGTACACCATTCGTCGTCAACCCTATATCTTCAATTCCTTCAATCTTCATCAGTTTTTCCACCAGTTTTGGCAAATCGCGCCGCATAAGCGGTTCGCCGCCCGTCAAGCGGAGTTTTTTCACACCAAGTAACGCAAATAGCTTCGCGAACCGTTCAATTTCTTCAAATGAAAGCAGTTCGTTCTTGGGTAGAAAAACATAATCATCACCAAAAACTTCTTTTGGCATGCAATAGGCACATCTAAAGTTACAGCGATCCGTTACGGAGATTCGGAGATCCCGGATCGGACGTCCGAGCTTATCTTTAACTGTTTCCATTTCGTCATCCCCTTTCCAGGGTTTCCGGCGTATTCACGTTCGTGAACATCCGTTTTTCATCGTCAGTCAGAACGCTTCCTTGAACCCACGCTGTATTACTAATAGAAAGTAATTTCATTACACTCAGTTGGTTGTTTTTCAAGGCTTCTTTCACTGCATTTTTCATTTGCGTATCCCAGATAGACACGAGAGGATGATATCTACCATCCGAAATGACAGCCGTGACACATTCGTTATGAAGCGTTATCAACTTCGATATAGCCTTATCATCTACAAACGGCATATCACACGGCAATACTACATAGCGGTTCGCTTCCACGGATTCCATCGCGGACAGAATCCCTGCAAGCGGACCGAGTCCAGCATATTCCACTTTATCAGTCATCAGGTTTTCACCATCACCAAATCGGTCCATTAGTTCTGGTAGCGTCACAATAACAACCTCGTCACAGGATGCCGACATTGCTTCGACTGCAATTTTATAAAAGTACTTATCTCTGAGTTTAGCAAATGCTTTCGGTGAACCGAACCGCCGCGACAATCCGCCCGCCAGAACGATGCCTACTGTCTCCTTCATCCCCCGCTCACAGGTGGGATGAATGCACAAATATCTCCCGAATGAATGACATCTTCCTTTAAGGCATATTCTTCATTCACTGCAACATGCACCGTATCTTTCCCAAAACCCGGATACATCATTTCCGCCCAGTCCAGCAGCTCGCGGACAGTCATCGATTCCCGTTCGATGGTTTCTTCCGCCTTGCCGGTCAATTCGCGCAGCCTTGCAAAATAGTTCACTTTAATCACTTTTGTTCGCCTCCCTTTTCAGGATACTTTTTTTGACCGCCAATCCATTCTTCGCCGTCTTCCCAGATTTCCTTTTTCCAGATAGGGACTATTTCCTTAATGCGTTCAATTGCATACTCATTCGCTTCATATGCTGCTTTCCGATGAGGGGAGGAAACTGCAATGACTACCGCAATATCTGAGATATGCATTTCCCCAATCCGGTGAGCAATCGCCACTTTCACGCCTGGCCATTTCGCTTCCATTTCTCCACCGATTTCCGCCAGTTTTTTTTCGGCCATTGGTACATAGGCTTCATATGCCAAATATAATGTTCGGACCCCGTGTGTCCATTCCCGGACATGTCCTGTGAAAACAGTGACAGCTCCTGCTCCAGCATGAAGGACATAATCAGTATATTTTTGCGGTTCAATCACTGTTTCAACAATTTCAAACGGTTTCATTGCCATCCTCCTTTTCAATCCAGTCAAGTAGCCACGAATCGAGTTGTTCAACATTCTGCGCAGATTCAATATGCGAACTAACAGCTGTAATTTCTGGACATCCGATAACTAGCTGTATGCCATCCAATCCGCTTAACGATTCCCAATCCCCGGCATCTCTAAGAAGGACTACTTTCTCCCCTTGTTCTTTCTTATACCCTTCAATGAGCAGAATATCCGGTTTTCCGATTGCTGCCAGCACCTTAAGCTCGGCAAATTCGGGCTCTTCATTCAACAGGATTTGAACCGCACCCCCACCTGCAACAACTGAAACGTCTGCCCCACTACCAAAAAACTGCATCGTATCCGTCGATGGATTTGGCATGGCAGGCTGCCCACCGTGGCCATGATGCTTTAATACAGCGACTGAAAGTCCTTTGTTTTTCAATAAACAAATCCATCTCGATGTAAGTGTCGTTTTGCCACTATTTTTATAACCGACAACTTGAAGTGTCTTCATAATACCCACTCACTAACGCCTTGCTCAGAACCGAGCAGCAAAATATCAACATGGGTTCCTGCTGTGTAACCGCGCGTTCCGCTTGGAAGAGCGATAAGGCAATTTCCCCGGGCAATCGATGATACTGCATTTGATTTATTAAAGCCTGCGGGTACTGCAACAATACCTTCCGATGTCATTTCCCAGAATGCGCGAATGAAGCGGGTAAAAGGGTTTGGCTTTCCGAAATCTTCACCTAATATCGCTTGCATGCGCGGCATATACGGTGTGTTTGCACCTTGCATAGCAAGAATAGCGGGTCTAGCGAATAATTCAAAACCCGTGAAACAAGCAGATGGATTTCCCGACAGACCGAATAATAGTTTTTTACCAAGCCCGGCGACCGTCGTTACGCTTCCCGGACGCATCGCAACTTTGTTAAATAGGACCTTAGCTCCCAACCGTTCATAGATTGCGGGTAAATGATCATAATCACCAACAGAAACACCGCCTGTCGTAATAAGTACATCTGTTTCAATGAGAGCTTTTTCGACGACTTCTATGCATGCATCTAGATCGTCTTCTTGCATGCCATATGATTTGTAACCTAATCCCATACGAGTTAACTGGGCAGCTATCATCGGCCCGTTCGAGTTCCGTATTTTCCCAGGAACAAGTTCATCTGACACATTTAGCAACTCCGTTCCCGTTGAAAGAATGCCAACAACTGGTCGTTTCGCAACTTTGACTGTTGCATAACCAAATGTCGCTAATAACGCGATTGTACCGGGATGGATAAATGCTCCCGATTCAACAAGGAGTTCCCCCTCCTTTGCGTCTTCACCCTTAAAGGATATATTTTCCCCTTCGCTAAACGGTTTACGCAATGTAAAACGATCTTTTCCTTCTGTCGTCTGTTCGAGCATGACAACCGCATTGGCATTATCCGGTATCGTGGCACCCGTCATGATTCTGTATGCTTCTCCAGGACCTACTCCACGAGCTGCTACATGACCCGCACCAATTTCACCAATTACAGTGAAAGGTATACGATTATCTCCAGAAGCACCCTCTGTGTCCTTTGCACGGACAGCGAATCCATCGTATGGCGATCTGTCGAATGATGGGACATCATGCTTTGCGATAATCGGTTCCGCAAGTATTCTTCCGTATGTATGTTCAAGTGGAATCGTATCAGTTCCACCTAGATAGCTATGTTCCATGACGAGTCGAACAGCCTCAGATACTAAGACAGGCTTTCTCATTTCTACCATGTAGATTCTCCTCCTTCTGCTATACTGAATGTATTAGATATGTATGAAAGGAATGACTCCATTGTCAGAGCTCACACATTTCAACGAACAAGGCCGTGCAAAAATGGTCGATGTTTCCGACAAAGCAGAAACCACTCGAACAGCTATCGCAAAATCGTCCATCATTGTTAATGAAACAATTCATTCACAAATCACAGAAGGTACCAATAAGAAAGGCGATGTATTCGCGGTCGCTCAGGTCGCGGCAATCATGGCAGCAAAAAGTACATCATCCATAATTCCTATGTGTCATCCGATCCCACTGACAGGTGTTAACATCCATTTCGAATGGAACATAGATAAATCATCTGCTCATTATGAAGTATTGATTGAAGCGGAAGTGAAGACAAAAGGTGTGACCGGTGTTGAGATGGAAGCACTTACTGCTGCCTCCGCTGCTGCACTCACTATTTACGACATGTGCAAAGCGGCCGGCAAAGAAATGGTTATTGGACCAACAATGCTATTACGTAAAACAGGTGGAAAAAACGGCGATTACGAAAGACAATTCTAACTCTCTTCCACGACTCACTTCAGGTGAGTCTTTTGGTCAGTAGAACCAATTTTATAATAGTGGATTTTGTATTGAAATCCTTACAAGGTTGATTTACACTCCAGGCGGACGCCTTCCGTTACAATCAACGGAACTCATCCATGCAAACTAATAATCGATATAGAAATTTCGTTAGCGTTAGGTTTTTATTTAAAATAAGTAATTACGGAATTAAGTTAGTCCTCTAGATGTTTGGTAAGTTCATGCACAATATGGTGAATTTCAGGCAAAATTAGCTTGTCCATTGCAAGTTCCACTGCTTTAACGGATCCGGGAAGCGCGAAAAACACCTTCTCTTTTACCACGCCTGCCGCAGCCCTGCTTAATAGCGCCTTTGAACCTACATCTTCTGTATAGCTAAGGTAACGGAATAACTCGCCGAACCCATCAATCGTTTTTGTGAAATAGGTCGACACAGTTTCAATAGTAACATCACGAAAACCAATGCCAGTCCCGCCTGTAGAAATAATGCCATGAACGTTAGGATTCCGCAGCCATTCTTCGACAATCGATTCAATTTCCATCGCGTCATCCTGACAAAGCCATGTTTCAAATACATGATGACCCGCCGATTCAAGCTTTTGCCGAATTGTCCAGCCACTGCGATCATTCGAGACATTACGCGTGTCACTCGTCGTCAGTACGCAAAAAGTGAGTTTCTTCTCTTTGTCCGATTCATTCAAATGTGACAATCTGATTCCTCCCTTTCATCCAAAAAATTGATGGTACAATTTACGTCCTATCTTTATATCCTTTAATCCATGAATTAACAAACGACCATTGCCAAATAGAATACAGCGATAACTATCTGCATTAAATTCCACAAAAAATGGTGTCACTTTATAGGGTGACCCCAGCCTTTTAGCGACTGTTTCCCCATCCTCAATCGTCAATGTGCGGTTTGCATTCGGAATGATTTGCACTGTATCCCTACCGCATAACACTGCGTATCCTGCATCTTCTGCTCGATGCAACGCCGGGAAGGTCGGTTTATTTCCGCATGTCTCACATACTTCGTTTCGCATACGGGAAATCCCTGCTTCTATATGCGTATTGTTCCATACATCAAAATGGAATAGCTTCTTGCGCATTGCATCTTTATTCCCCGTTAACCATTTCAGCGCTTCTGCACTTTGATGTGCCGCCGTAATTTGAACAGCAGGCGCAATAATTCCTGACGTATCACACGTTTCATTAACCGACGGTAAAACCGGTAGCAAACAGCGGAAACAAGCTGACTCGCCTGGAATGAATGGAAAAACTGTACCTGAACTGCCTACACACGCACCATAAATCCAGGGAATACCTTTTTTCCATGCAATATCATTTATCAACAGACGCGTTTCAAAGTTATCCGTCGCATCCATGATTAAATCAGCGTCATCAATAATTTGTTCCATAATGGATCCATCTACATGATCAAGCACGGTTACGATTTCAATGTCTTCCCGAATCATTTTCAAACGAGCTTCAGCAGCAACCACTTTCGGTATGCCGTCCCGTGCATCTTTCTCGGTAAACAGCTGTTGTCTTTGCAAGTTAGAAGGTTCTACATAATCTCGATCTGCAATCGTCAATTTTCGCACTCCACCACGGACAAGTGTCTCTGAAACAGCTGAACCTAAAGCCCCGCACCCAATGACAACAACGTGGGAAGAACTTAACTTGTCCTGCCCTAATTCCCCAATTGGTTTGAACAGCGTTTGCCTTGTATAGCGATTTTCCAATGTCCACTCCTCCTATAAATTGAAGCAAGGGCTACCGGTCTTTACGACCGGATGCCCTCTTAGCCTCGCGGCGTTATATCACTGAATGTTCCGACGTAACGAGTTACATCTCCGGAACCATCCTTCACCGCACTGATTGACAGCAGTTCAAGGTATTCTTCGCCATTTTTGCGTTTATTCCATATTTCACCTTGCCATAATCCATCTTGACCAATTTGACTCCACATAGACGTGTAGAATTCTTTCGAGTGTCTACCTGAACTGTACATATTCGGATTACTTCCAATCACTTCTTCTTCGGTATATCCTGTCAGCCTTGTAAAAGCAGGATTCACAGACTGAATTGTTCCCGAAGCATCTGTTACAAGAATCCCTTGACCCGTTGAATTGAAGACTTCTGCAGACATGCTAAGTCGATCCATATAATAAAGCCAAATGACAAGGACCAAGCTCGCAAGTGCAACTTGAGAGAATGCCATGAAACCGATTGAATAGGAACCTGTCATCGAATGAATAATCGATAGTAGTAAAGGTGGGAAGAATCCACCAAGCCCCCCCATCATCGATACAATCCCATTAGCAATTCCAGCTTGTTTGTTGAAGTAAAACGGAACGAGTTTGAAGATTACACCATTACCTATTCCTGCTGCAACAGCAATTAACATACTTCCCGCTGTATATAATGCAATAGTAGGTGAAAACGCGAGAATAATAGCCGCAAATGTAAGTCCCGCAAAGACACCCATCAATAAGAACAACGGTTGGAATTTGTCAGCAAGCCATCCTCCGACCGGGCGCAGGAATGTTGCCACTGCAATGAAACCTGCAGTCCGCATGCCTGCATCCACTTTTTCCAGTTCGAAGTACGTGACCAAAAAGTTCGGTAAAAATATTGTAAATGCAACAAACGAACCGAATGTAATGAAATAAAATAATGAGAAGAACCACAGTTTTTCATTTTTATAAACGCCTTTAATTTGCTCAAGTATCGGTGTTTTCACTTTCACTTCTTGCTTGTCACCAAATATGAAATTCAAGGCCGCGAAGATAAGCAACAGTACGAGATAGAATTTGACGGTCATTGACCAACCGACTTGTGTGGCAATTACCGGTGCAGCAAACGTTGAAATTGCAGTACCCATATTCCCCATACCGTAAATACCATTGACGAGACCATGCTTCTCTTTCGGGTAATACTTAGGTAGCGATGTTACACCCACTGAGAATACAGCCCCCCCGATTCCGAGGAACGTACCGCCAACGATCAAATCCGCGAACGTTGAAGCAGCACTTATGTAAAATACCGGAAACAGGAGTAATATGAAACTCACAAAAAAGATAATTCTTGCGCCAAATATATTTGCATAATAGCCAAGTGGAATTCTAAGGATAGATCCCAAAACGACCGGAACAGCAGTTACAATCGCAAGTTTTTCGGCAGGAATAGCAATATCTTCCCGGATGAATGGCAATAGTGAGGATATGAGTACCCATACCATAAAACCGACTACTAAGTTCGCCGTCTGTAATGGAAGTTGTAATTTTTTATTCATTCAAATCAATCCCATCATTGTATTTTGAATGAAACCGACATTGATTCCCTGCTTTAATTATAATTGAATTAGTTCAGTGTAAAATAGTAGGTAGTCCCCGATAACCTATAAGGGTTTTCCCTACATCTAGCAATCTACATACATATGTTGATCATCCAAAAACAACCAGTAAATAACTTAAGCCAACACTAGGCACTTCGTGTACAGTCACTTTTGGATTGCTTTGGATTGAACGACCTCCAAACGATTATCGAGATATCTTGATGTGTAGGGATGACGAAGTCATTTCTAGCCACATTTGTCCCTCGGTAAAGATGTCATGAATAGTTCTCCTAAATCGGACCGGAAATGATCCAGTGAAAATGGTGTTTTTCAAGCCTTTCTTACCTGTTCATTATGCAAGAAAATGGTTAATCAATAGACGCGCTATCTACGTTATATATACTTAAAGAATCGAAGTATATAATTGTTCATAGAGTTTATCCTGCTCTTTGATAGTGAGGATATTATTAACCATTAAAAATAGTACAGATTCTTCTTTCACAAAATGAACAGTGATAACCTCAAATGCTTCTGCGGCGTCTTGAACTACCTTCTTCATTTCCTCCATCGTAAAGTGGTTTACATCACCGCGTGTGTGATGAAGAAAATGACCGATGTAGGCATCAATTTCACCATGTTCTTCCTCCGTTGCATTGACTGGTCCCTGTTCTGAACCGACGTATTGGGCAAGCATTGGGAACAAAAATTCTTCTTCTTTGTCTGTATGATTCTTTAACGGTTCAATGAAATCAACGATGAGTTTCCGAAGTGACTTCAGTGCTTCATGGCCTTCTTTGACAGTATAGATATCCCGTTCAAAAGCCAGAACAATTGTATGCCAGCCACTCATTAAATACTCTAAATAGCGATGTTCATTTTCAAGCACACGTAAAGCTGGTAAGTCGAACTTGAACTTTTGTGCCTCAGCCATTTGAAACACACCTTTCTGCTAAAAGTTTAATAGTTTTTTACGTAACGCATATTCAACGAGTTCAGGCCTGCTTTTCAACTGCAGTTTTTCCATAATCCTAGCTTTGTGCGCTTCGACAGTCTTAACAGAAATATATAGTTTCTCTGCAATTTCTTTGTTTCCAAACCCTTTTGCCGCAAGCGGAAGAACTTCAATTTCGCGTTTTGTTAAGATCTTGAAAGGATCATCTTCTACCACTTCCGTTCCCTTTTTAACAAACTCACGGACAAGTGAAGTGGTCATAGCAGGATGAATATACGTATCACCGGCGTGAACTGTACGTATTGCGGCAAGTAATTCACCATCGGGCGCATTTTTTAGAACATAGCCCGATGCTCCATTTTTTAACACATGAAATAAATATTCTTCATCATCATGCATTGTCAAAATAAGAATTTTTGTTTCTGGAAAATCTTCATTAATTTTACCGGTAGCAATTAGACCGCTCTCTCCGGGAGGCATGCTTAAATCCAACAGCAATACATCTGGTCGGTACTTTGCGACTAAAGCATATGCTTCTAGACCATCTGCGGCAGTGGCAACGACTTCCATATCACTTTGGAAATTCAGGATATGCATAAATCCACTACGAACGACGGCGTGGTCATCCGCAATAATTATTTTCATTTGTTATCCTCCCCTTCCTCAGACGCTCTAAGTGGGATTTCCAATCGTACAGAAGTACCTTTACCAATACTCGATTGAATAACGAACTGGCCATTCACCAGTTCTGCTCGTTCTCTCATTCCATAAAGGCCAAGACCCGTACCAATTGGATTGATTTTATTTTTATCAAATCCTGCACCCTTGTCATACACACTCAATTCAAGGTTTCCTGAACGTTCAAACAACCGAACGTAAACTTCATCCGTTTCTGCATACTTAAGCGCATTGAGAATGGACTCCTGGCAAATCCGATAGACAACTGTCTCAATTTCACCTTCATATCTTTTAGCTTCAAGTTCAGCAGTAAAATGAACGATTAATCCATAATTTTTCTCAATCCATTTAAAATGTGTCCTAAAAGCAGCTTCGAGGCCAAGGTCATCTAAAGTAGCTGGTCGTAACTCAACAGACAAGTGACGAATATCATCCAGTAAACGCATCAATGAGCCTTCCGCTTGTTGAATCTTTTTGAGTACTTCAGAATCGACATTCATGTACTTCAACACACGCAAGTCAACAAGGGAACTTAACATTTCCTGTGCTACGCTATCATGTAATTCCCTCGACAACCTCTTGCGTTCATCTTCTTGTGCTTTAATGACATTTTTCATCATGGTTTTCTGGTTAAGTGTTTCTTGTGTCTTGTACTGCTTCGTCAAATCTCTCAACATGAAGACACGAATTCCATTTTCTTCATCGATGGTCTGATAACTTGCCGTGTACGGAGTTATTCCTTTGCCTTGCGTGTCCAGGTAAACTTGAAATGAGCTGAAATCTTTTTGTGGACTTACCAAATAGCAGGATAGGCATGTCTGAAGTTCCGATTCACTTGTATACCCTTTACAAGACATGCAAATTGCTTTTACATCTCCCGCAATCATTCCATTCAGTACTTCCGCACCTATAATAAGTTCCGCTGCACTATTCATAGCAATTACTTTTCCAGCTGAGTCAAAAAAGAAGATGGCCTCAGCTGAATTGTCGTACATTTTCATTAACAAGTCTGTCAACTGAAAACTCCCGATTTGCATCACTGTTTTACCATCTCCTTATTATAATACGGACCGAATCTTAGGCCGACATGATTTATAAAGCCTGAAAATTCTTCTGCAGTCATCCTTTTTCCCTCTCGATAAGCTACTAGTAACACACCATGGACGCGATTATATTTATAAAGAGGTATCGCTCCAAAACTTTTTAAGTCTTCTGCAATAATAATTGGATAGTTAAACAGATCCATTGAATCAAGTTCCAGGTCTCTATCGTGAACAAAAAATGGTTTTCCTGATTTAAAAACATGCCCTGCAACGCCTTTTCCAGTTTGCAAAGTGATACGTTTATATCGGTTGCTACGATTGCCTGTTACGTATTTCCATTTCTGGACGAAACGCATTTCCGCAGACTCAACAAGTGCCAGAGCGACAAAGTCGAAACCAAAAATCGATTGTAACCGTTCTATTTCTTGCTGATAATCAAATCTTAATTGTTCATCCATTGCTATTTCTCCCTATATAGAAAAAAGGCAAAGCTGCCTTTTTTCGTTCATTAGTTTTCACGGTGCCTTCTATACAGGATATAGCTTCTTCCTACATAATTCAACGGTACACTCCAGACGTGAACCAATCTGGTAAACGGCCACATTGCAAAAATGAGGAACCCAGATAAAACATGAAGCTGAAATGCCAGTGGTACACCTATCATATAGGCACCTTCCGGTCGAAAAATTAGCAAGGAACGGAACCATATTGAAATTGAACTTCGGTAATCAAATTCTGGCTGTGTAATACTAGTTGCAATTACACTGTACATACCGATGAATACGATGAACAGCAATAGGGAGTTGACGATTAAGTCTGATGCAGATGACAACTTACGTACGCTTTTTAATGCAAAACGGCGATATGTCAAAATAAACATCCCCGCAAATGTGACGACACCAAAAAATCCTCCACCCCAAACAGCGCCCATATGATACATATGATCACTAACACCAAGTGCTTGCGTCCATTCCTTCGGGACAGCAAGCCCCACGACATGGCCCGCTATTACGGGCATGATGCCAATATGGAACAGTAAACTACCTATCATCAGTTGTTTCTTTTCTATAAATTCACTTGATTTTGCAGTCCACCCAAACTGGTCGTTCCGGTATCTGAAAATATGCCCTACAACAAATGTTGCCATACACAGATAAGGGAAAATGACCCATAGAAATTGATTAGCCATTTGTAGGCGCCTCCTGACGAGCACATGACTTAAAGGTTTCCCTCATCCCCTTAATTAGATGAAAATAAGGACTATTATATTTCTCCAGCGCTTTTAACAGATGATATGTTCCGTCTTCCAAAACAGCGAGTAACATACCAAAACTTTGTTCTGCCCTCGGGTCACCTATCCATTCGCATGCGTAGATAAATTCACACATAAGCGGCAAGAAGTCGGACAGTTCACCGTCTGGCATATTCAAACCAAACATTTCATAAAGCACTTTTAATTTAGCAAGCATTTGACCGCGATCTTTCGCATCCTGATACTTTACGTAAGTCATGAACAGCGTTGAATCCGTTTGGAAATCAAACGTATATGTATACATTTCCTGGATATCATCAAAGCTGTAGTCATGCATTAACTCCCAGTAAGTTTTAATATGCACATACGCCGGATGGGAAGAGTCAACTGACTCTTCCATGACTGACGGATGAAAGTTTATCTTTTCCGGGTACGTAAGTTGCTGTGCGAAGAAGCCAAATGTGTGTTTTTCGTTATACAGCTTCTGCAGATCAATCACGCCAAATCCCCCCGTAAAAGTTCTCTTCGTAAATTTCTTTACCTGACTTCGCTTGTGGTTGTGTACCACAACCATCACAGCTACTATCTTCTTGTTTTATACCTGCGTAGTTGTATGGACTTTCTGAAGTACCCATACTGTAGTCGCCCATTTCCACATAGCCTTCAGATCCTTGTGAACGGTATGCATTCATATGACCTTCTTTATGTGCTGTCGGGATAACAAAGCGATCTTCGTATTTTGCAATCGCCAGAAGTCTGTACATTGACTTCGTTTGATGAGCAGTCAGACCGACGCGTTCTAGACGTGATTCATCGAATTCTTTACCGGATGACACGGCACGCATGTATGAACGCATCATTGCCATTCTTTGCAGTGCGCCTTTCACTGTTTCGGTATCTCCTGCTGTAAGCATATTTGCGAGATACTGAATCGGAATACGCATTTCCTCAATTGCCGGGAAAATCATATCAGGATTCTTAATCGAGTCTTTACCTTCAAAATAGTTCATGATTGGGCTCAATGGCGGAACATACCACACCATCGGCAGCGTGCGATATTCAGGGTGAAGCGGGAAGGCAAGTTTGTATTCAATTGCCAGTTTATAAACCGGTGAATTTTGTGCGCCTTCAATCCATTCTTCGGAAATACCATCTTTTCTAGCCTGGGCAATAACTTCCGGGTCATTTGGATCAAGGAATAGATCAATCTGTGCTTTGTACAAGTCTTTTTCGTTCGGCGTAGAGGCCGCTTCTAAAACGCGATCGGCGTCATATAAAAGAACACCAAGATAACGGATTCTGCCTGTACACGTTTCAGAACAAACCGTTGGTAGTCCCGACTCAATCCTCGGGAAACAGAATGTGCATTTCTCGGCTTTATTTGTTTTCCAGTTAAAGTAGACTTTCTTGTATGGACAACCAGTCATGCAATAACGCCAGCCTCGACACGCTTCTTGGTCTACGAGGACGATTCCATCTTCATCACGTTTGTAGATGGCGCCTGATGGACAGGATGCCACACAACTCGGATTGAGACAGTGCTCACAGAGTCTTGGCAAATACATCATAAATGCTTGTTCAAAGTTAAATTTAATTTCTTCTTCTATCTTTTCAATATTAGGATCCATTGGTCCCGTAATGTGAGCCCCAGCAAGTTGGTCTTCCCAGTTTGGACCCCATTCTAGATCAATGTATTCTCCTGTCACAACAGACTTTGCACGAGCAACGGGCGTATGTTTACTGTCTGGTGCCGAAGTCAGTTTTTCATAGTCATATGTCCATGGTTCGTAATAGTCCTTCATTTCAGGCATATCCGGGTTATAGAAAATCTTCCCTAGAGCAATTTTTGATAGCTTCGAACCGGATTTCAATTCGAGTTTACCTTTTTTATTAATTTGCCATCCGCCTTTATAAAGCTCCTGGTCTTCCCAGCGTTTTGGATAGCCTATCCCCGGTTTTGTTTCGACGTTATTAAACCACATATACTCTGCACCTTCACGGTTTGTCCACGTCGTTTTACACGTAACACTACATGTATGGCAGCCAATACATTTATCCAGATTCATTACCATTGCAACTTGTGCTTTAATTTTCAAGCCAGTTTACCTCCTTCATCTTACGGACTGCAACGTACTCATCTCGCTGATTTCCGATTGGTCCGTAGTAGTTGAATCCGTAACTGAGTTGCGCATAGCCGCCAACCATTTGCGTCGGTTTCATGTGAATTCGTGTCGGCGCGTTATGGCTTCCGCCTCGTTCCTCTGAAATTTCAGAGCCTGGTACTTGAATATGCTTGTCTTGCGCGTGATACATGAACATGGTTCCTTTAGGTATTCTGTGACTGACTACGGCACGTGCAGTAACAACACCGTTTCGGTTGTAAACTTCAAGCCATTGGTTGTCGTCAATACCATGCTCTTCGGCATTTTCACTGGAAATCCAGACAGTCGGTCCCCCACGGAATAACGTCAGCATATGCTGGTTGTCCTGGTACGTCGTGTGGATATTCCATTTACCATGCGGCGTCAAATACCTAAGTACAAGTGAATCTTGACCGCCTATGATTTTTTTGTCTCGCGGTCCGAATACCATTGGTGGAAGCGTCGGTTTGTAAACGGGTAGACCTTCTCCGAAATCCAGGAATAATTCATGGTCAATGTAGAAGTGCTGTCTTCCGGTTAATGTCCTGAACGGAACCAGTCGTTCGATATTCGTCGTAAAAGGCGAGTAACGGCGCCCGAGTTTATTTGAACCGGAGAATACTGGTGTCGGTATGACTTCACGCGGCTGGGCAGTAATGCTTGCAAACGTGAAGCGCTCTGCCGCGCGATCGGCTGAAATATCTTTCAGTTCAACGCCGGTATCTGCTTCTGCTGCTACGAAAGCCTTTTGAGAAACGCGACCATTCGTTGCAGAAGATAGTGTCAGCATTGCTTCTGCCGCATGTTTTGCTGTGTGCAGTTTAGGCAATCCGTTTTTGATAGATTCATCGAAATAGGTGCCGTTGATGCCCTTCATCATTTCATATTCATCGGCTACAGAAAAACTGACGCCGTGCGCTCCCACTTTACCAGTCGATAATAATGGTCCAAGCGTGACGTATTTATCATAAATTTGTGTGTAATCACGTTCGACAATTGTCATAGCTGGCATTGTTTTACCCGGTATCGCTTCAACTTCGCCTTTTTTCCAGTCCTTCACTTCGCCATAAGGCTGGGCAATTTCCTGGATAGAATCATGCGCAAGTGGCGAAGTTACAAGGTCTTTATAAACGCCTGGAAGATGAACTTTTGCCATTTCCGAGAATGTTTCCGCAAGTGCGCGGTAAATATCCCAATCTGAACGAGATTCCCAAAGCGGGTCAACTGCTGGGTTGAACGGGTGAACAAATGGATGCATATCTGTTGAAGAAAGATCGTGTTTCTCATACCAAGTTGCTGCTGGAAGAACGACATCTGCGTACAGCGGAGTTGTTGTCATTCTGAAATCCAGTGCCACAAGAAGATCGAGTTTTCCTTCCACATCGTCGCGCCAAACAATTTCTTCAGGCTTAACATCTTCATTTGGTGTTGCAAGCAGAGCGTGGGAAGCGCCGAATAAATGTTTCATAAAGTATTCCTGACCTTTTGCAGAACTCGACACTAAGTTGGAGCGCCAAACAAATAGAGAGCGCGGGAAGTTTTCCGGTGCATCCGGATCTTCAATTGCAAATTTTGTTTCGCCTGACTTGATTTGTTCCAGTGTATAATTAACGATTTCTTGTGTTGTTGTTTTTCCTTCTTTGGCTGCCTCTTCTGCAAACGTCAGGCTATTCTTATTGAACTGAGGGTAAGATGGCAACCAACCAAGTCGTGCAGCCAAGACGTTATAGTCTGCTGGATGCTGATAGCGGGCTTTTCCGCCTGTCGGTGACATAAGAAGATCCGCGCCCATTTCCTCGTACTTCCATTGATCAGTTGCAAAATAGAAATAAGATGTCGCGTTTTGAAGTCGCGCCGGCGCTTGCCAGTCACGTGCAAATGCGATTGTGCTCCACCCTTCAATCGGACGGCATTTTTCTTGACCAACGTAATGGGCCCAGCCACCACCATTAACGCCTTGACAACCAGTTAACATAACGAGGTTAAGGATCGATCTATAAATGGTGTCACTGTTAAACCAGTGGTTAATACCCGCTCCCATAATAATCATCGAACGGCCGCCTGTTTCAAGCGCATTATGTGCAAATTCCCGCGCGATTTGGGTAACCAGTTCAGGTTTAACACTTGTGATTTTCTCCTGCCATGCTGGCGTGTAGAATGATTCTGCGTCGTCATAACCAGATGCTTCGAGTTCACTACCAATCCGGTTAACACCATACTGGCTAAGCATCAAATCGTGAACAGTTGTTACAAGACTTTCGGTTCCGTCTGCAAGTGTTACTTTTTTCACCGGAATCGGACGTTTGAATGTTCCGTTTGACACGTTGTCGAAGAATGGGAAAACAATTTCTTTCCATTCCGCGCCATGATCGGCCACTGACAAGGCCGGTTCAACGCGTGTTCCGTCTACATTATCAAGAATTAGATTCCACTTCTTGTCCTCTTCCCAACGTTGTCCCATCGTACCGTTCGGAACAATAATTTCATTTGTCGTTTCATCAAAAATAACCGGTTTCCACTCAGCGTGCTGGGATGCTTGCCCTATATCACTTGCCCGTAAAAATCGACCCGCTTTATAAGAATCTTCATGTGTATCGAGTGTTATTAGGAAAGGCATATCTGTATATTGTTTCGCGTAATTCAAGAACATCGGCTCTTTACGCTGTTCATAAAATTCATCGAGAATGACGTGCGTCATTGCTTGAGCAACTGCAGCGTCCGTTCCGGGATTTGCCGCAATCCAGTCATCCGCATGCGTAACACTTTCTGCGTAATCCGGGGCCACAGAAACTACTTTCGTCCCTTTGTAGCGCACTTCTGTCATGAAGTGAGCATCTGGCGTTCTTGTTAGCGGTACATTCGATCCCCACATAATGATGTAACCAGCGTTAAACCAATCACTCGATTCAGGGACGTCTGTCTGCTCACCCCAAATTTGTGGAGAAGATGGCGGTAAATCCGCATACCAGTCATAGAAGCTAAGCATTTCGCCGCCAAGAAGAGAGAGGAATCGTGCACCTGACGCATAGCTGACCATTGACATTGCCGGAATCGGTGTAAATCCAGCTATCCGATCGGGACCGTACTTTTGGATTGTATAAATAAGCTGTGCCGAAATCATTAAGGTTGCATCTCTCCAGTTAACCCGGACATGGCCGCCTTTGCCACGCGCTTTTTTATATTCATCTGCCTTATCAGGATCTTCTACGATGCTAGCCCATGCTTTTACAGGGTCTTTCAGTTCAGAAACTGCTTTAGTCCACATACGCCATAACTTCCCTCGTATGTATGGATACTTCACGCGAAGCGGGCTATATTCATACCAGGAAAATGAAGCTCCACGAGGACATCCACGCGGTTCAAATTCAGGCATATCAGGGCCACATGAAGGATAATCAATTTGCTGGTTTTCCCAAGTAATAATGCCGTTTTTCACAAATACTTTCCAACTGCATGACCCTGTACAGTTCACGCCATGCGTTGTCCGAACCACTTTGTCATGAGACCAACGTTGGCGGTACATATTTTCCCAATCTCGACTTTTTTCTTCTAAAATTGACCAATTTCCTGAAAAACGTTCAACTGGCTTGAAATAATTAAGTCCAAATTTTTTCTTCATTGGAATAGCTCACTCCTTTTTAGAATAACTAACGATCTATGACGGGAATCAAAGACTTATTCATTCACATACTATTAATTTTAAGTATCATCCTGATTCTTTCCTAGTAGGGATGTGCCTATTTGATGTGGGGAATACCCTTATAAAAAGAAAAGCGGAAAGCGCCCGGAGCTAACCAACGTTCCATGTTGAAAATCTATAGTTTCTATCTTTAAATTAAAAAGCCGCCTACTCTGCCCATTACGGACTAGATTAAGCGACCTTTTTCGAATCGATATATACGTGTTATTACTTTCTCTGTCTCTATCAGTATTGCTCCAAACTTACCGAGCACCCTGGCGAACGTTAAAACGACCCCCGCTAGCAAACCTAGCCATGCAATTAGTTTCATACTATCCCAGACTCTTTCATATCTATTTCTATAGTCATAACGGACTTCGCTAAACCACTCCACATAAAAAACCACCTTTGTAGATAGGTGGTTTTTTGTCCTTTAATCAATCACAGTGCGACACGGACACGGTCGAATAAGTTGTTATTTTCGAGATGGACATGTTCAAATGTGTCTTTTTCAAGTTGTGCAAGACGTGCGTACACGAGTCTATACGTTCCACAGGCTTCGTCTGGTAGCGTGAAATTATTCGTTAGATCACGTATTTCAAATAATAATTTACCTGCGTGTTCGTGCTCTTGCTCAAGTTCCGTTACAAGCGGCTTAACCTTTTCTTTCAATTCAGGTGTAGGATTTTCTAAAAACTCCAGAATTAGCGGAAATACGTTGGCATCTTCGTCTGCCGTGTGATCAAGAAGTTCACTTCGTAATTCTTTAAAAATCTCTTGAACGCGAAGTAGATGCGGATGATTTTCTCCATGGACACGGGCAACCTTTGTAATGTACGGTGCGAGAAGCGGTAATTCTTCCCGTAGCCCAGTATGATACTTTTCTTGAATATAGGAGACGAGCGTTTTTGAACCGAATGACGTTGGATCGATGCCACTTTGCTGCTCGCGTTTCTCCTCTATTTTTTTGACACTATTTAGAACCTCTTCAGGATTGAGTTTTCGTTCTTTAGCTGCATCTTTAAGCGCAATTTTTCCACCGCAACAGAAATCGATGCGCAAACTTCTAAACAAATCAGCACTTTGAGGGAGCTCCGTGACGATATCACAAACTTGTGTATCAAGTGTTAGTCGACTCATAATTTTTTCCTCCTCTGCTTGTTTTAATGAGAATTATTCTCACCCTTAGTTTACAAGGCAGCCATTCGTACCGATAGTAGGGTTTGCCCTATTTAAGATACTACATCCCCATTCAAATCCCTTCTTACTTGAAAAAAAAACGCACACGATTTTTCCCGTGTGCGTTCATATACTTACAAATCATCAAATCCATTAAGATCGCTTGTTTTGACGTATTGACGTGATGATTGTTCAAAGAAGTCGGTTTTAGTATCGTCGAAGCTGTCGACATATGCACGAATCCATTTCATTGGGTTGTCAGTGAACTCCGGATAAATTTCACTAAGTCCGAGCATGCGAAGCATTTTGTTCGCGCGATATTTCACATAGCCTTCCATTTCGGCAAGTTCGATACCTTCAATATCTGCTAGTACGTAACGGCTCCAGATGACTTCCTGTTCGACCGAATGTTTGAACTGATCGTAAATCCAAGCCGTGAATTCATCTGTATTTTGTTCAGGGTTTTCTGCAAGTGCTGCGCGGAAAATGTCACTAATTGCTTTACCATGTTGCAATTCATCACGATTAATATACGAAATCATTGTCGAAGTACCGACCATTTTCTGATTGCGTGCGAGATTGTAGAAGAATGCGAATCCACTATAGAAAAATAGCCCTTCTAGTAGCGTCGTATAGACCATCGCTTTCAATGCTGATTCGATTGTCGGACGCTCGGCGAAGTCATTGTATACTTCTACAATGCGCTCATTCCGTTTCAATAGCACTTCGTCTGAGCGGCCCATTTCAAATGAAGCCATCTGCTTATTAAGTGTCGTAACGGAAGATAGTACGTACGCATAGCTGTGATTATGTTCACTTTCTTGATCGGCAATTGTGGCCATAATTGATTTAACAGAAGGATCGGTTGTATAATCCGCCATTTTCAAAGCGATTGTCGTCTGTGGTCCGTCAAGTGTCGCGAGTAAGCCAATAATTTTAAGAAATGCGTCTTGTTCCGGCTTTGTCAGCGTCGAGAATTGCTTAACGTCTTGTGTCATATCGACTTCATTGGCCGTCCAGAATAGTGAACGGATTTGTTGACGCAATGTATAGAAATGGGGATGTGCGATGTCATTCCAGTTGAGGATACCACTCGCCTTGCCCCCGAAAATAGCCGTTGATTTGTTTGGATGTGCAGGTTCCAAGACCTTCACTCGTTTAAGTTTTCCCAATTTCTGATGACTCCCTTCGACCATTCAATTACTTTTTCTTGCTGTATGCCACGTGGACTTTGTTCGATTTTAAGCGGCTCATAAGGGGATGCGTAAAACCGCGCTAACTTCACCGCTGCGTGGCAGAATAATGCATCGCCGCCAAATTGGGTATCACCCGTTCCAAAGACGTATACATTATCCGGTTTATACCCTACATCCGCTACAAAGTCTTTTACTTCATCAGGCGTTGAGCCTTGCTCCCATGTGAATGACCCCAAGAGCATCGCATCGAAATCACGAGGGTTCGGAATGACGCCCCCACCGATTCGAAACGTTGTAACAGCTATATTTTCCGCTACTAGCGTTTCTTCAATCATTTCAGCAACTTCCTGCGTGTTTCCGCTCCACGATGCGTAGACGATTAAGAATGACACCATTCACACTCTTCGATATCCGTCGCAGTTGAACGTGTGTAGTATGTCGTTTTCATACCAGACTTCCACGCTTGCAAATGAAGTTCAAGCAGAACCGATGCACGAATTGAATTCGGAACATAGATGTTGAAAGAAATTGCTTGGTCAATATGGCGCTGTCTTGCTGCGTTTTGTTTGATTGACCAACGCTGATCGACAATATAAGCGGAGCGTCGATAGACGTCATATGTGTTGTGATTAAGGTCAGGCGCAACAACTGGAAGCTTATAATCTTTCTTTTCTTCATGATAAAACGGTTTGAAAACCGGATCAATTGATGCAGTTGATCCTGCGATAATAGATGTCGAGCTATTCGGTGCAATTGCCATCAAATAACCATTTCTCATACCATTTGTTGCAACATCGATGCGGAGTTCATGCCATTCCTTCGAGTCATAGTTCTTGTTGTCGAAATAAACGCCAGACTGCCATTCAGACCCTTCATATAATGGGTACGAACCTTTTTCAGTAGCCAGTTGCATCGAAGCTTTAATCGTCAAATAAGCTATTTTCTCATATAATTTATCAGCGTAATCCACTGCTTCGTTTGATTCCCATTGAATGTTTTGCAAGGCAAGCAAATGGTGCCAGCCAAATGTCCCTAGACCGATTCCACGGTAACGCGCGTTAGTTCGCTGCGCTTGGACAACCGGTATTTTATTAAGATCGATGACGTTATCAAGCATGCGCACTTGAATTGTAATGAGTCTTTCCAAAACGCTTGCTGGAACAGCTCGTCCAAGGTTAATGGATGATAAATTACAGACGACGAAATCACCCGGTTTTGAGCGCGTGACCACGATATCGTCTTCGAGCGTAACAGACTCGAATTCAGTCGGGCTCATATTTTGCGTGATTTCTGTGCAAAGATTCGACGAATAAATCATGCCTTCATGTTTGTTGGCATTCGCACGATTCACTTCATCACGGTAAAACATGTACGGCGTTCCTGTTTCCAATTGGCTACGCATAATCCGTTTCATAAGATCGATAGCAGGAACGATTTCCCGGCTAAGTTCAGGATTATTAACACACTCTTCGTATTTCTCACGGAACGAACCTGCACCTTTTGTTTCATCGTAAAAGTCCTCTAGTGAATAACCCATAACCACCCGAACTTCATGCGGATCAAACAAGTGCCAGTCCCCACGTGCATCAACTTGTTCCATATAAATATCAGGAAGGCAGACGCCCGTGAAAATATCGTGTGCGCGCAAGCGGTCGTCTCCGTTGTTTAACTTGAGGTCAAGGAACGTAAAAATGTCTTTGTGCCAAACATCGAGATAAACGGCGATTGCACCTTGTCGCTGACCAAGTTGGTCAACACTTACTGCCGTGTTGTTCAACTGCTTAATCCATGGAAGTACGCCACTTGAAGCGCCTTTAAATCCACGAATGGATGAGCCACGACTGCGGACTTTCCCCATGTAAACACCAATGCCGCCACCGTATTTCGACAAGTTAGCTATATCCGTATTGCTGTCATAGATGCCTTGCAAAGAATCGTCGACCGTATCGATAAAGCAACTTGATAACTGGCCGTGCGGTTTTCCAGCATTCGACAATGTCGGCGTTGCAACCGTCATATAGAGACTGCTCATCGCCCAGTATGATTCCGCTACTTTTTCAAGCCGGTTAGTTGTCTCATCCTGCATCAATGTCATTGCAATAACAAGCCAGCGCTCTTGCGGAAGTTCAACCGATTGTTTGCTAAAGTCAACAGCGACATAACGGTCCATAAGTGTTTTCAAACCGATATATGTAAATAGCTTGTCCCGTTCTGGTTCGATTAGATTACCGAGAATAACAAGATCTTCGCGTGAATACTTTTCCGTTAAGACGGGTGTGTATAATCCCTGCTCGACTAGACGGGCAACGTTTTCAGCAAAATCCGTATAGACCTTTGCACCGCGAAGCTGAGCTTGACGATTGTAAACATCACGTAAGTGAATTCGGGCCGCAACGAAAGTCCAGTACGTCGATACCTCATCGATATTGCTGAGCGTTTCTAGAATCATCGCTTTTGTCCATTCTGATGCGCTTGCTCCAGGATGACGCTCATTCCATTTTTCACTTGCAGTAAATAATGGACGAATCTTCTCCCCACCAAACTCGTTCTGTAAGTCTTCCAATAGCATCTCCGTACTCGTCTTAGTAATATTCATTGTCATTTTCATCGGCTCCTTTATCAAACCTAATTTTTCTATTTCCAATAAAAAACGATAATCCCACCTTTTTCAGGCAGATCCATCGTTTATGAGTTTTATTTACTGAGGGATAATTTGTTAGCTGTAGTTAAGTAGTCAAGAACTTATTTGACACTCTAAATTCCTATTTGTCAACAATACAGCTTTCGTTCAATTTCGCCACTAACACTATATGTAGTGTCTTAATCATTATACATACCCTAACATGTTGTGGTCTAATCGTAAATAGGGAAAAAGTTTACTTGTCCTACCATCAATAACTTATCCACATATCCACAGTCATTTTCTAGTGTCGCTTTGACCGTCATCATCGTCATTCTTGCAAACGATACACAAGTTATAAACATTAATTTAAAATCTAAAAAAATATCCTTTTTTCCCGATGTCGGTTCTATTTTGTCATTCAGCACTAAATGCAGTGTTCTACACATAGTTTAGAAGTTAACTCCAAACAGTTTTCACTTGTGAATTATTGTTACTTTCAATTGACAGCCAATCACCATTTTGATACATTCAACTACAACATCTGTGATGAAGAGAGTAGCAATTATTTCTTTTTCAGCGAACTGGGGATGGTGGAAGCCCGGTGAAGAATACTTGTGAACCGCACTTCGGAGATGCTTTTCCAAGCTTTTTAGGAAAAGCCGGTGTCTCGCCGTTATGAGGAAGTGGCCCTATACGGGTAATTTGAGTGGTACCGCGGAAGTAAGCTTTCGTCTCATTAATTTGAGATGAGGGCTTTTTTTTACGCTTTTTTAGTTCAATCAACCAAAAGGAGTGTTGACAATGAAAATGGATGTCTTGCAAGTGCTGCAACAATTTAGTCCGATTCCATTGGATGAAAACATGCTAGAAAAGCCTGTCCATGCACATTTAGGCGATTTGGCTTTACCATGCTTCCCATTCGCAAAGGAACTTAGAAAATCGCCTGTTGTCATTGCCAATGAAATCGCCCTGGCAATCGAACATCCGTTAATTCGTAAAGCAGAAGCCGTCAACGGATATGTGAATATCTTTCTGAACCGTACTACAATTACCAGTGCCCTACTGCAGAAAATTCTGGATCCATCCGTTTCCTATGGGTCATCTAATGAAGGAAATGGCGGGATTGTCACAATCGATTTATCTTCCCCCAACATTGCCAAACCATTTTCCATGGGGCATTTGCGCTCCACCGTCATCGGAAATTCGATTGCACTACTACTCGAAAAGAATGGTTTTAAGACCGTAAAAATCAATTACATCGGAGATTGGGGCACACAGTTTGGCAAGCTACTGACAGCCTACCGGAAATGGGGCTACGAACAAGAGGTCCAGCAAGCTCCAATCCAGACGTTGTTAAAACTGTACATCCGATTCCATGAAGAAGCAGAGCACAATGATTCGCTTAACGCTGAAGGCAGAGCAGCATTCAAATCCCTGGAAGACGGTGATAAGGAAGCACTGGCTTTATGGAAGTGGTTCAAAACGGAATCCCTCAAGGAATTTCAACGCATTTATGATTTGCTGGGTATTACCTTTGATTCCTATAACGGCGAGGCCTACTATAATGACAAGATGGAACCCATCGTTAAGGAAATAGCAGATAAAGGACTCTTAATAGAATCAAATGGTGCACTCGTGGTTGAACTGGGTGAGGATATGCCACCTTGTTTGATTATGAAATCAGATGGCGCGACGTTATACGCCACACGCGATTTAACCGCTGCAATCGATAGAAAAGAAACGTATGATTTCGTGAAATCTCTCTATGTCGTTGGAAATGAACAAAGTCTCCACTTCACACAATTCAAGAAAGTACTCGGTAAAATGGGCTACGAGTGGGCAGACGATATCCAGCACATTCCTTTCGGTCTCATATTAAAAGCCGGAAAAAAGATGTCCACCCGCAAAGGGAAAATTGTTTTGCTAGAACAAGTTTTGAATGAGGCGATTTCACTTGCACAGTCGACAATTGAAACGAAGAATCCAAACTTAGCGAATAAAGCGCAAGTCGCTGAAGAAGTTGGCGTCGGTGCCATCATTTTCGGTGACCTGAAACAACATCGCAAACACGATATCGAATTTAACTTAGAAACAATGCTCCAGACAGAAGGTGAAACCGGTCCCTACGTCCAATATGCTTTCGCACGGGCCAAATCAGTGTTAAGAAAAGCTGGCGACATACAGCCGTATAGCGTGGATGACGTCAATGATTTCGAATGGGCAATCATTCGAGCATTGGAGCAATTCCCACAAACAGTCAAGCGCGCTGCGGATGATTTAGACCCATCCATCATTGCAAAATATGCAATCGATCTCGCTCAAACGTTTAGCTCATTTTACGGCAATGTCAAAGTGCTTTCCGATACTGATCATCTGCCATACAGAATTGCACTGATCACGAGTACGGCGATTGTCTTGAAAGAGGCGTTACGATTGTTAGGAATGAAGGCACCTGAGGAGATGTGATCGGAAATGAATCATACGGAAGTCAACAGGTCCGTTCAGCGGTAAAAAACAGAAAAAAAGCTCTAGTGAAAACGCCAAACATTTACGTTTGGCATTTCACTAGCGCGATCCATTAAATTCTCTTGTTGATTTCTTGTTCTTTGTTCAACTAACTATCCTTAGTTGGGCTAGAATGGATTTTCTCCTTTATTGAATTACCCCCACTTTCACTTCGTTTAGAAGTGGGAGATTCCTAAGATCACTGACGTAACCGCCAGTTATTTATTAGGCTAACCCCGCAATCCCTGCGGTTAGAAGTCTTATGGCTTCTTTTTCAAGATTGATACTTGCGTTATAGTCTCGGTCGTGGCACGAGTTACATGCCGGACACACCCATTCACGTAATCTGAGATTCTTAACATCTTTATGGCGATAGCCACAACTTGAACAGAGTTGGCTAGAGGGGAAATTTTTTGCGACAGCGATGACTGTCTTCCCGTACCAGTTCGCCTTGTATTCAAGCATTGTGCGGAACTGTGACCAACTCACTTCACTGATTGCTTTGGCTAAGTTATGGTTTTTCAGCATGTTTGATACCTGCAAATCCTCAATTCCCATGACATCGTGGTTTTTGATGATTTCGGTGGAGACTTTATGCAAGTAATCCGTTCTTGCATTGCTTATTTGTTCGTGAATACGAGCAACCTTTCTCTTTTGTTTTTGATAGTTTCTCGCTTCGCTTAATTTACATTTTCGCTTTAAGGCAACCTCTTGTCGTCTTGAAAGAATACGCTGTCCTTGTATTAACCTCTTCTCTAGTGCATGAAAGAACTTATGATTTCTATAGACCGTTCCGTCAGATAAGATCGCAAAATCCTTCAAGCCAACATCAATACCTGCAGACAAACCAGTTTTAGGTAACTTTTGAACTTCTGTTTCAACAAGAATAGATACAAAGTATTTATCCGAAGGGTTACGTCGAATCGTTGCGCTAAGAATTCTGCCATCAATTTCACGGCTTTTAGAAAACTTCACTAAGCCCAACTTAGGCAGCTTAATCCTGTTATCCACTACTGCTATATTCCCGTTGGTATGCTTTGTCGTATAGGATTGCACGTTATTTCTCTTTGATTTAAAACGCGGAGCTTTGTTTTGTTTTTTGAAAAACCGTGCATATGAATCAGCCAAATTCTTTAAGGATGACTGAAGAGAAGTGCTATCCACTTCTTTTAACCAAATTGTATCTTCCTGTTTTTTTAATTGTGTTAACTCGGCGGAACAAGCGATATAAGTCAACCCTTTGCCTGTCTCTTTGTAGGTACTATCCCACTTAGCCAAAAAGTGATTAAAGACAAAGCGACTGCACCCGATTGTTTTAGCAATGAGGATTTGTTGTTCTATGTCTGGATAGATACGGAATTTATAGGCTTTGTTGATTATCATGTACTTTCACCTCGCTTCAAAAAGGCTTATATACCCATTATAGAATATACGTTCCCATAAAGCGAATGTTTTGGGCTTTCGCCCAACCGAAATTCATCTCCCGCTTATCACTGGGCTACGCCCTTGTCGTGATTGAAGTGAGAGTCTTCTTTCGGTAAACATATAAACTCTTGGTCAAAAACTTATTTGGTATATTTTTTGTAGCACAGTATCTGTTTTTTTGAACTCTAAGTATTTCTACCCTATCAAACCTCTCCTACTTCTTAATCCAATCTTATATATGTTGAACTAATGATTCTATATAATCTCCAGCGAAGGTGCCTCATAGGGGTAGCCGAAGCAATAAGACTAACAGCGGTTTTCTGTCTGGCTTATTGCGGGAGGCATCCTCAAGCGCCAAGCGTTGTTGAGAGGATTCTCTATGTCAATATTTATAGTCATTGGAACGTATCACTAACCACAAATTATACCACTTTCTTCCAACACGAACCTGTACAAAATTTAAAAACCACCTGAGTAGACTGACATAGCGATATGAGACACATATAAAACATCTTTATTAGGCTGCCATGACACCATACTTTATGGGTGTTAGGTAGCCTAATTTTTCTTGGATACGTTCTTCATTATAATAATTTAAATAGGTAATTACCCGCTCAGTTACGTCTTGATTACGTAATGAATTAAATTTAACATATTGAAATTCCTCAGACTTCAAGTTCGAATGAAAAGATTCAATCACCGCATTATCCCAATAGTTTCCTCTACGCGACATACTGCTGGCGAGGTCATTATCCTTAATGCAGGCCTGGTACGCATATGACGTGTAGACACTTCCTTGATCTGAAAGCACAATCACGCCTTCGAGGTGATTACGGACAACCAGCGCCTCCTTTAACGTGTCAATCACGAGCGGGGTTTGTTGATAATCGTATAATTTGTAAGCGACAATTTCGTTATTGAATAGATCCATAATAGTCGAAAGATATTTTGTAGTACTGCCATATTGGATATATGTGATGTCTGTCACCCACTTTTTGTTTGGTATACTAGCCTTCAAATCGCGAAGAAGGTTAGGGGCAATTATGATACTTTCACCTTGGGATTTCCACTTCCGTTTTGGCTTGATACGACACTGTAAGTTATGCTTTTGCATGAGGTTCTGAACTGTATTGCGATTCAATTCTATATTATAGTTCTGCTTCAACATAGCCTTTATTTTTCGATGATCATTCCGATACCTAGTGCTTTTATACAGTTCCATAATGGATTCCTCTTCTACTGAAAGCGGCTTATTGTTAGCTTGAAGACACCATCTATAATAGTTCGCCCGTGGTACTCCTAACGCGGACAAAATGGCTGCAATCGTGTACTTCTTTTTAAGTTTCTCTACACTCTGTAGAACTATTTCTTTTTTAACTCCCTTTCGATCTCCATGTACTTTTTCAAGATTTCGTTCTCCATCTTCAAATGAGATAATTGAAGTTCCCGCTTGTCGTCTTCACTGGCTAACTCGGGACCGTGACCAAATGTATATTGTTTACCGATTGGCTGATCAAATCGATAAATTTCATTCGCACGGTACCATTTCATCCAAGTTTCAACCTGTAATTTATTTTTGATTCAGTGTTTTTCCATAATTTCATTAGTTGTCAATTCACCACTTAGTTTATCTTTAACAACAGCCCATTTAACTTCGCTTGAATATACGTTTTTGCCCATGCAAAAACACCTCCGATGTAAGTACATTTTACAAGTGTACCACTCCGAAGGTGTTTTATATTGTCTCAATAATTTAGGTTAGTCCACTTTCGCTTTGCGCAAAAAGGATTTTTTTCATGCTGCTAATCTTTTGAAGATCCCGTATCGGTTCAACGAATTTCATACTTTCAGTACACTTCCTCACGTATTTTAACGTACAAACCTCAATCTAACTTAAGATAATATTAACATGCATTAAGTTAGATTCAAATTGACGACGAAAAAAATACAAGGATAAAAAACATCCTAAACCCTTTTGTATCAAGGGTTTAGGATGTTTTTATGAATCTAACATATTTACATTGTGTTAGATTTGAAAGTATCTAACTCATCACTCAATAAGATAAAACTGCCATGTAAAAGGCAACCGATTGTTCTACTAAAGCCCCCGACAGTAAAGTAGTTTAATAATCCGGCTTATGTAATTTTAAAAGCCCTAAAAATTCTCCTTTTGTATAGACATATACTGTTGGCTTAGGAGTATTTTCTGTCGCAACTTCGTTTTCTAACTGTACGTGATTTACATTTAATTTTCTAATAACATACATATTACCTTCGTACTCACCCTGTCGGAAATTATCCAATGCAACAAAATTATAAATCACGTTAAATGTTTCAATGTCCATTATTTCACTGTCAATAAAATCACCAAATTTATTTATACTGAAATCATCCTCATTCATTACTTTCCCCCCCTAATTTAACAAAGGCATTTCTTAAAGCTCTGTAATTTCTGACGCCACAATAGATTAAAAAGTACCCCTTTTGAAATATAAGAGAGTTTTATTACAAATCGAACATATTTCCATTGTGTTAGATTCATTTTGTTTTCTTGAGCAGAATTTAATAAACCTATTGTTCTAATTCAAAAAGTCTACCATTTAATTTAATTAAAAATACCGATTTCATTATTCTTAATCTTCTAGTTTATTATGTAATTCCTCGTATTCTTTGCTATCAATCATTGGAGGTTCGGAATCATTTTCCTTTAATTTCCGACTAATAATCCCACTTATCAGAGCAAATAATAATGCGCCCTGCCAAGAAATCATGATAGTTTCCATGAAATGATCAATAGTTGCAATTAATATAAAAGCTAATCCTATATCTAATATAAATGACAACCATCCTTTACTCGATTCAATAACTCCAACAGTTTTTACAGCTCTTGGTATATTATCTGCAATAAGCGAAAGTGGTACTTCTAGGAATAAGTAAATTAAAAAGAAAATTACTAAAGCACCAAATGAATCATATTGCAATCCTAGTAATTTTAATAATACAAATTCAAACAAGACAATTCCCAATAAAATAAAGGCTACTATAAGCCCACAAATCACAATTGTTTTGACCTTGTTCACATGTCTCCCCAAAATAACATACTCCTTCTTGGTTAATTATTTACCTAACAAACATGCCGAACATTTGTCGAACGTGACAAAAACCGCTCCCCCCCCAAGTTCAAAAACAAAAAAATCTCCGCCTGCAGCCGTTGTTTTTTCCTAATGCTTTTTCATGATAAAGAACACTTCTACTATTAATTAGAAATCCCTTTATAAATTAGTCCATTAGGTTAATTCACCCTTGGTTCAGGTGATATAATCAAATCTTATGGAAAAATTAAGTAAAAGGGAGGCTATTCATTGAGTTGGAGAGATATTAAAATTGATCACATTGATTATGTAGAGAAGTGTGTAGGTGAGTTCGAAATTACTGCTCTACGTTTTTTTAAAAAGGTATACGAAGGAGATACTATCCATTACGGTGCTTTTAAAGTGAAGGTTTATGAGAACCAAAATATTCAACTTAGACCTTATGAGAGTAATGGATTTACAGGGGTTACGAATCTTAGATTAAAGGATCCAATGGGATTAGGTGGCTATGAAGGTGGAATAGGATTTGGGATGACTGTAGAACAAGCTCTGGATGAAACAGTACGTAAATTTTTGGGGAATATAATGGATTATAAGGCTGAGAAGAAAATGGGTCTCTGTAAAGAGGATTTTGTTCTAATAGATTATAATGAATTTTAAAGAAAAAAAGTCCTTGGAGTGCTTCAGAATTCGTTCTGAGCGCTTTAAGGGCTTTTTGCTTAGAATTTATTATGTGGTTTTTCTTAAAAGGACTTCAAAAGGCTTGTAGACACTTTTGAAGGTTTGATTTCCGGATTTTAGAATGAGTTCTCTTTCTCTTGATTTTCTCCACGTGTTAGTTAACTCGATTTATTTGAGTTAACTATTAAAAATCGCAGTTTACCAGTGGTTATCGAGGTTTACTGTCAAGTTCAGAAATTTTTAGGCTCATACATCCTGATCCTTGTTCTTGTACTTGGCATGGATGTATGAAGAATGCACGATCGGTTGACATAACACCCGTTCACGGAAGTAGTTAACTCCATTACTATTGAGTAATGGAGTTTGTACGAATATAAATACAGATAACTTGTGAAACAAAAAGCACTTCAGTTCAGATATATGAATAGGTCGCTTTTTAGCAAATCATCTTATATTTGATTTCTGATTTCAACTTAAAGGTTCATCGTAATAAGTATCAAAAATACCATTATAATTCATTTTTAAGTTTTTAATATTTTTAGGGTCTGTAGAAAGTATATTGATTACGTCTCCACTCCCCCCGAAATGGATTAGATACTTACTCGTAACAATAATAAATAAAGCTCTTGAGGCGCGATCATTTTTATAGAGCAGTACATCTGTTGTATATAACATCAAATCATTTACTGAAACATCTTTTATTAAAGCAATTTTGCCAAAGCCCTTTTCAAAATCAATTTCTTCACTAGTGATCTTGTATTCCTTCCAATTGGTCAACCGGATGCGCTTTGATAAGTTATTAGAGATGTATTTATTTCTTCTATTACGTCCTAGAGTTATAAAAAGATCGACTGTTGGTTCATCAAATGTAAGGTAATTGATAAACTTTTGAATGCCTTTTACTCGAACTTCTCTAAAATAATCTGTTGCGAATCTAACTCGATTTTCCATCGGTGAATTAAAATACATTGAAGAACCCCACGGTTCAGTTAGTAGAACTCCAGACTTAGTATTAATGAACTTAGTCGCCGACACGGTTAAGGTCTTTATCATATGTACCACTCCTTGTTGATTTAGAACAGACATTTTTTGGTGAACAACCACCTTTCCAAGCTCCAACACCAGTATGATTATCTAAATCACGAGATATATAACCTGGTCCATTTTTGGTTTTTTTACCCTTTTAAAAAATAGCTACACCATCTTTACATGTCTCATTTGCTTTAGTATATCCTAGTTTGTCTGCGGCCTTTTTTGCTTCTCCATCTGTCTTGTATACAGGTTCAGGTTTAGAAAAAAGTAAATTTATGATATTCTTTGCAACTGAAGTAGTGGCTTCCCACATCACATCTCCAATAATAACAGCACCTGTTACAAGTACCATAACTGTTCCAATACCCGGGATGACATATTTACCAGCCGCTATGGTTCCTCCATAAACAGTATATATATCATCTCCTTGATAATCTTCTAATAAAACTCCTTCATCGGATGACTCTAACTCTTTTATTATTTCGAGTACTTTCAAATCATACTCAGTAAGCTCACTTTGTGGGCTCTCTTCCAGTCGGTTAAGATCGGTGGAAGTTAGAACCTCTCTTTCTTTTGCACTTGCTAAAGGAACCAAAATAGTGGTGCTGAATAAAACTAAAAGACTTAATAACGTAATAACTTTTTTCATCTTTTTGCCACGTCTTATCCTCTTTCTGCAACAAAATAGAAGAAAAATATACATTAAATTTGGTGAAATGATACATAATACCCCGTATTTAGTTGATCCCGTGTGTAATAATCGATTTTGGCTTTAAAGTAAATATTTGGAGGTAGTTACAACGGGAAATGTCCCAACTCTACTGGCAGACTTCCACGTAGAGAAAGAAATCGTTCGAAAAGAAACCAAATTGGCTATACTCGAATTTTATTTGGGTGAAATCAATTTGATGCTTATTGATTTCTTGGATTTATTGAATACTTACATTCCTAATCCTTTTTCTATCCTTTCTCGGTCGACTTCATCTACCCAGTCATAGTGTTTTTCATAAAGTGGACGTAATTTTTCAGCTGTCAGTGCGATTACCTCACATCCACGGTCATCATATACAAAAAATATAATATCTTTCGTAGTATTCACAAAGAAAACATCAGGGTAGTAAACAGAATCACATCCAAATCTTGGTTTCATAGGTGGGAAATCTTCATTTAGCGAGGCTTTTAGTAATCCCTCCAAGTTTATATCGCTTACTTTGCACTGTAAGGAAAACTGTTGCATCTCATAATCTTCTTTCTCATCTTCTTCGAATGGATAAGGATATGTTTTGGATTGAAGTTTCTTTAAAATGTTTTTATCCCTCAAGTTCGGCTGATATACCTTTAATTTTGTTGTTTGCTGTTGTTTTTTCCACTTGTAGTTATTCGTGACAAGGATCAGATCATCATTTTGATCGAATAGCTCATCAAATATTTTGAATGTTTGTTTATATGCTGTACTGAACATTTCTAAATTGAGTTCACCGTTTTCCTTGAATTGATAGATTCCTTCCCCTAGTGAAAAGTGAATGCCAATATCCCATTGATAATAGACACTTGGGACTAATACTACAGTCGGGAACTTTTCATTTAAATAGTCTACGATTTTCATTTATTCATTCTTCCCTCTTTAATTAAAAAATATTTTAGTTCCTATTGATGGATTTGGCCCGATTGCGATATAGATACAATCGCTTATAAAGCAATCGCGCCCCATTGCAATACAATCTATTCAATATCCTGTATGTGATTTCCTTCCTCGTCTATCTGGAAAAGGCCACCACCGAAATACCATCCTTTTTCTTCAATAAATTCAATAAAAGCATTGGGAAACTCCTCCTCGCTTAAATCTTCATCATTGCTAGAATAAATACAGCCATCTAGTCTAATTCCAATGGGTCTCTTCAATATCTAAAACCTCCACAGTAAGAACTCTATTTAGCATTTCATCAACAATCGCGCCCGATAACGGAATACGCTAATCCCAACAATTAAAAATTACTTCTCCGTTTATATTCGGTCCCCAATGTTTCGCATTTTTCAATTCAATCTCTGCTAAGTCATGAGAATTCGGGTTAAAGGGTTCATTTAGAAATGTGGTTTCTAAAACTGTATAGTATGTTCTCAATTCGGTCATTAAATCTTCATGATCTAAAAAATGAATTTGAAGTTCATTTTCATATGAAGCAATGGCAACGGTGGGAAATGCTCATGAAGTAAAATGGTTATTGTATTTTCATCTTTCTTTATATCCAAGCGAAAATAATTTAATGGATAACTGGGAGGAATATAGCCAATTACTTTGCCTTGAAGTTTCCTAGCAATTTCGTATCCTAACTTTTCGAATAGGTTTCCATCCATCTTATTTAAATCCATCTTGCTATTTGCCAGACCTGTAATATTCATTGGTAACCGCATTTATTATATCTCCTTTCCATAACCAATCTTCTAACTGTCATAGATATAAACTCCATTTGAGTCAGAAAGGCTTTGCAACAATCTGGCCCGATTGTTGAAGATTATCCGATCATTTTCACGATTGATTATCTACAACAAAGCGCAACATTCTTTTTGATACAGAAATAACATCTTCCTGATTAAAAATCATACAGGCTGTACCTCCACCATATTTCTCGTGTTCAAACTCGCCAAGGACTGTCACATATCCCTCTTCAAAAAAATAAATGAGTTCCCCATCATGTTCTTCAACAGCACTTAAATCGTTAAATAAATATGCTTTAAGTGGTCTGTCATAAAATCTCATTACACCACGTCCTCTACTTTGCTCTGTAAAATGGCCCGATTGCTGAACGACCTTGTATAAACCATGCAAACCAGGTTAACATAACGCCAGTTCTCGGAAGTTGATCATACGCCATAACCCCTTATAAACCCTCATTTCATCTCCAACGGTCCTTTGTTTTCTGTATGCATCAAATATACATTGTTGAGTTAACGGGGTTTCTGGTGAACGTCAGGCCTGTCTACATGAATAATTATGCAGATTCACCTCAACGATAAGCAGATAAAAAAACCTCCCTGGAAAGTCATGGGGGGGTCATTCGAATTTATCCATGAAATCAGCCAATGCTAAATGTAAAATATCCGATTTATTGAGACGTTCTGCTTCGCAAAACACATCGGAACGCTCCCCGATACTTTGATCAATTACAATGGTCTTTCGCGTTTTCTTTTCTTGTGGAAGCTGTTTAATGCGATCGTGAAGCGTTGGCTCCATTTCGATTGTTGGAGCTGATTCTTGCCATGATTTTAACATCTCTTTGATGGCCCATATTTCGTCTTCAGTGAATTGCTCAAGAATAGCATGTGAATCTGTCATGACTATCTTGGGAACCGGTTGTGAATGAGGTTTCTTGGCCGATGATTTGGGTTTCACAAAGTCGAAAATGCTTTGATCAAGTGGTTCATCGCTGTCGCCAACGAAGGTCCACCCCCTCGGAGTTGCACTACTGTATTTATAGTCTGCTGTATTCAATGCGCTCGCAAGAGGATCCTTTCTAATGCCATCGATTTGCTTAGCTACATCCGTATGTACGTCCATATAAAATCATTCGCTAGACCAACCATTAGCGCATCCATAAACATAGTGATACCTCACTTTCTCATTAAGATTTTTATTATTCTCTACCCCAAAACAGAAATAATCCACCTTATTTTGTTCGCTAACCATTAGCCTTTCGCGACAAGCACCTAAACAAACGTGAGTAATAAAATAAACATTTCGCTTTGAAAAAGTGGAAAATTAAAATTTGGAAACCTCTGTCTGATACTTCTTTTATCGACAGGCGGATTTTATATTTCTCACATTCCTTCTATTTTTAATATCCGAAAAAAGTAAAATTGCATCTTAAAGATGGAGGGAATATCAAATTAAAAAGAATGCTTGTATTATTTAAGCCTTGTTAGGAATCTTTGGACTTTCACCTCACAAATTTCAACTTTTTGTAAATAGTAACACAATTTCCAATCGCTAGTAAAAACACCGGATTGGTACCGCACCCTAAAAGTTAGAGCTAAAAATCTAACTCTTGGGGTGTTTTTATATGGCGAAATATAGCGATGAATTTAAGTTAATAATTGTAAAAGAATATCTTGAAGGGTTCCTAGGATATCAGCGGTTAGCTCAAAAATACGGCATGCCTGACAAGTCCCCAATTCAAAAATGGGTTAATTCTTATCAAGCTCTAGGTAAGGACAGTTTGCGTAGAAATTATTCTAAAAAGGAATACTCTGTTCAATTTAAGCTAGATGTATTAAACTTTAAGAAAGAAACAGGCGCTTCTTACCAGGAAACCGCAGATAGATTTTCCATACCTGAAAGGTCTATAATTGCAAACTGGAATAGAATCTTTCTTAAGAAAGGAGTAGAAGGGCTTGAACCTAAACCGAAAGGACGTCCTTCTATGTCTAAAAAAACTAAGTCTAACCCACCAAAAAAAGAAAAAGGAATAGAACGAGAAGAACAATTAGAACGGGAAATTGAACTTCTTCGACTTGAGGTTTCCTATTTAAAAAAGTTGAAAGCTTTTCAGGAGAATCCGGATGCCTATCTCGAAAAGCACAAGCAGCGCTGGCGTTTGAACTCAAGCAAGAAGGATTCAAATTAAAAGATACTTTGGAAATAGTTGATATTCCTGAAGCGACTTATCACTATCATATTAAGCAATTGATGAAAGATGATCCCGATAAAGAGATCAAAGAATTAATAACAACGTTATTTCACCAACATGAAGGAAGATATGGGTATCGACGAATTTATCTTGCTTTAAGAGCTAAAGGGATCAAAATAAATCATAAAAAAGTACAACGGCTGATGAAAGTTATTGGTTTGAAATGTATTAAGTTTACCCGCAAGTCACGTCGTTACAATTCATATAAAGGAAAAGTGGGTAAGGTGGCTAAAAACCTTTTAAATCGTCGATTTAGTACGACGATACCCCTACAAAAATTGGTCACGGATATAACCGAATTTAAGTGCTTAGGCAACGAAAAACTTTACTTGAATCCAATTCTAGATCTATACAATGGTGAAATTATCTCTTATGGTATTTCAAACAAGCCAACCCTAGAATTGGTTCTTCAGCCATTACATGAAGCGGTAGAGATCATTAAAAGAGAAGCAAAATATCGTACGACTATTCATTCAGATCAAGGTTGGCATTACCAGCACAATAAATGGGTGACAATATTAAAGAGAAACAAGTTTTTTCAAAGTATGTCGAGAAAAGCAACATGCGAAGATAATGCGTCAATGGAGAATTACTTTGGGATTATGAAGCAAGAAATGTATCATGGCGAGGCATTATTATCTTATGGTGAGCTTAAACAGAAAATCGAAAAGTATATTTATTATTATAACAATGAACGAATTAAATTAAAATTGGTCGGTTTAAGCCCAGTAGAATACCGGACTCGAACCAACCAATCAGCTGCATAATTAAAACTCTAACTTTCGGGGGTCACCACCATTCCTAATTGGAATCCGGTGTTTTTATAGTCTGATGCTTTCCTATTCTGCTAATTCAAGGAATTTCAAATAACTAATCCGTTTACACTTGATTGTCGCCATTTTGTTCGACTAACCTTCCAGTGAAATGTTTACTACTTTTTCCGTATATAGTTGATACAGTGATACCGAAGATAACGATATCGATGTCGTTTTCGAAATAGAAACCCAATACTCATACTTTAACCTTTAACGCGATTATCAAAGTTGCTATAGCAATTATCTGTATAATATTCATGATTTAATAAATATTAATCACCTTAGAATTCATCTTTCATTCAATTCAACATGTCCTTTGCCTTTGCGGGAATCTCTTCCTTTTTCACTTCTTGATAGGAAGTTACTCCCTTTCCTTTCTTTATAAACAACTCCAAATATGCATCTTTACGCAATTCATGATCACCTGTAAACGTAAACTCTTTTTCATTTCCTTTTTTATCAAATGCAGGCAGTGTGTATTCGTATCGAACATATAGCTCTCCGCTAGGTGATTGGTCCTCGAGTTTAGTACTACTTTCCGTGATTTGAACATAATAACTTTCTGCGCCTAATCGATTGAATCCCACTGATCTCAAGGCTATTAGGAAACCAATGATAACAACTATGATTGCAATTGCTGCGAATACTTTCTTCATGATTTTGCTCCTATTCTATTTGTAGTTGGATTTTTTCGTCCATAGGTCATAAGACGCCATACTTTCTCCAATGGCCCCATCTTGAAAAATTTAAACCATAGGACACTAAAAAGTATTTGGATAATGAAAATAACACTGGCAATCAAGACGATCTGACTTGAAGATGCAAATTTGATGCCCATTAGTGACATGATTGTCAATGCAATGAAACTTTGAGCAACATAGTTAGTCAAAGCCATTTGACCAACGCGGGCAACAGGTTGAAGTAAATGTACAATGGTTTTATTTTCTAGCAATAAGAACATCGTTGCCAGATAAAACAGCACGGTAGGAATTGTGCCAAGAGAAATGATTAACTCCACACTATCTACACCTTGTTGCTTTGCTATCCAAATCCATACAGAAAAACCAATGACGATTGGCAGTGTCACAATCTGAATCCATCTGACTTGCTTTTGCAATCGGCCAATTTGTCGTGGCCAGTCCGCTTTTGCAACTAAGAAACCTGCCAAAAACATAATGTAGACCAGCACTGTATCATTTCCGATTGAAGCCATGGAACTGGCCATTGTCGGAATGACTAACGCCATAATCAGCGCAATCAGGTAAACGCAAGTGAAGCCTGCCAGCCATTTTTTGATGGTCGAGATTTGTACCCTGTAAAATGGGAGGAGAAGAAATCCGATAACAGCATAGGCTGCTAAAATAGATCCCCAAAATATGATTGCGTGAATGATACCGAGTACCAATAAGCTAAGCAAACGGCGAACAAAACGCCATCTTGGCTTATCTCCACGCTGCTGGGCACGTGATGTAAAAATGTAGAAACCGATACCGAACAGGAAGGAGAATATGGAGAAGAATTTCTTTTCCACCAGGATATGAATGAGCATATCTACATAATGATTCATACCACTATTTACGGGGAGAATATCACCTTCCATAACAACTTGATAAGCAGGTATGTTAATAAGCATAATACCAAACAATGCGATTCCACGGATAATATCCAATGAAATAATTCGTTCTTTTTTTGCGATTGATGGGTTCATCCAACATTCCTCTTTCTCACAGGTAGAATAAGAATTCCGCCTTCTTTATTCATTTAATTTTTTGTATGTCTTCTTAAAGAAATTATATTGCTATACTCATTAAAATAAAGTGGCTTGTCTTTTTTTATCCAACGAATTAGTATATGTCCGATTACAGTCATCCATAAAAGCACTGATAAAAAAACAAGTCCGATTGAGAAAAGGAGTAACAGTAATTCTGCTTGACTTGCAAACTGATTTGCTACACCTGCAAGTCCACTGAAGAAATAAGGCAAGTAAATCGCAAGGTATCGTCTGCTTAAACTTGTAAACCATTTGGTCGTGTCGGGCTGTAATTTCATCCGAACAATTCTTGAACCTAGTGTATAGCCCTTCCAAATCATCGGTACAATTACAATTCCCACAAATAGGACAACCGTAAAGAGCGCAAATTCGGTAAACGTACCTGTCCATTTCATCACATTCATAACAACACCCGTGATGAACCTAACTAGAATAATATCCAAAACAAGTCCAAAAAGTTGTGCACCTATGGTCGATTGTTCTTCATTCATATGCGTTTCATCCTCTTCATTTAACTTATCTCTTGAAGGAATAAACGCTAAAAACAGGGGTGCAAAAAGAAAGCCAAGAAAGGTGCCAAGTGTATTCGCCATTAGATCATCGACATCAAACAGCCGGTATGGACATGTAAAAATCCCAAAAACACCCGTTAACTGCGTAATTTCAAAAAACAAAGACACGCCGAATCCAATGAAAATCACATAAAACCATTTGTCCTTCGTTTTGAATAAATAACGTAAAAACACGCCAGCTGGAAATAATAGGAGTACATTAAATACGACTTGATACACCGAGAGAGCCCCAACCAATGATTTATATGAAGAGGGCCTTGACCAAACTACACCTGTATCATGTGCTATATCCTGGATGAATTGAAACGGTCGTAATTGCATATACGACATTATCGGATCTGCAAATTGACAATTATTCCGTACTATAGGTAAGGGTAAAATCACAAGAAAAAAGGCACTTAAACTGTAAAACAGGAAACTAATTATCAAAAACGTACGCCAAAAACTAATGTACCCATATTTTCGGTATTGGTAGATTGCCCAAGGCAAAGTCAAAAATGATGCGAGCATAAAACAGACAATAAATGCGATGAAAATTGGCATTATATGAGTTTGCAATTAATCCCCCCCTTCCTAACCATTACCTCTAACGTATTCTTGAAATGAATCCCTTTTATCGGAAATGGCACCCAATCCACTTTTACATGAAAGAGTGCCACTTCGAAATTAGAACTATTCGTAAAGTTAAAATCAATTATAGTGCGGCTTTCACCGTTTTCCGATAATAGCCGACAGTCAAGAATGCGAATACGAGGTAAATCAATGCATAAAGGCCCATAGCAATCGTTGTAGGTACTGTAATATCGGACATGAATAGGAACGACGCCGCTTTTATCGCAAAGATAGAATGCAATAGACCAATCAGTAGCGGCAAGCCAAAGACAAATACTTGTTTGCGGATAATTCCGCGCATAATATCTTTAACCGTAAAGCCAAGTTGACGAAGTGTTGCATAACTTTTTTTCTCTTGTTCAGCTTCCGTCATTTGTTTGAAATACAAAATACTCCCTGTAGAAATTAAGAACACCAACCCTAAAAACCCGGCGATAAAGATGAGAAGTCCATTACTTTGCATGGATTTTACATACGTCAAATAATAATCGGTGCCGTATGACGACACGGTGTCTTGATTTGGGTTGCGGATAGAAGATGCAATGGCAAGTTGGTCTTTGTCTACTACATTAAAAACGCGGACATTCCTTACTATACTCTCTGGGGTCATCTCTACTATTTTTTCTGGTTTCATCGTTCTTTTATACTTTTCAAAATCGGCATCACTCACTACAAGTTGAGATCCCCAAACTGCGTTCACAACGTCCCCTTCACCATATTTCACAGCGGTAAATATGCTTTCTGTTTCACCGCTTGTAATATACATCTCGAATGGTATCTTTATATCTTTTGCCATAGCCACCATGGAAGCATTATGAAAAATGACAGATCCATCTTTTGGTGATTCAACTTCGAGACCTGCTTGTTGTAATTGCTTAGCATTTACAAAATAGGCATTAAAAGTTTCTTCCCTCATATCAAGAAAAGAAGGAAAGACATCTTTTTCATGAGTTCCTTCCACTCCGAGTAATTCGATTGTCCCAGTTGTATAATCAATTCCATTTTCTTTTAACTCAACCTCAAAGTCCACTGCAGATATTTCGTTGTCTGAAAGCGGTGTTGCCGCTCCTTCTTCAAACGCAAAATCGAATGGCATCATGTAGCGCGTTTCTTTTTCCGTTGAATAATAAAGCGAATAAGAACCTGCAAGCATCGCTAATGTCATTGCAGATAAAACTGTAATAATGGTGAGCGAGTTCGCATTCCCTTTTAGACGGTGCATGAGTGAGGCAAGTGACAAACTATTGGAAAGTCCTAAATGTCCTTGCTTTCTCTTTCGTACTTGATAGAACAACCAACTGATTGTCACGCGGAATAGAAGATAGGTTCCTAATATCGTTGAGAATAAAACGCCAAGCATATTAAAGAATAACAATTCATTCAACATATGTGCCGATAACCAATAACCAAAGACAATCAATCCGATACCAAGAAAAGCAAGTATTGCCGATAGCCCACTTTTCGGCTTCTTCGGCTGTTCCCCTTGTTTGTCTGCATTGAATAGGCTAAGCAATGTATTACGATACACTTTAAACACCATTTGAATCGATGTAAGCGCAATGATAACCACGAATACAAGTGCTGTCTGTAAAACGGCCCCCATCGAAAACGATAGCTCTACAATGTCATTAAAGCCGACCAATTTCATAAGTATCAATAAAAATACTCTGGATAAAAGCATCCCGACACCGATTCCGATAACGAGCGCTCCGGCTCCAAGAAGTGTGTTTTCAATAATAAGGAGCCGTGCAACTGCCCCTTTCGTTAATCCAATCAATTGATACAGTCCTATTTCACTACTTCTTCTCCGAAGGAAAATCGAATTGGCGTAGATAACGAATATGCCAGCAATGAATAGAACCAAAATGCCCGCCACCTTGAATGCGGAATCCATCTTCATGGAGCTATTTGCCTGCTCAATAACTGCAGAATCATATTGCAACGTCGCGAATACAAAGTAAAGGACAACACTGAAAATCAGTGCAAAGAAATACAAATAATAATGCTTGATATTTTTCCGCATACTGCGGATGACAAGATCAAATAGTGTCAACGCTGTCACCCCCGAGAACGCCTTGAACTTTCAGGATTTCCTGGAAGAAGACTTGTCTCGTTTTATCGCCACGGTACAATTCCGAGTAAATGGTGCCGTCTTTCAAAAAGACAACGCGGCTGCAATAGCTCGAAGCAAGTGGGTCATGCGTCACCATCATGATTGTGACGTCCCGCTTTTTATTGACATCCTCTAATGTGCCTAATAGGGAAGATGCTGACTTGGAATCGAGGGCCCCTGTTGGTTCGTCTGCAAATACCATGGAGGGTCTATTAATAAGAGCACGTGCAGCAGATGTCCGCTGTTTTTGACCACCTGAAATTTCGTGCGGGTATTTGTGTGCGAGGTCTTTAATGCCAAGGATGTCTGCGATTGCCGTGAACTCTGCTTCCGCTTCTTTTTTATTCATCTTACCAAGTGATACAGGTAGCAAGATGTTTTCTTTTACAGTTAATGTATCTAGTAAATTATAGTCTTGGAAAATGAATCCTAATTTTTCACGACGAAACGCGGAAAGTTCCCGATCTTTCATCTTCGAAATATCGGAATTACCGATGAGGATAGACCCCTCTGTCGTACGGTCAATCGTTGCAAGGACGTTGAGCAATGTTGTCTTTCCTGCTCCCGAAGAACCCATAATGCCGACAAATTCACCTTCATGGACACGAAGTTCGATGCCTTTTAGTACTTGTTGGACATTGCTGCGTGATCCATAGGACTTTCGAATATTCTGCGCATGCAGAACTGTTTTTTTTGTTGTATGTGTTTTATTCATATAAAATGGCCTCCCTGTTTGCTATGTCCCTATCTTATCCTGCTTAGTTCCTTGGGTCGTTTGATTTGCATGACAAACAGGTCGTCCAACGTTACATAAACGTCACGTTAGTACAGAGTCGAATTCATTCTCAGTCATGAATGTCAGTCGCATCGTCGTTCCTTGCCCCGCTTCGGATTGTGCAGTAAGTGTGATGCCAATCTTGATAGCAACGGTTTGTGCGAGGTAAAGTCCTAGACCTGTTGCTGCATTATGTAGTCTTCCTGTACCGCCAGTGAATCCTTTATCGAATAACCGAGGCAAGTCATGCGATGGAATACCAGGTCCTTCGTCTCTTATAGTTAGAACCACATTGCCACTTTCTACAACGTTTGTTGTGATCCAAATTGTTCCGCCTGACGGACTATACTTCACTGCATTCGTCAACACTTGACGGATTATGAACCGACACCATTTACTATCCGTTACAACTTCAATCGCTTCATCTTCAAATTCGATAGCCATATTTTTTTGCCTGCACCACGATGCAAGCTCGCGCACTTCCGCAGCTACAAGCTGGTGGATGCCGCTTTTCCCGACAACATAATCCGATTCCAAAGAAGGCAAACGGGAAATGTACAACTGCTGGTCGATGAGCAAATGAACACGTAGCCACTCCGTTTCGATTTTCTGCAATGCCGGTTCACTTCGATTGGCTTCAATCACCAATTTCATGGCAGTCAGCGGTGCTTTCACTTCATGTACCCAAGCTGCCGTATAATCACTTTCAATCACGTTAGTTGCTTTTAAATCGTACAATCTTTTCGTATAATCATCCGCAACTTGCCGCAACATCTTATTCGTTATTGTGTCACGTATTGATAACGGCTCCGGCAGCGCTTCTTGCCAATCTTCTTCAATTATTCCATTGGGCGGGATTAATGCTTTCATAAACTTCATTTCCTTGAAATAGCGCCATATGAAAAAAGTGAAGAACACACTCAGCAGTAAAACGTTAAAATACAAAACAGATGAAAATGCCGCATCGATTCCAGCGTCCAGCCAAATAACTATATCCGCAAACCCGAGTGCCGCTATAAAAAAGAGAATCCAACTTTTCATATCCATCAGATAACTTATAAACAAAAAAATAGCCCCTTCCTACAGCGTAGTCGCCATATAGCCCAGTCCTTTTTTCGTGACGATTGCTTCACCGAGGCCCAGTTCCGTGAGCTTTTGACGGAGGCGCGTAACATTCACCGTCAATGTATTATCGTTAACAAAACGTTCATCATCCCATAACTTACGGATTAACTCATCCCGTGAAACAATCTCGTCATTTGATTGAACAAGCACCGCTAATATGAAAAATTCGTTTTTCGTCAATTCGACCTCATTGCCACCTAAACGGATGACACCGCGCTTCATGTCAATCATCGCTCCATTCCATTCGAGTACATCCGGCGCTTCTTCACCGTATGCGTATGTCCTTCTTAAGAGTGCCTGAATTTTTGCAAGCAATACATCTGAATGGAATGGTTTCTGAACATAATCATCCGCTCCCATATTCATCGCCATAACCATATCCATCGGGTGATCCCGCGATGATAGAAAGATAATAGGTACCTTCGAAATTGCACGAATTTCGCGGCACCAATGAAAGCCGTCATAGGAAGGCAACTGAATATCCATAATAACAAGATGCGGTTTTTCATTAATAAAATCGACCATGACATCATGAAAGTCATTCGGTCCAGTTACATTAAAAGACCATTGCCCCAGTCGCTCTTTCAGTGAATCAAATATTGCTTTATCGTCCTCTACGACGAAAATTGTCATATCCATTGCCGATGCACTTCCCTTCTATTATCCATTCTAAAGGAACATACAACAGACAGGCAATTTGGACACTTCCGGGATATCATGCAAAAAAAACTCAAAACCCGCTCCGAATATGATATACTAAAGGAGTGAGACATCACTCCGAACGTTATCTGGAGTGCAAAGTGTCTGCTTTTTTTTAACTCCGAATGATTTTTTCATCTACTATTCGGAAATAAATTCGTTGTGAAAAACTACAGGGAGGTACACATGCTCAAATTTGAAAATGTAAGCAAAGTGTTCGATGGTGGATTTCAAGCAGTAAAATCTGTCAGTTTCGATATTCCAACAGGAGAGTTTCTTGTCCTCATTGGACCAAGTGGTTCCGGAAAGTCGACAACAATGAAAATGATTAACAGAATGGAGCCCCACACAAGCGGTAAAATCACAATTAACGGTAAGGATACCAACTCCTACAACGCCTCTGAACTACGCCGGAACATCGGGTATGTCATTCAGCAAATCGGGCTTTTCCCCCACTATACAATTGAAAAAAACATTGCAATAGTACCCCAGCTAAAAGGTTGGAACGACAAAGAAATTAAGGCGCGCGTTAACGAACTTCTTGAATTAGTTGGTCTTGATCCTGAAATTTATGCAACTCGCTATCCAAAGGAACTTTCAGGCGGACAACAGCAGCGTATCGGTATCGCAAGAGCGCTTGCAGCAGATCCTGATGTTATTCTGATGGATGAACCCTTTAGTGCACTCGATCCACTGACACGTGAACAACTTCAAAATGAATTTCTCTCCTTGCACAAGAAGTTGAAAAAAACGATTGTTTTTGTTACACATGATATGGATGAAGCGCTAAAAATGGGCGATCGCATCGCCATTATGAAAGATGGTAAGCTGCTACAGTTGGACACCCCAGAGAAATTACTTCACGAACCAGCCCACGGCTTTGTAGAGGAGTTCATAGGGAAACATCGGATTATCCAAAACCCTGAACTCATGCCCGTTATCGACATCATGTCAGAATCGGTTTACACCGCTCTCCCTCAATGGTCACCTGAGAAAGCACTTTCATTCATCCGTCAGCGAAAAATTACGAATCTTATCGTTGTCGATGATGACAATATATTAGTTGGAATTGTATCCGCACATGATCTTATTAAAAAATTAGACGACATTAAAATAATTGAAGAGATCATGGTTTCGCGAGAGCCATTTTTATATGACACTTCGACGGCTAAAGACGCTATTATCATGATGAATGAAGCACCTTACGGCATTCTTCCAGTCATCGATAAAACGCAAAAATTAGTAGGCGTTGTTACACGAGGTTCGCTGTTGTCCGCCATGTCCAGCCAGTGGACAGAAACGGGGGATATCCAATGAATAAATTAACTATTTGGCAACAACTTGTTGAACAATCTCAAATGCGATGGAAAGAAGTACTTGAGGCGACATCAGTCCATATTCAACTTGTTTTCTTCTCGATGCTTATTGCCATTGTCCTCGGTATTACACTTGGTATTCTTATTACACGCGTTCCGAAGCTCACGACAATCGTACTTGGCGGTGCGGGCGTTATGCAGACAATTCCAAGTCTTGCATTGCTCGGTTTCATGATCCCGATTTTCGGAATCGGCGTAAAAACAGCAATCGCTGCCCTATTCCTCTATTCCTTATTGCCGATTATCCGAAACACGTACACTGGTATTAAAGATGTCGACAAAGCAACAACCGAGGCTGCAAAAGGGATGGGTATGACAAGCATGCAAGTCTTGTTAAAAGTGGAACTACCACTTGCGATCCCCGTTATCATGGCTGGTATCCGTACAGCAGCAGTCATTAACGTCGGAACAGCAACACTTGCCGCTTTCATCGGAGCAGGTGGACTCGGTGATTTCATCTTCCTAGGTATTACTCGTGGAATTGATGGTTTGATTTTACTTGGGGCAATCCCGGCAGCAATCCTTGCGATTATCCTAGAAACACTCTTTAGTGGGATTGAACGCTGGACAACGCCGAAAGGATTGAAGTAACTATGAAAAAGAAATTCCTAGTTCTATTCTCGACAGTGCTCATTGTGAGTATGCTGTCGGGCTGTATTTTCATCGAAAAAGAGTCACTAACACTCGGTTCACGGAACAATACAGAAAGTATCATTTTGTCACATGTCATGGGGCAATTAATTGAAGATAAAACAGATATTGAAGTCATTTATAAAGAAAACCTTGGCGGCTCCAACGTTGTTTGGAACGCTATGTTAAACGGCCTTATCGACGTTATTCCTGACTATACAGGGACAATCGTCGTCAACTATTACCATGAAGATCCCGGCACAGCCGAAGAAACATTGGAAGCAACGAAACGACTCGTTGATGGCGACGGTATGATTGCGTTCAATACGTTTGGTTTCAACAATACGTATACACTCGCCCTTGATGAATCAAGAGCCGAAGAACTCGGTGTTGTGACATTCAGTGACTTCGCTAAAGTTTCAGAGGACTTCATACTAGGTGCAGTCTTCGAATTCATCGACCGCCCGGATGGTTTACCAGGCTTTCAAGAAGAATACGGACTGAAATTCAAAGACGTCAAAGGCATGGACCATGGTATCATGTACCGTTCCATTGGCGCGAAAGAAGTGGATGTTATCAACTCATATACGACAGACGGTCAGCTACAAGATTATGACTTACGTGTACTAGAGGATGATAAATCCTATTTCCCACCATACCATGCACTTCCAATCGTACGGAAAGAGACGTTAGTGGAGTACCCCGAAATTGAAGAGGTGCTCATTATGCTTGAAGGAATGATTGATGAAGAAGCAATGCAGAAAATGAATGCGAAAGTCGACAATGACGGTATGATGGTCGAACAAGTTGCGGAAAATTTCCTTATTGAGTCAGGATTAATAAAAGAAAAATAAGCCGTGGGTTCGAACACACGGTTGAAAATAAGTACCTTCATGGTGCTTATTTTTTTTGCCTAAAAGCTTAGATGACATGGACTTTTCCGAATACTTCTTCTGGTTCGCAAAACACTCACTATCAAAATAGTGTTAGAATAGTAAATATGAGAATTTTAAGGAGATGAATAAAATGAATGAAAGACTTAACAGACCAAAAGGATTTGGAGAAATCCTTGATCTAACATTTAGTTTGAGCAAAAGCAGGTTTCGGGATTTTTTCATTATTTCCCTTATTTTTATGGGTCCAATTTACTTGATTCAAGCATTGATTAGTCTGGCTTCAGGGGTAAGCTTTTTCAGAGAACTTGGTGCTGGTGAAGCTTGGCATGAAAAAATAATTTCAAGCTTCGAGGGAGCGGAATCCACGGGTCTAGGAGCCGATCTCGGAACTTCTCTTGTAGGAATTACTAGTTTCTTCTTATTTCCAGTCGCTACGGCAGCCATTTTAATAGTCGTTAATCGGATAAGAAAAAATGAAACATACACCATTGGTTCAGTCATTAAACAAGCTTTTTCACGTTACGGTCCTATTATTGGTAGTACCATCTTATTTTCTTTAATAACAATTGGCTTGATCATTATTCCAGTGATTATTTTAGTGTTTTCACTAATAAGCTCCCTTGCCACTTCTTCAACTGTTGGAATAGTTTTAGGGATTATCCTATTCATAGCACTTGCTATCGGTGTTGGCTACCTGTTAACTCGTTGGAGCTTTTATCTTGGATCTGCTGTACTCGGTGAAGGTTCTCCAGGTTTCACAAGAAGTTGGAGACTAACTCGTAAACGCGGGTGGCCATTAATAGGTCTCTATATTATTTTTTCTTTAATTATTGGCGTCATTAGTTTCACAATTGAATTAACTTTCGGCATATTTCTAGGAAGTAGTGTGCTACTTTCGATGATAATATCCCTGGCGAGTATATTTACGACAATGATTTTCTCTGTTGGCTATGCAGTCATGTACCTAGATTTAAAAGTCAGGCATGATGCAGACGATTTAAAAGAAATGATTGATGATTATAACGTGGTTCAATAATGAAACAATTAAAGGTGATAATCTATGGATAATGTAGATGACGCAAGAGATGAACTCGAAAAGATTTTAAACGAAACTGAGTATACGAATTATAGTGATCAGCCCAGTACTATATTTTCGATTTGGTTGGAAAAAGCTAAAAACTGGATTGCAGATCAATTAGACCAGTTGTTTCCTGCATTAAAAACAACGAGTATGTTAGCTGGACCGATTTTGACGATTATTATTGTCATTACGATTCTATTAATGGTAACCGTACTATTTTTTGTTATACGTAATCGTAGTCGAAAAAGGAAGTTCCGTGAGACACCTCCCCTGCAATCAACGCAGGAAATTGATTGGTCATATCAAATGCATGTAACTGAAGCAATGAAACAGGAGGACTTGGAAAAGTTCTCTTCCGCTACTCGTCATCTATTTATAGCATTGCTCCTGTATTTCCATGAAAAAGAATGGTTAGAAGCAAGGATTTGGAAAACTAACTGGGAGTATTATGAAGAATTAAAGAAAGTGAATCAACAATCAGCCGATCAATTTCAACATCTCGCCTATTTTTTCGATGAAGCCACATATGGAGAGCGAGAAGTACAAAAAGAGGACTACGTTCAATTTCAGAAGGAAGTAATGAAATACCTAAGTGAAGCGGATGAATAAGCAAAGCGTTCAGGAGAAAGGAGGAAGGAAGATAGATTGCAGAACCCAATAGCGAATAAAAAAATATGGGTATGGCTAGTAATTCTTTTGACTGTGCTACTGTTTTCACGGTATATCTTAATCCAAGGACAACTAAAAGAGTATTCAATGTATGCTTCTGATTCTCCTTCTCCTACAGGTGTGAAGGCATTTTATACATACGCACTGAATCATCAAGATGTCGTCAAAAGATGGTCCGGTTCTCCAAGCCAATTACCAAACAATCCAGCAAATCAACTACTCATTATGATCGAACCATACTTTACACCGAACAGTGCAGAATTGGACAGCTACAACCTCTTTATGGAAGCAGGAAATACAATCCTGTTATTCAAAGAAAATCCGAAAGGGATGTTTGGACTAGAAACAGAAGTCGTGGAAACTGACGCAGTAAATGTGTTTGACCCAGCAGGCGCTAGTTATCGTACTAAAACTGACGTGACTAGCCAAGTGAGGCTTCTAGAAAATGCTCAAGATGAAATCTTACTATCTGATGATGCAGGCACAATTGCATTAAAGCGAGTAGTTGGTGAGGGTCAATTGATTGTAACGAATTCACCGAAATGGATTATGAACGGAGAAATAGTAACGGATGATCATCTTGCACTCATTTTAGCACTTCTAAAAGACGTGGATAGCAAAGTCATTTTATTTGATGAATACATCCATGATGTGAAAAATGCCACAACCATTTTGAACATCTATCCACGCTGGTTTTTGTTATTAATGATTCAAGGTGCCCTTTTGACAATTCTTTGGCTGTGGCACCATGGAAAGCGATTCGGACCTATTTTCATTTCAAGACAAGAAACAGTTCGCTTCAGTGATGAAGGGATAAAAGCTTTAGCTGCCTGGTATATTAGAGGGCATCGTTATCATGATTCGTTAGTTATTCAAGCTAATTATGTCATGACTTTGCTACAAGAACATTGGAGAATTCCTTATCATCAGGAATGGAAGGATCTCACCGCACAATTCGAACGAAAGTGGCCACATTTGGAAAAAGGAGAGATTCACTCCCTATTAAGTGGTTTGGCAGATATGTTAGAAAAGAGCACAGTGAGCAAGCAGGAATACTTGTTATGGTCTAAAAGACTAGAGAAGATCAGGAAAGAGGTTGAAGAAGGATGAGAGCACAAGTTTTAACCTTATTAGAAAAATATGAAGAACGTATTTTAGGTCAAAGCACTAACCTCAAGCTTCTATTATCTGCAATTTTATCAGGAGGACATGTTCTACTCGAAGGAGTTCCGGGTACTGGAAAAACACAAATGGTTAGATCGCTCGCAGAACTTCTTGGCGGAAGTTTTCGCCGAATCCAGTTTACACCAGACTTACTTCCAAGTGATATTACCGGAAGTATGATCTACAATATGAAAGAAGGCACGTTTGAAACGCTAAAAGGACCTGTATTTACCAACATCCTTTTGGCAGATGAAATTAACCGAACGCCAGCAAAAACGCAAGCAGCACTTTTAGAAGCGATGGAAGAACAACAAGTTACCATTCAAGGAAACACGTATCCATTACCAGATGTGTTTTTTGTTGTGGCGACACAAAACCCGATTGAATTCGAAGGAACGTATCCCTTGCCCGAAGCTCAGCAAGATCGTTTCCTATTTAAGTTAAAAATTGATTTCCCTTCATTTGCAGAAGAAAAAAATGTACTTAAACAAGTGATTGAAAAAACTTTTGATACAAGCCTGGTTACTCCCGTACTAGATATGGAGGCTTTCTTGACAATTAGAGAAGAAATTCAGCGTGTGACGATTGAGGATGGCGTGCTAGATTACATTATGCAAATTGTCAGAAAGACCCGGGAAACAGATTCAATCCGCTTTGGTGCGAGTACAAGAGCAGCGATTTCGATTGGTAAGGCATGCCAAGCATGGGCCTACTTAGCGGGTCGAGACTATGTGACGCCAGATGATATTAAAATAGTAGCGAAACCTTCATTAAGGCATCGGATTCAATTAGCGCCACATGTAGAAATGGAGGGAGCGGCCGTTGACCAAATCATTGAAGAACTTGTGGGCTCGGTTCCTGTTCCAAGGTAGAGGAATTTTACCGACGAAACGATTACTCAGTGCTTACCTAATCTTTTCGTTGCTTGTCATTTTACTTGGAAGCCTACTCGATATTACTTGGTCCTTGATCATTACCTTGAACGTCGGTGTTATTTTAGTAAGTTTACTGGATTTAATTTATTCACCTAAGAAAAGTCAACTGAGCTTTCGGCGTACAATCACTAAAGAACTAGAGCGTAATCTCAGCTATACAGTAGAGATTGAAGTAAGTAATACTTCCGAATTTGATCTTCGCTTTTTCCTAGTGGATGATATTCCCCAGTCATTTGAGCGACCTTTTCCGCTCCGTGGGGAGGCTCCGAGGGTATCCGCAAGTATTGTTACATACGAAACAAATGCACCCGTTAGAGGTAAGTACGACATTGAGCGGCTGTACTTTCGTTATACAAGTCGTTTTGGGTTATGGGCAAAGCAACAGACGATTGAATTAGTCGATTCTGTAAAAGTGATTCCCGATTTAACAGAGACGAAACACTATTTAGGGAACGCTCAGCGTTTTTTATTATATGATGGCTCGAAAATTCGTAAGCAACAACGCGGTGTAGGAGATTTCGCACAGATTAGAAACTATGCTGTAGGTGATGATCCACGGATGATCAACTGGCGGCAAACTGCAAAGCTTCAAGAAGTGATGACTAATGAATATGAACCTGAGCATGGAAAGTATGTAACCATTTTAATTGATTGCGGGCGAATGATGGGCTCGGAACTAGCGATAGGCAATCGCCTTGAGAAAGCGCTGGAAGCCGCATTAACAGTGACCGCGGCGGCTTTACAAAAAGGAGATTATGTCTCTATAGTAGCATTTTCAAAAGAAGTGAAAGTATTTATACCACCCGCAAAAGGCATGACACATTTACAGACAATCCTTCAGGCAGTCTACAACCTTAAAGTCGATACAGCAGAGTCAAATTATGCGGCTGTGCTCACTTATTTGGAAACGATGCAAAAGAAACGAAGCTTGCTACTCTTATTTAGTGATGTACGCACATTTCTTCATGAGGAAAGCGCGCTAGTATATTTACAGCGTCTTAGACAAAGACATGTGTTTTTGATGATCGGAATTGAAGATGTGGCGATATTGAAGAAAGCCAATGAGGTACCCGTAGACGTTCGAAGCGCGATGGAAAAAAGCATTGCCCAGCAGCAAGTTTTGATCAAGAAAAAAGAAAAATTAAAATGGGAAAAGCAAGGCCTACAAATGATTGAGGCCCGCGAGGACAAACTTGCAGTAGCTGCAGTTTCCCATTATATCGATATTATGAATCGTAATCTTATATAAGCTGTCTTTTTGCTAGTAATACCCTGCCAATCACTATATACAGAACTAAGCCAAACACGGTTATGCATGCAACACTATACTTCGCTGCCAAGGGAATCGCTGCTGGGGTGATGAAACCTTCGATCAATCCAGCAATTACAAATAAAGGAATTGTCCCTATCAAAAGTTGGACAGAACGTTGTGCCTGTTTCTTTAACTGATAGCCTCTGGAAAATTGTCCTGGAACAAAGAGCTTATAGCCCATTAACAGACCGGCACCACCTGCGATAAAAATAGCTGTAAGCTCAATCATTCCATGGGGAACGATGTATGCCCAAAACTCATATGATTTCCCATAATGAAAGAACAAGCCAGCGAGGGCCCCCACTATAATACCATTATAAATGAGTACATAGACTGTTAATAAACCAAATGTGACCCCGCCGGCAAATGCCAAGATCGCCACATTAATATTATTTGTCATGATACTGGCGGACATCACCGAAGAATTAACCTGACCATCTGCACTACCTAGTTGTTCAGGATTCACACCTTGAGCTATTTCTGCTGGTAAGATCCCATGTATCGTTTGCGGATCATTGACAACCGCGAAAAAGCTTCCTACCCCACCTAATGTAAACAACAGCATTGCAGCAACGATAAACTTCCATTGTTCTAAAAATAGGTGAATAAATGTTGTGCTCAAAAAATGTCCGATTTGTTTCATACTCGATATTTGGTCTTTATATAAAAGATTATGCGATTTTGAAACAAGTCCATTTAAGTAAAGTGTTACTTCGTCCTCGGGAAAATACGTTTGTGAATAGGATAGATTCTGGGTTGCCTTTTGATAGAACCGATAAAATTTATCAATCGTGGCACCCGTCATACCGGATTTCCTTTTATGCATGATTGATACTAGATCTTCAAGCTGATTCCAATCATCACGATGCAACTTTACAAATTGCTTTATATTCATCTAGTCACCTTCTTGTTTTTTATTGATTGAAAGAGTTTCCAAAATACCTCTGTCTAGTTATGTTGAACTAATGATTCTATATAATCTCCAGCGTATGCGCCTCATAGGGGTAGCCGAGCGTTGTTGAGGGAATTCTTTATATCAACATATATAGTTAGTAACAAATGTATATAAATACAAGTATAGCAGATGAACTTGAACAACTTGTAATAAAATGAAAACTCCACCAGAAATGAGGAAATCATTGTGAAACAAGAGCAAGTAGGAATTAAAACGCCGGAATTCGTATCTCTTCAATTTCAGCTTGCGGGTCTTGGTAGTAGAGCCACAGGGTTTATAATCGACCAACTTATTCTACTCGTCGTGAATGCGTTAATCATTATTTCTCTTATTATCCTTTTTACTGGCGAGATGGACCTATTGGCTTATGCAGGTACAGACTCCCTTCTATTAGGACTTACAATCGTTGGCCTCTTTATTATTAACTCAGGGTATTTTATCGCTCTCGAATACTTTTCAGGTGGGAGAACAATTGGAAAGCGAATCGTCGGGATTCGAGCCATTCAGGAAAATGGCCATAGTCTGACTCTCTTATCTAGTTTTATTCGTAACTTTCTTCGGATTGTTGATAATTTACCGGCAGGTTACTTTCTGGGCATCATAATGATTTACTTCCATCCAACACATAAAAGAATTGGGGACCTTGTGGCAGGGACAATCGTCGTCCATGAGAGAAAAGCGAAACGAAAGAAGAAGCTTTCACCGATTGAAAAAGAAATCATAGAAAAAGGCCTAACGAAAGACGATTTCAACATTGATGAGTGGGCTTTACAATCACTCAGCCAGAAAGATTGGAACCTCATTAACACCTATAGTAATCGTCTTATGCAGTTGCCAACAAACGAAAGATCTGAACTTACTCTACAAATGGCCGGATTATTATTCCCTAAATTAGGATTAGAAATAGCAGGAAAAAGCCACCTTGATTTAGAAAACACTTTGCTTGTCTTATATTTGATCTTGAAAGAGGAATGGGCGTACGAATTGTGACTAGCTTCGCGGTTGATGTTAGGGTTATCACCGACGTGAGACGAGTTATCACCGACTCCAACGAGGTTATCACCGCCATGGGACACTTTACCACCGACTCAAACAAGTTTATCACCGTCATGGCCAAAATAACTCAAAATGAAAAAGCGCACTTGAATTAGGTGCGCTTTTCACATTTCAATCTGAGATTCATCGAGTAACTTCGATTTCGATTCGCCCCTTCCGTTTGTAAATTCATGCTGTTTAAAATCCGATTAGCTGTTTGTTGGCGATCAATGTGTAAAAATTCCCGGCAGTCTTTGTTTTTCATTGCCCCTCCGAATAAAAGAAACCAATCACGGATTGCTTTTTTATGGGCATCTGGACTTGTCCCATCACATGCTGTACAACGCCAACCTTTCATATATTTTTTCATTCCAAAAAGACCGCATGATGGGCATGCAACGCCTGTTATAATTTTGTTCTGAATATCAGGGTAGGTGAAGCTGATTGGGGGTGGAATAAATTCGCGATGGCTGGCAACAAGTTCATGCCCTAGCCTTTTGAAGCTTGCATCGTCCAACAGTGGGGGTTCTGCGGAAAGACTGCGAATGTAAGTGGGAACTGCCTTTGGGAATAGGAATGGAATTTCCGTGTCAAATAGTTCAATACGTTGTGTTGAATAAGCCAAAACGATTGCACCGTAAATCGGTAAATAGACATCGCGTGCTTGAAACCAGTCCCGCAGTAGCTCACAATTACTCTGCACTTGGGTAATAGGGCTGTTGAAACCCTTCACTTCCCCGTTGTCCAGTGTACGGATTAATTGTGGTGGATTATTAATTACTTTAAGTTTTCCAGCAATGTTCTTTACTTCAAAAATTATTGCATACGACGGTGTGATGAATAATGTATCCATTTGAAAATGAGTACTCGATGTAAGAGATAAATCGTACAGGACTTGGTGTTTCATTGGAAAAGAATAGCTTTCAAATATCCTGTCTAGTTGCTGTTCTCCGCCGAACCCAGCTTTTACTGATGCGTATCTAGCCTTCAATAGAGGAAGAATTGTTCCTTGTTCCGGCGCTATACGCTCGATAGCCGCGTTTAACCCCTCAAGTAGCAATGGTTCCTTTCTTCGTTTACTGATGAATTTCCTCAACCTCCTCGCTAGTTTTTGACGTCTGCTTAAGGAAATCGTACCATATTCTGATCACAGAAACCATCATTAAAAAGAGTATTCAATTTATTATCTTTTTTTGACCAGCAAGTGGCATGCTATGCTCGCCTTCCCATTACTTGCACCTTCCCATCGCCTAGTTGAATTGCTGGTTTTATCACCGCCTTAAAGCATTTTATCACCGGCATGAACTTGGTTATCACCGCCTTGAAGCACTTTATCACCGACTCGAACGGATTTATCACCGCCTATCTCGATATCGTAATTTACAAGACACAAAAAAAGCATCCCGAATAACCGGAATGCCCTTGCTTATTTATCACATATCTCCAGTACGGAACGAACTGATTCAACCGACTTGTCTAGCGCGGCCTTCTCTTCAATCGTTAACGGAAGCTCAATAATGCTCTCTATACCGTTCCCGCCAATCACAGCTGGAACACCTAAATATAAATCAGTATAGCCGTACTCTCCCTCTAGATAAGCAATTGACGGTAAAATCCTTTTCTTATCACGAATAATTGATTCGGCCATTTCGACAAGTGAAGCAGCTGGCGCATAGTATGCACTTCCGTTTCCAAGTAAGGAAACAATTTCACCGCCGCCTTTTCTCGTTCGCTCTACGATTTGATCCATGCGATCTTGAGGAATGATTTTCTCAAGGGGTATACCACCTGCGTAGGAATACCTAACAAGAGGCACCATATCATCCCCGTGCCCCCCTAAAACAAACCCGGAAATATCCTCCACTGAAATATTCAGCTCTTCAGCGACAAACGTATTAAAGCGGGCTGTATCAAGTACACCCGATTGACCAATGACTCTATTTTTAGGGAACCCCGTCGTTTTATAACAGACATATGTCATTGCATCTACAGGATTACTTAAAATTAAAATAGTGCTTTCGGGTGCATATTTTTTCACTTGCTCCGATACAGCACGCATAATTTTTGCATTCGTATTGACAAGATCATCTCTACTCATACCAGGTTTTCTTGCAATACCTGCAGTAATGATGACCATATCCGCGTCTTGAATATGCTCGTAATTGGAAGTCCCCATTACTTTTGCATTGAAACCTTGAACAGGACCTGTTTGTAGTATATCAAGCGCTTTCCCTTTTACAGGGTTTTCTTGTTCAGGGATATCGAGCAATACAATATCACCCAACTCTTTTTGCGCTAGCATTAAAGCTACTGTGGCACCGGTATAACCCGCACCAATTACGGCGATTTTATTTCTCCGAAAAGCCAAATATGCTCACCCTTCCATAACCATTAACTATCAGTCTTTTTTGTTACCTGCTCTTTAGTAGTAGGTGCAGGTGTAAGTTTCACTTGTTTTTTCTGTTGTTCAAACTCATTATAGTCAAGGGGTTTAACCATTTTATAAACAGATTCGTCTGGACGCGGAATAACGTGAGCTCCTAAAAGTTCACCTACACGCTTCGCAGCTTCACGGCCGGCGTCGACAGCTGCTTGCACAGCGCCAACATCACCTTGAACAATAACCGTCACGATTCCGCCGTCAATAAATTCTTGTTTTATCAATCTAACGTTAGCCGCTTTAATCATTGCATCTGCCGCTTCCATGGAACCGACTAATCCTTTTGTTTCAATCATTCCGATTGCTTGACTCATCGATTTCACCTCTCTTCACTTCTGTTGAATCGATTATTCCAATCACAACCGCATCAATTGGAATGGGGTTATCTTTATCTATAAAACGCGATGAACCGCCACTTGTTACAATGACTTGATCACCAATTCCGGCGCCAAGTCGATCTGCGGCAACAAAATGTGTTCTCACCGGGTTACCATACGCATCTTCAGGTTGGATGATCAGTAATTTCACACCTTGTAATCCTTCTTCTTTGCGTGTTGCCCAAACGTTTCCAATCACTTTTCCTAAACGCATGACTATCACCTTTTTCTATTTTCTAACGGAAATAGATTTACCTAAATCTCTTGCTGTATCACGCGCAAGTGCTGTGACGATTGTTCCTTTTTCAACGATAATCTCAGTTGCCGTAATTTCTCTGACATCATCATTTGACAGCAATTTCTTTTTAAAATCATGCTGGTTTTTAACAATAATCTCTGACGTTTTATTGTCGACAAGTACGCTTGAACGAACTTCGCCAGAGCGAATAACATGCCCAACCGTTCCCTGCGTGATTAAACCCGCATTTGCCTCATCAGTATCGATATGCATTTCTAAACGATACCGCTCAGAAACTCTAATCTTCACGTTACGATAAGCAATCGGTCGTATTCCAGCTACTTCTACCGTTACATACTCGCCATTTTGTACACCCAATTGCGTTGCGTCCTCGGGCTGCATATGAATATGAGCTTGGGCAATGATTAACCCTTCATCGAGATATAGACTTGCTTTTGTCCCGATTAACGTAAATGCTCCTGAACCTGCAATATTACCTGATTCACGAAGTGGCGGCTTAACGCCAAGCTTCATAGCATCTGTCCAGCTGACTTCTGCTTGCGTCAACGAGCGCGCAGGGCCAAGTACACGAACTCGTTCAATGCTCCCTCTTGGACCTGCAATGACTACTGTCTCATTCGCTGCAAATTGATTTGGTTGGGATAAATCAGCTTTCTTCGTTAATTCATACCCTTTACCAAATAGTATCTCAACATGTTCTTGCGACAAATGGACGTGACGAGCAGAAACAGCGATTGGTATTGTATTTGGAGGAAGTACAGGTGCTTGTTTTGGTTCAATTTCTGCTTTTGTTAATTGACCAAGTACTTCCCCCACAATTTTTTCAATCAATTGCTGATCCATGTCGTTACCGCCTTCCTGTTAAAAACATGCGAGTATTAGTTATCTGATTTAGGTAATAGCATTTCAAGCTCATCATGCGGTCTTGGAATTACATGAACAGATAGCAATTCGCCTACACGTTGTGCCGCTGCAGCTCCTGCATCTGTCGCCGCTTTAACTGCACCTACATCTCCACGTACTAAAACAGTTACAATTCCGCCACCTACGTGTACTTTACCAACTAGATGTACGCTTGCTGCTTTCACCATTGCGTCTGCTGCTTCGATTGCACCGATTAATCCTTTTGTTTCTACCATTCCTAATGCTGTACCTTCTCTATTCATGTCTGTTTCCTCCTAGTAATTTTTAGTTTGGTGTGTTGAAATGAAGCATTTCATTGAATCCGCTGCGGCGCTTGGGGATGCCTCTTTTAAGGCGCCTTCGCTAGTTTGCAGAGGTATTGAAGTATTCTTATTTAGATAATTGTTTCACGATTTCGTTGACTAAGTCTTTCACCATTTCAGGATTGACATTGTCACTTGAACTCATAGATTTCAATACTTGTGAGACCACTTGTTCTGTTACGTCTTCACTTGAATCAGCTGTATTTTTCGGAAGCTGTACTTCTTTAATGCCATAAGCCATTCGTTTAATGTTTAACAAATGCTTAGCTGTTACATTGTCGGATGTAATATTCCCCCCGAATGTCCCACAACCTAATGTCATCGAAGGCATTAAACCTGTTGTGCCCCCAACCGCTCCAACGGATGACATCGTGTTTACTAAAATACGTGAGACAGGCATATCCATCGCAAATTCACGTGCGATAGCGTCTGTTTCTGTATGAATGGACAGCGAATGCCCACGGCCGCCTAGGTTTAATAATGATAAACAAAGTTCTTTTGCATGATTCAGATCAGATGCTACATACATTGCGAAAACAGGGGATAACTTTTCAAGTGAGAAAGGAATTTCTTTTCCTACTTTTGTTTCCATCCCAACGATGACACGTGTCCCTTCGGGTAGTGTAATGCCTGCCAATTTCGCAATGACTTGTGGGCTTTTCCCAACAATTTTAGGATTCACTTTTCCTGGAATAGGTGAAACTACTTTTTCCATGATGAGCTTTTCTTCATCTGATAAAATATACGCACCGTTTTTCTTTAATTCGCGGTTAACTAGCTCTAAAATGTTGCGGTCTACCACTATCGCTTGCTCTGTTGCACAGATTGTTCCATAGTCGAAAGATTTACTGTCGATGATATCTTTAACAGCTTTCTCGATTTTGGCAGAACGTTCAATATAAACGGGAACATTTCCGGGACCGACTCCATATGCAGGTTTCCCTGAACTGTATGCCGCTTTTACCAATGCACTGCCACCCGTTGCAAGAATTAAGTTCACATCGGGATGCTTCATCAATTGTTGTGTTGCATCCATCGAAGCCATCGTTAAGCACTGGATCAACCCTTTTGGTGCTCCCGCCGCCACAGCCGCTTCGTCACAAACCTTTAACGCTTCGTTTGTACATTGAATTGCATAGGGATGGGGGCTTACGACAATTGAGTTTCTCGTTTTCAAAGCAATTAATGTTTTAAAAAACGCGGTTGACGTTGGATTTGTTGTTGGAATGATTGCTGCCACCACTCCAAAAGGAGCAGCTATCTCAACAACCTTTTTAACTTTATCCTCACCGACTACACCGACTGTTTTTAAATCTTTAATACTTTCGTAAACATCTCTTGAACCAACTTCATTTTTAATGGTTTTATGAGCGGCTACACCCATTCCTGTTTCTTCTACTGCCATCTTACCTAGTCTTGCAGACTGTTCGTACGCCGCATCAGCAACCGCCTTAACGATACGATCCACTTGCTCTTGTGTAAAACTCATATAAGCTAATTGTGCTTCCTTAGCGATTTGCACTGCTGTACGCATTTCCTGGAGAGCTAATAAATCAGCATCTATTGCTATTACCACTGCACTCTCTCCTTTCCTAATATTCTAAAGGCCTCTTCGCCATATTCAAAATGGCTTCTCTAAACGCATCCGCCGCTGCTTGGCAAGAAGATTGACTGCCTGTTAGTAACCCTCCACCAAAGTTCGTTTCAGAAGGCGGAGCGAAAAATTCACACACACTAACGTCTGCCGCCTTTAACGCCGCATCCAGTCCTACAATTGCTTCGATTGGCGGAGCGATTAAGTAAGCAAGCGATTGGCCGGGTGAAATCCCAGCAACCTCTGCCAAATAACTTCCACAGCTTGAAATTGTATGCGCATATAACGCATGATTTTCATCATCATTGATGGCTTCAAAGTAAGCCGTATTTTCGATTGTGGTACGAATCGAATCAAGGCCGCTTTTCACTTCATCCGGAGATGAACCTGCTATGATGCCGATAAATTCTCCTGAAAGAGGACCCGATGCATGTGCCGATCCTGCGTAAAAACTTTTTGCATAGACCACTTCGACGTCCGAATCTTTCGTTGCCTGATCGGCAGCCGTATAACCCACGTCATCAATCGTTGTTGTAAATAACCCCAAACTCCGTTGGTAAGGCTTTAAATTAAACTTCGTAGCTAGCCCAGCATCTACATTAGGAATAACTTGCATAGACAACACTTCTGCATGAACTTTCTTCATGACATCTACACACCTCCTATCCTTCCTTCTTAACAAGTGAAACGCCACTTGCTTCATACTTCAATATCTTTTGGATAACAGTTCCAAGATACGCTCCTGCTTCCACCGGTGGAATTCCACCTTTGTGAATATTTGAAACGACCATGCGTTCCGCTTCAATCGTTCCAATGCGGGGTTTGTAACAAATATAGGCGCTTAATGATTCTGCCGAGACAAGTCCTGGACGCTCCCCAATTAAAATGATGACGACATCAGGCTGCAGGATTTCACCTATTTCATCCATTAAAGCAACTCTGCCTTTATCAACATAAATAGTGGTACCCATCTCAATATTTAAATTGTTTAACGACTGCTCCAATGATAAGTAGACATCTTCTAAATTCACTTCAAGTGCTTTGGCACTTAGTCCGTTAGAAGCAACAATTTGTACCCTTGGAGCGCGCTGGCATTTTTCCGCAACCATTTTTTTAGAGTCATCCGATAATCTTCTTCCTAAATCAGGTCGTCGGATATACTCTTCTTTGTCCAACACTTTTGAATGCAATTGGAGGAAGCCCAATCGTTCCAATATTTCTTGCGGAACCTCACCGTAAACAGCGTCTACAGCTGCTGCATGGTCAAATCTGAATTGGAGCCAGGTAGCTGTTTTCGGTCTAGTACCAGCTCTTCCTACTACAATCCGTGCAGGTGTTTTCTTACGAAGATCAGCTAAGTACGCTTCCTTATTTGATTCCTCTATTACAGGCTTACTTTTGCTTGCTTGCAGATTTACGCTTTTCGGCTTTTTATCCTCTAGCGCCGTATCGAAGAATTTCACATTTCCATCAGGAGTTGCACGCACTGTTTCCTCTGTAAAATGATTTCCTACTAAAGTCTCTTGAAACAACATAACAGGCATCTGTTTGTTGTCATTATCACGATCATCTGTTTTCAAGTTACTTGTTTGGAGTTTTTCAACGACCATCTTCGTAATCTTTTCAATGAGTTGTTCATTCACAGATGTCATCTCCTAACGTGTAAATATAGTAGGGTCGCCTGCTCGAGCACTTAAGCGACCATTTTCATAAATCCCCATTTTTTCAAGCCATTTTAAGTATTCCGGCGCCGGTGTTTTACCAAACGTTTGTAAAAGCGTTGCTACATCATGGAAGCTCATCGACTGGTAATTCAGCATTACATCGTCTCCCATAGGAGTAGCGATGATGAAGTTGACACCCGCAGCAGATAATAAGACACCTAAATCTTCAATGTCATTTTGGTCTGCTTTTATATGATTTGTGTAACAGATGTCCACACCCATCGGAATGCCGTGCATTTTACCCATGAAGTGATCTTCGAGACCAGCACGTATGACTTGTTTGTTGTTATACAAGTACTCAGGTCCGATAAAACCGACCACCGTATTTACGATGAACGGATCGAAGTGTCTTGCGAATCCGTAATTTCTAGATTCTAGCGTTAATTGATCAATTCCATGATGCGCTTCTGCCGACAGCTCTGACCCTTGACCCGTTTCAAAATACATAACTTGTGGGCCTGAACCCGTTCCCTGTTTCATAGCGAGATCTTTTGCTTCTGCAATCAGTTCTGCAGTAATACCAAATGAGCGATTTGCTACTTCGGTTCCTGCAATACTTTGGAAAATCATATCTGCGGGAGCACCTTGTTCAATTGCTTTCATCTGCGTATTTACATGAGCTAACACACAGTTTTGAGTAGGAATTTCCCATTCTTGCATGAAATCTTTTGTCGCATGCAATAGCCGTTTAACACTTTCAACGGAGTCGTCAACAGGGTTAATCCCAATTACTGCATCGCCAATTCCATATGACAATCCATCTTTCAGAGACGCAATCATTCCATCCACGTTGTCTGTCGGATGATTTGGCTGTAACCGAGATGAAATCGTTCCTTTTTGACCAATCGTAATATTACATGTTGTTAATATTTCAACTTTATTGGCCGCATGTACTAAATCAAGATTAGACATTAACTTCGCAACTGCAGCAATCATTTCGGAAGTTAAGCCCCGGCTAATACGTTTCAGTTCACGGTCGCCCACTTTATTACTTAAAATGTATTCCCGTAATTCAGCGACACTCCAATTTTTTAATTCTGCATAAATCCGTTCATTTATATCGCCTTCAATAATTCTGGAAACTTCGTCCGTTTCGATTGGTATTAAAGGATTGTTACGAATATCACTTAATAAGATTTCACTGAGGACCGTTTTTGCAGCAATTCGTTCTTGTACAGTTTCCGCTGCAACACCCGCCAGCCGATCTCCCGACTTTTCTTCATTTGCTTTTGCCATTACTTCTTTCAGATCGGCGAAATTATAACTTATGCCGCCTAAAGTTGTTTTTAATATCAAAAGTAGACACCCTCCTTCACGATGAGTGAAATGTTAATGTTTTGACGACGACAGGGACAACTCCGGATTCAAGTGCTCTTCCGATGTCCATATAATCACCATGTTCGACAGTAATTTGATCGATACATATAACGCTTTGCCTGACTTGCATAGCAATCAAAGTTTGACCTAACACTTTTGCATGATCAGTTTGTAAAATTAGAACAATCGGTTGATCGGGATCAGGTCGTTGTTCCATCACCTGAATAATGGCGGCCGCTAACTTTTGAATATCTCTAAAGCCCATATAAGGCAGTTCGGAAATGTATAATGCAAAGTTCTGTCCTTCTCTGGCCGCATCATATATATCGATTGCATTTTTAACGGCTATTTCAAAGTTTTCTAATCCAGTTTGGAGATTCTCACCAAACGCATAATTGTAAACTGGTATATTCTTAAGCGGTAATTCATCCGATGCCACCTGGATTGTTGCTCCGCTAATTTCTGTTGTTTGCGTGCCCGCCCCAAGAACTGTTGCCCGTACTGTTTCAACAGGCTCCAACCATGAATAGCTTTGCAATGCTTCATTCCTTTGAAGAGCTTTTGCCAACTGTACACCTATATCATCGTAATTCGATTTCTGCCCCTTATCCGGTTCATGATTATACATGCACTCAGAAATACCACCCGAAAAAACAAGTGTGTCAATCTTTTCGTGCCAGTTGGGATGATGTCCTAGCAAAAGCACTTCATCCTTTTCTTGGACATCATTTTTCAGTATTCTTCCCAACGACTCCGCCATGAAATCGGTTACAAATTTAATATTCCTTGATTCTGGATTATCGCCCACATGTAATAACACATTTTGCTCCGTTAAAAGCTTTTGTACAGGCGGAGAAATAGAATTTACTTTCCCCTCATGAAATTCTATGAGTCGCCCTCCAATATGCAATGTACATGTGCCAAGAAGTACCTTATCTTTGTAAACAGCAATGTTCGCCGTTCCTCCGCCTATATCGATATTGGCAATTACTTTTCCGCTACGACTAGAATAGTCATATGCTCCGGAACCTTTAGCAGCTATAATTCCTTCTAAATCCGGTCCTGCTGTAGCTACTAAGAAATCACCAACTTCACCTGACAAATAGTGAAGCATCTCGCTCGCATTTTGCTTTGTCGCCGTTTCACCGGTAATAATGACTGCACCGGTTGCAATTTGCGAAGCAACGATACCGGCCTTTGCATATTCTGAACGAACAATTTTTTCAATCTCCACAACATTTATCGTCGAAGGATTGGTTAAAGGTGTTCTGAAAATAGGACTCTTGTATAGAACTTCTTTATCTACAATTTCAATTTTGGGAACATGAGTGGTACCTGCTACATTCATCAATGAAAATCGGCTAATAATTAGCTTTGTTGTGCTCGTGCCAATGTCAATCCCCGCACTAATCATCGTCTCCGGTTCGCGATTGGAACCACCCATACTCACACCTCATTTAAGTGATATAAAAGCGCAAGGCGCCTGGACTCTAGACAAAAAATAAAAGCGCCTCTACAGACCCGAAGAAAACTCTCCGAGTAGTAAAGGCGCCTTTGCCGTGTTCATTAACTTTTAATAGTATTAATATATCAAACATTACGTGAAGTGTAAAGGTAGTCGTTGAATAAAAGCTTATCGTCCATAGCGGCGATTACGAAGTTTTTCATTGAATTCATATCATTTAACTTCACTAATTCTTTCAGGTACTCAATGCCAATTCCTTCAACTGATGAAGTAATGACAATGGGCCCACTCGAAACAACAGACTTTATCATGTCAATTGACCGCGCTATGTCTGCATTGGGATGATCACTTTTGGTAATCACTCCAATCGGCAATTTCGTAATCCCCATACTAAATCCAGGCGGAAAAATCATTTTCCCGTTTGTTGCATCCTGCAAGTAAAACACATGGGTTACTTCTAAAGCAGTAGCCATAATGCTTTTATAAAACATTGGATTCTCTGTATATTCACCAGGTGTATCTACAATCCAATCGTAATAGGTCAATGTCTGTGTTTTAAATGCCTCGACTGTTTTTCCTAATAACGCATTCGTTAACGTAGATTTTCCAGCGCCAATTGAACCAATAAGCATCGCCCTGTTTTTCATCTTCTCAAACACGTCCTTACGACTTTGTAATGAGTGCTGGCGTATATCCTAATCTCTCAGATAAAAATCGATTAATTTCACTCATAGCCATGTCGACTTCTGAAACACTACCAACAATAACAAGACTTCCCGTAAATCGATCTAAGAAACCAATCGATACATTCGCTGCTTTTGTTGCCAAATCACCCGCGATTATTACTGTTTCACTTGGTGTGCATGTCATAATTCCTAACGCACCTGCTTGTTGAATACCAAGTTTTTGAAACATATCAGGATTCGGATTAGCGATTAAATGACTTAATGTGATTTGCTTACCGGGTACAAATTCTTGGATAAACCTTTTTTTCTCTTCACTCACTTTATTTGCCCCTTTCTGCTGGATATATATCGAAAATATTTATACATGTAAAACTTAGCTTAGGCGCCTTACAAGGGAATCTTTATTTCAACTTATATAGTTAAAAGGTTAGTACAATCAGGCTTAATCTTACTTCTCGGCTTTTTCATCTTCTAAGTACTCGCCTGGAAGAATGGTTCCATCTGCACGGTCTTTCTCTTCAAGTTTCAGAGCTGTTGGAACAGATAACCAGTACGCTATCCCAATTGCACAGATACCGGCTGTTAATTTACCAATAATTACTGGCAAAATAATATTTGGTTGGAAGTTTGCCGTAAAGGACAAGTGATCTCCTAGCAAGAATGCTGCACAGACTGCAAATGCGATGTTAATGACCTTATCTTTCGGCCTCATGTATCTAACTAGCGAGAACATCGCCAAAATATTAGCCATTGTCGCTAAGATACCAGCACTCCCTGTGGAAGATAGTCCAATCCTACGTCCACCTGCTTCCAATGGTTTCGCTGCATATTTACGTAGTAAGTAAACCATTGGGAATGCCCCTGCTAACATGATACCAATATAACCAGCCGTTTCAAGTGCGCGGAATTGATCTGCTTCATCCGCCATAATTGGATCGAAGCCCCATGCACCAAAAATAGTTGTGAATAAACCCGTGAATATTTCAACGATCGAGAAGACTAACACTAGTTTGATAGCCGCATCCATTACACGTCCAAAAATCATAAACCCTGCAATCATGCCACGTGGGAAGAACTTCAACCCTGCCGCGATTAAAAGTACGAATATGAGTAACGGTAATAGGTTAATTAGTATTTGTCCATAACTGATGACAAATTCATACGTAGAATCGGATGTTGTGCTTATGACATCACGAATTTCAGTATTAAACAATACGACCAATACAGAAGCAATAAATGCACCGATCGGAATTGTTAGAACACCAGACATTACGCCAAGTGCCATGTATTTATGATCTCTTTTATCAAGCATTGCAAGTCCCATAGGTATCGAGAATACAATTGTTGCCCCCGCCATGTATCCTACAATTAATGCCATTACCCAGCCTTCATAGGATGTTTTCAATGCGTTTGCTAACTGATACCCGCCCATATCCGATGCTAAGATTGTCGTCGCGGCAATTGCCGGATCCGCCCCAATAGCATCAAAAATAGGTCCGATAAACTTACTGATAAACCATGTTAAATAAGGTATGGATGCCATGATACCAGCTGCCGGTACAAAGATATGACCAACCGCATGAAGACCAGACATAAATTCCTTACCAAGCCCATCTTCCGGGTTTTTAATTGCCGCAAACGCCCCCAAAACTGCACAAAACATAATAATATATACAATTACTGTGCCTATCATCGCCATTAGTATTCCCCCTATTATGTAGTAATTTAATAAAAACGTTATCATTTTGTTCTTTGTTTAGTAGTCAATTAGCAATCACCTCCCCAAATAAATACAAAAAGGCCCTTAAAGAACAATCTCTTTAAGCGCCTTTGCTTGTTGTTATTCACTTTTGTTGTGCAATAATTTCCTTAGCCAATGACTCCATTGTCATTTGTCTGGTCATACTGAAATCTCTCATTCGTTTAAATGCTTCTTCTTCCGTTATTTGTTCCATTTGCATTAGAATTCCTTTGGCTCGTTCAATCAGTTTTCTTTTTTCTACTTCTTGTTTCGCGTTTTTAATATCCTCTTTCAGTCTTTTTGCTTTACCCGACTGATGGAGAGCGATTTCAACTGCTGGTATTAAATTTGATTCCGCAATAGGTTTGACCAAATAACCTACAATATTATCCTGTTGTGCTTTCTTGATAAATTCTTTTTGACTATAAGCCGTGATGATTAAAATCGGTAAGTCTAACTGATTGGCAATAATTTGACTGGCTTGTAGTCCGTTAATCTTGGGCATTTTAATATCCATCAAAATTAGGTCCGGTTTATGTAAAAATGCGAGTTCAATCGCTCGATCACCGTCCCCTGCCTCACCGACAACATCGTAGCCATGGTCTTCTAACATCATCTTGATATCCATACGAATTAAGGATTCATCTTCAGCTATCAATATTTTCTTTCTCATAATAAATAATAACCTCCGGACTTACTGGAAACATAATTGCTGCGTGTGTTCCTATGTCTTCCGGCATATAACTAAATTCGCCATTCAAGTCATTCACAACTAAATTACGTACAATTTCTAAACCAAGTGATGACTTCGTTTGTTTAATCCCAACACCGTTGTCGGAAATATGAAGCTCCAAAGAGTCTGCCTTCGAATAAAAGTTAACAATAATCTCACCGCGAGTGTCTCCAGGAAATGCGTGTTTCAAGGAGTTTTGAACGAGTTCATTAACAATTAGTGCAATTGAAACCGCTTTCCTTGATGATGTTAATATTCTATTGCCATTTGACCTAATAATCAAGCCCACTTTTTTATTGGGGCCATTTATTGTCATTGTTGAACAAACCTTTTTTGTAAGCTCAATGATATCCACATCATCATCTTCTGCATCTTCATTAGCCAAAATCAATTCGTAAACGGAGGAAATACTAAATACTCTGTTTAGCGTATCTTCAAAGTAGGATTTACTTTCTTCGGAAATCCCCTTCCTCATTTGTAGCCTAAGTAAGCTTGCCACGGTTTGAAGATTATTCTTCACTCTATGGTGAATTTCTTGAATAACAACGGATTTCATCATAAGTTCTTTTTCTTTCGTACGGAGCTCAGTTAAGTCTTGGATAACGAGTAAGGTCCCTCTCATTTCATCCTTTTTTCGCAATCGAATTTTTTTGACAACGAGATTCTTACGGTCTAATGTTAATTCAGATACAAAAACGTCATCTTGCTGATCATATACAGGTTTAAGAAAAGGCAATAACTCTACTAAGTTTACATTTTGTATTTCTTCCGTATGACTCATCTCTGTTATGAATTTAACACCTACTGGATTTGCATAAGTCAACTTATTTTCATGGTCAGTCAACAGGAAAATTTCCATTAATAAGTCCGAAACTATCGGCATTTCACTATTCTTATCCCCCAAGACATAGCCGATTGACTCCTGTCCAAATGGAAGATCTTCAAGATTATTAGTGTAAGGCATGGCATGATAGACTTCTTTCTCTTGTATAAGTACAGCTATTACTTGATGCATATTATTTTTAATAGGAACTACACTTTGCTCCACAGATCTTCCTTCTTGTGTTACCGCCTGACGAATTAGTGACTTCTTCCCTTTTCGATAACTATAAAACACACCCGGCTCAAAGGAATCAAACACTATCTTTCCAATAACCGAATTTTCATAAACAGCATTAATAGACTTTGGAAAAGCCTCGGCAACAACAATTGCCTGTTCATTGTCTTTCATCTTACAATCAATGAACATATAAGCATCCGATAAATCCGCATACATTTGTAATGTAGAAGCAACACTTTTTAATTGTTGAATATCATCAGCTGACAGGTCCGTATATATAGTACACAATTGCTCGAGTGTAGATTCTGCCACTGTTAGTTAATACCCACCTTTATTTGAATTCTTTGAATACATTATAGTATTTATATCCTACAGGGTCAATATTATTCTACACTTCCTACTTTCAATTGACTCCGTTTCAAGGTACACTTTTTTCACTTGCAATGGAATTGGAGGAATTCATAATGAAAATAACACCAATCGGTATCTGGGGTGGATACCCGAAAGCAAATAGTGCCACTTCGTCTTTTTTGATCGAACACGATAACTTTCATTGTCTCATTGATTGCGGCAGTGGCGTACTTTCCTCATTGCAAAATTATTTACCTTTAGAAAAAATTGACGCTGTTGTCATCAGTCATTATCACGCAGACCATATTGCTGACGTCGGGAGTCTCCAATTCAGCAGGATCATTAATTTTTATCTAGGTCATCAAGCTCCTCCATTACCGATTTATGGGCACACTAAAGATCAAGAGAATTTCGCAAAACTCTCGTACCAAGATCAAACAATAGGCATTGGCATTTCAGAAGATGATGTCATTCAAATAGGTCCATTTAAAGTGAGCTTTTGCCGTACGGTACATCCCGTCTATTGCTTGGCAATGAAATTCAAGGTCGGTGGCCAGTCCATTGTACTCACCGCAGATACAGAATGGCGAGATGAACTGATTGATTTCGCACGCGGCGCTGATCTTTTAATTAGCGAGGCCAATTTATATGAAGAACACGTCGGGAAAGCACCAGGTCATATGGGCGGAAGCGAAGCTGGAAGAATGGCGAAATTGGCGGGAGTAAAACAACTTGTGTTAACCCACTTGCCGTTGCACGGAAATATTGAAGAAATTCTTGATGCAGCTGTCGTCGTATATGATGGGCCTACTGAACTTGCTGAAGTTGGGAAAGTATACGAAGTGTAAATTGTTTTTCCCCATAAAAATAGGGCTGTTCAGGAACAGCCCCTTTACTTCAATCATTATCTTTATCACTATCTTTTTCAAATTTCAGAACTTCACCTGAAATTGCATCAATATCAAAGTCGTAGTCATATTTTCCATCTCGAATTTCGATTTCATAGACTACTCGGCCATCATCTTCGTCTAATTTCACTTCTGCCACAGTACCTTTTGCTTGTTTCATCGCAATATTGACAGCAGCTTTTTCTGTTATAAATTTACCATTTGGAGCAATCACTTTATCGTCTGAATCGTCGTTATCAAAGTCGTCATCATTATCATTTTCTTTATCTGTGCGCAATACTTTTCCTGTTTTCGCATCGATATCGAGATCATATTCAAAGCCGTTTGATTTAACTTCAACCTCATAAATATCACCCACTAGTTCACGGTCCAATTCAATTCCAGTCACTGTTCCACCTACTGATTTTACAGCAATTGCTTCCGCTTCTTCCATCGTCAATAAACCTTTTGGCGTCGCCGCGAAACTATGTCCCGCGTTCCCAGCCACCGCAACTCCACCTATTACAAGCACGCCAGCCAATGCTGGAATCATCATCCATTTCTTCATCTTGTATCTCCTCCTTTTGTTGTTACCTTCATATTACTCGGCGAACATGAGAGGACATTGTGAGGAGTATTAGAATTTGATGAGAGATTAGTCATCCCATGTGACAGACATTATTTTTCCTGAAATTGCATGAATCTGGAAGGTACCTTCCCGGTCATCAGCTGCTTCGATTTCGATTAGGTAGTAGCCTCCATCGCTTGTTTTTTCATACGAAAAGTCATCTACATCACCTTTTAGTTGAGTTTGCGCAATTGCAATTGCCTGTTCCTTGGTAATAAGCGCATTTTCCCCTGTCGTTTCCTTCACGGTTTCAGTGATTATTTTCCCCGTCATGGCGTCGACTGTCACCTTTGTAAACTTCGGGTCTTTCGACAGCTTCACCTCGTAAATCAGGGTTTCCCCGCCTGTAATCAATGAAATCCGTTCCGTTTCACCGCTATATTTCCCCGCTATAATTTCTTTCACCTTAGACTCAGAAAGCACGTCCGGAATCTCTTCCTTCATTTCACCAGTCTGGGTAAGCGATAAAACACTTCCTGTCATTGCGTCAACTTCAGCCGAATAAACCGCTTCACCTCGACTCATTTCTGCTTGATAAACGCCGTTCGTTATTGAGATGCGGTCAACAGTTCCACCGTACATGCTCTCCAACTGAGTTCGGATCGTATCAGCCGCCATCGGTTCCTGCTTATTGATCAAACTTCCTATATAAAATCCGCCCACCGTTAGAAGTACTAAGGTTAACAGGGACGGAATAAACCATGATTTTTTCAAAAAATGCATACTCCTCGCCTCCTTTCATTCATCATACGATTCCAACATTAAAAATCGGTGAGAATCTGTTTTTTGGGCATGATGATCCGGAAGGTGGTTCCTACGCCAACGCTACTTTCTATATTCAATTCTGCTCCAAGACCATCTGCAAGTTCCTTAGCAATTGCCAGCCCAAGGCCCGTTCCACCTGTTTTACGGTTTCGGTCTTCATGGACTCGATAGAATCGGTCAAAAATGTGCGGCAAGGCTTCTTTAGGGATTCCGTTTCCATAGTCAGTAACAGCAATGGAAATAGAAGTTTCATTTTTCGAAATAGTCGTTTTAATTTCTCGTTCGCTATATTTTCGTGCATTATCAAGGAGGATGAATAATAATTGCCTAAGTTTTTCAGCATCTGTTACCACAACCACAGAACCGTTCCCTTCTAGAATGAAATCTCTTGCGTGTGCATGACGCATTGGTTGTAAGGTCTTTTCAACCAAAGAATTAATATCCGTTTCCTCAAACTTAAACGCAACATGTTCTTGATTTCTTGCAAGATGGAGCATTTGCTCAATCATATCCTTCATCCGAATGGATTCCCCAAGAATTGCTCCGACTGCCTCTTTTGCCACCGAAAGGTCATCAAATCCGCGGCGTGAGAGAAGCCGCGCGTAGCTTTCTATAACAGTGAGCGGCGTTTTTAATTCATGCGAGGCATTGGAAACGAACTGTTCTTGTTTTTTAAAATTGCTCTCGAGTTGCCCCATCATATCGTTGAACTCATGGCCCATCTGCGCCATTTCGTCCTTCCCTTCGGCTGGGACCTCAATCTTCTCGTATGTTCCCGTTTGCCGGCTTTGTGACATCGTTTTAATGAGATTATCAATTGGTTGGATCACGATGCGACCAAGCGCAACGCTTGAAATCGTTATGGGAATCATCGCGATAAGGGTCACTCCGAAGAGGATAAGCTTGAGCAAGCTCAAATTATGTTTTACATCACTTAGCAGTTGAATCGTTTGCAGTTCAACCACTTTTCCGTCTGTCCAAATAACTGGCTCGCGTATCGTAAGTATCGGTGTATTGTCAAATTCACCGATTGAATAGCGTTCGCCTGGTTTTATTTCAGGATGGTAACTCCTAATTCCTTCCGCCGATTCGGACTCCACTTTCACCTTGCCCGTTGGATCCAAAATACGGACCGCACCATTCGGTGGTCTATAGGCATGGAGAACCGTCGCTGGATTCGTTTTTTCGGTCATCTGGCTGAGCGAAGCAATCAAGTCCTGCGATTGCGTCTTTAGCTGATTATACTCCGTGTCATATGCCAATTTCCCGTACACAAAATAGATGCCCGTGTTCGTCAACGTTAAGATAACGAGCATCAGCAACGTAGAAAAAAGGTGGATCTTTGTTTTAAGCTTCATTAACCTGTTGCTCCTTTAAAACATAACCAACACCCCGTATCGTTTGGATAAGCGTGCTTTTTTCCCCTTGTTCGATTTTCTTCCGGACATATCGAATGTACACATCCACGACGTTTGTATCACCGTAATAGTCGAATCCCCAAACAGCATCTAGTAACTGTTCACGTGACAACACTTGGTTTGGGTGTTTCAACAGATGAAGTAAAAGATCGTACTCCCGTGGTGTTAGCTCAATGGAGCGGCCATTTCTTGTTACGTCACGTGTTTGCTCATGAAGAGACAAACCCGCAAATTCAAGGAGATGTTCGTCTTTAGTCTCTACAGACGCCACAGGTTTAGAGAATCTAAGCGCCGAACGAATCCTTGCGAGTAATTCATCGATTTCAAAAGGTTTCGTCACATAATCATTCGCCCCGAGGTCAAGCCCCGCCACCTTATCTTCCACATCACTTTTCGCCGTCAATAATATGACTGGCGTGTCTGCTTCTGTTGCTCGAATCCGTCGCAATACGTCTAATCCATTCAATCCAGGTAACATAAGATCTAATAGAACAAGATCCCATTGTTGTTCACGGTATTTGATAAGCCCGTCTGGTCCTGTATGTGCAATGCCCGTTTCATAGCCCTCAAACTCAAGCTCAAGCTGAAGGACACGTGCGATATTTTCTTCGTCTTCGATGATTAAGATTTGCTCTTTCATTCGATTCACCTGCCACTTTTTCTTTCATCTTAACAGATGCAGACAATAAATAGAGACCTTCACTATTTCCGAAGGTCTCCACATTTCAGTTATATTAGCCTGTACATGTTTCCAAACTTTCATTCGTGACATACATGCTCTTCACGAGCGTTTCCAGCATAACAGGCATTTCCACAAAAGCACTGTCGACATGTAAACGCTCCGTCCGTTGATGTGCATCTTTCCCAAACGGACCTACATTGAACACGGGCGCTTTCAACTGGGCCATCTCAGTGAATGGAATGCTATACGTTTCGCCCCATACCGGCGTATTGCTTTCGAATGCAGCCCAGCCATTTGTGTCGTCATCGTAGTTAACATAACTTAGGTCACAGATACCGTTGAAGTAATGAATCTGTTCGACTGTATTATTAAATGTTTCCGCTGTTTTCTTCATCAATTCAATCGACTGGATGACAAGCGGGTTATCCGACGAGTTAATGGCTGGATAGTAAGGTGGTGCATAAAGAAGGACAGTTGCCGGCGCAAGTTCCTGGCATTGGATCATCAAGTTATCGACGATACGAAGCGATTTTTCACGATCATCCCACTCTTCGTTATGGAGTACTTCTTGCTTCAAGCGATCCACTTCTTTTTCCCCTAATTTTAGCAAAGCATGTTCAAGGAGCTGTTCATAACGCAAAACGTTCACTTCCCCTACGCCTTTCACTTGCTCTCGTTCACAAATAACCTTGTAGCTATCGTTGCACGCTGCCATTGCCTCAAGTGCCACTTGTTCGAACAAATCCATCACTTCCGATGCCGTACGCTTCATCAGGAAAACATTATATAATGCTACTGCGCGGTAAGGCGTTTGCGTCGAGTATTGAAGCTTTAAATCTTTTTGTTGCAATGAAACCGGCAACGGCGTACTTTCTCCAAGATCCGTCTCGCGGAATAATTCGTTCCATTCCATCCGTTGTGTCAGATATGAAGCAATATAGTTCGCAGTCATACCTTTCATTGGCTCGCCGACATGCGTTTCTTTGCCATAGAACAATGCAGCGGGCATGATTTTCCCGATGGTACCCGAGTAAACATATTCAGCAATATCCGTTGGGTTTTGGGAAAACGATGGCTCGCTATTTAAAAATAGTTTATACGTTAACCCTTGCTCCTCACGAATACGGACAAGCTCCTTCACTACAGCACGCATCCCTGCTGAGTTAACTTCCTCATCAGGAACGGTAGCTAATAATAGATTGATTGGCCATTTTTCAACACTGGCTTTTTCAATGAGTTGCATATGAAGCGCAAGCCCCATTTTCATATCCATTGTGCCTCGACCAAACAAGTAATTTCCGGTCTCCAAGTCGATGCGTGCATCCTCCGGAAGATCAGCATTATGCTGGGGTTCAGACAACATTTTCGTCAGCATTTCCGGATAAAATGCAAACGGCTCCAACACACCATATTCTTCAGTCCATACGGTATCGAAGTGACTTATAAGAACAATCGTTTCTGTTGCTTCGGGATGCTTGTACAAAGCAGTGACAGCTTGACGACCAAGCCCTGCATCGTGAAGTGCCAACTGATTCGGGTTATTTATGAAATACGCTAGTTCATTTAATTTCGCCTCTAATTTGGGAGCAAATGTATTCTCCCCTTCAGTTAACGTACGGCTGTCCCAGTTAACGAGTTCACATAACAGTGACCGAAGTGTAGAGGGTGTGCCCCATAGTAATTGGTTCATAATAATTCTCCTTTAATTTACAGGTTTCACTTCGGTTTCAACACTAACCTTGTTCTTTTTTTCCAACCTGAATTTATAAAACAGCATACATGCAACTAAAAATCCGACCCCGTAGTATAACCCAATCCGCTGTGTTGGATCGAATGCCAAAAAGACGAGAATAAGAAGACAAAAGGCGATACAAAACAATGGGACATAAGGATAGAAAGGGACTTTATATTTTAGGTCTTCCAATTTTCCGCCCTCTTTCAAATAGTGACGACGGAACATCAATTGAGATGTCGCAATCCCCATCCACGAAATTGTGACAGCTATTCCTGCAATCGACATGAGTAATACGAACACTGCCTCTGCTTCCATCACACTTGTCAATAATGATAAGAGGGAGAACGACATTGTGAAGATAAGTGCATTGAGCGGTACTCTATTTTTCGATAATCGCCCGAACATCTTAGGTGCCATCCCTTCGTTTGACATTGCCCATAGAAGTCGCGTTGACGCATATAAACACGAATTTCCCACTGACAAAATCGCCGTCAAGATAACAAAGTTCATAATACCCGCCGCGTACGGAACGCCGGCAATTTCCATCAATGTCACAAACGGACTGGCAAGTAAACCAAGTTCGGATGCAGGAAAAATAGCCGATAAAACAATAATCGAAGCGATATAGAAAATGACAATTCTAAAAATTATGGTTCGGATTGCTTTTGGTATGTTCTTTTCAGGATTTTCTGTTTCCCCTGCCGCAATTCCAACCAACTCCGAACCTTGATAGGAGAAGATAACGTTCATCATCGTCACAAACACGATCGCGATGCCCGCTGGGAATAACCCTGTAGGAGCTAAATTTGTTAAGAAGGGTGTTGAACGACCTTCCATAGGAATGAAGCCAAAAATCGCCGCAAACCCAATGATAAGGAACAAAATAACTGCAAGGACTTTAATACCTGCAAACCAGAATTCAGCTTCTGCAAATCCTCTCGTCGACAACGCATTCAAAGAGAATAAGAGGACCATAAATATCAAACACCAAATCCAAATCGGAACATTTGGGAACCAATGTTGCATAAGTATTCCAGCAGCAGTGAATTCCACTCCCGCAGTGGCAGCCGAACCTACAAAATACATCCAGCCAAGTGAAAAACCAGCCGAAGGACTAATATAACGCGTTGCATATGTTTGGAAAGACCCTGTCACAGGCATATGGACAGCCAGCTCGCCAAGACAAACCATAACCATATATAAAATCAAACCACCGAATAAGTATCCAAGCAGCGCTCCCCCCGCGCCGGCTTGATTAATTGTATAGCCTGCATTCAGAAACAGACCGGTTCCAATTACTCCTCCGAGAGAGAGCATAAACAAGTGACGGCTTTTCATAGAACGTTTTAATAGATTATCTTGCGGTTGTTCCCCTTTGTTTGACATGATATTCACTCCCCTGTTTTCCCCATTTACTTTTCGATTACGGTTAGAAGCGTAATGACAAACAGCTTAATCCACCGTCATGCTTCTGAACTTCAGACATTTCCAGTTCGATTGTTTCATAGCCCGCTTCATTAAATTTACGTTTTGTTTCTTCATATCCTGACGGAATAATGACATAATCATTCACACGGATACAGTTGGCTGAATACTCGTCTTCCTTACCTATAACAATTTTTTCATATGAATCAAATGCTGGATGATCCACAAATTCTCCCGCAACGACCATCCGGTTATCTCCTAGGTAAGCAATTCCTGTTTTCAAATGGAAAAACTCTTTTAACGGAATAATCGTAGCTTCATAACCTTGTTGTTCTAATATCCCTTTCAATTGAAGTGCTCCTTCTTCATTCGTCCGTTCAGAAATCCCAATATAGAAATTGTTCTCCGCTTGAAGAATATCGCCGCCATCTAGTGTTCCTGGCGATTTTATATAGTGAAGTTTTTCGTAAAATCCTTTTAGAGTAGCTTCGATTTCCTTGATTTCTCCATTACGTGATTCCGCTCCTGGATTTGTAATAACCGCGAAATCAGATGTCAACACGGCAGCATCTTCTACAAATGTCGAGTCTGGGAATTCTTCGCTTGCTGGAAGATGTGTAACAGTCACGCCGCACTTTTCCAACGCTTCAACATACTTTTTATGCTGTTCTAGTAACTTTTCAAATACGGGCTTTCCTAAATCAGAAGTCGTCAATCCATTCAAATAGCTTTCCCCAGGTGTTTTAACAATTACGTTTGAATACATACCCATTCCACTCCTCATTTTTAGTTTCTTACTACGGGAGAAGTCAAACACGTTGGACCACCCGTCCCTTTTACACTTATTTCTTCACCTTTATATTCATAAACTGTAGCTCCAGCATCGAGCAATTGTTTTTTCGTGGAAGCGTTTCCAGAAACAATTACACAAACCCGTGGTGCCAGTGCCAACACGTTGCAACCAAGTGTGTCATATTCATCTTTCGGAACTTCAATTAGCTGGATTTTTCGTTCAATCAACAACTGCCGGAAAAAAACAGGCATTAGTGGTGAATGCACGACTGCCAAATCACGATCGACCATACTGATGAACGACATAAGATGCAGACATTCCGCTTCTCCTTGATCATGTGGTAGTTGAACGACGATGAATTCGTCGACGAAAGACGCTGTCATTTCTTTCAATTGCCGGATTGCTTCATCATTCGTACGGTATCCACGGCCTACAACAAGTGTCTTGTCGTCCAACCAAACAATATCACCGCCATCTGACACTGCGTCTCCAGTCAACTCACCAACAATAGCAATTTCTCTTTCTGCAAGAAACTTTTTATATACTACCGCTTCCGGTTGTCTCAGTTTTTTACCTGATTTCAAAATGATTGCTCCTGCTGGCGTAAACTTCACCGGATCATGTGCATACAACGAATCCATACCAACTTCAGGCGATGCAGGTAAATAATCAATCTGTGGGACATATTTTTCAAGAATCCCTATAAAATTCGAATACTCGCGAACCGCCTCTTTAAAATTCGGTTCCTCAAGGTAATTGAATGTTTTCCATTGATCCGCGAGATGATTTTGATTTTGAAAAGCTTCATTTGGATGCTTTACAATCACCCGTTCTAATGGACTGTACATTGATGAACAATAAGTCAATTTACGTCACCCTTTTCCGCATAGTGGAAAACGTTTCCGAATAACGGAAAGTTTATATATAAAATATATTCTCTTCATGGTACAATGTCAATGTATTTCAAATACTTTTAATTCTTTTTTTCAGAGTAATGAATTTTACTTAGTTATTTATATGATAGGTGGTGCTTTAAATGCAATCAATTGACCGCGCTATGATCGTAGCCAAAACTCTTGCTACACACACTTCAGAAAACGGAGTGTCTATTTCAGACCTTTCCAAGCAATGCGAATTACCACTCAGTACAATGCATAGATTGCTGAAAGCGATGATTAAACAAGGTATGGTGGAGCAGGATGAGCGTACGAAATGCTATCGGCTCGGAACGATTTGGTTAGAATACGGTTTGCAAGTGTATGATTCGATGGATTATGTCACTAAAATAAGGCCAGAGCTAGAACGTTTGAGCCATGAAGTAGATGAAAGTGTCTATCTAAGCCGCCCCGCAGGATTAGAAGCAATTATTTTAGAGAGAATAGATAGTGAAAATAATACAATCCGGATTTATGACCAACTCGGTTTGCGCATTCCAATGAATATCGGTGCGGCTAATAAAGCGATGCTTGCCAATATGCCTTCTTTTAAGTCCACGGACATTTTGAAGAAACTGTTGCCTATCGAACAATTGGCTCCAGTAGAAGTAACGCTAAAACAGATAAAAAAACTAGGATATGCTACGAGTCACGGTGAAAGGACGGAAGGTACTTCTTCTGTCGCGGTGGCCATTGTTGATGGATTAGGAGAAGTTGTCGGGGCAATCAGTATAGGCTTCGTCAGTTTCAATCTGACTGAAAATCGGATGGATTTCCTTATTGAAAAAGTTATGGAAACAGGTAGAAGGATTTCGGAAAAACTAGGTTCGAACAGTAATTAATCACCAATTTATAAGTAGATCAGATATTTTCAGACTGCATTGCAAAGACAAAAAAACGACTCCCGCGCACCAATGTGCAGGAGTCGTTTCAGATTCTTATAAAAACACAATAACCGCTAGCACAGCTGCTAATATAAGTCGGTAAATTGCGAACGGTACAAGCTTGACGCGTGAGATGAGCTTCAAGAAGAAGCGAATCGAGATAAGCGCAAAGATGAATGCACTGATGAATCCGACGATATAAAACGACAGATTATCCATTGATAAGTACTCCCAGTTTTTCAAAACCGATACAAGACTTGCACCCATCATAATTGGAACAGCCATTATGAACGTGAAATCTGCCGCCGTTCTATGGTTCATGCCGAACAGTACACCACCCGAAATCGTGGCGCCTGAGCGCGAAAATCCTGGCCATAATGACAGACATTGGACAAGACCAACCGAGAATGCCTGTTTGTATGTGATTTGATCCAACGTTAGTACTTTCGGTTTTTTTGGACCAAATTTATCAGCCACAATCATAAGAATAGCCCCTGCCACCAAGGCAAAAATAACCGTTTCCACTCCGAATAAATAATCATCAATCAGATCTTTAAACGCAAATCCAAGAATGACTGCCGGAAGCATACCGATAATGACATGCCCTAAATTGAAACGTGAATTCATCTTTTTACCATCAATCTTATAAAGTCCGACTAGGCTAAAAAGACGTTTCCAAAATACGACGACAACCGCTAAAATCGATCCTAGCTGGATAACAATCTTAAATGTAATCGCGGGATATTTACCTAAAAACTCTTCTGTCTTCAGCCACATATCATCGACAATGATCAAGTGACCCGTCGATGATACAGGTGCGAACTCCGTCATACCTTCAACAAATCCAAGTATTAACGCTTTAATCAAATCAAATAATTCCATAAGTTAGTTACACTCTCTTTCTACGGAAGCGAATATACCAAAAGCAACTCACAATTCCGCCAATTGCTAGCAGTGCGTACGCAACGTTCGAATAGATGTCCATATAATGAACAATCGATTGCCAATTGTCGCCGACTGCTGCGCCGATCATAACAAGTGCCGTATTCCAGATCAGACTACCGATTGTTGTAAGTAAAATGAATAGCGGGAAGTTCATATTCGACATACCTGCTGGAATCGAGATTAGGCTCCGTATTAGTGGAACTAGGCGACAGAGTAGCACTGTCCACGGACCATATTTGTCGAACCATGCATCGGCCTTACGGATATCTTTTCGAGTAAGACGTAAAACGCCACCCCACCGATCAACAATTTTCTCAAGGCGTGCCACATCGAGAAATAACCCGATACTATACAAAATCATCGCCCCAATAATTGATCCGACCGTTGCTGCAATGATTACACCCATTCGAGTCATATCCGAATAAGTCGTCATGAATCCACCGAATGTCAAAATAACTTCAGATGGTATTGGTGGAAACACATTCTCAATCATGATTAATAAAAACACACCAAAATAGCCAAACTGGTCCATAAATTCAGTAATCCAATTTTCCACGCTTCGCCCCCACCAACTATTACTTTACTAAATACCGAATGCAAGTGCAAACTGACTTCGTGAAATGAATAGACGTTCCTTTATAAGAAGAAGTTGCCTTTCTTATCAATTATTTTATGCAAAAGAGTCCATCCCTATGATTCTACGTCGGTATTACCCGCTTGAATCATTCTAGAGACTTGTTCGCTTTTTGTTGATAACGTCATAAAGTGCCGAGTTATCAACAGTCATCAGTTGATAACTCGAAAAAATGTTTATAGTTTCAGAATTTTCTATCGGAAATCATCTTTTTGGGTTATTAATCAAATTCTAAAGATAGATATCCACAATTTCCTCCCCAGTTAACAATTCCTCCACAATGATCAATGAAGTTATACACTACCCACCAAGCTATATATAATCCATAGTCTGGTAAGTTATATTTATACTGAATATCAGGAATACGATTCACTAAAGTACTAACTATCTGGTTGATTATTCAAGTACTAAAACCATACTATATATGCTGCACAAATGAATACGGCATATGCGCTTTACAAAGGCTTTTTTGAGGCCGCTGAAAAGTACTGATACTTGGAATGAAATAGAACTCCTACAAATACCGCTCCGACGCTTTGTGGATGCCTCCCGCGATAAGCCAGAAAGAAGATCCCTTTCAGTCTTATCACTCCGGCTACCACGAAGACGCGCCTTCGCTAGATGGTCTATGTGAGAAAGAGCATTTCATTATCTGTGATGAAGTTTGCAAGCTAAGGCACGTCTTTCTTGAATATAAGTAGTATCAACTAGTAATCACCTTATAACCTCGCATATACATCTTAAAATCACATTTCTCACGATAATGAACAAGCCCGGCAAAGGCATCCGCAAAGCACCAAGCGTTCTACAATCCACACCTCGAATTAAAACTCTCTCCTTATTTAGCGCCACAGTAAATTCAATGGGATTCTTTAATTCAACACATATAGGTTAATTAATCACGTCTGTTGATTAACCATTTCCTCACATAATATTCTTCTAAGGTAGGCGCGATTTTTTTCATTTGGACTAGTACTTTTCCGGCTCGCTTTCGGCTAAAATAATCACGATAGTTTTTCTGTGAGACAGGTGTGGCTAGTTACGACTTATACAAACCGAACCCTTTGCTGTTCGGTTGACTGCCTTTATCCAGGTAACAAGCCCACTATTCTTTCGTCCCAAAAAAGCTTTCGCACTTCATGTACTTGCACCTTTAGAGAGCGACAGATGAACGACCACCATACGATTACCGAAAAAATCTATAGGGATGCGACGAGTAGCATCCCTATAGATTAAGATACCCCGGTAAAGATATAGGAGTCGTTCGATCCAAAGCAATCTAAGCAACTGTACGGGGGATGCTTAGTATTTGATTAAGTTATTTTCTGGTTATTTCTAGTAAATCAACACGTGTGTTAATTTACTATACTGTTCTCATTGCGGAGCTTATTAAGGCCTGAAACGGATCTATATACGTTGAAATGAAAAAAAGACCAAACCAGTGTGGTTACGGCCCCTTTTTGTGTGTTTTACACTTGCTGATAATGTTCCGTCAATTGATTACGTAATGAGGCTTTCAGGAATTTACCGACGGATGTTTTCGGGATTTCATCCAAGAAGACAACATCGTCCGGTACCCATAATTTAGCGAACTGGCCTGCCAAATAGGTTAGCAACCGCTGTTTCATCTCTTCGTCAGCAACCTTCCCTTCTTTCAAGACAACACACGCCAGTGGACGTTCAATCCATTGCTCATGCGGTATTGCTATCACTGCCGCTTCAAAAACATCTTCATGCGTCATTAGCGCATTCTCCAAGTCAACAGACGAAATCCATTCGCCTCCACTCTTGATCAAATCTTTTGTGCGGTCCATCAATTTAAGATAGCCGAACTCGGTCATAACTGCGATATCGCCTGTGAATAGCCAGCCATCACGGAAGGCTTCTGCTGTACGCTCATCATTGTAATATTCGCTTGCAATCCAAGGTCCCCGAATAGCTAATTCGCCCATTGTTTTACCATCCCAAGGCGCATCTCCGGCTTCATTAACAATACGGACTTCAAGACCTGGCATCGGCATCCCTTGAAGTGCACGGACATCGATTTTCTCATCCATTGTCAAATCGGTCATCCCTGATGAATAGACAGATAGACTGACTAGTGGCGATGTTTCAGTCATGCCATAACCAACTATGAACGGTACACCTAGTTTTTCTTCGAATGCACGGATCAATCCTTTTGGTGAAGCTGAACCACCGCTTACAACGGCTCTAAGTGACGACAAATCTCTCGGGCTCTCCTCCTGCTCCTTCAGTACTGCTAGCCAAATTGTTGGAACTCCCGCTGTTACAGTCACCTTCTCCTGCTCGATCAAGTCCAGCAGCAGCTTCGGATTTAAGCCTGGCCCCGGCAGGACTTGTGTTGTACCAAAAAAGACCGCGGCGAATGGCATTCCCCATGCATTGACGTGGAACATTGGCACGACTGGCAGAATTACATCTCTCTCCGATAAGCCCATAGCATCAGCTAGTCCTAGCGCATAACTATGCAGAACAAGTCCGCGATGGGTATAGACGACTCCTTTCGGATTGCCCGTCGTAGCGGATGTATAGCACATGCCAGCTGGCGTATTCTCATCGAGATCCTCCGGGAATACAAAGTCTTCAGATGCTTCAGCTAGGAGTGCTTCATACGAATGGACATTTTCGAGTGATGTTTCAGGTATTTCAGTGCTGTCTCCCATGATGATATAATGTTTCACCGTTTTCAGATAAGGCGCAAGTTTTTCAAGATGCGGAAAGAGATTATCATCGACAAGCAGGATTTCATCCCCGGCATGGTTGATAACGTATGCAATATGTTCCGGAGATAATCGTATATTGATCATATGAAGGATGGCACCAGTTCCCGGCACACCGAAATACGCTTCTAAATGTCGATGGTGATTCCAAGCAAACGATCCAACTTTCGTTCCGTGCACCATCCCAAGTTTCGTCAGGGCATCCGCCAGTTTGCGTGTTCTTTTTGCGAACTCACGATATGGAATCCGGTGAATCGAGTTTTCTCCTGTTCGTGAAATAATTAATTTGTTAGGGAAATATTGCTCTGCTCGTTTAATAAAGGAAGATAATAATAGTGGTGTTTGCATCATACTAATCTCGCCCCTTTTCATGTAGAATATTTTTTACGTAATCAGTGCATAATAATAGTAGGTATACGTCACATATGGTCCCGAAGAATAATATGCCCTACGAAACCAAGTTATTCCTACTTATACAGTTTGCAGTATTGAATACGGTGTACAAACTGAGTGTATGCGCCTTAAAAGGGTAGCCGAGCGCCAAGACAGATTCAATGGTATTCTTTATATCAACTTATTAAGCAACCCTAATTTCTACAAGCCCATATTCTTCGCGATGATGACTTTCATGATTTCATTCGTCCCTGCGTAAATCGATGCCACAGGGATATCCCTGTAACGTCTCGCAATTTTATATTCTTCCATATAACCGTACCCACCGTGCAACTGCATACATTCTGCCGAAATTTCTCGCGCCGTATCAGTCAGCCAATATTTCGCCATCGATACTTTTGTGACGACATCTTTTCCCGCTAGATGATCTTCGATAAGTGATTCTAGAAACACTTTTCCAATTTCCACTTTCGTTGCAATTTCAGCAAGTTTAAACTGCGTGTTTTGAAACGAACCAATCGGCTTATCAAATGCTTTCCGCGATTTTACATACTCAAGTGTCATTTCTAGCATATCCTCTGATGCCGTTTGTGCGGCAATCGCAACAACAAGCCGTTCCTGCTGTAGTTTCTCCATTAGATAGCTAAATCCTTTTCCTTCTTCGCCAATTAAGTTCGTTACAGGTACACGGCAATCTTCAAAGAACAATTCCGCCGTGTCTTGCGAATGCAGCCCTACTTTATCGAGTTTTCGACCTTTTGTGAAACCTGGCGTACCTTCTTCTATAATAAGCAAACTGACGCCACGATGTTTCGGTTCGGCATATGGGTCAGTTTTTACAGCAACGAGTATAAGATTCCCATTAATACCGTTTGTGATAAACGTCTTTTGACCATTCACGACGTAATGGTCCCCATCTTTAATTGCCGTCGTCCAGATATTAGCCAAGTCCGATCCTGTTCCTGGCTCTGTCATTGCAATAGCGGCAATATTGTTAGCGCTTACACAACCAGGTAGCCAGCGCGCTTTCTGCTCCATTGTGCCGAACGATTCAATATATGGAACAACGATGTCATTGTGCAAGCCTACCCCTGTGAGACCCGCGCCTACACGCTCAAGTTCTTCCCCGATGATTACACTAAAGCTGAAATCCAGACCAAGCCCTCCGTATTTTTCATCCACTTGCGGGCAGAGGAACCCCATCTCCCCAAGTTTTTTCCAAAATGCGATTGGTATAAGCCGATCTTTTTCCCATTTATCGTAGTGCGGAACTGCTTCTTTCTGAAGAAACTTCCGAAGTGAATCTCGAAACATGACGTGCTCATCCATTTCAAATCTGTATCTCGCCAACGGTCTAGCCCCTCCTTTTGTAACATGTGCTTTGGAACGTGTTTGAGTTGCCATGTTTATCGGCGAACCATTGTTTCCAACTCACTTTGGTTGCATCCGAATCGCACCATCCAACCGAATTACTTCACCGTTGAGCAGTGTATTAGTAAATATACTTTCAACAAGCTTTGCATATTCATCTGGTCGCCCAAGTCGTTTCGGGAACGGTACCATTGAAGCAAGTGAATTACGTGCGGCTTCCGGTAGCCCGTCGAATAACGGCGTTTCTACAAGACCCGGTGCAATTGTCATCACTCGGATACCGAATGCCGCGAGTTCACGTGCAATCGGTAATGTCATTCCAACAACGCCGCCCTTTGAAGCACTGTATGCAACCTGTCCAATTTGTCCCTCGAAAGCAGCAACGGAAGCAGTATTCACAATAACCCCACGTTCCCCTTCTTCGTTTGGCTCATTTCCTTGCATTGCGGCCGCCGCAACACGAATTACATTAAATGTGCCTATCAGGTTTACTCGAATGACTTGTTCAAACTGGTCAAGCACCATCGGACCGCTACGCGACAACACTTTCCCAGGCGTCGCAATACCTGCGCAATTAACAACGGCTGTTACTTCTCCAAACTTCTCCTTTACGGAAGCAACGTTTACTTCCACTTCTTCCGCATCCGCAACATCCGTTTTGAAGAATAAAACACTTTCCTCTCCAAGCTCTCTTGCAAGCGCTTGTCCACGCTCTTCATTCCTGTCGAAGATAGCTGCCTTCCCTCCGGCGTTTACTATCCTCCTTACAGTGGCCTCCCCAAGACCGGATGCTCCACCTGTCACGATTGCCGTTACTTTTTCCATTTCCACACCTAAATCCCCCTAATCGAATACAACTAAATTTCATTTAGCAGGGGTTTGGCCCCTCACTGGATGAAATTAAATACGTTCAATAATTGTCGCGTTCGCCATACCCATTCCTTCGCAAATTGCGAGTAGCCCATAACGTCCGCCAGTCCGTTTTAATTCGTGAATCATCGACACCAGTAATCGCGTGCCTGTCGCGCCAAGTGGATGACCGAGTGCGATGGCGCCGCCGTTCGGGTTCAATTTCGTAGAATCAGCACCCGTTTCTTTCAGCCAAGCAAGCGGCACTGGTGCAAATGCTTCGTTCACTTCATACGTATCCATGTCTTCTATTGTAAGACCGGCCTTTTCAAGTACTTTCCGTGTTGCTTCAATTGGACCAGTTAGCATTAACGTCGGATCAGAGCCAACAACAGCTCGTGCAACAATGCGTGCGATCGGCCTCACGCCAAGTTCGTCCGCTTTGTCGCGTGACATAAGGAGTACAGCAGATGCCCCGTCACTCATTTGACTTGCATTACCCGCTGTAATTACGCCATTTTCATCAAAGACCGTCCGTAATCCTGCCAACACTGCTGTTGTCGATTCGGGACGAGGGCCTTCATCTTTAGAAAATAGTTCTGTTGTGCCATCTTCTTTCGTGATTTCAACAGAAACAATTTCTTCTTCAAATTTCCCTTCATTAATTGCGTGAATCGCCTTTTGGTGACTTTCGAATGAAAAGCGATCTAGTTCTTCCCGTGACAGTTCCCACTTCTCAGCAATTCGTTCAGCTGATAGTCCTTGATTAATGATTTCATATTTTTCTAGGAGCTTTGTACTTGGTTTTGCATCTCCCATATTGGACATCATTGGTGCACGCGTCATACTTTCAACTCCACCTGCAATGACGATATCCATATCCCCAGACAGAATAGCTTGTGACGCAAAATGAACAGCTTGCTGACTCGATCCGCATTGCCGGTCAATTGTCACACCAGGTACATGTATTGGGAATCCGGCGATGAGCGCTGCTGTCCTAGCAATATTCCCACCTTGTTCACCTGATTGGGTAACACAACCAAGAATGACGTCTTCCACGTCTTCTTTATTTATCCCTGCGCGTTTCATAAGTTCCTCAAGTACCACAGCCGCAAGTTCATCAGGTCTGTAGACCGAAAAGCTCCCTTTTCTCCTACCTACCGCAGTTCTAACCCCCTGAACAATAACAACCTCTTTCATACCTACACCCCGTTATCCGAATTAATTAACTTTTCTTATAATAATAGAATACATGAAAACACTTACAAAATCTAGTATGACTTAGATCGAATCAGCCTCAAGTCCTAGGTGGAAATCCGCTTAGCGCCCGTTTGGACGAGCCGGAAATCGTTATAAGATTAAGCTACAAACGAAAGGAGGAACAACAAATGAAAAAACTAGGTCTTGCAGCACTTGGTATTACAGCAGCAATCGTTGCCCTTGCGAATCTCGGATCACTTCTCGCACTTGCATTTTCAGCATTGATTGCATACGCGGGGTTCCATTACTTCAGAAAGAGCACTTCCACAATCTCGAAATTGTTCTGGGGAGGCGTACTTGTCATTGGCTTGTTAACAGCAATAGCAAATGTACCGGCATTCATCGGAATCATTGCTTTAGTCGGTGTTCTGTATGTTTGGCGTAAATGGCATGGCTCAGAAAACAGTAACATCATCAATAACCCTACTGACGATCCATTCGTAAACTTCGAACGTCAGTGGAATGAAATTACAAAATAATGAGGAGGAACTAACTATGAACTCACTTTGGAATAGATTTAAATACTCGGTACAAGCAGATCTTCACACGGTGCTCGACAAAAAGGAAAGCAAAAATCCAATTGCCATGTTAAATCAATACATCCGCGAGGCAGAAAAACAGACCGAATCAATTGGGAAATTGCTTGAACGTCAAAGCAAACTAAAAACAGAACTGCAGAAAGAGTTGGCAGAAGCTGAAAAAATGTCAGAAAAACGTCGTAGTCAGCTTGAACTTGCACAAACTGCTGGTGAAGAAGACTTAATCGCATTTGCCGAGGAGGAAATCGCTGCGTACGATACGCGTGCAGCAGAACTTTCGGAAAGCGTTATGGAAACGGCTTATGAATTAATTTCACTGGAGCGTAAATTCGAGGAAATGAAACATAAAGTGAAAGATATGAAAGTTCGTCAGCTGCAATTGATGGGGAAAGAGAATGTGACCCGCGCCCATCACCGGATGGATCAAATCATCTCTCCTGAAAATGCAGACAGTAAAATGGCATCAGTTGGCGATATGAAAAAGTATATCGAAAACCTTGGCGGAAAGATTGAACGTGAGTACGAAACGTCATCAATGGACCGTCGCCTTGAGACATTAGAGAAAGAATCCGCAAAAGAAGTAGAAATTGTGTAAAATAGACTGTAGGATGCAGGTATGCAACCATCGCCGCAGGAATCGGTGTACTTAGGTTGTGTACCTTTTTTCTTATTTACAGATAATCTGACCTCAAGAAGGGAGAATAACAAAATGAAACGAATCGATACAAGCAAAATCACATTTTGGGGGCTAACTTTCCTGCTACTCATTTTTGTCGAGGCAGCTTTCTTTCATAACGGCAATATCGTGTTCGTCCTTCTTGGTGCCGGACTAATTTATTACGGTTTGCGGAAACGATCGAAGCTGCTATTTTTACCAGGCCTGTTTTTTATCGCAATGGCACTTTTCACTTTGTGGAGTTTACGGATGCTCATTTTCACCGTCATCATCTACGTCCTCGTAAAACTATGGAAGGGCGTACCGTCGGAAGAAATAATGCGTCCTCTCAAAGATCTTCAACGAGAAACGCCCAACGGAATTTGGAAAAACAAACTATTTTCCGTCCAGTCATCCCCCTTTGCGTCTTATGAATGGGAGGACATCCATATCCACGGACTCTTTGGTGATATTCACATCGATGTAACGGATACAGTACTGCCAAAAGGAACTTCTTTAATTTCTGTTAGGCAAGGTATTGGAAAAATAAAAATTGACTTACCTTACGAAATCCCCGTACGCATTCATTACACGACATTAATCGGTGATGCTAAGCTTTTCAATATTTATCGGAAACGGCTCATTAATGAATCGCTCCATATGAAAGATAGCTATGAAGGGAAATCTGCTGATTCCCCTGAACTTATCATTACGCTTTCCACTTGGGGCGGAGATGTCGAGGTGACACGAAAATGAAGGCAGTCATCGGACGCGGACTTGTTTTATCAATTTTATTTATTGCGATTGCAGCGGTGTACATCTATTTCCTTCTTGGTTTGCCAATAGAAGAAAGTTGGTTTGCGTTTTATGAATTGCAATTTGCGAATGTTTCGCTTGGCTTGTGGATTTTGACTACTATTTTCTTGCTTGCCTGGGGAATCGCTATATGGACAGGTTTTTTAGGAAGTTCAAAAGAGAAAGCAATCGAGCAAAGAATAACAGGGTTGATCGACACTGAGCTAGAAACTGATTCAATCGAGAAGTTCTCTCCCCGTATGGACCGGGCAATCGGGACCGTATCAACGGTCATTCATACGCAGCGAAAAAGTCTGCAACGGATCATAGATGAGCGTGCGGAGGAGCAAGACAAACTTATACAAGAACGAATTATACAAGAACGACAGCGACTCGCGCGCGAGTTACATGATTCTGTATCCCAGCAACTGTTCGCCGCATCGATGCTATTATCCGCTATTACGGAAAATAACGAAGTTGCTATCGCACAAAAACCGGTACTCCAAGTCGAGCGAATCGTCCAACAGGCGCAACTGGAAATGCGCGCCTTGCTACTCCATTTACGACCGGCACCCTTGAATAACAAATCACTTGCCGAAGGACTTGAAGAGCTATTAATTGAATTAAGGGAAAAAGTGCTATTCGATATCCGATTCCGTTTGGAAGAAGTGACATTATCAAAAGGTGCGGAAGATCAGTTATTCCGAATCGCGCAGGAGACGCTGTCCAATACACTGCGCCATGCACAAGCCACGGAAGTCGATGTGCTATTTGTGGAACGAGACGGGCTCGCAATTTTCCGGGTGCAAGATAATGGTATCGGATTCAAAGATAGTGATGGAAAAGGCGGCTCATATGGTCTGCAAAACGTTAAAGAACGTGCAATTGAAATCGGTGGAACATGCAAAATCGTTTCCGTTCCCTCACAAGGGACGATTGTGGAAGTGAAATTACCTGCTCGAAAAGGAGATGGACCGAATGATCAAGATCCTGTTAGTGGATGACCATGAAATGGTGAGAATCGGTGTTTCTGCCTATCTACAGATTCAGCCGGATATGGAAGTCATCGGCGAAGCGGTAAATGGGCGCGAAGCCGTAGGAAAAGCACTTGAGTTACGCCCCGATATTATATTGATGGATATGGTGATGCCGGAAATGAACGGTGCCGAAGCAACTGCTGCCATCATTAAGGAGTGGCCGGAAGCAAAAATCGTTATCGTGACAAGTTTTTTAGATGATGACAAAGTATATCCAGCACTTGAAGCAGGCGCAATCAGCTATATATTAAAAACATCGAATGCGAAGCGAATTGCAGAGGCCATCCGTGAAACATTAAAAGGACAAACAGTATTGGAACCTGAAGTCACAACAAAAATGATGCGCAAAATGCGAGCAGGCAATGAACGGCAGCCCCATGATGAGTTGACGGAACGTGAACTTGAAGTATTATTGCACCTTGCGAAAGGTAAAACGAACCAGGAAATCGCAGATGATTTATTTATTGCACTGAAAACAGTGAAAACACATGTTAGCAATCTATTATCTAAACTAGAAGTGCAAGACCGGACACAAGCAGTCATTTATGCATTTAAGCATGAATTAGTAAATTGAAAAGCAGTCATCTTACGTCAGATTAAAACGGACGTGTGATGACTGCTTTTTTTAATGCAGGAAATTATATAATTATCGGCCCGAGGATAACCTGAGAAAGGCGATATTTCACGCCCAGACTCTAGCGCCTAGAGGCTTACGTTTTTGCTCCAGAATTATTCTGAAGCCAAACGGTTCAAAGCATTAATCATGCCTGCATGAACGCCTTCATGCCACACTGCAAATTGAACGACTGCCTCAACTGTCACCATTGTATGCAAGGGTCCAATTGACATCGGTTCCTGTAACGTATTGCTTAGTTTACCTTCGAGCGCTTTAACGACACGTTCTGGTTGTTCCTCTAATGCCGCGAGGAGCTCGTCTGTTGATGGAGCATTTCCTTCCCAGTCGTTAGGGCCTGATCCCGACACAAAAAGAGAGATCCATTCGGGATGGACAGGTTCATAACCTTCCACCGCTTTTTGAATGAGTGTTTCCATCGTTACAAAAATATGACCCGCATTCCAACGAATCGTGTTATTGAATCCTGTTGGTTGTGCATCCCAAGCTTCTGCTTTTGACTTTACAAGACGGCCAAGTGTATAAATACGTGTGAATTTTAACTGATTCATTGTTTCGATGACAATCATCCCTTTCTTTGCTTCTCTTCTACTCTACCGCATCTTATCTACAAATCAAAACGGTCGCTCCACAAAGGGACGACCGCTACTAAGTTATGGTTTAAATGGATCTTCGTTCGGTTTCTCTTTATTCCATTTTTCGTGTGTTTCTTGATCAAACTTGTTATCTTCTTGATGTTTTTCACCAAAAGGGTATTGTTCGCCCGACCTTGGCTTATTATAACCCGTGTCCGTTTTGTATGTTCCGTATGCTGACTGTTCATTCTCACCAGTCTTGTCCAAGGTGTTTTTTCTAAAGACATCCGATGTATTCGAATCGGATGGATCCGCGAGTGGAAGCTCATCGGAATTAGCTACCCCTTTCACTTTCGGTTCAAGATCTTCTTTGTTTGGGTACTTACCATCTGATTTTGTCATAGTATCTATTGATCCTCCTTCTTCGAATAGTGATTCTATTCCCATATTTTAAACTAATGATACAACACATTTCATTAAACAAGCAAGTAGAATCCCATACTAGACAGCAGGATGGCCACTCCAATTACCACGTCTATCCATCTACTTGTCAGCTAAACTATTCTTCTAAATAACCAAAAGCAATTATTTCTTTGGCAGTCGTAAAGGCGTTTGTACTTAGTGCCTAGTAATCTATTTGCATAAGCTAAATTAGACCATTCATGAAAGGAGTGTTGACAATGGGTCAATACGGAGGATATGAGAGCGGAAGCTCATTTGCGTTAATTATTGTGCTTTTCATCCTGTTAATTATTATCGGTGCTTGCTTCATTGGTTAATTAAGGATGTTGTGCATCTAGTACCAGCATACTTGCTATATATGTTGAAATAAAGAAACCACTGAATTTGCTACTGCGCTAGGGGATGCTGCCAGTCTTATGACTTTGGCTCCCCCTTAAAAGGCGCCTTCGCTCAATTTATATTGGTATTTATTTGGTCAACATATATAGTATTATTTTTTTCTTAGGGAGCGCTTGATAAGCGCTCCCTTTCCATATTTCCATTTTATTAATTTTAATGAAACTTTAGACATTATTTGGTCGTCCATTACTGAATCAATGATTGGAGGATCTACTATGATACGGGGAATTATTTTATCGTTATTCAGCATCACTTTTCTACTGTGGATTGAACAATCAGTAGAAGTTACATACATCTGGAAAACGGCGGCGAAAGTGACTCTATTCCTGCTCGTCCCACTCCTATTATTCCGCAAGACGGGATTCCCATTCTTACGCTTGGTCCAAACTGATCGAAAAAGCATGTTGATTGCGATTGGTTCTGGAGTTGCGATTATGGGGATTATCTTTGCGGCGTTCATCATCTTACAGCCTTTCATAGATATTGCTGCACTTCTAGTTGACCTTGCTAGTGCAGGTATAACGACTACAACATTCCCGTTCATCGCTCTCTATATACTGTTCGGCAATTCGATGTTAGAGGAATTTTACTTCCGCGGTCTGTTGCCAAATCTTGTTGGCAAATCTCGGATTCGGTTTATTTTACCGTCATTCCTCTTTGCCATTTATCATATTTCAATTTTTCTTCCATGGTTCAGCTCAGCTCTTCTTATACTCGCTGTGACAGGGCTCTGGGTTGGTGGAGTTATCTTTCAACTTGCCAATGAAAAAAGCGGAACAATTTTGCCCTCTTGGACGATTCACATGTGTGCAGATATTGGTGTACTACTTATCGGTGTCTATATTATGTACTTCTATTGAATAAGGCCGCATGACAAAAAAAGCTGTACACATTCCCCTTCTATAAGGGCTTTGCATACAGCTTATTATTTGTATATCTATTTGTTAAACCGCCGCCACGACGACCGTTACTTTGAATAAATCCCCATCTACTTCGATTTTCATATTCCCATTATGCAAATCAACGATGGATTGCGCAATCGCAAGACCAAGTCCTGAACCATCTGTATGGCGTGATGTATCCGCCCGTTTAAAGCGTTCATATAATTCGTCGATATTTTCACCGAGCTCATACTTCGTCACATTTTTCACGACGAATTCGGCCGTATCCCCTACTTTTCGAAGCGTAATATAGACACGGGTACCCGGCAATGTGTACTTGATGGCATTAACAATCAAGTTATCCAATACGCGCCACCATCTTTTCCCGTCCACATAGGCAACGAGTGCAGCTTCAGGGAAATTCACCCTAAAATCCAGTCCTGATTTCGAGATTTCTTCTTCGTGCTCTGCAAGGGCTTGTTGGAGTAATTGCGTCATATCAACACGCTGCTTGTTAAGCTCCAAGTTACCACTTGCCATTTTCGATACTTCGAATAAATCCTCGATTAACGTCTTCAAACGCTGTGACTTTTTGTCTAAAATGTCTACATATTTTGTACGTTCTTCAGCTGTAATGTCTTCCTTTTTCAAGAGATCCGTGTAGGTAATAATTGATGTCAATGGAGTCCTAAGATCATGACTGACATTCGTAATTAGTTCTGTTTTCAAGCGTTCGCTTTTCGCTTGTTCAGTCACAGAAATATGGACACCTTCACGAAGATTATTCAAATTCTTAGCGTGTTCCGCTAGTGGTGATTTCCCCTCAATATCAATTTCTTTGTGCAATCGCCCATTCGCCATCGCTTCCGTAGCAACCATAATGCGATTCAAATACGCTGTTCTTCTCACGAAGATATAGAGGAATGGCAATCCAGCAAACAAGACAAGCGGAATATAAACCATAATTAAAATAGGTTGGATGAGGACAATGCAAAATCCGATACCTGCTAGGAAAAAGCCAATTAACAGTAGGAACATTTGAATACCAATGGATCGATTCAAGAACATCCCTTGCCACGCAAGTATGAACCTCATACTGTAACTCTCTTTAATATCCTGTTTTAGCGCTCCCCTAACTTTTACACGCTCTACAAGTAGGACCAATTGGAATACTATCGCCCATAGGAAGACCATTAAAATGACAAGCGTCATTCCGAGAATGACTCCGGATTCTAATCTATAATGAGTAAAAAATGTAACATAGCGGCCTACAGCATTTCCTAATAAAACCCAAAAAGCACTAGCTGAAAGCAATAGCAATGCTGCTTTCAGGTCAATTTTCTGCCGTTGGTATCTCTCTACATAATAGCTTGTCGTGACCCATTCCTTGTTGAAACGTATAACTGTCAGCAAAGTCGCTAAAGCAAGTATACCAAGCGTCCAAAGGACATATAAAATTAACTGTTTTTGATTATATTGTTTTACATTTTTACCCAGAGAACCTTTCTGCAATGCACTTTGCGGTACAACTACAGTCCCCTCAAACTTCTTCACAGTTTGTGGCTGAGTAGACTCCAAAGCGGCGTCTTGTGCATGCTCTGACGCAGTCTCTTCTGTTACGGTTGAAACAGTATCTCTGAACGCCGAAACTCCACTTTCATAGGCCTCTGACGAATAACTATCATAATAAAAGTCATCCAACTGATTAGGCGCCGCAAAGAGATAACCTTCCTCCGCACTGAAAGTCTCTTTATAGCCCGTCGTAACATGGATATCTCCTGAAGTGAACTTTTCTCCCGTTTGACTATCCGTTAACTCATAAACAACAGGAAAATAAAGATTTTCCTCGGTGTTCTGAATGCGTCGCTGCAACTCTTCTTCTAGCTGTTTCTCTTTACTTGCACGGATCTTTACTTCTACATGCGCGTCCGATTCAAAGTTCTTCCGAATGTCGTCAATTTTCGCATCGCGCTCTTCTATCAATGTCGCTTTCAGCTTTTCACTTTTCACCGCTTCCGCATCGGTGATTCGTTGCGTATATTGCACTTCAATATTACCAATCTGCTCAGAAAGAGTACCATAGTAATTACGATGCTCTTCGATTTCGGATTTAGTAACTGTAATCCGTTTTTTCTCCGCTTCTATATCAATCGGATTCAAAACAGCTTGAGTAAGATTTCCATAAAAGTTATTCATTTCCCATTGAAAATCATTCGACTCTACATAGCTCTTACCAATATAACGTAAGTTGCCACCTGTCACTGAAAGCAATGCCGTTAAAAATAATACCGCTAATGAAGTCCACACAACAATTTGTATACCATATTTCTTTTTCACCATCATACACTCCCTTTCATCAGCCGTGTGAGATAAGCGATGGCCCGACTAGAACGTTCCACACCATTGCCTACCAAGTCAATGATATAGGAGAAACAGTAACCAATACTCAGTGCCGCTATAACAATTGCAAGAATCGACCAGAAAGTAGTATAATCATTTTTCGATTTTGTAACCAATGCCCCATACCACCTTTACATACCTTGGATTTTTCGGATCTGCTTCGATTTTCTCACGAATTTTACGAATATGAACTGCGACAATATTTTCAGCATTGTACGCCGCCTCGTTCCAAACCCGTTCATAGATTTCACTGATAGAAAACACACGTCCTGCATTCTTCATCAGTAATTCTGTGATTTTGTATTCGATAGGAGTCAGCTTTACTACATCACCATCGACGGTTATTTCCTTCGCCTCTTCATCAAGAACAAGTCCGTCGATTTCTACTTTTTTCTGACCGTCATATGTACCAAATTGAATATATCGACGTAATTGAGACTTCACACGTGCCATCAATTCCATTGGATGGAACGGTTTGGTCACATAGTCATCGGCTCCCACAGACAAACCGTGAATTTTATCTGAATCCTCCGCTTTTGCACTTAACATGATAATCGGGATATTGCGCACTTCCCGAATTTTGAATGTCGCCGTAATACCATCCATATTCGGCATCATAATGTCGAGAATGAGAAGATGGACGTCGTTCGACTCCAATAACTCGATCGCCTCTTTGCCATCCGCCGCCTTTAGTACGTCGTATCCTTCATTTTTTAAATAAATTTCAATCCCGTCACGGATATCCTGATCGTCATCCGCTACCAACACCGTGAACTTCGCCATCTTCCGCACCTCGCTTTTCTTAACTCTATGATACCAATTGTACCCGCCAAATCTTAACATTTACCAATTGTAATTATGAAGAAAGTCTTAAGATGTGTTTTTAGCTTAACTTTCTTTACCAGAAAAAATATGATTGTTAAACTTTCATATTTGAATGAATGCCAATATCGCCTAAGTAACGTAGAGGATATATTATCCATTTGATATACTAGATGGAAGGGGGCGAGTTCATGAAAGAACGATTTTTCTGGGTGGCGCTAAGTTTAATCGGCATAAGCTGGATGTTGAATTCCATTTATGCTTACTCAAAGCAACTCGATGAGCCCATATTCTTGGACCACTATATCGATGCGGAGTATCAGGATGATTTTTATATGACATTTTATTATTTAACGAACAAAAATAACTCATCAGTTGTCTCATCTGTTTCTACCGGCGAACTAATCGGTTATCCAGAAGACTCTTATTTTTTCGATGAACAAGTTCAAAACAACCAGGTATTCAATCACCATGTTTTACGTAGTACCAACGTGAGGTTTAACTTTGACCCAACCACTCATACAGAAAATTATTCTTTTACAGAAATAGATGTCTCATTTTCTGATGGAAATAGGATAACTGTTCCTATTGGTATCGTGACGATTCGACCGCGTGTAATTGAAGAATCCCCTCTCGAACAAGTAAGTTCAAGTGGGGATGGCTATCATTATCGGGCTCTAGAACCACTGACAATCGAAATGATTAAAAGCTCATTTCAAGACGTTTTGCAGGATAATTTCTTTATTAAAATAAATTCGTCCTCCACTCCTTCACTACCTGAACGAACCTATGAAAAGTTTCTTGACCAAGAATGGAGCAGGTTACCCGGACTAGATTTGCAAAATATACAATTCCCACTGAACTTAAAGAAAAGTAAAAGAATAAGTGTCTACAGCCGGTTCGCCGCAGACTTTAAAGCTGTGTTAGATGTGAACATCTATATTTCGGGAACAACCGAGTCAGGTAAGCCTTTTTCTACAGTAGGCGGTCTTATTGTGCGTCCTTATTTGGAACAAAAAGATGTCAATGCAATTATCAAGGAGAAAACAAAGGGGGATACCAATGGATAAAGCATTAAGGTATATGTTCTGGGGGTATCTTTTCATTTTTTTCCGGGTCCATATTGGTTTTGATTGGCTAGCTGACCCTGTCGGATATTATTTGATTTACTCCGGATGCTTCATGCTTATCGATAAATATCCTCATGCAAAAAAAGCAGGAATCGTAGCTGGACTAGGCATAGTCATTTCTTTCCCGGCAATTTTCGTTAATCTTTCTGCGCATTATCTCGGTATTTGGGAAGTCTATTCACTTGCTTTACTCGTCCTAAAACTGATTGTCGCCTATTTTCTTTTCGCTGTTCTAAAAAGTATTGTCAATGACTATGCTAATCAAGCATTGATAAACCAGACGAAAAGTGTCTATACATTTTATATAGCTATCCACTTATCCGTGCTTATGCTCATGTCATTTTCCATGAATATAGCTGAGGACCAATGGATCACACTTACATTCATGCTGACAATGGGCGCCTTAGTTATGGATATCATGTTTCTTCTACTACTTGCAGCCATTCGGCAAGCACAACCGCGACAGACAGCTCACGACTATTCGGTATGAAAACAGTGGAAATTGGGAGGGATAAGATGTTTAAAAACCAATCAGGTCAAGTAAGGGCTGGCTGGCTTATTTTACTAACTTTTATAGCCATGCTAATTGTTCAACAGTTATTCTCACTTCCAGGGATTCTTTTATTGATGTTCACTGAAGCACCTTTTAGTGAGGGATTTAGTTATCTCGATATGCAAACTGCTTTCGATTCACACCCTTGGATTTTCCTTTTAATGCAAGGCGGTGGTACAGTCGGTGGAATAGTGATTACTTTTTTACTATGGCGTTTTATAAATAAAGGTTCCATGAAAGAGCTCGGCTTTAGAGGTTCGTTGAAAGACTTATGGTTTGGACTGTTTCTTGGTGCATTATCGATTATCTTTATTTTTATTGTATTGATGGCGACCGGCAATGTGACACTCCTTAATTCATTGTCAAACCCTCACTTCTCAATATTTATGATTACTTTTCTAGTTCTATTTATTCTTGTCGGAATCTTTGAAGAGATGTTCTTTAGAGGATATGTCATGTCCACCATGGCAAGTAGGGGAAATAAAAAGTGGGTTATCTACGTAGCATCCGCTTTAATTTTCAGCATCGCCCATGGTGCAAATCCAAATGTAAGTCTTTTAGGATTAATGAATATTGCACTGGTCGGGCTTTTATTTGCTTATATGTTTGACGCCACAAAAAGTTTGTGGCTACCGATTGGTTATCATATTACATGGAACTACTTCCAAGGGAATGTTTTTGGATTTGCGGTAAGCGGTACTGCACCAAATGGCATCTATAGTGTTGAACTAGTCGAGGGGCATGATTGGCTGACTGGTGGTGCATTCGGTCTAGAAGGTGGAATCCTAGCAACGATGCTAATCTTGGTCGGTTTTATCGCTACAAAGCTTTATTCCAAATCGAAAAACAAAAAAAATACAGGAAGCCTTTAAAGCTTCCTGTATTTTGAATTTCAAAAACAAACAAGACTATTCAAACTTTCACTTTCCTACCACTCAACGTCAACACAAGAATTCCACCAAGCAACATCGCAATACCCATCCACGACGTTCCAGTCAGTCGCTCACCTACAACAATCACACTCAATATAGCAGCAGTAAGTGGTTCAGCAAGTGACAGCGTGACTGCTGACGATGAAGGTATCCGTTTCAACCCGGCTGAAAACAGGATATATGCCACACTGGTTGTGACGATCCCAAGATACAACACAACAGAAATTCCACGCCCCGTCATAAGCCCTTCCGTTTCAAATAAAAACAAGAATGGCATGAGCATTATCGCACTCATCGAAAAGATAACCGCAACAGCAGGCACAGGATCTACCTTGTCTAGTACGTCTTTATTGACGAGTGTATAAAAGGCAAACAACAATCCAGCTCCAAGCGACATCGCGATTCCCACTGGATTGACAACAATCCCATCTCTATTTAAAAAGAGCAGTGCACAGCCTATAATTGCAAGTGCTGTCGCCATGATCCACACCCGGGTCGGACGGCGTTTCAATAGTAACCATTCAATGATTCCAGAAAAAACTGGAGCACTTCCGATTGTGACGACCGTGCCTATAGCAACCCCCGTTAGTCTTACAGAAGAAAAAAATAAATATTGAAAAATAGCCATTGAAATAGCTGCGTACAAGGTAGATTTCCACGGCCAATTTCGAAAATCGATTTTACGCATAATGAGCAAAATAACTAGTAACGAAAAACCCCCTATAGCAAGCCTCGATGCCCCAACTGCCAAAGGATGAATCGTTTGCGGCATGAATGTTTGGGCTGTGCCAGTCGTCCCCCAAAGTATCGCACCTACCAGCACGACCAGATATGAAATACGTTGTGACAAAGTGATTCCCCCTTACTCTCTCTACAGTAGAAGATACCACATAAATCAAATTTTCCAATACCTTAATTCTACTTAATTGAATCCACAGTTGATTATACGAACCTAGCTAAACTGGTGAGATACAACATCTATCTTCATAACTTTTGCTTCACCTGTTCTTTAAACCTCTCCGAATCATCTACTCGAATAGCTACTTGATCATAGAATTTCTTTACCCCCATCAACAGTGTCGCTTCTACTGGATATTTCAACTTTAATAGGACACTCGGGTACACTTTCTCAAAATCACGTGCAATAAAATCGATCGTATTCTTCGAAAATTTTTGTTCCAATACATCAGGGTCTTCTATTATTTCCTCAATATCTTCCCATCGGATTTCCATACGCTTCATCAAACCTAGAGAAACATACATACTTTCATGCTCTATCTGTAAAGGATTGAAACGTAGTGCTTGAATATCACCTAAAAATAACAGGACTGAGTAGATGTTTATCACTAGCAGAATTAGCGATAAAATCAATGATTTATCGTGCAACCACCAGTGAATACCGATTGTTTCAATCACAATTGCATGGATCATCATCACTTGAAAGGCGATTAAACTTGATTTTTTGTAGAGTGTGAACGTATTGTCTTTTTCTTGCGGTTTCTTTTTCCAAATACAAAAAGCATAATAAAACATGAGCATTTCCGAACAAATCACTTGAATAATCGGATGCTTTCTTACCTTTTCGTCCACTGCATGAGAGAAAGAAAATAAAAGTGGTAAAGGGCTTTTCTTCACCGTTCGAATGATTTCGGGTAAATATTTAAAAAGAGTTACTAACAACAGAACTTCAAGTAAAACGAGTGCACCTTCTATTGCAAAACCTGCTAACGTAATCGTCTTAAAAGGAGCTAAATACTCCATCGGAATCATAAAGCGTGCAACCATAAGGCCCCCAGCCATCAACACAATCAGATACTTCCAACTCATTTTACGTTGCCAAGCTAAAAATAAAACGGGTGCCACAATGGTCAAATCAAGGATGGAACCTAGCACGACACCATTCGTTTTTGTAGGCAACAGGTTAAGCCCAAAGGAAGAGCGATATAAAGCAAAATTAGAAGCCAAAACAAGTAATAATAAGATTAGCCATACAATATGGATTGATTCCCTTTTATATACCATGTTATCCACCTCCCTTTTTTTGAGTTATAATATTTTCCAACTTTTGAAATATACGATGTAACTCCTGAATATCCTTCATTCCTAACTTTTCCTACTACTTTTCGTTAATCGTTTGCTCAATTTATGTACGTTTTTCGAAATAGGCTATCCTTAATTGATCGAGTTTTATTTGCAATTCCCTACGGTTTTCTTTATTCATTTTTCTCAGGTCTGTTAATAATTAACTTACAGTATTTGACTTAAATTGCAACCTTGTCGTTAGCTCGCTTGTTTTGCAGATGCCTTATTATCAATCACATCTTGGTATTCGGAATCTGATTGCAATTCATCTCTTCTACGTTTAATAATCTCTTTCATATTGTTAGATAACCTAGAATCCATTACAACACCTTCTTTCGTTCCGATTAACAGTTAATTAGTATTAACCATAAATACAACTTAACAAAATGTCAATAATTGTTATTAATATAAGCTAAAAATCTGTATACAAAAAAGCCCGAAATGCATGTAGCATCCCGGGCATGAAATTTCTTATATAAAACGCACAACTTCATCTAAAGGCAAGCGGGAAGACCCGTATGCCGGGGCAGCGGCCTTTCCTAAGGCAATCAGTACAATTGGGAATTGATCACTAGGAAGGTCGAATCTCTCAGCAAATTTCACTTTATCAAAGCCACCTATTGTTGAAGTATCATAGCCTTTTTCTTTGGCAATCAACATCAATTGCATAGAAACAAGCCCCGCATCAAAAGAAGCGATATTCATTCTTGCCTCTCTTGGAATAGTTGGATAGACCGCATTCGTACTGGCAATCGTACGATCTTTAATCGACTCATCCATATGACCTTCTGCAACATTTTGCGTATAGATTTGCTCCACTTTTTTATACGCATCGATATTACCTAAGACAGCGATAACGGCAGATGAATCCCCCACCTGGACTTGATTGTTAGCGATTACTTGCAGTTCTTTCTTCACCTCGGGGTCTTGGATAACTATAAAACTCCAAGATTGCAGGTTACTAGATGAAGGAGCTATTGTTGCCAGCTTCAGCATTTCTGCAATTTCCTCTTTTGCGATTGTAGCGTTCGGATCGAACACCCTTACCGATTTTCTGTCCTTCATTACACTATATAAATGTGAGTTCAATGTTGTAGTCATTGTATTGCCTCCCTTTCTAAAACTTACTAATAGTAAGTACCTGCATTCAACTTACCATTAGTAAGTTTGTTATGTCAACCCTAACGATACATGTTAAGATAGATGAAAGATAAAGCAGAATGGAGGTTCGACTAGTGAATCAACCGAAAAATTGTGGGAATTCATCACATGTCTGCAACAACTTTCACGATACAATTGAATTTATTGGTAAGAGATGGATGGGGGTAATTATTTATACACTAATGTCCGGACCCAAGCGTTTTCATGAAATCACTGAAGGTATTCCAGGGATATCAGATCGACTTTTAACAGAACGGTTGAATGAATTAATCAAAGAAGGCCTCGTTACAAAAAAACAACTTGAGCCTTCTTCTACTATAGTTGGATATGAGCTAACGGACAGCGGGATGGAATTAAAAGAAGTTATTACTGCCATACGGAACTGGATGGCAAAGCGAACAAACCTTTAGATCCGAAAGGTTAGAAAATTCATTAAACTCCCAAAGAAGAGCTATTTCCCCTAGAGGTTGATAGCTCTTTTCCCTCGCCTTGATTAACCACATTCATCATTCCTACACTTTTCTCGATCATTTATACCGAGCTGTTCCATGGCCCAACGAGACTCTGACATCGATATTTATCCTATCCAAATTCTTACTTCTTCATTTTTCACATGTATTGACATGTACGAATCAAAAACACTATGATACACTGGATTGCAGGCTTTTTAACACGTGGTTCGTCAACCATCCCACGCTAAAAAAACTAGGAGGAAATGAATAATGAAAATAAAAACAATGGCCATTAGCGGGATTATCGCCGCTTTATATGTAGCTGTTTCCCTATTAATAGCACCATTAGCATACTCAGCCATCCAATTTAGAATCCCTGAGATGTTCAACCATCTTGTCGTGTTCAATAAAAAGCTCATATTTGGAATTGTGCTTGGTGTATTTGTGACAAACTTATTTTCCCCACTTGGTATGTATGACTTATTTTTTGGGGTAAGCCAATCAATCCTAGCCCTTTCAATTACGATTTTCTCTGCTAAATTCATATCTGGAATATTCAAGCGAATGGTCTTCAACACGCTTGTTTTCACCTTTACAATGTTCATCATTGCTTTCGAGTTGAATCTAGCATTAGAACTGCCTTTCCTACTTACCTGGTTAACAGTCGCAATAGGTGAATTCGTCGTTATGGCTATCGGGATTCCGATTATGATGATTTTAAATAAACGTTTGAAATTCGAAAAACTTATTTAACATAACCCATCCCCTCCATTTCACTGTTAGCGATTGAAATAGAGGGATTTTTTAAGGAGATGGATCGATGTACATAACAATCCAAGAAACCGCTGAACATCTAGGTATGCCTGTCGAACAAGTAGAAAAGTACGTGCGGGAAGGTCGCATCCGTTCCGTCCATGATGGTGAAAAATTCCTTATTAACAAAGATCAGTTTGGACTCTATTTAGAACAGCTCGAAATGTTAAAACACCAAATCGATGAATGGCGGAACGAACCTATTCCACCCGATCGTGACATTAAAGATGAAGATTGAAAAACCGGTTGAAAATCTACGGATTTTCAGCCGGTTTTGTTTTATTTAAGATAGGGTATCGTTCCGTTAAAGGTATGGAAATCGCTATAAGAGAAAATACTAAATACATCGATTGGTTGCTTTCAATATGCTTTGCTAGTATAGTAAGAAGCTGTTTCCAAATTACCAGCTCCACGAGGGGGAATTATGAAGAAAATTTCAAATGTCTTTTACATCACAATTGGTCTGATTATTTTGACCGTCGGATATGGCGCGTTTGCACCTGAAAGTTTTGAGGCTGTTACAACGAATGTCCGAAACTTTGTTGCGTCGTCTTTCGGTTGGTACTATATGCTGCTCATGTCATTTATGTTAGCGCTCAGTTTCTTTTTCATCGTCAGTCCATACGGAAAAATCCGGCTTGGAAAAGATACGGACCGTCCGCAGTTTTCAACAGTTACATGGGTTGCCATGCTGTTTTCCGCCGGGATGGGTATCGGCCTAGTCTTTTATGGTGCCGCTGAACCATTATCACACTTTGCAATCAGTCCTGCTTCGGAAGATCCAAATACGGATGCTGCTTTCAAAGAAGCCTTACGTCAATCTTTCTTTCACTGGGGGATTCACATATGGGCCATGTACGGAGTCATTGCGCTATCTTTAGCCTTCTTCCAGTTCCGCAAAGGGGAACCGGGATTAATTTCAGCAACATTGAAGCCGATATTCGGTGAAAAAATGGTTGGACCATGGGGTACTCTCGTCGATGTACTCGCCGTTTTCGCAACAGCATTCGGCGTTGCTACATCACTCGGCTTCGGCGCTGTTCAAATTAATGCAGGCCTAAACTACTTATTTGGTGTTGAGATCAATATCTTTTCACAATTTGTCATCATCGCAATCGTCACGGTCCTGTTCGTTGCATCTGCATGGTCAGGATTAAGTAAGGGCATAAAATATTTATCGAATACAAATTTAGTCCTTGCTCTTGCACTGCTTGGATTTATCGTCGTTCTTGGACCGACATTACTCATTTTCAATATGTTCACTGATTCATTTGGCGGCTACTTTTCAAACCTTGTCCAAATGAGTTTCGGTACAGCACCATTGGACTCTACCGACCGGAAATGGCTTGACGACTGGACAATATTCTACTGGGCATGGTGGATTTCATGGGCACCGTTTGTCAGTATGTTCATTGCCCGTGTTTCAAAAGGCCGTACAATCAGGGAGTTCATGATTGGCGTACTTGCTGCACCTACTTTGCTGGTTACATTCTGGTTCTCAGCGTTTGGAACGACAGCGATTGATATCCAGAAAAAAGGGCTTGTCGACTTGACGCAATCCAGTACAGAACTGACGATTTTCGAAATGTTCAATGTTATGCCAATGTCGTTCATGATATCAGTCTTCGCAATTTTATTGATTGTATCGTTCTTCGTTACTTCAGCCGATTCAGCAACATTTGTCCTTGGCATGCAGTCAACGAATGGTTCGTTGACACCGCCGAATAATGTGAAGCTCATTTGGGGCGTTATCCAATCGACAATTGCGCTCATTTTGCTATCTGTCAACGGCCTCACCGCTTTGCAAAACACGATCATCATCGCTGCATTGCCCTTCTCTTTCGTCATGCTGCTCATGGTTGTCGCGTTGCTCAAAGCGTTGAAAGCCGAATTAAAGTTGATGAAATTAAAATAATAACTAGAAAAAGCGATTCCATAAATGGAATCGCTTTTTCTTAACTATTAACAAGAACCTTTTCACGTTTTCCAATCATTTGAAGGAAGTCTCCGACCATTGCGCTTGCCGTTGGGTACATACCTGCACCCGGACCGACAAGTGTTAAGGCACCGAGATAGTCAGTTTCAACGATGATTGCGTTGTCCACACCTTCGACACCATATAGCGAATGATAAGTTCCGATAAGTACCGGGCCAACACTTCCGTGCAATGTCCCCTTTTCGTCAATCAAAATATCAGCGACATGCCGATAACGAAGCTTAGCCTTAGATGCATCCGCCACATCTTCAATAGTAATCTTGTCGATTCCAACAACCGAAACGTCTTGCCAATTTGGTTGCGTACCGAATGCAAGTGCACTCAAAATCATCAGTTTCCGAAAGGCATCTTTGCCACTTATATCGTCCGTCGGATCCGCTTCCGCATAGCCAAGCGTCTGTGCTTCGTGAAGCGCGGCTTTAAATGGAATTCCCTCTTCCCGCATCTTCGTTAAGATGAAGTTGGAAGTGCCATTCAAAATACCTCTAATTCGTAACACCCGGTCTGTCGGTAACAAGTTTGTCACCGTACGGATAATCGGTATGCCACCCGCCGTCGTTGCTTCATACCCAACGTAAACTCCACGGAACTCCGCATGTTTTAGTAACGCCGGACCATGTTTCGCAAACATGGTCTTATTCGCAGTTATTATATGAAAACCTTTTTCTATTGCATCCGAAAGAAACGTATAAGCGGGTTCTTCTCCAACAATCGCCTCAAATATGAGGTCAATGTCCGGATTTAACAGGATTTCTTGAATGTCATCCGTTATCTTCGTTCCAGGTGTCGCTAGACGTTCTTTCTCCTTATCCCGGACCAAAATGGAAACAATGTCGATTGTACAGCCCATTTCCCGCTTAATCTCTTCTTTCCTTTCATTCAAAATCCTATAAATCCCTTCACCTACAGTGCCGAAGCCAAGTAGAGCGACTTTGATTGACGCCATAACGCCACCTCCATGGACTGTTTGATGATGAGTCCCCATTTTTCAAATTCCGTTAAAAAACTTTCATAGCCATGTTTTGTATTGACCAAACAATATATAGAGTTGGGAATCATATAGGCGAACGTTCGAATTTCATCCGTCGGAAACATCGGATCGTGTGTAAACGCAAACGCCACCACTTTTGCAGATATCAGGCGGGAAGCTAGTTCAACGCCTCCTCGACCACGGCCGATGTCATGCGTATTCATGGCACGGATTAAGGGGTAGAAGCTCTCCATGTCATTTCTGCTATTCCCAAAAGGAGATTCCATGTTCCCAATTTTAGTTGATTGTGGTGTCACCGCCATCGGGAAAAGAATATCCATACCCTCGGGATACATAATGCCCCATTCCAGTACACGCATGCCACCGAGCGAACCCCCGATGACCGCCCTTAATCGATTGACACCTAATACCGTCAGCGCTCTCCGTTCTGCATGCACCATATCTCGAATCGTTACTTCTGGAAATAAATTTCTATACAGCTCGCCTGTGTCCGGATTTACAGTTAACGGTCCTGTTGATCCGTCACTTCCGCCAAGTGCGTTAAAAGAGATAACGGATAATTCATTTGTATCGATACTTTTTCCTTTGCCGACAAGACCGCTCCACCAACCCGGATAGTCATCCGTTCCAACTGTCACGTGACTTCCTGTCAAGGCATGACAAACAAGTACATGGGGTGCATCCAACCTGCCCGTTCTTTCATAGGCAAGCTGTACATTTACCAAGACGACTCCTGATTCCAATACCAGATGCCCGATTTCCACTATCCCCGTCTCCACGATTGTCACGCCCTTTCTTGTCACCAAAAAATTATACTGTTACTGGTACCGCTAGTTCGATTGCTTGTGCAAGGTCTGCAATAATATCTTCCGCGGATTCAAGGCCCACCGATAGTCTAATCAATTCTTCAGTCACACCTGATTTTTTCAAGTCCTCAGGCCCAAGCTGCTGATGCGTCGTTGAAGCTGGATGGATAATTAGTGATTTTGCATCCCCAACATTCGCAACATGCGACCAGATTTTGACGTTATCAATCACGTTCCGGCCTGCATCCCGTCCACCTTTAATACCAAATACAATAATGGAACCGAAGCCGTTTTTCAAGTACTTTTTCGCAAGGTCATAAGATGGGTGATCTTCGTTGCCTGTATATGTTACCCATTCGACAGATGGATGTTTTTTCAAGAACTCCGCTACTTTAACGGCATTTTCATTATGTCTTGTCACACGCAAATGCAGTGTTTCAAGTCCTTGGAGGAAATTAAATGCACTATCTGGATCTAAGCAAGGTCCGAAGTCACGCAATAGTTGAACGCGTAGTTTAGTCGCAAATGCCGCCGCTGCTGTATCAATTCCGTAACGGAGACCATGATATGACGCATCAGGCTCTGTGAAGCCAGGAAACCTCCCTTGCGTCCAGTCAAATGTACCCGCATCAACAGCAACTCCACCGATCGTGGTACCGTGTCCGCCAATCCATTTTGTAGCGGAATGGATGACAACATCCGCACCAAATTCGATAGGATTCGAACCATATGGCGAAGCAAATGTACTATCAATAAGAAGCGGTAGACCGTTTTCATGCGCAATGTCCGCAACCGCTTCAATATCGAGTACATGAAGACTCGGGTTACCGATTGTTTCTGCGAATATTGCTTTTGTTTTATCTGTAATTGCTGCACGGAAGTTTTCAGGATCTGTTGCATCGACAAACTTTACATTGATACCGTAGCGCGGAAGTGTAGCGGCGAATAAATTATAAGTACCGCCATATAAGTTGCTTGCTGCGACAATTTCATCTCCAGCACCAGCTACGTTCAAGATAGAGAAAGCGATAGCTGCCATACCTGAGGAGAATGCAACTGCCGCCGTACCACCTTCAAGAAGCGCAATACGCTCTTCAAAAACTGCAACAGTTGGATTTGTAATTCGTGTATAGATGTTGCCTGCTTCTTGTAGTGCAAATAGTTTTTGAGCATGTTCTGTATCACGGAATACAAAAGATGAGGTTCTATGAATTGGAACTGCGCGTGAACCTGTTACAGGATCCGGTTTTTGTCCACCGTGCAGAAGAAGTGTTTCGGGTTGAAGTTTTGTCATCGTCATTACCTCCAGAGTTTTTTTAGATGGATGTGATTGTAATGGGCGGAGACGTTAGGGGTATTTTTGGAATGAAAAATAACCCCCTTCGCTTAAGAAGAGGGTTACGCTTTCGCTTATTCCTCCCCTTATCTTTCAGACCGTTCGCACGAATCTGTAGGAAGTAGCACCTTTGCAAGTTAGTCACTTGCTGGTTGCCGGGCATCGCAGGGCCTATTCCCTCCGCCGCTCTTGATAAGAGTTTGTGATATTCAGTTTTCCATCTTGTGACATAGTATAGTAGATATCTCAATACTTTGTCAATAGTTTACCGAATAATATTTCTGAAACTTGTGTCTATGTGGAATGTTACACTTAGACTACCGTTATTTTAGGAGGAACTTGATATGTGGTTATGGATTGTAGGCGTGCTCTTATGGGGATATGCAGTTGGTTGCCTGCATGGATCAGTTGTTGCGCAGAAAATATCCGGCGTTAACTTGAAAGAAACCGGTGTGAAAAATGCCGGTGCCTCGAATGCGACCATTGTTCTCGGGAAGAAGTTCGGCGCATTAGTTGCAGTAATCGATATCAGTAAAGGTGCAGGAGCTGTCTTACTTGTGCACTATTTCGCAGAAAACGCAGGATTTTCAGAAGCCTTTGTGGCTTTACTTTTATTTCTTACAGCCGCCGCAGCCGTTATTGGCCATAACTTTCCATTTTATATGAACTTTAACGGCGGAAAAGGAACAGCGACAATAATTGGTGTACTGCTTGCAATCGACTGGCAGATCGGGCTCATTGGTTTTGCATTATTTGTCGTCGTAGCGCTAGTAACAGACTTTCTCGTGTTTGGTGTGCTGATGCTCTACGTCACGCTCATCGCGATGGCAGTATTGGCAGACGGATACTGGCCAGTCGTAATAGCAACTTTGTTATTTGCAATCGCCATTTGGAAACATCTCGAGAATTTTCAGCGTATGAAAGAGCGTAGCGAGAAGCGCGTTTCAATGGTCTTTAGAAAAAATAAAACCAAAAACTGAGGACCCCTATAATTGGAGGTTCTCCGTTTTTGGTTTAGCAAGATTAAAAATCTCATCCTAACTCATGCATTTTCATTGAACACTTTCTTCATAACCGCAATAATAAAGTCCACGTCTTCATCGGTACAAGACAGCGGTGGGCTTAGCGCTAGAATATTGTTATAGCCAGCAACTGTATCGCCGTTCCTTCCAATAATAAGTCCATTCGCCTTACATTCGCCAATGATTTTCGCAACACGGGCGTTTGCAGCAGGTTCTTTCGTTTCTTTGTTCTCTACAAGTTCAATGCCTAACAAGAATCCGAGCCCGCGAATATCGCCAACAAAAGGATGATCCAATAAGCAAGCCAACTCTTTTCGAAGGCGCTCGCCAAGCTCAGCCGACCGTTCAACAAGATTTTCTCTCTCAATGATTTCAAGATTCTTCAACGCGACTGCACAAGCCGCAGGATTCCCGCCAAATGTATTAACATGCCGGAAATGACTGTTATCTTCTCCTGTATCGAACTTTTCATAAATATCTTTTCGAATAGCCGTAACCGAAAGTGGCAAGTAAGCGCTCGTTAGTCCCTTTGCCATCGTAATAATGTCCGGTTTCAACTTAAAATGCTGATGACCAAAGTCTTTCCCAGTTCTGCCGAATCCACAAATGACTTCATCAACAATTAGCAGTACACCGTGGCGTGTACAGATTTCCTGAACCTTTTCCAAGTAGATTGGATGTGGGATGAGTATACCGCCTCCTGTAATAAGCGGTTCCATAATAATCCCAGCGATTGTTTCCTTCTGTTCCCAAATGATTTTCTCTTCAAACTCTTGGGCACGTTGTATGTTGTACTCCTCAATTGACTGTCCCGCAGGTCTGCGGTAATTGTCCGGAGGGGCGATGTGCAAGAACCCCGGTGCAAGTGCCTCATACTTGTATTTCCGCAGTGCTTGCCCTGTTGCTGCCAGTGCCCCCATGGAGCTCCCATGATACGCACGATAGCGGGAAATGAATTTGTAGCGTGACGGTTCCCCATTTTGCTGATGGTATTGACGCGCAAGTTTAAACGCTACTTCGTTCGCATCGGATCCGCTGTTTGAGTAAAATATTTTATAGTCACCACCAAGCATTTCATTCAACTTTTCTGCAAGCAGAATAGCAGGCTCATGACTTTGGGTCATCGGTGCATAGGCCATCTTTTTCATCTGATCATAGGCAGCTTGCGCTAGCTCCTCACGACCATAACCGACATTCACACACCATAGTCCAGACATTCCATCTAGATAACGATTGCCATTATGATCTGTAATCCAAGCTCCTTCCCCACTCTCCACTACCATTGGTGGGTTCTTTTCATTATAGGAAGAAATATGGTGCCAAACGTTCTCCCGGTCCTTTTCAACTAATGACCCTGTAGTCTCTTTTGCTGTAGTCATCTTCTTTACCCCCTCCTAATTTCACGATTAATTTCTAGTATTAGTGACGCGCAGTCAACATTTTCTTACGTGTGTAAAACTCAATTCCGTCGCGACCATTCGCATGCAAGTCACCATAGAATGATTTTTTATAACCAGAAAACGGGAAGAACGCCATCGGAGCTGGAACACCAAGATTCACACCAAGCATCCCCGCATCAATTTCTTCTCTAAACTTCCGGATTGCACTTGCACTATCTGTAAATAAACAAGCCCCGTTTGCAAACTCTGATTTATTCGCAAGTTCGATTGCTGCATCCAATGTATCCACTCTTACAATAGATAGCACAGGAGCAAAAATCTCTTCTTTCCAAATTTTCATTTCCTGAGTGACATTATCAAAAATTGTCGGACCGACGAAATAACCGCCTTCGGAAGTAGACTTGTCTTCACGGCCATCCCGTAATAGTTTGGCGCCTTCCTCAATACCTGATTCGATGTAACCCAGTGTCTTGTCTTTATGTGAATTCCTAATAACAGGTCCAAGGAAAATCCCTTCTTCTAGTCCATTACCAATCGTCAGTTTATTCGACTCGTCTACTAATCTCTCGACAAGTTCATCTGCAATATCACCAACTGCAACGACAACCGCACAAGCCATACATCTTTCTCCAGCGGATCCGAAAGCTGCGTTAATAATATTTGTGATCGTCAAATCCATATCCGCGTCCGGCATAACGATTGTATGGTTTTTCGCGCCCGCTAATGCTTGGACACGCTTACCATTTGAAGTTCCTGTTTTATACACATACTCAGCAACCGGCTGTGAACCTACGAACGACACGGCCGGAATATCTGGATGATTGAGAATGCCATTTACGACTTCATGCGCACCATGGACGATATTGAAAACACCGTCAGGCAGACCCGCTTCATGCAATAATTCTGCAAGACGGTTCGCCAAAAGTGGCGTACGCTCTGATGGTTTTAGGATGAATGTATTTCCACTAGCGATTGCAAGTGGGAACATCCAGCAAGGGACCATCATCGGAAAGTTGAACGGTGTAATTCCACCAATTACGCCTATTGGATAACGATACATACCCGATTCAATGTTCGTTGCGATATCAGGAAGCTGATACCCCATCATTAACGTCGGGGCTCCTGCAGCAAATTCAACACACTCAATCCCGCGCTGTACTTCGCCATACGCTTCAGCATAGTTTTTACCGTTTTCAATCGTAATGATTTTCGCTAGTGCTTCCCAGTTCTCTATTAACAATTGCTGGTATTTAAATAAGATCCTTGACCGTTGAGGAACAGCAACCTTCTTCCACTTCGCAAATGCTGTTTTCGCCGCCTCTACCGCTTTATTCAAATCTTCAAGTGTGGAGATAGGAACTTCGGCCAATATTTCTCCTGTCGCTGGATTTGGTACCTCTTCATATTTATCTGTCGTTGATTTTACCCATTGTCCATTGATGAAGTTTGTAAGCGTCTTCTTTTCTACCTGCGTTAAAATCATTTTCATTCCCCCGTTCTATTGTTCTTGCTACTTTACGCTATCTTCGCTAGACTTCATATTATACTTTACAAATAATTTAGATTACTTTCAATTTACACTTTGTCTAATCATTAGGCGATTATTTTAACGTTATGGAGGTCTACACCTATAATGAATACCTTAAAACTTACTGTCCGCGATGTTCTTTCACGAAGCTCATTCAAACACGCCAAAGTCGTTGCAGGAAAAGAAGGATTGGACCGTCAAGTAAAATGGTCTCATGTATTAGAGGTAAAAGAATTCGATGCCTTAATAAATGGAGGAGAGATGATTCTTACGACAGGCGTTGGCTTACAACTCGATCTTCCAAGCCAGCTAATGTATGTATCGAGGCTGATAGAAAAAGATGTGGCATGTATATGTATAGAAGTAGGACCTTACTTTAAGCTAATTCCACCTGAAATTATTGAACTCGCAGACAAACACGCATTTCCATTCATCGTCTTCGAAAAAACTGTGAAATTTGTCGATATAACTCAAGACCTTCATACATTTATCATTAATCAACATCATCAGATGCTTTCACAACTCGATATCTTATCAAGGAAATTCATTACACTTTCTCTTGCACCCAACGGTATTTTAAAAATCCTACAAGAACTAAATCAATTTTTCCGACATAATATCCTGTTCATTAGTGATGATACGAAGCCTTATTACTATCCGTCTGAGATCAAAGAGTTGGAAATAACCATCCGAGTCCATCTTGAAAGATCCCCATCGATCAATACAGGACAGAAATTCCTCATGCTGAAGGATCAGAAATTTGCACAAATGCCTGTTAGTGGGCTAGGACAAATTTGGGGATATCTATTCCTCGAGGTGACAGAACAACTGTCGGATGAATTTCCATTCCTCATATTAGACCGCGCTGCACTTGCAATCGCTCAAATTTTGTTACGCAACCGAACAATAGAAGAGCGTAAACAGAATAACGAAGATGAATTCGTTCGGAATTTATTGAGCGGCAGATCCTTTGAACAGGAAGACCTTCATGCCTATTTGCCCTCCAAAAGCCGCAATACGTATTTCAGAGTTTTCATCATACAGATGAAGACATTCGAAACGAATCTTGGTGAAGAAGAATGGGAAGAGATTAAACTGCAACGCTCGATGATGATACGGTCACTCTTTAAACGTAATGGGTTCTTCCCCGCAGTTGCATCCAGTAAAAGTGAGATTGTCATCATTGCATCCTTCATCGCTGCAGATCACTTGATAGATGAGACTAATCGTTTTTCTCAAATCATTGAACATATTGTAAACATAAAAGACAACACTTTCATTGACGGAACCAGATGTACATTTGGAGTAAGTACAGTCTACAAAGAAATTACGGATGCAAAAAAAGGATACAAAGAAGCTGGAGATGTTTTAATAATGCGCGAGTCTGGCATTACAAAATCATATTTCTATGAAGACTTAGGCATTTATAGGCTTCTTCTATTAGTAGAGAACAACGGTTACCTTGAAACATATGTCCAAGATTACTTATCTACAGTTTTCGACTACGATCTGAAGATGGAAAGCAACCTCTTTGAAACACTTTGTGTTTATCTCGAATGCGGTGGATCGAAAAAAGAGACTGCAGACCGTCTTTTCATAGTTAGACAAACACTGTACCACCGTCTTGAAAAGTTGGAATTACTTCTAGGCGAAGACTTTATGGAGCCATCTAAGCGTCTAGCGCTTGAGGGTGCTATCATGACCTCTCGATTGTTAGGTAATAAGTAAGTTAAACCGGTTGCGCTACTAAACGCAAACCGGTTTTCATGTTCAATGACCGGACCAAAATAGTGCAGCAAGTCCTTATTTTACACTCCGTAAAATTTAAATTCATTTCATCTTACAACTTGTCTACAAATTTTCAGATTTATTTCTGTATGATTGACTTAACAACTTAAAAGAATATTATAACAAATGATTGGAAACGCTTACATCTTAAAAAATTCACTATTTACACAAGGGGGAATGTATATGTCTAATCAACAGGGACAGTTAAATCCAGATTTAAAGATCCGACACATTAGTATGATTTCAATTGCCGGTGTTATCGGAGCAGGTTTGTTTATCGGAAGTGGAGCAGTTATTAATGCGTCTGGACCAGGTGCGATTCTATCCTACGCTTTTGCAGGAACAATTGTCGTCTTGGTTATGCGCATGCTTGGTGAAATGGCGGCCGCCCATCCGACAAGCGGATCCTTCTCTACATATGCAACCGAGTCGATTGGACCATGGGCAGGTTTTACAATCGGATGGTTATATTGGTTCTTCTGGGTTGTCGTTATAGCAATTGAAGCAATTGCCGGTGCTGCTATTATGCAATACTGGATTCCAGAATTCCCACTTTGGTTAATGGCATTAATCTTAACCATTTTGTTAACACTGACAAATCTTTTTTCAGTAAAATCTTTCGGGGAATTTGAATATTGGTTTTCACTCATAAAAGTTGTAAGTATTGGTTTATTCCTTGTCCTCGGTCTTTGCGTGATTTTCGGATGGTATCCAGGTGTTGTTGCACCTGGAACAGTAAACCTCTTAGGGACAGGTGGATTCATGCCAACAGGATTCGGTTCCGTCTTGTTAGGAATTACAGTAGTCATTTTCTCATTCATGGGTACCGAGATTGTTACGATTGCTGCTGGCGAATCAGATCATCCGGCGAAAGCGGTCCGAATTGCGACAAACAGTGTCATTTGGCGGATTCTTATCTTCTATATCGGTTCTATTGCGATCGTGGTCACTTTGTTGCCATGGAACTCTGCAAATCTGCTGGTCAGTCCATTTGTTGCCGTTCTCGATTATATCGGAATACCTGCCGCAGCCCAGATCATGAACTTTGTTGTATTAACGGCGGTTCTCTCTTGTTTAAATTCAGCATTATATGCCAACTCACGCATGTTATTTGGAATGGCACAGAAAGGCGAAGCGCCAAAAGCCTTTTTAAAATTGAGTAAGAAGGGCGTTCCTGTTCGAGCAATCTTATTCAGCACGGTTTTTTCCTATATAGCGGTCATATTCAGTTACGTATCACCCGATAAACTATTTTTATTTCTCATCAATTCATCAGGGGCTGTCGCACTTTTAGTGTATCTTGTCATCGCCTTCACACATCTAAGAATGCGCAGAAGATTAGAACGTGAAAACCCTGAAGCACTTCAAATTAGAATGTGGTTGTTCCCTTATCTAACGTATGCGACTATTTTCGTTATTACAGGAATCTTTATCGCAATGCTCGTCATTGAATCGTTACGTGTGCAGGCAGTACTTACCTTGCTCATTGCTGGGTTAACCATCGCTTGTTATTTCATCTTTGTTCGAAAGAAAGAAGGTATCAAGGAATTGAAGAAGGGAATTATACAAGCTTCTTCAAGAACGCTTCGCTAATAAATCTAAAAGTCCGGTATCGCCCATTCCATGAGCGATACCGGATGTTTTTATTCCGCTACATACCTATCCATTTCTTAATTGCTGAGCCAACGCATTCATCTTCATTTATTATTTATTATTTATTATTTATTATTTATTATTTATTATTTATTATTTATTATTTATTAACGATTATACTTCTTCATTACTTCCATCAGTCGTTCATGATCAATAGCTTCAACTACTTTCCCGCTTGGTTTAAGAGCGGACATACTTTCCGCTGCAATCATAGCGTTAATAATCGCCTCATCAATCGCATGACAAGCTTGCTCATAAATCGGGTCAAACTGTTGATCATTTGTGACTTTCATAGTTAGGATTGGGTCTTCCTTTTGATGAATAGACATTTCATTTGCGGTTGAAAATGCAAGAAATATATCACCGGAATCATTTCCCCCCGGACTACCACTCCGTCCAATCCCAATGGATGCACGTTTCGCAAGTCTTTTTAGTTGATGAGGTAACATTGGAATATCAGTCCCGATAATTACAATGATTGAGCCCATTTCCTTTGTGTGTACTATATTCTCAGTCAAGTGTTCTCCAACTGGGACACCTGAAACTTTTAGCCATTCCCTTTTACCGTAGTTTGCTTGCACAAGTACTCCGATGTGGTATTCCTCTCCATCGATATCTAGTTTACGAGAAGAAGTACCCGTTCCCCCTTTAAACCCGTAACAAATCATCCCAGTTCCTCCGCCAACATTGCCCTCCTTCAATTCGCCTGATTGGGCAGATTGTATTGCAGCCAAAACATGCTCTTCTTTAACATGAAGCCCATTAATATCATTTAAAACACCGTCATATGTTTCAGCAACGACAGGCATAGCCCATAAATGTTCATTTAAGAATTGATCTTGATAATTATCTATCATCCATTTGACTACCGCCTGGTGGACAGTACCAACTGAATGCGTATTTGTAATACATATCGGGCTTAAAAAGTATCCGCCGTCGTTTATCCAATGTGTACCTGTCATTTCACCATTGCCATTAAACGAAAATGTTCCAGCCCAGATCGGCTTCATTTCATTTTGTTTACCACGTGGCAATATGGCAGTTACTCCGGTGCGAATTGGACCCTTACCCACCTCTAATGGACCTTCCCCTTCAATGATTGTTGAATACCCAACGGTAACCCCTGGAACGTCAGTAATTGCGTTATGTAATCCCGTTTCTCCTTCAAATTTCAACCCTAAATCTCGTGCTCGCATCTAAGTCACCCCTTAAATTATATTATTTAAGCCCTTTTTAAAAAATATCGCTATCACATTCACTATACTTCATTTTTTTCAATACTCATTAAACAAATGGTGCATGTAAATACTTGAATCCCTTACATATTGTCCACCTTGTATCCAATTACAAATAAAATCCGTTATCGCCTACGTAATGAGTGATAACGGATTTTATTACTTGCTAAAAGTCCAACCATATTTTAATAGCAGTTCCTAAAATAAGAAGTGCCAATAACCATTGAAGTACTTTCGTGTTCATTTTTTGACCAATTTTCGCCCCAATGGGTGCCGCTATAATACTTGCAACAATCATAACCATCGCAGGACCGTACAGCACTTGATCCGTTGTGATCTTACCTATTGTCGAGCCGATTGAGGATATAAATGTAATCGCAAGAGAAGTTGCAATCGTCATTCGCGTAGGTATCTTCAAAACAACTAACATGATTGGTACAAGAATAAAGGCTCCTGCAGCCCCTACAATTCCTGCCGCAATACCAACAATGAACGCTAACAACGTTGCTAGCCACTTATTGAATGTAACTTTATCAACAGGAATGTCATCCAGTCCTTTTTTCGGAATGAACATCATAATCGCAGCGATTGTTGCCAATATACCGTAGACCAGGTTGATAGCACCTTCAGATAACAAATTCGATCCGTATCCTCCAATAAAACTACCCACTAAAATACTCGAGCCCATGTAAAGAACCAACGTTTTATTAATATAACCGCTTTTACGGTACGCCCATACACCTGAAATTGTTGCGAAAAAGACTTGAATTGCACTTATTCCGGATACTTCGTGAGCGGTGAAGACTGCAACACCAAGTAGGGGCGGGATATACAACAACATCGGATATTTTATAATCGATCCGCCTATACCAACCATTCCTGAAATAAAGGAACCAACAAATCCAATTAAAAATATTGTCACAATAAACGCGAAACCCACCACATTTTCCTCCTTTCAAAAGGAGAAAGGGCATCTACTATGCAGACACCCTTCCGTTTCAAATTAACCTTTTCGGATCCAAAACGTAAATACGCCAGCCTCTTCTGTATGCTTCACTAAGTCATGCCCACCGGATTTCGACCATGCAGCTAAATCAGCGACGGAACCCTTATCTGTCGCAAGAATCTCCAACACTTCACCCGTTTCCATTTCCTTCATGACTTTCCTTGCACGTACAACCGGCATTGGACAAGCCAACCCTTTAGCGTCTAATACTTTGTTTGATTCCATCACTAATCTCTCCTTAGTTTTCAATAAATTATCTAACCGCACAACGATTTGGTCCGATTTCCATTTCACGTTGGGTTTCATCTTCAGGTGATATTTTCCCCATATTTGTTTCACGTATTTGCTGGTAGGCATTCGGTTGTGGAGGTAAATTCCCAGTCACCATGTCCCTGAATTCCGCTTCGTCTTGAATATTCAAACCGTGATTTTCAGCAAACAATGTACCAAGTTTCTCAGATACACTACCGTCCCTATTCAATTCTTCAATAATCATGAAGTGCGCAGGAAGAACAATCAATTCCTCTGACAACTCTTTATATCGTTTGTACAACGACTCCCGTAAATCGCCAACCCAATCTTCAGCCAAACCAGCAAGGTCAGGGCGTCCAATTGAATCGATGAATAAGATGTCGCCTGAAAGTAAATACGTGTCATCTACTATGAATGATGTAGAACCAATCGTATGCCCAGGTGAGTACAAAGGTTGAATGGCAATCGTCGTATCACCGATTATAATCGTTCGCCCCTCTTCTAATGACTCATAGGCAAACGTTACTTCACTAGCGTCTTTTGGAGGCAACCAGTACGTTCCATTGACGGCTTCTGCAATTTTGCGTCCCCCGGAAATATGATCTGCATGGAGATGTGTATCTAAAATATGCGTAATTTTAACATCCAACGTTTTCGCGAAATCAAGAAATACATCAGTTATTCGTGTCGCATCGACAATTGCCGCTTCTCCATTTGAAACGATCATGTATGACAAACAACCTTTGCCAATTCGTACGAACTGATACAGCTCTCCGCCGTCTTTCAAGTCACCAATTCTCACTGGCTCCAAATGTTCACTCCAGGCCTTCATGCCACCTTGTAAGTAATGAACTGCACGCCCTTCTTCCGCAATCATTTCCGCAATCATAATGGAAGATCCTTCTTTCGCGCAGACAACGACGATATCTTGACCCGCAGGAAGCTGATGCAGGATTTCTTCAACCCCATCGAGTAAATCGAAATAAGGGATATTAAGATACTGAATGTTCTCTCCTTCAATTTTCCAATCCACAAATGCATCTTCATTACGAACGTCTAGAATGAAAAAGGGTTCTTGATTCACTACTTTTTTCGCTATTGTACTTGCAGTCATTAGTTGAACTGTCATTTGTATACCCCCCCTAGTAATTTCATTTATTAATTACACAATCTTTTCTGTTGGTCCATTCCATTCACTCATGCCAGGCACAACGTTTTTCACTTTTAAAAATCCGGCTTCAGCAAGTTTCTGAGAAGCTACATCACTACGGCTACCTGTACGGCATACGACGTAAATTTCCGCTTCTTTATCAAGATTCCCGAGTTCACTTTCAAGGTCCCCAAGCGGCAAAGACTTAGCCCCTGGAATATGATTGAATGCATATTCTGCCGATTCACGAACATCGAGCACAAGTACTTCACGGTTCTCCTCTAAAACAGCTTGTAGTTGTTCATTCAACACAATATGCGGATGTTTTTTCTCAACTTGTTCTTCTCCACTCGACTTACGTACATAATGCGTCAGAATTCCTGCATCTTCAGTCGTGCCTAAGTAGTCATGCCCGGAACCCTCAGCCCATGCTTTTAAATCCGCCGTAGATCCTTTATCAGTTGCCTGTACTTCCAACACATTTCCTGGTTCCATTTCTTTCATGATCTTTCTCGTTTTGACGATTGGCATTGGACAAGCCAGCCCCTTTGCATCGAGTACGAAATCCGTTTCTATCATGTCATCTTCTCCTTCTACCAATGCCCGTATGGGTATATTTAAATGTAAAAAAATAATGTTATTCCACTGGACCTTCCCAGTCATTCATACCGCCAACCATGTTTACCACTTTAAAACCGTGCGCCTCAAGCAATTGCACCGCTCTTCCACTACGTCCACCTGAGCGGCATACCATTGTGTACTCAATGTCTTTATCCAATTCATGCATACGGAATTCCAATAATCCGAGCGGAATATGAATTGCTTGTGCTATTTTCCTTTCTTTCACTTCATCTACTTCACGCACGTCAATTAGGCTAATCGTTTTGTTCATTTTTAACTTTTCTTGAACTTCTATTGGTGTTATTTCAATCATCTAAAAACCTCCAATTTAAATAAATAAGTTTACATTGCCTTCCTGTGCATCACCAAGATACGCCGCTACTCCGGCATACTCAATACCATCCAACAGTTCATCCTGTTGAAGTCCAAGAAGATCCATCGTCATCGTACAAGCAACAAGCTTTATATCTTGTTCTTCAGCTAGTTCAATCAGTTGCGGAAGTGTCATCGCATTGTGCTTTTTAATAACATGTTTAATCATTTTAGGACCCATTCCAGCAAAGTTCATTTTGGAAATACCCATCTTATCTGCACCTCGCGGCATCACTTTGCCAAATACTTTTTCTAGCAAGCCTTTTTTTACTGGGACTAGTTCTTCTTTTCGTAGTGCATTCAATCCCCAAAATGTATGAAAAATCGTTACTTGGTGATCATAAGCTGCAGCACCATTCGCAATGATGTATGCCGCCATTGCTTTATCATAATCTCCACTGAATAATACAATGGTAGTTCTTTTCGTCTCAGACAATCAAATCTCCCTTTCTTTTTTGTACCCAGCGGGGTATATTATTTGTTAAAAAGAAAAGAGTCCACTGTTTCATCGACTCTTTACTAGTAGTTCTACTGCTTCTTTTACAATATCCTCTTGTGTTCTTGGATCGCTGTCATCCATTTGTTGTATACATTCAATTAGATTGGAGCTGACAATAACGCCAATCGTTCTATCTATAGCTGAACGTGAGGCTGACAATTGTGTAATTACTTCTTTACAGTCTTTATTGTCATCCATCATTTTTAAAATCCCTTTGATTTGACCCTCAATTCGTTTTAACCTGTTTTTTACTTTGTCATCGTATTCCATACCTATCACTTCCTTTTATTTAAGCTATACCCACACATTATACCCCTACAGGTATAATGTCAACCCCTTTGCTTTTATTAAGATAAAAGTTTCTGAACTTAAGCATAGCTATTAAAGTCTGCATTCCTGCAAATTTCGTTGAAATATGGTATACTAATAGTAGACAGCATGTGTGTTATCGTTTACGATTAGTTGTTTTCCATCTTCATCTACTTGTTGCTGCGGGTTTCCCCGAAGCACTCTTTAATTAGATGGCAAGATGAGAATGGATAATAGGGGGAATTCGAATGGCTTTTCCACGTAGGGAAAAAGAAGTGTCGGATTTTGTCGCAGCGCGCAAAATCGATGAAGAAATTTCATTTGTCCGTAATGAACATGAAGTAAATGGTACTATTTTTAAAATACTTGAGAATTCCGTCATCGTTGAAATCTCATTGAAGGACGCCGAACTTATTGGCGCCGCGTCAAATCTGACTGTTGTTTCACATAAGAATTACTCAATTGTTTAATAAATATAAGAAAAAGGCATCTGCTTCAATAGCGATGCCTTTTTTCTATGCCTCTATATTGTTTAAAATACAAAACGTGCATACATATAACCGACAAGTACAAGAATAACCGTTCCTCCTAGTCCTGCAACAAATGGCTTCATCCCCGCACTACGGAATGCCTCGAACTTCACATTCAGACCTAACCCAGCCATTGACATCGCCATTAATAGATAAGCGAGTGTGACAAATACTGATGCGACCGCTTCCGGTACAATCCCCGTGGTATACAGCGCACTCACTGCAAGGAAACCGAAAATGAACCATGGAATTGGAAGTGTCTTCAATTTGAATTTTTCTGCCGACTGTTTATTCTTCCGTGACATCCAGATTCCTACTCCTCCTGCAACAAAGACGAGTAACATGACACGAGTCAATTTCACGACAAGCGCAAAATCAAGTGCTTCAGTCCCCCCAACATCCCCTGCTGCAACAACATGTGCAATCTCATGAAGTGTCCCACCTGCAAACATGCCAAATGCCTCACTTGAAAGTTCTAACACTGGATATACTAAAGTATAGACAAATGTGAATAACGTTCCAAGAATAGCGATGATGGCAACACTAATTGCGGTCTGCTCGGGTTTTGCCTTTACTTGTGAAGCCACTGCAACAATGGCAGCTGCACCGCAGATCCCCGTTCCGCAAGCAGTTAGAAAACTGATTGTTTTATCAGCCCCAATTGCACGAGCTATACCGTATACAGCTCCAATACCGATTAGAACACTGCCCACTGCCCATAAAAATGCTGGCCATCCTGCAGATGCAATATCGCCCAGATTCAATCGCATGCCGAGAAGGATAATACCAGCACGCAATAATTTTTTTGACGCGAACTCAATACCACCTTCCCACTCTGCGCGAACAGGAAAAAACGTATTCCATAACATTCCGATTAGTATTGCAAAAACAAGTGGACCAATTAACGAAATATAAGGGAGTAGTGTTGCCAATTTTGCGATGACTGCGATGAAAAACGTCAGTCCAATTCCAAGCCAGAATCCTTTTTTCATAGCCATACCTTCTTCCATTTCTTTAAGTATAATCTCATCTTATCGATCAGTAAAATGAGGATATATGATAAAATCGATTAAGATTACTAATAGAAGGGAGCTTATCATCATGCTACTTGAAGAATTGAAAACGTTTGTTGCGGTAATTGAAAAAAAGAATTTCACCAGGGCCGGTGAATCACTAAACATATCTCAACCAACTGTCAGTCTCCATATCAAACATTTGGAAGACGAACTAAAAGCCTCATTGCTCGTACGTGCAAATAAAACATTTCACATTACACCCGCCGGAGTGGTTTTGTATGAACGTGCGATACAATTACTTCATCTCGCAGAGCAAACAAAAGAAGAAATTTTATGGCAACATAATGAGGTTAGCGGAATTCTTCGCATCGCTGCAAGTTACACAATTGGGGAGTCCGTATTGCCGGAGATACTAACGAGGCTACATTATAAATATCCTGATTTGCATGTAGAAGTTGCAATTGCAAATACCGAGGACGTCGAAATTGCGGTCCGCGAATTCCGGTCGGATATCGGTTGTATCGAAGGTAGTGTGCAAACAAAAGGGCTTATCATCCAGCCATTCATGGAAGACGAACTCATCCTTGTCGCAGCAAGCGGACATCCTTTGACAAATATTCGCCACCCTAAAGGAGCTGACCTCCAAACTTCTCACTGGGTCATGCGAGAAGTTGGTTCTGGTACACGGGAGTATACAGATTATTTACTTCAGTCAATCGGTAATGTCAAGCCCTCGAAAACAGTTATCGGTTCGAATGAAGGTGTGAAAAAAGCGATTCTATGTGGGCTCGGTATCGCGGCCGTTTCCATTCATACAGTGAAAGCTGAACTTGATAGTGGAAAGCTTGTACAATTGAAGGTCGATGTCCCTTTACAAAAGCGTATTTTCTCAACCTTGTACTCCCCCCTGATGGCTGCCAAAAAGCATGTCACCGTTTTTTTAGAAGAGCTTCGGTCCAAGTAAAAAAGGGTAAAGACGCTCGACCTAACCCAAAAACTGCATGACCGAAAAAGGGTTTCTCCTGTCATTCCTAGAAAAGTAGTAGAAAAGGGGGTTTTCCTTGTGGTTCGAAATCTAGTGCTCACTGCAATTATTGTAATGGGTATCGTTTATATTTTCTTTATCCCAGCGGATCCGGTCGGCTTCAAAATTTTAATGAAACTGATTCCGATGGCACTTATAATCCTATTTGCATTAATGACAAGACCTCTATTTTCCCGTACATACAAACGGATTATAATCGGTGGACTGTTCGTTTGCATGATTGCGGATGGCGTCATCTATTGGTTCTTACCCGGACTTATCACCTTCTTCATTGGTCATATTTTTTATATTTTTGCTTTTCGTCATGGCGCGAAGAAACCCATGCCAATCTGGGTTGCCGCCCCTCTCCTCCTTTACGGTGCAGGTATGGCTATTTGGGTTGCCGGTTCACAATTTTCTGCTGGCCAAACCGTGCTTGGTATCGCCATCATCGCCTACATCGGCGTTATTTTAACGATGGGCTGGATGGCTATTCGCACACGAATGACGCTCGCAATTATCGGCGCACTGCTGTTCATTTTCTCTGATTCAGTTCTTGCAATCGATCGATTCGTTCTGGAAATCCCATACCGGGATGCATTCGTTATGGTGACATATTATGCGGCGCAAGTTTTCATAGCAGCTAGCATTGGAAGTCGGGTTGTAAAGTATTCCGTAAACCGGAACAATCTGATAAGATAGATGAATCAGTACTTCATTATTAGGAGGAATTTTTAAAAATGAAAGAAAAATTAATCGAACGTCTTGTACGTTATGCAAAAATCGATACACAATCAGATGCAGGAAGCAATTTTACGCCGACTACACCAGGCCAATGGGACCTTCTGCACGAATTACAAAAAGAACTAGCGATTATCGGTCTAGAAGACATTACTCTCGACGATAACGGGTATTTATTTGCAACGCTTCCCGCCAATACGGACCGGGATGTGCCAATCATCGGCTTTCTTGCACACGTCGACACGACCACGGATTTTACCGGAAAAAACGTTAAGCCACAGCGTATCGACAACTATGATGGCAAAGACATACAACTGAACGACAGCATCGTCATGACAGTGAACGCTTTTCCCGAGCTGAAAAATTATGCCGGCCATACCCTTATTACGACTGACGGGACAACACTTCTTGGAGCGGACGATAAAGCGGGGATTGCTGAAATCGTAACAGCGATGGAGTATTTGATTGCGAATCCAGACTTAAAACATGGTAAACTGCGAATTGCCTTCACACCTGACGAAGAAATTGGGCGTGGACCACAAAAGTTTGATGTCGAAAAATTCGGAGCAAAATTTGCCTATACAATGGACGGTGGCCCTCTTGGGGAACTACAATATGAAAGCTTCAATGCCGCAAGTGCAAAAGTAACATTCCACGGGACTAGTGTTCACCCAGGTACCGCGAAAGGTAAAATGGTCAACTCAATTTTAATAGCCAACCAATTTCAGGCTAAAATGCCGGTAGATGAGATACCTGAGAAAACGGATGGTTACGGGGGATTTGTTCATCTCATGCAGTCCAACGGGTCCATTGAAGAATCAACTCTCGGCTATATTATCCGTTATTTCGACCGTGAAACATTCGAAGCAAGAAAACAGCTAATGATTGAAACAGCTGACAATCTAAGAAACGACTATGGCGAAAATGCGGTCACACTCGAAATCCAAGACCAATACTTCAATATGGGTGAAAAAATTGAACCCGTCATGGAAATAGTTGAGATCATGTCCGATGCATTTAAAAATCTCAATATCGAACCAAATATCGTACCTGTACGCGGCGGTACAGATGGGTCCCAATTGTCGTACATGGGCTTACCAACGCCTAACATTTTCACAGGTGGAGAAAATTATCACGGGAAATACGAGTATGTTTCAGTCGATAACATGGTAAAAGCGACTAAAGTCATCATCGAAGCAGTGAAACTTTTTGAAGAACGTGCATAAGTAAGAGGGAGGTAGCTTATGAAAGAAATTTGGATTGGTGTCCTTTCCTCCGTTTTTTTCGCAGTGACCTTCATTTTGAACAGATCTATGGAACTGTCGGGGGGAAGTTGGCTATGGAGTGCTTCCTTACGCTATTTATTTATGGTACCTTTTTTATTCGCTATCGTCGCTTACCGCAAAGGATTTGGTGACGTGAAGAAGGAATTCATCCATAAACCCGCCCCGTTTTTCATTTGGAGCGTAACGGCCTTTGTCTTATTCTACGCACCACTTACATACGCGGCAGCTTACAGTCCGGGATGGCTTCTTGCCGGCACTTGGCAATTGACAATCGTGGCGGGCGTCCTGCTCGCCCCTTTCTTTACGTTGATTGTGAAAACCTCGGATGGCGAAAAAAAGATTCGACAAAAGATCCCGCTTGTTTCACTTGGAATTACACTTATTATTTTTGCCGGTGTCGTACTTATCCAAATTCCGCACGCACAAAGTGTTGAACCACGTACGTTGCTGCTCGGTATCATTCCAGTTGTTTTAGCAGCATTTGCCTACCCGCTTGGTAACCGCAAAATGATGGAGCTTCTTGGCGGCAGGCTTGATACGTTTCAACGTGTGCTCGGTATGACGCTTATGACAATTCCAGTCTGGATTGGGTTTTCCATCTATGCGTTATGGACGGTCGGTCCCCCTTCTATGAGCCAGTTAGGCCAGTCTTTCATCGTTGGTGTCAGTTCTGGCGTCATTGCTACAACTTTGTTTTTCATGGCCACTGACCGCGTAAGGGGAGATCAGGGAAAACTCGCCGCTGTAGAAGCAACACAGTCCACACAGCTTATTTTTGTTATGCTGGGCGAAATGCTGATTCTCGGCATTGCACTCCCTGGTGCCCTTTCACTCTTTGGGATCGCAGTAATTATTGTTGGTATGGGATTACATAGTTTCCAAACTGCACTTGGTAGAAAGAAACAATTAAAAGTACACTGATAATAAGTTAAGATGACCTCCATTTGGATTGGAGGTCATTTTTCTTTCATAAATAATCAAACTATTCTAATATCCAGTTGACTCTCGTTTCCCAAAGTGATATATTGGTTTACAAGTTCACTTTACTATGAAAAGGGAGGATTTTGAGTATGAACACAACTACACCTATTAAACAAGATTTCCAAGTCCATGACGTCACCGCATTGAATAAGGCAAAAAGTATCATTGAAAATAATACTTCCGCTCAAATACAAAAAGAAGTTATAGACGCAGTGGAAAGAAATGCTGTTTGGCGGGGAGAGGAGTGCTTGAATTTATTAGCCCCCGAAGCTCCTACAAGTCAAACCGTACGTGATTTACTAGCGTCTGAAGTCGGTACCCGTGCAGCAGAAGGTCATATCGGACCCGAACAAAGATGGTTTGCCGGTACGAAGCATATTGACGAAATTGAAGCTCTTTGCGTAGAGTTATTGAAAAAAGTATTCAAATCGAATTATGCGGATCATCGTCTAGTTGCAAGTATGATTGGTAATATGGCCGTTTATGCAGCTCTGACCGAACCTGGGGATCAAATCATGACGATTGCACAGCCATTAGGCGGACATTCTAGTAACAGACATGATGGACCTGCCGGAATTCGTGGATTGAAGATCGCTGATATTCCTATGAATACAGAAGAACTCACCGTTAATTTAAAAGAATTCGAACGAGTTGCAAAGGAATTAAAACCAAAGCTTGTAACACTTGGAGCGTCAATGACACTATTCCCATTTCCGATTAAAGAAATGTCCGAAATCGTGAAAGAGTGGGGTGGGAAGATATTCTTTGACGGCGCCCACCAACTCGGATTAATCGGCGGAGGACAATTCCAAGATCCTTTAAAAGAAGGAGCAAGCGTGATGACTGGGTCAGCGGGGAAAACATTCAGCGGACCTCAAAGCGGAATTATCGTTTGGAATGATCCTGAACTGACAAAACCACTAACAGATGCTATATTCCCTACCCTTGCCGCGACTCATCAAGTGAATCGTGTAGCTGCTCTTGCTGCATCTGCAGCCGAGTTCTTGGAGTTTGGAGAAGCATACATGGAACAAATCGTTAAAAACGCAAAAGCGCTAGGTCAAGCATTCCACGACCGTGGAATCACTGTACTTGGTGCACATAAAGGATTCACTGAAACGCATCAAGTGATTCTGGATGTGAAAGAATTTGGTGGGGGTCTTCATGTTGGGCATGAACTTGCGAAGGCAAACATCATTACGAATAAGAACTTAATTCCAAGTGATCGTACTGAAGATTGGGATCGGCCGAGCGGACTCAGAATCGGAACAATCGAAGTGACACGATTAGGCATGAAAGAAAAGGACATGGCGACGATTGCAAATCTGATCGCCGATATTCTCATATCGAATAAAGACTTGGACGTTGCCAAGAAAGAAGCACTTGAAATGCGTAAATCATTCAAAAAACTTCATTACTGCTTCGAATGAATCAATATAAAAAAGCGTTACAACAATGCTTGAATTGTTGTAACGCCTTTTTTATATTATATAATTAACTTTCAACTTCGGAAAGTAGTCGACCAAGGGTAAGCCAATTATCTTCAACAAGATGTGCGGCTTTTTCTTTGTCGGCCTTTTTACAAGCAGTAATAATTTCTTCATGCTGATTGATTGAAGTCCAACTATCCACCGAATCAAACTTTTTTAACGTTAGCCGATGAATTTTCGGCACAATTCTTTCAAGAGCTTTGTCAATTTCAATATTGCCCGCAACCGCAAGAAAAACTTGGTGGAAATGCTCATCAGCATTAATTGCTCGGTTACTATCTTTACTGTCAAGCGCTTCGGCTAATGAGTGGTTAATTTCCTCCAACTTTGCAAAGTCTATATCCGTCATCTTCGGCACTGCCAATTTTGTAGCTAAAGCATGAAGCGCAGCTACAACGGTAAATGCGTGTTTTGCTTCCTCTTCAACCAATTCCGTCACACGCGTCGAAGAGCCCGGGAATGCTTCGACGAGTCCTTCATCTTCCAGTCGTTTCAATGCCTCTCTCACCGGAGTCCTACTTACTGCAAATTGTTCCGCAAGTTTATTGTCATTCAATCGCTGTCCTGGTTGCAATTCTAAATTGACAATTGCATTTTTGAGCGACTCGTATATTTGGTCTTTTAATGTCGGTCGAATAATTTGTTTTATATTATTTTTTTCCATAAAACCAGTATATCGCATTTTAAATTAACTGACAAACTAAGGTTGCGTTTACGCCCTCCCAAGCATCTATAAAAACCACATCGTTTCAAGACTTACATTCGTGAAAAAGAAATAGCCCGCAACCAATGAAGTTGTGAGCTATTCCATATTTGCTAACGATTCAGCAAACCTAATTACCGTACATATTCTCCAATCGTCTCGACCGCTTTTTCCGTTACCGAGGTATCTATCGCTTTATCAAAATCAATATCACCGCGGATAGCACCATTTGCTTTGTACGCATCATATTGCTTTTTAATATCATCGATGAACATCTTGCCATCAGGATCAAGGCCAGTGACGTTCACTTTCTCCCAAAGAGCCGGGTCTTTTAATGCTGTATGCTTCGTCATGATGTCGATAATTTCATCTTTTCCCTCATTTTTGATAAACGCATCGTTGTAATCGCGGACGCCTTTCAAATAAGCCGCCATGAAGCGTAACGAAACATCTTGTTCTTTATTCATGAAGTCTGGTGATCCAAGAACCAATGCAATTTGAGATTCCGGCGCATAATCAGTTGCATCCCCAAATCGGACGTGGAACCCTTTTTCAACACCTTGTGTGATAAGCGGTTCGATATTTACGGCAGCATCGATTGTTCCACTGCTAATTGCGCCAAGCATACTACCAAAATCACCCATAAGGACAAATTCAACGTCATCTTCGGTTAATCCAGCGTATTTAAGCATTTCATCGTAGATATACCAATCAATTGAGTTAAGTGATGACACTGCAATTTTCTTGCCTTTTAAATCTTTATAGTCTTTTATTACGTCAACCATATGATTACCTATGACGAGAGTAAAATACGACTTCCCTGGCACGTTATGTCCTTTATCTGCAATAATTTTCACGTCAATTCCCTGTGCAATCGCGTTGAAGAAAGATGCAGTCGAAACGCCTCCCGCAATATCCACCTCGCCAGCCGCTAATGCCGGAAGCATGTCATCACTGTTTGCAAACTGAGCAAATTCTACTTCGATATTATAGTCTTCAAAGTATCCTCTCTCTTTTGCAATATAAAAACCTGCACCAGAGGCCGCCCCATCTTCCGCTATGACAACTTTTTCACGTTTTTCAAGCGGTGCCAAATCACCAGAAGGATTAACTGTAGCTACTTCTTCAGGTTTTTCATCTTCTACTACCGGTTTCGCCGTCTCTTTAGGAGAACAGGCACCAACGATTAGCGCTATCGCGAATAACGACAACAACCATCCGTTTTTCATCCACTTTGCCATCGAACCTCTCCCTTTCTATCCATCTTCTCGTCTTGAACGCTGTACTTCTTCCTGCAAGTGCTTCCATATTTCCACGAATTGCCCTGCCATAACTGGGTTTTCTCGTATGTCTTCAATTTTGCGCGGACGTGGCATATCGACAATAATTTCTTGAATAATTTTACCCGGCTGCGAACTCATCAGTAAAATACGATCACTTAGCAATAACGCTTCATCAATACTATGGGTAATGAATAGAATCGTCTTCCCCGTTTCCGACCAAATCGACAGCAACTCTTCCTGCAAGATAAATTTATTTTGCTCATCAAGTGCACCAAACGGTTCATCCATCAACAGGATCTCCGGATCATTGGCAAATGCACGCGCAATACTCACCCGTTGTTTCATGCCCCCTGATAGCTCTTTCGGATAAAGGGTTGAAAATTTTTCTAGACCGGTCTTTTTCAAATAATACGTAGTACGCTCTTTTATAAGTTTTTTCGGCAAATGACGCATTTTGAGTCCGAACGCTACATTCTTCTCGACAGTGAGCCATGGAATGATACCCTTTTCCTGAAACACCATCGATTGCAATGGTCGATCCTCTCCATCCGTCGCGGTTGCAATCGTAAACTCACCAATACTCGGGGTTTCAAGCCCTGCCAAGATTCGAAGTAACGTTGATTTACCGCAACCACTCGGTCCAACAATACAAACGAATTCCCCATCATTGATTGTTACATTAATATCGTCTAGCGCCGTAACACTGCCTTGTTTTTTATAAAATGCCTTTGTTAAATTACGAATGATGATTTTTGCTTTCCTACTCATCTACTCACCTCCACGGTAACATCTTTTTCTGAATTCCTCGTAGCAATAGCGAGAACAGATAACCGAAAAACGAAATGAGGATGAGCCCAACGTACATTTCTTGCAGTAAGAACGCTTTGTACGAAACCCAGATTAGATAGCCAATCCCTGATGTAGCACCCATCATTTCCGCAGCGACAATTGTCAGAAGCGCAATCGCCTGCCCCATCTGAATCCCTTCCAACATAACCGGCATCGCACCGGGCAAAGCAATTTTCGTAAAAAAGTCTAGTTTACTAGCTCCATAATTTTTTGCCACATCCAAATAGATTGAATCGATATTAATGACTCCAGCTGCCGTATTAATGACAACAGGAAAAAAAACACTCCCAGCAATTGTTACAACTTTCGATAAATCACCAATTCCAAAAATAATAATAATGATTGGAAGCAAAGCAAGTGTAGGAATCGGCATGAGCGCCATGACAATTGGCGAAACAAAATGTCGAATTGGCGTATAAAGCCCCATTAACAAACCGATGATGATTCCGGGTATGACGCCTAGCAAAAATCCGACAAGAATCCTGTACAATGAAACGCCGATATGACCCGCCATTTCACCACTTGAAATCATTCCGAAAAATGTCCCCACAATTGCAGATGGAGGCGGAAAGAAGCGGATATCAATCATTCCCGTTCTCGACAAGAATTCCCACATAAAGAGCAGGAATAGGGGCGAGGCAATCGTCAACAGCTGTTTTAACCGTTCTTTCGTTTGTCTTTGTTTCCATTCACGCTGTTCGATTTCAAACGGATCGTATCGGACAGCCTTATCATCTCTCTTCAACGTCCACCACCTCTTCATTCAAATAGTATGTATCTGCCTAAAAATGTGTGTTGGGCATATGCTGATAAAGAGGCATCTTTCGTCCTTTTTTCATAAGAAAAGCGCTGGAGTCTAGACGTAAATTCTCAACTTTACAACTTATCCTCAATACGAGATTTTATAATTTCCTAGACAACAAAAAATCCATGGAGCAATAATCCCCCATGGATGATATCCAACCCTATTTATCCACGCCAAGCACTCATACCGCCTGTAACGTTAGAAACATCCTTGAAACTGGCTTTCTTCAAGATTTTCGCTGCTTGTCCACTCCGCATGCCACTTTGACAAATAACGACGATTTCTTTCGATTTGTCTAGGCTAGCCAACTGCGATTTCAATGTATTCAACGGGATATTTTTAAATTCTTTAATATGCCGTCCTTTATATTCCCCCGGTGTCCGTACATCAATGAACTGCACCGATTTATTTTTCAGCATCCCCATTAAGTCCTTCGTCGAAACGGAACGTACACCTTTAGCGGGCATCATTCGCCAGACAAAAAATCCAACGATTAGTAAAATAAAAAGCCATTCCATACGATTTTCCTCCTAGTCTTCCTATAACTTCAATTCCAAATATACTACCAGGGGTATTAATAAGGCAATAAATCCGCTTCGTCTACCCCTTGTAAGGTCCCTTCGCCCAATTAATATAGGTATTCATTTGTTCAACTTATATACAATAAAAAAACAGCGCTCCCTGTAAAGGACGCTGCTTCACTTAATAAAGTATGCCGTTTTTCTTCGCCTCAAACACTAACTCTTCTCGGAACGCCGGGTGGGCAATGTCGATAAGCGCTTTTGCACGTTCAGATAACGATTTGCCATACAGACTAGCGATGCCGTATTCCGTGACGATGTTATCGACGTCATTTTTCGACGTCGTTACGACAGAACCTGGCGACAATTGCAGTTTAATGCGCGAAATGGTGTCGTTTTTCACTGTTGAATGCATGCAGATGAACCCTTTACCATGCTTTGCAAAACGTGCTCCGCGTGCAAAATCTGCTTGTCCACCGGTTGATGAATAATAGCGTCCTCCAATTGTTTCAGAAGCACATTGTCCATAAAGGTCAACTTCCGTCGTCGCATTGATGGATACAATTCTTTCTTCTTTCGCAATCTCACGTGGATCATTCACCATACTCACAGGTAAAAATTCAACCGCAGGGTTTTCATGGAGGAAATCGTACAAACGCTGTGATCCGAATGCAAATGTCGCGACAATCTTCCCTTTATGTGTGAATTTCTGTGTCCCATCGATAGCTCCCGCTTGCACAAGGTCAACGATTCCGTCTGTCAGCATTTCAGTGTGGATACCAAGATGACGGTGGTCTTTCAACATGCTCATAACCGCATTCGGAATGGCTCCAATACCAATTTGGAGTGAATCCCCATTTTCAATAACATTCGTTACAAATTCAGCAATTTTAAGATCTTTCTCACCAATTAATGGAGAGCTTTCTTCTGATAAAGGCGCATCATTTTCAATGTATCCCGCAACTTGGCTAATATGAATTTGGTTTTCACCGTATGTACGTGGCATATGCTTATTCACTTCCAAGACAAACGGAAAATGACCAATGAATTCGGAAATATAGTCTGCCTGTGTGCCCAATGAAAAATAACCGTGTTCATCCATTGGAGAAGCAACTGTGATTATCATCGACATGTTCGTAACTTTTTTCAACATGCGCGGGACTTCATGGAAAACGTTGGGAACTAATTCTATTTTGCCCTCTTGATAAGCCTTCCGTGTTGCACCACTTAAAAAGTAGGAGACATGTGAAAGATGACCTTTCATTTTACCTATTATATAATCCCGCTCCCGAAGAGCCAGCATTTGATGAATCTTAACGTTCTGTAATTCCGAATGGTTCTCTTCCAATATATCAAGTAGACGATGAGGTTCCCCATTGGCAATCGGGATAATAATATCAGCCTCTACGTCAATCAAATCAATAAACTGTTCTGCACTCAATCGTTTTTCCACGTCGTTTTTTCACTCCTATAAAAGTCCGCCTATTCAATTAGTATACAGCAGACTGAGCGCTTGCTCAACTTGATGATTGACTAGTAAGAACGCTATAATCGATCTATGACAAACTTAACCACGGACCAGCTCAGACAACTGAATATGTACAGCATTTATGTAGATTCGCCCGAACGGAATTTATTCACATTGAAAATGCTACTCGATAGTCAAAAAACGGAAGATATACTAAATGTCGTCCAAGCAGTGAGCGGAAGCCCCAACCGAACTGTAGCAGCATCGTATTTCATGCGCCGTTTCGGTATGTTTACCGCGATGCAATTTTATAACCTGGCGGCATACGATGAAGTATGGGATGGAAACAATGAACAACTTCATTTTGGTGCAAAAGAAGAATACGGAAAACTGGCTGTTAGTACGTTTGCATCCGCGAAGGATTGGCGATATGTAGAAGACGCGGAACGGCGAGATGTCATTAAGCGGATTCTGCAGGATGAATGCGGAGCTGTCATCCGACAAATCCGCACCGTCACATCTATTTCTCCATTGACGTTATGGGAAAATATCTTTGGTTTTCTCCTTTGGCAGTACCATGTTCTTTTGGCAAACCCAGGTACCTCCGTAGAAGCACGCGCGGACCTCAACATATTGAAAGACGACACGCTTTGGGAAGGAATCGCACCTCGTTCTTTATTTGCCACCTACTTAAAAGGATGCGAGCCGTCCGCACTTTTGAATACAGAAGTCCGTACCACATGTTGTTTCTCAAAGGATGTACCCGGTCTCATGCAGTGTGGATTTTGTCCATTGAAATAACATGATTCAGTTACTTTTTGCGATAGCTATTGTACCAGATCTTCATCGAATAAATAGTTCCACTGACCGCTCCACCATAGAAAAAACCCATGAAGATACCCGCGGGTAAGTTACCTGGATGACTGATGAAAATAGACAAGATAAGTCCAATAATTGTTGCCGCGGTTGAAAACCAACTTTCAGGGAGTTTAAATAAAAGTTTCAACAGGAATATTCCTAGAAGAATAGCGGGTATTGCCCATAAAGCATCCCAGACGTTTGTATGGATAATCGGGAACTCATTCCACATGAAATCAATCCTTTTTCACATTAGCCTTCCCACAACACTTATAATTCAATACACTTTTTGAAGATGAAGGGCAGGAATTGAACATGCAAATCAAAGGCCATACAGTTCGAGGAAAAGTTCTTGATGAAGAAACTCGGTGTGCACATTATCATTCCGAAATCGACTTGATTGCGATAAAGTTTTATTGTTGTGGCACCTACTATCCCTGCTATGAATGTCATGAAGAAGACGGTTGTGGCAATCCTGACGTTTGGCCAACTGAGATGTTTGGTGAAAAAGCAGTTCTTTGTGGAGCATGTGGTTATGAACTAACTGTTTCGGAGTATTTGACCTGTGGATCGAAGTGCCTTACTTGTTCAGCACTGTTTAATCCCGGATGTAGTTTACATAAAAATCTTTATTTCCAAACTTAAAACAGGAAAAAAGCAGCATTTGAAACATGCTGCTTTTGTTATATTTGATAACCTATTTAGGTTTTTTCATTCTATTAACGCCAAAATAAATCCCTATACCTACGAGTAGTAGAAGTAGAAGTACTGGTAAGTTTCCGATGAAAAAGACAATCAGGCCTGAACCCGTCGCAAAGATAAAATTTGTACTTGTAGCAAGTTGTTTTTTAGTTTTATCCCACGTGTCTAAATTTTTACTGTCTAGTCCTGGAACAATAACACTATTTTCATACATTGTTATTTCAATAGTAGAAAATGACGTCTGATTTTCTAGATACTTCATCTTTCCTACAATTAATTCGATATCCTCTTGGACTTTGGATAAATCAGACGATATTTTCAATAAATCCTCTGTTTTTTCTGCCTTCCCCATAAACTCGAGCAGCCTTTCCTCTACTGTTCGTTTTGATTTCACCCTGGACTCTAGATCAATATATTGTTCGGTTACATCTTCCCCGGTCACATTACGATTCAAAACTTCAGCCGCTTCCCCTTCGGCATCCGTTAAAAACTTTTGAAAGTGCTGCTCTGGGATTCGAACAGTGAGCCGAGCACTTATACTTTCCTCGCTTTCCCGATGCACATTCGATTCAACGATATAACCTCCATAGTCACTCACCTTTTTCTCTATTATAAGCTGAGTATTTTCAAGTTTTTTCACATTGAGCTGTAATTCCGCCCTGTGGATGATTTTCCTATTCGTTGGGATCACTTTAGATTGTTCGTTGGCTAACTCTTCTGTTTCAGCTTTATTCTCTTGCTCTGTAGTTGCCGTATCTTGCGATGTTGATGAGCTCTCCATCTGAATGTCTTTCTTTGATTCGCTTGAACTGCAGGACGCCATAAATACAAGTAAGCCTGATAATAGTAGAGCCAAAAACACATTTCGCTTCATAGAATCCCCCCTATCTATTTAATCAATGAGACGGTGTAATCCAAAAAAGGTTACATCTTCCAATTAAATGGTATGAAAAAACGCTAGATTTTATCTAGCGTTTTTTTAGTCTTCTATTTCTTTTTTAAACAGTCTTCGTCGCAGCGCTTTTGATTTCCTTCCGCCTTGCATAAATATTCTTAACGATCGCTTTACCAACTGCATACGCCGGAACAGCAACGATGATACCGAGAAAACCTGCAATATTACCTGCTGCCAATATAACAGTAATGACTGTAAGTGGATGAATATCCAGTGATTTACCCATTACATTTGGTGTAATAAGATTACTTTCAACTTGCTGGGCGATCACCATTACGACTGCAGCTAAAATACCAATCTTCGGATCCTGTATAAAACCGATGATGATTGCAGGAACAGCTGAAATCCATGGGCCAATGAAAGGAATGAGGTTCATGAACAATCCAAAAATGGCTAATAACAGTGCATACTCCAGTCCAATAATCATATAACCTGCAAACAACAGAATTGCTAATAGAAAACTGATTAACAACTGCCCTTGGATATAAGAACGGAGTACAGTATCGATATCATGTAAGGTCTTTTTGATCCATTCCCGACGTTTTCCCGAAAAGAAATTGTATATGAACGGAGCAAACTTTTCATGATCTTTCAGGATGAAAATGAAGAAAAACGGGACTAATATAAGCAGGAACATTGCTTGAAAGAAGGATTGTAAAAATTGAACAACCCATTTCCCAAAATTAACCGCTATGGATTGAAGTGATTCAACCGCACTATCAATTGAATCTTCAAGTTTTGGTGGTAAATCACTTTTTTGTTGAAGTAATGTGTATGTCAAGTCATTTATTTCTTGGGCGATAGTAGGCGTATTTTCGACTAATTTATTAATTTGATTCGTTACTGGAGGAGCAATAATTGCTACGAATATCCAAACGACTGCTACGAGAATCGCTATAACCGAAAGAATGCTTCCCCACCTTGGTACTTTACGTTTTTCCAGAAAACGTTGAACCGGTTCCGTAATATAATATAGAACTCCGCCAAGTAATAATGGTATGAATATTGCCTTTGCTATGATTACTAAAGGCGAAAAAATCCCTTGAATCTCTATAAAGTATTTAATAATTAGCATAGCAAGCAGTATTCCAACACCTACTTGAAACCATAACTTTTTCGTCACATATCCCACTTCCTTTTCAATTATGTATTGTTATTTTAAGTATACGTTGTTATACGCTTGGCGTCGAAGAAAGTTTCAACTTTTCCTTACGAAATGATAAACATATGGTCCTTCAAAAAAAGTCCAAGCTTTTAAACCAGTACCGCCACTTATACTTCCATACTACAATTTGGATACTATCTGTTTCACCTATACCCAAAGACCCACAAGTGAAAAAAGACTGCCCAATTCGGACAGCCCATTTACACACTGGTGATGGAAAAAATCACCCGACTCTAAGATTAATTTGAATACCGGAAGGATCCACCGTTACAAATCCACTACCATTCAATTCCACTTTTCCATCTAATGCTTCCACTTTCGTAATCGCTTCTTTCAATGTAGCCTCATTCGGATAAATAAGCGTGTAAGATTGAAGTCCGACACTTCCCACAGTTGGACGTGATACACCTTCGCCATTCCATGTATTCAAGCCAATATGATGATGATACTTCCCGTTAGACATGAATAATGCTTGCGGATAGTCCGTAACGACTTCGAAGCCGAGTGCATTGTAGAATGTTTCCGATTCAGGCAAATTGGCTACATGTAAATGTACATGGCCCATAACCGTTCCGACAGGAAGTCCATCCCACGTCTGCTCCCCACTTTCTGCAATAATACTTTCTCCGTCAAGCGCATCTGTACTCATTGCAACTTTTCCATTGTCCCAACTCCAAACAGCAGGATCACGATCTATATAAATTTCAATTCCGTTGCCATCCGGATCTGACAAATAGAGCGCCTCGCTCACAAGGTGATCCGCAGCCCCAATTCGTACATTCTGTTGGATGAAATGTTTAATAATTGCCCCTAAATCGGCTCTCTTCGGCAACAATAATGCAAAATGATACAATCCAGATTTATGCGCCTCTTTCGGCATAACATTTTCCGGTTGTTCAATAATCAGTAAAGGCGTCTTGCCATCTGCTGTCAGGACAACTTTAGCCGCGGCTTCTTCAAGTACTTTAAATCCAATTACCTCTTTATAAAATTGGACAGCTCTATTTATGTCCAAAACGTTGAGATGTACTTCCCCTGTATACGTATGCGGTACTGTATGAAAATTCATTTTTATTCCTCCCCCCAAATAACAGTAAGTTAATTACTTTATGTAACTAACTTTATATGTTATAATGACAGTTGTCAACACATTATGTTCGGCGAAAGGAGCTTCAATGATATGAATGAATTTGAACTTTGCCCGCGTTTCGAGAAGGCCGTATCTATTCTAAGCCAACGCTGGACCGCCCTTATTTTGTATCAATTAATGGCAGGACCACAGCGCTTTTGCACAATGACTGACAAACTTGGTGTCAGTGGAAAAACACTTTCAGAACGTTTAAAAGATCTTGATCAGCAAGGCTTTGTCATCCGCCACGTTTACCCTGAAACACCTGTGCGAATTGAGTATTCATTAACTGAAAAAGGAATGTCTCTTACGCCTATTATGAAAGAAATTGAAAATTGGTCACAGAAGTGGATTGAGCGTGAAGCAGTTTCTCCTAATGAAAAAGCATAAGAATTCACATGTTTTTCACACTCATCCGACTTTCGTATTCCTAAACCCCTCGATTATAGAAAGAGTAGTTTCAACTAAATGAAAATGTATACTCTATAAATAGATGTTCTATTGTACTAGAAGGAGTGGGAGTTATGAGGACGCTGCTAATCGACAACTACGATTCATATACATTCAATCTTTATCAACTCATTGCCTCTATAAACGAAGAACTACCCATAGTAGTTCGGAATGATCAATATTCATGGAACGAATTACAATCCATTTCGTTTGATAATGTGATTATTTCTCCAGGACCAGGAACACCAACGAAAGAAAAAGATTTTGGTGTTTGTCGAGATGTTTTACGCCTATCAGAAGTGCCAATTTTAGGGGTCTGCTTAGGTCATCAGGGATTCGCCCATACTTTTGGCGCAAAAGTTGTGAAAGCACCTACGCCAATGCATGGAAGAATAAGTAAAGTCTTTCATAACGATTCTGAGTTATTTAAGGGAGTACCCCAAGAATTCGAAGTAGTTCGCTATCATTCACTTATTGTCGAGGATGATTTACCTACTTGTTTACAAAAAACAGCATGGACTGCTGATGGAATTATAATGGGCTTGCAGCATACTGAAAAACCAATATGCGGTGTACAGTTCCACCCTGAATCCATTTGCACTGAATTCGGACATCAAATACTAGAAAATTTTTCGTTAATGAATAAAAAAACTACTATTTATGGATAAATCAGTATTTCCAAGGAGATGTTCTTGTTGACAAATATCCCAGAGATTTCGATAGTCCCACGGGGCATGTCTCGTGAAATGTCTACTGCATTACCCACTGTAAAGGTTTTGAGTAGAAAACTATTAAATTTTGTAGAACCAGAAGAAGTTTTTCAGCATTTTTTTGCTGAAGAAGCATATGCTTTTTGGCTTGATAGTAGTCGTGTCGAATCTGACCTATCTCGTTTTTCTTTTATGGGAGCAACTAATGGACCATTAAGTAAAGTGATTAAGTACGACTCAAAAACACAGCTTGTTCAAATTAGTGACGCACAGGGACAAACTGAGCTTACAGAAGATATTTTCAACTATATTGATTCTGAGATCCATAAAATGCAACAACATTCTAATGAATTACCGTTTGATTTTAATGGCGGATTTGTAGGTTATTTTGGATATGAATTGAAAGCTGAATGCTGTGCCAATGAACACCATGTATCCTCAAATCCTGATGCCTTGTTTATTCTAGCCGACCGATTAATTGCCTTTGACCACAAAGAGCGCTGCATATATTTAGTTTGTATTGTTCCATATAATGCCCCTACATCCGCTTCTGAATGGTTTGACGCTACGGAACAGCAACTACAAAACGTTCCATCTATAGCACCCGTGGAAGTAACAAACAATGATACCCGCACACCACTTAACTTTGAATTAAGTCAATCGTACGCTCAGTATGTAAAAAAGATAGAAGAATGTAAAAAGTATATTACTGAAGGTGAAACTTATGAAGTTTGCTTAACGAATAGAATTAATATTAATGAACATTTCAATCCATTAGTAACATATCGTATTCTTAGAAATATTAATCCAGCTCCATACTCGTCCTTTCTTAAGTTCGGGGAATTGAGTGTTCTATGTTCTTCTCCTGAACGTTTCCTGAAAATTGATCAAGATCGAGTGGTCGAAGCTAAACCAATTAAAGGGACGATTGCTCGTGGGAAAAATATCGAGGACGATCTCAGATTGGCTGAAATATTGCGTACTAGTGAAAAGGATAGAGCAGAAAATTTGATGATTGTTGATCTTCTTCGAAATGACTTGGGTTTAGTTTGTGATATTGGAAGTGTTCACGTACCGAAATTGATGGCTATTGAATCTTATCAAACAGTGCATCAACTCGTTTCAACAATTAAAGGGACGTTAAGAGCGGAATTAACAGCAATTGATTGTATACGATCAGCATTTCCTGGAGGATCGATGACTGGAGCTCCCAAAATACGAACCATGGATTATATTGACGAATTAGAGACGAATGCTCGTGGCATTTACTCGGGAGCAATTGGATTTTTGAGCTTAAATGGTACTACAGATTTAAATATTGTCATTCGAACGATTATAATGACTCCCGAACAGGCTACTGTAGGTGTGGGTGGAGCAATCACAATTTTATCTGATCCTGAACGAGAATTTGAAGAAACTCTTTTGAAAGGTCGCGCTTTAGTCAAAGCACTTACGATTTCTCAGTTTGGAAAATTCGATAAAAAATTATATACATTTAATGATCCCCATATGGATAGTTTGTTTAATAAGCTATTATAGTGAAACAGTTCGTATACAAATTCCCAAAGTTTCTAACCTTAATCAATTTCATAACTCTGAGCTGTTTATAACACGAGGGTTTTTGAACATTAAGAAAAGCGCAGGCGCCCTCTAAGATGCGACAGACATAAGACGGGACAGTGGAGCGACGTTCCTTTGCCCCAGAAGGATACAGTTCATTCTTTCCTAGCTAGATCGACTTTTGACTCCGAGCGCCTGGCGCCCGGAGCTAGACATTGTTCCGGGTCGAAAACTTATACTTTCTTATTTGTTGTTTTACTTTTTTATATACGTTTTTAAAAACCCTTCAATCTGCGCAGGTGTTTTCAAATAATGTACGTTCTTCCCTTCACCTGCATAGCGTTGTATTCGCTCTAGCATTTTCCTTTTTCGTGCCCCATATGTTGTGAGGATGAATTTCAGAAACGCCTTATCAATCTTCTCTTTACAACCTTCACCAATATCATTCCTCGTTTTCCCATGGAATTGTACTCTTCGCTTTAATACACGGTACAAACAGACACGGAGAGGGAGCTCCAAATAAATAACGGTATCTGCATGCGGCTCTCGAGTATCGAATGTCCCTGAATAATTCCCCTCTACTATCCATTGCTCATTTTGGACAACTTGTTGTTGAGCTGCTGAAAATACTTCAGGCGGGGCTTCCACCCAATTCGGTTTCCAATACAAACAATCTAAATGTGTTACTTCGATTCCAGTCAATTCGCCCAATCGACGTGCAAACGTTGATTTTCCAGCACCCGCTGACACCCCGATGACCATAATTTTATTCATTCCGTAACTCCTCCTCATTGTCTGGGACTTGGTGAATCCCCTCCTACATATAAACTTCCATCCCCATGACCAAATAACCCAAAATATGTATTTAAACCTCTCAAAATCATTATACAGTATATATAGCTGAACTATTCCAAATTTACATCAGCCCAAAAAAGACGAACAATTGGTATTGAATTTTACCTAATGATAGGATATATTCTAACTAACGCAATAAAATCATATAAAATATAATGAAATATTTATATTTATTCACAAAACCCGAACAATGAACTTGATTCACTTTGGTTATCATAACGATTTAATTATACTATTATTAAATTGTGTCCATATTTTGAATCATTTTATCCATTCCCATATTTCAAGATTTGCGACATCATCAGGGATTATCTTTGTTTTACTTATGGTAAACGACTACTCAAGAGGTTGAAATATTGATACTACCTACAAGTCGCACAATTGGCAATCATTTTAAAATAAAAAAACCACGTTTTTCTTCTTCACCCCGCCGCTTTACTATGCTAAAGTAGTAAAACATTAAATTTTGATAGACGAGATAAAACTCTCACGAAAGCTGCTTTCTATTTTGAGGAGGAAGATCATGACCACAAGCTATCAAGGTACGAATAAAATGATTACAGGAATCGTGTTTGGTGTCATAACGTTTTGGCTTTTCGCGCAATCCATGGTCAATGTTGTTCCCGCAATCCAATCGGATCTAGGAATTTCACTGGGTGTACTTAATATTGCAATCAGTTTGACCGCTTTATTCTCAGGTATTTTCGTCGTGGCAGCAGGCGGGCTTGCTGATAAATTTGGTCGGAAGAAAATGACCTATTTCGGACTCATATTAAGTATCATTGGCTCACTTTGCCTCGTATTTACGAATGGGGCCGCGCTGTTAATTATCGGACGGATCATCCAAGGATTATCGGCTGCTTGTATTATGCCAGCAACGATTGCATTGATGAGAACGTACTATGAAGGGGCTGAAAGGCAACGTGCACTTAGTTATTGGTCTATCGGGTCTTGGGGTGGTTCGGGTGTTTGTTCATTTGCAGGAGGAGCTATCGCAACTTCTATGGGTTGGAGATGGATCTTTGTTTTCTCAATTATTTTCGCCATCTTGGCTATGATTTTGATCAAAGATACCCCCGAAAGCAAAGTTGAACAGCAAGGCTCTTCCCGTTTCGACTTTACCGGCTTAGTTGTATTTGTTTTAACGATGATTGCATTAAACGTGGTTATTACGCGCGGTGCAGATTTCGGATGGACAAGCCCGCTCACATTAAGTTTAATTGTCGCTACGCTAGTTGGAATGCTATTCTTCATCAAAATAGAAATAGGTAAATTACATGCTTTGATTGATTTTAAATTATTTAAAAACAAACCGTATACGGGTGCTACCATCTCCAACTTCTTATTAAACGCGGTTGCTGGTACGCTCGTTGTAGCAAATACATATGTGCAAGTCGGAAGAGGCTTCACGGCGTTTCAATCAGGTATGCTATCAATTGGCTATTTAGTGGCAGTCCTTGTCATGATCCGTGTCGGTGAAAAAGTACTGCAACGAACCGGTGCTAGATTACCAATGATGGCAGGCTCTATCTTGGCGGCAATTGGCATCGGGTTAATGGCTTTGACATTTTTACCGGACACAGCTTATATCATCGTTGTCTTTTTCGGATTTATCCTGTTCGGTGTAGGACTTGGGCTGTATGCAACACCGTCCACTGACACAGCTGTATCAAGTGCCCCTGAAGATAAAGTCGGTTCAGCGTCAGGTATTTACAAAATGGCGAGTTCTCTCGGCAGCTCCTTTGGCGTTGCCATATCTGCCACCGTGTACGGTACAATGACGATGACGGGCAATATTGAAAAGGCAGCCTCTGCCGGAATTATTACCAACGTTATATTCGCAGTACTTGCGTTAATAGCAATCATGTTTTTGGTCCCTAAAGCGAGACAAGATGCTCCAAAACAAGTAGTCAGCAGACAAAATGAAAAATTTACAAATCCCGTTAATAATAGCGGTAGAATAGGATAGTATTTATATTAATACGCATAAAAACAGCCTTAAATCATAATCGATTTAAGGCTGTTTTATAAATTACTGTGTTTATTTCATAATTGTCTTGGTGACCGTCATCCACTAAAATTCAAACCTCCTGCTTTGCAGGTTTGTGCTGAATTGCCACTTGAAAGGTAGTCAGTTGTGAACTTATGATTGGATTATCCGCTGATTTTTGTTCATTTTTCTTATCATGCGTTTTTTGAGATGCTCTGCTACCCAACCATTCATCAAAAAACTTTCTTTCTTCCCATGTAGTGCAGATTTTCAACTCATCATATTCCGGACTATTTTCTTTTTTCAATACTTCCATTAAAACAAATCCCTCAAATGTATGAACAGATTTCGGTGTTTGAAAACGTGCAAGAACCTCTTCTACGTTTCCTTTTTTGATACGGATTGTATTTACTGCTTTCATCATAATTCAACTTCCTCCCTCAGTGTTAAAGACTCTAGATACTGATATACAGTCCGTGCAGGTTCTCCACCCATTTGCGCATGTCGAAGCAGTGCAATACCATGCGGACCTGGAGCCGCAATGACATTAGGCTGTATAGCAACAATTGCTTTCACGATACTTAGTTCGCCAAGCATCGCTGCCGCGAAGATATCCATTCGTGCACCACGTTCGAGTAGCCATTCTGCAATTTCACGATTACCTGTATGGGCTGCTGCCCCAAGCCCACTTTCCCAATCGTCACCTCCCCAGTTCGTAATGGAATGAAGAAGCGCTGGCTCTTGCTTTACTAATCTCTTTACCTCTTCAAAATCTCCATGTGCAGCAATAATAAACGCCCTTACCAACTCATTGCTAAGTGGCCCTTTTCTCATATAACTTCTTCCTTTCGTAACCTTATTGGTGTGAAAAATGGTTTTCCGTTGTCCTTATAGATATCTGCATCTATTTCAAAAATAGATTGAAACATTTCCCTACATAACACGCATTGCGGAATACCATCGTACTGAACCTTCCCATCCTTTAAAACGACAAGGCGATCACTATAACGTGCTGCTTGGTTGATGTCATGCAAGACCATTACAACAGTCATGCCAAACTTTGTATTTAACTCTTCGACAAGCTCCATCACTTCTAATTGGTGTGATATATCAAGAAATGTTGTTGGTTCATCTAACAGTAAAATCTTTGGGCGCTGGGCAACAGCCAGTGCAATCCACGCCCGTTGCCTTTCTCCACCAGAAAGTGATTGTAACGTCCGGTTTTTAAATCGAGTTAACCTGGTAACCTCCATCGCCCATTGAACGATTTCATCATCTTCTTTTGTCAACTTACCGTAAGCCCCCCGATGTGGATACCTTCCAAATTCGATGAGTTCGCCTACCGTCAAATCGAGTTGATGATCTTGCATTTGTGGTAGCATGGCAAGTTTTTTTGCGACATCCAGACTTTTCATTGAACCAATCATTTGTCCATCTAGGATTACTTCACCACTTTTCGGAGTTATAAGACGTGAAACAAGTCGGAGCAATGTCGATTTACCAGACCCATTTGGACCTATTAAGCTGACGATTTCACCTTCCTTTATGTGTAAGTCAATCGCTTGTAACTGAAAGGAAGGAGAATGTTCGAATGCGACATCTTTAGTTAGAAGCAAATGAGTCCCTCCTTCTCTGAATCATATATAAGAAAAATGGGCCGCCTAAGAATGCCAACAAAATCCCAACTGGCAACTCGATTGGATTAAAAGCACTCCGTGCAACTGTATCAGCCAATACAACGAGCAACCCTCCGCCAAGTGCGGATGCAGGCAGTAAATAGCGATAATCTCCACCAATCATAATTCTTAATATATGTGGCACAACAAGCCCAACAAAGCCTATTAAACCGGCTACACTTACAGCTATTCCCGCAAGAAGTGTACTAAGAACAATTAGGAAAAAACGACTTTTTTCAACATTGTGGCCAAGCAGTTTTGCAACTTCATCACCAAGTCTTAAAATGCGAATATGCCTGATTGCAAACAAAGATAATACAAGCGCTCCAACCGCGTAATAAATAATCATTTCGAATTGAATCCACCCCACGCCCCCAATGCCACCGGCTAGCCATGGAAGAACTGATTGCACGCGGTCACTATATAACAGCATGAGTGCACTCATGAACGCACCAATTACGGCATTAATGGCTACACCGACTAATATAATACGTACAGGTGAAGTGCCACCTTTCCAAGAGAATGCATAAATAATGAGCGCAGTGATGAGAGCCCCTATAAAAGCCGCTAAAGGCAAGAATAGGATATACGCCGGAAAGATAATCATAATAGTCGTTGCGGCGAGACCAGCTCCAGACGACACCCCTATAATTCCCGGATCAGCTAGTGGATTTTTCATTACGCCTTGTAAAATAGCACCAGATACCGCGAGACACATTCCGACAATCATTCCGATTAAAACCCGTGGGAAACGTAACTCCCATATAATTCGTCTAGCCAATGAATCATCTGAGTGAAAAAGACCACTCCAAACTTCACTGAATGTAAATGAAACAGGCCCAATCATTAAACTTACCGTACACGCAAGTACAAGAAGGATACTAAAAGAGATAACTACAATTGTTCGTTTTTTTGCGAGTGGATGAACATTTTTAGATACTTGAACTTCTACCGCTTCCATTTTATTTAACCGCCGCTAGATTTTCCTTCATCACCTCAAGTGCTTCTACTACTTTTGTACCTGGGTTTGAACCAAATAAATGTGAAGGTAAAATAAATACATTGCCATTTTTTACTGCATCAAGATTTTTCCAAGCTGCATTCTTTTCCATTTCACTTTCAAAAGCCGCTTTTACCCCTTCTGGATCGCCATGTGTAATCAGCATCACAACTTTTGGATTTCTTTCGATAATCTTTTCAACACTTAAACTCGCATACTGCGGATAATTCTCTTCTTGTGGAAAATCGGATGCAATATTTTCTCCACCCGCTTTTTCCAATAAATCACCTGTAAGAGAGTTTGGAAGAGCCGCTAGATACGTACCTGGCGCACCATATACCAATAGTGTTTTCACTGGATCAGAATTGGTTTTTTCGCTATTTTCTACTTCTTCCGTAATCGTTTTATTCATACTTTCAGCTTCTGTTTCTTTTTGAAATAGTTGTCCATATAGACGAATCGTTTCTTGAATATCAGCGATTGAATTTGCTTTAGTGTAAATAACCTTCGTTCCTTGTCGTTCTATATTTTCAGCATGTTGCTTGAAACTCATTGCTGCGGCTAAAACAGTTGGATGAACTTCCGCTAATTTCTCAAAGTTTGGCTGATGTGGATTACCGATTTCCGTAATACTTTCTACTTCTTTTGAAACAGGTCCACTTGCCGTTGGACGGCCAGTCACATTAGCACCTAATGCTAGTAAAATATCTAAGTCTCCTGAATTTAAAACTGCAATAGATTCTGGAGCACTTTCAAACGTAATACTTTCACCCGATGCATCTGTCACTTCAATAGCTGACGTTACCTCTTCTTTTTTCTCCTTATCTTTTGGTTCCTCTTCTTTCACTGCTGCTTTACCATTCTCCGTACCACATGCTGCTAAAACGAGTAACAACAGTACAGATAATAAAAGTAATGATACCTTCTTCATTTTCCACACTCCCAATTAATAATGATAATCATTCTCAGTGGTTTCCATTCTACTGATAACAATTCTCACTGTCAATGAATTATTTGAAAATAAAAAATTAATCTAAGAGTTTTCCCTTAAATTGGCTTATTCAGACGTTCATCATATTGAGTTTCATGGTTCTTTTAATTTTACTTTATAATTAAATTTTTCATGTTTTTAAGATGACCTATACGAGAAAATTATATGAGTGATCCGCCTTGTTTTTGGAACATTTGAATTGAATTCAAATCAGTCGATCATAAAACAACAGAGATAAAGAAAGTTTAATAGACAACACAAAAACCCGGTACCCAAACCGATTTTAAATCGTTTTGGGTGCCGGGTTTTTGAGCGATTAAACCGCGTTTTATTTATGAATATGAACAGTTGTTCCAACAGGGACCATTGAAGATAACTCGAGCACATCATTATTATGCATTCGGATACATCCATGTGACACGCTTTTCCCAATAGATGAAGGATTATTTGTGCCATGTATCCCATAATGAGGTTTTGATAACCCCATCCAAAAAGCCCCGAAAGGTCCACCAGGATTGCTTTGTTTGTTTATAATTCTGTATGTCCCCATTGGCGTCGCTGTGACCATTTTCCCTACCGCAATCGGATATATTTTCATTAAGTGATGACCATCGTAAAGTTTTAATCGGTGTTTCCTTGTGGATATATCGATCCATAGGTTGATAAGATCACCTCCATACAAAAGTGAGCGTTCATTTATTGTATGAGGATGGTTCCCAGTTAACTGGGTCCAAAATTATCTATATATGTTGAACAAATGAATACGGCGTATGAGCTTTACAAGGGTTTTTGGGAGGCCGATGAAAAGTCCTAATACTTGGAACGAATTGGAGTTCCCGCTAATACCGCTTCGACGCTTTGTGGATGCCTCCCGCGATAAGCCAGGGCACTGAAAAAGTATAATTTTCTTCAATCCCGTTGATTTCCGTTCCGAGCGGACGCTTTCTTACCATTAGTCAAGTTTTTTAAAAGAAATAATAGCGAACTGTCCTAAACTCCTGAAAATCATCACAGAATAGGGAGCGTTAAAAAACGGCAAGGGACATTTTCATCAGTTCCTTTGTCCAATTCAAAGTCAACCTACTGTAACCGCATGCCAAATAGACCTAACGATAAACTGTTTTTTCGCAAGGTCATCTGTGCTATAGTTGAGTTATCTTCTTACGAATTAGCCGAGGCTGATTCGTAATCATAGAGGATATCGTGTTGAATAAGGTGAAATGCGACTTTCAGGAACTTATTCACACAGGCAATCGCCGCAACCTTATGAGGCTTACTCTGAGGTTGTTTTTTTAATTGGTCATAATAATCTACAATCCGATTCTTAGTTTTTTTCCGTAGTGAGATCATTGACATTACCATGAAATAGAGGATTTTTCTCAACCTCCTATTTCCTCTTTTATTGATTCGGTCCTGATAGTGAAGCTTGCCGGATTGATAGCGTTGAATATCGATTCCTGCGTATGCGTTGATCTGTTTGTTGTTCTTAAAGCGGCGAATGTCGCCTAACTCCCCAATAATTCTAACTGCTGTATTTTCTCCTATTCCTGGAAATGACACGAGCACTTGAAAATCTGCACGTTCCTTCGATAAATCCACCATTTGTCTAATGATATTTTTTTCTGTTTGACCAGTTCTAGAATACGTTTGGCATAGCGCTTCAAGTGTTGGAAGCGTACATCTTCAGGCTTGATTGCGGAATAGGAGTTTTCTGCGGCGACGAGTAATAAGGTCATCTTCTCCTCCGCTTGTTGTTCAGATATATTCTTACGGGTTGCCTGCTTAATTTGCCTGCGTAAATCCTCTTTTGTCAGACTACGTAAACATGCCGGGTGTGGATAAAGCTGCACAATATTTAAAAAATGGACCGAGTTCCTAGAAAATACTTTATCCAGTAGCGGAAAACTTAACTGAAGGAAAGCGTGTAAGCGATTGTGATGATTCCTGCTTTCATTTTCTAAATCCTCATAGTAGCGCCCTAACGCCCGCATCTGTTCAAAATAGTCATCTTGTACATATGTCTCGCGCCGCACGAAGTTAAAATGTGATTTAGCCAATTCATGGGCATCGCCGATATCCGTCTTCTGTCTGCGCATCGATGCGGTCTGCATCTTGGCCTCCAAAGGATTGAGGCGGCTATACGAATAGTGTTGTTCCTGCAGAAAGTTTTCAAGCCCTTGTGAATACACTCCAGTAGCTTCAAAAACGATAGCAGGGGGTTGACCATCCTGTTCTCTTAATGAATCGATACGTTCCTTTAAAGATTGGAATCCTGATGGTGTGTGTTCCAATTCACCTTCATATTGACAGCATTGATAGCGATCATATACAACCATTGTGCTTTTTCCCATACTTACATCAAAAGCAATTACTTGTTCCATATTTCTTCCTCCTGTTTGTTTCTTATAGAAGTCCTTCACAGTGCCTTATCGATTCCACTTTCTTATACACGATCTCAAGGATCCAACATACTAAACTGATTCAAATAAGGATGTGAAGTGAGTCGGTTTCCTTATACGAGTTCTAAGACTCCAGCGTCCGCACGACTTCCCTTCACTTCTACTATATAAAAATAGTAGCACAAACCGTGGCCTTGGTTTGTACTACTAATGTTAGTATGTTTCCGCGGGCACGGCTTCAGCCTCCTCGTCACTGCGTTCCTGCGGGGTCTTCAGCTCGCGCTGTTCCCGCTGGAGTCGCCGCTCTTCACTACAATCAACTAGTTCTTACTATAAAAAAGAACTTTTTCAGTGGCTTATCGCTTCGGCTACCACGAAGGCGCGGCAAAGGCATCCCCAAAGCGCCAAGCGTTCAACAATCCACACCCCGAATTAAAACTCTCTCCTTATTGAGCGCCACAGTAAATTCAATGAAATTCTTTAATTCAACATATATAGCCCGTATTATCAGTCCTAAATTACGATATTTCCCCTAATTTTATTAACAAATGAGATTGAATTCTCTATTTACAATTCATCCTAAGAGTGCTATTATCTATAAAAATCAAATGCGTCGAAGAGAAGAGTAGCTAACGTTCATTCTTTGCAGAAAGCTCCGGTTGCTGAAAAGGAGTAAGAATGCGTTATCGAAACAAGTCTCTGAGCATCACTCCGGAACCAGCAATGGGGATAGAGTGACAGGAGCTCCTGTTATAGAGCCAGGGTATACGCATCTATTTGCCGTACCTGATAAGGTTACGATGGAAACATCGTAATAAACTGGGGTGGCACCACGATTGATACAATCTCGTCCTCAAGACTTAAGGTCTTGGGGGTGGGATTTTTTTATTGTCAAAAAATGAATGATAGAGGAGGAAAATAAAATGAGGCTTGGGAACGTAGTTGAATCTTGGAAATATCCTTTAATGTTGTTAGCTGGAATTGGCATTTCTAATGTGGGCGCCTGGATTTATTTAATTGCGCTTAATTTGATTATCCTTGAGAAAACAGGTTCTCCGCTTGCAGTGGCTGTCCTTTATATCCTTAAACCTTTGGCTACGTTATGTACAAATTTTTGGTCAGGCAGCGTCATAGACCGGTTAAATAAACGTAATTTAATGGTCACTCTTAACCTGGTTAGTGCGGTATTTATCGCTACCTTATCTTTTCTTTCTTCTCTTTGGTCGATCTATCTAGTCGTTTTTTTAATCAATATAGCACGCTCTATATTCGACCCGACATCTATGACTTATATTACAAAACTAATTCCCCCTAAGGATAGAAAACGGTTTAATTCATTACGCAGTTTAATCGATTCTGGAGGCTTTCTAATTGGGCCAGCTATAGCGGGATTGTTATTTATCATCGGCACACCCATTTTTGCCATTTACATGAACGCAATCGCTTTATTATTATCAGGATTAGTCACTATCATGATGCCCAACCTCGAAAAACACATACAGTTTAATAGTACAAATGAAAAAATATCTTTTGAAGTAGTGAAGCAAGATTGGACTGTTGTGTTGAATTTTAGTCGTCGCTACGCCTATATCATGTTCATTTACTTTCTTTTTGGCTGTGTAATGGTCATGGCTACAGCTATTGACTCACTTGAAGTGGCATTTGCTAAAGAGGTCCTTTCTTTATCGGATAGTGAATATAGTTTTTTAGTCAGCATAGCGGGAGCGGGGATCGTAATGGGCGCAATTATTAATACGATGATTGCCACTAAATCATCGACTTCTTTGTTAATTGGTTTAGGCTCCCTATTCGTTTCTATCGGCTATATTGTTTACGCTTTTTCCACCATCTTTTTCATGGCAGCTATTGGGTTTTTCATTCTTTCCTTTTCTCTGGCCTTTGCGAATACAGGCTTCCATACCTTTTACCAAAACAATATCCCAGTCGATGTGATGGGGAGAGTCGGAAGTATTTACGGATTAATTGAAGCTGTTTTAATCATACTTGCAACGACCATAGCTGGCGTGGCAGCTCAACTCATTTCTATTCAGTATGTTGTCATTGTAGGGACATTTGTGATGTTGGTGATTTCCATTACACTGTTTCTTTTTAACATCCGTCCTTCAAAGGCAAAACTATACTCGACTGCCTCTGTAGATTAAATATTAGATCCTTTGTTACAACGCCACTGGACATTCCTATCTCATCATTTAAGATCGATTGCACAACCTTTCATTTCTTTACAAACTATTAACACAAATTTACATGTCCTTCATGTTAGATTAACAACTTCACTTTATAGTTAAATTGGATAGTAGATTAAATAGGAGGTTTTACATTGATGAAAAAGCAGTTCTTTAAAAAAGTTATCCCCATCGCAGTTCTTTCTACTGTTTTGGTCGCAAGTTGGAGTGGTGCAATCACTAATCCAAGCGCCCAGGCAAATGAAGCAGAACTAAACAACAATGCAGAAATCAAAAATGTGATTTTCCTCATTGGTGATGGAATGGGCGTATCCTATACTTCCGCTTATCGTTACTTGAAAGATGATCCTACTACACCTATTGTTGAGAAGACAGCGTTTGACAACTACCTCGTTGGTCAGCAAATGACTTACCCAGAAGATCCTGAACAAACAATAACAGATTCCGCTTCCGCTGCAACTGCAATGTCTGCAGGTGTAAAAACATATAACGCCGCAATTGCTGTGGATAACGACAAATCTAACGTAAAAACTGTTTTAGAGGCTGCAAAAGAAACAGGCAAATCGACTGGACTTATTGCTACCTCAGAAATTACTCATGCAACGCCTGCTGCATTCGGTGCTCACAATGAAAACCGTAAAAATATGGATGCAATTGCCGATGATTATAACAATGAATTAATCAATGGTGAGCATAAAATTGATGTCCTCCTAGGCGGTGGGAAATCAAATTTTGAGCGCTCAGATGTGAATCTTACAGAATCCTTTAAAAAAGATGGATTTAGCTATGTAACCACTAAAGATGAACTGTTAAAGGATACTAATAATCAAATTCTAGGGTTATTTGCTACTGGCGGTCTTCCCAAAATGATTGATCGTCCAGATGATATCCCTTCACTTGAAGAAATGACTACTACAGCAATCGATCGCTTAAGTAAAAATGACAATGGTTTCTTCCTTATGATAGAAGGTAGCCAAATTGACTGGGCTGGCCACGATAATGACATTGTTGGTGCAATGAGCGAAATGGAAGACTTTGAAAAAGCATTTAATGCAGCTATTGAATTTGCAAAAAAAGATAAGCATACGCTAGTCGTAGCAACTGCTGACCATTCTACAGGTGGATTTTCTATAGGTGCAGACGGTAATTATAACTGGCTCACTGATACAATCAAAGCCGCAAAACGGACACCGTCCTTCATGGCAGATGAAATTGCTAATGGTGCTGATGTCGAGAAAACCTTAAAAAGCTATATTGATCAAGAGTTATTACCACTGACAGAAGTTGAAATCGAATCTGTTAAAACTGCTGGTGAAAAAGCGAGTGATATCAATAACGCAATCAAATCAATTTTTGACAAGCGTTCTTATACAGGTTGGACAACAGGTGGACATACTGGTGAAGACGTACCTGTGTATGCTTTCGGTCCATCTAAAGATCGTTTTGCCGGGTTACTCGATAATACAGACCATGCACAAATCATATTCAACATTTTAGATACGGATAAAAGTAAGTAATACTAGTTAGAACCCGTTGCTTCCATTGAAGCAACGGGTTTATTTTTTCATACAAAAAAAGCCCGAGTGATCTATTCCCGAACCTTTCTTTAGTAAAATGAAATTACACCGTTTCCCCCCTTTTATCCTCTCCTAAATTCCGCCCCAAAAAGTCTTACCGAATACGGATGTGTAAAATCGAATCTACCTTCCACTTTCACACTTTCATCGACAATCTCCCCGTTATTCATCACATATAGCCGGTCACACATATACGCAACAGCTTGCAAATCATGCGCTATGAAAAGTAAGGCCATGCCGGTTTCACGGTTAAGTTCTATTAGTAAATCAATAATTTCTTTTTGAATCAATCGATCCAGACTGGAAATGATTTCATCACATACGAGTAGTTTAGGTTCAACGAGAATTGATCTGAGCAAGTTAACACGTTGCCTTTCTCCACCACTCAGTTCGGAAGGACGTCTATGTAAATGAGCTTCCGTTAACTTTACCTTGCAGAGCATGCGTCGAATATGAGCATCCCGGTCCCCTTTCTTATTACGAAGCGGTTCCATCAAGATTTCACGTACAGTCCATAATGGATTGAGGGCAGCCGATGCGTTTTGAAAGATGAGTTGGCACCCTTTGTAAAATGCTTTTCGGGACTGCCTCGTGACGAGCGAACCATTGAATAAAATTGTTCCGTCATCAGGCGCTTCAAGTTGCATAATTACACGTGTCAGCGTACTTTTCCCGCTTCCACTTTCCCCGACAAGCCCAACGATTTCACCTTCTCCAACTGTGAGACTGATTGCACGAAGGACTTCTTTCGCTTTAGTTCCACTACCATACCTTTTTGATACACTTTCCATCACTAACACCGTCACACCTCCATTCCTTTAAAACCTACTATCCAACAAAAGCTTCGTGTAAGGATGCTTAGGACAATCAAATACCTCCACCACACTGCCAGTTTCAATAACTTCACCATGACGCATAACAACCATGTCATGTGCCGCCTCTGCAACGATATCCAAGTCGTGCGTTATAAGAAGAATTGTTGTTCCATGCCGCTCGTTCAATCGCTTTAGCAGCCCAATGAATTCCTTTTGTAGCACCATATCGAGTGCAGAAGTGGGTTCATCTGCAATTAAAAGGGCCGGTTCCATATACAGTGCGCACGCAATCATACATCGTTGCAACATACCGCCCGATAATTCGAATGGATACTGTTCCATGATTTCCGATGCAAGGCCAAGATCATCCAAAATGCCCTCCATCTTCACTCGAAATTCTTCAATTGTATCGCCCGTTTTCCTTCCCGAAAACTCAAAAAGTTGATGCCTCATCTTTACAGAGGGATTAAAGCTGTTCGCCGCATCTTGAAAAATTGTAAATAGGTGTTTTTTTCTAATGTCCATCATTTCTCTATCCGAAACCGTAATCAAGTTTTTATCGTTAAATATAGCCTGTCCAGTTACCTTCGCTCCCGTTGGCACTATTCCGAGCAGTGCGGAAACCGTCATACTTTTCCCACTGCCGCTTTCACCAATAATGGAAGTAATCTTTCCGAGTGGAACAGAAAACGAACTATTACGCACAATCGATTTACCATCGATATCAATCGACAATTGATGTACCCTAAGCATTTAAACGCCTCCGTTCCGGATCTTTCAACGCTTCACCGATAAAGTTAATCGCAAGTATTGTAATGAAAATCATTATGCCTGGGAACAATCCAATCCACCAAGCCCCAATTAGGATATCATTTTGCGCATAGTACAACATATTACCCCATGATGGAATCGCTGGTGGTACACCAATCCCCAGAAAACTAAGCGACACTTCAATGAATATAGCTCCTGCAAAGTTAAACAATGTAACAACGAATATAGCCGGAATACTATTGCGAAGCATATGACTAAAGATAATTTTCCACATCGGTGTTCCGAACATTATCGCCATTTTCACAAATTCCGCATCCTTCAATCGAATAAATTCAGAGCGAACGATACGTGCGGTAACCAACCAACCTGTAACGCCAATAATGAGAGCCATACTCCACATTCCGCCTTGCATGAATGCTTGAAACGCTAAAATAATAATAAGCGAAGGAATCGTAATGAGCGCTTCTAAAAACCGCATCATAACAGTATCGACGAATCCACCAATATAGCCGCTAATTCCGCCGTATAGAACACCCATAACAAGCGATACTAGTACAGAAATACTTGCAACAGTTAGCGTTACTTTACCGCCCTCTAAAAGACGTGAAAAGACATCGCGTCCAAGATGATCAGTTCCTAACAGATGACCTTCCCCAGGGGAGACGTATACTTTATCGAGATTCATGTCATTTGGTTCATACGATGAAAGGAAGCTTGCAAAAGTAGTTAGGATTATGATAACGCCGAGGACAACGCACCAAAAAATCAATGCTTTTTTTGATTTCATTTATCGCACATCCCCTTTCCGTAGCCTCGGATTCAATAAATACGTAATGAGGTCAATAACGAAAAGGCTTATGACAACGATTAAACCCGTTAGTAAAATACCACCCATCAACAATGGGAAATCTTTCGTAACCACCGCTTTTACGGTTAGTTGACCAAGTCCCGACCATGAAAAGAGCGATTCTACGATAATCGACCCGCCAACAAATGAAGGAATGGTCATCCCGATATAATTCAAATAGGGAATAGATGCATTGCGCAAAATCCCTTTTCGAATGACTTGCTCCGCTACACCATTGGCACGTGCTACCGTTACATAATAGTTACGGCTTTCTACTTTGATGCTTTCTTGGAGAAAGCGTGCATAAATCCCAACGTGAGTCAAAATGATAACAGTTGCAGGCATGAGTAGATAACGCAATTTATCCAAAAATCCACCTTCACCGCCGATATCTCCTGTTCCAGATGACGGAAGGATGCCGAGTTTGACTGCAAATAATGAAATAAATAAAATACCAAGCCAAAACGCTGGAATTGAAGAAGTCACAATACTGACTGTCGATAATCCTTTATCCCACACAGATCCAGCCTTCATGCCCGCTGTCGTTCCAAGCCAGATTGAACCTATACTAATAAAAAATAGCGTCACGCCGAAAAGAAGTAATGTATTTGGCAGCCGTTCCATAAGAATTGTCGATACGGGCCGCCCTTCTTTATACGAAACACCTAAATTCCCTTTCACTGTTTCCGCTAACCACGTACCATACTGCGCAATGACAGGTCGGTCAAGCGAAAAAACACGGCTGATTCGTTCTTTTTCAGCCGCGTTCAATGTTTGTGCATTCCCTCCGTAAAAAGCCGCTGCCGGATCACCGGGAGCTGCATGCATGATGAAAAAAGAGAGGAAGCTCACGATGAGGAGGACAATTATCCCCATCATCATTCGCTTCCCAATCCATTTAACGGTCATTCCACGTCCACTCCTCAACATTCCAGAGGAAACCAGATCCATGATGGCCAAGTATTCGTTCTTTCACACCGCTTAGATTTTTATTAATCCCGTAAACCGCGTCTTCGTACGCGATATAAGCAAATGCAGGGTCCTTCGCAAGCTCAGCTTGAAACTCCATATAAATTGCTTTGCGTTCTTCAGCATCTGTCGAAAAACGGCCTTTTTCAAGTAGCTCATCTACTTTTGCATTCGAATAGCTACCGTAGTTATAACCAGAGCTCGTCAAAACCGACTGATCCGTATGGAACAAAATATGTGTATGATGATCCGCATCGTACGGACTACCCCACCCGACCATGAATGCTTCTGCATCTTCGATTGTAATGGCACTCCAGTCAAGCGCATCTACTTTCACATCAGCGCCAATTTTCTTGAATCCTTCGGCAGCATAGTTCGCCAAATTTACGCGTACTGTATCCGATACAGGTGCCGTAATCGTAAACGCCAATTTTTCATCATTTTTATAACGGAAACCATCTTTTTCTTCTTTCCAGCCTGCTCCGTCTAGAAGCTCTTTTGCTTTTTCAATGTCGTATGCATACTTCTCTACATTTTCATTGTTAAATGCATGTTTTTGAAGTGGTGAATACGCTTCTGTCCCGTATCCTTTCAAAATACCTTTGACGATTTGAGCGCGATCAATCGCATAGCTAAATGCGCGCCTCACGTCAACATCTTTCCACAAGTCAATGGTCGTATTGAAAAGGATACCGCGGTAATCCGCAGATTCAATATCGTAAATTTTAATATTCTTTTCTTTTTCCAACTCTTCAACTTGGACCGGGTCGAGTAGTGCAATATCGACTTCTCCAGACTTGAGTTGCAATGCACGGACATTACTATCCGGAATGAATTTAAAAATCACTTTTTCAATAGAAGGCTTTGTTCCATGAAAATTATTATAGGCTTTTAACGTTAAACTGTTGCCACGGTCCCACTTATCAAACATATATGGACCCGCGCCGATTGGATGACTATTGAATTCAGCTGTCCTCATCTCAACGCCTTCAAAAGCATGCTTGGGCAAAATTGGAGCCGTTAACTTATCAAGCATCGGCGTGAATGGGCGTTTAAGTTTCAATTCAAGTTTGTAGTCGTCAATTTTTGTCACCGAATCCACTTCCGTGAAATCCGACTTCAAAAACGAAGCATTATTATCGTCTAGTATGCTCTCAATTGTGAAAATCACATCGTCAGCAGTAAGTGGTTCGCCGTCGTGAAACGTAATGTCTTCTTTCAATTTAAACGTATACGTTAGCTTATCCGGTGATAGTTCATATGATTCAGCGATATCCATTGTTGGCTCATTGTTCTCATCGAACCGTATCAGACCGCGGAATAATAGCGCATCCAGGTTCGTTTCTTCCAGTAGCGGATTAAGCCCTTCAAATTCAGTTTCCGACGCATAGACAAGTCGGTTTTCTTTTGTTTTCGAAGTTTCTTTCTCCTTGTTTCCACAACCCGCAATAACGAGTAAAATAGCAATAAAAATAATATATGCATTTGTTTTCCTTCTAAACATAGTAACCTCCAAAAAAATGTAATTCTATACTTACTAATTATAAAGAGCAGGATGTTCAATGTCTAACCTAACGCAGTTTGGAACAATCTTCTTGCAGACTTTCCGACTAAAATCCTGTAACTCGGGCATATTATCATGAACAAAAAAATAAGGAGGGTGATTATATGATGAACAAGATGGCCGTGACAGCACTTGGACTTGGCGCAGCATATTTAATGAGAAATAAAGATGCTAGGAACAAGCTGATGAAACAGGTTGAATCGTTCACAGGTACACTTTCCAAGAAAAGCGAATCGCAAAGTAATTCGTAAAATTGTTTTATAAACGATTAAGCGAAAAAACTTTTGCACAAAAACGGCAACCCTTAAATAGGTTGCCGTTTTTGTTGTGAAAATGTCGAATATAGAATTAGTTTACAACAGCATTTCGACGCTCCGTATACAGGACAATAAAGATACTCGCTTCGTAAAGCAACGCCATTGGAATCAGTACAATGAGTTGGCTCACAAAATCCGGCGGTGTAATCAAAGCCGAAATTATAGCGATGGCAAGATACGACCATTTACGCACTTTTTTCATTGATTCCGCTGTAAGTAACCCGATTGCCGCCAAAAACATCGCAACAATTGGTAACTCGAATAATATCCCGATTGGCATAGTCGTCATTAGCAAGAAACTGATGTATTCTTGCGCCGACACCATTACATTAAAATTCACGGCTCCCAATGAGACAAGAAACTTATAGCTAAGCGGATTGACGATAAAATAACCAAATGATACACCTATAAGGAAAAGCAGTAACATTACAGGCGAATACATGCTTAGAAACCGGCTTTCCCGTTCGTTAAGTCCCGGTTTAACAAATTGCCAGAGAAAATGACAGAGAAAAGGGATTGATAAACCCAATGCAAGTGCTGTGGAAATCGACATGTAAAACTTCACAACTTCGAGTGGTCCAAGAATGATTAGCTCATGGCCGCGGGTAATATACGGGAACCATAAATTAATACTTGAAAACACTGCGATTAGAAAAAAAAGGAAAACAGCTGCACTTTTGACGAGCTGTTTTCTTAGGTCTGTGAGATGGTCAACAAGAGACGGAGCAGCTTCAAAATTGCTTTCTACGACCTTGTCATCCCGAGTAATGTCAGATTCTATTTCCGGTTTAACGGGTATACCAATCTTCGTCTTTTCGACTTGGACTTTATCAAGCGGACTTAAAATTTTACGACTGTGATCTCCGTATGGATCCATACTTACACCTGCTTATAGTTGATCCGTTTTCTTTATTTCCTTTGGGGTTACTGGTTCTTCATCCTCCATAATATCTTTCGCTGACCTTTTAAATTCAGCAAGTGTTTTCCCTACCGCGGCTCCCACTTCGGGTAACTTTTTCGGTCCGAACAAGATGAGAACAATAACAAGAATGATGATTAAACCCGGTACGCCAATACTCGCTAAACTCATTGCCTAAGTCTCCCTTCATTTTCACACAAGTGACCCACCAGCTTTACTGTATTTAACAATTCCTTCTGCTGCGCGATAAGCGAGCGCGCCAACTGTCCCCGTAGGATTGTAGCCGCCGTTATGCGGGAAGTTTCCAGCTCCAAGAACAAATAGATTTTCTGCATCCCAGTGTTGTAATTGAGTATTGACGACACTATTATCCGGGCTTGCTCCCATAATTGTTCCGCCGGTATTATGCGTCGTCTGGTATGGCACAATATCATAGTTGGTAATTGGATTTCCAGCCATCACTGTCTTCGCACCCATCTCTTTCATTATGACTGCCGTCTTTTCAGTTAAGTACTTGTGCAAGTTCTTATCTTGTTCAGTAAAATTGTATGTCAATTGAAGCAATGGGACCCCATATGCATCCTTATAATTTGGGTCAAGTGACAAGAAATTCTCCTTATGAGGAAGTGAGGCACCCTGCCCGCCAATATTTAGCGTGCGCGTGTAATTATAAATCGATGATTTTTTAAAATCTTCACCCCACACAGGTGTATCTGGCGGAAGAGGATTGGTCGCAATCGGCCTTACACCCGTCTGTGTTATGGATAGGCTTGCCCCGTGAATGAAATCTAGATCCCCATGATCAAAATTGTCACCATTGAAATCATCAATTGACATCCCAAGCGACCCCGCACCCATGAAGACATTCATTTGTTCATCAAAAAAGCCTGTTGCACCCGGCAAAACCTGGTACGCATAGTTTTTACCAAGCGTCCCTTTTCCAGTATCCGGATCGTACATTTCTCCAATTCCCGATACCATAAGAAGCTTCGCATTATTCATCATATAGCTTGTAAGTACTACGACTTCGGCTGGTTGGATGAATTCTTCACCGGTTTGCGTATCGATATATCTAACTCCAGTCACTTTATTGCCTTTCTTCAACACTTCGACGACATTTGCATAGAAACGGACATCGTAGTTCCCCGTTTTTCTTGCAGTCGGAATGACAGTAATCTCCGGAGATGTTTTCGCACCGTATTCACAGCCAAACCGCTCGCAAAAACCGCAATATTGACACGCCATGATTGATTCTCCATCTGGATTTTCATACGACTCGGACAAATTTGCAGATGGTAACATGAAAGGACTATACCCAAGTTTGCTTGCTGCCTTTTCAAACTTTTTTAGAATCGGTGTCCGCTTCATAGGAGGCGTCGGAAACTCTGAGGAGCGTTTCCCCGCAAATGGATTTTTATTCTCTCCAGAGATGCCGGCTGTCTTTTCAAATTTATCGAAGTAAGGCTCTAGCTCGTCATATGTAACGCCCCAATCTTGAATCAGATAGTCGCTTGAGAGTTTATCTTTTCCATATTTCTTATCCGTCATCGATTTAATCTCAAAATCATACGGAAGAAATCGCCAAGTATGCCCGTTCCAATGCGTCCCCGAACCGCCGAGACCTTCCGCAAGAAGAAACGATCCCATCTGCCTCATAGGAAGCGCCCGCATCTTCCGGGAATTCCTAAACGTAATCGTTTCCTTTGAGAGATCCTGCATTAAATCGTAACGAATCGCGTAGCGAAACTCATCATGTACTAATGAGTAGTCTTTTGTACTTCTTTCCTTACCACGCTCTAGTCCAAGTACTTTCAAACCAGCTTTTGCACACTCTGCGCCAATGATACCACCGGCCCATCCAACACCAACTGTAATAACATCTACTTTCTCCAACGTTGTTGCCATACGCTATTTCCCCCCTTAATGTTCCATACTCGTAAGTGATACTGGTTCGTACTTCACAAATTTTTCATTTTCAATTTCGGCGATATAGGTCATTTGATTGCCCGGAAATTCCTTCATACGCCAAGCATCCATGTTCACGTTGCCGTTATAAATTGGATCCGCGTAGACACCTTCTAATGTTGCTTGTCGAAGAAGCTTGAAGAAAAATTCTGACGATACGCCCTTCATATCAATTTCATTTTTTTGGAATGCAGTAATGATTTCATCCATTTGCGCACCCTCGAGGTCGACAAACCCTTGTTTGAACCGCTTGTTTGCTTGCTCATCCATTATTGCGATACCTTGTCTAAAGATTTCTGCACGTGTCAACTTACTTTGGTAGCCTTGAGTCGCTTCACCCGCAAAAAACGGTCCTTGCATATATTCCTTCACATTGCTTCCATAATTGCCTGCAAGCTGATTGTCGATGAAATACGGAGCACCAAGTGCAATTGCTCCAGGTCCTAGGTCATCTTCAGGGAATATCCGTTCAACTGCTTGAGACAATACATTGAATTCAGCCATATTTGTAAAGTACATTAAGCCCCGATTGCTAACAGCTGTCGGTTCGCCGCCAGCTCCTTTATGGTCACCCGTGCCGGCAACTTGACCTTCCTTGTTGACGTTGTACCCGACAAGGCCTCCAATGAGACCCCCTCCCACGAGAGCCCCTGTTGCAATTCCCGTTGTCTTCAGAAAGTCCCGTCTCGATAAGCCTTTTTTATCCACTGACATCCTTTATCCTCCTCAGTATGACTACCGTCTATATAATGATTCCTAGCACAAAGCATGGCAATCCTATCCAATGTTTATACAATACATGGATTTTTTTGATCAACTTAATTTTTACTCACACGCATAACGGGATATACTGAAAAAAACGAAATACGAAAGGAGTTTTCCAATGAAACGCCTTTTCCTCTTCTGTTTTCTATTAATATTAGCTGGTTGCACAGATCAAGAACGTCCTTCACCCCATGCGAATCCTGATCTCGCAGAAAAAGTTACGGTAAATCTCATCGCACCATGGTCCATTGATTTCGATGGAGAACATTTTTTCATCTCTGAGAAAGAAGGGTCAGTTGTTAAGGTATGGGGAAACGGTCAAACTTTACGCGAGGATGTCTTTCTTTCGGAGTCCTTAGCAAATGTAGCTGAATCTGGTCTGCTTGGTTTCGTGTTGAAAAAGGATTTTCTGAAATCGCATGAAGCATATGCCTACTACACATATGATTTAGAAGGTACTCCTGTAAATCGAATCGTAACATTACACTACGACGGAACTTCGTGGCATGAAAAAGACATACTCTTGGACGGAATCGTATCAGGTCCAGTCCATCATGGCGGGCGTCTTGCACTCTCTCCGAATGGTGTTTTATATGCAACAATTGGCGATGGGGCAAATCCTAATTCAGCACAAGACACTGATTTATTCAACGGGAAAATAATCCGGTTAACTGATGACAACACATTCGAAATCGTGAGCATTGGACATCGAAATTCACAAGGGCTCGCGTGGGATGAAAGCGGAGTATTATATGCATCAGAACACGGTCAATCTGCGAATGATGAAATTAATAAAATTGAAGCCGGGAACAATTATGGATGGCCAATCATCGAGGGAACGGAATTAGGAGAAGGCATGGAAACACCACTTCTCACCTCTGGCACTGGTGATACATGGGCGCCATCAGGCATTACTTTTCACAAGGGATTGTTGTACGTTGCTGCACTCCGCGGCGAGGCGATTCTTGTCATTGACCCATTGGCTGGCAAACTCCTTGAGAGAATAGAAGGCTATGGCCGCATCCGTGATGTGTTCTCGGATGGCGAGTCATTATTTTTCATAACAAATAATACCGATGGTAGAGGGAACCCTACCGAAGATGATGATGTGCTATATCGCTTGAAATAGGTGTTAGAAAAACCGACCAAAAGTGCCAGCGCCTGGTCAGAGGCGCTGGAGTCTAGACTTGAATTAGCTTCTTTTGGAGGTTATCCACAGTACGAGATCTTATAGTTTCCTATGAAATGAGAAAAAGGCTCCCCGACACAGGCAGCCTCTTTCTATTTACTTCATAATCGCTTTCACCAATGCCTTACATCTTTCAAATCGCTCTTCATAATCCCCACTTACAATGACATAGTCAACGCCAGCTTCATCAAACATTTTCTTTAACTTACGGTTATTTTCTTCTCGAATGGACTGATCTCCGTGAACACGTATACCATCGTTCACCCAGGCCACATCGGGCTCCAAATAAATATGTAAATCGTACTCTTGTAACTTTGCCACCTCAGTTAGGATATCTAGCCTTTTCCCGACATATAGCTCCGAATAATACTGGGTAACAATCGCTTCAGTGTCGATAAAAAGTACTTTATTTGCTGTCCGTGTTTGCATACGTTCATGATATTTATGCTCAAACGCAATTTCATGGTAATCACTTTCTAGCGTAATCGACATGGAATCTTTGAATTTGTCATAATATGTACGACCGTATTCCTCAACATATGACGTATTATACACGCGTGCTAGATTTCGAACGAGCGTTGACTTCCCACTACTCTCCGTCCCAATGACAGCAACCTTTTTCACAAAATAGGGGCGAACTTCTTGGGGAATCATATGCCAATGAACGTAAGGCCCTTCATCCCTGATCTTTGTTGCCGAAATATCAAATAGCTCCCGATCATTATCAAGCACGATATGTTCAGCGTCTGGATACAACTCATTAAAGTATTCATTATAACTACTCTCAGAACTGAAGACCGTATCGATTACTTTCCCTACACACGCTTTAATCGCTTTCGCGCCTGCCGTCCAATCTTCAAATTTCCCTGTTTGCTTTTCTTCAACACTATGTACAAATACATGATCCAAATCAGCCGTAATTTCGCTCCACCAACGAAGTCGTTGAACCGCTGAAATTGGTTTCATTCCTGTCCCTTCAAAGACTTCTTTCTCATATTCTTCATCATATGAAACAACGACATGTAATTCGTCGACGATTGTTGAAGCCATCACCATCGCATTCACATGCCCTAAATGTACCGGTAAAAATTTTCCACCGTACATCCCAATTCTACGTTTCGCTGTCATCTTTCCTGCCCCCCAGAATACTTTCATATGAGTCCAATACTACAAGGTCTTGCACTAATAAGAAAAGCGCAAGCCCCTTGGTAGCCCCGACACTTGCTGGCCTACTTCGTGTGGGACCAGGGGCTATGCGTTCGAGTCTAGACACTGCTCCAGATGAAAAACTTATAGTTTTGTATCTTTAAAGAAAACCACCTAGTGATAGGCGGTATCTGAACAACTTCCGGTTCATTGTTCTTCCCATTCTCTTAAACGTTTTTTCACTTCAGCTTCCAGATCTTCAAGCTTCATTAAATGATTTTCCTGGTCAGGCTGCATTTGAAACCAGTTCACTTCCTCGTCTTTATAATGTCCTTGGTATTCTTTTCCGTCCAACGTCAACTCGAAATGTAACGTTTCGTATTGTGTATCTTCAAATATTTCTTTCCGCACATTAAAATTTTCGATCATAACATCGCCTCCATTTAGTTAATTCTTTTTACAGTTTGCCATTCCTATCATGCACATTTATCAGCGATTTCTTACTTGAATCATGAAATTCATTTCACATCGTAGCATTTGTCAGCTTTGCGATTGTCTTCGAAGATAACTTGACCCCTATCGAAACCTGTAGTCCGAAAATCGATAGCTAATAAAATGATGCTTCTTACTAAACTTGCTATAACGTTTACTATATTCGTTGTCAGGTATATAGTTGTATAATTAACCAAATGGGGGTTTTATTATGAGCAACAGTTTTTCCGACAAATTCAAAGGCGCTGTAAACAAAGTAAAAGGCGAAGTGAAAGACAAATTCGATACGGCAATGGATAACGACAAGGTCGATAAGTTTAAAGGGCAAGCACAGGATAAATTTGGCGAAGTGAAAAACAAAATCGGTACCGCAATGGACAATGACAAGGTTGACAAATTTAAAGGGCAAGCGCAGGACAAATTTGGCGAAGTGAAAAACAAAATCGGTACCGCAATGGACAGCGATAAGGTCGACAAGTTTAAAGGGCAAGCACAAGATAAGTTCGGTGAACTGAAAGACAAGTTTACTAATAAAAAGTAACATTGGAAGATCCACACTAAAAGTACGTTATCTAACGCAAAAAACTGATTCGTAAAAAGCAGTGCCTTTGTTCCCGTTACATGAAGTAAGGTACTTCTTTTTCGATCAATTTTTATCAGGTAAGAAAAGCCCTAGAGTCTAGACACTACTTCAATTGAAAAACGTATAATTTCTTATCTTTTCCCCAAAACCAGTAATCCTTCAGCCGTTAAAACCATAATAGGTAATCATGTGCACTGTCATTTCAGCGTACACGATTACCTTTTTATGTGTGCAAACCTTCAAAGCCACGTATCGGAATTCGATCTTCCTCTAATCGGATCTCGTCTAACGAAACTTCAATTATATATTCAAACTTCCCGTAAGCTTGCACGTCGACCTTCTCTTTGACAAAAGAATTATTTGTCACAAGCGCAACTTTACCAGTCTTTTCATTGTATCCTTCTAAAGAAAATCGATAGCCTGCGATCATTGCATACGGAACGATTTCATACGCATCCTCCAATTCCCTAATGGAAACTGGTTTAATGAAAATCTGTTTTTCCCCATTTTTCCTTACGAACCCATTCTCCATGTCTAAAGGATTTTCCGATTGTAAGTAGTATTGTCGTTGATAGGAAATTAGTTCAAACTCTTTGTTTCCCCATACAGCAAAACGTCCTTTTCTTATCACTTCATCTCCCCCACTAGTTATATTATATATCCATTATACATAATAGATTGAAAATTGTGTATACATTTTTCGTCATATTTCAACAAAAAAACCTGGTAGAATTACACATAAAAAAGCTGGTTTTTCACTATATATGTTGAATTAAAGAATCCCATTGAATCTACTGTGGCGCTCAATAAGGAGAGAGTTTTAATTCACGGTGTGGATTGTAGAACGCTTGGCGCTTTGGGGTCGCGCCTGCGCTAGGGTGTTCATTATCGAGAGAAATGTGATTTTAAGATTTATATGCCGAGATTATACTGTGATTACTAGTTGATACTACTAATAGTCAAGAAAGACGCACTCTAGGTTGCAGATTCCATCACAGCTAATGAAATGCTCTTTCTCACATAAGACTATCCAGCGAAGGCGCGACTTCGTGGTAGCCGGAGCGATAAGACTAAGGAGGGATGCAGTTCAATCCCTCCCATGGGATCTTCTTTCTGGCTTATCGCGGGAGGCATCCACAAAGCGTCGAAGCGGTATTAGTGGGAATCCTAATTCATTCCAAGTACAACGGCTTTTTCAGTGGCCACTCAAAAGCCCTTGTAAAGCGCATACGCCGTATTCATTTGTTCAACATATATAGTTTTTCATCGCACTGATTACTCCACTTTCATTCTAACGCTGTGAATTGGTTTTGAGTATCTATGAATGGCGCAATCCCTCCAACTTTTATCCCATCATAATAAACCCGTGATTACTGTTCTGAGAATGCCATACAAGTACAAGCATTAAAAATCGGTTCTTCACCATTCAAAAATAACTTAAAATAAAAACATCAACAAAGAAACAACTGCCTATTACAGAAAACGCTATATCGAACAAAGTAAATTCCCTCAATCCCTAAAAAAAAGCAGTGTCCATTCACTTATTGTGAATGGGCACTGCTTTTTAATCTATTTTCATCAGATCCAGCGGTGTAATAATTCCAAGTAGTTTCTCTTCCGGTCTTCCACTTTCCGTAATGAGAAGTGCCTCAAGACGTTTTCCTTCAGCAACAGACTTTTTAAAATATTCCTCCGCTTCATAAACAGAAAGATCCATTCTTATAAATCGATACGTGTTTTTTTGTTTTTCATGGGAATAAATGTCGAGAAGCGTCGGCATTTCCCGGGAAATTATTTCATCTGTCATATTATCTGCAAGCCAATACGTAATGCCTGTCGCAGTAACAAGCCCAATGAATTTATTGCTCTGATAAATTGGTATCTGATTGAACTTTTTTTCCCGGATTAGTTTCAATCCGTAGGCAAGTGTATCAGTAGCTTGTAATATATGGACTTTTCGTAAAAACATATCACCGACTGTAACAGGTTTCGAAAGTTCTCGGTCAATGTATTCAATTAGTTCCACAATATCATCATGTGGTTCTGCAATTGCATATTCAATATCAGTCCGATTATGGACAATTGCATTGCGTAAATCACCACATTCCCGCAAATCCCGCTCAAATTTCCGAATAACCGCATTCAAATGCTTGGATTTATCAATCAATCGCTGGAAAGACATATAGCTGCTTAAGCCACTTATTTTTTCCAAAGATTTTTCAATACGGTTAAATGCGAATATGAAGCGATCTGAATTGCGTGTAGTCATCTAGAACCCCTCCCTTTCAGAATAATTCGTCTTTATACGAATTATACCACAAAGGGTTATTTACACTGTTGTTTTTGCCGCATTCCGTTTCGACATAAATACTCCGAATACGATTAAGATGACGATTAGTATCACTGTCAGACCCGAACTCATCCATAAATCCGACAGTTCAGAGTTCGAATCGAACCAATAGGATGCATACATCGACAATTTCCATGGTGATACTGTCCAATAGGTACCGATAAGCGAATCTATAATTTGGTAGACAAGTGTAATTAGAATCGCTAGGCCCGCCGCCCCACCTGTCGGAAGCCATGCGCTTAGCGCTAAAACAACAGTGACAACGAAGACGAGCCATAAACTATACGTCGCAACAAAAGCAAATATTGCCCCTGCATCTACATGGTTAAAAAGGATTTCAATATAATACCAGGCAGCCAAAATGCCGAGCCAGACGCTTCCAAGTACAATCCCATTAACGACCAGCCACTTACTTAAAAAGTAATTTCGAAATGACATTGGGCGAACATATAGTAATGTGGCCGTTCCATTTTTCCGCTCTCCTGAAATCGTCCCCATGAAAGCAAGAATTATAACGAGAATACCGATCATTTGATATTGCCCCAGCAATGACTGGAAGATATCCTCTCCTTTGAACTCTGGCCATAAGAATTCAGCTTCTTCTGGCATATTACCTACACTTCTCATAATTTCAGGCAAAAAATGATTCGTTACGGGCTCCAAAATACCGAATATAATAAAGACGAGAGGAATCCATAACATTTTGAAATTCCGTGTATGTTCACGCCATTCTTTCTGCAATAACACACTAAATCCATTCATTAGACCACCGCCACTTTCATGAAGATATCTTCAAGGCTCGCCGTCTGCAGTTCCACTTTTCTCACTAAGAACTTGCCTTCGGTTAACATGGATAGGACCGATGACATTTCAGCTTCTTCCAACCGAACGTCAATCGAAACAACCAACCCTTTTGATGTCACTTGCCATGCAGTTGCTTCCATAAAGCGCTGCAACTCTTGCATCCCTTCGAATTCAATGACGATTCGCGGTTCCGCATAGCGCGCACGTACTTCATCAAGTGAACCGTGTTCGACAAGTTTCCCATGCCGTAAGAACAGCAACTGGTCTGTCATTTCTTCAGCGTCATTTAAAATATGAGTTGAATATAAAATCGTCGTTTTTCTTTGCAAGTCTTTCAACAAATCCATCACTTGACGGCGCCCAACTGGATCAAGTGCAGATACCGGCTCATCGAGTAAAAGTAGTTTTGGTTTATGGACAATTGCCTGCGCAAGCCCCAGACGCTGTTTCATTCCTCCGGAAAAAGTGCCCGTCTTTTTGTTCATCGCTTCGCCTAGGCCTACAAATTCCAAGGTCTTTTTCGCTTCTATTCTTGCTTGTTTTGTTTCCACCCCACTTAGTCGTGCAGCCATTTCAGTAAATTCAAGTGCAGATAGCCAAGGAAAGAACTTTGGATATTGTGGAAGAAATCCGATAATCGAACGGATATCCTGCTTTGCAGCACCCTGGAACTGTATTGATCCGCTTGTTGGCGAGACTAACCCTGCAAGCATAGACAGTGTCGTAGTTTTTCCAGCTCCATTTGGCCCTATCAAAGCCGTTGCTGTATGTTCTTCAAGTTCGAACGAGACAGCATCCACTACATGATTATTGATATATTTCTTCGTCAAATTATCCACTTGAAGTAAATTTGTCATACTTGCCGCCTCCCAAAGATAAAGTACAGTATTGATCCAATCAAATTGCCAAGAACAATGATGAAAATCCACATGATAAATGGACCGTTCGTCCGTCTATGGCGAATAACATCAACGAGTGCAACAATCATCAAAATGAATTGAAGTACAATCAATGGCATAAGAAGATTCCAAGGAATACTCGCGAGCTCAGACATAAACTTCACACCCTTTCTAACTATTAATGGTAAATTCAGTATACCACGACTGTTATACGTTGTATATAACAGAAATACCGAAATAGTTATGATGCTAAAGAAGCTTATCAGTGCCACTCGAAACAACTCACTTGACGGTATATAAAAAAACTACCCAGTCACTAGGTAGTTTTCAATCAAATCTTGATTTAATTTAATCTTCTTTCCACTCTTTAATACGTTTTTTCACTTCAACTTCCAAATCTTCAAGCTTCATCTCATGATTTTCTTGATCAGGCTGCATTTGAAACCAGCTCACTTCATTCTCTTTATAATGACCTTGATATTCCTTACTGTCCAACGTCAATTCGAAGTGTAATGTTTCATTTGGCGTATCTTCAAATATTTCTTTCCTCACATTAAATTTACCAATCATCTCTTCATCTCCTCCATTTCGCTCATGTAGAACTTCTTCCTCCCCGCCCTAAGCACTTTCAGGCTTATATTCCCTCAAAGAAAAGGGGGGATTTCATGCCACTGTATTTGTAGATGTTGATTGTTTTGCTACAGCTTTTCTGTTTGCTGGAGATAAAACACGTTCCAGCCATCCCATAAAGAGGTCCGCGATGACCGCCATTAATGCGGTTGGAATTGCTCCGGCCAAAATAATGGATGCTCCATCTGTCACATTCGTCCCTCGAATAATAATGGAGCCGAGTCCTCCACCACCGATAAAAGCTCCAATTGTTGCCACACCAATTGCAATAACAAGAGCGGTCCGCAAACCTGCCATGATAACTGATAACGATAGCGGAAGTTCTACCATGAAGAGCATCTGCGTCCGTGTCATCCCCATTGCACGACCAGCTTCTAAAATAGGTTTTTCTACACTTTTTATACCTGTATACGTATTTTTTATAATAGGCAGCAAAGAGTACAAAAATAAACTCATAACAACTGTGTTCGGTCCAAGACCCATCGCAAGCATTAGAACAGCAAGCATTGCAAGGGCTGGAATAGTTTGAATAATATTCGTTACCGATAACACCCATCCACTCAATTTACCGTATCGGGCAATAAGAATACCCACTGGAATACCAACAAGCGCCGCGAACAGGACTCCGTATGCAGACATAAGGAAATGCCTGACAAACTGATCCCACACATACGTGCCATTCACTGTGTAGTATGACCAAAGTTCTTGTAACGTTTCCATTCATTCACCCCCGTAATTCAGTTGAAGTAATTGTTTTCTTCCAAAAATTCTTGCGCCACGATTGCAGGTTCTTTTTTATTAACATCCGCCTCGTAATTTAAACGTGTCATTGTTTCTCCGTCTATTTTACCTGCAAGTTTCTTCAGGATTATATCAATTTCTGGGTGCTGTTCGATTACATCTTTTCGCGTCACAGGTGAACATTCATAAGGCGGAAAAAACTTCTTGTCGTCTTCAAGCGTCTTCAAATTAAATGCTTTCAAACGTCCGTCAGTACTATAGGCCAAAACGACATCCATCTTACCACTATTCACCGCTTGGTAGACGAGCCCCAGAGACATGGGCAATGCTTCTCCGAATGTAAATCCATATGTATCAACGAATCCTTCATAGCCATCTCCTGCCCTGTTCAACCATGAGTTGTCTACACCCAGCGTTAAATCATCAGCTATCTTTTCTATATCCGAGACAGTTTCAAGTCCTTCTTTTTCAGCAAGGTCGGCTGTTACTGTGAGCGCATACGTATTTTGGAACCCGTATGAATCGTACCAAACCTGGTCAAATCGTTTATCAAACTCTTCCTGGACCAGCGTCATTGCCTCTTCTGGATCTGCTAGGGGCTCTACTTCTAAAATACTCGACATATCAGTACCCGTGTAGCGTGCAGCTGTAATATCTACTTGCCCGCTCGTCAACGCCTGGTGCTGGATGATTGAAGTTCCTAAATTTTCCACCATTTCAACATTCAAATCTGTTTCTTTTTCAATCATAAGTCGAATCATATGACCCAGTGTCGATGTTTCCGTACTTGTAAGTGTTGCAATTCGAATTGTGTCATTACCTCCTCCGAGGCCTGGAAGTGAACAACCCCCTATCAGCAGGCTGGTGGCCAATAATGGAAGTACTATTCTTTTCATACTTTTTCTGAACACTCTTTTTCCCTCCTTAAGAAACCACTTTTCTGCTTTCTTTAAGTCCTTTTGGCGTAGCGAAGGATTCAAAACGACCGAGCAGGAAATCGACTAGTAGCGCAAGCAACGTAACTGGTATCGCCCCACCAATAATCAAGTCTGTCCTAAATAGATTCAGACCATCAAAGATAAAGTCCCCAAGCCCACCTCCACCAATGAATGATGCAAGTGTTGCCCATCCAATAAGGTAGACTGCAGACAGCCTTACACCAGCCATAATAACAGGAATTGCCAGAGGAAGTTCAACGTTCATCGTACGTTCAAACGCCGTCATTCCCATTCCCCTACCTGCCTCCACGAGATCTTGATTGACCTCTTTCACACCGATAAACGTATTTCTAAGGATTGGCAACATCGAATAAAGGAATAAAGCAACAATTGCGGGTGTTTTCCCGATTCCCAGAAGTGGTATGAAGAACGCAAGAATCGCAAGACTAGGGAATGTCTGGATAACTCCAACTACTCCCAATACAAAACCAGCAATCTTCGGCACTTTTGTAAGCATTATTCCAATTGGTACTGCAACAAGGATTCCAAGAAAAAGTGCAATAAATGATATATACAGATGTTCCCAAGTCTTCGTTGCCAACTGGCTTCCATACTCAGAGAAAAAATCAATAAATCCGTTCATTCAAAAACCTCCTTTACACCTGACCAAGTGTCTGCTCTTCGCTTTCTCCCCAAATGGAATCATAAACGATATCCACAAGGTTCGTTCTTGTAATCAAGCCGACCAAACGCCGATCTTCATCGACAACAGCTACGTATTTTAATCCACGTATAAGAATATTTCGCGTTGCTTCACGAAGAAGCGTATCTTCCTGAACGACGGTCAATTCCGTAGACATGACTTCCTTGACCTGCGTTTCCATATTGCGGCCCCTGTCTATCATCTCGACATTGAGCAGACCTTTCAGTACATTGTTTTCATCAACGACAAGTAGCGAATCCACACGGCGCTCACGCATAAGCTGAACTGCTTGAGACAGTGTCCCTTCCGTTTTGAAGGAGACGGGGTTCGGGTTCATAATTTGTCCCACCGTCTGTATACGTTGTTGAGCTTGCAAAAGACGGTCTTTACCGATGAAATCCTCTACGAATTCATTGGCCGGATCTCTTAAAATTTCGTCTGGAGTTCCCATTTGAACAATTTTTCCGTCTTTCATAATTACAATGCGATCTGCGAGCTTAATTGCTTCATCCATATCGTGCGTGACAAAAATAATTGTTTTACCAAGTGTCCTTTGAAGATGTTTGAATTCCGCCTGTAACGAATCGCGGGTAATCGGATCTAGCGCACCAAAAGGCTCGTCCATAAGGATAAGGGGAGGATCAGCTGCTAATGCACGAAGTACACCGATACGCTGTTGCTGACCTCCACTTAGTTCATGGGGGTAGCGATCAAGGAATTCTTTAGGCATATTGACAAGTTCGATTAACTCATCAGCCTTATTGTTTCGCTCATCAACCGACTTCTTCATAAGCCGCGGGACAAGTGCAATATTTTCTCGAATGGTCATGTGGGGGAAGAGACCAATTTGTTGAATGACATAGCCAATTGAACGTCGCAATTGCACGATGTTCTTTTCCATAATATTTTCTCCATTGATCAATATTTTACCCTCTGTGGGTTTAACTAATCGATTGATCATCTTCATAGTTGTCGTCTTTCCACAACCACTCGGACCGATAAAGACGATAAATTCACCTGCATTGATATGTAAATCTAAGTTATCTACAGCTTTTTTACCTCCAGCATAAATCTTTGACACATTTTTAAATTCAAGCACACATTTCGCCCCCTATGATTAAACTGTTCAACCATCTTTATACGTATTCTGAGCAGATACCTATTTCTATGGGCTACCCTTTTTCATCACTTTTCAAACATGATTATGACGGTTTGTTAATATCTCTCAATTATCACCGATATAACATTTAAAGAGGAGGTTGTGCCATGCTTGGAATATGGCAGGCGACAGGAATGAATGTCATCCGCAATATGACTATGCAAAACAATCAAGTAATGCGGTCGATGGAGCGATTGTCTTCAGGTATGCGCATAAACAGAGCTGCAGATGATCCAGCAGGCCTTGCAATTTCAGAGAAAATGCGTGCGCAAATCCGAGGTCTATCGATGGCGGGACGCAACATCCAAGACGGTATTTCCCTATTTCAAACAGCTGAAGGTGCTTTAAATGAAACACACGCTATACTGCAACGGATGCGTGAACTAAGCGTACAGGCTGCCAATGGAACAGTGACAGATTCCGATCGTGAAGCCCTCTCTCTAGAATTTGTAGAACTAAAAAAGGAAATCACTCGTATTTCAAAAGATACAGAGTTCAATACATTGCCACTGTTAGACGGTTCACGCTCTTCCTTGAAGATTCAAGCTGGGGCGAATGCCGGCCAATCAATTGAATTTTTCATTGGTGATATGAGTGCAGAGACAATCGGTTTGTCTGACGCATCGATTTCAACCCAATCCAAGGCCAATGATGCAATTGGATTACTCGACAATGCAATTAAAAACGTATCCTCAGAACGCTCTAGAATAGGTGCCTATACAAACCGGCTTGAACATGCTTACAACAATACACTCGTCATGGAAGAAAACTTAATCGCAGCCGAATCCCGCATAAGAGATGTCGACATCGCAAAGGAAATGATGGCACTCACGAAAGCAAACATTCTACTTCAGGCCGGTCAATACGTACTCGCTATGCACATGCAACAAGCCCAGTCCGTACTACAGCTATTAAAACAATAAAAAGGCAATCGTGTTGTCTTATCGACATGCACAATTGCCTTTTTATGTGTATAAACCATCAAATCCAAGTATAGGAACCCGATCTTCCTCAATTACAATATCTTCAAGAAGTATTTCTATTATGTATTGAAATTCCCCATAAGGACGTACTTCGATCCGTTCTTTGACAAATGGATTGTTTGTTACCAAAGCAACTTTCCCAGTCTTTTCATCATATCCTTCTACTGCAAAACGGTAGCCTTCAATCATCCCATATGGAATGACTTCATACGCATCCTCTAATTCCTCGACGGAAATAGTCTTAATATAAACATGGTTAGATCCATTCTTCACGAACCCGTTCCTCAAGTCTAAAGGATCCGCCGATTGCAAATAGTATTGTCGTTGATAAGAAGCCAGTTCAAACTCCCTTTTATCCCATAAAGCAAATCGACCTTTTCTAATCATCCCATCTCCTCCCACTATTTTGTATCTACCTATATTATATGTAATATATCGAAGGTTGGGTACATAAGTTTAGTCACCTTTTTATACAATAAATTAGACCTTTTGAACCTATTCTGAACAAATACCATTGAGTATTATTTTTTTCTCCCATGTTTAATGTTTTTTCATGCAGGGTATCTATTACCTAACAAGAATAAAAAGGAGGCTTTACAATGACAAACGGTAGTTTCTCAGACAAAGTCAAAGGGACAGTAAACAAAGTGAAAGGTGAAACAAAGGATCAGATAGGCAATGCCACAAATGATCCTTCACTACAAGCTGAAGGTAAGTTTGATAAGTTAAAAGGCGAAGCGCAAAAGAAAATCGGAGAACTAAAAGATAAAGTTTCCGATAATAACAATCGATAATCTTTAAAAAGTAAGTCATCTATCAAACAGTGATAGCTATAAGTCCATACCTGTTAAGAAATTGGAATAAGTGTATCAATATGCATCATTCTTTTGATTATATGACTGTATGTCCCCCTTTTTTAGACGGAGGGGGCTTTTTAATTTGTTGAGGTAGTGTGAAATTATTAAGGCGTGAATGTAAATTTTGCGAAACTAATAGGGTAACCGTAATAACAACTATTTAAGTTGAAATAAAGATCCCCTTGTAAGGCGCCTCCGCTTAGTTTATTTAGGTATTCATTTGTTCAACATATATATAAATAGTACGGCTGTTTGCAATGGGTAAACAGCCGTCTTCTGCCACTCATAAGTTTCTTGTATTGAGGCGTGGGACCGTACCGTCATTATCGATCATTTGTTGGTTTCCACCCTGACCATCCAATGGTTCTCCGCTCAGGCCACGTTCTGTACTACTATCCATCTCATCCAGTGCCTTACTTTTAACGAATAGAGCAACGCCACCATTTTTAACTTCATTGTAATAGCCCCTTGATTGCTGTTCTGAAAACCCCATGCGTGAAAAAGCATTCAGAATGGGTTCTTCACCGCCCAAAAACAGTTTAAAACGATCTAACCAATTATCATCTGCTGTACCGAGGAGTTCGGCATCGGTCTGTCCCCGAAGCATTGAAATATTATCTTCTTCATTGGTAACAACATACATATCACTTTCATCATAGCCTTGCACTTTCAATTCTGTAATTTTATATAAAACTGTATCAATGGAATGAAATGTACCGATATACTTCTTGTTTTCCATTTTACAAAATTCCTCCTTTTCGATGATATTGCCTTTGTTTCTTATTGTACCCGTCCAAACCATTAAGAAACGCACTGCTCCATCAAATCGGATGTTTAGTTTCTGTAAAAGAGTGAATAACATAAGGACAAGAGAATATTCCACGGCAAACTCGAAGATGAAAGGAGTCTGTTTTTGATGACTAACAAAAAAGTATTTACTGAACGTGACCGAAAGGATGCTGAAGGACCATACATGGATAATCCCGAAAACCTCCGAACTGATAAGGAAAGCATTTACGATATGCATGAAGATATGAAGACTGTCGACTCTATTCCTCTGGAAGATTTAAAATTGGAAGAACGGGAAGAGAAACATCATCACGATTCCAAAAGTAATTCATCCAGCGAAGAGAAATTCCGCGGCTCTGGACTTAAAAAACAGTAAAAAACTGTACCCCATTCATATAATGTGATTGGGGTACAGTTTTGGTTTATGGACAATCGCCTACGTAATAATAGCTGTTTCATTCCCCCGGAAAAAGTATCCGTCTTTTCGTTCATCGCTTCTCCTAGACCGACAAATTCCTATGTATTTTTTGCTTGCCTTATGACACCTGCTTAGCCACGCAACCATTTCTGTAAATTCAAATGCAGATAGCCGAGGAATACTTGAGAGTTCAACCGTTAATTTCACAATTTTTCTATTTGTTAATGGTAAATATAGTATAGCAATTTCACACGTGTGTTGATTAACCAGTAAAGTACTGCTTATTTTTGTGATGAAACACTAAGCACTCTATGTACAGGTGCTTTTGAATTACTTTGGATTGAAAGTTCAACGCAAAAAAACGGCAACAAAAATCGTTACCGTCAATGTACTTCAAAATTATTAATGTCCTAGATAAGCCTTTTTTATCGTATCATCTTGCAGCAGCTCTTTCGCGTTACCACTCGCGACCACTTTACCTGTCTCAAGCACATAGCCATAGTCCGCAACTTTTAAAGCCTGACGTGCATTTTGTTCAACCAGCAAAACAGTCGTTCCTGCTTCATTAATCTCTTTAATTATTTTAAAGATATCTGCAACGATTAATGGGGCCAGTCCCATCGATGGTTCATCAAGTAAAAGTAACTTGGGCTTAGACATAATTACTCGCGCAATCGCCAGCATTTGTTGTTGGCCGCCTGAAAGTGTACCTCCTAGCTGAGATTGTCTTTCCCTCAGTATTGGAAATCGATCCATCGCCTTTTCAAGATCAGCATTCACTTCAGCGTCATTTCGATGATACGCTCCCATTTCTAAGTTTTCTAAAACGGTCATGGAAGCTAAAATACCTCGTCCTTCTGGAACTAAAGCTAACCCTTTTCTTAAAAGCTGATCAGGTCGTTGTCCAGTTACATCCTTACCCAAATAATGAATACTACCTTCTTTCGGTTTCAATAAACCTGCAATCGTATTCATCATCGTTGTTTTCCCCGCACCGTTTGCACCGAGGATGGTTACTATCGTCCCCTCCTCAACCGTTACATCAACGCTTTTCAATGCCTGAATCTTATCGTAAAAAGTACTGACATTCTGTAGTTTAAGCAAGCTCATCTTCCTCCTCAACCCCGAGGTAGGCTTCAATTACTTCTTTATTGTTTTGAATACTGCTCGGTGTACCTTCCGCAATTTTCTTTCCAAAGTTCAATACCACAATACGGCTACAAATCCGCATAACAAGTGGCATATCATGTTCAATTAATAAAATAGTTATATTTAGCGCTTGAATTTTCTTGATCAAATCAAACAAATCATTTGTCTCTTTTTCATTCATTCCAGCAGCTGGCTCGTCAAGAAGCAATAATTTAGGTCGACTTGCCAAAGCTCTTGCAATTTCTAATCTACGTTGTTGACCGTAAGCAAGGTTTTTCGCAATCGTTTGACTGTATTCTGACAATCCAACAATTTCTAGAATCTCATCCGAGCTTTTCAGAACATTTTCCTCTTCTTGCTTTTGATATTTCGTCCGAAACACACTTTGCAAAACACCAGTAGTGAGACGACAGTGATTTCCTACCATTACATTTTCGCGAACAGTTAACTCTGAAAAGAGTCTGATGTTTTGGAATGTACGACAAATGCCCTGTTTCGTAATTTCATGCGGTTTCAAACCTGCAAGCGACTGTCCTGTAAATTCTATCTCACCAGAACTAGGAGGAAACATGGCGGTAATCATATTAAACATTGTTGTTTTCCCAGCACCATTTGGCCCTATCAAGCCAAGCACTTCTCCTTGTTCTATTGAAAAAGAAACATCTGTCAATGCTTGAATCCCACCAAAGTTTTTACTTATCTTTTTTATTTCCAGTACCATGTTTTCCCTCCTTCTTCTTTAATCTTGGACGTTTAATCCAATTGACGACATTCATATCAATGAGCCCCTGTGGCCGGAACGCCATCATCAATACAAGGAGTGCACCGTAAATCATGAAACGATACTCGCTGATAACACGCAAAAACTCTGGCATTGTTGAAAGGAAAATAGCACCGAATATCGGTCCCCAAATAACTTCACTTCCTCCAAATATAGCAAAGATCAGAATTTCAACAGCACGATGATAATCGAAATCTGATGGACTAATATAAGCCGTTAAATGTGCATATAATGCACCTGCAAATCCAGCAAGTAGCGCTCCTTGACCGAATGCTAGAATCTTATAGTATGTAATGTTAATACCCATTGCTTCCGATGCCTCTTCATCCATTTTAATAGAAGCAAATGCACGCCCAATTCTAGAATTACTTTGTCTAATAAAGAACCAAATAACGCCAAAGCTAATCATCAGTAATACAAGAAAAACTGCTAAACTTATAAATTGGTTATTTTTCAATCCAATCATTTCCGGACTAAAACCTAAACTGTTACTAAAACTCAAAATCTCTCGCCCAAGATGAGGGATACCCCGAATCCCAATAGCACCGTTTGTTAAACCTTCCCAATTGATAAACAGTACTCGAATGACCTCCCCAAACCCAAGCGTCGCAATCGCAAGATATACGCCTTGTAACCTTAGGGCAGGAAAACCAATTAACACGCCAATAAAACCTGTAAATACAGCTGCAATAATAATACCGAGTATTAGAGGTACATTATAATTAAGCGTTAAAATAGCCGACGTGTATGCACCTATACTCATGAATCCTGCATGCCCCAGTGACAATTGCCCTGTTCCAAGTGTTATGTAAATACTAACACCAAGGATAATATTCAATAAAATAAAAGTTGCAACTTGCAAATAATATGGGTTTATTAATTCGCTTAACATATAATCACCCCCTTGATTTCGATGTTGCCGTACCGAAAAGTCCTTGTGGTCTCACAATTAAAATAATGATAATAGCTAAAAACGCTATCGCATCACGATAGCCTGAATTTCCATAAGCTACTAAAAACGTTTCAGAAAGCCCTAATATTAACCCGCCCGCCATCGCACCACGAACGTTTCCTAAACCACCAAGAATGATAATAGCTAAACCTTTTAATCCGAATGATAAACCCATTTGTGGATTAACTGAGTTGAATGCAATCCCAACTAGAATTCCAGCAATTCCACCCATTGCAGATGCAATAATAACTGTTTGTGTAATCATCCTTTTCGTATTAACACCCAGTAGGCTTGCAACAGCTAAATTTTCCGCACTTGCACGTAATGCCTTGCCTGCCTTTGTTTTCGATAGCCAAAATGTGAGTCCAAACATTAATAGAATCGCAATAATGAAGATAAGAATTTGGACATAATAGACGGTTGTTGAACCAATCGTAATGTTCAACTCTGAAAAACTTGTCCGAAATGGATGATTTCCAGCTCCAAAAAAGTGATGAGCAGCATTTTCAAGAAAAATAGATACCCCAATCGTACTGATAAGCGGAGCAAGATGGGACACGCCCTCTTTACCTCTCAGTGGTCTTAATGCAAAACGCTCAAGGAAATAACCTAATATACCTGTAACAATAATTGCGACCAAAAAGGCCACGTATAATGGTAAACCTAAACTATTCGTTACAATAACGCCCATAAATGCACCAAACATAAAAATTTCCCCATGCCCCATATTGACAATGTTAAGGACACCAAACACCAACGTATAACCGAGGGCAACAACAACATAAATACTACCCAATGTAAGACCATTTATTAATTGTTCAATTAGCAATGTGCACCCTCCTTATCCATTCTCAACTTTTTTAAATAGTCAAATAGAAATGCAATCAGGCTGCAAACATCTCAACCTGATTGCCAATCATTTATTCGAACACTACATACTCATTACCTTCAATAATTAATACAGTTGGTTCCATGACAATATCTCCGTCTTCATCAAATGACATTGTGCCCAATACACCTTTAAAATCCTTGAGTGTTGCTAACGCATCGCGAATTTCATCGCGGTCAGCTACACCTGCATTTTTAACCGCTTCAGCCATTAGATACAATCCATCATAAGCTTGTGCAGCAAACTGATCTGGTTCAACTCCATATGCTTCTGTATAGTTTTTAACAAAGTTCTTTACTTTTTCGTCATCCTTTTGAGCAAACCACGGTGTCGCAACGATTAAACCATTGGATGCATCTCCAGCAATTTTGATAACTTCCGGTGAGTTGAATCCATTCCCACCCACAAATGGAACATCAAGCCCCATTTTTCTAGCTTGGTCTAAAATTACCGCACCTTCATTATACAAAGCAGATGCAAGAATCAAATCCGGGTTCAAGTTCTTTATTTTCGTCAATTGTGCTTTATAATCGGATTGACCTAACTGGAATGTTTCTGTCGTAACGACCTCCAGATTTAAGTCTTCTGCTACTTTTTTCATTACATCGTAACCCGCTTTTGTAAATACATCGTCATTTCCATATAAAATCGCTACTTTTTTAACATCATATTTTTCAATTGCTTTTTGTACTGACGCTGGAATCGCTAGTGTCTCAGGGATTGAGTTTCTAAATACATAATCCCCAAGTTGAGGAATCCCCTCAGCCGTATTTGAAGTCCCCATGATTGGAACACCATTTAAATCTGCTTCAGGTCCAACAACAAACATTTCTGTACTAAGCGTAGGCCCAATAATTGCATCGACATTATCTGAGTTCATCAATTTCTGTGCAGCTGATAATGCTTCTTCTTGTTTACCAGCTGAGTCTTCAATCTTTAATTCCAGGTCAACTTCCCCTGCTTCTTTAAGTTCTTTATTGGCCAGTTTCAAGCCATTCGTAATTGCTTCTCCATAACCAGCTCCTGGTCCAGTTAAATAAGAAATGACACCTATTTTAGCCTTTACCGGGCCATCTGCTCCTGTTTCTTTGTCGCCCGCATCCTTCGTATCGGTTCCACAAGCTGTCAGCACAACTAGCGTGAACATCATCAAGACTGAAAATAGCAGTTTTATTCTCTTATTCATTTAATCCCATCCCCTTTAATAGTTAAAAATAGTGATAATTCTAAATATACACCACTATTTAGTTAATTGGAATATCAAATAAAAAATCCTCCCTATAAAAAAGGGAGGATTCCATTATTCATCTATTTCTTCAAGCCGAGGCATTGCCGACAATGCGCCCGATTTTGTTGCACAGAGTGCACCGAGTTTATTGCCAAAGGAAATATAGTCAATCCACTCATCGCGGGTTTTTGGTTTCCCTTTCAATTGGATTTGGCGAAGAATTCCTGCAATGAATGCATCGCCTGCTCCCGTCGTATCGACAGCTATGATGGGTTCAACGCCTACATGTGTTATGCTGCCGTCAATGACAGCAAACGTACCGAGCTCACCCGCGGTGACGAGTATTACAGGAATCCGATAAGGTGCTAACTTGAGGATTCCATCTTTCAACGTATCTGTCTCCGTTAGGAAAAAAAGCTCCTCTTCGGTCAGTTTCAGCAGATTGGTGTTCTCAACAAATGACATGATTGTTTCACGGCAAAGCGCTTCATTCTCCCACCTTAGCGGGCGGATATTTGCGTCTAATGACAAAGGCACTCCAAACTTATTAGCAAGACGTACCGCTTCCCGCGTCGTTTGTAGGGCTGTTAAATGAAACATTGTGCCCGAACAAATATGCAATACGGAAGCATCTTGAAATGCCTCTATAGACAAATCAGTAGTTTCTACTTGGATATCAGGCGTCTCATCGATATATGTATGAAAAATACGGTCGTTGTCATCCGTCAAATGGACATACACGCCACTCACCCGTTTGTCATTCTCCAGTTTAGCAAACGTCAAGTCGACGCCTTCTTTCCTCAATTCATTCCGAACAAACTGGGAAGTTTCGTCATCTCCTGTCACGGTGATGAATGCGGACGAAGCGCCAAGCCTAGAAATACCCGCTGCCACATTGACCGTTGCTCCGCCAAGAAACGTCGTGAATGTTGAATTGGACTGGTCTTCCGCTATATAATCGACGAATGCATCGCCGTAAATTAAAACATGTTTTTTATTCGCATCAATCATGAATGTACACCCTATCACTTTATTTTTCCCAATCGTATCATGGAACACGATTTACAGGAAGAGTACGGAAATATATAGTTTTAGATGTTGAAATAAAGAATTTCTTCCAATCCCCTTCGGCGCTTTCGGAACACGCCTGTTGATTAACCAAAAGTAACTAGTGAATAACATGATCACCTACTGGGCGCTACGTATATAATTTACTTTGGATTGAATGACTTCTATACGATTACCGAGATGTCTGGATATGTAGGGATGCGACAGGCAACTATTCGCAATAGGATTGCTGAAAAGAGTGTCGTGATAATTTCGCCGAAAGCGAACCGGAAATGATCCAGTGAAAACGGATTTTTCCAAGCCCTACTCACCAGTATTTTATACAAACAAATAGTTATTCAACAGACGTGACTTTATAATCGAATCATTACACCCCACAATTTAAATTCATGTTAGTTGTCTGACCTCTGACCTGTAATTCTTTCCCTAATCGTGGTATACTGTTTGGATGGAACGGGAGGATTTTCTTATGAAACAATGGATTTATCCACTACTTATCATCTTTGCAGCAAGCTGTTATGGTATTCTTTCAACAATTATTAAACTCGCGATTCAAGATGGTTACACTGCTGCTGAAGCAGTAACGAGCCAATACTTTGTCGGTTTTTTCATAGCTCTACTTATCTTCGTCTTTGTACGACGTAAAGTCCCAAAGTTTGGCGGTGGTGTGACACTCCTTCTTGCAGGGTTATTTACTGCAACGACTGGTACGGTATACGGCCAAGCCATTGAATACATGCCTGCTTCTCTTGCGGTTGTTATGCTATTCCAATTCACTTGGGTAGGAATGCTGTTCGACTGTATCGCGAAACGACGCCTTCCAAAACGGATTGAAGTCATTTCACTTCTTTTCCTTTTCGGCGGTACAATTCTTGCAGCCGGTATTATCGATGCAGATCTTAGCGGAATTCCTTGGCAAGGTTGGGCATGGGGAATGGCTTCAGCTGTCAGCTTTGCATCATTCGTTATGATTAATTCACGACAAGTTGAAGGAATGGATACGGAAACGCGTCTACTGTTCACATCGTTTTTCGCAGCAATTGCAATCTTCTTTTTCCAATCGCCCGAAATCGTCTGGAACGGTACGTTGTTTAACGAAAATTTATGGGTATACGGTTTGATCCTAGGATTGTTCGGGATTGTCATTCCGATTTACCTCTTCTCAATTGCAGTACCGAAAGTTGGGACTGCGATGACATCGATTTTAAGCGCAGCAGAACTTCCCGTTGCTGTCACCGCGTCCGTTATTTTATTGAGCGAAGCGCTGACAATTTTCCAAGTAATTGGTATTATTATTATCGTAATTGGTATGACGTTACCGACCATTGCGCAGAGAAGATTGAAATACAACTGATAGTTTCAACAGCCCACTGCACTTGCAGGTGGGTTGTTTTCTTTACAACAGTTAGTATTTGATATAATAGAGGATGTAGAAGGAGGTTTTTAATAATGGACATAACAATTCGACAAGCACAACCGACTGATGCCGAACAGGCTGCACCGCTTATTATCGACGCAATCGGTGATATCGCTAAAAGAATGACAGGCGAAACAGAATGGGACAAGGTAGAGCAGGAACTATGCGTACTTTTCAAGCGTGAGGATAACCGACACTCCCATCTCTATACATATATTGCCGAGCTGGATGGAAAAGTAGCAGGTATTATGGTGTTGTATGCAGGCGCAGATGCCCCTGAACTCGATCGAAATTTAAGTGAGTGGCTTGCTAAAAAAGGTGCTACTAACTCTGAAGTCGAAGCGGAATCGTTAGCTGACGAACTTTACATCGATACAGTTTGTATTGATCCTGCATTTCGCGGTAAAGGAATCGGTACGGAGTTGTTTGAGTACGCAGAAGAAGTCGCGAAACAAAAATACAGTGCAAAGCTTTCTTTAAACGTCGAAACACAAAAAGAACCAGCTATTCGTCTATACAAACGGCTGGGTTATGAAATCGTCTCACCCTGGACAATCATTGGTGAACCTTTTCATCATATGGTGAAAATTGTTTAACTAAGAACAGCGCTGGAGTCTAGACACCACTCCAGATAAAAACTTATATTTTCTTTTACATGTGTTGATTAACCAAAAACAACCAGTAAATAACTAAATCCAACACTAGGCGCTTCGTGTACAATTACTTTGGATCGCTTTGGATTGAACGACCTCTATACGATTAACGAGATATCTTGATGTGTAGGAATACGACTTCGTCGCATCCCTACACATTTTTTTCGGTAATCGTATGGTGCTTATTCATCCGTCGCTCTCCAAATGTATACGTACACGAAGTGCTAAAACTTTTTGGGACGAAAGAATAGCGGGGCTTCTTAGCTGGATAATAGCCACCAAAGATTCAATTTTGGCGGCTGAAGCCTTCTCCATAGTCTTGTCTTTTTTAGTTAAGAAAGAGTCACTTTCTTATAGTCCATCGCATGATAAGGTGCATACTCTTTACTAATAGTAAGCAAGGAACACCTTGTACAAAGTACTAAAGTGCCCGAAATTGTATCTTCGGGCACTTACAACCTTTCTAAAGAGTCATCTAATCTTTTTTTCAAAAGTAGCTGTATTTTTCACTTAAACGTTGTAGGAACGCGACAGGCAACTAATCGTAACAGAATTACTGAAAAGAGTGTGGCTAGGAATGACGAAGTCATTTCTAGCCACACTCTCCCCTCGGTAAAGTTGTCATGACTATTTCGCTGAAAGCGGACCGGAAATGATCAAGTGAAAATGGTGTTTTTCAAGCCTTTCTTACCTGCTCTTAATGCAAGAAAGTGGTTAATCAACAGACGTGACTTTCTTTCACTATACAAACCGCCCTTTCGTTTTCTATCCATTAGAAATCAAAAAGGCGGTTTTCTTTATTTACTTTCTTGCTCTTTTACGAAAGTAACAAACTTATCAACGACTAAATCCAAAAACTTGAGTGTGCCTTCGTCTGTCAGATAACCATCTTGGAACTTTTGTCCGGCTGAGCCAATGAATATTTCATTTCCCGCAGGAGGCAGTGTAGTTGCTTGGATACTCCCTAATACTTGTCGCAAGTGCAATTGTGCTCTAACCGTCCCTAACACTCCTTGAGAAACTCCCATCGGCAATACCGGTTTACCTGCTATCGGCTTGTCCACTCTGGATAGCCATTCCAATGCATTTTTCAAAACGCCCGACATGGACCAGTTGAATTCAGGTGTGCTAATGAATACAGCATCCGCATCAGCAACCATTTTCTTGTAGTTTTGTACTTTCTCAGAAGGTGACTTTTCCTCATCCTCATTGTAGAACGGCAAATTTCCGATATCCGCAATTTCTATTTCGAAAAGGTGACTGTATCTCTTTTCAATCGTTTTTACTAACTGCATGTTGAATGAATCTTTTCGTAAACTCCCGACAATCGCTACAATTTTCATCAAGTTCTCTCCTCTTTTTTACATATTCCATTCTTTAACATGTATTCTACACGATACCTACGATTCACATCTATCATTCGACTCAACTTTGCAAATTAAATTTCTTCCCTGAAAACTTTTTAGTGTTTCTAAGGGTAAGTATAGTAAGAGCAACAAAATACCGTTGTTTTGGAAGGAGTGAAACCCGAGTGGAGATAGAAAAATTGATACGAAACATACAGACCGGTGACAAAGACTCGTTTCGCGAATTTTACGAAGCATATGCAGACTACGCAATTCGAACGGCTTCTGCTATTACGCGCAACCGTGAAATGGCCAAAGATGCGGTACAAGAAACGTTCATCCGCGTCTATCGGCAAATCGGTAGCTACAACCCTGAATTGCCCTTTGACCCGTGGTTTTACCGGATTTTAATGAATGAATGTCTTCGTTACCTAAAGAAAGAGTCCCCTCTTTCAAAATTTGAACATCCCGACTTGGAAAATGACCCATCTCTTGCCGAAGAATCTTTCAATCAGCTATCCGATTTATACGATACGATTCAATCGCTTGATGACATACATCGAATTCCAATCATATTAAAGTATGTGAAGGGCTTTACCGAAAAAGAAATTGCGGACATTCTAGGGTTAAATCACAATACAGTAAAGTCACGGTTGTTTAAAGGTAGAAAACGACTAAAAGAACAGTTAGACCCGACGAATAAGGAGGAGGGATCACAATGAGTAACTTCGACGAACGAGCAAAAGAGGCTCTCGATAAACGGACTGAGCAAGAAACGCTTGGTCTAAAAGATGAAATATGGAACGGTCTAGAAAAAGAACTATTCAGCGAAGAGAACGTTAACAGAGGAGATGTGAAGAAAATGAAAAAGAAAAATCGTGTAATTCCAATTATCATTACAACTGCCGCCGCCCTTGTCATCGCATTCAGTTTACAAACCGATACAGGAATGGCATTCATGAAAGGTATTAAAGACATGTTCGTCCCAGAAAAGGAAATTACTCAAAGCATTGAAGGACAGGACGAAAAAACCGATGTTAATTTAAATGAAGGTGGAAACTCCGAGTACATCATCTATGTCGATGAAACACGCTATAAAATGATCAATGGCGATAAAGCAGACGTCATTACAACAATTGAACCCCTTCCAGAAAAGTACCCGGAAGTGACAATGGAAATTAAACAAGTAGCTGATCAGAAACCCGAAGATCTCGTTAAAAAGTTTGAAGCCGAGTTAAAGAAAGACTTCCCGGAGCTAAGAGCAGTCGAAACAGTGACAGAACCAGTTGAAGGTTATTTATTACACGGATTGAACGGTAGCGATTGGGATGCTAAAGTTGTTCATGCCTATGTCATCAGCAACGGCAAAGACGGTAGCTACATCATTACAGAAAACTATTTCCTCGAAGCTGCGGAAGGCCACGGAGCAAGGTTCCACCATATGTTGGAGAGCTTTGAGATCGTAGAATAATAACTTTTTTTTGAGCGGGCCGTCAAGAGACGGTCTTTTTTTTTTGAACGCTTGCATATATTTCACCATACCGTTTTGGTGGTTGGCCCCCTCTGAATTCCTAAATAGATATTGCATCGATATATTTTTCATGCTAAGCTAATTATCAAATCGTAATGATTACGATTTGATAAAGGAATCTGCAATACAAAAACTAAAGGGAGACTATGCTTTGAAAAACAAAAAAAGTTATTCTATATTCCTACTCATACTAACTGTAATTTTACTCTCGGCTTGCTTCGATAAAAAGGACGGCAATGTCCCGACCTCCAAAGCTAAGTCTACTAATGACCTTGTCTTTGCAAGTACAAAAGATATTCGAGACATTAACCCGCATCTCTATGCAGGTGAAATGCCAGCCCAAAACATTGTATTTGAATCTCTGGTAATTAATACGGATGAAGGGATAAAACCTGCCTTAGCTGAAAACTGGGATATTTCGGAGGATGGTTTAACATATACTTTCTATCTAAGGCAAGGAGTTGTCTTTACAGATGGTGAGCCATTTAATGCGGAAGTTGTAAAGATGAATGTAGATGCTGTAGTAGAAAATATTGAAAAAAATGCATGGCTGAATCTTGTGGCTGAAATCCAAGAAACAAAAGCTGTGGATAGGTATACATTCCAGTTAACACTGAAGAATCCTTATTATCCTACGCTAGAAGAACTCGGCCTGACTCGCCCCTTTCGGTTTATTTCACCCAAAAGTTTTATCGCCGGAACAACAGCTAATGGAGTTAGTAGCTATGCAGGTACAGGTCCTTATGTGTTGACAGAGCATAAAAAAAATCAATATGCCGTATTTACGGAGAATGACAACTACTGGGGCGATAAGCCGAAAATAAAATCCATTAAATGGAAAGTGATGCCCGATCACCAAACCATACTTCTAGCCTTGGAAAAAGGTGAAATCGACCTACTATTTGGTTCCGATGGAGATATGGTAGATAACGATTCTTTCAAGGCGCTTTCTGAGCAAGACAAATACAGCACCGCTGTTAGCCGTCCAGTCGGTTCTCGAGCAATTGTCTTAAATTCACAAAAACCGATTACAAAAGATCCAATAGTTCGCGAAGCATTCCAATCTGCGATTAACAAACAAATGATTGCAGAGGGAATTCTAAATGGGGCTGAGCAAGTAGCCGATACCCTTCTTGCACCATCTGTCCCCTATGCAGATGTGAACTTAATAAAACAAGAATATAGTGAAGACAGAGCAAATGAATTGCTAACAAAAGCCGGCTGGAAAATAGGTAAAGATGGGTATCGATATAAAGATGGAAATAAACTTGAGATTACAATTTACTATAACTCCGATAACGCTCAGGAACGTACAATCAGTGAATCAATGCAGAATGATTTAAAACAAGTTGGTGCCAGTCTTAAAATCATTGGAGAAGAGAAACAAGCCTATTTTGACCGACAAAAAACAGGAGATTTCGATTTAATGTATTCTCTATCATGGGGACTGCCTTATGATCCACAAACTTATGTATCGTCTTGGCGAGTGCCTTCTCATGCCGATTATCAAGCACAAGTAGGGCTTGAGAAAAAGGAATGGCTGGATCAAGTCATCACTGATCTTATGAGTGAACAAAGCGAAGATAATCGTAAGCAAATGTATAAGGATATCTTAACGTATATTCACTCCGAGAATATTTATATACCATTAACCTATTCTGTAACAAAGGCCGTTCATACTAAGGCGCTAAAAGGAGTTGATTTTAATGTCTCACAGTACGAAATTCCTTTTGAAAAAATGTACTTCGAAGAATAAAATCAAACGATCCTTTGATAGATAAATGTATTGAAATAAAGTATCCCATTTAAGGCGCTACAGCGCTCTGGGATGCCTCCCGCCCTAAGCCAAGCACTTTCGCTCAGTTTATATAGATATAGAATTCTCACCGATTATGCTTTTATAGACAGAGAATTGGCCGGGGATTTTACTTGATAAAATATCTTGTTAGGAGAAATATCCTTGAAAATATATCTATTAAAACGTGTGCTAGTTATCATTCCAATTATCCTTGGCATTTCGTTTTTAGCATTTGTACTGATCAACTTACGAACTAGCGATCCGGCAGAAATTGCAATGCGAGTAAACCAAGTTACACCGACAGAAGACATGATAGAGGCAATGAGAATTGAACTGGGTCTTGATAAACCCTATTTAGTCCGGTATTTTTCATGGCTCGGAAATAACCTTCAAGGGGACTTTGGTAACAGTTATGTAACGCATGAGCCTGTTGCTGATCAACTGGCAACTGCACTGCCGGCAACTCTCCAGCTCGCGTTCATTGCGTTAGTTATTATTCTTTCCTTCAGTATTATAATCGGCATGCTGTGCGCCATTTACGAAGGAAGCATCGGTGATAAAGTGATGCGCGCATTGATTTTCATCTCCACAGCCATGCCAAGTTTTTGGATAGGAATTCTTCTTATCTGGCTCTTTTCTGTCAAGCTGAATTGGTTCGACACTAGCGGTATGGAAAGGCCAAGTTCTGTTATTCTCCCTGCTGTCACGCTGTCTTTAGGATTTATTTCAACTTATGTCCGCCTTATTCGAAACAATATGATTAAAAACAAAAGTGAAAACTTTGTACTTTATGCTAGGGTTCGTGGCTTAAAGGAAAGCACAATCACCAGAAAAGTCTTTAAAAACTCTCTTCAAATTTCCATGACCGCCATAGGAATGTCGATTCCTAAGCTGATTGCTGGAACGGTTATTGTCGAAAATGTTTTTGCTTGGCCAGGTATTGGACGATTATGCGTTACTGCAATCTTTAATTCGGATTTCCCAATTATCCAAGCTTACATATTAATTATGGGCGTGCTGTTCGTTATATGTAATCTTCTAGTTGATATTCTTAATACAATGCTTGATCCACGCATGAGAAAGGAATTATAGTATGAATGTTTGGAGACGTTTAAAGACTGATAAATTGGCCATTCTTTGCTTATCATTGTTACTTTTGGTTATTACTGCCGGTATTTTCGCTCCCATTCTTGCACCTCATAATCCGTTAGAAATGAATATCCTTCAGAAATATGCAGGAGTCAGCCAAACCTACCCATTAGGAACAGACCAATTAGGACGATGCATTTTATCCAGACTTTTATTTGGAATTCGTACAACCGTCTTTTTCGCTTTGGTTACAATGTGCATTACGATTACGATTGGAACATTGCTTGGAATTATTTCAGGGTTCTTCCGTGGGAAAGTAGACGAAATTATTATGAGATTTTGTGATATTATGCTGTCTTTTCCATCAGAAGTCATGATTTTAGCGATTGTAGGGGTCCTTGGACCAGGCTTGTTAAATGTGGTAATTGCCAACATCCTTGCCAAATGGGCTTGGTATACACGTATGATCCGATCCGTGGTTATTCAATATATAGACAAAGATTATATACGCTTCGCTAAGGTATCCGGTTGTAGTACAGGACATATTATGAGAAAACATTTACTTCCTGGTGTATCAGGCGAAGTAGCGGTATTTGCAACCCTTGATACGGGATGGGTTGTTTTAAATATCTCTGCACTCTCCTTCCTAGGTTTAGGAGTACAGGCTCCGACACCAGAATGGGGCATGATGTTAAATGAAGCGAGAAACGTAATGATTACCCATCCAGCACATATGCTTGCTCCAGGACTTGCAATTGTAATTGTCGTTGCTGCGTTCAACTTCCTTGGCGACAGCTTACATTCAGCCATAAATCCTAAACACTTTCAGATGAAAAAGAAAAGGAGTCGCTTGAATGTCTTTACTAGAAGTAAAAAAGCTATCCGTTATTGACACGAGAAGTGGGCAGCAGATTGTACAAGATTTAAATTTCACTCTTAAAGAGAACAGCTGCCTCGGTATTGTAGGTGAAAGCGGAAGTGGAAAATCAATAACCGCAAGAGCAATCCTCGGTTTAACTTCCCCATGGCTGGATGTTACGGGTGAAGCCATTTTTAATGGAATGAACTTAATCGGACAATCAAACGGGGTGATGAGAAAAATCCGGGGACAACAAGTCTGTATGATTCTTCAAGATGCAATGACAGCTTTTAATCCACTCAATACTATCGGCGGACAAATGAGTGAGACATTTCGCGAAAACTTAGGGGTTAAAAAGAAGCTCGCTATAGACATGGCAAAAGTTGCGTTGCATCGTGTACATATCCATCATCCCGAGCAAGTTTTGAAGATGTATCCACATCAACTGTCGGGAGGGATGCTACAGAGAGTAATGATTTCTATTGTGATTATGATGGAGCCGGATATCATAATAGCCGATGAGCCCACAACAGCAATCGACTCCATAAATCAACGTGATATTGTAGAGCAATTCAAGTTGCTACGCGAACTCACAGGCACTTCGATTATCTTCATTTCCCACGATTTAGGGGTTGTTCAATATTTGTCAGATGAATTGCTGGTCATGCAAAATGGAAAATGTCTAGAATACGGAAAGACTAACGAAGTCTTTTCCTCCCCGAAGCATGGTTTCACGAAGTATTTAATCAATACCCGATTGAGCCTAACAGAGCCGTTTCAACAATCTATGACGTCGGGAGTATTATCATGTTTGTAAACGTTGAGAACGTATCAAAAAGCTATAATAAAGACGGCGGTCTTTTTATAAAGTCTAAAATCGAGGTTTTGAGCGATATTAGCCTTCAGATTAAAAAAGGCGAATGTCTAGGGTTAATTGGTGAAAGTGGAAGCGGTAAGAGTACGCTGAGCAAAATCATTCTTGGTCTAGAGAAACCAGGTCGCGGCAGAGTAATGATTGAGGGAGAACCTTTTTCTAGATGGATTAAGAAGAATAAAGGGAAAATGAGTGTAGTGTTTCAAGATTACACCTCTTCTGTAAATCCACAATTTACAACCCGAAGTATAATTGCAGAACCACTGATTGCTCTAGGAGATAATAAAAATCTCGATGAACGGATCGCTGAGCTCCTATCTAGAGTCGGGCTCCCACATACAATGATCCATAAATATCCGCATGAGTTAAGCGGAGGACAACTTCAGCGTGTTTGTATTGCACGCGCCATTGCAACTAAGCCTAAATTTATTGTGCTTGATGAGGCCATCAGTTCCCTGGATGTTTCGAGTCAGGCGGAAATTCTTCAGCTACTACGCGATATTAAGGATGACATGAATATGACTTACCTCTTTATAACTCATGATCTTCAGGTCGTCGCGAATATTTGCGATAGAATTCTTTTTCTATATCAAGGAGAAATTGTTGAGGAATTAGAAAGCTCCAATCTACTACTTGCAAAAAATGATTATGCGAAGAGGTTACTAAATTCAGTAATGCTCTTTAATGTTCCGTGATTGCATTACTTAAAAAGCCTGGGGTAATAGAATAACGACAGCGTAACGAGGATGGGTGATACACCATCCTCTTTTTTATGTTCATTGCAAAGAAATAGCGTGTTTCGATGCATAATCGCAGGGTTCAAAGGGTATAGTTTAACTATATAGCCTTTTCTAAGAGGGTCATTCTATAAGTGGTTTTGATAAGGGGGTTGAAACGAGATGGACTTATTCTTAGTCGTAATAGACGTACTCGTCGTTATGTCCTATATCTTACTTATTGCTTTAATTTCCCCGACTATGATGCGATTTATCAAGAAACGAAACTACGACATATTTTTTCAATTGTTACCTGTTGTATCAATAGTTTTTGCGAGTAGCGTTGTCATTTGCATTGGTTATGGTGGTTTTAAAGAAACTCTTTTTTTCCAGTTAACAAGTATCATCTCTTTTTTATTTTTGTTATCTCTGCTGTTCTTGACGTTGATAATGAAAAAACTATGGAAAGAGAACTATGAAAGATTAATAACTTGGTTAGTCTCTATTCGTATAAAAGAGATACGTTTTCTGAAAGCCAAGTAAGGCAAAGGAGCAAGTAGTCTATTATCGCTTTCGAATTGTAATTAGATAAAATAAGTATACGTTTGTCTACAATCTTAGATACGACTATTAATTAGTCGTATCTTTTTTTATATTTTTGTCTCTTACTATATTCATTCTCAAATGTATGATTCACAAAATCTTTTCTGCAAAAAGTATTGCTTAAACCCTTTTGGATGATCTTCAATTACACCGAAAACTTCATAGCCATTTTTCTGATAAAATTCAGGAGCTTGAAAGCTGAATGTATCTAAGTGAATAAGCCTACATCCTTTAGCTTTTGCGAGACTTTCAATCTTTTCCAATAAAATACTCCCATAACCTTCTTCCCTAACACTTTCATCGACCCATAAAAAGTCAATATGCATATGACGCCAAAATATATCTCCTGTAATTCCACCCATTACTTCTCCTTTGTCATCCTTTATAACGAAGCTAATACTTTCCCTTGAGGTTTTAAGTTCGTTCGGGAGCTGTTCCATATTATGTTCTATGACCTTACTTCTTATATAGTCGCTATCGTCTTGATTCCATTGTTCAATTATCTTCATACTATTCCCTCCTAGTTCCATTCCTTTTATTCGAAAAACAAACACCGAAACTCAACCGTTCACTTATAAGATAAATAATCTACTAATAACTCCCGTGCTTTTTCATGATTCATATACTCAGCGTAAAACGTTGGATAATTTATCATGCTTTCTTGTAAAAAATAATATTGATGAAAAATATCATAAAAAGTCAATTGAAGCCAATCTATTTGACCTTGAGGAATTGCTTCCGATTTTCCTCTTTCAATGTACCCAAGACTTCCGGCAATATTCGCCCAGTAGGCGCTCAAATCAGCTGTTAAGATATCATTTGGGTTTATTTCTTTTATAAAATCCTCCTGTATTTTATAAATATCACTATAAGGAAAGGGGATATGTAGGCTATCTTTTATAACTTGCAGTTCTTTATAAATAAGTTCTTTTTCTATTTTCAACACCGCCACTTTAATTTTTTTCTTAAACTTCTGCTAACCTTTACTTACTGCATGCAAATACTAAAAATAATGGGATTCTCATTCTTCTTCTATACTCTTCCTCACTTTTGAAGTTTTCAAGACGCGGGCGACATTCATTTATTTCCTCTAGTTTAAATCCTGCACGTTTCAATTCCTTAAAATATTCTTCTATATGTACGATGATATTTAACGACTTCTTTTTCAATCCAAGGCCCTACACCTTTTCCAGTATGGAAATAATCATCTACCTTCCAATCTGTAGGTGCCGATTTTGTTGCACTTTGTACTGAAGAAGTTTAAAACTGGATGTTGAACACTAAAAACAAATTGCCCATCTACTTTTTCTAGATAATGCAGTGCTAGTCGAGAAACAACCAGGTCATATTGTTCTTGTGGAAAATCCCAGGTTTCCATTGACGAGTGTTGAATTTTACTAGCAGTATAATCTAAGACGCTTACTGCCTTTTGGACCATGTTGAGTGAACCTTCCACACCTTCATAAAAAGAACAGCCCTGTTTCATTAGCTCTAATCCAAACTCTGCGTCGCCACAGCCTAAATCCGACACTTTTTTCAACTAACATCTCCAATTAGCTCCATTAACACCGGCTTTTCGATAATATTATTTGGACTTTCTGCTCTATGTCTTCTTGTTAAATAATTTCCAAAGAATTCATCATCGTCATAAACTGCAGCGTCTTTATATTCCAAATGAATTCCCTTATCTGTGAAATGAAAATTGCTAATCAGCTTCCCCATTTATTATTTTAATCAATTATATATCCTACTTTTTGCAAGATTTTTAAAGTTGTATAGTTCAAACTTGGTAATGAATTTAAAGGAAAATACGATAGCTCTATACTCTCCTCGTCTTTTGTTAGTGTTCCAGTAACTTCTGTTGCTTTGTAAACAGCAGTTGCATTATATATCTCGTCACCATGTGGAAATTTAAAATATAATTCTTTGCCAGAAACCACTCCCAAAAGTTCTAGTTGATTTGCTACAAGACCAGTTTCTTCAAATAACTCCCTTTTAGCGGTCTCTTCAAATGTATCCCCCATCTCCATCCCACCACCAGGAATACCCCAATCTTTTGTATCTGAACGTAATTGTAGTAATAATTCATTTTCCATATTCATTATGATTATTGCTGATCCCGGGGCAATAATAGGTTTTGTTCCTATGAATCCCCTTAAATACTTTATGTAATTCATGACATTCTCCCTTTCCCATAAATTTCGGATCTATATATGTGAAATAAAGAACCCCATCCAATTCGCTAGGGCGCCTTCACACTGTTTAAATAGAATTTCATTTGTTCAACATATCTAAGTCAATTTCATGTTTATTTATATTTAATTAGAATGATCAATCTTCAAAAAAATCACCCCACATCATATACTTATTTCATTCAACCATATAATCAAACCCTGCAACATATCTGAAGTAAACTGGTGATCGACGCCCTTGTATATTAATAGCTCTACATCTTTTCTTCCTTCATTTTCAGTAAGGTAGTTAAAGTAATCTTTTTGACCATCTAAAGAAACAGTTTTATCTGAGTCACCATGTATAAGAAGCACAGGTGAATCACAATTCTTCTGTCCAATGGGATCAAACTTTTCAAGGATCATTTCCAGTTCCAGTGGTATATCTGGTCGATTATCCATCTCCCTGAAGATCTTTTCTGACAATAAAAATGACCCTGATCCGTTAATATTTGCTAAACCGCCTACGTTTTCTTGTGAGGCAAAAATACCATTAGCTATAAAACCACCCATAGAACTGCCCGCAAGTACTGTCTTTTGCTTAGAAATTTTTAATTCATTAAAAAAGTCATTAAACTCAGCAATACTTTCGATAATTGTTTTCCAAAAATAGTTTTGAAGAGTATCTTTCTCAAAATGTTTTTTCAATGGATTTCTAGTATCATGGTAAAGGATTTCTGGCATTATTACGGTATGTCCTTCTTTGGTAATCTCTTCAGCAAGACTTTGAAAACTGTCAACATCAGTCCCCCAGCCATGGTAAAAGATTACCGTTAATGCACTTTTATTAATGGCAATTGGTTCAAATATATTGTATTTAAAGTGTTTAATTTTTATCTTTTCCACTGGAATATCCTCCCCCGATTCCCACCCTACTAACTATTAGAAAGTAAACTATATAATGGTATCGACTTATCTTCTTAAGATAGAGTTAGTATCCTATCATTTTTGAATTAACACCAAATAATAGTATTTTGCATCATTTAATGAATGATTCAATTCGAGAGTTGTTTGAAAATCGACGTAGAATGCAATTCCCCCAAGAGCACCAATAATCAGTAGGAGTAGAGCTTCCTTAAGCATTTCTTTTTTCTTTTTCTGTGCAATGACTACTGTTATTACTATAAGTAGCAAGTAACACACGGAGAGTATCAGCCTTAACTTTTGCGCACTGATGTCTCCAACTACAATCATGAACCTATGTAAGTCCGCCTGATTTTGTTCACTTTCTTTAATCACAGATACATTGCCTTTGTAACCAATCTCCCACGTGAATGTTTCGTGTTCCATTATTACCGTATATTGATAGCTACCCGCCTCATCCTCTCTGATGATTTGAGAACTTGCAATAGCTTTATGTTGCGAATTTAGGATTAGGAAGAGCCCTGTAAACACCAGCATCATAAGTAATAATTTACTTTTCAACTGCGTCGCCTCCTTCGATAATAATAAGTACTTTTTCATTCAAAAGTCGGCAAAAATGTTTCGCTTAATTCTCTCCGAACACGCGTAATATGCTCTTCCATTAGTTTCTTCGCTTCCTGAGCATTGCCCGATGCGATTGCTATATAAATCTCCTTATGTTCCTCGAATGTATCCTCGTAGCGATCTTCATCTAAAAAACGGTGTTTCCGTGTCGCACGAATTGTATCCTCCATTCGTTCAGTCAGCGTTTGGACCAAATTAATAAGTAGTTTATTATGCGTAGCATAGACAATTTGCAAATGAAAATGCAGATCAGCCTGTACCCCCGCTTCTGCATCTTGCCACGATACAGCCATTTGTTCTAGTGACTGACGAATCTTTTCCAAGTCTGCAGAAGTTGCTCGTTGTGCGGCAAGAGATACCGATTCAACTTCCAACGCACGGCGCAGCTCCAACATTTCATAGACCAAATTGTTTTCGGCTTGAATAATTGTAGTTGAAAGTGCATCACTTACTAACTGAACTTCAGACGTTTTGATGAAACTCCCCCCGCCTTGTCTGATTTCAATAGCACCGCTAATCTCTAATGCCTGAAGTGCCTCTCTCACAGACGTCCTACTCACACCAAACCGACTTGCCAATTCTCTTTCGGGCGGCAATTTATCACCCGATTTTAGTTTTCCATTTAAAAAGAACTTTTCTATCTTTTCAACAATAACTTCGTAGGTCTTTTTCTTCTGCAGATTCAACGATTTCCCCCCTTACATCGAACCTCTTTCGTGACTTTAACGATATCAATTAAATTTGGAATAATCAATATCCCGAAATAATCGTTGCACTGTTCAGATTATTAGGTATAATGAAAAGTGGTTGGACCAAAATTTAAAATTTCGAATTACATAAAATATTGGTATGACAAATTAGTTGATTAAGGAGAGAAAATATAATGAAAATTTCTACAGTAAATATAGTTGAAGCGTTAACAAAAATACTTAAGAACGAGCAGGTAACCATCAATGAAACCGTAAGAGAGCTTCATGGCAGGGATGAATCGTATCACGCGGCAAGACTTCCGGACATTGTTGTTTTTCCAGAATCAACTGAAGACGTAAGTAAAGTAATGATAGTATCAAAAGAATACCAAGTTCCGGTCATTCCATTCGGTCTCGGTTCAAGCCTGGAAGGACATGTAATCCCTTCAAAAGGAGGAATCACAATTGACTTCTCGCTGATGAACAAGATTATTGAAGTTCGAGAGAATGACTTTCTCGTTAAAGTACAGCCTGGTGTAACCCGTACACAGTTAAATAAAGAACTGAAAAAGCACGGGCTATTTTTCACTGTCGATCCGGGAGCGGATGCAACACTAGGTGGAATGGCGGCTACAAATGCAAGTGGAACAACGACCGTCAAATACGGTGTCATGCGTGATCAAGTCCGTGATTTAGAAGTTGTGATGGCCGATGGAACCATCATTCATACTGGGAATATGGCCGCGAAGTCTGCATCTGGCCTTCATCTGAACGGTCTGTTCGTAGGATCTGAGGGCACGCTTGGTTGCTTTACGGAATTAACACTACGCGTATACGGAATTCCAGAACACGTCACAGCTGCACGGGCTTCCTTTGCTACTGTCAATGACGCGGTCGAAGCTGTTGTGTCCATTCTACAGGCTGGTATTCCGATCGCACGGGTTGAATTAGTCGATGAACCATCTATAAAACAGGCGAATCTTTACAGTGAAACCAACTACAAAGAAAAACCAACACTATTCTTAGAATTTCATGGGAATGAAGCAGGATTAAAACAAGACGTTGACTTCACAAAAGAAATTGTTAAAGACCATCATTGTGAAGACATCGAGTTCGAAACGGACAACGCGGGACGCAACAGACTATGGGAGGCGCGGCATAATTTAGCCTATGCCTTCATCCACGGTTATCCAGGGAAAAAGATGATGGTTACGGATGTTTGTCTCCCGATTTCAGAGTTAGCAGGTGCCGTTGAACATGCACGTGAAACGGTCGAGTCACTTGATTTGACTGGCGGAATTGTCGGCCACGTAGGCGATGGTAATTTCCATGTACTACTAATGATGGACATGAACAATGCCGAAGAACTTGCGAAAGCCGATGAGTTGAATGAACGAATCGTCATGTATGCGCTTGAGCGTGGTGGCACATGTACTGGAGAACACGGGGTTGGGATTGGTAAACAGAAATATCAGGAACGGGAGCACGGTGCTGCACTCCTCGTTATGGAAAAAATAAAAAAAGCACTTGATCCAGACAATTTATTGAATCCAAATAAAAACGTGAAGATGGACTAGGGAGGATATCTACTATGAAAATACTTGAAACGCTTAGCACAATTGCAGGGAAATATTTTGCCTTTTGGGTTATCGCAATTGCCGTAATTGCATTTATGATCCCAACGCCCTTTTTAGGGTTGGGCGGCTATATTACGATTTTACTAGGTGTTGTCATGTTCGGAATGGGACTGACGTTAAAGCCCGTTGATTTCAAAATCGTCCTAACAAAACCGCTACCTGTAATTGTCGGTGTCGGTGCCCAGTTCATCATCATGCCCCTAGTTGCATTCGCATTAGCTCACTTGCTCAAGTTGCCCCCTGAATTGGCGGCGGGCTTAGTGCTTCTCGGGTGTGTTCCAGGCGGTACGGCCTCCAATGTTATGGTCTATCTTGCGAAAGGAAATCTTGCGTTGTCAGTTGCAATGACTTCCCTTTCCACTTTATTGGCTCCAGTCGTCACACCACTTTTGTTGCTTTTACTTGCGGGACAATGGCTACCCGTTGATCCAGTTTCGATGTTCAAGTCAATCGTCCAAGTGATTATCATCCCAATTATATTAGGGTTTGCCGTCCAAAAGCTTTTCCCGAAAGCTGTCGAAAAAAGCATTTCGATTGTACCACTCATTTCAGTAACGGCGATTTTAATCATCGTATCAGCCGTCACTGCCGCCAATACGGATAATGTTGCAAGTTCAGGACTCGTTGTTTTCATCGCCGTTTTCCTTCATAACGGATTCGGTCTACTACTTGGCTATTTGACAGCGGTAATGCTCGGCCTGAACGAAAATGATCGACGAGCCATTTCAATTGAAGTTGGCATGCAAAACTCTGGATTAGGCGTGGCTTTGGCGACTGCTCACTTTAGCCCGCTTGCAGCACTGCCGAGCGTTTGGGGCGCGATCTGGCATAATATTTCGGGCCCAATCCTCGCCACGATCTGGTCAAAGAAACCGATTGTTGAAGAGAAAGATGAACCCGATGATGCACCGAAAGTTACGGTTTTAACTCCTTCCGAGAAATTGTAAGAATGAACATAGGACTTGTTTTGACTTAATATCTTTATTATAAATTTGTTATCACCGTCTCCATGGTTGTTATCACCGCTATAGGATAAGTTATCACCGCCTTGGAGCAGTTTATCATCGCTACGAACGGGGTTATCACCGCCATGGTTAAAAAACACCGCAAGAAGAGGGGGTTTCTCAAAAGTCGAGTTTTCGACCAACGAGAAACCCCCTTCTTTTCTGTATAATGTTAATATATACAAAACAAAGAGTGGGAGTCGATTGTCTATGTTAAAAGAACGTGTGTATTATGCAGATCCATATTGTAAATTGTTTACGGCTCAGATTATTAAAGCGGCACAAGATGCAGAAGGAAATCACTATGTCGTGTTGGACAATACAGCGTTTTATCCGACAGGCGGCGGCCAACCGCATGACACAGGGACATTGAATGGGATTCAAGTACTCAATGTAGAAGAAGTAGAAGATGAAATTCGCCATACATTGGCTGAAAGTCTTGGTTCTGCAACAGAAGTAGAGGGCGCTATCGACTGGAAGCGACGCTTTGATCATATGCAACAACATGCAGGACAGCATATTTTATCAGCAGCGTTTGTTGAATTGTTCGGTTATCCGACGGTAAGTTTCCATTTAGGTAAAGAAATTGTGTCGATTGATTTGAATATGGAGGATGTATCTCCAGAGCAATTGGACACGGTGGAAAAATTAGCGAATGACATTATTTTAGAAAATAGACTGATTGAAATAAAATGGATAACTGAAGATGAGCTTCATCACTACCCCCTTCGTAAGCAACTGGCAGTGACAGACGAAATTCGACTTGTCATTATCCCTGATTTTGACTATAACGGCTGTGGTGGTACACATCCTAGTACAACTGGACAAGTAAGTGTACTGAAGATTTTATCGACTGAGAAGCATCGAGGCAAAGTGCGCGTACATTTCGTATGCGGTGGACGTGTGTTACAGCAATTGCAACGAAAAAATCAGGTGTTAGCGGAAACGTCCAGATTATTAAGTGCACCGGACGATGGTGTTGCGGTTGCAGTACAAAAGTTATTAGAAACGAATCATTCACTTGAGAAATCGTTATCGGATACGCAAGAAGCACTGTTAGCATTTGAAGCGCAAGCATTATTGAAACAACAGGAAAATGGAGTTGTGAAAGCACTCTTTACAGATAGAACTGTCCAGCAACTACAGAAACTTGCCCGGCTTCTTGTGACTGAATCAGATGAAGTAATTGTACTTCTCGTTGCTGAAAGTGATAATCGATTACAGTTTGTCGCGGCTCGAGGAGCTTCTGTAGAAACAAGCATGAAACAAGTCGCATCTGCTACACTTCCCCTGATTAACGGAAAAGGCGGCGGGAATGATGCGTTTGTCCAAGGTGGCGGTGAACGATTGGTATCCGCAGAGGAGTTACTGACTGTGATGGAAGACTCATGTGACGAAAACTAAGGTATATGAAACTTTGGTTAAATTGAAACGTAAATAGAGAAAGGGGTGATTATTTTGAAAAAGTATCTGATCTTTATCATTAGTTTTGCAGCGTTGTATACGCTATTCCAACTTTCATCAGGAGCAATTCTTACCGCTCTCTATAAGCCGGATATATTTTTAATGCAATCTACATCGAATCAAGAAGCCATATATGGAGGGAGTTCTACTATTCCCTTATTATTCATCCTCCTATCATCAACAATTGCCTACTTCCTTTCGCAGAAACTAGGTAGAACTTCAAAAGCATCTGATGAACTTGCGAATCCTTGAGTTGGTACCAACCTACAATGAACCATTCTTGATTCTTTTTAGTACAAGCACTAAACTATGAAAGCATCGCTATTAATAAACAATTCCATAGAAATAACAGGAGGTACTATTAATGCATAAAACAGAAGAAATTTTAGAAGCTAAAAATTACATTCTTAGTAAAACAAAAGAAGTTCCCGAAATCGGAATTATCCTAGGTTCTGGATTGGGCGGCCTTGCCGATGAGATAGAAAACGGAGTTGTCATTCCATACGAGGATATTCCTTTTTTCTCGAAATCAGCTGCAGTTGGTCACGCAAATGAATTAGTTATCGGGCGTTTAGAAGGTAAAACAGTCGTGGCTATGAAAGGACGTTATCACTTCTACGAAGGGTATTCTTTAGACGAAGTTACCTTCCCTGTCAGAGTGATGAAAGCATTAGGTATAGAAAAACTAATTATCACGAATGCGTGTGGAGCGGTAAATACTGACTTTAATCCGGGCGAGTTAATGCTAATTACAGATCATCTTAATTTAGTTGGCATAAATCCATTGATTGGTAAAAACAACGATGATTTAGGAACGCGCTTCCCAGACGTTTCTGAGGTTTATAATCGCGAAATGAGAGAAATAGCGTTAAAAGTAGCGCGTGAGAATAACATTACATTAAGAGAAGGCGTCTATGGTTGGTGGAGTGGCCCTATTTACGAAACACCTGCTGAAATCCGTATGATTCGCATTTTAGGTGGAGATGCAATTGGCATGTCAACAGTGCCTGAAGCAGTTGTTGCGATTCATTCAGGGCTGAAGGTATTAGGAATATCTTGCTTAACGAATATGGCGTGTGGGATTCTAGATGAACCATTAAGTCATGAGGATGTCATAAAAGTTGCTGCTCAATCTCGAAGTGCATTTGTACATTTAATTAAAAACGTCTTGCAAGAGATTTAAAGAAATTAATAAATACGAAAAGCCTTCTGAGAAACACTCCCAGAGGGCTTTTCACATGCTTATTAATAGACTTCAAAGTTCTGACCAGTTTGTAGGCCAAAGACACTTTTTTCAAAAGCAAGAACTACACGCCTTACAGGTACTGCATCAAACCCTTGGAAGAGGGTGCCGAATTTGTGTATCGACTCTTGTAACACATTTGGACTTACGCTATTAATGCGAATTCCTCTTGGCATTTCAATAGCCGCAGCTTTAACGAATGCCCTGACGCCTCCGTTTGCCAGAGCCGCTGATGCTCCTTTCGCGATTGGGTCATCCATCATAACCCCCGTCGTTAACGTGTAACTCCCACCATCGTTCATATTATCAAAACCTAAAAGCACTAGATTGACTTGCCCTTTCAGTTTGCTATCAATCCCGACGTCATTCAACTCGGGTGTCATATCCGTAACTGCGTCGAAATGAGCACGACCTGCTGCATTAATCACCGCGTCAACTTTGCCAACCTGTTCATACATCTTTTTAATGCTCTCTACTGACGTAATATCAACAGATACATCGGCACCATTTCGTCCCGCACGAATGACCTCATGATTTTTCTCCAGTTCTTTAGTAACCGCATTACCAATCGTTCCACTTGCACCTACGACAAGTATTTTAATATGTAGCCCCCCTTTTTAAAGTATCTAGCTTCAATTAGTTATTGTTCCATCATACTTATCAAATGCTCTACTTATGAAAAATACCCCAAATGAATTTTCTTTGTTCTTAAAAGTGCCTCACCCAAAATACTTCACACCAATCTGTATTATTAGGAGTACGGTTACGATACGTAGTAGTGGTTTAACATGCTCTGTTTTCAATTTACGTGCGAGACGAACACCAAGTTGTGCACCACTTATCGAACCAAGCATTAATGCAATTGTGAGTGGCCATATTATTTTCCCCGTCGAAATATAACTGATTGAGGCGCCGAAACAGCTTGAAAAAATCATGATACGAGACAAGCCGACTGCCCTCAAGTAAGAAACTTTCAATCGCGCATATAAATATAATGCTAACGTTCCGCTACCCGGACCAAAAACGCCGTCGTAAATTCCAATTCCATACAATGAAATGGTGCTTTTTTTAGTTGCTCGAAAGGATTCATTGCCGTCAAAATCCGCTTTTCCAAGAAATGATGAGATGAATGCGAACGTTAATAGTATAATCGCGATAACAATCATCCATTCTTCTTTCAAAAAGGAAGCGATAACTCCGCCTGTAATTCCTCCAGCAAGACTGATTGGAACAACCGTAAATGCTTCTTTGACCGTTACTTCTTTATTTTTATAAATCACAAGAAAACTTGAAAATGAGCTCACTGTGTTTGATACTTTATTGGCCCCAATTGCTGAGTGAACTGGCAATCCCATCAGCAGCATGGCCGGCAAACTGATAAGTCCTCCACCTCCTGCTAATGTACCAAGTGTTGTTGCAGCAAATCCGATGAAATAAAGCAAGATGTATTCCATATAGCATCCTTCTTTCAGTGAAAACCTCTATATGACTAGCATATTCAACCTTAGTCCATAAGTAAATTCAATTGTATGAATGAAAGCACATTCAAAAAACGAATGAGCTAATCTTTAAATAGTACTCAAAATACACGCTGGGGCTGTTGCTCCGTAACAACAATGAATGTACATGGAATGAAAAATGCTCCTTCCGATTTATTCGGGGGAGCATTTTTCATTCTAGTTATTTAATCAATAAGCGCGACTGAACCAGACAGTATATTTTGCTGCTGTTCCACAATTGATGCATGTTGACTTCGTAGCGGGTGGATTGAATGGAATATTACGCGTCGTAAATTTTGTTTTTTCTTTCACTTGTTTTTCACAGGCATCATCTCCACACCAACCCGCAAGGATCCAACCTGGGATTTCTCCATTTTCTGTCGAATCCGTAATATGTTGCGTTAATTGCTCGAGTGAATCGACATGCGTATGGGAATTCTTTTCACGGAAAGCACGTGCTTTGTCCAATAAGCGAGTTTGCATTGTGTTAAGTGCACCTTCAATGCAGTCAGCTATAGTTGGAAGATCAACAGCTATTTTTTCTTCTTCATCGCGCGCTTTTATTATCGCTTGGTTATTTTCCAAGTCACGTGGCCCTAATTCAACTCGAACCGGCACACCTTTCAGTTCCCACTCATTGAATTTATAACCCGGTGATTGATCAGAATCATCCAAACGTACGCGAATCCCTTTGGCTTTTAATGCCGCATAAATCGTATCAAGCCTTTCCATAATTTCAGGATTTTTCTTCCATGGCCCTACTGGAATTAATACAACCTGCGTCGGTGCGACACGTGGCGGCAATACAAGCCCTTGTTCATCGCCATGCACCATAATAACAGAACCTATCAATCGGGTAGAAGTCCCCCAAGATGTTGTATGGACAAATTCATGCTTATTTTCTTTATTTAAATACTTAATATCAAATGCTTGCGCGAATTTTGTTCCTAAATAATGTGAAGTTCCTGCTTGAACTGCTTTTCCATCCTTCATCATTGCTTCAATGGAATACGTATCCACGGCTCCTGCAAAACGCTCGGAAGGTGTCTTTTGACCATCATATACTGGAATCGCCAGCAACTCTTCGACAACTTCTTTATAAATGTTGAGCATTTGCATCGTTTCAGCACGTGCTTCTTCTTCATCCACGTGAGCTGTATGCCCTTCTTGCCATAAAAACTCAGACGTCCGAATGAACGGCAATGTTTTCTTTTCCCAACGGAAGACGTTCGCCCATTGGTTAATTAACACAGGAAGATCTCGATAGCTTTTAATCCAATCCGAATAAAGATGCCCAACCATCGTTTCAGACGTTGGTCGAAGCGCTAAACGCTCTTCTAGCTTTTCACCTGCAGCTTCGGTAACCCAAGGGAGTTCTGGTGAGAACCCTTCGATATGATCCTTCTCTTTTTCAAAAAACGACTCTGGAATAAGCATTGGAAAATAGGCATTTCGATGCCCCGTTTCTTTAAAACGTCTATCCATCTCGGCTTGGATATGCTCCCAAATTTCATAGCCATCCGGTTTGAATGCAATGCACCCGCGAACTGGCGTGTAATCCATTAAATCCGCCTTTTGAATCGTGTCGATATACCAGCTTGTAAAATCATTTTTCTGTTGATTGGTCATTAATTTCCCCTCCTAAAATAATAAAGAAATCCTTCGGTTGCCTGAAGTCTAGACATCAAAAAAGCACAAAGTTGTCCTTATAATAAGGACGTCTTTGTGCTGAATGGACGTGGTACCACCTTAGTTTAGCCTAAATCAATTGCACCCCGGTGTAATTGCGTCCAGATTTCGAATTGCATGTGCGCAATTCAAAATCTGTGACATCCGCCGGGGGCTTTAACTTAATTCAGCTGAATTAAGTTAAATTCAAGCCCTCTAAAACGTTTGGTAACGAAAACGACTCGGTTATGTTGTCATAACATCTCAGTGGTAGGTTTCGACAAGAAGCGGTGATATAGCTCTCAGTAAGTCGCTATACTTTCTGTTTCACAATTCTTGTCTACTTGGTCACATCAAAGATTTCATATTACTTTTAATATATCAAATACTCGCGGTTCATACAACTTCAATGAATGTCCACAGGCACTGGAAAATTATTTGGGCAAATTCGGTCGTAAATTTTGCATATGATACCCATCGAGTTGCCTCTCACAATGTAGATGAACTCTGTTCTGATTTAAGATTAGATTTATTGAGCTATTATTACTTGTCATGCTATACTAAATGGGTATTTAATTGAGAATGATTTTCATTTGAAGTTCGAAAACTTCATATACTATCTAAACATAAAGGGGATTATCAGATGAGTCAGCAAGAAGGGAAAAATGTGGTTGAACAAAACATTATAGATCGAAGAACAATCAAATCTTTTAAAAAAGATCCGATTAGTGCTGAAGTAATCATCGAGCTGCTAAATGTCGCGAAATGGGCACCGAACCACAAGTTGACGGAACCGTGGCGCTTTCAATTGTACGTGGATGAAGGAAAAGAACAATTTGTTCAGGCCTACATTGATTCGCAGCCGAAAGTAGATGGCGAAGTTCCAGAAAAAGTGAATAGAAAAGCACAATACTTCCGAGATATACCCGCTCATCTTGTAGTCGTTATGCCTGAAGATCCCCGCCAAAGAAGATGGGATGAGGATTACGGGGCAGTTTCCTCACTAATTCAAAACTTCCAACTCGCGGCATGGGAAAGGGAAATTGGCATGATTTGGCGTACTAACGATTGGGTATACGATCCGGCATTCAGGGAGGCCATCGATGTCCTACCTGGCGAAAAAGTAGTAGCGACGTTGATGATCGGCTATCCTAAACATATACCAGAAGCTCAACCACGCACGGATATTCGCGAGCTTATTACGATCATTAATAAGTAATTTTTCGAATTAGAGACTATATATGTTGAATTAAAGAATTCCATTGAATGGCTTCAGCTACCCCTGTTAAGGCGCCTTCGCTCAGTATATATACCGGATTCAACATGTATAATTATATTCAAGAAATCAGCAATCTAGGTTGCTGATTTCATCACAGCTAATGATATGCTCTTTCTCACATAGACCATCCAGCGAAGGCGCGACTTCGTGGTAGCCGGAGCGATAAGACTGAAAGCGGTCTTCTTTCTGGCTTATCGCGGGAGGCATCCACAAAGCGCCAAAGCGGTATTGGTAGGAGTTCTATTTCATCCTTTTCAGTAGCCTTCCAAAAGCCCTTGTAAAGCGCATACGCCATATTCATTTGTTCAACATATATAAGTAGTGCTTGTAAGCGGTTATCCGAATTAATTTATACATCTACACATGAACTCCTATCATTAGCCATATAGTTAGGCTATATAAGTTGATATATGGAGGAGGATATCATGCAGACGAAAGAAGTACGCTTACGTCGAATCCAGCAACTAGCTCATGAAATCATGCATGAAATGAATAGAGGGAATGAGCAAAGACAGTTTGAGACGCTAAATCTCGCGGTTGATAATCTATCTCGGGCACTTGGAGACTTAGCAGATCCCTCCGGTAACTATTCACTCGACTATATAGAAGAAAAATTAGGAAAAGCCCATTATCTATTATTTAAAAACGAAAAAAAGATAAAGCTTCATTCTTAATAAGTGACAGTCACTACTAGCCAAAATCCCCACAATCCCGTCGTAAACTTCTACGAGATTGTGGGGATTTTTGTAACGCCCTAGATTTTCACTTTAAGCAGTACCACCTTTTTTCTTTCTAAGTTTCCTGCTCACAATGTGGACTACTGCTATGAACTAGTTAAAAACCATATTCCTCATCTTTCGCTTTTCGAATCCCTACATAAGCATCGACAAGAAGAACGGTATCTTCCACTAAGCGCTCCAGACGGAAGAGAACATCATCATTAACGATTTCTTTGCGATGGAAATCCTTTTCTTCTATAAACACATAAGTAGGTACAATATGTGCCTTCATATACGCTAAAATTGGCTTTAACTGTTGTTCCGCCATCAAATAATGCTTAGCTGTACCTGCTGTTACGAGCATACTCACTACTTTATCCCGGAACGCATTGACTGGTAATAAATCAAATATATTTTTGAGCGTAGCCGGAATAGAAGCTTGGAACGTTGGCGATCCAATAATGATTGCATCCGCGGCCATAAGCGTTTCTGTAACATACTTGGTGTCACCCTCGTAGTCCCAATAATTACGCCCGTCACTAAAAACCATTTCAAATTCAGCCAGATCCAGTAATGTAATCTCTGCATCCGGGTATTTTTCATGCGCTATTTTGACTGTATAATCCATCGCTGTTCTTGTTTTAGACCCTACATTGGAGCCCGATAGTAAGACGATTTTCATGCTAGCATCTCCTTATTTTCCAGCAGTATATTTCTTAACTGCTGGTAGTATTTCTGTCGCAATTAATTCGATATTTTTCATAATTTTATCAAACGGAACGCCACCAAAGTCAATTTGTGCCATGAACCGCTGTTGACCGAATAATTCATACTGATAGAGCATTTTTTCAATAATTTGCTGTGGACTACCAATCATTAATGCATCGCGCGTATCCGTTGATTGTGCAAATTGTTGTTTCGGATAGCCGCCGCCTCTTAACGCCTGCATACCTGCATTAGCATGTGGATAATATTCACGAAGCGCATCCTGTGAAGTTTCTGCTGTATAGAATAGGCTCGTTGTTGCAATTGGCAACGCTGCTGGATCAAAACCACTACGCTGCGCCGCCTCACGGTAGGCATCCACCGACGCCTTAAAGTTAATCGCTGGTCCACCAAGAGTTGTCAGCATCATCGGTACTCCTGCATACCCAGCCTTAATCGCACTCGCGGGTGGGCCTCCTACTGCACGCCATATTGGCAGATGACCATTTTGTGGTTGTGGTAAAATCGTTGCATTTTCCAATGGTGCCCGAAATTGTCCCTGCCATGTTACGGTTTCCTCATCGTTTATCTTCAGCAGAAGCTCTAATTTTTCTTCAAATAACTCTTCGTAGTCATGAACATCATACCCAAGTAAACTATAGGCCCCAATCCGTGAACCACGTCCTGCAACAATTTCAGCCCGCCCTTTTGAGATCAAATCAATCGTGGCAAAATCCTCATAGATACGAACAGGATCAGATACACTTAACACTGTTGCAGAACTCGCAATTTTAATATTTTTTGTTGCATGTGCGATTGCGCCTAAAATGACCGTATGCGCTTGTGTTGTAAAATGCGTTTGATGGCTCTCCCCTACTGCAAAAACATCTAGTCCCGCCTCATCAGCCAACTTACTTGCTTCAATCAATTCGTGAATACGCTGCTCTGCGCTAATACGACTTCCTGTTAACGGATTTAGTAAATGATCTCCAATCGAATATAAACCAAACTCAAGTCCTTTAGTTGTGTCAATACGGTATTTCTCCATTTTCATCGTCTCCTTTTTCTATGCCAATACTTTGGGCTGTGTCTAACAGGCGCTCGGGTCATAAGCAATCCAACTATGTGGCAAAGAACGCCCCGCCGTTGGATCGACTTATGCCTATCGCGTCTTTCAGGCCCCCTTCGCTTTTCTTAGTCAATCGGTTGTAGTTTCGCTTCAATTTCTGCACGTTTTGATTCTAAAAATGGTGGTAAATCTAATTCTTTTCCTAAATCTTTAACCGCTGAATCAACTGTAAATCCAGGTCCATCTGTGGCAATTTCAAATAAAATGCCATTTGAATCACGGAAGTATAAGCTTTGGAAATAAAAACGATCGATAACACCAGATGAATCGAAGCCACGTTCTTTCACGACTCCGTCCCAATAGCGCAGTTCTTCCTCGTTCTTCACACGAATCGCTAAATGATGAATACTTCCTCGGCCCGGTTTTTCACTCGGTCCCTCCAACTGCTTCAAAACAATTTCACCAAATGCTTGCCCAGCAACCGACTGATAAATAGCTTCTTTCTCAGAATGAGCTACTTCCACATAGCCAAACATCTCTTGCAACATTTTAGCCGTCCGTTCCAAATAACGTACTGTTATTTCCGTAGTTCCCATTCCTAAAATACGATGCTCTTGCTCCACAACTGAATCTTCCCAAGGCGACCAAAATTCAGGTACCGCTTCGCCATTATTATTTAGCAAGATCATTCGTAACCCCTCTGTATCTTCAAATGGCAGCGCTGCTCGACCTGCATACGTTGTAATGTCTCCGTGCTCTACATCCAATTGCTCAAAGCGCTTTTTCCAATACGTTAAACTTTCAAGTGATGGCACGAGTAAGCCGATTTGTGTTATGGCATTTGTTCCACGGACGGTTTTTCCAGCGTTCGTCATTTCAAAAAAGGATAACTCCGTTCCTGCACTTCCCGTTAAATCCCCATAAAACAAGTGATACATGGATGGGCTATCTTGGTTAACCGTCTTTTTCACACGGCGCAAGCCTAATACATCTCGGTAAAAGTGATTAGTCGCTTGAGCACTTTTTGTAATCATTGAAATATGGTGATGTCCTAGTATTTTATACATGTTAGTTCCTCCTTAGTTTTTAAATTGATTAGTCAAGTGATAGTGCAAAAAAAATCACTCCAGCGGCAATTCTTTTTTTTGACTATGTTTATGGATGCGTGTCATTAATTTGTAAAGTGTTTTCTCTTCTTCCTCGTTTAATACATCAGCAAAAAATGACGTTTGAAACGCCAGTTGAGCTGGCATCGCCTCTTCTAAAATCGCTTCAGCCTTGTCAGTTAAGCTAATCATTTTCGTTTTCCAGTCTTGCTTACGTACAATATAGTCTTCTTTTTCAAGTCGTGCGAGCATGCGGGAAATACCGCCTTGCGTAACGGTCACTTTTTCAGCTAATTCACTTTGTGTGAGTGGCTGGTATATCTGAATTTGTACAAGTACATCAAATTGGGCAGTTGTTAACTCAAAACGCTTTAAAAACTCATTCGACAGTTGGTTACTTTGGTTTGTAAAACGCATTAAACGCAACCAAATCAACGAGCCAATCGTATTATTACGCATCTTGTTTCGCCTCCTCATCACTAACCTTATTATCACTTTACCACGCAAGTGATATTAAAACAAATTATAAACCTCGAATTCAAGACTTAATTATTTGAAATTTTTACTTGCTAATAGGCGGCAGGAAACCAGTTTAAAAAAACTCCTGCCTCGCCCATTGAGTATTACTATTTAGCCGGCACTTAACGAATGGAATGTTCCCATAACACCGCTTTGTCGCTTGGTGATGGCCTCACGCAGTAAGCCCGCCAGAAGATCACTTGGGAGGGATTGAACTGCATCACTCCTTGGTCTTATTGCTCCGGCTCACACTTGTCGCTCATTCGCTAGTTTTGTTTGTTAAACCGGTTAGATATACCACCTAGTTAACTCTAAATAAGTAGTGCCGAGTATATAGTAGTTTGTTCATTTTTACTTATTCCACTATTAATAAATGCGCACGTTATCAGAATCGCTTTTGTACCAGTTAAAATGACAAAGGGAACAGCCCCATTAAGAGTTGTTCCCTTTGTTGTGCTTATTTTAGGAGTTCAATTGTAAAACTAGATGTTTTAAACAACCTAGGTACTCGATCTTCGGATGCGGAGGCCAGATTACCAGTAACCCCACTTAAAATTACTACAAGTAAAAGAATAGATAAAAGTTTCTTCATTATAAATCCTCCCATTTTTTTATTTTTCTAAAAATGTTTTCATACTTATTTGCTTCTTGATAACAAATAGATGATAGCTTGTATTTCCGATTACTAAAATGCCATTCGGCAAGTGCTAAATAGTATTTGTGAACATATCGGTAATCTTGTACTTTTTTAAAGTATTCAATTGCCTCTTCAGTAATACTTTCGGATAAACCTCGTTCACTATGGAGGGATTCGAAAATATTAAAATGATGATAATACGATGTTAAGCTTTTATCTTTTAATTTTAAAAACAATGAGATTCCTTCAGCACACCACACGTTAACTAACGCTTTATTGTTCATCTTTGAGTATTCAATCACTAAACAAAGTATAGAAATAATTGGATCACTGTCATAAGTTTTATATGCTATGCTTTGTTTATAGTAAGAAATTGCTTCCTCATTATTGCCCATTATACTAGATAATGATCCTAAATTATGGTACACAATTCCTTTTTCTCGGTGTACATTGAATTCATCACAGATTTGCATTGCTTTTAAATAAGAGTCATACGCATCTTGAAATTGCTCACTTTTCTTATGTGTGATTCCAATTAGTATGTAACACTCTAATACTCTCTTCATTAAAAAGTTTTCTCTAAAATATTCAAGAGCTCTTCTTGTATATTCAATTGAGGCAAAGATACGACTATCTGCTGTGTAAACTACACCTATCATATAATTCAATTCCGCTTTTTCCCAAGCTTCTAATGCAATGTCATCGACTAATAATAACACATCTTCGAAATATTCAATCGATTTACTGCGTTTTTCTGTTGAATAATAGTAAAATGCCTTATTTACTTTATATAAATAGGTTTGCCGTGGGTTAAAATCTTTGCTTAATTCTTCAAGATCTTTTATTCCCTTTTTTATTTCATCCATTTTCCCGCCTGAAATAATGCGGAACCTTAATACAAACAGCAGATAAGTGTAGTAGAGCGTTCGGTTTTCAAATAAGGGACTGTGTTGTTCTAAATACTCTAGTTTTTGTTTAGTAAAACTTACATTTTGATTTATAATTACTTCCTTGTAAGTAGTTTCCAGCATCTTTTCGAAATCATTTTCAGTTTGCTGATTGTTTTTTTGTAACTTCGATGGATCTATTCCTAAACGATTAAATAATAATGTGACTATGTCTTCGCTTGGGAAAATTAAATTCCGTTCGATTTTAGATAGGTAAGATGGCGTACAGATTCCTTTTGCTAATACTAATTGTTTCATTTCTTGCCTAATTCGTTCTGTCTTTATTAAATGACCAACTTTCATTAGCGAATCCCTCTCTTTTACAGCATAATACATACTTAACATTAATCATACCATTTTAATGTGAGAAATTAATTACTGAAAGTCTCAAATAATGCATAATTCTAAATAAAATGTCCCAACCTAATTGGATGTTACTTTAGTCTTGTGGGTGGTATGTTTAACTTAGCAAGAAATAAGGGGTAGTACGCATGCGAATTGAAGACATTTATCCCCATAAAACCGTTAAGATAATTAAAATAGATAAAGGCACTAGTCAATGTATAGATAATAATGGATCGGTTCCAGATTCTAAAGCAATTTCCAATATGTTAAATCTAGTGGATAAATTCATACCATTCTTTCGAAGGGAGTGAGATTATGCCTACGGAAACGACAAACGAGCAATTTGATGGTGAATATAAAGATCAGCAATTATACCAAATGAAAATTGAACTGATTGAGTTTTTGGATAAGATGAAGTCTAATGGATTTCTAGAATCAGTAGAATTTCGCGATATTTCAAATGAGATTAAACAGATTTAACTCAAGGAGTTATTCAGTCGATTCTATCATTTAAATTTTTTATTATAATTTTAGGTGAACCTAAACATGTGCTAATCCAGTTCCAAGTGAGTTTGCTTGATAGTTAGAAATCACTAAACCACTAGTGGGTAGTAAACAATACCATAATACAACCTACGCTAGTACCAATAAAATCATATACAACAAAAAACTCAGTCTAATTGTTAATGACTGAGTTTTTTGTTGCAATTGTAGTTTGCTGGCATAGATATCATTTGCTCCAAACCACTAACATAAAACAATAACTTTATTGGGTGTAGTTTGGGCTGGGATACTTCTAGTAGTAGCACCATAGGTAACAATTAGATTTCGATTTGCAATACTTCCGGTAAAGGCTTGCCCGTTTTCCAATAAGATTTGAGTATGCGAAGATATATTTAATCTTAATGCGCCGTCGCTACTCTCTAATTGGCTGTTAAAAAAGGATACTTTCACATTTTGATAGGGAGTGTCTTTGGCAATTACAAGCGCTCGAAATTGTGGTGGGTATATGAGTGGGACTAGCGCGTTCGCATCATAAAACCCAGTTATCTTATCTCCTACTGCCACCATTACATGATCTACAAAGTAAGTAGTGGGTGCCACTACGAAATTGACTACCGTCCCGTTCCCATTTTCCACGGCTATTAATTTATAGCAACCGGCTTCGTTATTTTGCCCTATCGAAAAATCATCAATCGTCGTTACCGTACCATTAAAAGCTTTAAAGTTTATCATCCCTTTACCTCCGTTGCTAATCGAACTTATATCTATATAGATTATGCTATCTTAATATCGATTGTTCGCTAGACACGGAAATTTGTGTAGGCAAATGTAAAGCCAGAAATGATATAGATCTCTGACTTTAGTGCTTCTATTGAAAGTTGATGCACTATTAATCAAAAAACTGTTACCATGTATAAAAAACATCTTTATCTACTAGATCTCATTGTAGACAAAGATGTTTTTTACTATTTATATGATGTGCCCTCTAACAGAAGTAACCGATTAGTTACTCATCTCTCAAAGTAGCTCATTAAAATTACCCAAAAAGATTTTCTGTTTTTCTTTTTCATGCTCATGCAGCGACGTGCTAATTCATGAGCTCTTGCTTCTTTCTGTAATTCACGCATCCGTTCACGGACGTATTCTATATCATGTTCAAACATTCTATTACTCCCTTAGGAGCACTTCCAAGTTTATTGTAAAGGTATGGCAAACACCATTCTTGTTATATATTTACCACCTAAATATACTGTTGGTGACTCCAATTTATTTTCTCCGTATCGCTTATTCAATCTGTTATTTACAATTTTGTTGATCATCTTTTATTCTCCTCCTCAATCTTATTTTTAATTAATTCTTGAAGTATTAAAATCTTTCACTATCCGCTCTCTGTAGATTCCTTCCTCAATACTTTTCTTTGCTGAATTACGTAAAACATAGTCAACACTCCTTTTCTACTTATTTATGCAACACGCAATGCGTGGAAACACCAATTTGTATTTAAATTGAACTCAAAAAGGCACACGCCTATTAAAATAAGCGTGTGCTCATTATAAAGAACGGCAGAATATATGCCATTCCGATACTAATTAGTTAAAAGAAAGATTGTTTACGCACGGAATGACTATAAAGTTATAGGTAGAATATACACGTTTAATCATTTTTTCCGTGCCTCCCTCTTTTTTGTAAATCTAACTACTTTAGGATACCATTTCCATTTTATAATTGTCAATACATTTAGACAATAAAGTTTCTTCGCATTCTAACTGCTTATGGATACCTTATACAGTTATTCGATGCATTGTTTTCCCTTTGCAACAGAAAAAGTTCTTTAACTGATTTCAATCAATAGACTTTATTCTTCAAACTTTTCGTTCACTACTATAACTGACATCCAAAAACGGAGGCTATTATTATCGCCTTCGACATCGTTTAACCCCCATAAAAACCCTAAAAAAGTACCTGTTTCTGAAAAAATTCAGAACTAGGTACCTTTTTTCATATCTATTCATTAATACAAGATTTCATGCCTTTACAATTATACGACCAAACACCTTTACATTGACAATAATTTTCGTCGTCCAATGGGCCAAGACATATAAAACAATAAATACAACGACAAGTGGCTTAAATAAAATACAGGCCACAATCCAAAGTAGGAATGCATATATCGGTTTTACTCTTGTTAATAGTTTAGACGGCACCAAGAATAATCGGTACACTTTATATTGCTTTTGTAAAATTTCCAAGTACTCTTCTCTTAATTGGCGATTATCAGGTTTTAGTCGGACTGCATTTTCTAAGTAATGCAATGACTTTAAATGATCTCCCCTTTGATCAGCTGCCCAAGCTAAATACATAAAGACAGTTGAATTTTCTGGATTTAGTTCCAATGCTTGTTCTTCCGCCTGAAGAGCAAGATCTTGATTCCCCAAAATACTTTCAACATAACTGTAATTTGCAAGATAGAGTGCATTAGAAGTCTCAAATTTTAAAGCAACGAGAAAGCTTTCTTTCGCTTTCTTATAATTACCACGCTGATTATAAATATTCCCTTTCAAAAAATAATAATGGCCTTCTTCGGGGTAAATGGTTAAAGCCTCTTTAATCGCGGTCATCGCTTCATCATATTTACCTTCTGTGTAAAGCGTCGATACCCTAACCTCCCACGCGACCTCATTTTCTGGTTCTTTCTTTAATGCTTCTTGTGACCAATGCCAAGATTTCTCAAAGTCATCTAACATTAAATAGACTTTACTGAGCAGCGCATAACCATCCGCATCTTCGGGGTATTGTTGAATGTAGTTTTCCGTCTCTTTAATGGCATCTTTAAAACGACTCCACTCACATAATTGTTCAATCCGCATAAGCTGTGCATATTGTTTTTCTTCGTCCATCGCAACTCACAACCTATCTAATTCTATTCTCTTTTATATAATCAAGCACATGTTGATAATCCTTATTCACATCACTGAAGGTGGCGTAATTTTTAGCCGTGGAAAACCACTCCAAAGTCGTCGGCTTCCTTTGTTTCAATGCTCCATTTAAATCATCATTCGTTAACGGTTGTAGTTCACCCGCTTCCAACGAACGGTGTAATGCAGACTCGATTGCATCCCCGACAAGTTGGCCAAGATCAGCCCCAGAGAAATGTTCTGTTTTACTAGCAATTTTTTTATGATTTAGCGAAGACTGAGGTTTGTCTTTCAGTTTTAATTCTAGGATGACTTCTCTTTCCGTTTCACTAGGTGGTGGGATGAATAGCAACTGATTGAAACGGCCAGGTCTCCGTAATGCAGAATCCAGATACCACGGCGTATTTGTTGCGCCAATGACATAGATGCCATGATTATGAGAATTTAGACCATCCAACTCAAGGAGCAACTGATTGACAAGCATCCTCTCATGATGTTGTCTCATGTTTTGCCGATTTCCACCAATTGCATCTAACTCATCAATAAATAAGACGCACGGTTTATTTTCTCGCGCTGCTTCAAATACATCATGAAGATTATGCTCACTTTCCCCTACGTACATCGACAAAATTGCTTGTAATTCCAAATGTAGAAAACTGGCGTTTATTTCACCCGCAATCGCTTTTGCCAAAAACGTTTTTCCACAACCCGGTGGTCCGTATAGCAGTAAACTTCCCCCGGCTTCTTTGCCATATGCTTTAAAAAACTCTGGATTTTTAAGTGGAAGGATGAAGTTCATCTGAATTTTCTTTTTAACATCCTCCAAACCGCCAACATCAGCAAACGTCTCCTTCGGCTCTGTCTTTTCAATAAGCGTATTTTTCGCCTTGTCAAATTGAATTACTTTTAGTTGTTTTCGTTTTCCTTCATAGTCATTCGTCATAATAGGCCCCTTTGCACAAATTCATCCTAGTTTCTGAAATGCAAATACTCAATTATTTCCATATGTTAATTTTAGAATAAAGCTTAAAAAACGTCTATGAGTACAAAGCACAAGGGTATAAAGTTTTGTTACAGTGAAAATTGCCTGGCAATCAAATTCCAAACTAAAATCCAGAAAACCCGACTCGATTTGTACCAAACGTAAATACAGACAGCCGAGATGAATGTCTTTGTAATGCTTTATTTTGTGGCTTCCTCTTCACCCTACTGATGTGCACAACCGATAAAACAGCAGCCTCCTCCAATTTATCATTCTTATAAAGTTATAAGTTGCGAGGTTTTATTGGGAATTCTTTTGCAATCCGGTGTTAAACTTCAAATGAGTTTGCTATTTCTCTCTATGATAAAGTCAATAAAATATCTACTTGCTATCGGCAATACCTTTTTATCCTTGTATGCCAAACTGATTGTACGAAAAACAGCTGGAGAGATCGTTTTCGTCACAATGTTATACGGGCATCTATTTAAGACAAGCTTAGGTAAAATAGTAAGCCCAAGCCCTTGTTCAACCATGGCCATAATCGAATAATCATCATGCACCCGGTATTGTATATTGGGTTCTAAGTTATTTTGTTTAAAAATGGTTAACGGTTCGCTTAGTTCTCCCTCATCCAAAAGAATATAGGGTTCATTCGTTAATTCTTTCAAGGAAACATTGCGGTGCGTAGCTAAAGGATGGTCCATTGGCAATACAGCAAGCATTTCATCTTCTTGCAGCGGAATGGTTGTCAGATTGGTGACAGCAGTTGGATTGACAAAGCCAAAGTCAACGCTTCCCTCTTTAATCCAATTGGAGATATTCGTATATTCGCCTTGATGTAATTCAAAATGAACAGCTGGATACTGTTCCTTGAAATCCTTCATCAATCCTGGCAACCAATTGCATGAAACACTCGAAAACGTTCCTATTCTGATAAGCCCACTATGCAGTCCTTGCATCTCGTTATGCTTTTCTATTAATTCCTGATGTGAATTTCTTATATTCTTAATATAAGGTAAAAACTCCTCGCCATCTGGCGTCAACGTAATTCCTTTGCGGGAGCGTAAAATCAGCGTGGTCGAAAGCTCCTTCTCTAATGAATGGACCATTTGGCTAATGGCAGATTGCGTATAGCGAAGCTCTTCAGCTGCTTTGGTAAAACTGCCGGTTTCAATGATTTTGACAAAAGCATCATACGGATTCATCTTCTCTCACTCCCTTACATTAGCTAATCTAATAGTTCCATTATAAATATTCATTATATTAATACAAGTACCGGTGATACGATATAGATAAACAGATGGAAGGGGGTGAATTCCGAGCATGACACAGCGTCAAGCAAACTTAATTTTAGCTACGGTTTCATTGGCTTGGGGAGCATCATATATTTTCATGAAAATCACTGTGGATGTAATTCCTCCAATAACGATTGTCGCTTTACGATTCGGCATTGCATTTATCGTTATGGTACTGATATTCTTTAAAAAAATAATCCGTGTAGACGCTAAAACGTTAAAGTATAGTGCGATTGTAGGCGCTCTGCTATGTGGGATTTTCATTGCATTAATGTACGGCGTAAAAAACACGACTGCTTCTACAGCCGGTTTTCTGACGAGTACAACAGTTATCCTCGTTCCCGTTTTACAAATATTCATTACACGGAAACTCCCCAGTAGAAAAATTGTATGCGGCGTTCTAATTGTCTCTACCGGTTTAGCACTACTACTGATTGGAGATGATTTTACTATTGCATTCGGCGCATACTATTGTTTAGTAGCTGCCCTCCTTTATGCAGTCCATATTATCGTGACAAACCGCTTTGTGCGCGAGGTTGATGCCTTGCAGCTGGGTATTTACCAACTGGGATTTGCTACCTTGTTTGCAACCGTTGGAACCTTTCTATTTGAGACACCAGTTTTACCAGCTAGTGCGATTCATTGGTTTGCGATACTCGGTTTAGCACTCATCTGCTCTGCTTATGGCTTTGTTATGCAGCCAATTGCTCAAAAGTACACAACACCTGAAAGCACCGGTTTTCTCTTTTCGCTTGAACCCATTTTTTCAGCTATATTTGCATTCATCTTCATAAATGAAAATATGGGGCTACAAGGCTATTTTGCTGCGATGCTCATTTTAGCTGGTGTACTGATAGCAAACTCTACATCTAAAAAACAACTGGAAATCGACTTTAAATGAATATGGGATTTTTCACCTTCGTGAATAATGTATTTAAACTATAGGAGCTGAGATCATGAATATATTAATTATTTACGCACATCCAGAACCAAAATCATTCAATAGTGCTTTAAAAGACCTTGCCGTTTCAGAATTAACATCTCTAGGTCATCAAGTCAAAGTGTCAGATTTATATGCTATGAATTTCAAAGCTGTCGCTGACCGTGATGACTTTCAATCACTTCAAAACGAGAACTTTTTAAAATATGCAGTCGAACAAAAACATGCAACGAAGACGAGTAGTTTCTCTCCAGATATTCAAGAAGAACAAGATAAACTTCTTTGGGCGGATTTTGTCATTTTCCAATTTCCTATATGGTGGTATTCTGTTCCTGCCATTTTAAAAGGCTGGTTTGATCGAGTATTTGCTTCTGGTTTTATTTATTCGAGAGGTAATAGATATGATACTGGCGGTCTCAAAGGTAGAAAAGCAATGTTGTCCGCTACAACAGGCTCTCCTAAAGGTGCGTATACGCCGTATGGAATGGACGGTGATATGAATGAGAAGATACTTTATCCTATTAATCACGGAATGCTTTACTTTGCTGGCTTTGAACCCGTCGAACCATTCATCTCTTGGACTCCATCACATGATGAAGAAGACCGAAAACAATACCTAGATGAATATAAAAAGCGTTTACACAATCTCGAGGAAATTCCATCTATCCCATATCACCCTACTTCTCATTATGATGAAAATCACCAATTAAAGATGGAGTATAGATAACTCTTACTAACCCGATTACCGTTACAATCAGACCATATATAAAAAGGTCAACCAAGAATGTCTGGTTGACCTTTTATTACGAATGGGTACTTTAATTGAATATCATTGCAGCAATTACGACGTGAACACTTTTCCGTAAAATACTAACATATGTGATCAACAACAATAAAGTCATTTAAATCCAAAGGGTCTCCCTGCAATTGTACCCGCCTGCGGATTTCTTTATACCTGTATGGCTTCACACTATGAACAAAAATTCACTTGATATTTTTATAAGACTTTGCCGAACAATGATGCTAAGACTTGTAGTAATAGAATGCCGAATACAACAGGCATTGCAAATTTTGCAGGGAAACATTTGATCATGGATTAGTAATTCAATTAAAAGATTGTCCATGTCTGTATAGTTCCACGAGTGGGTGCCTAAAAAATTAATAAGTTGTTAAAAATTTTAATTTTCCAATGGTTTCAGACTTGCCTCATCTGTTTCTTTAACTTTTTCAGATCTTTTGCTCCACTATGTTGCGAGTAGTGAGCCGGAAATATTATGCCCTACACTAAAGATGGCACTCGGCACAGCTGCAAGTGGTGAGAAGTGTGCTGCTGCCAATGCGGCACCGAGCCCAGATCTCTGCATTCCCACCTCAATGGAAATAGCTTTCCGGTCAGCATAATCCACTTTTCATTTTCTACGATAAAGTTTATCTTATTTCTTGAAATAACACATATCGTTGCTACTATTGTAACAGTCTGGATGGGGTCATCGCCTAGACTTTCCTGAATAACAGAGGATTGTGGCAAAGAAGGAGAACTGATTTATCTCCCGGGACCCGCTTCCTCTTTTCGAATAAAGAGTGAACGAAACAGCAAATATCCAGTAGAAATGCTAAAATAGCTAGAACTCAAGTAAAGTTTTTTTGTATTTGTGCTATCATTCAATTGGCGATAAGTAGATGCACAAACAAGAACGTTCCCAAAGTAAGTGAACAGCTTTATTTGAGAGTAAATGCATTCTATTTATTGAAAAAGGATATGAAAATGCGAAGGCAAAGAAGATTACATCGCATGGTATTTCTACCGGACGTCACCATTCAATTGCAAGAGAGAAGCTAAAGTATAAGCCAACTATAGAACATCTTAGTCATAGTGAGCGTAAAGAAAAGAGGAATTTATTTTGAAACTGACAAATGAACTAGACTATAGCCGATTGAATCATCTAAAAAAAGAAATGACGAGATTCATGCTGGCCTATAAATTTGCGTTAGACGAAGTGAGCACCAAAATCAATATCTTGGAAGAAGAATTTCAATTAATACATGAATACAACCCCATCGAACATATTAATACCCGCTTGAAAACACCAGAAAGCATTATTAAAAAGGCTCATCGTAAAAATGTTGAACTGTCCCTGTCTTCCATAAAGGAAAATATGCGGGATATCGCAGGCATTCGTATTAACTGCTCCTTTAACTCCGACATTTATAAACTAAGTGAAATGATTCAAAAGCAAAGAGATATTGAAGTGATTGAGTACAAAGATTACATACAAAATCCCAAACCCAATGGTTATCGGAGTCTTCATTTGATATTAAAAATTCCTGTGTTTATGACAGATCGGGTAGAGCACGTCTTTGTAGAAATGCAAATCAGGACAATTGCTATGGATTTTTGGGCAAGTCTGGAACATAAAATCTTTTATAAATTCAACAAATCTGTCCCTGAAAAAATTACGAAAGAGTTGAAAGAGGCCGCGGAATCTGCCAACGAATTGGATCAAAAGATGGAGAATCTTCAAAAAGAAGTTAATGAAATTAAACGAATGGATGAAGAGTTTACTACACCTCTTTTTAATGAAAAGAATGACTTCAATATCCCGCTTAAATTCTTAGAAATGATGAATGAAAGTAGCAAAATTAGCCTGACTGAAGTATAGCTAGTATTTTGGTCCCCAATTAATTCGCAAACCATTCATTTTCAACCTGGAAAGGGAGATGGGTTTGAAAGAGAACTGTTGTAAGATGCTGTTTGTTCCCGAGTATGGGGCAAACAGCTTTTTCAATTTATGCATGGATTAAAAAGCTTTCCCCAAGTGAATTTGAAGATGGATCTTCTGAGACTCCAGATACTAGGAATCGAATTCAGGTAGAGTGAGCCATGGATAAATAAGTAGTTGCACAAGTTATAAATTGAATAGTTTAAAGTTATGGAGCATTTCCCTGTAATGAGAAATGCTTTTTATCTTTGCCTAAAATTAAAAAGATGTTTTTATAAAATAAGGTACAACTAAAAACGATAAACATTTATTGCGAATCGATAAAAAACGTGCTAAAATGAAATTACTAATAAATAAGTGAGGTGCTTTTTTTGAAACGAGGTTCAACAAACTTTTTAAAAATAGCCGTTATTCTTCTTGGAATTCCTATTGTTGCTTTATGTATATTTGGATTGCCCCTGCTAGCTAAAGATGCAGCAGAAAGTAATTCGGAGTTTGCTTATGTACTATACGGCATTGTAATAATTATGTATATTTCGGCGATACCATTTTTCGTTGCATTGTATCAGGCTTTTAAACTTTTAAATTATATTGATAAGAGCAAAGCGTTCTCGGAAATATCTGTAAAAGCTTTGAAAAATATAAAACATTGCGCAATCTCAATCAGTGGCTTATATGTGGTTGGTATGCCCTTCTTCTTTATCTTTGCGGAGTTAGACGACGCCCCGGGTGTCATATTGGTTGGAATGCTCTTTATTTTTGCTCCAATGGTAATCGCAGTCTTTGCTGCCGTTCTCCAAAAACTTTTGCAAGAAGCTATTAATATAAAATCAGAAAATGATTTAACAGTCTGAGGTGAAAACAATGGGAATAATAATCAATATTGATGTGATGTTGGCTAAAAGGAAAATGAGCGTGACAGAACTCTCAGAGAGGGTTGGAATAACAATGGCTAACATTTCTATATTGAAAAATGGAAAGGCAAAAGCGATTCGATTATCAACTTTAGAAGCGATTTGTAAAGCTTTGGACTGTCAGCCTGGAGATATTTTGGAATACCGAAGTGATGAAGACAACCAAGGTTAACAAAGTGGAGGTATTTAACATTGAAAGAAAAAGGACATCTTTTTACGTTATTTCATAAAAAGGGAGTTACTCATGAATTTAACCATCCAAAAATGGAGACACAAATCATGAGAGCATCAAAACAACTCGTTCGTTTTGGCCGGGAGCAGGCCCTATCATGTTTGTTTCCTGTCGTCATTTTCGCCTCTTTGGCTTTTACACAATTCATCCCACTTCCGTTCCTACCACGTTATGACTGGCTGCTCATTATCTTCCTTCTGATGCAATGGTGGATGGTGCGTTCTGGGCTTGAAACACGGGATGAACTAAAGGTTATCACATTGTTCCACCTTATTGGACTTGCTCTTGAAATTTTCAAGGTACATATGGGCTCCTGGGCTTATCCAGAGGATGGCTATTTCAAAATCTTTGGAGTGCCTTTATATAGTGGATTCATGTACGCGAGTGTAGCGAGTTATCTTTGCCAGGCATGGAGGAGGTTAAAGGTTGAACTGGTTAAGTGGCCACCGTTTTTGATAGTTGTGCCTCTTGCAGCTGCAATTTATTTAAACTTTTTCACTCACCATTATTGGATCGATGTTCGGTGGTGGCTATCTGGACTTGTAATTATCGTCTTTTGGCAATCATGGGTCACATACGAGGTTGATGGAACTCGTTACCGCATGCCACTCGCACTTTCTTTTGTGCTCATCGGATTTTTTATATGGATAGCTGAAAATATTGCAACGTTCTTTGGTGCATGGAAATACCCAAACCAAACCGATGCATGGAGTCTCGTTCATCTAGGAAAGGTAAGTTCATGGCTCTTATTAGTAATTGTCAGCTTTCTTATAGTAGCGACGTTAAAACAGGTTAAGGGGAAAAATTCCACTAAGATAGATGCTAGTCTATTATAATGACAGTTAAGAATACGTCCGTTGATTAACCACTTCTTACATGACATGGAGCACCTGTATCTGCGGAGAGCGACGGACAAACCGCCACCATACAATTAATGAAAAGAATACGTAAGAAGACTAGTGTTTTAACACAAAGTTAAGCAGTCATTTACTGGTTTCCTTTGGTTAATCACCACATGTGTAATTCCTCGTTTCTATGGCCAATAGATATAACGCAAATGAACTTTAAATTACCAAAAGGTCATCTTAAAACTTATCCCTTTTTGACGCTAAAAAAAAACGTGCCAAGTACCAACACAATTAAAAGTTGTGGAGTGGCACTTGGCACAAAATCGTTAATTTATCGTACAGTTTTCAATGCACCGCTCCAAGAAAGGACTTGGTCGAGCATGGTGTTCGCATTGGCTGCGTGGTAGTCAGCAGGCTTGAACACGCTCATGTTTTCAAAGTCAGACATAAGTGAGAACGTAACAGCCGTACGTACGTCAGCAACTTGTAGTTCGCCCAAAATCAGGCGTAGGTTTTCATGTGCACGCGTACCGCCCAAGCTACCATATCCAACAAAACCAGCTGCTTTATTGTTCAATTCTGGGTTTAAAAAATCAAGTGCATTTTTTAGCGCTCCACCGATTGCATGGTTATATTCAGGTGTGATGAAAATATAACCATCGAAAGAAGCCATTTTTTCTGACCAAGCTTTTATTTGTCCTTCAGCACCAGGTTGTGCATTCGCTGAACCCAAGAATGGAAGATTGTAATTTGCAAGATCTACGATTTCATACTCCGCGTCATTACGTTTTTCCGCAAAATCAACCATCCATTTTGCTACAGCATCACCGTTTCGCCCTTCACGTACACTACCTTGAACAATACCTATTTTCAATTTTTCGTTTGTCATTGTTTTTTCCTCCTCATTAGATCTACCTAATAGTCTATCTAAAAACCCCATATAATAACCACCTATACGATTTATTTATCTCCGCTTCAATACTCTACTTTTATAAATCGCCGCCTTAAATTCCTAGATAAATACGATTCCCAGAAGGATCATAGGATACAAAAGAACCGTTTTCTTCTGTCACAGCTACACCAATATTCTTCAACTGGGCGATAACATTATTCCTTGCTACCTCATCTGCTAAAACTATAGTAAACGACTCCAGCCCAACACTATTTAAAGGTGGTGTTGGAGCCCCAACTCCAGCCCAAGTGTTTAAGGCAATTTGATGATGGTATTTACCAGTAGAGATGAAAAGCGCCTGATTGCCATACCGGTTAACCACTTCAAAACCGAGGCCCTTAGTATAAAACTCTTCGGTCTTTTTCAATTCAGATACATGTAAATGAATATGACCCATGACTGTCCCAGCCGGTAAACCTTTCCATGACTGCGGTCTCCCTTCGGATAGAAGGTCTTCAAAATTCAATGGATCCACTGTCATTGCCACTTCACCGTTACTCCAAGTCCATTCGGAAGGTTCGCGGTCTATATAAATTTCAATTCCATTTCCATCTGGGTCTGCTAAATATAAAGCTTCACTTACAAGATGATCTGATGATCCATACCGCAAACCGATTTCCATGAAATGATGCACGATTTCAGCTAAATCTGAACGTTTAGGTAGAAGAAGGGCAAAGTGATATAGACCCGTAGTTTTTTCATACTGCGGTACTACATTTTCTGGTTGTTCGATTGATAGTACACTCGTTTTACCATCCGTTGTTAGTTTAGCCGTTTTTTCAGTTTGTTCTAGAATTTGAAAACCAAGAATCTCCTGATAAAACGTAAGTGATCGATTTAAATCTTGTACCTTAATGTTTACATGACCTACAAAAGTGTTTGGTTTGCTATGAAACTCCATATTTATTACCTCCATTTTTTATTTTTGTCCTTCAGAATGAAAGATTTTATTACCTAATGAGAAACGAGAGCTGTTTGCAAAAACGAGAAAAATGGACATAGCGAGTAGTGCCAATTCCAATTCGTACCCCGCCATTTCATCATTGCCAAGAAATCCTGCAGAGAGTTTTACTGTAAAAATTGCCCCCAGCATAATAACAGCAAACAATACAGAAATAATTCGTGTTCCAATACCAAGTATCAGCAGAATACCGCCAATTAACTCTATAACTGCAACGGCATAAGCTAAAAATCCTGGAATACTAAGGCTATCGAAAAAACCAGCAGTGTTAGCTAAGCCCCCTTGAAACTTAGATACTCCATGAATGAAAAAAGTAAGACCAAAAACCAAACGCAAAATAACCGTACCCACATCATTTTTATTCATTTTCTCTATTCCCCTTTATAGTTAGTTACTTTATGTAATTAACTATATTATAGAGTGTTATAGTTGTCAAGTAAGTTAATTACTTACGAAATAAACCCATCATGTTATATACTGCATATAAAGGAGTGAAAGAAAAAATGAAGCAATCTATTATTTGTCCCCGATTTGAAAAAGCCATCTCGCTTTTAAGTCAGCGCTGGATGGCTTTGATTATCAATCAAATATTGTCGGGCTCAAACCGATTTAGTACAATTCAATCTTCTATCGGAATCAGTGGCAAAGTTTTATCAGAACGCTTAAAAGATTTAGAACAACAAGGGATTGTAAAGCGTGATGTTATACCTGAAACACCTGTTATTATTGAGTACTCCTTAACGGAAAAAGGGCTTTCATTAGAGCCGGTTTTGAAAGAAATAGAAAATTGGTCACAGTCATGGGTGGAAATTGAGAGTGAAGAAACATAAAATCATATCCTTACCTATCCACAAAAGGAAAATATGAAATTAACGAAATGATTTCTAAGAAAACGTCAATTAGGAATAATTACAGGTTTTTGAATCTTTCCGATTTGCGGGAAGGTGAATATATTCAATAATGGCATTCTCATGACCGTTCCTATTTTGGTACAGGCTGTGATAATGCCTTTTTCTTTATCTTAACGCTGTTATTTAGATTAATTAACCGTATTGAAAATATAGATTGTACTAGTTGTCTTCAAAAGTCTTCACAAAATTAATAATCACAAAACTCATTTTCATTCAATGACATGCATGTAGAGAAGCACTCCCTTGGTGCTTTTATTTTTTCTAACTTCTGAATAAACACGAAAAAAGATTAGACATCCGCGTACATGTCCAATCTTCATTTTATTATTGTTCAATTGTATTTTTTTGAGTAGTGTATTGTACATGTACTTAAACTTGATAAATTCATAATAAGGTTTGACCATTTTAGTGAAAGTTATCGAATTAACCCTTTGTCTGTGTCTTAATTTGTCGGACAACCCGTTCTCCCATTTCCGGCGATGCATTGTACAGATACGTCAAAACAATGCGTCGTGTCTCATCGGATATGCCGGCAAGATCAGCAGAAAGATTATTTACTAGGTGATTTTGTTGCTCAGGGGGAAGAGCATGATAATATTGCCCGGCCTGCGTAAAATCATCCGGTTTTGGCAAATCGGATCGTTCAAGATGCCCCTCCACAAATCTGCCGTTGCCGCTTGTCACTTGTGTTGCTGGTGTCCAGTCTTCCTGATGATTGATAGGTATTTTACGAAAATCTGGTCCAAGCCGCCGACGCTGGGAATCCGAGTAAATATTGGCGCGTCCCTGCAGCATCTTATCATCTGATAATTCGGCCCCTTCCAAAAGATTGGACGGTGAAAAGGCCAGTTTCTCCACTTGTTCCATATAGTTATCCGGGTTGCGGTTCAACGTCAAACGGCCAACCGGCATCAGAGGGTACTGCTGTTTATCCCAAACTTTTGTATCATCCAATGGATCATAAGGAAGAGTGGCTTCATCTTTCGGATTCATAAGCTGCACATAAAGCCCATATACAACAGGCTCTCCCTTTGCTAGGGTATCATACAAATCCTGACCTGCAATATCTGGGTTCTCGCCATTCCATCGGGCGGCTTCTTGAGCATCTATATACTGCTCCCCAGCATAAGGAACCCAGTGATATTTTACATAACTGCGTACCCCCTCCCCGTTCTTCCAAACGTAGGTATTCACACCATAACCCGGCATGTGGCGAAAGCTTTTTACTGTGCCTGCATCAGAGTAAAGCCGAACAACAAAATGGGTTGATTCTGGTGCTCTGGCTATGAAGCTCCAGAACCGTTCGGGATCCATCAAGTTATTTACGGGCGAGGGTAAAAAAGCTTGAATGGTCTCTGGAAAACGTATAGCATCTCGTACTAAAAATACAGGAATATGGTTGAAGACCAAATCAAAAATACCCTCTTCAGTATAAAACTTAGTAGAAAATCCACGCACATTTCGTGAGGTATCCGGAGTACCTTTATTACTTACAGCAAGCGAAAATCTCACAGTAACTGGAACTTGCTGCCCAGGATTTTGTAAAAAGCACAGCTTTGTGTATTTTGCCATAGAATACACAGTCTCAAAGTAACCAAAAGCACCAAAGCCTTTAACATGCACTGGTCTTTCTAAAATTGTTGAATGGACAAAGGTCTCCAATGTTTCATGTAAAATACTGTCCTGCTCCAGTACAGGACCTCTTTCACCTACAGTCTGTGAATGCATTTCCTCAGCCCTTACTTTTGATGCGTTTCTGTTAAAATGCGTGGAAGAGCCTGATTCCCCTCCATTGTTTTCTCTCATAATTATTCCTGCCTCCTGTACCCACAAGTTAATTCCCTAAGATACACTATTATTTATGTGAGGCCCCATACAATTATGAATAGAGCTAGCTAAATAACCATGCAAAAAGAACGGACATCCGCAGGACGCGGCGACCTTAGCCAGAGTTCCACTAATCAGCAGAGCAGGGAGTTTGTGCTGATTCAAGTTACTATAAATAAATCATCATTTGTTGCTTTTCACATGCATCTCTTCTATACTTTTAACCACTAATAGGAGGAGATTCAAAAATGTTAAAGACAATCGTATTCGAACATTTAAAGAATGCCATGAGGGAAAAGGATGTGCTCGCAAAAGGAGTACTAACATTAGTAAAAGCAGCACTCGATAGCGCTGAAAAGGAAAAAGGTGCAGTTCTTTCAACTGATGAGGAAGTTGCCATCGTCAACCGCGAAATCAAACAGACCAATCAAGCGCTGGAAGGCGCACAAAAAGCACAGCGTGAAGACTTAATTGCACAAGAAGAAGCAAAATTAGTTCTGCTCAAAAAATTCTTGCCTAAACAACTTAGCGAAGACGAAATTGTAACAATGTTGACAGAGGCAGGAATCACCAAAGGTATGAACATGGGTGATGCCATGAAAATCGCAAAACCATTACTTACTGGGAAAACAGACGGCGGAACAATGTCAAAAGTCGTGAAAAACTTAATCTGATATTAGTGTGGGGTTTCCGTGCAAGATAATTGTTGCACGGAAACCCCATATTCATTTGTAGATCGACAATCCCTTTATGTGGATGCTGGATACACTTCCCGTTAAGTAGTAATAGGTAAGAGCTGATACTATTCGAATAATATCAGCTTTTTTTCCTATTCACTCAAAAGAAATTGCGGTTGTAAAAGACCCATTTCACAAAAATCCACTTGTAGAAATGAAGATCCTACCTGTTAGCTATCCAATCTTATATGCAGGTTTGCGCATTGCATCCTATATATCAAGTAAGTAAATTGAATAAAAAATAAGACCTCCGATTTGATAGATCGGACGGTCAAATAGCTGTTCCCTCAAGGGGGCCGGCTAGATACTAATGCAATTCTTAAGAGTAGCCTGAACTTTCTTTACAGAAAGAGTTTCTACTCAAGCACTGATGTACTGCTTTTCGTTTGATAAGAGACGATATAAAATCCGTGAATTTTACAGGTTTTTTATTTACTTTATCGACCCTTTAGTAATTTCGGTAAGTTTAGAATTAATCGCAAAGATTTTTGCGTTGACAGCTGTGACTCCAAATCCGGCTAATCTTTTAGTGTGCATATCTAGATATTTTTCAGCTGTTTCTTTTGTTTCGAAAATGTAAATTCCACCGGCTTCATTTGTTTCTGGGCTTTCTGTCCAAACTTTCGACTTGAATCCCTCTTCTTCATTGATGCTTTTTGCTAAATCAGTAAACGCTTCCGCCATTTCATCTCCGAATGGTCCATCCATTTTAAAATCCACTTGTAGTAGGTACGCCATAGTCATTCTCCTCCGATTATTTAGTAGTTGTAAAATAAATTTTTCCTGCGCTTGATAATGTCTCGTGTAAGCTATTTTTCAATAAATGAGTTAATGACTGATTGTTCAACAATGTACATGACTTCAATTTCTTTATGAAATAGAAGTTTTTCTGTTTCACGCAAGCTAGAAAGGAAAAGTTGTTGTTTTGGTTGTAGTCCTTCCAGATTTAGAACTTATTTTCATCCTTCAAATAGTATTCATGGATGTCAATACCTTAATTATAAAGACTCTTATATTAATTAGCTAACTAGCCGCATTAGTTCATATGTATTATACCTAAAAGTTAAGAATGAGTTTTAAAAGCGTGGCCTTTTTGTATGATTTGATCTCCCTCGAAGACTCTCATGAATGGTTAAACATGTTGTTTCCTCCCCCTTTTCATTTTCACCCTGTAATATTTAAACCTGTCAATCATAATATGTAATTAACAGCTACAGTATCGCCTGCTATCATTTTCTTCCACAAGTCCAATCGGGATCGAGTATTTCCATTTGGATTCAGTGTACGATTTTCGTCAGTTTGTCCAGTTTGGTAGTTACGTTAAAATAATATGTATTATTTCGAATGGGCTGTAACCCATTAGAAAATTGTAATACAAGAAGAGACTTACTTAGATGGACTGCATCATTTTAACCAATCCCCTGCTGTCCAATATAACTTTGGAAAGAATTCTCACCATCATAGATGCTTTTTTGTATACCTCTTCTTTCTCCCAATACGCAGTATATATCCCATAAAATTATATATACACGACTAGTTAATCTCCTCTTATTTACATACTATAAAAGCTCACACAAAAAATCAGCTGCAATGTTCAAAGAATGATAGAAACGAACTCATTTGCGAATAATCCTTGATGATCCCTGTTAAAGCTAACACTTTTGTAGATTTAAAATTAGGTTCGACTTTTCAAAGGAGTTAGACTATTCCCAAAAAACATTGCTGATTTATACTCGTTCGGATATGATTGTCGAAAGGGGAGGAGAACATTCGATGACTAATAATAATGAAGATTTATTTGATAAGGAAAAACAAAACGCCCCAAAAACGAAAATAAAAAGAAAAGATGGAGAACCAACTCCGGTTTTCAAAGGAGCTTCATGGGCAGCACTGGTAATAGGAGTATCAGCTTATCTCTTAGGCTTGTATAATGCAGCTATGGAACTGAATGAACAAGGATATTACTTTGCAATTTTAGTATTCGGACTCTATTCGTCTGTATCTTTACAAAAAGCAGTAAGAGATAAAGAAGAAGGAATACCAGTTACGAACATTTATTATGGTATTAGCTGGTTAGCACTTATTATATCTATTTTATTAATGGCCATCGGTTTATACAACGCAGGAAGTATTGTCTTAAGTGAAAAAGGGTTCTATGGTATGGCTTTCGTTCTAAGTATATTTGCAGCGATAACCGTTCAGAAAAATGTTAGGGATACACAGAGAGCAAGAGAAGTAGATTGAGATACTTTCCGTTAATTTGACAGTCTGGACTTATTCAACAAGTAGAATATAACTAAGCGAGTCACCCCTTTTTCTTATCGGAGTGTGACTCGCTTTTTTTCGAATAAACGCCACTACATTTTGGATGTCAGTCACCCACATAATCTATCCTGTTAAACCTAATCCCACTGGTACCATCTTTCAATTGCTTCGCCTGAAGATTGTACTCATCCGTAGCGAGTCTAAAGGAAGGGTCGCTCTGACTGTCACCTTAGATTCAATTATCAATCAAAAAAAGAACCCTTATACATCAAGAGTTCAAACCGCATTTCATTTTATGGTGCATACCGGGTGCGAAACGTCGACCTTCATGCCGTCAGCGTGACGCTCTCCCAACTAGGGTTATTACACTATCCCAATTTCAAATCAGAATCTCAATTTATTAAGTCCATCAGTCGATTTTATATAGCCTTTAATCAATATGAATGAAAAGTTATGCACGATATACCTTAGTATTTACTATTGTTAACATCATCGCTTTCAATGATGTTAACTTCAGTTTCAAATCATCGTGACTACCAGCAAACTAAGCCTGGTACGGAGGAAGTTCCACCGACTCGTTTAACTGTGTAAGTAAACTTTTGGTGATCGTGTCAAACTCCCTCGTATGGAACAAGGTTCCGTCTTCCAACTTTAACGTAATCACGAATTTATATTCGTCCTTGGTAACTACGGTCTGTTCAAGAATTTCATTCAGTGAGCTCCTTGGCAGTAGCTTCAGATACTGATCAATTAATTTCAACTTGTCATTAGTGTCTGTTTCGGGAAATTAGTTAATGAGTCCTTGGTAACTACCGCCGTATAACTCGACACACTTTGCAGATCCTGATTAGCAATAGCCTGCATATATTGCTCTAACGTATCTTGTGGAGTCTCAACGACAATTTCATTCTTACTCCCCCTCCTGTGAATTTGCTGACGGACTCAACGTTAAATTCTTTTTCCAAGTTAACTCATTGCCTTCGGAATCTTTGAATAGAAATACAACCTGACCTTCCTCGCCCTTCATCTCATCCGGATATATGAAACCCGAGAATTGTCCGTCACCACTAATGTAAAATCCATCTTCCCCATTAGCTCCGTGTTCAATGGCATCTTGAACCGAATTTACAATCAGATTATCCTTGGAAATCCACTGTATTTCAACTAGCGCGAATCCTTCCGGAACCTGTTTCACTACGAAATCAAAACTATTTCCCTCTATCGGTTTTGGAGTCTGATCTATAATAATTAATATTTCATTCTCGGAATCCGCTGAAGCGTCCTCTATTTTGGGGGTATTGTCTTGATTGGTTTCAGATGGCTGCGCGTCCGATGCTTCAGACTCAGATTTCATGGCACAACCACTAGTTAAAAGAAGCATGCACAGAACTGAAATGATATAGCTGTATTTTTTGTTATTCATGGGGTTCTCCTCTGCTTTCATATAAGGTAAAAGAAAATGCGACGCCTCGATTTGTATTCTCCACACCAAACTCGCTATCATGAAGCTCCAGGATATGTTTGACAATCGCGCCCGTTAATTGAATAACTAACTTCTATACCACCTTTAATAAAAACTCCATGTTAAAAAAGATAGATTAATATGGATTTTCTTGTTCTACTAAATGATTTTTCAAGGAGCATTATTCAGTACATTTTTTTGCTTCGTTTAACGATTATCGTATTTTCAAGATTATTTTCCCTTTAGCCCTTCCTGATTCTGAATACTCCATCGCTTTTTGGGCATCTTCAAAAGGAAAAATGCGATCGATTACAGGTTTGATTTTCCCGGATTCAATAAAGTCTGCGATAATATGTAATTGATTTCCACTTGGCTTCATAAATAAAAACGTATATTGAACATTATGCTTTTTTTCAAGTGTAGTAAGTTTATAACTTGCCGCTGAAAACAAAATCGTTTTAAAAAAACCTGAACCATATTCTTTAGCAAAACGAGCATTTGGTACTCCTGAAACGGAAACAATTTTCCCGCCGTTTTTTACAATCTGGAATGATGTTTCGAGTGACTTACCACCTAGTGTATCAAATACTCCATCATAATTTTGTAGTCTATTCTGAAATTGTTCTGTTTTGTAATTAATAACTTCATCGGCGCCGAGGGATTTCACTAAATCAGCACCAGCTTCGCTCGCAGTTGTGGCAACATAGGCACCCATTATTTTTGCAAGTTGAATCGCAAATGTTCCAACACCACCAGCACCAGCCGGAATTAAAACCTTTCCACCTTTTTGTAAGTGTAGTATGTCATGTAACGCCTGATAGGACGTTAAACCAACTAATGGTATAGAGGCGGCTTCCTCAAAGCTTAGATTTCTAGGTTTTAACGCTATGTCATCTTCATGAACTGCGATATATTCAGCAAAAGTACCGATTTTACTTTTACGTGGACGTCCATAGATTGCATCGCCCACTTTAAATTGAGTTACCTTTGCACCAACCTTTGTCACAACCCCCGAAAAGTCATTTCCAAGAATCAATGGCATTTTCTGCTTGATTAATAACTTCACTTTTCCGTCTCGCATTTTAAAATCCACAGGATTAATACTAGCTGCATGAATTTCTGTGAGTACCTCATATTCACCAATTTCAGGTGTGGGCATTTCTGCCAAACGCATTGGAACTTTTCCATAGCTATCAATAACCATTGCTCTCATAGCCTATACCTCCAAATAATGTCTGTTTAAATTCCATCATTTCAATAAAAGTTCTGCATGAACTTATCAATATCCAACACAAGCGTTCTTAATAAACCTAATTCTGTACGTACATTAATATAATAAAAGTTTTTAGTCCCTTCTTTACGCATTAAGATAACACCGGCATCTCGTAAAACCTTAAGATGATGGGACACAGCAGGTCGAGAAAGATGTGTTTGTTCAGTGATTTCACCCACACGTAATCCTGTTTGACAATCCGTCCCCATTAGAACTAACAAGATCGATTGACGTGTTTCATCACCAATTGCCAATAGTACTTTTTGAGAATTAATAAAATCCTCTTTAATCATTTTTAGTTGTTCCTGTTTATTCATTCAGTAAAATACCTCCGAAAATTAGTTTAATGGTTTAAGTTGATCAACCATATTGTTAAATACAACAATATACGATTGTTATGTTAGGTTCAATATTGAGAAAGCAAATCGAGACGAATACAACTTAGAGCGGAAGCATCATCAACTTTTAATGTTCAGCAACTTTAGTATTCCACCTGATCCGTTAATTAATATAAACACTAGATAAATAATCTAGAGGTCTTCTAAAAAGAAAAAACCTGAATCGTATTGTCAATTTCTTTTACTTGAATCAATTTCATAATTGCTGTTTTTACAATTGTGTAGAGTAATCCCTTGATAATTTCCAATTTTTTCAAATAAGATTCTGGGTTATTTATGCGGCTTGTAGTGTTTTATGTTTCATTTCTACCCTAATCCGCTCCATGGCTAAACTGGAGGCATTGTAAACAAGCGTCACTAATTGGAAGTGAAGCTTCGCTTTCTTTCCTGTTGGATGACGGACATTATTCAATCCCCCCAAAAAAAGTGCCAATCACTCAAACAAACACGACAAAGATGTTTGACTTTAAAAGAGGCAATTTGAAACCTACACATATTTTGATTAGCTCAATATATGGTTTTTTGTTTAAATTTTCGTGATTTGACCCATTAGATAACCACCTCCATCTATGCGATAATACAAGGATAAGAACTACTGTTTCTTTATATATATGAAAGGGGTGCTTCCATGAAACCAGTCATCCTATTATGTGGATGCCAAGGGGCAAGCACCGTTAAAAATGAGGTAAAAGTTGCTGGATCCCTTATTTGATGGGGCTGTAGACCATATTGACGATAGACTTTTTAAAAGAGATAGTCGAACATAAAAGGGGTATTAGATAATCAGATTTTGCGTGAGTTTATTATCTGCTTTATAACGAATACTCATGTTTTTTGACTTAGAATAAAGGAATTCAATATTAATAGTAGAAAAAACTAACATCAATGATATATAGAAAAATAACGTATTTCAAAAACGAAACTAACTATAAAGGAGGTAACACTTATGCAAAGCGAACTAGAAAAAACGTGCGTTCCGAATGGCGTTGCATTAAAAGATACTGGTTTCGGATATACGTTATCTGTCATAGGCGGTAAATATAAAATGATTATTCTATACTGGTAATCTGAAAATAAAGTAATGCGGTTTAATGAATTAAAGCGTAGTATAACATGTATTTCTTTCAAGACATTAAGTGTTATGTTAAAAGAAATGGAAGTAAACGGAATTATCATACGTGAAGAATACCCTCAAGTACCACCCAAAGTGGAATATTCTCTTTCTGAACGCGGACCAAAGTATATGGGAGGTTCAACAATGTACATTTCAAATATTAATATAACAAATTATAGAAATTTCCGCACCAACAGTATAAGTTTTAATGATGGCATGAACGTTATTATAGGACATAATAACGCTGGTAAATCAAATTTATTACGAGCATTAGCATTAATTTTTAATTCTAATAGTAAAAAACATTTATCAATTGATGATTTTAATAAAAACATATCTATTGATGAATTAAAAGAATGTCCACCTAGCATTAAAATAACTGCTACTTTAACACAAGATGACACCGAAGAACTACTTGGAGATGACTTAGTGACCGTAAGTAACTGGCTAACTAAGCTAGAAGAGCCTTATGAAGCTAAATTGCAATATGAATTTTATCTACCGACCAAGTTTCATGAAAAATACAAGGGCATGATAAGTGAAGCAAATGATATCTTTGAGGTATGGCAAGTTATTCAAAGTGAATTTCTTAGACTGTATACCTATAAAGTTTTAGGTGGAGATCCTACTAATCAAACAATTGCTGACCGCGAATCATTAAAGAAATTTGATTTTCAATTTCTAGATGCAATAAGAGATGTCGAACGAGATATGTTTAGTGGAAAAAACACCTTACTAAAAGATGTGTTAGATTTCTTTATGGATTATGATATAAAATCTAATAAATTATTAACAGATGAGGACAAAGTAATTGCTATTAAAGAAAAAAAGAAGATATTTGGAGATCTTGCTGAGGATTTGATTGATTTATTGAGCCAGAGAATGACAGTGGGAAAGAAACATATTTTGTCGTATGCAAACGACATAGGTGCTTCATTCGATAACTCCACACCTGACTTTGATGGCAATATATCAGACATCGAACTTTATTCTGCATTGAAGTTAATCGTTGAAAATCAATCAGGTATTAAAATGCCTATCACAAATAATGGACTTGGCTATAATAATTTAATATTCATGTCGCTTTTACTTTCTAAAATGCAAGTCGATGCAAATGAAGAATATTTAGGCAGCAATGCCAAAGTATTTCCTATGTTAATTATTGAAGAGCCTGAAGCTCATTTACACCCTACAATGCAAAGGCAACTACTAAACTTCCTTAAAAGAAATTTGAACGATAAAAAAGTTAGACAAATGTTCATCACTACCCACTCTACTCATATAACAGGTGCAATGAATCTAGATGAGTTAATTTGTCTATATAATCATGAAGGCGATACAAAAGTCGGCTATCCAGGAAAATCATTCAATGGAAACGAAGAAGGCAAAAAATATGTTCAACGATTTTTGGATGCTACTAAATCTAATATGTTATTTGCAGAGAAGATTATTCTAGTAGAAGGATTAGCAGAACAGCTACTAATGTCTATATTTGCTGAACATCTAAACATTTCTTTGGAAGACAATCACGTGGCTGTGATTAATGTTGGTGGGAAGTATTTCGATCACTTTTTACATTTATTTAACACATCTAATCCATCTGCTATTAAAAGAAAAGTAGCTTGTATAACAGATAGAGACCCTGAGAGAAGAGAAAAAAAGAAAAATGATGACGGTACTAAAAACTCATTCAAGAAATGTTATCCGTTTGAACTGGATATATCTGAATCTGAGTATGAGTATAAAACCAATGAATATACAGGTCTTTATTCTGATAACATTCGATTCTTTTTACAAGATGAAGTTTATGGAAAAACCTTAGAGTATGATTTGATTCGTTTTAATCCTATGTTTAAAAGTTTAGTTACAGAATCTACATCTAATAAGGATGAAATTTTCGAGCTAATGAATCACTACAAAAAAGGTGATTCATTAGCTTCTATGTTAAAAAGATTAAGATCATCAGATGAAAATAGTCGAATCGAACAAGCATTGATAGATAATCATTTAACATGGACAGACGAGGATAAAAAGAAAGCCCTTATTGCTGCTCGCTATTTAAATTCAGTCGGAAAAGGGGTCAATGCATTAGAGTTAGCCTATGTACTAGAGAAAATTTTATTGGAAGAAAACAGTACTGAGGAAGATGAGATAAATGAAGATAAAACAGAAAGTACTGATTCTAAAATATTCGTGGTTCCCGATTATATTAAAAATGCTATCGAATGGATGTGTCTAGAATGATTGTTATCTCTTCCGATGATCTAATAGATATTGAGCAACCGTTTATAATTACTGCGGGACCAGGTGCCGGTAAAACTCATTGGCTAATAAATCATATTAAAAACGTATTGGAAAACTCACTAAGGTTACAGAAGTCACGCAAAATAGCATGTATAACATACACTAATGTTGCTGTAGAAACTATTTTGGATAGACTAGGACCACAATCCGTTAGTCAGGTGGAAATTTCAACTATTCATAGCTTTTTATACAACCATGTTATTAAACCATATATCGCTCATATAGCAGAGCTATTTGATATAGATACTCAAAAAATAAATGGGCATGATAATATAGAGCCTGGATATAGCAAGGTTCTTTCATGGTTAGAGAACCATTCTAAATCCGAAAAATTAAAACACCCTCATACAATTAAGCAATTACTAAACCTACAAGAAAACAAGGAAGCATTATTTAATTGGATATCTAGAATTAAATATAGTTTTAACAATGATTCAGAATTGTTTTTGGAAGGTCGTGAAAGCGATGCTAGACAATTACGCAAAATAGTTACAGTGCTTGAATCTGATTTGCTGAGTTATAAGAAATTACATTGGCGAGAAGGCAAACTAGATCATGACGATGTATTGTATTTCAGTTATGAACTGATTACAAGATATCCTTTTACTTTAAAAATATTACGTGCCAAATTTCCTTACTTTTTTATAGATGAATTTCAAGATACGAATCCCATTCAAGCTACGATAATATCTTTATTGGCTGATGAAGAAACTATTGTTGGTGTAATTGGAGATCCTGCACAGTCAATCTATTCATTTCAGGGGGCCAACATTGAAGAATTTAAAAAATTTAAAATTGATAGCCTTAAAAAATATACTATTACCGAAAACAGAAGAAGTTCCAATCAGATAATTGACTTATTAAATGGGCTGCGAAAAGATATTTCACAGAAAAAACATAGAAATGTAGATCTAGATAAACCAGTTCTATTTATAGGTGATCATCTGAAAGCTTATAATGAAATAAAAAAACTAAATGGTGATGATATATTTATACAAACACTATCTAGGGATAATCCAACTGCTAATCTTATGAAATTCGGCTTGGATAGCAGCATGAATACGAAAGTATTAAATGACTTTTTATTAACAGATAGTAACCCCAAACGACGAAACATTATAAAAAGTGCTATGGAGGCTTTAGAATTTACTGAGCATAATGACTATAAAAGTGCTATAAAAATCATGAGCGTTAATTTCAGTGACGACTCCGAAAAAGAACAGTTAAAAAAATCAATTTCTATTATACAAAAACTAATAAGTTCACGTAGCTCTTTTTTGGAAGAACCATTAATGACATTTTATGAGTTAGTCAAAAAAGACATAAAAATGCCTGGCTTCAGAAAAGGAGATATTCAAGACTTTTATAATAATCATGCCTATAGAGAATTAGCATTGAGTATAAATTACAAAGACGATGTTAGTCAACATAGGACTGTTCATAAATCAAAAGGTGATGAGTTTCAAAATGTTTTGCTGATAGCAAACACAGTTGATTTTCTGACTGCCCCTAAGCTAGATGAAAACGAAGAACATCGTATTCAGTATGTAGGTATCAGTAGAGCCATGGATAGCCTATTTATAGTAATTCCGAAGCTATTAGAAGAAGATAAAGAAATAATAGAACCCAAATTTGACTTTCAAATAATATATTTGTGAAATGGAAGAGAGGGTAAAGAGAATGGAAATTCATATTGGAACAAAAAGTACAGATGAATCAAATGACTTTTTAAGAAGTCTTTAGGCAGAAATGGATAAGGAGTTTGGAACTTGCAGATGGTATTATGCTCCACTTAAACAAGGAGAAAAAAACAGAATAATTTTTGGTTCCATGGACATTGGAATGGAACATCCAATAACTTCTGGAATTACTTATAAAGAGCGAGGTACTATTAACAACCTTTTCTTTTGGAGAAACTTTGAAGAAGAGCCAATAGACAAAGGGACTGAACTTTATACTAGGCTGAAAAAAGTTATAAATATAACCCACGAAAATATTGGCTTGCTCAAAACATATAAGCATTCAGTAGTGATTAAAGGATATTATCCAATCATGCGATATACAAATGAAAACTTCTCCATTAGACCTACTGTTGATAATGAAAATATATTTACTTGTAATGTCTCTGCCTATGATGCTAATCAAGCAAGTGGTTTGTTTTTTAAAAAAGTTACAAACCTATTGGATTTTTTATCAGTAGAGACCAATACAATTTATAGAAGAACTCCTTATAAACCGTCGGACAATACAGTTTCTCATGAAAAAGAACTCTTTCAAGAAGATAGAGATTTCATAGATAATATTTCAATGGATGAAAATAATATCTTAATTTCTAGAGAAGGTTATAAGTTAATTGAAATGCTTACAAGTATAGATGAGTTATCACCGGACATGCAGTTGTTTTTGAAAGCATGTAGTCATTTTCATACTGGTAGGGCAATGGAAGACTCTCTTTATGTTGGAAGAGAGGGACAGCTAGTTTCAGTGGGTGGAGGAAACAAAACTGAAGTAGCTACTACACTTTATCTTTCAGCGTTGGAGGTAATAACCTTAATAGGCTTTGAAGAAGAAAAATGTTCAGATTGTGGACAATCTAAGTTCCAGATTGGTAGGAGAGTTAAACAGCTAACATCAAGGTACTTACCAAAAGAATTGGTGAAGGAATTTACTGGCTATTATGATAAGAGGTCAAAGTATTTACATGCAGGAGAAAAACTTATAACAGAAACACCTACTAAAAATTCTGTTCCATTACTTGATCCTGATGAGATAAGTGGTTGTTTAACATCCTATAGAATTTCTGTGAAAAATGTCGGAGAATATGTGCGTTACTGCATCAGGAACTTTTATAAAGAATTCTTTTTGAAAGGTGAAATGGTAAGAGATGTAGAACCACTTAAAAAGTAAAGAATAGCGATTTCGCTATCTCATTTTGTCCGACTCTCACAAAATAGAAACATGCAAAAACAATTTAGCTATACTTAAAATCTAATTTTATTCCAATAAATATATCACTAGACACTAGGCATTTTAAAGCGTGAAATTATTTAATGCTTACTCGTTTGACTTGCCTGAGAAGTCAAACAAGACTTATACCATATAAAACGTAAAGTAAAGGAGGTTGACCCGCAAATGGTACTTCCAGTAATCCTAGCCGAAAAACCAAGCCAAGCGAAGGCATACGCAGACGCTTTTTCTGTACGGCGACATGAAGGCTATTTAGAGTTATTGCCCTCCCCTATTTTTTCTGAAGGTGCATATATTACATGGGGAATCGGCCACCTTGTCGAATTGAAAGAACCAAAAGAGTACGATCCAAAATGGGCCAAGTGGTCGCTTGCCAGTTTACCCATTTTGCCGGAACGCTATGAGTTTCAGGTCGCAAAGGATAAGACCAAGCAGTTCGCCATTGTAAAAAAGCTGATTAAAGCTACTGATACTGTCATTAATGCGTGTGATGTGGACCGTGAAGGATCGAATATCTTCTATAGTATTTATTATCAAACAGGCGCCAAAAACCAAACGATAAAGCGGCTTTGGATTAATTCGCTGGAAGTCGATGAAGTACGCAAAGGATTCGCGAATTTACAAGACAATCGCAAAGATCTTCTGATGTATGAGGAGGCGAAAGCCCGACAAATTAGTGACTGGCTTGTCGGGATGAATGGTTCTCGTCTCTATTCCCTTCTGTTGCAAGCACGTGGCATTCGAGATGTGTTTTCAATCGGACGTGTGCAATCGCCGACTGTTTACCTTATTTATCAGCGGCAAATAGAAATTGAAGCATTCGTTTCTGAACCATTTTATGAAATCGAAGCGACGTTTACTGCCGCAAACGGGACATATAAAGGGAAGGCCAAAGCAAAGGATTCGAAAAGAGAAATTATCCGGGACCTTCTCGCAAAACATAATATCCACCCGAAATCACCTGGTGTCGTTACTTCGGTGGAAACGGTAGATAAACGAACGCCGCCTCCACAGCTACATGCACTGTCTACACTACAGGCAACGGCAAACCGCCTATGGAAAATAAGTCCTGCGAATGTATTGAAGACAATGCAAGGGCTCTATGAAAAGAAACTCGTGACGTATCCAAGGACGGATTCCCGATATATCACACCAAGTGAATTCACCTATCTCGCTGGACAAGTAACCGAGTATCAGCAGCTTATCGGTCATACTTTCCCTGTCGCATCACTCGCTCCGAAAAAGCGCTATGTCGACAGTTCAAAAGTACAGGAGCATTATGCAATCATTCCAACGAAGAAAATTCCGTCACAAGGGGTACTTGCTGGGCTCTCGACTATCGAGCGTAACTTATATGAAGAAGTTGTCCGCACCACACTCGCTATGTTCCATACTGATTACCTGTACACTGAAACGAAAGTGACGACAGAAGTCAACAAGCTCCCATTCTTCACAATCGGGAAGACGGAACGCGATAAGGGCTGGAAAGCATTGTTCATCCGTTCGGCGAAAGAAAATGACAAAGACAAGGACGAGCCAACGCTACCGCCACTTGTGATGCACGAACCTGTGGAAAGTGATATCGGCATTAAAGAAGGCAAAACGATGCCGCCGAAACCGTATACAGAAGGCCAACTTATCGCGATGATGAAAACATGCGGAAAACTTGTCGAGGATAAAAAAGAGACCGATATTTTAAAAGAAATTGAAGGACTCGGTACAGAAGCTACCCGAAGTGGAATCATCGAAACGATCAAACGGCATGCTTATATCGACGTAACAAAAAACATCGTTTCCATTACGGATAAAGGGCGCATTCTCTGCCAAGCAATCGAAGGGAATCTTCTCGCAAGCCCGTCCATGACTGCTAAATGGGAAGCGTATTTACGAAAGATCGGCAATGGTGAAGGAACACAGGAACGTTTTCTCGGCAGCATTGCGAAGTTCATCAACAGCTTATTGGAAGAAGTACCGGGCCAATTAAACGCCAAGCCCATTGATGCAAAACTAGCCGCCAATGTAGTGAGCAAGATGCCTCAACGGACCTCCTATCAACAAGTCGAAGTCGCTCCATGCCCTGCTTGTAAAGAAGGTATGATTATTGCACGCAAAGAATTCTACGGTTGCAGTGCCTATGCAAGTGGCTGCAAGCAGACTTTTCCTGCGGTCTTCTTAAAAAAGAAACTCACACCCACTCAAGTTAAGCTTCTCTGTACGAAAGGGAAAACGAATGTTATTAAGGGTTTCGTCTCCAATTCTGATAAGAAGTTTGATGCGAGCTTAACGCTCGTTAACGGGAAAATAAATATTGAGTTTTAATTTCACACAAAAAAGTCACCTCCTTTTCAAATCAAGGAAGTGACTTTTTGTGTTGAATTAATCTATCATATTGTGATCGCTTATCGTTTACTTTCTTTTTCAGTTAAAAATGTAATAACAACAAACAATGCAAAGCTAATGAGTAAAATTGTTCCACCAACAATGTACAGAATAAGTGACAGTGTTTCATTCACCCCAAACGGTCGCATGAATTGTAGCCACATACCAGACGTCAGACCGATTGCTCCGATAATCCCCGTCCATCCATGGATCGCAATCAGTTTTTTTGCTCGGACTTTGTAAATTCGATAGAAGACGCCCCAAGCAAATAGAGACAACCAACCAACTAATAGAATGTGCGCGTGAATTGGACGGAATGCAGGTGATCCTGCTCCGGCCATATGTGAACCTAATACTGTACCGATCAAACCAAAAATTGCTGCTATACGAATCAATCGTAGACTCCATTTTGCTTCCATATTAAATTCCTCCTGTAATGTTAATGTTATACCCTTACTTTAAACATCTTATATGAACGCAAGATGAACAGGACATTACAACTTCGGAAACATCACAGTAAAAGTCGTACCCTGCCCTTTACGACTAACAGCGTTAATTGTTCCACCATGCAGTTTAACTACCTGCATGACGATCGATAAGCCAAGTCCTGTTCCACCTGTTTCCTGTGTTCTCGAATCATCTGCCCGGTAAAAACGGTCAAAAATGCGCTCAAGTCCCTCTTCATCAATGCCAATTCCATTGTCTTTGATAAGAACTGTAACATGATCCGGCTGTTCGGTTAACACGACTTCAATCGCACCGCCAATCTCTGTATACTTTAGTGCATTCGATAGCAGGTTTTCCCAAACTTTCTCAAGAAATGCAGGGTCTCCGGTGAAACGAACTTCTTCAAGATCCATTTCTAACGTCATTTCTTTCTCTTCAAGCAACCATCTAAACTTGCGGACTGTCTCCTTCAACTGCATGTCCAAGTCAAAGGTCTTCTTTTCGAGTGGGGATGATAACTGATCGAGTGAAGTGAGAAGCAGCAACTGTTTCGTCAATGAAGACAATCGTTCCGTTTCGGATTGGATAACGTTAGCATAACTTTTCCGTGAATCTTCCGTGAGTTTATCGTCCAACAACAGCTCGGCATATCCTTTTATATTAAGCAACGGTGACTGGAAATCATGCGACACATCGCTTATGAATTCTTTGCGTATCCGATCATTTTCACTAAGTTTCCTCGTCATCAGCTGAAAGCTTTTCGCCAATTGCCCAATTTCATCTTTTCGATTAATATCGAGCGTTCCAGAGAACTGTTCTTCGCCAACCTTTTTCGTCGCAGCAGTTAACTCTGTAATGGGATCAATCAACATTTTAGCCACAATCAGCATCGCCAGCAAACTGATAACTGCCATGATCAGCACCATCCCACCAAGGATATAGTGCACTTCCGTAAAGAGCATCTTAATGTCTGGGCGTAGAAAAAGGGCATACGTTTCCCCACTATATTCAAAGGGCACCCCCACGGTGTTTGCTAATTCATTCGAGAAAAATCCAGTTACGAACGTTTCGCCTGGGAGATCTCTCATCCCGTGATACACGTCACCATTTAATACCTGTTCTACAACGTTATTTGAAAGATTTTCTACCCGAAATGCTTCCCCATACATCGTGGCTTCTTGGTTTTCATTGACAACGTAGAGCTTATACCCGACCGCAGACTGCGTTTCAAGGTAATTTACCAAATCTAATTCCTTATCCGATTCAATGAATGATGCAATGCTTTTTGCAATGCTCATATTCTTCTCGTCGTTTTGCCCTTTCAACTGTTGATGGTAATATGTATTGACCGCTAGAAAAGCAATCAGCGCACTTGCTATCATGATAACGGTTGTCATCGCGATAAATTTTCCGTACAGTGATCTCATGAGGATGACACTTCAAGCTTATACCCAACACCACGCACTGTTGAGATGGTTACTTCCCCTGTCAGCTTTGTCAATTTGTCTCGAATTCGCTTGATATGAACGTTTAACGTCTGTTCATCGCCCTCATAGTCATAACCCCATACCCGTTCAATTAGTATTTCCCTAGTAAATACATGATTTGACCGTGATGCCAAAACTGAAAGTAATTCAAACTCCTTTAACGGAAGAAGAAGCACTTTCTTGCCAACAGAGACTTCATAGCTCTGCCGATTTATTTTCATCGGTCCAGCTTGAATGAACACATCAACTGCTTTATCGTATCTGCGCAAAATTGCATTTATCCTAAATAACAATTCCCTTGGCTCGAAAGGTTTTACAACATAATCATCGGAACCCGCAAGGAACCCTTTTTCCTTATCTTCTAGCTCCCCTTTGGCCGTCAGCAATAAAACCGGTATATCCGCCTCTGCCCTAAGCTTCTTCGTCAACTTATAGCCGTCCATTCTTGGCATCATCACGTCCACGACTGCCAAATCAGGTAAGTCCTTTTCCAATAACTCCAGCGCCTCAAAACCATCCGCTGCTTTCATAACTGTATACCCGGCCTGTGTCAGCTGAATGCTCACAAGCTCCAAAATATTAGGATCATCGTCTACCACCAATATCTTCATCATGTTACGCGCCTCCTCTTTCTACCGGATGACCTCCGCCATTCCGCATTTAACAAACCTGACAGCAAAATAATAACCGCCGTCAAATAAAACCAAATAACAAGTAGGATAATACCCGACAATTGTCCATATAAGCGAGTATAGTCAACGTTCGAAACATAGCTCCCAAACACAAGTGAAAATAACTGCCAACCAATAGCAGAAAAGAGTGCTCCCGGAAGTGCTTCTTTAAACTTCATCTTACCTGTTGGCACCACTTTATAAAACAATAAGAAGAATAGAAACAGAAATAACGTTCCCAAACCCCATTTAACATTCGGCCAAATATAAAACCAACCTTGCCATTCCTCAATCGTATCGTAATAAGTCACAACTCTATATAAAGCCTTTTCGATAATTGGAAGAAACAATGATAACGGAATGACTAACATAAAAAGAAGCGTTACTCCAAGATCACGTATCAGTACTTTCCAATATGCATAGCGACGTACATAGCCATTCGCCAGGTCAAGTGAACGCGCAAGCGACTGTACAGCCATGGAAGTAATCCAGAACGCTGCTACAAGGCTTGCATATAGCACCTTCCCATGCCCTTTATTGAGAACCGCACGAACATTTTCCTCTATTACAGTAAACGCTTCATCAGGCGTGAAAGGCCTGAGAAATGTCAAAAGCATCTCTTCATCAACGGGAAACAAACTAAGTAAGGAAAGGATGAAAAGAAAAAATGGAAACATGGACAATAAAAGATAGTATGCAGTCTGTGCTGCCTGATCAAAAAAGCGTTCATTAAAAAAACGAACCACTACATTTTTAATAATTGTCATTTGCAACCCCCTCTACTTCAATATACCCTATTCTAAAGAATGCCATAGGATAACTATAAAGGGATATAGAATATATATATAGAGGTAATTGTATTAAGTTATTGGTTGAGAGTAGGTGCCTCGGACCGATCAGATAATCCTGGTAACGATCATATCCATTGCTAGCCGATCATATAACACTGGCAACGATCATATCCCATTGCTAACCAATCACATAACACTGGAATCGATCATATCCCATTGCTAACCAATCACATAACACTGGAATCGATCATAACTCATTGCTAACCAATCACATAACACTGGCAACGATCATATCCCATCGCTAACCGATTACATAACACTGGCAACGATCATATCCCATCGCTAACCAATCACATAACACTGGCAACGATCATATCCCATGGCTAACCGATCACATAACACTGGCAACGATCAAATCCCATTGCTAATTAATCACATATCTCATCCTTAACCAATTATATAACCAATGAGATTAATTCCAAATGCAGATTTCCGACAATAAAGAACTATTCCTTTTTTCGACCACATACCCATAAATTCTCCAAAAAGTTAACATTAAAAATAAATACAAAAAAACCACTACCTATAAGGTAATGGCCTTTCAATGAGACCGGCGGCGTCCTACTCTCGCAGGGGGAAACCCCCAACTACCATCGGCGCTGAAGAGCTTAACTTCCGTGTTCGGGATGGGAACGGGTGTGACCTCTTCGCAATCGTCACCAGACTCTTTGAGCTTGTTCGCTCAAAACTGAATAAAACAGACATTGTGCTACACGAATCAGGGTAATCAAGCCCTTTTCAAAATTGGTTAAGTCCTCGATCGATTAGTATCCGTCAGCTCCACACGTCGCCGTGCTTCCACCCCAGACCTATCAACCTCATCTTCTTTGAGGGATCTTACTTACTTGCGTAATGGGAAATCTCATCTCGAGGGGGGCTTCATGCTTAGATGCTTTCAGCATTTATCCCGTCCATACATAGCTACCCAGCGATGCCTTTGGCAAGACAACTGGTACACCAGAGGTATGTCCATCCCGGTCCTCTCGTACTAAGGACAGCTCCTCTCAAATTTCCTGCGCCCGCGACGGATAGGGACCGAACTGTCTCACGACGTTCTGAACCCAGCTCGCGTACCGCTTTAATGGGCGAACAGCCCAACCCTTGGGACCGACTACAGCCCCAGGATGCGATGAGCCGACATCGAGGTGCCAAACCTCCCCGTCGATGTGGACTCTTGGGGGAGATAAGCCTGTTATCCCCGGGGTAGCTTTTATCCGTTGAGCGATGGCCCTTCCATGCGGAACCACCGGATCACTAAGCCCGTCTTTCGACCCTGCTCGACTTGTAGGTCTCGCAGTCAAGCTCCCTTATGCCTTTGCACTCTACGAATGATGTCCAACCATTCTGAGGGAACCTTTGGGCGCCTCCGTTACTCTTTAGGAGGCGACCGCCCCAGTCAAACTGCCCGCCTGACACTGTCTCCTGCCCCGATAAGGGGCATGGGTTAGAAGTCCAATACAGCCAGGGTAGTATCCCACCAACGCCTCATCCGAAGCTAGCGCTCCGGAATCCAAGGCTCCTACCTATCCTGTACAGGCTGCACCGGAATTCAATATCAGGTTACAGTAAAGCTCCACGGGGTCTTTCCGTCCTGTCGCGGGTAACCTGCATCTTCACAGGTATTATAATTTCACCGAGTCTCTCGTTGAGACAGTGCCCAGATCGTTACGCCTTTCGTGCGGGTCGGAACTTACCCGACAAGGAATTTCGCTACCTTAGGACCGTTATAGTTACGGCCGCCGTTTACTGGGGCTTCAATTCGAAGCTTCGCTTGCGCTGACCTCTCCTCTTAACCTTCCAGCACCGGGCAGGCGTCAGCCCCTATACTTCACCTTGCGGTTTTGCAGAGACCTGTGTTTTTGCTAAACAGTCGCCTGGGCCTATTCACTGCGGCTCTCTCGGGCTTTAACACCCTACCAGAGCACCCCTTCTCCCGAAGTTACGGGGTCATTTTGCCGAGTTCCTTAACGAGAGTTCTCTCGATCACCTTAGGATTCTCTCCTCGCCTACCTGTGTCGGTTTGCGGTACAGGCACCTCCCGCCTCGCT
>NZ_JBBOTP010000001.1:1530000-1532500 GCF_038005665.1 Sporosarcina sp. FSL K6-5500
ATTATTCATTATATCATATAGGCAATATAATTGCAAGTACTTTTTTTATGAACGGTACTTATTCGCTCAAAACTGAATAAAACAGACATTGTGCTACACGAATCAGGGTAATCAAGCCCTTTTCAAAATTGGTTAAGTCCTCGATCGATTAGTATCCGTCAGCTCCACACGTCGCCGTGCTTCCACCCCAGACCTATCAACCTCATCTTCTTTGAGGGATCTTACTTACTTGCGTAATGGGAAATCTCATCTCGAGGGGGGCTTCATGCTTAGATGCTTTCAGCATTTATCCCGTCCATACATAGCTACCCAGCGATGCCTTTGGCAAGACAACTGGTACACCAGAGGTATGTCCATCCCGGTCCTCTCGTACTAAGGACAGCTCCTCTCAAATTTCCTGCGCCCGCGACGGATAGGGACCGAACTGTCTCACGACGTTCTGAACCCAGCTCGCGTACCGCTTTAATGGGCGAACAGCCCAACCCTTGGGACCGACTACAGCCCCAGGATGCGATGAGCCGACATCGAGGTGCCAAACCTCCCCGTCGATGTGGACTCTTGGGGGAGATAAGCCTGTTATCCCCGGGGTAGCTTTTATCCGTTGAGCGATGGCCCTTCCATGCGGAACCACCGGATCACTAAGCCCGTCTTTCGACCCTGCTCGACTTGTAGGTCTCGCAGTCAAGCTCCCTTATGCCTTTGCACTCTACGAATGATGTCCAACCATTCTGAGGGAACCTTTGGGCGCCTCCGTTACTCTTTAGGAGGCGACCGCCCCAGTCAAACTGCCCGCCTGACACTGTCTCCTGCCCCGATAAGGGGCATGGGTTAGAAGTCCAATACAGCCAGGGTAGTATCCCACCAACGCCTCATCCGAAGCTAGCGCTCCGGAATCCAAGGCTCCTACCTATCCTGTACAGGCTGCACCGGAATTCAATATCAGGTTACAGTAAAGCTCCACGGGGTCTTTCCGTCCTGTCGCGGGTAACCTGCATCTTCACAGGTATTATAATTTCACCGAGTCTCTCGTTGAGACAGTGCCCAGATCGTTACGCCTTTCGTGCGGGTCGGAACTTACCCGACAAGGAATTTCGCTACCTTAGGACCGTTATAGTTACGGCCGCCGTTTACTGGGGCTTCAATTCGAAGCTTCGCTTGCGCTGACCTCTCCTCTTAACCTTCCAGCACCGGGCAGGCGTCAGCCCCTATACTTCACCTTGCGGTTTTGCAGAGACCTGTGTTTTTGCTAAACAGTCGCCTGGGCCTATTCACTGCGGCTCTCTCGGGCTTTAACACCCTACCAGAGCACCCCTTCTCCCGAAGTTACGGGGTCATTTTGCCGAGTTCCTTAACGAGAGTTCTCTCGATCACCTTAGGATTCTCTCCTCGCCTACCTGTGTCGGTTTGCGGTACAGGCACCTCCCGCCTCGCTAGAGGCTTTTCTTGGCAGCGTGAAATCAGGGACTCAGGGATAAATCCCCTTGCTGTAACAGCTCAATGTTATAGGAACGGGATTTGCCTCATTCCACACCTCACTGCTTAGACGCGCATAACCAACAGCGCGCTCACCCTATCCTACTGCGTCACCCCATTGCTCAAACGGCGGGGAGGTGGTACAGGAATATCAACCTGTTGTCCATCGTCTACGCCTTTCGGCCTCAACTTAGGTCCTGACTAACCCTGAGCGGACGAGCCTTCCTCAGGAAACCTTGGGCATTCGGTGGAAGGGATTCTCACCCTTCTTTCGCTACTCATACCGGCATTCTCACTTCCAAGCGCTCCACCAGTCCTTACGGTCTAGCTTCGACGCCCTTGGAACGCTCTCCTACCACTGACATCTAAGATGTCAATCCACAGTTTCGGTGATTCGTTTAGCCCCGGTACATTTTCGGCGCAGCGCCACTCGACCAGTGAGCTATTACGCACTCTTTAAATGATGGCTGCTTCTAAGCCAACATCCTGGTTGTCTGGGCAACGCCACATCCTTTTCCACTTAACGAATACTTGGGGACCTTAACTGGTGGTCTGGGCTGTTTCCCTCTCGACTACGGATCTTATCACCCGCAGTCTGACTCCCAAACATAAATCATCGGCATTCGGAGTTTGTCTGAATTCGGTAACCCGGGATGGGCCCCTAGTCCAAACAGTGCTCTACCTCCGAGATTCTTAAGTTTGAGGCTAGCCCTAAAGCTATTTCGGAGAGAACCAGCTATCTCCAGGTTCGATTGGAATTTCACCGCTACCCACACCTCATCCCCGCACTTTTCAACGTACGTGGGTTCGGGCCTCCAGTAAGTGTTACCTTACCTTCACCCTGGACATGGGTAGATCACCTGGTTTCGGGTCTACGACCCCATACTCTATCGCCCTATTCAGACTCGCTTTCGCTGCGGCTCCGCATTCACTGCTTAACCTTGCATGGAATCGTAACTCGCCGGTTCATTCTACAAAAGGCACGCCATCACCCATTAACGGGCTCTGACAACTTGTAGGCACATGG
>NZ_JBBOTP010000001.1:1535000-1595000 GCF_038005665.1 Sporosarcina sp. FSL K6-5500
TTCAACCAACCGAAGCTGATTTAGTTAGAAACGTTTTGCTCAAGTACGTTAGCACTCTCGCTGTATTTCATTGATGTTTTGCTGTTCAGTTTTCAAGGTTCATGTCGGAAGAATCAACTTGCATTCTTCGTTTCAGTAGTTGTCGTTGTTTCGGTGACAACTTTTATATCATAACATTTTGCTTCGTCCGTGTCAACAACTAATTTCAATTTCTTTTTTCGTTGTTTGATTGTTTTCGTTATGTCGGACTGGCAACGTTATCTAATATAACACCTGGTCTTTTTAAATGCAACACTAATTTCAAAATTAGTTTCAACTTCTTCTATAACAAAACAAAAACCGCTATACAACGCGCTTTCCAGATCGTTGTATAGCGATTTTCTCATTATTCTTTCGGACGCATCTGCGGGAACAGAAGGATGTCACGAATCGATTGCGCATTCGTCAACAGCATAACTAGTCGATCGACTCCGATTCCAAGACCCCCAGTAGGTGGTAATCCATACTCAAGTGCCTCAATGAAGTCATCGTCCATATCATGCGCTTCGTCATTCCCCTGTTCTTTCTCAACAAGTTGTGATTCGAAACGTTCGCGCTGATCAATTGGATCATTTAGTTCTGTAAATGCATTCGCATGTTCGCGACGCACAATAAACAACTCGAAACGATCTGTAAAGCGACCATCTTCCGGGTTTTTCTTCGCAAGTGGAGAGATTTCAACTGGATGCCCGAAGATGAATGTTGGTTGCACAAGTTGGTCTTCTACCTTCTGTTCGAAGAATTCATTCAACACATGTCCTACTTCCATCATTGGTGTTACTTCTATTCCATGTTCTTTAGCAAGTGCATGGGCTTCTTCTTTGGTCATTTCTTTCCAGAAGTCGGCGCCCGTATATTGTTTGATTGCATCAACCATATGTAGACGAGTCCAGCCTGGCGCTAAATTAATCAAATCTTCCCCGTACTGTACTTCCGTCTTGCCAAGCACGTCTTGCGCAATATGCGAAACCATGTTTTCCGTTAATGCCATGATATCGTTATAATCCGCATACGCTTCATATAGTTCTATCATTGTGAATTCAGGATTATGGCGCGTCGAAGTTCCCTCATTACGGAAAACACGTCCAATTTCATAAACTTTCTCAAGCCCACCTACAATGAGGCGTTTCAAATGGAGTTCGATTGCAATACGCATATATAGTTCCATATCGAGTGCATTGTGGTGCGTGATAAACGGACGTGCAGAAGCTCCCCCTGCAATCGCATGTAGCATTGGCGTTTCAACTTCAAGGAAACCTTGTCCATCTAAGTAACGACGCATCGACTGGATGATTCGGCTTCTTAGAATAAACGTCTCTTTACTGCCTTCCGTTGCAATCAAATCCAAATAACGCTGACGGTAACGTTGTTCAATATCCTTTAGACCATGGAACTTCTCAGGTAACGGACGTAGCGCTTTTGTAAGGAATGTGAATTCAGTCGCTTTAATAGAAAGTTCTCCAACTTTCGTTTTGAAGATTGTCCCTGTAATTCCGATAATATCTCCTAGGTCTGTACTATTGTAGAGTTTATAAGCATCTTCACCGATTGCATCTTGTCTTACGTAAATTTGAACCTGACCGCCAAGATCTTGCAGATTTGCAAATCCAGCTTTCCCTTTTCCACGCTTCGTCATGATACGACCTGCAATTGTTACTTCGTGAGGCGTTTCATCAAGATCTTCTTTCGAAATCTCTTCAAACCGCTCCCGGATTTCATTCGATAGGTGTGTACGTTCAAATCTTGAGCCAAATGGATCTAATCCACTTTCCCGTATATCTTCCATCTTCTGGCGTCTCACCAAAAGCTGGTCGTTCATTTCATCTAAGTGTGACATTTCTTTCACTCCTTCATCATTATCCGCTGCATTAGATAGCATGCATCTATTGTACACAATTTGTGCCGCCCGGACACGCTTTACTTATTCGCATTGTATGATTCATTTACAAAAAAGAGCCCCCACAATACGTGGCGGCCTGGATTATCCGACTCAAACAGCACTTACACTAACCGCCACTTGTTCGCGTTCCATCATTACATCGGCAAAGCTGTTCATTAGGTTAATTAAGTCAGCAGCTGTTTCCATTGTATTAATCATTCAATTCGCATCTTGAGGTGTTTCTACATTGCCGTTCCCGATTATAGGAATCGACACCGCTTCTTTCATTTGACGGATGATATCCCTGTTTGCTTTAGCATTTTCATTCGCCCTCTTGCAATAAATTATTGACCCCATTAACCTTCCTCCAAAGTATGACACCCGTGTCTACCATTGGATTGCCCATTAAAGGAGCAATTTCAAGAAGTGGAATAAGAACGAAGGCCCGCTCATGCATTCTTGGGTGCGGTACAACCAAGCTCTCTGTTTCAATACTGTCGTTATTATACAGCAAAATATCAAGGTCTGCAGTCCGCGGACCCCATCTTATATCACGAATCCGACCAAGCCCGTGTTCAATTTTTTGACAAACGCCCAGAAGTTCCTGCGCCGCCAAGTCCGTTTCCGCGCATACCACCATATTGAGAAAATCCGCTTGATCTGTAAAGCCGACGGGCGCTGTTTCGTAAATCGACGATACCGAAGTAACTGTTAGACCTTCGTGTGAATGAAGTGCCCGCACCGCCTCTGTCAGATGAAGTAACCTATCACCGATGTTCGAACCAATCGAGAGGTAAGCTACGTTCACTGGAAGTGCCCCCTTGTGATATCAACGGACACCGATGCATAATGACCTGGAATCGGCGGATCTGGTTTCACAAGCACGACACGAACACCAGTCACTTTATCCACAAATTCGGCTAATACAGCAGTTGCAATTTTTTCAGCAACCGTTTCAATCAATTTTACGGGTTCGCCTTCAACAATCGATTGACACACACTGTATACTTCCGCATAATTCACTGTTTTATCCAGATTATCCGTTTTTCCAGCCTCAGAAAGATTCGTAGCAAGAGAGACCGTCACACGGAAACGTTGGCCAAGCTTCGTTTCTTCAGGCAACGCCCCATGATAACCATAAAACTCTAATTCATTTAAATGAATATAATCCATAGCGCACCCTCCTATTATTCAAAATCTGTTTTCCCCGTCAGTACATCCATCATTTTCGCCATTCGCGCGATTTCCTTCACGTCATGAACCCGCATAATATGGCAGCCGTGTTCGATTCCATAACATACCGTTGCACCTGTACCTTCCAACCGTTCCTCGACCGGCAATCCAAGTACGTTGCCGATTAGCGACTTCCGCGAAGTTCCAAGAAGAACCGGGTAGCCCATTTCAGAAATTCGATCTAGTCCTTGCATCGTCCATATGTTTTGAATTGCATTTCGCGCGAAGCCGATGCCCGGATCGAGCCAGATATTATCGTGTGCTACACCAGCCGCAATCGCAATATCGACACTTTCTTCCAAGTCAGCGATAACTTCATCCATAAAGTTGCCCTCGTACTCTGCCTGCTCACGATTATGCATCAATATAATCGGCACACCGTGTTTTGCTGCAACGTCCGCGATGTAAGGTTCACGCTTCGCTCCCCATATATCATTTATTATCTGCGCTCCCGCAAGAATCGCTTCTTCCGCGACACCCGCCTTATATGTATCAATCGACACCGTACATCCAAGCTCTCTTGTCAAAGCCTTGATAACTGGAACCGTTCGTTCTAGCTCTTCTTCTAATGAAATCGGGATATGCCCAGGGCGCGTTGATTCCCCACCCACATCGATAATTTTTGCCCCGTCGCGAAGCATCTCTTCCGCGCGCTTAAGCGCCGCATCGATACGACCGTATTTTCCACCATCTGAAAACGAATCCGGTGTCACATTCAAAATACCCATAATTACCGTTTCTTTTTTGAAATCCATTTCCGTCTTACCAAACCGATATTTATCACGTGCACGAGCCAATTCCATCAACAGCAACCTTCTTCCATATCATCTATTGCCTGCATATAAAATGCATGTAGTTTTTTATAATAAATGCCCGTCGCCCCCGGTAGTGAGATTTCCTCAATCATAGATAGCGGCACAATTTCCTGCACGGCATTCGTGACGAATAACTCGTCCGCGTCCTCTACATGTTCCTTACCATAAAATCCTTCATTCACAGGAATTCCCTCAACTTTAGCGCATTTAATAATAAACGCACGTGTCGTCCCCGGCAGAATCCCTGTTTCGATAGCTGGAGTAAATAACGCACCGTCCTTCACCCAAAAAACATTTGACGTAATACCCTCCGCTACAAAACCTTCCTCTGTTACGAAAAGGCCTTCCAACTCTTTCAATGAAGGAAGCTCTAGCCGCCCCCGTACGTTATTAAGAAAGTTATGCGATTTGTGGCGCACAGTGCTCTCCGGTTTATCACGCAGAGTATCTAGCCAGACCGCCTTCTTTTCCGTACCACGAACAGTCGGAGCCAATTCTTTTCTGAATAAGATTACGTTCGGTGATGCGTATGAAGAGGGTGCAAGACCGATATCATGGACACCCGCAGAGACGTTCAACCGAAAATAGCCATCCTGTCCGCCATTTAACTGACCTAATTTACGCACAGCCGCAAGAATTTCGGTTTCATCATAAGGCATCGTAATGCGGTACTCTGTAAGTGCCGTATGCAACCTATCCATATGTTCATCATACAAGAGCACATTGCCGCCGTATGTCCTGAAGGTTTCAAAAAATCCAGCACCATATAGAAATCCATGATCGAACGGGGAGATTTTTAACTCCTCCGCACGCAGGAATTCACCATTCATCCAACACCACATACCGAATCCCCCAATCTCACTTTTCCGCCATCGCCTTTGCTTGCCAAAGCGCTTTTGCCTTATTCAACGATTCTATATACTCCGCTTCTGGTACTGAATCAGCGACAAGACCTGCGCCAGCCTGAATATGCGCAATACCATCCTTGATATATGCCGTTCGGATAACGATATTCAGTTCGAAATCACCGTTAAAGCCGAACCAACCAATAGATCCTGTATATAGCCCTCTGCGCGTCGGCTCAAGTTCTTCAATGATTTCCATCGTCCGGAGTTTTGGTGAGCCGGTAATTGACCCCCCCGGGAACACGCCTTTAACGATTTCTGCATTCGAAATACCTTCTGCCGCAGTTCCACGAACGTTCGATACAAGGTGCATAACGTGAGAATATTTCTCCACAACCATGAATTCATCCGTTTCCACCGTTTCCGGTGCACAAACCCGCTCAAAGTCTTCCCGTTCCAGATCTACGAGCATAATATGTTCGCCAGTCTCTTTTTCATTCGACAATAATTCCGCTTGAAGCGCAGTATCTTCGTTTTCATCTTTCCCTCTCGGCCGTGTTCCACCGATTGGTCGTGTACTTATTTCATCCCCACGCTTTTTCAATAACAGTTCCGGTGAACCAGATACGACAGCAAATTCCGGCGAACCCATTGAGGCCATATAAGGTGACGGATTGAATGAACGAAGTGCTTCATACATATCTAGCGGATGTGCTGACAACGGTTTTGATTGTCTCACTGAAAGATTAACTTGAGTAACATCTCCACTAGCAATATAAGTCTGCACGTCTCGGACCATTTGTTCAAACTGCGCTCCAGTTACAGATACAGCAAGATCATCTTCACCTAATACTACTTCCGCCGCTTTACTCGGCGTGAAGACTTGCTTGCTTAGTCCTTCCGAAACCGCAGTCACCCATTCAGCTTCCAACTCCGCTGGTTCCAATCCACAATTCGGAAGTGTCATGAAATAAGCCATTTCAGTCTTAACGTCAAGCACTACCCAGCGGTCAAATATATAAAAGAACAAATCAGGTGTATCGAGATCATCTATCGTATCGACTGGGATATTTTCATAAGTACGGACATAATCGTAACTGATGAATCCTGCCGCACCGCCTTGGAAGTCTGGCAGTTCAGGAATAGATTCCATTTCATGGGATTGAACAAAATCATTTAGCAATTCCAGCGGATTTCCTTCTCTTACTTCCTCCGTACCATCACGCCAGATAAGTTGTAATTTGTTGCCATCCAACGTCCGTAACGTAACGAGCGGGTTAATTCCGGCCATGCATAACGCACCGCCGCGTCCACTTTCAAGAAGGATATGACTTTCATGCTCGTGTGCCAACTCTTTATAAGCATAGAAGAGCTGTTCTTTCGTCATTGCTGATGTCGTATAAGCGATCTTTTGTTTGTTCATCCCAGTTTCCTCCCGATAACAATTAGTATCTTCATCTTACCGCGTGAAAGCCGTTTTACGCTATAAAAAGAAAAGCAGATGATATCTTTTCATTTGAGGGGCGACCATATCCCACCACAGACCGATCATAACAAACAAATTTAAACAACAAAAAAGAAAGAGCATCTCAGCCCTTCCCCCTCCCACACTATTACTCTTCGTCAAATTGATATAGCGGAGTACTCAAATAGCGCTCACCGTTGGACGGAAGAATCGCAACGACTTTCTTCCCTTTACCAAGCTTCTTCGCCACTTGTAGAGCTGCAAAGATTGCCGCTCCGGATGAAACACCACCAAGAATACCTTCTTCGCGTGCTGCACGTCTTGCTGTGTCATACGCTTCGTCGTTCGTTACTTGGACGATTTCATCATAGATATCAGTATCGAGCACTTTTGGAATGAATCCAGCACCGATTCCTTGAATTTTATGTGGACCCGGCTTTCCACCTGATAGCACAGGCGAGTCCGTCGGTTCAACAGCAATGATACTTACTTCAGGAAAACGTTCTTTTAAGACGCTACCTACACCCGTAATCGTGCCACCCGTTCCAATTCCAGAAACGAACGCATCCACACGGTCTAGTGCATCTGCGATTTCAGGGCCTGTCGTTAAACGGTGAATTTCGGGATTTGCTTCATTGTTGAACTGTTGCGGCATGAACCAACCATTTTCCTTTGAAAGTTCTTCCGCTTTTCCGATAGCGCCTTTCATTCCTTCAGCACCCGGCGTTAACACAAGATCCGCGCCATAAGCACGAAGTAGATTGCGCCGCTCTGTACTCATCGTATCCGGCATAACCAAAACAGACTTATACCCTTTTGCCGCAGCAATCATCGCAAGGCCTATTCCCGTGTTACCACTTGTTGGTTCAATAATTGTACTGCCCTCTTTTAAATCTCCGGACTTTTCAGCTGCTTCGATCATCGCAAGCGCAATACGATCTTTTACACTAGATCCTGGATTCATATATTCTAGTTTCAAATAAACATCCGCATCATCTGCGCCTGTCATTCTGTTCATTTTAACAAGGGGTGTTTTCCCAACAAGATCCGCAATAGAGTTTCCAACTAGCGTCATTTATACCCTCTCCAATTCCTACTATTTTGATATGTCTTATAATATTAATATTACTACCATTATGTGAACATTGTCAACAATTGAATGCCCACTATATGTATTCTTTGCCCAATGCTTTCAGACTGAATCTAAAGAAGGCAGCCCGGAGTCTAGACGCTGATTTATGTAGAAAAAATTACACTTTCTTCCCTTTTAAGAAAAGCTGTCCGGAAATACCAATTTATATCGGTTTCCAAACAGCTTTCTATTATTTACCGTAAAACCATTTCGCGTCGAATTCTTTCCAAAACGCTTCCGGACTAACAGTTTGCGGAAGTTGCTCAAGTGCAATTTCACGCTTGATATGATCTTTTACTTCTTTAAATTTAAACGACTGCCCTTTCACCACTTCACTTACATGAGTAACCGCGTATGTACCATCACTCAAAGCAATAACTCCACTCGTCATTCCTTCATTCGCATCGGCTACAGTCTCTACGATTGCCTTGTCTATTGAATCAGTCGAATCGTTGATATAGCCTATATCTCCACCCAGACTAGCCGAAGCCAAATCCGTCGATCGCTCTTTTGCGAGAACGTCAAAGCTTGAACCTTTTGAAAGCTCTTCAATTGTCTGCTCTGCATCAGCTTTCGTTGGAACAACAATAATAGCGGTTCTGTAAGCAGTTAAAATATTGTAAAGTGCAGTATTTTCATCATACTGTTTCTTTACCGCATTATCTTTAACAACGATATCTTTCGTTAATACCTTTTCAAGGATGAGGTTAGAACGGATTTTCTTCCGCATTCCTTCCTCATCTTGACCAGAATGAGAGCGACCGTCCACGGAACGAATAAGCGCAATTTCAAGATCAACTTCCTTTTCCGATACATCAATCCCGTATTGTTCTGCAGCTACCGCCATCACTTTTTCATTCACAAGGTCAAGAAGAGTTTCACGTCCAACTTCCTTTTCCATTGCCGACATCCATTGTTCTCTCGTAATAGGCTTACCAGCTACCGAAGCAACTTCTTCATCTGTCTGCTTAGGTTTGTCCGGTATAAGCCACCCAACGAGCCAGAAGATATTGAAGGCTAAAAGGATTCCAATTAACAGAATGAGCGGTTTCGTCTTCAGTTTTCGTTTTTGTAAACTTGTTGTCCCTTCAGGCTTCCGATTGTATTTCATCGATAAAACCTTCCAAAACTTCTTTCGGATACACGTATGTTTCCATACAGAAGTGACAATGTGCTTCCGCTTGTCCGTCCTCTTCAATCATGTCTCGAATTTCGCGCTCCCCAAGACCGATGATCGCATTTCCAAAACGTTCCCTCGAGCAATTACATGCGAATGAAACATCCATCCGGTCAAGAATTTCCACGTTCGCCGCACCCAGAACTTCACCAAGAATCTCCTCAGGAGTGAGGCCGCGGGCAATCAACGTTGAAATTGGTTCAACGTTGGCAATACGCTCTTCCAATGCCACAATTGTTTCTTCCGTTGCGCCAGGCATAACTTGGACAATGAAGCCACCAGCAGCTTTCACTGTATTGTCCGGGTTAACCAGCACACCAAGACCCACTGCTGAAGGTACCTGCTCCGAAACGACAAAGTACTCCGTAAAATCTTCAGCGATCTCACCCGATACAATCGGAACTTGCCCCGTAAAGAAATCACGAAGCCCTAGATCTTTGACGACCGACAACATACCGTCCGTTCCAACTGCACGCCTTACGTCAAGTTTACCCTGTTCATTTAAATCAAAATGCGTTTGCGGATTAGATGCATAACCCCGAACCTCGCCATGCGCGTTTGCATCAATGACCATCGAACCAATTGGTCCATTGCCATCAACCTTTATTGTCAGTTTATCATCACCCTTTGACATCGCACCCATCATGACTGCCGCTGTCATTGAACGTCCTAATGCTGCCGTTGCAGTTGGCCACATCAAATGACGACGTTGCACTTCTGATACTGTTTCGGTCGAGCGAGCTGCGTATGCCCGGATTGTCCCGTCGAACGCAAGCGCTCTTACTAAATAATCATTCATTTCTTATCTGCTCCTTTTACATGTTTCGTTCATAAATTAGATGAAGCCCTTTTAGCGTCAAGAAGTTGTCAACGACATCAATCACAGTCGTTTCACTTGCGATCAAACCAGCAAGCCCTCCCGTAGCGATGACGGTCGGTTCTTCCTTACTTTGTGCTTTCATGCGGGCAACAATACCATCAACTTGCCCAACATAACCGTAAACAATCCCAGCCTGCATAGCAGCTACCGTACTTTTCCCTACAACTTGATCCGGTTTTGCCAGTTCGATTCTTGGCAATTTAGATGCCCTGTCGAACAAAGCCTCCATGGAAATTCCGATACCTGGTGCAATTGCTCCACCCATGTATTCGCCTTTTTCATTCACATAACAATAGGTTGTTGCTGTTCCAAAATCAACGATGATCAGCGGACTTCCATATTCATGAACAGCCGCAACGGCATTGACAATCCGATCTGCACCAACTTCGCGTGGGTTTTCATACTTGATATTCAATCCAGTTTTGAGACCAGGGCCAACAATAAGCGGTTTTTGGTTGAAATACTTCCTGCACATCTGCTCCAGAGGAAACATGACTGGCGGGACTACTGATGAAATGATAATGCCGGTTACATCGTCAAAAGAGAGTCCAACGTGTAAAAATAAAGATTTCACTTGCATCGCATATTCATCTTCTGTCTTATGTCTATAAGTTTCCATGCGCCAATGATGTTTAAGCTGTCCTTGTTCATAGACACCAAGGACAATATTCGTATTTCCTGTATCTAGCACTAATAGCATAATGGTTTCCTCGCTAACTTCGTCATTTTCCAACACATCATACCACATATCCGGGTATAGAAAAAAGCTGACTGCTTCAAAAGAAACAGTCAGCTCTTATTAGGTGTTCAGTCTTTGCGTTCTTCGTTAATTGATTTAAGAGCTTCGTCCACTTTATACTCTTTCGGTAAATCACCGATAGCTGGGTCCGTAGGCGCTCCAGTTGCATCAGAAATGACTGTGTCATCTCCTTCTTTCGAAATATCCACACTCTTAACTGCTTCATCTTTATTGTCCAAGCCATAACGGCCATATGGGCGATCAGGCAATGTGCCGTGATCTTTCAGATGATTAATTTGCTCTGCATCGAGTGTTTCCACTTCAAGAAGTGTCGTTGCAATCAGATCAAGCAACTCGCGTTTACTCGAAAGAATTTCTTTCGTACGCGCATATTGTTCTTTAATGATACGTTGCATTTCTTGGTCGATTTCATACGCAATCGCTTCAGAATAGTTCTGTTCAGAGTTGAAGTCGCGTCCAAGGAATACTTGCCCTTGAGCCTGACCGAACTGCATTGGTCCAAGTTTATCACTCATTCCGTATTCAGTTACCATCGAACGAGCGAGACCAGTTGCACGCTGGAAGTCATTGTGAGCTCCAGTTGAAACTTCGCCAAGAACGATTTCCTCTGCAACACGACCACCGAGAAGTCCTGCGATTTTATCGAGAAGTTCAGGTTTCGTCATGAAGTAACGATCCTCTTTCGGAAGCATGACGGCATAACCGCCCGCCTGTCCGCGAGGGACGATTGTTACTTTATGAACGATTTCAGCGTCATCGAGCATTAGCCCTACAACTACGTGACCCGCTTCATGGAACGCCACAATATCGCGTTCTTTTTTCGAAATGACGCGACTCGTCTTCGCAGGTCCCGCAATAACACGGTCCGTCGCTTCGTCGATGTCTGACATATCGATTTTCGTTTTATCGCGTCTTGCAGCAACAAGTGCTGCCTCGTTCAATAAGTTTTCAAGATCTGCACCCGAGAATCCAGGTGTACGTTGTGCAAGTGCCTTCAAGTTGACAGTGTCGTCAAGCGGCTTGTTGCGCGCATGAACTTGAAGAACTGCTTCTCTTCCTTTTACATCCGGACGACCAACTGTAATCTGACGGTCAAAACGTCCTGGGCGCAGAAGTGCAGGGTCAAGAATATCAGGGCGGTTTGTTGCCGCAACAATGATAACCCCTTCGTTCTCACCGAAACCATCCATTTCAACAAGGAGTTGGTTCAATGTTTGTTCGCGTTCATCGTGTCCACCGCCGAGGCCTGCGCCACGTTGACGACCGACCGCATCGATTTCATCGATGAAAATAATACATGGTGCGTTCTTTTTAGCGTTTTCGAAAAGGTCACGTACACGTGATGCCCCAACTCCAACGAACATTTCAACGAAATCAGAACCTGAGATTGAGAAGAACGGTACACCCGCTTCACCCGCAACCGCACGCGCTAACAATGTTTTACCCGTACCAGGAGGTCCAACTAACAAGATCCCTCTCGGAATACGCGCGCCAACTTCAACGAATTTACGTGAATCTTTCAGGAAGTCAACAACTTCCACAAGTTCAGCTTTTTCTTCGTCAGCACCAGCAACATCCGTGAAACGAACTTTTTTACGGTCATCCGTATGAAGCTTCGCCTTACTCTTACCGAAGTTCATAACACGGCCACCGCCGCCTCCTCCGCCTTGCGCCTGATTTAACAGGAAGAAGAACAAGATGAAGATGATGATGAACGGTAGAAGACCCGTGAAGAAGGATACCCACGCGCTTGCAACAGGAGTCGGCAAGATGTCGATTTCCGTTTGAGTTTGCGTAGCAAGTGCACGGATATCTTCCTGCGTCTTGGTATCGTTCATAATATTCGTGACGAACTCTTCGCCTTCTTTATAGCCTTTCATTGTGCCCTTCACATTAAGGACAAGTTGAACTGGCTGTAAACTTACTGTTGTTACTTTTCCATCTTCCAACGCAGTAATAAATTCGTCATACCGAATCTCTTTCTGTTTCGGGTTTGTATTGTTTAGTGAACTAAATATCCCCATGATTGCAAGAAATATCAGTCCGTATAATAGAAAGTATCGAAGTATTCGATTCATCCCAAGCCTCCTCATTTCATTAGACAGAAAACTAGTGTAAATCTTATCACAGGTCTGATTCATCCTACAAAGGAAATGCCTTGACGGAAAAGCGCAAGCGCCTCTTATCATCAAAGTAGAATTCCACGACCCTTAAAAGATTTTCCTGCAATTGTTTAGAAAGAATAGATTTCCTTTTTCAGTACACCAATATAAGGTAAGTTTCTGTATTTCTCCATATAATCAAGACCGTAGCCTACAACAAACGCATCCGGTACGTCGAAACCAACGTAATCTGCTTTTAAGTCTACTTTTCGGCCAGTTGGCTTATCAAGGAGAGTAACAATTTTAATAGAATTCGCTTTTCGGTATTTCATCAGTTCGACAAGGTAACTTAATGTTTTCCCGCTATCGATAATATCTTCAATAATGAGTACATCGCGTCCTTCAACACTTGTGTTCAAGTCTTTGACGATTTTAACTTCCCCTGATGACACTGTTGCATTTCCGTAACTTGAAACATCCATGAAATCGAGTTCGATATAAGCATCGATACGCTTAATGAGGTCACTCATGAAAGGTAATCCACCTTTGAGCACACCAATCGCTAGTACATACTTGTCTTGGTATTCTTCTGTCAATACCGCACCAAGTTCACGGATTTTCTCTTGAATCTGTTCTTCTGTAATTAGTACCTCTTCGATATCTTTCCCCAACATCGAAATTCCTCCTCTTTCATACAGATCATTATAACTTTCTTGTACTAACTATGTACTTACTTTGATCTGTCTTGTGTCGTGAAAATATCACTCCGTACCGCACTCCTGGAACTGCACAAATTTCACCTTGCGCTGTAATGATTACCGGCAATCGGTCGCGTTCTGTCATGCCAACCTTTTCGTCGATAAACAACCTGGATAAACGTTTCGGGTGTGTCATCCCCGACAACAAGATTCGATCCCCATCCTCTCTTCTCCTGATAGACAAGGGAAGTGCAGAGTGAGGCAAGTCAAAATACATGATGTCATCAGTATCCATGAATAACTCCGTATCGAGATTACTCACTTCATTCCAATAAAGCTGAAAATCATTTCCCCAACGGGTCCAAACGCCTTTCGGCAACACTTTTTGCAACTCCACTTCTTCAATTGATGTATCACGAACGAACGTCAGCACGCCGTATTCCCGAATGAATCGGTAACCGCGTGGAAGGTGAATGGATACATTCCCGTCTTGCGAAGATAGATGGTGTAACAGTTGACTTATAAGCGCGGAATTATATTTTACGGGCATAATTTCCCCATTGTAAAGATACCTCAATAGTAGTGTAATTATCCGCCTTTGTAAAGTTTGGTGCATGCGGGAAAAAGCATTTCCGTCGACGACAGGCAGGCCCGCTTCTGTGAACTTAGTAATTTCATCAAAACGTTCCTGCGCCAGCATTTCAAGCAATTCTTCATCTTCCTGTAGATAACCAGACATTCTCACTGCATTTTCAGCAGCTCCCGGGTTTTCATCCAGAATAAACGGAACGATTTTGTGACGGTAACGATTACGCAGATAGGCATCACTTTCATTACTTGGATCTTCTCGAAAATGTAATTCATGCTCTCCAACATATGAATAGAGGTTCGCTTTCATAGCCGGAAGGAAAGGTCGAATAAGAATTCCACCTTCAACTTCACGCTTCACCGACATCCCCAATGGCTGACTGCCTTTCGTTACTTGCATCAAGACCGTTTCCAACTGATCTTCTGCGTGATGTGCCGTTGCTAAAACATCATAACCGTGCTTTGTCATGATCTCCTCGAAAAATGCATACCGTCCATTTCGGCAGACAGCTTGCACATTGCCACCGTCTTTCTCGATAATAGCCGGAACCGGGACACTTCCGCCAAAAAAAGGAATCCCATACACTTCACACAGCCTTGCCACAAATGTGCCGTCTGCCGCGGACTCTTCTCCGCGCAAATTATGATCGACGTGAATTGCGGCAACTTCAATCTCCATGCTTTCTTGATTTGAAGCCATGAAATGTAAAAGCGCTACCGAATCTACTCCACCCGAACAGGCGATTAAAATACGGTCCCCCGGAGCGATGAGTGACCATTCCTTGATAAAACGGAATATCGTCTGTTTAAATTTATCCATTGCTCCGCTCCCTCCTCTTTTCTAATTTATTCTTACTCGAATTTTACCATAGAATATCTAAAGGAGGGGACTCACTTACTTACATATTCATCCGATGACCCTTTCCCGGGAAATAGTTTGTGAATAGGGTGTGAAACTTGACCACTTCGGCAGAACATGATCGATTTTCATAACTAACACAGTACGATCGTCTCCAATCACACCAAACTTCCGCTCCATTTCATGCATAATACGGTCTGCAATTTTGTCACATTCGAATCCTCCATATTTTTCAAGCGTACTGTACAACGACCTCTCTTGCTTCTCAAGCGGGATATCCCCATTAAAAATCCCGTCCGTTAACATAAGTATAATGTCTCCTGACTTCAACTCTTCTTTTTTTGCCTCCACAGAAAAGGATGGAAGAAAACCGACAGGGACCGATTTGCTATCCAGTCTTAAAAAGTCGTCACCGCGTTTAATATATGTGCTCATCGATCCTGCCTTCCAAGACCAAATGCGACCATCTTGCAAATCTACGAGGGCCAGATCAAGCGTGGCGTACATATCATCAAGCCCATTCAAAGACATCATATAATGCAACGTATGCATGGCTGTTTCAGGATCCATTTTCCGGTCCAAACATTCTCGCATTAAACGAATTACCTTTCGACTCTCACGATATGCATTTAAATCCTGGCCCATTCCATCTGACAACAAAACCGCCGTCAACCCTTCATGAATTGGGAACACTTCATATGCATCACCGGCGTGAAATGTTTCGCCGCCTGCTGTTGCCGCGATACCATAATCAAGGGTAAAACGAACTGCCGAACCAAACGTTAGTTGTATATGTGGAAAAGGGTCCTGTAAAACGGCAGACTTGGCGACCCGGAATGGCTCATCGTACATTTCTTCAAGAATTGGCAGTATAAACCTTTCCGCAACTGTCGTATCCGTTTCAAAATCAGATCTTTTCTCAGGAATACAGCAGATGATGCGACGCGCACCCCTCTCTCCTGGTAAAACATCAATCTGGAAGTACTCAATACCTTTCTCTTGGAGCCGTTTTGCCAAATCTTCCTCGGCAGGCTTATAAACAGTCAAATCTTCTTTTACTTCATTCATGATTTTGTCCAGATGGGTGCTCATATCACGCAACTGGAGGGCAAGCATTTTTCGTCCATGCTGAAGTTGTCCCGTCAATAAACGACTGGCAGCTTGTTCCTCAAGTTCCGTAACTAATCCATTGAATCGGACGCACTTATATTTAATCTTTTCCTCAACACGATGACGCTTAGCTTTTTTCGTCATAGAATAGGTCATTTCCCACTCACTAAGAAGCCCGCCCATATCATTATCTGCACCTTCCCAGCACTTGGCATAACGGAAACAAGACTGGCAAGTTTTTGGAATAACCTGCTGAGGTAATACATCTGCATTATCGTGGGGGGAAGATCGGTCGCCAACAAGCGTCGACATAAATTCAGAGAACTTTTTGAAATCAGCTAGTTGATCATCGAGCCGCTCTGCTAACCATTTTTGTTGTTTGTCAGTAGTCTCTGTATTCTCCGGATAAAAAATGCGTTTAATCGACTCTAGTTTTTTCGAAGGGATCAGTAAAAAAATAATCGTCGCGGTTGCGAGTGTTATAAAGTGTGAAGTATCAAGAGGCAAGGTCAGATCATACATAAGGAAAAATCCCGATACAGAGGCCCCTCCTAACACGATGCCAATTTTCCCGAAACGGCGGAGTGTGCCTGCAAAAAATCCGGTCATACCATACACCGCCATCATTCCAGTGAAGGACAATTCTGCTACCCCCACAATAGCAGCGATGATCATTGCGATTGTTGTTGAAAATGGAAGCCCTCCCACTAGCGCCGCAAGCAAAATTGTCAGATGAATGAGTGTACCTGAAACCGAAACAGGACCTAGCATAAGTCCACTCATTCCAGTTGTAGCCAGCGCACCGACAAGGCAAGCCGCTCCAAGTCGTTCAGGTGTCCATTTACCAAAGAAGATTCGATCTGCGGCAGGAAAAGCAACAAAGAGGAAAAAAGTCATGAACAAAGCAAGAACTGCTTCAAAGCCAATATATAATTGAACATTTACTGGTGGTTGCCCGATATGCATAATGAACTGCCACAACACTTGAACAATGATAATACATCCTGCTACTGTTAGCGGTACTGATTTTCGCATGATCGGATATTTAATAACCGCATTAAATAACGCGAGCATCAATAGATGGATAACAGCCTGTCCAAGACCAAGGAATGCACTTCCAAACATCCCACCAATGAACACCCATATGAGATGCTTTCTGAAGCGAGCCCGTGCAAGTGCCCACACTGGCAAGAAAAAAGGAACCGCTGCATCGAACAATACGGCTTGCGACAAGAAAAAAGATCCAAACAAGAATAGAGTCGCAACTAAAATGTGCATTTTTCGTTTTCCAATCATCTCGACATACATACCAATTGGATGGCCCACTGGACGTGCTAAATGATCAATTAGTTTCATTCCTCATTCCCCCTATGTCTGCTATGCCTTGAGTATACATAGGCAGATGGAAAGAAATTGTCTGTTCATGACAACAAGAAAACAAAATGTTTCGACTCATTCCGAACTGTTTTTTCTTTTTTCCTAAGACGGGTTGACACTGCATTGATTCACTTGTATTATAAGTATTGTTGTTCTGATCAAGCGGAAACAAGTGCTAACTAGAATATACGAAGGCGGCGTAGCTCAGCTGGCTAGAGCGTACGGTTCATACCCGTGAGGTCGGGGGTTCGATCCCCTCTGCCGCCATTTATGAAATGCAGATACAACCGTCCAGGAGTTGGACAATAAATTACTAAAAAAGCAGTTCCTACATCGTGAATTCTCGATGTAGGAACTGCTTTTTTTGCAATGAAAAAATGCGCGATTGTTTGGGGAGCTGTGACGGTTTATGTGATTTCCCGTGATAGTCTCGTCATTTACCATGACAGTTCAGACGAATGCCGTCACAGTTTCACCATTTACCATGACAATTCGCGATTGCCATCACAGTTTCGCCATTTGACATGACAGTTCAGACGATTGCCATTACAGTTTCGTCATTTGCCATGACAGTTCACGATTTCCGTGACAGTTTCACCATTTAACATTACAATTCTCCGCACAAAAAAGCAGCGAACAAGGGTCATTCCCTTTGTTCACTACTTTTCTTCATACTATTCGTACACTTTTTCATGAATTGAAACAGCTAGCAAGTTACCCTCTGCTTGCGCCACGGCCACCGCGTTTCGATTCTGTCGCTCTTTTCAAAGTAGAGAGACGCTCTTCGCTATCTTTCATGAACTTTGCCATTTTTTGTTCAAAGTTCTCTGGGCGATCCATAGCAGGACGGCCACCACCTTGACGCGGACGTTGCGGGCGCTGAGGACGTTCTGGACGCTGTTCAGATTCAGGTTTCGCTTTTCTAATCGACAACCCAATTTTACCATCTGCACCGACGTTCATCACTTTCACTTCAACCATGTCACCGACTTTAAAATGATCGTTGATGTCCTTGACATAATTGTCCGCCACTTCACTGATATGGACCAGGCCTGTTGAGCCATTCGGTAGCTCAACAAACGCCCCGAAGTTTGTGATTCCTGTTACTTTACCCTCTAGCTTGCTGCCTACTTCAATTGACATAAAAAAAATGCTCCTCCTTAAAATTTAAGCGGGCCCCGCGCTGGGAGCCTTGCAACCGTATTAATGAGCCCTGCAAATTGCAGGATCCTTACTTCCATTATAGCCAATAAAAAAAGAGTGTCAATAAGACTACTCTTTTCCTTTGTCTTGTTCATCTGTTTTTCTATTGTTTTCGGGTATTGAAAAAATGATTTCGCTCTTTTCAGACAAGAAATATTCCTTGCGTGCAAGTTTTGCGATATAGTCATCATCATTCAATTTCACAAGTTGTCTTTTTAGCATTTCTTGTTCTTCCTGTACCCCTTCAAGCTGGGCCAGCACCTCGACTTTTTGCAACTCTTTCGCTGCCAACGTCTGTTTCTGGTTGATGAACATATTCGTCAGACCACCTAGAATAACGGCTGCCACAATAGCAAACACAGCCAGTCTACGGTATAAACGGACTTTCCGCGCATTCTTCCTAGTCTCTTTCTTTTGAAGTGAGCGGACATATTCAGTTTGAATCGATGCGACCCTTTCGGACGATTTCCTCTGCTGTTTCTGTTCCACGTCCTGCACTTCCCCTCTTCACACACTACAATTTGTTAGTCCATAAATTATATATCATTTCACCCTTCTTTTAAAGAGTTTTCCGGAAATGATACGGAATATTTTAACAAATGGTGTAAAGAGGACTGCAAAGACTTTCACTATAAAACGAATGACTAGACTGATAATAGATACAATCAGACGCACGAGGAACAAGAGCGGCCTTATTAACAACACCAACAAGATCCTCCCGAAAAACCGGAACGGCTTATAAAAAATAGTTACGTATAGCAGCATTCCACTAATCTGTGCAACTGGATCATATATCCGCCACGCCCCATCCCTGACGAGATAAAGGATGTAAAACGTCCAACATCCGACGAGTACCCATCCAATGACTTCGAGCCAAACCGCACGCTTTCGAATAATCGATTTCTTCCCGGCGTGCGCGGTACTTGTTCCAATCATGTCCATGAATGCCCCAGCAACAATGCCCGTCCCAATCATAGCAAGCAGGCTAAGAAATTGAACGGATAGACTCATCCAAACAATTTATGGAGGAAACCTTTTGAACCTGATTCTTCTTCATCGTATTGAATAGTGCCGACCGTTCCTTCTAGCGTTAGAAGCCCTTTATCGACATCGAGATGAACAATGCGCAGTTCCTCTCCCCGGATTTGCAATAATCCTTGCGATGTTCGAACGAGAAATTCTTCCTGATCGAAGCGGTCGATTGATTTTACAGATGTGAGATCCATCCGTTTTCTGTTGCGCATAGTGACGACATGGTCTCCTGATGGAATTGCGTACGTAGGACTATCAGTTTGAAATTGCATTATATGCTTCCCCCTTTGCTTGTACGTTCACAGCTATCTTATGCTAGGACATAAAAAAACATGACAGGAAAATTCCCTGTCATGTTGTTCAGTCTTCATCATCCATGAATTCCGGTTCCACTTTTTCAAGCTTCTCTTCCTTCAAAATCGTGTACATTGAGGCTGCATCGTCTTTTTTCGTCGTCTCTTTCAGCATGTTAATTTTAACCGTTACAATCTTCTGACCGAAACGGATCGCCAATTCATCGCTTTCTTTTACAACCGATGACGCTTTTGCCACTTTTTCATTTATTGTTATACGCCCTTGATCAGCTACTTGTTTTGCGAGTGTCCGTCTTTTAATTAGTCGAGATACTTTCAAAAATTTATCGAGTCTCATCATTATCTTCCCCTTTTTTTGCTAGTTTCCAAAACTCTTCAAGTTCATCAAGTGTATAGTCAGTAAACTTGCCTTGTCCATCTTTCACACTCTTTTCGACAAATGAAAACCGTCTGTTGAACTTTTGATTTGCATGGACCATTGCTTCTTCTGGAGATAACTTGAGGAAGCGTGAAATATTAACAATTGTGAACAGAACGTCACCTAGCTCGTCCATTTGACTGTATTTCGTACCACTCTCTAGTTCTTTACGGAACTCCAACCATTCTTCATCAAATTTTTCTAAAGCACCGTCAATCGTTGGCCAATCAAACCCAACCTTTGCCGCCTCTTTTTGATAATTAAGTGACGTTAAAAGTGATGAAGAAGGACGTTCTTGACCTTCCAAGAGTGAGTCGGCTTGCGGTTTTTCCTGTTGCTTAATTTCTTGCCAATTTTGCAGAACTTCTTCTGAATTTACCACGCTTTTATCTCCAAAAACATGAGGGTGGCGGCGAATCATTTTCGATCCTACCGATTGAAGCACATCTTCCATGGCAAAATAACCGTCGTCTTCGCCAATTTGAGCATGAAGGAATACTTGTAACAGTACATCACCAAGCTCTTCAATCACTGCGTCGTCATCTTCACTATCAATCGCCTCAAGCAGTTCGTGTGTTTCTTCAAGCAAATACCGCTTCAACGATGCATGCGTCTGTTCACGATCCCATGGGCACCCGCCCGGAGCGCGCAGTGCAGCGATGATTTCCCTGAACGTCGACCAATCTTTCAATCGCGCTTCTCTTTCAACTACAGGCGGTACATAAACGGTAGTCAAATTATTAATTTCAGTGACACGGTCCAGTTCAAATAGCGGAACTGTAATCAATTGCTCGCCCGTAGAACCTGCCGCCGTTACAACCGTCACTGGATGGTCGTAGGCGTATTTCTCCATTAATGACAGTTTCACTTCAGATGCCACGAACGCATCGTACACTTGTCCAATTAAAATATGTTGCTTCATCTGGACATCATCGCGTTTCATATCCGTACCATCGAGTAGCTGAAACCCTTCAATCGGATCGATGCGCAACGCTGCAAAAATCGGGTCAAGAAAACTATTTCCACCCGCAATTTCCATTTGGATTAAACCTTCGCGTTCTTTCTCGACTAATAATTGGACTGTCCGTTCCGCAACAAGCGGATGTCCCGGTACTACATAGGTCACTGGTTGTTGTGCACACATAAGGAGCAGTTGTTCTACGATTTCATCATATACATGCTCGAACGAGTCGTGTTTTTCATAAATTTCATCGAAGCTCATGAGAACAATGCCTTCCGCTCTTAATTCGGCGACAGCAGGGTGCTGGTCCGTACGCGCGACAATATATTTCGCTTCTTTCAACTTTCGATATGTCCCTAGCGCCAATTGGTCGAGGTCACCCGCGCCGAGACCAATAATTGTTAACTGATGCATCCTATTCACCTTTTCTTTTAGTAAGTCGTAATTGCAATGTAGCTAAACGTTTACCGAATGGCAGAAGAAACCATTCCTTCTCTGCCATTATACGTGATTTCATAATGACGAAAAGGAAAACAACCGCTCCCACCGAAACAGATGTTAATGCGATAAGTGTCGCCTCAATCCGATCTGGTAATTGGTCGAATAAAAACCCGTCTGCAATGAGCATCCACGGTAAAACAATGGCTATCATGAGAGTAGTTGCCACTATCACCCATCCGTAAAAACGTGTTGGTGCAAGGCGAATTGGCCATACTGTTTTAAAGTAAAGCAGCAACCCAAATGCAATTACCGCGAAACCGATATTGCCGGCAATCGCCGCTCCCGTGACATTCCATAAAGGAACCAGAAGTTGATTCGCGAAGATTTTTATAACCAACCCACCGATAAGCAGGAGCGTTGGCACTTTAACTTTCCCCGCACCTTGAAGCATCGCTGTTAACGGTAAAATAAGCGATAACCAGAGAATTTGTAATGAGAAAATAATGAGGGCTACAGAACCATCACGTGTTTCAAACAGCATTTCATTCACATAAGGCAAAACAAGTGCAAGCCCTGCCGCTGCAGCCCAACCGAATAGGAAAGCAGTTCGGAACGTTAGCTGGATAAACGGTAATGCCCCTCGTCCCGCTTTTTTTGCCGAATGATGAGCGATAAGTGGAACAATCGCGAGCGCTAATGTCGAAGCAATCAGAATCCCCATTTGTACGAGCGGTTGCCCACGATCGTAGACACCTTTCATCACCATGGCTGCATCCGCCGCAAAACCATTAGATAGCAGGATATTATAGATTGTAAATGAATCGGCCAATTGAAACAGCAGGAGAATAAGTGAACTTGCGCTGATCCCCAAACTGACAATCGTCAATTCTTTCACCACTCGCCACGTGTCCACTTTTTCTAATGGTCCTTTGAACGTATTCCGAAAATAGAGTGCAAGTATAATAACGCCAGCACCTTCCCCGACAACCGCCCCCCACATCGCTACCTCACCTGCCACGTAGAGAGAAGCACCTGATCGCACCGCAATCCATGTGCCTATGAGAATGACCGTTACACGGAAAGCCTGCTCACCAACGCCTGAAACCGCAACAGGTACCATTCGACCTTCCGATTGAAATGAACCCTTCAAAACTGCTAACGCCGGCATCAGTAAAACAATATACGCGCCAGCACGCAGGAGAGGTACGAGCTCAACATCGCCCATGGAGCGCGCGAAAAATGGCGCGAAAATAGTTAATAGAGCAAAAAAGGCCACTGATAATAAAAGTAGATAGGTAAATGCCACACGCATCATCGCTTTTGCTTCACCGCGACTCGTACTTCCTGCAAGCAGTTTCGATACCGCCACTGCAAAACCGTACGACGTCCAGACAATAAAAATGCCAATGAACGGATACACTTGCTGATAAATATAAAACCCTTTGTCACCGACAAGGTTTTGGAACGGAACTCGATAGACTGCCCCAAGTAATTTCACAATGATTGCAGAGATGGTCAGAATCGACGCACCTTTCATAAACGTTTTCATGTCCCATTGCTGCGCCATAATCGTGCCTCTTTCTTTCGTACATAGTACACCCATTATATCATGAACGAATAATGACGATATTCAGGATAACATCGAATATTCTAATTTAAATTATTAAGAGGTTTAATTGTACGACGTTATGGGAAAGACATAGGTATAAGTTTTGTAAACATTTAACTGTTAAATTATATCAAAAAATAAAACTGATAAAAAAGGTAAAATAGGAGGGGACCAAGGATGGTAAAAACAATTCCTAAAAAGCGAGTTCTATCCGTATTAATAAAATTAAAAAGAAATGATATGTACGCGACGGCAAAGCATTTTGGTTTGAGTCATCCGGTTGTCGTTGCACGTAGTCAAGAGCTGGACACCTTATTGAATCGATATCAGGGGATCCGGGCTATACAATGACCTAATGATGTGTCGTCTTCTGAACACAAATAGTCAACTATACGAGTTGACTAAATGATTCCACTGAATAACGCTTCGGCTACCCCTGTAAAGCGCCTACACTGGATTCAATACTTCACTATATAACACGGCAAAAGGAGCTATAAACCGCTATGGTTTTAGCTCCTTTTTGCACTTTTCACCATTACTGATTGATCATTGATTCCTTTACAGAAAAATGACGATGGCGATTCACAGCATACATTGCTGCTATTCCTAACAATATGGCTGAAATTATAAAAGTAATTCGCACATCCCATATTTCGGCAAGTGCGCCAAACAGTAAAGAGGAAACTGCAAATAATAACGACACCAGCGAACTCTCTACAGCATAAATTTTTGGGAGTTCTTCAGGACTGGCTGACTTTTGAAGAAATGTGTTCGCAGCAATTGCTTTTAGTTGTTGAAAAATCCCAACGAGTCCCATAAGGACAAGAGACAGCCAAGCAATTGTCGTTAAACCGAAAAGAAGTGTCAGGATACTGATTCCAAAGGAAAAAGTAATCAAAACATACTTTAAGTTTTTCTCAAATACCGTGGTAAAACGTGAGCATATGATCCCACCGACAACCATTCCCAAAAAGAACGATGTATTAATATATCCCCACCAAGACTCATTCTCACCAAGAATTTCAGCCACGAAGACGTAGAGTATAGAAGCAATCCATACAACATTTGCGACTGCTTCAAATGCGATGATCACATAAAGACTCTTATACAACGGGTTTCTCCAAACGATTTGCCAACCTTCTTTTAGCTCACCGCTTTGACGACCTTCGGAAAATTTCCTGTAAAACTCGGTTGGATCAACAATTTTAGTCATCAGTAAAGTAGCAACCAGATACAATGCCAACGTGATTAAAATGACATCTTGACCGCTGAAAATTGCAACAAGCAGACCGCCAAGTGCCCAGCCCCCTAAATTTACTGTTTCGTAAATGATGGAGAAGAAGCTATTGGCTTTCACAAGTTCATTTTTGGGAACCAAGCGTGGTAACATTGCTTGGCTTGCTGGTGCTGCCCAACCGTCTAAGAATGCAATCGTAAATACGAAACTTATTATAACGAGTATGCTCGACGTTATGTGAAATACTAAGATAAGCGCTAGCAAACACAATAATAATGTCTTACTTACTTGCGAATGAACAAGCAGGGTCTTTAATGGATATCGATTTAACAGTAGCGGGGAAATCATCCCGCTAATAAAACGACCAAACATACTAAGAAATGGTACCAATGCCAATATAAATGGTGACTCTGTCGAAGCATATAAAATTGAAATAAGCCCCACAATATAAAAAATATCACCTAAATTGGCCATTGATTGGCCAATCCAAAGAAAACGGAAAGATGCACTCTTCATTCTTACTACCCCTTTACAATCAAAATTTAATTCTGATTAGTACAGGGTAGTTTTACACTCGACAAATACCTCCTAAAATCTATTGTTTTACAACACAAAATACAAAATGCAAAAAAATCACAAAATGCTACAATATAATAATGTTTATAGAGGTAGTAAGAATGAGTTATATAACTCTATTATACGTCAATTTGATATGTTTGAATACAAATTTTCAGAATACTATTCACAAAATCCATAAAGCTAATGTACCCACAAAGATTAACTTTCACAGTAGTCAAAGAAAAATGCTATAAATACTTTTTTAGGACTTGCTCTAGTGTAAGTATTGTCGCAAATTCACCATGTAGTGTCGCTAGGCGATATAGTATGTACAGTTTCTGCATCATAATAGGTATCATTTTGATCCATCTTTCCAAAGGCGGCTGTGGCATCTGAGGTATTGTTATTACTTTCACCAATGGGCATAAGTTTAATCTCCCACGTATGGAAGCATTCATTCAGATAAAATGCACCTCGTTCTATATCCTTGGACACGCTGCTACACTGTTGCGGCTCAATAAGGTCATGACCCTCTGCATCATAGTTCCAGTCCCGTGATATCTCAACCCAACTTTGTCCAGCTTCCAAGTCTTTACGAGCTTTTAACGTATAAACTGCTGTGGGATCAGCGCTTTCGTTTTCAAAAACTACATAGCGAACTTCTCTTTCCATTTCATTCTTTGAATCCTCTACAAATTGATCCATAGCTTCCAAGTTCTCTACATCACTTCCTACTTGAATAATGTCAGTTTCATGTGGTGTAAAAATCTCTCCGCTTTTATGTCCCACTTGTACGCTGTTTCCACACGCTACAAGCCACATGCAGATTACAATTATAAATCCAGCCTTTATAATTGGTTTCAATAAAATCATTCTCCTTTTCGCATAGTTAGATTCTGCTTGTTTAGCTTACTTTTAAGTTGAACAGGCACTATTAATATTTATGTCCCACGGCTCCCCGCCGAATATACAAAAAAATAACTCAAACTCCAAAAGATCGTTATACAGAAAATTGCTAGAAAGATACACAATATAGATTATAGTTTTGAAGCCTTTAAAGGAGTCGCCGAAGCGGATTTAAAAAGGGAATATTTATTACAAAAAATATAGTATATATGTTGAACTAATGATTCTATATAATCTCCAGCGAAGGCGCCTCATAGGGGTAGCCGAAGCAATAAGACTGACAGCGGTTTTCTGTCTGGCTTATTGCGGGAGGCATCCCCTAGCGCCGAGCGTTGTTGAGTGGATTTTTTATGTCAACATATTTAGACGTTCAATTTGTTCCAATGTTTCAAATTCCCTTTATATAATCCAAGTGAAATCCATTAACTATTAAATCCTTCTTCAATTATCTACTTCCTACATAGGTATGTATCTCCCTAATCACCGCCCTAAATTTACTTATAGTGGGTAAAATTCATGTTTAAAGTATTAATAATGGGTCCCGTCTTGTACACTAATAGATAAAGACGTTAATCGGAAGGGGAGATATGATTGGAGAAAACTGTGAAAAGTGAGTTGTTTTCTTGGATACAATCACTATTATTTGCATCTGCAATTGTTTTTATCTGTTACCAGTTTTTATTTGTACCAACGAAGGTGCAAGGAGAATCCATGTTGCCGACCTTCGAAGATAATAACCGTGTTATTGTGAGTAAAGTGAGCATGATTGACAGATTCGATTTGATTGTTTTTCATGCCCCTAATGCAACAGATAAATACATTAAAAGGGTCATCGGAGTACCCGGAGATCGTATTGAGATGATTGATGACATATTGTACGTTAATGGAAGTGTATATGATGAGCCCTATGCTAAGCGTATTGATGGAGATCCAATCACGGATCGGATAACTGGAGATTTCACGTTAGCGGAAATTACAGGGCAAGAGGAAGTACCTGAAGGCGCTTTTTTTGTACTTGGCGATCATCGCTTAAAGAGTAATGACAGTCGATATTTCGGATTCATTTCTGAGGATGCTGTCATTGGTGAAGTGAAGCTGCGGATTTACCCATTCACGGAAATCAGTATACCGAAATAAGTATATACTTGAAGGACTCCTTTTTTGGAGAATGATTAATTTTAATGGGTTTTATATATATCAAAATGAAAAGCGAGTCGCCAGTGGCGACTCGCTTTTCATTTCATTTTCCGAAGAAGGTAAAGCAAATACGGCGTGCCAATCAGCGCTACAATCAGACCACTCGGAATATCTTTCGGAGCAATAAGAATCCTTCCGACAAAATCTGCTGTGACAAGAAGCAGTCCGCCTAATAATCCAGATACGGCAAGCAAAGGCAGGTGACGGAAACCGACCAATCTACGTGCAATATGAGGTGCTACGAGCCCGACAAAGCCAATCGTCCCTACAATTAAAACGGCTGCCGTACTTATCGCGACACCAACGATCAATGCCCAAACACGGGTCGACTTTACTGAAAGTCCAAGACCCGCCGCCACATCATCACCGAACGTCAACGTATCCAAACTGCGTGTCAAGAAAATGGCCGGACCGATGAACAACGCAAATAGCAACAAGGCTAGCTGTACATCGTCCCATCCTTTTGCGTACGTACTTCCCGACAACCAGACGAGCGCAGCCGCTACGGCGAGTTTCGCTTTCACGACAAAAACTTGTGTGGCGGCCGAGCCGAATGCAGAAATCGCAATTCCCATAAGTGCTACAAGCATCGGTTGGAAATTGTTTTTCCATGACGTCCCTAAAATTATACCGAGTGCAATGGCAGCTCCCACGACTGCACCTAGCGGCATATATTTGATCGGAATGGCAGGAAATAACACGAGAAGCATCATCGCCCCGGCACCACCCATTGATGTAACACCTAAAATACTTGCATCCGCCAATGGATTTCGTAATACCCCCTGCAATAATACCCCCGCAACTGCAAGCATAACCCCGACGATGAACGCCGTTAACACGCGCGGGACTCGGAAATTCCACACAACAGGTTTCAACCATTCGGTCGTCCATGCAGTGCCATTGAATGATAAAGCCAATGAAATAATAACAACAATAAGTGCGACAACGATTGTAATGACAACCGATAGTTTCACTGGTTTCAATGTACCGCCCATTTGACGGTCGCCCCGACTATGCGTTTTTGCAGTTTTCCATGCCAAGTACAACAGCCACGGTCCGCCGATCAACGCTGTCATTGCACCAACCGGTACTTCTTGTCCAGGTTGAACCAATCGCCCTAACACATCGGCTCCTATCAGCATGACACTTCCCCATAAAAATGACTGGAGGAGAATGTTCAAATGCCCTCGAACGCCAAGCATTCGAACAATATGCGGGGCCATTAATCCGATAAAACCGATTGGGCCGACTACACTTACTGTTGCAGCCGCAAGGACAATTGCAACAGCCCACGCGAGTAATTTAACAAACCTAACATTTTGCCCAAGAGACGATGCAATATCTTCACCCAGCGACAACGTATCCAATGGCTTTGCCAACACTAACGCGAGGACGAAGAACACAATGATAACCGGTCCTGCAAACGATACACCGTCCCAATTTAATTGAACAAGTGTACCGGAGCCCCATAAAAAGAGACCGTTCGTCTGGTTTTCGAATAATAGCTGCAATGAACCTGTCATCGACGCAAACAATAACGAAATAATCATTCCTGTCAGCGCGACACGAACGGGCTCCATTTGCTTACCTGCTAGCATTACAACGAGAACGGATGACAGTACAGCACCCATCAATGCAACAACAAACGGAAAATTCCCGAGTAGCGATGGGAAGAAAATCATTGAAACAACGACGAAAAAATAAGCGCCTGCATTAATTCCTAGTGTGCCTGCAGATGCTAATGGGTTGTTCGTCAACGTCTGCAATACAGCCCCCGCCACTGCAAGGGCACCACCAGCAAGTATCCCGATTATTAACCGCGGAAGACGTAGAGAGAGCACGATGTCCTGCACGCGCCCCTCTGTCCACACTTCTTTTACTAATTGCGTAACAGTATAATCCGCTTGACCTTGTGTTAAGTGAATAAAAGATAATAAAACCAACAGGAACAACCCAATAATCATAACTAAAAAGGATCGTTTTCCTGAAGTCTTTCTTGCCATTACTTACTTACCATCGTGCTTGTAATTTTATTAAGCAGTGTTTCAGCTGAAAGAGGACCTCCATATAACCAAGTATCCCCGCCTAGATCATACAGACGGTCTTCTTTCACGAAATTCAAGTTCTTCCAAACTGCATTATCTTTTAATTGTTTCTCATAAATATTGTCGTCGGCCTGAACGATATACAAATAGTTTGCATCCTCATACTTCGTTAGCCCCTCGACGTTATACGTACTCGAACCGTAAATTTCAAATTGATCTGGGATATGGATGTTGTTTAAGCCAATTTTCTCTAACATAATTGAAGCCATTGAGTTTGGCGTAAATACACGAACTTCAGGTGCTTGAGGTCCCGTATAGGCAAGTGTTAAGACAACATCTTTTGTTTTCAAACCGGCATTTTCGATAGTCGTTTTCGCTTCTTCATATTTCACATCCAGGTCAGCTAATACCTGTTTCGCTTCATCCTTTTTATCAACCGCTTTTGCAATCTCGTTAAATGTTGTTATCATTTCTTGATACAAATCCATTTTTTCATCTTCAGGATACGGATTAAAAATGACCGTAGGCGCAATTTTCTCTAAATCCGCAATCATCCCATCATGACGGAAGCTAGTACCGATGATCAAATCCGGTTCCAATGCAGCAATCGCCTCCAAATTCGGTTCTTGGCGACCTCCAACATCTGCTACGTCTTTGCTAAGCTCTGCATCGATATTCACCCAATCATGATATTCTTGTATATCCGCCATCCCAGCAGGCTGAATGCCTACTGCCAATAAATCTTCCGCATATGTCCATTCTAAAACAACGATTTTTTTAGCAGGCTTATCAAGCGTCACTTCACCATTAACACCTGTAATTGTTATACTATTTTCTACTTTTTTATTGTCTGCAGCTTTATCTTCTTTCTTCGAAGAACAACCTACCAACAACACCGCAAAAAGCGCTAAAATAAGCAGGGATTTTAGAGACTTCTTCATACTTAACATTCCTCCATTTATCTATATCTTGATTATTATTCTCATTTAGTAGTTTAAACTTGATTAGACGGCTTTGTAAAGTTTATTCAAAAATAAATGACCATCATTCTCAATAGATGCTAAATATGCTATGCTTATCTCTAATTGAAAATGAAAATCATTTAGATTCCCTATAGATATGGAGGCATTCCAATGCATACCTCAATAAAAGCTGAAAACCTATCGATTGGCTATCAAGATAATCTACTCTTTGAAAACCTGAATTTATCGATTCCTAAAGGCGAAATTACTGTTTTCGTCGGTAGTAACGGCTGTGGTAAGTCTACGTTACTCCGTTCAATTGCCCGTCTTTTAAAACCATCTGACGGCTCTATTTTACTTGAAGGTAAGGATATCCACTCGCTGTCTTCACGTAATGTAGCAAAGAAAATGGGTATTCTTCCACAAGGACCTGTATCACCTGAAGGGCTTACGGTACATGATCTTGTGAAACAAGGACGCTATCCACACCAATCGTGGCTCTCAAGATGGACTGAAGAGGACACGAAGAAAACAGAAGCTGCAATGACAGCGACTAGGATAAGTGATCTACGAGATCAATCGATCGACACGTTATCAGGTGGTCAGCGGCAGCGTGCATGGATTGCAATGACACTGGCTCAAGATACAGACGTCATTTTATTGGATGAACCAACGACCTACCTCGACATGACGCATCAGATTGAAATTCTTGATCTACTGTTCGAATTAAATGAACAAAAAGGCCGTACCATTGTAATGGTGCTACACGATTTGAATTTGGCCTCCCGTTATGCGCACAATATCGTCGCCATTAAAGATGGCGGTGTCCATGCGCAAGGCAAGCCAGAGAATATTATTACCTGCGATTTAGTTCGAGCTGTGTTTGGGATGGAGTGTCAAGTTTCCACAGACCCTCTTTTCGGTACACCACACTGTGTTCCATTCGGACGGGGCCGTTGTATCGTACCGGAACTTCGGAAAAATACGGGTGCTTAAGTTACACGCAGAACAAATTTCTGCACTAGAACGTTTCAGTGTGCGTATCGGTGAACAGGCGACCACGTTTATGTCGGCGGCAGATATGTTATCCGAATCAGGTTGCGACAAACTATTTGAGATAATTCAAAGTTTGTCTGGTGCCCCAACGAATACTGTCGCTACATCTATTTATATGAGAAGGCATGGTTTTTTCATTGCTGCCCAACTACATTTAATGAGTGAACATAATTTACTTTGGGCTGGTGATTTGGACGATGTATCGTTATTCATCGAAAATGATACAATCTTTTTTTCCGTTCCACCTGCCGGCTTTAGACTCGTACAAAACCGTGAAAAAGATATCCACTTTATTCTTGAGACCTACGGACATCCTGTCGTTGACTATTTAAGCAAGCGTGCAAAAATTGCGAAGTTAATTTTGTGGGAAAACATATGGGGGTACGTCTTATGGATGTACTCGATGCTGCTTCAAGAAAGTTCCTTATTTGCACAGCAAGATTTAGATGTTTTATTGGATGATGAAGCTTGGAAACCTGCAATGCGCCGCTCCCCTTTCAAACAATATTTGAACAACCAACAGGCACTGGACGCTATGGCGAATTATAAACGATTAACATGTTGTTTGTATAAGGAGCTTCCGAACACGGAAAAATGCCCCTATTGTCCACTGGCAAAGAGTAAAAGTACAAACGCCTAAGTTCAGAGGCAACAGGCATAAAGCCATTTATAGAAGGTATTCTAAATTTGCACCGTCTTGCCGCAACAAGGGGGATTTAGGTCAATTCCTACCCACTACGTAACTCACTTCCTCCGCGCATTTTGCGTCCGAAGTCTAGACGTATAAATTCTATGTTGGAAATTATCCTCAGTTCGAGATTTTATAATTTCCTAGACGTTAAAAACAGCCCACACAAACCGTCAATATCCGGTTCGTGTGGGCTGTTTTTATGGTTCCATCTGTTTCGCTAAAAAATGCGCGGCCGTTTCCGCCGCTTTCATTTCAGTTTCGCCGATAAAATGCACCTTTGATAACAGGTAAACAGCACCAATCGTATCCCCCGCAGCAATAATGGGTGCAATACAATAAGACTTCACCTGCTCCACTTGTCCAGGCACCCACTCAATCGCCTTTTCAAGTTTTTCGGTAACGATTTTACGGCCTGTCATAATCTCATCGAGATCAGGCGACAACTGGCGATTCAAATAATCTTTTTTCGATAATCCGGACACGGCAATCATTTCATCCCTGTCACTAATGAGCGCAGGCGTGCCTAGTGTTTCGTACAATGTTTCCGCATACTCTTTTGCAAATTGACCGAGTTCTGATATCGGCGAATACTTCTTCAAAATTACTTCGCCATCCCGGTCGGTAAAAATTTCAAGTGGATCCCCTTCACGAATCCTTAGTGTCCTTCGAATCTCTTTAGGGATAACTACCCTGCCAAGATCGTCGATTCTGCGGACGATTCCCGTTGCCTTCATACATGATGCCTCACTTTCCACAAAATTGAACGTTAACTTTGTTTCAATTGTAGTATGCATCAAGGATGGACAAAATATGCAACATGCCCTTTAGACGGAATCACTAACAACAGTTTCCTTTAAAGACGACTGAAGAATTCGCATCATTTCTTCAAGTACATCAAATGCAGTCTGTTTCCCTGTATGACGCTCATCGATTCTCATGATAAGACAACCATTTTCCATCGTGAACCCAACTGCACGACCAAACGCCATTGAATCGGATACCAGTTTTGCGCCGTCTGTTTTCGCAGTTCCTTCAGGCGATATGCGAACTTCAATAAGCGATTGTTGTTTCTTGATGGATTCGGCACCCGCGATACGTCCCCAAGCTTTTACCCTTGCAACACGTAGTAACAAGTCAGCCTCGAGCGGCATATCACCGAATCGGTCTGTCATTTCATCGACAAGTTCATTGTAGTCGGTTTCATTTTCAATCGCTTTAACCATTTTGTACATTTGAATCTTTTGGAATCCATCACGTACATACTCATCTGGAATATATGCATTAAGCGGCAACGCAATTTCCAAGTCTGGTATATCCGCTTTTACAATACCTGTCTGCTTCTGCTCAACAGCTTCTTGCAACAATTGAGAATAAAGATCGAAACCAACCGAGTCGATGAAGCCATGTTGCTGAGAACCAAGTAAATTACCCGCACCACGAATTGATAAATCACGCATCGCAATTTTGAAGCCCGAGCCAAGTTCCGTAAATTCCTTAATTGCTTGAAGACGGTTTTCTGCAACCTCTGTCAGCACCTTATCACGCTGATAAAGGAAATAGGCATAGGCAACACGATTCGAACGCCCAACGCGCCCACGTAGTTGGTAGAGCTGTGATAACCCCATACGGTCAGCGTCTTGAACGATAAGTGTATTGACATTCGGAATATCGATACCCGTTTCAATGATGGTTGTCGTTACAAGAACATCATACTCACCTTCAAGGAAACTTAAAATCACCGACTCAAGTGCCGACTCGCCCATCTGACCATTGGCAAATCCAACTCGCGCTTCAGGCACAAGCTGCTTGATTTCATCGACTTTACGCTCCATATCTTCCACCCGATTATACAAGTAGAATACTTGCCCACCACGGCCCATTTCCCTTTCAATTGCCTCGCGGACAAGTGCAAAGTTTTGCTCCATAACATAAGTCTGGACAGGGAAACGGTTTGCTGGTGGCGTTTCAATAACGGACAAATCACGAACACCAAGCATCGACATATGGAGCGTCCGTGGAATAGGTGTTGCGGTCAATGTCAGGACGTCGACATGTGTTTTTAACTGTTTAAGTTTTTCTTTATGCGTTACGCCAAATCGCTGTTCTTCATCGACAACAAGTAAACCAAGATCATGGTAGGCGATATCTTTAGAAAGAAGGCGATGTGTACCAACGATAACGTCGACTGTTCCCGCTTTCAATCTTTTCAACGTCTCCGTTTGTTCCTTCTTTTTCCGGAAACGATTTAAGAGGGAAACTTCAACTGGGAAACCAGAAAAACGCTCTTTCATTGTTTCGTAATGCTGTTGCGCTAAAATCGTTGTAGGTACAAGGAATGCTACCTGCTTGCCATCTGATACAGCCTTAAATGCAGCACGAATTGCAACTTCCGTTTTACCATAACCAACATCCCCACAAAGTAAGCGGTCCATTGGACGTTCTTTTTCCATATCCAATTTCACTTCAGCGATAGATCTGAGCTGATCATCGGTTTCGTCGTAAGGGAACGCGTTTTCAAATGCCATTTGCATGTCGTCATCCACTGCAAATGCATGTCCCTTTTCCGATTCCCGTTTGGCATACAGCTCAATTAGGTCGTCCGCAATGTCTTGTACTGCTGCGATAACTTTTGTTTTCGTCTTCTTCCAGTCTGCCCCACCCAGCTTATGCAGTTTTGGTTCTTTTTCCCCGGAGGCGACATATTTCTGGATTAAATCGATCTGGTCGGCAGGAACGAATAGCTTATCTTCTCCGCGGTACCTGATGTCGAGGTAATCTTTGTGAATACCGCTTACTTCGAGCGTTACAACCCCGTAATACTTCCCAATCCCATGATGAACGTGAACGATATGATCACCTGGCTTGATTTCCGAGTAACTTTTGATGCGTTCTGCATTGGTCATCTTTTGCGGACGTGCTTTCCGTTTCGGTGTCCCTTTGAAGAGCTCAGAATCTGTTATAACTGCCATCCGTTGAAACGGCAGCTCGAAGCCAGCAGACAAATCGCCATCGATGACAATTATGCCACCTGCTTTTGACGGTTTGCCAGACAAGGCAGATTGCATATCGTAATCTTCAAGGATAGATTGAACTTTCTGCATTCGTTCATTGCCGTCTGCGATAATGAAAATATTGAAACGTCCTTGCTGCCAGCGTTCTATCTCATTTTTCAATAAACTCATCTGCCCATGGAACTGCTGCATCGGTTTACAAGAAAACGTCACTGTCTTTTTCACAACAATTCCTGGAACTGTGCGCACGAAAAGGGATAAATATACTTTTCGTTGCTTTAATGTTCCATGTACCTCTTCGAATGAATATGAAGTTTTTGCATCATGAACAATTTTCCCTTCTTCAAGAAGAGCAACCATCCATTCCTTTTCATCCGACTCTAGTGATGCAACAACCTCAAGGACCCGTCCGATTTCATCAAATAAAACGATTCCGTTACTTGGAAAATAGCTTTCAAGGGAAGTCGTTCCAGCTGAAAACGATGCATATTTCAACATGTTTTCCGGAATGGATCCCTCCCTCATTAAAGCAATATCCCCCTTCATATTAATGGTTAACCGTTCTTTCGCATCCACATCGTTCATCTTCTTCAAACTAACGCCAAGCGCATTCTCCAGGTTTTCTGCGATGATCGTCAAATCTTCAGCCTTCCAAACAAATTCGGCAGCGGGAAGAATTGATACGTCTTTCAACTTACCTGTTGAGCGCTGATCTTCCGCCGAGAATGTGCGAATCGAGTCAACATCCGTATCAAATAATTCAATCCGTACGGGTTCTTCCAAATTCAGCGGATACAAATCCAGGATACCCCCACGCAATGCAAACTCACCTGGCGCTGTTACCATTGACTGTCTCGTATAACCCATTGACACAAGTCTTTCAAGCCATTCTTCCATATTAATTTCTGCGCCTATTGTCGTTGATAATGAATTGGATAGCCAGCGTGCTTTTTCAGGTAATAGTTTTTTCATGCCTGCAATCGGCGTGATATAAACCCCCTTCCCAGTTCGTACCATATGATCTAATGTATCGATGCGCTGGGCGCGAAGTTCATAGCTCGAAACAGAAAAGTCCGCAGCAATGAGTTCCTCTGCAGGGTAAAGGTGGACGAGTGAATCGCCCAACATTTTGACGAGGTCTTCATATGTACGCTGGGCTTGCAATAAATTTGGGGATACGATAAGAATGGGCCGTTTGCTCGACTGCTGAAGCACTTTGAAAAGAATCGACTTCGCCCCGCCTGACAATCCCGCGATAAGTTGACGGTCTATTCCCGCCTCCAACTCTCCCACTAGTTCGTCAATCTCTTTCTCTTGTAAAAACAAATCTATTAGTGATTCCAATGCTACACATCCTTTCTTTCATAATAATAGTAGGCGTTCAAAAAGGGCTAGGCCATTCAAGTGCGCCAAGTCCAAACTATATTTATATATTGGAAAAATAATTATCTATATATGTTGTAATAAAGAATCCTACCAACAACGCTTGGCACTAGGGGATGCCTCCCACAATAAGCCGGATAGAAAATCACCGTCAGACTTATTGCTTCGACTAACCCAGTAGACGCCTTTGCTGGAAATTATCTCATTAACTGGACATCAAGTAACCGAAGCCCTAAGCCCCCCCTTATGCCGCAGCCAATTCAAAATAATTTAATAGTTCAACACAACTACCTTTAGACAGAAAAACAGAAAAAGCTTTGGACGCATTTAGCGCCAAAGCGTACATCTTATTGAAGCCATTTGTTAAGTGTATAGTAGTCCGGGAATCGTTGAAGCGATTGCTCACACTGTTCGCAGATGCATCGCACCGTCAATGCCCCGTCTTTTTCATACGTCAGAAAATGCTCAACTTCCTCTTCGTCCATCTTGTGCAGCAGAAGGATAGCCTCCTTCGCAGATTCAAACGGAAGTGTGCCAATTTCAGTCTCACAATGCCGGCAAGTATAACGGATCGCCATTTTAGTCTCCGCCCCTTTTCTCAAAGTATAGGCGCAAGACGGCTTTATTATTCCTTATACACCATTAAAGTTGTTCATGACATCATTAAATGGTTTGCCCAGCCACGCTTCACATGCGGATGCACTTTTTTTCACCATGTCTTCAATTAATGGTTTTTCATCTTTGCCGAAAGGTGCTAGAACGTAATCAGCCACTTTCATACCACCGATGGGACGACCAACACCGATTCGGATTCGATTGAACTGGTCCGTACCAAGATGAGCAATAAGTGATTTCATGCCGTTATGGCCACCTGCACTGCCTTTTTGACGCAGTCGAATTGTTCCGGGAGCAATATCAAGATCATCATACAGAACAACGATATCTTCTACGTCGATATCGAAGTAATCCATCAATGGCCGAACACATTCACCAGATAGGTTCATATAAGTAAGCGGCTTGACAAGCATTACTTTTCCTTCCGGACGATGGACAACCGTATACATGCCACCAAATTTCGATTGTACTGCAGTGATTGGCAGACGAGTACTAAGCTCGTCAATGACATGAAACCCCACATTATGGCGTGTTTTTTCATATTGTTTACCCGGATTTCCGAGTCCTATTATCATTTTCATAAATTTCATCTTCCTTTTACACTAGAGGATTTAGAAAAGCGCTAGAGTCTAGACACCGATTCATGTAGATAAAGTTATACTTTCCTATCCTTGAGAAAAGCACAAGGAAACGATACAGATGCCATGGGCTTAAAGAGAGCAAAAAAGGCAGTCTAAGTGAGCGACTTCCTGTCGCAAACGACTGCATAGCTATATCTTAGGAGCCTTGTGACTAGTGCTAAGACACTATTCCAAGTTAAAAAACCTATAATTACTTAACTATGAAACAGAAAAGAAGCGCACGGATTTCCGTGCGCTCATGTTTGTATTACTTAGCTTCTTTCTTCTCACCAATTACTTCTGGCTCTTCTGATTCAGAAGCTTCGCTTTCAAGTTCTTCCATCTCCGCCGCTGTACGTGGTGATGAAATTAGAACAAGTGCATGATCATCTTCGTTTAAAATCTCATATTTCGAATTCGCACGAATTTCAGCTACTGTAATCGTTTCGCCGATTTGAAGTTTTGAAATGTCGATATCAAATGTCTCCGGAATATCCGAAGGTTTCACTTTGATGGTCACTTCACGGTTCGGTTGTTGAAGTACGCCTCCCTCTTTCAAGCCAACAGATTCGCCAATAAGATGTATAGTAACATCTACTTCAAGCTCCTCTGTCATGTTGATAGCAAGGAAGTCCGCATGTCGAATTTCACCTTTTAATACGTCAGATTGATAATCGTTTAGGACAACATTAAGGTCCTTCCCGTCAATATTAAGTTTAATAACGCCATTACGGCCCGTTATTTGTAATGTTTTCAGTAAGTCTCGCTCTTTTACTGAAATCGATGTAGCTTCTGTTTTATAACCGTAGACGACCGCTGGAACATAGCCCTCTTTACGTAATCCAGTTAGTGCTGATTGTTTTGATGGTACTCTCGCTTCTGATTGTATAGTTGTACTCATTTTATTTAATCACCCTTCTTTAAAAAAAGTTGTGTTAACTAATAAATACCCAATGACAAGCGACATGAAACATCTAAATTAAATTTACTCAAACAATGTACTAACAGATTTCTCTTCGAACACACGCACGATCGCTTCTGCAAGCAATGAAGCGATCGAAAGTTGCTTGATTTTTGGGGATGTTTTCGTTGCCGGAAGCTCAATTGAATTTGTAATAACCAATTCTTTAATTTGCGAATTATCAATTCGTTCGATTGCTGGACCTGACAACACTGGGTGTGTACAACAAGCATACACTTCTTTTGCTCCACTTTCGATTAAAGCGCTCGCCGCAATTGTGATTGTCCCTGCTGTATCGATAATATCATCAATTAGGATTGCTGTTTTCCCTTCAACATTGCCAACGATATTCATCACTTCAGCAACATTTGGGCGTGGGCGACGTTTGTCAATAATCGCAATAGGTGCTTTCATGCGGTCCGCCATCTTACGCGCACGCGTTACACCGCCATGATCCGGTGATACAATAACAAGTTCATCAGTGTTAAAACCTTTTCCTTTAAAGTATTCTGTAAGGATTGGCTCAGCAACAAGATGATCGATTGGGATATCGAAGAAACCTTGGATTTGTGGTGCATGCAAATCGATTGCAATGACACGGTGGGCTCCTGCTGTTTCAAGTAAATTTGCAACAAGTTTCGCTGTAATCGGTTCACGTGAACGTGCTTTACGATCTTGGCGCGCATAGCCATAATAAGGCATAACGACATTGATTGTGCGTGCTGACGCACGTTTCAAAGCGTCAATCATAATAAGAAGTTCCATCAAGTTTTCATTGACAGGGTACGATGTCGACTGGATGACGAATACATCGCAGCCACGGATACTTTCTTCGATATTGATTTGGACTTCTCCGTCACTGAATTGTTTGACCGAGCATTTGCCAAGTGGACGTCCGATTTTTTCCGCTACTTGCACCGCAAGTGTTTGGTTCGAATTCAAAGAAAATATCTTAAGTTTATCGTTAGGATAGTGATTAGCCATCATGTTCCCCCTGTTTAACTGAGATTTAGTTTGTTTGCATATCCTTCTTTATTCTCCTGCCGTGCACGCGCAATTGCAAGTGAACTTTCTGGCACACTTTTAGTAATTGTCGATCCAGCTGCTACATATGCACCTTTTCCAACTGTAACTGGAGCGACTAAATTGGAATTACAACCAATAAATGCATTATCTTCGATTGTTGTAAGATGCTTGTTCTTGCCATCGTAGTTAACAGTGATTGTTCCACAACCTACATTTACATGCGACCCAATTTTTGCGTCACCAATATAGCTTAAATGTGACACTTTGCTACCTTCACCTAGTGTCGCCTTTTTCACTTCCACAAAGTTACCGATTTTCACACTGTCTCCAAGATCAGAGTCCGGGCGGATATGTGCGAACGGTCCTATTGCCGTAGTTGAACCAATTCTGCTAGATAGTACAACAGATGAATGCACATTTGTATTATCACCGATTACACTGTCGACAATCTGGCTATTTGGTCCTATTACACACTTATTGCCGATAACGGTATGACCTTCAATCATTGTGCCCGGTTGAAGAACTGTATCACGGCCAATTTCGGCTGCCGCGCTTATATACGTGCTTTCGGGGTTGATAATTGTTACACCATTCCGCATATGCTTTTCAGCTATACGTCTACGCATGACACGCTCTGCTTCTGCCAAGACTACGCGGTCATTGATACCGAGTGTTTCACTGAAATCCCCTGTCACGTATGCTGAAACGAGTGCATTTTCAGATTGCAAAATACCGACAACATCAGGGAGATAGTATTCCCCTTGCGTATTATTATTTTTCACTTTTTTCAACGTTTCAAAAAGTGTCCGATTGTCAAAGCAATAGGTCCCTGTATTGATTTCCGTCACTTTTTGTTCTTCAGGAGTTGCATCTTTCTGTTCAACATTTCGGAGGACTTGGCCACTCTCTCCCCTGATAATGCGCCCGTATCCTGTTGGATCATCCGCATTAGCCGTCAAGATAGTTGCTTTTGCTCCTGTTGCTTTATGATGCGCAATCAATTCCTCCATTGTCTCAGAACGAATGAGCGGCGTATCTCCGCATACAACGATAGTCGTACCATCCAAGTCACCAATAAGCCTCTCAGCCTGCTGAACAGCGTGTGCCGTGCCTAATTGCTCTTGCTGTAGCGCATATTCACTTTTCTCTCCAAGCGTTTCTTCTACCGTTTCTGCACCATGTCCAACAATCGTAACAATTCGACCAATACCAAGACCGCGTATATGATCAATTACGTGTTCGACCATCGGTTTTCCACAAACGGGATGCAGTACTTTATATAAATCGGACTTCATCCGTGTACCTTGCCCTGCAGCCAGGACAACGGCATATGTATTTGTCATTTAATAGCCCCCATGAATGAGGGATGAAGGCGAATCCCCCTCGAATGTTTTCACTATTGACTATAGCTGAAAACGGGCTAATTTTCAACCTCATACCTCTTGACAAGTTGATTACAATCTTTTATCATTATTTTCTCTTTTTTATTCAGCTTTTTAATGCCAAAAAAATCCATAAAAAAAGCGCAGGGAACCTGCAAGTGAACACAACCTAAGTTGTCCTTATCATCTAGCACAAAGTGAATCGTAGTTCAATCCCGCTTCAACGGAACCCACATCCTGCAGGTCTCCGAGCATTTTGTGCCCGGAGCCTAGACGTGAAACTTCTATATTGTAAATTATCCACAGGCTGTCTATATTATTTCACGATAAGTATAGGTAAAAACGAAGGGGCCACATCATGCACCAGCGCCTTCAAATACTGCTTCTTCTGCAGAAAGGTGGTATGCCGCCATTACTGCATCTTGGATTTTGGTTCGAGCACTTGTATTAATTGGATGTGCTACATCACGAAACTCTCCATCAGGCGTTCGTTTACTCGGCATCGCTACGAACAATCCCTCATTTCCATCGATGACCCGAATGTCATGCACGACAAATTCATCGTCAATTGTAATCGAAGCAATTGCCCTCATCCTTCCATCAGTTTCCATCTTTCGTAACCTCACATCTGTTACTTCCATCTCTTACCACTCCTTTTGTCTTTACAGTGCATGACGACTATATTCCACAAAAGTAAGCGTTTCCCTTCTTTATAAACACAATTATTTAAACATTTTGAAAGACACGGAAATAAAAAACCCGCCCAAAGTGATATTTGGGCGGGTATCTGTTATTTGGCTACTAGAGCAATAACCTCTATTTCAATTTTTACGTCTTTCGGTAATCTAGCAACTTCAACAGTTGAACGTGCAGGTGTATGAGACCCAAAATGCTGTGCGTAAATGTCATTGACAGCAACGAATTCATTCATATCTTTAATAAAAACAGTTGCTTTGACTACTTTATCCAAAGATGAACCTGCTGCTTTCAGCACTTCTTTTAAATTGGCGAACACTTGGTGCGTTTGATCTTCGATAGTCCCCTCAACAAGCAGTCCTTCCGGTGTCAATGGAATTTGCCCGGATGTATATACCATTCCGTTCACACTAACCGCTTGTGCATAAGGTCCAATTGCCTGTGGTGCGTTTTCTGTCGCTACATAATTCATATCATTTTCCACCTTCCGCAAAATAGTTTCCTTCTTCTAACTCGATGGTCCCATTCTTTTCATTTACTGCATGAAGCTTAACAAGAGATAAGTAGTTATCGACGAGAACCTCTTCAGCATGATCGGATTCTACTAGAACAGCTATACCTGCCAGTTCGCAACCAAATTCCTCCAGAAGACTCTTCATCCCAAGCATCGTACCGCCTGCTTTCATGAAATCGTCTGTAATGAGGACTTTGCGTCCGCTTTGCATGCTTCTTTTCGATAATACCATTGTTTGAATACGTCTGGTTGAACCAGATACATAATTAATGCTCACAGTTGGTCCCTCGGTCACCTTGCTATCACGGCGAACGACAACGACTGGGACATTCAGGTGACGCGCAATTGCATGGGCAATCGGAATACCCTTCGTCGCTACCGTCATAATCACATCAATGTCTGTCTCCGCGTACGCTGAAGCAAATACTTTACCCACACGATCCATAATGCGCGGATTGCCAAGAAGATCCGTCATGAATAAATAACCGCCTGGCAGCAATCGATCCGAATGCCCAAGTTTCTCCATTAGAAGCGACATCACTTCACGAACGTCGGATTCTACCATCTTCGGGATGAACTTCACTCCTCCCGCTGCTCCGGAAACCGTCACCAGTTTTCCTGTGCCTTTTTCCTCAAACGTTTCTTTTACAATCGTCAAATCCTCACTAATCGAGGATTTAGCCGCTTGGTAACGTTCGGAGAAGAAGGTCAGTGGAATAAGTTCATGTGGAGATTCCAACAATTGGCTAGTCATATCTACAAGCCGCTCGCTCCTTTTCCACTTCATAGTACCATCTCCTAAACCCGAATATTTTAATGTACATTACCACAATCGTACGTATTTAATCAAGAATTGTATGTCCACCGACCATTCTAACCGCATATACTTCTGGACAGAACCCTTTTAGCCCGTTATAAATTCTCGGTACCCTGGATTCATGTTTAACGAGACCGAAAACTGTCGGGCCGCTACCACTCATTAAAACTGCATCTGCACCAAATCTCTTCATCTGCTCTTTCAGAACAACGACTTGTGGATACAGATCCATTGTGACGGTTTCTAGGACATTCCCGACTGAGTTGCACATTTTGTCGTAATCTCCCGCCCTTAATGCTTCAATCATTCGAACCGTATCGATATGATCAATCGCAGATAAATTCAGCTTTCCGTATATATCTCCTGTCGAAACCGAAATGGCTGGTTTCGCGAGAATGACCCAACAGTTTGGTGGGGGAGGTAGGATTTCAATTAATTCTCCGCGCCCCGTCGCAAGTGCTGTACCGCCATGTACGCAAAATGAAACATCCGAACCAATTCGTGCCCCAAGCCTCGCGAGTTCTTCGACACTCAATTTTAAATTCCATAGCCTATTCAATCCTCGTAGCGTAGCAGCAGCATCCGAACTTCCGCCCGCGAGCCCTGCAGCAACAGGAATACTTTTTTCTAGTGTAATCTCAACACCTTTTGTAATACCACATTCAATTTGTAACAATTCAGCAGCTTGATAAGCCAAGTTCTTTCGATCATTGGGTACATGTCGTTCTGACGCCTTGATGATGATTTTCCCGTTATCTGTCGGACGAAGCCAGATTCTGTCTGCTAAATCAACCGTAGTCATAATCATTTCGACTTCATGAAAATTATCCGGTCGCTTATGTAATACATCGAGTGTTAAATTGATTTTTGCTGGTGCCTTTTCATAAAGCATCCGGCTCCCTCCATTCCAGCTAGTCTGTATCCCCCTATTTTAGCATAGGGTGAAATATTTGCGCTGTGAAATGATAATAATAGGATAATTGATTTTTGAAAGCCTCGGTTTCAGAACAAATGTGGAAACACAACCGACCATATAATCATACCTACCAATCATCAACAACGGACGACCAATCCTATCTATATCGCACAACTTCCCAGGCACTAAAAAGAAGAGCTGGCCGGATATCTTGATGCCCCGGATTCAGCTCTTCTTTTGTCAGCCTGTTAGTTGGATAATGGGTAATTCATAGCGTTATTTCTTTTGTGCTACTCCTCGTTCGGCCATTTCAATTGCTCGCTTCACCATATTGCCCGCGTCGCGTGATTTGATGCCGCCCCAACCTTCTCGCTCCACAACATCATAAAATCCAAGCTCTTTCGCAATTTCTACCTTCAAGCCTTCAGACATTATGCCACGTTTTTTCGCCATTCGGTTTTCCTCCTTTTGGCTGACAATTGTAGTATGAACCAAACGAAAGAAAAAACACCCGCACAAGACATCCATTTTCAGAATGCTTGCACAGGTGTTGTTTAAAAATGAATTAAATCATTAAGACTGTAATTATTTGATAATGAATGCAGTAGGATCTGCACCTTCAAGAATTGTTATTTCAACCGCTTCGGTTAAAATGTCTGCGTAGCTGTAAGATACTCTTTCAAATGCATTTTCGTCCTGGTCAAGTTCAACTACGAATACTGCACGATATGTTTCTCGCAGCACTCCAGCTCTCTCGATTGTCTTCTTCCGACCACCGTTTGCTTTTAAGTGCAAACGTTTTCCCAGATGAGAATCCAATGACTTCTTAATGTCCGCTAATGTTTTTGGCACGTCGCTTACACCTCACTAAGTATAAGCATAACACTTTTAAAAGTTTCTGTCAATTAAAATCTTCATTTTAACAATTGCTTGTCTACTTTGTCAATCTTTTTATTAGAAAAAAGGGTATTTTTCTAATAAAAACTTTCTAACTCTATCGTTTTTTCTTCTCCTCAAAGAAGTCCTCATACAAGGCATTCGACAAGTTTGCAAATTCTTCTATTGTCAGTGTTTCTCCACGTCGGCCAGGGTCCATGCCAATTTGTTCGAAAGCTTGCAAGATCACTTCTTTCTTCAACTTGCCATTAGGAAGTGAGGATTGCAAGTTGTTCAAAATCGTCTTCCGGCGTTGGACGAATGAACCTCTAGAAACTACAAACATAAAGTCTTCATCGATTACTTTTGCTGGCGCCGTTTCTTTTCTTGTCAAACGTAGAACAGCCGATTCAACATTCGGTTGCGGCATGAATACCGTCTTCGGTACAATCATAGCCACTTCCGCATCCATATAGTACTGAATAGCTATGGATAGAGAACCGTATGCTTTTGTCCCTGGAACGGCGGTAATGCGATCTGCTACTTCTTTCTGCATCATAACTACCATACCTGATACTGGAACTTTACCAAGTAAGAATTTCATGATAATTGGCGTTGTCACATAATAAGGCAAGTTTGCAACAACTACAACATCCTCATAATCCGCGAAGTGATCCTGCATTACTTGTAGAAGGTCAGCTTCCAGTATGTCCTGATGAACGATTGTCACGTTGTCGTAAGGCGACAGGGTATCTTCCAATACAGGAAGGAGGCGTCCGTCAATTTCAAAAGCGACGACTTTTCCTGCGCTTCTTGCAAGATGTTCTGTCAATGCACCAATACCGGGTCCGATTTCAATAACACCTGTTTTTTCGGACAAGCCTGCGTGCGAAACGATATTGCGTAAAATATTGGGGTCAATCAAGAAGTTTTGACCTAAACTTTTTTTGAGCGAAAAACCGTATTTAGCGAGAATCTCTTTCGTCCTGACCGGAGTCGCAATATCTTTATTCATTATTTTCCGTTTCCTCCTCGTCTAGAACCTTTAATACTTCTCCCAATCGATCATAACCAATTCGGAACATTTCCAACCGCTTCTTTAATCCTTTGCCATTCACTTGACCGATTTGCAACAGCTCACTTAAGCGCTCACGGCGCCTTTTTGCATCAGGATGTCCGATAAGCCTAGCCGTCATCAAATCTGCTAGTGGTATATCAACAGCAGGCTGGTCGTCCACGGTGTAAACCGCACTTAGCGCAGCCCGTATATGCTCATCATGTGCATGCTCAATACCTAGCCCCGATCCATTTTTGGCAATCGTCAGCTTCTTTTCAAGAAAAGCATGTTTAACACCTGGAATACGCTCTTCAATGATGGCGCGGATTCTTCTGCCAGGAAAGTCGGGATCCGTGAATACGATGACGCCTCGCGTTTCCTGAGCATGCCGAATACGCGTGAGCGTTAACTCGTCGATTGCAGAACCGTTCGTTTCAATCGTATCCGCACCTGCTGCCCGTTTCACGGCTACTGTATCAGACTTGCCTTCAACAACAATAATTTCTTTAATGTTCACAAAAATCCTCATTCCCATTGCATTCTTTCCCTAATTCTACTCTGACGGCAAGCGGATGTACAGATGGGCAGGCGATCAATTACGCCTCGGCGTAATTCAAAATTTATAATATCTCCCAGAGGTTTAACTTCCTTCAGCAGAAGATGGCTATAACACAATAATCCGCGGGACTAATATCAGTCCTGCGGATGTATATATCAATCGATGATTTTAATTTTCACTTGGCGTCTGCCGAATTTATAGGCATCGCCTTTCGTTGCTACGTGCAGATCAATCTTCTTGCCTTTGATTGCACCGCCTGTATCCCCTGCAACGGCATAGCCGTATCCTTCAACCCACACTTTAGAACCGAGCGGGATAACGCTTGGGTCGACTGCAATAACTTTCAAATTAGGGTTCGCACGTAAATTAATGCCTGTTCGTGTAATTCCAGAACAACCATTACAATGCGCCGTATAGGCCGTAGCGGTTACGTAGAACTCCCCACCTTCCGCGGATGAATCGTTACGCGATACAGTTTTTGAATTAGACGTCCCAGCTGATGCACTTGCGACCATCACTTGCGAGCCTATGGAAACGATCTTCGTTTGTGGTTTTTTAATTGACTTCTCTTCTAGAAGCTTACGGGAAATTTCCTTCCCGTTTTCTTTCACAATTTCAAACTTCCGTGAAACCGTTCCTTTTTTTCCCGCTTGGACGATTTTTTCGCGCCCTTTCAGTAAAGATGGATCGTTGCGTGTTTCAACTGCAAAGTTCGCCGGTTCTTCCACTACATCGGTGACTTTTTCCACTCGTACGACTGCCACTATAGAGCCAGGCTTTAGATACCCATCTGCCTTTCTATTCAGACGATCGTCATCATTCAAATGAATGTTCTCTCTCTTTAAAAAGTCAGCGACCGTAGTCGAAGTTGACCGGACCTTCTTTTCTTCTCCGCCGTCATTCAACGTTACTTCAAACGCTTTTTGGACGGTAATGCTATTTTCTTTCCCTAGCTGTTCATCTAGCACTGGGTTTACAACATCATATTCGGTAATTTCGATATCTGCTTCAGCAAGTATCTCTTCCACCTTATGATTAGTCGTCCATATGGATTTGGTATCCTGATCGACATTTATTACAACTTGTTGCGACTGTTCCCACCTAATCGATAGACCATCCTCGATAGGTGTATTCACTGAGGGTATTACTAGATCGTGTTTGGCAACTTCAATTTCCTGTTCGGAGAGAAGTTTACCAACTGTATGTGCGTGCGTTTTAATGTTAAGTTCTTTACCGTCCACGTCCAACGTGATCGATTTTTTTGTTCCCTCAAAGAGAACAAGTGAAATAACAGTAACAAATAGCGTTAGCGAAACTACGGTAATCGCTACTTTTTTACTCCTCAATGACTTATAGAACAGGTTTTTCATGGTACTTTTTGACATGAAAAAAACTCCTCCTTCATCACTCGGCTGATTATAAAGGGTACTCTTCGGCATGTCAACCCGTATGAATTTGGTGAATAACAAATTTAGGAAGCCCTTCATATAAAAAGTATGGAAAACTTCCTACCATCTTATTCATGTTATGTTAAATACTTTCAAAGCGTTTGCGGTCGTTCTTTTTGCCACTTCTTCAATGGGGAGACCTTTAAGTCTCGCTATTTCTTCCGCAACAAGCGTCACCCATGCCGGTTCATTCCTTTTTCCACGGTACGGATGAGGTGCGAGATAAGGCGCATCTGTTTCGATTAATAAATGATCAAGCGAAATTTCCGTTGCAACTTGTTTTGGCGCCTTTGCATTTTTAAATGTAACTGGTCCTCCCAATGAAATCATGAAATTCATTTTTATGCAGTCATTTGCAGTCTCGACACTTCCACCAAAACAATGCATAATTCCGCCCGTTTTTTCTGCTCCCTCTTCTTTCAAGATACGAACGACATCCGCCGTTGCATCTCGGTTATGGATAATAATTGGCAGGTTTACTTTCTGGGCAAGCTGAATCTGTTTTCTGAACACTTCCTGTTGCACATCTCGCGGTGATTTATCCCAATGATAATCCAATCCTGTTTCCCCAATACCAACCACTTTAGGGTGCGCGGCGAGTGATTCAATCCATTCTAAGTCTTTTTCTGTGCAGTCGATTGCATCTACAGGATGCCAACCGACAACGGCGTAAATGAAAGCGTGCTGTTCAGTCAGTTCCATTGCCTTCAAAATCGTCTTGCGATCAAATCCAACGACCACCATCTTGTCAACACCGGCTTTTTGGGCACGTTGAATCACTTCATCTATATCTTCTTCATACTGATCTGCATTTAAATGAACGTGTGTATCTATATACATTATTTTCGCCTCACAATTGTTTTATTTTAATCGAACGGATTTCCTTCTTATTCGCTACGGCGCTAGGGGATGCCTCCCACCCTAAGCCAAGCAGCTTCGCCCGCCAGTCTTAGGGCTTCGGCTACCCCTTGTAAGGCGCCTTCGCTCAGTTTATATAGGTATTCATTTGTTCAACTCAAATAGTTTACAAATTGATAATATACTCAAAAAAAGAAAAACGGCGTTTCCATGAGGGACGCCGTTTCTATTCTTATTTAACTTGTGCACCATTTTCAAGTGACTGATCGACTGTGGCAAGTTTCAAAATACCATCTGATTTCCCAGCCAAAATCATACCTTGGGATAGCTCTCCACGTAATTTTACAGGTTTCAAGTTGGCAACAACAATTACTTTCTGCCCGACTAGTGCCTCAGGTTCGTAATGTTCTGCGATGCCCGATACAACTTGTCGTTTCTCATAACCCATATCTAGTTGGAGCTTCAGCAATTTATCTGCTTTCGGAATTCTTTCACATGCAGTTACTGTCGCAACGCGTAAATCGACATTCAGGAAATCATCGATTGAAATCTCCGCCACTACCGGCTCTTCAACTTCCACTTTTGCAGGTTGCTCAGCAGGCGCATTTTCAGCCGGTGCAGTAATCGCCATCTGATCACGGATATAAACGACTTCAACGTCCGCATCCAGGCGCGGGAAGATTGGTACACCCTTTTCTACGACTTTCGTGCCTGTCGGAATCGCGTTGAAATTACCCAGCGTATCCCAAGCAAGCAATTTTTCATCCAGACCCAGTTGCGTCATGATCTGTTTAGGCGCTTCCGTCATAAACGGTTGCAATAATACAGCAATGTGACGGAGTGAAGTCGCAAGATGCATCATAACAGACGCTAGTTTCCCTTTATCCGCCTCATCCTTCGCTAACACCCATGGAGACGTCTCGTCGATGTATTTGTTGGTCCGCGATATAAGAGCCCACAAATCGCCAAGGACAGCGCTAAACTGCATGTTCTCCATTGACGCTTCGTATTTCCCGACCGTAGTCGTCATGAAATTCGTCAAGCTGTCATCGAAATCTGTTGCGATAAGGCCTTGTGTCGGAATCTCTCCGTCGAAATATTTATTGATCATCGAAATTGATCGGTTCAATAAATTTCCGAGGTCATTTGCAAGGTCATAATTCGTCCGCTCCACAAAGGATTCGGGTGAGAATACACCATCTTGCCCAAACGGCAATTCACGAAGAAGGAAATAACGTGTCGCATCGAGTCCGTAGCGCTCAACAAGCATTTCCGGATAGACGACATTGCCTTTAGATTTCGACATTTTTCCATCTTTCATCATGATGAAACCATGCGCAAATACTTTCTTCGGCAACGGTAAATCGAGTGCCATTAAGAAAATCGGCCAATAAATTGTATGGAAACGAACAATATCTTTTCCAACAACATGGACATCCGCCGGCCAATACTTTTTGAATAACGAATCGTCATCTGACTGATAGCCAAGCGCTGTGATGTAGTTCGTCAACGCATCGACCCATACATAAATGACATGCTTCAGATCCCCAGGAACTTTTATGCCCCAATCAAACGACATACGAGAAACAGATAAGTCTTCAAGCCCCGGTTTGATAAAGTTATTAATCATTTCGTTTTTACGCGATTCCGGTTCGATAAACTTCGGATTATCTTCGTAAAACTTCAACAATCTTCCAGCATACTTCTTCATATTGAAGAAGTATGATTCTTCCTTCACTTTTTTGACAGGTCGTCCACAATCAGGACAGTTGCCATTTTCAAGCTGCCCTTCCGTAAAGTATGTTTCACAAGGTAGGCAATACCATCCTTCGTACTCCCCTTTATAAATATCGCCGTTATCAAGGAATGTTTTAAAAATCTTTTCGACAATCACTTTATGGCGCTCTTCCGTCGTACGGATGAAGTCGTCATATGAAATGTCCATTGTATTCCAGACCTTTTTCGCTGTCTCTGCGATACCATCGACAAACTCCTGCGGTGGCAGTCCGGCCTCTTGCGCTTTTTCCTGTATCTTTTGACCGTGCTCATCCATTCCAGTCAGGAACCGAACATCATACCCGCGCAGTCGTTTGTAACGAGCCATCGCGTCAGAAGCGACAGTTGTATATGCGGTACCAATATGGAAATTCCCGCTTGGATAATAAATAGGTGTTGTAATATAGAAAGTCTTTTTCTGATCAGCCACGAATATTCCTCCAGTGTATAAGTATGTACTATCTATTCTATCTAAAGCGTACTGGCGATACAATGAAATTCCTCGACAACAGCTAACGTCATTGTTATTTCCGTGTCTATTAGTCTATTTTTGTCGAAAAATAGCGCACTTTTTTAAATAACTACTATTTTTCTCATAGTTTTAAGCGCCTAGTATTGACGTTAATTGGAAGACTTGGTATGATAAAAGTTGTTAAGAGAATTTTGTCGAATTTTGACGAAACTAAATGTATCGAAAGGAGTTAAACTCATGAAATCAACTGGTATTGTAAGAAAAGTCGATGAACTTGGACGTGTAGTAATTCCAATTGAATTACGCCGTACACTTGGTATTGCACAAAAAGACGCTTTGGAAATTTACGTTGATGAAGATAAAATCATCTTGAAGAAATATATGCCGAATATGACATGCTCGATTACGGGCGATGTGTCTGACGACAATTTAAGTCTTATCGATGGCAAGTTAATTTTGAGCCCAGAAGGCGCAAAACAACTCATCAAGGAAATTGAAGATAGCTTAAAAAAGTAAATCAATAATAGTATTGTCCGGATCGGTTAACCGTTCTGGATTTTTTTTCGTTGCTTAGGATACTATGAAACCTCATACTGTGAATACATTGCAACATAAAAATTTCACGTCCAGACTACAGTGCATTTCTTATGTACTACTGTCTGTCATTCATCTTCGACATGAAATTCTTTATAAACATCGCGACGGCTTAATCCACGGTCATTTGCTACTTCTCGGATCGCCTCTTTTGAACGAAGACCTTTTCTTTCCATCAATTCTGTCACATGATCACGAATTTCTAAGTCGTTCCACCACTCCTGTTGCTCTTCTACAATAACTCCGTCACTGCCTTCGATTACAATACAGAACTCGCCACGTATTTCATTTGATTCTGCCCATAAAACAGCTTCTTCAAGCGTACCACGAAGAAATTCCTCAAAACGTTTTGTCAATTCCCTTGCCAGGACAACAGAGCGTGTCCCACCGAAGCTCGTCTGTAACGCGCGTAAAGTCTCCTTTAGCCTGTGAGGTGCCTCATATAAAATAACCGTCTCTTCTCGTTGTTTTAAATCGTCTAATTGAATGTTCCTGGCCTTCTTCTGACGTGATAAGAAACCAAAGAACATAAAAGGTTGCGGTACTAACCCTGAAGCAACTAGCGCGCTGATTGCTGCATTCGCACCTGGAACAGGAACTACGTCGTACCCTGCAATAATTGCCTTGGCTACAATGTCTGCCCCCGGATCAGAAATGCATGGCATACCCGCATCACTCACGAGTGCAACCGTCTTTCCATCCGCAAGCATGGCCAAAATCTTTTCGCCACCAACTTCAATATTATGTTCATGGTAACTTGTTAGCGGTGTCTTAATTTCAAAATGGTTACATAACCTGATTGTATTTCGCGTATCCTCTGCCGCTATCATATCTACCTCTTTCAAGATACGAATCGCTCGGTATGTCATATCTTCAAGATTACCGATTGGTGTTCCGACTAAAAACAGTTTTCCACCGCCTGGTTCAGCACTTTTCTGTGACTTCATTTACGTTTCGCCTCTTTCTAATATAGATCTCTTTCGCATTCCTCTTCAGTTGTTTAAATTGATACTCTGCCTGCATAGCTTCACGTTTTGTTTCGAAGTTCTCATGGTAAATACATTGTACAGGTCGTTTTGCGCGTGTATATTTAGCGCCCTTCCCTTCATTATGTACACGAACACGCTTTTCCAAATCATTCGTATAACCGGCATAATAGGACCCATCCTTGCATTCTAATACATAAAATAAGTGATCACCCATTTTGTCCATAAAGGAGGAGCCTCACTTCTTCCGTATATTCATTATCAGCACCATACACATAGAGAGGCGGTAATACTTTCAAATCTGGCTTACCGTCTTTAATCGCCTCAATTAGCAATGTATTTGCTTCTTTACCTTCTTTCGGATAAATAAACTGAATTCGTTTTGGCTCAAGTCGATTTGCACGCATTGCAGTGACAATGTCGAGTAAACGTCCTGGACGGTGGACAAACGCTGCCTTTCCCCCCTGCTTTAACAATTCGCTTGCCGACTGGATAGCCTGTTCAAGCGTTAGATGGATTTCATGCCTGGCAATTGCCAGATGCTCCGATAAGTTCTTTTCGCTTGCCTCATGCGCTGGGAAGTAGGGAGGGTTACATGTTACTGTATCGTATTTCTCATAGCCGATTTTTGCCGCAATGCCAATGACATCATCATTAAGGATGCGAATCCTGCTTTCCAGCCCATTATACCGGACACTTCTTACCGCCATATTTGCAAGCCGCTCCTGTAATTCAACAGCAGTAATAGTAGCGTTCGTTCTGGCGCTTAAAAACAACGGAATCGCTCCGTTACCTGCACATATATCTACAATTTTTCCAGTTTGTTGTAGCGGGACATAGGCAAATCTTGCAAGTAGTACTGCATCCAAAGAAAAAGAAAATACAGACGGACTTTGAATAATCCGCAAATCTTCCGCTAATAAATAATCGAGTCGTTCATCATCTTGTAAAATTTCATCCATAATATTTTCCTCCATAATAAAAATGCGTGAAGCGCCGAATTAAGGGACACATCCTAAGTACGCCGCGTCCTGCGGCAACAAAGAGGGGTGTAGATCAATCCCTCTCCGATGCATGACCCACCCCCTGTGGGCCCACAATAAAAGAAAAGCCGATGCCTACGTTGCAATAGGATCGGCTCATTTTACACGTTTTGTTTATTTAAGAAAGAGAGGCAGAACAGACAATCTTCCCCTTTACGAATACCACCGTAATGGACATTGCAGACGTGAAATCCTTCATTATATAGGCGCGCTAAATTATCAACGCCTTCTCCAACGTCTATTTTATTCGTTTTTTTCCGATGTTGCCTTGTGTTGATTGTCTGTACTTCTTCATCAATTTGTTTGTCCATTTCTTCAAGCCGCTTGCGCAAATGATGGTTTTCGAGTTGAAGCGAATGGTTCTCTTCCGTCATCTGCGCGACGAATCCAATCAATTCGCGGAATTGCTTTTGCATAGATTCGAGTTCTTGCTCGAATTCCATAACCCTATCCAGAAAACTCTTTTCTTTCAACTATCCCACCTCATTATTTCATCAATTGAGCCATATTTTTTTGTTGTTCCATTATTTCTTCCAACGTATACTCCAATACCAAATCCTGATCCGTCATACTTACTTGAAGAAGGCGTTCAAGCAGATTCAGTCCAACTACTTTTCCAGGCCCCTCAGGTGTTTGGACACGTGTTCCTACATCTGGCATAAGCGCTTTTGCTTCTTCGTAATCATCATTCTCATATTTCAAGCAGCACATAAGACGTCCGCACAGACCTGATATTTTAGAAGGATTAAGTGATAAGTTCTGATCTTTTGCCATTTTTATCGAAACCGGTTCGAAATCACCTAGGAATGTTGAACAGCAAAGCATCCGGCCACATGGTCCAATGCCACCAAGCATTTTCGCCTCATCACGTACACCAATCTGTCGTAGTTCAATACGTGTCCGGAAAATCGAAGCAAGATCTTTAACAAGATTCCGGAAATCAACGCGACCTTCAGCCGTAAAGTAAAAGACAATCTTGTTTCGATCGAATGTATACTCGACATCAACCAACTTCATCTCTAACGAATGTTCTATAATCTTTTCTACACCTGTACTAAAAGCCCGTTCAGCCTCAAGACGGTTCTCCTCTACTTTTTCGAGGTCTTCCGTTTGCGCTGGACGAATGATCTTTTTGAGTGGCAAGACAACATCATTCTCACCAACTTCTCTTACCTTACCTGTAACTTTACCGTATTCGATTCCACGTGCTGTTTCAACGATGACGTAGTCACCTTCGTCGAGCGTGTACTCCAGTGGATCGAAATAATATATTTTACCCGCTTTCTTAAAGCGGACACCTACAACTTTATACAACAAGTAACCCCTCCTGCATGCTGAGCACCAATTGTTCCATTAAAAGTGTGCGATTCATATTGCCATGCAATTGCTTTTTCGACTGCAATATTGCCTCCATATTAGCAGACAGCTGGCTATATGTCATCTTCATCGAAAGACCTCTAACTAGTTCTTGCTGATCGGGAAATGTTGCTGTTGACTGCAAACCGGCTTTGGATGCCACCACATCTCTGTAAGCATAAAGCAGTAAATCCAGTCCACTCTCAGTCTCTTCCTTCTCTTTAAATAAAGGGGCCCATTCTGATTGAATGAATAACAACGCTTCATGGACATGTCTATCCGATGCTTCAACCAATTTTAACACTGTTTTTCGCATGTGTGCAAATTGATCATCTCCAGCCAGTCGAAAAGCTTCATCCAGATTGGCAGTGACCATCGTAACGGTCGCTGCCATTGAAGGTGTAATCCCCTTCTCGACTAGCTCACTAATCATCATTTCTCTAGACGGCGGTAGAAAAGATAACCGTTGACACCGTGATTGGATCGTTGGCAATATCGATTGATATGAATCCGTTAAAAGGATTGCCGTTACATCGCCTTCGGGTTCCTCAAGAAACTTAAGCAACGTATTCGCCGCAGCAACGTTCATCCGATCTGCCCTAGTAATAATATATATTTTCCTACCCGACTCGTAACCCTTTTTCGTCATGCTATACACAAGATTGGACATCTGCTCTTTCCTGATATCCTGACCATCTGGTCGAATAAGCGTTACGTTTGGATGATTACTGGACGTTACTCTTCGACAAGAATGACATGTTTCACATGGAACAAAGTTTTCAGGACTAGCACAAAGAAGAAGTTTGGCGAAAAAAAGTGCAACTGCTTCTTTTCCTGTTCCACGTTCACCGTCAAACATATATGCATGTCCAATTCGCCCATTTTTATAAGAAGAGCTTAATCGTTCAGTTATTTTTTTTTGCTCTACTACAAGTCGATTATTCATTTGATCTTGCATAAGCACACACCTCCGTGTTCAAAAAAAACCGTGTTTCTTAAACGACAGAAAACACGGAATCACATGTATAGATTGATGAGTAGCCCTTTGATCTCACCAATTTTAGCTAATAGATCGACAGATGTTTTTTCTTCATTCAACAAGTCTTCTGCCAACTCAATAAGCCTTTCATCTATCGTTTCGACAATTTTCAACCTGCGTCCCTCACCGAAACGATTCCATGTATGAGACTGTTTAAGTCCCATTCCAGATTCAACGGCTTCTTTAAGAAAACGTCGAACTAGCATTTTAAATTTAGCCATATCGCGCAAATTGCGAGAACGGGCAATTCGGTCCCCTGCCGATGAAATATCGCCGAGGAGCTTAGTAACCTGCTCTCCTTGGAGGCGCTGCTCTTGTTTAACGACCATTTGGCCGAACCGCGCTCCACCTTGAGATGAATGTAAAGGATCGTTCCTCATCTTATCGAGGCCTGACCGGTAGTCACTATTGACTTTCATTTAGGTTCACCTCTTATTCATCAAAAATGATGAAAATGTTCAATTGGAAGGACGAATACGGTAGCACCGCCAACCTCGACTTCAACCGGGTAAGGAATGTATGAGTCTGCATTTCCACCCATTGGAGAAACTGGAGCTACCATTTGATCTCGTGAACGGCAATTTTCTCGAATAAGTTCAAGCGCCTTCGGAATGAGGGCATCATCGGTACCAATCAAAAATGTCGTATTTCCCGACCGTAAAAATCCTCCCGTACTAGCTAATTTCGTCGCTCGGAAGTCACCTTTGGTCAAAGCCGTAGACAACCGGTTACTGTCTTGGTCCTGTACAACTGCCACAATCAATTTCACGATAATCTCCCCTTTTCCGCTTTCCAACTATTATATCATGAATCTGACTATTTAATGAGTTGGGAGCATATGATTTTCCAAACATTTTCCGTTACTTGCTCTTTAGAGAGCGATGCATCCGTTGATTGAATCCGTTCTGGGTAACGACGAATGAGCTCCTGATAACCCTCATAAACGTTTTGATGAAAATGGATACTTTCATTATCCAACCGGTTTTCTTCACGTTTATCATTTGCCGCAATTCGCGCAAGTCCTTGTTCTGGATTAATATCAAAAAAGACCGTCAGATCCGGCATCGTATCACTGATAGCAAACTCATTAATCGATAGAACCTCATCAATTCCAAGTCCGCGCGCATGCCCTTGATAAGCTAGCGAACTATCAACAAAACGATCACATAGGACAATCATTCCGTCCTTAAGTGCAGGCATCACTTTTTCAACAAGATGCTGCCTTCGTGCGGCTGCATAGAGAAGTGCTTCCGTCTTCGCATCCATTTCCTGATGATCATTATCGAGGATTATTTCACGGATTTTCTCCGCAATACGAATTCCACCCGGTTCGCGCGTAAGAATGACCTTCAATCCTTGTTCTTCCATACGTTTATATAACTCTTTGATGACTGTTGTCTTTCCAGCCCCTTCAGGTCCTTCAAATGTAATGAATACACCTTTCTGTATCATGTTATTCCTCCACTCTATTCTTTACTACAACTATCTGTTTTTCGTTAATTCGAATTTCCCCCTGGAATTTCGCCCCCATTTGGAGCAATTTCCCTAAAGTTTGAACATGCTCATCCTTTACAATTTCTCCGGCAATTAAAAGCGGAATACCCGGCGGATAGGGAATCACGGAAGCGGCCGCCACACGCCCCAGGGAATCCACGTATGGAATCCACTCCACTTCCATATTCGCCACTTCCTCTGACGTGTAAGCAAGACGAGAAAGTCCCTCCCCAAGTAGTGGTGCTTCTATTGTACTTATTATCTTATCCACTCCATCCAAACAAGTAACCGCAGTTTTAATTTTCTCATAAACTTCATCGAAAGGATAAATCGACCCCACTTTTAATAACGGTAACACGAACAACACTTGATAGGGATCTGCAATTTCACTATAAATTCCTTCCGCTTCCAGTTTCTTTTGTAAATCAAAACCAGAATAACCTTCAATGCGTAAAATAAGCTTTAACGGATCATCCGTTTCAAACGCTCGAAGTCTTGGTATCAGTTTCAAACGTTTGATAAAAGATACCCGCCATTCCACGAAGACCTTTTTATCTTCTTCATTATAAGACTCTGCATAAGCTCTGGCATCGTCAAGCGATGCCATCAACAAATAAGATGGACTGCTAGACTGTAGCATCCCTAAATAACGGGCAACTTTGTCTGCAGCGATGAAGTCTGAGCGTACGTGTAAAAAAGAAGCCATCGTCATCGCTGGCAATGTTTTATGCGCTGAATGAACAACTACATCCGCACCCATCTCCAACGCTGAACGAGGAAACGGTTCACCTACAACAAAATGTGCACCGTGTGCCTCATCTACCAAGACTGGAACTCCATATGTATGACAAAGGTTGATAGTCTCTTCTAACTCGGTCCCTGTTAGGCCATAGTACGTCGGGTAGGTAAGAATAACAGCCTTGGCTCCAGGATAGGCCTTGAGCGCCTCGCCGACTTGCGCAGCGGTCACGCCTCCCGCTGTCTTTGTAGTCACATCCCAAACCGGTGACACAAACACCGGCCTTGCACCAGTCAGCTCAATCGCATGGAAAATCGACTTATGTGCATTGCGCTGAACAATAACTGTTTCACCCGCACGGCACGCCGCATAGACCATTGCCAAATTCCCTACCGTTGAACCATTCACAAGAAAGAAGCTTTGATCCGAACCATAGAGTAACGACAGCTTCTGTTGCGCCTCTTCAATTACACCACTCGGCTCATGAAGATCGTCAAGTCCCTCTAACTCAGTAAAATCATATTGAAGAGCCATCCGTAACTCGGTCGGTAGTCCAGAAAGTATTCCCCCCTTATGTCCAGGCACGTGGAATGAAATCGGGTTTGCTTCTTTGAACTTAGTTAACGCTTCAATAAGCGGCCGATTAGGATCTTTCATTGTAAATTACACTTCCTTTCCTTCTATTATATAGTATCTCAGACCGATCATATAACCAGTACAACCCACATCTGTTGAATAACCATTTTCTTACACAACATACTGGTAAAGGAGGCTCCAAAGTCTTCATTTGGACTAGTATGTTTCCGGAGAAGCCATCTATTCCCTCATCCCCCAAAGCCTCAGCACTTTGAGTACCTATTATAGCCTTGGAGATCGACGGATGAACGACAACCATACAAGAAGCACCTAGTGTTTGATTACTTTATTCACTGGTTATTTTGGTTAATCAACAGATATGAGTTCAACCAGTCATGTAGCGCCTGTTCAGCCCCGACAAGGCGTTCTTATTACCTTTACTTACAGGACAGAAGGCGACTCTAGACGAACAAAAAGTCATTACCTACTTGCTGGCAATGACTACATTTCTTCAAATCCATGTTTTCTATGTACTTTTGCTTTGATTTTCGAAAAAAACATACAGATAACACAAAACGAGATGATTCTAAAGAATCATCTCGTTTTGTGTTATCCATGATGCCCGGCGACGTCCTACTCTCGCAGGGGGAAACCCCCAACTACCATCGGCGCTGAAGAGCTTAACTTCCGTGTTCGGGATGGGAACGGGTGTGACCTCTTCGCAATCGTCACCAGACTCTTTGAGCTTGTTCGCTCAAAACTGAATAAAACAGACATTGTGCTACACGAATCAGGGTAATCAAGCCCTTTTCAAAATTGGTTAAGTCCTCGATCGATTAGTATCCGTCAGCTCCACACGTCGCCGTGCTTCCACCCCAGACCTATCAACCTCATCTTCTTTGAGGGATCTTACTTACTTGCGTAATGGGAAATCTCATCTCGAGGGGGGCTTCATGCTTAGATGCTTTCAGCATTTATCCCGTCCATACATAGCTACCCAGCGATGCCTTTGGCAAGACAACTGGTACACCAGAGGTATGTCCATCCCGGTCCTCTCGTACTAAGGACAGCTCCTCTCAAATTTCCTGCGCCCGCGACGGATAGGGACCGAACTGTCTCACGACGTTCTGAACCCAGCTCGCGTACCGCTTTAATGGGCGAACAGCCCAACCCTTGGGACCGACTACAGCCCCAGGATGCGATGAGCCGACATCGAGGTGCCAAACCTCCCCGTCGATGTGGACTCTTGGGGGAGATAAGCCTGTTATCCCCGGGGTAGCTTTTATCCGTTGAGCGATGGCCCTTCCATGCGGAACCACCGGATCACTAAGCCCGTCTTTCGACCCTGCTCGACTTGTAGGTCTCGCAGTCAAGCTCCCTTATGCCTTTGCACTCTACGAATGATGTCCAACCATTCTGAGGGAACCTTTGGGCGCCTCCGTTACTCTTTAGGAGGCGACCGCCCCAGTCAAACTGCCCGCCTGACACTGTCTCCTGCCCCGATAAGGGGCATGGGTTAGAAGTCCAATACAGCCAGGGTAGTATCCCACCAACGCCTCATCCGAAGCTAGCGCTCCGGAATCCAAGGCTCCTACCT
>NZ_JBBOTP010000001.1:1600000-1625000 GCF_038005665.1 Sporosarcina sp. FSL K6-5500
CTTCTATTGTAGGGTTCGTGGCTAGGATCAATTCCTCAACCTCTTCATTCTGCAATCGAACAAGTAGCGACGGGACATTAATATCCTCAGGGCCAACTCCATCCATCGGCGAGATAGCACCGTGAAGGACATGATAAAGCCCCTTGAAATCCCTCATCTTCTCCAAGGCAATAACGTCTTTCGGGTCTTGAACAACACAAATTATCGAACCATCGCGTTGTGTATCCTGACAAATGTGGCAGGGGTCGATATCTGTAATATGACCGCAAACTGAGCAAAAACGCAGATTCCGTTTAGCGTCAACCAGAGCTTTTGCAAAATCCAACACAGTATCTTCCTTCATGCTTAAGACAAAAAACGCCAGACGACCCGCTGTTTTCGGGCCGATACCTGGCAATTTCATAAAACTATCCATCAGTTTTGATATTGGTTCAGGATAATGCATTTATGTGCCTCCTAGAACATTCCTGGCAGATTCAATCCTTTTGTGAATTGACCCATCGTCGAGTTCGTTAATTCTTCCGCTTTAGCCATAGCATCATTCGTAGCAATGACAATAAGGTCTTGTAACATTTCAACATCTTCCGGATCCACTACGGACGGGTCAACGATTACTTCGACAACCTGCTTATCTCCAGATACGATGACTTTTACCATACCGCCACCTGCTGCACCCTCAAGACGTTTTTCACCAAGCTCTTCCTGTGCTACAGCCATTTGTTTTTGCATTTTCTGCATTTGTTTCATCATGCCTTGCATATTTCCCATACCCTTCATGTTTGTTTCCTCCTCTAATTTTTAATCGTCATGGACTTCTATGAAATCTTTACCGAAAATCTTTTCCGCCTCAGTTACAATCGGATCCGCATTTTCCTGTTCTGCTTCCTTTACGAAAGAAAGCATTTCTTCACCAGGCACCCCTTCATCAGAACTTTCCGGCTCTTGTTGTTTAGCGAGCCCATTTTTCCGAATGAAGTCTCCCCTTACACTCAACCAACCTTCTTCAGGCACATACACGACTTCATATGCTTTCCCGGTTCGTGAACGTAAGGCATCTGACAAGCCCGACCGAAGTGACGGATTTTCAGACGCCATGAGGCAATGGATTTCATATTTGAATTTTAACACAAAAGCATTCTCTGATGCTGCGACTGGTTCTGTCTCTTCGAGAAGCGCGGCATGTGACCTTTGCATTGTCTGCATCATCCCCGCCCATTCTTCCCGAATCGTCTGGATGTCTTGTTTTGTCGCAGATTTCAATACTTCGTGAATTTTACCTGTCGGAACTTTGAAGCCTTGCGACGATTTTGACGCATTTTTCCGTGGTTGAGCGGATTGATCTGCAGCCGTCTGCTTATTCATTCCACCACTAGACATCTGCTGTTGCAACTCCATAATTGTGCGCTCAAGATCTGCTACCTTCTGCGTAAGCCCCGGATCAATGGCATGATTGCCTCCACTGACCTGCACGGGGCTGTCAAGATGAATCATTTTCAAAAAGGCAGACTCAATATAGACTTTTGCATGATTGGAGAACCGCATTTCCTGTTGCGTTTTTGCCAGTATGTCAATGAATAAGTACAACGTATCCATTTCAAATCGTTGTGCCATTTCTACAAACCGTTCATCGCCAGGTATGAGTTCGAGTAAATCTTTTAAGCTGGGTGCTGTTCGCAGAAGAAGAAGATCCCGGAAAAACGTGATTAAATCTTCTGCTAGCCTGGAAACATCTTTTCCCTCCGCAATAAGTCGATCAAGCAATGTCAGTACCATGCCAGCGTCTTTACCAAGTAGCGCTTCCGCCAACTGATGGAAAACGTCTTCACCAATTGATCCGGTTACAAGCAGTGCATCTTCAATTGTTATCTTGTCTCCACTAAACGACACAACTTGGTCAAGCATACTGAGTGCATCACGCATTCCTCCAGAAGCCGCCTGCGCAATTACTTTCAAAGCACTTTCATCAGACTCAATACCCGTATCCGCAAGTACCGTCTTCATTCGATTAGTAATATCAGCCGGTGTAATTGGTTTAAAATCGAAGCGCTGACACCTCGAAATAATCGTCAATGGTAGTTTATGCGGTTCTGTGGTTGCTAAGATAAATACGACATGCGATGGCGGTTCCTCAAGAGTTTTCAAAAGCGCATTGAATGCCGAATTTGATAACATATGTACCTCATCGATAATATATACTTTAAAACGAGCATTCGACGGGGCAAACCGTACCTTTTCAATAATGTCTCGCATTTCCTCAACACGTGAGTTCGAAGCTGCATCAAATTCGATGACATCCGTATTCGACCCTTCCGTGATGCTGATACACGTCGGACACTCATTGCACGGTTCTTTTGCTGGACCATTTTCGCAATTTAACGCTTTCGCAAAAACTTTCGCCGCACTTGTCTTCCCTGTACCTCTTGGACCCGAGAAAAGATAAGCATGTGTCGTCTTATTATGAAGGAGGGCGTTCTGAAGTGTCTGTTTCACATGTTGCTGTCCGGACATCTCAGCAAATGATTGAGGCCGATATACGCGGTAAAAAGCTTGATACACCAACAGTTTCCTCTCCTTTTGACGCAATGCGCTAATGTTTCCATTATAGCACAAACGCCTATACGAATCCTTTATTAGCGCAACAAAAAACTCGTCCGCAGAAACGGACGAGTCGAATTGTGAAATTAATGCCGTGCACCTTCCTCCGACAGCCACACATAAGCGTTACTCCTGTCGCCAGCTCGGTCTAGGCGACCCCGCGGCACATGAGAAATTCTACTTAATGCTGCTTCCTTCCGGACCTGACATAGTTCATAGGTTCCCATTGCGCGGGACCCAAACGTCAACACTGCGTGCAAGAGGCAGACCCTACAATACGGACAGCCTCGGGAAGGGATTCAGTCTTGCTAGAGCGGATTGCAAGTTACAGGACACCGCTATCTCCCCACCTAGCACGGCATTTACAAGTATACTCAATCTGCTAGATTAAATCAATTAATATCATGTGAACAAAGTTATTTTTATAAAACTGTTGACACTTCATTTCAAACATGATAAATTATTAATTGTTGATACGGAGGTATACCCAAGCTCGGCTGAAGGGATCGGTCTTGAAAACCGACAGGGGAGTCAAATCCCGCGGGGGTTCGAATCCCTCTACCTCCTCCATTTTTTCAACTAAACGTATATGCTTGAAATCGAATTCGTTAGTAGATAACGAATTTTTATTTTGCCTATTATAGTAATTAAACTTTAAGAAGCGGAGCCATTTTACTGGTCCGCTTCTTTTTTGTTCTGTCTAGGCTCCAGCGCCTAGCCCCTGGGCCCACAGGACGTGGGTCATGTAGCTGTTGCGACAGGATGTCGCGATCCTAAGCTGCCTTCCTCTGTCGCTTCAGTCTTTAAGTTAAAGGCAAAGAGCGCCTTTATCTTCAGACCCTCCGACGTACAGGACGTACTAGTGCCGACGTTGCCACAGGACGTGGCGAATTTAGTCGGCCAGCGCTTTTCGGGTCTACCGAGGCGCTTGCGCTTGCGCTTTTCTCTATTCAATTAACCACAGCACCCGCATTAGACGGTTTGACAGCAATACAACCATAGTACGGGAACGCAACTGCCAATCGCTTTGCCAATTCGCCCTCGTTACCTTGTTTCACAGCCACGAAAAGAGAAGGACCCGCTCCACTAATTGTCATGCCATACGCACCGTACTCGTGGCAAACTTCACGGATCCGGTCGAACTCAGGAAATAACTTCTTACGATACGGCTCATGAAAGATATCCTTTTCCATCATACGCCCCGCCGTTTCCCAATCATCCCGGGCAATCGCTGCTGAAAGTACATTCCCCGCTGCGCTACTACGTATTGCTTCTGAATGTGAGAGTTGGCCTGGCAGAAGCCCCCTAGATGCTTCCGTCAGCAATGCCTCAGGCGGAACAAGTATCACAGCTCCCATTTTTGGTTCTCTTATATGAACGACATCCATTTCCACGCCATCAAAATAAGAAATTGTCACTCCCCCAAGAAGTGCAGCCGAGATATTATCCGCGTGCCCTTCATATCCACTACCTAGAAGCACTTTTTCCTTCGCGGAAAGATTCAATTCAAGAAGTTGGTTTGCAATTTCAATTCCTGCTGCAATTGCCGTTGCACTGCTTCCAAGTCCTTTACCAAGCGGAATATCCGACTGAATGATAAGTCGTGATGCTGGTGCAACACGCCCTTTTCGCTCAGCTATATTAGTAACTGTCTTCACAATTAAATTATTTTCACCGGTCGGTAAATCTTCAAAACCATCGTCTTTATACGTAACTTCCCAATCCTCTGACGGCGATACATTCACCGTCATATAAAGATTAAGTGCAAGTCCGATACTATCGAAGCCTGGCCCAAGATTTGCCGTCGATGCAGGTACGACAACGGAAAAATTGGATTCTGCCATTACTTTGCCCCCGCCTTTAACTCACTAAGAAACGCATCAAATTGTTCCCGTGACATCATTGGTTTCTCTTTATTTACTTCAATTGCTGTATCTGGATCTTTTAGACCGTTACCCGTCAATACAGCAACTACAGTTGAACCTTTTTTCAACAAGCCGCTCTCCACTTGTTTTTTAACGCCCGCAATTGAAGCACATGAGCCTGGTTCTGCAAAAACACCTTCAGATGAAGCGATTAAACTATATGCTTCTAAAATCTCTTCATCTGTTACAGCGAGAATTGTTCCATTCGACTCCGCCAAGGCATTGTTCGCCAGTTCCCAACTTGCGGGATTACCGATTCGAATTGCCGTTGCAACCGTTTCGGGGTTTTCGAATACGCGATTATAAACAATCGGTGCAGCTCCGTCGGCTTGTACACCAAGAAGAACCGGTAACTCAGTACCCTTCTTATCAGCATATTCTTTGAAACCTTTCCAAGCCGCCGAAATATTACCTGCGTTCCCAACCGGAAGTGCAAAAATATCCGGTACTTTTCCAAGTTGCTCAATCGTTTCAAACGCAATTGTCTTTTGACCTTCAAGGCGATACGGGTTAACCGAGTTCACGAGCGCAACGTCTCCCTCGCCAGCCGCACGCACCATAGCCAATGCTTCGTCAAAGTTGCCTTCGATTTCTACAATTTCTGCGCCATACATTTTCGCCTGAGCCAACTTGCCAAGTGCGATTCGACCTTCCGGAATAACTACAATTGTCCGCATTCCAGCACGAGCACCGTATGCCGCCGCCGCTGCAGACGTATTACCCGTTGATGCACAAATAAGAACTTTTTTTCCTTCTTCTTTCGCTTTTGCGACCGCCATAACCATGCCCCGGTCTTTAAATGAACCAGTTGGATTCGTTCCTTCCGTTTTCACGTAAAGGTTAATGCCCCATTGTTCAGATAAATTTGGCATGTGAATAAGAGGGGTATTCCCTTCCTGCAACGTTAACGCCGGCGTATTTTCTGTCACCGGTAACCATTCTTTATATTCCTCAATTAATCCATTCCATCTTTTCATCATTCTTCCCCCTCTACCCGGTAATGGCTTAGTACGCCGATTACCTTTGGTGTCTCGTTCAATTCATTCACAATATCTAAATGCTGTTGTCTCGAAATTTGATGCGTGATGAAAATCAGGTCCGCGTCAGCCGCCTTTTTATCGGAATGCTGAACAACCGTCGCCAGACTTGCACCGTGCTTGCTATAAATAGACGTTAATTTCGTCAGGACACCTACTTCGTCTCTCACGCGAATTCGGTGGAAATAACGTGCGAACTTATTACTATCACTTTTCACTTTTCGCTCATACTGAGGTGCGTGTAACCTTTTGCCGTTGACACCTAGCAGCAAATTACGGCACGCTGCAATAATATCTCCCGTTACAGACGTGGCAGTCGGCATTGATCCAGCCCCCGGTCCATAGAACATTGTTTCTCCAACTGCATCTCCATAAATATATACGGCATTGAACTCATTGTTCACTGATGCCAAAGGATGCGAATTCGGGAAAAACACAGGCTCTACAGCTACTTCAATACCATCCTCATTCTTCTTAGCTGACCCCGCTAACTTCACCGTATAGCCAAACTGCTCAGCCAGTTCTAGATCGCCTTCTTGGATTTCCTTCATCCCTCTCACAAAAACATCGCCCAGACGGACTTCGGTTGAGAAAGACAATGAAGCCAAAATAACCATTTTGCGCGCTGCATCAATGCCATCAACATCCGCCGATGGATCTGCCTCTGCAAAACCAAGTGCCGTCGCCTCTGCCAATGCATCTTCATAAGACATTTTTTCATGTTTCATTTTTGTTAAGATGAAGTTCGTTGTTCCATTCACAATACCTGTCAACGCACGGATTCGGTCAGAAGCAAGTCCATCTTCAAGGGTGCGAATTAACGGGATTCCGCCCCCGACGCTTGCTTCGTAAAACAGATCACACTTGTTTTCATCCGCCAGCTTCAATAATCCAGGTCCGAATTCTGCCATAACGTCTTTATTGGCAGTTACGACACCTTTTCCAGCCCGCAGGGAACTTTCAATCGCTTCTTTCGCATCGAAGGTCCCGCCCATCACTTCTACTATTAAATCTATAGACGAGTCTTCAAGCACTTCATACAAATTATCCGTGAATGTTTCCAATGAAAGTGTTGTTTCCCGATTTTTATGTAAATTTTTCACAAGAACTTTTTTAATTTTGACAGGAACGCCAAGTTTATGATGGAGGTCTTCTTGGTGATCTTGCAAGATTTTAGCCACCCCGCTGCCGACAACCCCAAATCCTAATAATCCAATATTAATTTCATTTCTCATTGACGATTCTCCTAACTGTATGTACACTATGAAAAAACAATTGTTCTTTGCATAAAGACATTATAGTGAAATATTCGGATAATAACAACCTTTTTGTGATAAAGTCATAGAATAAATACATTCATCCCATTATATAATAGAAAGGATTTGATGATTGTGAAAGTTTGCAAATTTGGAGGTACTTCAGTAGCGTCTTCCGATCAAATAAAAAAAGTCGCTCAAATCGTAAAAACTGATCCCAGTCGTAAAATCATTGTTGTCTCAGCACCCGGCAAACGGTTTGGCTCAGATGAAAAAGTAACGGATCTACTAATCCAACTTGCTGAAAAAGCCCTTAGGGGGGAAGACACAGAAATTGAATTTAAGGAAGTAGTAGCCCGCTATCAACAGATCGCTGCAGGACTTGGTCTTTCAATGGAGATCGTATCCGTTATCGAAAATGATTTGCATGGACGTCTCGCTAACGATGTAAATGACGCCAATCTCTTCATGGATTGCTTAAAAGCATCTGGAGAAGACAACAACGCGAAGCTAATTGCTGCCTACTTCACACACATTGGAATGGATGCACACTATATGTGTCCAAAAGAGGCCGGTCTACTGGTCAATGAACGACCAGAACGGGTACGCGCACTCCCTGAAGGCGATGACCAGCTTGCACAATTACGCGACAAACCAGGTATTATCGTTTTCCCAGGCTTTTTTGGCTACACGACAGACGGAACACTTCGGACATTCAACAGAGGTGGATCGGACATCACAGGATCTCTACTTGCCGCAGCGACAGAAGCTGAGCTGTATGAAAATTTTACAGACGTTGACTCAGTCTTTGCAGCCAACCCGAATGTTGTCGACAATCCGGTCGGCATCGATAAAATGACTTACCGTGAAATGCGGGAACTAGCCTATGCAGGATTCTCCGTCTTTCACGACGAAGCGCTAATGCCCGCATTCCGTCGTTCCATTCCTGTGTGCATTAAAAACACCAATAATCCGGAGGCTCCGGGAACACTTATCGTCAATGAACGAAATTACTTTGCACAGCCGGTCATTGGTATTGCCGCTGATAGTGGATTTTCCACACTGTTTGTCGACAAATATTTAATGAACCAGGAAATTGGTTTCGGAAGAAAGTTATTGCAAATCCTAGAGGAAGAAGAAATTCCATTTGAGCACACGCCTTCCGGTATTGATAACTTGTCTGTCATCATCAGAAGTAAATTTCTCAATGCGGATAAAGAAGCACGGATTGTACGCCGAGCAAAAGAGGAATTGAACGCGGATCACGTCCATATGCATTCTAATTACTCCATGATCGTTCTTGTAGGCGAAGGAATGCGTCATTCTACTGGACTGGCTGCACGTGCCGCCTCAGCCATCGCACGCACTGGTGCTAGTATCCAAATGATCAACCAAGGTTCATCAGAAGTCAGCCTTGTCTTCGGCGTTCATAAAAAAGACGAAACAAAAATCTTAAAAGAACTGTACGCTGAATTTTTTCTGAAATCTGCGGTTCTTTCCAACTAATAAAAAATTCCATTGAATTCGCTACGTTGCTCGGGGATTCCTCCCACCATAAGCCAGATAAAGTATCCATTAACCTATATGGATTAACCTCTTGGAATTAACAATATTCTTCGTCGTTCGGTTGGCTAACCCTGTTAAAGCGCCTGCGCTTCATGAGTTTATTTAGGTATCGAATTACTCAATATACATATAGATAAAACGGCACACCATCTCATTAGATGGTGTGCCATTTGTCTTAACATAGCGGCATAAACATACCTGGAAACTGCTTAACAATGCCACCCGCTATCAAATCCGACATTTCTAAAGCTTCCGCTTCGATTTTATCGAACACTTCAATATCAGCCTTATAGTTTTTCTGAAGCATATAAACTGCTTCCTGTTTGGTTAAAGCCAAATGCGTATAAAACATTTTTCTAAATTCTTCTTTGTTTAAATACGGATTGATGCTACTTAAAAGGTCGGCGATATCGTCTGCATTCCTATACCATTGTTTCTCCGCTTCCGCCGCCTTGTTCGGATCCCCTTTTGCAGCTGCCGTTACTAATTCAGCAGCTAGCACTAAATGTTCTTTAATCAGTGCGGCGTATCTATCCGCTATATTATCGCCATAAAAGGGCCGTAAGCAATTCCCCAAATCCGTCGCATTTCTCAAAAGACGCTCTTGGACAGACGGTAAATCCGGCAAGCCGAATACGATGCCCATAATCGTCATCCTCGTCCAGTTGACATGCTCCATCCAGAGAAGCCGGTTCATGCTCATAAAGTCGGCTTTCGCCTTACTTATGCAACATCTGCCATATACATCAGTTTGGTTATTTAAGATATACCTGACGGGCGCCGTATAATGTGAATATGGCCCTTGATAACTCGGCCCGACAGGATAAGAGGGTAATCCGTTCGAATAAGGGTTCACTTCACAATCACTCCTTTAAGCCATAGTTTCATTCAAATAAACAGATAAGGAAATTGCTTAACAATCGTATCCGTAATCATTCTTAACTCCCAAGTCTCCCACAGGTGTAACCATTACATCCTATTCAAAATGGGTAAAACTTGTGAAATAAAAAATGCAGCCCATAATACCGGCTACATTCTTGTAGTTTAGTTTAGTTCATTTCTTCAAAAGTGAGGTTTGCTTAAGGGAATGCCCGATTTTATCGACAATCGTTTCCACTTCAATAGGATTATTAATAAGATCATAGTCATTAATATCGAAACGTAATATTGGGCACGCATTGAATGAATTAATCCAATTCTCATACCGCCCATGCATCTCTTTCCAGTAAGCAATTGGTGTCTCCTGTTCCATTATACGACCGCGCTCTTTCACACGCGAGATAATCCCGTCAAGCGGCCCCTCCAAGTAGGAAAGTAAATCCGGATGCGGGAAATACGGTGTCATAACCATCGCTTCAAACAGATTGGTATACGTATCATAGTCAACGAGATTCATCGTCCCTTTTTCCATATGCATTTTCGCAAAAATGCCTGTATCTTCATAAATCGAACGGTCTTGGATAAAACCGCCGCCATATTCGAAAATCCGTTTCTGTTCCTTGAAGCGCTCTGCCAGGAAGTAAATCTGTAAGTGGAGTGCATCCGCAAGCGCCTACGTCATCGTCGACTTGCCAACGCCAACTGTCCCCGCAATTGTAATAACAGCATTTTGCGGGATGCCATATTTTTCGCGTTAGTTCGTTCAATCTTGCTCCTTTTCGTATCGTCGCGTCGACAGTATCTAAAATGAATTGCAGATCCTCTTCACTGTTGACGAAATCAAGATCATCTCCGTTGAACCGAAGAACAGGATGTGCCGATTCAAAATACGTGATGAACGTCTCGTAATCTTCCGCAAGTTGCTGCAAATAAATGGGATCCATGTTTTTTTCAAAATCACGCCCGCGCTGGGAAATACGCTTTACAAGCGTGTCCAAGCTTGCGTGAAGGTAGATAATGACGTTTGGGACAGGCTTGTCCTTCGTCAAAATCTTATAAATTTCCTCGTACTTCATATACTCTTACGGACTTAATGTCCGTTTCGCGAAAATGAGGTTTTTAAAAATATGATAATCAGAAACAACCGGTTTTTGTTCAATCAATATCTCGGTTTTCGTATCTCTAAGCTGTTTATATCGATTACAAAGAAAATACATTTTAAATAAGAAATGCCATTGAATACGCTACGACGCTCGGGGATGCCTCTTGGCATTAACTGTATTCTTCGTTTTTCGGTTGGCTATCCCTGTTAAGGCGCCTGCACTTAATGAGTTTATATAGGTATCCAATTATTCAATATACATATAGATAAAACGGCACACCATCTAAATGAGATGATGTGCCGTTTGTCTTAAATTAGTGGCGTAAACATACCCGGAAACTGCTTCTATGTGAGATGGGTGTTTATAGTTCTACTTTCAATCACATGGGTTGATTAACCAAAAAATACCAGTGAATAACTGAATCAAACACTAGGCACTTCTTGTACAGTATCTTTGGATTGAACGACCTCTATACGATTACCGAGATGTTTTGATGTATAGGAATGCGACAGGTAACTATTCATAACGGGATTACTAAAAAGGGTGTGGCTGGTTTGCCAAAAGCTGACCGGAAATGATCCCGTGAAAACAGAGTTTTTCAAGCCTTTCTTACCTGTTTTTTATGCGAGAGAATGGTTAATCAACAGTTGTGACTATCAATCTGATTCTCCATCAATCGACGGATTTTTATGTATGATTATTTCTCCATTATCTATGAAAAGTTGAGTTAAAGAATCCCATTGAATCTGCCATGGCACTCAATAATAAACGAGGTGTAATTCGGGGTGTGAATTGTAGAACGCTTGGCGCTTTGGCGAACCCTTTGCCACGCCTGCGCTAGGGTATTCAATATCGAGAGAAATGCGATTTTGAGATGTATATGGCGAGAATGTAAGGTGATTACTATTTGATATAAATTTAATTCGAGAAATTTGCAATACAGATTGCGGGTCTAATCCCTGATTATGAAATGCGCTTTCTCACATAGACTATCTAGCGCAGGCGCGTCTTCGTGGTAGCCGGAGCGATAAGACTGAAAGCGGTCTCCTTTCTGGCTTATCGCGGGAGGCATCCACAAAGCGTCGAAGCGGTATTAGTGGGAATCCTAATTCATTCCAAGTACTAGGGCTTTTTCCGTATTTCCCACGAATTAACCGCTTTTCTATCGCAACAATTTTAATGACTCGCGAAAAAAGAAATTTCCCCTACACACCATCAGCATTAGACAAATTAAGCTGTCGAAGGAAATGGATAAGATGAAATTCCTTCCGAAATAAATGGGTATCTCTCGTTATTTATCGGAATTTTTAGTTTTAATTAACCCTGAAGTTCCTGTACAGTTAAGAAAAGAAGCTGTCTGGGGGGAATGGGAATGCCGTACAAAGTGATAGCCATAGTGTGTTCAATAGTCGCCATTGCATGTTCAGTTTTGGTTTTAGCCAGCGCCCACTTTATTGATGATTGGGCTGAGGAGGAACTCAGCTTTAGCCATGAAGTATCCGCGGCCAGCACAGCAGATCGAGTGGACAGAGTAAGCGACTATCTTGTAAGGTGGCAGTCGAATATGACGAGTAAAGGTTTCACGGACGAGCAAGTGGAAGAAGGGAAGAAGGTTGTCGCGAAGCACCTGGCTGACATCAAGTTGACATCCAAGACAGACGATTAGGTTTAGAGAAAAGAACAGTTCTCTTTTACCGCATCGTGTAAAGGCCTGTTTGTTGTTTTTGTCGGCTTAAAGATCAAACTGGCCAGTTAGTTGAACAAATAGGGACCTGTCCGCTAATGCGAATTGGCCCCTGTTTTGCCCTGCTAATTTTTTGTCCTCAAAAAGAGTATCCGTTATATTTTTGGGGATGATTTCATTTTTTCAAAAGTGACGTTTGCTTCAGGGAATGTCCTATTTTCTCAACAATCGTTTCCACTTCTCGCGGATTAGTAAGAAGATCATAATCATTGATATCTAGACGTAATACCGGGCATGCATTGAACGAATTGATCCAATTCTCATAGCGTCCGTGCATCTCTTCCCAGTATGAAACCGGTGTCTCCTGTTCCATCACGCGACCGCGTTCTTTGACACGTGAAATGATGCCGTCAAGCGGTCCTTCCAAATAAACCAGCAAATCCGGATGCGGAAAATAGGGTGTCATAACCATTGCTTCAAACAGATTCGTATACGTATCATAATCAACCGGGTTCATCGTCCCTTTTTCCATATGCATTTTTGCAAAAATACCTGTATCTTCATAAATCGAACGGTCTTGGATAAATCCGCCGCCATATTCAAATATACGTTTCTGCTCCTTGAATCGCTCTGCCAAGAAGTAAATTTGTAAATGGAAGCTCCACTTTTCAAAGTCATTGTAAAAAAGATCGAGGTAGGGATTCTGATCGACATTTTCAAATGATGTCCTGAAATTCAGTGCATCCGCAAGTGCCTGCGTCATCGTTGACTTGCCGACCCCCACCGTCCCTGCAATTGTAATGACAGCATTTTGAGGGATGCCGTATTTTTCACGTAAGTTCATTCAATGTAACTCCTTTTCGTATCGTCGCATCGACAGTATCTAAAATGAATTGCAGATCCTCTTCGCTGTTAACGAAATCTAGATCATCTCCGTTGAACCGAAGAACAGGAATTTCAGGATGTGCCGATTCAAAATACGTGATGAACGTCTCGTAATCTTCCGCAAGTTGCTGCAAATAAGCGGGATCCATGTTTTTCTCAAATGCACGCCCACGCTGTGAAATACGCTTCATAAGTGTGTCTAGGCTCGCGTGTAGGTAAACAATTATATTCGGAACAAGCATGTCCTTCGTCAAAATCTTATAGATTTCCTCGTACTTCACATATTCTGTTGGATCTAATGTACGTTTTGCAAAAATGAGGTTTTTAAAAATATGATAATCAGCAACAACCGGTTTTTGTTCACTCAATATCTCGGTTTTAATATCGCTAAGCTGTTTATATCGATTGCAAAGAAAAAACATTTCGGTTTGGAAACTCCATTCCTCGATGTTGTCATAAAATTTATTTAAAAATGGATTTTCATCCACAATCTCTTTTAGCTGATGGAATTGCTGTGTGTCCGCGATTGCCTTGGAAAGTGACGTTTTTCCAACTCCAATCGGACCTTCGACCGTTATGAACGGAACAGACATCAGAAATCCTCCTTCACGTCGTCATAATATATAGTACTCTTTATTTTATCACACGGTTGAAATGAAAAATAGAGTGTAGCAAATGTTTCACACTCTTCAACATTCAGACTTTTTCCACGTGGAACAATTTTAAGGAACGGTGAAGCAGTGCCCTATATCCGGGATGGATGCAGCTTAATCCTTCCTAGCCGTACCGACTTCTGACCCCGCATCTGGACGCTGTAGTTAGGCAACACCTCGATTAAGAAAACATCCTTCATTCACCACTAGATAATGCTACACTATCACCAAGGAGTGATGACTTTGGATACTTTTAATAAAGACCGGCTATATATGCAGATGGCAATTGACGAAGCGATGAAAGCACAGGCTCTTGGCGAAGTACCGATTGGCGCAATCATCGTTCATGAGGATAAAGTAATTGCACGGGCACATAATTTGCGAGAAACCACCCAAAACGCAGTTACCCATGCAGAGTTGTCGGCAATTCAAGATGCATGTCAAGAAATTGGCAGCTGGCGCCTTGAAGATACAACTCTATATGTGACACTAGAGCCATGTCCAATGTGCGCAGGTGCTATTTTACAGTCTAGAATCCCACGTGTTGTCTACGGTGCTCGTGATCCAAAAGGCGGTTGCGTCGACTCACTCTATCGCTTATTGAACGATCCACGATTTAATCATGAATGTGATGTGGTTGAAGGCGTGTCGGCGGATGAATGCGGGGAGATGCTTACGGCATTTTTCAGGGCCATTCGTGAACGGAAAAAGAGTGACCAAAAGCGTAAGCGCCTTGATCAAGAGCTTGAATCCTAGACAGGAGAAAAAAGAAAACGTGCAGGACGTCGAATGACGCCTTGCACGTTTTCTTTTTTTAAAGGGTAATAACTTCTTTTCCACCCATATACGGACGAAGAACCTCAGGAATAACGACAGAACCATCTTCCTGCTGATAATTTTCAAGGATTGCCGCCACAGTACGGCCAATTGCTAGCCCGCTGCCATTCAATGTGTGAACGTATTCCGGTTTCGCACCCGCTTCTCGGCGGAAACGAATATTTGCACGACGCGCCTGGAAATCTTCAAAGTTTGAACAAGAAGAGATCTCGCGGTACAGGTTTTGTGTTGGAATCCACACTTCTAAATCATACTTCTTCGCAGCTGTGAATCCTAAATCTGCTGTACACATTTTTAGCGCACGGTATGGCAATTTCAATAACTGCAATACCTTTTCAGCGTGACCTGTCAATTTTTCGAGTTCATCATAAGAATCTTCCGGCTTCACGAAACGAACAAGCTCAACTTTGTTGAACTGGTGCTGACGGATTAGACCGCGCGTATCACGGCCAGCAGATCCCGCCTCTGAACGGAAGTTCGTGCTATACGCCGCAAATGCCACCGGTAATTGTGCAACATTCAAGATTTCGTCGCGGTGGAAGTTCGTTACAGGCACTTCAGATGTCGGAATAAGGAAATAATCCTCTTCGTTGATTAAAAATGCATCTTCCTCAAACTTCGGCAACTGTCCTGTACCCGTTAAGCTTGTGCGATTCACCAAATACGGCGGCAACATTTCTTCGTAGCCGTGCTCTTCAATATGAAGGTCAAGCATGAAGTTAATCAATGCGCGCTCAAGACGAGCTCCCAGTCCTCGGTAAAAAACAAAACGGCTTCCCGTCACTTTTGCAGCACGTTCAAAATCAAGGAGATTTAAATCCGTTCCCACTTCCCAGTGTGGCTTTGGCTCAAATCCAAATTCAGGCTTCTCTCCCCACACGCGAATTTCGACATTGTCGTCTTCGCTATCGCCAACAGGAACACTGTCATGCGGGATATTAGGGATACGCATCATAATATAATTCAATTCTTCCTCAACTGTGTGCAGTTCTTCGTCGAGTTTTTTGATGTCTTCCCCAACTTGACGCGTACGTGCAATAACGTCATCTGCATTTTCTTTATTACGCTTCATTTCAGCGACCTTTTGAGATACTTCGTTACGTTCCGCTTTCAAGGTTTCAACTTTTGCAATCAATTCTCTACGCTTATCATCAAGTGCTTGGAATTTATCGAGCTGAGAAATATCCTCTCCGCGTTTAGATAGCTTCTCTTTCACTTCATCAAAATTTGCACGGACTTTTTTAATATCTAGCATGAATAATTCCTCCTTAATTTTTAGACGATAATGGAAAGTGGACAACAAAGAAAAGCGTAAGGTGTCACTTAGCTCCGACAAGCGCTGAAAGGCTTGCTAACAAAGGTACTTTTTGCCTTTATCAGTAAGACGGAAGTGACTCGAGGGGCTGACACCTGAAGCTGGACAACAAAAAAAGCCCTCGATTCCCTATAAAAGGGACGAGAACTACCCGCGTTGCCACCCAAATTGACCGGACAACCAAGTCCAATCCACTCCATTGAAATAACGGCTCAACTGCCGGCTCAGGCCTACTAAACGTTTCAGCCCGGCTACTCAGGGACGGATTCACAAGTGTTTTTACCGGCTCACACCACCCGCCGGCTCTCTTCAAAAAACGTGCTTGTTACTGCTTCCCATCATCGTCTCATGTTTGAAATTACCCTTACTTTACTACAAGCTGGTTTTTTTGGCAAGTCACTCAAAGAAAAAATGTATCCGCTTTCTTAAGATTACTCTTTAAAGATATGTGCAACTTGTTCAAAATAATTTCTTTCGTGTGGAACAAAGTCGCTGAGACCAATTTTCGCCAATGTTCCATCGAAAATATTGATGCATTTAACTGTCATTACTTCATTAACGAAAAGGTCAATTAGTGCTTGTCGCTCCACGACATGGACACTTTCTACTTCCTCTTGTTGCAATGAAAATTCGCTTGCTGCAAAAGTTGAGTCATATAAGAAGACATTCGAAAACTCACGATCAATAAAGGTGGGCAATTTGATAATGTTCCGCACAACACCTTTCGAATGCAGCTTCGTTATATCGACTTCTATGCCTAATTCCTCTTCCACCTCACGAATGCCATCTGCCACAGTTTCTGTTGAGAGAATATGCCCTGCAGCGGTAATATCAAACAATCCCGGAAAGTCTTTTTTAATAGCGCTTCTTTTTTGAATATAGACAAACTGATCATCGACTAGCCAGCAATGGAAGGTTTCATGCCACAGTCCCTCACAGTGGACCTTGGCTCTATTTTCATTTCTCAAATAGGTATAGTTTTCATCGAAGACCTTTAATTGTTCCATTCTTATCACCCCTATAATTAAGTATACAAAAAAGCGAGGGATTTCTCCCCCACTTTTTTCTTAATTAATTACCAACCGCGTTCTGACATACGCTCTTCCACTTGAAGGGTTCCGATTTCTAACCCTTTCATCGGTTCACCAATGTCTTTAGACAGTTCACCAATCAGTTTATAGTCTTTGAAGTTTTCTGTTGCTTTAACAATTGCACGTGCAAATTTCTCAGGATTTTCGGATTTGAAAATACCTGAACCTACGAATACGCCATCTGCGCCAAGTTCCATCATAAGTGCGGCATCTGCAGGTGTCGCCACGCCGCCCGCTGCATAGTTTGTCACAGGTAGACGTCCGTGTTTTTTGATGGCAAGAAGGATTTCATAAGGTGCACCAAGATTGCGCGCTTCCGTCATTACTTCGTCGTCATTCATATGAACAAGTCTACTCACTTGGGCATTCACCATACGAAGGTGACGTACCGCTTCGACAATATTCCCCGTTCCCGGTTCGCCTTTTGTACGAAGCATTTTAGCCCCTTCACCAAGACGACGCGCTGCTTCTCCAAGATCACGAGCTCCACAAACGAACGGCACACTGTATGCGCTCTTCAGTAAATGGAATTCCTCATCCGCAGGAGTAAGTACTTCACTTTCATCGATATAATCAACACCAAGTGCCTCAAGTACGCGGGCTTCGGAAATATGACCGATACGTGCTTTCGCCATCACCGGAATTGAAACAGCACCTTGTACGTCCGTAATGATTCGTGGATCCGCCATGCGTGCAACACCGCCCGCTTTTCTTATATCAGAAGGGACGCGCTCAAGTGCCATTACTGCAATTGCCCCTGCCGCCTCCGCTATTTTTGCCTGCTCCGCATTAATGACGTCCATGATGACGCCTCCGTATTTAAAATTCATGTTACCTTCCCCCTTTTTATATTGTCTAGAGTCCAGCGCCTAGAGGCTCGGAGGCCCACAGGATGTGGGTCACACAGACATTGCCGCAGGAAGCGGCGAATTTAGGCTGTGATCATTGAAAGCCGTGCCGACTATACGGCAAAGAACGCCGCTTGGGCCTGCCGGATGCAGGTCATGCAGTCGTTGCGACACGACGTCGCGAACTTAGACTACCTTCCTATATACCCGTCTTATGCCTGTTGCCTCTGAACAGGCGCTTCCCTCTTTTCTTATTGTCTAGAGTCCAGCGCCTAGAGGCTCGGGTCATAAGCCGTGCCGACTATACGGCAAAGTGCGCCGTTCCGTCAGCCCGTCTTATGCCTGTCGCCTCTGAACAGGCGCTTCCCTCTTTTCTTATTGTTCAGTATAATAGAATATGACCTTATTGAAACATCCAGTTCCAAACAAGTTGAAGGGGTCAGATGGAGTGGTTGCTGTGGAGATGCTATTAATCAAATTGGAAAAAAGTACAGATACGCCGCTATATGAACAAATGTACAACCAAATACGACGGGATATTACAGATGGGAAATTGCCAGTTGGCATGAAACTTCCATCTAAACGAAAACTTGGTGACTTTCTTGATGTCAGTCAGACGACGGTTGAACTTGCCTATGCACAGCTTGCAGCAGAGGGGTTTATTTCATCGAAACCTCGAAAAGGTTTTTATGTGCAGGCAATTGAAGAACTAGCTTACGCCCAACCGATGCAGCTGTCCGTAAAAAGGCCGGTTGAAAAAATTGAAGATATAACCTTCGACTTTTCACCAGGTAAAATCGATACAGAATCATTTCCTTTTACACAATGGCGAAAGTACGCAAAAGATGTGATGGACGAGTCTTCCAAGGATCTCCTGCTTCTCGGGCACCCTCACGGTGATTGGGAACTTCGTCAAGAAATTGCACGCTATTTATATCACTCCCGCGGCGTTGACTGTACGCCGGAGCAAGTCATCATTGGTTCAGGTACAGAACAACTTATGCCGCTTGTCATCCGCATTCTAGGAACGGCAGCGACATATGCAATCGAAGATCCCGGCTACCCGCTTACTCATCACGTTTTTTTCCACAACAACCGGGAAGCAATTCCGATTGCAGTCGATGAAGAAGGGATGGATGTAAGGTCTCTACAACACTCAGGTGCGACTGTTGCCTATGTGACTCCCTCTCATCAATTCCCTACCGGCATCGTCCTCTCAGCAGCGCGTAGGACTGCTTTATTGAACTGGGCATCATCAGGTGACGAACATTTTATCATCGAAGACGATTATGACAGCGAATTCCGATATACTGGAAGGCCAATCCCTTCCTTGCAAGGTATGGATAAAGGCGGCAACGTCATTTATTTAAGTACATTTTCAAAATCTCTGATGCCATCGCTACGGATTGCTTATATGGTGCTTCCCCTTATGTTACTAAGTCGTTATGAAAAAGCATTCATTCATTATTCAGCAACAGTACCAAGGCTCGACCAGCACATCCTGGCCCGCTTCATGGCTGACGGTCACTTTTCACGCCATTTAAATAGGATGCGGAAAATATATAAACGTAAACTTCAAGTTCTCACAGAGGCCCTGTCATCCTACGCTCCGCATGTTTCATTTTCAGGCGATGAAGCAGGCATGCACATTATTCTTACCGTCCACACTGAAACAAATGAAAGATCCCTAGCAATAGCAGCAAAGAAGGCAAGCATCCGCGTATACGGCTTAAACGGTTACAGAACAGCTCCCAAAGAAGGTGAACCATCCTTCCTTCTCGGCTTCGGCGGCCTTTCTACAGAGGCCATTAAACAAGCCATCGAGGATCTCATGTATGCATGGTCCATTGAAAAAGGCGAAGAATCCATTTAAGGATTCCTCGCCTTGATGTTTTATTTAAACAAACCTTTTACAAACCCTGTTGCACTACTCCAAATGCTTGCGAAAAAGTCACCGATTGCGCTCATTGTAAGCGAGAACCAGCCAGCCTTCTCAACTGCATCCTTCGTAACAACATCAGCTCCCGGATTAGTTGAATCAATGAAGCCATAATCCGTTCCTTCTGTTTTCACGAGATTGACATGACCGACAACTGTACCTTTTTTAATAGGTGCCTGAAGTGCATTGTCCTTCATTTTTGATTCATCAATCACAAGTTCAGGTACATAGAGATCCTTTTCACTCGTTTTCACCATCATACGGATCGGTTCCTTTACCTCTACAGCGACAGTTTTCGCTTTCCCTTTGACAACGTCGAGCGTTTTAGAATCTTTGAACTGATAACCAGCCGGAACAAATTCAACTTCTGAGAATTGACCGAAACCGTAGTCGAACAAAGCACGCGTCGCATCAAATCGTGCTTTGTACGAGCCTACACCTTTCGCATCAACCGCTTTCATAACAACTGCAATGACCCGTTTACCATCGCGTGTGGCCGTCCCGGTGAAGTTGTGCCCTGCAAAGTCAGTCGTACCTGTCTTGAGACCGTCAACGCCTTCGTATTCATAAACAAACCCTGGAAGCATGAAATTCCAGTTGTCCATTTTGATAGCATCAGAAGTACCTTCACGGAATATTTTTGTTTTGACTTTCGTCGTTTCCAAAACTTCCGGATAATCATGTAACAAATGGTAAGCTAGTTTTGCGACAGATTTTGCAGGCATGACGTTTTCGTCTTCTGCACCTGTCCCTTGTGGATGCATTCCTTGAAGGTCACTATTATTCAAACCCGTGGAATTGACAAATTTATAATCTTTCAAGCCAAGCTCTTCTGCTTTCGCATTCATCAGCTTCAAAAATTCAGTTTCTGTTCCTGCAATTGTTTCTGCAACAGCTATCGTCGCCCCATTTGCAGAATAGATGGCTACTGCTTCATACAATTCACGAATCGTGTATGTACCATCTCTCCGCAGTGGAACATTACTAAGCCGACGGTCTTGTGAAACCGCATATGTATAATCGTTCACTTTATATTCCTGATCCCAGCTTATTTTACCTTCTTCGATTGCCTCGAAAAGGATATATTCAGTCATCATTTTCGTCATACTTGCAATACCTAGTGGCGTATCTGCATTTTCTTCATATAATATTTTTCCACTTTCCGCGTCAATTAATATTGCACCATCTACATGGAGTCCTAGTGCTGAGTCGGCGTAAACTGGAACCGTCCCGAGTGTCATTATTAGTAGTAGCGGCACTAACAAAAATGCCACCCATCGTCTCATTTCTCGCTTCACCATAATACCTCCATCATTGCTATTTCCCTAAGTCATTTTATCATATTTCGGCTACTCTTTGGGTATTAAACCAAAAAAGCACCTTTCTGCTCATATGGAGACGCAGGAAAGGTGCTGAAGTTCCTTCATTCCGACCTAAAACTCAAAAAACATTAGTTCCTGGGTTAAAGCCTTTTATCAAAGTGAATAGTTCGGAGCTTCTTTTGTAATTTGTACTTGGTGTGGATGACTTTCACGTAATCCTGCACCCGTCATACGAATGAACTGTGCTTTTTCACGCAGATCTTGCAGATCTTTAGTACCGCAATAGCCCATTCCTGCACGAACACCACCGATTAGCTGATGAATCGTATCAGACAAGGGACCTTTGTAAGGCATACGCCCTTCGATTCCTTCGGGTACAAGTTTTTTTGCATCGTCTTGGAAGTAACGATCTTTAGAACCCTGCTCCATTGCAGCAATCGATCCCATACCACGATAGACTTTGAAACGGCGTCCTTGGAAAATTTCAGTTTCCCCTGGACTTTCCGTCGTTCCTGCGAGAAGACTTCCAAGCATGACAACATGTCCACCAGCAGCAAGTGCTTTGACGATATCACCAGAATATTTAATGCCACCATCAGCAATAATCGTTTTGCCTAACTTACGTGCTTCTGAAGCACATTCGTAGATAGCTGTAATTTGCGGAACACCAACACCTGCAACGACACGCGTTGTACAAATTGAACCAGGGCCAATTCCAACTTTGACAACGTCAGCGCCCGCTTCAAAGAGCGCACGTGTAGCTTCTGCAGTGGCAATATTACCCGCAATAATTTCAAGTTCTGGGAACCGCTGTCTGATCTGAGCAACTACGTCTAGAACACCTTTAGAATGCCCGTGTGCCGTGTCAATAACGATAACATCGACTTCCGCTTTCACAAGCTTCTCTACACGTACCATCGTATCAGTAGTAACACCAACAGCAGCACCAACAAGTAGTCGACCTTGTTTATCTTTAGCTGCATTTGGGAACTCGATTACTTTCTCAATATCCTTGATTGTGATCAAACCTTTAAGGATTCCATTTTCATCGACAATTGGAAGCTTCTCGATTTTATACTTTTGCAAGATTTTCTCTGCATCTTCCAATGTTGTGCCTACAGGTGCTGTCACAAGGTTTTCTTTCGTCATAACATCATCGATAACAAGTGAGTAATCTTGAATGAAACGAAGATCACGGTTCGTCAGGATACCGACAAGTTTTAGTTCTTCATTATTATTCACAATTGGAACACCAGAAATGCGGTATTTACTCATCAAATGCTCAGCGTCAAAAACCTGATGTTCAGGTGACAGGAAGAATGGATTAGTAATTACGCCATTTTCAGAACGTTTTACCGTAACAACTTGTTCAGCCTGTTCTTCAATACTCATGTTTTTATGGATGACACCAAGGCCACCTTGACGTGCCATGGAAATTGCCATCTTCGACTCAGTAACTGTATCCATTCCTGCACTGATAACCGGAATGTTTAATTTTATCTTACTCGTCAGATTGACAGAGAGCGACACATCTTTAGGTAATACTTCAGAAGGTCCCGGTACAAGCAACACATCATCGAAAGTAAGCCCTTCACGCGTAAATTTTGATTCCCACATTTCAATATACCCCCTATTAGTTTCAATTGAATATTATTAAAAGGTTATCAGCGGCTACAATACCTGTCAAGTCAGTGATAACAAGTAAAAGTATTCCTATTATTCACTGAATAATATCGTTAATGGCATTACTCATTTTAAGTGGTGATGTTTGGGGTGCGAAGCGTTCTACAACATTCCCCTCACGGTCAATCAAAAACTTCGTAAAGTTCCACTTGATGCCCTCTGTAAGCATCCCTTTCTTTTGGGAAGTAAGATATGTGAAAAGTGGTTCGGCTTGGCCGCCCTTGACATCGACTTTTGCAAACATCGGAAAAGTTACGCCGAAATTGATTTCACAAAACTCCATTGTCTTTTCGATGTCATCGAATTCCTGGTTATTGAAATTATCCGATGGAAAACCAAGTACGACAAGACCTTGCTCTTTATGTTCTTCATATAGTTCCTGCAATTCTTTGAACTGGCTAGTAAAGCCACACTTACTTGCTGTATTTACGATAATCAAAGGCTTTCCTTTATAGTCTTCCATTGATTGAATTTCACCGTTTATTTTTTTGACTGAGAATTCATAGACTGTACTCATAGGATTAGCTCCTTTAACTTTAGTTGTCTACAAACAATAGGCTTTATCAAAGATAATTACAAGGATTCGGGATTGAAAGATGGCGTGTGTTGTTTCAGTTTGACCAGTCATAACGCATCACAGGCCTATTATATAATCGAATTGATTACAGCTAGATTCATTTTTAAATGATAGACATACGTTTCTCTTTTTAATTTCTAATTTCCACTTCATACTCCTACTTACCGCCAAACACGATCTCAAATTGTCATTAAAAATAAACACAAAAAAAGCCACTACCTATAAGGTAATGGCCTTTCAATGAGACCGGCGGCGTCCTACTCTCGCAGGGGGAAACCCCCAACTACCATCGGCGCTGAAGAGCTTAACTTCCGTGTTCGGGATGGGAACGGGTGTGACCTCTTCGCAATCGTCACCAGACTCTTTGAGCTTGTTCGCTCAAAACTGAATAAAACAGACATTGTGCTACACAAAATCAGGGTAATCAAGCCCTTTTCAAAATTGGTTAAGTCCTCGATCGATTAGTATCCGTCAGCTCCACACGTCGCCGTGCTTCCACCCCAGACCTATCAACCTCATCTTCTTTGAGGGATCTTACTTACTTGCGTAATGGGAAATCTCATCTCGAGGGGGGCTTCATGCTTAGATGCTTTCAGCATTTATCCCGTCCATACATAGCTACCCAGCGATGCCTTTGGCAAGACAACTGGTACACCAGAGGTATGTCCATCCCGGTCCTCTCGTACTAAGGACAGCTCCTCTCAAATTTCCTGCGCCCGCGACGGATAGGGACCGAACTGTCTCACGACGTTCTGAACCCAGCTCGCGTACCGCTTTAATGGGCGAACAGCCCAACCCTTGGGACCGACTACAGCCCCAGGATGCGATGAGCCGACATCGAGGTGCCAAACCTCCCCGTCGATGTGGACTCTTGGGGGAGATAAGCCTGTTATCCCCGGGGTAGCTTTTATCCGTTGAGCGATGGCCCTTCCATGCGGAACCACCGGATCACTAAGCCCGTCTTTCGACCCTGCTCGACTTGTAGGTCTCGCAGTCAAGCTCCCTTATGCCTTTGCACTCTACGAATGATGTCCAACCATTCTGAGGGAACCTTTGGGCGCCTCCGTTACTCTTTAGGAGGCGACCGCCCCAGTCAAACTGCCCGCCTGACACTGTCTCCTGCCCCGATAAGGGGCATGGGTTAGAAGTCCAATACAGCCAGGGTAGTATCCCACCAACGCCTCATCCGAAGCTAGCGCTCCGGAATCCAAGGCTCCTACCTATCCTGTACAGGCTGCACCGGAATTCAATATCAGGTTACAGTAAAGCTCCACGGGGTCTTTCCGTCCTGTCGCGGGTAACCTGCATCTTCACAGGTATTATAATTTCACCGAGTCTCTCGTTGAGACAGTGCCCAGATCGTTACGCCTTTCGTGCGGGTCGGAACTTACCCGACAAGGAATTTCGCTACCTTAGGACCGTTATAGTTACGGCCGCCGTTTACTGGGGCTTCAATTCGAAGCTTCGCTTGCGCTGACCTCTCCTCTTAACCTTCCAGCACCGGGCAGGCGTCAGCCCCTATACTTCACCTTGCGGTTTTGCAGAGACCTGTGTTTTTGCTAAACAGTCGCCTGGGCCTATTCACTGCGGCTCTCTCGGGCTTTAACACCCTACCAGAGCACCCCTTCTCCCGAAGTTACGGGGTCATTTTGCCGAGTTCCTTAACGAGAGTTCTCTCGATCACCTTAGGATTCTCTCCTCGCCTACCTGTGTCGGTTTGCGGTACAGGCACCTCCCGCCTCGCTAGAGGCTTTTCTTGGCAGCGTGAAATCAGGGACTCAGGGATAAATCCCCTTGCTGTAACA
>NZ_JBBOTP010000001.1:1630000-1632500 GCF_038005665.1 Sporosarcina sp. FSL K6-5500
AGTGCATTTATTGGTTTAACATTTCTGTTAGTTGGATTGAGCGTATAAAATTTGCTTGCCCTACAATTCTTTTTTGATAACACTTAGCACGGCCTGAGGAAATAAACTATCCAAACAATACCCCACTAAAGTGAGCTCTTAAAATCAGCAATCCCTCTCTTCAAACGGCATCACTGAATGTTAAGGCATAGCCATTCATATTTCACAGATGAATTAATGCAAGTAAAACAAGGCATTCTTAAAAATAGGATCTAATTCAAATGTTGTGATGAGGTTGTGATTTGCATGTCACCCTTTATCCTGAATAAACCTCTTTTTTTATTCTTAACGTTCGATACTATTTTAGCTTTAAAGTCATTCAAGCGCCTAATGCCATACGCGTTACACTTCGCTTATCTATATGTGTTGATATAAAGAATCCACTCAACAACGTTCGGCGCTAGGGGATGCCTCCCGCAATAAGCCAGAAAGAAAACCGCTGTCAGCCTTATTGCTTCGGCTGCCCCTTGAGGCGCCTTTGCTGGAGATTATATAGAATCATTAGTTCAACATATATAGTACGTTGCTCATTTAATTCTTTTTGTACATTCAGTCATACTATATCAATTTCTCAGTAAGTAATGCGCGATAATCAAAAGGCGTTCTAACGACTGTTTAACCGTACTTTAAAGCTTGGATTCATGCTCGTCATTACTATTTCCACACCCGCAAGCATAACCACGACGTTTACAGAAGAGAACGGTTAAGCGCTCGAACCATAAAGTTGTATGGATGCCTTAATATTTATTATAGATCCTAAAAATAAACACAAAAAAAGCCACTACCTATAAGGTAATGACCTTTCAATGAGACCGGCGACGTCCTACTCTCGCAGGGGGAAACCCCCAACTACCATCGGCGCTGAAGAGCTTAACTTCCGTGTTCGGGATGGGAACGGGTGTGACCTCTTCGCAATCGTCACCAGACTCTTTGAGCTTGTTCGCTCAAAACTGAATAAAACAGACATTGTGCTACACAAAACCAGGGTAATCAAGCCCTTTTCAAAATTGGTTAAGTCCTCGATCGATTAGTATCCGTCAGCTCCACACGTCGCCGTGCTTCCACCCCAGACCTATCAACCTCATCTTCTTTGAGGGATCTTACTTACTTGCGTAATGGGAAATCTCATCTCGAGGGGGGCTTCATGCTTAGATGCTTTCAGCATTTATCCCGTCCATACATAGCTACCCAGCGATGCCTTTGGCAAGACAACTGGTACACCAGAGGTATGTCCATCCCGGTCCTCTCGTACTAAGGACAGCTCCTCTCAAATTTCCTGCGCCCGCGACGGATAGGGACCGAACTGTCTCACGACGTTCTGAACCCAGCTCGCGTACCGCTTTAATGGGCGAACAGCCCAACCCTTGGGACCGACTACAGCCCCAGGATGCGATGAGCCGACATCGAGGTGCCAAACCTCCCCGTCGATGTGGACTCTTGGGGGAGATAAGCCTGTTATCCCCGGGGTAGCTTTTATCCGTTGAGCGATGGCCCTTCCATGCGGAACCACCGGATCACTAAGCCCGTCTTTCGACCCTGCTCGACTTGTAGGTCTCGCAGTCAAGCTCCCTTATGCCTTTGCACTCTACGAATGATGTCCAACCATTCTGAGGGAACCTTTGGGCGCCTCCGTTACTCTTTAGGAGGCGACCGCCCCAGTCAAACTGCCCGCCTGACACTGTCTCCTGCCCCGATAAGGGGCATGGGTTAGAAGTCCAATACAGCCAGGGTAGTATCCCACCAACGCCTCATCCGAAGCTAGCGCTCCGGAATCCAAGGCTCCTACCTATCCTGTACAGGCTGCACCGGAATTCAATATCAGGTTACAGTAAAGCTCCACGGGGTCTTTCCGTCCTGTCGCGGGTAACCTGCATCTTCACAGGTATTATAATTTCACCGAGTCTCTCGTTGAGACAGTGCCCAGATCGTTACGCCTTTCGTGCGGGTCGGAACTTACCCGACAAGGAATTTCGCTACCTTAGGACCGTTATAGTTACGGCCGCCGTTTACTGGGGCTTCAATTCGAAGCTTCGCTTGCGCTGACCTCTCCTCTTAACCTTCCAGCACCGGGCAGGCGTCAGCCCCTATACTTCACCTTGCGGTTTTGCAGAGACCTGTGTTTTTGCTAAACAGTCGCCTGGGCCTATTCACTGCGGCTCTCTCGGGCTTTAACACCCTACCAGAGCACCCCTTCTCCCGAAGTTACGGGGTCATTTTGCCGAGTTCCTTAACGAGAGTTCTCTCGATCACCTTAGGATTCTCTCCTCGCCTACCTGTGTCGGTTTGCGGTACAGGCACCTCCCGCCTCGCTAGAGGCTTTTCTTGGCAGCGTGAAATCAGGGACTCAGGGATAAATCCCCTTGCTGTAACAGCTCAATGTTATAGGAACGGGATTTGCCTCATTCCACACCTCACTGCTTAGACGCGCATAACCAACAGCGCGCTCACCCTATCCTACTGC
>NZ_JBBOTP010000001.1:1637500-1640000 GCF_038005665.1 Sporosarcina sp. FSL K6-5500
GATTAAATCACAAGATATTGAAGAGCTGAATTCACAGATAGATTGGAATCCAACTGAATCTCTGACATGGGAACAACGAACATCATCGGTATGGCTACCTATGAAAGACGTTCCTGGGACTTTAACTGTAGGTGACGAAATAGATGTAAGCTACTATACTCAATTAGATTCAAATCCACAGTTTGGAGGATTTAACAGAATCGAAATTGTGCATGAAAACTAGGGGATGCACTTATTAAACATTCCGCTCTCATAATTTATAGCGAAATAGACTTGGATCTACTATTGTAGATCCAAGTCTATTTTAATTTTTCATTAAATCAACTTTAAAATATAACATAGTACCACATGTGTTGATTACCCACAGTTAACCAGTAATGACTTCTTACTTTTGTGATTAAACACTAGAAGCCCCATCTACAGGTGCTGTTGGGTTGATTTGGACTGAATGACTACTGTACCCATTATAGGGATTTCTGCTATGTAGGGTGGTCGTTCATCCGTCACTCTCCAAACATTCTAGTATGCGAAGTGCTAAAGCTTTTGGGAACAAGTGCATAACCACTTTCCTCTCTAGAAAGACAGTTATTCGTTCCTCTTCCAAAATAGTGGCATTTTTCATTTGAACTTTGGAGGTATGCGATGGACAGATAATCGTAACAGGATGACCAAGGAGAAATGAATTGAAATTCCTCCCAAAAAGATGTGGCTGGGGTGAAGCATTCATTTCCAGCCACCTTTAACTCGCGGTAAAGGTGGCGTGATCATATCGTCCAAAGCAAGCCGGAACTGGACAAGGTTACATGTAGACTTTTGTGCATTTCTTACAGGTGCTTTATTTAAGATAGTGGTTAATTAACAGACGTAACATAGTATAAGGTCAGATTCACATTTTGACGATAGGCGAATGTTTCGACTTTATACTTCTACTTATCGCCAAACACGACCTCAAATCATTATTGAAAATTAAGAATTAACACAAAAAAAGCCACTACCTATAAGGTAATGACCTTTCAATGAGACCGGCGACGTCCTACTCTCGCAGGGGGAAACCCCCAACTACCATCGGCGCTGAAGAGCTTAACTTCCGTGTTCGGGATGGGAACGGGTGTGACCTCTTCGCAATCGTCACCAGACTCTTTGAGCTTGTTCGCTCAAAACTGAATAAAACAGACATTGTGCTACACAAAACCAGGGTAATCAAGCCCTTTTCAAAATTGGTTAAGTCCTCGATCGATTAGTATCCGTCAGCTCCACACGTCGCCGTGCTTCCACCCCAGACCTATCAACCTCATCTTCTTTGAGGGATCTTACTTACTTGCGTAATGGGAAATCTCATCTCGAGGGGGGCTTCATGCTTAGATGCTTTCAGCATTTATCCCGTCCATACATAGCTACCCAGCGATGCCTTTGGCAAGACAACTGGTACACCAGAGGTATGTCCATCCCGGTCCTCTCGTACTAAGGACAGCTCCTCTCAAATTTCCTGCGCCCGCGACGGATAGGGACCGAACTGTCTCACGACGTTCTGAACCCAGCTCGCGTACCGCTTTAATGGGCGAACAGCCCAACCCTTGGGACCGACTACAGCCCCAGGATGCGATGAGCCGACATCGAGGTGCCAAACCTCCCCGTCGATGTGGACTCTTGGGGGAGATAAGCCTGTTATCCCCGGGGTAGCTTTTATCCGTTGAGCGATGGCCCTTCCATGCGGAACCACCGGATCACTAAGCCCGTCTTTCGACCCTGCTCGACTTGTAGGTCTCGCAGTCAAGCTCCCTTATGCCTTTGCACTCTACGAATGATGTCCAACCATTCTGAGGGAACCTTTGGGCGCCTCCGTTACTCTTTAGGAGGCGACCGCCCCAGTCAAACTGCCCGCCTGACACTGTCTCCTGCCCCGATAAGGGGCATGGGTTAGAAGTCCAATACAGCCAGGGTAGTATCCCACCAACGCCTCATCCGAAGCTAGCGCTCCGGAATCCAAGGCTCCTACCTATCCTGTACAGGCTGCACCGGAATTCAATATCAGGTTACAGTAAAGCTCCACGGGGTCTTTCCGTCCTGTCGCGGGTAACCTGCATCTTCACAGGTATTATAATTTCACCGAGTCTCTCGTTGAGACAGTGCCCAGATCGTTACGCCTTTCGTGCGGGTCGGAACTTACCCGACAAGGAATTTCGCTACCTTAGGACCGTTATAGTTACGGCCGCCGTTTACTGGGGCTTCAATTCGAAGCTTCGCTTGCGCTGACCTCTCCTCTTAACCTTCCAGCACCGGGCAGGCGTCAGCCCCTATACTTCACCTTGCGGTTTTGCAGAGACCTGTGTTTTTGCTAAACAGTCGCCTGGGCCTATTCACTGCGGCTCTCTCGGGCTTTAACACCCTACCAGAGCACCCCTTCTCCCGAAGTTACGGGGTCATTTTGCCGAGTTCCTTAACGAGAGTTCTCTCGATCACCTTAGGATTCTCTCCTCGCCTACCTGTGTCGGTTTGCGGT
>NZ_JBBOTP010000001.1:1645000-2252500 GCF_038005665.1 Sporosarcina sp. FSL K6-5500
TATATATATATCTTCACTTGTAATTATGCCCGGGCGCAGGTCACTTGTTTTTACATAGTTTTCAGCCATCAATATTACCTACCTTCACCTTATAGTTCTTTCTATCATACTCTAAATATTTCAATTAAACGACGGGATTGTATAAATAGGCGTAAAAAAAAGGTTATTGAAATGGCCATATCGACCATTTCAATAACCTTTTTACTTAAGATTCCGTATCTTCATCGTCTATCTCAATAGTAGATAACCCGATGTCTTCATTATTTTCAGAAGAGACTTCATTCTCTTCAACAATATTGTCGTCGAGTTCTTCTTCCTCTTCTTCTTTCACAACTTTTGCAACAGTCGCGACAAGTTCATCTTCTCCTAGGCGGATTAAACGTACTCCCTGCGTACTGCGTCCAATAACAGAAATATCGTCAATGTCCATACGGATCAAAATGCCATGTATCGTAATCAGCATTAGATCTTCAGTACCATCTACTGTCTTCATCGCAACAAGAAGACCATTGCGTTCTGTCACATTCAATGTCTTCAGACCGTAACCGCCACGAGTTTGAATACGGTATTCATCTTCTGGCGTACGTTTTCCGAATCCTTTTTCTGTGACAACTAGAATTTCATCGCCTTCATTCACTGTATCCATACCAATTACAATGTCGCCTTCGCGAAGACGGATACCACGGACTCCACCTGCTATCCGACCCATAGAACGAATATCTGTCTCATTGAATTTGATTAACATGCCATCCTTCGTACCAATGGAAATGTTTTCATCGCCTTTAGTCATTTTGACGCCGATAAGTTCATCATCGCCTCGAAGGGTAAGTGCTATCAATCCATTTGAACGGATATTAGCAAATTCGGAAACAGGTGTACGTTTAACAACCCCGTTACGAGTCGAGAAGAATAAGTATTTGTCATCCTCGAATGCATCTACAGGAATCATGGCTGTTACTTTCTCGTCTTTATCGACACCTAACAAGTTAATGATCGGTAAACCTTTTGCAGTCCGGCTAAATTCAGGCACTTGATAGCCTTTCGTACGGAATACCCGTCCTCTGCTTGTGAAGAACAAGATGGTATCGTGCGTCGACGTATTCAATAAATGTTCAACGAAGTCGTCGTTATTCGTACCCATCCCTTGTATACCGCGACCTCCACGACGCTGGCTACGGTACGTATTAGCAGGCAAACGTTTAATGTAACCATTATGTGTGAGTGTCAGTACTGAGTTTTCGACTGGGATAAGATCTTCGTCCTCAATCATTTCAGCGCCGCCCAGTGTAATTTCCGTTCTACGTTTATCTTCAAAGCGGATTTTCACTTCGAGCAATTCCTCACGAATAATCTCAAGCAATTTTGATTCGTCTGCAAGAATTGCACGGAGTTCAGACATAAGGAGTTGCAACGCTTCGTATTCACTTTCAATTTTGTCCCGCTCAAGTCCTGTCAAACGTTGAAGACGCATATCAAGGATAGCCTGCGCTTGACGATCAGATAAATTAAATTGATCCATCAACCCTGTTTTTGCTTCATCTGTTGTTTTAGATGCACGGATAAGGGTGATGATTCTATCGATATTATCAAGTGCTATGCGTAGTCCTTCTAAAATGTGTGCGCGATCTTCCGCTTTTTTCAGATCGTACTGAGTACGTCTACGGATTACAACTTTTTGGTGTTCAAGATAATGGAACAAAATCTCCTTTAATGCAAGGATTTTTGGTTGACCATCAACGAGTGCCAGCATATTGACACCAAAACTAGATTGCAATGCGGTTTGTTTGTACAGATTATTTAACAGTACGTTGGCATTTGCGTCACGACGTACTTCCATCACTATTCGCATTCCGGTACGATCCGATTCATCGCGTAGGTCAGTAATGCCATCGATTTTCTTATCACGTACCAACTCAGCAATTTTTTCAATCAGACGTGCCTTGTTTACCTGGAAAGGCAGCTCATGTACAAGGATTGTTTCCCTGCCGTTCGACTGCTGTTCAATTTCGACTCTGCCTCGAATGATAACCGAACCCCGCCCAGTTTCATAAGCTCTTCTGATTCCGCTACGACCAAGAATGATCCCACCAGTTGGAAAGTCTGGACCTGGAATAATTTCCAACAATTCTTCTGTTGTAATTGCAGGATTGTCAGCAAGTGCAAGGACAGCATCAATTGTTTCTCCAAGATGATGCGGAGGAATATTAGTTGCCATTCCGACCGCAATACCGGTTGTCCCGTTAACGAGTAAGTTCGGATATCGGCTTGGAAGAACAATCGGCTCTCTTTCTTGTCCATCATAGTTATCTTGGTAATCAACAGTATCTTTATTAATATCTCGAAGAAGTTCCATTGCAATACGCGACATACGAGATTCCGTATACCGCATCGCAGCTGCACCATCTCCATCGACAGAACCAAAGTTACCATGACCATCAACGAGCATATAACGGTAGTTGAAATCTTGGGCCATCCGTACCATCGTGTCATACACAGCACTATCGCCATGCGGATGATACTTACCGATGACGTCTCCGACAATACGTGCGGATTTCTTATGCGGTTTATCTGCGGTATTTCCGAGATCCTGCATTGCATACAGAATACGGCGATGGACCGGCTTTAAACCATCCCTCACATCAGGGAGCGCACGTGAAACGATGACACTCATTGCATAATCAAGAAAAGATGTCTTCATTTCTGTACTAATGTTAATTCCCTTAACACCACGTTGCGGCATATCTGCCATTATTGTTAGACTCCTTTCAACTCAAAAATCCTTAGGAAAAGATAGTTCGACTACTTGACTAGATATGCTGATCTAAAATATTCCATTGAACTCGCTAGGGGATGCCTCACACCTTAAGCGAAGCAGCCTCACCGTTCTCAGGGCTTCGGCTCTTTCGCTCAGTTATTATGGACAATCCTTTGTTCAATACATATAGTTTTTTTCATTTCAACTAGCCAATCAGGTATCTATATTTTTCACGTACATTGCATTCTCTTCGATGAATTTGCGTCGTGGTTCGACTTCATCTCCCATAAGCTGTTGGAATGTTGAATCCGCATCAAACGCATCTTCAAGGTGAACTTGGAGCAGTGTACGCTGATCAGGGTCCATTGTTGTATCCCATAATTGCGTTGCATCCATTTCCCCCAGACCTTTATACCGGGTAATAACGGGTTTCGGCATGGGAGGAAGTCGTCCAATAATCTCTTGGAGTTCTTCTTCAGTATAGCAATACTCCTGAACCTTCCCTTGTTTCACACGATAAAGTGGCGGCTGAGCAATATAAACATACCCTGCTTCGATAAGCGGTCGCATAAAGCGGAAGAAGAAGGTTAAAAGAAGCGTACGAATATGCGCTCCATCGACATCTGCATCAGTCATAATTACAAGTTTATGATAGCGTGCCTTGGAAAGATCGAATTCTTCTCCGATGCCTGTACCAAGTGCTGTAATCATCGCACGGATTTCTAAGTTACCTAAAATACGGTCAAGACGTGCCTTTTCGACGTTCAAGATTTTTCCTCGAAGCGGAAGAATTGCTTGGAAGTGGCGGTCGCGTCCCATTTTAGCTGAACCACCCGCCGAGTCACCTTCAACGATATACAATTCACTTATAGCTGGGTCACGTGAAGAACAGTCTGCCAGTTTACCTGGAAGACTCGACACTTCAAGTGCCGATTTCCGGCGTGTAAATTCACGCGCATTTTTTGCAGCAAGACGTGCTCGTGCTGCCATAAGACTTTTATCGATGATTTGACGTGATGTTGTCGGATTTTCAAGCAGGAATCGTTGGAATCCTTCTGAAAATAATGAGTTAGTGATCGTACTAACTTCTGAGTTACCCAGTTTTGTTTTCGTCTGTCCCTCAAATTGCGGATCCGGGTGTTTAATCGAGATGATGGCCGTTAGTCCTTCACGTACATCATCACCAGACAAGTTTGGATCAGCTTCTTTCAGCACACCATTTTTCCGGGAATAGTCGTTAATAACGCGTGTCAGTGCTGTTTTAAAGCCTGATTCGTGCGTACCACCCTCATAAGTATTGATATTATTGGCAAATGAAAACAGATTTTCTGCATAGCCACTATTGTATTGCATGGCGATTTCGATTGAAATTCCATCTTTTTCGCCTTCAATGTATATAGGTTCATCATGAATAGGCTCTTTGTTTTTATTCAAGTGTTCAACGTACGACTTGATGCCGCCTTCGTAGTAATAAATGTCGCTTCGTTCTTCTTCACCACGCTCATCGGTAATCGTGATTCGCAGACCACGGTTTAGATAAGCAAGCTCACGAAGTCGGTTGGCCAGAATATCATACTCATATACTGTTGTTTCCGTGAAAATTTCTGGGTCTGCTTTGAAGCGGATTCTTGTTCCAGTTTCATCAGTAGTACCGATTACACTAAGCTCTTTTGACACAGCACCACGTTCAAATTCGATGAAATGGACTTCCCCGTCACGTCTTACATACACTTCTGTCGTTTCGGACAGCGCGTTCACGACAGATGCACCAACTCCGTGCAAACCACCGGAAACCTTATAACCTCCACCGCCAAATTTACCACCGGCATGAAGTACAGTCATAATAACTTCGACTGCAGGTCGACCTGTAGATTCCTGAGTACCTACTGGAATACCGCGGCCATTATCATCGACTCGGATCCAATCGCCTTTTTCCATCGTCACTTCGATATGGTCACAGTGACCTGCAAGTGCCTCATCGATACTATTATCAACAATTTCCCATACAAGATGGTGAAGTCCTCTAGAACTTGTTGTCCCGATATACATACCTGGACGTTTGCGGACAGCTTCTAATCCTTCTAAGACTTGGATTTGATTTTCATCATAAGCCATCTGCATATCTTTCTCTTCCATTGCCAAACTGTTCACCTTCCCTTTCCGAACGTCTAACATTTGTATTGCTGCTTTTTTATTTAAAGGGATGACTCAATCGTCATTCCTCTCTTTTAGCGACTTCGCCCGCTGTAACTTCGAATATGTCTGCCTGACGAATTGTTTCATGGTCAATCCCCGCTACGTTCGTCGTCGTGACAATTGTCTGCACTTCTCCTTGAATTGTGTTCAAGAGATGGGATTGTCGGTAATCATCAAGTTCAGACAGGACATCGTCCAAAAGAAGAACAGGTGCTTCTCCGACTTCTTGCTTTACAAGTTCTATTTCCGCAAGTTTAAGGGACAGCGCTGTTGTTCGCTGCTGTCCCTGCGATCCATACGTTTGGATGTCATAGCCGTTTACGAAAAAGTGAAGATCGTCTCTATGTGGCCCAATCAAGGTCATACCGCGATCTAGTTCACGGCGTCTTGCCTCAAGCAATCGCTGACCGAGTATCGACTGCATCTGTTCCACAGTCTGTCCCGAATCAAGTTCTTTTAGTGTTCCATAAGAAACTTGAAGGGATTCAATACCACGAGAGATTCCTTTATGAATCGGTTCTGCCCATTTTTGTAAAAGTTCCATGAAATAAAACCTTTTACGAATAATTTGGACGGCTACTTGAATATACTGCTCTGTATAAATATCAAACATGACATCGTTAAGGCTTTGTTTTCCCCGATTGTCTTTTAAAATTGCATTGCGCTGTTTGAGTATTTTTTGAAATGTTAAAAGATCATGTAAATAGGTTGGTGAAATTTGACCGATTTCCATATCTAGAAACCGTCTTCTTACCTGGGGACTACCCTTTACAAGATTTAAATCTTCAGGAGCAAACATGACGACATTTAATTGGCCAATGTACAAGCTAAGGCGTTTTTGTTCAAGATGATTGACACGCGCTTTTTTGCCTTTTTTCGAAATGACCAATTCTAATGGCAGCCGTCCATATTTACGTTGTATGTCCCCTTCTATTTTACCATATTCTTGGTCCCAGCGTATTAATTCACGATCATTTGAAGTTCTATGCGATTTCGCCATAGAAAGTACATAGATTGCTTCCATGATGTTTGTTTTCCCCTGGGCATTTTCCCCAATTAACACATTGATTTGTGGGGAGAATGAAAGGTCAAGTGATTCATAATTCCGGTAATCGATTAATGCAAGTCGTTCAATATACATCCGTTTGACCGTCTGTTAGTTCAGTTACTTTATATGTGCCGACATTGGGAATTTTAACGATATCTCCATCACGAAGTTTTTTACCTCGTCGCTGTTCCTCCTCGCCATTGACGTAGACAATGTATTCATCCAGAAACCATTTAGCCATACCACCTGAACTAATTGTATTCGTCATTTTTAATAGTTGCCCTAGAGTTATGAACTCTGTATCGATTGTAAGATTTTCCATAGAGTCTCAACCTTTCGCAAGTTAGTCTGTCTTTCTATTTTAGCCGACTTTCGGCAGTAAGTAAAAAGGATAGTCAAATAAGTGACTATCCTTCAAGATTCAGTATGTTCGTACAGGGAGAATAAGTTGCAAGATTGAATCGTCATCAACTGATTTCAAGATGAACGGTCGCATAGCTCCCGTAAATTGAATCGTTATGTCTTGTCCATCGATTGCTTTCAATGCGTCCATCATATATTTAGCACTGAAAGAAATATTCAATTCTTCTCCTGTTACGCCAATAGCTTCAACCAATTCTTCAACCTTACCTACTTCAGGTGAATTTGAAGAGATTTCAATAACTTTACCTTCATTGGCAGAGAAGCGAACAATGTTGTTCCGTTCTTCACGTGCTAGAAGGGATGCTCTATCAATTGCCTGAAGAAGAAGTCGGCCATTCACCGTTACTGATGTTTTATATTCTAACGGGATAAGACGTGATGTATCTGGGTAATTGCCTTCCAATAGGCGTGAGTAAAATAACACACCACGTGTTTTGAATAACACTTGTTGATCTGCAATGACAATATCCACAAGTTCACCGTTATCAGGCAAAATCTTATTTAGTTCCTGAAGACTTTTACCAGGAATAACGACACTGAATGGAACTTCTGGCATATCTTCAGGTATCGTCAGTCTTCTTGCCAATCTATGGCTATCAGTAGCGATACAAGCAAGTCCCCCATCTTTTACTTCCCAAAGGACACCTGTTAATACTGGTCTAGTTTCTTGTTGAGACACGGCAAAGACCGTTTCTCGAATGATTGATTTCATCAGATCCGCTGGCAATGAAAATAGATAGTCATCTTTTACTTCTGGTAGAACCGGGTAATCTTCTGGATCTAGTCCAATTAGATGGAATTCAGACTTACCGGATTGAATATGTGTTTGAAGTCCATTTGCAACTTCTATTGTTACTTCATTCGTAGGTAGTTTTCGTACGATTTCGCTAAATACTTTAGCTTGCAGCACGATGCTTCCTTTTTCTACAACTTGAATAATTTGTTCTCCGTTATCTTCTGCAGGTATGAATGTACAGATCGTAATATCGGAATCACTTCCTGTTAATGTCATTCCTTTTTCGTCCACTTCAATCTTTATTCCTGTCAAAATTGGAATCGCAACTTTTTGACTGATGGCTTTCATAACATCGCTTAATCCATCAAGCAACTTATCTCTCATAATTTCAAATTTCATTCTATACCCTCGCTTAATATATATAGTATTAGTTATTAATAAAGTAATAGTAATAGTAGTAGGGGCTGTGGATATGTTGGTAAGTCTATTTTCCCTTTGAGCCTGAACGTTTTCCACATGTGTATAACCTGTTTGTAGGTGTGCACTACTTATTATATGTTATGCACAGGTCATCCTCTACCAAGAACATTACGAATATCTTGAACGTCTTGTTGCAAAGCTTGATCATCCTTTAACATTTGCCTAATCTTCTCGTGTGCGTGAATGACAGTGGAATGATCTCGTCCTCCGAATTCAGATCCAATCTTAGGTAGGGAGAAATCCGTAAGTTCTCTGGATAAAAACATGGCAATCTGTCGGGGAAATGCAATCGCCCTCGTTCTTTTCTTCGCAGTAAAATCCTCTAGACGTATGTCAAAGTGCTCTCCAACTGCTTTTTGGATATCAAGAATCGTTACAGTACGCGGTCTTGAATTAGGAATAATATCTTTCAAGGCTTCCGCAGCAAGATCCGTATTGATATCCGAATTGACGAGTGATGAGTAGGCGACAACGCGTATAAGAGCCCCCTCAAGCTCACGTATGTTTGAGTCAATTTGGTTGGCAATGTACAGCATGACTTCATTTGGAATATCAACAAGCCCATCAGCCTTTGCCTTTTTGCGCAAAATTGCGATGCGTGTTTCCAGGTCTGGAGGTGCTATGTCTGTGATAAGACCCCATTCAAAGCGGGATCTAAGTCTGTCCTCAAGTGTTGGAATTTCTTTTGGAGGTCGGTCACTTGAAATAACAATCTGTTTTGACTCCTCATGGAGTGTGTTGAATGTATGGAAAAATTCTTCTTGTGTTTGTTCTTTTCCCGCAAGGAATTGAATATCATCTATTAAGAGCACGTCTACATTCCGATAACGATTACGGAACTCGACAGCTTTATTATCACGAATAGAGTTAATGAATTCATTTGTAAACTTCTCAGATGAAAGATACATGACTTTTGCTGAGGGGTTCTGTTCGAGTACATAATGTCCAATTGCGTGCATTAAGTGTGTCTTTCCAAGCCCAACACCCCCATAGATAAACAGCGGATTATAGGCTTTCGCTGGTGCTTCAGCAACGGCAAGTGACGCTGCATGGGCAAAACGATTTCCTGAACCAATGACGAATGTGTCAAACGTATATTTTAGATTAAGCATGCCAGGTGCCGACGTTAATGGAACTTTTTCTATAGGTTTAACGGTCGGTTTAGGTAGCATGAAATCATTTTCTTCCATGTTTTTAGGAACAACGAACTGAATGATTCGGTCTTCGCCGGTCAATTCGGATAGAATACCAGTAATAAGATGTACATAGTGGTTTTCAAGCCAATCTTTTGCAAATGAATTCGGTGCGGCGATTGTGACATTTTCTTCGCCATAAGACATCAGTTTTGTCGACTTTAGCCAAGTTTCAAAACTAGGTCTTGAAATTTTCTGCTCAACCTTCGACAAAACTTCGATCCATAATTCTTCTAAGTGGTCCAAACGTGTGCCTCCTTTACAATGAAAATAAAAAACCCGAGGATATGTATTATACACAGTTTTCCGTCGTGTGGATAACAATTACGCAAAAGTGTTGAAAAAATTATCCACAATGTATTAACAACTGTGGATAACAAAAATGCTATAAAATTATGTGCATAACAAATTCATCTCATTGTAACAGGATATGTTGTGGATTACAAGGAGTCCTGAACCTTATCCACAGCGCAAGTGGTTGTGGATGAAATCTTTATCCACAGGCCTTGGTATGTGAGGAAGATGTCGATAAGCAGTGTGCATAAAAAAACTTGAGAAAATACTATCCACATCACTATCTGGAATTAGCGGAAGAAACCGTGGATAACTTATTGGGACGAAATCAGAGAAACTAAATGGCCTAAATTACTGTCGAACAGGAAAGGGTTGACTTTTACCTTGGAAATCCGATATACTATTCAAGACTGTCACAGTAATAAATAGACAATCAATGCAGGAGGTGTCTTAAAAGATGAAACGTACTTACCAACCAAATAAACGTAAGCGTAGTAAAGTTCACGGCTTCCGTGAAAGAATGAGCACGAAAAGCGGACGCAGAATTCTAGCAGCTCGTCGTCGTAAAGGAAGAAAAGTCCTATCAGCATAAGGCCACTGACATTTCAGTGGTCTTTTTTCTTGTTTATTAATGAAGAACTATAATCATAGATGACGGAGCAGGTGCATGAGATGAACAGACGTCAACGGATAAAGACGAATGAGGAATTCCAAGAAGTATTCAAAAAAGGGAAGTCGTTTGCTAATCGGCAATTTGTTGTGTATTCCTATAGGAAGGAAGACCAGCCAGAATTCAGGATTGGTCTGTCCGTCAGCAAAAAAGTAGGTAATGCAGTCGCGCGGAATAGGATCAAACGGTATTTACGACAGTCCTTCCTGGAAATGAAAGACGAACTGCGCAACGATATGGATTATGTCATCATCGCCAGACATCAGGCGGCCACATTAGATTTTCATGAAACAAAAAAAAGTTTGCAGCACGTTCTGCGTATTTCTCGTGTCTTAAAGAAGTAGAAGGAAGTATATGAACGTGATAAACTGTTAGTATCGGTCGATAGGGCCTTTTAACTTCACTCGGCAGGGGTCGAAACCCCTACTGAAAATTAAGGAACTCTGGCTAAAATCGCCGCGTACTGCGGCAACGCCTGAGTAACCAACATCCTGTTGGCCAAAAGCCTCCAGCGGATGTCACAGATTTTGAAGAGAATTAATTGAATAAGATAAGATTTGGGGGAACTGATTTGAAAAAGAAGTTAGCATTAATCCTTATACTGACGGCATTGTCGGTATTTCTTGCGGGATGTTCGGAATTCCAACAACCGATTTACGAGGACAGTGAAGGATTTTGGAACAAATTTGTCGTCTGGCCGTTAGTTTCCCTAATAACGACATTTAAAGACATACTCGGCACATACGGGTACGGTATTGTTGCAGTTACAATCATCATTCGACTTGTCTTGCTTCCATTAATGATCAAACAGACAAAAAGTTCAAAACGGATGCAGGAAATCCAACCTGAACTGAAAGCACTCAAAGAGAAATACAAATCAAAAGACGCAGTTACACAACAAAAGTACCGTGAAGAAATGCAAAAAATTATGTCGGAACGAAAAATCAATCCGGCGGCAGGCTGTTTACCAGTCTTAATCCAAATGCCAATTCTATTCGGTTTCTATCATGCGATCAGCCGAATGAATGTCACATACGATATTGGAAACTTCTTATGGTTTGAACTTGCAGCGCCAAGTATTACACTTGCAGTTTTAGCAGGAGCTATGCAGTTTATCGTTTTACGTACAGGTCCTGCAATGGACAACCCACAGATGAAAGTAATGATGTATATCATGCCGTTTATGATTATGATCTTCGGTTCATTCTTACCAGCAGCACTTTCACTTTACTGGGTAATCGGTAATATCATTTCAATTATCCAAAACATCTTCATTTACAAACCATTTAAGAAAAAGGAAGTGGAACTTGTAAAAGTGGGAGGGAAACGGAAATGACAAGGACGACGCGAAGGGGAACCACGGTTGAATTAGCGATTTCATCAGCATTGACAGTACTTGGCGTTACGCGTGATGAAGTAAAAGTCGAAGTGATCAATCAAGGGAGAAAAGGATTTCTAGGTTTCGGTGCAAAAGAAGCTGAAGTAACCGTAACTATTATGAACTTTGAAGAACCTTCCGTCCTTGAAGAAGCAAAACCTCTAATGGAGATACAGCCAACTGAGATTGAAGTTATTAGTGAATCTGTTAAACCTCCTGTGGAGAAAGAGGAAGTCCAAATTGAAGGATTGTCTGATGAAACTGCGATAGAAGAAACAGAAAACTATTTAAAAATGATTGCAATTGGAATGGGTGTCGATGACATTCAAATCAGCCATGAAATCAAAGGTAAATATGTTACTTTTCAAATGGAAAGTGCAAAAGCTGCATTACTGATTGGAAAACGAGGACAAACGTTAAATGCACTCCAGCAATTATCGCAGCTTGTAACAAACAAATTGGCAAGTCAATTCAAGGTCGTCCGGGTAGATATCGGTGATTATCGGGAGCGTCGCGAACAATCTTTGGAACAATTAGCAGAACGAATGGCTGATAAAGCAGTTCGTACTGGGAAAAGAATCCAGTTAGAACCGATGGCTTCCTATGAAAGGAAAGTCATCCATAATGCTTTATCACGGCGCATGGATATTGAAACATATTCAGAGGGCTCTGATCCATTCAGGTATTTAGTCATTGAATCTGTTAGGTGAAAAAAAGTCCCGCAAAGACGAACGCTGTCTCTGCGGGACTTTTTTGTATTATATTGTAAAGACATCTTAACTTATCCACATTATTTAAATTGCGACACTAGGAGGATGGATGGATTTGTGATAATATATTATGTTAGATAGTCGTGTCGGAAATAGGTTATCCACATGTGAGTAACCAAGTCAGGAAGGTGAAAAACGTGCATTTTGATACAATAGCTGCCATCTCTACTCCAATGGGGGAAGGTGCAATTGCCATCGTCAGGTTAAGTGGGGACGAAGCTGTCCAAATAGCGGATCGTATTTTCCGTTCACCGTCTGGTAAGAGGCTAAATGAAGAACAATCACATACAATCCATTATGGTCATTTAATAGATCCATCAACTGAGGAAACTGTCGAAGAAGTAATGGTTTCTCTCATGAAAGCACCAAAAACATTTACACGTGAAGACGTCGTAGAAGTGAACTGTCATGGAGGAATTGTTGCGGTCACCCGTGTTCTTCAATTAGTGCTCAAGCAAGGGGCGCGTCTTGCAGAACCCGGTGAATTCACAAAACGTGCATTCCTTAATGGACGAATCGATTTGTCTCAAGCCGAAGCGGTCATGGATCTTATTCGTGCGAAGACAGACCGTGCCATGAATGTTGCACTCAATCAGATGGAAGGAAAACTTTCTCGGTTAATCGGGGGATTGCGACAAGCGCTTATTGAAACGTTGGCGCAAGTTGAAGTAAATATCGATTATCCGGAGTACGACGACGTCGAAGAAATGACAATCCCGCTAATGATTGAAAAAAGTATGTGGGTGAGAAATGAAATTGATAAGTTGTTGAAAACTTCATCTCAAGGGAAAATTCTGCGAGAAGGTCTATCTACTGTTATTATTGGTAGACCCAATGTAGGGAAGTCTTCCTTACTAAATAGCATCATTCAAGAAAATAAAGCAATCGTAACCGACATTGCGGGGACGACGCGTGATATTATTGAAGAGTACGTTAATGTGCGAGGTGTTCCACTTCGTCTTGTCGATACAGCTGGAATCAGAGAAACAGAAGATATTGTGGAACGAATCGGCGTCGAAAAATCGAGGAAAGTGTTGAAGGAAGCGGATTTAATTCTACTCGTCCTTAACAGTTCTGAAGAGTTATCGATAGAAGACGAACGACTATTTGAAGTGGTATCGGGAATGGATACAATCTTTGTTATCAATAAAACCGATCTTCCACAAAAAATTGACATGCAAAAAGTGATGGAACATGCCGGAACGGGCAAAGTTGTCACGACCTCTCTCGTGAAAGACGAAGGGGTAGATGAACTGGAAGAAGCAATTGCCGGACTCTTTTTCGAAGGAAATCTTGAATCAGGCGATTTCACATATGTATCGAATGCACGACATATCGCACTATTACACAATGCGCGTGCCACGATTGAAGACGCACTCGCGGCTGCTGAAGCAGGTGTTCCAGTCGATATGATTCAAATTGACGTTACACGGACGTGGGAAATTCTTGGTGAAATTATCGGAGACACGGTCCAAGACGGTCTACTCAATGAACTATTTTCTCAATTCTGCCTCGGAAAATAAAATAAGATAAGTGTTCAACAAGAGTGAATGGAAAGAGGGGGCCTGCCTAGCGCAGTAGCCCGCTTCTACTTTTCATCGAGCTTTTTGAATGACTTTAATAGAAAGAAGGAAAAGAACATGCCCAAATTTGAAGCAGGCACGTTCGATGTTATTGTTATTGGAGCTGGCCATGCGGGAGTTGAGGCGGCACTTTCCGCTGCCAAAATGGGTGCAACAACGCTCGTACTTACAATGAACCTCGACATGATCGCCTTTATGCCATGTAATCCGTCACTCGGTGGTCCCGCTAAAGGGATTGTCGTCCGTGAAATTGATGCACTGGGCGGTGCAATGGGGAAAGTAATTGATAAAACACACATTCAAATGCGGATGTTGAATACAGGCAAAGGACCAGCAGTACGAGCGCTTCGTGCGCAAGCTGATAAAGTCCTTTACCAGTCGGAAATGAAACGTCTCCTGGAAGAACAGGAAAATCTACTACTTCACCAAGGTGTTGTAGAAGAACTAATCGTGGAAGACGATGAAATAAAAGGTGTACTTACGCAAGTCGGTGCAATTTACCGTGCGAAGACAGTCATTATTACAACGGGGACATTCCTGCGCGGTGAAGTTATTATTGGTAACCTGAAATATTCAAGTGGACCGAATAACCAAATGCCTTCAATTAAACTTGCAGACAATATTCGCGAACTTGGCTTTGACATGGTGCGATTCAAAACAGGGACACCACCCCGTGTGAATAGCAGAACAATTGATTATAGCAAAACTGAAATCCAACCGGGAGATGATACAGCGTGGGCATTCAGTTATGAAACGACTGAATTTATCACTGATCAACTACCATGTTGGCTGACATATACATCGCCAAGAACACATGAACTTATTAATGAAAACCTTCACTTGTCACCGATGTATTCCGGGATGATTAAAGGGAAAGGGCCCCGCTATTGCCCATCAATTGAAGATAAAATTGTACGATTTGCTGATAAATCACGTCATCAGATTTTCCTTGAGCCCGAAGGCCGTAATACGCAAGAAGTGTATGTCCAAGGATTATCGACAAGTTTGCCGGAACACGTTCAAAAACAATTGATTGCAAGCGTACCAGGACTTGAAAATGCGGAAATGATGCGTGCAGGTTATGCAATTGAGTATGATGCAATTGTCCCTACGCAACTATGGCCTACACTTGAAACAAAAAGAATTCGTAATTTATATACAGCTGGTCAGCTTAACGGTACATCTGGCTATGAAGAGGCAGCAGGTCAAGGAATCATGGCGGGTATAAATGCAGCTTCCCGTGCTCTCGGGAAAGAAGAACGTGTCCTCGGACGTGCTGACGCATATATAGGTGTTCTTATTGATGATCTTGTTACAAAAGGGACAAGCGAGCCATATAGACTTCTGACATCACGTGCCGAATACCGACTGTTGTTGCGTCATGATAATGCGGATATGCGCCTGACTGAAATTGGGTACCAAATAGGGATGATTAGTGAAGAACGACATGATGCGCATATTATTAAAAAGCAACAGATTGAAGAAGAAATTGCCAGACTGCGAAAAGTGACGATTAAGCCTAATAGTGATGTTCAAGACATCATACGTGAAACAGGCGGCTCAGAACTTAGAGAGCCGATGAAAGCAGCAGACCTTCTAAAACGTCCTGAAATAAAATATAGCCAGATAGAAAGAATGGTTCCACCAGAAGAAAAGAAATCAAAAGAAGTAGAAGAGCAAGTTGAAATCTTCATTAAGTATGAAGGTTATATTGAGAAATCATTGCAACAAGTAGATAAAATGAAAAAACTAGAAAACAAAAAAATACCCGATAATATCGACTATAATGCAATATCCGGAATCGCGACGGAAGCTAAAAGTGTACTAAGCGAAGTAAGACCATTATCCATTGCACAAGCATCTCGTATATCCGGCGTTAATCCAGCCGATATTTCAATTCTTCTTGTCTATATCGAACAAGGAAGAATAGCCAAAATTTCGGGTTAAATTAGCTAATGCGGTCTTGTGTTATGTTAGTTAATACAAGCCGCTTACGCTTTTCTTATTGTCTAGGCTCCAGCGGCCAGATGCTCGGGTCATAAGTCGATCTGACTATACGGCAAAGGACGCCGTGCCGTCATTTCGTCTTATGCCTGTCGCATCTAGGCGGGCCGCTTACGCTTTTCTTATTGTCTAGGCTCCAGGCGTCAGCTCCTCGGGGGCACAAGTCTTTTTACTACGGCGGCTGTAGTACGCCTCCTACGTAAACAGTCTTGTGCCTGTCGGGGCTGAACGACGCCTTACGCTTTTCTTATTGTCTAGACTCCAGCGGCCAGATGCTCGGGTCATAAGTCGATCTGACTATACGGCAAAGGGCGCCGTGCCGTCATTTCGTCTTATGCCTGTCGCATCTAGGCGGGCCGCTTACGCTTTTCTTAAGGGGGAATATTGATGAATGTTGCACAATTTATACAAGCTTTAAAAGAACAAGGTATTGAATTGAGTGAAACGCAAATAGCTCAGTTTAACCAGTATTTTAAACTCTTGGTAGAGTGGAATGAAAAGATGAACTTGACAGCGATTACAGATGCGCCCTCAGTTTATTTAAAACACTTCTATGATTCTATATCCGCGGCTTTTTATATTAATTTGAATGAACCAAAAACAATTTGTGACGTAGGCGCGGGAGCTGGATTTCCAAGTATTCCTTTGAAAATTTGTTTTCCAAACTTAGACGTGACTATTGTGGATTCATTAAATAAAAGAATTGGTTTTCTGAAAGTATTAGCTGAAGAACTTCAGCTAGAAAATGTGCATTTCGTTCATGCAAGAGCTGAGGACTTCGGACAAGACTCCAAGTATCGTGAAAAGTTCGATATCGTCACTGCTCGTGCGGTTGCACGTCTGTCTGTCTTAGCTGAATTATGTATACCACTAGCTAAAAAAGGTGGAATCTTCATTGCGATGAAGGGAGCAGCCGCAGAAGACGAACTTTTAGATGCAAAAAAAGCACTTTCTGTTCTCGGGGCTACCATTAAAAAACAATACTCATTTATTTTGCCAATTGAAAATAGTGAACGAAATATCTTTGTTTTTGATAAAGAGAAAATCACTCCTAAAAAATATCCTCGTAAACCAGGCATTCCGAATAAAATGCCAATTCAGTGAACTGTTTCACGTGGAACAATGAGTAAAGAGGATATACTATCGCCATGCCGAATTAGTAGAATTAGGGAGCAGTATTGAAAAGGTGGTGCCGGGAATGAAAAGTCCGTTTTCACGATTTTTTGGGAGTGGAGATAAAGAATTAGATCCACTAGTAGTGGAAGAGGTTCATCACGAAGTAATTGAACAGGTGAAAATCGAGTTAATAAATCCAAATAAATTTCAACCGCGTACAATATTTTCTGAAGATAAGATTGAAGAACTTGCGAGGACAATCCATACGCATGGTGTCATTCAACCAATCGTCATTCGGAAAATGGGTGAAGAAAATTATGAAATCATCGCTGGAGAGCGTAGATATCGAGCAATGAAAAAATTGGGATGGTCGGAAGTACCGGCGATCATTCGAAACCTTGATGATAAAGAAACTGCATCCATTGCACTTATTGAAAACTTACAGCGTGAAGAATTGACTGCAATTGAAGAGGCATATGCCTATGAAAAACTTCTTGAACTTCATTCCTTAACACAGGAAGCGTTAGCGCAAAGACTAGGAAAAGGTCAGTCAACTGTTGCTAATAAATTGCGTTTACTGAAATTACCCGATGAAATCAAGAATGGAATATTAACAAAAGAAATATCGGAGCGACATGCAAGAGCACTTATTCCAATTAAGGACAGCGAATTACAGTCACAACTTTTTAAGGAAGTAATTGAACAGCAGTTGAATGTCAAACAACTAGAAGCCAGAATCTTTCAGGTTTTACACCCTCCAGAGAATGTAAAAGATAAAAAGACAGCACCTCGGAGAAAATCGGTAAGTAAAGATGTACGAATTGCTCTTAATACTATTAGACAATCACTAGTTCTCGTTACTAAAAGTGGGATAGATGTAAAAACAGAAGAAGAAGATTCAGATGATTTTTATATAATCACTGTTAAAATACCGAAAAAGAAATAAGAAATGTCCAAGTGCCTTGATAGACCTGAAAAACTTATACTTTCTTATTTTTTAACAAAAGACTCTTGCTTCACATAGCAAGAGTCTTTTTTCTACATATTTCTCTACAAAAAATGTTTTTTTTGTTAAACTAGAAGAAGTTACAAAATTGAAAGAATAAAAGAATAATAAAAGTGCAGGAAAGCAGGTGCAGGTGTGGGCAGAATTATAGCGATAGCCAATCAAAAGGGAGGCGTCGGAAAAACGACAACATCCGTAAATCTAAGTGCTTGCCTTGCTCATATAGGCAAAAAAGTTCTTTTGATTGATACCGATCCGCAAGGGAATGCAACGAGCGGGGTAGGCGTTAACAAGGGGGAAGTCCAACAATGCATTTATGATATTCTAATAGATGATGTTAATATAAAAGATGTCATTCGTTCGACTAAAGTAGAAAACCTTGATATCGTGCCGGCAACTATATCCCTAGCAGGCGCAGAAATTGAGCTAGTTTCAACTATATCCAGAGAAGTACGGATGAAACATGCTATTCAGGAAGCAAAAGATCTGTATGACTACATCATTATCGACTGTCCACCGTCACTTGGTTTACTAACAATAAATGCACTGACCGCGGCTGATTCAATTATCATCCCAGTCCAGTGTGAGTACTATGCGCTTGAAGGTTTAAGTCAACTACTAAGTACGATCCGGCTTGTTCAAAAACATTTAAATGAAGACTTAATGATTGATGGCGTCTTACTTACGATGTTCGATGCAAGAACAAATTTAGGGATTCAAGTTATAGATGAAGTGAAAAAGTATTTTCAAGATAAAGTATACAAAACGATTATTCCAAGAAATGTACGATTGAGTGAGGCACCGAGTCATGGAGAACCGATTATCATTTATGATTCAAGATCACGTGGTGCAGAAGTATACTTAGATCTGGCAAAGGAAGTGGTTCGCAATGGCTAAAGGTCTTGGAAAAGGATTAAATGCTTTATTTCCTGGAGAGTCACTAGCGAAAGTAGAGTCTGTCGAACACATTCATGTGAAAAGTATTAAGGCCAATCCGTACCAACCAAGGAAAGTATTTGATGAAAATGCTATTCAAGAGTTGAGTGCTTCCATTAAAGAACATGGTATTCTTCAACCAATTATTCTTCGGAAAATGGGAACGGCCTACGAAATTGTTGTAGGTGAGAGACGATTCCGTGCAGCACAAATGGCAGGCTTAACTGAAGTTCCAGCGGTTGTCCGTATCTTGACGGACGAAGAAACAATGGAGTTTGCGATTCTTGAAAACTTACAGCGGGAAGACCTAACGCCAATAGAAGAGGCTGAAGCTTATCAAAGCCTCATGGAAAATCTAGGTCTTACACAAGAACAACTAGCATTTAGACTCGGTAAAAGTAGACCTCACATCGCAAACCATGTCCGTTTACTTTCATTGCCTGAAAAAGTAAGAAATTATATTACTGCAGGTAAAATTTCTATGGGGCATGGTCGAACATTACTTGGTCTACGTAAGAAAGAACAAATCGCTCTAGTGGCAGAACGGCTACTAAGAGAAGGACTTAACGTCCGCCAATTAGAAAAGCTGGTTCAAAAAATGAATGAGGATGTTCCACGTGAAACTAAACCAGAAAAGCGTAAAGACTTATTCCTTGCCGAGCGGGAGTCAAATCTGCGTGATTATTTTGGGACAAACGTATCAATAAAGAAAACAAAGAATAAAGGTAAAATTGAAATCGAATTCTTCTCTGAAGATGATCTCGAACGTATTCTTGAATTATTGAACGAATAAGGATGCACCTATTTTGCCGACTGTGCAAAATAGGTTTTATTTTTAACTTTACTCAGCGGGAATCCAACCCCGCTGAATGAAGTTAAAGCCTCCGGCGGATGTCACAGATTTTGAAGGGAGTTAATTGAGCAAGCTCAATTAAAAATCTGGACGCAAATACGCCTCGACGTATTTGATTGAGAGGAAGTGAAAAAGTGATTTTATTTGGAACAGTTGTGAATGTTCTTTTAATAGTTGCAGGTGCGTTCATAGGAAGATTTCTACATAATATACCCGAGCGGATGAAAGAGACTGTCATGTATGGAATTGGGCTTGCGGTTGCTGTTATTGGCATACAAATGACTTTTGAAAGTACGCAAATACTGATTGTTATTATCAGTATTGTCGTTGGTGCAGTAATTGGTGAGTGGATGGATCTCGATAAGAAAGTGAATGATCTGGGACACTGGATGGAGAGCAAGATACCGGCAAGTGATAAAGGTCCGGGCATTGCGCAAGGGTTTGTTACAGCTACGTTGATTTTTGTTGTTGGATCGATGGCCATTATCGGTGCTATCGATAGCGGTCTGAGAAATGATCATGATGTCCTCGTCATGAAAGGGATTATTGATGGTTTCACTGCTATCATTTTAAGCTCAACGCTAGGTATTGGTGTCGCGTTTGCTGCAATTCCTGTATTTTTTTATCAAGGAATTATCACGTTATTTTCTACTCAAATAAGTCGCTTCGTTCCGGATGATTTACTGAACTTTTTCATCTCTGAAATGACAGCGACAGGTGGATTAATGATTTTGGCTATCGGTTTGAATTTAATTGGTTTGACTAAAGTGAGAGTTGCCAACCTGATTCCAGGTATCCTTGTTGTTGGAGTTGCTGTTACTATCGTACACTTCTTTTGATTTAAGACGCCCGTGTGCAAGTTGCAATGCCCGAGCAATAGTGCGGCTCATCTCGTATGGAAGGTAGAGGCGAGTACTTTGCAAAACGGCATGTTCCATGAACCCGGCGATATTGACTATGCCTTTAATGGATACGTCCCCAACTGGGGGTAGCTCCTTACCGACTGCCTTGCCAGGGTGTATAGGTCCACTATTGAAAAGTAATTGTCCGATAGAACTTACTTGTCCTAGGCATGCATCAATTGCTACGATGAAAGCAGTGGGATTAGTGAGTCTGGTTTCATCAATATGCTGTTGTAGATTTAAGGCATGTAATGGACTTTCCAATGTCCCGATTACAGTGAATGGGAACAGGGGAGACTCGGATAGGAAAGAACCGGTAAGTGGCCCTAGCGAGTCACCGGTAGATCGATCGGTTCCGATGCAGAAAAAAGTGAGATCTTGGGTTTCGAATGGAATGTGCTGGAGGAATAATGTACTGAGTTTCCAAACGGCACCCGTTTCCTTATGGTGAATGCGATAATCATATGGTGTAGAAAGAGTAGATCGCATGAAAAAACTCCATTTCTTTTTTTTATAACTCAGTCTACGCTCGCAAGTGATTTATTATACGAAAGGAAGAGGATTGTGGCAGTAACTATAAATGAAGACTTTGAAAAGTTGAAAGAAGATGCTGAAGAAGTAGGTAACATACTATTTAGTTCGAAAACTTGGTTTGATCTTGGCATGCTAGGACTTAAAGTAATCTTCATTATCTTGCTATCCATTATTGTAGTGAAAATAGGTAAAAGCGTTATTCGCCGCGCATTCAAGGTGAGACTGAAAGGCGCTTTACGTCATACAGAGCGCCGTGAAACAACATTAGTTAAGCTGCTTCAAAATACATTGTCATATGTCGTCTATTTCGCAGCAATTCTAGCAATCCTTTCTGCTTTTACAATCAATGTTACAGGAATTCTTGCAGGGGCTGGAGTGTTAGGTCTGGCAGTCGGTTTTGGTGCCCAAAGTCTTGTGAAGGATATTATCAGCGGTTTCTTCATCATTTTTGAAGATCAATTTTCTGTGGGTGATTATGTACAAATTGGTTTAACAGTTGGAACGGTTGAAGAAATTGGTTTACGTACGACAAAAATTAGTGCGTATGGCGGGGAAGTACATATCATCCCGAACGGAAATATTTCAGAGGTCGTGAACTACTCAATTAATAATTCACTGGCTATAGTGGATATTAGACTTGGATATGAAACAGACATCGCGAAAACGGAAAAACTGTTGGAAGAGTATCTTGCAAATTTATCTGTTGGATATGAAGCGCTGATATCACAGCCAATTATCGTAGGCGTACAAGATTTGGGAGCATCTGAAATTATCATGAGAATTACAGCAGAAACCCAGCCTGTGATGCAATACGCAATTGCAAGGCAATTACGCAGGGACTTGAAAGTATTCCTGGATCAGAATGGTATTGAAATACCATATCCAAAAATGGTTATGTATCAACCGAAAAATGAGGTGTAGATAAATGGTGGAAAAAGTTTTTGGGTTAAATGATATTGTTGAGATGAAAAAGCAGCACCCGTGTGGGACGAACTCTTGGAAAATTATTCGAATGGGGGCAGATATTCGAATTAAATGCGAAGGATGTGGCCATAGCGTAATGATTCCGCGCAATGAATTTGCGAAGAAGATGAAAAAGTTGCTTGTAAAGGCTGAATCTTAAGCTGTTCAGATTCCAGGCGTTCCGCTAGCAGATGGACAACTAGGCCTGCTGTCCTTATAATGGAAGAGTTGCATATGGAATGTATGAGTAAAAGAATGAACATATAAATGAAAGGTTGTGGAACGAATGGCATTAACAGCTGGAATCGTCGGTCTACCAAACGTAGGTAAATCTACACTATTCAATGCGATTACAAAAGCGGGGGCAGAGGCGGCAAACTATCCGTTCTGTACAATTGATCCGAACGTTGGAATCGTTGAAGTACCTGATGAAAGACTAGATAAACTTACAGAACTAGTAACACCGAAAAAAACAGTACCGACTGCATTTGAGTTTACAGACATCGCAGGAATTGTTGAAGGAGCAAGCAAAGGTGAAGGGCTAGGGAATAAATTCCTTATGCACATCCGTGAAGTGGATGCAATCTGTCAGGTTGTCCGTTGCTTCGTAGACGAAAATATAACACATGTAGCTGGTAAAGTTGATCCAATCGATGATATCGAAATCATCAATCTTGAATTGATTCTTGCAGATATGGAAGCCGTTGAAAAACGATTGGCACGTGTTACCAAAATGGTGAAACAGAAAGATAAAGTTGCAATGGCAGAAGAGCCAATCTTGATTAAATTAAGAGAAGCATTTGAAAATGAAAAACCTGCTCGTTCTGTTGAGTTTACTGATGAGGAACTTATCCTTGCAAAAGGGATGAACCTTTTGACGATTAAACCGATGCTCTATGTAGCAAACGTTGCGGAAGATGAAGTTGCAGATGCAGACAATAATGAAAATGTTAAAGCTGTCCGCGCATTTGCAGAAAAAGATAGCGCACAAGTAATTGTTGTTTGTGCAAAAATCGAAGAAGAAATGGCTGAACTTGAAGATGATGAAAAAGCGATGTTCCTTGAAGAGTTGGGTATCAAGGAATCGGGCCTCGATCAACTTATCAAAGCATCTTATAAGCTTCTTGGCTTTGCAACATACTTCACAGCGGGCGTACAAGAAGTTCGTGCGTGGACATTCCGTAAAGGGATGAAGGCACCGCAATGTGCTGGAATCATTCACACTGACTTCGAACGCGGCTTCATCCGTGCCGAAACAGTGGCATATGATGACCTAGTTGCAACAGGTTCAATGGCTGCTGCAAAAGAGGCAGGAAAAGTTCGTCTTGAAGGAAAAGAGTACATTGTTAAAGACGGCGACGTTATGCTGTTCCGTTTTAACGTTTAAGTACGAATAAATGCTACTTTGGAATGTTACATTCCAGTACGTCTGTTGCTTAGCCAAAAGTAACCAGCAAATAACTTGATCACACTGGGTGCTACGTGCAACGTTGTACTTGGATTGCTTTGGTTTGAACGACTACTCTATCATTATCGAGATGTCTGGATGTGTAGGGATGCGACTTGGTCGCATCCCTACACATTTTTTTCGGTAATCGTATGGTGGTCCTTCTTCCGTCGCGCTCCCAATTCATAAGTATACGTAGTTCTGAAGCTTTTTGGGAAGAAAGAATAGCTGGCTTCTTAACTGGAGAAAAGCCGCCAAAGATGCAATTTTAGCGGCTGATGCTTTCTATATAGTTTTTTCTTGTTTTTATTAAAGAAGTGTCACTTTCTAGTATGCATCACATGATTAGATGTATACTTTTTGTTAAAAGTAAGCAAGAAGCACATTATACAACGTGCAAGAGTGCCCGAAGATGCAATTTCGGGCACTTACACTCGCCATAGAATGTCATCTACTCTTTTCTTCCAAAACAACTGCATTTTACACTTGAACATTGTAGGTACGCGACAGGCAACTAGCCACACTAGGACACCTCAGTAAATCTGACATGAATAGTTCCCCGAAAGCGAGCCGAAAATAGTCCAGTGAAAATAGAGGATATCAAGCCCTTCTCACCAGCATTTCATATAAATAAATGGTTAATCAGCAGACCTAACATTCCAGAGGGGCATTTTTATTTTTCAATGTAGTTCTCCAATTCAATTCCCTTGTCAGGCGAATAGACATAAAGTTTCGGTAATTCAGGATCATCTTTCACAACCCAATCGTCGGGCAGTTCTTTCAACTCCTTATACATAGCGAAGTCGCCAGCTGCCCCGCCTATCAATAAAGCAGACAGGCTGACTAGCAAACCACTTCCAATATAAAGACCGATAACGGCTGGAAGAATACCTGTCGTCCAAAAAGGGAGCAGTAGCGCTTTTCGTATAGCACGGTTTGTCATAAGTTGATCGGTTGTCGCATACGCGATGCCCATTTTTAGATTAACTCCAACAATCATCTTTTTCCATGGGACATCACCAAATACACGGAAGCCAAGCAGGTGAAATAATTCATGCAGAATGATCAGCAGGATATAGCCTATAATGAAAAAAACAACTGTCCATAAGCTAAGTGAAAACGAAAAATCTCTTTCAATAACAATTTTAAGAAACCATAATAAAAGGAAAGCACTTGCAGTTAAAACTAGGCTGCTCTTAGCCACTTTTGGTAAATCAATCTCAATTATTTTGTCGGGTACAGGAAATTCATTCAATGAAAATCACCTCTATTCAAAAGTATACAAGAAAATAGTTGAAAGATGAATGGAACTGTGCTAATATGTACTGATGTGAGTAATATAATTACTTACTCCTTGCCCGCTGAAATCAGCAGGGCCCAAGTCCATAAGGAGGTGACTACAGATGAGAAAGTACGAAATTATGTACATTATCCGCCCAACAGTAGAAGATGAAGCGAAAAAAGCGTTGATTGAACGTTTTGACGAAGTTCTTCTTTCTAACGGTGCAGAAAACATCGAGTCGAAAGAGTGGGGCAAGCGCCGTCTTGCTTACGAAATCGACGATCTACGTGAAGGTTTCTATCAACTAATTAAGTTGAATGCCGAAACTAAAGCAATCGATGAATTTACACGTCTTGCGAACATCAACGAAGATATTCTTCGTCATATGACTGTCCGCATTGAAGATTAATCCATATATGAATAATGAACAGGTGAAACTTACAAAATGATGAGGGAGGTTGAATTCTAATGATTAACCGAGTTGTTTTAGTAGGGCGATTGACAAAAGATCCTGAACTCAAGTATACACAAACCGGTATCGCTGTTACACGTTTTACGTTAGCAGTAAACCGAGCTTTTCAAAGCGCTTCAGGCGAACGAGAAGCTGATTTCATCAGTTGTGTTGCTTGGAGAAAACAGGCTGAAAACGTTGCAAACTTCTTGAAAAAGGGAAGTCTTGTCGGAGTAGATGGCCGTATTCAGACGGGCAGCTTTGAAGGACAAGATGGAAAGCGTGTTTATACTACAGAAGTTGTAGCAGACAGCACACAATTTCTCGAACCGCGCAATGCATCTGGCGAAAATAGATCGGGAGCTGGCGGTGGGGCACCTTACCAAGGTTCTCAACAAAGCGAACAACCGAGCTATCAGAATCAGCAGTCAAACCAACAATACAAACAATCTAACCAGCAATCTCAACAGCCTAATCAGCAAAATTACACACGTACTGACGATGATCCATTCTCGACAGGCGGAGGCCCGATAGAAGTATCGGACGACGACCTGCCGTTCTAAGAATCTACCCGTCATTATAAGGGTTTCGAGAAGCAAGCAGTGCTAGGAAACGAGTGAGTGAACACCGGAGCGTGCTTTGGCACGTGAGGATGTGAATGAGCGAAGTTGACAACGCAATGCGCCGCTTATCGTAAGCCGAATATGAATTAAGTAAGGAGGGGAACAACTATGGCACCACGTCGTGGAGGAAAGAGACGCCGTAAAGTTTGTTATTTCACATCAAACAACATTACTAAAATCGATTATAAAGATACAGATATGCTTAAGAAATTTATTTCTGAGCGTGGAAAAATCTTGCCTCGCCGGGTAACTGGTACAAGCGCGAAGTATCAGCGTAAACTGACACTTGCAATCAAACGCTCACGTATCATGGCACTTCTTCCATTCAGTTCGGAAGAAAGATAATTTTATTTAGATAGACCGCCTCGTCAGACCGACACAACCGGTATGGGGGCGGTCTTTTTATTCGGGTAAAAGAAGTACATATGTTCTTGGTTTGGTTTAAAAACAATAATCATGATACAATTGAAGCAACTATCCATAGTAATTGGAAGTTAGAAGTATGGATAGAATTAGTCGTCCAACGAAAGACCGGAGGAATCTATATTATGCAAGACAATGCAAGGAAAATTACGTACGGAGCAATGATGATTGCGCTATTTGCAATCTTGCTTGCGGTATCGTTATATACGCCATTTCTCGGAAATGTCACTATGTTCTTTATTGCGTTACCGATTATTTTGTACAGATTGAAATACGACAGGAATTCGTCCCTTCTTACATTGGCGGCCGGTATCGTGTTGTCATTATTAATCGGAGGTATTCTACTCGTTCCAATCGCTTTCGTCCATGGAATTCTTGGATTCATTATCGGAGAAACCATTGTGAGGGGCAAATCAAAGTTATATATCTTCATGGCTTCTGGACTCACTCTACTTATCACGGGGATGGGCGTTTATGTTGGGGCTGTCCTTTTCTTCGGATTCAATATGATTGATGCATTAATGACGGTTATGGAGGAAACTAAAGAGCAGATGAAGTCGTTCATGGCTAACTATGGCGGCGTACCGGATGGCTATGATGAAATCGTTACATCAACGTTTCAGATGTACGAGTACACAATTCCATCTATCTTCATCATAAGTATTTTCATGTTAGCTTTCATTCTTCTCACGCTAAACCTTGGAGTTGCCAAGCGACTGGGATTTGAAGTACCCAAGTTTCCACCATTCCGTGAAATGAAACTACCAATGATTGCGGTGATTTTGTACGGGGCAATTCTTCTTATTACGCTCTTTGCAGGTGTGAAGCCGGGCACTAATCTATATCTGATTACCGTCAACGCAACTACTGTTTTGAGATTCTTGTTTCTACTGCAAGGTGTTTCACTTATCCATTACTATGTAAATGAAATGAAGTTACCGAAAGTAGCGACAGTTGTGGCCACGATTTTTGCACTAATGCTGGCTCCGATAACGACGATGCTCGGGATACTTGATACGGGAGTGAATCTACGTGCCTGGCTTAGAAAAGACAAGTCAAAATAAGGGGATGGGACAATGACGTCATTTTTTAGAAAAAGAGCAATACGCTATCCGTTGACGGTATTGTCGATTCTGGGCGTGATGGCGGCAGTGCTCCTGCTCTTATTCCAGTTTTGGCCTGGACTTCTTTTCTCCGTCTTATTTATAGTTACAATGGGATTTACATGGAAAATGGAAGAACAGACTTATATCGAAACAGAGAAACATATCGAAACATTATCGTACAGGATGAAGAAAGTCGGAGAAGAAGCACTTCTTGAATTGCCGATTGGAATTATCCTTATTAATGAAAAAAATATTGTTGAGTGGGCTAACCCGTACGCAGCAAAAGTATTTGCACATCAGGAAACCCTTATCGGAGATGACTTGTTCGATCTATCTGGACAGTTTCATGCGATCTTAAAAAATGAAAAGATAGAAAATAATGTTTTGACGATTGGAGAACAATCGTATAAGGTTTTTTATAAAGCAGAAGAAAAACTTATTTATTTATTTGATATTACGGAGCAACTAGTGATGGAGACTCTTTATTATGCAGACCGTACAGTTCTCGGTATTATTCTTGTCGATAATTATGATGAAGTATCACAGGCAATGGACGATCAGACAAGAAGTCAGCTTAATTCATTGGTAACCTCACTTGTAAATAGCTGGGGAACAACAAATGGGATATTTGTAAAACGAATTGCGACTGATCGTTTCTTGGCTGTCTTTAACGAGGCAACATTGGCTGATTTGGAAAAAACAAAATTCTCGATTTTAGATGACATTCGTGAAACAACTGCTAAGCAGAGTACGGCACTGACACTAAGTATAGGTGTGGGTGTGGGATCTACTTCATTAATCGAATTGGGCGAACTGGCACAGTCGAGTTTAGATCTTGTACTGGGACGCGGCGGTGATCAAGTGGCCATCAAACGTTCTGACGGGAAGTTGAAATTTTATGGCGGTAAAACAAATCCCGTTGAAAAAAGGACCCGTGTTCGTGCAAGAGTCATCTCACATGCGTTGCGAGATCTTATTCAAGGCAGTGATAAAGTATTTATCATGGGTCACAAAATGCCTGACATGGACGCAATCGGTGCAGCAATTGGTGTTCGGAAAATGGCCCGCAAGAATAATATTGAGGGATATGTAGTCGTCAATTTCAATGAACTTGATGGAAGCGTAACACGGCTTATGGACGAAATTAGGCGTGATACGGATCTGTTCAATCAATTCATCACGCCCGATGAGGCGCTTTCGATGATTACAGAGAAATCATTGATCATTGTTGTTGATACGCATAAACCGAGTATGGTCATTGATGAACGAGTTATCGATAAAGCAGAGAAGGTTGTCGTCATTGATCACCATCGACGTGGAGAAGAGTTTATCAAGAACACGATGCTTGTCTACATGGAACCATATGCGTCATCCACTGCGGAGCTCGTAACCGAATTAATTGAATACCAGCCTAAACAAGAAAAACTTACGATGCTTGAATCGACAGCCCTTCTAGCGGGTATTATCGTCGATACGAAAAGCTTCACACTCCGCACAGGGGCAAGGACGTTCGAAGCAGCATCGTATCTGCGAACCAATGGAGCAGATACAATACTCGTTCAGCGCCTGTTAAAAGAGGATATCGCTACTTATGTCCTGAGGTCTAAATTGATTGAAACCGTTGAATTGTCCGATGCGGGGATTGCCATTGCAAAAGGAGAGAACCAAGTCGTTTATGGTTCTGTTTTGATAGCTCAAACGGCTGATATTCTTCTTACAATGCAAGGCGTCGCAGCTTCATTCGTCATTGCATCCCGTTCAGATGGTAAAATAGGAATAAGCGCCCGTTCTCTCGGTGAATTGAATGTTCAACTCATCATGGAAGAACTTGGAGGCGGCGGCCATTTGACGAATGCAGCATGCCAGCTCGATGTTGAGTCTGTGGAAGCAGCAAAAGAAATGTTAACAGCTGTACTGAATACAAAGATGGAAAGGGGAAATTCATAATGAAAGTGATCTTATTGAAAGACGTAAAAAGTATTGGAGCAAAAGGTGATGTGAAAGAGGTATCTGTGGGGTACGCACAAAACTTCCTACTGAAAAATAAATTGGCGGTTGAAGCAACGCCAGGGAATATTAGCAGACTTGAAGGTCAAAAAAATCGGGTCGCTAAAGATGCAGCAGAAGAATTAGCAGAAGCAAAAGAGCTAAAAGAGCAAATTGATAAAATTACGGTAGAAATGAAAGCTAAATCTGGTGAAGGTGGAAGGCTATTTGGTTCAATTACAACAAAACAAATTGCTGAAGCATTAAATAAAACTGAAGGTATAAAAGTGGACCGTCGTAAAATGGAATTACCGGATGCAATCCGTGCACTTGGCTTCACGAATGTTCCAATCAGAATTCATCCAGACGTGACGGCAACACTTAAAGTACATGTAGTGGAAGAAGGATAAGGAGAGATTGGGTAGATGAATCAGATGATTGATCGCGTCCCACCACATAATAATGAAGCGGAGCAGTCGGTTATCGGGGCAATTTTCCTTGAACCACAAGCGCTCATTACAGCGGCAGAACTTCTTATGCCAGAAGATTTCTATAGGATGGCGCATGAGAAAATCTTCCAAACGATGATTATTCTAAGTGACAAAGGTCAGGCAATTGACGTTGTCACGGTCACGGAAGAACTATCTGCTAAAAAAGAACTGGAAGATGTCGGCGGTATTTCGTATTTGATGGAGATCGCCAACTCCGTTCCAACAGCAGCTAACATTGTGCATTATGCCCGTATCGTTGAAGAGAAAGCACTTTTACGGCGGCTTATCCGTGTGGCTACTTCAATCGTTGAAGACGGTTACGCGCGGGAGGACGAAGTAGAGGCACTCTTAGCTGAAGCGGAAAAGAAAATGATGGAAGTATCCAACCGGAAAAATGCTGGGGATTTTCGTCATATTAAAGACGTCCTCGTTGAAACGTATGACAGTATCGAACTTCTTCATACGCAAAAAGGTGATGTTACAGGTATTCCAACAGGTTTCCGGGATTTAGATAAAATCACAGCCGGTTTTCAGCGCAATGACTTAATCATTGTTGCCGCGCGTCCGTCTGTTGGTAAGACCGCATTCGCATTGAACGTGGCGCAAAATGTTGCGACTAAAACCGATGAAAACGTCGCAATCTTTAGTTTGGAGATGGGTGCGGAGCAGCTCGTTATGCGGATGCTTTGTGCGGAAGGTAATATTGATGCACAAGTGCTTCGTACAGGTGCTCTTGAAGCGGAAGACTGGCGTAAACTTACGATGGCAATGGGTAGCCTTTCAAATGCCGGTATTTTCATCGATGATTCGCCGGGTATCCGTGTCAATGACATTCGTTCTAAATGCCGTCGCTTGCAACAGGAGCACGGCTTGGGCATGATAATGATTGACTATATGCAACTGATTGCAGGAAGCGGCACTAAGCCCGGTGAAAACCGGCAGCAGGAAGTTTCAGAAATCTCCCGTTCGTTGAAATCACTTGCGAGGGAATTGAAAGTACCGGTTATTGCACTGTCTCAGCTGTCACGTGGTGTTGAGCAACGCGTGGATAAGCGCCCGATGATGTCCGATCTCCGGGAATCAGGGAGTATTGAGCAAGATGCGGATATCGTTTCATTCCTCTACCGTGAGGACTATTATGATAAAGAAACAGAAAATCAGAATATGATTGAAATTATCATAGCCAAACAACGGAATGGTCCAACAGGTACAGTAACCCTTGCTTTTGCAAAGGAATACAACAAATTTGTCAATATTGACTGGAGTCAGCACGAATCTCCGGATTATTGATAAACACAAACATTATTTCGGGTCTTTGGAAATAACACCATCAAATAGAGAAAGACGTCTTGTGATACCGAGGTTTCCCGGTAGACAAGACGTCTTTCTTTTTTATCGAAAAATACCTGAAAGTGACGTAGCAAAGTCGAAACAATGAAAAATAAATTGTCGAATAGAACGCTAAATGTATAAATAGCAAGGTAATAGTCGAGTAATGTGATAGAAAAGAAAGTTAAGAGAACCCTCTATCATTACAAAATTAATAGTTAATAAATGGATGCTATTCTACATTCTCATTACAAAGTCCTATAATGCTACAAGAATGGTACCGGATATGTTAAATTAGAGAGGCGTGAAAATTTGCATACTGTAAATGATCTATATCAGTCTTCTGATTGAAATATGGAGGGAGTTTCATATATGTTTTTCAAAAGAAATAAACAGGACGAAACAAAAAAAGCATTACCCAAATTTATTCGTCCTTTCAAAAAGACTCAAAAGATCCTCGTTCTGACAATGATCTTAGCGGGACTTGGGGTAAATTCAGGTTTTGCGAATGAAGAGGAGAGTAAGGACCTCTCGACCATATTCCATATCTATTCAAAAGGGGAATATGTGGGTGTTATAGCTGATCAAGAAAAGCTGGAAGAATTGAAAGAAGAAGAGCTGAAAAAAGCAGCCTCTGAATTTAAGAATCTTCCGCTTACAATAGGAACAGATTTATCGGTGATTCCAGAGCGGGTATTTACAGCAGAAACAGACGATGACATTGTCCTAGAAAAACTTCATGGAATGCTGTCCGTGGAAGCGGAAGCAATCGGCGTTTTAATTGACGAAGAACTGGCATTCTACGTTAATGATATGACCACGTATAATGAAGTGATTCGCGAGTTGAAATTACAATCTGTTTCTGAGAAGAAGCTTAATGAATTCGAAGCCCGCAAAGCTTCTTCTGAACCAATACCCCCTTTGAAAGAAGATGAAACGCGTATCGTAAACATCTTAATTAGCGGTGAGATGCAGGCGGTACCGGGGAATGTATCTCCAAAAGAGGTAAGAAGTACAGAAGAAGCCATGGTTCTCCTTAATAAAGGGACACTTGAGGAGAAGAAGTATGTAGTAAGTTCAGGTGATGTCCTTGGATCAATTGCTGCCGCTCACAATATGGCAACGGCTAAATTGGTAGAAATAAATCCAGGATTTACAGTAGATAAGGTTCTTAGATTAGGCGACGAGCTCAATGTTACGGCTATTGAACCGTACGTAGAAGTGGAAGTTCATTATGAAACGAAAACAAAAGAAGCTATTAAATATGCAACTTTAACTGAAGAAGACAGTTCCTTATTTAAAGGCGAAAAGAAAGTAACAAAGAAAGGTTCTGACGGGGAAAAAATTGTTACAGAACTTATTCGTAAACGAAATGGTCAAACGATAGGCAGGTCTGTTTCTGAGGAAAATATTATTGCTGAAGCAGTAGACAAAGTGACGGTTGTCGGAACGAAAGTGATTCCTTCAAGAGGATCAGGTACATTCATTTGGCCTGCATCTGGAGGATATGTTTCTAGTCAAATGGGTACTCGCTGGGGTAGGACGCATCAAGGTATTGATATCGCACGTCCATCCTCGTATGGAATTGTAGCAGCAGATAATGGAGTTGTTACAACTACAGGATCGCACAGCACATATGGAAATCGGGTTGTCATCACACATAACAATGGCTATGAAACCTTGTATGCCCATCTCTCTTCAATTGAGGTCAGTGAGGGACAAACTGTATCACAGGGAACAAAAATTGGTGTAATGGGGTCGACAGGTCGTTCAACGGGTGTCCATCTTCATTTTGAAGTATTCAAGAACGGTTCCAATATTAACCCCATGAGCGTGTTAAGATAATTAGATAACCAAAGACGATACACATGTTGTATCGTCTTTTTTTAACGTTTAGACTCCGGCGACTCGAGGGATAGAACTATATTCCTCCTACTCGTCGGGTCTACCAAGGCGCTTACTTTTTTTGAATGTTCCATTCGACAATATTCGGGGTTTATTGCCCGGGAAATAGTGAGAGTGCTAGGAGAAGATGGCGACTTTGATGCGACAGTAGAAACGTGCGAAGCGTCGCGAAGAATGATAGAGTAAAAGGACACTGATAGAGGCGCCAACAGGGCGAGATGGGGGAAGATAAAATGCAAAACAAAGTAATTTTAATTGTTGATGATGAAAAACCAATTGCTGATATACTTGAATTTAATCTAAAAAAAGAAGGTTTCACTGTTTTTTGTGCATACGATGGAGATGAGGCGCTTGAAAAGGTAGAAGAAGTTAAGCCTGATCTAGTACTTCTTGATATTATGCTACCGAAGCGGGATGGTATGGAAGTATGCCGAGAAATCCGAAAAAAATATGACTTCCCGATTATTATGTTAACAGCGAAAGACTCGGAAATTGATAAAGTACTTGGTTTGGAACTTGGAGCAGATGATTACGTCACCAAACCATTTGGAACACGTGAGCTCATTGCTCGTGTGAAAGCAAATCTACGCAGACATATGAAATCTGTTGAGGAAGAGCAAGAAGGGGCTACAAATGACATTACAGTCGGCAACCTGATTATTCAGCCAGATGCTTACCTTGTTCTAAAAAGAGATGAAAAAATTGAACTGACACATAGGGAGTTTGAACTTCTTCACTATCTTTCGAAGCATATTGGACAAGTTATGACGCGTGAGCACCTCTTACAAACAGTATGGGGTTATGATTACTTTGGAGATGTGAGAACTGTAGATGTAACAATCCGTCGTTTGCGCGAAAAGATTGAAGATGCACCAAGTAATCCAACGTGGATTGTGACAAGACGTGGCGTTGGCTATTACTTACGTGACCCAGAACAGGAGTAACTATCATGCAAAAAGTTGGTTTTTTCCGATCTATCCACGTTAAATTTGTCTTAATCTATGTGATGCTGATTTTAATTGCAATGGAAATAATCGGGCTGTACTTTGCACGCGAGCTCGAACAGAACATGAAATCTAACTTCACAACATCGATTGATGATAGGATGAGTTTGGTCGAATTCAGTGTGCGTGAAGAAATGATGAAAAAACGAGCTGCGGACGACCCGATGACACTTGAGAAGAGTCTTCAGGCCGTCCTTTCGAGTTTTAAATCGGAAGATATCAATGAAGTACGAGTTATTAATGCGGGGAATATTATTCTTGCAACATCAGCCTTAAATAATATATCTATGGTTGGACAGCGTTCGGCGGACGACATTGTGAGGAAGTCAAATGCGTCGAAAACTCCATATGACATTATTAATCTTGACCGGAAAACAGGCAATCGAATTTTGGTTCGTGCAACGCCTATTGTTGTTGGAGATGAAGTGAAAGGCATACTTTATCTTGAGGCAAACATTGAAAAGGTGTTTAAACAAATCGATGAAGTAAATCGTATTTTAGCCGGCGGGGTAGCTGTTTCGTTGTCTATTACAATCATTCTTGGTATTTTAATCGCACAGACGATGACAAGACCAATATCTGATATGAGGCGCCAGGCTCAAGCGATGGCGAAAGGGAATTTCTCGCGAAAAGTTCGCGTATATGGAAATGACGAAATGGGCCAACTTGCAATAGCCTTCAATCATTTAACGAACCAATTACAAGAGTCTCAGTCATCGACTGAAAGTGAACGGCGGAAACTGGCTTCCGTATTAGAGAATATGACTGATGGCGTTATTGCAACTGATCGAAAAGGTCGCGTCAGCCTTATTAATGACTCCGCACTTCTTATGCTAAGACTAACACGGGATTTGGTCTTGAACCGACCGATATCTAGCATCCTTGGATTTGAGCAGGAGTATGCATTTGAGGATTTAATCCAAGTAAAGGAATCCATTGCACTGGATTTCAGTACGGAAGATCAGCCTTATATTTTACGAGCGAATTTTTCCGTTACACAAAGAGAAACTGGTTTTGTGAATGGTCTTATTGTTGTCTTACACGATAATACAGAACAAGAGAAAATCGATATGGAAAGACGTGAGTTTGTTTCAAATGTATCGCATGAATTGCGTACGCCACTTACAACAATGCGCAGTTATTTGGAGGCGCTTGCTGACGGGGCGTGGAAGAATGAGGAGATTGCACCATCCTTCCTTCACGTAACACAGACTGAAACTGAGCGGATGATTCGTCTTGTTAACGATTTGTTGAAGCTATCACGCATGGACAGCAGAGACTATGACTTGAATAAAGAATGGGTTGAATTCAACTATTTTTTCAAATCAATCATTGGTCGATTTGAATTTTCGAAGTCTCAAGAAGTCCAGTTTATACGCCTTCTCTCTTCCTCCGAACTGTTTGTTGAAATCGATACGGATAAGATGACCCAGGTGCTAGATAACATTATTTCAAATGCGTTAAAATACTCACCGGACGGCGGAGATATCCGTTTTGGCATTACAATGTCCGAAGACTTTATTAAAGTAATGATTTCGGATGATGGTATGGGAATACCACAGGCGAACGTTAAACGTATTTTTGACAGATTCTATCGAGCAGATCGAGCAAGATCCCGTGCGATGGGCGGTACAGGACTAGGTCTTGCAATTGCCCGTGAAATGATTTTGGCGCACGGAGGAGAAATATGGGCAGAAAGCGAAGAAGGAAAAGGAACGACAATATTCTTTACGTTGCCGTTTGAACTTCAGGAGGACGGTGAGTGGGGTTGAAATATGTTGAAACTGTCAAATCGATTGTACTTATCCTACTTGTCGCTCTCAGTATCATACTAACATTTTCTATTTGGACGTACTCACCGCGTTATGAAACCATTGAGCAGTTCCCGCCCGTAGATATTTCTATAGGCGATAAAAAGAGAATTGATGAAATTATAAAACCATATAAAATGGTCTTTAATTTTGACGATGCTTTGAAAGGAACAACTGATTCAGATAAAATCGATCGTATTATGGAAGAGATAACGGACTGGAAAATAACAGAAATCACCACAGTGGAAGAAAACTTTACTTCAGAGGGTATAAGTACTTTGCTACGGAAGCCTAACCGGTTTACAGTGTTCTTTCAAAGTGAAATTCCTTTGTCTGTCTATGACAGCGTTTTGAAAATTGAAGCACCGACGCCCGAGATTTCATTTAACCAGATTGTGGTTGAATGGAAGCCGGACAATACTGCGATGACTGTCTACTTCGTGAGCAAAGAAAACAAGAAGCTTTATAGCGCAAAAGTGAAGGCAGAGGATTATCAAAGTCTCGATAATTCAATATTAACAGTCGGGCGAGAACTTCAAGAATACAGAGAAGTAAACCCTGATAGTTCTTCCTATCTCGTAGTCTCAGTAGAGCCTGTGGAAACGATTAAGTACACTTTTCTGGAGGATGAAGTATCCATTAATAAATTCCGTGATGCATTGTTCAGTGATGTAAATGCAGTACGGAATAGCCAAGTGGGAATTCATGTTGAAGAACTTGCTGACGATCATGCAATGATGAATGTTTATACGGAGAAGAAAACACTGAACTATGTTTCACCAAATGCAGAAAGTCAAGAACTTGCAATACCCTCAGAGTTACTGATAAATACAGTCAACTTTGTTAATGAACACGGCGGATGGACAGACGAATTTAGATTTACGTACATGGATGCCGAGACCCGATCAGTAAGATTCCGGTTATATCTGCACGGATTACCTGTCTATACAGATTCCAGTTCTTCTGCTGAAATTCTGCCGAAGTGGGGAAAAAATCGGATATATAGTTATGCAAGACCGTACTATAGACTCAATTCTTCAAATCCAGCAAAATCAGAAATTGAACTTCTTCCACCAGGCATTGATATTGCCGAAAGTCTTAGAAAATCGGATAAGTTGGATATTGGTGCTGTCGAGGAAATTACTCCGGGTTACTTTATGAAATATAAGCCAGGACTTTTCATCATGGAGCCGGCCTGGTTTTACTTGATTAATGGTAATTGGAACCGCTTTTCACCTGAAATTTTAGGAGGTGAACTGATTGGATTGGAATAAGTCGAAAACGATATTTATTATCGTATTTTCAATCGTGAACGTTTTCCTTTACTTACTTTATGTGGACAAGGTTACAGATGCGCAAAATGTTCAGGTGATGGGGAAAACACCAATCGAGGAATTGCTGAAGATGGACAACGTTACGTATGATCAACTACCGCCCTATAAAAACGATCCGTCTTATGTGTCCGCAAAGTCTATGATATTTATAGATGAACAGATAAACAAACTTGAAAATCAAAAAGTCGAAATCTCAGACGAAACATTTCTTCAATCAAAATTGGACGATCCTGTCAGTGTGATGAATACGAAAGGCGATTTTGATTTTACGGAGATTCTCGCTAAGTATGTATTAAACGGTGCTGAGTACGAACTTTGGGACGTAGATGAAGAGGCGCAGGAAGCATTGCTTTTTCAGAAAGTGAAGGACAATCCCATTTATTTTAGTAGTAATGCGAAGCTGGTATTGCATTGGAATGACAAGGGGGAGGTTACAAACTATGAGCAAAGTATGCTGCATGAATTCGGTACCTTTAATCGTAAAAAAGATCTTCTTTCCCCTATAGAGGCAATCGGTAATTTGTATTCAAACGGGCACTTGAAACAAGATTCCAAGGTAAAGTCTATGAAGCTCGGTTATTCGACACATGTTCAAGTATCGGAAACCCAAGTGTTTGCTCCGACATGGCATGTACGTGTAGAATTGAAGGATGGGGTAAAAGAAGATTACTTCATCAATGCAATTGAAGGTATGATTATAGAATTCCAGCAAGAACCGTTGGAAGAAGAGAATGAATAAGGGGTTTTTGCAATGCGTTTTAGTGTCCTCGCAAGCGGCAGTAGCGGCAATGCGGTATTTATAGAGAGTGATGAACATACCTTTCTCGTGGATGCGGGATTTAGTGCGAAGAAGATGGACAGTTTAATGGCTGGCATTGATCGTTCTATGAAAAAAGTTGACGGTATCTTTGTAACGCACGAGCATAGTGACCATATAAAAGGGATTGGTGTTGTCGCACGGAAATATGGCACACCAATTTATGCGAATGAAAAAACATGGCAGGCGATGGACGGTCTTGTTGGCAATATTCCGCTAGAGCAGCGCTTTCAATTTGATATGGAAACGGTAAAATCATTTGGTTCACTCGATGTTCAGTCATTTGCTGTCTCGCATGATGCAGCTGATCCGATGTTTTATGTTTTCCATGAGAATGGCCGAAAATTGGCGGTCATTACAGATACAGGTTATGTGAGTGATAGGATGAAAGGGTTCATCCGCGGTGCAGATGCTTTTGTCTTTGAAAGCAATCATGATGTTAGTATGCTGCAGGTAGGACGCTATCCTTGGTCCGTCAAACGACGAATTCTGAGTGATGTTGGACATGTATCTAACGAAGATGCTGCAGTTGCAATGAGTGAAGTTGTCGATCAAAAAGATACGAGAATCTATCTATCACATTTAAGTAAAGATAATAATATGAAAGATCTTGCAAGGATGAGTGTTACACAGACGCTGGAAACATGCGGTATCAGGACAGGTGAATTTGTTCATCTCTATGATACAGATGCAGATCAGCCGACTGAACTTGTCACAGTATAGAGTAATGTCTCTAGCCTTACCTTCAGGGGATTGTATAAAAACCTTGCTAAGGTAAGGTTTTTTATTTTGAAACGGTTGAAATAGGGTAATGTTAACTACAATGACATCATCATTAGAGAGGGAGAGGCGTATGGACGAACTAAATCAGAATCAGGCGAATGGAGAGCCGCAACCTTCTGCTCCTATGCCGGAAAGTACAGCGCGACATAGTCAAAAGCCGCCAAAAAGAAGAGGCGGATTCATATCCGGCTTCATTGGAGTTGTAATCGGTGCATTACTTGTATGGTTCATCATGCAAGGCGAAAGTAGTACAAAGGAACAGTCGCTGGTTAATGGCTCGGAGCAGAAGGTCGATGCTATGCAAACAGAACGCATATCTCTTGATGTAAATAACGACGTTACTGACATTGTCGAGAAAGTGGCGGATTCAGTCGTTGGCGTAACGAATTTGAAGACAATTAGTGATCCTTGGTCGCCTGTAGAAACGACAAGGGAAACAGGTTCAGGTTCGGGTGTCATTTATAAAAAACAAGGGGACAAAGCATATATCGTAACGAATCATCACGTTATAGAAGGTGCACAAGAACTTGAAATTACTTTCGATGATGGTTCGAAGACAGACGGAAAAATCGTTGGTAGCGATATGTGGACTGACTTAGCTGTCATTGAAATTGACGCTAAACTTGTTAAAACAGTTATTGATTTTGGGGATTCAGATGCTTTGAAACGCGGTGAAACGGTCATTGCAATTGGTAATCCGCTCGGTCTCGGTTTTTCAGGTTCGGTAACCGTTGGCGTTGTATCCGGAAAAGATCGTTCGATTCCAATTGATTTTGATGAAAATGGCACAGTAGATTGGTTTGCAGATGCCTTACAAACCGATGCCGCCATTAATCCTGGTAACTCGGGAGGCGCGTTAATTAACCTTGCTGGCCAGCTTATTGGCATCAATTCCATGAAAGTATCGGAAGCAACGGTTGAAGGAATCGGACTTGCGATCCCCATCAATCTTGCAATGCCGATTATCGATCAACTTGAAGAACATGGTGAAGTAAACCGTCCGACAATGGGGGTTACATTACTCGATCTTCGAAGTATACCAGCTCAACAACAACGGGAAATGCTAAAGTTACCGGTGGATGTAACAGACGGGGTTGTCATCAATGAAGTAATGAGCAATTCTCCTGCCCAACTTGCTGGTGTAAAGCAGTATGATGTCATCGTTGAAATGGATGGCGAAAAAATTGAGGACATGGTCACCTTGCGTAAACATCTGTATAATTCGAAAGAAGTAGGCGACACAATGCAAATGAAAGTGTATCGCGATGGTCAATTGCTTGAAATTGAAATGGTGTTAAAAGACGGTAACTCATTCTAGTAATAAAAATTATACACAGATTACCATGAAAAACTTATCCACAACGGGTATAATAGCTAACAGCTAGCTATTATACCCGTTTTTTTATTGTATTCGCTGTTTGTGGATAAATCTAAATATTTGTGAATAACTTTGTGTGAAATAAAAAAGCTGAAAGTTGGGATAGAAATGAATACTTATAGCTGTGAAACTCATATAAACCATGCTTTAGACGTTTTTGTAGCGGAGCAAGGAAAGTTTCCAATCATGGAAGTTGTATCGGAGGAAGAAAAGTTATCCACAAAATGCAACTACTGTGAAGAGCCTTCGATATATGTTGTGGCGAACAAATAGTCGGACACAAGATGTAGATAAGTGTTGTGGATATGTGCATAAGTTTTGTTTGTAATAAATAAAAAAGGGTGGATAACTTGTGAATATAACGATTGTGACAGTAGGTAAATTAAAAGAGAAGTATTTAAAAATGGGCATTGAGGAATTCTCAAAACGATTAGGCGCGTATGCAAAAGTTAATATAGTCGAAGTAGCGGATGAGAAAGCACCTGAATCATTAAGCGACGCCGATATGGAAATTGTGAAGAAAAAAGAAGCGGAGCGAATTCTGGCGAAATTTGGGTCGGATACGTATGTGATTGCACTTGCGATTGAAGGTAAGATGAAGACGTCAGAAGAGCTAGCGGCGGATTTAGAGTCATTGATGACGTACGGACGTAGTAAGGTGGCATTTGTTATTGGTGGATCACTAGGACTGCATGACAGTGTGATAAAACGTGCGGATGAATTACTGTCCTTTTCGAAAATGACGTTTCCACATCAGATGATGAAGCTGATATTGTTGGAGCAGGTATATAGGGCTTTCAGGATAATGAAGAACGAACCGTATCATAAGTAAAAGAGATTTTTTATATGAAATGAGAGATAAAAATAACGTAACGTATAGATCCTGATTTTTAACTGAAATTTATAATGCCTATGATTGGGGACCGTGTGAATGTTAAGTGAACAGACGAGATATTCTAGGCTTGCGAACATAACCAAAATAATAAATACAAAGTTAGAACTACGCGAAGTATTACAGCGGGTAACAATGGCAATATCCGAAGAGGTTGTTCAATGTAACTCTGTTGGTATTTATTTACCCCAGAAGGATGGAACATTCAGAGGGTTTGCAGGAAAACCAGAAGTTATAAATGGTATAACGCTTGATACGCAGGTAATAGATGTTGAAATAGACTTACTAGCCAAAGAAGTTATTGAAACTCAAAAAACCATCTACATCCCTGATACCTCAAAGGATAATCGACCGGATCCGAGATCAGTTGAAGCCTTCCAAATTAAATCCTTATTAGCTCTGCCTATTGCATTTGGGCACGAGTTGTTTGGTCTGGTTTTTTTATTTGATTATGGAACACCAATGAACTTAACAGAGTCAGAAATTCAAAGTGTTGAAGCTTATGTGAATATGGCTGCAGTCGCAATTCAAAACGCAAATAATTTAAAACAAAAAGAAAGCCTTATTGCTGAAAAGCAATTATTACTTAATGTTACACGTGACTTATCGATGTGTTCTTCTGTAGAAGAATGTCTCGATAAATGTTTTTATTACTTAGGAAAAGTTTTAGATAGCAAAAGTATTGCTGCACATCTCCTAGATCCGTTAGAAAAAACAGCAATTAGATTAACGAAGTTAAGTAAAGACTGTGAGTGGTCACAGGCAGATTGGGTTGAGAACTTTAATAGTATAAGAATTGAGCAAAGTTATGAAACCCTGATGGAAAAGGTTATTGAAACAAAAAGTGTAATTTCCGGCCCGAATGAAGAAAGTAAGTATCTACTTATGATTCCGTTGGTTTCAATGGGAGAAGTATTAGGGGTAATAGCAGTTGTTAATGTAGAAGGGAAAGCTAATAATTACGATAAATCTCAAATTCAACTAGCAAAATCTATAGTTGACGCCACAGCCCCTACGTTTTCAAACTTGTTATATATGGACCAACTTGAAAACATGGTGGAAGAGCGAACAAGCGAATTAGCTACTGCTAATGAAAAAGTCACGAGTGTTATTGAAAGTATTACAGATGGATTCTTTGCATTGAATAAAGAATGGGAATTTATCTACTTAAATAAACATCAATATATACCACAAAAGAAAACAGCAGAAGATGTATTAGGTAAGAATATTTGGAATGTCTTCCCGAAGAGTGTGGATACAGTCATGTATAAAGAATTTCATCGTGCAATGTCAGAGCGAGTATCAGTACATTTCGAATATCTCTCAACCTCTGATGATTATTGGTACGAAGTAGTCGCTTATCCGTATGACGAGGGGATCTGCTGTCTTTTAAAAAACATAACGGAAAAAAAGAAATATGAGCAAGAATTGAAAAGGTTATCAAATTTAGACTTAATAGGGCAAATGGCGGCAGGTATTAGTCATGAGATTAGAAATCCAATGACAACAGTACGAGGGTTTTTGCAGTTATTAAAAAAAGAAGGCGAATTTGAAAAACATAATGATTACTTTAATTTAATGATTGAAGAACTTGACCGGGCAAATTCTATTATTACTGAATTTCTTTCAATAGGTAATACAAGGACATCTGATTTAGAGATGTTAGATTTAAATTCAATTATTCGTGATATTACTCCTTTGATAAAAATCGATACATGTAATCAAAATAAACTTATTCAATTCGATATGAAAGACATCCCAGAACTACTTTTAAATCCTAATGAGATCCGACAATTAATAATAAACCTATATCGTAATGGCCTTGAAGCAATGAGCACAGGGAAAGTTCTATCCATCAGCACCTACAAGGAAAATGGAAATTGTGTAGTTCTTGCAATACGGGATCAAGGAGAAGGTATCAGTCCTCAGACAGTAGAGAAATTGGGTACTCCATTCTACACAACTAAGGATAATGGTACTGGATTGGGTTTAGGTATATGTTATGCCATTGTTGCCCGTCATAACGCAAAAATTGAAATTCAAACAGGGTCTGAAGGAACTACTTTTTTTGTTAAATTTGACACCTACATAGGACTCCGTTGAATTCGCTATGGTGTTAGGAGATGCCTTCACTCAGATTATAGAGGTATTCATTTGTTCAAGATTAAATTAAAGTTAATCATAAAAAACTACTTTAGATTTGTCGTGGAAGTAAAATTTGAAGTGTCGATCCAATGGTAACGGCAAACAAGAGCTTTACCCTTTGCAAGAAGCTAGGGTAAAGCCGTGGATTTTTGAGTGTTCCTATAGACGTTCGGCTTTACTATCTTTTAAATCGACTATAACTACTATATAATAGAAGTTATTCCGATCCATGAATAATTGTAAAAATTGAGACAGAAAAGATATGTGTCTAGGTCACTCCTTAGCTTGCTATAACGCCTAAGCAGGAGCGCCTACATCCTTTCTGCGAATACTAGGGTATAAAGGATGGTAAAAATGAGTAACCAAAAAACTAAAACAGACGTTATCTTAATTGGTGCCGGAGTTATGAGTGCGACTTTGGGGACAATGCTAAAAGAATTAGTACCAGAATGGAATATTAAAGTGTTTGAGAAGCTCGCAAATGCGGGGGAGGAAAGCTCTAACGAATGGAATAATGCAGGAACTGGCCATGCGGCTCTGTGTGAGCTTAACTACACCAGTGAAAAACCAGACGGATCTGTAGATATTAGTAAAGCTATAAAAATCAATGAACAGTTTCAGCTTTCAATGCAGTTTTGGTCATATCTTGTAAACAATAAGCTGATCAACAATCCGCAGGACTTTATCATGTCATTGCCTCATATGAGCATGGTACAAGGGGAACAAAATGTAGCATTTTTAAAGAAACGTTTTGAAGCGATGTCAAATAACCCGTTGTTCAAAGGGATGGAATTTTCCGCTGACCCAGAAAAATTGATGGAATGGATTCCGCTAATTATGCAAGGCCGCCCATCAAGTGATGCCATAGCAGCAACAAAAATCGACACTGGAACGGACGTCAACTTCGGTGCTTTAACGCGCATGTTGTTTGACCACTTACAGACTAAAAATGTCGATATCAATTACAAACATAGTGTTGATGCTATTAAGCGAACAAATGATGGCGCATGGGAATTGAAAGTGAAGAATGTCGATAGCGGTAGCATCGAACGCCATACTGCAAAATTTGTCTTTATCGGAGGCGGCGGAGGAAGTCTGCATCTACTACAAAAAACCGGTATTCCTGAAGGAAAACATATTGGTGGATTCCCAGTAAGCGGAATCTTCATGGTATGTAATAATCCGGATGTTGTGGCGCAGCATCACGCAAAAGTATATGGAAAAGCGCAGGTTGGCGCTCCACCAATGTCTGTTCCACATCTGGACACAAGATTTATCGACAATAAAAAGTCATTGCTATTTGGACCATTTGCCGGCTTTTCACCAAAGTTCTTAAAGACGGGTTCAATGTTAGATTTAATAACTTCTGTCAAACCAAATAATGTGTTGACGATGTTAGCCGCAGGCGCAAAAGAAATGTCATTGACAAAGTACCTCATCCAGCAACTTATGTTATCGAAAGAACAGCGTATGAAAGAGTTACAAGAGTTTATCCCGAATGCCAAAATTGAAGAATGGGATTTTGTAGTAGCGGGCCAACGTGTACAAGTTATCAAAGATACTGAGGCGGGCGGTAAAGGAACACTTCAATTTGGTACGGAAGTTATCACTGCTGCAGATGGATCGATTGCAGCATTGTTAGGCGCTTCTCCGGGTGCTTCTACTGCCGTACACGTTATGTTTGATGTCATTAAAAAATGCTTCCCGCAATATATCGAAGAATGGGAACCAAAATTGAAAGAAATGGTTCCCTCGTATGGCATGTCGCTAATGGAAAATCCAGAGCTTTTGCACGAAATGCATGCTTCAACAGCGCAGGCGCTTGGTCTAAGCGAAAACTTGCCGGACCAAAGCTAATTCTTTGGATATAGAAACAATCGAGATGAACTATAATATAGAACCTTTAATCTGTCTTTGGATTGAAGGTTCTTTTTTCAAGACCCCTTAGCTAGATGGTCACGGAGACCTTTGTCGTAAGTACAAAAAACAAACCACTCATAGGGAGTGAACAATATGATTACAAAAATCGGTCAAATTATGTTATATGTCAATAATCAAGATGAGACAGTGAAGTTTTGGACGGAAAAGGTAGGATTTAGCGTCATTTCAGAAGAAGATAATGGCCAAGGAATGAGGTGGATTGAAATCGCTCCAACAAAGGATGCGGAAACAACTATCATACTTCACAATAAGGAACTCATTGCTAAAATGCAGCCGGAATTAAATCTTCAAACACCTTCATTACTGCTTTTCTCAGAGAATCTTGATGAATTATACAGAGACTTTAAGGATAAACAGATCACAGTTGGAGACATGGTAACGATGCCTTCTGGCAGAGTATTTAATTTTGCGGATAATGAAGGAAATTACTTTGCGGTTTTGGAAAGAAAGTGAGCTTCTGACTAATGAAAAAATAAGTGCAAAAACGACTTAGAACATACTTCTTAGTCGTTTTTGTATTGGAATACTTCCTTTTATATTTATTTAACCCTTGAGAGAATTATGTGGTGTCTCCTACTCGATAAAGTACGGGTTTATTTTTGATAACTCTCCATTAAGCCTTCTATACGCTGTTTTACTTCAGGCCAATCCTCTTCTATTACGCTATACATAACCGTATGTCGCACCGTTCCATTAGGTCTAATCATATGATTACGTAAAACCCCTTCTTTTTTAGCACCAATCCGTTCAATAGCTTTTTGAGATTGGCTATTTTCATGACCTGTTTTAAGTTGTACTCGTTGAAACTGTAGTTGATTAAAGCAGTAAGATAGTAGCAAGTATTTACACTCTGTATTGATGTTTGTGCGCCAAAATGACGGATGCAGCCAAGTATGACCGATTTCTAACCGTTTATGTGCAGTGGAAATATCGAAAAATCGCGTAGAGCCAATTATTTCATTTGTTGCTCGAAGCACAATGACAAAAGGGTATTCCGTTCCTGTTTCCCGATTAACTAATGCCTGTTCAATATAGGTCTGTACGTCTTCTTTCGTTTTTAATGTATCCAACATATGCGTCCAAATACGCTCGTCTTGGCAATGTGCATATATGCCATCTACATCATTTTTGATCATTGGTCTTAAAACAACAGCATCTCCGTATAATTGAATAGTTTCCATGAACCATCACTCCTTTATTTCATTACACCTTAACTTTGATATGATTAGAAGTACCAAATAGCATAAAAGCAACCATACCAGAGGAGTGATTTTTATGGAGTTGTCATTCAATGGAGATGCCCCGTATTATCTTCAAATATATAGGCAAATTCGAGAAAAAATCATACAGCATCATCTTCTCCTACATACGAAGTTACCTTCAAAACGGCAACTTGCAAGGGATTTAGGTGTTAGTGTGCATACAATTCAGGAAGCATATGCTCAATTAATAGCTGAAGGTTATATCGAAAGTAAAGAGCGATCTGGTTACTTTGTTGCTGCTTATGATTATGAGCGCCTTGTTTCGAAACAACAGCAACTATATAGTGCAACCTCCGAAATTGTTGAAATTGACATTGACATCGACTTTCACTCAGGCAATGTAGCGAAGGATGTTTTTCCTTTTAAGACTTGGAAAAAGCTATTGAATCGACATATAGGAGATGCCTCATTTACCATGAGTCCTTGGCAAGGTGAATGGCGCCTACGCCAAGAAATTGCTGCCTATGTTCAACAATCCCGTGGTGTATCATGCGCGCCGAATCAAGTCTTCGTTAGTAGTGGTACACAGACACAATTGCATATGATTTGTCAGTTTTTCTATAAAGCAGCGTCTGTTGCTATTGAAGACCCGGGATTTATTCGTGCTAAAGCTGTTTTTGAACAACAGCGAATACCTTATGAGGCGATTCCTGTAGATGAATTAGGAGTGACTGTTCCGAGTAAACCACATCAGTTTCTCTACACAACGCCAGCACATCAATTTCCACTGGGGATGATTTTACCGATACAACGAAGAATTGAGTTAATTAATTGGGCCCATCAAAACAATGCTTACATCATTGAGGATGATTATGACGGCGAATTTCGCTATAAAGGAAAGCCTATACCCTCCCTTGCTGAGCTTGATGAAATGAAGAGAGTCATTTATTTTGGTACATTTTCAAAGACACTTATTCCATCTCTTCGTATGAGTTACTTTGTTTTGCCTATCAAGCTTGTAGAGCCATTTGAGCAGAAGTTTGCACTTCAAAAGTCAACGGTATCTCGAATGGACCAACTTACCCTTGCTGACTTTATGAGGGAAGATTATTGGAGACGACATCTCGATAAAATGCGGACGATTTATCGACAAAAACAGAGGACGATTTTAAAGGCAATTCATCACTATTTATCGCCTGAATATGAAGTTATCGGGGAGAGCTCTGGTCTGCATATCGTTTTAAAGTTACCTGCTGATTTAACGGAAGAAGATGCAATTGAATTAGCGAAAGTAATTCATATTCGTATTTATCCAGTTTCAAATTCTTACGTCAATGTAAAATTAACTAATTTAGTTTTACTCGGATATGGTGGGCTTTCTAATGAGGACATTACTCGTGGAATACAATTACTCGCAAAGGTTTGGCAGGAAAGATAGTAAGGGGCTATTCTTGTCGTGCATTCGCAACTATGAGCAAAATGTTTACCAAGCATTCTAGATAGGACAGGTTTAAATAAAGAGCTTCAAGGAAGGTTTGTCAATACGGGAAGACTGTGAGAGGATATAAGCATATAACGAATGGAGGAAATGAAATTATGCCTAATTTACCAAATTGTCCAAAATGTAATTCTGAATATACATACGAAGATGGTAATCTTTTTGTTTGCCCAGAATGTGCCCATGAATGGTCTTTAGGAGCAGAAGCTGAAAATAGTGAGGAAACAAAGGTTTATAAAGATTCAAATGGAAATGTCTTGAACGATGGTGATTCTGTAACAGTCATCAAAGACCTTAAAGTAAAAGGAAGTTCATTAGTCGTTAAAAAAGGTACAAAAGTAAAAGGAATACGGTTAATTGACGAGGACCATGACATTGATTGTAAAATTGATGGTATTGGAGCTATGAAATTAAAAACGGAATTTGTTAAAAAGTTATAAGTTACTTTTCACTTCAAAGTACTTGGCTGTACACATAGAAAAAGCTAGGCGACGAGAGCCTAGCTTTTTTTTATCATTTATCACATCTGTTGATTGACTATTTTCTTGCACAAGATACTGGTAAGATAGGTGCAAAATCCTTAATTTGGACTAGTTCGTTTCCGGCTCGCTTTCGGATAAAATAATCACGACAGTTTTACCGAGGGACAAGTGTGGCTAGAAGGGACTTCGTCACTTCTAGCCCCACCCTTGGGGAGGAATTGCAGTTCATTCCTCCTAGGTCATCTTGTAGCGATTAGTTACCTGTCGCGTACCTACAACGTTCAAGTGAAAATTGCAGTTGCTTGGAAAATAAGAATAGATGACTTTTCACAGAAGTTATTAGTGCCCGAAGATACAATTTTGGGCACGTTTGCACGTTGTCCAATGCGTTCCTTAATTGCTTTTAGCAAACATCATATGATGCCCTATGGAAAGTGACACTTCTTTAAATTTTTTTTAAAAAAATCCTATAGAGAGGAATTGAGCAGCCCAAATTGTATCTTTGGCAGTCTTTATCCAGATAAGAAACCACTAATCTTCTGGTCCAAAAAGCTTTAGAACTTCGTGTGAAGCCAATGAAAAAGTTCTTTTTTATAGAAAGAACTAGTTGATTGTAGTGAAGAGCGGCGACTCCAGCGGGAACAGCGCGAGCTGAAGACCCCGCAGGAACGCAGTGACGAGGAGGCTGAAGCCGTGCCCGCGGAAAGCGTCCGCTCGAAACGGAAATCAACGGGATTGAAGGAAATCGTAATTTTTCAGTGCCCTCCTTCGTGTACCTTTGACTTTGGGGAGCGACTGATGAACGACCACCATACTGATTACCGAAAAAGCTCAATAGGGATGCGACGAAGTCGCATCCCTATTGAGCAAGATATCTCGGTACTGGTATAGGAGTCGTTCAATCCAAAGAGATCTAAAAGCAACTGTACTCAGGACACTTAGTGTTTGAGTAATTTTTATTTTGTGAAGTTATCGAAATAGCCTTGTATAAAGACGATAGGTGTACCTTTATCTCCGCTTCCTGATGTTAAATCAGATAGAGAGCCAATAAGGTCGGTAAGTTTTCTTGGTGTAGTACCTTGTGCTTCCATTGCTCCTACAAGATCATCGTCTTTATCGGTAATGAATTGTGATATAGCTTGTTTAAGGTCATCGCCTCTTAAATCGGCAAAGTTATTGTCGGCAAGATATTTTAATTTTATTTCATTAGGTGTACCGTCAAGCCCTGGTGTGTAAGCTGGTGATACGACTGGATCCGCAAGTTCCCATATCTTACCGACTGGATCTTTAAACGCTCCATCTCCGTAAATCATGACTTCAATATCTTTGCCAGTCTTTTCTTTGAGTATATGCTGTATGTTATCAACGACAGGTTGGCAATTACGTGGGAACAGTTTTACATCATCTTCAGTTGATTTATTTGACCCAAGCAGCCCATAATCTTCGTTATAACCGCTACCATCCATAGACTCGGCTAATATGTCATCGAGGCTATAAACGCTAATGCCACCATTTGCTTTTAATATTTTTTTAGTTCTAAATCTCGTGTGTATATCACAAGTAAGAACATGTTTTGTGTAATCTAAAATCGTTTTTGGACTGTTTGAGAATATAACTTCACATTCAATACCGTATTCTTCAACTAATGATTTATAGTAATCAATATAATCAATACCAGTAAAAGCATGTTTATTATAACCAAAATGGCCGCGGAACTGTTCTTCCGTTAAAACGTCTGTCCAAGGGTTAATTCCTTTTTCATCAAGCATGTCCAGATCCACAAGGTGATTCCCAACTTCATCAGAAGGATAGCTAAGCATTAAAACAACTTTTTTAACGCCTTTTGCAATACCTCGAAGGCAGATTGCAAAACGATTACGACTTAAAATAGGGAATATTACTCCAACAGTTTCTTCTCCGAACTTTGAACTAACGTCTTTAGCAATATGATCAATCGTTGCATAATTCCCTTGAGCTCGAGCAACAATGGATTCTGTTATAGAAACAATATCTTTATCATTAAATGTAAAGCCTTCAACTTCGGAAGCTTTTAACACACTTTCTACTACTATATCCTCAATATTATCTCCACGATTTATTATTGGGCAACGGAGGCCTCTTGCAACTGTTCCAACTATTCTTTCCAATGGAATCGCTCCTTAATATTACAAAGTATATTTATATTAACTAACTTTCTATCTGTACTATACAACGCATTAGTGGTATAAGTAAAATTAATATAACAAATGGTCGGTATAAGGGGTGCTTATGTGGTTAGTAAATTAGATTTATATAAAATATTTTGTCAAGTAGGAAAAAGCGAGAGTTTTTCCAAGGCTGCAAAAGATCTTTATATGACGCAACCAGCAGTTAGTCAGGCAATCATGCAGTTGGAAAGGGAATTAGATACACGTCTTTTTTATAGAAGTCCAAAAGGCGTATCTCTGACAAATGAAGGTAGTCTGCTATTTGAATACGCCAATTCGGCTATTAATTTAATTCATGTCGGAGAAGAAAAGATTTTAGAATTTAAAAACTTAACGACAGGTGAATTAAAGATAGGTGTAGGAGATACAATTTCAAGGTATTTTCTACTTCCCTATTTGGAGGCTTTTCACATTAGATATCCAAATATAAAATTTACGATTGTAAATGGTACGACATTGGAACTCTGTTCGATTTTAAAATCAGGTGGAGTAGATGTTGCTGTTTGTAACTTCCCGATTGACGATCCTACATTAGAACTGAAGCCATGTATTGATATCCAGGATACATTTGTTTATGGGGAAAGGTTTAAGAAAATATTGGCTAAACCCTTAAGCCTACATGAATTAGTCAAGCTTCCATTAATTTTTCTTGAATCGAAATCAAACTCGAGAAAGTATGTAGAGGATTATATGATTTCTAAAGGTATAAAGATTTCACCGGAATTTGAATTAGGTTCACATGACTTATTATTAGAGTTTGCTAAAATAAATTTAGGGATAGCGTGTGTAACAAAAGAGTTTTCTCAAGAGTATTTAAATAAAGGATTGTTATATGAAGTACAATTAAATGAAAAGATACCGACGAGAAGTATAGGCGTATGCTTTTTAAAAAGTGTACCATTATCACGAGCCTCAACAAAATTCGTTGAGATTGTAGAAGGCAAACAGCTGTAAATTACTTTTCACCAATACCCGATACCCACATTTATTAACGGTTAGATTGGAACTTCTGATATAACGGAAATAGTCCTAATCACGACATCACTCGCTTCTGTTGACCGAGATAATGCAAAAGCTCCATAAAAAGTGCAGCCAAAATCCCCATTAGCATGCCGTTCGAAAGGATTGGGCGTATAAGCTGTGGAATCGTTGTAAAGGCCGTTGCCGGTAATGTCATAATCGATAGTCCTAATAACACCGGTAAAGCGATGCGATAGACTGTAGTGGGTTCGAATCTCAGGCCTTCTATGTTGCGAATTGCTGAGCGGAACAGCTGTAAATAAGCAACAAACAGTACTGTGTTACCAACGCTATGCGGAATTGTTGAGAAAAAGGCACTTAACTGTGGAACCGATCCCAAGAGGATGAATAACATGGATCCTACAAAAAACGGTGCTCTTTCGCGAATTCCAGTTGACTGCAAAAATCCTAATGATGAAGCGTAGGGTGCATAGGGGACGAGTCCAAGCACGCCTGAAGCTGTCGACAACATCCCTGTTAGGAAGAAGGAGGCACGGTACTGCTTGGGAGTTGTCTCCTGTTCAAAAACATCTTCTGCCCCTTTCAATGTGGCAATCGTATTCGTAGTGTTTAATAATCCAGTAATGACCACCGTAATGACGATGCCCCACTCAAAAGCGGGTTGCCCCCAAGGAAACCAGGTAAGGAAAGGGGTCGTTTTAATTGTCTCTGTTACTTCCGCAGGAAACAGCAGGGCGGCAGCAATCCATCCGACTGTCATTCCGATGAGCAAATTCAAGCTGCTAATAATTCCTTTTCCTTTTACATGGATAAGGATCGTCAGTGCGGCGAGAGTAAATGAAAAACAGGCGACTTTTACATCTATAGAATCACCTATATTGAGGCCAATCATTCCTTTTAGAAAAATAGTGATGAGCTGATTAGCTAGTAATAGGAGAAAAACAAACATTACGATTGGTGTAAACCATTTCTTTAACACTTCTCCCATACCCAAAATACCGAAAACTGCGACAATAATGCCCGAAATTATAACCCCAACTGCAATGCTGCCACCAATCGTAGTTAGTTCGAGATTCATCGTACTGGCCGTAGCAGCCAAGCTTAGGATGACGCCCCACCACAGTCCAGATTGACCCTCCATTAATGCTAAACGATGCCCGATAAGCCCTTGCAGCATACAGGCCACTCCTGTGAAGATGAAGGAGCGTTGAATGGCGGATACAATTTCAATGGATTCCAACTGAAAAGCACTGCCGACAGAAATAGGAATAACGACTGTATTGGCAAACATAAAGAACAGCCACTGAAATCCCGCTAGTAAAGTGATAGACGCCCCTACTGACTTAGTTTTCATTCAATCCGCTCCTCTATAAGTAGCTCTTAATTCTTTTATATCTTCAACCAATTTACTGCCAATTGTAGTTGAAAGAATATCGTATACAGGGTACAGTTCCTTTATCCATTCCTGTTTTTCAAAATCACTTAGTTCATGAATCTGAATAGATGAGTTACGTTTGATAAGTTCAAGTTGCTCTTCGTTCATTAGTATAGAATGCCGGTCGTTCCAGGCAGTTGTCTCATCCATAGCTTCAAGTAGGATTTGCTGAGTGTTTTTTGTTTGCTGATCCCAGACTTTTTGATCCATCATCACGACGTAACCTAGGTATCCATGATTACTGATCGTCAAATGTTTTTGAACGTTATAGAACTTTTTAGAATGGATATTTGAAATCGTGTTCTCTTCGCCATCAACATGTCCGGCTTCGATTAAGTTATAGGTGGAATTAAATGATTCTTGTTGCGCCTTAGCGCCTAATAGATCATATTGGGCTTGAATGACATCACTTTTCATAATCCTGATTTTTTGCCCTTTTAGATCTTGTGGTGTAACAATAGGGCCTTTGTTTGATGTGATTTGTTTAAAACCATTGGACCAGTGGGCGAGTCCAATAATGCCATTTTTTTGTAATGAGTTTAGCAGGTGTTCACCGATAGGCCCATGTATTCCTTTGTGAATAGCTTCATGATTAGGGAAGGCGAATGGTAGATCGAGAACACCCCATTCAGGAGAAAGTACTCCAAGTTTTGAGGTGGAGGTAGCTATTATATGTACTTGCCCTTCTTTTAAGGCATTAATATCATCTATATCAGAAAACAAACTTCCGTTTGGGAAGACGACGATCTTTATATGACCATTTGATTTCTCATTAACGAGCTCAGCAAACTTGTCGGCTGCACGTCCTTTCGGCGTATTCTCGGCAACAACATGGCTAAATTTAAAAATGATTTGATCACTGAGTCCTTCCTGATCATCGTCATAAACAAGTTCATCATGAGGAAATAGATTATAGTATCCTAAAACAATAGCAATACCAGTACCTAAAAGGAGCATATAAACAAATATGTTTTTCACCGTAAGCCTCCTATTACTTCGTTAGTGTAAGCATACTCAGAAAATTGCGATTCGTAAAGATGAATAGTAGGAAAGGGGAACTGAAAATGAGACAATTGCCTATACGTTGGAAAATTATGACTTTATCTTATGCAGTAGTTATCTTTTCATTGTTGATCGGCGGAATTGTCATCATTGCTAACATTCAACAAAAAGAGGAAAAAGAATTAAGAATCAGATCTATGAACACGGCACGAACTGTAGCTGAACTATCAGATATAAGAAAAGCAGTCCAAGAACCAATAGGGTGGAAAATAGTGAACCCCGTTGTCGATGAAATAAGACTCATTAATAATACGGATTATGTTGTTGTCATGAATATGGATGGAATTCGGTATTCTCATCCTGTAAAGGAAATGCTAGGAAAACCCTCGACAGGTGAGGATGAAAAGCCGGCTTTTGCGGAGCATATCTATTTTTCGAAGGCAGAAGGAGAGATTGGTACCGTTATTCGGGCATTTGTACCGATTAAGGATTCAGACTTAAACCAAATCGGTGTTGTCGTCGTTGGCAATAAAATCCCGAGTTTTATTGAAATTATGGGCGATTTAACAACAGACATTCTTATAATTGTTGTATTAACATTATTATTTGGTTTGATAGGTTCAGCAATGCTTGCTAATCATATTAAAAAACAAATGTTTCAGTTGGAGCCATATGAAATTAAGAGAATGCATGAAGAAAGAACAGCTACTTTTCATTCAATGAATGAAGGCGTTATTGCAATCGACAATAAAGAAATTATTACGATATTTAATGAGAAAGCAAAGATGATATTTAATGTAAAAGGAAATTTTATAGGTCAACCAATTCGCGATGTACTGAAGGACACAAGGCTTCCTGAAATTGTTGAAAGAAATAAGGCGGTATATAATGAGGAGATAAAGGTAAGCGGAAAAGTGATCGTAAGTAATCGTATACCGATTAAAAAGGATAACGAATTAATTGGTGCTGTAGCAATCTTTCAGGATCGTACAGAAGTGACTAAGCTTGCCGAAGAATTAACAGGTGTCAAAAACTTTGTAGAGGCATTGCGGGTTCAAAGCCATGAACATATGAACAAACTTCATACGATAGCTGGTCTAATTCAGCTCGGGAAACCTGAAAAAGCGTTGCAACTTGCTTTTAATACATCGGAAGAGCAAGAAAATGTAACAAGTTTTCTGAATGAAAAAATTAAAAATGATGCAGTTGCAGGTCTCCTTTTAAGCAAAGTAAGAAGGGGAAAAGAATTAGGGATTACTGTTGAGGTTGATCAAAATAGTTATTTTGCCGCCTTTCCCAATCAACTAGACCAACATGACTTTGTTGTGTTATTAGGTAATCTACTAGAAAATGCTTTTGGGGCGTTCGATCAAATTGAGACTGAGGATAAAAGAATTGATATTAGTTTTGAACAGTCAGCTTACGTGTGTGCCGTATTGGTTGAGGATAATGGATCTGGCATGAGCGAAGAATACCTACCAAGACTTTATGAAAAAGGATTTACGATGAACAAATCTGAAGGTACCGGTTACGGGCTTTTTTTGATAAAACAGATCGTTGATAAAGGGAGAGGCAAAATTGACCTTTCATCCCAACAGGGTGAAGGAACTTCAATCATTATTACCTTCCCAATGGAAGTGGAGGATGAGTTGTATGACGTGTAAAGAAGAAATAAAGGTACTACTGATTGAAGACGATCCAATGGTTCAAGAAGTAAATAGAGAGTTTATTGAAAGTATAAAAGGATTCCGAGTAGTGGCCGTCGCTAGTAATGGCGAAGAGGGAATTAGACTTTTGAAAGAATTAAGTCCAGATCTTGTAGTATTAGATATTTATATGCCAAAAAAAGACGGGATCAAGACGTTACAAGAGTTCAGAAAACAAAAATTGGAGGCAGATGTGATTGTCGTATCTGCCGCTAAAGACAGCGAAACAATTAAGCTTATGCTTCAAAATGGTGCGATGGATTATATTATTAAGCCATTTAAAATTCAGCGAATTCAGCAGGCATTGGAGAAATATCGGAAATACAGGACAAGCTTGAATGCATCTGAAGTGATCTCACAAGAACAGCTTGATTTACTGATTTACTCCGAGCATTCAAAGAAAATCACAGGCAACAATTTACCAAAAGGTTTGAATGAATTCACCTTAAATGAAATTACGATGTATGTTCAGAACCAAGACGGTCCGCGCTCCGCCGAAGAGGTGGCAGGTGCAATCGGAATAGCTAGAGTGACTGCTCGCCGCTATTTAGATTACCTGGAAAAAAGCGGTGGCATTACCCTCGATGTCCAATACGGAGGGGTTGGAAGACCTATAAATCGTTATGTATCCAATCAGCAAAAAAAGTAAGACCAAAAAGACCAAAATAGCCGTTATGACCATAAACTTCTCACACCCTACTGAAAGCGCTATCATTTGTATTAATTAGTAATGATGAAGTATTCAGTTTAAAGGGGGATTAAAGGTGAGAATATTTAAGAATTTAACCGTTCAAGTAGTAATCGCAATTGTGATTGGGGTAGTAGTGGGGCTCGTGTGGCCAAACGTCGGAAAAGAAATGAAGCCACTAGGAGATACTTTTATAAATGCTGTGAAAATGGTCATAGCCCCTATTATATTCTTAACGATTGTACTTGGGATCGCGAAAATGGGAGATATGAAAAAGGTTGGTAAAGTTGGTGGTAAGGCTCTTATTTACTTCGAGGTTGTTACAACATTAGCGCTTGTTATTGGGTTAATCGTTGTTAATCTTGTAAAACCAGGAGCAGGACTCAACTACAATGAACTTGAAAAAGGCGATGTATCAAAATATACTGCTGAAGGTGGACAAAGTATTAACTGGATTGAGTTTGTCACTCAGATTGTTCCTTCTAATATGGTCGATGCGTTTGCAAAAGGCGATATTCTACAAGTGTTATTCTTCTCCATTTTATTTGGTGTAGGCCTTGCCGCTCTTGGCGAGAAGGGCAAATTGGTTATAGAGTTCATGGATAAACTCTCGCTCGTCTTCTTTAAAATTATAGGTTATATCATGAGGGCAGCCCCGATTGGCGCATTTGCAGCGATGGCATATACAATTGGTCATTACGGGCTGACTTCACTGGTACCACTGGGTAAATTAATGATGTCAGTCTATATTACAATGTTTTTATTCATCTTTGTCATATTAAATATCATTTGTAAGATGAATGGATTTAGCTTATGGAATTACCTGAAATTCATCAAGGAAGAAATACTAATCGTCTTAGGTACAAGTTCTTCAGAATCTGTTCTGCCAAGAATGATGGATAAGATGGAGCGTTACGGAGCATCAAAATCTGTTGTTGGCCTCGTAATCCCGACAGGTTATTCCTTTAATCTTGATGGTACATCTATTTATCTTTCAATGGCGGTCGTCTTTTTGGCGCAAGTGTTTGGTGTCGACTTAACACTAGGACAACAAATTACAGTAATATTAATATTAATGTTAACCTCTAAGGGAGCTGCGGGCGTTACAGGCAGCGGATTCATCGTTTTAGCTTCAACTTTAGCGGCATTACAAATCATTCCTCTTGAAGGGTTAGCATTGCTTCTTGGTGTGGATCGTTTTATGAGTGAAGGACGTGCGATTGTGAATTTAATCGGAAACGGAATCGCTACAATGGTAGTGGCGAAAAGTGTTAATGAATTTGATACAACGAAACATCTGGAAGCTATTTCCGAAATGAAAGCCACCAAGAAGGCTGGGCAAGTAGCTGTATTGAACTCGACGCTTAAGTAAGGATGGAGAATGATAGTAAGGCATATAACGCTAAATTAACCACAATAGCAAAGAGTATATATGTTGAACAATTGGATACCTAAATAAACTGAGCGAAGGCGCCTTATAAGGAGTAGCCGATGCCCCAGGACTGGCGGCGAAGCTACTTGGCTTAGGGCGGGAGGCATCCCCGAGCGCTGTAGCGGATTTAAAGGGAATCTTTATTTCAACTTATCTAGAATAAAAAACTTGGGCATGTTTTCAAAATGTCCAAGTTTTTTTCGGGTGTTTTGATACAATGGGTATAAACAAGTTGGGAGAAATGGCTATGTATGATAAAGAATGCGATCGGTTACTGCGCATTAATACTGTTGGAGTGCGTGAATGGCTGCATCAGTCCTCTCATTATAACCGCTACGAAGCGACACCCTATAAGGCATTGGATGATTTTTTTGAGGTCTATGAATTAAAGAAAACCGACAGATTAGTGGATTTTGGGTGTGGCAAAGGCAGGCTGCCATTTTATATACATAATCGATGTGGTGTTTCGGTTACAGGCATTGAAATGAGTGGGCAACTGTATCAGGAAGCACTTGAAAACCAAGCAAGTTATATGCAAAAAGTCAAACGGTCAAACACGTTCATCAGCTTTGAATGCTGTCTGGCAGAGGAATATGAAGTGGAGGCGGAGGATAACCGGTTTTATTTCTTCAATCCTTTTTCAATCCAGATTTTCATGACGGTTATTGCTAACGTTCTACGGTCAGTCGACCAGCACAAGCGATCTGTAGATATTATCCTTTACTATCCAACAAGTGATTATATTGAGTTCCTTGAAACGAGCACTCCTTTTGAGCTGATAAAGGGAGTAAAGGTGTCCAGCATGCATGAAAAAGACCCCAACGAACTTTTTTTGGTGTTTCGACTTGGAGATTAATCCGACAAAAAGTAAAGCCACGTTCCAGGCGGAACGTGGCTTTACTTTTCTCTTATAGATGAAGTATTTCGTTATTTTTAAAAAGCTTTAGGAGTATTCGTTGTTAGTAAGTTGCGAAGATCTTTTAAAGCAGAAACGCTCGATAATGAAATGGAAACTTTCATTTCTTGAAGGATATTCTCCAATACTTTTTCAACGCCTTTTTGTCCATCTACCGCTAATCCGTACACGAATGGCCTGCCGATTAAAACTGCATCAGCCCCCAGTGCAATTGCTTTGACAACATCTGTGCCTCGACGAACTCCGCTATCTAATAGTACAGGAATTTCACCTCCTACCGCTTCTACGATTGCTGGTAGAGCATCAATACTAGTAATAACCCCGTCAAGCTGACGCCCGCCGTGGTTTGAAACGATAATGCCATCAATGCCGTTTTCGATAGCGAGCTTTGCATCTGCCGGATGTAAAATCCCTTTTAAGAGGATTGGCAAGGACGTTCTTTTCTTTAACTCCATGACTTTGGCCCAACTAAGTGTAGGGTGGTAAACATTATCCAGTATCCCTTGAATGATGGAGTCAAAATCGTTAGTTGGAATGGAGGACAAAAATACCGGATCTGTTTCATAGTTCGCTTTGCCGAATCCTAGTTTCAAAGGGGAATATTGATTGCGTACGTCCTCTTCACGCCATCCCATCATCACTGTGTCAACTGTTAAGACAATGGCCTCAAAACCAGCTTCCTCGGCTCTCTTGACCATGCTATAACCAATTTCATCGTTAGTGCTTGACCAGTAGAGCTGAAACCATTTTGGACTGTCGCCAGTAGCTTCTGCAACCTCCTCAATTGAAAAGCCAGATACTGTACTTTGAATGAATGGAATGCCAAGCGTGGCTGCTGCTTTAGCAGTAGCAATCTCGCCCTCTTCATGTGCGATTTTTTGCATGCCCACAGGTGCAATTAATAGAGGAGAAGGATATGTATGGCCGAATAATTTTACAGACGTGTCCAATGTAGAAACATCATTTAGAAATCGGGGGACAATGGAATATTTTGAAAAAGAGGAGACGTTTTTTCGCAACGTCTCTTCACCACCCGCCCCAGATTGGATATAGCCGAATGCACCAGCGGGCATCTTTTCTTTAGCAGCCGCTTCCAATTCTTTGAATGAAACCGGAAATGATTCATCAGGTGTGATGTTTTGTAATAGTAAGTCGTTGTTTCTAGTTAAAGTCAAATCGATTCATACCCTTCATAAGGAAATTGGCTTTCTTTTAATAAAAAACACTTGAATCTTTGAAATAAGTTTTACTAGCTGGCCGCTCTTCTAAGAAGTTTTTCATAGAATTAATAATAGTAGTAATCGTATATTCATTTGAAATTAAAGTCAATCGCGATTTATTTAAAATAGTCTAAAAGTACAGGCGGTCTATGCTGCATGAATAAAACAACAATGGGTCACGTCTGTTGATTAACCATTTATTCGAATAAAATACTGGTGAGCAGGGCTTAAAATAATCCTTTTTCACTGGATCATTTCCGGTTCGCTTTCGGCGAATTAATCACGACATATTTACCGTGAGGCAAGTGTGGCTAGAAGTGACTCCGTCACTTCTAGCCACACTTTTTTCAGTAATCCTGTTGCGAATAGTTGCATGTCGCATTCCTACATATCTAGACGTCCCGGTAATCGTATAGAAGTCACTCTATCCAAAGCAGTCCAAAGTCAACTATACACATAGCGCCCAGTAGGTGATCACGTTACTCACTGGTTACTTTGGTTAATCAACAGACATGACAATGGGTTTTATTTATAAACAATGCATTGCCTTCTCGGCTTCATCCCACGGGACGGAATAGCCTTTTCCTTTGGTCAAGAAAATGGAAGTGGATGAGTATTCGGGATCCGCTTCTTTGTTATAACCGATTTCTTCAATGACTTGTTCCTGGTTATGACAGCGGTCATAGCCCCCGAATAACAGGCTAAGCGTTCCTTTACCGTGGGTGAATGAAGCAAAGACGGTGCTGTAATTCATAAAAGTAGCAACTGGCACACGCCCTTTTACAATAACTTTTTCGCCAATTGTTTCTGGTGCGTCAAAGCTGCCATGTGCTTGTTGAATGTCTGACAGCACTCTTCCCATATTATCCAAGTCCACTTTTATTTTGAAATCGTAGTAGGGTTCGAGCAACGTATTGGGTACTTGTTCTAAACCTTGTCGCAGAGCCCGGAAAGTAGCCTCTCTAAAGTCACCTCCAGATGTGTACTCGTTATGACTTCGTCCTGTCAGTAACGTTACTTTGACATCTGTAAGAGCTGAGCCGGTTAATAACCCATGATGCTCTCGTTCGAATAAATGGCCGCGTACTACGTTTTGGTGACCAATAAGTAAATCGTTTGCATGGCAGACGTTGTCGAACTGTATGCCACTATTCCTTTCGGTTGGTTCAATTAAAAGATGTACTTCCGCGTAATGCCTTAAAGGTTCAAAATGACCATAACCCGTTACGGATGTTTCAATGGTTTCCTTATACAGGATTTTAGGTTCACCGAAGGAGACTTGAATCGAAAAACGCTCGTTAACAATTTGTTGGAGTACTTCGAGCTGGATGACGCCCATAACGTGAACATGAATTTCTTGAAAATGTTCATCCCAGAAGACGCGCAAAGAAGGATCCTCCGCATCGAGTAGGTTAAAACATCGAAGTACTTCTTTCACATGGATGGCAGCGTCGAAAATAACTTTTGACTTAAGGGTAGGCATCATGTCAAAGGTCGCTTTTTCTTCTAGTGCTCCAACGCCATCACCAATGGCCGCTTGCGTTAATCCAGTAACGGCGAACAGTTCACCGGCATGAACATGATCGATTGCTTTGAACTTATTACCGTTATAAACGCGTATCTGTGTCACTTTCTCCGTGTAATCTCCGTAATTCACTCCATCCCTGACGCTTAGCGTACCGCTTAGTGATTTAAGGAAAGTGACCCTGTTACCACTGTCATCATGGCGGATTTTATAGACCTGTGCAGCGAAATCACTATCATCATCGTAAGAAGTTGTTGTCAATAAATCGAGCTTCTCGAAAAACGCCATGACACCAATGTCCTTGAGTGCAGAACCGCTGGAGAGGGCGAAGATTTTATTGTCGCTAATCATTTTCTTTAATGTTGCAAGCCACAAATCGTTGTCGTAACCTGATTCCAAATAGGTCTCAAGAAGTGCTTCATCACGTTCTGCGATAAATTCAATGAGTTCATCTTCCATAATTCCTTCATTGAAAGAGGATGTAAGGTCACAGATGTCTTCCGATAGATTGGTGCGAATTTCATGGAGTACACTTGCAATGTCGGTTCCTTCACGGTCCGTTTTATTGATGAAAAAGAATGTAGGTACCTGATGTTTGCGGAGCAGTTGCCACACGGTTTCCGTATGACCTTCCACGCCATCGCTTGCGCTAATGATAATAATGGCATAATCCATTACTTGAATAGCGCGTTCCATTTCAGGAGAAAAATCGACGTGTCCAGGTGTATCGATAATGTAGTAGGTAGATCCGTTATAGGAAATGGATGCCTGGTCTGCAAAAACCGTAATACCTCTTTCTTTCTCAATTGTATGGCTATCGAGGAAGGCGTCTTTATGGTCCACGCGCCCTCTTTGTTTAATGCTTTTTGTATGATAAAGCAGTTGTTCAGAAAAAGTTGTTTTTCCTGCATCTACATGTGCAAGTATGCCAATTGTTTTATACATGATGTCACTCCTGTCCGATTCTTGCTACTACCAGTAGTATAGCAAATCTGAATTGGGCGAATGACCTTAAATAGGTGTTATACTGTAAAGACAAACTGAATGTGAAGGAGGAATCAGATTTTGAAATATTCAAGAACGAAAATGGAACAGCTTGTAAAGAATGATAAAGAGCTGTCAAAACGTCTGAAACAGATAATGGCAGAGCTTGACTTAGAGAAGAGTTTTGCTTTGAAAGCGTTGTATCATGCGGATGTAAAAGACGGTGGTACGCATCAGAGGAATTATCAGGAACTGTAAGTACATTAAAAGCGTGGAAAGTCTATTATGACTGCCACGTTTTTTTTGATGCCTTTTTCACTGGATCATTTCCAGTCCGCTTTCGGCGAACTATTTATAACATCTTTACCGATGGGCAAGTGTGGCTAGGAATTGCAGTTCATTGCTCCTAGATAATCCTGTCGCATCCCTACACATCAAGACATCTCGGTAATCATATAGAGGTCGTTCAATTCAAAGCAATCCAAAGTAATTGTACAAGAAGCGGCTATATATGTTGAATTAAAGAATCCTATTGAATCAGTTGTGGTGCTCAATAATGAGAGAGCTGTTATTCGGGTTGTGGATTGTAGATCGCTTGGCGCTTTGGGGATGCCTTTGCCGCGCCTTCGCTAGGTTGTATATTTTCGAGAGAAATGTAATTTTGAGATGTATATGGCGAGATTGTAAGGTGATTACTAGTTGATATTATATAAATTGAAATAAAGAATTCCATTGAACCGCTACGGCGCTAGGAGATGCCTCCCGCCATAAGCCAGATGAGGTATTCTTTAACCTATCTGGAATAACCTCTTGGCATTAACTGTATAATTTCTGCAAAGAACGCAGAAATTATACAAACCGAACTCTTCGTTGTTCGGTTGGCTACCCCTGTTAAGGCGCCTTCGCTCAGTATATATACCGGATTCAACATATATAATTATAGTCAAGAAATCCACAATCCAGGTTGCAGATTTCATCCCAGATAATGAAATGCGTTATCTCACATAGACCACCCAGCGCAGGCGCGTCTTCGTGGTAGCCGGAGCGATAAGACTGAAAGCGGTCTCCTTTCTGGCTTATCGCGGGAGGCATCCACAAAGCGTCGAAGCGGTATTGGCAGGAATTCTAATTTGCTCTAAGTATTGGGGCTTTTTCAGTGGCCTCTCAAAAGCCCTTGTAAAGCATATACGCCGTATTCATTTGTTCAACATATATAGTGTTGGATTCAGTTATTTACTGGTTGTTTTTTTAAGCTTAATCTTCTGGTGAACCGATTACTTCGTGTTTGATTTCATCGAATGCTTTTTGGAGGTTACGTGAATAAAGTTTTTTTACCTCTTCGTTTATAGACGTTGTTTTTCCAATCTGTTCTTCGTAATAAGAATAGGTTGAAGACAGTGATTGTGATTCGCTTATGATGAGATTTGTCATTAAGACATGTTTGAATGCGTCCAGATAATATTCTTTTGTTCCAAGTTTCATTGGCTAAAATCCCTTTCTTTTATGGAAATAAAAAAGCATCTTCCTAGTTAAACGTAAGGAAGATGCTAGTATGCGTAAATTTGTATGGTCGCTTGTTGCCGTAACGAATGGTTCGTAAACAGAAGTACACTATTGACTGCACAGTGAAATAAGAGGTATTGAGTCCTCTTATGTTTCTTTTGTATTACGTTCTTTCGTACGGCGGCTTTTACAAGAAATTGCTCGATCATAGCCGCACTTAACACCTCCTATCCGCGTAGGGAATTGGTGTGTACTGAAATAGGCAGGTCTCCTGGCTCATGATCATCGCGTTCTTTTCCCTTCCCATTCGTAACGAACAGTGGATTTGAAAAGAGTACTCCCATTTACAGTTGCGGGACAGCGTCGGTTTTTCACCGAACTTCCCTTTTAAGCTTTTATACAAACGTAAAAAAGCACCTAATTTCTACACGTTATTCAGTTGTGCTTTTACTATAACATACATATTGTCTGACTTAACACGATTGCTAAACAAGGGGTTCATTAATGGCCCATTACCGCAAATTTGGACAAGAAAATGTCTATCCCTCTTACTATAATCAAGCTGGGGGGATAGAAAATGAATAAAATAAAAACAAAAGATCCATATCGAGTTTACATTTCTACATGCTTCTTATCACAATTATTTTTCACATTTATATTTACGGTGAACTTGTTGTACCATGTGCAAACTGTAAAGCTTGATCCGCTTCAACTTGTGTTAATTGGGACCGTTTTGGAGCTTTCCGTTTTTCTTTTTGAGATTCCAACTGGGGTTGTTTCGGATTTGAAAAGTCGGAAGTTATCTTTAATAATTGGGTATATATTAATAGGAATCGGTTTTTTAATTGAAGGGGTATTTCCCTATTTTGTAACAGTGCTAGTGGCTCAAATTGCATGGGGGATTGGCTATACCTTTACTAGCGGCTCTCAGCAAGCCTGGATTGCAGATGAAATAGGGGAGGAACGTGCTTCACTGGCATTTATAAAAGGGGCAAAGGCCGGTAATCTTGGCCAAATTATAGCTATTCCGCTCAGTATTTTAATGGGCTATTTTATGATTAACCTACCAATCATTATCGGCGGGCTATGTATGATTGGATTAGCCGTCTATTTAATGATTTTTATGAAAGAAGAAAACTTCAAACCGTTAGATAAAGAAGGAAGAATATCTACGCTGGGAAGTATGAAGGAGAATATGGGCAATATTATTTCCTATTCCAAAGCGAGCTTCATCATAAGGATGCTATTTCTCATTGCTTTATTTATTGGGTTTTATAGTGAAGGTTTTGACCGATTATGGATCGCTCATTTTTTGGAGGTCTCAAATATATCTTCGTTAACGATTGAGAAGTTAGTTGTGATAATGGGGGGAATTCAGTTCATTGTCGTGCTTATTTCCTTTGCAGCACTCCATTTTCTGAATCGAAGTGCTATCCACCAAAATCTAAGGCAGATTTATGTTGTTCTTTTTGTGGCCAGCTTCTTCATCGTCATTTCATTAATTGGCTTTGCGTTCTCAACGTATATGATCAGCTTGCTGATTTTTTATGTAATCATTCAAGTGACAAGGCAAGTCATGTATCCATTAGAGGATATTTGGCTTAATAAAATTATTTCTGATTCCTCTGTACGTGCAACATTCTTTTCGGTTAAGGGACAAGTGGACGCTATTGGTCAAATTGGAGGTGGTCCGGTAATTGGGATTATAGCATCGAGCTTTACGATAAAAATTGCTATCATTGTTAGTGCCATTTTGTTAACTCCTGTATTACTTTTATATAAAGTTGTCTTAAACAAGTCTAGAGAGTGAATCGATCACTCTCTATTTCTTTCTTTGATCGGCAAGTAAATTTCCATATATATTTTTTCATAATCCCAGTCATGACAGTGTTCATCGTAATATTCAAAGTCATAGCTTGTTTCATCGACTTCATAAAGAGATTGAGGTAGCCAATCTTCTAAAATATAGAGCCAAGTTCCCTTGATGGAAGAGACAAACTGTTCGACTTCAACAAGTGGAGTCCTAAAAACTGCATAAGTAGCATCTGGAATTTGCAGTTTTGTCAGTCCAGCAGGTAGTTGAACATCTCGATCATAATTTACCGCGAATAAATAAGTAAATCTATCTTCTATTTCGACGCTACTAAGATTGATACAATATTCTCCATGTTTTTTTGGAGATAGTGCTTCGTACAGAGTGCTTTCGATTGATTCATCCGGGGAAATTCTTTGGTCCCAAAAGGCAGGTGCATCTCTTGTGTAAAAGACATTTTCGATAACACTCTCAAATGTTTTACCGGCAATAGTAAAAGCTGGTTTCTGAACAATTTTCGGTTGCATAACAATGCCACCTACTTTTTTTTGCCTAAGGCTCAAAAGGTCAATTTTTTGAGGCAATGATAGCGGACAGTGGAGCCTATATAAGCTTGGTGGACTGCCAAAATATTTCTTGAAAGCCTTTGTAAAGCCAGAATGCGTTTCAAATCCATAGTCTAATGCAATTTGAATTATTTTTTCGCCTTTTACTAATTCATATAACGCGTATTGCAGTTTTCTTTTTAAAACATAGTCCATAATTGTATAACCAACATGGTTATTAAAAATTCTATAAAAATGATAAGGAGAATAACCAACCAGTTTAGCTAGTTCCTCAGGTTTAATGTCCTCTTTAATATGGTCCTCCACATAATCGATTACATGCTGCAATAAAATTAACTGTTGGATATCAATCGCCTGCCTCTTTGCTCTATAAAATAGCTAATCATCCCTAACAGAGGGAACTGTCCTATAGCAACTCTATCATTTAGAAGGGGAATGTGAATACAATTTTTGGGCTATAGGGACTCTTTTTTATTTTGGTAATACGTTATAAAAATAGGATAATCAAAGTTTGAGAAGTTATTTTACTATGATCCAAGATTTGAATGAAAGTACAACAGGCACATGATGCATCCTTCATTTCTTGTTAATGGTGTATTTGGTTAAGTGAAAAACTAACCAACAGTTACTTTTAGTGTTAAAATTTGGGTAATGGGAAATTGATTGAAAACATAAGAAATAAACTTACTCGATCTTTTATGCACTCTATATGTTGAACAAATGTATACCTGCATAAAGAAAGCGAGGGCATCTTAAAAGGATTTAAACGATGAAAGTGGAAAAGTTTAATTCAATAACTTTGAGGGAGGAAGTTACTTTGAAGAAAATAATCATGTTATTAATAGTAATACTGGTTTTAACAGCTTGTGCAAAAAGGGTTAGCAATGATTACAAATTTAAAGGAGAAAGTGAACACTGGGAAGCCGAATATGTATATAGGGGAACGGAAGTGTGGAAGAAAGATAACGGCGATAGAACGTACTCCAACGAAGATAGCTATCAACTTTTATTGAAATACAAAGGGTTTTTAGAAGAATTGTCTTCAATAAGGAAACTTGAATACGCTCATAAAACAAATTCTAGTGGCGGGGAAACGACGAAAGAATTTGATGGGCCCCCTGAAGAGCTATTATTTACAGCTAGCGGGGCTTCAGAAGGCGGAACAAAAATAAACGAAGATGAAGTTATACAAGTAAATGTAAAATGGGGTGACCTTGAAGAGTCATTTGAATTGCATAATAAAAGTAAGTAACCTTGTTTGGGTACTTGGTACTTGCATAAAAAAGGGGAAATAGGGGGTTTTGGCGAAAAGAAGTTTTAGAAAGGTATTTGGGTGGGGATTGTGGGCTCAAATACTTACATAAAATGAGGTGTGTATATGAAAGATCACGTGATTACAAACATTGTAGAATGTATGGCTTCCAGTGAAGAGGTTCAACGAATTCAGACGGAGCATCGCCTTAAGCTCGTTGAGTCCTGGGGAATAAAAGAAGGAAGTAGTGTTTTAGAAATCGGTTGTGGACAGGGGGATACGACGGCTGCGTTAGCTTATATCGTCGGAGAACAAGGATTTGTTCACGGGATAGATATTGCATCTCCAGATTACGGAGCCCCGATAACTGTAGGTGATTCTGCTCGTTATTTACAGCGGTCTAAGTTAGGAAAGCAGCTTAAAATGGAATTTAACGTTGATGTTTTATCAGCAGAGGTAGATTTTCCTGAAAAAAGTTTTGACTATATTGTTTTCTCACATTGTTCCTGGTACTTAAAATCATTTGAGGAACTTGAGGGGATTTTAAAGAAGGTTAGAAAATGGGGCAAGACCTTATGTTTTGCTGAATGGGATTCAAGAATTCAAATGATTGAGCAATACCCTCATTTCTTGGCCGTGCTTATTCAATCCCAGTATGAGTGCTTCAAAGAAAGCAGTCTTTCAAATGTACGTACCTTATTTACACCAATGGATATAAAGCGTGTTGTCGAAAATGCAGGCTGGACAATTGTAAATGAGCAATCCGTTTATTCTCCTAAGCTACAAGATGCGGAATGGGAAATTGCGATGACCGTAGCTGATTACAAAGAGGAGATTAATAACCTTGTTGATCTGCCTGGAAAACTAAAATCACTAATTCAATCTGAAGTGATTTTGTTAGAAGAAGCGCAAAATAATCATGCGATTAAACCGATGTCAACCTACGTATTTATCGCAGAATAGTGAAGTTGTACGATTGTAAAGTTTTGATTTTTCATTATTTTTCAACACCCCTTATTGTACACTGTAAGTAGGGAGTGAGAGGGGGAATGAGGGCGTGAAAAAGTACAGTAAAGAGGAGAACAGTTGGATTTTCTATGACTGGGCAAACTCGGCATATTCGATTATTATCACGACTGCGGTGTTTCCGCTTTATTATAAGGCGGTGGCGACAGATGCAGGCGTGAGTATGTCGAATTCAACTGCTTATTTGGGGTATACAGTTGCTATTGCAACATTCATACTGGCGATGATTGGACCTCTTTTAGGAACGATTGCCGATTATGAAGGATTAAAGAAGAAGTTCTTTCTATTCTTTTTCCTGATGGGGACTGCCGCGACACTTTCATTGGCATTCGTACCGGGCGGTAACTGGTTATGGTTATTGATCATCTACACCATTACAGCCGTTGGTTTTCATGGGGCAAATATATTTTACGATGCATTTTTAGTGGACGTTACACCAGAGGAGCGAATGAACAAGATATCGGCAAGGGGCTTCGGGTTGGGCTATATCGGGAGCACAATTCCGTTCATTATCAGTATTGCTATTATTCTTTTAGCAGGTAAAGAGATTATTCCACTTACGACGTCAACCGCAAGTAGGATAGCCTTTGTCATTACAGCGATTTGGTGGTTTGTGTTCACAATTCCGATGGTCAAAAATGTTCATCAGATCCATGGTATTAAGCGTGAACCAAATTTATTGGCAAGTAGTTTCAGACGTCTTGGCGGTACATTTAAAGAAATCCGCAAATACCGGACAGTTTTTTTATTTTTATTGGCTTATTTCTTTTATATAGACGGAGTTGGAACAATTATTTCAATGTCCACGGCTTACGGATCGGATTTAGGGATTAGCGCAGAAAACCTTCTTATTATCTTGTTTGTCACGCAGGTTGTGGCGGCGCCATTCGCAATTCTTTACGGCAAATTGGCGCAGAAGTTTACCGGGAAAAAGATGTTATACGTGGGAATCTGTGTTTATATCATTGTGTGTATTTATGCGTTTTTCATGAAAACAACGATGGACTTCTGGGTCTTGGCGATGCTCGTTGCAACGTCACAAGGCGGCATTCAAGCATTGAGTCGTTCATATTTTGCAAGGCTTGTACCAAAAGAAAAGTCGAATGAGTTTTTCGGCTTCTATAATATTTTCGGTAAATTTGCGTCCGTCATGGGGCCTTTACTGGTAGCAGTGACTGCCCAGATGACTGGAAGCTCTGCATACGGGGTATTCAGCCTGATAATCCTGTTCATTATCGGAATCATTATTCTCTCACGTGTTCCTGAACCAGATGTAAAGATAACAACGACATAATAAAATTGAAAAGCGTTGCACACATTGTAGGATGTGTGCAACGCTTTTCGATTTATCTCTCAATCAACTTTATCGATTTTATCGACTTGCAGAATTCTGAAACCGCCTTTTTCAAGTTTTTCGGTTAGTTTATCGATTTCTGCATCAGTCTTTCCGCTTTCAAGTGTGATAACTACTCTTCGAGCAAGAACGGAACCATTATCCAGCGTGAACATGCCTTCAATGTTTTCACCGCGTAACGTTTTCGTCAGTTTTTCAATCATACCTTTAGCTTCAGTCGAAGATAGCGTAAGATTGATGCCCCCCGTTTTTAATCCGAATGCATCTTCCAACACACTTTCAACACTATTATGCGTTAATATCCCAACGAGTTTCTCGTTTTCTACAACGCTTAAAAAAGGTAGTGACTTAATTTCGATGAGTGCACTTAAAAAAGAGGAACGTTCTGTTATGAATGTATCTTGATGCTTCAACAAATGGTCGATTTTTGAATTCTCATCCCCATTGTCTTCGTACAGATATTCTATCAAGTGAACTTTATAAATCATACCTTTATAGAAGTCTTCGCTGTCAACAACGGGAATACATCTATATCCACTCGCATTGATTTGATCCAGCACTTCTCTCACGGTTTGATCGATCTTCACTGTGGCAACGTCAAGTCGCTCTAAAAGTAGGTCTCTTACATGCATGCTTGTTCCTCCTCGTTATTTCATTTTTGTTATTATCACAATTTTTAGTCTATGATAGTATTTATTATAATCAAGATATAGGAAGTTGTACAATTAATTATACAACAAATCTTGTTAATCCCAGTATACATAGACTCCAAAGGGGGGCACTGAAAAAGTACGATATCTTTCAATCCCGTTGATTTCCGTTCCGAGCGGACGCTTTCCGCGGGCACGGCTTCAGCCAATCGAACAGCAAAGGGTTCGATTTGCCGTATTTCTGCGTTCTTGGCAGAAATTAAGGCATCATTCCCTCGCGTTCCTGCGGGGTCTTCAGCTCGTGCTGTTCCCGCTGGAGTCGCCGCTCTTCACTACAATCAACTAGTTCTTACTATATAAAAAAACTTTTTCAGTGGCTTCCAAAGGGGTTCCATATTTTTTGCCAATCAATTGCACGAACTTCTAGTATAATAGAAAGAACGCAAAAGAATAAATCGTGAAATGAGTAAAAGGGGTAATAAAAATGGAGAATTTAAGTCTCAGTGCACTGTTAGATGTCATTGGGGAAGTGTTTTCAGATGAAATCTCTATAGTGGTGTCGAATACGGAGGAGTACCTCTATTATCTGCCCAGCAAGCGGGTTGATTTAAAAATTAGGCCGGGGGATCCCGTGAAGGAAGGCACGATCGCACAGAAGGCTATTTCCCAGAAACAAAAAGTGTCGGAGTTCATCAACCGTGATGTGTTTGGTGTCCCTTATCATGGGATGGCGGTTCCGTTTTATCATGACGGGGAACTAGAGGGGTGTGTAACTGCAATATACCCCGTGTATACGGATGGGAAATCTGTCGTTACCGTAAAGACACATGATGGATGGATTCCTGTTCCTTTCGCAAGCGTAAAATATGTTGAGGTGAAAGACCGGAAAACATATGTGATGGCGGAGGGTTTTTCAGGAACTCATAAAAATACGTTACAAGAGTTTGAATATCTATTGCCGCGAGAGTCATTTGTACGATGTCATCGCTCCTTTATCGTTAATGTTCATCACATCAAGGGGATTTACCCTGATACGCACTCGACTTTTGTCTTGGAAATGGATAATGGAACAAGAATTCCAGTTAGCCAATCCTATTCCAGTTACTTTCGTAAACTTTTAGGGTTTTAACTTGATTCGTGCTGCTTTAATCATGTATTTTAGTGCTTCACCGGATAATTCCTTGTCCAACGCCTAATTCCTCATTCATGTAAGTGCTTAAGTTAAAATTAACTAAAAGTTATGAATTGAGGCGTCTATGGATGGAAAATCATATGGATCGAATTAAAAATGTTCAATTGAGAGACGTTGTTGTCTCACCGACAGAGGCGGCGTCTTGGATTGAAGACGGTATGACGCTAGGGTTAAGTGGATTTACACGTGCGGGTGACGCAAAAGCGGTTCCACTGGCATTGGTGAAACGTGCGGAAACCGAAACGTTCAAAGTGAATGTGTTTACGGGCGCATCGTTAGGGTCTGATATCGATCGACTGTTTGCTGAAGCTGATATTATACATAAAAGATTACCATTCCAAGCAGATCCAACGATGCGGAAAAAGATTAATAACGGCGATCTTCTATTTGTGGATCATCATTTGTCGCATACCGCGGAACTTATTCGTGCTGAAGTTGTCGAGCCAATTGACTTTGCAATTTTGGAAGCGGTTTCAATAACGGAAGACGGAATGATTATTCCAACGACCTCGGTTGGTAACTCATTGACGTTCGCGCAACATGCAAAAGCAATTATTATAGAAATTAATATGGCGCAGTCTACAAAATTGGAAGGGCTGCATGATTTATACGATCCGGGTAAACAGGGTGAAAGGTCGCCGATTCAGTTAATGAAAGTAGATGACCGGATTGGTACGATTGGCATTCCTATTGACATGAAAAAGGTAAAAGGAATCGTCTTCACAGACCAACTGGATTCTCCTTCTACGATTGTAGCGCCTGATCAAGAAACAGAAATTATGGCAGAGCATTTATTAACGTTCCTTCGTACTGAGATTCAAGCAGGTCGGTTAACTGAACGTCTAGCACCATTACAGTCAGGAATTGGATCGGTAGCGAATGCAGTTCTTCACGGAATGATCAACTCAGAATTCAAGGATTTAGAAGTATATTCAGAAGTACTGCAGGATTCCGTGTTTGATTTGATTGATGCAGGAAAAGTACGTTTCGCATCTTGTGCATCAATTACATTATCTGAAGAGAAGATGGATCAGGTCTTTAATAACTTTGAAAAGTATCGAGACAAGCTTATCATGCGTCCGCAGGAAATTTCGAACCATCCGGAAATTATCCGTCGTCTCGGCTTAATATCCATAAATACAGCACTTGAACTCGATATCTACGGCAACGTCAATTCGACGCATGTTTCAGGGACGAAGATGATGAACGGTATCGGCGGATCAGGTGATTTTGCCCGCAATGCACGCCTTGCTATTTTCGTTACGAAGTCAACGGCAAAAGGCGGTAACATTTCAAGTATCGTCCCGTTCGTTTCACATGTGGACCACACAGAGCATGATGTCGACATTATTGTTACAGAGCAAGGCTATGCAGATTTACGCGGACTTGCCCCAAGGGAACGTGTGGAGCTCATAATCGAACGTTGCGCACACCCGATGTACCGCGAGCAACTTCGCGCTTATTACGAAGAGGCGCTTGAAAGAGGCGGTCATACGCCACATGTCTTGGAAAAAGCATTCTCATGGCATGCGAATTTGGCGAAGAACGGAACAATGCGAGAGCATGTTGAAGAGTTGGTATAATAAACAAATAGAAAAAGGGTTACCTGATTGAGGTAACCCTTTTTCTGTTTTTATGGTGAGGGGTTATTTGATAGCATGAAGCTTGCCACCCGATCAAATAGCGTGCGACCCGAGCATAAAGTCTAGCTATCCGATCAAATAGCATGCGAACCGAGCATAAAGGCTAGCTATCCGATCAAATAGCATGCGACCCGAGCATAAAGGCTTGCTACCCGATCATATAGCGTAGGAACCGAGCATATAAGCTTGCTACCCGATCAAATAGCATGCGACCCGAGCATATAAGCTTGCCAACCAATCAAATATCGTACGAACCGAGCAAATAAGCTAGCTACCCAATCATATAGAGTGAGAGACCGAGCATATAGGCTTGCCATCCGATCATATAGCGTGCGCCCCGATCATATAAGCTTGCCACCCAATCATATATCATGCGACCCGAGCAAATAAACTAGCTGACCAATCATAATAGCATGAGAGACCGAACCATATAACCTCCGCGAACGGATCAATTCATCACACTGCTGTTATACTTTTGCTGCAAGTGCTCTTTCAAATTCCTCTTTCACGCGATGAAGAAGTTCGGCATCCGTTAGCAGCCTATACCCCGTAGACGCAAGTGCTTTCGCTCCTGTAATCAATGCTTGGTTGCCAAGCTCCGATTTTGCAGCTTCCCTGAATTCAACCGTATGGGCAATCAAGTCATCTGGCCCGATTTTAATGTATGGATGTGCAGTCGGAACTACATAGCTAATGTTGCCCGCATCCGTCGAACCTTTGCCTTTCCGTTTTTCGGTATGGACGACTTCACCAAGTGTTTCAAGTTCCACGTGTAACGTTTCATCCAATACGGAGTTCAGAACGAGGTCTTTCACTTCGTTTTGGAAACGTTCAATTTTAACGGTTGCACCCGTTGCAAGGGCGGCGCCTTCAGCAATATTCCGGACTCTGTCAGAAGTCTCGACTGTTTTCTGCCAAGATTCCGCACGGATATAAAAACGTGCAGATGCGTATTCGGGAATAATATTGGGTGCATCGCCGCCGTGTGTAATAATACCGTGGATGCGGACCTCAGAAGGCAGCTGCTGACGCAGGGCGTTAATGCCGTTGAACAGTTGGATGACAGCGTCCAGCGCATTGATACCTTGTTCAGGAGAACCTGATGCGTGAGCTGGTTTTCCGTAAAAATGAAAATCGAGTGGGTCCACAGCGAGTGATTCACCTGTTGTAGCTGTCTTTCCAGATGGATGGATCATGAGCGCAACATCTACGTCCTTTAAATAACCGTGTCTAACGAAGCTGCCTTTTGCGCTGCCATTCGGACCGCCTTCTTCAGCTGGTGTGCCTAAAACGACAACGCGGCCGCCCGTTTCAGGAAGCGCTTCGGCAAGTGCAATCCCCGCTGCAACACTTGTTGTTCCAATAATATTATGTCCGCATGCATGTCCTAACCCAGGAAGTGCATCATATTCAGCAAGGTAAGCGATTGTCGGACCTTCTTTTCCACTGTCTTTCACAGCATAAAACGATGTTTCATGACCAGCAACCGCTGTTTTTACTTCAAACCCTGCATCTTCCAACAGCGCAACATGTTTGGCACTTGCATACACTTCTTCGTTTCCGATTTCCGGGTTTGCATGAATTTCCTGACTCGTTTGAATATATAAGTCATGGTTCTGTTCAATTGAATGGAATAATATGTTCGTCTTTTCATTTACAATGCTCATTATGAATGCCCCCAGTTCAATTATTTTTTAAGGTCTTCAAAGACGGTATCAATCTCTTCCGGTGTTAACTTAATAAGATATGATCCGCCTTTTGTATCTTCTTCGATAGCTTTTTCAATATCTTCTTCTTGATATAACTCAACGATCCGTTTGAATGTTTTATTGTTTTTTTCTTTCCCGCTTGCTACGATTAAATTCACATATGGGTAAATACTCTCATCGTCACTTGATTCTCTAAAGAGTGGATCCTCTCCTGGTGAAAATCCTGCTTGTCCAGCAATTCCGTTGTTAATAATCGCGGCAGTCACATCTGGCAATATCCGAGGTGTTTGTTGAGCAACCATAGGAATGATTTCTAGGTTCAATGGATTTTCAGTGATTTTTGTCGGATCACCAAACAATCCAAAGTCATCTGAAAGTGAAATTAAATCAGCACTTTCTAGTAGGCGTAGCGCACGTGCTTGGTTTGAAGGGTCATCTGGAATCGCAATTTTGTCGCCTTCTTTGATTTCAGAAATATCCTTAATTTTTTCAGAGTAAACGCCAAGTGGTGCAAACATCGTCGAGCCAATTGGAACAAGTTCATTTTTACTTTCTTTTACATATTGGGATAGGAACGAGAAATGTTGGAATGCATTTAAGTCGATATCGCCTTGTGCAAGTGCATTATTTGGCAATGTATAATCTGCGAATTCGACAAGTTCGATTTCAATGCCTTCTTTTGCCGCTTTTTCTTTCAGCAATGGCCATTGGACACCATCTGCACCGTTGACACCAATTTTCACTTTGACTGTATCACTATTTCCGCTTTCTTTACCGCCGCAAGCAGCGAGTACAATAGCAGTTAATACTGCTAAACTTACTAACCATAATTTCCTCATTTAATTCGTCTCCTTTTAGTTGAATGATTGTATTTTTAAAAGATTATTAAGTATAAGATTCTTTGACCTGGTACAGTGTCTAGCTCCAGGCATCTTGCACTTTCCCCAGATTACCGCCGCATGATTTTTTTAGAAAGTGTATTGCCAAGCCATTGTGCCAATTGCACCATGATGATTAAAATGACGACCGTAACGAGCATGACACTACCGTCGAACCGTTGATAACCGTATGTCATCGCGACATGTCCAAGACCTCCGCCGCCAACTGTTCCGGCAACTGCCGAGAAATCGATAAGACTGACGGAAACGAAGGTAAGTCCTAAAATAAGTGGACCCAATGCTTCTGGTATCAAAACCGTGAAGATAATCCGAAGAGGGCTTGCACCCATTGCCTGTGCTGCTTCAATAACGCCAGGATCAATGCTGACCAAGTTATTTTCAACAACTCGGGCAATGACGAATGTTGCAACAATTGTCATCGGAAAAATGGCTGCTGCGGTTCCGATTGTTGTCCCGACAACTAATCTTGTCAGTTGTGAAATGGCTACTAAGAAGATGATGAACGGAACAGGCCGAACGATGTTAATGACTATATTTAATATTTGAGAAACAAGTTTGTTTTCCAAAATGTTATTTTGCCTAGTGACAAATAATAGCAGGCCAATTGCAATTCCAAAAATGGAACCAAAAACGAGAGTGGCGATTACCATGATCAGTGTTTCGCCGGTTGCTTCTACAATCCGGGGCCAAAATGTAAGCCAATCAACGTTCATCTTGTAGGACCTCCTCTATGTCTACAATTAATTCAAGTTCTTTTAATACATGGCTTACAGCATCCGTTTCTCCTTCAAATGAAACAAGTAGATTGCCAAAAAATCGTTCCTGTAATTCTCGAACTGAACCGTAAACGATGTTGAAATCAACATCATGTTTACGTGTAACTTTTGAAAGAACAGGATCACTTGCAATATCTCCTTTGAAAATAACTCGATATAACTTGGTACCACCTTTTGATTGCCACTCATTAATCAATTTTTCTGAAGGTAGATCCTGCTGCACGGATTGGATGAATCGTTGTGTTGTCGAATGTTGAGGATCAGTAAATGTTTCAAAAACATCACCTGTTTCGATTACTTCTCCATTTTCCATGACCGCTACTTTGTCGCAAATTGTTTGAATAACATGCATTTCATGTGTGATAAGGAGGATTGTAATACCCAAATCCTTATTCACCTTTTTCAACAACCGCAGTATATCGGCGGTCGTATCAGGATCTAGTGCAGATGTGGCTTCATCACAGATTAGGATGTCTGGTGAAGTGGCGAGTGCTCTGGCTATACCTACGCGTTGCTTTTGCCCTCCTGATAGTTGGTCCGGATAATCTTTAGCTTTATCGGCCAGGCCAACGAAGTCCAATAATTCCTCGACGCGTTCCGCAATTGCTTTTTTTTGCATTCCGCCAAGTTTCAAAGGATACGCGATGTTTCCTGCAACTGTCCGTGAGTTCAGCAAGTTGAAGTTCTGAAAAATCATGCCGATGTTGCGACGTTGCGTCCGTAAATCTTTTGAGGATAATGTACTGACGTCGATGTCTCGAATGAAAACAGAGCCTGAAGTCGGGCGTTCAAGCATATTTACTAACCGTAGCAATGTGCTTTTTCCAGCGCCGCTAAAACCGATGATGCCGAAAATTTCACCTTTTTCAACGAAAAGAGAAACATCTTTTACCGCATGTACCTCACGCTTCCCAAGGGCGAACGTCTTGGATGCATTTTTAAATTCAATCATGTATTGACCCCCTAAGTACTTCGTTAATTCTGTGCGGACAACGGATGCAACTAGCAAAATGACTTGTGACCCCGAGCATCTGGCCGCTGAAGCTAGATAGTTGTAAGAACGAAAAAAATCCCTCTTTTTCTTAAAATAGATAAGAAAAAGAAGGATTCTAATAAAAGAAGCCATCTCGTTCTCATCTTCCAAACGCATACGCGTCTGTAGGAGTTGGCACAGTGTTCATTGGTCATGAACCTGTTGCCGAGATGTCATAGGGCCTGTCCCTCGATCTCTCTGGATAAGAAAGTGATGTAGTGCTATTCGATTGTTGCAAGAATTGAATCTAACTCTAGTGTGCAAATTAGGTAAAGTCAATGAATTTACTAAAGTAAAATAATTCAGATTACTAATAGTCGTAAACAATTTCAGAATTCTGATACACTTAAAGTGATAGAGAAAGCGGTGTGAGAATGACAATTTTTATATTTATTAGCATTATACTTTTTGCGTCCATTTTACAGACAAGTACAGGATTTGGTTTTTCGATCATGGCGACACCTTTTCTACTCATGATTTTCAATCCGATGGAGGCCATTCAGATTAACCTAGTTTTGTCGCTTGTTATTTCGAGCGCACTTATTGCTAAAATACGTAAAGATGTGGATACAGACCTATTAAAAAAGTTGATAATCGGGAGCTTATCTGGACTGCCAATTGGTATCATTTTGTTCATTTCGGCGGATATCAACAAATTGAAAACGGGCATAGGCATTGTTCTTCTTTTGCTAACACTGCTGCTTGTCCTGAACCTTCGAATTAAGAGAACTAAACGTGGGGACCTTGTTGTTGGCGGATTATCCGGTACATTGACGACAGGAATTGGCATGCCAGGTCCGCCGCTTTTGCTCTACTTTGCAGGAACGGCTATGCAAAAAGAAACATTACGTGCAACGACACTCGCGTTTTATTTATTCATCTATTCCGTTAGTCTACTCATTCAAGTGCTTTTTGTTGGTACAAATAAAGGTATCTGGACCTCAATCGGAATGGCACTGCCGCTAGTATTTGCTGGATTGTATCTAGGACAACTACTATTCCGTCATATCAGTCAAAAGACCTTTCGGATCTTCACATATGGTATTTTACTATTTACGGGCGTTTATTTATTAATAAAATGAGAAAGTAATTTATAGAATGGAGATGTTTCTTATGAAAATCGCATTGTTTGGGGCAACAGGGCGCGTAGGTGGGGAAGTCCTAAATTTAGCATTAGCAGAAGGGCATGAAGTGACGGTACTTGTCCGTTCACCTGAGAAATTGGCGCCACATGATAGGTTGACGATTATCCAAGGTGATGTCCGTGATGTTGCAGCAGTTTCGACTGCCGTTGCTGGAATGGACGTTGTATTCAGTTCGCTAGGTACAGACCAAACAACAACGTTGACTGAGGCAGTTCCTCATATGATAAGAGCGATGGAGGATACAGGAATTAATCGGCTAGTCACAATTGGGACAGCAGGCATCTTGCAAAGTAAGATTGATCCCGAAAAACTGCGTTATGAAGCTGGAGATACAAATCGTCGACTAACTTTTGCAGCGGAGGAGCACCATAAAGTGTATGACAGGCTGCGTCAATCGAGGCTTGAATGGACAATTGTCTGTCCTACTTATTTGCCGGATGGTGTTGCGGTGGGTGACTACAGAACTGAGCGCGATTTGTTGCCAGAGGAAGGTAAACAAATATCCGTTGGTGACACAGCTGCTTTTGCTTACGGCGAACTACTGCAAGGCGATAATATCGGGTTTCGTGTAGGAATTTCATATTAGTAAACAGAGTAGTACTGTCGTTGACAGTGCTATTTTTGTACGGAAAAGCATCACTCTTTTATGGAGTGATGCTTTTTATTTGGAAAATAAAAAGTTACTTTGCTGGCCACCATAGTAACAATGTTTCATGTGAAACACTGCGTTGTTAACCCCATAGTAACGGGCAGAACCCCCATCCCGATTGAATTTTCACTTTATAAAGGAATTCCAAAAAATGCCTGAAACGAAAATAAAGATCATCCGTCAAATCAGTTAGCAGCCAAAGTAACTGCTAGTTGAAAGGTTGGGGAGGAATTTTTTATGAAAAAAAAGTTTGGAATGCTTATATGTGCAATGGTTATCTTTACGATGGTGGGTTGTTCGGGATCAGGATTAAATGACAGTATAAAGGACGAAGTTTCCGTCAAAGACATAATGGAAAGTATTAAGGGGCAAGTTGTACAAGATATAAAAGATGCAGGATTCGACGATGGACAAACTGATGAGGAAATTCTTCAAAATTATGTGGAGACGAATTTAGTAAATGCTAAAACAGACGATTCAATGACACAAATATTTATGGAGCGAACAGAACTTGATAAAGAGTTACTAGCAGAAGGTTTGATGTTCAACTCTATGTTTAATATCAACTCGGATGAAATAATTGTCTTGAAAGCGAAGAATGAGAAGGACGCAGAATCATTGAAAGCCTCGTTGCAAAAAGAATTAGATGCACAAATACAAACATGGGAACAATATCTTCCTGATCAATATGAAAAAGTGAAAAACAATGTGTTAAAAACGACAGGTGATTTTGTTCTATACGTTACGTATGGCAATGTAGATGCAGTAGAGCAGATTTTTGATGAAAAAGTAAAGTGAATTCTAAAGTTGCTTATTTCGCGACTTTAGAAGCCTCTAGCGGATGTCACGGATTTTGAAGGAATCTAAGTTTGCCGCGTCCTGCGTCAATGTTTGCATGCCTGTATCCTGCAGGCACATGCTCAATTCAAGATTCGGACTAAAACACACGCCGAGGCGTATTTGAAGGGCGCTGAATAAGCGTCTTTCTACATAGCAAAAGCTAGGAGAGTGATTGTGTGGTATTCAGTAGCTTATTATTTCTATTTTTCTTTTTACCAACTACATTACTCCTTTATTTTTGCGGTTCTAGAAAGATGAAAAATGGCATTCTCCTTATCGTTAGTCTTATCTTTTATGCATGGGGAGAACCTGTTTATATATTTTTAATGATTTTTTCGGCTATTACAGATTATTTTCACGGGTTATTTATTCAAAAATACAGGTTAACTGCGCCGCTTAAAGCGAAGCTCGGATTACTTTCATCTATTGTTATTAATCTAAGTTTATTGTCTTTTTTCAAATATGCAGACTTCCTAATTGAAAACATCAATAATTTATTCGGCATGAATGTAAATGCCTTGGACCTTCCATTACCGATTGGCTTATCTTTTTACACATTTCAAACGATGTCGTATGCAATCGACGTGTATCGTGGACGGGTGAAAGCACAACAAAATCCGTTGACGCTTGCGCTATATGTTTGTTTGTTTCCGCAGCTTATTGCAGGACCTATCGTACGATACGAAATTATTGAACATGAACTTAAAAACAGACGTGTTACGCTTAATCAATTTTCAGAAGGTGTGAAGATTTTTCTTATCGGGCTTGGTAAGAAGGTGTTGCTCGCCAATAACATAGGATTTTTATGGAGTGAAATTCAGCAGCAAAGTCCTGCTGAATTGTCGGTATTGTCGGCTTGGATGGGGATTGCAGCATTTGGTTTGCAACTGTATTTCGATTTTAGCGGTTATTCTGATATGGCCATTGGCCTCGGAAAAATGTTCGGTTTTAATTTTCCGCAAAACTTCAATTATCCGTTTGTTTCCCGCAGTATCTCTGATTTTTGGCGAAGGTGGCATATGACGCTTGGCGGTTGGTTCCGGGACTATGTGTATATACCACTAGGCGGGAGTAGAAAAGGTAAATACAGGCTCTATCTAAATTTATTCATCGTTTGGGGTCTGACCGGATTATGGCATGGGGCTGCATGGAATTTCGTGGCTTGGGGTCTTTACTTTGGTGTATTGATTGCGATTGAAAAGGCAGGGTTACTGGTGCTACTCGAAAAAATGCACCCGATTTTCCAACACATTTACGCGTTTGTTATCATCATGATTAGTTGGGTACTATTCGTTTTTGAAGACCTCTCCATGAGTTTTACCTATTTGGAAATTATGTTTGGGTTTTCGGGACAAGCATTGGTAAATGAGCGATTCATGTACGATGCGTATACAAATGCTATTCTCTTTCTGTTAGCTTTTATTGGCTCGGTTCCAATTTTGAAAACGTTGAGGAATAAAATGACACGTTGGCATAAAGTGATTGACGAAATTTTAATTCCTGTATTTTGTTTACTTATTCTCGTCTTGTCGACCGCTTACTTAGCGGATGATTCATATAACCCATTTCTTTATTTTCGCTTCTAGGAGGTGACACATTGTCTGTTCATAAAAAGTGTTTTGTAGGTGTATTTTTGGTATTCATTTTTGGAATAGGGTTATTCAATGTGGTAGCTAGCGACCGTGCTTTCTCTGAGAGAGAAAACCGTCCATTAGCTCAAATGCCTGAATGGACTTTGCCAAATTTTTATTCTGGAAAGTTAACGGCGCGTTATGAAACGTATATGTCTGATCAGTTTATTTGGAAAGACGGTTGGGTGAGGCTGAAGGCGATGTCGGAAAGGGCTTCATTGAAAAAAGAAAATAACGGGGTTTTCTTTGGCAAAGATGGATTCCTTATTGAACCATTTGAAAAACCTGGCGAACAGTTTGATAAAAACATTGAGTATGTGAAAAGGTTTGCTGCAAATGCAAAAGGTATTCAGTCGTATGTATTACTTGCACCAACTTCGATAGCGCTATATGAGGATAAACTGCCCCTTTTTGCTCAAACTTCCAGCGAAAGAGAAGCATTTGAAACCGCGAAAGAAAAGTTGGATTCCATAATGGAGGTAATTGATGTATACGATGCGCTCAAATCGCAAAGTAACGATCAAATCTATTTTAAAACAGATCACCATTGGACGATGCGGGGGGCATATCTAGCTTACAGAGATTCAGCAAGAGCGTTGGGGATAAAGCCATATGAAGAAGACGACTTTCGTATTAAAACGGTAGCTGAAAATTTTTTCGGAACACTCCATTCCAAGACGAATGCGATCGGTGTTGAGCCGGACAAGATTGAAGTTTATTTGCCAAAGTTTGAAACTACTCAAACAGTGACCTATGAAGACGGACGACAATCTGAATCATTATACGAATGGGATTATCTTGAGAAAAAGGATAAGTATTCGCTATTCTTGGATGGTAATCATACACTTGTAAAAATTAAAACAGGGGTCGGAAATGGCCGTAAGTTGGCGATTGTTAAAGATTCCTATGCTCATGCATTTATCCCCTTTTTAGCGAATCACTTTGAGGAAATACATGTACTAGATCTTCGATATTATCATTCGGATGTCCTTATGTATTTGAATGATCAAAACATCTCTGAAGTATTATTTTTATACAATGTTGCTAATTTTACAAAGGACCCAAATATGATTTGGTTGTCGCAAAGTACATTGAAATAAAATTTTAGTACGAATGGGATCGTTGGTTAATGCGAAGATGCCGTAGAACGAGCGATGCTTTATTAGTGAATTACGCTTGATGACAAGAAAAGGAGTTGCTTTACTCATAATGAGTGAAGCAACTCTTTTTTTAACATGAATAAGTGAGTAGTATATTTCATTAAATAGTTATACGGCTACTTCACTCATCAGCGCATGCGTATTCCCCTCGGTATCATTGAAAAACACCATCCACGTTTCTGTGGAGTCCATTTTTGCGACGACATGCGGTTTATCGATAAATGAAACTCCTTTTTCTTTCATCTGACTATAGCTTGCTGTGATGTCATCTACTTGGAAATAAAGGACGGAACTTGCGTTTGTGAATTGTTCCTTTTCGGGAAGACTAAGCATAAGGCGGATACCGTCGCAGTCGAAGAAAGCCATTGTGTCAGTGTTGAATAAAAGCGGTAGTTCAAGTAAATCTTTATAAAATAAAATAGCTCGATTAATATCTTTTGCAGGAATCCCAATTTGGCCGATACTTTTTAAACTTGTCACAAAAGTAATCCCCTATTCAGTAATCTTTTCATTTAGTATAGCATACCAGTTTTATCCAACGAAGCGGAGGGACAAGAAGATGGATATTCTTTATAGTGGTTTGTTAAAAGATAATCATCCGTTTTATATTCGACGACTGTACCTGAAAGACCTTCATGAAATTATACATGTACAGAATGAGGTGGTTTATGTACTTGATAATCCAAGTTCGTTATCTTCATTATCCCAAAAAGAGTACGAATATATTTTGGCTGACGGCGGTAAGATGGTAGGGGTGTTTGCAGATGAACGGCTCGTCGCATTCCGTGCATTACTTGTCCCTGGAGCAGATGAAGAGCATCTCGGTTCAGACGTTGGGCTTGATTCGACGGAATTTGAGTCTGTTATTTATCAGGAGATATCGACTGTTTCGCCACGCTATCGTGGCTACCGTCTGCAAAAGATTATGGCAGACGTCTTAATGGAGCAGTTGAAAGTGGCAGACTATAAGTACGTTTGCGCAACGGTTGCTCCGTTTAACATCGCAAGTCTCAAGGACAAGTTTTCACAGCAGATGGAAATTGCCGCGCTGAAAAAGAAATATGACGGGGTGTTGCGTTACGTTTTTGTGAAACATCTTCATAAAGAGGGGGACGAATGGGAAGTGGAGCAATTCATTCCGATGCAAGATACAAAAGCTCAGCAAAAACTGCTTGAAGAAGGATGGCGAGGGACTGGGATTTCAGGAAGTACGGATGGCTGGCTTGTACGGTATTGTAAATAGTTTATCGACTTTCATGACAAGTAGAAAAGGAGCGACTTCACCCGATCGAGTAAAATCGCATCCTCTTTGATTTACATCAATTTTGAAATGAACATTGTCGCGATTCCGAAATAAATCAAAAGCGACAATATATCATTGATGGTAGTAATAAGCGGACCCGATGCAACTGCAGGATCCACATTGAATTTGTGCAAGACGAGCGGGATGATTGTACCCGCCAGCGTTCCGATAATAAGTGTGATAAGTAAAGAGACGCCAACGACAAGTCCGAGTACAAAACTACCTTGCCAAATATAAGCAATAATTGAAATGACGATGGAACAGACAATACCGATAATAATCCCGACTAACAGCTCCCGAAAAATAAGTTTCAGCATTTTTTTCGTATCAAGATCCTCGGATACAAGACCGCGGACAACGACGGCGAGTGATTGTGTTCCAGTATTCCCGGTCATTCCGGCAATCATAGGCATGAAGAAGGCGAGCGCGACAACGGCTTCAAGCGTCGCTTCGAAACGGGATATGATACTTCCAGAAACAAGTCCAATGAACAGCAGTAAAATTAGCCATGGTAAACGTCTTCTGGCGGCAACTAACGGCTTCGTTCTGAAGTCAATCGCTTTTCCGGAGGCCAGTAGCATTTCAATATCTTCATTCGCTTCCCGGACGACAATATCAAGGACGTCATCCACCGTGATGATACCGAGCAGAACACCTTCATCATCAGTGACAGGCATTGAAACGAAATCGTAACGGCCAATAATCTTAGCAACTTCTTCTTGTTTGGTCATCACACCTACCTTTACGATATTCCGTGACATGATGTCTTCTATTTGAGCTTCGGGTTCTGCGAGCAACAGGTCTCTGTACGATGCGACACCGATAACTTTTTTGTCATCATCTAGAACGTACAGATAGTTTAGATACTCCGCAAGTGCAGCGTAACTCTTTAGTTTCTTTACTGCCCGCTCGACAGAATATGATTTATGAATCCATACGAAGCGGTTCGTCATCGCTCTTCCGGCCGTTTTTGGCGGATAATTCATGATCTGCCGGATGATGTCCATTTCTTCTTGTTTCATTTCGGCAATTAATGCATCGGCTTCTTTTTGGGGAAGTCCCGATAACAGGAAAGCAAGGTCATCATTTTTCATAAGATCCAATATATCCGTGGAGCGGGCAGGACCGATTGTTCGCAAAGCACGGAGCTGATCATCCTGTGATAAATGACGTAATAACCCGGTTAATTCATCTAACGTAAGGAATTCTAAAAATAACGGCCGATGTTTCACTGGTAAATTTTCATATTGGTTTGCAATATCGAAAGGTTTCAATTCCTTCATGATTTCATGGAATGTCTCTCTTTTTCCTTCTTTTAATATATGGATTAGCGCAGTTGCGATTCCATTCTCAGGGTCTTTATGAACCAAAATATACACCTCTCTAAAAAAATGGTGAGAGATGGATCAGAGTGCTGCCGTTTCTCTCTCTATAGCTTTATGCCCTATTTCATTCATCGGAAAACCATATTGTTTGTTTATTAAAAGGAATAATTTACTTAACTGGGTGGGAGGCGAAGATCGATTGAAAAAGAGCCAGCAATTGAAGTTGATAAGCGTACTACTAGTAATTGTAATGATTGTCTTGCTGATAAACGGATTTAACGGTAAGGATAACCATACCACCGCCCCGGACAATACGACAGTATCAGTTGCTAAAGTTGATAAACCAGTCGATAAACCGCAAAAAACGTATGGATTTCATGACATTGACGAAATTTTGAAAGACCCGAGATTACAAGGTGCGACGACTGTGGTAAGTATTCGTGAGGCAGCAACCGGCGAAGTTGTCTATTCCCATCTAGGAGATACGCGAGTCCACCCCGCATCCGTCATGAAATTACTGACAGGCGCTGCGGCATTTGAAACACTTGGAGAAGGGCATACGTTCAAGACTGAGTTGTATATGGATGGGCGAATAGAGAGCGGCGTGCTGCACGGCAATCTCTATTTAAGAGGAAGAGGCGATCCGACACTGACGAAGAACGACCTGAAGGCATTCGTATCCGAATTAAAAGCGAAGGGAATCAGCTCCATCGCAGGAAACGTCTACGGGGATGATACTTGGTACGATGACATTAGACTTTCCCAAGACCTAAACTGGTCTGATGAACCCTACTATACAGGTTCCCAGGTGTCCGCACTGACGTTATCTCCAAATGACGACTATGACGCAGGTACGGTCATTGTCGAAGTGAATCCTGCCAAGAAATCAGGACAGGCGGGACAAGTCGCCATGGTACCAGCAAATAACTACCTGACAGTCGTCAACAAGACTCAAACGGTAGCTAAAAAAGGCAAGAAAAGTATTACGGTTGAAAGGCAACACGGTACAAATACGTTTATCGTATCCGGAACGATTCCAGAAGGCTCAACAAAAACACGCACTTGGGCATCTGTCTGGGAACCGACAAACTACACGATTAGCATCTTCAAAAAAACAATTGAAGAACTGGGCATTACGTTTTCGACAGCTCCGAAAGTCGAGCGCAAAAAAGTGACTAAAGGGGCTACTTTACTGACGTCAAAAAATTCAATGCCGCTACATGAATTGTTCATTCCCTTCATGAAATTAAGTAATAACGGACATGCTGAAGTACTAGTTAAAGAGATGGGGCGTACTATAGGTGGCGAGGGCAGTTGGGATAAGGGGCTTTCGATCATAGAAGCAACACTCTCTACTCTAGGACTTGATACAAAAAATATGCTGCTTCGCGATGGATCAGGTATGTCCCATAAAAACCTTGTCACGGCGAATGAAGTGACAAAACTGCTTTACACAGCACAGACAAAACCATGGTATCCAGCATTTTTGAATGCGCTTCCTGTAGCAGGGAATGGAGAACGGTTTGTTGGAGGAACATTGCGCAATCGTATGACAGGGACAACGGCAGCAGGCAACGTCCAAGCGAAAACGGGCGCATTGAACGGAGTCACCGCGTTGTCTGGCTACGTTACAACAAAAGATGGAGAAATACTTACTTTTTCTATTATGATTAATAACTATTTGAATGACACGACGCCTGAAATACTAGACAAAATCGCTATTACACTTGCGAACTATCAGTCAAAGTGAGCAATTTGATATGCAATAAAATGCATATTTCGTGCATATTTATGTTTAGCAGAAAAAGAATAGGGAACGAGATAGAGAGTAAGGTAAAAACCGGAAAAACATCCGGGATGATAAAAAGGGGAGAACTTTTACTATGGGGAAGTTGAAAGTACTATTTCTATTGTTAACTGTTTCGGTGTTGGTGTTATCGGCATGCGGGACAAAGAAGGATGCCGGAGCAGAAAAAAGTGACGGCGATGGAAGCTATGAACTTATGAAAAAAGGGAGTCTGACTTTTGCCGCGAGTGGTGTTTATAAGCCATTTAATTTTGAAGAAAAAGGGAAATTAACTGGTTTTGATATAGAGATTGGTGAGGCAATTGCTGACAAGATGGGGCTAGAGGCGAACCCAGTGACAAATCCCTTTGAAACAATTATGCAGGGGCTAATCGGTAAGAAGTTCGATGCAATCATTGGATCAATGGCTTATACGAAAGAGCGTGCAAAGCAGGTGAACTTTACTGAACCTTACTATTACTCGGGCGGAATGATTTTTGTATCCGAAGATAATAAGGATATTAAGTCTGAGGATGATTTGAAAGGTAAAAAAATCGGTGTCGTGGCCCAATCTACATATGAAAAACCCGCACAAACCCTTTCGGACAATATCCAGTATTATAGCAGTGATGTAGTTGCACTAAAAGATTTGACTATAGAAGGCCGTCTCGATGCAGTTATCACAGCCGATATCGTAGGCTATGAAGCGATTGATAATGATTTTAAAATTAAGGAAGTCGGAAAGCCGCTATGGGTAGAGCAGCCATCCATCGCTGTACGACCTGACAATGATGCATTAAGGGAAGACATTGACAAAGCGCTGAAAGAAATAATTGAAGATGGTACGTATGATGAAATTTCAAAGAAATGGTTTGATCGAAATCTACTAGACCTTGATCTGGAAGGTGTGGAGCTTTTAGAATGAATGACTCCACAGACTTGACTACAGAAAGAGGGTATAACTAGTGCCAGAGATATTTATAACACTTTATGAGGTATTCATACGAACGTACCCAGGATTTTTAAAAGCTGCACTTATCACGTTGGAAATTACAGCAATTGCACTCGTGTTAGGTACTGCACTAGGTATAGTTTTTGCATTAATGAAGATATCCAAATCAAAAATTTTACAGACAATCGCAAACCTGTATATTACTTTAATCCGGGGGACTCCGCTGATTGTCCAAATCATGTTTCTCTATTACGGAATTACGAATATCGTCGTCCTTTCGAATTTCTGGGCCGGTGCAATCGCGCTAGGTATTCATAATGGTGCTTATATTGCGGAAATTTTCCGGGGCGCCATACAGGGAATCGATCGCGGGCAAGAAGAAGCAAGTCTTGCGGTTGGTATGAACCGCCGGCAAGCAATGCGGAGAATTATTTTTCCGCAAGCGCTTCGCCGTGCGATTCCGCCACTTGGAAACCAGTTCATAATTACCATGAAAGATTCATCACTTGTGTACGTTATTGGTGTTTCGGAAATGTTCGGACTGGCAAACAGGGAAGCGGCAGCATCATTCCAACCATTCGAAACATTCCTAGTCGTCGGGGTTTATTATCTCGTACTTGTACTAATCTTCTCGGCACTGCTGAAATGGTATGAGAAAAAGCTGGATGTTGACAGTATATGAGGAGGAAATTAAATGATTAAAACAAAAAACCTCCACAAGTCATTCGGCGATCTTGACGTGCTGAAAGGAATCGATCTAGATGTGGAGACCGGAGAAGTTGTTGTGCTTATCGGAGTCAGCGGATCGGGTAAAAGTACGTTGCTTCGCTGTTTGAACTTCCTTGAAATGCCGAATGAAGGTGAAATTATAATTGATGGACGACAAGTCGATCTGAAGAAAGATGACTTGTCGAATGTGCGTGCCGAAGTAGGAATGGTGTTCCAGCATTTTAACCTTTTCCCACATAAGACAGTGCTTGAAAACATCACGGAGGCACCAATCATTGTCAAAAAGATGAAGAAGGAACGCGCAGAGAAAGAGGCGCGTATTATCTTGGAAAAAGTCGGCTTATCTGATAAAGCAGACGTCTATCCAGGTAAACTATCAGGCGGGCAAAAACAGCGTGTTGCTATTGCTCGGGCACTCGCAATGGAACCCAAAGCGCTCTTGTTCGACGAACCGACATCAGCTCTTGACCCAGAACTTGTCGGGGAAGTACTTCAAGTAATGCAGGATCTCGCCAATGAGGGTATGACGATGGTCGTTGTCACCCATGAAATGAAGTTTGCAAAAGAAGTTGCCGACCGAATTGTTATGCTGGACGAAGGCTGTATCATTGAAAATACAGATCCGCATACATTTTTCAACCATTCGACCAACGAACGGACACGCCAATTTTTAGAGATGGTTGACGTATAAGGCAGTGAATAAAAAAGATATCCAACACCGGTGTTAGTAGGTGCGGGATATCTTTTTTATATTAGCGTTTCGGTTCATAATTCAACATCTTGAACATTTCCGACAGTTCCTCGTCGGTCAAGTCACGCCACTGACCATTCGGCAAGTCACCAAGATGGATGTTCATAATGCGCGTACGTTGTAATTTTCGAACATTATAACCAAGTGCGGAACACATGCGGCGGATTTGGCGGTTTAAGCCTTGCGTCAATGTCATGTTGAATTTACGTGGTCCTAGTTGTTTTACTTTACATGGTTTTGTTACCGTATCTAAAATCGGGACGCCTGACTCCATCTGTCTGATGAATTCCTTCGTGATTGGTTGGTCGACAGTGACGATATATTCTTTTTCATGGCCATTTTCTTCGCGCAAGATTTCATTGACGATATCGCCGTCATTTGTCAGAAGAAGAAGTCCATCTGAGTCTTTGTCGAGTCGACCGATATGGAAAACACGTAGCGGATGATTGACGAAGTCGACGACATTACCTTTAATATGGCGTTCCGTCGTGCTAGTAATGCCAACGGGTTTATTGAGCGCAAGATAAACGAGTTGCTCTTCCGTCTTCACTAGTTTTCCATCAGCATGGACTTCGTCGCCATCTTCGACTTTACTGCCGAGCTCGGCAAGTTGCCCGTTAATCGTAATGCGTCCATCTTCTATCCATTTATCCGCGCCACGACGGGAAACAATCCCGGCTTCGCTTAAATACTTATTAATTCTCATGTATGTCATCCTATCTAAGAAAGTTCTTTCTTCTATTGTAGCGCGTCTACGGAAAATGTTCAAAACCATGGAGTTGGTATTAGAAGTGCGGAGTTGCCATTAGAATCAAGAAGTTGATATTAGAAGTTCGAAGTTGCAATTAAAACCAAAAAGTTGCAATTAGAATTCGAAAGTTGCAATCACGCAAAAGAAGATGCCCCGATTTTAAATCAGACGCGAATGAAACAGAAAAGATTGACAACTAACGCGCCTTGTAATACGATGGGAATAACATTTTACCAAAGACGGGCAGAAGGTACCGGGAGCGGTGCCGCCCACGATAGACGAGTTGAGAAGAGCATAGCTGAGAAATTGATGAATAAGAAGAGTAGCACAGGAGCGCGATTGTAGAGAGTCAGTGGGTGGTGAAAACTGATTCGCGGCCGGTGTGAATGGACTTATGAGAGTCTACTTGAATCGTTTTTCAAGTAGGACGTGAGATCCCACGTTACGGGATGTGTCTTATGGGCACGCTAAGTGGAAGCAGCAATGCTTCAATTAGAGGTGGCAACGCGGTCTATTCCGTCCTCTGCAATCGGACTAATCTGTCCTTTTGCAGAGGACTTTTTTTATACCTAAAAAGAGGAGAGTTGAGCTGAGATGAGTAGAGAACAGACGAGTTTACGGACGACAATGAAGAAGTTAAATGGGGATTCATTAACACCCATATTGATTTTCAGAAGAATGCAGGGGCAGCGAAAGTTTTTATTAGAAAGTTCTTCGAAACATGAGGGATCAGGGCGCTACTCCTTCCTTGGGATGGATCCACTGAAGTCTTATAGCGGACGCGACGGAAAACTTGAAGAACATGTTTATGCTACTGGCAAGAAATATGTACACGAGGGCGATTTGTTTGTGCTGTTGAAACGATTGATGCCGCGAATTACGGATGATATCGATTTTCCTTTCACAGGCGGAGCGGTCGGCTACGTTGGTTACGGAGCGGGTTCCGACAGTGTGACGCGTTCCCATGACGATATGGGATTTCCGGATGTTAATTTTAATATTTACGAAACCATTATTATTTTCGACCATGTGTTGAATGAAGTGACATTGCTGCATACGGAAATTAATCCGGAACAAAGTGCTCCTGATTTGGACGCACTGGCAGAAAGTATGTTATCCGGACCGGAAAAAGAAGAGTTGGCTTTTGCGCTCTCGGATTATAGCTGTTCTGTCACACAACAACAATTTGAAGAGTTGGTACGCGAAGCAAAAGGGTATATCGAGCAAGGAGAGGCTGAGCAAATCGTACTGTCTAGGCGTTTAGTGGCGGACTTTAACGGTGATCCATTTTCATTATACCGAAAGCTAAGAAAGCGTAATCCTTCACCTTATATGTATTATATGGAATTCGATGATCACGTTGTTTTAGGTACGTCCCCAGAAAGTATCGTAAGTGTAGCGAATGGCAAAGTGATGACGAATCCAATTGCAGGGACACGCCGACGTGGTGTAGATAAAGCAGAAGATCTAGCACTAGAAAAAGAGTTGTTGGCGGATCCAAAAGAACTAGCGGAGCACGATATGTTGGTTGAGCTTGGACGGAATGATTTGAAGAAAGTATGCCTTCCAGATTCGGTGCAAGTCACAAGTTATATGGAAGTCGTTCGTTACGAGCATGTTATGCACATTGTATCGGAAGCAGAGGGAACATTGTCGCCAGTGCTACATTCATTGGACGCGTTAACGGCATGCCTTCCGGCGGGTACGGTAACAGGTACACCGAAAAAACGAGCAATGGAATTGATTGATGAATTGGAGAAAATGGACCGGGGTATTTACGGCGGGGCAATTGGGTATATCGGTTTCAACGGGAATATGGATTTTGCGTTGACGATTCGCACGATGGTTGTGAAAGACGGTAAAGCATATGTTCAGGCAGGAGCAGGAATTGTGCAAGCGTCAGATCCAACAGCAGAATTTATGGAAACGGCCAATAAAGCCAAGTCCTTGTTGGAAGTCATTAACTAAATCGATGATGAATTGATTATGAGAAAGAGCAGAGCAGAGGAGAGATTGAGATGAGAAGTTTTGTTAGAAGAGTAGAGTTGGGCGAGCATTTGATGTATGAAGAAATGGTGGAAGCTTCTAAGTTGATGTTTAATGAACAAACCGCATCGCAGGACATAGTTGATTTCCTTGTGGCGTTGTCACGAAAAGAAGAAACGGCCCATGAAGTAGCGGCTCTTGCTTCGGTAATGAAATCGTTCGCACTTCGGGTAAATGTTCCACGGGAAACATTTATGGATAACTGCGGAACAGGCGGAGACGGCTCAAATACGTTCAATATTAGTACAGCATCCGCGTTCGTATTGGCAGGAGCCGGCGCATCCATCGCTAAGCATGGTAATCGGAAAGTTTCGAGTGCCGCGGGAAGTTCTGATGTATTGGAAGCCCTTGGCATTCATATAGACTTCAGCTTAGATGAAACCATCGAACTTCTTCAACAGGAAGGAATCACCTTCTTATATGCGCCAAATGTTCACCCGAAAATGAAACGAATTGGTGCAATCCGGCAGCAAATTGGCAAGCCGACTATCTTTAATCTAGTAGGTCCTTTGACCAATCCAATCCCATTGAAAACACAGTTCACGGGTATTAATAGACCGGATTTCACGATGGAATACGCATCCGTATTGCGCATGCTTGGCAGAGAGCGGGCAATTGTCGTATCGGGCGCGGGGGGAATGGACGAAGCGTCACTTGCGGGACAAAATGCATTTGTCCTTCTTGATAAAGGCGATTTGATCCCATTTTCGCTGACAGCAGATGATGTGGGGCTTGCATACGCTCCGATTTCAGCCATACGTGGAGGCGACGCAAAGGAAAATGCAGCAACAATTCGGGCGATTTTCAATGGACGACGCGGTCCTCATTTCGATACAGTCGTTTTCAATGCAGGCATCGGATTATTTGCAAATGGGCGAGCAGGGACAATTCAAGAGGGCGTCAAACAGGCGACTGAAAGTATTTTATCTGGCAAAGCATTGCAAAAGCTTAACGCTGTCGTAGCATTCAGTCAGAAAATCGGTGCAAAGGCGGTGGCAAGATGACGATTTTAGACAAGATTTTACACGAGAAACGGCGTGAAGTACAAGACATGTTGGCAGAGCAGGATGTACGACAAGAAGCACGTCCAGCGCGTCCATCTTTATTCAACAAGCTATATAAAACAGAGCATTTGCAAGTCATCGCGGAAATGAAGCGCGCATCTCCTTCGAAGGGGCTTATCGCGGAAGGCGCTGATCCCGTTGCACAGGCAATTTCTTACCATCGCGCAGGTGCAGCGTGCATCTCTGTATTGACGGATAGTCACTTTTTCAAGGGGTCATTCGAAGACCTAGCAGCTGTAGCGGACAATGTTCCTATTCCGTTGCTATGTAAGGATTTTATCATCCATCCTGTACAGATTGACCGAGCAAAAAGGGCCGGAGCCTCTGTCATCCTGTTGATTGTTGCTGCACTTACTGATGATGAACTCGCTGAATTTCATGCCTACGCGCTGCAATCTGGCTTGGAAGTATTGGTAGAAGTACATGATGAGGCTGAACTGAAACGCGCTATCGCCATCAACGCAAAATTAATTGGTGTAAATAATCGTGATCTCCGCACATTTAAAGTGGATTTAAAGAGAACAGAAGAGATTGCAGCCCTGTTTCCGTTCGATGAAGAACGTGTCCTCATCAGCGAAAGTGGTATCTGGGAATCGGAAGATGCGTTATTTGTAGCAGATGCTGGCGCAAGTGCAGTACTCGTTGGGGAATCGTTGATGCGAAGTGGTGAAGTCGCTGCAGCTATCCAATCACTGCAAGTCGCATTACCGAGGGTAGTCCGATGACGAAGGTGAAAATTTGTGGACTTATGGAATCACAACACGTGAAAACGGCAGTCGATGCTGGAGTAGATGCAATCGGCTTTGTCTTTGCTCCAAGCCGACGACAAGTGACAATTGCCAAAGCGCAAGAGTTGGCAAAGAATATTCCACCTGGAGTGCTGAAGATTGGGGTATTTGTTGATGCATCACAAGATGAAATTGAGCAAACCTACCGAGAAGTACCGCTAGATTTTGTTCAATTTCATGGTGATGAAAGTTCAGATTTCATCGAAAAAGTCGGACTTCCTTCCATTAAAGTGTTATCAGTTTACAGTGATGAAGATGCAAAGCGATTTGCACACTATGAAACAGACTACTTTTTGTTTGATACACCTGGAACGGACTTTAAAGGTGGAAGTGGAAAAACTTTTGATTGGCAACTAATGAAAGATGCTGGTGTACAATCGGACAAAGTTATTCTGGCAGGTGGACTGAACGCGGATAATGTTGCACAAGCAATCAGGATGGTACATCCATATATGGTGGACGTTTCAAGCGGAGTAGAAGTTATGAGAAGAAAAGATGACAAGTTGATTCGCGCATTCATTAAAGCAGTAAAAGATGAGGAGAGATAAGCGATGGTACAAGAATTGGGTGCAACTCAAACTACACAGGCAGGACGATATGGACGATTTGGTGGGCAGTTTGTTCCTGAAACATTAATGACAGCACTTATCGAACTGGAGGCTGCTTATGATGATGCGATTGCCGATCCGGCTTTCACGGACAAAGTAAATTATTACTTAAAGGATTTTGTCGGACGGGAGACGCCGCTGTACTTTGCAGAAAGACTTACTAAAGAAGCGGGCGGTGCGAAGATTTATCTCAAACGGGAAGATTTAAACCATACCGGCGCACATAAAATTAATAATACGGTTGGGCAGGCACTCCTTGCGATGCGCATGGGCAAAAAGAAAATCGTTGCGGAAACCGGAGCGGGTCAGCACGGAGTAGCGACAGCAACAGTATGTGCTTTGTTTAATCTCGAATGCGTTATTTACATGGGGAAAGAAGATATTCGCAGGCAGGAATTGAATGTTTTCCGCATGGAGTTACTTGGAGCAAAAGTCGTTTCAGTCGATAAAGGATCAGGCACACTGAAAGATGCAGTCAATGAGGCGCTGCGTTACTGGGTGGCAAATGTGGAAGACACGCATTATATATTAGGATCTGCGCTTGGTCCGCATCCATTCCCTAGAATTGTTCGTGATTTCCAACGTGTAATCGGTGTGGAAACGAGACGACAAATTCTGGAGAAAGAAGGGCGTCTGCCGGATGCGATTGTGGCGTGCATCGGCGGTGGGAGTAATGCAATCGGCATGTTCCATCCTTTTATTGATGATGAAGACGTTGCTTTGTATGGTGTTGAGGCGGCGGGAAGCGGTATTGAAACAGGACTTCACGCAGCTGCAATTGCGGACGGCAAAGAAGGCGTTCTGCACGGAGCGTATATGTATGTATTGCAAGACGATGATGGATTCATCCAGGAGGCGCATTCCATTTCAGCGGGTCTCGATTACCCCGCAGTTGGTCCGGAACATAGCCATTTACATGATATCGGGCGCGTTACATACTCGTCTGTCACGGATGCGGGTGCATTGGAAGGATTGCAGTTATTGGCGAAAGTGGAAGGTATCATCCCTGCCCTTGAAAGTGCACATGCGGTTCACTATGCAGTCGAATTGGCAGGTACGATGGGGGAGGAAGAAATTCTCGTTATTTGCCTTTCAGGACGTGGCGATAAAGATGTCCAAACGGTACGCGATGCTTTAGGAGGTGGCTTGAATGACTAAGCAAGACTTAACTAACGCGATTACTGATTGTGTAACCCGAGGCGATAAAGCATTTGTGCCCTACATAATGGCGGGCGACGGCGGTCTTGAAACGATTAAGAAAAACATATTATTTCTCCAACAAACAGGTGTGACTGCAATCGAACTGGGTATTCCTTTTTCGGATCCGGTCGCAGATGGCCCAGTGATTGAACAAGCGGGAGAACGAGCACTTGCTAAAGGGGTAACACTTCGTAAGGTATTGAAAGAACTCACTTTATTCAAGGATGAAGTCACTGTTCCGCTTGTAATCATGACTTATTTGAATCCGATTTTGAGCTATGGCATTGATCAATTTGCGAAGGATTGCCAGAACAGCGGTATCAGTGGACTTATTGTGCCTGACTTGCCACACGAAGAAAGTGGACTATTGCAGAATTCTCTTACAAAATCCGAGATTGCACTCATTCCACTAGTCTCGCTAACGAGCCCACCAGAACGGATTAAGACAATAACAGCGGCAGCTGAAGGCTTTGTGTACGCAGTGACGGTAAACGGTATTACAGGGGTGCGGGATGGATTTGGCGCTGATCTTGCTGCCCATTTGGAGCAGCTGAAAGCGGTAAGTCCTGTCCCTGTACTAGCAGGGTTCGGTATTTCAACACCTGAACAGGTCCGGTCAATTGGTGCACTTGCAGACGGAGTCATTGTTGGAAGTGCGATTGTTGCTGCTTTTCATAGAAATGACTTGACGTCAGTCGAGGCATTAGTAAAAATGTCGAAAAAAGAAATATATATGTTGAACAAATGAATACGGCGTATGCGCTTTAAAGGGGCTTTTGGGAGACCACTGAAAAGCCCTAATACTTGGAGTGAATTGGAGTTCCTGCTAATACCGCTTCGACGCTTTGTGGATGCCTCCCGCGATAAGCCAGAAAGGAGGCCGCTTTCAGTCTTATCGCTCCGGCTACCACGAAGTCGCGTCTTCGCTGGATGGTCTATTTGAGATAGCGCACTTCATAATCTGTGATGAAATCTGCAACCTGGAGTGCGCCATTCTTGAATATAGTTATATATGTTGAATCCGGTATATATACTGAGCGAAGGCGCCTTAACAGGGGTAGCCAACCGAACAACGAAGAGTTCGGTTTGTATAATTTCTGCGTTCTTTGCAAAAATTATACAGTTAATGCCAAGAGGTTATTCCAGATTGGTTAAAGAATACCTCATCTGGCTTATGGCGGGAGGCATCCCCTAGCGCCGTAGCAGTTCAATGGGATTCATTTATATAGTATCAACTAGTAATCACCTTACAATCTCGCCATATACATCTCGAAATTACATTTTTCTCGAAAATATACAACCTAGCGAAGGCGCGGCAAAGGGGTCGCCGAAGCCGTAAGACTGGATGCGAAGCGCTAATCCAGGCTTACGGTGAAAGGCATCCCCAAAGCGCCAAGTGTTCTACAATGCACACCCCGAATTACAACTCTCTCATTATTGAGTACCACAGCAGATTCAATGGGATTCTTTAATTTAACATTTATAGTTAAGAAAAACGCCCTTCCTTGCGTGAGAAATCACACGAGGAGGGGCGTTTCTTATACAGTGATGCTGCTTTGTCGTATAGTGCTAGAATAGGGTTGTACAGTTTCTATTTTTAGTCAACGACCACTTCTGACATTCTTTTTTCAGTTATCCATACAGTCCCAAACTCAACAAGCGGTTTCATCGGAACGACTTTGCAAAGGGCTTGTCCTAACTTGCCGTCGATAGCAATGCCGGGGTTCATTTCCTCGAACGCGGTACCCAATTCGGGGAAAATATCCGAATCGACATCGACCATATCAAAAGTGGCCCAAATTCGTTCACCGTCTTGCATGATGGCTGCACCTTGAGGAGAGACTGTATATTCAGGAGCTAGGTATTCAGCTAAATGAAGTGCGGTGCATGATTCATAACTGACTCCAATCATAATGACCTTCACATCCACATTCAACATTTTTCCGAGTGGAGAACTCGTTCCGAATGAATCATCGAGCGGATGTTCACTCATCCAGTCATCTGCGTGGCGGCCCCACGCCATGAACGAATGGGCGGGGTGAGAACTTCGAATTGTTTTTGGATGGCGATGGAAGCAGTCAGCGATTTTCCCCATTCCACGTAGATGGGTTAAGTTCGGGTCGTAAGCGGGAATAGATTGACGTATAGGTTCATGCCACGCTTCTGGGACAGGGGGAAGCATCCAGTAAGATGGTTCCGAATTGTCGGCAGACTGCGCGGGCATGATGATTGTCCCGTTTAACGTCACTGTTTCCATCAGCGCTTCGACGACGGCTTGTGCACCACCTGCAATCCACCCCATCAATTTAAGGGATGAATGGACAATAATATGATCACCCGATTTAACACCAAGTAAGTTAAGCTGCTCTTTTAGTGTCTCTTTCGATTGGAATGAATGGGTATCGAGAATCGTTTCAAATTCGGTCATGTGGATCACTCAATTCTATAGATATTTTCGAAAAGCATAGCAAGCAAGAAAGGTTTTGCCAAGTTTTATGAAACCTTTCTTGCGGACGAGCGTACATATATAAAAGGAGATGTGTTCAATGGATGCGAATGTGATTAGACAGGAAGTTGAAACGACATATGAAAAAGTGAAGTCGTTGGCAGGTTGGACGGTGGATAAAAACGTCGTGCTGACAATTACATCGTACTATGTCACATCTGAAAGGGAGTTTGACGCGGAAAGTTTGAGTCGAGTAATGGATGCACTAAAAAGTAAATCCAGCTGGCTTTCTCCGCTACGCGGCAATCTACTTCCGATGATGGCTGCATTTCTAGATAAGCCTGGGACAGATATCGACAAAGAGGTGAATCGTTTATTCGCGAAGCAACAAGTCTTAAAAGGTATAGGCTTCCGCAATACAATCCATTCATATTTGGCTGCGCTCCTGTTGACCAACGATACAGAGCTCTATGAAAACGAGGCGCGTCAAGCTAAAAAACTATATGATGCGATTAAGAAACGGCATTTTTTCCTGACGTCAGACGATGATTACGCATATGCAGTATTGTTAGGGAAAAGGGGCGCTGATCCAATGGAGCATGCGAAGTCGATGCGTGCGTATTATGACTCATTGCGAACCGAGGGATTCCGTTCGGGAAATGAACTACAATGGCTGTCACAAGTGATGACTTACATACAGATCAAGTTTGATCCAAGTCTCATAACCAGGGCTGCGGAAGTACTAAATCATTTCAAGCGCAATACGAAAGTAAGACCTGTGCATTATCCGATGATTGGATTTCTTACCGTATTTGGAATAGATGATATAGAACTGCAGAATATTGTCGAACTTACGCATTCATTGGAGGAATCTAAACCTTTTAAATGGAATCGGGAAATGGCGTTGTCTATTGCGATTGGGTACATTATGCATAAATTGACTGAAAGTGCAGAAGCAGAAAGTGTTAGTCTTGCGACGTCAGTGGAATTGATTATACAAGCACAGCAAGCGGTGATGGCTGCGACGATTGCAGCGATGGTTGCGTCTACGTCAGCAAATTCAGCAAATAATTGATTGTGATTCGCTTAATTCCCATCCAGTTTCGATTGGCTTTTCCATCGTGGGGAAAGTAGACCTCCAAAACTCGATTTCAACTCCGTGTACCTCGTCGATGAACTGGTAACACCTAAAAATTTTTTTATGATGAACACGTCCTGTTGAATACAAAAAAAGATTTCATTCCAAATCGGAAATGGAATCTTTTTTGCGTTTTATAAATAAAATGACAAATTTTTATTTTTAAAAAGCTAAAAGTATTTCGGGTCAGGAAATGCTTTCAGGTCAACGTTTGTAACCTATTTGTAACCTAATTGTCACACGCGGAGTTTTTTATGTATTTGGTATTCTGGAAAAATAGTGTTGTCATCCATAAATTTGTATAGTATATTGGTGCAAGTGATTCAATATCAGAAAATTTACTATTAATAGTTTGGGAGTTTAAGTAATGTAGGGAGGAAGTTTTCTTGGGAAACCCGGTATTGGAAATTAAAAATCTCCGCACATCGTTTCGAATTAAAGATAACTACTATGCAGCAGTTGATGATGTATCATTGACTGTTGAAAAAAATGAACTGCTAGCCATCGTAGGAGAATCGGGTTGTGGGAAGAGTGCATTTGCTTTTTCAATAATGGGTCTGCATAGTCAAGCAAAAGTGGAAGGGAATATTTACTTTAAGGATCAGAATATAGTGAATATGTCTCCAGCTAAGCTAAATGAATTGCGTGGGAATAAAATGGGGATGATTTTTCAAGACTCGCTTTCCGCATTGAATCCATTAATGACTATTGGCGATCAAATTGATGAGATTATATATATCCATAACAATAAGCTACCGAAAAAGGAACGGAAAGAGAGAGTCATTGATTTGCTGAATAAGGTTGGAATTGTCAATCCAGCATTTACTTACGATCAATACCCCCATGAATTATCAGGTGGAATGAGGCAGCGGGTAGTGATCGCGATGGCGATTGCCAATGAACCGGAGCTATTGATCGCCGACGAGCCGACGACCGCCCTGGATGTGACCATTCAATCTCAAATACTTGATTTAATAAAAAAGCTCAAAGAAGAGATTCACGCGGGGATTATTTTGATTACCCATGATTTAGCGGTTGTTGCTGAAATGGCGGACCGAGTTGCTGTCATGTACGCAGGTCAAATTGTTGAGATTGCAGATGTTTATACGTTATTCGAAAACCCTTTGCATCCTTATACAAGGTCGTTACTGAACTCAGTTCCGAATTCAAATGAAGAGCAATCTGAACTTCATGTAATTGAGGGTATTGTCCCGTCCTTGCAGAAGTTGGTCCGTAATGGTTGTCGGTTTAGCCCTAGAATTCCTTGGGTGGATGAGTCAGCTCATGAGGAGAATCCGGTATTGCACGAAGTAACCCCGGGTCACTTCGTACGCTGTACCTGTTACCGACAGTTTAGCTTCCCTGATAAAAGCAAGGAGGATCAGTACCATGGCGTTTCTTGAAGTAGAAGATTTAAAAGTCCATTTTCCGATTCAAGGTGGCGTATTTGGTAGGACTATTGACCATGTCAGAGCAGTTGATGGTGTCTCATTTTCGATTGAAAAAGGGAAAACATATGGGCTTGTTGGTGAATCTGGGTCCGGTAAAACAACAACTGGACGGGCAATCATCGGTTTAAATAAAATTGCTTCTGGAAAAGTTACTTTTGACGGACAGGACATAACTGATATGAGCCGTTCAAAAGTGGGTGCACGTAGGGATATACAGATGATTTTTCAAGATCCCTATTCCACATTGAATCCAAAAAAACGAGTACTTGATATTGTATCCGAACCGCTTCGTAATTACGAAAATTTTTCAAGAAGTGAAGAAAAGAAGCGTGTCGGAGAACTATTAGAGCTTGTCGGTTTAAGTCCAGAAAGTATACATAAATACCCGCATGAATTCTCAGGTGGACAACGCCAACGGATTGGGATTGCTCGAGCAATTGCTCTAAAGCCAAAGCTAATTATTGCTGATGAACCTGTGTCAGCGCTTGATGTTTCCGTTCAAGCACAAGTCTTGAACTTTATGCAAGAGATTCAGAAAGAATTGGGTCTTACTTATCTTTTTATCAGCCACGATCTTGGAATTATCAAGCATATGTGTGATCGAATTGGGATTATGTATAAAGGACGTTATGTGGAGGAAGGGACTCCGGAAGATATCTTTAAAAATCCACAGCATATTTACTCAAAACGGCTGGTTGCTGCAATCCCTGATATTGATCCTAGAAAACGTGAGCAACAGGTACAATTCCGCCAAGCGGTAAAAGAAGAATATGAGCAGTCGTACGACAATTATTTCGATGACTTGGGCTTGGCCTATAAATTACAGCCTGTATCGGACACACATTTAGTGGCTTTGCCTGGGAAAGGGTGAATGGTATGTGGAAATTCACTGTACGTCGAATTGGAATAATGATTCCGCAAATTGCATTACTCAGTATTTTGATATTTATCATGGCAAAAATGATGCCTGGTGATGCGTTAAGTGGTTTGATCGATCCGAATATTGATCCAGCTACGATTGAAGCGATGAGACAAAGATTGGGCCTAGATAATCCTTGGTATATTCAATACCTGGACTGGGTTAAAGCGTTGTTTCAAGGAGATTTAGGACAATCCTTCCGCTTTAAAATGCCAGTCACCGAATTAATTTCTCAACGACTTGTTAATACATTTTGGCTGTCTCTAGTTACGTTAATTTTGACTTATTTAATCGCGATTCCTCTTGGCATAACAAGTGGACGGTATAACGATTCATGGGCCGACCGATTAATAACTGGTTATACGTACGTAGGATTCGCGGCCCCATTATTTATCTTTGCTCTTGTTATGGTTTGGGTCTTTGGTTTCCAATTTGGTTGGTTCCCTACTGGTGGTAGTGTAACTCCAGGGCTTAGTCCAGGTTCGTTCGAATATGTACTAAGTAAAATAAATCATTTATTGCTCCCTTCATTATCAATGGCTCTCATCGCAACGGTTTCGACCGTTCAGTATTTGCGAAGTGAGATTATTGATACAAAACAGAAGGAATTTGTGGTGACAGCACGGGCGAAGGGTGCATCTGAGTCAAGGGTCTATAACCGTCATATTTTAAGGAATTCATTGTTGCCAGTTGCCGCATTTTTCGGGTATGAAATTACGGGATTAATCGGAGGAACTATTTTTATTGAAAGCATCTTTGGATATCCAGGAATGGGTCAGCTGTTCCTAGAATCAATTTCACTACGTGACTTCAGTGTGGTGACATCAGTTGTTCTAATATTTGGGATTGCAGCGATTTTAGGTGCATTACTTTCAGATATTATATTAAGTATTGTTGACCCACGTATTCGTATAAAATAAGAACTCGATAGACTTTGAGGTGGTTAAGGTTGGAAATGAAAAATGTCCATTTACCCGACAGTACACTGGATGCAGATAGAAGCCCATCCGGTTGGAGTATTATCTGGCGCGAAATTGTTCGAGATAAACTAGCTTTTATATCATTAGTTTTTCTTACACTCATTATGGTATTTGTATATGGTGTATCCCTGTTTTTAGATCAGAAAGAAATTGTGACAGTAGACTTGTTTTCTATTCATAAACCTCCGTCCGCGGAGTTTTGGTTAGGCACAGATTATGGGGGACGAGATGTTTTTGGGCAGCTGATTATCGGGACACGGAATTCACTTTCGATTGGGATTCTTGTAACAGTAATGACAGGCGTCATTGGAATTACTGTTGGCTTAGTTTCAGGTTATTTTGGTGGGAAAATTGATAATATAGCCATGCGGATTGTTGACTTTTTCATGATTTTACCGTTTCTGATGATTGTCATTGTGTTTGTATCAGTTTCGCCTAAATATACCATTTTGACATTTTCCTTGATTATGACAGCCTTTTTGTGGATGGGAAAAGCACGGTTAATCCGGTCGAAAACATTGCAAGAAACAGAACTAGATTATGTGCAGGCTTCGAAGACGCTCGGCTCCTCTAATCTGAAAATTATGTTTACTCAGGTGTTACCGAATTTAAGTTCAATTATTATCGTTTCGATGACATTGAGCTTAGCTGCAAACATTGGTTTGGAATCCGGGCTGTCATTTTTAGGCTTTGGTTTTCCGGAAAGTACGCCAAGCCTTGGGACACTTGTCAGTTATGCAAGAAACCCACAAACTTTGGAGTATAGATGGTGGATCTGGTTACCTGCATCACTGCTGATTTTAGTGCTGATGTTGAGTATAAATAATGTCGGTCAAGCGTTAAAACGTGCGACTGATGCACGACAAAGAAGAGGATAAGAAGGGGGAGAAATTTATATGGTAGGGAAGAAAAGTCTAAGAAAAGTTCTATTCGCAATGATGCTTGTTCTATTACTTGCGTTAGCCGCTTGTAATAAAGCAGAAGACGCGGAACCAGCAGATTCTGGAACTAAGAAAGAAGAAGGTAAGAAGGAAGAGACCAAGAAAGAAGAAGTCGCAGATGATGGACTCTATTCGATCGATGATTTTAGTAAGATTAAAACAAATGAAGGTGAGGCAATTGAAGGGGGTTCGTTTACATACGGACTTGTTTCAGATACAGCCTTTGAAGGAACGTTGAACTGGAACTTCTATTCAGGCAAGCCTGATGCATATGTTCTTGATTGGTTTGACGAAGGCATGTTGACATGGGATTCAAGTTTTGTGTATACACAGGATGGTGCTGCAACATATAAATCATCTGAAGATGGAAGAACATTCACGTTTACGATTCGTGACAATGTAAATTGGCATGATGGTAAGCCAGTTACAGCTGAAGACTGGGCATTTGCACATGAAATCCTTGGTCATGCTGACTATGATGGTCCGCGTGCAGGAGATGTACTTAACATTGTAGGTATGGATGAATTCCAAGCAGGTACATCGGAAACAATTTCCGGTATTGAAATAGTAAGTGATAAAGAATTAAAAATCACATATAAAGAGGCAACGCCGTCACTTATCACAGGTGGTATTTGGACATACCCACTTGCTAAGCATATCTTTGGCGATATGCCTGTTAAAGATATCTCATCTTCACCGGAAGTACGTCAGAAACCAATCGGTTTTGGTCCGTTTAAAGTTGACACAATCGTACCTGGTGAATCAGTTACGTTTACTAAAAACGAAGACTATTGGCGCGGGGCACCAAAGCTCGACACAGTTACTTTAAAAGTAATCAATCCAAACGTCGTTGTTCAATCACTTGAAAAAGGTGATGTAGATACAGTAAGTGATTTCCCAGTACCTCAGTACCCTGATAATGCTGAGATGTCAAACGTCGAATTTTTAGGCGATGTAGATCGCGCTTATTCGTATGTTGGCTTTAAACTTGGTACTTGGGATAAAGAAAAGAAAGCAGTGAAACCTAATCCCGATGCGAAGATGGGGGATGTGAATTTACGTAAAGCTATGTGGCATGCGGTTGATAATAATACGGTAGGTGAGAAGTTCTATCACGGCCTACGTTGGGCTGCAACAACATTGATTCCACCATCACACCCAGAATATCATGATGCTACAAATCCTGGTACACCGTATGACCCTGAAAAAGCGAAACAATTGCTTGAAGAAGCTGGATTTAAAGATGTTGATGGTGATGGTATCCGTGAAGACAAAGAAGGAAAACCATTGGTTATCAATTATGCTTCTATGTCAGGCGATGACATCGCTGAACCATTGGCACAATATTATATTCAAGCGTGGGAAGCTGTTGGCTTGAAAGTAGCACTGTTAGATGGTCGCTTACAAGAATTTAATACATTTTATGAAGGCGTTGGCCAAAATGGAGATGACAATCCTGAAATTGATATTTATTCAGCTGCTTGGGGTGTAGGTATCGACGTAGATCCTAGTGGTCTATACGCTAAAAACGTATTATACAACTTCGCGCGTTGGGAAAATGCAGACAATGAGCGCCTGTTAGCTGAAGGTATCTCTGAAGATGCATTCGACGTTGAAAAGCGTAAAGAAATATACAATGAGTGGCAACAACTGATGACAGATGAAGTTCCTGTATTCCCAACATTGTATCGTGCACAATTGGTACCAGTTAACAACCGTGTGCTAAACTATGCAATTGGTGATGGAACGGAAATGTATAAGAGTGATATCGCAGTAACGCAAGATAAGTCTATCCCTGCGAAAAAGTAAGTTAAAACGCATATCTGTAACTTGTAGAGGAAAAGAGTCATTTTTCTTCTACAAGTTTTTTTATTGTTAAAAGAAAGTGTGAATACACTTGAAAGTAACCTGAATCTGAACAGGAAAACATGATTGGATAGCGGAATATGATAAGCTTATAAGGACATTAAAAATAGGCGTAACAGCTTCTTAATGAAAGGAAGTTAGCAATATGAAAATAAGACCACAGCGTCTCCAAAAAGGAGACACAATTGGCATTATTGCACCGTCGAGTCCGCCTAATCAGGAAAACTTAGAGCGCTCACTCGCGTTTCTTGAACAGCTAGGATTGAAATGGAAGTTTGGGCAACATGTCTTGAATGTGCACGGATATCTGGCAGGGACGGACGAAGAACGACTTCAAGATTTGCATGACATGTTTGCCGATCCTACTATTAAAGGAATCATCTGTGCGGGCGGAGGATACGGCTCAGCTCGCTATACGGATAAAATCGATCTGCAGCTTATGAAAGAGAATCCGAAAGTCCTTTGGGGATTCAGTGATATCACATTCCTTCATACAGCGATGGGTCTGTATTCCAACCTTGTCACATTCCATGGCCCGATGCTTGCATCATGTGTTGGGAAAGACACGTTCCACGAATTGTCTGCGAAAATGTTCCAGCAGTTATTTGAGCCCATGGAACTTCATTACACGGAAGCAATTTCACCCCTTGAAACCATTACAGCGGGCGTCGCACAAGGTGAACTTGTTGGTGGGAATCTGTCGTTGCTCGCCAGTGGAATCGGCACTAAGTTTGAAGTGGACACGAAAGGTAAGCTTCTCTTTATAGAAGATGTCGGAGAAGAGCCATACAAAGTCGATGGTCTTCTCAATCAATTACGCATGGCTGGAAAACTTAAAGATGCAGTGGGAATTGTCATAGGCGACTTCTCGGATGCGGAACCCAAAAAACGAAAAGAAACACTAACTCTTGATGAAGTATTCGCAGATTACACGGCTAATCTTGGAATACCGGTTGTCAAAGGATTCAAAATTGGCCATTGTCAGCCGCACTTTGCCATACCACTTGGTGTCGGTGCAAAGCTCGATGCTGATAACAAGACGCTGACGATATTACCTGGCGTCGAGTGAAGTTAGATACGAAAGCGGTTTACGCAATTCAATCACATGGAGATTTGCCGCTAAATTGAGGCGGCTCTATGTGTTTGGGCAATAATGCTTTTGGGTATCATATAGGAGAGCGGAACCAAGTAATGAAGCTGAAAATACAAGTATTTATTTGTGATAGTTAAAAGTAAAGTTTCCAGTAGAATTGTAAAAAAACAATTCCATTTTCCTATGCCTTTTTAAGTCATTAAGTTGAAAAAAAAGCCATAAACCATTATAATAGTTTAGTCATCGACATTCTTCGACACATTCCGCAAAAGCCCGATTTAGAAGGGCCCCAATCCACTGGACGGTTGTCCAAAATGGCATATTCATGCAAACTAAGTTTAAAAAAGTAACAGAGAACATTAATTCAATTAATTTTCTGAATCGTACAAGATTTGGTTTTTTTATTAATTAAAAAAAGAGGTGCTTTGAATTGAAATTATCACCGGTCGAACAGGAAAAATTGCTGTTGCATGTTGCAGGAGAACTGGCAATTAAGCGTAAGGAACGCGGAGTTAAGTTGAATTATCCGGAAGCTATCGCACTAATTTGTCACTACATTATGGAAGGTGCGCGTGACGGAAAGACTGTTGCACAACTGATGAGCGAAGGGAAACAAGTGCTTACGGTTGAGGATGTAATGGAAGGCGTCGGCGATATGATTAGTGATGTGCAGATTGAATGTACATTCCCAGACGGAACAAAACTCGTGACGGTCCACCGTCCAATTCAATAATAGGAGGCTTTAACAATGATTCCAGGAGAAATTAGAACAGCTGAAGGCTTGATTGAAATAAATGCCGGACGCCCCGTGAAAGCGGTACGCGTTGCAAACACTGGCGATCGTCCGATACAAGTCGGATCTCATTTCCATTTCATTGAGGTTAATAAATTTCTTGAATTTGACCGTGAACAGGCAGTTGGAATGCATTTAAATATCCCATCTGGTACCGCTGTGCGTTTTGAACCCGGCGAAGAGAAGGAAGTTGAATTAGTTGAGTTCGGCGGAAAACGTCACGTGTTCGGACTGAATAATTTGACGGAAGGTTCGACGCATAATAAGGACGAAATTTTAGATAGAGCAGCAGAAGCAGGATTTAAAGGAGCCGAGGATAAATGAAAGTAACACACGAACAATATGCGAAAATGTTCGGACCGACAGTAGGCGATAAAGTGCGTCTTGCTGACACGGATCTTTGGATTGAAATTGAAAAAGATTATACATCATACGGTGATGAAGGTGTTTTCGGTGGAGGAAAATCACTTCGCGTATCGATGGGCCAAAATGGTAAAAATGTTCGCGCTGAAGGTGTTCTCGACACAGTCATTACCAACGTAATGATTATTGACCATACAGGTATTGTGAAAGCAGATATTGGTATTAAAGATGGCCGTATCATCGGAGTCGGAAAAGCAGGAAATCCGCTTTCGATGGATGGTGTAGATCAGGATATGATCATCGGCGTGGGAACAGAAGTGTATGCGGGTGAAGGATTGATTGCAACAGCGGGTGCTGTCGACACGCATATTCACTTCATTAGTCCTCAGCAAGTCGAAACTGCACTTAACGCTGGTACAACTACATTTATCGGTGGTGGGACAGGCCCGGCCGCAGGTTCGAAAGCGACGAGTTTGACGGCGGGCGAGTGGCATCTTCATAGAATGTTACAAGCAGTTGAAGATTTACCAATCAACGTTGGGTTACTTGGAAAAGGGAGCGCATCTACAACGGAACCAATTATTGAACAAGTCCGTGCAGGTGCAATCGGTATGAAAATTCATGAAGACTGGGGTGCGACTCCAGATGCTCTTAATCAGAGTCTTATCGTTGCAGATGAATTCGATATCCAAGTCGCGCTTCACTCCGATACGCTCAATGAAGCTGGATTTGTTGAAAATACGATTGAGGCAATTGACGGGCGTGTTATCCATATTTTCCATACAGAAGGAGCAGGCGGCGGACACGCGCCAGACCAACTGAAATTGGCTGCATACCCAAATATTTTGCCGGCATCGACGAATCCGACAAAACCATTTACGACAAATACAATCGATGAACATTTAGACATGCTTATGGTATGTCACCATTTGAAACACGATGTACCTGAAGATGTAGCGTTTGCAGATTCACGTATTCGTCCTGAAACAATCGCTGCAGAAGACATTATGCAAGATCTAGGTATTCTTAGTATTATGTCATCCGATTCACAAGCAATGGGACGTGTAGGTGAAGTTACAATGCGTACGTTCCAAACAGCAAACAAAATGAAAATGCAACGTGGTCCACTTCCGCAAGACGAGGGAAAAGACAATGATAACTTCCGTGTAAAACGTTATATTTCAAAACTAAATATTAACCCAGCGATTGCACACGGAATTAGCCATGAAGTCGGTTCACTCGAAGAAGGGAAACTGGCGGATATTGTCCTTTGGGAGCCTGCGTTTTTCGGTGTGAAAGCAGAAGTTGTTATTAAAGGCGGAATTGCTGTTTACGCAATGACTGGTGATCCAAACGCGTCTATTCCAACTCCGCAACCGATGATGGGACGCCGTATGTTTGGTTTCCACGGTCAAGCACCACAACACGCGGCAATGACGTTCCTTCCTAAAATTGCAGTAGAAGAAGGCCTACCTGAAAAATTGGGTCTTAAGAAAATGATTGGTACTGTTAAAAACTGCCGTAACATTGGTAAAGCAGACATGAAACATAACAGTGAAACACCAGAAATTGACGTCAATCCAGAAACATATGAAGTGAAAATTGACGGTGTACTTGCTACGTGTGAACCAGTAAGCGTTCTCCCGATGGCACAACGTTACTTCCTGTTTTAATTACTAAAAATAATGAAGGGGAAAGCTCGAAATGGTTGAAAAGATATTTTACAGCCATTTCGGCCTCATCCTATTGAACATGCCGATAAAGGAGGATGCCAAATGCTTATAACTAAAGTCATTGGTAACATTGGAACGGAAGAAGAAATTGCTGGTAAACAGACAGAGTGGATTGAACTTGACTGGGAAGAATTGAGTAAACGCATTCTACGCAAAGAAACAGATCAAGGTACAGATGTCGCGTTGTCACTTGAACAACAAGAGCACCATGAGGACCACGAACATCATGACCACGACGATCATCATCATCATGAACACCAGCCGTTACAATATGGCGATATCTTATTCGAGGATGACTCACGTCGTATTGCCGTTCGCACAAAAATGGAGCCGGTTATCGTGATTAGCCCGAAAAACATGACGGAAATGGGTAAAACGGCTTTCGAACTTGGAAACCGCCATACACCGGCATTAATCGAGGAAAACGAAGTCATCGTGCGTGCAGATCATACGTTGAATAAATTGCTAGATGAAGTGGGTGTCGCATATGAAACAACTGAAAGACGATTCAAACAACCATTCAAATACCGAGGACACTCTCACTGATCTTGCCCTTTTACGATTAATTCAAATTCATGATTCCGCGTTTCCGATTGGGTCCTTTACGCAGACGTATGGCATGGAGACGTATATTCAGGAAGATGTGATCCGGACGAAAGAGGATTTGGTCGCTTATTGTACGTCGTTTCTTTTTCAAAACCTGGTGCGTGGGGATGCGATTTTAATTCAAGAAGCGTATGCTGCGGCTCGGGAACAGGATATCGAGCGACTTCTCTATTTGGAGCAATTATGCGGGGCAATCAAACTTGCGAAGGAATCACGTGAGGCAAGTGTGAAACTTGGAAGGCAGTTTATTAAAACTGTGTCTCCACTCGGAACAGATGATTTCCTTGCGGACTGGAAAGCCCGTATTGATGCAAAAGAGATTAAAGGTCATTACGCCATTCTTTATGGTATTTACAGTGCGACGACAGGCGTCAGTGCGCATCATGCGGTCATGACGTATTTGTTTGCATCGCTTAACGGACTCGTCCAAAATGCGGTCCGTGCTGTGCCGTTCGGTCAAACAACTGGCGTCCAAGTAACGTATGAATTGATCGGACATGTGACGGAAGCGGCTAAATTAGTTGCTACGTTGACAGAAGCCGATATTAGTAATAACGCGTTAGGTATTGAACTTGCTTCTATGAAGCATGAGTATTTGTTCTCAAGATTATTTATTTCATGATGGATTGAAAGGAGTTTTTATAAATGAAACCAGTACGTATTGGCATAGGTGGACCAGTTGGATCAGGCAAAACATCGCTCGTCGACCAACTTACACGTGCGATGCACAAAGAATATAATGTAGCGGTCATTACGAACGATATTTACACGCGTGAAGACGCTCAATTTTTAATAAATAGCGGTGTACTTGAAGCGGATCGCATTTTAGGTGTTGAAACGGGAGGTTGCCCACATACGGCTATCCGCGAAGATGCTTCTATGAACTTCGCAGCAATTGATGAACTGAAAAGTCGTTTTGAAGACCTCGATATTATTTTCGTGGAAAGCGGCGGAGACAACTTGTCCGCTACATTTAGCCCAGAGCTTGTCGACGGCTATATTTATGTTATCGACGTTGCAGAAGGTCAGGATATTCCGAGAAAAGGCGGACCTGCTTTGACGCGTTCTGATCTTTTATTGATCAATAAAACGGATCTTGCTCCATACGTTGGCGTTGATCTTGAACTAATGGATAGCGACGCAAAAAAAATGCGTAACGGACGTCCATACATTTTTACAGATGTAAGAACACAGAAAAATGTTGACCAAGTTGTCGCTTGGATCAAGCACAATATGCTATTAGAAGGTGCGGGATCCGCTGGTTCAAATGCTTAAGCCGTCTCGCGCCATCCACCACGGAAAACTTGACTTGGAATTTGAGCCAAGAAGAGGCTACACACGGATGCCTCATGTTTTCCAACAGCCTCCATTGAAGGCGAGTCGTGAACTGTACGAAGGGAAAAACCCGACAGCGACTGTCTACATAATGGAGTCCTCTGGAGGCATGGTCGCCGGGGATCGAAATGACATTACAGTGAAGCTTGCTCCAGATAGTAGCGTAAGGTTGGTTCAGCAGTCCGCTTTAAAGATCTATCCATCGTATACCGGAGACACTTGTGTACAGACCATTAACATCGAACTCGGAGAAGGGGCACGCCTTGAATGGATGCCAGAAGTAATTATTCCGTTTGTAGATGCAAAATTTCGAGGTGACACGACACTTCGAATCGCACGCGATGCAACCATATTATGGGGTGAAATCGTTGCCCCAGGACGTGAAAAGCGTGGCGAGATATTTGATTATCAATCATTTAATACGAATTTCAAAATTTTTGTCGAGGATGAATTAATTGCTTTTGACTCTCTGCATTTCTCACCAAAAGAAACGGCACTTGGTGATATCGGTGTACTGGAAACTGCAATGTATATCGGTTCAATCTGGCTCGTATCGCCGAAAGCCGCAGATGTAGACGTCCGCGCAATACAAGAAACATTGCGGGTCGAAGAAGGTTTAAAAGCTGGTATGACAAGGCTTGAAGGAAATGCAATCCATTGCAGATGGCTTGCCGTTGATCAGTGGACGATGCAGGAAGAGATGAAGCGTGTATACGCGTTGTTGGCTGAAATAGTTTAAGAGGACACTCCAATGAGGGGTGTCCTCTTTGGGTTTGAAGTTTTACATCACTTCGATACCCTTTTTTTATCCCATTTTTTTATTAAAAAATCCATCAACCAGGTATAGAGAAACATCGAACCGACTAGGACAACAGCGATGTAAATGTATTGCAAGAAAACTGGAATGTTATACTTCTTTATGAAATCCCCTGAATAAAGCATGATGAAAACCAGTGCTATAATGAGTATAATCATACCGAGCACATAAATAACCATAGTACTCAGAGGCGTTGTCCGAAGTGTCTTACGGATGGTATCCCTAGATTTTAAAGCTCTTATAAGTAGATATAAAAATAAAACGAGTGATAGATAGTCATTTGCTACAAACAATAAAATAAGTCCAAGTAATATAATCGACCAGGTGATTTTTTCATAGTATTTATCAATAAATTTCAGCATTAATCTTCCCCCAGTATGTGTATACTATATATACGGAATGATTGATGGAAAAGTTTCCTTTTATCACAAATTGAATATGTTCTACTACAAAGGAGTTTGTCGTATGCAAGAAAAAAGACCAATGGGCCAATCACGAACAATCCAGACGAAGCTAGTATTGCCGCCAGATACCAATCATCTGCAGACAATTTTCGGCGGAAAAGTTCTCGCGTATATAGATGAAATCGCTGATATCACGGCAATGAAACATTCAAAAACAGCGGTTGTAACTGCTTCAATCGATTCAGTCGATTTTGTATCGTCGGCGCGTGTTGGAGATGTACTTGAACTTGAGGCAATTGTTACGTCAACTGGCCGTACATCGATGGAAGTATTTGTATCGGTCCATTCAATGAACCTGCTTACAGGCGAAACAAAACTAACAACCGAATCCTTCCTAACGATGGTTGCCATGGATGAAAATAACAAGCCTACTCCTGTGCCGGGCATTTATCCGGAAACAGAGGCTGAAAAGAGTCTATTTGAAACAGGCCCCGCACGCCGTGAACATCGGAAATTGCGGAGTGAGATGAAACATTAAATAATTTGTTATGGAAAAAGCCCACGGCAAGTTGTGGGTTTTTTTCCGTTGTGTCGCGTATCATTTCAATGCCATTTCTACTTTTCACATAAAATGTTTCATTGTAAAAACTAGTATAATCTAAATAATTCATGTTTTGTGTATTGACAATCTATTCGGAAGACTGTATTGTACTCATTAACAACTAAATACGTAACTTTCTTATCCAGAGAGGTGTAGGGACTGGCCCGATGATACCTCAGCAACAGACTTGTAAAAGTACTGTGCTAATTCCAGAAGCGTAAGTGTAATGCTTACTGCTTGGAGATGAGAAGAGCAAATAGCGAATTCGCCAAAACCTCTTCTTGAAATTTAGAAGAGGTTTTTTGTTTCGTCTAGGCTCCGGGCGCCAGATGCTTGGGTCATAAGTTAAAGCTGCTCTGCGGCAAAGAACGCCGCTACGCATCTTCATCTTATGCCTGACGCATCTAAGCGGGCGCCCTTCGCTTTTGTTACTTCTGGAGACTAAAGTTACCTTCAAAAAATGAAGGGAGAATTATTGTGTCAAATGAATTAATCAATGCAATTGCTTTATTAAAAAAGAAAGAATGGGTTGATTTAACACATACTTTCGGGCCTGACTCACCCCGTTTTTCAGCATTTGATGCAGCAGAGTTTACAACATTATTTGATCACGATGATGGATTTTTCGCACAGAGCTTTAAATTTGCGGGACAGTACGGCACACATATTGATGCACCCATTCACTTCGTTCGTGATACAAGATACTTGGATGAATTGGGTTTGAAAGAATTGGTATTACCGCTGGTGGTCATCGATAAATCGAAAGAATCTGATGCAAACCATGATTTTACATTAACTGTTGAAGACATTCTAAAGTTTGAAGCTCAGCACGGGCAAATTGAGGCAGGTACATTTGTGGCATTACGCACAGATTGGAGCAAACGCTGGCCGGATAATGAGGCATTTTGCAATAAAGATGCCGATGGGAATAACCGTATACCGGGTTGGGGCCTTGCTGCTTTGAAGTTTTTATTTGATGAAAGAAAAGTAAAGGCTGTCGGTCATGAAACATTCGATACGGATTCAGCCATTGATTTTCAAAAGAACCAAGCTCTGCTAGGCGAATATTATGTTCTTGAACAAGATACCTACCAAATCGAGCTATTAACGAACTTAGATAAAGTGCCCTCAAAAGGCGCGGTCATTTTTAACATCGTTCCGAAGCCGGAAAAAGCATCGGGATTCCCAGTACGCTCATTCGCGATCCTGCCGTAAGAAAAGGGCCCGCTCATTTGCGTTCCTACCGTAAGAAAACAAGAGGATCTGCTCATTCGCGATCCTGCCATAAGAAAAGAAAGAGGATCTGCTCATTTGCACTCCTGACCTAATAAAACCGTAATTTACTCCTAAAACAGAAAGAAGGAATATACCATGACAAATCAATCGACAACACTAACGCAAGCACCATTCAGAGCGGATCACGTTGGAAGTTTACTACGACCAGATAATTTGCATAAAGCGCGCAAAGACTTCAAAGAAGGCGTAGTTACTGCACAACAATTACGAGAAGTAGAAACACAGGAAATTAAACGGGTTGTTGATAAGCAAATTGAAGTTGGTTTGGAACCTGTAACAGACGGTGAATTTAGACGTACGTGGTGGCATTTAGACTTCTTGGAGCATTTGAACGGAATTGAAGGATATGTGCCAGAGACTGGCTACGTATTTGATGGTATTGAAACAGAACGATATAACGTTCGAAACACAGGCAAGATTTCGTTTGACCCTAATCATCCATTCATTCAAGACTTTGTTGAGTTTAATGAAATCGTAGGCGGCCGTGCCGTTGCAAAACAAACGATTCCAAGTCCGAATCAGCTCTTTAATATCGGAATTCGTGATGAAACGATTTACCCTGACATTGAAGAATTTACCAACGATGTTATTCAAGCATACAAAGATGCTTTGAAAGCATTTTACGAAGCTGGTGTACGCTACTTGCAGTTGGATGATGTTTATATTGCGGGGCTTTCTGCACCGAATATCCCATTTAACGACGGAGCCTATTCAAGAGAACAACTAATCGACTTGGCACTACGCGTCATTAATGGCGTTTTGGAAGACAAACCTGAAGATCTTTTCGTAACAACACACCTATGTCGTGGAAATTACCAATCGACGTGGGCGTTTGAGGGAAGCTACGCACTGATTGCACCCACACTTCTTGCAAAAGAAAAAGTGGATGGCTTCTTCCTTGAATATGATGACGAGCGTTCAGGAGACTTTAAACCGTTGGATCATGTGCCAAACGGCGGAGCGAAGGTTGTCCTTGGTGTTGTTACTTCGAAAAATGGAGAAATGGAAGACAAGGATGCGGTCATTGCGCGTATTCAAGAAGCCGCACAATACGTGCCACTTGAACAACTATGCTTAAGTCCGCAATGCGGATTCGCTTCAACGCATCACGGCAATAAGCTAACAGAAGAGCAACAATGGGAAAAGTTGAAATTCATTGTGGACGTGGCAAAGGAAGTTTGGGGTTAAACTGATAAACCGGAACAAGGCTCATATGCTTTGTTCCGGTTTATTTCTTATTCCACTGAAAATGGCACAGCAACGGATAATTCGTGCATTGGCGCGCCTGTTGAAATAAATGTTTTCACAAGACGGTATTCACCTGGAATCAGTGTCACGCCGAGCGCGTCGACCGAAAAGGTCTGCCGTGCTTCGCTGCCGGCTGACAACACATTTCCAAAGTCTTTAAAGGATGGGTTCTTTAAGAATACGGCATCTGAATATGTAATAATATACCACTGGCCATCTGTATTTACTTCTATATGATAAAATTCGCCCAACTGGTAATCGGATGAGCTATTATTTCGAACAAGCGTCTTAATGATGGATGGCGAACCGACGAATGAATCTTCGTCCAATACAAGTGATAAACCTTCTTCTGATGAAAACATTTCCTGGTCAGGCACGGGATCGGGCAGTGTAGAAACTGCGGGTTCTTTCCCGCAGGCGGAGAGGGGGAGTATAAGAACGATTGCAATTGACAGCAGTTTATTCATGATGGAAACACCTCCACTTCTAGCATATACCTTTAAGGGTGGATAAACCTTGATTGATAGCAATAAATAGCTGTGGATAAGTTAATTCCCATGAAAATTCATTGAGTGTTATCCACATGTGGGTAAAATATAATGTGTAAATGAAACTTCATCCACTTATTTTCGTATAACAGAGAAAGGGGTGGAGTCAATGAGACAGGAAATACAAGAACGACAAATGGAATTGACGATGATACGTACTGAGCGCAACCGAGTGAAAAGGCGTCTTGAAGGCACGGAGGTAAAACTTAAAGACGCAATTATACAACGTGATAACTTGCATGAAAAACTGACAAAAGAACAACAGGATGTAGTGAAGCTTGGCAAGTTTTCTTTTATGAATAAGATAAGTGAGTGGACAGGCAAGTGGGATGAAAAAATGGAGAAGGAGATTTCAGAAGCAGCGGATGCGGAGCTCCATTATAATGAAGCAGAAAAAGTAGTGACGGACTTGGAAGCGGAAGCGGTCCGATTACATGAAGAGATTAAAAATCCAGACTTCGACTATATCGAGGAAGAGTGGGCGGATTTTCTGAAGGAGAAAGAGACGTGGATTCGATTCAATGACACAATTGCGAATGGGACGTTACAAAAAATAGCAGATGATAGAGTAAGACTGCGTTCAATGCTGCGTGAAATTGACGAAGCCTGCGATGCAGGTAACAAGGCAAATCGGGCACTCGATGCGGCGCTGGAGAAGCTTGGGGCGGCAGAAGGATTGTCGGTATGGGATACGTTCCTTGGCGGTGGCTTGCTAGTATCGGCTCTTAAATACTCCGAAATTAATAGCTCCGATGATCTTGTCCATCGCGCGCAACGTGCCCTCCGCCATTTCGAGACGGAACTGATGGATGTCCAAAATGCCGCGACTGAATCATTCACGGTGAACAAAAGTGACATCTTTACATTTACAGATCTGTTTTTCGATAATATTTTTTCGGACTGGATGATTCATTCCCGCATTACAGACGCGAAAAGTAAGTTGAACGATGTGCTTCAAGATGTGCGCAAGGTTCAAGACCGACTTGCGAGAAAGCGTGATGAATTGATGCATGAACTAGAGAGGCTAGATGTACAGGAGCGAGAAATTATTGAAGCGTAATGGATTGTAAAGGTAATTAGGACGATTGTCATGGCAATCGAAGAAACTGTGAGGGCAACCCGTGGAACAGTCATGGCAACCGCTAACTGTGAGGGCAACGTGTCAAACTGTGAGGACAATCCATGGAACTGTCATGGCAAGCACAAACTGTGAGGACAACGCGTCAAACTGTCATGGTAACCGATGAAACTGTGAGGGCAATGCGTCAAAATGTCATGGCAACCGATGAAACTGTGAGGACAACTCATGGAACTGCCATGGCAACCGCAAACTGTGAGGACAACGCGTCAAACTGTCATGGCAATCGAAGAAACTGTAAGGACAATCCAACAAACAGTCATGGCAAGCACTAAAACTATAAGTGAAAACCACCTCATTCTTGAAACAGCAGGACGCAGCTTATGCATCCTGCTGCGCTATGAAACGAATTTTGAGCAACTTCCGTATTGCTTCATTCAAATTCCAAAAACTCAATTCGGTTGCCAAAAGGATCATGTGTAAAAAAGCGTGATCGCCCTTCGATTGGAAGTTCTTCACTAAACGGATAATTAGCTTCTTCCAACCGTAATTTCAATTGCTCCAGTGCATTCACTGTAAAACCGGGATGCGCTTTTTTCGCAGGCATGAAATCCTGCTGAATACCGATATGCACTTCTTGTGAGCCACAAAGGAACCAGCAACCCCCGCGCCCCTTCAAGTTTTCTGGTTTTGGAATCTCCTCCATACCGAGCAATTCCCCGTAAAACTTCCGTGCTTTATCTTCAGACTCGGGCGGCGCTGCAATTTGGATATGATCAATTCCTGTTAGAAACTTGCTCATTGCTCAACACTCCTCTGAACGTAATACCTTCAGTATAATCTCCATTCAGCTGTTTCACTAATACCATTTTCCGAGACTAGTACATAAGGAATCCTTATCAGCTTGAATGAAAGTGATTGATTTTCCCAATTGGTTAAATAATCGTATACTATAAATGAAGGAAGTGTGGGGAATGGATTACATACTTATATTTTTCATTGGAATGGCTGCGATGACACTTGGAACGCTTGCAGGTGGGGGTGGCCTGATTACGGTCCCGGCTATGTTGCTCATGGGTATCCCAATTCACTCTGTCCTTGGGGCTGGGAAGATTTCAACAACAGTTAGTTCGTTTTCTACTTTTATAACAGTCCTACTGAAAAAGCAGGTTACATTTAAAGAATCATTTTGGATTATACCTATATCACTTTTCGGTGGATTTACAGGTGGTTTCATAGCAACACGCTTGACGGAAAGTACAATGTACATTATAGCGGTTATTCTTCTTATCATTGCTTTTCTTACATCATTCCTTTCCAAAGTAGACTTCTCAGGGGAAGAAAGCTTAAGGCCGACGAAAGTAGCGATTCCTGGTTTACTCGGCATTGGAATATATGATGGGATGTTTGGACCGGGGCAAGGCACTCTACTACTGTATTTGTTCGGTCACTTACGAATTGCGTACATTCGGGCAATTGGCTTTGGCCGTCTTGCAACGTTTTCAAGTGGATTTGGTGCAGCCATCAGCTATATTGCCATGGGTAAGATTATTTGGCCAATTGCCTTTGTACTCATGGCCGGTTCCTTATCGGGCGCACAAATCGGTGTGCGACTTGCTGAAAGGTTGAATCCGGATCACGTTAAAATATTATTGCGCATTATCACGATAGCGTTGATCATCCAGCTTATCGTCAATAGTTTTCTTTAACTAAAACACCTCATCCGCTTGAAAGGAAGAGGTGTTTTTTGAATGGGTGAATTTATCCCAACAAATCCCTTTACAACATCCTTGCATATAGTGTACTATTTAACTAATACACCGACATGTAGAGGGGGAACGCTGATGAAGCAGTGGAATGGATTGTTGAAAAAAGAATGGGTGACGTTGAAGTGGCCGTTACTCGTTAGTGCATTGCTTGGGATTATTGTAATGTCGTTTGTTCCACATCTAATAGCCAACATTTTTGGTCTTGAAGTACATGTTTTTGAAGTGGTGCTTGTTATCTGTTTTATTTGGGCGGGTGCAAGTGTATTAGCACCGGTTATTGCATTGTTTATTATGTTGGAAAGGGAAATAAAACGTCCGGATGTGTGGTTTCATTCGACGGCGTCCATTTTTAAATTGGTTGGAGCGAAAGCATTTTTTGCATCCCTTATTGGTGCTGTGGGATTGTTAATTCCAACACTGGTTCTTGCCGTTCAACACGTATTATTCAGCTCTACAATGGCTACATTTGATGATTTGTTTTTCTTTGGAAGTATTTTTATAGTCATGATTTTTGCAGTATCGATAATATTCATGAGTATCGGGTTTTTCTTCTGGGTCATAGACCGACTTATGAAGCCATATTTAAAGGGATTTTCAATTGTTGCTACGATTATTATATTCCTTGTTGCTTCTCGGCTATATAGTTTATTTGTCCTCTCCGAACTATATGAGAAACTAATTCTAATAGGCCCTATTGATTTAATGAAAATCAAAAATCCGAAAATTAATGTGGATTTTATTTACCTCGAGCATGCTGAAACTTTTTTTTACACGGGTGAAATAGTATTCGATATTTTCTTCACGTTCATAATGTTCATCATTGCAGCTGTCCTTTTTGAGAAGAAAGTGAGGTTGTAGACCATATGAAAAAATGGAAAGGATTATTGCGAAAAGAATGGGCGCAAATGAAATGGAGACTTGTTATCTTTGTATTAATCACTAGTGTGATTCAATACTTGGGAGTAAATCGCATAGCTTATGGGTTGCCGGAAGACTTTTACGCTTCAATTCAACCGATGATTGCCCTTTGTTTCATGCTCCATTTGATTATGGCGGTATCGTTATTTTTCGATAGCCTTGGAAAGGAAATGGGGCGTCTAGACATTTGGCTTCATTCCCCAGCATCAATACGGCAGCTTGTTTACGCAAAGTTCTCACTCATTGTCCTAACTGTTGGCTGTTCGCTTTTGTTGTGCGGGACGATTGCAGCTATCTCCAATTACGCACGCGATGGGGCGGTTCCTCTTGTAGATGATCTGTTTTTATATCTTAGTGTGGGTGTTGTCATTTTGTTGAACGCTATTTATGTAATGGCAATCGTTTTTTTCTTCTGGTCGATATACCAAGTGTTTCGTTCCCATATTGGCTTGTTCTCAATCATCGTGATTATTGCCTTGGTCAACATATGGATCATTGGTTGGGGATATGTCTGGTTTATGGAAATACTCCAACTAGTGATGGAAATGGGGCCAATGCACGGCCCGATTAAAACGGTAGATTTCTTAATGTTTAACAATTATATTGTCCCGAGCGGATCGATTTTAACAATCGGCAGTCTTATCCTCTACGGTTTGTTGACGGTACTCTATTTCGTTGCTGGAGCAATGTTGTTTGAAAAGAAAGTGAGGTTGTAATGATGGGCATAGATTTTCTTCCAGACAAACCAATTTATCAGCAGCTCATCGACCTGATTACGGGCGATATTATTCGTGGAACGCTGAATCCTGGGGAGAAATTGCCATCCGTTCGTGATTATGCTGTTGAAGCCGGTGTGAATGCCAATACGATGCAACGCGTCTATAAGGAGCTGGAGCAGATGGAAATCACCGACACGAAGAGGGGCCAGGGATCTTTTGTGACGGAAGACGAATTGAAGATCGCTATGCTTCGTAATGAAATGAAGGAACAGCTTGTGACGTCATTCATTCAAAGTGTTGAAGCGCTGGGTTTTACGACGACTGAAATGCTGCAGCACCTACAAGAACGGGGTGGAAAAGATGATTGAACTGAAGAATATAACGAAAAAGTACGGCCGGAGGAAAGCGCTTGAAGACCTTACGCTTTCCTTGCCGCAAGGAAAAATCATCGGCCTTGTCGGAGAGAATGGTAGTGGAAAAACGACGCTGTTGAAACTGATTTCTGGGTTAGTGACGCCGGATTCGGGAAGGGCAACGTTCAGCGGAAGTCGCATTACGCGCAAAGTGGCAAGCAATATTGCTTATATGCCAGACGCGGATCTATTCTATCCGTATTTTACGGTAGGTCAGCTTATTGAGTTTTATGAATCTCAGTTCGTTGATTTTAATCTGGCGAAAGCAAAAGAAATTGCGCAGTTTTTGAATTTATCTCTGGATTCGAAAATAAAAAATTTGTCAAAAGGGAACCGTGGACGTGTCAAAATTGCAGTGACTCTTGGGCGTGAAGCTGATTACTATTTGCTAGATGAACCGTTCTCCGGCCTGGATCCGATGGTGCGTGATGATATCGCGAAAGGGCTTATCCGTTTTACTGATCCGGAGCGACAAACCGTCCTTTTGTCGACGCATGAATTAAAAGAAGTGGAACCATTGCTCGATGAAATCGTAGTACTAAGAGGGGGACGAATAATCGCGCACGAAGCGGTTGACGTAATCCGCGATACGTACGGGAAAGATGCCACCTCATGGATGGTGTCACTGTTTAGGGAGGGAAGTTGACATGGAAATGAAACCGATAGTCGAATTGAAGAATTTATCGAAAACGATTGGCAAGAAAAAAATTATCGACAACTTGAGTTTGTCACTGTATCCGGGACAAATTACAGGATTCCTCGGTCCAAACGGGGCGGGGAAAACGACGACAATTCGTATGATGGTTGGACTGATGGAGCCGACGGGCGGGGATATCATCATCGACGGAAAATTACTTGCTGATGATTTTGAAGAGGGGCTTTCCAAAGTCGGCGTTATCGTTGAAAACCCAGAAATGTATAAGTTCATGTCCGGCTATAAAAACTTATTGCATTTTGCACGTATGCACGATGGCGTTACGAAGGCACGAATCGAAGAAGTTATTAACCAAGTGGGCATGCAGAACCGTATCCATGAAAAGGTCTCGACGTATTCACTTGGGATGAGGCAACGACTGGGGCTTGCGCAGGCACTTTTGCACCGTCCGAAGTTTCTGATCCTCGATGAGCCGACGAACGGACTGGATCCTGCGGGAATTCGCGAGTTCCGGACGTATCTCAAAATGATTGCGGAAGAAGAAGGTGTTTCTGTTTTTGTTTCGAGCCATATGCTGTCGGAAATTGAACTTATGTGTGACCGGATTGCGGTCATTCAGAATGGCAAACTAATTGATATTCGCGATATGACAGAGGAACAGGAATCGCATTATTATATTGAAGCATTCCCAGCGGAAACAGCGGAAAGTATGCTAAAAGCTGAAGGGTTCAATGTGGAAGCGCATAAAGAAGGATTTATCATCAATGCAGAGAAAACACAAATTCCAGGGCTCATCCAGCAGATTGCGGCACATGAGATGCAATTGTTTGCAGTTCAGCCACACCGCAAGACGCTCGAAGATCAATTCCTAGAAATGACTGGAGGTGGCCAGATTGCTGAAGCTCATACAAAATGAATGGATGAAACTATGGAGTAAAAAAGCAACTTGGATTATGACCGGTCTACTCGTTGTTGCGATTTTAGGAATGTTAGGTCTGACGAAATGGATCGACACGATGTCTAATTACGATGAACCAGATTGGAAAACATCTGTGCAAGGCGAATTGACCATTACAAAAGAGCAGCTCGGAACCACAACACTTGTGGACAGCGAACGGGAACGTCTAGAAGACAAAGAGAAAGTTCTTGAATACCGCCTTGCGAATTCAATAGAACCGCTGAACGGCAATAGTCGGGAAAGTATGATTATGAATTCAAGTGGTATCGGCTCCATCGCTGTTTTACTGACGGTTATTGTTGCTGCGGGGATTGTCGCTTCTGAATTTACGCAAGGAACGATTAAGATGTTATTATCCCGTCCTGTAAAGAGATGGAAAATATTAACGTCGAAGTATGTGACAGTCATCTTGTTCGGTATTCTACTTATGCTCATCGGGTTCATTGTATCTATACTTGGCGCATATCTCTTCTTCCAATCCGGCCAAGGGCAAGAACTTGTTTGGAATGGTAAAGAAGTTGTTGAAGTATCTGTTTGGGGGAAAGGGCTCTATATATTGCTCCTGTCATTCGGAAATGTTTTTGTGACTGCAACGTTTGCATTCATGATTGGTAGCGTCTTCCGTTCCAGCTCACTTGCAATCGGGCTATCATTATTCATCTACTTTATGGGCTCGACATTGGTTATGCTGCTGGCAAAATATGAAGTCGTGAAATACATTGTCTTTACGCATATGGATTTGACAATCTATGAAACGGACTTTCGGATTGTAGAAGGCATTACGATGTCGTTTTCACTCGCCGTTCTTGCAGTTTATATCGTGATTTTCCTCGTTATCAGTTATACAACATTCATCAAACGCGATATAACCGCGTAACATGCAAAAAAAAGCCCTCCGATAATGGAGGGCTTTTTTCATGTACTTATTTATGGCTGCTGAATGTACGAATTAGACCTGCGATATTACCAACGAGTACGAATGCAAACAGTGCGAACATGATGTATATGAACCACATTGACTATCACTCCTTTTAGACAATAAATCCTGTTTCCATTATACCACCACTGAGATTGACAGGCAATGTTATCTAGGGCGTAGTGTTGCCAATTGTGGCGGATTGGTTGTTGGATTAAATCTGTTCCTGCTTGGTGAGTGATTATATTATCTACCTTGACCGAGCATATCCATGCTAAACCAATCATATATTTAACGAATCGATCATATCTGACTCCAACCGATCATATCCATGCTAGACCAATCATATATTTAGCCAATCGATCATATCCGGCTCTAACCGATCATATCTATTGCTAGACTAATCATATATTTAGCCAATCGATCATATCCATTGCTAGACCAATCATATATTTAGCCAATCAATCATATCTGGCTCTAACCGAGCATATCCATTGCTAGACCAATCATATATTTAGCCAATCAATCATATCTGGCTCTAACCGATCATATCTGTTGCTAGACTAATCATATATTTAGCCAATCGATCATATCCATTGCTAAACCAATCATATATTTAGCCAATCAATCATATCCGACTCCAACCGAGCATATCCGTTGCTAGACCAATCATATATTTATCAAACCGATCATATCCAGCTCCCGCCGATCATATCTATTGCTAGACCAATCATAAATTTATCAAATCGATCATATCTGACTCCAACCGATCATATCCATCTGCCAACCGATCATAAATAACCTCAAACCGATCAAATGCCTGACAATCTGTTGTATGGAGGAAGATTTTTTTGCTTTTGATAATTGGAATCGTAGAACACTATCTCTCACTATAATCAAAAAAGGACAATCCCGCCGTCGGGGTTGTCCTTTTTCAAAATAAATCTTAAAGTGTTTTTCCTTCTTTCAGCAAGTCGCGGATTTCTATGAGTAGCGCTTCTTTAGGGTCCACTTCAGGTACTGCTTCTTCAACTAGAGGTTCTTCCTTACGTTTAAACTTCGCCATCAGACGAATTACCATAAAAATGACAAATGCGACGATGAGAAAATCGAAAATCGATTGGAGGAAAACGCCGTATGTAACATCTGCTTCTCCGATTTTCTGATGCATACCTGAAAAGTCAATACCACCAGAAATTACTCCTATAAGCGGAGTAATAATATTTTCAACGAGTGAGGATACAATTTTACCGAATGCAGCACCAATTACAACCGCAATGGCGAGGTCGAATACGTTTCCTCTGAGTGCGAATTCTTTAAAGTCTTTTAGCATATTTTTCATTCCCTATCTATTCATAATTTCATAACACGGGTAAGCTGTAAAACGTTAATACCCTCTATGGAAACAGTATAAGTTAGTTCCATAGAACTTTAATGTAGATAAACGAAAGTTCCCTAACACATCCTATCATATCGATTACAGATTTACAAAAAGGGATGCTGAGAATGTACCAATCCCTCTTTAACCCTCTTCGCCGTCAAGAGGAAACCAGCGATATACAGTTAAATCTACCTTTCCATCCTCATTAAATTTAATTCCTTCCATCTCGAGTAATCCCCGTTGGTCATACCCTTTGCTTTCCGCATTAGCGGGAGCTGAAATACCGCCTTGCACATTGATGATCCGATGCCAAGGTAACTCATATTTTTTACTCATTGAATGCAATACCCGTACGACTTGTCTAGCACCGCGTGGACTTCCAGCTGCAGCTGCAACTTGGCCGTACGTCATGACATGGCCAGCAGGTATACCTTGGATGATTCTGATGACACGTTCTGTGAATAAATTCATAAACAACAGCCTCCTCGCGTTATTTCATTGTACCAAAATCCGAATGAAACTAATTCCATTAACGTACGTATAGTTACAATAGAAGAGTTCGAAAATGGAAGGGATTGACTTGGATGGACGAATTATTCGCAAAGCGCACAGGTATTGGGTTTGCGTTAAAAGTTGTCGGGCTGGCTGTGATTGCATGGGGCATTATTCAGGGATTTATATTTATCATGACGTTCGGTGGGGTATTTTCGAATGGAATCGGGATAGGTAGTTTTCTGTATCCCATTTTCATATATTCTATTTGTGGAATTCTAATCATCGGTTTCGGGGAGGTCATTGATTTATTGCAAAAGATTCATGACCAGAATGACCCGAAAGCGCAGGCGTTACAGTCTAAGGAAGATAACTCGCTCATTGTTGCTAACGCGTCAATCCCTTTATCCATCGCGCAGGAAATAAAAGGTTATTATTCGACTAAAAACATCTGGGCCGACTCGATATCGCCTACGAAAACCAGTAATGTTTTCATTATAAAAATAAATGGGCGCACAGAGTACATTGAACTTGGAGGACTTACGCCAAAAATACTTACAGAGGAAGAAACAATCAGGTATTTTGGATAGATTGTAGTTTGGTTCCTTAAAATATATTGGAATGGGAATTATTTCGCTAATTATTATAGGCTATGTATTGCTGATTTTCATAGTTGGCGTTGGTGGTTTTGGAGCATAGTAACGCCTTATGGGGATTTCCCAGGAAATGAATTAAAAAAGGCCAGTCTCTTCAACTGACTAGTCGTGCAGCTTAAATAGACAGCTTCACGTCATTCATCGACGTGAAACGGTCTTCTTAAGTTTGTTCTGAAAATACGCGTACGCTGAAATGGCAATCGTTACCCAAAGTGCACTTACTGCGTATCCTCCAACAATATCGCTTGGATAGTGGACGCCAAGGTAAATACGACTCGTGCCGATCATGATGATCATAACGGCAGTGAATAAAACAAGAACAACACGGCTCGTTGTTGTTTTTACATTACGCCAAGCGATATACGCAATAATTGCGTAAAGAGCGAATGCCATCATCGAATGACCACTCGGAAAACTAAAGCCATTCGCGTCCATTATACGATGGATTTCCGGTCGTTCTCGCTTGAAATAAATTTTGAGCGCGCCGTTTAACAAGACGGTTCCGGCAATCACAGCAATCAGTAGAAACGCCTGATGACGGTAGCGCAGTACAAAGTATAAGACGATAAATCCGATCAAGGCAATTGGAGCAACGACGTAACCTGAACCAATCCACGTAAACACTTTCATAATAGATGTCAGCCATGGTGCTTCCAGTCCTTGGAAAAATCCAATAACAGCAGTATCGAAATGTACAATCGATTCATTCCCTACAGCGTCAGCGATATATCCAAAAGCTATACCGAAGAAGATGCAAAGAACAAATGCTACTAGAAGACGAAATGATAGTTCCCGCACTGAATGCACTCCTTTCAATTAACTATAATTGTATACTACTTCTAAGTGAAAACGACAAAGAATAATCAAGACGGACAAGTTGAAAAGTTTTTATAAAAGTTCAAGAAAGATGCTACACTAGAAAGAACCTATCATTTACCATAAAGGATCGATTATGACACTCATACTTTTAGTAGTTGGCTCGTACATATTGGGAAATGTGCTGACAGGCTCGATTATTAGTAATTTCTTTTTTAAGAAGAATATACGAATAGAAGGAAGCGGAAATCCTGGAGCGCGTAATGCCGGGAGGGTGCTTGGCAAAAAAGCATTCGTTGCGACATTCATCGGAGACGCATTGAAGGGGGCACTGGCTATTTTCGTTGCCAAGTGGCTTGGATTCGGAGTGGCCGTAGAACTTTGTGCGCTATTCGCTGTGACTTTGGGACATGTGTATCCACTATTCTTGAAGTTTCGCGGCGGGATGGGAGTATCCACTTTCATAGGCGGTATGCTTGCATTCAATCCACTACTGTTTGCTGTTTTTGTGGGCTTATTCTTCGTGTTCTACCCGTTCCTAAAAAGCTTCACATTAGCCGGACTAACTGCAGTCCTATTGATGCCGATTTTAGTACTAGCATTTTCATATGGAATTCCTGTATTCATTGCAGCCTGCTTGTTATCGCTACTTCTTTTATTTACACATCGAGCTGACTTGAAGCAGAAACTTATGCCAGAAAAGGGTTGATAGAATGAGTTTTATTTATAAAATTGCAGAAACGGCTTTGGAATTCGAACAGATTCATGAGTTGAATTACCGTACGTTTGCAGAGGAGATTCCGCAGCATGACCAAAACGAATCAAGAAAGCTTGTCGACAAATTTCATGATGAAAATACATATATAATTTGCAAGAAAGATAATCGGGTCGTCGGAATGATCGCGATACGAAGTGAACGTCCATTCTCGCTCGATGGAAAAATTGGTCCAGTTGAACATCACTTACCGTTTCAATCCAAAAACCCTGTAGAAATCAGGCTTCTTGCGATTGAACAGGACTATCGGAATGGCAGGGCATTTCTTGGCCTTACCCAGGCGTTAGTCCAATATTGCCTTAAAGCGGGCTATGATGCTGCGCTCATCTCGGGAACGGTTCGAGAACAGAAATTATATGGACAACTAGGGTTTTTACCATTTGCACAATTGACGGGGACAGCGGAAGCCGCCTTCCAGCCGATGTATTTGACGAAAGAAACATTTAAAGCGGGCGTTGCGGGAAGGATTTCAAAACCACTCGTCAATTTCCTACCAGGTCCTGCAACAATTTCTGAAGACGTAAAAAAGGCCGTGATGACAGAACCATTCTCACATCGTTCATCTGAATTTGAAAGTGTTTTGCAACGCGTGAAAGACAAGCTGACCGCGCTGACTGGTGCAAAGTACGTCCAACTCCTTCAAGGGACAGGTACGCTTGCGAATGACGTTGTTGCGGCTCAGTTAAGTATGCACAGTGGTAAAGGTCTTATACTTGTGAACGGGGAATTTGGCTTTAGACTCACTGATCATGCCCAGCGTTTTGGAATGGGGTTTGACACAATGGAAATCGAGTGGGGGACCCCTTTCGATGCCGATGAAATTGAAGCTGCATTATGCTCGGGTCGCTACAGTTGGTTATGGGTTGTCCATTGCGAAACGTCGACGGGTGTGCTGAACGATTTGAATTCATTCAAAAAGTTCTGTTCACAATTCGGTATTACACTCGCTGTGGATTGTGTGAGTGCGATTGGGACAACAGCAGTTGATCTCACTGGAGTTGCTTATGCAACAGGTGTCAGTGGCAAAGGACTATTAAGTTATACAGGTCTATCTTTCGTATTTCATAATGAAGAAATCGCCGAAAATGATAACTTGCCGCGCTATTTGGACTTAGGTACTTATGCAGCAGCACGAGGGATTCCATATACCCAGTCATCCAACTTGGTATCTGCGCTCGACACGGCTTTACTGACATTTGAGCATCCGGCAGAAGTCTTTGCGGCTATTTCAAACCGTGCGCGTAAAGTCAGGAACGCCGTTGAACAGGCAGGTTTGACAATTTTGGCGTCGGAGAAATATGCTGCAGATGCAATTGTTACGATTGCTTTACCGAAAGGTTTATCCGCAATGCAGCTGGGGGATAACCTGTTTTTGAATGGTTTCAATGTTCATTACGAGAGCGCTTATTTACGCGAAAGAAATTGGCTTCAAATTTCATGTATGAACAATGTAGCGGAAAAAGAGTTAAACAGAATGCTTGAACTGCTCTCTTGTTTAACATCCGTAGATGAGCAAGTGTTTACGACTAACTCTAACGGGAAAACATATTAAATAGAAGGAGCTGATGATCATGAAAGAATTACGCACTGTTAATGAGTGGTATGACGTATTGGAACAATCGAAAGAGAATCCTTTGTTTGTTTTAAAACATAGTACGACATGTCCAGTTAGTGCAGCAGCCTACAATGCATTTGAGTCATCCGCAGAGGAGGTACCGAAATACTTTCTTAAAGTACAGGAAAGTCGGCCCGTTTCCAATGAAATCGAAAGTAATCTGCACGTTGAACACCAATCGCCGCAACTGTTTTTATTGAAAGACGGTGCAGCAGTCTGGCAGGCGACTCATTACTCGATTAGCGGCCCTCAGATTAAAAAAGCAGTGGAAAACTACGGAAGTTAATAATGTGGAACAGGTACTCCATTCGAGGGGTATCTGTTTTTTATTGTCTAGGAAATTATACAATCTCGTCCTGTATGAGGCTTTCCAGGAGAGATTGAGCTGCATCCTTACTATTAGATAGGGTTGAACAAACGCTTGCGCTTATGTTCTTGGAAATTTCCTTATGGCGTGCTAATAAATATGGTAATATAAGAGTTATTAAAATAGTCTATTAAATCATAAGCGAAAGTAGGTTCTTTACATGCGTTTACAATATAAAACAGTGGTCATAACAGGTGGAGCAAATGGAATTGGTGCAGTCGCTGCCAAGCTTTTTGGGAAAAATGGAGCACAGATTGCTATCGTTGATTTTGATAAAAAGGCTGGAGAGGCGAAAGCGCAACAACTGCATGAATTGGGAATCGAGGCCGCTTTCTTCCAGGCGGATGTGTCCGATAGTGAAAATGTCAAAGAGATGGCCACAAAAGTGATTGAACAGTTTGGCAAAGTGGATATCCTCATTAACAATGCTGGTATTACAAAAGATGCGATGATGCTGAAGCTTGAAGTGGATGACTTTAAGCGAGTGATTGACGTGAACTTGACGGGTGTTTTTAATTGTACGCAAGCGTTCCTTCCGACAATGCTTAGCCAAGGGAAAGGGAAAATCATTAATACGTCTTCGATTGCGGGAACGGGTGGTAACATCGGTCAAACGAATTATGCCGCAGCAAAAGCGGGCGTCATTGGTATGACAAGAACGTGGGCGAAGGAATTTGGTCGACAGGGCATCAATGTAAACGCTGTCGCTCCCGGTTTCATCGAAACAGATATGATTGATACGATTCCAGAAAAGATCTTAGGGCAAATTAAGATGATGACGCCGTATACTCGACTTGGTACGCCAGAAGACGTAGCGAATGCTTATCTGTTTTTAGCTTCCGATGAATCTGATTTTATAAACGGGACCGTCCTAGAAGTAGATGGTGGTATGTTGAAATGACGGTGAAGAAAAAGAGATGGGGCGTGAAACCGAATGCTATTTTCAACCTATCCCTTTTTCTAGCTGCAGCTGCTTTGTCTCTCACCGCGGAAAAAGTGGAGATTGAAGCGCAGCATTTCTACTTCGGCCTTTTCTTATTTTGGTTATTTTCGATATTGTATAATCATTTACAAACCTGGACGAAAACAGGGAAACTTAATATTGAATATGGCATCAGTTATGGCTTGGCATTCGTTCTTTTTGCTGGTCCATATGGTGTATTTCTCTATCAGGTCGTATACAGGACGTCTGTCTATCTGCTAAGGAAAATAAAGAATGAAAAACGCTCAGATTCAGTCATTGATACACTGTACAATATCGGGGCGTTCACGTTGTCGAATGTGGCAGGGTATTATTTGTTTTATGCATTCATCCCTTATTTTACCCCGTTCCCATTTGGCTTCTGGTTGCTCATCCTTTTACTCAATGGCATAACGATGTATATATCGGATTTGACGTTATTAATTTTGCTGTACTTGGAAAAAAGTATTCAAACCCGTCAAGCTGCATGGGCGTTCCTAAAGGATCGGAGTATACTTGATCTTTGGAAAACGGGTTTTACAAATGCCCTGCTATTCGTTTTTCTGATAGAAGGACGATGGGAATCACTCATCGCACTGTTCATGCTGAATTACATCGTCAGTCGTTCGTTTGTATTGAAGTCGCAAAATATGCAAGACAAATTGGAGCGCAACCAATTTGAAGAAATGGCATACACAGATTTTCTGACAGGGGCTAGAAATCGGGCGTTTATGGATAAACAAATGGGACGGCCTAAATTGTACGATGCACCATTCGGGGTAGTCGTATGTGATATCGATCAGTTCAAAAAGGTGAATGATACGTTTAACCACGCGGTCGGTGATACTGTAATCATCCATTTTGCAAAGCTGCTGCAGAATCATTTAGAAAAAGATGATTGCCTGTTTCGGACGGGTGGTGAAGAATTCACGCTCTTTATACGCAATCGTAACTATGACGGGGTAAAGGAACTTGTTGAAAGTTTGCGTCTGGAAGTGGAAAGAAGTTTTGTAAAAGCTGAGTTCAAAGGCGAGCCACAACATATATCATATACTGCTTCGTTCGGACTTTTCTACAAGCGTTTTACAGATCATACAAGCATCGAAAAGGGTCATACATATGCAGATGACTTATTGTTCGACTCAAAACGGACAGGACGTAATCGTGTGACTGCTGAAGATGGTAGTTAAATAAGGACAATGTAAGAAGGGCTTAACCCGGAAATCTAAGTTAAGCCCTTTTTGTATCGAAAATCTATCCTTGTGAATTAATTCACAATAAGTGACACCTGTCATATCGAAAATCATGACAGTTATGTCTTCTGTGAAGTCCGAAAGTTCTTTATCATTAGATTCAAGATAGCGAATCAGAAAAAGAACATAAGATTGAAGGAGGATAATACAACATGTCTAAAGAAAAAACAAAACAGCTACACAAAGACGTTGCCCCTTTTGCTAAGTCAGATAAAAAGAAAAGTATAATGCAGCTTATCAATACTGTTATACCGTTTATAGTCCTATGGTTCTTGGCGTACCAAAGTTTGTCGGTGTCAATTTGGTTAACGCTTGGACTTTGTGTTATTGCAGCAGGATTTGTCATTCGGACATTCATCATCTTCCATGATTGCACGCACGGTTCATTCTTTAAAAACAAAAAAACAAATGATATTGTCGGTACCATTACTGGTGTTCTTACACTGTTTGCCTATGAAAAATGGAAACGTGAACACTCGATTCACCATGCAACAAGTTCGAATCTCGACAAGCGCGGTACAGGTGACATTTGGGTCATGACGGTTGAAGAGTACGTTGAAGCATCAAAATGGCAGCGTTTTGCTTACCGTTTATACCGTAACCCAATCGTTATGTTTGGTTTCGGACCGCTTTTCCTTGTACTTATCTCAAGCCGTTTCAACCGTAAAGATGCACGTAAGAAAGAGCGTAACAATACGTATTTGACGAACGCAATACTTGTTGCCCTTTACACAGGTATGATTTTACTTATCGGCTGGCAGGCATTCGTTCTTATACAAGGAACAACCATGTTCGTTGCAGGAGCACTAGGTATCTGGTTATTCTACATTCAACATACATTTGAAGACTCGTATTTTGAAGAGGAATCTGAGTGGGATTATGTGAAAGCTGCTATTGATGGCAGTTCATACTACAAGTTACCGCGTGTGTTGCAGTGGGCGACAGGAAACATCGGTTTCCATCATGTCCATCACTTGTCACCACGTGTTCCGAATTACAACTTGGAAATAGCACATGAATCGACACCACCTCTTCACCAAGCAACAACGATTACGATTAAAGAAAGTTTGTCGTCAATCCGTTACCGTTTATATGATCCTGAGAAAAAAAGGTTTATTGCGTTTAAAGACGTGAAGCATATGCTGAAATCAGCAAGTTCTTCAATCGATTTGAAACCGAAACGCACAAGTTTCGACGCAGAATAATACTTAAAACAGCCATCTCTTCAGAGGATGGCTGTTTTTTTCGTCTCACTATTTGGTACAATGGAAAGTATAGACAGGACGGTGAAACAAAGATATGCAAAGTTGGTATAGTATTTTCCCGAAAAACCCTTGGCTTAGTATTTATGCGTGGGCAGTATTTTGTTTTCTGCCATTCTTTTTCATATTCAGATCATCGTCGCCCATTGAAATTTCCATTGGAATTTCATTGTTATTCTTATTCTTCCTGTCGTATCGATTTTCATTCAAATCGAAAAGCGGACTTGTTTATATGTGGATCAGTTTTGAAATTGTGATTAACGTCGTTATGACACTGTTATTCGGCTATGTGTATTTATCCATATTCACTGCGTTTTTTATAGGCAATATTCGCAATCAAGTTGGATTCTTCATTATATACGGGCTACATATTGCCATTACAATCATTGCGATTGTCGCAGGTTTTTTCATCGAACTCGAGTTATTTCTTCCGCAAGTTCATTTCATCCTCATCTCGGTGATTGGTATCGTATTATTGCCATTCAATTTATACAACCGAAATAAGCGTGAAAACTTGGTAGGTCAATTGGAACATGCCAACGAACGGATTTCGGAGTTAATTATAGTGGAGGAGCGGGAACGGATTTCTCGTGATTTACATGATACACTTGGCCAAAAGCTATCATTGATTGGCTTAAAGAGTGATTTAGCTGGCAAGCTAGTGTCTCGTGATCCTAGAGCTGCCGAAAGAGAGTTACAGGATATAAGACAGACGGCCAGCACAGCGCTGAAGGAAGTTCGGGAGTTAGTGGCGGGCATGCGGGCAACGAAATTGGAAGATGAAGTGATTCGCATTAAGCAGATGTTGAAGGCAGCTGAAATGGAGTACACCATTAAGGGGAATCCATCGTTCACCAACATCCCGGCCATCGTTGAAAGCGTGCTAAGTATGTGTTTGAAAGAAGCCGTGACAAACGTTGTGAAGCATAGTTTTGGCAAGACTTGCTGCGTGTCGTTTGAACAACTACCGAATGAATTTGTCATCAATGTGATAGACGACGGAATCGGCATTACTAGGGGCGGAGAAACGTCACCTGGCAATGGCTTGACTGGCATGCGCGAGCGACTTGAATTTGTTAATGGAAGCCTTCGAGTCGAAGGTGGCGAAGGAACGAAATTATCGATTCGTGTTCCTGCGGTCATACAACATATTATGGAGAGTGATTGATGTGATACGTATTGTCATAGCGGAAGACCAAGGGATGATGCTTGGAGCACTTGGATCATTATTGAATATGGAAGATGATATGGAAGTCGTCGGAAAAGCAAAAAACGGGGAAGAAGCGGTTGCGCTGGTGAAAGAACATCAGCCGGATGTCTGCATCATGGACATTGAAATGCCGGTTATGACTGGGCTTGACGCAGCAGAAGCGCTGCATGATGAACCTTGTAAGATCATTATCCTGACGACATTTGCCAGAACAGGTTACTTCGAACGTGCGAGGAAAGCAGGCGTACGTGGTTATTTATTGAAAGACAGTCCGATTGAAGAGCTTGTCAGTTCAATCCGAACGATAATGGACGGCAGACGGATTTACGCGCCAGAACTCGTTGACATTGCCTACGGGGACGGGGATGAGACGGTAAATCCGCTGACGGAGCGTGAAAGCCAAGTGCTCGGACTTATTGCTGAAGGGAAGACCACGAAAGAAATCGCTGGCGAGTTGTATTTGACGCCTGGTACAGTGCGAAATTACATCTCCACGATTTTAGATAAGCTCGGCGTTGGGAACCGGATTGAAGCGATATCCCGGTTTAAGGAGAAGGGCTGGTTTAAGTGAATTGAGTATATAAGAAGACGGTAAGCCGACAGTGATGTCGGTTTTTTGTCGTCTGGGGTTGGTGTAGTGGGGTTGAAGTATGTATACCGAGCATAAATTCGTCGAACCGATCATATCCCACTGGCAATCGAGCATAAACTCGTTGACCCGATCATATCTCGCCTGCAATCGAGCATAAATTCGTCGAACCGATCATATCCCGCTGGCAATCGAGCATAAATTCGTCGAACCGATCATATTCGCTTGCAATCGAGCATATCCCCGCCACCCCGATCATATCCCGCCGGCCCCCGAGCATAAAACCGTTGACCCGATCATATCCCGCCGGCCCCCAAGCATAAAACCACTGACCCGATCATATCTTGCCTGCACCCAAGCATAAAACCGTCAACTTGATCATATCCGCTGGCCCCCGAGCATATAACCGCCATCTCGATCATATCCCACCCCAAACCAATCATAACCCCACCCTTATTCCAGCGATAAACCTCGTTACGAGCACACCCCAAATATGTTACACTTTCACTAAAGACGGAAAGTTCACGCAAGGGGGAACCGAACATGTTTGGCATTGATTACGCAAGAAAACTCGACGAGAAAGACAATCTCGCAAAATATAAAGACGAGTTTTATCTACTCGAAAACACCATCTATATGGATGGTAATTCACTCGGATTACTGTCAAAACGAGCGGAGCGGACGCTGCATAATTTACTCGATTCATGGAAAACACTGGGCATCGACGGCTGGACAGAAGGTGATAATCCGTGGTTTTACCTATCTGAGTCGGTCGGAGAAAAGATGGCGCCACTTGTTGGGGGAACAAAAAGTGAGGTCATTGCAACGGGCTCGACAACGACGAACTTGCATCAGCTTGCCGCAACATTCTACAACCCATCAGGGACTAAAACAAAGATTCTCGCCGATGAACTCAATTTCCCTTCGGACATTTATGCGCTAAAAAGCCAGTTAGCACTGAAAGGTTTTAATCCAGATGAACATCTTGTCCAGGTGAAAAGCAGGGATGGTCGATTTTTAAATGAAGACGATATCATCGAAGCGATGACAGAAGACATCGCACTCATCGTTTTGCCAGCTGTTTTATACAGGAGTGGGCAAATCCTCGATATGGAGAAACTTTCGAAAGCTGCGAATGAAAAAAGTATCCCGATTGGCTTTGATTTATGTCATTCGATTGGTGCAGTTGAACACGCCTTGCATGATTGGGGCGCGGATTTCGCTTTCTGGTGTACATATAAGCATTTGAACGGGGGGCCAGGGTCCGTCGCAGGACTGTTCGTCCATGACAAGCATTTCGGCACAACGCCAGGTTTGGCAGGGTGGTTCGGTTCGAAAAAGGAATCGCAATTCGATATGGATCATACAATGGATCCGGCACTGGACGTCGCTGCCTATCAAATTGGGACGCCTCACGTACTCAGTTTAGCGCCGGTGATCGGTGCGCTGGAATTGTTTGAAGAAGTAGGCATTAAAAAAGTACGTGAAAAGTCACTTCAGCTGACGGACTATATGCTAGCGTTAATTCAACAGGAACTGTCTGACCACGACTTCACAATTGGCAACCCAGTAGACGAATCACGTGGGGGCCATATCTTGCTTGAACATGTCGAGGCTGCACGTATTTGCAAGGCGTTGAAAGAAGACGGCGTCATCCCGGACTTCCGTGCGCCAAACGGTGTTCGCCTTGCACCGGTTGCGTTATACAATTCATTCGAAGACGTCTGGCATACTGTGCAGAAACTAAAACAGATTATGGATGAAAAACGCTATGAAAAATTTGAGAATAAAAGAGGTGTCGTCGCATGACGGGGAAATGGATTGATATTTCACAACCGCTGCAAAATAATATTGCCGAATGGCCTGGTGACACACCATTTTCATATGAAGTTGCATACTCCAAAGCAGAAACAGGTTCAGTCAATATTGGTAAGTTAACGACAAGTACGCATATGGGAACGCATATCGACGCACCGTTTCACTTCGATGATAACGGATTAAAAGTGCTCGATTTACCCATTGATTTATACATCGGACGGGCGCGTGTACTCGATGTTTCAGGAAAAGAGAGTATTGGAAGGGCTGATCTAGAGGACCTTGATTTCGGTGGGGCAGAACGGATTTTATTGAAAACTGGCAGCCGTCCTGATCCGAATGTATTTCCGGAAAACTTTACGTATTTGCGTGAGGATATCGGTCCTTTATTGAAAGAGAGAGGGGTTCGGCTCATCGGTATTGACGCGCCATCTGTTGACCCTGAAACAAGCAAAACAGTCAGTACCCATCATTCCCTCAATGAAAACGGCGTGATGATTTTAGAAAACATCGTCCTCAGCGCAGTGGAACCAGGCGATTATGAACTGATTGCATTACCGCTTCCGCTAAAAGACGGCGACGGTAGCCCAGTTCGTGCCGTATTGCGATCAATGGCAGGGGGGCATATCAATCATGACTGAAAAAGGAATTCACACAGATTTTAAAGATAATATGACATACAGCGAGTATTTGAATCTCGACAAATTGCTATCGAGCCAGCAGCGCTTGTCCGGCCATCATGATGAGATGCTGTTCATCGTCATTCATCAAGTGAGTGAGTTATGGATGAAACTCATTTTGCATGAGCTCAATACAGCCATCGACTTAATCGAAAAAGATGAATTGCCGGAAGCATTCAAAATGCTGGCACGCGTGTCAAAAACACAGACACAAATTATCCAGGCGTGGGATGTGCTGTCGACATTGACGCCTGCTGAATATATGGAGTTCCGGGACAGTTTAGGTCGTGCATCTGGCTTTCAATCCTACCAAAACAGGCTTATTGAGTTCGCGCTTGGTTATAAGCAACCGCATATTTTGAAGATTTACGAGAAAGATCCCGAGCTCGCAAGTGATTTAGAGGCCGCATTCCGTTCACCGGGGATTTACGATGTGGCAATACGTGCGCTGTCACGTGCCGGCTTCGCGATAAACCCAGAACTACTCGAACGCGATTTCTCAGTTACATACAAAGGGGATACGACAGTGGCGGATGCGTGGCTAGAAGTATACCGCAACGTCGATGATCACTGGAATTTATATCAGCTGGCGGAGAAGCTTGTCGATATCGAAGACAGTCATCAGCAGTGGCGCTTCCGTCATATGAAAACTGTTGAACGGATTATCGGCTTTAAAATGGGGACGGGCGGTTCGTCAGGTGTGAATTATTTGAAGTCTGTCCTTGATCATCAGTTCTTTCCGGAGTTATGGGATGTTCGGACGAAGTTATAATCAAGCAAAGAATGATGATCAAAAAAATAGCCCTAGAAACTCCGCCAACAAATATAGTTGGCGGAGTTTTAGTATTGTATTTATAACAACTTCAAATCTAATTTTCTTGTTCACTAATTGGAGGCAAGTGTGCCAGCAATAAACCTGTCGAACTGATTGCCCGTCGACAGTAGTTCCCCTCCGCGAACCGCTGTGGTTCATTGCCACAACCTTGAAATATCCAGTAAGCGAACTATGTGCTTGAATTTATGTTTTCCTATCGATGTTTGTGAATGAAATTACCAATCATCGATAGGTGGACTCATTGTTAATTCCATTAATAAGCACCACCATTACTGAGTTGTTATAGTAGCATATTCCGGAAGGACGGGGGTTGTGTGTGCGTTCCAAATTATGGGCAGACGCCTGCAATCAATGATAGAATTAGCGCATTGGATTTAATAATCGGGGATCATGATTACAGTAGAAATGGGGGAATAAACATGCGTTGGATACTAATTATTATCTTGGCAATTGCGGTAGAGTTATTTGTACGTTTTCTGACGAGAAATATGGAAGATAAGCAGAAGAGGGAAAAATTGCTTGCACGTATTTGGTTTGTGTTCGGTGCAGTTTTAATAATAGTTTGGTTAATTAATCGTTTTTATAAGTAACCCGTGTACTAAAACTTAAGAAATTCTTCATGTTTATACTAGGCGATTCTTCATTATTATCATTCATAATTAAGGTAATGAACTCTTATTACTGCAAAGGTGTGGAAAACATGAAGAAATTGATCTTTATACTAGTGATCATTATATTGAGCGTTACAGTTGTGATGAATAACAAAGAAAAAACCTTGGAGACAGTAGATTTAGCAACTGCTGCAAAAGCGATCATTCTTATCGATGCGGATACGGGTAAAGTAATTTACGAAGAAAATAGTGCAGAACCATTACCAATCGCAAGTATGTCCAAATTGATGACGCAGTATCTCGTGCTGAACGCCGTCAACAGCGGTAATTTAGCATGGGAAAACACATACAAGCCAAGTGAGGCGCTACAACAAATTACAGGACAATCAGCTGCCGTCAAACTAGGAATGACAGCGGGAAACGTTTATACATTGAAAGAATTGTTTACTGCGATGACGGTCAACTCTGCAAATGACGCGGCGATGGCGCTTGCCGAAATGGTTAGCGGAACGGAAGAAGCGTTTGTGGAATTGATGAATAAACAGGCGAAAAGTTTCGGTCTGAAAGAGACGACTTTCTTCAATGCCAGCGGACTTGACGGCGATTATATTGGCAAAGGGTATGAGCAAACGAATCATGCCTCTGCAAGTGATGTGTCAGTAATTGCACAAAAGCTCATTGCCAAGCATCCCGAAGTGCTCGACTATACAAAGTTGCCGAGCTTCAAAACGGGTAATGGCACTACGTTATGGAGCACCAACTTGATGTTGGCGGGTATGCCTCAAGCATTGGCGGGAATCGACGGATTGAAAACCGGCTTCACAGATCAGGCGGGTTCCTGCTTCGCTAGTACTGGAGTCTTTGATGGCCGACGCATTATTTCAGTTGTCATAGATGTTGCAGCAGAGGGCGGAGATACCGCAACTCCTCGATTTGATTTGACGAGAGAGCTGATTGAACGATTTGTGTTGAATTAATAGATATGTGCTTAAAGTGGAATATAAATTAACTAAATATTTGAACACATATAACCTACGTTCTATAATGAAGGGAATACTAAAACAGGAGGCGCTTAAATGGTCGCACTTGTAAGGGAAGAGCCGGAGAAGTATTCAGGTAGGTTATTAGACGTAAGGAATGATCTTGTGTTTAAAGCAATTTTTGGGAAGGAAAAAAATAAGAGTCTTCTTATTCTTTTGCTGAATGCAATATTGACTGAAGAAGTAGAAGAGATTATGTTCCTAAATTCATACCTCGGGGCAGAATATGTGGACGAGAAATATTCGATTTTGGATATTCGGGTTCGAACAACTGAAAATGTAGAAATTGATATCGAGATGCAATTGGAGTATCATAGCGGTTTTGAAAATCGTATGCTGTTGTATTGGGCAAGAATGTATCTTGGACAATTAAAGTCTGGTGAGGCTTATGAAAAACTTAACAAAACAATTCAAATATCTATTACAAATTTCAAGTTCTTGCAAAATGACCATTTTCATAGTACGTTTCATTTAATGGAAAAAGAAAAGCTTATCAAATTTACAGACCACTTAGAAATTCACGTTTTGGAGCTGCCCAAAGTGCAGATGACTGAAGAATTGACTGATGAAGATCTATTAACCAAGTGGATGTTATTTCTGTCTGGAGATGATAAAACAAAGGAGGAGGTTGCGATGACTGACATGGGAATCGAAAAGGCCTATGATGAATTGCATCGGATTAGTGAAGATGAAGTAATGCGTGAACGTGCAATAGCACGCGATAAATGGCTATCGGACCAAGCGACGAGAAGGGAGCAAGCTAGGAGGGAAGGTAAAGAGGAAGGTGAAAAAGAAACTGTTCTCAGCATGCATGCAGAAGGGTTTTCAGTTGAAATGATTACGAGGGTTATGAAAATGCCCGAAGAAAAAGTACATGCTATCATCAATCAAATACAATGAAAAAAGTGTAGCCTTACCGATACTCTTGGTAGGGCTGTATTTAATTATTAGAGGTATTCATGAAGGGATACGACGAGGAATATGATTCTAAATCACCTCACATGTTATACTGTTCATACAACATTCAAAAAAATGAGGCGATAAAAATGATGGAAAAAACACAAGTAAATGAATGGAAAGAGAAGCTTCCGCTCATCGGACAGATGACAGCACGTGAAGAAGTGCTCTGGCTCAATCCCTTAGTTGAATCAACATCAACTGGTATTCAAAAAACAGGTGTGACTGCAGAAAACGTCAAAGATGCATCAGACCGTTTAAAACGTTTCGCGCCATATATCGAGCGTGTCTTCCCGGAAACAAAAGTTTCGAACGGTATTATCGAATCACCGATTACTGCTATTCCAAACATGAAAGAAGCGCTTTCCAATCAATACAAAGCAGCTATTTCAGGTGAACTTCTCCTGAAAGAAGACAACGCACTGCCAATTTCAGGTTCAATCAAAGCGCGCGGTGGCATTTACGAAATCTTAAAACATGCCGAAACACTTGCGATTGAGCACGGATTGATCACAATTGCTGACAACTATACTAAATTTGCAGAGCCGGAATTCCACAACCTGTTCTCGAAACATAAAATCGCTGTCGGCTCGACAGGAAACCTGGGCCTAAGCATCGGCATCATGAGCGCCAAGCTCGGTTTCGATGTCACTGTCCATATGTCTGCAGATGCGAAACAATGGAAAAAGGATATGCTGCGTGAAAAAGGCGTCACAGTTGTTGAATACGCCGACGACTACAGCAAAGCTGTTGAAGAAGGGCGTCGCCAAGCGGATGCAGATCCTTCTTGTCATTTCGTTGATGATGAAAACTCACTCGACTTATTTTTAGGTTATGCAGTGGCGGGGGAACGTGTTGCAGCACAGTTGAAAGCGCGTGGCACAATCGTTAACGAAGACAACCCGCTGTTCGTTTATCTGCCTTGCGGTGTCGGTGGCGGCCCTGGAGGTGTAGCATTTGGACTGAAGCTCGCATTCGGCGATGCAGTCAGCTGTTTCTTCGCGGAGCCGACGCATTCCCCGTGCATGATGCTCGGCATGATGACTGGTCTTCACGACAAGATTTCAGTTCAAGACTTCGGTCTAGACAATAAAACCGTTGCAGACGGACTCGCAGTTGGTACAGCATCTGGTTTCGTTGGCAAGACAATGGAACCGTTATTATCCGGCTGTTATACGATTGCGGACGAAACGATGTTCAAGTTATTGAAACTGATCGCAGACACAGAAAATATTCGACTCGAGCCGTCCGCACTCGCGGGGATGACTGGTCCAGTACAAGCTATCCATGGAAATGTGAAGGATGCTAATTCAGCAAAAGCTACCCATCTTGTCTGGGCAACAGGTGGCAGTATGGTGCCTGAAGCAGAGATGAATTCGTATTATGATATGGGCGGGAAATAATCCCGTTATTTCCCGGGAAATCGACATTAAGTTGGGGAATAATTGCGAATAATAAAAAACCTCACACTTGTGTGAGGTTTTTTGTCTTTATTGGGTACCAACTAGCTCATCTTCTCTTTATGTGAAAATGGACATTGTCCTTGAATCGGTTCCACATCATCCCCAATGAAAAACTGTTTCCATTCGTTATGCTCTGGATCTCCGAAATGGCTAATATCCGGATGCTTTGGTAACTGATCCCACACTTCGACGCGTTCACGAACTTTTTCCCGCGACATGACCCCGCCTTTTTCCGTTCCTTTCAATCCCTCGAATATGCGACGAGGCTGAAAACCGAGTACCATTGCATTGCCAAGATTCCGCGTCTTCCGTTGCTTGTAGGCCGGTGCATTGCCAAACACAAAAATCGGCTCGCCATGAAAACGGAAATCCCATAGATGATGAGCAGGATCGTGGGGACTATCGGCAGGCCATTCAATTTCATCCACTCCGTGCAAGTACTGCAACATTTCCCAGAACTGCTGCCGATACTCATCCAAAGAACCTTCTGTTTCAAATGGCTCAACAAACACGAATAATCCATGCCGCTTATGCGCGGGGTTGTCGAAAAGCGCCAAAAACGACTTCAACGTTTCCGGCAAATTGGACCAGTCATTCTGTGTCACATATCCATAGCGTAATTCGCCCTTGAGCTCTCCTCCCATACCGAAATAACAAGGAAACGTCTTATCCGTCACCGTCTCATGGAACGTTTGGTATTCCTTCAACAGCCAATTAGGCAGATCGGTACGCTCTGTAAAATCCTCTTTTGTCAATAAAAACTTATCTTTCAGAATCATTGTTTCCCCTCCATTTATCTCAATCTCTATATATACTCATTCCCCTTAGGCGGGGGACAAAACCATTAAAATGTTTAAATAGAATTTGATGGGGAAGTGTAAAGAAGACAAAAAATAATTGGAGGATCCAGCATGAATTCCCCTATAGAAAATTCAGACACTACAAAATGCAATACAGAGTATGATACGCTACGCCGTGTAATCCTATGCCAGCCTAGGTTTATGGCTATTGAAGAAGTGATTAACGACGTACAGAAAGAATACGAAGATGAAAATATAAATGTTGAATTGGCAATGAAACAACATAAACAATTTGAAGAACTCCTTAAAGAACACGGAGTTGAAGTCATCAAACTGCCATCATCCAAAAAATTCCCGGAACAAGTCTTCACAAGGGATATCGGATTTACTGTAGGAGATGACATTTTTGTCTCCGAAATGGCAAGCGATATTCGTAAAGGGGAAGAAGAAGCACTCGAGGAATGGCTTGAAGACGAGGATATTTCATTCCAAACCACAACTGATCATGTAGAGGGTGGAGACGTCATCGTCGATCGCGGCACATTGTTTGTTGGCATTAGTAGCCGGACATCCATAGAAGCCGCTGAAAAGTTAAAAGATGATCTTCCAGATTACACGATTATTCCTGTTCCTTTCGATGAAAAATACCTGCATCTAGACTGCGTATTTAACATCTTATCACCCGAAGTAGGACTTATTTTTTCGAAAGCATTTGATCCAAGCATTGTCGATATGCTGACAGCAACATACAAGCTCATTGAGGTTTCCGAAGAAGAACAATTCACAATGGGCACCAATGTCTTGTCAATCGGCGATAAAAAAGTATTCAGCCTTCCTCAAAACAAACAAGTCAATGCACAAATACGTGCGCACGGATTCGAAGTTATTGAAGTCGAATTCGATGAAATCATTAAATCCGGTGGCTCTTTTAGGTGTTGCTCGATGCCAGTCAATAGGGAATAGAACGATTGTGAACCTCGCTGTAAAGTGGGGTTTTTGATTGTTAGGGAATATAAAGGTATTCCTACATAGCCATTGTCTTAATATCAAAAAGAAAGCACCCATCAAGGGTGCTTTCTTGTGCATCAGCTTTCAAGCAAATTCCCTTGTGCCGGAATTGGATGTTCTTTCAGCATTCTAGCTAGATGGATCGTATTATAAGCAAGCAATTCAACATGCTTTTTTGTGAAATCGTTTGTTTGACCTGCGGCGATATAAGATGGTCCCGGTCCTGCTTCTCCAACCCAATATGTATCGACATTCGGTGGAATGACAAACCCAATATGCGATAACCCATAAAGAATGGAAGCGGCGGCATGCTTTGCTCCGTCTTCGTTACCTGTTACAACAACACCGCCTACTTTATTATAATAAATGGCTTGTCCTTTATCATTTGTCTCTCCGCTACTTCCATACAATCTTTCAATGGCAAGCGTTGCTATACTACTTTTTTCTCCAAGCCAAAGCGGTGTACCAATAATAAGAATATCGGCTTCTTTGACCTTTTCAAATACTTGTGGCCACTCATCGCCATCTCCCATATCAGGACTCATTCCGTAGGAGATCGCGTAATCTGCCAGTCTAACGACCTCTGCCACGATATTTTCATTGTCATAAATTTGGCAGACCTTCTTCGCAAGTGCCTCCGTATTCGATTCCTCCCCCGAACTTTTCAACGACGCATTCAAAATTAGTGCTTTCAACGGGCGCATCAAAATCCTCCTCTGTAATTTTGTCTTCTACTCTATGAGTACCCTGTAGGGCCAATCAAAAACGTCTTGAAGAACAATTCAGAATGGACATGAACGTCCTACCGATTGGGAACAAAAAGGATCATAAACCCACAGCTAAGGGGGATTTTAAATTTTGAGCGACAATAAAAATAGTACGTCAAAGTAGCCAATAATAATTGTCTGCCGTACAGGGCGAAACGGTCAGTCGGCTAACTACCTATCGTCATATAGTATGGTAGGGGGGCAATAAGATCATGGAGAGACATAAAAAGTGTAAAAAAATAGTAAGAATGATTGATTACAAAAACTATAGCAAAAAGATTGTATGCCAGACACCTATAGAAGTTATCCCAACAAATAACACTGAATTTAGTATCATACCGACTGTGAAAAGATATTTTTATATCCCAGTAGCTAATATTAATGTGACTAACGGGGTAACTATTCAGGCAAATCTATTTTATAACGATGATGGGAGTCCAACGATTGAATTTATGAATTTCAGCCCAAATGGCTATGCTAATTTATACATCAATGCATTAATGCAAGAAGGTGGAATGTATGAAGTGAGTACGAATAGCCTAACGATTAGCCCGGCTAATGCCATAATTTATGCGCGTACGCCCATTATTGTTGAATTGCTGTCTTTTTCGACTAAACTAATTTAATGAAATTAGTTTAGCTTTTTAGATGGACAGCCCTGTCATTTTATCGAATTTCGCATTTACTATACTATAGACGAAAGGAGGTGAATTAAATGGCGCTTACCCTTATTAATATTAACGTGAACGTTTCAGGTACTTCGACGAGGTTTTTTAATGTATTGGCAGCACCTTTAGTTGTCGAAGATGGTACTACTGTCGCTGCAACTACTTTTTTGGATGACAGTGGAACGGCTGCAACGGCTTTTCCTGTAGTAACAAATGGCTACTATAATTTTTATTTAAATGGTGTGTTACAAGAGGGCGATTCGTATACAATTTCTGCAACAGAATTGACCTTTAATACTGTCACCGGCAGTATATCTGCTGGAACTCCATTGGTTATAGAAGCAGTAGAGTTAGTAACAGTAACTTAACTGGAACTTTTGGCTATGTGGGACAAGCTTATCGATGGATATGGGTACCAACCTATACCCTAATTAAAACGACTGAGAAATTCCTCACAGTAAGTAAACCCAGTCCTCAAAAGGTAATTTCCCCGTACAACTGCTCAATTTCAGCTATCAAAAAGAGAAGATATCCGTGATGGGTATCTTCTCTATTTCTCATGCTATTCCACTTTAGAAAACAAATTATTCAGCGCCTCACTCATCGAGGGATGTGTGAAAATGGCATCCCGCAAAAATGTATACGGCAATTTTGCTTCCATCGCAATCCGTACTGTATTGATCATCTCACTGGATTCAGCACAAAATAGTGTGCAACCTAAAATCTCTTTGGTGTCTGGATCTACAAGGGCTTTCAATAATCCGTCCGTTTGTTTCACGATACGGGCACGAGGAATCGCGGCTGCCGGAAGTGTGACCACTTTGTAGGCAATCCCTTTTTCTTTAGCCGTTTTTTCATTCAACCCTACCTGCGATAAAACCGGATCGATGAAAACAGAGTAGGGTACGTTGCTTCGGGCTTTCCTCGTGTAGTTACCATCGCCAACTAATTGGTCTTTGATAATACGGAAATCATCTAGTGAAATATAAGTAAACTGTGGTCCACCATTCACATCACCCAATGCCCAAATGTTTTTAGCGTTTGTTTTTAATGAATCGTCAACCACAATTGCGCCTCTATCATTTACTTCTACAGAAGTGTTTTCGAGACCTAATCCTGCAGTGTTTGGCTTTCTTCCTGTAGCCAGTAAAATTGCATTTCCGTAAGCTTCCGCATGATCAGCGTCACCCGTCTTATAAGAAACAACCACACCACCATCAAGATTTTCAATTGACTCAACGCTGCTGTCTACTACAAACGTGATATTTTTTGCCTCAAGCACTTTTTTCACTTCTTCTGCAATATCACGATCATCATTCCGTAAAAACTCAGGTGAATGGTCAATAACCGTCACCTCTGAACCAAAGCTCGCATAAATCGAAGCAAACTCCAGACCAATATAACCTCCACCAATGATGACCAACTTTTCAGGAAGAGTATCTAATTGTTGAAGAGTAGTCGAATTATAAATGAAATCAGCCCCCTCTAATCCCTCAATTGGCGGAGTGATAGGGGAAGATCCTGTGTTAATAAAGAATTTATCCGCTGTTAACTCGAATTGTTCGTTGTCAGTTTTCACTTGAATCTTATCATCGTCTAAAAAGGAAGCGACTCCTGTAAAGACCGTAACCTTTTCAAGGTCATCTAGCATATGAAAATTCTTATCGCGCAGAAATGAAGTTAAATGATCTTTTTCTTCAATCGCTTCTTTATAAAATTTCATTTTCGGTACTTCTGAGTATTTACGATTATTAGATTGAAAAACGAGTGATTTCGTTGGAATACAAGCAATGTTGATGCACGTTCCACCATACATTTCTGCCGACTTTTCAATCATTGCAACGTTCTGACCCTCTTTAGCCAGCATTGCCGCCAGTGTCTTTCCACCTTTACCAAACCCAATAATGATTGCATCAAATTTCTTCATTGTTCACCCTCCTTGTCTATCTATTACCTTGTTAGTGGAAGTGTAAACGGAAGGTTTTTAAGAACTATGAAGAGGATGACTATGGATGTGCTACTAACAACGGTCCATACACTCGTAGCACCATGGTTGTAATGTAGCTTGGTGTGCGGAAACCAGGACTAAATAGGCTAATTAAATCCCCTAATTCATGGGTGCTCTTTTCTAGTATATTAATATAAGGTTGGTAATATATTTCATACCATGTGTTAAAAAAACTTTACTTTAGGAATGAAATATATTACACTCTGTTTATAAGAGGTGATGAAATGACTTTAACTAATGAAAGAAAGATACGAAACAGAATTGTTGTACTAAGGGCCGAAAGAGGCTTATCACAAAGAGAAGTGGCTGATAAATTGGGGGTGAGCAGGCAAACAATTATTTCTCTGGAAAAAAATAGGTACAATCCATCTTTAAAATTAGCATATGACATCTCACTGATGTTTGGGGTAGATTTACACGAAGTTTTTCAATATGAAGTCGAGGAGGAGTAAGAAATTATGGATATTTTATTTGCTGTGTTTAATCTTGTCTATGTAGTAATTTTCTTTATTGCAATATTTATTTCTTTGAAATTTGAATGGGGTGAAGAATACAAAGACGAACGTGGAAAAAGTATTTCGAATAAATCATATAGTATAGTATTTCCACTATTGCCTCTCGGGTGGCTTTTCCTCGAATTGTATAATCGATTCATTAGCGCCTTGGATTATGATGCGTACAAATGGGCAATTTGGTTTTTAATCACAGGATTATTAATTCTTCAAGCAATTATCCTATCGGTATTAAAAAGAAAGTATTAAGTTAGCTATTTGCTCACACTTAATGTATGTGAAAAACTAAGATTGTAAGAAAGGGAGTTGTTGTGTGAATACTCTTTCGTGGATTGGGATGGTAGGAATCGTGATTCTTACACTCTTGCCATTAGTCAAAAAAGAGAACAGAACAAAAGAGGAGATGCGGAAAGCAATAGTAACGGTAGCAATTGTACTCGGCATCATTATCACCGTATTAGTTTTCGGCGTTAATTACTTACTTGCATTGATAGTCGGTTTCTTTGCAATGATTGTATTCGATAAAAAAACGTATACAAAAAAGCGCTTAATTATCTATGGATCAATTATTTTAGTTATAGGAATCGCGGGTTTCGCCATATTGAGAGACAATCCGGAGTATGTCTTAAACCATCTGAAGGACAATCCACAAACGACATCCCTGTACCTAGCTGAAAACGGTGTGGCATTAATCACGTACCAATCGGATGTAGTACGACCGCTGGCAAGTACCGTGAAGATACTGATTGCTGCCGAATACGCTATGCAAATCGATGCAGGCCAGCTGAACAAAGACAGTTCCGTACCGCTTGCGGATTTAAACCGCTACTACTTAAAAAACTCAGATGGCAGGGCTCATGAAGAGTGGTTAAAAGCGATGCAAAGTGAAGACAAAATCAAAAATAACGAAGTGACATTGCATGATGTCGCAAAAGGGATGGCCACCTATAGCTCCAACGCTAACACCGACTACCTAATTGACCTGCTCGGAATATCTGCCATCAATGAGCGAGCAAAAGCCCTCGGACTAACACAGCATGAGGACGTCTATCCAATTGTTAGCGCTCTTTTAATTCCGGATCATATCAAAAGTAAATCGATGAGTGAGAAGCAATTAATCCAAAATCTCGAAGACATGTCGATTGAAGAATATCGAACATTAGCTGAAGAACTAAGCAAACAAATGAAAGAGGGAATCATCAAAGTTGAAGATATAACATTTGATTCGTCTAGTGGCGTACAAAAAGTATGGTCAGATCGCTTAATAGGTGCATCCGCCAGCGACTACGGGAAGTTACTAACGGTAATTTCGAACGACCAACTTCCGACGACAGCTGCTGAAACCATAAGAGATTTACTTGAATGGCCAATGCAGCTAAACGAGAGCAATCATGACCGCTTTGTCCACCTAGGCGCAAAGGGAGGATCGACCGCATTCATACTGAACGACGCATTGTATGCAGAAAATAACAATGGGGATAAAATCGAAATCGTCTTCCTGATAGACGACCTGAACTTCTGGCAAGGAATGCTCATCAGAAAAAACATGAATTCATTCGAATCGAAGTTACTTGGAAGTGAAGATTTCCGATTGAAAGTTCAAAGGGAACTCATGGGGTTGTAATGAATAGTTTTTTGATAGAGGATACATCCCATTTGAGCCGAATGACTATGACATAATTAGTGCAGTAAATGCCCAAATGATTAAGTTTAATATGAACCTAAAAAGTTGTGTTAAAATAAATTTATATGAACGGCAGAAGGAATACATGGCTAGGAACCGTGAAAAACACTTTAAAACAATACAATACAAAAGAAAAGGTGAGGGAAATTAAAAAAACAGTACATGTTGTAGGTGCAATTATTGAAAATGAAAAGAAGGAAGTTTTCTGTGCGCTACGAGGACCAGAAATGACGTTACCGAACTACTGGGAATTCCCAGGGGGGAAGATTGAGAAAGGCGAATCGAAGGAAGATGCGTTAAAAAGAGAAATTCAGGAGGAACTAGGCTGCACGATTGCAATATTTGATCATGTCGAAGATACGACATACGAATATGAAAAAGTCATTGTGAGATTAGAGACGTTTATGGCTAAAATTGTATCCGGTACTCCTATTGCAACTGAGCATGCGCAAATAAAATGGGTACCCAGAAAAGAGCTATCGACTCTCAATTGGGCACCCGCGGATATTCCTGCTATCGAAAAGCTATTATCTAATGAGATCGTGATATAAATCTTCAGGGACAGACTGATGTAATTTCCAAAGGATCGTCATCGGTTTGTCCCCATGACTACTTACATAATCAAGTTCTCCTAAATACATGAATGGTAATGTCATCTTATGCATTTTCGGAAACTTCCGGACGAATAAATGGACATGGATATCTCGTTCTTCATGATTCACATACTCTTGTCCTTGTGCAGAAGTATGTGATGTTTTATTTTGGCTTTGCCAATGAAAAGTAGTAGGATCTTTGAAAAAATCCTTGTATTGTAAATGTACTTCTACGTCGTCAGCTTTATTAAGGTTTATAAATAATAAATAGTGATTATCTACTTTACTAATGCCTTCCCGCCAAGAACCTTCAGGTACTTTAGCCTCGAAAATAAACATTAGTTCATTTCTAGAGTAGTTCCGATAAAGTGCTAGTTTTTTCTCTTGATCCAAAATAAGTTCCATACGGAATGTTCTTCTGAAATCGATTAAACCATATTCTAATCGTTCTTTAATGTAAGCAAAGTATTTAGCATCATTAAACAGCTTGATGATTTCGGGATTTACAAATAAAGTTTCTTTTATTAACTCTCCAAAACTCCACGTTTGTTTTTTAAATATTTTTGATAATCGATCCATAGCACGCAAAATTAGTGTGTTATGTTGCTCGCGCTTAATCTCAAAATCAAATCTTCTTACCAACCAATCTACAATATTATCTACGGATACTTCAGTATTAAATTTGGCAAGATACAAAATCGCGTACTCATAAGGCCACTTAATAGGTAGAGCATTCTCGATTCTTTCAATAACCTCGTATCTAAAGTCATCTGCTAAAATCCACTCATCAAATTTACTCAGGTCCTTCATATATTTTTTTGTCTTAACCCATGATTTATGGTTGTACAAAAAGAATGTTAAGCTAGGTGCCTCCTCAATATACAAAAAATCCTCCAATTCAGGTGATCTGCCAAGTTCACGCTTAAACTGAAAATACATCTCCTTTAGAACTTCTTTTGGGTTAAGTCGAATATTTTCAAGTCGCTCTAAGATTTCCCTTTGCGCAATAGGGTCCAGTTGCACGACAGATCCACCCGGAGCATCCGCAAACTCGTGAGAAACAGCCACACGTAATGAATCGGCATCAAAGGCCTTTGCATTATATTGTCCGGAGAGAGCTAAAGGGATGATAAACGACTTTTTATAGTTTCCTATGAAGTCTAGAACTGTCACATATTCCTTGTTGTCTGTCTTACGTAGTCCACGTCCCAATTGCTGAATAAAAACAGTAGACGATTCTGTAGGCCTTAAAAACAACATGAGATTGACCTTTGGAATATCTATTCCCTCATTGAAGATATTAACCGTAAAGATAATTGAAAGCTTGTTCTTTGGATCTTCTAATTTCTTTATTATTTCAGCACGATATTCAACTGAATCTTCTCCTGTTAAACATTCCGTAACATATCCTCGCTTGTTGAATTCCTCCCGCATAAATTTTGCATGATCAATATTTACGCAAAAACCTAGTCCGTGTAGTGAGTTGCCATCGTATCCATAGGTTTCTACTTTATCGATAATAAATTCAACCCTTGAAAATGTAGAAAGGGCTCTAACAAGGGACAGTTCTTCATAATGTCCATTCACGATATCGACGTGTTCATAATCAATAGTTTGGTCTGATAGCCCGAAATAGTGAAATGGAGCTAATAAATCTGCTTCAAGGGCATCGCGTAAGCGAATTTCATAAACAATATTGTTATCGCATAGCTCCAATACATTTCTTCCATCCATTCTTTCAGGAGTAGCGGTTAATCCCAAAAGAAATTTAGGCTCGAAGTACTCAATTACTTTTTTATATGTAGGGGCCTCTGCGTGATGAAATTCGTCAATGATGATGTAATCAAATGCATCCTTCTTAAAGTTCATTAATGTTCCATCTTTTGATAGGGATTGAATTGTACTGAAAATAAACCGTTTATCATATTCTTTGGCTGTCCCGGTAATTTTTCCGCACAGGAATTCGTCTTGGAAAAGTGAGCTAAAAGTTCTTATTGCACTGTCTAATAATTCTTCACGATGTGCGATAAATAGCAATCTATTGGGTTGGAATTGCTGAACGTCAAATGCGGATAAATAGGTTTTCCCAGTCCCGGTAGCGGCAATTATGACACCTTTTGTATGTCCATTTTTTCTAGTGAAAAGTAAGTTTTTTAATGCTTCTTTTTGCATCTCATTAGGTTGAACACCAGTACTTACTGAATACGCTGCGCTAGTTTCATAAGTAAAGGAAGGCATTAAGGCAGCTTCTGTTTTCTGATGTTGTTCATATTTAGTTAGAAAATCTTCGGTAGGGAAGACTGCTTTTTCATGAGTCCACATTTTATTGAAAAAGTCCATTGTTTGTTCATAAGCAGGCATGTGCTGTGTATGCGGAATTTTTACATTGAGCTCATGACCATTAATAAGAGCGGAATGAGAAATGTTTGAGGATCCAATAATCACTGTGTTTTGGTTGGAATTACGCTTAAATAAGTAAGCTTTTGTATGGAAGGACTCATTTTTTAAGGGAAGTATTTTCACTTCCACATTTTTGAACTTTAATAAATGCCGAATAGCTTTCGCTTCAGTAATATTCAAATAGGTAGTTGTCAAAATTTTAATGGGGACATTTCTTTTTTCTAATTCCAATAGTTCCCTAGTTAATAATTGAGCACCAGACATTCTAATAAAGCTCACGAGAAAGAAAATTTCATCGGAAGTCTGCATTTCATATGCGAGTGTTTTAAAGAAGTTTTTAATCTTATGGGAGTCGTTATATAGAACATCTACTCTGGTTAAAAATAGGTCTTCCTTGATAGTTAACGTGTCTGGTCCCTCGCTATAAGTAATCATTGATAATGGCTGACTAAATTCCCTCTCGTCTTGTCCTGCAATATCATGCACTCGGTCAATCAACTTGAAAATCTCGTCAAATTTATCTTCATCTGCTAAACCTTTTAATTTATCACCAATGATATTTGCAGCGTGCATGGTTAAAGTTTCTACATACTCATCTACGGATAACTTTTGAATTAAGTTGGATGGAGGGTATTCTTTTTCTGAGAGATAAATCTCTTCCACAATTCCTTTTTGTTTAATATCCAAAGTTGCAGCTCCTTTAACATTCAACTAGTAAACTTTTAGTTGGAAATTTAATTTGAAAGTACTTTGTAACCATTGTATCAAATTGCGAAGTAGTTAGAATGGTTTAAAAAGTTTGTGGGATTTGAAAAAGAGGATGTCTAATCATAATAGGTAATGATTTTAATTCGGGAATTGAATCAACTAGCATAAGGTGCCCGGTTCTCAACAACACTTACTTGTCGAGAACCGGGATTATTCCCTTTGGTCCACCACATTGTAATGGTAAAAAAATATATATGTTGAACTTATGATTTCCACGTAATCTCCAGCAACATAATCCCCACTCCATATAGACGCCCCTGCCCATTATTGATACTATGAGAAAAGTAAGACTACTTTCAAATAACGCGAAATAATGCAGATATGGAGAATAAAATGAAGAAATTTGTATGGATTGCTTCTTTAATTTATTGTTTGAATGGGTTTGGTCATATTATTATTGGGACCGTTTTAGAACCTATGGTGGATTCGTATGGGATTCATTACAAGGATGGCGGACAGTTGATTATGAATCAATTTTTAGGTTTTTTAGGTGGAGTAATGATCGCGCCGCTTATCGTCAATCGAATTGGGCGGAGAATGACGATTTTTCTTGCCTTACTCATTTTTGCGCTTTCCCAGTTTGTGTTTAGCGTCTTACCCAATTGGACTGTGATGTTAGCTATTGCTCCATTTGGTGGGGCGGGAATAGGGATTGCTGAAACAATTGTTGCTTCCCTTATTATTGGCCATTTAAAAGAAAAGAAGGCTACGACACTTGTTATAGTTGAAATCTTTTTTGGGGTAGGCGCATTGGCGATTCCAGTCATTTCTGCATTTTTGATTATGACGGGTGTATGGAACTTTTCGTTTACATTTGTAGCCGTGTTTGCCTCGGTCATTATGCTACTCTGGTTATTTCTTTCGTTTGGAGAATTGGATCCGATTTTAAAAAGACAGGTGAAGGCTTTACCTGAAGACGGGAATAAACCTGAAAGAAAACGTTACTCCAAAAGGCAATTACCGATTATTGCGACGGGTGCGTTGTTTTTCTTTATGTATGTGGGAACGGAAATGGTTTTGCCAAACTACTTGCCGACAATCATGAGCAAAACAACGAATTTAGATGCGTCCACGCTGGCCTTAAGCATTACGGTCTTTTGGGCAGCCATGACACTTGGACGTATCAGTATGACTGGTATTATAGATAGAATAGGCTACAGCAAGCTCTTTATTATTTGCTGTGTGGGTCAGTTTTTTACCCTCTTGATGTTTGCTTATTCAACTACCGTCATGTTTAGCTTTATCTCCATATTTTTAACGGGTTTATTAATGGGAGGGGTTTTCTCAATTGGTCTCTTGATTATTAATGAAACGTCTAAAGGATTAGAGGAATGGACAACAAGCATACTGATGGCAATGGGGGGATTAGGCGGTGCATTCCTGCCAAGAATTGTTGGCGAACTGATAGATCGATACCCAATCAGTGTTACCCTATGGTCACTTGTATTATGTACCTTTATTCTTGCGTGTTTAATGGCCGTCATTTTTTATTTTAGAAAAAAGGCAATGGATTTTAAAGGATTGCAATCGATAAAAGCGAGTAATGTTGTATAAACTACAGTAAAGCCTAGGTGCAAGGAAGCACCTGAAGAGATCAGCTCTTGATAGTGAAAGTGCGCTTAGTAAGCAGGCGAAGTTTCAAAAATATACGTTGAACAAATGAATATCTGTATTAACCAAGCTAAGGTACCTTATTTTAGGTACCAGTTTAGCGGAATTCGGGAATTATATGTGCTGACAAATGCATGATGAAGCCGATTGAATGGATCAATGAACCACGGAGGGCTTTCTGCAAGTATGGAGCCAGCGTGCAATTTTAAAAGGTTTTAATAAACAGCCATGACGGAACAAACATATAGATACAATAAGGGGTAGTTCCCACAAGTACATTTGTGATAAGGGACTGCCTTTTTTGTATAAGCATTGGTTAACGTAATTACATGTGATATAGATTAATTTTGCTGGAAAGGAGGATATTCGAGTGAAGAATAAAAGCGAAATCATGACGATTATTCAGCAATTGGATCATCATATTGCAGATGATTTTGAAGCGCAGGACCTAGACTTTAAACAATGGAATTATAGTGCTGAGGAGGAAAATGTCAATAAAATGATTAAATATGCTGTTTGCATGGCGAATGGCGGCGGGGGTAGCGTTGTTTTCGGCGTGGCCGACAAAGTGCGGGGAATAGACAATGTTTTGATAGGGATCCCATTTGATGTAGACATAAAAGAATTAGAAAAAAGGGTATTTGAAAATACAGATCCACATATTATTCCTTCATTTGATGAACTATTTTATAAAGATCATTCGATTCGGCTCCTTGTCATGAACGTTTTGCCGGAAACCCCACCTTATACAACAACGAATGGTACAGCAACCATTCGGCAAGGAAAAGAGTGTCTGCCGTACAGGAACAATTCGTAGGGATAGTCTGATTTTATGAGTAGGTAAAGGGGTCCTTATAAATAGTGACTGCGATGAATTGTTTTCCGTTTTGATCACTAATGATACTATAAAAAGAGTATAACCCACTATGGTGAGGGGGATTTCATGTTCTTAGATCAACTAAAAAACCAGTTAAATGAAAATCAGCCCCTGTTTATAGGGGAGGAAACAGCTCTTCGTTCAGCGGTTTTAATACCACTTGTTCAAGTGGATGAAGAATGGCATATCCTTTTCGAAGTACGTTCATTCACTATGAGAAAACAGCCCGGTGATATTAGTTTTCCTGGTGGTCGAATCGACTCCACAGACCCATCCCCAATGGCTGCCGCTTTACGAGAAACGCATGAAGAATTAGGTGTCGACCCAAAGATGGTTACGATTGTAGGGACATTAAGCCCTTATGTTGCCTCATCTTCATTTGTTATTTATCCATTTGTAGCAACCATTGATTACAATCAAATTATTCATTCGTATAACAAAGAAGAAGTTGAAGAGGTATTTACAATACCCATTAAATGGCTATTGGATTATGAGCCTTATATGCATGTAGTATCCGTTGAACCAGTGCCTTTGCCAAGCTTTCCCTATGAAAAAATAATGAATGGTACGCAGTATCAATGGAGAGCTCGTTCAATGGAAGAATGGTTTTTTGATTATGAAAACTATACAATTTGGGGTTTAACGGCTAGGATTTTGAAACATTTTATAGGAATTATAAAGTGAGTGAAACTTGTAATCTTGAAGAAGCGCCGATTATGAAAATTAATAAACCTCACTTAGTACCATAAGTAAATGAGGTTTTAAATGGCTTGCCTTTGCCCGCTAGCTTACTTAAAAGTAAAAGGCTGTTCCACTCAAAAGTGTTGAGTGGAGCAGCCTTTTCATATTAACTTTCATTCTTTGTCGTAAAATCAGGGACGAGCCAATAAATGAGCAATCCAGCGATCGTCGCGTAGGCGATACCATGAGCATATCCAACTCCGATGATAAAGATAACTGCGACAATGACCAAGTTTTTCATATTCGCCAGATTAACTTTTTCCTCAATGATGTGACGGATCCCCATGCCTGCAATCATACCGAATAACAAGATACAGATGCCGCCCATCACGGCAACTGGAATGGATTGGATAGCAGCTCCAACTTTACCGAACAGACCTAGAATAATCGCAATAACAGCAGCACCTTGAATGATTCTACTGGAAAATTGGCGTGTGATGGCTAAAACGCCGAGGTTTTCCGCATAAGTCGTTTGTGCAGGCCCGCCGATGAAACCGGAGACTAATGTTGCAAGACCATTCCCCCATAGGATTCTTGAAAACCCAGGATCCTTTGTTACGTCTTTACCTGTAATCTCTTTTAGTACCATCATATGTCCAAGGTCTTCGATGATGGTAACCAAGGCAATCGGCGCCATCCCCAAGATGACGACCCATGTGAATTCTGGCATTACGAACTGTGGAAGGGCAAACACTGGTGCATTGGCAATGGTACCAAAATCAACTAATCCACGCACCGCAGCATAGACATAACCTACTCCAAGACCAATGAGGAGTGGGAAAAGGCGGATCATCTTAGTACCTGCAAGCGTAGCAAAGATTGCTGCAAGAAGGCTGACGATAGCTACATCCCAATTGACAGCAGCCATGTTGTTCACCGCAGTGCTTGCTAGTGCAAGACCGATGATACTGACTACTGGTCCAACAACAACTGGAGGAATTGCTCTACGAACTTTTTCAAAACCGACATATGAAATGATAATAGATACAATGGCATAAACAATGGAAACACCGATAAGACCTGCAACCGCCTGACCGGGTGAATTTAACTCACCTACATACAATGCTAGAGGAGCAATGAAAGCGAAAGATGAACCTAAATAAGTAGGAACTTTTCCTCGTGTAATAAGATGGAAAATTAACGTTCCTACACCACTGGCAACAAGTGCACTCCCTGGATCAAGACCAGTTAGTGCTGGAACTAAAACTGTCGCACCAAACATTGCAAACAAATGCTGTAAGGATAATGGTATAGCTTTCAAAAAACCTTTCAAATGTGTCCCCCCTTTACTAGTGTTAATACATGATATTTCTCCTATTTAATATTTAGAATAAGAATTAAAGAGTAATACCGAATAATATTTTACGCTTACATGGAAAAGTGATTTTCACATCACAAGAACTATCATAAGAAAGAAAAGGATATCACTTATAATTTTATTCAGGAGTGAGACAAATGAATGAGTATATACAGCTTATGATAGATTGGGTTGAAGAACATTTAAACAAAGAGTTTTCACTAGATGAATTGGCTAATTACTTGGGTTATTCCCCTTATTACTGTTCTTTTAAATTTCATCAGGTAACAGGGATCAGTATTAGGCGCTATGTTCTTTTAAGAAGGCTATATTTATCTACAGCAGATTTGTCGAGCAATCAGAAGGTAATTGAAATAGCTTTTGAATATGGCTATTCATCTCAAGAGGCTTATAGTAGAGCCTTTAAAAAGGTTTTTGGTGTAACTCCAAGAGAATTTCAACTAAATAAGTTGCCTGTACAGTCATTTGTTAAACTTACTGTCGATCAAAGCGAGGATGGGGATAGCGTGTATATGTCTAGAAAAAATGAGGTTGAACAGTTACAAAAAGTGAAGAGAGAACTGTTTGACAAAGACGTACTTAACGTATTGAATGGTCAAGTTATGTATGAAGAGTTTAAAGCAGAAAAACTGATGGGGGATTCTGATTATGTACCATTCAATGAGGCGATGTGTGTACATGCGACGACGGCACAAGTTTTTGACGACGAGTTTATTCAAACAAGAGCATTAGGACATCATGTGTCAGTAGAAAACTACATCAGGAAGGTTATTTATCCCTTCAATACTATTTTTAAGGAGGAGTATAAATATATCGTTCTATGGTTTGGTGAAGACATGTTTTGTCAGATGAATCTTCTTACAATTCTTACTTACTTTGAACAGTCCGGATACAAAGGAAAAGTATTATTAAATAGCTTTAGAGAGGATGAATTTAAAGTCAGCCAAACTGAGCTTCAATTAGGAGATTATGAATCTGTATACAAAGAAGTATTGATAAACCATAGAAAGCCATCGATTGAATTACTCCCAGTAATGTATCAGGCAATAGATATATTTTTAGATATGTTAAAAGAAAATAATGAAGTAGTAAAATATATTTCCAAAAATAAAGATCTTTCAACAGCGGAATTAGTTAATAGGTTATTTGATCTTTTTCCCACAATAGGATACGGAGATTCGCAATATATCGAGCTTATTAATAAAGCTAAGTGAACTTAAATTATTTTTATACAAAAAACTTCACTTAGTTACATCACGGAGAACCGTATCAGAAGTAAATGCGGTTTTTTCAGAAAAATAAAAAGCCAAAAATGAACAAGTTATGAATAGAACCTTGCTCATTTTTGGCATTTATAAGGAAGATCAGCATCCGTTACAATAGTAAAGCCTTTCTAATTAAAAATTAAAGGAAAAGTAAATGTAACGAAAGCTGCCCAAAGTACGTAGACCGGCAAATACTTAGTAACCGCATCTTGGATGGTTGAAGGCCCGGTTTTGTTTTGTAGAAAACGCATATAGGAGACCATGATCCAGATTAGATTTCCCCAGATAAGTATGTTTACGCCTAAAACAGCAATTCTGTTGGGTGTAATCCCATAAGAAGAAAGTCTGAACACTATGGCTGACAAAGCCACACTGTCAATGATAAGAGCAAGAATAATTAGGGCGAAGCTTATATAATCAGAAATGTTCTTTTTCTTGTCTGTACCGCTTTCGGTAATGGAAAATATGGTAACGGCCAATACACTAAAGAGTATCCCGTTGAAGACTAGCAGGAAATTGCGATCCAAGAATGGATTTTTTCCGACCCAAATAACCGTTATAAGATAGACCAACAATGTGGCCAGAACAAGAGGACTAAAAATTTTAGCGATATAGGGTGTAATATTCTTAGCAAGTTTAAGATTCATCGATACCAGGTATGTAGCCACAATAGCGAGAGCGGCAGCACCGAATAAAACGACATTTCTAAAATAGAAGTCTTCTATATCCAAACCGACAAAACTAAATAACTGCATGGTTAATGCTGCTAGCAACATTCCGCTAATTGCCATGCTGGCGTAGAGTATGCAAAATTCCAAATTAAATTTAAGATAGGCTAATCTTGTGCTGCCCATACCATATTCATTTCCTATAAATGCAAGCCCAATCAATCCCCATAAAAATATGGGAAGGTGTAAATAAGCAAGGATAATACTGTCATTATGATTTGATGGCAGCATATTAAGATACAACCCAGAGAGTAGGAACATCAATGCAAGGGTGTAAAGAACCTTTTTTGGGGGGTTATTTTTGTATACAAAATAAGCTGCAATGAAGGGAAGAATCCCAAAAGCAAGGTTAATTGGGGCAATTGCTTCCTGTTCGACAAAATGGAAAATGATCCTGGTGCTTATCCCCGCCAGAATGGCTAAAATGCCCATGAACAAGAAACCTTTCTGAAGCAAGGAAGTTTTTTCTGTATGTGCCGCCTCCTTGAAATTCAATCTTTCATACCAAGCAGCAAGAACCGGCGAATCAGGGTTTTGTTCCCAGGCGTGTGAGAATGACTTTTTAAAAGCTTTGGGGTCTTCTCTATACATTCTCTCCAGCTCACGTGGATTAGCAATATTTTTACTAATCGAATTGTCGATTTCCACGGTTATACCTCCTCTAATAATTGTCATACAAGTCCTACTTTCCTCCACGATGCATATAAACAAACTTAAATGTCTTCGTCACTTTTGTATTCTGAAATATCTCCAGGTGACATTCTAAAGCCTTACGAATCGCCTCTAGAGTTAACAATCGAATGGGTTTTGCCTTTCCATATTTTCAATATAGCAAGGTTATCTATTGATTACACCGCATATCGTTAAATCATTTCTGGTTTCATGAAAAGCAATTCATATATATATTGTATGTTTCATTTTAACGCATAATTTATTGTTTATCAATAAATATTTATTAACTTTAGCGATATTATTGTTGTTATAGTATGAATTAGACAAAATATAAAACATTCCTCATTACAAATAAAACTCATGCAACTAACCTGTCTGTGACTTCCATAATGAATAAGGGCTAAACTGGAATTAAACTTTTGAGGCATAAAAGATGGATTCAAGATAAAATTGAAGGCTATAAAGAAAGTTAAAATAAAAGTAACTAATGTAGGTGCATTACGGGGAACCGTATCATAAGTAATGAGGTTATTTATTTACGGAAAAACAAAGGTCGATTTTCTATGTTAATAGAAAATCGACCTTTACAAACCTTATATGGATTTTTCATGTACTAATATTATTGTGCAGTTAATCCACCATCGATAACGAATTCTGAACCTGTTGAATAGCTAGACTCATCAGAAGCTAAGAATAGTACCATGTTAGATACTTCTTCTGGTTGTGCTACGCGTTTTAGTGGAATATGTTTAGAGAATGCTTCTACAGCTGCTTTTGTATCTTCCTGAACCACCATTGGTGTGGCGATTACGCCTGGGTGTACAGAGTTTACACGAATACCCATTGGCGCTAAGTTGATGGCAGCTGCTTTCGTCATACCACGTACTGCAAATTTTGTATCAGTGTAACCTACAGCGCCAGCAACCAAGCCGTTCATAGAAGAAATATTGACGATTGAACCACCGCCAGCTTTTATCATTGAAGCTGCTACAGTCTTCATGCCCAAGAATACTGACACTTGGTTAATGTCCACGATACGACGGTATTCTTCTACTGTAATATCAAGCATATTTTTCGCCATTGTAATACCGGCGTTATTTACTAATACGTTTACTGGACCGAAAGTTTCTTCTGTTTTCGCAATAACTGTCGCCCAATCTTCTTCAGATGCTACATTTTGTTTAATGAAAAGTGCATTTTCACCTAATTCAGCTGCGAATGCATTTCCTTTTTCCTCATTTAAATCTGTTAAAACAACCTTTGCACCGTGCTCAATGAATAATTTTGCATGTGATGCACCCATACCTTGTGCTGCTCCTGTAATAATCGCTACTTTACCTGATAACCGACTCATATAAAATTCCTCCTAGAATAGATTCGCAAAAGGTGATAGCCGACTATCACTTTTATACTTACTAGTAAACAGCTTTCTCATGCGAATGTCAATTCATATGGCCCTAATTTTATGGCTGAATATAGCGTAAAAATACATCCTTCATCATCGCCAGCTGCTTGTCCGAAGTAAGCAATGTCGAAAGATTGGTATCATGCTTTGTTAGGCTTGATTTATAAGTGAATAAGCTGAAATTTTGTACCATTGTCATGATAAATAGATCCAAATCAACATCCGATCTTAACGAACCGTCTCGCTTGCCCTGTTCACTTACTGTTAATAAAATACGAGCTAATTTGCTCCGTACAGATAAGTATTCAGCATAGTCTTCAGGCGATTCTTCTGCTATTTTTTCATATAAATTAAAGGACTCGAAATATTTTGCTAAACGCAGTTGTAGATCCTTCGTTATGCCCATATAATACTCCAAAATTTGTTCGGTTTTTTCATATGCCGTCACCGGCTGCTCGACAATCTGCCCGATATCCGTGGCCATTTCATCTGTAATCGCATTCGTCGCCGCAATCATTAAATACTCTTTTTTAGGGAAATAGCGGAATAACGTTGCAATCCCAATACCAGCAGAAGTCGCAACATCTTGCATTTGTATAGTTTGCACACCTTCTTCCAAAAATAAATCCTTTGCAATTTGGATGATGTTTTGACGACGTTGCTGTTTTTGTTGTTCTCGTTTACTCATTTTCGTCACTCCAACTGTTTTTCATGCATTGATTGTAACATGTTTATTTGGTATCAACTTGTAATCGCATCGGGGTAAGTACTAAAATTTAAGCATGATATTTTAAAGAAGTTGATAGGGTAGTGGTTCGATTATTCCCCAATATATTCAATTGGAAATATGTGAGTTTTCGTTGACGCAATAACTTCTTCGATAAATTCTTCTTGAGATTCTTTGAAGTCACTGTTAATCCAATTCAGAATAAGTCCGTAAAATCCAAAGGCAGTATAACGTTTAAAATAATCCAAGTTTACAGGGATATTGTTAATCGTTTGGAAAATGAATTGTTCTTGATAAATTTTTAAAATTGTTTGAGGAAATCTTGTAAGCAATCCAGGTAAAGGCTCATCATATTTGATCAGCTCAAAAAAATTCCGGTTTTCATATATGTAAGAAATGATATTAAAAGATGGTGTATTTAGCTTTGTTGTATAAAATTTTTGACCAGGTATATATGGCTTTCCTACTGAATTTTCTAAGCCTTTCAGCATCGATTCAAGTAAGTCTTCTGCCAATTGAATTTTATCTTGATAATGTACATAAAACGTACTGCGATTATATGAGGCGTGATTGAGGCATCCCCAAAGTGCCAAACGTTCTGCAATCCACACCCCGAATTACAACTCTCTCATTATCGAGAACCACAGCAGATTCTATGGGATTCTTTAATTGTCAATCTTTACATGGTACGATAAAAAGAATATAACCAACTATGGAGAGGGGGATTTCATGTTCCTAGATCAACTAAAAAACCAGTTAAATGAAAATCAGCCCCTGTTTATAGGGGAGGAAACAGCTTTACGTTCAGCGGTTCTAATACCGCTAGTACAAGTGGATGAAGAATGGCATATCCTTTTCGAAGTACGTTCATTCACTATGAGAAAACAGCCCGGTGATATTAGTTTTCCTGGTGGTCGAATCGACTCCACAGACCCATCCCCAATGGCTGCTGCTTTACGAGAAACGCATGAAGAATTAGGGGTCGACCCAAAAACGGTTACGATCGTAGGGACATTAAGTCCTTATATTGCTTCCTCTTCATTTGTTATCTATCCATTTGTAGCAACCATTGATTACAATCAAATTATTCATTCGTATAACAAAGAAGAAGTTGAAGAGGTATTTACAATACCCGTTAAATGGCTATTGAATTATGAGCCTTATATGCATGTAGTATCCGTTGAACCAGTGCCTTTGCCAAGCTTTCCCTATGAAAAAATAATGAATGGTACGCAGTATCAATGGAGAGCTCGTTCAATGGAAGAATGGTTTTTTGATTATGAAAACTATACAATTTGGGGTTTAACGGCTAGGATTTTGAAACATTTTATAGGAATTATAAAGTGAGTGATGTTTTTAATTATGAAGGAACTACTTATTACATTGAAATAACCTCACTTTGTACCATTATGGAGAGTCTTTTCAATGTAATCACATGTTGACTATGAATCTGCCGAGGGAGTCAATTCATCTGGAAACTGCATGTAATAGTATTAAACTTCAGGTGCCTGGTTCTGATACAATTCGCGATTGCATTAGCACCTTTCATAACTTTATAAATATAGAATTGCAAAAAGGAATCGGAAACGAGTACAAATTATACTGTATTCCATTCCTATTTCAAGGAGGACTTTATGGGCTTTAAAGACGATTTTAAACGTGAGATGCGTAACATAAAGAAAGACGTAGAAAAAGAAGTACATAAAACCTGGGAGATGGATTACAAAGGGCATCGGATTGAAGTTATAAACCAGATGAAAGAAGAGTTACTTATCATTGATGGTGTAACAGTTGATCGAAATAAACGAAAATCTTTACTTTCTCATATTATCCCGTATTCCAAGTTATCAGGCATACTTGATCTGCAAGATGGCAGAAAGCATGTCATTTCCGTTAAACTCGGTGGTTATGTAAAACTTAATTGTATTGTGAAAATAGATAATGAAACGGTTTTAGACGACTCCCTGAAGTTAGATTTTCTTCCGTGGGATAATAAAGAAAAAATTGTGGCCTTTATTCAACAACAAATTCAAACGCACAACAAAATAGTAGATGATCATTTACCAGATGAAGAATATTTGTATGATGAAAATCATCCACGAATGGCTTCAGGTATGTTCGATAATGTTGCAGATGATATACCTACACCATTTTACGTGAAAAAACTACTGAAGCTTTTTGAAGAGCAGCTAAATCGTCCTTCTACCAAAACACGAAAAGGTACATATGAAAAAATCATTTTTGACAATATGGCCAACTACAGTGATGAATTCATTGAACGATTCAAGCAAGCCGAATTTGACGAATCCCGTGTACAACAAGAGGCATTATGGCTTCTAGAGCATGCAGCACATAGGGAGGTTGTAAAATTTTCAATCACCGTACTTGGATGTACGGATTGTGAAAAATATAAAGAGCTATTATTCACATTGGGTATGCATGAAGAGTTTACACCCTATGTCCTATTTGCATTGAAGAATGGTACAATGCGGGCAAACAACCAAGTTTGGCAACTTGCTCAATCCGTTCATGGTTGGGGGAAGATTGCGGCTGTTGGCCAACTGGAAGCAACAACGCCAGAAATAAAACAATGGTTACTGACAAAGGGCTGCAGAAATAAAGTTATGGATGAGTATTTAGCCTATAGTTGTGCCGTAAAAGGAGAGCTTGACGTAGCTCTATATGAAGAAACGATTTCGAAAGAGCTATATGATGGAGCAGGTCTTATCATCCAAGCCCTTCTTAATGAGCGTGCTCCAGAAAGTATCGAAGATTATCCATATGCAAGCGCGGTTCTTTCACGCTTCGTTTACCATGCACGTACTCACTGTAAAACACTTGAGGATTTTTATCCGTTAATGAAAATAAGTGAATTTTTAAATGCCGATAGTGAGGTTTGGGAAGAACGGTTTAACGATCAGTGGAAACAACAAGAGTACGCTTCCATTCAGCAAGCGATTCAACCTATTATAAATGAACCTAAATGGTCACAGCTTGTATTGGAAGCACTACAGCAAGAAAACAATATGAAAGCACTTAAAATCGCTCTCTTTTATCAAGTAGACGTTACACAGAATTTGTTTGATATGCTAGAGAAAGATCCCGAAAACAGGGAACTATATGTAGTGGTTATGGATACAAAAAATCATAAGTATATCGAAGACATCTGCATATTTGCAGAAACGCATTTATCGTTATCAAGTCTGTCAAATGAAGAACAACATTGTCTGCAATGCATTGTTCAAGATTTGTATGGGTATGAAGGAGTGGGATTACCACTGATTCAAGCTGCTCTTGCATCAGATAATGGGAGTTTGCAATACCATGCACTCAGTGTGCTAGAAAGGTGGTCTCCATCGATTTCCCAACAGCCTGCTTTGCAGAAAAGCATTAAAAATATTGCAATTACGACAAAAGATAAAGAAGACCGCCAGCTAGCAAATAGATTATTGGTAAAATAATAAAAGAGATTTATTCAGTATTCCTCGATTTCCTTGACGCTTCTTGCAATTGGTGAATTACCTTCATTCACTGTAATTTAAGGTACCTGGTTCAGATGCAATTCCGAATTGTATTAGTATCGGGTACCTTTTTGAAATTAATTCCATTTTCATAATTTCTCGCTTTTAAGACAAGCTATATAAAAGGAGAAAGGTGATTAAATGGATATTAATTATGGATTAGGTAGTTCGCAGTATGAATAAACCCTTCACACCACAGCTTGTCTATTTTGAGCCTAATGCACTTGAATATCCGCTTGGAAAAGAATTAAAGGAAAAGTTCGAGAAAATGGGGATTGAAACGCGCTTTACGACCTCACATAATCAGATTCGGGACTTGCCGGGTGATACGGACGCTCAAAAATACCGTATCGCGAAATCTACCTTGGTCGTAGGCATTCGGAAAACGTTAAAATTTGAGACGTCGAAACCATCAGCCGAATATGCAATCCCGCTTGCGACAGGGTGTATGGGGCATTGTCATTATTGTTATTTGCAAACGACGATGGGCAGCAAACCCTATATTCGAACTTACGTTAACGTGGAGGAGATTTTAGAAGCGGCTGATCGCTACATCGAAGAACGTGCGCCTGAAATTACCCGATTCGAAGCTGCGTGTACATCCGATATTGTAGGAATTGACCATTTGACACATTCATTAAAAAGAGCAATTGAACATATTGGTCAAACAGAATTAGGTAGGCTGCGTTTTGTGACGAAATTCCATTTTGTAGACCATCTATTGGATGCTAAGCATAATGGCAATACGCGATTCAGATTTAGCGTAAACGCTGATTATGTTATCAAGAACTTCGAGCCCGGCACTTCTCCTCTGGATAAAAGAATCGAGGCTGCAGGGAAAGTCGCGAGAGCTGGTTACCCACTAGGCTTTATAGTTGCTCCCATTTACCTTCATGAGGGCTGGGAGGAAGGCTACCGCTACTTGTTTGAGCGACTTGACGAGGAATTGCCGCAAGATGCAAGAGAGGATATTACTTTTGAATTCATTCAACACCGATTTACGAAGCCTGCGAAAAAAGTAATTGAAAAGAACTACCCGAAGACAAAATTGGAGTTAGATGAAGATAAAAGGCGCTACAAGTGGGGCAAGTATGGAATCGGTAAGTATATTTACCAAAAGGACGAAGAGGATGAAATCAAATCATATTTATACGGCTACATGGAAAAGTACTTTCCGAATGCGAAGTTGGAGTATTTTACTTGAGCCACCAAAAAAGCATAAGGGCCCAGGTAGACCGGGGCTTTACGGGGATTTGTATGAAATATGGATGATATAGATTGAGTGCAACAAGAAAACAGCCACCTGATTCAGGTGGCTGTTCCATGTTATTGAACTATTCCTATAAAGTCTTCGAGTGCATCCTGCCAAATGGTTACACCTTGGCTCATTGCGGAACCGCCGCCTAGAGCCGCAGCCACCCCAATTGCCTCCATCATTTCTTCCTCAGTGCCACCCGCATCCAGGCAACCCTTTGTATGATAGAGGATGCAATATTCGTTATTTGCGTGCACGCTAATGGCGAGAGCGATTAGCTGTTTGTCTTTCAGATTCAATTTGCCGTCTTCGAAACACGACTCAGTGAATGCATGAAACGCCCTAGCCACCTCCGGCAATTTTTCTGAGAAACTGCCCATTCCAACTTTGTATTCCTGTAATACGGCTTCTGAATAAGTTATTTCATCCATTTAGTACCCTCCTATTCGAAGGTAGTATTAGCGAGACGGAGGAAGGCATGCATGCATTGTTTTTAGGATAAATAAATTCCTTACTTTTATATTGATATAGCCTCTGCCGTGCATACTTTTAGAATATTTCACAATACTAAGTGCGCTGTAACTTATTTTATTTGTAGGAAGGGAAGAGGTATAAATGGCTAAGCGTTCTGAAACAAGTTGGAAGAAGGATAATCCAAACACATTTTTAAGCAACTCTGTTCAAAAGGCGGATCGTGCAGTGAAGCAAGCCATGACGCACCCAGAAGAGATTGCAGTTGAGCATGCTTTCAATTCGATAGCACGGGCTGACAAGGCACGCTTACATGCAGAACAGCAGGATGAGCCAGCAAATTCAGTCCAGCAAAACAAAGAACAGCTAGATTTGATAAAGGGGCAATTAAACGAAGCCAATGGGATTGTGAAAGATCATTAAAATGAGGCAATCACCCCCACAGGTTTCGTAAAGCTTTTGGGGAGAAACAGTCCTCGTTTTACGTACCTAGTTTAGTGTTTCCCTTCAAATAGGATGAAAAACAGCATGGGATAAATTACGAAAGAAACACTACAGTGACTTGCTGTAGTGTTTCTTTCGTATGAACGGAAATACCTGGCGAATAATTAGGAGTAAGTAGGGGGAGATGGGGTAATTCAGATAATAGAGTAGCTACCGAAACGCTCCATTGTTTCGGAAACAGCTAACCTTTGAAAAACGCAAAGGAGGAATAGACTAAAATGGATAAAATGCAACAGCCGATACCAACACACCCGCCCACACTCGGGCAATATCTTTTCGACAGTCTAAAAGCGGAGGGTATTACCGAAGTTTTTGGCGTTCCAGGCGATTATAATTTCACCCTTCTGGATACGTTGGAGCAATATGATGGAATTTGTTTCATAAATGCACGCAACGAGCTAGGGGCGGGATATGCAACTGATGGCTACGGACGACTTCATGGCTTGTCAGCGTTCATTACAACTTTTGGTGTTGGCGAGATGAGTGCCTGCAATCCTATCGCGGGTGCGAACAGTGAATATGTGCCACTCATACATATCGTCGGAGCTCCCAAATCAATGGATCAGCAGGCGCATAAATTAGCGCACCATTCCCTACTGGACGGCGATTTTGACGTATTCCGGCAAGTGTCTACGCATCTGTGCGCCTATACAGCAATCGTTACGCCGGAAAATGCCGAACAGGAGATTTCAGCAGCAATCCGCATAGCTAAACAAAAACGCAAGCCGGTCTATTTGATGGTAGCTATGGATTTGGTCACGAAGCCCATCGTTCAGCGGGGTATTCCGGAAGTCACTAAAGTCACGACATACAAACCAGCGCTTGAGGCTGCGATTCAGCATATAACGAGATTGTTGAACGGTACGAACAATGTAGTTCTTTTATCGGATATGCTGTCGCTCCGCTATGGACTTAGAGATAGCGTTCACCAGCTGGCATCGAATTTTAACGTACCGGCTGCTTCGCTTATGATGGGCAAGAGTAGCTTCGACGAACAGCACCCGAATTATATCGGTGTGTATGGCGGATCATTAGGAAGTGAACAGGTCAGAACAATCGTTGAAAGCGCGGACTACGTGATTGCGATTGGTATGATTTGGAACGACACGAATTCTGCGAAGGAAACGGCAATGCTTCATCGGTTTCGTCTCATCGACATTCAGCCTGAGTTTGTACGGGTCGGAGAATCCATGTACGAGCAGGTGATGGCGGCAGATCTCGTCGCTGCCTTAAACACGTGCGGGTGGACCCAAAGCGGGGCTTTACCTCAAGTTTCCTTCCCTTATGATGAACTATCTGGTGAGCCGGAGCAGCCAATTCGAGCAGCATCTTATTATCCACGCTTCCAGCGGATGTTGAAGGACAAAGACATTGTTGTGGTTGAGACTGGAACCTTTGGGTATGGGATGTCACAAGTGCGACTGCCGGCAGGAGCCGAATATATTAGCCAGCAAGGTTGGCAGAGCATCGGTTATGCAACGCCGGCTGCATTTGGGGCATGCATCGCGGAACCGGACAGACGTGTGCTGCTGTTTACTGGGGAAGGTTCGCTGCAGGTGACGGTTCAAGAAATCAGTACGATGCTGGATAATGGCTGCCGACCCATTCTGTTCATCCTCAATAATAGCGGCTACACAATTGAAAGATACTTAAATATCAAGACGTCTAACCAGCAGTACAACGAGATTCCAAACTGGCATTATACGCAGCTAGCTGAAGCCTTTGGCGGAAAGGCGTTCACGGTTGAAGTGCGCACAAACCAAGAGTTGGATGAGGCAATTTCCGCAGCGGAACAAGCGCAAACGAGCCAGCTGTGCATGATTGAAATGATTGTCACTGACTCGATGGATGCACCGGATTATTTAATCCGGCTTCGCAAGCATTTAGAAGAACAGGAACGTCTGAAAGAGTAGCTGTATGCTGGTACTTCAAATAAGGAATTGCATTGAGCGCACTTCTCGGAGTGCGCTTTTATGTTTATTAGACTACGAGAACGTTACCCGCAACACAACAATGCATAAACCTAAGTGAAAACATGGGGAAATAAGTAATCCCAATTATTTTTCCAATCGATTTACAACTACCGGCAGAAAAACCCCTCAACTGGCACGTCATAATCCATGAAAGCCTCGCTGAATAAGGCCTTGCCGATGAGTTCGCGCAAGACGCCTGAATAATAGCCGGGCAGATTCCGGATTTTTTTCTGTTTGGTTGTTTGAACCGCAATACGAAGGGCGTGCATGGCTAATTGCTCGAACAGTTCTCCTTTGTCTTCGTGAATGCTGAACTTTAGCATTTGCAGGGACTGTTTCCGGTAGACGCCGTAAAAATTGCGTGCTAATTTACTTTCTCCGATTGTTGAAGAAAGAAGAGATTTCATTTTACCGAAAAGTGTAGTAGGCACAATTTCCGTAGGAGACGTTCTTTTAAGGTCTTTAGGTTTTATCGCTTTAGAAAGAAAAGCTTCGGTTTGTAGATTAGCGGGTTCAAACTTACTGCTAGAAGGCTTTTCGTCATCCTTCGGGGTGTTCAATTTCGACTGGTCATTAGTAGGTTTAATGACGTAAATGTTAGCGCCTAGACCGCTCATAACAGGGCGGATATAGTGAATCCTTTCGATGATTTCTAGCTTTTCTAATTTACGGATGGCGCGTCGAACAGTTGCATTGGATTTCTTGATAGCCTTTTCGATTGTTTCGTGTTTCAAATGTGCAGCACCGTATTTAACGGAGTAACGACGAATCATATCGAGAACAGCCCGCTCTGTTTGATTCATGTCGTTCCAATTCGTGAGTACGTGTTGTCTTGTCGCTGCGTCTAAATCGTGTTTGTTTGTGAAGTGTGCGTATTCCGTTAGGTAAGTTGTCATAAAGAATATCCCCTTTATTCTTTATATAGAAGGGAATTGAGGTTTAGGGGACAATGTTGTGAAAAAAGTTTTTGTGATTTTATTAGAAGAGCGCAAGCAAATTTAAACTTGTTTGCCTGGACTCATCTATTCAGTCAAAATAGTGAGATCTGGATGTAAATCGTTTTTTACTAAATTGGATTAAAGTCTGCCATGATTGTTGAGCGTTCTACAATCGTAGTGATGTTCATTTGAAAATTATATTCTGAATAGAAAAAAGGACTGAATGGCACATTGGCCATTCAGTCCTTTTATAAGCTCAGCGCTTAGTGGTTTTGCTATTAACCATCTGTGCCGGCATCAGTATCCGTACCTTCGTCAGTATCTACGTCCACATCCGCATCCGTATCTGCGTCGGTATCTGTGCCCTCGTCAGTATCTACGTCCACATCCGCATCCGTACCATCGTCAGTATCTACATCCACATTTGTATCTGTACCGTCATTAGGATCGACATCTTCTACAGGGTTATTAACATCCACGTCGACGTCGTCTTCACCGTCGCCGCACGCTGCAAGCATCCCGACAGACAGGATTGTTGCTGCACCAAGTTTCAACCATTTCTTTTCTCCTGTGAGTTTCAAAGCCATTATAATCTCCTCCAAAATTTTGTCTAGTTTTATAAGTGAAGCATGTCCTTGTTATACCCCGATTTTAATCTCTTAATCATGTGGAAGACGTCGCCGTATCATTCGAAGTTGATTGTGGTTCTACCATCATCAAAAACATTGCTATAATAAGGGAGTGTCAAATGCTGAATCAAAGCATTGACGCTCTTTTTAAGTTTATAATGTGAGTTTTACATTCGACATGACAGATTATACTAGTTGGGGAGTTGAAATAGAGATGAATAAGAAGGACATTGCAGCGATTCGCAAGCAATTTAAGTTGGATACGGATTTACTGAAAATCACTGACATTTACAAAGTGTATATTAAGCAGGAGAGCAGTGATTTCTATCATGAGGAAAGCCAACCATTTGCCCTATTGGACAGAGAGCAACAAGAGTTGTTTCTGACTAACTTTAAAAAAGTGTTAGGTGGAAAACTGGGTTTAAAATTATTTGAGGTGAAGTTTCAAGAGCAAGCGGAGGAGCAAACGGACCATACGCAACGGCTTTTATATGAGGGTCTCCATACGAATGAAGTAGAAGAGTGGAAAACGAATATGGAAAGCATCGCCCGAAAGATGGTGCAAGACGCTCAATATGAAAAGGACGTCGTAGTGACTTTTATTCGCGGTAATTATTATAAACCGACGAAAAGGAATCATGATGAAGAGGAAGTCGCAAAGCAGGATGAAGTGTACAAGAACCCATTCATTCTTTGCAGCATGAATCAGACTGAACTGCCGAAACGGTCACTTATATTTGATTTCAATGAGAAGGAATTTAAGTCGCGTGACATGCTTGATCCGATTATCAATTTAACTTCTCCAATTGGTGGATTTGTGTTCCCTTGCTTTACTGACAATGCGGCAGACGTCAATCACATCTTGTATGCTGCTGGCAAAGCGAATAAGCCAGATTACCACTTCATTGAGAATGTGCTGGACGGCGAAGAGATTATGACTGCAGAGGATGATAAAGCCGTCTTTGAAGAAATCGTAAAAGAAGTGGCTGGTAATGAGATGAATACAAAAACCCTTGCCAGTGTATATGATGAATTAAACAGTATGTTGCTTGTGGAAAACGAGGAAGAAGATGAAAGCCTTTCTACTTTGGATACTAAAGAAGTGGAGCGTGTGCTGAAGGCAAGTGGAGTGAAAGATGTGAGCACAGAAAAAGTGGAAAGGGCATTTCAGAAAGTAATCGAAGATAAAACATATGAAATGAAGGCAAGCCACATCCTTCCAAGTTACGCATCCAAGTCCATCAAGATTGAAACGAAAGTAGCAAATATTGCTATCAGCCCGCAAGACTTGAGATATGTGAGGCAGGTCACTGTTAATGGAAAACGTTGCATATTGATTGAGGTGGAAGAAGACACGATAATTGAAGGGTTTACGCTACTTGAAGAAGAATTGTTGGAGTAGACAAGATAATAACCTCATTTTGATGCGCTATGGTAGCCTTATTATAAGTAGGTGAGGTCTCTTATTTGAGAAAAATACTAATACTACTAGATTTCAGATACCCCTCATTCAAAGGAGTTGTCAATTATGCATATCCGTTGTACGAAGAAACTTTTAGTTGAACTCAAAGTCGAACCTGAATCAGTTACCGAGGACAATCCACTTTTCTCTTGGCATGCAAATTTAATCATGGTTAATCGTAGGAAAGTGGTTGTGTTAATGAATGATCATAATCGTTATGCCGTTGTGTTGTACGGACTGAAAGCAAAAGACTTTAAAAGGTTTGCCGAGATTGCCTTGCAAGGGATCCGCGAAACATTTCAGGCAGAAGGGATATCGGACAAGGTGATTGACCAGTATTTACTTCATACTGGTCAAGTTTCCATGACGAAGACAAAGGATCGGACTTCTGTGGCAAGGATGAATAAGGCTTGTGATAATGTATACTTTTTTGATGAGTTATGGGATGTAGATTCTATTTTCCAGCCGGACATGGGTATTAAGATTAGTCGCATTTTAGTCGGAGACGGAAAGAACAGTTATTTTCTACCGCATGAAGAGATGTATAAGGATCTCAACCTTTTTGCTGGCCAATCAATTTTTGAAGCGGAAGCTGCAGTCCTGAAAGTTACACTTAGGCTCGAAAATCGTCAAGTATGGCGGCGACTTGTGGTCCCTGTAAATAAAACATTTAACCAATTACACCAAATTATACAGACGGCCTTTCGGTGGCAAGATTACCATCTTCATGACTTTTTTGTTTATGGTAAGGCGGACAATACGGGGAATCACATCACTGAAGGGCATAATGAAAAAATCCAAAAACCAATCATTAATCTTGTTTGTGACCAAGAGGCTTTTGAGTATCCCGGGCAAGTAAACATGAAGCTTGAAAAAGGCGTGAAGCTATCGGAATATATCCCGGCATGCGAAAAACTGACATATAATTATGATTTTGGCGATGACTGGAACCATGATATCGAAGTAGAAAGCATTATAGAGAACTATGAGTTCAACTATCCTGTTTGCCTGGAAGGCGAAGGGAATACACCACCAGAAGATGTAGGCGGTGAGTATGGTTATGAAGAATTTCTCAAGATTCTTGCTGATCCCGGCCACCCTGAGTATGAGCATATGGTTAAGTGGGGACGGATGCAGCGTTATCAGGAATTTGCTATTGACTCTATAAATAGAGGGTTGAAGGGACTTTAATCGACTAAGGCAGAAGTCTCCTTCCTCAACGCGAAGCGTAGGTGGGAGATGAATGCTTGCCGAATTTATGGAAATGTTGCTTTATAAATTAGAAGTCTGAATGATTTTACCTACTTGGTTTATTATCTTTATCCTATCACCAATCAAACCCCTCCACCGGCATTTAATCCTCCTGAAAACAGCACTAAACAAAGCCTTTTCAATAAGTTCATGAAGCACAAGGTACGCTTTTTCTTTATTATTTTAGCTTCGCGATTCCGTGTCATTGAACGAGTTTTGATGGAGAATTGCGAGTAATTGTTCGGCCATATAATCCGGTGAATATAAGAATTCGCTGTCTATCCAAACAGTAATCATCCCCCAAATTGCGTATGCCTGGTAATTGGCTAACATCTTGATGTTGATTTTTGTCTGTATGGTTCTATTGGATATGTCTTGAAGGACAAGTTGTGATAATTCGTTGCAGACACGGGCTTGTAAACCTGCTAATATATTTGATTTTCCTAGTAATGTATAAAAATTGGCGTTAGTAGCCACGTGTTCGAATATTTTAATGGCTGAAGCGGTAAGCTTGCTGACTTCGAAAACAGTCAGACTTTCATAAGGTGCACGGTATGATGTGATTAAATCCTTCATGACTTCATCGATTATTTCTTCCAACAGTTCTTCTTTGTCTGGGTAGTGTTTGTAAAATGTTCCCCGATTAAGATCGGCAAGTTGGACAATATCTGTAATTGAAATATGTTTGAAGTCTTTTGTTTGCATTAAGCTTAAAAGCGCGTTTTTTAGTGCTACTTTTGATTTTCGAATTCTTCTATCCACGCTTGGTGGTGTAGTAGACATTAGTAAACCTCCTCATTTTTTTTGATAAACGAACAAAATTCGGATAGATTGTCTAGTAATCAACAAGTCGATGCTGATTTGCTGATTGAATGGAGTAGCTTGAATTGATTATACTATAATTGAAAGATATTAAACATCTGTTCATTATCGTAATTGTGAAAGCACATTCAGTTAAAAATAGGAGGGAATAAAATGAAACTTCAAGACAAAGTAGCAGTTGTAACAGGAGCTGGTTCAGGCATGGGGAAAGCAATAGCTATGCTCTATGCGCAAGAAGGGGCAAAAGTGGTTGTGTCCGATATTAACGGTGATTCTGCTAATACGGTGGTAGAAGAAATTAAATCAAATGGTGGGGAAGCCATTGGTGTCGTTGCGAATGTTGCTAAAGAAGAGGACATTCAAAATTTAATAGATACAGCTGTCAGCACGTATGGCTCGGTTGATGTGTTGGTGAATAATGCGGGTATCATGGACAATTTTGAAGCCGCGGGTGATATTGAAGATGACAAATGGGATCGAATTTTTGCGATAAATACGACGAGTGTTATGCGTTCAACTCGTAAAGTATTGCCGATCTTTTTGGCGAAAGAGCAAGGCGTGATTATTAATATAGCTTCAGCAGGAGGATTATACGGTGCTCGTGCGGGTGCAGCATACACAGCTTCTAAGCATGCTGTTGTTGGCTTTACAAAAAATACGGGCTTTATGTACGCTAAGCAAGGCATTCGATGTAACGCCATTGCACCGGGGGGCGTAGAAACGAACATCGGAGCTTCGATGACATCCATCAATGCGTTTGGGATGGGACGTATTCAACCGGGACTAGCAATCAATCCACGTACGGGCAAATCTGAAGAGATTGCGAAGGTGGCATTGTTCCTAGCTTCAGACGATTCGAGCTTCGTCAATGGTACGGTCTTAACGGCAGATGCAGGATGGACCGCTTATTAAATGAAATATAGATACCTGGATCTGAAACGACTCTAAACCGTTTCGGATCCAGGTATTTTTATTAGTAGCGGTATATGGAAACTAAATTTCAGGTGCAGGGAGTCGTACCATAAGTAAGTGATGTTTTTGCTTTAAATTTTTCAAATTAGATATGAATACAAAAATAAAGCCGATTTTCTGAGCAAACAGAAAATCGGCTTTTACAAATTTTTATGTACTTCAAGTTATATAATTTTCTAAGATATTATATTGAATCAGGAAACACAGAATTGTCTATTCGGCATAAGTATATTTACTTAGGAAAAAAACTAAGAAAGTCTTAAGAATTGGTGTGCGTGTTTGTTAAGATTTAAATAGTATCATATCCTTATACAGATCCTATAGGGGTGATCACATGAGCCTAAAGAGATGGAGGAATGAATGTAGTTGAACATTTTGATTTGTGATGATGATAAAGAAATTGTAAGAGCGATTAGCGTTTATTTGGAAAATGAGGGATATCAAGTATTCAAAGCTTACAATGGGATAGAGGCAATCGATCTTATTCGAGATCACGTTATTCACCTAATTATTATGGATATTATGATGCCAAAAATGGATGGGATTACTGCGACGATGAAGATTCGACAAGATAATATGATTCCGGTAATTATGCTTTCTGCCAAGTCTGAGGATTATGATAAAATACTCGGATTAAATATCGGAGCAGATGATTATATGGCCAAGCCGTTTAATCCATTAGAACTTGTGGCTAGAGTGAAATCGCAGCTAAGAAGGTATACGACATTCGGGAGTCTTGAGGCGAGTAGTTATGTACTTCAAACGGGCGGGCTCATGATTGATGATGAACAGAAAATCATTACCGTTGATAAAGAAGAGGTCTATTTGACACCAGTGCAGTATAAAATTTTAAAGCTTCTCACAGCAAATGCTGGGAGAGTATTCACGATTGAAGAGATTTATGAAAAGGTATGGAATGAAAGGGCCATTAATCCAGAAAATACGGTTTCGGTTCATATTCGAAAGATTCGAGAAAAAATTGAAATTAATCCGAAAGAGCCGAAGTATTTAAAAGTTGTATGGGGAGTTGGGTATAAAGTTGAGAAATATTAGTCATGCACTCATTACGAAAGTGGTTGTGTTTCTGATTGCCATCGTTTGTTTAACTGGAGCAGCGAAGGCAATTATCAACATGGAATTTAATGAGGTTCATCTTAGTAGTATAAATCAAGATAATTATTTTGAGAGCCGAGTATTTGCTGATGAAAGTTACGATCTTATTACCTCTTTAACGCAATTAATCGGAAAGTATAAAAGTGAAGAATATATTTTAGGTGGTAAGGCACTGACTAAAGAAGATAGACGAGGAATTGAAAACGAGTTATTCAATGAATTTCATTACAACGGATATGATTACGACTTAAGTGAAGCGGACAATAAGCGCATCTTTAAAGAAGAATATGCAGATGACATCAATCGTAAAAAAGACGAAAGCATGAAAGAACAGGTAAGAGAATTTTATCGGTTACTCAGCACACTAGAAGCATATGAAGGAAGCGTGTATTATGCGAGTGATGGAGAACGTGCATTCTCCAATAGTGAACTAAATAAGAAAGAGCAATTTGAATCATTTGGTGCATATATGCTATTTGAGGATTATCAACAAAAGCTTTATCCAAATGAAGTGAAAGAAAGTCAATACCTCGATTACTTTACAAGCAATGTTGAAGAATTGAATCCACAAAAAGATGTCATTTTTGTGGCGTTTAAAGAATCTTTCTTACAACAAAAAATGTCGGAATGGGAAAAAGACAAAGCGATTGCCAAAAGTTTTCTTAATGAATTAATTGTATTTCTAGCAGGATTTATTTTATCTTTTGTTTATCTAATCATGGTTATTGGAAGAACGTCATTTAAAGATAAAGAAATTCATTTTCATGTCATTGACAAACTATATAATGATCTCAATATTGTGATAGTCGTTTCTTTAACAGCGATGTGGATAGCAATGATTGTTGAAGTGTTGCACGATATGCACACGCTTCTCACGGCACCTATTTTTATCATTGCCTTACTGATGATTTTATCGCTCGTAAAGCATATCAAAAATAGATCATTACTTCAGCATACACTCATCTATCAAATTCTCAAAAAGGTTTTTCTTTCGGTGAAAAATGTATTTGATAGTGGCAGTATAGGTGTAAAAACTGTGCTGCTTGTCATCGGTTATCCAATAGTAGTTGCAGCAACGTTTTTCATGTTTCCCGTTACCATTGGTCTAGCTGCCTGGTTTGCGATGAAAAAGGTGAAGTCATTTAACCGCATTAAAGAGGGCGTAGAGCAAATTAAGAATGGGGATATTCATCATCGAATTGAAGTAGACGGAAAAGGGGAGTTTAGCCGACTCGCAGCGAATATTAATAGTATTAACGATGGGTTAAAAAAGTCAGTGGATAGTGAGATCAAGAGCGAGCGTTTAAAAACAGAGCTCATTACAAATGTTTCGCATGATATCAGAACGCCATTAACGTCAATCATTACGTATGTCGATTTATTAAAAATAGAAAACGACCCTGAAATAATTGCAGAATATGTAGACGTGTTAGATCAAAAATCGAAAAGACTCAAGCTCTTAACGGATGATTTATTTGAAGCGGCTAAAGCGTCAAGCGGAAGTATGCCTGTTCAGTTAGAACGAATTGATATCGTATCATTACTAACTCAAGGAATAGGAGAGATGGATGAAAAAATTGAAGCGTCATCATTAGATTTTAAGTTAGCTCACCCAACAGAAAAGGTGTATGTGAAGGCTGATGGTAAACTCCTATGGCGCTCCATCGAAAACTTATTCTCGAATATTTTTAAATACGCACAACCTGCATCAAGGGTTTATATTGATGTTGAAGATTTAGGGAATGAAATACTCGTGACATTTAAAAATATTTCGGCATATGAATTAAATATTTCAGTCGATGAACTAATGGAACGCTTTAAACGAGGGGATGAATCTAGATCAAGTCAAGGTAGCGGATTAGGGTTGTCGATTGCTGAAAGCCTGATTCACATCCAGCTCGGACGGTTCTTAGTTCAAGTAGATGGCGATTTATTTAAGTCGATGATTTATCTACCGAAATTTCCAAATGAATAATGTAGCAAGGGAATAGGACATGTGAGTGTCCTATTCTTTTTCTGTGTATAGATGTAGCTAATAAAAGAGATAGAGATGTTGTTGAAAAATTTCAACGTACTTCAGGTTTAGAAAAACATGCTTATGCTAGAAAATTAGAGAATTGCGGATATTCAGAAAGAATACTGAAGGTAAGTATTGATGTGCAAATCGAAAATAATAATCAAATTGTAAAAGTATCTTATTCATGTGAAATGGACAAGGTACTTTTTTTCATGAAAAACCGCACTTAGCCACATCATGGAGAGCCGTATCATTAGTAAGATAATTAAAAAATTACCCATTTCATTTGGCCGTCACTTGATTGAAGACATTCACACTGTCTATTTGACAGGGGCAGCTCAAATGGAATCAACTTTTGAAATTTTTATATAACTATTTTTTCTTCAATTTCATGGATGTATGAATTTAAAATACCAATTTGCTCTTCTAATTTTTTCTTATGCTGAAATAAAATTGCTTTAGTATTCATATCTTCATATTCTAAATTTATGTTTGAAATGCTTGCTCTTATATCTTCAATCGACATTCCTAGATGTCGGAAACATCTTATTAAATTAAGGATTTCAATGTCTTTATCATCAAATGTACGATGTTCTTGTTTATTTCTTTTTATTGGAGGAATTAAATTTATTTTTTCATAATATCTGATCGTGCTTGAAGGAATTTGAGCTAATAGGCTAGCTTTTTGAATAGAATACACAGCACGTCCTCCTTGACTTAAAGTATGGTTTAACCTTTAAGGTTCATAGTATCAAACAAAAAGGAGCATGTATAATGAAAAACATTTTAGTAGTTGTAACTAATATTTCTAAATATCCAAATCTGGAACGTGCAACAGGATTATGGTTAGGAGAAGCTGTTCACTTTGTAGATCAGATGGAAAAAGAGGGATATAAAATAGTTTACGTTAGCCCTAAAGGTGGATATACATCGATTGATCCACACAGCTTACAACCAGATCAAATGACTGAATTAGATTGGCAATATTATTCAAACGATGATTTTTTAAATAAGCTAGGTGCTACTTTATCGGCAGAAGATGTTAATCCTGAAGATTATGATGCCATCTATTATACAGGTGGACACGGTGTAATGTGGGATTTCCCTAATGATGAAAAGTTACAAAACATTGCTAGTAAAATATATGATAATGGCGGGATCGTCTCTGCTGTTTGTCATGGTACTGTTGGTTTATTAAATATTAAAAATGCGGCAGGCAACTACTTAATTGCCGACAAAAAGGTTGCAGGTTTTGCAAACACTGAAGAAATCGCACTTGGATTAGATAAAATAGTTCCATTTTTAACAGAAGATGAACTTGTTAACAGAGGAGCCAATTACGTGAAAGGCGAAGACTGGGCAGCGTTCGCTGTAGTTGATGACCGTGTTGTCACTGGACAAAATCCAGCATCAGGTGGTGCAGTTGCCAAAGGGGTATTAAAATTATTGAAATCAGCACGATAATATAACACTCGAGCTTCTGAAAAAAGCACTTCCTTGATCATTGATTGATCAAGGAAGTGCTTATTTTTGCTTTCGAAACGGCGCTAAAATACTTCGGTTTAATGAAAGCTAGCGCAACTGGTCAATTAAAGGTACAAGGTATATTTCAAGGCATCTATGCAACGATGAGATAACTACGGCATGCAGACTAAGTCATCTTTTAAAAGATCTATTTAAAAAAGGAACTTTTTTTAGTGCAATGCAAACCGGAATAGCTACACAGACACCTACAATATTTTGAATGAGGTTTCCGGGAATTGAGGCTACCGGTATAATCCAACTACCAAATAGGACGCGTTCACAAATATAATAGACGCCTAACATAACGGGAATCGAACTGATGGTAGCTAGTAGATTGAATGTGAAACTGTTTCCTTGGCGGCCATTCGACCAGGCAATTTTTCCGACGATATATCCTTGTAAGCCTCGGGCTACAATCGTAAATGGTGCCCATAATGTCCAACCAGATACTAAATCAAATAACCCCATACCAACAGCACCGGCAATTGCTCCTTTTTTAGGACCAAATATGATGGAAATAATAAAAAGCATGCCTGTTCCAAGATGAACCAAACCGCCATTTGGTGATAGAGGTAGTTTGATATTTATTAAGAGAGTTGCAATGAATACGAGTGCAATTAACATTGATGTTTGAATTAAATCAAAAGTGCGTGATTTTGTGCTTGAATAACTTTTTGTTGTATTCATAGATATGATGTTCTGGTTCTTAGTCTTTTTGTCGGTTTGAACCAAATCAGATGTCTGTGAGTCTATGTCGGAATAACCTTTTGTTGCGTTCATAGATCATTCCCTTTTTTTAGTAGTACTCTTATTTGTTCATAACCTTATCAAAGTTTTGGTACTTCTAAAAGTATCAATTTACACTAAAGTTTAGGGGTCAGTTTGTGGAAGAGGGATAAATTTTAGCAGGAATAAATAAGGTATATATGTTGAATTAAAGAATCCCATTGAATTTGCTATGGTGCTCAATAAGGAGAGGGTTTTAATTCGGGGTGTGGATTGTAGAACGCTTGGCGCTTCGGGAATGCCTTTCGCCGTAAGCTTGGATTAGCGCTTCGCATCCAGTCTTACGGCTTCGGCGACCCCTTTGCCGTGCCTGCGCTAGGGTGTTCATTATCGAGAAAAGTGTAATTTTGAGATGTATATGCTGAGATTATAAAGTGATTACTAGTTGCTGCTAATTATATTCAAGAAAAACGTGCTCCAGCTTGCAGTTTTCATCACAAATAATGAAATGCTCTTTCTCAAATAGACCATCCAGCGAAGACGCGACTTCGTGGTAGCCGGAGCGATAAGACTGAAAGCGGTCTCCTTTCTGGGTTATCGCGGGAGGCATCCACAAAGCGTCGAAGCGGTATTAGTGGGAATCCTAATTCATTCCAATTACAAGGGCTTTTTCAGTGGCCTCCCAAAAGCCCTTGTAAAGCGCATACGCCATATTCATTTGTTCAACATATATGGTTTCAAAATCAATCAACTAAAAACCGTGTAGGAGGGGTAATACATGGCTAGAAAAAATGATAAAGAGCAATTGGTATCTTACGATAACAGTATTAAAAAGAGTAACGAGTTTTCGATGGCGAATTTAAACCACGGCTTAACGTTAAATCAAATGCAGTTACTTGCTTACTCTATCTATTGCACACAACAAGACGGTAGCACAGAGTTTATCAAGGCTGATTTTGAAAGGAAATTCGGTCTTAAAAGATATAAGACCGAAGATGCTTATAAAGATAGCGAAAAGGTTTCTGCATTAAGATATAGCACTCAAAATTTAGAAGAAAAAAAGTTTAGGTTTACAGCTATCTTCACTGATCTCCAATATGACAACGGAACATTTAAAATTGAATGGAATCAAAAATTTGTCCCTCATATTTTGGAGTTGAAAGATTATTATGTAACAACTGATTTAACGATTACATCAAAATTCAAAAGTAGCTTTAGCTGGACATTATACGAGTATTTAAAAGCTCGTTATGGGGCTTACTATGTATCTGCTTCAAAAGAGGCTTTCCTGCGTTTGTTTGGTGTTGAAAATAGAAAGACTTACATAGATAGTACAGCCCAATTTAAACGTGGTGTATTAGATGTAGCTATCAATGAAATTAACCAATATACCGAACTTGAAGTGTGGTTCAAAGAAAAGAAAAAAGGTCGGGCTATTGTCGGATTTGAAATACATTGGTCAACAGGTAAAACAGTTCCGTTAGCAACAGACAATCAATCAGAAGAATTAAAAAGACTGATTGACGTTGTGTTTGCGCTATGGGGCGTTGTTCACAAAATGCAAAATGAAGATATTAAAGAAAGAGCGACCAAGCTAGTTATAGAAACAGAGGGTATGCGAAAAGGCAAAGGAGAACAAGTGACTTCAAAAGAAGCAAGTGAATATATTCCAAGGGCGAAAGGTTGAACAAGAACAGCCAACTTTCAATAATTTATTTATCCTTTTTTCTAACAAAGTAGTTTTTCACCGCAACTAGACAGGTTAGTTGAATATTACCCATAAAGGGGTGAGAGTTGAGGAAACTGAATGGTTGAATAAAACTTTTTTTACAAATATAACCTTTACATTATTTTACTATGTGGTAATATATGGTAGTATTATAAAAAACGACATAGGGGGAAATGATATGTATTCAATTCCGAAAAAGAGGATAATGACTTTAGTAGCAGCAGCGTGCTTCGCTTTGCCATTATCGATTGTCCAAGCTACAAACAGTGATGCCAATGAATCCAACGGAGGATTTGAAATTGTCTATGATACTGATGGTATGGTTTCAGCAAGGGCAGCCTTAGAATCTGGACCTAAAAATGGTGGGTATTGGATTCGTGGTAAAAAAGACAGTAATGTTTATTCCAGTTATAAACATTATGAAAAAATGGGATATGCTTCGGTAGTCAATGGTGAAGGGGATGCTGTTGAAGATGTATATAAGCCAGCGAACGAATATAGTACCGCTAAAGTAAAATGGACGTTGAAGGGGACAAATAAAGCTTATTACGATTTCAAATAACAAAATATATAATTAGTCTAAAAAAAGGGATGATAATCATCCCTTTTTTCAGTTAGGAGAATATTTACTAATGAAAAAAATCATCATGCTCCTTGTTTTTGTTCAACTAGTCTTATTGTCTGTCTTTTCGTTGAATGAGTATAATGCTTTTAAGAATAATCAATTGCTTTATAAAGACACTTCTAGTATTACTATTGAGATTAAATCACAGGTGGAAAGAGGAACTTCATTAAAATCGTTTGACTATTTACGGAATCTATCAGAAAAGTATCAGGTTAGTATATCAAAATATATTTTTCGAAATGAGAAGGATCTTATAATTTATACGACGGATACAATGTTAAATGGCCAAGTTGAGTTGGAAAAAGGTGCTTTTCCAAGCTTACATTCCAATCAGTTTGTATCTATGAAAAATAGAATTAGCGAGGATCAAGTCGGTATTATAAAGCAATCGGAACCTCAATTAATGATTACCATAAAAAACTTAAATGAAGCAAATAACTTCGGTGAGAATGGCATTTATTACATAGGAACTACAAATGATGTAACACTAAAGCAGATTGTATCAGATTTAAATCGCGATATAGCCACAGCTGAAATATTTAATGAGAACAATAGCTATATGAACTATACGACCTTTGGAGAAAATCTCTTATTAGTGGTGAGTATTGGAATCGTTGCTCTTTGTATATTTATCGCTTTTGCGTACTATATAGTTGATAAACTAAAGGTAATATCCATTTTAAGAACTGTAGGATTCAGTTCAGAGAGAGTAAGTCTATACCTCATTAGAGATATTCTAAAACCAATGCTACTCTCAACTCTCAGTGCTTATATTGTGTGTACTACTTATTACTGGTTATTTTACCAGGCTGATTATTTAAAAGAATTAAGTTGTATATACATGTTATATTCATTTTTTGTAGTGTTCATTTACGTCTTATTTCTATTTCTCAGTCTTTGCTTCATAGTGAGAAATAGTAGAATAACGGTCTCTATTAAAGGAAGGAAACCGTTTGCTGTTTTAGCATTTGTCAACTATTGTTTAAAGTTTATATTTGTCGGATTTTTATTGTTTTCTATTAATCAGTTACTGGAAAACACATCTACATTAGAAGCAAAGTTGTCTAACCTATCGGTATGGGAGAAAACGCAAAACGTATACACTACTGTAACTACATATACCGGGCGTGGGAATGACTATGAATTGAATAAAAAATTGAAGAATTATTATATAGATCTAGAACAAAATCACAAAGCTTTTTTAATGAATGCAGCTAACTATTCAGATACCGGAGACGGTGAACTTCTATATGAATTAAATACAAATGGTGAGGATACTCTTATATCACCAAGTGGGAAAATGGTTATTATAAACACCAACTACTTAGAATATAATCCAATTAAAGCATCTACTATTACAGTCGAGGACCAGATTATTGATAATGAAAATACTCTTAATATATTTGTCCCTAATAAATTAAAATCATTAGAGGAGAAAATATATGAGAAGTATAAAAGGTGGTTTTATTTCCAAAAGGTTGAGGTGGCTAATGTATACAACAAAGAAGCAAATAAAAAATTAGATAGTACTAAATTAGAAGATTTATCTATCAACATTATTTATGTAAAAGATAATCAAAATTACTTTACGTTCAGTCCAGATATAGGAGAAGAAAACGGTTTTCTTATTACAGATCCTATAGCTATTATTTTAAAACAGAATCTCGCTGATCAAGTATACAAAGCCTTTCTTTCTAGCAGTTTTTATTTTCACTCAAATAGTGCCGACCCTTACAGTATTTTGAGGCCTTTAATTACAAAAAATGATGTTCAATCCTCAATTCAGCGTGTAAAACCAGTCTATAATGTATATGGAAAAGAAATAGAGTCTTTACAATCACAAAAGAGAATGAATAGTATTATTGTTTTCATTTTAGCTATGTCAAATTTTATCGTGACATTTAATATCGTTGCAAGCTATTATCAAAAAAACAAGATAAAATTATACATCCAAAAGTTATTTGGCTATAGTATGTTAAAAAGAAATTGGTCAATGCTTATTTTACTAATCCTTATTAATGTTGTTCCAATTCTTATTGCGGTTATGATGTATGGGGAAAACCTACTTGTTTATGGAGGACTTATAATCGGGTTGGAAATTTTAGTTGGTATCTTTATTGACCAAGTTATATTTAAAAAGACTTTTAATTCTATAATCAAAGGAGAACATTAAATTGATAGAACTAATTAATATTTCAAAGAAATTTCATGGTAGAACAATATTTGAGGAGTATAATTTGAAAATTAAAAAAGGGGATTTTATATCTATTGTTGGAGAAAGTGGCACAGGAAAAACAACTCTATTAAACATAATTGGACTGTTAGAACGACCTGATAGTGGTGATTTAATCGTTGATGGAAAAAGTAATTTAACAAAAAAGCAAATCTTGTTATTGCAAAGGAATAGTTTTGGATACTTGTTCCAAAACTATGCATTGATTGATAATGAGACAGTAGAGAAAAACTTATTAATAGCTCTTGCATATAGAAAAAACATAAATAAAAAAGAGGAAATTAAAAATGCTTTAAAAGCGGTTAATCTTTCTAACTATGAAAATAGAAAAGTCTATGAATTGAGTGGTGGGGAACAACAAAGAATAGCGTTAGCTAGAGTTATCCTGAAGAAATGTGATTATATATTAGCGGATGAACCTACAGGTAATCTCGACAAAAATAATAGTACTGTCATTTTTGATGTTTTAAAAACCCTTAATCGAGAAGGTAAAACTATTGTGTTTGTAACACATGACCTTGAATTAGCAAACCGCGCAACTACCAGAATTGAGTTATAGTCTTTTGGCACAAGTTTATAGGATCTAGGCAATAAGAAAAGCGTAGAAGAACATGCAAAAGCCATATGTGAAAATTCTAAGAAGTACGGATTCCCATTAAAATATAAACCCAAACAGAAAAGTTGAGCCCGAGAGCTCAACTTTTCTTTATTGAGTAGTTATTTTTCTGGCCAAATACACGTTGATCACTTCAACTCGTTCATGACCAACTTCTTTTGTGACAATTGCTGCAGCTTGTAACTTAGAATAGCCTTTATCTATTTCTTGAACTTTCCGATAATAAAGGACTGAAAGATACATTTTCTATCCTATTGAAGCGAAAAATGGGAAATGGCGACAGGTGATGGAAAGCAGAATTCAGGACGTTCCAAGAGGTGGCCGGCTGTTTATTCGTCCTGGAGAGAGGACACATGCAGCAGTAAATCGTTCGATTCTGGATGTAGTTGTATCGCAAACCGTGATAGGTTAAAGCATTGGCCTTTCCCTCATACATACGGATTTCTCGGCCTTCGATCGTTTCGAATTTTGGGAACATCCTTCTTAATTTTTGTATGATATTCCGTATTGCGAATTTTGATAACTCGCCATGAATCGAATGAAAAAAGCCCCTGGTCCGATTTTTAATCACAGCAAAAAAAGAACTGTGTCTCAATCGGTCCAAAGACCTCTATTAGTCATCACCGATCCCGCATGGGTTCGGTATTAAAAGTTAAAGTAAGTTGATATGCAATAAGTTTATCATTTCATTTCGAAGTTTTCAATTGCTATATTGAACTGTTTTGAAATATAACAGCGACCCTGTTTTTGTTACCTTTTAACTCTCATATAGATGCGGTTGACATAACACCCGTTCAAGGAAGTAGTTAACTCCATTACTATTGAGTAATGGAGTTTGTAAGAATGTAAATACAGATAACTTGTGAGACAATTAGCACTTCCGTTCAGATATATGGATAGGTCGCTTTTTAACAAATCATCTTGACTTTGATTTCAGCTTAAAGGTTCATCGTGAACAGTATCAAAAATACCCTTATAACCCATTTTTATATAATCAATATTCTTAGGGTCTTTAGAAAGGATATTGATTACGTCTCCGCTCGCTCCGAAGTGGATTAGATACTTACTCGTAACAATAATAAATAAAGCATTGAAAGCACAAGTGTTTTTATTGAGAAGTACATCTATTGTATATAAGATTGCCTCACTTACTGGTACATCTTTTATTGATGCAATCTTACCAAACCCATCGTCAAGATCAAACTCTTCACTTGTTAGTTTATATTCTTTCCAATTAACTAAACATATACGCTTTGATAAGTTTTTAGCAATATATTTCTTTCTCCTATTGTATTCTAGGGAAATGAATAGATCGATAGTTGGCTCACCCAACGTGAGGTCGTTAATAAACTTTTGAATACCTTTTACTCGAACTTCACAAAAAAAACCCGTGGAGAATCTAACACGATTCTCCACGGGTGCATCAAAATACATAGAAGAACTCCACGGTTCAGTTAGGAGAACCCCGGACTTAGTATTAATGGATTTAGTCGGCGACCCTGTCGAGTTTCGTATCATACGTACCACTCCTTCTATCTTTTGAACAGAGATTTTGCGGCGAAGTGCCACCTTTCCAAGCAGCCTTACCGCTATGATTATCTATATCACGAGATATATAACCAGGCCCTTTTGTGGATTTTTTCACCTTATCAAAAATCGCGGCTTTACCACATTTCTCACTAATTTTTTTATAACCAAGTTTTTTTGCAGCTGCTTCTGCTTCCTTATCTGTCTTGTATACAGGATCATTTTTAAAAAAAAGTAAATTTATGATATTCTTTGCAACTGAAGTAGTGGCTTCCCACATCACATCTCCAATAATAACAGCACCTGTTACAAGTACCATAACTGTTCTTCTCGGAAGTAGTTAACTTCATTACTCAATAAGATAAAGCTGCCCTGTAAAGGCAGCCGATACTTAAACTAAAGCAACCCTTTTGTTACTTCTCTTTTGGCACGGATTAGTGTGCTTTTAGAAATCCCTGTAATTTCTTCTACTTGCTTATAGGAATTTGTTTCTAATAGCTGTAAAGCGTGTGCTACTTGCTTTTTAGTGAATTTCTTCGGTCTACCTTCACGAAAATCAGGATTCTGCTTCGCAATTGCTTTACCCTCTGCTAATCGTTCAACTATCATATCCCTGTCAAATTCCGCAATGGCTGATAACATTCTTAAAATTAATCTGCCCATTGATGTATCTTCTACAAGTCCCATATTTAATATGTGAACCTTGATTCCTTTTGAAAGCAATTCTTTGATTAGATTTACCCCATCTTCTGCCGATCTTGCGAAACGGTCTAGCTTCGTAACTACCAATGTATCCCCTTTTTTCAGCAATGAAAGTAACTCTACAAATTGGGGGCGATCCGCTTTAGTTCCAGTGAATTTCTCGGAATAAATTTTGTCACAACCTTCACTTTTCAATGTCTGTAGCTGTAACTCTAAATCTTGTGATGCTGTACTTACGCGACCATAACCATATTTCATATGTATTTGCCCCCCTTTTTTGCGGTCTATTTATGACACTTAGTTACGACACCGATTGATGCCTTGATATTACTGCATCCTGATTTTGGTGTCAATACTTAGAAGTTATGACTCCGTTATGGTGTAAAAATAGCCGATAAAAGGGTCGGCCTTCTTGTTCAACTAAAGCACCCGTTAGTAAAAAAGTATCTTCTAAAAAATTTCATTATCCTAGCAATTCTTTGATTCCCAAGCTTTTATTATTTTACCGTTTTGGTCATCTACTTGAATAACACCAACTTCACAATTCTCAGCTATTATCCAAGAAACGCTATACTCTCCCATATCGTTGGTCACTGATTTTATTTCAATTTCATTTTCATCTTTGTTGTAGTTTATAGCAAGATGTTGCAAAACAATTGTTTCTACTTCCTCTTGAGTGATTTTAGGTTCTGAATTACCACAAGCAACTAATATAACAAGTGGTACAATAAAAAGGAAAGTAACCATTCTACGCATATTTTCGCCCCATTTCTTTATTAGCTTTAATTTATTTTTTAAAAGCTAATGTTCTTCTTAAACTAAACTGCTTCGTTAGTTCAAGAAGAAAAAAGAGCCGTCTAAGCATCTCAACGATCTTCAAGTAAAGCACCCGTTAGTTGAATAATATCTCCCCTTTTATTTCAAACCAAATATTCTCTACTATTACTAAACATATGATTGCTAAAATAAAGGCTGTTATAGAGAGTAAGACCTTGTTTCGTAACCTTGTATTGAAACGTATGTATAACTTACCTATCAGGCTGATAAGCAGTATAAAGATAGGAGCTGTTATACATATTGCTATTAAATCAACAAGAGTAAATGGTTTGCTTATGTATGGGTCAGAGTAAATATTGAGAAGAAGAAGTGCGATAAATAAGATGAATTGATAAATAAAAAATCTTACAGGACTCATAAATGATGGGCTCCCTTCTATGTAGTGTTATGTAAAGTAAAAATCCTCAAAGAAAAAATAAATATACTTTGAAGTCAACTTGTCTTATTGAACTATCCTGCCCCGTTAGTTGAACAAGGTTTATTCGTAATACCCTTCATTTTAACATGACTTTCTGATTATTTTAAATAGTATTCAAAGATTCAGCACTTACGACACCTAAAGAGAATAAAAAAAAGACGGTCTATTGACAGTCCTGTTTAATAAGTTATCCCTTTATTAGAAAACACTTGTATATCATATTGTGCTAAATCTACTTTAGATAATTTTTTTTGTAAGTATGATTCAACTTTAGGTATATCATTTTTATCGTAAACATCTATCCGAATTACGAATCTCGTTTTATCAACTTCATCAATTACACCTTCTTCACCAACTTGGATACTTTGCACTTCATATCTGTCCATTGCAGACACAACAACGTTCTCTGCACTATATGACTCTTTTTGTGAATACCAAAATAGTGCAGATCCTATAACAAAACACGTTAAAAAGAAAATTACTGGCTTTCTTTTCAAACTCATTTTTCCACCTCCGTTTTTGTTCGATTATCTTTTTCCTTATTATACCATAATTGCGGCGACACCACTAGCACCACCACACCACGGATAGATGGAAAGGCAGACAGCTAGACAGTAAGGCGATGACAGCCCACCAAACCAACAGCAGCAGCGAGAGAGAACGCGAGATCCGCGAGGCTGAGATTGTCACAACCCAACACATATGACGGTCAAACAAGAACCCACTACCTACGCGGTTCCAGTACTATCTAAAGTCTATGTCTAATGTAGGGGGGGCCAATGCTACGGATTCGACGATTAACGATTAACCACTACCATTAGATTAGTAATCACTGTCATAGTCGGAATGGATACCCACCGAGGTACCTTGTCTGGGGGGTGGCTGTCTCCTGTACTTTTTGCATACATAGTAAATTTGAGAACCTCGTCGGGGGATTAATACTACATAAACACCACAAACAGCATACCTACAGTCAATATAGGAACGACTTCTCGATGTCCTACCCATCTAACCGCTAAATAGAAGGAAGGGTATACTTTCAATTTCAATATTCAATAGCAGCCATTAAAAAAATAATTTTTTCGGTGGGGAAATCCAAACCTTTTTTGGGAATGCTCACTTCAGTTGTAGAGGTTATCGAAATTATGTTACGAAAACGGTGGAATAATTTCCATTATCATACCGTTATTCTTCGTTTACCCCCTCGTTATACTCACCAATTCATTTTCCAGTTCACTTTTGGATTCATTTTCGATATGCCACCTAATAGTGGAAACATTGAGTCCCAGCTGCAATGCAATAAATAAGATACTTACATTCTTTTCTTACGCCCCCCTATACTCTACATGTTTGGTATATATATCTTTTGACCTTATTTACTTGACTTTATCCTTGACGCTTTTCACACTAGACGATTGCTTGCAAGTTGGGAGAGGAAGACAGATTTTAATCCCGTAGAAAATTTAGGGACTCAATACGCAATAAAAAAGCTACCTTGTAAAGGCAGCCGATATTTAAACTAAAATACCCGTTAGTTTATGTAGATTAAGGTGAAGGGATTGCAGTAGTTGAGAAATACATCAATAGTGAAACAAGCATTAAAGCCAGGATAAGTAAAAAGATACGTTTCATCAACTTCACCTCCCTCAAAAAGGAATGTTTCCATTTGTGAACATTAATCTGTCCCGTTAGTTTAACAAGTAATTGGATTAATTCCACGAGATCAAACTGTAAATACAGCGAACAGAACGTTGGACGATTGTGATTTATATTAAAAGAGTTACTGGGTTAATTGAATTACAGAATTTCGGAATCGAGTTAATCCGGAATTTGAATTTCTCGTTTTCTAGTGGAATCTTGTTCAAAATGAAAAACGGAATGCGGAATTCGGGATTTTGATTTTTGAAGAAAAAATGTATATGGGTTCTGGGAAACGTAATGTGAAATAGTGTATTTGATACTAAAGTGTGTTCGGAGTTCTTCGAATAGCGAGTTAATAGTAATTATGGAAAATTGGGGAAAATTTTATTTTTTTGTGCTAATATGGAAAAGAATATCCTTCATTTTACATTTTATAAGTTTATTCAAATAAAAAAAAGGCGTGATTCGAATGAAAAAAAGTAAAAATTATTTAGTTTTAGTTCTGTGTTTTGTATTATCATTTAGCACTATTTTTACCATGAGTAGGTCTGTTGAAGCTGAAGAATACTCGGCAGATGAGTTTATTGAATTATTTTTGTCTGGTGAAGTGAATAATGAGGTTTTAGAACTAGAACCATTTGAAATTGAATTGATAAATGAAGCTATAAAAGTTCATGAGAGAAATGGAAAATCTGAGATTAAAATGTTTGCAGCAGCAGTAGGAATCGGCAATTTTGTTACTAATATAACAATTATAGGTGTAGGGACGGTTGCAATTTATACTGGTGGCGTTATGATAGGAAATATTATAGCGAGTACGGGAAGTGCACTTTTTAATACAGTAAAATCTGTTGTTTCTCCATATATTACTGGGGCTACTATTCCAAAATCATTGAGGAAAGATGGTAACACTGTTGATTTAGGGCAATTTAAAGATAAACATCTTAATACTCCTTTGAATAAGAATTCCGGTGAATTTTTCAATGGAAAATGGAGTGTCGATAAAGATACAGGAGGACATGGAGGGAGGAAGTGGAAAATAAAGAAAAACGGAGACAGAAAAGCGTCCTTAGACAAGAATGGAAAAATTTTAGCTGATTAAAGGAGAGAGAGTATGAAAATTAATGAATGGACAATCGATATTTCTGAAAATCTTAAAACTTACTGGGATAAGGATAATAATCGATTAGCTGTATTGACAAAAGATGATGACGAAATTCATTTAACTCTAGAGTTTGATGAGGAAAATAATGTTGTTATTCATCCTAGGTGGAACGTGAATTTCATTTTAAATGGTGAAAAGTCTATTAAAATTACTACCAATAGCTAATCTAGTAAATTAGAGAAAAAAGTGTGGCAATTGCTACGCTTTTTTTTTTGCCTTTTCAAAAGGGGCAAGGTCTTATTTCCAAAACATCCACCATTTTTTTGTTGGGTGGATGCAATTTGTTTTTTTACTTCTTGGGTTTCTCTAAGAGCGATCAATAAATTTTTATCTCTTTCGACCTGGCGTATTTCGTGAGCTTCGAGTCGCTCCAATATTTTTTGATTAAATTCATTCTGTGATTAGTGAATTTGTTTTCACACAATTATGCTACATGCACAACAGGTTAACATAACGCGAGTTCACGGCAGTAGTTAACTCCATTACTCAATAAGAAAAAGCTGCCATGAAAGGCAGCCAATACTTGAACTAAATCACCCGTTAGTTGAAGAAGAAAAAAGAGACGCATATTAAACAATCGCGCCCGTTAGATAGAGTAAAGACTATTTCTAAAAACTTCTATAAAAATCATTGGGTAACTGGCACTTTTTCAATAGTCAACAAATGCCCTTCTTGCAATAAAAGTTGTTTTGGATCAATAATTTCGTGTAGCAGTAATTTATGTTTCTTCTGTACTCTCAGCTCCACTTTATTTGAGTTTAATAAATTAGCTACTTGCACTGTACACGCTTTATAAGGTGCGGTGTGGTTACGAATATATTGCAATAGCTCCCGCGATTCCCGTTCTTTTTCAATGCCATTATAAATTTCCAACTGAATTGGATAATCAAAACCTGGGATTACACCTGCATGTGTCTCAGTAAAGTCAACTGAACCATTGCCTAACCTCATTATTTTATCTGAGGCTAAATAATAATAATTTGTCATCTTACTACCTCTTTTCGATAAAATGGCCCGATTGTTGAACAAGAAATTGGATTCGCTACATGAGATCAATCTGCAAACCTTCGAATTGATCGCTGAACAATCTTGCATGCGCCATGCACAGCAGGTTAACATAACAGCCATTCTCGGCAGTTGTTTTCAACAGGCAACCCCTTGTCATGCCTCAGTTTCTCTCCTATAGCCCTTCCCTTTTTTATGCATCAAATTTTTATACATCGTTGAATTAACGGGCTTTCTGGTGGACGCTAGACGTGTCTAAACGAATAATTATACAAAATCCTTTCGCCATTTCCGCTGATCTTCTTCGGTTTTCTAAAAACGCTCACAGATAGTCTAGAATCATCCGTAAAAGAAGAGGTAAAGACATATACACCTATTTCCGTTTATCATTGGTCTATGAGCAACCTGTGCGTTTCCGTGGCTATATTTGATAGTCTGAGAGAGTAGGACTTGTCCTTTTTGAGGATTTATCCTCTTTTTTTCTAGTAAGATCCTTTTGTGTCTAAGTGTAATAATTCGTCTTGATTTTTTATAGAAAAAGAGAAATGCATGTTAATTAGCGAATTCTATATAATGATTTTATTTAAAGACTTAATAGACTTAGTAACCTTTAACAGACTCATGAACCTAGAGCCACAAGGTTTTGCGAGTTTAGGGTGGACCCTGCCGCAAGGGGGAAGTTTCGCTATTTGAGAAAACAGTAATATCCGAAAAAGCACATCAACGTATAAAGCTGATGTGCTTTTTCGGATAGCTTGCATTGATGTAATTGATTGTTACTCTATCTCCATTTGGTCAATGTCCTTTTTTACAACGAACCCCAAATGCCTCCCACATTGTCTATCCTCTCGATAAGAAAAACCATCTGGATCTACATACGTGCAAGTTCGATCAATCGCAATCCGCTCAGCTGGAATTCCCGCCAACTCACATTGCCTTTTCACGACGAGCTGATTATCGATGTGATATTTGTGAGTGTCGTCATTGTAATACATAAAATCATCCGCATAGCCAAGCGCTTTAAATTTTAAATAGACATCTTCATCGACTTCAAACTTTTCCTGGCTTAGCGCTGCACCAATCTGGACGTGAAAATCGCTCGGATTACAGCGTTCAACTTGTGTTAAATGTTCGAATAGTTTCGACGTGATTTCTTTGACTGTGCCTTGCCATCCAGAATGGATCACGCCGATGAGGCCGTTCACTTCATTGAAAAAAATCACGGGTACACAATCAGCAGTAAAGCTGCATAATACAAGATTGGGCTCATAGGTATACAAGGCGTCTGTGTCCGCAATGGCGGTGTCCATTCGCTCGGCACCTTGTCCTTTATCGTTGAGCGTCACGCGATAGAAATTAGCGCTGTGTGTTTGAGTGGCACAAACGAAGTCACTCAGCTCGAGTTGTAAGGAAGCGGCTAATCTTTTTCGGTTTTCAATTATATTATCGGTTTTTTTGCAGGCATGGAGCGCCATGTTGTTGTGTTCAAGTTCGGCTCCGTCTTTCATGGTCATCCCTGCTATAAATTTGTCATTGTTTACGTAAATCTTTGTTTTCATATCATCACCTAGCTTTACTATACCTTACTATCTATTCAAAAAAAATCATGGCTTTCGATAATGTTGATGAAGAAATTCATGAATTTTATGTTGCGGCTTACCGCTATATACTAGGCACTTTAAATTTATATTTAGAATTCAATAGAAACTTTAATAATCTCCTTGTACGACGAATGATTCTAGCGAAGGAGCGACAAGTGTGAGCCGAAGTAATGAGACTGACAGTGATCTTCTGGCGGGCTCATTACGGGAGGCCATCACCAAGCGACGAAGCGGTATTGGAAAATGCTCCCTAGTATTAAGCACAAAAAAACAACTTGCTTCCATTTTGTTAAGTACCGAGTATCTAGTTGCAAGAATGTGAAAATATGGTCACCCATTAAAGGATATAATTGTCCTTCAAATGGATGTCTGTTTACCTTGCGCTATCTGGTTGTTTTTAAAGGTGAATCTCAGTTAAATCACCTATATGGGTGACGAGTTCTCATTTAACTCCAAACTGTTCCAGAACCCCTACATTACCGAAAGCTTGTTTGGTATACTCAAGGTAATAAGCGAGAACCCGGAATCCGAAACGAGGGAGAAGGCAGACCAATGAATATAAAATTAAACCGAGAGTTAATTAAAGACAAGTGCGGTACAGTCTCCTTCAAAAGGGGTGAAGCTTTTTATCGGGCTAATAAAGTGACAGTTAAAAACTACGGTCCTAATGGTTGTGAAGCAACGGTTGCAGGAATGGAAGATTTCCATGTCAGCATTAAAAAGGATGAAAAAGGGGGTTTACTCACGAAGTGTAGCTGCCCTGCACTAGCTTCCTTTCAAATGGATTGTCAGCATATTGCAGCCGTTTTACTATCGATTAATGCACTTCAGCGTCAGGAAATCCCCAATAGTCTAAGTGGATTACAGTCTGATTCATTAACAAATCAAGAACTAACGGAAGGCTTACTGACACTTTTCAATGCCCAGCCTAAACGCTCAAGCGGTCATCAGCTTCACTTTGAAAACAGGCAAGTGCTTGATGTGGAATTTACGTGCAAAGCCGTTACCCTAGGAGAGGGGCGGCATATATTTGGAATAAAGGTGAGGATTGGTCCGACTAATGTGCAGAATATCAGGGACTTTCTGAAGCATGTGAAAGACGGACATACTAGCGTGCTTTCTAATTCATTCACGTTTAACCCTAATCTTCATTGCTTTCAAAAAGAAACAAATGCTTTGATCCAGCAGCTTATCCAAGTAATTCATGATGAAGATGTATATGTTGATGAATTGTTGGGGAAATCAAATTATGTCAGCGATCATCATACACTACTGATTCCTCCATCTTCTTGGGACAGGCTATTTCCCATACTTGAGAGAGTACCATCGATTAAATTGGAATATGGCGGGAATATGTATGCCGGTCTTCGTGTATCGAACGAACCACTTTCTTTACAGTTTGACTTTGCTGAAGCTGAGGGCAAAGGCTATCAACTGAAGATCAAAGGGTCGAATCAAATGGTTGTGCTGAATTCATACAGCTCTGTCTTATCTGAAGGGAAACTAATCCAGCTGAAAAGTGAGGATTGTAAACGTCTCTCGGACCTAAAGGAGTTGCTTGATGGTTCAGGAACGAATCAAATTTCGATTCCTCAAGAGCAGGTTAGTTTTTTTCTAGAAAAAGTGGTGCCTGGTTTGAAGAAACTAGGCAATGTACAACTATCGGACAGTATGTATAAGCACCTTCTTAAGACACCGCTAATTGCTAAAGTGTACTTGGATCGTGTGAAAAACCGATTGCTCGTTGGGTTGGAGTTTCATTATGAAAATATTATGATCAATCCATTGGAACCTACTGGGGATATCCCGGCAAGCTCCACTTTTGTGAGGGATATGGATAAGGAAGAAGAGATCTTGCAGTTAATAGAAAAAAGCTTGTTTTCCAAGACAGACGGCGGTTATTTTTTGCACAATGAAGAATTGGAATATGAATTTTTGTATCATGTCGTTCCGAAGCTTAAAACGTTTGCGCAAATATATGCAACTACGGCTGTGAAAAATCGGATATTTAGAGGCAAAGCTCACCCGAAGATTACTGTGAAGATGAAAAAAGAGAGAACCAATTGGCTAGAATTCAAATTTGAGCTCGATGGTATCCCTGAAAAGCATATACGTGAAGTTCTATTGGCTCTAAAAGAAAAACGGAAGTACTATCGATTGGGTAATGGATCCATACTCTCATTGGAGACGAGGGAGTTTGAAGAAATGAACCGCTTCTTGAATGCACTTCCTGAACAGCATGAAGAATTGGAAAGCGGTTTGATATTACCATTTGCTCAAGGTCTTCAGCTTCTTGATTCAGTCGATAATCGTGATGTGTTCACGTTAGAGAAATCGTTCCTGCAATTTTTGGAGAACGTCCACAATCCAGACAGTTTGGGGTTTGAAGTCCCAAAAAGTTTGGATCCAATATTACGGGACTACCAAAAAGATGGCTACAAATGGATGAAAACACTTGCTCATTACGGATTCGGCGGGATTCTTGCAGATGATATGGGGCTGGGTAAAACAGTGCAAAGCATCACGTTTATTTTATCCGAGCTTCCTAACATCCGTAAAAAGAAGTTCCCGGTTCTTATTGTCTGCCCATCATCTTTGACGTATAACTGGTTAAGTGAAATCATGAAGTTTTCTCCAGAGATTCAAGCTGTTGTGGTAGATGGTAATAAGACAGAGCGGAGCAATTTACAGAAGGATGTAATAGATATGGACGTTCTTATCACTTCCTATCCGTTGTTGCGCAGTGACATCATGTGGTACGAAAAACAGTTCTTTCATACCGTTTATTTTGATGAGGCACAGGCATTTAAAAATCCTGTGACACAAACAGCAAAAGCAGCGCGGAAGATACAGGCAGATAACCGCTTCGCCCTAACTGGTACACCGATAGAGAATTCATTAGAAGAGCTATGGTCCATTTACCGGGTTGTCTTTCCTGAATTATTTCAGGGTCTTAAGGAATTCAGTAATCTGCCAAGGAAAACGATTGCCCGGAGGATTCGTCCATTTTTGCTTCGTAGGTTGAAAAAGGATGTCCTTGCGGAGCTTCCTGAAAAAGTCGAGTGGCTGGAATCGGTGGAGTTGCTACCTGATCAGAAGAAGCTATATGCTGCCTTTTTGGCTAAGCTCAGACACGACACACTGAAACATCTCGACAAGGATACACTCCGAAAAAACCGCATCAAAATTCTCGCTGGTTTGACTCGGTTAAGACAGATTTGCTGTCACCCGGCCTTATTTGTGGATGGCTATAAAGGAAGTTCGGGGAAATTTGAACAGCTAATGCAGATTATAGAGGAATCCAAGCTGTCGGGAAGAAGGGTGTTGATTTTTTCCCAATTCACGAAAATGCTTGGACTTATAGGTAGAGAGTTAGCGAATCAAGAACTGCCTTATTTCTACCTTGATGGACAAACGCCATCAGAGAAACGCGTGGAAATTTGTAATCGATTCAATGCAGGTGAACGTGATTTATTTCTCATTTCCTTGAAAGCAGGCGGTACAGGTCTCAATCTGACGGGAGCAGATACCGTTATTCTATATGACATTTGGTGGAATCCTGCGGTTGAGGAGCAAGCAGCAGACCGTGCGCATCGTATTGGCCAGACAAATGTTGTACAAGTCATCAAGCTTGTTGCCCGCGGTACAATCGAAGAGAAAATAAATGAATTGCAAGATAAGAAAAGGCATCTGATTGAAGAAATCATCGATTCTGAGGAGAAAGCGTCGTCTACTTTAACCGAAGAAGACATTCGGGAAATATTAATGTTATAAAGCAAGTTAAGAACAGTGTGAACGCGAGGTAGCAATTAGTAATTTTTACAAGGGGAAAGTCTTCAGTGACCTTAGGATATTAAAGAAAAGTAATGGTCGCAAACCCGTTTACTACAAATTAAAAAAGGTATCTGGTTCTGAAACAATTCTAAATCGCATCAGAACTAGGTACCTTTGTTTTTACTTCCATTATCTGAAGAACATGGTCAACGGTTACTGAAAATAGTGTGGGTATAAATTCTTGTGTGTCCAAATCCATTGTTTCATCTCTATGATCATATTTTCATAACTTGGTACTTTGAATGAAAAATCCTGTCGGTTATTTATCAATGTTTTATCAGCATTGACGGAATCGCTAGGCAAAATCGTTAACTCATCCGCTTTAAAATTTGCATTGAATTGATTTAATAAATCAAACTTACTTATACTCTGATTATTTACAAGGTGATATAACCCTGTTAAATCTTCGATTGCAGCCTTTTCCATAGCTTTTGCTAAAGTCAAAGTAGTGACGCCAGTCCAGATGGCTCCTGTAAATCCATTAATGGTTCCTTGTTGTTTCATAAACCAATCAAATAAACCAATTCCATTCCTTTTCATATCCGGACCAATAATTGAATTTCTAAAGGTTAAATTTTTGTTATCATTAACTTCGCCCAGAGCTTTCGTTCGATCATAAAAAGTTTCACCATCACGAGCGCTATCTTCGGAATAGGGTCCTGATTTACCTGAGAAAACACAATCTGTACTCATATGAATTAATTTAGTGTTGGTGTTTTTTAATTTATCGGCTATAAAGTGTGGCAAGTAACTATTTAGATAGACAGCTCTTGACGGTACTAACTCACACGCTTCGTTTAAAATACCTATGCAGTTGATCACTACGTCATAGTTTTCTTTTACTAGAATTGAATTCAACAAAAAATCATCCATAATATCCCCATTTATGTTCTTGCAATAAGGAAATGCTGTTCTTGAAAAGGTAGTAACTTCATGCCCTTTCTCACTTAAAAATAATGAGATGGTGTGACCTGCCATTCCAGTTGCCCCAAGAACTAGGAATTTCATGTTATCCTCCATTCCATTTACGCAGTTCGTCTTTAACGAAATCTAGTTTTAACAACTTTTCTTTTATTTCATCTACTGAAAGGGTCTTTGTATTATTAGAGTTATATTCATCGGTTAACGTAATTTTAGGGGAACCTTCTTCGAGGTATTTCCCATAATTTAAATCTCGGTTATCAGCAGGAATTCTATAAAAATCTCCCATATCAATTGCTTTGGCTGCTTCTTCTTTCGTAAGAAGTACCTCGTAAATTTTTTCTCCGTGACGGGTACCAATGATATTAACTTCATTTTTCGCATTAAATAATTCAATCAATGCTTGTGCTAAATCTTTTATATAACAAGCGGGTGATTTTTGAACTACGATGTCGCCATTCACTGCATTTGTAAAGGCATATAACACCAATTCGACTGCTTCTTCAAGGCTCATCATAAAACGAGTCATTTTGGAATCAGTAACCGTTAACGGCTTTCCGTTCTTAATTTGTTCTATGAACAATGGTATGACTGATCCACGGGATGCCATCACGTTACCGTAGCGAGTTCCACAAATTAAGGTTTTGTCAGGAGTAACCATTCTAGATTTTGCAATGAATGTTTTCTCCATCATCGCTTTTGAAATCCCCATTGCATTGACAGGGTATGCGGCTTTATCTGTAGAGAGACAAATGATTTTTTTCACACCTGCGTTTATCGCTGCAGTTAATACATTTTCTGTTCCAAGAATATTTGTTTTTACGGCTTCTAAGGGGAAAAATTCGCAAGAGGGAACTTGTTTAAGGGCTGCTGCATGAAAAACGAAGTCTACATTGTACATAGCGTTATTTAAACTGCTACTATCACGTACATCTCCGATGAAAAATTTAATTTTGTTACTCTGATATAAAATGCGCATATCATCTTGTTTTTTTTCGTCTCTTGAAAATATCCTAATTTCCTTGATATCAGTAGTTAAGAATCTTTCTAATACAGCGTTACCAAATGAACCAGTTCCACCTGTTATTAGTAGTATTTTATCTTTAAACATATAGTTATAGGTCAACTCCTTTCATTGGAGAGGCTGTTCCAGAAATAGAACGACATTCATTTCCTTATTTCAGCCCTCTAAGATGCAAATCAGATTCGGAAGTTTCTCTAGGATAGTTATACCAATAGGCAAATAGTCCAGTATATTTACATTTGGGGTTATTATCCATTAATACTCTATTAAAATCCCAATCTCCGGCAAAATCTTTTCTCGTTGTGAACACTGCATCCCCTATAAAACTTCTTCGAATGATCTTAAATTGTCCACACCACGTATAAGCATCATCTTTACTTTTCACAAATTGTAGTCCGTGTTTCGTTAACATATTGTAGTAATAAATGTCATATTCACCGTCAACTTGTGCTAGTACATCCCGAATCGGAGGTAAATATTGATCATCGCTATCAATGATTGCTACATAATCCCCGGTTGCTTCAGCAATGCATCGATTATATGATTCACTAGCACCTCTATTTGCTTCATGCGTTATTATTTTTAATTGTGGACAAGTTTTTTCATATTCCTTTAGTAGTTCTACTGTTTTATCAGTGGAACCATCGTCGCAAACAATAATTTCATAAGCATATTCTTTCGGAATACTATCCAGCATTATCTTAATCCATTCTTCACTATTGTAAGCTGGAGTTAGAAAACTAATTTTCATTCAAAGACCTCATTCCTTTATTGATCAATTAATTAATACCAAGGTAGTAGAAAGCATGCATCATCTACCGTTAAATTTTCCAATTAGCGCAATTCGTAACAAGTTATTGTTGATACCTTGTTAAAAAGAAATCTCATACCTTATGCTTATCAAAAATACGTCTGTCCTCGATTAATATATGCGTGTGATTATTTAAACTTTAGGCCGATGCGTTTTCTGTAGGTAGAAATCGATTATGTATGAGGATGAGTAGCTGAGTTAATAACGTTTTAAGTAAAAATATCCAAAACAAATCCCCCAAGTCAGATGCTCATCTGACTTGGGGGATTTATGTTAGATGCGATAAGTAGAATTCAGTGCATCAGTTAACAGTTCTCTAGGGGGAAACTGACAGGCACTGTTTTCAACGCTTTCTTTTGTTTTTCTTACCATCTAAATTTAAAAATTCGCTTTCACGTGCAAACTCAACATCGTCTTTCGGCTTTGTATCGTATTTGAGGGCATTCCGCTGTTTACCTTTGTCTTTGTTTTTGTTTTTATTTTCTTCCGACATGACTTGAACCTCCTTTTGTAGAATGATTTCATCCTAGCTATTGTGTCCAAGGTGCAGAGTTCTATGTAGGAGAATGCAAAATAGGTACCATTCCTTTTTGCACGAATTGCTTGGGTGATACGATAGACTATCAGAAACTCTATTGGTATTTCCTGTAATTGTATTGATTTCTTTCATTTTTCTCAGTTTCTCTACTATACTAATCATAGGCGTCATGAATGCTAAGAGACAGCATAGTAAAGGGGAATGAGTAAGATTCGAATCAAATGGAAGAGGCTACTTGTTCTTTTTGCTACAGTTTTCTTGCTGATCCAAATCATCGGCAGTTTCTTTTTTTATGAGCTAGCAGTCAAGCGGGGACCGAAAGATTTCTTGCAGAAGAATGCAGATTTGGAAGTATCCGATAAGGCAATGAACCTCTTTTTGAATGGAGATTGGATAGGTTGGGTCGCGGATCAAAATTTTGAACGACTCACTTTAACGTCACGCGACGGACTGAAACTGTCAGGTTACTATTTGCCGGCATCCAAGCCAACGGATAAATTGGTCATTTTAACGCATGGCTATTTAGGAAACGCGAAGCAAATGGGGCTATTCGGACAGCATTATCATAACGATTTGGATTATAATATTTTCATGCCTGATGCACGAGGGCATGGAAAGAGCGAGGGTAATTATTATGGATTTGGCTGGCCAGATCGGCTCGATTTGATTGATTGGACACAACTATTGGTGGAGAAACTTGGAACTGATATTAAAGTGGTCTACCATGGTTTATCGATGGGGGCGGCGACCGTCTTGATGGCTAGTGGAGAAGAAGAACTTCCTAGCCAGGTCAAAGCCATCATAGCGGACAGTCCCTATGCGTCCGTCTATCAATTATTCCAGTATCAAATGAATCGGATGTTTCATCTGCCGGCATTTCCATTGTTAGATAGCACCAGTGTGTTAACCAAAATCAGGGCAGGTTATTCATTCAGGGAAGCGAGTGCACTGAAAGAGGTGGAGAAGACGAGTGTCCCGATTCTGTATATTCATGGGGAAAGCGATACATTTGTTCCAACAGAGTTGACAAAGGATTTGTATCGACATACTTCAAGTGACGCAGAACTCTATCTTGTCCCGAATGCAAACCACGGTGAATCCATTGCGTTGGACGAAGACAAATACAATATGAAAATAGATCAGTTTCTTAACCGTTATATTGAATTTAAATAGGTGCCACTGGTTCTAAAACAATTTGAGTTGTTTTCAGAACCGGGCACCAATTTTTTACTATCTACTAGTTAACTGAAAATTTACCATCAACTTCAACTGTCTCATAAATATTAATAAATGCATCTTCATCATGCTTTCGGACAATCTTTTTAACATGCAGCGTTTCATAACGCGTGACGACCATCATTAAAATGTCTTTCTTCTCTTGAGTATAGCCCCCATAACCTTCCGTAATCGTAATCCCACGATAGATGGATCCCAGTAACTCATTGCGTATTAAATCACCTTTTGTCGTGACAATCTGCATCGTCAGTTTGACGTGATCTGTGAAGATTGTATCGATCATTTTACCAGTGATATAGATAGACAACAGGGTATATAACGCGATTTCCCAGTCAAAGACAAATCCTGAAAGTAGCACGATTACGCCATTCATCCCCGTGAGGAGAAGGCCGATACTGAAAGAACTTGTACGGGAAACGATAATCGCAATAATATCCAAACCGCCAGAAGTTCCTGAGTATTTGAGGATAAGACCAACGCCCATACCACCAATGCCGCCACCGAAAACCGTTGATAACAGGATATTGTCTGTCACAGCAACGACTGGTATCACGTATAAGAATGCCGAGAGCGACACGACGCAAACCAGTGTGTTAATGGTAATTGTTTTTCCGAGTTTGTAGTAGCCTAAAACAATCAAAGGCAAGTTAAGGACTAGATTCAATAGACCGGTGTTAAATGGGCTGATTAGGCCGAGTAAAATTGCGATTCCGCTAATACCACTACTTAAGATCCCGAAAGGAACGAGAAAGCAGTTAAAAGCAAATGCAATAATGAGTGAACCTAAGACGACAATTAAATTTTTCATAACTAGTAAATCTCCTTCCAGCTTTGGCAAATAAAAAAACTCGACCCTAAATAAGGGACGAGTTTGTGCTCGCGATTATACCCATAACTCCGCAGGTTTCTAAAAAACAAACGGCTTTCAGTCAACGTATTCTCATACGTGCTCCAGATAACGGTGGAAAACCGTCAAAGCTTACTAACTTTTCAGCCTTGTATCTCAGAGATGAATTTCGGATAAGGGCTGTTCGTCGACTTTCACTAAGCGCCAACTTAATAGGGAACAGGGACCTTTTCGTACTTTTTCTCGTCATAGACTTTTAGTGTTAGATGTTAATTTAGCAGAGAAAAATTGACGTGTCAATACGTGTTTACCTGCCTTACTATGAATTGAATACCTTTTGCTATCAAACGGTCATGATTATTTAGTGTGCAAAGCCTAACGTGTTGGAGAAGGACTCCACATATCGTCAAGCAAACCCAGTTACGTTCACAGGCATCCGCATAATAAGTTGAATTTTGTTAATTAATCATACATATAACCCTGCTAGAAAAATCCCTAACGTCTCTTGATAAATTTCATCGAACTGGTCCAAGGGAAGCGGGTTTTTTCCTGAACCAAGTTCAACTGTGAATCCAGGTCTCCGCCATTCCTGAATAAACCAATCCTTATATCCAGCATAGCTTTCAATTGTTTGAACTGATTCGTATCCGCTGACCCTACTGAACTCGTTAACAAGAACTTCAGACTCAGGAGGTTCAAGGTTCTCGTACCCCCAATAAATAACTTCTCCCTGTGTATGAAAAGCGAGTACTCTTGCAAAATCCCGCCTTCTTGTCAGGTCCGCAATTGCAATTGCCTCAGGTTCGGACAAAGGACGCTCACCGCCATAATCTCTTGGACCCGGATACTTAGGATTACGAGCTCTTTCCCGATCCCAATTGGCAGGAAATTGATCATTCAGATCCACACCCCTTATATTGGCTTTCCAGTCTGAAAAGTCCAAGCTACCATTATTCAATTCAACAACTCTGCTTCGCCATGGCTCATTTGCAGGCGGACCATTTAACACCAAATTAACTCCGTCCGGATTGACCATCGGAACAATGGATAATGTCGTTTGTTGGTAAAAGGGGAATGTAAAAAGACCGCGGATAGTAGTTTGGTTCGTTAATGAAAGCAAATAATCATTTAAAAAGGTCAAAATGATAGGGGTAGTAATCCATTCATTCGCATGAAATGAAGCATTATAATGAACTCGTTTAGTTCCACTACCAACCAAGATTTCTGGTATTTCTCGTTTTAAAACGGAATTTCCGATAGGAGCGGTTTGCAAAAATGGATAAACGGCTAGTAACCTTCTGATATCATTCATCATAATGTCGTAATCAAAATTTTGTTTCCCGTTTATAAGCCTCCAGGTAATCCTCTGAGGAATTTTAATCAACTGTCCAACTTGCAGGCGGTTCGGTTCAAGATTAGGGTTGACAAGAAGAAGTGAATACAAAGGAAGATTTAGTCTTTGTGCGATCAAACATAAAGAATCCCCTGTTTGAATTTTATAATTGGTAGCAACAAATCCAGGGATTTGAATTCGCTGACCTGTCGTAAGTATTTGTGTGTTGATGTTTCGGTTGGAATCGATAATCAGTTGAAGAGGCATCTTGAATACCTGGCTGAAATTCCAAAACGAATCTCCAGGTCTAGCAAATATGTCCATGCATTTCCTCCTCTTAGTTGGAAATACTCAGTAATAAGAGTATGTGAAGTATTGCTTAACAATTACATAAAACTAAAAAGGGAAATTAAAAATCTATATACGTTGAACAAATGAATACGGCGTATGCGCTTTATAAGGGCTTTTGTGAGGCCACTGAAACAGCCCTTGTACTTGGAATGAATTAGGATTCCTCACTAATCCCGCTTCGACTACCACGAAGACGCGCCTGCGCTGGATGGTCTATGTGAGAAAGAGTATTTCATTATTAGTGATGAAATCTGCAACCTGGATTGCGGATTTCTTGACTATAATTATACAGTTAATGCCAAGAGGTTATTCCGGATAGGTTAAAGAATACCTCATCTGGCTTAAGGCGAGATGCCTCCCCTAGCGCCGTAGCGGTTCAATGGAAATAAATCTACGTGGAAATGAAAACGATAAACAGGCACTAGGAAAGATTCCCTAATGCCTGTTTATTTTCTTTAAGCTTTACAGATTTTCATATGAAGTCATCTTATCCATATTACTCGCAACCAAAGCAATGAGTGTGCTCGCCTCTTCTTTTGTAAAGACGAAGCTGCTTTCCTCTTTGTGAAGCTCGTTGCCTTCCGACCAAAAGCGCTTGACCCTTCGAAGAAAACCATCTCCAGTAGCATTGACTACCCCAAATTGATGCGTTATTTCTATTGCATCTTCGATTTGGAAAGCAGTGACTTCAGGTGTTTCCCATTCGACGCTCAATTCCTCAAACTCTGTATCAGCAATTTCACCCACGTAGTATTCTCCACTATTGACGGCGTCTAAAACGAACTCCTCGTCAAGATCATCTAGTTCATCATCACTGATGAAATCATGGAAGATATCATGAATAGCGTCAATTATATCTTCAATGTCAGTAAGAATGATTCTGGTTTGCTGTTCGAATTCAAAGTCAAAAGTTTCCACGTAAAACTCTGCGTTATGTGGATCAAAATGAAGGGTACAGAAGTAATCCCTTTCGTCGTCCTCCGTTTCGACAAAAAATTCGATACGTGGATGTTTTGCACTTTGGTCAATCGACATATGACCGACTTGATCATATTGATCGCAAATTGAATTCAGATGATCATGAAGCTCAGTAGTTACTCTGTTAAACCATTCCATTGACATGCTTTAACCGCCCCTTTATTTTTATTCCTCAATTCATATCTTTTCCCAATTCGTGTATTTTATCTAAAAAAAATAAATAAAAAGTGTAAAATGTTCAAATGAAGCAAAAATCATGAAAATGGTGCAACTCATATCACGAAAATCACAAGAAATCGTTAGTAATTGGTTGGTCATATAATCAGATGAATACTTGAATTCACGATCGATCCGTTCGAATAGTATCGCCCCAGATTGCGCAGGCTTGGTAATTGGCAAACATCATAGAACGTTTCAGCCGCCAAAATTGCATCTTTGGCGGCTTTTCTCCAGTTAATAAGCCAGCTATTCTTTCATACCAAAGAGCTTCAGCACTCTGTGTACTTATACATTCAGACATCTCGGTAATCGTAATAGAAGTCATTCAATCCGAAGTAATCCAAAAACGCGACTATACAAGTAGTGCTAAGGGGGGAATCAAGTTATTTACTGGTTGATTTGGTTAATCAGCACGTGTGGTAGGTGTTTTTTTAATGGAACAATGCATTAGAGTTGCTTAACATATAGATGCAGAATAAAGTAAATAGGTAAGTTGTTGCTGAATAAAAGGAGGAGTTGGGATGCTTTATCTGAATTCAGATCATTTTATGTTGAAACCATTTTTGGCCACTATTCATTGTGAACCGAGCTGGCAATGGAAAAAACGTGATAAACCAATTCCCAACTATGATTTATTTTATGTTTGGGCTGGGGAAGGGACAGTAGTGCTCAATGGTAAGCCATATAAAGTAGAAAAAGGGCATTGCTTTCTTTTTAAACCCGGCGATGAGACAACAGCCACACATAATCCGCAAAATCCCCTCGTGTTAACTTACATTCATTTTGATATAACTGAACCGTTCCAATTGGTACCTTCAGGTCACCGGGTCTTCAAAAATTCCATTACCTTTGAATCGCTTTTAACTCAATATGTTCGATTATTTCTAGTGCAGGCATTTGGTGCGAAAATTGAGGCCCAGCTAATCTTGAAGCAATTGATGATCCATTTATTAAGAGAAGAACGAGGACAAGAAAAACAAATGACTAATACGAGCAATAAATTACTAGAAACGATTCGAGAAATTGCCAATTATATTCAACAAAATCCAGGGTCGCCGCATACGATTAATAGTTTGGCTGAACGTGCAAATCTATCTCAACGGTATTTTTCACAGAATTTTAAACAAGTCATCGGCCATACCGTCAAGTCTTATATTGTCTATTCTCGTATAAAGCGAGCTGAGCATTTATTGCTTTTTACAGGACTCACAGTGACAGAAGTTGCTGATGCTCTAGGATATAACAACATCCATTTTTTCAGTAGACAATTTAAAAAGTACACTGGTAAAAACCCCTCAGAGATACGATAAGCATATTCGGAAATCTACCCATACGTTCAAGAGCCAGGCATATAGTTGCCTGGCTTTTATGTATTTCATGAACTTTATCTATGAACATAAAAGTGTAAATGTTTGATCAGATAATCTAAATATCTTGGATCCTCTGGCTGATAGTATTGAAAGAGAAAAGGAGTTGAGGAAGATAGCCAATGAGCCAATAAGTTTTTTTACGAATGTTTATTCAGAGTTGTTGCTTGAGGATTTGCAGTACTGGCGAACATAAAAGGGGGAGTATCTAGTACAGTCATGGCGCAAGCATGAACCGCTCTTGAAAGACTTAAGTGCTATTTATTGAGCACGTACTATTATCATTCGTGTCTTATCAAAGTTTCTGGGTTCGGCCTGCTCATGATAGGATCATAGCTCATTGCCTGCCTAAAGCAAATCAACATGAGGCTAAAACATTAACATAGTAACGGTGTTGAAAACTGAAAGTGTTCTGGTGCTAGTTCCGCGTACAAATAAATTAGAAGTAATAAAAAATAGGAGGAGGGAATTTTAGATGGATAACTTATTCTTATTAAATAGTGTCTGGATTATGTTGGGCGCTATTTTAGTCATTTTGATGCAAGGTGGATTTATATTATTGGAAGCGGGCTCGACAAGGATGAAAAATGCCGGTCACATTGCCGGTAAAACTATATTTACATTTGGAATTGCCTCACTTGTTTTTTGGCAGTTGGTTACGGATTTATATTTGGTGAAAATGGGAACTTTTTTGTAGGGTGGTCTGACTTCTTCTATTCAGGCTATGAAATAGAGGGAAGTACCTATTCGACTGCCGTATTCTTTGTATTTCAGCTTGCATTTGCAGGCATTTCATTAGCAATTGCTTTCGGAGGCTTTGCAGAGCGGGCTAAACTTTCCACCTATCTTGTCTTTGCCTTGCTGTTCTCAATTATCGTTTATCCGGTAGTAGCCCACTGGATCTGGGGTGGTGGATGGTTGGCAGCGCATGGAAAACAGGATTTTGCAGGGTCAACAGTCGTCCATTTAACAGGAGCAATGGCAGCATTGGCAGCTACGATTCTATTGAAGCCAAGAGCTGGAAAGTACAACGTCGATGGAACTGCTAACAACTTGAGCGGACATAACCAGGTTTACACTACTTTAGGTGTCTTGATCTTATGGGTAGGTTGGTTCGGTTTTAACGCTGGAAGCACACTTGGAGTAGAGAATGGATTCTTCGGATTTATTGCCTTAAATACTAGTTTGGCAGCATCAGCGGGAGCGATAAGTGCGTTGCTTATCTCATGGGTTGCTTTAGGGAAATCTGATGTTCCGACAATGCTGAATGGGACATTGGCCGGACTTGTTGCGATTACTGCTTCATGTGCTTTTGTAGAGACATGGGCGTCGGTAATCATTGGCCTTGTTGCCGGAATACTGGTATTTTATAGTGCTAGATTTTTTGAAAGACGAAAAATAGATGATCCAATATATGTGCTTTCAGTTCATGGTATTGCAGGCGTATGGGGGACCTTATCAACTGGGTTTTTTGCCTCACCCAGATTGGCAACTGTTGGGCATGAGGGGTTATTCTATGGTGGAGGATTCACTCAACTTGGGGTCCAGTTCATGGGCGTGACCGTATCGGCTGCCTATGCGTTTTGCGTATCCTTCGCAATTTTGTTTGTCATGAAAAAGGTGATGACGGGATTGAGGGTGACGGCAGAACAAGAAACAGTCGGTTTGGACTATAGTGAACATGGAAGCTTCGGATATCCTGAAGCATTATCGATTACAGGGAAACTTGACGAAATGAACACGGTATCTCCGTACGGAATTGAAACGCCTGTTCCTCAACCGATAACATCAAGTTCACTAAAAATACCACCGAAAAAGGCACTATCAGTCAGTCCTCTTAGCACGCTAAATAAGTAGCCAGGTAAATGTTAAACCGCTTTCTCTTTTGGGAGTTGAACAGAATTACGTAATACCTAGCGTGCAAAGTTTCTTAAATTGCATATTCACAGAGTAGAGGTTAGATATGTACGTTATATCTAATCTCTATTTCTTTTCTTATTTTAGGAAGTGTCACTTTCTATAGGGGCTTACATGATGTGGAGTATAGGTCTTACTAAAGAACACATTGTACAATCTCCCTCGTTGGTACAAGCTGTCAACGAAAAAATCAATATTATAAAAGTAGATAATATAACAGTTTTAAATTTAATAGAAATCACCACCTTATTGTAATAGGAAACAAAATTTCCAGTAAAATGAAAGAGTGAAGAAGGGTTTTTCAGTGTTTATCTAATTTTACAGTAACAGAAGAAAGAAATGAATGAATAATTTATTCTTGAATTATGGTAACTTGGTTAGAAAAACAGAATAGTATGCTATAATACATATAACTTTAAAAGAGGAAGGAATGACGTGTGGACAATGAAGTACTAATCTTTTGATTCCGGAAACTGAATTTTTTATTCGAACGGAAAATAGGATTAGTCTGTCCACATTTAAATAAGTTCCTTCCTCTTTGCACGAACAAGAGGCTTTTTAGAGAACTTTGAATTTGGATGAATAATGACTAATCCTTCCGATTTTATGTCGGAGGGATTTTTGTATTCCCTCCGAACTTGGAGGAATGGATATGCTTATTGGAACATTAAATCAAGTATCAGTAGCACATGGTGAAACGGTAATCTTTGATGGAGTGTCTGCGGATATTCCGGAAGGAGCGTGCATTGCGATTGTTGGGGCGAATGGTGCGGGGAAAACGACACTACTGTCATTACTAGCAGGGGAGAGAGTGCCAACGTCAGGTTCAGTTAATTGGAATGGCAAGCCGCCGTCCATCACCTATTTTAGGCAGGAACAGGAAGACGAAGGGACAATCGATTGGGAACGGGCAGAAACCCATACGTACCGGCGGAAGTGGAAAGTACCGGAGCGTGCTGAATATAGTTCTGCAAGCGGCGGGGAGCGGATGAAGATGCGGCTGTCGTCTGCGCTCGCTGAGAAGAGCAGGCTGAACCTTTTGGATGAACCGACGAATCACTTGGACAGTGACAGTCTGGAAGAATTGATCCGGATCATCAATGAGGATGTTGGTACGTATCTGATTGTCTCCCATGATCGGCATTTCATCGACAGGACGGCGGATTTCGTATTCGAAATTGAGCACGGCAAACTGACGGTCTACAAAGGAAACTATACGCAATACCGGAATCTGAAGGACGCGAATCGGGAAGTCCAGTTGAAGCATTATGGACAGCAACAGCGAAAGATTGAGCAAGTGGAAGAACAAATCGCCGAGTTGGAAAATTGGTCTGCGAAGGCACATGCGGAATCGACGAAAAAGGGCGGAAGAATGATGGGGGCAAAGGAATACTTCCGGATGAAGGCGAAAAAACGCGATGTCCAAATCCGTTCGAAGCATAAACGGCTAGAAGGGGAATTGGAAAAAGATCGTATTGAGAAGCCTAAAGATGAAATTGGCGTGTCTTTTGACGTCAAAGGTGGGAAGAAAAAAGGGAAGCGAGTCATGGAGTTAAAAGATGTCCGAAAGTTATTCAGCGGGCATGAACTTTTTGCAGACGTCTCGTTTACTGTACAAGCGGGTGAGCGGATTGGTCTTATCGGTCCAAATGGTGCAGGGAAATCGACGCTTTTCCGGATGATACTTGGAGAAGAGAATTATAAAGGAAATCTCTGGAAAACGAACGGAATGACGATTGGTTATTTGAGTCAGACAGCAACTGACTTTCCAAAAGACATGACGATGGCGAATTATTTTCATGTGGATACGTTCCGCGAACAGGGAGTAATCCGTACACATTTGACAAACCTTGGATTTTCAAAGCAACAGTGGGACCTGCCGTTGTCGGACCTCAGCGTTGGCGAGCGGGTGAAGGTTAAATTGATGCAGTTCATTGTCGAGGAAACGGATGTATTGCTGTTGGACGAACCGACGAATAATCTTGATTTACCTTCTAGAGAAGAGCTAGAAAAGACACTGGAGACGTTTCCAGGAACGTTGCTTTTCGCCTCACATGACCGTTATTTCACAGAGCGGATGGCAGACGGGCTGCTTCTATTCGAGCAAGGGACAGTGCGGAAAATACCGCTGACATATGCTGAATGGCAAGAGCGCAGTGCCATAGTGCAACCTGAAAAGACTGCTGATGAACGTTTGCGGCTTGAAACGGAGCTGCAGGCAGTGCTTGGGCAGTTGAGTATGATGAAACAAGGGGATAAAAGGTATGCTGACCTCGATAAGGTTTTTAATGAGTTAAGTAAAAGATTAAGGGCATTGAAGTGAATGGAGAACTATATATGTTGAACAAATGAATAGGGCGTATACGCTTTACAGGGGATTTTGGGAAGCCACTGTAAAAGCCCTAGTACTTGGAATGGTTTAGGATTCCCACTAATACCGCTTCGACGCTTTGTGGATGCCTCCCGCGATAAGCCAGAAAGGAGGCCGCTTTCAGTCTTATCGCTCCGGCTACCACGAAGTCGCGTCTTCGCTGGATGGTCTATGTAGAAAGTGCATTTCATTATCTGGGATGAAATCTGCAAGCTGGAGTGTGTCTTTCTTGAATATAATGAGTAGCAAAAAGTAATCACATTATATACATCTCAAATTCACATTTCTCTCGATAATGAACACCCTAGCGCAGGCGCGGCAAAGGGGTCGCCGAAGCCGTAAGACTGGATGCGAAGCGCTAATCCAGGCTTACGGTGAGAGGCATCCCCAAAGCACCAAGCGTTCTACAATCCATACCCCGAATTACAACTCTCTGATTATTGAGCACCACAGTAGATTCAGTGGTATTCTTTAATTCAACATATATTGACAATGTTTTTTCCGAAACAAATAGTCTAGTAGTGTGAAGATAGTGGAAACAAAGTGTTTTGTGGATAGAGACCACTGAAAGGGTTCTGTATTTGCTTTAAATGAAAATAGTCATTCAAAACAGCGTCTGCCAAAAAGGGACGCTGTTTTTCATTCCATAAAAAGTTTCAGGATCTAAAGTCGAATACAAGAGTTTCTGTAGATAAAACTTTCCGCTAACAAGTAAGAAAAGGTGGTGTCCATTTGGTATAATTTGAGTACAAGTAAAAATGAACGGGGTATGGAAGATCAGCCATGTCAAAGGGGGATAAATTGTGGAACAGTTTCCGGATAGCATTCAATTCTGTTATGAGTGGCGTTCATATCAGAGACGCATACTGAACGAACTGGAAAGTCATCTTGTGAATGGGCATCTTCATCTCGTGGCGCCACCGGGATCTGGAAAAACGGTCCTCGGTCTTGAAGTTATGCTTCGGCTTGATCGACCGACCTTGATTGTTGCGCCGACCGTGGCCATTCGGGCGCAGTGGATGGAGCGGTTCACCGAGCTTTTCCTTGGAGATGAACTTCCTACCTGGATGTCGACTAATTTAAAGGAACCTGCATTTGTCACGGTGACGACATATCAATCGCTACATAGTCTATTTAATAGACAAGAAGAAAAAATAACCGATGACAGTGAAGATCACACTGACGATGAAACGGTAGAAGAATTCATGACGGGAAATGCTGACGATTTGATGCGTAAATTTGATCAGATTGGTTTTGGCACACTAATATTGGATGAAGCCCACCATCTTCGCACATCTTGGTGGAGGACGATGATGGATGTGAAGGAGAGGCTTGGTGAACCTGTTGTCGTTGCGCTAACTGCCACACCGCCTTTCGATGTAGGTGCTGCAGAGTGGCAGCGTTATGTCGCATTGTGCGGACCGATTGATCTGGAAATATCGGTACCCGAGCTTGTGAAAGCGTCGGAACTTTGTCCACACCAGGATTTTATTCACTATTCAATTCCTGAAGCGGATGAAATGATGCGAATTTTAGAGTTTCGTGACGAAGTGGATAGGTTCATCGAGCAACTGATCGAGGATAAAGAATTTGTGGTGTATCTCGAAAAGCATCCATGGATAGCAGAACCGGAAGCACATGTAGAACAGATTTTGTCCAGTCCTGGTATCTTTTCCAGTATGCTTTTGTTCTTGAAAAATAACGGTTCACAAGCATACACCCATGCCCTGCCTATCATCGGAATGAAAGATGACCAAATGCCGGAGTTGTCGCTTTCTTGGCTTGAAGAGTTACTAACAGGCTTGCTATTTCAGGTGGATGATAAAGATGTCATTTTAAAGGATATACGAAAACGTTTAACACGTATCGGGGCGGTGGAACGTCGGAAAGTCGTCCTTCTTTCAAATGCGTCCATAAAGAGGGGACTAATACATAGTGCATCAAAATTGAAGAGTATAGAAGAAATCGTCAAAGCGGAGAAAGCACTTCTCGGTGAACAGCTCCGCATGGTTATTTTGACAGATTACATTCGAGCTGCGGATATGCCATTAAAAAAAGGAGATGAGCGTCCATTTGCTCGCCTTGGTGTCGTGCCGATATTTGAAGTACTGCGTAGAAAACTCGGTCCATTAGTTAAGCCAGGCATCCTAACTGGGTCGATTGTCGTCCTTCCAGTGAGTGCATGGTCCATATTTGAGGAAGCAGCAAATAACCGTGGGTTGACAGTCGTTGCATCACCGCTTGACGTTGATGCGTCCTTTATCAGAATTGAGGTGGGCTCGGGTGATCGGCAACAGATGGTCGCAATAATGACCGAAGTTCTCAAAAGGGGCGGCGTGGATGTACTAACCGGGACGGCCGCCCTTCTTGGAGAAGGATGGGATGCGCCTTGCATAAATTCACTTATTTTGGCGTCTAATGTCGGTTCCTTTATGCTGTCAAATCAAATGCGTGGACGTGCGATTCGGACAGATCGAAATGATCATGCTAAAACGTCTTCCATCTGGCATCTGGTCTGTGTAGATCGAAGTGATGCAGGTGGAGGAGCGGATTATGATAATCTAACGCGGAGATTTCGATCACTAATTGGCATAGGAGCAAAGCGAGATATCATCGAAACGGGCATTGCTCGACTGGAGACTGGGGCTCCCCCAGGCACGGTGGAGCGCGTTACCATGTTAAATCATGAAATGGTACAACGTGCAAGCAAACGGGACACTTTTTTCGTCCGTTGGCAAAGAGCCATTGATGGAGGCCGTGAAATGACCGAGGAAATCGTGGCGGATAAACGCTCCTTGCCGCGTCCATATTATTTAGATAACACATTGAGAGGTCTTTTGTGGATCACGGGGTTTATCGCTTTAGAAGCAGTAGTCGATTTTAGCAATCTTTTCCGAAAGCTTGGTGCGTTTTCATTCGGAGAAGGAATGGCGATTGCGACAGTGCTCGGGCTCCTTTTTGCAGCACCTTCTTGCTATAAAACGGTGAAGTTGTATAGCAAGCATCCTTCCATAGAAGCGAGTATGAAAGAGATTGCGGAAACTGTCTATGCATCCATGCTTCATGCAGGTGCTGTTATAACGCCACTCCATAACAAGATGATCCGGGTGACGCGAGACGGCGGAGGGACATATACATGCTGGCTTGAAGAAGGGACGACGCATGAGAAGACAATCTTCATGACCGCATTGAAGGAATTTCTTAATCCAATTGAAAATCCACGATATATACTAATTCGTAAGGCAGGAAAACTTTGGAAGAGATCTGATTATCATGCTATCCCGCAAGTAATCGGACACAAGAAAGAATATGTGAACTTTTTCTTGGAAGAGTGGAAACGTCGGGTTGGAAAGTCAGACTTCATCTACACAAGAACTGTCGAGGGGCGTCTTAAATTGCTAGAAGCAAGGATGAAGGCATTATCCAGTTCGTTCGTACCAACAGTAGAACGGACCAGTGGATGGCGGTAAGTAGGCATGTATATATGTTGAATTAAAGAATCCTATTGAATCTGCTGTGGTACTCAATAATGAGAGAGTTGTAATTCGGGGGGCACTGAAAAAGTACGATATCCTTCAATCCCGTTGATTTCCGTTCCGAGCGGACGCTTTCCGCGGGCACGGCTTCAGCCTCCTCGTCACTGCGTTCCTGCGGGGTCTTCAGCTCGCGCTGTTCCCGCTGGAGTCGCCGCTCTTCACTACAATCAACTAGTTCTTACTATATAAAAGAACTTTTTCAGTTTCCTCTTAATTCGGGGTGTGGGTTGTAAAACACTTGGCGCTTTGGGGATGCCTTTCGTCGTAAGCCTTTGCTGCGCCTGCGCTAGGGTGTTCATTATCGAGAGAAATGTGATTTTAAGATTTATATGCCGAGACTATAATGTGATTACTAGTTGATACTACTTATAGTCAAGAAAGACGTACTCCAGCTTGCAGATTCCATCACAGATAACGAAATGCGCTTTCTCACATAGACCATCCAGCGAAGGCGCGACTTCGTGGTAGCCGAAGCGATAAGACCGAAAGTGATTTCCTTTCTGGCTTATCGCGGGAGGCATCCACAAAGCGTCGAAGCGGTATTAGTGGGAATCCTAATTCATTTCCAGTACAAGGGCTTTTTCAGTGGCCTCCCAAAAGCCCATGTAAAGCGCATACGCCGTATTCATTTGTTCAACATATTTAGTGTAGTTTTAAGTCGGAGATAGTCGCTAAGAATTAGCTCCAATTGGTGTTAAAGTAAACGAAGAGGTCAAGTAAGAAGAATGCAGAATGGAGGCTGTTCATGAAAACGATTACGATTGAAGAGATAGTCAATACGTTTTCCTTGGAAGTGTTAAGCGGACACGACCAATTGCATCGTATTATAAAAAAATCCAAAGTACGTCGTCCAGGATTAGAGTTTATGGATATATTTTACTTTATTGCAAAAGAACATATTCAAATTTTGGGGAAAAATGAAGTTAATTACCTTCATACGCTGACGTTTGAGGAATGTAAGCTACGGATTGCAAATATTGTTCAATATGCGCCCCCATGTATCATCATAACATCCCAACAGGAAGAGCCACTGGGCCTGATTCAATACTGTACGGAAGAGAAAATCCCGGTGTTACGCACTCGTGATTCCACGAGTGAATTGAGTGCGAAATTAGATGCGTATGTTGTGAAAGCAATGGCTCCAGAAATTGCAATACACGGCGTTTGCGTCAATGTATCGGGAATGGGTATTCTACTCCGCGGCAAGTCTGGTGTAGGGAAAAGCGAGACGGCTCATACATTGATTGGTCGGGGACATCGGCTTGTGGCAGATGATGTAGTGGTGTTGAAAAAGCTTAGCCCACAAACCTTGCTCGGGACGCACGACGAAAATAGCAAAGAATTTCTTGCGTTGCGTAGTATTGGCTTGTTAAATGTGGTGCGCCTTTATGGAAGAGCCGCTTTCCAGGATGAAACGCGGATTGCACTGGACATCGAATTGACTAAGTGGAAAGAAAATGACTTGAATAATGAATTAGAGCAGGAAACGAAGTTTGTGGAATACATGGACGTCCAGATTCCGCATATCCAAATTCAACTTCAACCAGGGCGTGATATCGCAGGTTTGATTGAAGCCGCTGCAAATAACTGGTATTTAAAGCAGCAAGGTTATAGCGCAGTAGAGGAATTCATGAAACGGATTGAGTCAGATACGCCTTAGTATTGAGTAGCAACGTTTGGTGGGTTTGGAATAATTAGTAGGAGTACGTAAAAACGTGAAAATGAGTAGACATTCAAATAGATGTCTACTTTTTTTGGTGTTTTTTATTTTGGTGTATGAAATGTTTGTCATTTTGTCTTGTTCGGCCACCTATTATTAGTCAGGTTACTCCTAGATGCAGCTGGGGGCCTGGAGTGTGGCGTAAGCTAATTGGTGATTGATGATACTATTTAACCCGTAAAGGCATGTTAGAGGCGAAACTGAGAAGCCGAAATTGCTTGGTCAACAGCTCGCATGCTTGTAATGAAGGTGGGAACAGATCGAATAACAACTTATAATCACTGGCACTTTAGAAAAGTAAGGGAATGTCTAATGGGTTTTATTTGTGAAATACCCTTTTTATTGAATGGTAAGCAAGCTCTGCTTCAGCTTGAAGTTAGGAAGGGAAGGGGAAGGAGGGCTTATATCGAACTTGAGTAAACGTCCATCTTAACTATTTTTGTGGATGTATACATTACGGTGTACTTGTATACTTTAATGTATACATTTGTAAACATTAATGTGTACAAGTGTACAAACACGTACGCAACCAGTGATGGCGCGTGTGTACGCTAATGTGTACAAGTTTACAGCTGGGTACACAATATTACATTTGTGTGTTAAATAGTTGAATTGGATTGACCTGCCAACAAAATTCCAGTACCATTTCAATAGAAAGATAGAATAATTGGGGAGGATGATTTTTATGACAGAAACACGTATTGCAGCAATTGACGTAGGAAACGATTCATTAAAAGCCATTTTCGGTAAATTGGAAGCAGAACTCAATATACCCAATGTAATTGCACAAGATATTGCAGATCGTCCGATTATCGGCATTGAAGAACTAGACAACCAAGAGCCTACTGATGGCATTCATATTCGTTTGCACTCTCCAACATTAAAAGATAACAACGCTATTTACCGTGTTGGGAATCTTGCTACGAAAAGTGGTAATTCAACTGAACTAGATCCAGGTAGCAACAAATCTGAGGAAGATCAAACTTTGGTGATGTTGTTCGCGGCACTTGCAATAGATGCAGCTCGTGATGAGAATAAAGGTATTTTTAAACGTAATAATAATGTAATTGAAGCTACGTATACACTAGGTACAGGACTTCCACTGAGAGAAGTAAAGGAAGGGAAAGACGTTGGTTATCGTTCCCAATTGCTTAGCTCTGTTCACCAAGTAGAGTTTTTGGTTACACCTAAATATCAAGGTATAAAAGTAAATATTAAATTTGATGAAGTAAAGGTTTATCCGGAAGGCTTTGCTGCGTTTATCAACCTTGTAATGGATAATAATTTAAACATCATTAATAAAGAATTAATCGATAAACAAATCTTGATACAAGACATCGGTGGGTTATCAACGGATGTTGCGGTCATTAGGAATCGTAAAGTTGATGATGATAAGGCGCAAGGCTTTAACTTGGGTGTTTCAGAGTCTCTGGATGCTATTCGAGAAGAAATTTATGTTAGACATGGCGTAGAGTTGGACAGTCGTCTAGATGTTGTGGATATTATAACGAAGAAAAATAACCGTAATCATATTATGGTAAAAGGAAGCCGGACAAGTGTTCATGACATTGTAGATCGGATTCTCTTGGAGTTAGCGAAAAAGCAATATCGCCATTTACGGAATGTATGGGCAAGAAACTCGCAATCTGAGATCTGCTATTTCATCGGCGGAGGCTCTATTGTCCTTAAAGGCTATCTTAAAACGTTAAATAATAGCTTAGATGGTTATAATATCGATTTCTTTGAAGATGAAAAAGAAAGTGTTTGGATGATGGCCAACGCTTATTACAAGTTAATTTCAGACTTTGCGAAAAAAAATCAACAAGTCAAAATTAAAGAAGAAGAAAAGTTAGTTAAAACAAAGTAAGGTGACTATGCATGAATGACGCGGGATTAAAAAGGGGACAGCCCATTACATTTCGTCTCCCATCAGATACATCTGACCACACACTAAAGCAACTGCAAAAGTTAAAAGAAGTCGAAAGAAGAAACTTTTCCAGTAAAATTGCGGAGTTCGTGATAGATGGGGTGAATGACTCACTTTTAAAGCATAGAGAGGCCATAACAATTCCGCTCCCAAAAGGGTTAACTAAAGCGCAACGTGATTGGTTAAAGCACGAACATTCCGAGGCGCTACTAGGGAGTATCGTCTATCAGTTGATGTCCGATCCAATCCGCACAGCTTCTCTCTTTGCATCATTGAACAGCAATGCAATAGATGTAAATGCAGCATTATATTTGCAGGAAGAAACGAGCGCTGCCGTTGAGGTGGAAACAGAACATCAATTGATTAACATAGAGGATGATCTGGATAATTTTGATTGGGAACAGTTAAAGGAGCCAGAAGAAACCTCTGTTGTAGAAGAGGAAGACCCTTTAGCTGACTTCCTTGCCCAGATGAATAAATAATAGTGAGTGCCTGCATAAGAAACCACCATGAATGCTTAAATTTTCATGATGGTTTATTGTACAGGCACTTTTTGTTGTGATTTCTAAGGAATCTAAAACATTGAGATGTTTTCTTTGGAGCATACAAGGGAAAAAGAGTAATAGGGATGACTACAGCTAGTTTACGAATGGGCTGTATGTCTATTTAGTAAGAAGAATGGGGTGAAGCGGTTATGGAAAAAGTTATTTACATCGTGCGTCATTGCTCCGCAGAAGGACAGGCACCACACGCGGAATTGACTGCTGAAGGGATTCTGCAGGCGGGTCAGCTTGTAGCGTTTTTCGAAGATATCGAAGTGGATCGGATTATTACGAGTCCGTTTTCTCGTGCACGTCAGACGGGCTGGCCTATAGCTGAGCGGAAGAAGTTGCATGTAGAGGTGGATAGTCGGCTTATGGAGCGCGTGCTAAGTTCAATGGATTTCGAGGATTGGTTGATAAAGCTGGAAGATACGTTTTTTGACCTTCATCTAAAATATGAGGGTGGGGAATCTTCGAGTGAAGCGATGTCGAGGGTCTGTGATGTTGTGGATGAGCTGGGTGTCGGTTCGCGGACAGTGCTTGTGACACACGGGAATTTAATGGCGCTATTATTAAGGTGTTATGATGAACGATTCGATTTTGGGCAGTGGCAGGCACTGACGAATCCAGACGTGTATGTTATACGGATTAAGGATGGAGACTCAGAAGTGGAAAGAATTTGGGGTTCTGAATAAAAAAACAGGCCGCTGTGATGTCGGCCTATCTAGGTTTTAGTGAATGTTAACCCATTGTAAGATTAGTAATAATGACCACTGCAATAATAACGAGTGTCCCGAAAAGACTGATCCACATGGATTTGTCGGGATTATTCGGTCTGCTGTCTGCTTTATGCATAAACTGCGCCTTCTTTCTGTTTATGTCACTAACTATACTCTTATCGACGATAGAATGGAATAAACTGTTACCACGTGAAACGAGTTTATTATATATATTGAACCTATTTGATGGAGTTTTTTATTTCCATTACTCTATGCTTCTATTGGAAATGGACCAAACATTCCCACAATCTCACACTAGATATGTTACACTTGCTACAAAGCTGAATAGTTTAACAACCACTAGGGGAGCCTTTTTTAGGCTGAGACGTGCATGAATGCGCGGACCCTTGGAACCTGATCCGGATTATACCGGCGTAGGAAAGTGGGTACGCCTTTTACGAATAGTTAAATGGCTAGCCGCTTTCTTACGCCACCGGGAAGCGGCTTTTTAGTATAAATAAAAGGGTGGCGAATCGAATGGTACGTGTGGCATTGACAATTGCGGGGTCGGATAGTGGTGGTGGTGCGGGTATTCAGGCAGACTTGAAGACGTTCCAAGAATTGGGTGTTTTCGGTACGTCGGCACTGACAGCGGTGACAGCGCAAAATACATTTGGAGTGACGGCGATACAGCCGGTTGACACCGCTATTATTAAAGCGCAAATACAGGCAGTTATTGAAGATTTTGATGTTAAAGCGATTAAGACAGGGATGCTCTTTTCGACAGAAATTATCTATGCAGTGGGAGAGGCGTTTCATTGGAGCGGAATTCCACTTGTCATTGATCCGGTAATGATTGCGAAAGGGGGTGCTTCATTGCTAGAAAGACAGGCGGTTGAAGCGTTGAAGACTGTACTTGTACCTCTTGCAGCTATTGTTACACCTAATATTCCAGAAGCAGAAGTGCTTGCAGGAATGGAAATAAAGACGAATGAAGACATAGAACGAGCGGCGAAACATATAATAGCGTTGGGCGCGGGGGCGGTTCTTATTAAAGGGGGACACCGGAAAGAAGCGCCTTATGCGGAAGATCTGTTCATGGGGGCTGACGGGGAACGGTTCTCGGTTCGCGCACCATGGATTGATACGAAAGATACGCATGGAACAGGGTGTACGTATTCGGCGGCACTGACAGCGTTTTTGGCAAATGGGGAAACGGCAGCGAATGCAGTTGTTTCTGCAAAGTGTTTTATCCACGCAGCAATTGAAGATGGACTTAAAATTGGTGGCGGCCATGGTCCGACGAATCACTGGGCATATGGACGCCGCGGTAACAAGACAATGGAAGGGGTTGTAGTTTATGGATAAGCAAACAGTTAACTTATATTTCATCATGGGTACAGTGAATTTGGCGGGACGCGACCCGTTACATGTCTTAGAAGAGGCGCTAAAGGGTGGTATAACGAGCTTTCAATTACGTGAAAAAGGGCCTGGTGCATTAACGGGTGAAGAATTGAAGGCTTTTGCACAAGCGTGTCAGCAATTATGTGAACAATATAGTGTACCTTTCATTGTCAATGATGATATAGGTCTTGCGATTGAAATTGGTGCAGACGGTATTCATATCGGGCAGGAAGACGGATATATTTCAGCAGTGCGTGACAAGGTTGGTCCAGACATGCTAATAGGTGTTTCTACGCATAATGTAACAGAAGCGATTGCGGCAGCTGATGCAGGGGCTGATTATATCGGTCTAGGTCCAGTTTATGAGACACAGACGAAAATGGATACGCAATCGGTTATTGGTATCGAGACAATTAGGGAAGTGGCATCGTTGTTACCTGGTTTACCTATTGTTGCGATTGGTGGAATTTCAGAACGCAGAGCCGGTGCTATCATTAAAGCGGGTGCGTCAGGGGTAGCGGTTATTTCTGCAATTTCTGGAGAAGAAGATCCTGGAGAAGCAGCAAGTCGTTTAAAAGGTGCGGTCCTTCTTTCATTAACAGGTATTGAAATGTAATGTTTAACTGCTCGCGAAATATACCACACTTCCAAGTAAGGGGTGTGGTGTGCGGATGAAAAAGAAACTGTTTGAAATACAAACCGTTTTGCATAAGGCAGATCTAATCTATTTCACATGGAATGATGTCGGCGGAACCTACAAAGTCTATAGAGACGGGCATCATTTGTATGAAGGAACGGTCTCTGAATTTAGTGACGGTGATTTCAAGCATGCGAAACTATATAATTACGTAATCGAACGTGTTGAGGATGGTATTGTGATTGACGTTATTGCATTGCAAACGTCAGCATTTGCTGAACAGAAAAACAAAGAAAGTCCGCTTCAGTCACTTGTCATGACAACGATTGTCGCAAAGACGCAAATTGCATTGTCTTGGGAGGAAATTAAAGATGTCGCTGAATATGATGTCTACCGAAATGGGACGCATATGACAACGGCGGTCGGTAATTCTTACATCGACAGGGATTTTTCGTTGGATGAAATCTATACGTATACGATTAAATCTAAGCGTTCACTTGCGAAGTCGGAAGAACGATTCAACGTCTTTCAGTCGATTGTCTCCACTGTTTTTGGGCTGTTGAATCCGGTTTCGTCTAAGGCAGAAGCGGCGATTGAACAGTTTTCGGTGACAAAATCCATTGCCAAGCCGAGGGAGTTGCTGACGCCTGTTCAAGACAGAGTTCGTCTCCCGAATGTAGATAGGTGGGGGTTCCGCTACATGACGTTTTTGCAGGATGACTGGGTGTTGAATCCGAATCTTTTATCGCGAAATCGTTATTTTAAAGGGGATGACAGGGGATTCGATTCAAATGGAGCCAGTTATCGGACCCGAGTGGACATCGAACTGGCATATGACCTTGAACGTTCTCCGTTGACGTTTACAAGGGATGTTGGGCCATCGATTGTCTATGATGCTTTTAAGCGCTTTAGGAAACAAGCAACCGCTTCACACGATGGGATTACGTTGAAACGGACAAATCACGGGGAAGACGAAGCGGGATTTCATCTTCTGCATGCTGTCGGCAATCCCCTTACAACGGCCCCTGACATTAACTATGAAGTGCGGGCAGTTATGAGGCGGGACGGAACGTTTGATATGACGGGTTACCACGATCAGGCGCCCCATCATGAGATTTACCTGATGCGCGGTGAAGAGAATGAATGGAAACCAATTCACCAAGCGGAAAGTAAGGGGCTCGCGTGGATGTCCGAGGTAATTGCTTGGCAGTACTGGCGAATCTCTAATTTTGAATAGTAAACAATGAACTCCTTCCGTTGTCGTAAATGGAAGGAGTTCATTGTTTATCCGGAAAGGAAAAATATGAGTTGCGTAGATAGCGAATTATGCATCCCTACTATTCGATAGGATGAACCTTGGTAATAATGAATGTACTGTGACAAGAGGTTATCTCGGATAGCCTCTTTATTTACTTTTAGTGTCTATTATTGAACAAGACGGGCGGTGACTCGTTTCTTACATCTGATTTATACGCTTCAAGCCAACTCGTTGACAAAGAAAACTCTGCTTGATATGATTACCTTGAATTCAAGATAAATAACTTTCTACTAATTCGAGGAGAGAATTGATATGACGAAAAAATCAATGGGCATTCATCACATAACTGCAATCGTCGGACATCCGCAAGAAAACGTCGACTTTTACGCGGGTGTTCTGGGGTTGCGTCTTGTCAAAAAAACCGTCAACTTCGATGATCCGGGGACGTATCATCTTTACTTTGGTAATGGAAACGGTGCACCGGGTACGATCATTACATTTTTCACATGGGCTAATGCTCGCCAAGGAACAATTGGGGATGGTCAAGTCGGTGTTACGTCGTACGTAGTACCGGTCGGGGCAATGACTTTCTGGGAAAACCGTCTTGAGAAATTTAAGATTGCGTTTAGCAAATCAAACCGCTTTGGTGAAACGTATGTATCATTTGATGATCCACACGGTTTGAGAATTGAGATTGTCGAGCGAGAAGATGGGGTAAAGAATGAATGGATGGTTGGTGAAATAACAGCGGATGTCGCTATAAAAGGGTTTGGCGGCGCAACGCTATTATCTACACAACCTGAAAAAACGGCTCATCTTCTTGAACAAGTTATGGGGCTTGAAAAAATCGGTGAAGAAGGCGAATACATCCGGTTTCGCTCAACAGCGGACATTGGCAATGTCGTCGATTTGAAAACAACATCATCAGGTCGTGCACAAATGGGTGTCGGCACAGTACACCATATCGCTTGGCGCGCTGAAGATGATGCGGATCAACTGGACTGGAAATCACTTGTTGAAGAGAATGGTTATGGCGTGACTCCGGTGAAAGACAGAAACTATTTCAATGCGATTTACTTCCGAGAACACGGAAATATTTTGTTTGAAATTGCAACGGATGCGCCAGGCTTTGCACATGACGAGTCCGTGGAGACGATGGGAGAAAATCTTATGCTTCCAACGCAATATGAGCACAGTCGCGAACAGCTGGAATCTTCTTTGATCCCTTTTGAAGTGCGAGAAATTGATTGATACGAGGAGAGATATACTATGAAACATATTTATAAACCAGGAAAAGATGCTTCAAAACCGGTGTTACTTTTGCTTCACGGCACAGGAGGCACAGAACAGGATTTACTGGGACTTGCCGACTTAATTGACCCCGATGCTGGCGTACTAAGTGTTCGAGGAAATGTCCTTGAAAACGGCATGCCGCGTTTCTTCCGTAGATTGGCGGAGGGGGTATTCGATGAGGAGGATTTAATCTTCCGTACGAAGGAATTGAATGCGTTTCTGGATGAAGCTGCAAAAGAAAATAGTTTTGACAGGTTGAATATCATTGCAGTTGGTTATTCTAATGGAGCGAACATCGCAGCAAGTCTGCTGTTCCATTATGCAGAGGCTTTGAAAGGCGCAATTCTTCATCACCCGATGGTCCCAAGGCGTGGAATCGACTTGCCTGATTTAGCCGGCATTCCGGTGTTCATCACCGCAGGAAAAAATGATCCGATTTGCCCTGCGAAGGAGTCAGAGGATCTCGAGGAATTATTGGCAGGTGCGGGCGCGGTGACGGAAGTTCACTGGGAAATGAATGGTCATTCGCTAACACGTACGGAAGTGGACGCAGCGGCAGAGTGGTACAAAACAACATTTGTGAAATGAAAAAAGAAGCGGAGATAAAAAGATGAGTTTTTTAGACAGGTTATTCGGCAAAAACACTACAACAAGTAAAGAGGAGACGGTAAACATGACAAAAACAAAAACAGCAATCGTATATTACAGTTCAGGCGGTACGAACTACCAATTGGCACAGTGGGCTGCTGAGGCGGCTGAAGCAGCAGGCTCTGAAGTACGACTGATGAAAGTAGCTGAAACAGCTCCACAAGCTGCAATCGATTCATCTCCGGGCTGGAAAGCGCATGCTGAAGCAACGAAAGATGTACCTGTTGCAACAGGAGAAGATCTTGAGTGGGCGGACGCAATTATCTTTAGTGTACCGACACGTTTCGGTAATGTACCTGGGCAAATCCAGAGTTTCATCGATACATTAGGTGGTCTTTGGTTCCAAGGCAAGCTCGCTAATAAAGCAGTAAGCGCAATGTCTTCAGCACAAAACCCACATGGCGGTCAGGAAGCAACAATTCTTTCCTTATACACAACAATGTACCACTGGGGAGCAATTGTTGCGGCACCAGGTTTCACCGACGCAGTTACATTTGCAGCTGGTGGTAACCCGTACGGTACAAGCGTAACTGTCGGACAAGATGGAAAAATAGCGGATGACGAAGCGGCAATTAAAGCGGCAGTTGCTCATCAGGCGGGACGTACAGTAAAAGTTGGAACAGCATTGAAAAGTATGAACGCATAACACGTAATACGAAGAAAGCCGACCTTATGATGGGTCGGCTTTTTCGATTTTTATACATAAGTAGAACGTAGATGACAGGCTAGGTGTATTTTCAAGGAGTCTTCATTGTCGTTTAAGTCGAGTTGCAGTACGTGTTCAATTTTCCGAATGCGCTGGTATAGTGTGTTGATGTGAATATGTAGTTTTTCAGCTGTTTTTGTAGCGGAACGGTTTGATTCGAAATAGGTCAGCAAGGTTTCTTCCAACTCGGACTTTTTTTCATGAGGGTAGGATAGGGGAAGAAAGACCTCATCGATAAATTGTTGGATTTCCCTGGGCGACTGATTTAAAAAGAGCTTGTTTAACCCAATGTTTTCGTAACGAATGATATCTAGCCGATTACGTGAGGTTAGGTTTGTCAGTGTTTTGTTCGCTTCTTCGTAAATCTTTTTAATGGCGTGTAATCCTTTATAAGTCGAGCTAATGCCAGCGCGGAAAGAATGTTGATCCTTCGCATCCCACTCTTCTTTGACGACGTTGAACTTTTGTTGGAAGATCTTAAAGTGGCTGGATTCTGTTATAGAGGCGAAGAAGATGACTCGATTTTGTAACCCATAAATCATTGTTTCAGTCTTGGGTAGTTCGTTTTTTAATTTCAGTACTAGATGGTGAATCTTGATTTCCAGTAGCTGCAAATCTGTGTAATTCGGTATTTCAAAAATCGCCATAAACCAATATGTGGAGGCGTTTAGACCGAACTCCTTTGCTAGTGTTTCAAGATGATCATCGTTTTTTGCGTTTAACAGCGCAAGGAACTGTTCGTGCGTCTTTTTATAAAAGTATTCAGTGACGGTTTGATTTTTGATTAATTCCAAAGCTAATATGGAACTCCCTTGTTCGAGTGCAATTCGGTCTGACTCGGAAATTTCTTCGGTCACGTGAATCAGGAAACACCCAAGAAAAACAGGGCCATTATAAACAGGGTAGATATAATAGGTTTTTACGGAAGGGTGATTCGCTTTGAGGTGGATAGGTTTCCTTCTTGTTAAAAAGATTTTTTTCAGTTCAAATTGATCGAAATTAGGTATTTCATTAGGGTCATGTAAATAGAATTTGTCTTCAATGACGTTGAAAAAGGTAACGGGTGAATTGAGCATTAGGTTGAATTCATGGACGATTGCCTCGATACCTTTATTCTCCAACGAAATAGTGGTCAATGTTTCATGCACTTTATGCCTTTTTTGAAGTTGAATATTTCGTTCTTCCAGCTGCGCACTTAACTGCGTAATTTTTTCGATTCGATTATTTGCTTCTGTAAAGTACTGTGCATTTTGAATGGCGATAGCGGCTTGTTCAGCAAACGCCTGCAGTAGGAGAAGATCATGTTCATCTAACACTTTTTTTCGATGCCATTGATGAGTAATCATGATGCCAATCCTTTTGTCTTCAATGGAAATGGGTACGCAAATAAGTGCTTCTGGGATGTTTGCGGATGAAATAATATGATGAAAGTTCGATTTTGAAACATGGTGATGATCCATTGCCTTGAGTATTTCTTCTTTGGAATTGAATATGAGTCCTAGCCCATCCTCGAATACAGTCCCTGTAATAGATTCTCCTGGTTTCACTTTGAAATTGTAAATGTTGTCATTAAACCCAAGTGGTGCTTTTACTAGTAGCCGCTCTGTCCCCACGTCGTAAAGCATTAAATACCCTGCATCTGTAGCTGGAATCACTTTGAGTGCATTCCGCATGATTTCCCCCAAAACTTCGTCAAGGTCCAAACTGGAAGTGATTGAACGAATGCTGTCGACTAAAACTGTCAGTTCAACATCTCTTAACTTCCCTTGTAATAAAGGATTAGTTGTCTTATCTGTTTTCATCTCTTTTCTCCTTCCGGTGGTGTAGAGATATCTATATAATTCACTAAAACAGTGTATGAATGAACATTGTTATCACACTAATTCCAGTGTATAGTAATGAACATAAATTGAAAAGATTAAAAATTCTAACAATGTGAGCGCTTTATTATTTACCCTATGAATTAGTTGTAATACGAAAATAGTAACCGTATAAAATTGCTGGTGACAAAACGTAATGAGGAGGAAAGAAGATGGAACAAGTTTTGAAAGTAGCAAACAGCTTCCCAATATGGATTATTGCGGCTCTCGTCATTGGTATTGTTATATTCCAAGCAGTTGTCTTCATCAGGCTTGCTTCAAAAACAGCTCCCTCTGTTGGACTGACAACTTTGGAGGTGAGGTCGGTCGTGCGGACGGGGGCAATCAGTTCGTTAGGGCCTTCTTTTGCAATTATTATCGTCGCGATTTCCTTAATTACTTTCCTTGGAAATCCGGTTACACTCATGCGAATCGGTATCGTCGGATCGGCACCAATCGAAACGGTCGGCGCGAGTCTAGGAGCACAGGCGGCCGGCTCGGAACTGGGTTCGTCGACATTTACTGAACAAGCATTCACGACTGCAGTTTGGGTCATGTGTCTTGGTGGAATGGGCTGGTTATTGGTTACTGCGTTATTCACGAAATCACTAGGTAAGTTTCAAGAGAAAATTTCGAGAAAAAATAACAATGTTAAACTGTTGAGTATTGTTTCGACTGCAGCAATGATAGGGGCTTTTGGTTATTTTGGTGCAGGGCAAATGATAAAAGGGATCAATGAGACGGTGGTATTTATAGCTGCATTTCTTGTCATGCCGGTTATCATATGGGCTTCTAATAAGTTTAAAATGAATTGGTTAAGAGAATGGTCTCTCGGATTAGTGATTGTTGTGGGGTTATCAATAGGACTGTTACTAACTTAACGAGGAAGGCAGGAGAAACGGTATGACGATTATGAATGAAGGGGAAACTGAAGTGATGATGCAAGGGGATTTACGGACGGACGAGACAGATGCAACACTCGACTTTGCAACGTTTCATGCTAAATCACATTTTTGAGGACGCTTGACGATTTGGAGTGTTATCGTACTGACGTTGGCTTTGCCTCTCTATCTATCGTTTGGTCTTGATTTTCATCCGGGATGGTCACCAATACTGTCCGGGTTCCTTGCTTATGCATCGATTATTGCGGTAGTCTGGTTTATTGAGCCAATTAGTTATTATCCGATTTTGGGTGTTTCGGGCACTTATCTTGCTTTTTTAACTGGCAATATAGGTAATATGTGTCTGCCAAGTGCATCAATTGCTCAAAGTGTAGTCGGTGCGGAACCTGGGACGAAAAAAGGGGAAGTAACAGCAACGCTCGCTATAGCAGCGGCTTCCATCGTCAATACAGTCATTCTTGTGTTCGCGATTCTTTTCGGTTCATATCTAATTGCACTGTTGCCGGCAACATTGACCGCTAGCTTCCAGTTTGTCCTGCCAGCCATTTTTGGTGGTGTTATTGCTCAATTTGCCATTAAGAAACCGCTATGGGGCATCGTTGGATTGGCTTTTGGACTACTGGTTAACTTGGGCCCGGTGCCGGCTTCAATGAAAACGTTTCTTTGTATACTAGGAACAGTCGTTGCTTGTATACTTCTTGAGAAGTTAAAAAATAAAAAGGCAGCAGAATAATAAAGGGAGCTACTAGTTATGAGTCAACGAGTAGAAGAAGTAATTGAGACGAAAAAGGAATTAATGCTACTGCTAGAAAGTCGTAAAGATGAAATGATAGCAATTCGACGCTTTTTACATGAGAATCCAGAACTGTCTTTTAAAGAAGAAAAAACTGCACAATATATCGCTGACTTTTATAAAGGAAAAGATGTAGAAGTGCAGACGAATGTTGGCAATGGATATGGAATCATCGTAACAATTAAAGGGGATAAGCCCGGTAAGACAATCGGACTCCGTGCTGACTTTGATGCGTTGCCGATTCATGAAGCGACAGATGTTCCGTTCAAATCGAAAAATGACGGCGTGATGCATGCATGTGGACATGACGGGCATACCGCGTACATGTTAATTCTTGCGGATTGTCTCATTCAGATGAAATCATCGATTGCGGGTACAATTAAAATTATTCACCAACATGCGGAGGAAACGCCGCCGGGTGGAGCAAAGAGTATTGTTGAATCAGGTGTGCTAGATGATTTGGATCTGGTTTTTGGGACGCATTTATTCCCTTCGCATTCAACAGGTACGATTGGTTATCGCAGCGGCTTTGCAATGGCGGGGAGAACGTATTTTAAATTGGTGATTCAAGGAAGTGGCGGTCATGGATCATCCCCGCATCAGTCGAACGATCCGATTATTGCAGGTGCTCATTTTGTAACGGCAATCCAGACCATTGTCAGTAGGCGTTTAAATCCGTTTGAAATGGGTGTTGTTACAATCGGTTCATTTGACGGAAAAGGTTCGTTTAATGTTATCAAAGATAGCATAGAGCTTGAAGGTGATGTCCGGTATATGAATGAGGATACCCAGCAGTTAATTTCCCGGGAAATTCATCGTATTGTTAGCGGCATTGAACTGGAGTTTGACGTCACGTGCGAGTTGACGTATACGGCTGATTATCCGCCGCTTTATAATGACCCAGCGGTGACTGCAGAAGTTGTCTCCATTTTGAAAAAATCAGATGATCCCGATATCAAGCAAGTAGTGGAATTCCCCGTCTTTTCGGGGTCAGAAGACTTTGCGTATTACTTGGAAAAAGTCCCAGGTGTTTTCTTTAATATCGGTTGCAAACCTAAAGGCGTAGAAAGGGCGTTCATGAATCATCACCCGAAATTTGATATTGATGAAGATGCCCTTCTGGTTTCAGCAAAATCTGTTGCTGAAGTTGTCTGTAGTTATTACGATATTGGTTAATGAGACGAAAGCCGGCCAATTGAATAGGTCGGTTTTTTTGTTTGGAAACTAGTTGACCTTTGGTGAAAGAATGGGTGATCATAAAACCTCAGTGCGTCCGAGCGTATATGTTGTGAACCAAGCATAACCCCGGTGTGGCCGATCATATATCTTGTGAACCGAGCATAACCCTGGTGTGACCGATCATATAACAAGTGACCCGATCATAACCCACGAGCGTCCGATCATATAACAGGCGACCCGATCATAACCCCCATGCATCCGATCATATAACAAGTGACCCGATAATAACCCTGGTGCATCTAATTATATAACAAGTGACCCGATCATAACCCACGAGCGTCCGATCATATAACAGGCGACCCGATCATAACCCCCATGCGTCCGATCATATAACAGACGAACCGATCATAACCGGTGAGCGTCCGATCATATAACAGGCGAACCGATCATAACCGGTGAGCGTCCGATCATATAACAGACGAACCGATCATAACCCCATGCAGCCGATCATATAACAAGTGACCCGATCATAACCCCCGCACATCCGATCATATGCCTTATAAAAACCGAAGTATGTCTAGGCATCTGGAGTACTATTAAACGATTAGAACAAAAATAAGTAACTTCATTGCAAAAGCCGATCTTTCGAAAAGATCGGCTTTTGCAATTAGCTTATTTAACTTTCTCTGGACGCGGCCAGATGAAGTACGAAATAGAAATGACAAAGTCAATCCCGAGAACGAGTGCCCATACTTTCAAAGTAGAGGATAGTACTTCTGTCCTTGCTGGATCCCCAATGAAATAAATCATTGCGACAAGGAAAGCTCCGCCGATAATATAAGCGAGCAGATGCTGCAATGTGCCTTTCATCGAGTGTCGAGCGTATTCAAATCCGGCTTTACGTACCGGTTTTGTGCCCGTTTTTTGAATGTAGTAACGAAACCGTTCATCAGCCCAGCGGATTATGCTTTTGCCGAACGCGATAGAAGACCCGAGATAGATTGCCGCGATTGCGTGCACTTGTGTTGCGGTTGCCCCGTTGTATAGATCAGTTGCTGTGACGATGAGTAATAGTAAATCGATAACTGGTGTCAAAGCAAGGAAGAAAAAACCGAGCTTTTCGCGTTTGAAAATATAGCGGGTGATAAGTCCGAGAGCAATGACGACCCAGAAACCAATTTCGCACGCAACGATTGTCCAAGCAATGAAATTCATAGGAACACCTCTTTTCAATCGAGTTGTAGTGAGTAGATTTATCATAGCACACCGATTATATGACTAACTGCAACAAGATTATCACCGCCGCGGAGTATATTGTCACCGACACAACTGTGTTTATCACCGGCATGGAGCGTGTTATCACCGACTCAACTGTGTTTATCACCGACATCGAGCGTGTTATCACCGACACAACTGTGTTTATCACCGGCATCGAGCGTGTTATCACCGACTCAATGGGGTTTATCACCGCCATCGAGCCTATTATCACCGCCAAGCACAAAAAAACGGAAAAGCCAAACCAGCTTTTCCGTTCCTTCAATTAATCACTTATTCAAATAAGACCATGCATACTGCGCATATAGTTCTGCTCCAGTAACGAGCGCATCTTCATCAATATCGAAGTTGCCATGGTGATGCGACCACTCCGTATCTTTTTCAGGATTTCCACTACCAACAAGTGCAAAACTGCCGGGCGCTTTGTCGAGGAAGAACGAGAAATCTTCGGCGCCCATCGTCGGTTTTTCATCATAGACAACGTCTGGACCGAATGCTTCAGTTGCAACTTGTTGAACAAGGTTCGCACTCTCTTCGTCGTTGATAACCGGTTCTGTTCCACGAATATACTCAACTTCCGCAGTTGCGCCGAACATGTCAGCGACGCTTTTGGCGTATTGTGAAATGCTTGTTTCGATTTGATCGCGGACGTCTTGATTGAACGTACGAACGGTTCCTTCAATCAGAGCATTCTCAGCGATAATGTTGAAACGCGTGCCGACCTCCATTTTACCGACAGTCAGGACCGCTGCTTGTTGCGGGTCAATCGTCCGTGAAACGACAGTCTGGACATTAATGACGAACGAAGAAGCAACGAGTGCTGCATCGATACAGTCTTGAGGCATGGCACCATGTCCGCCTTTACCTGTGAAGTGGACTTTGAAAATGTCAGCTGCAGCGAATGAGGGCCCTGGTGTACAAGAAACTTTATGCGTCGGCATTTGCGACCAAATGTGGATGCCGAAAACATTGTCGACGCCGTCCATGGCACCTTGATCGACCATCGCTTTTGCGCCTTGTGCAATTTCTTCTGCAGGTTGGAAGAGCAGGCGTACGTTACCGGGCAGTTCATCTTTCACATCGGATAATGCTTTTGCAGCGATTAGCAACATCGATGTGTGTGCATCATGGCCGCATGCATGCATTTTTCCTTCAATCTTGGAAGCATAAGGTACATGCGTGTTTAATTGTTCAACAGAGAGTGCATCCATATCGCCGCGCAGTGCGACTGTTTTGCCGCCCGCCGCGCCTTTAATTTCAGCAATAACGCCTGTAGGTTCCGTCTTGCGGTAGGGAATACCGAGTTCATCTAAATAGGCGCAAACGAACGCTGTTGTTTTTACTTCTTCAAACGACAGTTCTGGTTCGCTATGTAATTTGCGTCGCAGTGCCGTCAGTTCGTCGCTATAGTTTGTGATAGCTTCTTTTATTTTTTGATTGATCATACTATTTTAGCCTCCGTTAATCGCTTTACCGCTTCATAGATAATAGTCGTGCCGTCTGCAAGGTGACCTGGATCCGACCATTCTTCCGGACAATGACTTAGCCCGTCTTTGCTTGGGATGAACACCATTCCGCAAGCCGTATAATCTGAGAATACCATTGCATCGTGGCCCGCACCGCTATTAATTGAACAATAAGGAATTTCAAGATGGTCGCTCGCTTCTTTTAATAAAGAGCGGATGCTGCTATCGAGTTCTTTCGGTTCAATGTAGAGTTGCTGTTCAATTGACGTGCGAATACCATTGCCATCTTGTTGTACAATCAATTCTTCCACTTTGCGAACTGCATTCAATACATGCTCTTCTTTACCTGAACGAATGTCTACGCTGAAGACAACTTTATCTGGGATAACATTTGCGCCATTCGGAAAGACATTCAATCGACCCGTTGTAATGACCGTTCCTTGACCTTCACCGCTTGCAATACCTGGCAGGGAGGCAATGATTTGTGCCGCGGAAACGAGTGCATCGGAGCGTCGATCCATTGGTGTTGTACCGGCATGTCCAGCTTGGCCTTGTACAGTCACTTCTAATTGAGTCAGTCCAACAATTGCTTCAACGACACCAATTTGAATGTTTGTCTCCTCGAGAATAGGGCCTTGTTCGATGTGCAACTCTAGAAAGGCTTTAATCGTTTTCGGATCTCGTTTTTTCTCATTCGCTGGGTTGACCGAGATATCTGCCATCGCATCTACTGCTAAAACGCCATCTTTATCAGCAAGTGTTTTGAAATCTTCTGCTGTCAATAAACCCATCATCCCACGTGAGCCCATTAGGCCACCGCCAAAACGGGAACCTTCTTCTTCAACAAGCGCAATGATTTCAAGCGGGTAGGCTGGCTTAAGATTGTTCTCTTTGAACAGTGCAGCCACTTCTAATCCGACAACAACACCTGCAGCACCGTCATACGCGCCACCATTTGGAACAGAGTCAAAGTGAGAGCCGACGATAACGGAAGGTGCGTCAGGTAAAGCTCCTTCAAGCTTGCCGAAGATATTGCCGAACCCGTCTTCCGTCACTGTTAGATCGTACTCCACCATTTTTTCTTTAATATAATTCCGAGCCTGTAAATCTTCTTGGCTATATGTAAGCCGCGTTACACCCGCACCTGGTGTAGCTGTAAATCGGCTCAACAATTCGATATGTTGTTCAATCCGTTGTTGATTGGCTGTCATATCTAGTCCTCCTCGTTTGATTAGTTTCTAAATTAGCTCATTACAAGAATCCGACGAAGAGGCCCGCAAGGATAACCGAAACCATCGTGACACTTATAAATCCGCCGACGAGCATTGGCGGTAACATGTGACTTGTCAGTGCTTCTCTTTCTTTTTCATCTTCCGTTAATGAATTGATGACTTCGTTGGTAATAATATAGTCCGCTGGGAAGCCGTATAACGCAGTTAACGAAACAGCAAATGCCATTTCTTTACTGACTTTCAGTACTTTCCCCATGAACAACGAGAAGATGTACATACCGACGACGCCCAATACGATACAGCCGACGAGTGGATACAAAATTTCCATCATCATGGAAGGTGTCGCTTTTTTCAAACCGTCAAAGATAAACAGCATAAGTGCCATCATTGCTAATCCAAACCCATTTGCTTTTTGCAGTACGTGACGTTCCAAAAAGCCGATACTTGTTGCAATAATACCAAACAATAAGCAAAGCACATAAGGACTAATTACCACGATAGGTGCCAGCAATGTAGAAACGAGATACGCAAGGAATCCGACGAGTGCGAGTCGGAAAAACTTAAAGTAGTCTGTATTGAATTTATCCGGCATCTTCTTAAATAGCTTAAGTTCATGTCGTTCTGAAACTGAAGCTTGAGTACCGGTCTTTTGTTCCTTCAGTTCGCCTTTACGATACTTTTCAAGAAGCATTTTACCTTCTTTTTTAAGAACAATTGACGTAAGAGGATAACCCGCGAAGCCTTGCATCACGTAAATGACAATCGCGAATACAGCCAATGTTGCGAGTCCGGCGTTGGCAGCGCCTTCCGACATGATCAACGCAGATACAACGCCGCCGACGAGAGGTGGAATTGCAACGATAATTGTTTCAATACCAAATAGCATTGTGCCGATTCCGAATAGAGCAACGATAATCCCTAAAATTCCAGCAAGGGAAATTAAAATGGTTTTCCATTGTTCTTTCAGTTGTTGAAGTGATAGCAATGTACCCATATTGGTAATGAGTAAATAAATCATCATTGATGCGACAGTAGGCGGTACACCGGCAATCGAAACAATATCTTGCGGGAAAAACGTCCAATAACCTAGCAGGAAGAGGACAGCGCAGACGAAAACGGATGGAATCCACGCTTTCGTCCGGACAGAGACGACATCTCCGATATATAAAATAGCGACCAAGATAACTAAAGCTAGCATTTGAGACATAGTATTCTCCCCTTTCAGACAATATAGAATTTTAATTAGAATAGCATAAAATTCTGTCGAATAGTAGCGAAATTTATACATTGTATATAATATATCGCGAAGGGAGTGAGTGAAAGCGCTTTCTAGCAAGTTGTAGTAAATCGACTATTTTAGTAGGTGAAATTCATCTGAAATGAATCAAATTGTTATGTATGTACAGCATATTGAAGGGTTTTATTATTCGTTTAACTATGTAAGCAGAACGAATAATAAAACCCTTCAACGCAGTATCTATCATTCTGCATTGAAGGGAGTCCGTTTTTTCGATATTTAACTTATTCTGTGAGTAACGAATTCTTAATCTTATAGTCTGATTTTACTTCATCTAACCAATTAACGTACTCTGCTTGTACACCTTCTTCTAGTAATAGTCCTTTTATTTCTTCTTTATGATCATCAAATGTTGCAGCTTTTGCTGCTTTCTTATCGGTTACATGAATAATATGATAACCGTGTTCTGTTTTTATAGGGTCGCTAATTGCATCAACTTTCATGGAGAATGCTGCTTCTTCAAATTCGGCTACCATTTTACCACGTGGGAAAAAGCCTAATTCTCCGCCACTTTCTGCACTCATTGTATCTGTTGAGAATTCTTTTGCAAGTGCTGCGAAATCCTCACCAGCTGCAAGTTTCTTCGCAACTTTTTTCGCTGTGGCTTCATCTTCCACTAAAATATGGCTGGCTGCGACTTGTTCTTCCTCGTTAAAGGACTCTTTGTTTTCTTCGAAGTACGCTTTGATGTCCTCGTCAGTTATTTCAATACGTGGCTCAATTATTTTTCGGATAGATAAATAGTCAATAATATTCTCTTTGAATTCTTTCTCAGTCATTGTATTCTGCTTAAGTGCTGCGTCAAACGCTTCTTGTCCACCTGCATTTTCGATATATATTGCAAGTTCTGCATCTACTTCTTTATCTGAAATAGAGATTTTTTCTTTTTTCAACTCAAGTGCAACGACTTTATCGTCAATCATTGCAGTAAGTGCTTCTTTTCCAGCAGATTGAACGAGAACTTCATATAATTCATCTTTCGTAATTTTTTCATCACCGACAGTTGCAACAGTTTCATCTGCCGCCTTTGAATCTTTTGAGCAGCCTGTTGTGACAGTTAGAATAATTGCGAGTAGACTGACTGCTAACAATGGGAATAACCTTTTTTTACGCATTTTTTAATTCCTCCAATGTTTGATATAACTTCATTCTACAGGAGAAATATGAACAAACTATTACGGAGAATAAAAAAACGAAAAAACAGATTCGTTTTTTCGTTCAGTCTTTTTATTCTTGGGTATTACTTTTTTCTGGTACTTGTGATTTCCCCCCATTGTCGTCTTTGTCATGGTCACGTCGACCTTCAAAATGTTCTCCTTTACCATCACGTGGTCTATCGAAGAAAAAGTCTTTTTCTACCTTAGAAGGGAACAAGTCCAAATCTTCAACTTTGTCGGTGTAATTTGTACGGATTTCATTCATTAGTTCACGTGCGGATTTGTTCGCTGTATCGATGCCAAGTTTTTCAGCAGCATTGAAAATTTCTTTGTCATCTGTTTCAATACCCAGTTCTTTTGCTTTTTTTAATACTTTAGCCTGCCCAACTTCTTTTGCAAGTGCTTTGAATTCTTTGCCAACAGTGGAGATACCAAGCTCTTTTGCTTCTTTCGTAATTTGTGCTTCGCGAATTTCTTTTGCTAAAGTTTCATCGTCCTTGCCAGTTGCATCAATGCCCAACTCTGTAGCTGCTAGTTGAAGTTTCGCATTCCAAATTTCTTTCTGAAGGGCTTTTATTTCTTTACCTTCAGTATCAATGCCTAGTTCTTTCGCGTGTTTTAGGGTCATGGCTTTTTGTACTTCTTCGAAAATTACTTTCGTGTCCTTGCCGTCAGTTTTAATACCAAGTTCTTCTGCCTTCTCCGAAATAAACTTTTTAGCATCTCCTTGATCACCATGTTTATGTTCGAACGAAGGGGAGCTTTTCGTCGTCTCGCTGTCCTCTTTCGCATAGGCAGTTACCGACCCAATTACACCGAGAGTCAATACGGTTGCTAAAACATATTTCATTGCATTATTCTTCATTTTATTTTCCTCCTTCATGGAACTGATTAATTTTAGTATGCCCGAAGAATATGAACGAATTATGACAGGCGTATGAACGAGATATTAAAAAAACTGCTATGCACAATGCATAGCAGCTAAAACAGATTTTTAGTTTTCATTTTGTACAGGGAACGACAGCGTAAATTTTGTACCTTTTCCTTTTTCGCTTGTTACATCGATTGCGCCGTTATGCATCATGACGAGACTTTTTACAATCGACAAGCCAAGTCCGAATTCGCCGTATGGATTCGTTGTTCTAGATACAATGGCTTTATAAAAACGACCCCAAATTTTCTCGACATCATCAGGGTCAATCCCAATACCTGTATCTTCGATTTCAATGATACAGTTTGTATTGCTCATATAACCGCGAAGATAGATCCTACCGTTGTCGGTGAATTGGATACTATTTTTTGTGATATTGATCAATATCTGGGTGAGTCTGTCGTAATCTGCAAACACCAATATATTTGGGTCTACAGCCACAAAAATCTCGTTATTTCGTTCCGCCGCAACGCCATCGAGCTGATCTTTGATGATTTCTAATAGTTCAACGAGCTGGATGTCCTGTTTAAAGAGTGTGACTTGGTTGGAGCGGATTTTTTCGTAATCCAAGTTTTCATTGACCAGACGGATAAGTCGCAACGTTTCATTAGTGGCGAGTTGCAATCCCTTTTCTTTTTCAGATTCAGGAATCATATTATTTTTTAGTCCTTCAATCATGCCTCTTATTGTTGTAAGGGGTGTTCGTAATTCATGTGACACATCGGCCATGAATTGACGACGCCTGTTTTCGAGATTTTCAATTTCCTCCATTGAGGCATCCAACTTTTCAACCATCTCGTTGAAATCACCCGCAAGTTCACCGATTTCGTCAAAATCCGAGGAGGGGATGCGTACTGAGTAATCACCTTGTGCGACGGCAGAAGTTGCATCTTGAAGCCGTTTAATACGCCTAACGTGAAAAGTCGATAAAATCCAGCTGAGAAGAAGCGAAATGGTCAGTGCAATGAATGTTGTAATAAGCAAATAAGTATTCATTTGAGAAATAACTTCACGTGAGCCCTTTATGGGTGACGTCAAAAGTATACCGCCGACAAATCGATTGTTTTGGACATAGGGAAGTAGAACAAATGTGACGGCTTCGTTGAATCGTTTGAAATCCTGCTTCACAGTTACAGGTTGACCATTTTTAATATCGTGCCATTCTTTTTCACTCAAACTAATGAGGGGCGTTTTTATGCCTGTCGAATAAATGATGGCCGAGTTTTCGTCGAATAAACTATATTGAATATCCCGACCATTTAGGACTTGTCCATAAGACTTTAGGATCCTGTCAGAACTTCGCTGGTCTTGTTGGATGTCTCGTAAAATAGATTGCCCATATGTCTGAAGTTCTTCTGTTTTATTAGCATAGACAAATCGCTCGATATAGTGTGAAAATAGCAAGCTTAATAATAAAAATGCAATGACGATTACGCTGAAGTGACTGACAAGTTGCTGGTATAAGTATTTTACTTTCACTTTGAGTCACCTATGGTTTCGTCGAATCGGTAACCGACGCCCCAAACAGTATGGAAAAAAGGTTGTTCATCCGTTGAGACTTTCGTGCGAAGCCGTTTGATATGCACATCGACAGTTCGGTCATCACCGTAAAAGTCATATCCCCACACGTTATCCAGCAATTGTTCACGTGAGAAAACTTGTTTCGGATGCTGGACAAAATGGTATAGTAGATCGAATTCTTTTGGAGTCAGGTTTTGTATTCGTACTCCATCGAGCAATACGTCACGTGTGTTGAGGTTAATCTTAAAATGGGCGGTTTCGACGACGCCATCTTGCAGTGGTTTGTCTTTCAGCGTTGAATACCTGCGTGTTACCGCCTTAATGCGAGCCATTAGCGCCAGTGGACTGAAGGGTTTTGTGACATAATCATCTGCACCCATTTCAAGTCCGAGCACTTGGTCTGATTCACCATCTTTTGCGGTTAGCATAATAATGGGCGTAGCAATTTTTGCTAACCGTAGTTTATGGCAAATCGAAATACCATCCATGCCAGGCAACATCCAGTCGATAATGATGCAATCCCAGCCGCCTTGCTTCGCAATTTCGAACCCTTCCAAACCATTTTTTATGAATGAACCATCGATTTCTTCCTTCAAGAAGAATAGCTCAATCATGGAAGATACACTTTCATTGTCTTCAATTACTAAAATTCTCACTAAAACACGCCTCCTGTTGCACTGCCATTCCTTTCAAGGTAAATCGAAAACGAGAAATTAGCAACTGCAAACACCCCTCCCATGGAATGAAGGAGAGGTGTTTGGACGAATATATTAATTTGCCGTGGATACATTGCTCGTAAGTAAAACGTCAACCGTTTTCAACTCGGAACCGCGATAAATCGTAAATGTTGCTTTGTCACCGACAGCAAGATTCGTGTACAAGAACTTCCGTAGCTCTGTTGAGTTCTTCACTTCAGTACCATTAATCGCTGTTATTATATCTTCTACATCGAGGCCCGCTTTTCCTGCTGCAGATTCAGGATCAATATTTGCAATTACCACGCCAGCTTTAATTTCACTCGGAAGACCTTGCAAATAGGTCCGTGGCACCTGATCAAGATCCGCAAGTCCAATCCCGATATATGGGCGTTCAACTTGTCCATTTGTTGTCATTTCTTCAATTAATGGAATGACTTCGTTACTTGGAATCGCAAAGCCAAGTCCTTCGACACCACTTTCAGAAATTTTTAAGCTGTTAATGCCAATGACTTGTCCTGCTGCATTGAGGAGTGCGCCACCGCTGTTCCCGGGGTTAATGGCTGCGTCCGTTTGGATTACATTCATTTCCCATTCGCCCGCAGAAGTCTTCACGTTGATGGACCGATTGACTGCACTAACAATCCCTTGGGTTACTGTACCGGAGAAGTCGAGGCCAAGGGGATTACCGATGGCGATGACATCGTCTCCTGCACGAAGTTTATCGGAGTCGCCGAATTCTAGGGAAGTGTGTGCATACTTCGCATCGATAGTTAGGACAGCAAGGTCACTTAGTGCATCTTTTCCAACGAGCGTAGCCGTTGTTGTCTCTCCGCTTTCAAGTGAAACCTCAAGCTTTTCTGCGCCTTCGATGACGTGGTTATTCGTCACGATAAATGCTTTGTCACCTTCTATTTTATAAATGACACCCGAACCGGAACCGCTCTTGGTACTTTCAGCTTGCTGTGAAAAAGGATTATTCCCTTTTTGGTAATTGACAATCCCGACAATTGCACCGGAAGACTGTTCTACCATATCGGAAAGTGACGGTATATCTTTAGTGCTTGTTTGCTGTACATTATAGGGAACCGTATCCGTAGTGACAGGTACCACTTCAGCGGAACCGCCTTGTAGTAGATCTGTATTGACTACGACCGCTAACGTTAATACCGAACCAATAACACCTGCTCCTAGTGTTGCTAAAAATCGTTTACCCGGTTTGTTTCTATTTTCTGTCTCCATGATAATTCCTCCCGTTTCATCTGATACTCTTTATTCTAGTTGGCAGATATGAACAAACTATTACCAAGAAGTTAACGATTGATGAAGTAGCTGTTTTGAGGGTATAGTTGAATCAATAATATGATTCCAAAGGTGTGAGTGAAGTGCAAAAGTTAATTACTGCGATGGATGTCGCAAAACATGCGGGCGTATCTCAATCGTCTGTGTCCAGAGTTTACTTTGAAGGTGCCACAGTGTCTGCGAAAACAAGGGAAAAGGTGCTAGCTGCCGCGAAAGAATTAGGCTATCGGCCAAATGAGTTGGCGAGGAGTTTAATTACGAATCGAACGAAAATCGTTGGTATAGTGATGAAGGGTATTCAAAATCCTTTTTATCCTCAAGTTTTAAAGCAATTTACAACGACCTTTAAAAGTTTGGGCTATAGCATTATGTTTGTATACACGAATAATGACGAAATACAAAAAGAAGATATCGATATTTTATTTAATTATAATGTTGCAGGTGTCATTATTACAGACGCGTCACTGTCTTTAAATGCTATAGAAGACTTTAAAAGATATAAAATTCCTTTGGTGCTTTTTAACAGAAAAATCGCGAGTAATGATTTTTACTCTGTGTGTTGTAATAATTTAGAGGCAAGTAAGGAAATTGCACAATTTCTTGTTGATAAAGGTAGTTCGGATATCATTTATATTGCAGGGAATCAAAATACATCGACAAGTAAAGAGCGGGAACAAGGCTTTACTGAAGCTCTTACGAAAAATAACATTGCCCTGAAAAGGATTGGATCGGATTATACATATGAGGGCGGATATAAAATTGCCCAGCAAGTGATAAATGAAAATGGAATTCCAGATTCATTTTTTGTGGCGAACGATATCATGGCGTTAGGCGTGTTGGATGCACTTCGTGAAAGTTCGATTGCTATTCCGGAAGCTACGAAAGTAATTGGGTTTGATAATATTGAAATGGCTTCGTGGCCGACGTATAGTCTAACGACTTGGGCACAACCGATTAATGAAATGGTAAATCAAACAGTCAGTTATTTAATGTCGGAAATAGAGGAGTACACAGGTTTTGCTGACAATATAGAGGTAAATGGGATTTTAATCGAGCGTAAAACGACATAAAAAAAGGTTGACTTCCTAGAGTATTTGAAATACTCTTTACCTATAAAGTGCTTTGCATACGTATGCAAGAAAGAAAGAGGAGGAAATAAAATGGTTAGAGTATTGAAAGCTGGTAAATCACAAGAAGAATTGACTAAAAACAATCTTGAAGTATCGAAAATTGTAGCGAATGCTATTCAAGAAATTGAGAATAGAGGAGACGAAGCGGTTCGTGAGTTCTCCGAGAAATTTGATAAATGGTCGCCTGAGGCATTCAGATTAACCGAAGAACAAATTAAAGAAATCGTAGCGCAAGTACCTGCGGAAGTAATCGAAGATATTAAATTTGCTCAAAAGAACATTCGTGAATTTGCAGAAGCGCAATTAGCGTCAATGAACGATGTAGAAGTAGAAAACATTCCAGGCGTTATTTTAGGGCATAAAAATATCCCTGTAAGCAGCGTCGGCTGTTATATTCCTGGTGGACGTTACCCTATGGTTGCTTCTGCTCATATGAGCGTGTTGACAGCAAAAGTTGCTGGTGTCAAGCGTGTAATCGCTTGCACGCCGCCAATTAACGGTGAAATCCCGAATGCAACAATCACGGCAATGTATTTGGCGGGTGCGGACGAAATCTATTTATTAGGTGGAATTCAAGCGATGGCTGCTATGGCGATTGGAACTGAAACGATCCAATCTGTCGATATGATTGTCGGGCCTGGAAACGCTTTCGTGGCAGAAGCAAAAAGACAACTATTTGGTCGCGTAGGAATTGACTTGTTTGCTGGACCTACTGAAACATTAGTTGTTGCGGATGAAACAGCAGATGCTGAAATGATTGCTACGGATATTCTTGGACAAGGTGAACACGGTCCAACATCTCCGGGTGCCTTAATTACGACTTCGGAAAAACTTGCTTATGAAACTGTAGAAGAAATCGAAAGACAACTTAAAGTATTACCAACGGCTGACGTTGCACGCGTTTCATGGGATGATTACGGCCAAATCCTGTTAGTGGATAGCATTGAAGAAGCGCTTGTAGAAGCCGACCGACTAGCGTTTGAACACGTTGAAATTCTAACAGCAGATCCGAATTATTTCTTAGAAAACATGACAAATTACGGTTGTCTATTCCTAGGGCCTGAAACGAACGTTGCATACGGCGATAAAGTGATTGGAACGAATCATACATTACCAACAAAAGGTGCAGCTCGTTATACTGGCGGTCTATGGGTAGGTAAGTTTATCAAAACGGTAACGTACCAAAAAGTGACACCTGAAGCGAGTGCTTATATCGGCGAATATGCAGCGCGTCTCTGTCAATTGGAGAACTTTGCAGGTCATGCTGAACAAGCGTTATTACGAGTAAGAAGGTACGGAAAGAAAGCATAATTTCTTTTCTGCAGAGGGGGCAGGCGATTCGATGTTAGGGATGATAGGGTTATTTGGGGGACTAGCATTATTGATTTATTTGACAATGAAGGGCATGAACTTACTAATTGCTGCTCCGCTGTCAGCGCTCGTTGTTGCACTATTAAGTGGCCTTCCATTATTTCCGGGAGTACCGGATGAAGGGATAGCTAACTTTGTAACAAATTATATGGGCGGTTTTTCAAGTTTCATCGGCTCATGGTATTTAATGTTCTTGACTGGAGCAATTTTCGGTAAAGTTATGGAAGATAGCGGTGCAGCAGAAAGTGTTTCGAAATGGATTGTAGGCAAGCTTGGCATGAAACGGGCAGCTCTTGCTGTTGTAATCGCCTGTGCAATCCTGACGTATGGGGGAGTTAGTTTATTCGTCGTTGCATTTTCTGTTTATCCAATGGCCATCAGTTTGTTTAAAGAAGCAAACTTACCAAGAAGATTCATCCCAGCGACATTAGCATTTGGATCTACAACGTTTACCATGACTTCTGCGGGTTCACCAGAAATTCAAAACTGGATTCCAATTGAGTTCCTTGGAACAACTGCATATGCTGGATGGCAAGTAAGTGCAATTGTAGCTGCATTTATGGCGATCTTCGGCTATTGGTGGCTGAAAAAAATGATTTCAAAAGCGTTGGCAAAAGGCGAACATTTTGTTGATAGAGAAACGGATCATCATGAGGTGAGGGAGCATTTACCGAGTCCATTGTTAAGTGTAATTCCCTTACTTGTTGTGTTGATTATCTCATTTATATTCCATAACTCATTGGGGACATCTGCGTTAATTGTTGCTCTTACGAGTGGTGTAATCGCAACGTATTTAATCAACAGAAAGTATTTCTCGAACTTTGGGAAAGCGGTTTCAGAAGGAACAATGGGTGCAGTTATTGCAATTGCCAATACAGCCGCGGTTGTAGGGTTTGGCGGAGTCATAAAAGCAACGCCCGCGTTTGGTGATGCTGTTAGTTTTATGACGGCTATACCAGGCAGTCCTCTCATAGGAGGAGGACTTGCAGTAGCGGTTATTGCAGGTTTAACTGGATCATCATCAGGTGGACAGGCGATTGCTTTACCGTTGCTTGCACCGCATTATTTAGATTTGGGTGTCGATCCGGATGCGTTACACCGTGTGGTCGCAATTTCTTCAGGCTCTTTGGATTCATTGCCACAGGGCGGTTATGTTGTAACGACAATTCGTTCAATTGCTGGCGAAACGCATAAAGATGCATATCCTGCGTTTGGCGCATTAACGGTCATAGTACCAATACTCGGCGTCGTGTTAGCTGTCGTATTATTCTCATTAGGCATGTAAGTAATAGATACCCAACAAGCTAATTGTTATAGTTTGTTGGGTATTTTATCATATCGAAAAATGGAGGTAGACCGTTATGGAAAAACTAGCAATCATCGGTTGTGGCACGATGGGACATTCAATTGCGCTATCAGCAGCGTGGGCAGGGATAGAAGTCAAAATCTCTGGTATGAATGAACAAGACCTAGCAACAGCAGACAAAGGGCTTCGCAATAAATTAACGGTGATGGTACACAATGATTTATTTAATGAAGCAATGGCTGAGGAAATTCGTATGCGCATTGAATTTTCAACTTCATTAGAAGAGGTTGTACAAGGGGCAACATTTATAATTGAGGTCATTCCAGAGCATAGTCAAATGAAGCGGGAATTGTATAAAGAGATTGAAGCAATATGTGGTAAAGATACTGTTCTTGCGAGTAATACGTCTGGATTTACGCCAACTTCTTTAGCGGTAGAAATGGAGTACCCGAATCGTTTTATCGTTACACATTTTTGGAATCCGGGACATTTAATCCCCCTTGTCGAAGTGGTTAAAGGAGAGAAAACTGATCAGGAAACGATTGAGCGTGCTATGAATTTATTGAACGAAATGAATAAAAAGCCGATTTTGATAAACAAAGAAGTCCCGGGATTCATCGGGAACCGGCTGCAGTATGCTTTATTCCGCGAGGCACAATCGCTGCTCGATGAAGGTGTTGCGACGAAAGAAGACATCGATGCAGCTGTAACGTATAGCATTGGGAGACGCTTGCCGATAACGGGACCGTTAATGACTGCGGACATGGGAGGCCTTGACGTTTTCTCTGCGATTTCAAATTACTTGTTTGAAGATCTTAGCAATGAAAGTAAATCGGGAGTTCACTTATCAAATCTAGTCAATCAAAAGAAATTCGGTGATAAGAGTGGTGAAGGATTCTATATGTGGGATCAAGAAACTTCTGAAACAATCAATGCAGAGCGGGAGAAAACGCTTATTCACTTCCTAAAAAACGATCGGAAAGAGTAGGAGGATGCTAATATGAAACCATACTTTTCAGATTTAGAAAACAAAACGGTTATTGTAACGGGCGGTAGTAAGGGTATTGGAAAAGAAATTGCCCGGACATTCGCTGAACTAAAAGCGAATGTCGTTATCGTAGGTCGAGATGAGAATGCACTACATAACACGCTAGTGGAATTACACCAATACAATACGAAATGTAAATCGATTCAAGCGGACTTAAAGGATATCAAGCAGGTTCGGGCGATGGTTGATGAGGTAGCGGCCCAATTTGGAACGGTAGATGTATTGGTGAACAATGCGGGGGTTAATATCGCTAAACCGGCGATAGAAGTGACGGAAGATGATTGGGATCAAGTGCTCGATACAAATTTAAAATCTACGTTCTTTTGCAGTCAGGAAGCCGCTACTTACATGATTCCGCAACGCAGTGGGAGGATCATCAATATCGTATCCCAAATGGCTTTTGTTGGTTATTATAATAGGGCGGCGTATTGTGCAAGTAAAGGTGGAGCGGTTCAACTGACAAAAGCGTTGGCAGTCGAATGGGCGCAAAGTGGAATAAATGTAAATGCCGTTGCTCCGACATTTATTGAAACAGAATTGACGACTAAAATGTTTGAAGATGAAGCATTTAAAAATGATGTAGAAAGTCGAATTCTCTTAGGCAAATTGGCACAACCGGGAGATATTTCAGGAGCGGTTCTTTACTTGGCATCGAACCTATCAAATTTTGTTACAGGTGAAACGATTAAAGTAGATGGTGGATGGACAGCAATCTAAAAGGTAAAGGTGGCAAAGAATATGATGCAAGATCAAGTGTTATTTATAACTGGAGCAGCAAGGGGAATTGGATTCGATATTGCAAAGGCGTTTTCTGATGCTGGTGCTAAAGTTGTTATCTCTGATTTAACGCAACAAGCCGTCGATGAAGCACTTTCCAAAATTGAAAAAAATGTCGAAGGAATTGTCTGTGATGTTACAAAAGAAGAGGACATCAAAAAGGCAATTGAATTTACGGTTGAGAAGTTTGGGCGGATTGATATTCTTGTCAACAATGCGGGGATGCAACATGTATCATTTATCGAAGATTTCCCTACTGAAAAGTTTGAACTGCTTGTGAAAATTATGTTGACGGCACCATTTATAGCCATCAAACATGCACTGCCTCATATGAAGAAACAACAGTTTGGAAGAATTATTAACATGGCTTCTATTAATGGCGTCATTGGATTTGCTGGAAAAGCTGCTTACAACTCCGCAAAACATGGGGTAATTGGTTTAACGAAAGTAGCTGCTCTCGAATCGGCTGCAGATGGAATTACTGTCAATGCGATTTGTCCTGGGTATGTCGATACACCATTAGTGAGGAACCAGTTTGCTGACCTTGCAAAAACAAGAAATATTGAAGTTGAACAAGTTTTAGAAGAAGTACTATACCCATTAGTTCCTCAAAAAAGATTGCTCGATGTGAAGGAGATAACGGATTTAGCTTTGTATATTGCAAGTGGTTCCGCGAAAGGTATGACTGGACAAGCGATTATTTTGGATGGCGGCTACACAGCTCAGTAAAACCAGTGTTATTTAAAGGACCAACTCGTAAGTCGATTTATAGACTGATGGGAGGGTCCTTTATTTTACCCCGCACGGATAATAAAGTAGCCTCCGATGAACCTGTCAATCTATGTCGAACGATTTAAAAGTCTAGTAGTTGAAATAATCAACATAGTCTGACAGAATAAGAGGACAAGCTTCTTTTTTATTTCAAGTCTATTGTAAGCGCATACATTAATTGTTTCTGGTAGAGGCGCATACGGAGGAAGTTTGCGACATATAGTGGCATTGTGTGAAAAATTCAACTCACAGGGAGGAATGGAAAAATGGTACAAGCGGTAGAAAATCAGATTTATGCTTTTCCGAATACGGAAGGTGCGAAAGTAAACTTTAAAGAACGCTACGATAACTTTATCGGTGGAAAATGGACAGCACCGGTTAAAGGGGAATACTTTGATAACGTGACGCCGGTAACGGGGAAAGTATTTACAGAAGTAGCACGCTCGACTGCAGAGGATGTTGAACTTGCGTTGGATGCGGCACATGCTGCAAAAGATGCTTGGGGCAAAACGTCTGTTACGGTACGTGCGAATACGTTACTGAAAATTGCTGATCGCATTGAACAAAACTTAGAAATGCTAGCTGTTGCTGAAACGTGGGATAACGGCAAAGCGGTTCGTGAAACATTGAATGCAGATCTGCCGCTTGCTATCGACCATTTCCGCTATTTTGCTAGTGCAATCCGTGCGCAAGAAGGTGGAGTTAGTCAGATTGACGACGATACTGTAGCGTACCATTTCCATGAGCCAATCGGTGTCGTTGGACAGATTATTCCGTGGAACTTCCCTATTCTGATGGCGGTATGGAAACTAGCGCCAGCACTTGCTGCAGGAAACTGTGTCGTGCTGAAGCCTGCTGAACAGACACCGGCATCGATTCTTGTACTTATAGAATTGATAGAAGATTTATTACCTCCGGGTGTTTTGAATGTCGTGAACGGTTTTGGTCTTGAAGCAGGTAAACCACTTGCATCGAGCTCACGTATCGGGAAAATTGCATTCACAGGTGAAACGACAACGGGGCGTCTGATTATGCAATACGCTTCACAAAACGCAATCCCTGTCACACTCGAATTAGGTGGTAAATCACCGAATATCTTCTTCGAAGACATTATGGACGAAGACGATTCGTTCTTGGACAAAGCAGTAGAAGGCTTCGTCATGTTTGCACTGAACCAGGGTGAAGTATGTACATGCCCATCGCGTGCATTGATTCAAGAATCCATTTACGATAAATTCATGGACCGCGCAATTGAGCGCGTAAAAGCGATTAAAACTGGAAATCCGCTTGACCCAACTGTCATGATGGGTGCGCAAGCGTCAACTGAACAGTTGGAGAAAATTCTTTCCTATCTAGATATCGGCAAACAGGAAGGTGCGGAATGCCTGATTGGCGGAGAGCAAAATCAGCTTGAAGGCGATTTGAAAGACGGCTACTACGTCAAGCCAACTGTCTTTAAAGGGAATAATAAAATGCGGATTTTCCAGGAAGAAATCTTTGGTCCTGTTGTTTCGGTTACAACGTTCAAAACAAAAGAAGAAGCGCTTGAAATTGCGAACGATACGCTATACGGCTTAGGTTCGGGTGTCTGGACGCGCGACATGAATACGGCATATCGTTTCGGTCGCGGCATCCAAGCGGGGCGGGTCTGGACGAACTGTTATCACATGTACCCAGCGCATGCTGCGTTCGGTGGTTACAAAGCGTCCGGTGTTGGACGTGAAAACCACTTAATGATGTTGAGCCACTACCAACAAACGAAAAACATGCTTGTTAGCTACAGCGAAAACAAACAAGGTTTCTTTTAATTTCATTCAGCGGGGGTTCAAACCCCGCTGAATTGTGGATCTCAGACTAAGAACGCCGCGTCCTGCGGCAACGTCTGAATGACCAACATCCTGTTGGCCCAAAGCCTCCGGCGGATGTCACAGATTTTGAAGGGAGTTAAGGAAGGCAGTCTAAGTTCGCGACTTCCTGTCGCAACGACTGCATGACCTACATCCTGTAGGCCTCAAGCTCAATTCAAAATCTGGACGCAATCACGCCGAGGCGTGATTGATTCGAAAAGGAGGGAGGTAGTGCGGATGACGGAACGCGTACTCGCAACTGACGCTGCACTGGAACTCATTGCGTTTTTGGTAGAGAAACACGGTCCACTCATGTTTCACCAGTCGGGCGGCTGCTGTGATGGCTCATCGCCAATGTGTTATCCGAATGGGGAACTGATTATAGGTGATCAGGATGTCCTACTTGGTACTATTGGTGAAACACCGTTTTATATGCACAAAAACCAATTCGAGTATTGGAGGCATACACAGCTAATCATTGACGTTGTCAACGGTCGCGGCGGCATGTTTTCACTCGAAGGTGTCGAAGGCAAACGCTTTTTGACCAGGTCACGTGCATTTACGGCTGAGGAAAACAAAGAGCTACAGGTGTAAGTGAATAACAAAAGGGCCCTCGATGAAAACTCGGAGGGCCCTTTTTGTCGTTGGTTAAATAAAGCGTTTCCGCTGTTCTGGCGATGGCAACATACACGCATCTTCTTTCTTGCCAAACCATTTATAGCGATTTTTAGCGACGTAGTTATATACGCCGTCACGGATTTTACGTGGTACGAGTATAAATAGGAAGAATAGATGCCATAATCCGTCCAGTTTTTTTGCGATACGGAGCGCTGCTGAAGACTTGGTGAACGCTTTACCGTTTTCAATCAAAACCAAGCTGTCAACGTCTTCCGGGATAGCATATTTTTTCGTGAGTTCCAGTCCTTTTTCGCTTTGTAATGAAGTAAATAGAAAATGATTGGCAGGATCTCGCTTTATAATGAACTGCACACTTGCATCACAAAAATTACAAACACCGTCAAATAAAATAATTCTTTTCATAAAATAACCTCCCGGCGTACTTATCTTCTATAGTATAGCCTGTTAGTGAATCGATAAAACGTGAAAGGTGTTACTATTTACATGTGGCAGAATATTTAGTATAATAGTAGTGAAAAGAAATGGAACATGCTATAAACGTTTGGATGTTTTCCACCGCATTTAGCCCCGGCAAAATGATGAGAGGATGATAGACTATGGAACGTTTACCTATTGAGTCGTCAGAAATGGAGCTTAGGACTAATAAGGATTTCATCGCCAAATTAAAAATGATTGGCGAAGGTGGTCCTATTTATGAGCAATATGAAATGCTTGAGAAAAGAAGAGAAAAGTCCGATTCCTTCGAGGATGAAAAAAAACTTCCGCGTGATTACCAATAACTAAACCTCACAGCGATGTGAGGTTTTTCTGTTTTTTTAATGCTCTATATAGGTTGAAATAAAGAGCTTCGATGAGGCGGAACGAAAAGGGCAAGTGCGAAGAATAATGATTATGAATGGTATTATGGCGAGTTATTCAGTCGCATTGCTGACATTTGTGTTATGGATGAATTTTAATATTGATTATGATAGATCTCTCGTCCATAAAGTAATACTGGCTTTTCTGATTGCCAGTTCCATCAGCCCACTCTTTCTAGTGACTCGAGTGTTTCTATACTACAGAAGAATGCGTAATGCAGGAGTTCAAGACTAAGCGCTATAATCTATATTGAATATAAGAATACATGTGGAAACTGGGTGAAGGCGCCTTAAAAGGGGCAGCCAACCGAACAACGAAGAGTTCGGTTTGTATAATTTTTGCGTACTTTGCATAAATTATACAGTTTATACCAAGAAGTAATTCTATTATTTCCTGTGTCCCTCGTGGGAGGCATCCCCGAGCGCCACAGCGGATTTGAATGGAATCTTTATTTCAACATCTGTAGTTAGTAAACTATCCAATATTCATTAAAGTTCATAGTGTCTATCGCCCGTTTGTCTTCCTTCTTTTCACATCTACTAGAAGGAGGAGGTGATAGTATGATGCAACAAGGTAATTGGCAGCAGCCAAATTGTCATCAAGGGAATATGATGGGTGGTAATCAAGTACGCCCGGTAGTATGTCCGACGCAGTATCGTTGTCACGATCAATTTGTACCGCGTGAAGTTCCTTATATCCATCCGATCGTCAATGTGAATCGGGTGCATAACGTTGAAATTCCACGTCACTATTTCACAGAAACAACACAGAATGTGATGGGGCAAACACTCCCTGCTCGACCAGGTTTCGGTCCAGGAATGGGCGGAATGGGTCCAGGTATGGGACCAGGAATGGGCGGATTCGGTCCACAAGTTGGCGGTATCGGTAATCGTCCTGGCTGTGGACATCGTCCCGGTTGTGGCTGTGGAAATCGCCGCGGCTGGTGATAGGTCAGATTTATGGTAGAATAAAGCTACCATAATGATATACAGTAGGTGAGTTTGTTGAGAGCTTTTAAATTTGTCATTCCAGTCATGCTGCTCGTTGGAGGGTTTGGCTGGATGAAATTGACGAAAGAATTCCAAGAAGTGCCCGGATTAACGCGCTTGGCTATTATAATTGGTGCGATGATTTTGAGCGGGATCATTTCTTACTTTTTATTTCCAAAAGACGAAGGCGAAAAATCCTAAAGAGAGACCGATAGCGAATTTGCTATCGGTCTTTTGTTTATTTGCTAATACGTCATTTGTGTTAACTTGCGTTAAATATTTGTTGACTCATAATGTGTTATCTATTACTCTGTTAAAGATAACATAAACTTTAGGGGTGTATCAGATCATGACAACAGCTACAGTAAAAACAAAAAGTAAAAGCGCAATGAGTCCGTTAACACTTGTCTACAGTGGAATGTTCGCAGCACTGATGATGATTGGCGCAAATATTACCGCATTTGTACCATTTCTAGTTGTGGGTGGTGTGCCGATTACATTGCAGACATTTTTTGCGATTCTTGCGGGACTTATTCTTGGTAGTCGCAGGGGTGCACTGGCAATGGCGGTCTATATGTTCATCGGGCTTGCAGGGGCGCCTGTATTTGCGAGATTCAGTGGTGGTTTTGGATCAATTATCAGTCCGACATTCGGATTTATCATATCTTACATTTTAGTAGCATTCATCGTGGGGAAAATCGTCGAAAAGAACGGGAAATTACATGGTTATATTATTGCTGCAATCGTTGGAATGGTTCTAAATTATGTAATCGGAACGAACTGGATGTATTATGCCTATAAGCTCTGGGCTGCGGCACCGGATGCCTTTACATACAAAGTAGCGTGGCTATGGATGGTACCGCCGTTGCCGAAAGATATTATCCTTGCCGTCCTTGCTGGAATCTTTGGACACCGTATGTATAAGGTATTGAAAGTGAGGCGCTAATATGACGAAGTATACTGGGTTAGCTGAACGTGTTCTAGAAGGACATGTCCTGAAGGATGAGGAAGCCCTATCGATATTGGGGAGTCCAGAAGAGGACTTGCTGCCGCTTTTGCACGCGGCTTATATAATCCGGAAACATTATTATGGGAATAAAGTGAAGCTTAATATGATAATGAATACGAAATCTGGCTTATGCCCGGAAAACTGCGGGTATTGTGCACAGTCGATTATTTCAAAAGCGCCAATCGAAAAATATGCCATGATGAAAAAAGAAGAAATTGTAGCAGGTGCAGCTAGAGCAGCCGAATTGAATGCAGGAACCTACTGTATTGTGGCTAGCGGGAGAGGTCCTGCAAACCGTGAACTCGAAATTGTTATTAATTCCGTGAAGGAAATCAAGTCGAAGTATGAGCATATGACCGTTTGTGCATGTCTTGGACTGTTAAAACCGGACCAAGCGTCCCGATTGAAAGATGCTGGCGTCGACCGTTACAATCACAACATCAATACGTCGGAAGCCCACCATGAAAGTATCACAACGTCTCATACATATGAGGACCGCGTAAACACGGTCGATCTTGTGAAGCAGTCGGGTATTTCACCGTGTTCTGGCGTTATCATTGGTATGCGTGAAACGAAACAAGACGTCGTTTCAATGGCACGCAGTTTGTATGCAATGGATGCAGATTCGATTCCGGTGAACTTTTTACATGCCGTGGATGGGACACCCCTTGGCGGGACAGACGAGTTAACACCGATCTATTGCTTGAAAGTACTATGCTTGTTCAGATTCATTAATCCCACAAAGGAAATCAGGATTTCCGGCGGGCGTGAAGTGAACTTACGCAGTCTTCAGCCGTTAGGGCTATACCCGGCAAACTCGATTTTTATTGGGGATTATTTGACGACAACCGGCCAGGAAAGTGAAAGAGACTATCAAACGCTGAAGGATATGGGATTCGAAATAGACTTAGAACCTTTAGCAAAACAGCCTGTTCCAGTGTGATTGAAAAATGGACATCCCATTTCGACGGGATGTCCATTTTTTCATGTGCGCCCTGCATGGGCGAATACTCGGTGGTGAAAGTCCACTACAGGCTTGGCAGTAGGAACTGTTAGCGAAAGACAAGGTGGCTATCGTGAGGTAGTGGCTGAAGGAAGTCGGACGCAAACTCCTGAACTGACGAACAGAAACTAGATAGAAGGCTGAATTAGGTCGGATAAGGTTGCATGACAAACCGAAGTCCAATACTGCCCGAAACCTATACAGTAAATCTAGCAGTTACATGGGAGGAAAGTATTCGCTCTTACCGGGGGAGGTCTTACGAGGGCACAGTGCAAGTTAAATGATAACGAACCAGTGCAATCTCTGTGGTGACATGAAGATGAATCGTAAGAAGTCAGCAGAGGTCATAGTAGTGTTCACTGACAGGACATGAAGGACTGAACAATAATAATTTTGAGGATACAAGGAGGTGTGGAAATTGCGAAAACCGCAGAAAATAGGGAAACCTAGCTACCGTCAGAGAGATAATGTGGAACATGAAGGGTATGACGGAGTGCATAGTAATTTCCATGGTGAACTGAACAATCAAAATGGTGTACATCTGTTTGAGAAAATCCTCTCAAGGAATAATCTCAATCAAGCTTACCTACAAGTTGTCAGAAATAAGGGAGCCGCAGGCTCAGATGGTATAACCTATGACCAGCTACTCCCATACTTGAAGGAGCACAGGGAAGAATTACTAGTGAAATTACATAACGGAACTTACCGCCCGCAACCCGTGTTGCGGGTTGAAATTCCTAAACCAGACGGTGGTGTAAGAAAACTAGGAATTCCAACTGTAATCGACCGGATGATTCAACAAGCAATCAATCAAGTCTTACAACCCATTTTTGACCCTACGTTCTCCGATAATAGCTTTGGGTTTCGTCCAAAGCGTAGTGCACATCAAGCTATCACCCTAGCGAAGTCGTACTACGAACAAGGATACAAATATGTTGTAGATATGGATATGAAAGCTTATTTTGACACAGTAAACCACGATAAACTTATGCACTATATTGAGGAAAAGGTTCAAGATAAGCGTGTTTTACGTCTTATCCGCCAATATCTCAAAAGCGGTATTATGGTAAACGGTTTATTTCAAGCATCCGAAGAAGGAACCCCGCAAGGGGGGAACTTATCGCCGCTATTAAGTAATATTTACTTGAATGAATTCGATAAACTCCTCACAACACGTGGGCACAAATTCGTCCGTTATGCGGATGACTGCAATATTTACGTCAAAAGTAGACGGGCAGGTTATCGAGTGATGGAGAGTTCAACCAACTTCCTTGAAGGCGAACTAAAATTAACCGTAAATCGTGAGAAAAGTGCGGTAGGAAGTCCACTGAAACGAAAGTTTCTAGGGTTCTGCCTATTGGCAACTAAAAACGGCGTCAAAATTCGACCACATCAAAAGGCGAAATCTACTGTGAAGCAAAAGTTGAAGAAAATAACAAAGCGGAACAGAGGGAGAAGCATTGAAGTTCTATTCAAGCAAATCAAGCAGCTAATGACGGGGTGGATAAACTACTACGGTATTGGTGAAATGAAAAGCTTTATGAATGAATTAAACGGTTGGTTGAAACGACGAATCAGGCAATACATTTGGAAACAGTGGAAAAACCCACGAACGAAATGTAAAAATCTAATTCAACTAGGTACCGAAGAGCGAAAAGCCTTTGAATGGTCAAATACCCGAAAGGGTTACTGGAGGATTTCTTCCAGTTATATCCTTCATAGGTCTTTAACAGATAGAAAACTGGCACAACTCGGATATATGGATATATCCGTGAAGTACCAGTTTGTACACTCAAATTATTGAACCGCCGTATACGGATCCGTATGTACGGTGGTGTGAGAGGGACGAACGAATCAAATTTCTGATTCGTTCACTCTACTCGATTCAGGTGTATCAAATGGTTGCAGAATATCTCTTTTGCCTTTTGTGTGAAAAATAAGTACTTTATCAGTAGGATCGTACTTTTTACCATAAAATATTTCATCTTTATAAGTGTGGATTTCATCGTACGTCTGTGTCATTGCATTGTAGATTTCTTCTTCACCTGAATCAGTTGGTGACCAGTATAAGATTTCAAGTACCGTATTTTCGCCTGTTGCAAGGGAGCGACGATTATAGCCGATGCGCTGTGCATGTGTGAAGTTTTCACGTGAGTAAAATTTAAGTCGTTTTGCAGTATCTGTATCTTCATAATCGACTGGCTCCACTTCAAGGAGAATCGGTTTATTCTTGGATTTTAACATTGTTAATAATTTGCTGCCAAGTCCCATGCCGCGTGATTGTGTTGAAACGAACAAGTAGTCGACGAATATAAACTTCTCGAACTCGACATACATGAGCACATGATGAGGTCCTTCATCCTTCTTATAAACACTTTTCTTGTCAGTTAGTAACGCATCCATATGTTCCTTTGACTTCATCTCTTCAACGGGGAAGTATTCATTTAGCTTCTCATACCAATTCAAAATGTGTTGCCTCCAATGGTTTATTTACCCCGGAGTTTTTTGTTTTGGATTGTGAGACCGAGGAAAAAAGAAGGGTAGTAAAAAATCCTCTATTCTACTGTATACCCATTATTTTAAATAAATAAACTTGCTCGGTTTTAATTAAGTAAATGAAACTATTTCCTAGATTATCCGTATACTTAGCTAACAACAAAAAATCTTACTCAGTGGAAAAGGGTGTATATATGTTTAATTTACTTATATTCTCAATTATTGTGGGCATCGTGTTCAGTCTAGTTATTGTCCCATTTATATTAAGTACTCAAGCGAAGCGTGGTGCGGATGAGGAAACTGTAAGAACTCCTTTTAATAGAGGAGCTGCGATTGTTACCGTAGCTATATTATCTGCTATAGCCGTATTCGTGTTTTACTATACGACAAACATGGACCGTAACTGGACGTCTCTGTGGATGGTGCTTTTAGTCGTTACATTGCTAGGTGCTTTGTCGGCAGGTGGCAAAGACCGCAAAGTGAAATTGGTCCTGTTCCTCGGTGCACTTGTTTTTGGTGCATATATACTTAGCGCGCCGCTCTTCAACGCCGACAAGAAATACAAAGCAGTTGAAATGGATCAGCAAGTGGAGATTTCAGCGTTCGATGAAACAAAAACGCCGGCAAGTGTTCCACCGAAGTTTGCGCGCAATAAGATGAAGAAAGCATTCGGGCAAGTTCCGAATACGAGTTACTATGAGCTCGGCAGTCTGCAAATTCAAAAAGTCGATGGCAAATTTGTCTACATTGCACCCGTGGAGTTTTCGGGCTTCTTTAAATGGTGGAGTGCTGATACAACGCCTGGCTACTTTACGATGAGTGCAACAGACTCGGCTGATAACCCGAAATTTGTGAAAGCAGAAATGACGTATACACCGTCGTCCTACTTCCACAAACAAGTGGAGCGTCATATACGGATGAAAATGCCGAACCTTATTTTTTACGGGGATGTTCAACTTGAAATTGACGACGATGGAAAACCGTATTATATCCGTTCTTATGGGGAATTTATTTCCGCGCGTAACGGCTTTGATGTAAAAGGGATTGTAATGGTCGATCCTGCTAATGGTGATGTGAAAAAGTATTCGCTTGCAGATATACCTGAATTCATCGACGGGGCTGTTTCACCTGAAGCGGTCAGTTTGCAAAATAGTTACTTCGGGAACTATATCCACGGTTTCTGGAATTCAGTCGTTGGGAAGAAAGATGTCAAGTTGCCATCTGATGAAGGAACAGAGGCGAATGTAAGCCCGATTTTTGACGAGAATGGTCATATGTATTACTTCACAGACTTTACAAGTCCAAAAGAAGGTGTCGACTCGATGCTTGGCTATGCGTTGACGGATGGTAAGACAGGAAAAGCAACGTATTATTCAGGTAATCTGGAAGAGTCCTATATGGATTCGCAAGGGGCACTGCAGATTATCGAGAAGAAATTCATCGAAAAGAAATGGTCCGGCGAAATGCCGGTCTTGTATAACTTCTACGGAGAAGCGAGTTGGTTAACGCCAGTGCTCGATTCAAATGGATTCCTGCAAAATTACTTCATTGTATCAGCAGCGAATCCGGAAATATCGGTTTACGGCAATACGCCGAACGAAGCATTGAAATTGTATAAGACAGCTCTTCAGCGCGGAGGTAGCAGTGTAGATGGTAGCTCGAGTGCGGAAGAGGCGAAAGCGGCCGTAACGGTCGTGCGTGTATTCAAAGAGCGCGTCGGTGATTTTACACTTGTTTCGTTTTTAGCGGATGATGGACGCAACTTCATCGTCTCTTCGGAAGCTGTGCCACTCTCGATCTATGTTCAACAAGGCGATAAGCTTGTTGTGACATATTTAGAGACGGGTGAACTATTCTTGCCTGTGAAAGAGTTGACGAATGTTAGCATGGAATAACGGAAATGGAGTGCAAGGCGAATTCGCCTTGCACTCCATTTTTAGTTGCTATATATGTTGAATTAAAGAATCCCATTGAATCTACTGTGGCGCTCAATAAGGAGAGAGTATTAATTCGGAGGCCACTGAAAAAGTCCTGTTTCCTTCAATCCCGTTGATTTCCGTTCCGAGCGGACGCTTTCCGCGGGCACGGCTTCAGCCTCCTCGTCACTGCGTTCCTGTGGGGTCTTCAGCTCGCGCTGTTCCCGCTGGAGTCGCCGCTCTTCACTACAATCAACTAGTTCTTACTATTAAAAAAGAACTTTTTCAGTGGCTTCTTAATTCGGGGTGTGGATTGTAGAACGCTTGGCGCTTTGGCGAGCCCGTTGCCGCGCCTGCACTAGGGTGTTTATTATCGAGAGAAATGTGGTTTTGAGATGTATATGCCGAGACTATAATGTGATTACTAGTTGATACTACTTATAGTCAAGAAAGACGTACTCCAACTTGCAGATTTCATCACAGATAATGAAATGCTCTTTCTCACATTGACCATCCAGCGAAGGCGCATCTTCGTGGTAGCCGGAGCGATAAGACTGAAAGGGATCTTCTTTCTGGCTTATCGCGGGAGGCATCCACAAAGCGTCGAAGCGGTATTGATAGGAGTCCAAGTATTAGACTTTTCAGCGGCCTCCAAAAAGCCCTTGTAAAGCGTATACATCGTATTCCTCTGTTCAACATATATAGAAAACTATAAAGTCTCGTACAGTGGATAACCTGCAAAAGGAGCTATTCCACGTCCGAACTCCTATGCTTCTGAACAGGCGCTTCCGCTTTTGTTTTTTCGTACGGTTAAAACGTATTGTCACATGCCGATACTTGTTAAGTCTGGTGCGTATCGATTGCGGAACATGCGGAATATCATGTACAATCAAGTCAAAGATAGTCAAAGTCAACGGCTTATCCCCCGTATGAAAGAGGTGAGGGTATGAGAAACATTTCCGACATTATTGAAGGATATTTGAAAGCAATAATCGAAGAGGGACAGTGTGGAACCATCGAAATTAAGCGCAATGAAGTCGCTGAAAAGTTCCAGTGCGTCCCGTCTCAAATCAATTATGTTATTAAGACCCGCTTCACGGCGGAGCGTGGTTATGCGGTTGAATCGAAGCGTGGAGGCGGTGGCTACATACGTATTTTCCGCGTTCAGGCGAATTCCCGTAAAGAATTGATAGAACATATTTTAGGCGGTATCCAATCGGGAGCCTCTTATACGATGGCTTTAGATGTTGTTTACAGACTAATTGAAGAAGAAGTCATAACGGAGCGCGAATCAAAGCTCATTCTTGCTGCGGTTGATAGAAGAACTATCCATCAGCCACTTCCAGACCGCGATATCATGCGTGCACGCATTTTACAAGCAATGCTCTTGACGCTTATTTACGAACAGCGTAACTAATCACCAATCCAACTGATATGAGGTGGCTTTCGATGATATGTGAAAATTGTAAAGAACGAACTGCGTCCATTACGATTACGCAAGAAAGTGTAGTCGGATCGCTGGAACGCCATTTATGTGAGAAATGCGCATTTCAATCACAAACATTCCATTTCGACCCCAATCAAGAGCCGTTGTCCATTCAGCAGTTCCTATCTCACTGGTTTAGCGGTTCTGATCCTTTCCAGGCACAACCGCAAACGCGGGGAGAGTCGTTTGAAGGACCCGAATGTCCCTCATGTGGTTTAACGTTTCCGAAGTTCCTTGATATTGGGAAGTTTGGCTGTGCCGACTGTTATGACACATTTCGTGGCAGCTTACCGCAAGTTTTTGGCAAGCTTCACAATGGCCATTCAACTCATACCGGGAAAGTACCGGTTTCATTTAATGAAATATATGCAGTTAAAAAGAAAATTGAAGAGATCCGAGTGAAGATGAAAGAAGCTGTAGAAGCTGAGCATTTTGAAGAAGCGGCAGCTTTGCGTGATGAAGCGAATACACTAAAGCAACACCTTTCCCTTGGAGGTGAAGAAAACGATGTCGATTGAAAAATTCATGCGTGATGCGGTAACCCCTTGGATGACTGCTTACGGAGAGCACTCGGACATCGTTATGTCGACGCGAATTCGACTTGCACGCAACTTGACAGGCTATCGTTTTCCTATCGCGTTCACTGAAGAAGAAGCGATGGCGGTAGACAGAGCGGTTACGGGTGTTTTGCTTGATACCATGCAAAGTGGCTATTCCTATACTAAGATGTCCGATCTACCTGCATTGGAACGCCAAGTACTTGTTGAAAAACATCTGATCAGTCCGCAACTCGCAATTCCTGACAGGCATGGCGCAGTTCTTCTATCAGAAGACGAGACCATAAGTGTCATGGTGAATGAGGAGGACCATATCCGCATTCAATGCATCTATCCTGGGTTACAGCTTGAGGATGCCTATAAACAGGCTGATCAGGTTGACGATTACCTTGAAAAAGAACTGCCGTATGCTTTTGATGAAGACTTTGGTTATTTGACAAGCTGTCCATCGAATACGGGAACCGGCATGCGCGCATCTGTGATGATGCATTTACCGGCACTTACAATGACGAAGCAGATTGATCGTATTATCCCGGCTATCTCACGGCTTGGAATCATCGTCCGAGGGAGTTATGGCGAAGGAAGTGAAGCACCTGGCAATGTCTATCAAGTGTCAAATCAGACGACGCTTGGTAAAACGGAGCAAGAGATTCTCGCAGATCTTGGAAACATTGCATCTCGGTTAATTGGGCATGAACGGAAATCGCGGGAATTGTTACTTTCAAAGTCGCGAATTGCGCTTGAGAACAGGCTATTCCGTTCATTGGGTACAATTAGTTATGCGCGACTATTACCGTCAGGCGAGGCAGCACGATGCCTTTCGGACGTCAGACTCGGTATCGATCTTGGCATCATCCAGGACGTTGACATGTCGATTTTGAACGAACTGATGATATTCATGCAGGCAGGTTTCCTACAACAATATGCAAGCACGGAGTTATCACAAGAAGAACGGGATATATTCAGAGCGAAACTGTTTCGAGAACGACTCAATGTAGAGAAATCCTCTCCTCCGACTGAGATTAATACGGAAGAATGAGCAGGTATTTTGCACATTGTCTTTTGTTTAGGTATAGTTAGGTCAAAGATAGTCAAAGTCAATTTTCCCAATAAAGGAGTTCCTGCGTGTTCGGTTGAATACGTATAAAAGGGTGGCTGTTTTCTTACCTCTTTCTAGAGAGGAAAGAAAACATAAGCTATACTGCATGGATTGGTGTCTAGACGCCAGCCCCTAGGCCAATATGCCGTGGGAGGGATTGTGAAATGCATTATTCCTCCTACCTGTCGAGGCTGAACGGTGCCTTGCGCTTTTCTAGAAAAGGAATTCATTTGAGTAATGTATGGTTTTTTGGGGAATTGATTGTATATATATAGTATAGAAGGAGAGGACTGAATATGATGTTTAATCGATTTACACAGCGTGCACAGAAAGTATTGCAACTTGCCCAAGAAGAGGCAATCCGCATGAAACACGAGTCCATTGGAACAGAACATATTTTACTTGGACTTATTCGTGAAGGCGGAGGTATTGCTGCAAAAGCGCTTGAAGCGATAGGTGTCAACTTTGAAACAATCGTACAAGGTGTAGAAAAACTTGTAGGTGCTGGAACAAAGGATGTCGGTCCAATCGTTCATTACACACCTAGAGCAAAAAAAGTTATTGAATTATCCGTGGATGAGTCACGTAAGCTGGGTCATTCTTATATCGGAACAGAGCACATCTTGCTAGCACTTATCCGTGAAGGTGAAGGGGTTGCAGCGCGTGTCTTGAATAACGCTGGCGTTAGTCTCAACAAAGCGCGTCAACAAGTACTTCAGTTACTGGGAAGTAATGATAGCTCGGCTACAGGTCAAGGCGTTTCGAATTCTGCTGCAACGCCGACATTGGATAGCTTGGCACGTGATTTAACGGAAGTGGCACGTGAAGGCTTGCTCGATCCGGTTATCGGACGTAGCAAGGAAATTACACGTGTTATTGAAGTATTAGCACGCCGAACGAAAAACAACCCAGTACTTATCGGAGAACCAGGTGTTGGTAAGACTGCAATTGCTGAAGGACTCGCACAGCAAGTCATTAATAACGAAGTGCCGGAAATTCTCCGTGACAAACGTGTTATGACACTCGATATGGGAACAGTCGTCGCGGGTACGAAATACCGTGGTGAATTCGAAGATCGCATGAAAAAAGTAATGGAAGAGATTCGCCAAGCGGGCAATATCATCCTATTCATCGACGAACTGCATACGCTGATTGGGGCAGGAGGAGCTGAAGGTGCAATCGACGCATCTAATATCCTGAAGCCTTCGCTGGCACGCGGTGAATTGCAATGTATCGGTGCAACGACGCTTGACGAATACCGTAAATATATTGAAAAAGACGCTGCGCTTGAACGACGCTTCCAACCGATCCAAGTCGACGAGCCAACTGTCGATGAAACAATCCAAATTCTCCATGGCTTGCGTGACCGTTACGAAGCGCATCACCGTGTGAAAATTACAGATGAATCAATCGAAGCGGCTGCTAAAATGTCGGATCGTTATATTTCTGACAGATTCCTTCCGGATAAAGCGATTGACTTAATCGACGAAGCGGGTTCAAAAGTACGCCTTCGTTCATACACGACACCGCCTAACTTGAAAGAGCTGGAATTGAAATTAGAAGCAATTCGTTCTGAAAAGAATGCAGCTGTCCAAAGCCAAGAATTCGAAAAAGCGGCATCGTTCCGCGACAAAGAACAAAAGATGAAAGAAGAACTTGAAACAACGAAAACAGATTGGAAAGAAAAGCAGGGTCAAAAAGAATCCGAAGTGACAGTTGAAGATATCGCAGAAGTTGTAGCGATGTGGACTGGAATACCGGTATCTAAAATAGCTGAAACGGAATCTGCAAAACTGCTCAACATGGAAGAAATGCTACACGAACGTGTCATTGGCCAAAGTGAGGCAGTAACTGCTATTTCCCGGGCAATACGACGTGCACGTGCAGGTTTGAAAGATCCGAAACGTCCGATTGGTTCGTTCATTTTCCTTGGACCAACAGGTATCGGGAAAACGGAATTGGCAAGAGCGCTTGCGGAAGTCATGTTTGGCGATGAAGATGCAATGATTCGTGTTGACATGTCCGAGTACATGGAGAAACATTCGACATCGCGTCTAGTCGGTTCACCACCAGGGTATGTCGGCTATGAAGAAGGCGGACAGTTAACAGAAAAAGTTCGTCGCAAACCTTATTCGGTAGTCTTGTTAGATGAAATCGAGAAAGCTCATCCGGATGTCTTTAACATTCTCCTTCAAGTACTGGAAGATGGCAGATTGACGGATTCAAAAGGACGCTTAGTAGATTTCCGAAACACAGTTCTTATCATGACTTCCAATGTAGGAGCACAAGAATTGCGGAAAAATCGTTATGTCGGATTTAATCTGGGAGATGCGGGACGCGATTACGAAGGCATGAAATCAGCGATGCTTGAAGAGTTGAAGAAAGCGTTCCGTCCCGAGTTCTTAAACCGTGTGGATGAAATGATTGTCTTCCATGCACTTGAAAAAGAACATTTGCGTAAAATCGTCTCGCTTATGTCGAATGAATTGACGAAACGTCTAGGCGAACAAGAGATTGAACTAGAGTTGACAGATGAAGCGAAAACCAAAATCGTTGATGTTGGTTATGATCCGGAATATGGTGCTCGGCCACTACGCCGCGCTATCCAGAAACACATTGAAGACCGTTTGTCTGAAGAACTTCTAAAAGGAACAGTACTGGTAGGTAGTAAAGTACTTGTCGATGTGGTTGATGGAGAGTTTGTCGTCAAGACAGGAATCGACGCTGAACAACCGAAAGTTGCGAAAAAAGAAGAAGTACTCGAAAAATAAAGTGTGAACTGGATAGTCCATCCCACCGACAGTTCTTTTCGGTAGGAATGGGCTGTCCTTTTCGTGTTCGGAGGATTCCATGGCAAAAAGAAAATCGAAGTTTATGTGTAAATCATGTGGTTATGAATCGGCGAAGTGGATGGGGCGGTGCCCAGGTTGCGGAGAATGGAATACGATGGAAGAGGAAGTTGAAGTAGCCGTTCAAAAAGGGCCACGTGGTGCATTTCAGCATACAGAGGGCGTCCGTCAAAAGGCGCTGCCTATCAGCTCAATCGAGATGATAGAAGAACCAAGAATTGGCACAGACTTGGAGGAGTTCAACCGCGTTTTGGGTGGCGGAATTGTCCCCGGCTCACTTATTTTAATCGGTGGAGATCCGGGTATAGGAAAGTCGACACTCCTTCTTCAAGTATCTTCACTGTTGGCGAACAAAGGGCAACGTGTTCTTTATATTTCAGGTGAGGAATCAATTCGACAGACAAAACTACGTGCAGAACGACTTGGCGTAAAATCAGATGAACTTTATATTTATGCAGAAACTGATTTGGGATTAATTCACGAAACGATAGCGGATGTGAAACCGACGTTTGTCGTTGTCGACTCCATCCAGACCGTACATCATCCCGAAGTAGCATCAGCACCAGGAAGTGTATCTCAAGTGCGTGAATGTACAGCTCAGCTGATGCGCATTGCTAAAACGCAAAATATTGCTATTTTCCTTGTTGGCCACGTAACGAAAGACGGGCAGATTGCAGGACCGCGGTTACTTGAGCATATGGTGGATACAGTTCTTTATTTTGAAGGGGAGCGGCATCATACTTACCGAATTTTACGCAGTGTGAAAAACCGTTTTGGCTCTACGAATGAAATTGCGATATTTGAAATGTTGCAGTCCGGTTTGAAAGAAGTACTGAATCCGTCCGAGCTATTCCTTCGAGAAAGATCCCAGGGGGGAGCGGGTTCAACGGTTGTTGCATCTATGGAAGGAACCCGGCCGATTCTCGTTGAAATTCAAGCACTTGTCACACCATCTAGTTTTAACTATCCAAAACGTATGGCTACTGGGCTCGATCAAAACCGAGTGTCATTGTTAATGGCTGTACTTGAGAAACGTATGGGGATGCTGTTGCAGGCTCAGGATGCCTATATTAAAGTGGCGGGCGGCGTGAAGTTGGATGAACCGGCAATCGACTTGGCTGTGCTAATGAGCATCGTTTCCAGTTATCGTGACTTGGCGGCTGGTTTGTCTGACTGCTTTATCGGTGAAGTCGGGCTGACGGGTGAAGTACGACGAGTATCGAGAATTGAACAACGTGTGACCGAAGCCGCAAAACTCGGGTTCGAGCGTGCGATTATTCCCGCTTCAAATATTGGCGGTTGGGAATATCCGAAAGGCATTCGCGTAATAGGCGTAGAAACAGTCAGTGATGCACTGAAAATTGCTTTTAAAGATTGAGTAGAAGACGGGGCTGCAATTGTGGCAGTCCTGTCACTTTTATACTGTAAAGATGCAGTAAATGAGAAACTTTCACATGTTGGAGGGAGTCCTAACAGAATAGAAGGAAATATCACACTTACCTGACCTTATAAAGGCGGTTTGAAGCGGAAACATGTATAATTAAAAAATAAAGGAGGTGGTTCATATGTTGAAAAAGGTAGTTCAAGTTTCATTTTTGCTTATCGGTGGAACACTGGGTGTATTATTTTTACCGCATTTATTTAAATTATTTTCTTTTACTACGAGCCCATGGATTAATAATCCATACGTGTCTGCAATCCTAGGAGCAATATTGCTCTTTTTAATCAGCCTTTTCCTAACAGAACCAATTGTTAATTTCATTAAGTGGATGGAAGAAAGGTTATTGAAAGCACCGGTTTTTGATCTGATATTCGGTACAATCGGTCTTGTTGTCGGTTTGAGTGTCGCGTTCCTAGTCAGTTTTGGAGTGAGCAGTATCCAGATACCGATTATAACGTCTGTCCTTCCAATCCTGTTGTCGATTATTCTTGGCTATTTAGGTTTTCAAGTCGGGTTTAAGAAACGGGAGGAAATAATTCACACGGTGCAATCTACAAAAAGCGGTGGACTCAAAAAGAAAGAAGTGGAGGATACATCTACTCAGACTAAAGGTAAGCTTTACAAGATATTGGACACAAGTGTTATTATAGATGGTCGGATTGCTGATATTTCGGCAACCGGTTTTCTTGAAGGAGTGCTTGTTGTACCGCAGTTTGTGTTGACTGAATTACAACATATTGCGGATTCCTCAGACACGTTGAAACGGACGAAAGGCAGACGCGGGCTGGACGTTCTGAAGCGTATGCAAACTGATGATGGTCCGAATATCTTAATCACAGATGAAGATTTTGCTGGCGTTCCTGAAGTCGATATGAAGCTCGTCCATCTAGCGAAAAAGATGGGTGGACTCGTTGTGACAAATGATTTTAATTTGAATAAAGTAGCGGATTTACACGGTGTCTCCGTGCTAAACATCAATGACCTTGCAAATGCGGTGAAGCCGGTTGTTATTCCTGGTGAGGATATGCATGTTGTTATTGTTAAAGACGGTAAAGAACATAACCAAGGCGTCGCTTATTTGGATGATGGCACAATGATTGTTGTTGAAGATGGGAAATTCCACGTTGGCAATGCAATCGACGTTGTCGTAACAAGTGTATTGCAGACATCGGCAGGACGAATGATATTTGCGAAACTTAAAAACGGTAAGATTTCAAAGGTGAATTAAGTAGTTTTTAATCATGAAAAGAAAAGGAAGAGAAGTCTTGAACTATACAGTTATGATGCCAGCAGCTGGGAGCGGTCAGCGAATGGGCGCCGGCTACAATAAACTTTTTTTGAAATTAGATGACAAACCGATTCTTATCCATACACTTGAAGTATTCGAGGAGGATCCAGCGTGTGACGGGGTCATCCTTGCGGTAAAACCGGACGAACGTATGCAAATCGAGTCAATGCTTGAACAGTTTGCGATTACAAAAGTGGTAGCAATGGTCGACGGTGGCGGGGAGCGACAAGATAGCGTGGCTGCATGTATGAAAGCGCATGGCAAGGGCGGCATTGTCCTTGTCCATGATGCTGCAAGGCCGTTCATTCGTCGAACAGTCATTACTGAGCTTGTAAAAGTGGCTGACGAGCACGGTGCAGCAATTGTAGGTGTGCGGGCAAAAGATACGATGAAATATGCAGAGGGTGGCATTGTCGAGGAGACGGTGGATCGTGGGAGGTTATGGATCATCCAGACGCCCCAGGCATTTCGCTATGCATTGCTGAAAGAAGCATCTGACGAAGCGCAGGCGAAAGGATTTCTCGGTACGGATGAATCGATGTTGGTCGAACGTTTTGGAGAATCCGTACGAATCGTTGAAGGTACGTATGACAATGTGAAGATGACCACTCAGGAAGATCTCCTGTTCGGAGAGGTTTTATTGAGAAGAAAGAAAGTATAAGTTTTTAACCTGAACTAGTGTCTAGATCCAGGCGCCAGCCCCTTGGGTCATAAGCCGTTTTGCTGTGTGGCTGAAGTACGCCTCCTCGCAAACCGTCTTATGCCTGTCGGTGGCCTACAGGATGTAGGTCATGCAGCTGTTGCCACAGGAAGTGGCGCATTTAGGCTGCGTTCATTTATTATAGGCGCTTACGCTTTTCGTTAGAAGAAAAATAGGAGGTTTTTTGATGATTCGGATAGGACAAGGTTTTGATGTGCATAAATTTGAAGAGGGTCGCCCACTTATCATTGGTGGTATAACGATACCGCATGACAGGGGGCTGACAGGGCATTCTGATGCGGATGTGCTTTTACATACTATTACTGATGCAGCACTTGGAGCAATCGCTGAAGGGGATATCGGCCGTCATTTCCCAGATACAAGTGCTGAATTTAAAGATGCTGATTCTACGGTGCTATTAGAAAAGATTTGGGCTCTTGTAGAAGGGAAAGGCTATAAACTTGGCAATATCGATTGCACGATTATCGCGCAAAAGCCGAAGATGTCACCTTATATTGAAGTAATTCGTAAACGTATTGCTGAGCTATTGAAAGCGGATATTTCACAAGTGAATGTTAAAGCGACGACAACGGAACAATTAGGCTTCACTGGAAGAGAAGAAGGAATTGCTTCTATGGCGACGATTCTGCTCATTAAGGCGTAACACCTTTTAAACAGCCCTGGCAAGTGGTAAAATAGCAAACAGTAGTAAAATCAGATTGGAGAGAATTCATATGACTTCAGAAGTACGCGTACGTTACGCGCCAAGTCCAACCGGCCATTTACATATTGGGGGGGCACGGACAGCACTTTTTAATTATCTTTTTGCACGTAACCACGGTGGGAAATTCATTGTTCGAATCGAGGATACAGATACTGAGCGTAATATCGAAGCGGGAGAACTTTCTCAACTTGAAAACTTAAAATGGCTTGGCATCGATTACGATGAATCGGTCGACATTGGTGGTCCATACGGTCCCTATCGCCAAATGGAACGTCTTGACCTTTATACAAAATATGGTCAAGAGATGTTGGAAAGCGGTCATGCTTATAAATGTTTCTGTACATCAGACGAACTAGAAGCAGAGCGCGAAACGCAGAAGGCTGCTGGAATTGCGGCACCAATGTACGGTGGTAAATGCCGGAATTTAAGTGCAGAAGAAGCGGCAGCAAAAGAAGCTGCTGGACTTACACATACTATTCGCATGCGTGTACCAGAAAACGTAACGTATAAAGTGGAAGACTTAGTTCGTGGAACCGTATCATTCGAATCTAAAGACGTCGGCGACTGGGTTCTTGTAAAAGCGAATGGCATCCCGACTTATAACTTTGCGGTTGTTATCGATGATCATTTGATGAAAATCAGCCATGTATTCCGCGGTGAAGAACATTTGACGAATACACCAAAACAATTGATGATTTTTGACGTCTTTGGCTGGCAGTCTCCGCAATACGGCCACATGACACTCATCGTCAACGAAGACCGTAAAAAACTTTCAAAACGTGATGAATCGATCATTCAATTCATCTCTCAATATAAAGATCTTGGGTATCTACCTGAAGCAATGTTCAACTTCTTTGCGCTGCTTGGCTGGTCGCCGGGTGGAGAAGAGGAGATTTTCACGCACGAAGAACTTATCAAGATGTTCGACGTAAGCCGTCTATCTAAATCCCCTTCCATGTTCGATAAACAAAAACTGACATGGACGAACAATCAATACGTGAAAAAGATGAATCTTGAAGAAGTAATTGATTTTGCATTGCCACATCTGCAAGATGCCGGTCTCATTAATAAAGAAATGACTGAGTCAGAAGCTGCATGGGCACATGATTTAATCGCTCTTTATCAGGATCAGTTAAGCTTTGGCGCGGAAATTGTTGAATTATCTGCCCAGTTTTTCGATCACGAGATTGAATATGATGAAGAATCCCAAGCTGTACTCGCTGGGGAGCAAGTGCCTGAGGTAATGGCTGCATTCAAAGAAAAGCTGGAAGCGCTAGAAACATTCGATGCTGCATCTATTAAAGACGCGATTAAAGCAGTCCAAAAGGAAACGGGCCATAAAGGGAAAAACTTATTTATGCCGATTCGTGTTGTAACAACTGGTCAAATGCATGGACCTGAATTACAGGCATCTATTGCATTGATTGGGAAAGAAAAAACAATTGAACGAGTCGCTAAATACGCAAAACAATAACGTTGACTTTCATCGTTTGAAATGTAAAATGAAAGTTAATAACTAAACCGTAGAAAAGGATAAGTACACATTGCAAGCTCTTCAGAGAGGATCATCATCGGCTGTAAATGATCTGTGCCTCTGTAATGTGGAAATGCCCCTTTGAGTGCTGTGCCGAAAGTATAAGTAGGCCGGACGCATCGCCAGCGTTATAGGCGTCAAGCGGGAAGGCCAACACCTTCCAAGCGGAGTGGAACCGCGCATTCAATGCGTCTCTGTCATTTATTTGACGGGGACGTATTTTTTTTATGAGAAAAGCGAAATCGGCCGTGTAGATGCGACAGGCATAAGACGGACCTGCGAAGCGGAGCACTATCCCGCGTAGTAGGGCTGGCTTATGACCCGAGCATCTGGCCGATGTAGCTAGACAAGAAAAGCGGAAGCGGCCTTTACAAATGAACGCAGCTTAAGTGCACCACTTAAGAGGAAGGCAGTCTAAAATCGCGACGTCTTGTCGCAACGACTGCATGACCAGCTTCATGCTGGCCTTGGCAACAAAGAGGGATGTAGTTCAATCCCTCTCCACTGCATGACCTACATCCTGTAGGCCTGCGACAGGCATAAGACGGACCTGCGAAGCGGAGCACTATCCCGCGTAGTAGGGCTGGCTTATGACCCGAGCATTTGGTCGCTGGAGTTAGACACAGAAATTATAGGGGGGAACGAGTTGTTTCAGAGAATGAAAGAAGACGTTCGATGTATATTTGAACAGGACCCGGCAGCACGTACTGTTTTTGAAGTTGTTCTAACTTACTCAGGTTTACACGCATTATGGTCTCATCGTATTGCACATGCTTTATATAAACGGAAGTTGTTGTTTTTGGCACGGCTCGTTTCGCAAATTAGCCGCTTTTTCACAGGTATTGAAATTCATCCTGGTGCAAAAATAGGGCGTAGGTTTTTCATAGATCATGGAATGGGTGTTGTAATTGGGGAAACATGTGAAATCGGCAACGACGTCACTATTTACCAAGGCGTGACTCTTGGTGGTACAGGTAAAGAAAGCGGCAAACGGCATCCGACACTTCATGATAATGTACTTGTTGCATCGGGTGCTAAAGTGCTCGGTTCCATAACGATTGGTGAAGGCAGTAAAGTAGGAGCGGGTTCAGTTGTCCTGAAAGACGTCCCGCCGGAATCGACGGTTGTAGGTATTCCGGGGAAAGTCGTCATTTCGAACGGTGTTAGAGTGAAGAGTAAACATGATCACCGTGACATGCCGGATCCTGTGGCGGATAGATGCCAGACACTTGAAGATGAAATTAGTGAATTGAAAAATAGGCTCGAACATTTAAATGTTTCCAAAGTAAAGGAAGGAGATTTATCATGACAATTCAAATTTACAATACGCTGACACGCAAAAAAGAGCCTTTCATTCCATTGGAAGAGGGCAAAGTAAAAATGTACGTTTGCGGTCCCACTGTTTACAACTACATTCATATCGGAAATGCGCGTCCGGTTATCGCTTTTGATACAGTGAGACGCTACCTTGAATATCGAGGGTATGATGTAACGTACGTTTCGAATTTCACGGACGTTGACGACAAGATTATTAAAGCGGCTAATGAACTAGGGGAAGAGGTCGGCGAGCTAACAGACCGCTTCATCGCTGCTTACTTTGAAGATGTTTCAGCGCTCGGTTGCGGTAAGGCTGACGTACATCCGCGTGTGACGGATCATATCGAAGACATCGTCAAATTCGTGAAAGTACTAATCGATAAAGGTTTCGCTTATGAATCGCAAGGGGATGTCTACTATCGTACGCAGAAATTTGAAGGCTACGGAAAGTTGTCCCACCAATCGACGGATGAGTTGAAGGTCGGTGCACGTATCGAAGAGGGCATCAAGAAAGAAAATCCACTGGACTTTGCCTTATGGAAAGCTGCTAAGGCTGGCGAAATTTCATGGGAAAGTCCATGGGGATTGGGACGTCCGGGCTGGCATATCGAATGTTCTGTTATGGCAAGAGAACACCTTGGCGATACAATAGATATTCACGCAGGTGGCCAAGATTTAACGTTTCCACATCATGAAAATGAAATTGCGCAATCCGAAGCGATGACAGGCAAACAATTTGCGCGCTATTGGATGCACAATGGTTACATTAATATCGACAACGAAAAAATGTCTAAATCACTTGGCAATTTTGTTCTTGTGAATGATATTAGGAAGCAGATTGATCCGAAAGTACTTCGCTTCTTTATATTGTCAGTTCATTACAGACACCCAGTCAATTTCTCGCAAGATCTTGTTGTCAGTGCAGAGAATGGACTTGCGCGTATCCGTACAGCGTACAATAATTTGAAGCACCGACTTGCGACGTCTGCGGATCTCGGCGATCAGAAAGATATCTGGATTCATAAAGTGGATGAAATCAAGAACGACTTTGAAGTGGCAATGGATGATGACTTTAACACAGCAAACGCTATCGCATCGGTATTCGAATTAGCGAAACTGGCAAACGTCTATTTAGTAGAAAAAAACACACAATCCGATGTGCTAGAGCATTTCATCCGCACATTTGACGGACTACTGACGGTTCTTGGATTGCCGATGGACGAAGAAACAGGACTGTTGGATGAAGATGTCGAAGCGTTAATCGAAGAACGACTCGAAGCTCGCCGTAACAAAGACTTCAAGCGTTCGGATGAAATTCGTGATGAATTGAAAGCGCAAGGTATCATTCTAGAAGATACAGCACAAGGCATGCGCTGGAAAAGAGGATGAGCAACGTATATAACTTACGTGATATAGATGTGAAACAAATAAAAGCACTGGCTCTTGCCTACATGGGCGACGCGGTGTACGAACAGGCGATACGGGAGCACCTTTTGCGTTCGGGGCGTGTAAAACCGAATGTGCTGCACAGAGAAGCAACGCATTATGTCTCCGCGAAATCACAGGCAGCTACACTCAAGATGATGCAGGCATCAGGCTTTCTGACGGAAGAAGAAGAGGCGGTCATGAGACGTGGTCGCAATGCGAAATCTGGTTCAGTACCTAAAAATACGGATGTCGTAACGTACAATTACAGTTCAGGCTTTGAAGCGGTCATCGGTTATTCACACTTATTAGGAAGAACAGAACGCGTGCAAGAAATAATCAGTGAGGCAATTCGATTTATTGAAATGCCGAAGGAGGAAGAGTCAAAATGAATGAACATGAAAACGAAAATGAAGTTGAATCTGAATTAATCGGCGGGAAAAATCCAATTGTAGAAGCACTGCGCTCGGGTAGGGAATTAAATAAGATATGGGTTGCTGAAGGACTTAATATGAAAAGCATCGGTGAAATCCTATCGTTGGCAAAAAAAGCAGGAATTATCGTGCAGGCGGTCCCGAAACAAAAGTTGGATGGTTTGCTTGATGTAAATCACCAAGGGATTGTCGCTTCGGTTGCGGCTTACGAATATGCGGAACTCGAAGATCTATTTACTGTTGCAACCGAGCGTGGAGAAGATCCATTGTTCCTTATTCTTGATGAACTTGAAGATCCTCATAATCTGGGCTCCATATTACGGACAGCTGACGCGTCGGGTGTTCACGGAGTCATTATACCAAAACGCCGTGCTGTCGGGTTGACGGGTGTTGTTGCAAAGTCATCCACTGGTGCAATCGAACATATCCCTGTCGTGCGTGTGAACAATCTTTCGCAAACGGTGGAGGACCTGAAAAAACGTGGTGTTTGGATTGCGGGGACAGATGCTGCTAAATCGGTGGATTACAGACTAATGGATGCGACTCTTCCGCTTGCTATCATTATTGGAAGTGAAGGGAAAGGAATGTCGCGTATTTTGAAAGAGAAATGCGATTTCCTCTATCATTTACCGATGGTTGGGCATGTTACATCATTGAACGCGTCTGTAGCAGCCTCCCTTCTTATGTACGAGGTACTGCGCAAGCGTCAACCGCATACGTCTGGCAGATGACAACAGATATACTCCTAGTCGATGGATACAATATCATCGGAGCATGGGAGGAGCTGGGCGGGATGAAGCGGAAAAAGCTCGCGGATGCACGTGACCGTTTGATCGAAAGAATGGCAGAGTACAAGGCGCATACAGGGTGGCGGGTCATTATTATTTTTGATGCGCATCTTGTGCCAGGTATTGAAAAAAAGAAACGGCATCACAATGTCGAGATTGTCTTTACTCGGGAAAAAGAAACAGCAGATGAAAGAATTGAAAAGCTCGTCTCTGAATTGAAGGGGAGACGGGTACAAATTCATGTAGCTACATCAGATTTGACAGAACAATGGGTCATTTTTGCGCATGGTGCACTCCGAAAGTCAGCTCGTGAGCTAGAACTTGAAGTAAATAAAATCGATGATCTCATTACGGCAAAAGTGAAGGCAATCCAAGGGCAGCGGCCGCTTTCGAAGATTCCTTTAACTGACGAAGTTGCTGAAATATTTGAAAAATGGCGACGAGGAATGAAATGAACGGTTGACGTAAAAATTTCCCATACGGTATACTTGTTATATAATAGTGATAACGAACCGGGGTGATCCAGGTGGTGGAGAAAACATACGTTGAAGGCAGCATATCGGATTTCACCGGATTATCCGACGGGGAAATCATAGCAATCATCCACGAAGGTAACACGGATGCGCTTAATTTCCTTATTAGGAAGTACCAATCTTTTGTTAGATTGAAAGCGCGCTCATACTTTCTTATCGGTGGAGACCGGGAAGATATCATTCAAGAAGGTATGATCGGCCTGTACAAAGCAATTCGTGATTTTAAAGAGGATCGATTGAGTTCATTCAAGGCGTTTGCGGAACTTTGCATCACGCGGCAGATTATCACGGCTATTAAAACTGCGACAAGGCAGAAGCATATCCCGCTTAATACCTCGGTGTCATTGGACAAGCCGGTATTTGACGAAGAGTCCGATCGCACATTGCTCGACGTAATAGCCGGGCCAGTATTGGATGATCCTGAAGGCCTCATGATTCACAGGGAAGATTTTGTTCAAATGGAAGATGAAATGAACAAAGTACTAAGTGGTCTTGAGAAGCAAGTACTGGCACTGTACTTAGACGGCCAGTCTTATCAGGAAATTTCCGAGGAGCTAAACAGGCAAGTTAAGTCTGTAGACAATGCGCTTCAGAGGATAAAACGTAAACTCGAGCGGTATATGCAAGTTGATACAGTGCGGTAGACGTCCATTTCCCTTGTATTGACATCATGAATGGTAGATGGTACCCTTTAGCAAGACTATGAGAAGATGTTCAAGAAGTCAGGGGACATAAGGTTGCAGCACTATTTATCAGCTTTTATCTCTGCTCCTAGCGCATTTTAACATGCGTTACCTCGACTCTTTTCGGATTTAGAACATTGAGTCGTGAGGGGTGAGGGAATGTCTAAAAAAATTATTTTAAGTTGCGATACATGCGGATCACGAAACTATTCCGTGCCGGCACGGAAAGATAAGCCAACAGAACGTTTGTCGATTAAAAAGTTTTGCAGGCATTGCAATGCACATACATTGCATAGGCAAACGGCATGAAGCGGTTAGTTAGGAAGCAGGATCATACTTATATTCGGAGGTTTACGGTATAATGAGCAAGTTAACTGGTTTTTTCAAAGACGTTGGCTCGGAAATGAGAAAAGTCAGCTGGCCGAGACGTAAAGAATTAACGCGTTACACAATTGTTGTTCTTTCGACAGTCGTTTTCATGGCAGTCTACTTCGGACTTGTTGACCTTGGCATTTCACGAGTGTTGGAATGGTACATTGCGTTATAATAAAAGCACTATAAATATTCCCCTTGAAAAATATCCCGTCTGACAGTATGAACGGGATTTTTCAATTGCCTAAACTCCAGCGTCTCTTTAATCCAGGCGCTTGCGTTTTTATTTAATTGTAGGGAAAAAGGAGGGACGGACGTTTAGTCCTCGTCACTATGGATATGGAAAAAAATTGGTACGTCGTTCATACGTACTCCGGTTATGAGAATAAGGTGAAAGCCAATCTGGAAAAACGTGTTGAAACGATGGGTATGTCTGACAAGATATTCCGAGTTGTCATCCCGGAAGAAGAAGAAACGGATTTCAAAGATGGTAAAAAACGCACGGTCCTGAAAAAGACGTTCCCAGGTTATGTTCTTGTGGAAATTATTATGACGGACGATTCCTGGTATGTTGTACGTAACACACCGGGCGTGACGGGTTTCATCGGTTCGTCAGGCGGCGGCGCAAAACCGACACCACTACTTCCTGAAGAAGTCGAATTCATCCTCAAACAAATGGGTGTTAAAGAGCGTAAAGTTGAAATTGACTTCGCGCTTGGCGAAATGGTTGAAGTACTTGAAGGACCATTTGCGAACTTCCAAGGTAAAGTGGAAGAAATTGATGAAGATAAAGGTAAAGTGAAAGTATCTGTCGATATGTTCGGCCGAGAGACAAATATGGAACTCGACTTCGAACAAGTACAAAAAATATAAACGTTTACCACTTGCATATATCGTGAAATAGTGGTATCATTTCAAAGGTCAGACTGTAAACAAATGGTCTGGACGAACTATCAAATTCTACCGACGTAAGTCGGCAGGCACATATGAGTGGGAGGGGCAACCCTATTACCACATCACGGACTTAAGGAGGTGTGTCTCGTGGCTAAAAAAGTCATTAAGGTTGTTAAATTGCAAATTCCTGCAGGGAAAGCGAATCCGGCTCCGCCAGTTGGACCGGCGTTAGGACAAGCAGGTGTGAACATCATGGGATTCTGTAAAGAATTCAATGCGCGTACTGCAGATCAAGCAGGTCTTATTATTCCTGTTGAAATCTCTGTATTCGAAGACCGTTCATTTACTTTTATTACAAAAACTCCACCGGCAGCAGTTTTGCTGAAGGTTGCAGCTAATCTTACAAAAGGTTCAGGTGAACCGAATAAAAAGAAAGTTGCTACTGTGAAACGTGATAAAGTTCGCGAAATAGCAGAACAAAAGATGGAAGATTTAAACGCGGCGTCAGTTGAAGCAGCGATGGCAATGGTTGAAGGTACTGCTCGCAGTATGGGAATCACGATCGAAGACTGATCTTGATTTTATAAATCAATAGTTGTTTGTAGTGGGGGTTGCGCTTGTTCTCCGGAGCGCGCAACCCTTATTCGTGGGAGGTTTAACCCGTTAAAACCACAATCGAGGAGGAAATATTAAATGGCTAAAAAAGGTAAAAAGTTCACAGAAGCTGCAAAGCTAGTTGAACACATGAAAGCATACGGCGCTACTGAAGCGATCGAACTTGCGAAAAAAACAAGCACAGTTAATTTCGACGCAACTGTCGAAGTTGCATTCCGTCTTGGAATCGACACTCGTAAAAATGACCAACAAATCCGTGGGGCAGTAGTACTTCCAAACGGTACTGGTAAAACTCAACGCGTTCTCGTTTTTGCTAAAGGCGAAAAACTTAAAGAAGCTGAAGCTGCTGGTGCAGACTATGCAGGCGATGCTGAATATATCGCTAAAATTCAATCAGGTTGGTTTGACTTTGACGTTATCGTTGCAACTCCTGACATGATGGGTGAAGTAGGGAAAATTGGTCGTGTTCTTGGACCAAAAGGACTTATGCCTAACCCGAAAACAGGTACAGTAACATTTGACGTAGCGAAAGCTGTAGCAGAAATCAAAGCAGGTAAAGTTGAATACCGTGCGGACAAAGCTGGAATCATCCACGCTCCAATCGGGAAAGTTTCATTCGACGATGCTAAACTTGCGGAAAACTTCGCAACTGTTTTTGAAACTGTTCTTAAAGCGAAACCAGCTACTGCAAAAGGAACATACATGAAGTCGGTTAACATTACGACGACAATGGGTCCTTCTGTAAAAGTTGATCCTTCAAGCGTAGCAGTAAATAAATAATATTGACAAACAGATAATCTTTTGATAAGATGATTTTTGTTGTGAATATAACCATTTGTACCGTAGACAGCAGGAGCGCATGCCGCTTAAATATTCCTGCCGAGGACAAGACGCTCTTTTTCTTTTAAAAGATGACGACTTTTCAGCCCTCAGTCTACTTAGGTAGATTGAGGGCTTTTCATACCGGTATAAGTGACCCAAACTTTTTAGGAGGTGTCCAAATGAGCACAGTATTAGAAGCTAAACAAGCAGTAGTTGGTGAAATTACTGATAAGTTGAAATCAGCAGCATCTGTTGTTGTTGTCGACTACCGTGGTCTGACTGTAGGTCAAGTTACGGAACTTCGTAAACAACTTCGTGAAGCAGGTATCGACTTCAAAGTTTATAAAAACTCGATGTCACGCCGTGCTGCTGAAGCTGCAGGACTTGAAGGGTTGAACGAACATCTAACAGGCCCTAATGCGATTGCATTTTCAAACGAAGACGTTGTTGCTCCTGCAAAAATCCTTAACGATTTTGCAAAGAAAAACGATAAGCTTGAAATTAAAGCTGGCGTAATCGAAGGTCTACTTGCATCAGAAGCAGACATTAAAGCATTGGCGGAACTTCCGTCACGCGAAGGTCTACTATCTATGCTTCTCAGCGTACTTCAAGCTCCAATGCGCAACTTTGCGCTTGCAACAAAAGCAGTTGCAGAGCAAAAAGAAGAACAAGGCGCTTAATAAAGCAGCCTGAAATACCACTTGCGGGTTAAGCCCGACAAAAAAAGAATATTAGGAGGAAATTATAATGACTAAAGAAAACATCCTTGAAGCGATCAAAGAAATGACAGTACTTGAATTAAACGACCTTGTAAAAGCAATCGAAGAAGAGTTTGGCGTAACTGCTGCTGCACCTGTTGCAATGGCTGGTGCTGGTGCTGCTGCTGAAGAAGAGCAAACTGAATTCGAAGTAATTCTTACTGCTGCTGGACAAGAAAAAATCAAAGTTATCAAAGCAGTTCGCGAAATTACAGGCCTTGGCTTGAAAGAAGCGAAAGCAGTTGTTGATGAAGCTCCAAAAGCAATCAAAGAAGGCGTAACTAAAGATGAAGCTGAAGAAATCAAAGCGAAGCTTGAAGCTGTAGGCGCAAGCGTCGAAGTTAAGTAATTTTTGAATAATGAAGAAAAGCTTGTCGGATTTGGGCAAGCTTTTCTTCGTTTTTTTATCTGAACTTGTGACAAGCAGGTCATCGAACCGATAGTGTACGTAAGCTATCTTATTTTTTTGCGTTTCAAGTCTCTATACGAGGGGGAAGACTGGTATGTCTGAACATTACTACTCGGAAAATCCGAAAGTGAAGAGTGATCCAAAAGAATGGTCTGCAGAGTTACGCGGAAAAACATTTCGATTTAAAACGGATGCTGGCGTGTTTAGTAAAGGTGAAGTGGATTTCGGTTCGCAACTTTTAGCTGAGGCTTTTGTCTTGCCGGAAACGGAAGGTTTAATTCTCGATATTGGTTGTGGGTATGGTCCAATTGGTTTATCGATTGCCGCATCTTTTCCGGAACGGAGCGTTCACATGGTCGACGTGAATGAACGTGCACTCGCTCTTGCTGCGCATAATGCAAAACAAAACGGCATTTCAAATGCAGAGATTTATCCAAGTGATGCATTATCCGATGTCACGGCAGAGGGGTTTGCTGCAATTTTGACGAATCCGCCTATCCGTGCAGGAAAAGAGACGGTATTCAAATTTTACGAAGGCGCTTTTTCGAAACTTAAAGTTGGCGGTGAGTTGTGGATCGTCATTCAAAAGAAACAGGGTGCACCTTCGACGATAGATTGTTTAACAGGGCTATTCGGCAATGTTGAGACAGTCGTTAAGAAGAAGGGTTATTATATTTTAAGAGTCGAAAAAAATTGACTCGATAGTATTGATATGGTAATGTTATAAAATGCATAAATTATTATAGTGCGGTCGTATGCCCTTTTGCATGAATAATGGAAATGAAAGGCATACTGACAATGTATAAAAGATGGTAAAACCGAAAATGAGCTCTTGCCAGAACTCGTTTTCTTTTTGTTTTTTCGATATCATACACTATTTTTGTGGTTTCGCAAAGAACTAATATTGTTTTATAAGGGGTGAAAGAGTTGACAGGTCATTTAGTTCAGTATGGTCAACACCGTCAGCGGAGAAGTTTCGCACGGATCAGCGAAGTGCTCGATCTGCCGAATCTGATTGAAATCCAGACGGCATCTTATGAGTGGTTCTTAGAAGAAGGACTGCTGGATATGTTCCGCGATATTTCTCCGATTCAAGACTTTACGGGAAATCTATCGTTGGAGTTCATCGATTATACTCTTGGGGATCCTAAATACCCTGTAGAGGAATCGAAAGAGCGTGATGTAACGTTTGCAGCGCCGCTACGTGTAAAAGTTCGTCTCCACAATAAAGAGACGGAAGAAGTAAAAGAGCAAGATGTCTTTATGGGTGATTTTCCGCTCATGACAGAAAATGGTACATTTGTTATTAATGGTGCGGAGAGGGTAATTGTCTCCCAGCTCGTCCGGTCCCCAAGTGTTTATTACAGTGATAAAACGGACAAAAACGGTAAACGTGGTTTCGGTGCAACTGTTATTCCGAATCGCGGTGCTTGGCTTGAGTATGAAACAGATGCAAAAGATGTTGTTCACGTCCGTATTGATCGGACACGTAAGTTGCCAGTTACAGTACTCCTTCGTGCACTAGGATTCTCATCCGACCAGGAAATCATTGATTTAATCGGTGATAATGAGTATTTGCGCAACACACTTGAAAAGGACAACACTGAAAGCTCTGAAAAAGCATTGCTTGAGATATACGAACGTCTTCGTCCAGGTGAGCCACCAACACTAGATAGCGCGAAGAACCTTTTGTTCTCACGATTTTTTGATGCAAAACGGTATGATTTAGCGAATGTAGGTCGCTATAAGATGAATAAGAAGCTTCATGCACAAAATCGCTTGTTCAACCAGGTTGTCGCTGAAACACTTGTCGACCCTGAAACTGGTGAAATTCTGCTTGAAAAAGACCAACTCATCGATCGCCGTGCATTGGACCGTCTTCTTCCGCATTTGGAAAAAGGAATCGGTTTCGAAGAGATCACTCATGCAAGTGGAGTTCTTGACGAAAAAATAACAATCCAGTCCATCAAAATTTATTCTCCGAAAAGTGAAGAAAAACAAGTAATCAACGTAATATCGAACGCGTATGTCGATGATTCTATCAAGCATGTAACGCCGGCAGATATCGTTGCTTCAATTAGTTATTTCTTCAACCTTCTTCATGGTGTGGGTAACACGGATGATATCGATCATCTCGGTAACCGTCGTCTACGTTCAGTGGGTGAACTTCTTCAAAACCAGTTCCGTATCGGGCTTTCTCGTATGGAACGTGTCGTAAAAGAACGTATGTCCATTAATGATACGCAGTCAATCGTACCGCAACAGCTGATTAATATTCGCCCCGTTATCGCATCTATTAAAGAGTTCTTTGGTAGTTCTCAACTTTCTCAGTTCATGGATCAGACGAATCCGCTTGCCGAATTAACACATAAACGCAGGCTGTCTGCACTTGGACCTGGTGGTTTGACAAGGGAACGTGCAGGAATGGAAGTACGTGACGTGCATTACTCCCATTACGGACGTATGTGTCCAATTGAAACACCAGAGGGACCGAATATCGGACTGATTAACTCACTCTCTACGTTTGCGAAAGTGAATAAGTTCGGATTTATTGAAACGCCATATCGAAAAGTTGATCCTATCTCTGGTCGGGTCACTTCTAGAATCGATTACTTGACTGCGGATGTAGAAGATAATTACGTCGTAGCACAAGCAAACGCAATACTTGCAGAAGATGGTTCTTTTGTTAGTGAAGGAGTCGTCGGTCGTTTCCAAGGGGATAACACTGTCTTTAAACGCGAACAAATTGACTACATGGACGTTTCGCCTAAACAAGTAGTTTCTGCGGCAACAGCATGTATTCCATTCCTTGAGAATGATGACTCTAACCGTGCCCTTATGGGAGCGAACATGCAACGTCAAGCAGTCCCTCTTCTCAATCCGGAATCACCTTTCGTAGGAACTGGTATGGAACACATATCAGCACGCGATTCAGGTGCAGCTGTACTTGCGAAGTTTGATGGAATTGTCGAACATGTCGAGGCTAGAGAAATTCGTGTTCGTCGTATTGAAACAGTTGATGGAAAAGAAGTAAAAGGCGATCTTACAATATACCGTCTTGAAAACTTTATCCGTTCGAACCAAGGGACATGTTATAACCAACGTCCAATTTGTAGTGTAGGGGATCGCGTTAAACCTCTTGATATTCTTGCAGATGGTCCTTCAATGGAGCAAGGAGAGCTAGCGCTTGGTCGTAACGTTCTGATGGCATTTATGACATGGGACGGCTACAACTATGAAGATGCGATAATCATGAGCGAACGTCTTGTGAAAGATGATGTCTATACTTCGGTCCATATCGAAGAATACGAATCTGAAGCGAGAGATACGAAACTTGGTCCTGAAGAAATTACGCGCGACATTCCGAACGTTGGTGAAGATTCGCTTCGTAACTTGGACGACCGTGGAATTATTCGTATCGGAGCCGAAGTTCGTGATGGTGATATTCTTGTTGGGAAAGTGACTCCGAAAGGCGTAACTGAACTGACTGCTGAAGAAAGACTTTTACATGCTATTTTTGGTGAAAAAGCACGTGAAGTCCGTGATACATCCCTCAAAGTACCGCATGGCGCGGGTGGGATCGTTCTAGATGTGAAAGTATTTAATCGTGAAGATGGCGATGAATTGCCACCGGGCGTTAACCAATTGGTCCGCGCATACATCGTTCAAAAACGGAAAATTTCCGTTGGGGACAAAATGGCTGGACGTCACGGAAACAAAGGGGTTATTTCCCGCATCTTACCTGAAGCGGATATGCCTTATTTACCGGACGGCACACCAATTGACCTCATGCTTAACCCGCTTGGTGTTCCATCACGTATGAACATCGGACAGGTTCTTGAAATGCATCTTGGCATGGCATCTCGTACCCTCGGCATCCATATGGCGTCTCCTGTATTTGATGGGGCGAACGAACAGGATGTTTGGGAAACGATGGAAGAAGCCGGGATGGATCGTGACGGAAAAACTATTCTGTATGACGGTCGTTCAGGAGAAGCTTTCGATAACCGTGTATCAGTTGGTGTCATGTATATTATCAAACTGGCCCACATGGTCGACGATAAACTTCACGCCCGTTCAACAGGGCCATACTCACTCGTCACACAGCAACCACTGGGCGGTAAAGCTCAGTTCGGTGGACAACGTTTCGGTGAGATGGAAGTGTGGGCACTCGAAGCTTATGGGGCAGCTTATACGCTTCAAGAGATTCTGACTGTGAAGTCGGATGACGTGGTAGGACGCGTGAAGACGTACGAAGCGATTGTTAAAGGCGAAAGTGTTCCACAACCAGGTGTTCCAGAATCCTTTAAAGTTCTTATAAAAGAACTTCAAAGTCTTGGTTTGGATGTTAAGATGCTATCGATTGATTTTGAAGAAATCGAGTTACGCGATCTTGATGAAGACGATGATATGCAACCAACAGATGCTTTGAATCTTATAAAAGAAAATCAGCCTGTTTGATTAGCCTAGTGAATGATATAAATGAATCTAAGGGGAAATTAACGTTTTCCCCTTTATCTTTTGAATATAAAGTGTGCGCTTGCTCGGAAAAGCCAATTGCAGCGATAAGACTAGAGGGAGGTAGGCTCCTTGATAGATGTAAACAATTTTGAGTATATGAAAATAGGGCTTGCTTCATCTGATAAGATCCGTTCATGGTCATATGGTGAAGTGAAAAAGCCGGAAACAATTAACTACCGAACATTGAAGCCCGAAAAAGATGGTCTGTTCTGTGAACGTATTTTTGGACCTACAAAAGATTGGGAATGTCATTGCGGAAAGTATAAACGCGTTCGTTATAAAGGCGTCGTTTGTGACCGTTGTGGAGTAGAAGTGACGCGTCAAAAAGTCCGCCGTGAACGCATGGGACATATTGAACTAGCAGCTCCAGTTACACATATTTGGTACTTCAAAGGAATTCCAAGCCGAATGGGTCTTATCCTTGATATGACACCACGTGCTCTGGAGGAAATCATCTATTTCGCGTCTTATGTAGTCGTTGACCCTGCGGATACTCCGCTTGAAAGAAAGCAACTTCTTTCTGAACGGGAATACCGCATCTACCGCGAAAAGTATGGTTCTAAATTCCAAGCGCTCATGGGCGCTGAAGCGATTGAACGTCTTCTTGCAGCTATCGATCTTGAAAAAGAGATGGAGTTCTTGAAAGAAGAATTGAAAACAGTTCAAGGGCAACGTCGTACGCGTGCAATCAGGCGTCTAGAGGTTGTTGAAGCTTTCCGTAACTCGGGCAATAAACCTGAATGGATGGTTCTTGAAGTGTTACCAGTCATCCCGCCGGAGCTTCGCCCGATGGTACAACTTGATGGTGGACGATTTGCAACATCCGACTTGAACGACCTGTACCGAAGGGTCATCAACCGGAACAACAGATTGAAACGCCTATTAGATTTAGGAGCACCAGGAATCATTGTTCAGAATGAGAAGCGGATGCTGCAAGAAGCAGTCGATGCGCTCATCGATAATGGTCGTCGTGGCCGTCCGGTTACAGGACCTGGTAACCGTCCATTGAAATCCCTTTCTCATATGTTGAAAGGTAAGCAAGGACGTTTCCGTCAAAACTTACTAGGAAAACGTGTTGACTATTCTGGTCGTTCCGTTATCGTCGTAGGACCTAACCTGAAAATGTATCAGTGTGGTCTGCCGAAAGAAATGGCGATTGAACTGTTTAAACCGTTTGTTATGAAAGAACTCGTTGAACGAGGTCTTGCGCACAACATTAAGAGTGCCAAACGTAAAATTGAACGCCTCCATTCAGAAGTGTGGGACGTTCTTGAAGAAGTCATTAAGGAGCATCCGGTCTTATTGAACCGTGCCCCGACTCTTCACCGACTTGGTATTCAAGCATTCGAACCAATCCTTGTAGAAGGGCGTGCGATTACGCTTCACCCACTGGTTTGTACAGCTTATAACGCTGACTTTGATGGTGACCAAATGGCAGTCCACGTTCCGTTATCCGCAGAAGCACAAGCGGAAGCGCGTCTACTTATGCTAGCAGCACAAAACATTTTGAACCCGAAAGACGGAAAACCGGTCGTTACGCCTTCTCAGGATATGGTTTTAGGAAACTACTACCTTACACTGGAACGTAAAGGCGCGTCAGGAGAAGGTACTTCATTCCGTGATGCGGATGAAGCACTAATTGCTTATCATAACGGTTTCGTGCATCTTCATTCACGTATCGCTATTCAGGCAAGGTCTTTGAATAATCCTACTTTCACTGAGGAACAGAATGCAAAACTTCTTATAACGACAGTCGGAAAAGTGATTTTCAACGAGATTCTGCCGAAATCGTTCCCGTATATTAACGAACCGTCAGACTTCAACTTGCAAATTGAAACACCAGACAAGTATTTTGTATCTGGAACTGTCAATATAAAAGAGCATGTTGCTGAACAGGAACTAATTGAACCGTTTAAGAAAAAAATCCTTGGAAATATCATTGCGGAGATCTTCAAACGTTTCCATATTACAGAAACGTCAAGAATGCTTGACCGCATGAAAAATCTTGGATTCAAATATTCTACTCGTGCAGGAATTACAATTGGTATATCCGACATTGTCGTTCTACCTAATAAAGATGATATCTTGCATGAAGCACAAGCAAAAGTGGATAAAGTGTTACAACAGTTCCGTCGTGGTCTCATTACAGAGGAAGAGCGATATGATCGCGTTATCTCTTACTGGAGCCATGCTAAGGATGTAATCCAAGACAAACTAATGGACTCACTTGACCACTCAAACCCGATTTATATGATGAGTGACTCGGGTGCCCGGGGTAACGCGTCAAACTTTACGCAGCTTGCTGGTATGCGTGGTCTGATGGCCAATCCGGCCGGTCGAATCATTGAACTACCAATCAAATCGTCATTCCGTGAAGGTCTGACAGTGCTTGAGTACTTCATCTCAACACACGGTGCTCGTAAAGGACTTGCGGATACTGCTCTTAAGACAGCCGACTCAGGTTACTTGACACGTCGACTTGTCGATGTTGCACAAGACGTAATTGTCCGTGAAGATGATTGTGGTACAGATCGCGGATTGGATATCGGAGCACTTATGGATGGAACGGAAGTAATCGAAGGTCTAGATGAACGTATCGAAGGCCGTCACACGAAGAAATCGATTTATCATCCTGAAACAGGCGCTTTGATTCTTAAACGAGATGGCTTGATTACTGCTGATGCAGCTCGTGCCATTTTGGATGCGGGACTTGAACAAATAACAATTCGTTCTGCGTTCACATGTAATACGAAGCACGGCGTTTGTAAATTATGTTACGGCATTAACTTGGCAACAGGTGAAACAGTCGAGGTTGGTGAAGCGGTTGGTATTATCGCTGCACAATCTATCGGTGAGCCGGGTACACAGCTTACAATGCGTACGTTCCATACAGGTGGAGTTGCGGGGTCCGACATAACACAAGGTCTTCCACGTATCCAGGAAATTTTCGAATCGCGTAATCCTAAAGGGGTTGCAGTTATTTCGGAAATCAAAGGTCAAATCATTGAAATTGATGAAATACGTGAAGGTCAGAAAGAAATTACGATTGAAGGCGAAGTAGAAACGCGGAAATATCTGACGCCATACAACGCCCGTCTTAAAGTTGATGTCGGTGATATGATTGACCGAGGTGAAGTCATAACAGAAGGTTCTATCGATCCGAAAGAACTGATTGTTGTTAAAGACGTCGTTACCGTTCAAGTCTATCTCTTGAAAGAAGTTCAAAAAGTTTACCGTATGCAGGGTGTTGAAATCGGTGATAAGCACATTGAAGTAATGGTTCGCCAAATGCTTCGTAAAGTGCGCATCATCGAAGCAGGGGACACGGATCTATTGCCAGGTTCACTACTCGACATTCACCAATTCTCAGATGCGAATGCGGAAGTACTTAAAGTCAATAAAATTCCAGCGACTTGTCGTCCTGTTATTCTCGGTATTACGAAAGCTTCACTTGAAACGGAATCCTTCTTATCAGCAGCATCATTCCAAGAGACAACTCGTGTCTTGACAGATGCAGCTATTAAAGGGAAAACGGACGAGTTACTAGGCTTGAAAGAAAACGTTATTATCGGGAAACTTGTTCCAGCTGGAACAGGAATGCAGCGTTACCGTCATATTGTAATGGAACAAGAAAAAGAAAAAGCTACAACTAAGTAAGTTATGATTCTGTAACTTAAACTGAAAACGGGGGAATACGAAAGTAACTCCCCCGACTTTTCGTTTATGTGTTGACAGTTTACCTTACAGGTGATAAAATACAAAAGGTTGATAGTTGGATGTCTGTACTTTGGAGGATATGGAAATGTCTTATGAAAAAGTCGAGCAGGCAAAGAAGACAATCATTGGTACAAAGCAGGCAGTGAAAGCAATCCGTGCAGGGGTAGTGATAGAGATTATTATTGCGCAGGATGCAGAAGAACGGATTATTGCTCCAGTAATGGAGGAAGCCAAACTTCGTGACATTCAAGTGACGTATGTTGATTCGAGAGATAAACTCGGAAATGCATGTGGCATTCAAGTCGGTGCAGCTGTGGTTGCGATTACTGATTAATAGTTTTTGTGCATTGAAGCACAAAGACTTTGTTTTTACCCCAAAAATGAACCACCTGGATGTGTGGTCTTACAAAAAGAAGTTCGAAAGGAGGAAAAACCGATGCCTACAATTAATCAATTGGTCCGTAAACCACGTAAATCAAAAGTGACGGGATCTAAATCACCAGCACTCGGAAAAAGCTATAACAGCTTCAAAAAGTCAATGACAAACGTAAACTCACCACAAAAAAGAGGTGTTTGTACGCGTGTTGGCACAATGACACCGAAAAAGCCAAACTCGGCTCTTCGTAAATATGCACGTGTACGCTTGACTAACCAATTGGAAGTCAATGCATACATCCCTGGTGAAGGCCACAACCTTCAAGAACACAGTGTTGTTCTACTTCGCGGAGGACGCGTAAAAGACTTACCAGGTGTTCGTTACCACATCGTTCGTGGAGCACTTGATACAGCTGGTGTAACTGGCCGTATGCAAAGCCGTTCTATGTACGGAGCTAAAAAACCTAAAGTTAAAAAAAGCTAATTAAAATAATCATGATTGATGGTTATTTAAGCGAAATCGCTTAAAAACCTTGAAAGGAGGAATACAACATGCCACGTAAAGGCCCTGTTGCAAAACGTGACGTACTTCCGGATCCGATTTACAATTCGAAGCTCGTTTCACGTCTTATTAATAAAATGATGGTTGACGGTAAAAAAGGTACATCTCAAAAAATCCTCTATGGTGCGTTCGAGCTTGTGAAAGAACGTTCTGGAAAAGATCCACTTGAAGTATTCGAAGCGGCACTTACTAATGTAATGCCAGTTCTTGAAGTTAAAGCACGCCGTGTAGGTGGAGCAAACTATCAAGTACCAGTTGAAGTACGTCCTGATCGCCGTACAACTCTTGGACTTCGTTACCTTGTTAACTACTCACGCACACGCGGAGAAAAAACAATGGAAGAACGTCTTGCGAATGAAATCCTTGATGCTTCTAACAACACTGGTGCTTCTGTGAAACGCCGTGAAGAAATGCACAAAATGGCTGATGCTAACAAAGCATTCGCTCACTATCGCTGGTAAGATTCAGCGATTCATTACTACTCTAATCCGAGACGGAAGGAGATCATATCATGGCTAGAAAATTCTCCTTAGAGAATACACGTAACATTGGTATCATGGCTCACATCGATGCTGGTAAAACAACAACGACTGAGCGGATCCTTTATTATACTGGTAAAATCCACAAAATCGGGGAAACGCACGAAGGTGCATCTCAAATGGACTGGATGGAGCAGGAGCAAGAACGCGGAATTACAATCACTTCAGCTGCTACAACTGCTGAGTGGAAAGACCACCGCGTAAACATCATTGATACTCCAGGTCACGTAGACTTCACTGTTGAAGTTGAACGTTCACTTCGTGTTCTTGATGGAGCTGTAACGGTACTTGATGCTCAATCGGGCGTTGAACCGCAAACAGAAACAGTATGGCGTCAAGCGACTAACTACGGCGTACCACGCCTAGTTTTCGTAAACAAAATGGACAAAACTGGTGCTGATTTCCTTTATTCAGTAGGTACACTTGTAGACCGTCTTGGAGCAAACGCTCATCCAATTCAATTGCCGATTGGTGCAGAAGATACTTTTGCAGCAATTATCGATTTAGTTGAAATGAAAGCAGTTTTCTATGAAGATGATACAGGTTTAAATGCTGAAACAAGAGAAATCCCAGAAGAATATCGTGAGCAAGCAGAAGAATACCGTGAAAAGTTAATTGAAGCGGTTGCTGAATTCGATGAAGCTCTTATGAACAAATTCTTGGATGAAGATGAAATTACAAACGCAGAAATCAAACAAGCGATTCGTAAAGCGACATTGGCTGTTGAGTTCTATCCGGTTGTATGCGGAACTGCTTTCAAAAACAAAGGTGTACAACTTGTTCTTGATGCTGTTATCGACTACCTTCCATCACCACTTGACATCCCACCTATGAAAGGTACAGATCCTGATACTGATGAAGAAATCGAGCGTCACTCAGACGACAGCGAGCCTTTCTCGGCACTTGCATTCAAAGTTATGACGGATCCTTATGTAGGTAAACTGACATTCTTCCGTGTGTATTCTGGAGTTCTTCAATCAGGATCATACGTACAAAACTCTTCAAAAGGTAAGCGTGAACGCGTAGGACGTATTCTACAAATGCATGCGAACTCTCGTGAAGAAATTTCTGAAGTACATTCAGGAGAAATTGCTGCTGCAGTTGGACTTAAAGATACAGGAACTGGCGACACACTTTGTGAGGCTGGTGCACTGATCATTCTTGAGTCAATGGACTTCCCGGAACCAGTAATTTCACTTTCTGTTGAACCGAAAACAAAAGCCGACCAAGATAAAATGGGTATGGCTCTTGCTAAGCTTCAAGAGGAAGACCCGACATTCCGCGCACATACAGACCAAGAAACTGGAGAAGTAATCATTGCTGGTATGGGTGAGTTGCATCTTGACGTTCTTGTAGACCGTATGCGCCGTGAATTCAACGTTGAAGCTAACGTCGGAGCTCCGCAAGTATCTTATCGTGAAACATTCCGCGCTTCGGCGGAAGTTGAAGGTAAGTTCGTGCGTCAATCCGGTGGACGTGGACAGTTTGGTCACGTTTGGATTGAATTCTCTCCTAACGAAGAAGGAAAAGGATTCGAATTCATTAACAACGTTGTCGGGGGATCAGTTCCACGTGAATATATTCCTGCAGTAGAAGCGGGTATCCGTGATTCACTTAATAATGGTGTAATCGCTGGTTATCCTTTGATCGACATTAAAGCCCGTCTATTCGACGGTTCTTATCATGATGTCGACTCAAACGAAATGGCATTTAAAATCGCTGCATCTATGGCGTTGAAAAATGCTGTATCAAAAGTTAACCCAGTTCTACTTGAACCAATGATGAAAGTAGAAGTTCAAATTCCTGAAGAATACATGGGCGATATCATGGGCGATGTTACATCACGCCGTGGCCGTGTAGAAGGTATGGACGCTCGTGGTAATTCACAAGTAGTTCGTGCAATGGTTCCACTTGCTAATATGTTTGGTTATGCAACATCTCTACGTTCTAACACACAAGGACGCGGAAACTTCTCAATGTCATTCGATCACTATGAAGAAGTGCCGAAATCAGTTGCAGAAGAAATTGTTAAGAAAAACAAAGGCGAATAATTTTTATTTTAGCCTGCTATCCATTAAATTAATGAATAGATAGATATGGGATGTTAGAGGGGGCCCCCTTTAGCACCTATATCTATATAAAAACAAAAAAACTTTTATATTTCGAGGAGGATTTCCATAATGGGAAAAGAAAAATTCGACCGCTCCAAGCAGCATGCTAACGTTGGTACAATCGGTCACGTCGACCATGGTAAAACTACACTAACTGCAGCAATCGCAACAGTTCTAGCAAAAAGACTAGGTGGAACAGCAGCATCTTATGCTGACGTTGATAACGCACCTGAAGAAAAAGAACGCGGTATTACAATCAATACTTCACACGTTGAGTATGAAACTGCAACTCGTCACTACGCACACGTTGACTGCCCAGGTCACGCCGATTACGTTAAAAACATGATCACTGGTGCAGCACAAATGGACGGCGGAATCCTAGTTGTTTCTGCAGCTGACGGCCCTATGCCACAAACACGTGAGCACATCTTGCTTTCACGTCAAGTAGGTGTTCCACATCTAGTTGTCTTCATGAACAAATGTGACATGGTTGATGACGAAGAGCTTCTTGAGCTTGTTGAAATGGAAATTCGCGACCTTCTTTCTGAATATGACTTCCCTGGCGATGACATTCCTGTCATTAAAGGTTCTGCTCTTAAAGCGCTTGAAGGCGACGAAGGCTATGAAGATAAAATTATGGAACTTATGGCTGCTGTTGACGAGTATATCCCAACACCACCACGTGATACTGAAAAACCATTCATGATGCCTGTTGAGGACGTATTCTCAATCACAGGACGTGGAACTGTTGCTACTGGTCGCGTTGAGCGTGGAGTAGTTAAAATCGGTGATGTTGTTGATATCATCGGTATCGTTGAAGAACCAAAAGCTACTACTGTAACAGGTGTAGAAATGTTCCGTAAACTTCTTGATTATGCAGAAGCTGGCGACAACATTGGTGCACTACTTCGTGGGGTATCACGTGATGACATCCAACGTGGGCAAGTTCTTGCTAAACCAGGAACTATCGTTCCACACACGAAATTTACATCTGAAGTTTATGTTCTTTCAAAAGAAGAGGGTGGACGTCATACTCCATTCTTCTCTAACTACCGTCCACAGTTCTACTTCCGTACAACTGACGTAACTGGTGTTATCGAACTTCCTGAAGGCGTAGAAATGGTTATGCCTGGAGATAACATTGAAATGACAATCGATTTGATTGCTCCAATCGCTCTTGAAGAAGGTACGAAGTTCTCTATCCGCGAAGGTGGACGTACTGTAGGCGCTGGCGTTGTAGCAACAATCCTTAAATAATTATTTCTTAAAACCGCCCTTTGTGGCGGTTTTTTTGTTGCCTAGGAAACTATAAAATCTCGTTAAATGGACAAGCTACAACATAAGGATTACTCATTGAAGATCCTGACTCTGATGCTGCGCTAAAAATTCATTGACAGAAGAAATATCCTCTGCTATCTTAATAACTATGCTTCATCACTTTAGCTGGATAAAGAAACAAATCATAGGGGGAATACAAATGAATGCAGTTATTATCGCCATAGTCGTTATGTTGGCTTTAAGTTTATTACGGGTGAACGTTGTATTAGCCCTAGTTGTAGGAGCGATTGTGGGAGGATTTACAGGAGGCTTATCAGTTGATGAAACGATTGTCTCGTTTACTGGTGGTCTAGGTGAAGGAGCAACAATTGCCCTTAGTTATGCATTACTTGGTGGATTCGCGGTAGCTATATCGAAGACTGGCATTCCTCAATTGCTTGTTGAAGCTATGTTGCGGATTGTGAAGAAAGAGGGGGAGCCTGATCGTACAGCACTAGGAAAAGTATTGATTGTCTTAATGCTTCTAGCGATGGCCATATTCTCGCAAAATCTTATTCCAATCCATATTGCATTTATTCCTTTATTGGTGCCACCGATTATACATGTCTTAAATATGTTGAAAATAGATCGTCGTCTCATTGCATCTGTTCTGACATTCGGGTTAACAGCACCATATATCTTGCTTCCATATGGATACGGTTTCATCTTCCATGAAATTCTTGCTAAGCAAATGGCGGCAGCGGGTATGGCGATTGATATGGCGGACATACCGAAAGCGATGGCACTTCCTGTTCTTGGTCTGTTCGTAGGACTGCTAATTGCTATTTTCTTCTCTTATCGCAAGCCGAGAGAGTATGAGGACAAGCAGTTAAAAATCACTGAAGAAGTGGTGGTTGTTAAAACACGTAATATCATCTTTACAGTACTAGCACTTATTGGCACACTTGCTGTACAGATACCAACACAGTCTATGATTGCAGGTGCGGTGACTGGGATTGCGATTCTGTATATTACGGGAGCACTTAAGTGGAAAGATGCTGATGGTTTAATCAATGAAGGAATGCGTATGATGGCATTCGTAGGATTTGTCATGATTACAGCAAATGGATTTGCTGCTGTGCTTCAAGAGACAGGAGATATTGTTAAGTTGGTGGAATACTCGAGCACTGCTCTAGGGGATAATAAGGGGATGGCAGCATTCGCTATGTTACTTGTCGGGTTAATCGTTACAATGGGTATTGGATCATCATTTGCGACAATCCCAATTATTGCATCGATTTTCGTGCCGCTTAGTATGGCGTTTGGATTCAGTCCGTTAGCCATCATTGCACTTGTTGGGACAGCAGCGGCACTCGGTGATGCTGGTTCGCCTGCATCTGACTCTACGCTTGGGCCAACTGCGGGACTTGATGTCGATGGACAACATAATCATATATGGGATACATGTGTACCGACATTCATTCACTACAACATTCCGTTGTTGTTGTTTGGTTGGGTAACAGTCATGCTCTTTAATTAAGTAGTCAATAGTCCGAGTTAGTACTCTCGGACTTGCAATGAGTGAGAGAAAGAATTATAATAATAAAGTTGAGAAAAGAATTTCGCCAAGGCACTTGCGTTATTCTTTTTTTATGTGTATAATATTGAATGTTGGTCTTTGACTGCGATGAAGCGAGAGGTTGCCGACACACCAGGCCGCTTTGCCATGGCATGTGTGTGGGAAATTTTCGTGGAGAATGTCTATAACAAAATAGGCGCAAGGGAGGGAAAATAATGGCAAAACAAAAGATTCGTATTCGTTTAAAAGCATATGATCATAGAATTCTTGATCAATCAGCTGAAAAGATCGTAGAAACAGCAAAACGTTCGGGTGCTAGTGTATCGGGTCCGATTCCACTACCGACTGAAAGAACTGTCTACACGATTCTTCGTGCGGTGCATAAATACAAAGATTCGCGCGAGCAGTTCGAAATGCGTACTCACAAACGTCTAATCGATATCGTTAATCCGACACCACAAACTGTCGATGCTTTAATGAAACTCGATTTACCATCAGGCGTTGACATTGAAATTAAACTTTAATCGATACTAAATAAAGCACACATTAATTCAGGAGGTGGACTAAATGACCAAAGGAATCTTGGGAAGAAAACTCGGTATGACGCAAATTTTTGCTGAAAACGGAGATCTTATCCCGGTAACAGTGATTGAGGCTGGACAAAACGTTGTTCTTCAAAAGAAGACTACGGAAACAGACGGCTACGAATCAATCCAAATCGGATTTGAAGATAAACGCGAAAAGCTTGCTAACAAACCTGAAAAAGGGCACGTTGCAAAAGCTGATACTGCACCTAAGCGCTTCATTCGCGAATTCCGCGAATTAGACGTTAGTGGCTACGAAGTTGGTCAAGAAGTCAAAGTTGATACTTTTGCTGAAGGCGATATCGTCGACATCACAGGTACATCAAAAGGTAAAGGGTTCCAGGGTGTTATCAAGCGTCACGGATATTCACGCGGACCTATGACCCACGGATCACGTCATCACCGCGCACCAGGTTCAATCGGATCTGTTGACGCTCAACGTGTATTCAAAGGTAAAAAAATGCCAGGTCGTATGGGTGGCAAAACAGTAACAGTTCAAAACCTTGAAATTATACGAGTTGATCTTGAACGCAACTTGCTACTAGTTAAAGGTAACGTTCCTGGAGCACGCAAATCACTTTTACAAGTGCGCAGCGCTATCAAAGGAAACTGACTACTAAAGAAAGGAGGAAACAGGAATGCCTAAAGTATCCGTATTAAATCAGGCAGGAACTTCTGTCGGAGACATCGAACTAAATGAAGCAATCTTTGGTATCGTACCAAACGAATCTGTTTTATTCGAAGCATTGGTTCAACAACGTGCTTCATTGCGTCAAGGGAATCATAAAGTAAAAAGTCGCGGCGAAGTTGCTGGTGGAGGACGTAAACCATGGCGTCAAAAAGGTACAGGTCGTGCCCGTCAAGGTTCAATCCGATCACCACAATGGCGTGGAGGTGGTATCGTATTCGGTCCATCACCAAGAAGCTATAGCTACAAATTACCGAAGAAAGTCCGCAGATTGGCTCTTCTTTCAGCTCTTTCTACGAAAGTTCGTGAAGAAGATGTAATCGTTCTTGAAGGACTAACATTCAATGCACCAAAAACAAAAGATTTTATCAAAGTACTTGCTGATCTTTCGATTAACAGAAAAGCGTTGATCGTAACAGCTGACTTAGATGAAACTTTGGCTTTGTCTGCACGTAACATCCCTGGAATCAGTGTCGTAACAGCGACAGGTATTAACGTACTTGATCTTATCGGTCACGATAAACTAGTTATGACTAAAGCAGCAGTTCAAAAAATAGAGGAGGTGCTAGGTTAATGGAAGCACGTGATATTATAAAACGTCCGGTCATTACCGAGCGTACTTCTGAACAAATGGAATTCAAAAAGTACACTTTTGAAGTTGACACGCGCGCTAATAAATCATTTATTAAGCAAGCTATCGAAGAAGTTTTCGGTGTTAAAGTTGAAAAAGTGAACGTACAGAATTACAAAGGTAAACTTAAGCGTATGGGCAAGCATTCTGGTTATACGAACAGACGCCGTAAAGCGATTGTTACACTAACTGCTGACTCAAAAGACATCGAACTTTTCGAAGTCTAAGTTAAACAACTAATAGATATCTAATTATATGAAGGAGGGAACACAAATGGCGATTAAGAAATACAAACCTACCTCCAACGGACGCCGTAACATGACTACATCCGATTTTGCTGAGATTACTGCTGACAAACCGGAAAAATCATTGCTTGCACCGCTTAAGCGGAAAGGCGGCCGTAACAACACTGGTAGGATTACTGTTCGTCACCATGGTGGAGGCCACAAGCGCCAATACCGTGTCATCGATTTCCAACGCCGGAAAGATGGCATACCAGGACGCGTTGCTACGATCGAATACGATCCAAACCGTTCAGCTAACATTGCTCTAATCAATTACGTAGACGGAGAGAAACGTTACATTCTCGCTCCAAAAGGTCTTGTAGTTGGAGCAACTATTATGTCAGGCCCGGAATCAGATATCAAAGTGGGTAACTCACTTCCACTAGAAAACATTCCAATGGGTACTACAATTCATAACATCGAAATGAAACCAGGTAAAGGTGGACAACTAGTACGTTCAGCAGGAACTTCTGCACAACTACTTGGCCGTGAAGATAAGTATGTTATTGTACGTCTTCAATCTGGAGAAGTTCGCATGATTCTTGCTGTATGCCGCGCGACAATTGGTCAAGTTGGTAATGAGCAACATGAACTAATCAACATTGGTAAAGCAGGACGTTCACGTTGGATGGGTAAACGCCCAACAGTTCGTGGTTCTGTCATGAACCCTAACGATCACCCACACGGTGGTGGTGAAGGTAAAACTGGTATCGGTATGAAGTCTCCAGTAACTCCATGGGGTAAACCGACACTTGGTTATAAAACACGTAAGAAAAACAACAAATCCGACAAGCTTATTGTACGTCGTCGTAAGAAGTAATAGTAATGCACTGCGGTTCAATGATTGGACCGTAGTACAAACACGGAGGGAGGTTCCGACATGGGCCGCAGCTTGAAAAAAGGACCATTTGTAGACGATCATCTAATGAAGAAGGTCGAAGCACAAAGTGGATCTGAGAAAAAACAGGTTATCAAAACATGGTCACGCCGTTCAACAATCTTCCCGACATTCATCGGAATGACAATTGCTGTATATGACGGACGTAAACACGTTCCCGTCTATGTAACTGAAGATATGGTTGGTCACAAACTTGGTGAATTTGCACCTACGCGCACATACAGAGGTCATGGCGCCGACGATAAGAAAACAAGACGTTAATTGAGAGGAGGTTATTCTGATGCAACAAGCAAAAGCTACTGCCCGCACAGTCCGTATTGCCTCTCGTAAAGTCCGTTTGGTCGTTGATCTTATCCGAGGCAAAAAAGTCGGTGAAGCTATCGCGATTCTACGCCTGACGCCAAAAGCGGCTTCTCCGGTTGTAGAAAAAGTTTTGAAATCAGCGATTGCAAATGCTGAACATAACTATGAAATGGATGTCGAAAACCTATTTATCAGCGAAGTATTCGTTGATGAAGGTCCGACTATGAAACGTTTCCGACCACGCGCACAAGGACGTGCGAGCGCAATTAATAAACGTACGAGCCACATCACATTAGTGGTATCTGAAAAGAAGGAGGGATAATTCGTGGGTCAAAAAGTACATCCTAACGGTTTACGGGTCGGTATCATCCGTGACTGGGAGTCTAAATGGTACGCAGAAAAAGACTATGCGACTCTCTTGCACGAAGATTTGAAAATCCGTGAGTTCATCGAAAAACGTCTTGTAGAAGCTTCTGTTTCTAAAGTTGAAATTGAACGTGCTGCAAAGCGTGTTAACATCAGCATCCACACTGCTAAACCAGGAATGGTTATTGGTAAAGGTGGTACTGAGGTCGAAACACTTCGTAAAATGTTGAACGACATCACTGGTAAACGCGTTCACATCAACATCATTGAAATTAAACGTGCGGATCTTGACGCTAAACTAGTTGCAGAGTCAATTGCTCGTCAACTAGAAACTCGCGTATCATACCGTCGTGCACAAAAACAAGCAATCCAACGCACAATGCGTTCTGGCGCTAAAGGAATTAAAACACAAGTTTCTGGACGTCTTGGCGGTGCTGACATCGCTCGGTCGGAACATTATAGTGAAGGTACTGTCCCTCTCCATACATTACGTGCAGATATTGATTATGCACATGCTGAAGCAGACACAACGTTTGGTAAGCTTGGCGTTAAAGTATGGATTTATCGTGGAGAAGTCCTTCCAGTGAAGAAACAGAAGAACTCTGAGGAAGGAGGCAACTAATATGTTAATGCCTAAACGAGTTAAATATCGTCGTGTATTCCGTGGTAAAATGCGTGGTACTACAAAAGGCGGAGCAACAGTTCAATTCGGAGAATACGGTCTACAAGCTCTTGATTCGGCATGGATTACAAACCGCCAAATCGAAGCAGCACGTATTTCAATGACACGTTACATGAAACGTGGCGGTAAAGTATGGATCAACATCTTCCCGCACAAACCATATACAAAGAAGCCTCTTGAAGTACGGATGGGTTCAGGTAAAGGTGCTGTAGAAGGCTGGGTAGCAGTTGTTAAACCTGGTCGTATTATGTTCGAAATAGCAGGTGTATCGGAAGAAGTTGCGCGTGAAGCGCTTCGCCTGGCATCTCACAAACTTCCTATTAAAACTAAGTTTGTAAAACGTGAAGAAATCGGTGGTGAATCTAATGAAAGCTAATGAAATCCGTGACTTAACAACTGCAGAGATTGAGCAAAAGGTGAAATCACTGAAAGAAGAGCTTTTCAACCTTCGCTTCCAACTTGCGACAGGTCAATTAGAAAACACTGCACGCATCCGAGAAGTTCGTAAATCGATTGCGCGCATGAAGACAGTTATACGTCAAAGAGAAATCAGTGCAAATAACTGATGAAGGAGGTTGCAGCCATGACTGAGGAGCGTAACCAGCGCAAAGTATATACAGGCCGCGTTGTATCCGACAAAATGGATAAAACAGTTACTGTTATGATCGAAACGCAAAAGAAACATTCTAAATACGGTAAACGTGTTAAGTATTCTAAGAAATTCAAGGCCCACGATGAGCTGAACGAAGCTAAAATCGGAGATGTTGTTCGTATAATGGAAACTCGTCCATTATCAGCAACAAAACGTTTCCGTCTACTTGAAGTAGTCGAAACAGCGGTCATCATTTAATTAACGTTCGGGTATATAAATCCGGGAGGAGGTAGCCTCAATGATCCAACAGGAAAGTCGTATGAAAGTCGCCGACAACTCAGGCGCTCGTGAAGTACTTACAATTAAGGTATTAGGCGGTTCAGGCCGTAAAGTAGCAAACATCGGTGATGTAGTCGTTGTAACGGTGAAAAAAGCAACACCAGGTGGCGTTGTTAAAAAAGGTGAAGTTGTCAAGGCTGTTATCGTTCGCACGAAGAGCGGAGTACGCCGTAAAGACGGTTCATATATTACATTTGATGAAAATGCTTGTGTTATTATCCGTGACGACAAGAGCCCACGTGGAACTCGTATTTTCGGACCAGTTGCTCGCGAACTTCGTGACAGCAACTTCATGAAAATTATTTCACTTGCTCCTGAAGTTCTTTAATCACATGATAGTGCCAAATCAAGGAGGTGCGACAGAATGAATGTTAAAAAAGGCGATAAAGTTATGGTCATCACAGGTAAAGACAAAGGTAAAACCGGTGTGATCCTAGTTGCTTTCCCTAAAAAGGATCGTGTGCTTGTTGAAGGTGTTAACATCGTCAAGAAACATACGAAACCTAACCAGGAAAATCCTCAAGGTGGAATCATCAGCCAAGAGGCAGCTATCCATGTATCAAACGTCATGGTGATCGATCCTAAGACAGGCGAGCCTACTCGTGTAGGATACAAGATCGAAAATGGCAAAAAAGTTCGTGTTGCTAAAAAATCCGGAGAATTGCTGGATAACTAAGTAACGGATGAAAGGAGGTCCAACAGATGAGCCGTTTAAAAGAAAAGTTTAAAAGCGAAATCACTCCTGCTCTTATGAGCAAGTTTGAATATACATCAGTTATGCAAGTACCAAAAGTCGACAAAATCGTCATTAACATGGGTGTTGGTGATGCTGTTCAAAACACGAAAGCACTAGATGCGGCAGTGGAAGACTTAACAATTATTTCAGGTCAAAAACCTGTTGTCACAAAAGCAAAGAAATCAATCGCGGGATTCCGTCTTCGTGAAGGTATGCCTATTGGAACGAAAGTTACACTACGCGGTGAGCGTATGTATGAATTCCTAGACAAACTGATTGCTGTTTCGTTGCCTCGTGTACGTGACTTCCGTGGTGTTTCTAAAAAAGCATTCGACGGTCGCGGTAACTATACGCTTGGCGTAAAAGAGCAACTAATTTTCCCGGAAATTGATTATGATAAAGTTTCTAAAATACGCGGTATGGATATCGTCATCGTTACGACTGCAAACTCGGACGAAGAAGCACATGAGTTACTAACGCAGTTCGGCATGCCGTTCCAAAAGTAAATAAGAGGGAGGCGTAAACGTGGCTAAAAAATCAATGATTGCTAAACAAAAACGCACACCAAAATTCGCGGTACAAGCATACACACGCTGTGAGCGTTGTGGTCGTCCGCATTCGGTATATCGTAAGTTCAAGCTTTGCCGTATTTGTTTCCGCGAGTTAGCATATAAGGGACAAATTCCTGGCGTCAAAAAAGCCAGCTGGTAAACCCCTAAATTTGGGAAGGAGGTAAATGTAATGACAATGAGTGATCCGATCGCAGACATGCTTACACGCATTCGTAACGCCAATATGGTTCGTCACGAAAAGCTTGAAGTACCTGCTTCAAACATGAAAAAAGAAATCGCAGAAATCTTGAAACGTGAAGGTTTCGTACGTGATGTTGAATATGTCGAGGATAGCAAACAAGGTATCATCCGCATTTTCCTTAAGTACGGTCAAAATAACGAACGTGTTATTACTGGTCTTAAACGTATTTCAAAACCTGGTCTTCGTGTTTATGCTAAAACTAGCGAAGTTCCTAAAGTTTTGAACGGTCTTGGTATAGCCCTCGTTTCTACATCAAATGGCGTACTTACAGACAAAGAAGCACGCGCTAAACAAGTAGGCGGAGAAGTAGTAGCTTACGTCTGGTAATTCGTAACAAATGAATGGAGGTGCACTTGAATGTCCCGTATTGGCAAAAAGCCGATTGAGGTACCTGAAAACGTGACTGTTACTATCGCAGAAGGTAACTTCGTTACAGTTAAAGGTCCTAAAGGCGAACTTACAAACACATTTAACTCGGATATTAAAATTGAACAGGAGAACAACGTGATCACTTTGATCCGTCCTTCTGAATCCAAAGAACACCGTTCTATTCATGGAACGACACGTTCACTTATCAATAACATGGTGGTTGGCGTTTCAGAAGGTTTCGAACGCAAACTTGAACTAGTTGGTGTTGGTTACCGTGCTTCACTTCAAGGTTCGAAATTAGTGTTGAACATTGGTTTCTCTCACCCAGTTGAATTTACACCTGAAGAAGGAATTGAAGTTGAAGTTCCTGCTAACACTAAAATTACTGTTCGTGGTATCAACAAAGAACGCGTTGGTGCTCTTGCATCGAACATCAGAAAAGTACGCCCACCAGAGCCGTATAAAGGCAAAGGGATTCGCTACGAAGGAGAAGTTGTCCGTCGTAAAGAAGGTAAAACTGGTAAATAATGCCGCTTAAGGCATCTGGAAGGAGTGATCACGATGATTACGAAAAAAGACAAGAATGCTACTCGTAAGAAACGTCATGCACGCGTACGTCGTAAAATCAGCGGGACTGCAGCTCGTCCACGCCTAAACGTATTCCGTTCAAACAAGCATATCTATGCTCAGTTGATTGATGACGTGAATGCAGTAACGATTGTAAGTGCTTCTTCAATGGAAAAAGATTTCGGATCTGAATCCAAAGCAGACACTGCAGCAGCAGTAAAAGTCGGCGAGATGATCGCAAAGAAAGCTGTTGAAAAGGACGTTAAGTCAGTAGTATTTGACCGTGGCGGATACCTATTTCACGGCCGTGTGAAAGCTCTTGCAGACTCAGCACGTGAAAACGGTCTGGAATTTTAATTAAGAAGGAGGTATACATTTCATGCGTCGTAATGATCAGAATAAAAGCGAATTCGAAGAACGCGTAGTTACCATTAACCGCGTAGCGAAAGTTGTGAAAGGCGGACGTCGTTTCCGTTTCACTGCTCTCGTAGTTGTCGGAGATAAAAATGGCCGTGTCGGTTTTGGTACTGGTAAAGCACAAGAAGTTCCAGATGCAATCCGTAAAGCTATCGAAGATGCGAAGAAGAATTTAATCGTTGTACCAATGGTTAAAGGAACTACTCCGCACCTAGTGCTTGGACATTTTGGAGCAGGTAAAATCCTTATCAAACCAGCAGCTCCAGGTACTGGAGTTATCGCAGGCGGACCTGTCCGTGCGGTACTAGAACTTGCAGGCATCACGGATATCCTTTCGAAATCACTTGGTTCAAGCACACCAATTAACATGGTCCGTGCGACATTCGAAGGATTATCGAATTTGAAACGCGCTGAAGATGTTGCTAAATTGCGCGGTAAATCCTTGAAAGAACTGTATAGTTAAGGGGGGAAATGCAATGGCGAACAAACTTGAAGTCACCCTTACAAAAAGTGTAATCGGCTCGAAGCCAGCACAGCGTAAAACTGTGGAGGCGCTTGGACTACGTAAATTACACCAAATGGTCGAACATCAAGATAATGTTGCAATTCGTGGCATGATCAACAAAGTAGACCACCTAGTAACAGTTAAAGAACTATAATTACGATTTTTTGAATAAGGAGGTGCCAATGAGATGAAATTACACACTATGAAGCCTGCTGCAGGTTCACGTACTAAGCGTAAGCGTATTGGTCGCGGAATCGGTTCAGGTTTTGGTAAAACTTCTGGTAGAGGTCACGGTGGACAAAACTCCCGTTCGGGTGGTGGCGTACGTCTTGGATTCGAGGGTGGTCAAATTCCACTTTTCCAAAGACTTCCTAAACGTGGTTTTACGAACATCAACCGTAAGGATTATGCAATCGTAAACCTAGACACACTTAATCGTTTCGACGAAGGTACTGAAGTTACGCCTGAGCTACTAATTGAATCAGGCATCGTGAGCAATGCTAAATCAGGTATTAAGATTCTGGGTAACGGAATTCTTGAGAAAAAGATCACTGTCAAAGCTCACAAATTCTCTGCTTCTGCTAAAGAGGCAATCGAGAAGGCGGGCGGACAGACCGAGGTGGTTTAATGTTTCAGACAATCGCCAACTTTATGCGAGTAAAAGATATACGGTCTAAAATCTTTTACACACTACTGGTACTCATTGTTTTTAGACTAGGAACATTTATTCCAGTCCCAAACGTTGATGCAACTGCACTACAGCAAACTGATAATAATCTTATTGGCTTACTGAACGTGTTTGGTGGGGGTGCCCTTGCGAACTTCTCGATCCTTGCAATGGGAATTATGCCTTACATCACTGCATCTATCATCGTGCAATTATTGCAGATGGATGTCGTACCTAAATTTACTGAATGGGCGAAACAAGGAGACGTTGGAAGACGGAAACTTGCGCAGTTCACGAGGTATTTCACAATAATCCTAGCCTTTATTCAAGCAATTGCTATGTCATTTGGTTTCAACCAAATGTATGGTGGTACACTGATAAAAGACGAAGGTGTTTCGACATACGTGGTTATCGCGATCGTATTGACGGCAGGAACTGCATTTCTTTTATGGCTTGGTGAACAGATTACAGCAAAAGGTGTTGGGAATGGTATTTCCATCATAATCTTCGCTGGTATCGTCGCAGCAATCCCAAATGCAGTCAACCAACTTTACGCAACTCAGATTCAAGATGCGGGCGACGCACTGTTCATTAAACTGGCAGTTATGGCTCTTCTACTCGTCTTGGTCATTGCGATTACTGTCGGAATTATTTACTTCCAAGAAGCACTACGGAAAATTCCGATCCAATATGCGAAACGTGTCACTGGACGAGGTCAAACGACTGCAGGCCAACAGACACACTTGCCCTTGAAACTTAATGCGGCAGGGGTTATCCCGGTAATCTTTGCTTCTGCATTTTTTATTACACCACAATCAATAGCGACCTTCTTTGGCACTAACAGTGTAACAACTACAATTACAAACGTTTTCGATTATACGAAACCGGTTGGAATGGTATTTTACCTGATACTGATCATTGCATTCACATACTTCTACGCATTCATCCAGGTGAATCCGGAGAATATTGCGGATAATTTGAAAAAGCAAGGCGCTTATATCCCGGGCATTCGTCCAGGACAAAATACACAAAATTACCTAACGAGCACTTTGTATCGATTGACATTTGTGGGGGCAATATTCCTCGCTACAGTGGCAATCATGCCGATATTCTTCATCAATATCGCAAACCTTCCACAGTCTGCGCAAATTGGAGGAACAAGTTTAATCATCGTCGTCGGGGTTGCACTTGAAACGATGAAACAACTTGAATCACAACTTGTGAAAAGGCATTACAAAGGATTCATGAAGTAATAATCACAAAGGTTCATCTCTATGTGATGTGAATATGAATGGGAGTGCAATACGTATGAATATCGTATTAATGGGTCTGCCAGGAGCCGGTAAAGGTACACAGGCAGACAGAATTGTCGAAAAGTACGGAACCCCTCATATTTCTACAGGCGATATGTTCCGTGCTGCTATCCAAGAAGGCACGGAACTTGGAGTCAAAGCAAAATCGTTCATGGATCAGGGAGCACTTGTCCCTGATGAAGTGACAATCGGAATTGTTCGTGAAAGACTAAGCAAATCCGATTGCGATAATGGATTCCTACTCGATGGTTTCCCACGTACAGTTCCACAAGCTGAAGCACTTGATCAGCTTTTGGCTGACATGGGTCGGAGAATTGAGCATGTTCTCAATATCCAAGTCGAGAAAGAAGAACTTATCGCGAGGCTGACAGGCCGCCGCATCTGTAAAGTTTGCGGTACATCCTATCATTTGCTTTTTAATCCTCCACAGGTTGAAGGTAAATGTGATAAGGATGGCGGAGAACTTTATCAGCGAGCCGATGACAATCCGGAAACTGTCACGAACCGTCTGGAAGTAAATATGAAACAAACCGCACCACTCTTGGCGTTTTACGATTCCAAAGAGGTGTTGGTAAATATCGATGGACAAAAAGACATCAAAGACGTTTTCAAGGATCTGGACGTTATTCTGCAAGGAAGCGGACAATAATCCTTTTCGAACTTAGATATTATACGCATTTTTTGGGCAGTATAGCATAGAAGCATAGAAGGACGTTTCAACGAGCTGCAAAAGCATATGATGCCCGGTATAACAACTAGATGGTTTTTAGCAGGGTTATGGTTCTGAAACATAGTAAATGCATTTTCTTGCTTTGGTAGGTATAATGGATTTCGTGGAAAGAACTGTATAACGTAACTGGGAACTCATCCACGGCATTCTGGACAGTCGTGTCCATTTCGACGCGATTTTCCATAACAAGAAGTCGAGGACGGACTTAAGGGAAACGGAATGTGGCAGACCTCTTTCGAACATCACTCATGCAATCCGGACATATGTTGAAGGAAGCTTTAAAGGCGACTGATGCCGCTCGATGGTGAGAACCTTTATTGGATATAGAAGGGAGACTGGGTTGATGGCGAAAGATGATGTAATTGAAGTTGAAGGAACCGTACTCGAAACACTGCCAAACGCAATGTTTAAAGTAGAGCTGGAAAACGGCCATACGATTCTTGCGCATGTATCTGGCAAAATCCGTATGCACTTTATCCGTATTCTACCTGGCGATAAAGTGACAATGGAACTCTCGCCTTATGATTTAACACGTGGTCGTATCACATACCGTTTTAAATAAACTTTTGTAACTCCGGAATACTGAAGGAGGTTGGGTAAGATGAAAGTTAGACCATCTGTAAAACCGATGTGCGAAAAATGTAAAATTATTCGCAGACGCGGCCGAGTAATGGTAATCTGTGAAAATCCAAAACATAAACAAAGACAAGGCTAATTCTGAAGGAGGTGCACAATATATATGGCACGTATTGCTGGTGTAGACGTTCCGCGCGATAAGCGCGTAGTCATTTCATTAACTTACATTTTCGGAATCGGAAAAACAACTGCTCAAAAAGTATTGGCGGCAGCTGGAGTATCTGAGGACGCACGAGTTCGCGATCTTACTGACGCAGAGCTTGATAAAATCCGTGAACAAATGGACACGCTTAAAGTTGAAGGTGACCTTCGACGTGAAACTTCCCTTAACATCAAACGTTTGATGGAAATCGGTAGCTTCCGTGGTATCCGTCATCGTCGCGGACTTCCTGTTCGTGGACAAAACACGAAAAATAACGCACGTACTCGTAAAGGTCCTAAACGGACAGTAGCGAACAAGAAAAAATAATAGGTAAAGGAGGTATCTTCTTAACATGGCACGTAAACAACAAACTCGTAAACGTCGTGTGAAAAAGAATATTGAATCCGGTATTGCACATATCCGTTCGACGTTCAATAATACAATTGTTACAATCACTGACATGCAAGGGAACGCAATATCTTGGTCAAGTGCAGGTGCATTAGGCTTTAAGGGTTCTCGTAAATCAACACCTTTCGCTGCACAGATGGCTGCTGAAGCGGCTGCTAAATCATCTATGGAGCACGGTCTGAAAACTTTGGAAGTTACTGTTAAAGGTCCAGGTGGTGGACGTGAAGCAGCAATTCGTTCATTACAGGCTGCAGGTCTTGAAGTTACTGCAATCAGAGACGTTACCCCGGTTCCACATAACGGATGCCGCCCGCCAAAACGCCGTCGTGTATAATGGCTTCTTCTCCATATGATTGAGAAACACAATTTATGTCAACAATGATTGTGCGATTGCAATTTGCCGTCTATGAAAATCGATTTCAATATGGAACGGCCTATACATTGATGTTTTGAAGGAGGGTAAATGAATGATCGAGATTGAGAAACCGAAGATTGAAACAATTATGATCGCCGAAGACATCAAGTTCGGTAAGTTTATCATCGAACCACTTGAACGCGGATACGGAAATACGTTAGGAAACTCCCTACGTCGCATCCTTCTATCTTCACTGCCAGGAGCTGCTGTTACATCTATCCAGATTGATGGTGTGCTTCATGAATTCTCAACAATTGAAGGTGTCGTCGAAGACGTCGCATCAATTATTTTGAACGTGAAAAAACTGGCTCTCAAAATCTATTCAGATGAAGAGAAAGTGATTGAGATAGACGTGAAAGGCGAAGGTGTTATCACAGCTGCGGACATTACACATGATAGTGACGTAGAAGTGTTGAATCCTGAACTTCCTATCGCGACACTTGGTAAAAACGGTCACTTGCGCATGCGTATGTATGCTGTACGTGGACGTGGTTACGCACCTTCTGATCAAAACAAACGTGAGGATCTCGCAATTGGCGTTATTCCAATCGACTCTATTTACACTCCGGTTTCACGAGTTAACTTCCAAGTGGAGAATACTCGGGTTGGCCAAATGGCGAACTTTGATAAGTTGACACTTGATGTTTGGACAGATGGTAGCATCGGTCCTAAAGAAGCTGTTTCACTTGGGGCAAAAATCCTAACTGAGCATCTAAATATATTTGTCGGCATGACAGATGAAGCACAAACTGCAGAAATCATGGTAGAAAAAGAGGAAGATCAGAAAGAGAAAGTACTCGAGATGACTATTGAGGAACTTGACCTTTCAGTTAGATCTTACAATTGCCTAAAACGTGCAGGCATCAATACAGTTCTTGAACTTGCTAGCAAGTCAGAGGACGAAATGATGAAAGTACGAAATCTTGGCCGTAAATCACTTGAAGAAGTGAAAGCGAAATTGGACGAGCTTAACCTAGTGTTACGCACCGAAGATTGAGCGAATTTATAGATTGAAGGAGGGAAACTTCTATGGGATACAGAAAACTTGGACGTACAAGTTCACAACGTAAAGCAATGCTTCGCGACCTAGCGACAGATCTAATCGTACACGAACGTATTCAAACGACAGAAGCTCGTGCGAAAGAATTGCGTTCAGTTGTTGAGAAAATGATTACGCTTGGTAAACGTGGAGACTTGCATGCACGTCGTCAAGTTGCACAATTTATCCGTCGCGAACTGGTTACAGTGGCAGACGGTGAAGGCAACGAGAAAGAAATCTACGCAATCCAAAAACTTTTTGATAATGTTGCACCACGTTACGCTGAGCGTCAAGGTGGATATACACGTATCATGAAAATGGGACCTCGTCGCGGCGACGGAGCACCTGTCGTTGTAATCGAACTCGTTTAATATATACAATGGCAATTGATTAAATCTTCAAGGGGTGTGTCTGGCGTACCCAGAGCCGCACCCTTTTTTTAAAAATTTATACGACAACTTTAAAAGCTGAGTGTTACGATCGTCGGTTTATACCGTCTGGTCTAGCTCTACGCACCTCATCCGCGGTACCGGATTGAGCACCTGGTACCAGTCATAGATATGAGCGCATTTCTTCGGATGAGGTGCGCGCTTTTTTTTATCCAAAAATAATGTCCAGATTTTTCAATATATAAGTTTTTGACTAATATGATGTCTAGGCACCAGACGCACGGGTCATAAGAGGGTAAGCTAGGAAGGATTAAACTTGCTTTTCTTTTACGCCTTCCTTGGCAAAGAACGCCGCTTCGCCGGTCCCTCTAATGCCTGCCGCGGACCTACAAGATGTAGGTCATGCAGCTATTACCCCTGGAAATGGTGTTCTTAAGCTGCGTTCATTTGTGACGGTGCCTAGCGCATTTTTAAAAAAGGATTCCTTGTCAATTGGCAGGGGATCCTTCGTAGTATACATAATGTGAATGTAGCCGGAGGTGGTAGGCGATGAAGGAAATTCTGTCGATGGATAATGTGTCTTATTCCTATGACTCTGAGGACGAGGTAGCAAAGAAAGCAGTCGACGGCGTGTCGTTTACGGTACAAGAAGATGAATGGATTGCTATTGTTGGCCATAATGGTTCCGGTAAATCGACACTTGCGAAATTGATGATTGGACTTTTGTTCCCAGAAGAAGGGGACGTTAACGTATTTATTGAAAAACTGACTGAGAACAATATATGGGAAATTCGTTCACGGATGGGTTTTGTTTTTCAAAATCCAGATAACCAGTTTGTTGGTTCGACAGTTCAAGATGATGTTGCATTTGCGCTAGAGAACAATGGAGTTCCCTTCGAAGAAATGGTGACTCGGGTTCATGAGGCACTTGCGCAAGTAAACATGAGTGATTTCCTCGACCAGGAGCCTCACCATCTCTCAGGCGGACAAAAGCAACGAGTTGCAATAGCTGGGGCGCTCGCGTTACATCCAAAGCTTCTTATTATGGATGAAGCGACGTCGATGCTTGATCCACAAGGACGTAATGAAGTAATTCATTTAGTAGAAGAATTAAAGCGTAAGACGGGCCTCACGGTCATTTCCATTACACATGATTTGGAAGAGGCGCTGTTGGCAGATCGTATTATTGTCATGAACAAGGGGAAAGTTCTGACTGTTGGTACGCCGGAGCAGATATTTGCTCGGGGAAATGAACTTGAGGAAATTGGTTTGGACTTACCATTCGCTTTAAGAGTATCCAGTTTGTTACGTGAAAATGGGCTGGATCTTGTCGGTGAGCATATGACGGAAGAAGAGTTGGTGAATGAATTATGGACATCTCACTTCAGCAAGTAGGATATTTGTATGGAAAAGATACTCCTTTTGAGAAAAGGGCATTGCAGAGTGTAGATGCGACAATACATTCTGGCTCTTATTCTGCAATAATTGGACATACCGGATCAGGAAAATCGACACTTCTTATGCATCTGAATGGTTTGTTAAAGCCTTCAGAAGGGATTGTGAAAATTGGAGATACGACAATTACTGCCGGTACGAAAGCGAAAGGACTGAAAGATGTCCGGAGGCATGTGGGTATTGTATTCCAGTTTCCAGAGCATCAGCTTTTTGAAGAGACTGTTGAAAAAGATATTATGTTCGGTCCTATGAACTTTGGTGTACCTGAAGAAGAGGCAAGGAGACGAGCGCATCAACTGATAGAATTGCTAGGACTTCCTCCAGAGGTTGCCCAGCAGTCTCCTTTCGATCTTTCGGGAGGGCAGATGCGCCGGGTTGCGATTGCGGGTGTACTCGCGTTTAAACCTTCTGTGCTCGTATTGGACGAGCCGACTGCGGGACTTGATCCGCGGGGGCGGCTTGAAATTATGGAACTTTTCAAACGTCTCCATGTGGAAGAAAAACTAACGACAATTCTTGTGACGCATAGTATGGAAGATGCTGCACGTTATGCGGACAATATTATCGTTATGCATAACGGAAGTTCAGTCATGTCTGGGACGCCTCAGGAAGTGTTCGCTGACGAAGAGAAGCTGACCTCCTTTAGATTAGGTCTACCGCGCTCAGTAAAGTTCCAGCGTGACATTGAGAAGTTAATTGGTCGTCCTCTCCAGGGACTGGCATTAACGGAAGCTCAGCTTGCCAAGACAATTGCATTTGCCGCTACGGAAGAAGGTGGCCGTTAATGTTGGAAAAGATGATTTTCGGACGCTATATTCCAGGCAATTCATTTGTCCACAAGCTCGACCCTCGTTCGAAGCTGTCATTTGTTTTTCTTTTCATCATTGGAGTCTTCCTTGCAAATAATACTGTTACGTACGCCGTGTTATTAGGATTTACGTTACTCGTAATTTTAAGTTCAAGGATTCGGTTGTATTTCCTATTTAACGGATTGAAACCAATTCTTTTCTTGATTATTTTCACGCTACTCATGCATATCTTTTTTACGAAAGAAGGAGCACTTCTCGTCGATTGGAAGTTCATCAAGATATATGAAGAAGGGTTGAGGCAAGGTATTTTTATTTCCATTCGTTTTCTTGTATTGGTTTTGCTGACGTCTATCTTGACGTTGACGACATCGCCGATTTCAATCACGGATGGTATGGAAGACTTGCTGGGACCATTTAAGCGAATTAAATTGCCTGTTCATGAGCTTGCGCTGATGATGTCAATTTCCCTGCGCTTCATCCCCACATTGATGGATGAGACGGATAAGATATTGAAAGCGCAATTGGCGAGAGGTTCGGACATTAGTACGGGTTCTATTAAGCAGCGAATTCGTGCAGTCATTCCTTTGCTCGTACCTCTCTTTGTGAGTGCGTTCAAACGCGCTGAAGACCTTGCAGTCGCCATGGAGGTTCGTGGCTATCGTGGAGGCGAGGGGAGGACGAGGTACAGGCAGCTGAAGTGGCACTGGCGTGATACCACGATAATGGTATTGCTTGCTGTTCTAGTTGTCGTCCTCTTTCTGCTTAGGGCATAGGAGGTGGATACAAATGCAACGTGTTAAAGCAATTGTTTCGTATGATGGTACTCGATTTTCTGGATACCAGATACAGCCGGGAATGCGAACGGTGCAATTGGAAATTGATAAAGCATTAGTGAAAATGCATAAAGACAAGGAAATTTTTTCGGTCGCAAGCGGCCGGACGGATTCGGGTGTACACGCAAATGGCCAAGTGATTCACTTTGATACACCGCTGAACTTGCCGATAGATCGATGGAAGCTGGCGTTAAACGTCCTTTTGCCTACAGATATCCGACTGGTTGAAGTTGAATACGTCAGCGAAGATTTCCATGCGCGTTATTCTGCTACTGGCAAGACGTACGTTTATAAGTGGTCCTATAGCGAAGTGCATAGTCCGTTTGAGCGTGATTTTTCCGTTCATCTCGGTAGATCACATCCTGATATTGAGTTGATGAAGGAAGCTGCTGCCTATTTAATTGGGACGCATGATTTCACAAGTTTCTGTTCATCAAAAACCGCGACTTCCAATAAAGTCAGAACGGTGAGAATGCTGACACTCGAAAAAAAAGGCGATTATCTCATCATGACAATTGAAGGAAATGGCTTTTTATATAATATGGTAAGAAGCATTGCAGGTATGCTTCTTGTCGTAGGGAACGGCTGGAAAACGCCGGCAGACGTCAAGCAAATACTTGAATCTTGCAGCCGTAAAGCGAACGTTAAAACCGCGCCAGCACACGGTTTGTATCTAGATGAAGTGAGCTACAAAGACTAAGGCAACTTTTCCTAGCGTATTTAGAGGAATCGCTTGACTTAATGTGGAATTCAGTATAAGATGAGTAATGGTATTTCAATAACCCCACAAATAAGCCCCGGAAGGTAAACTTGTGTTTAGGGATAGAGAAAACGGGAACTAATAGAGATTCATTTAGGAGGATAAAATTATGCGTACAACATTCATGGCTAAAGGTCACGAAGTAGAGCGTAAATGGCTCGTTGTCGACGCTGAAGGACAGACGCTTGGTCGTCTTGCTTCTGAAGTTGCATCACTTTTGCGCGGCAAACATAAACCTACGTTCACACCACACGTTGATACAGGTGACCACGTCATCATCATCAATGCAGAAAAGATTCATCTTACAGGTAACAAATTGAAAGACAAAATTTACTACCGTCACTCAGGTTACACGGGTAGCATGAAACAACGTACGGCTCTTGAAATGCGTACAAACTTCCCGACAAAAATGCTTGAACTTGCAATTAAAGGAATGCTTCCAAAAGGTCCTTTAGGCCGTCAAACATATAGAAAACTTAATGTATACGCTGGACCAGATCACCCGCACGCAGCACAACAACCAGAAGTATTCGTACTTCGCGGTTAATTAAAGAGGAGGAAACAACTTGGCACAAGTACAATATCTCGGCACAGGCCGTCGTAAAAGCTCAACAGCTCGTGTACGTCTAGTTCCTGGAGATGGCACAATTATCATCAACAAACGCGACGTAGAAGACTACGTACCATTTGCAACACTTCGCGAAATCATCAAACAACCACTTGTAATTACGGAAACTCTTGGAAGCTACGATATCCTTGTAAACGTTGATGGTGGTGGATACACTGGACAAGCAGGAGCAATCCGTCACGGAGTTGCACGTGCTCTACTTCAAGTAGACCCTGACTTCCGTCCAGCGCTTAAATCAGCAGGACTTCTTACACGTGATGCAAGAATGAAAGAACGTAAAAAACCAGGTCTTAAAGGCGCACGTCGTGCACCACAGTTCTCAAAACGTTAATCTTTCAATTAAAAAAAGCCCTTTTCCATTCGTGGAAGAGGGCTTTTTTATGGTTGTATCCTGAGAAGGTAGTTAGTTAATTAAGAAAATCACTTGACCTACAGTATATGGCAATTCATAATTAGAGCTATTGGAGCATAACTGGATATAACTAGTTATATCCAGTTATAATAGACATGAGAAAAGGGAGGCTTATGATGATGAAAAAGATGAGTTATTTCCTTGTTTTACTATGCTTGCTATTGATTTCGGTAGGGTGTTCTAATGGTCAACAACCAATTGTCAGTGATTCAGATGATGAAGTTGAATTAATAATTTCGGCCGCGGCCAGTTTAACAGATGCATTGAATGAACTGAAAACTAGTTTTGAAAGTGAACATTCGACCATTACCTTGTCGTTCAATCCCGGGGGCTCAGGTAAATTAGCGCAACAAATTGAGCAAGGTGCACCCTCAGATGTGTTCCTATCGGCAAGTAAAATAGATATGGATAAGCTGCAGGAGGGAAATCTGCTACTTGAAGATACACGAATAGATTTTGCTACAAACGAGCTGGTGTTAATTACGAATAAAGAAAAACCGTTCAATTTATCCTCATTTGAAGATATAGATCCAGCAACTATTGATCATTTTGCTATCGGCGAGCCAGAAAGCGTGCCTGTTGGCCGTTATTCGAAAGAGGTACTTGAAACATTGAAGCTTTGGGAGCCGTTACAAAGTAAGTTGGTTTTGAGTTCGGATGTACGCCAAGTTCTGACACATGTTGAAATGGGCAATGCGGATATTGGCGTTGTGTATGCCAGTGATGCATTGATTTCAGATAAGGTAAAAGTAGTGGCTACGGCTAAACCTGAATGGCATGATCAAATTGTTTATCCGGGGGCCGTCATTGCCGACTCGAAGCACCCTGAAGAAGCGAAAGCATTTTTAGCGTTTCTCGCAGGCGAGCAAGGCAAAGAAATCTTGAAGAAATACGGATTCAAGTAAGTAGAAAGAGGGATGCATGTGAATGAGACGGATTATACGCCATTACTTTTATCGTTAAAAGTAGCGGGCATCTCCACTCTTTTCGTTTTTATAGGAGGAGTCTTCTTCGCACGAATACTGGCACGCAAAACGTTCTTTGGAAAAGGGTTTATCGAAACGTTATTCCTTTTGCCACTCGTTTTACCTCCGACTGTCGTTGGGTTTGGATTACTGATACTTTTTGGGAAGAATGGGTTTATCGGAAGTTGGCTATATTCCGTGTTCGGTATTCAAATCATTTTCTCGTGGCTTGGCGCGGTTATAGCTTCAATTGTCGTCTCATTTCCTTTGATGTATCAAAGTGCAAGTGCGGCTTTCGAAAACTTGGATTCAAAGTTGGAGAATGTGGCTAGAACAATGGGAGCTTCGGAGTGGCGTGTTTTTTGGACCATTTCGTTTCGTCTTGCTTGGCCGGGTCTTCTTGCTGGTTTAGTCCTCTCTTTTGCAAGGGGACTCGGGGAATTCGGGGCTACGTTGATGTTGGCGGGCTATATTCCTGGAAAAACAGATACGATTCCGATGGCCATCTACTTTGCGGTAGAATCGGGGCAAATGGAGAAGGCTACCTTTTGGGTAGTTATTATCGTTGCTTTAGGATTTAGTACAATCATGTGGTTAAATTGGTGGAGCAGGCGGAACATGCGTCGCTATAAAAATGACAATGGATAAGAGGATGATTGTATGCTCGAAGTACACATCAAAAAAAAGCTACCTCACTTTTTGTTGGATATTGAATTGAAGGTAGAAGATGAAATTCTTGTTTTATTTGGACCCTCTGGATCCGGGAAAACATCAATTTTAAATAATATAGCAGGGTTGGACAAACCCGACGCAGGATATATCAAGTTAAATGGAAAAACGTACTTCAGTGAAGGAGGCAAACCGCTACCGACTAAAAACAGAAACATCGGCTATCTCTTTCAGGATTATGCACTTTTCCCTCATATGATTGTGGAAAAAAATATTGCCTATGGAATGAAAAAGAAAAAAGAGGGTGAGCCCCCGTTTCGGATTGAACACTTAGTTAGCGTGTTAGGGATAGAGCATTTGTTACAAAAATATCCCCACCAAATTTCTGGCGGAGAGAAGCAAAGAGTTGCACTTGCGCGTGCCTTAGCAACAGAACCATCCATTTTATTACTTGACGAGCCCTTGTCTGCGTTAGATCATGAAACGCGGATTGAGTGCCAGGACGAACTGTTAAGACTCCATGAGATTTGGCGAATTCCGTTCATTATCGTTACGCATGACATGAATGAGGCGGAGAAGCTTGGAGATACAATCCTGTATCTTGAAAAGGGGTCGGTAATAAAGACTGTCGATAATTTGCATAAAAGGATAGCTGTTTCGAATTGAAAAAAGTTCCTCCCTTCAACTGAGTCAAATCGTTGAAGGGAGGAACTTTTTTAGACTTCGTTAAAATGTTTCATATATGATTTTCCCTGTTTTGGATAAATCGTAACCGCCAATTGATTGGATCTCTTTCTGAAATGAATCTGAATGTAAAATATGTGTTATCAAATTAATAAGCCCTTCATTTTGTGGAGTTTTCAATATGACGAGATCATACTGTTCTTGGATGAGGGGAATAAAGTCAACGTCAACGAGGTGGGCAGTTTTCTCAGTGCCTATCCCTACATCGGCTTCTTCGCTTGCAACTTTGCTGGCAACTCCTATGTGGTTCAATACTTCTACTTCATAGCCAGATACATGTTGAGGAGAAATGCCTTCTATCCGAAACTTCTCGTCAATTAAAACCCGTACACCGGATCCTTTTTCCCGGTTGACCATTGAGATTCCTGGTTTCGTTAAATCGGTCCAAGATTGAATGTTTTTAGGGTTTCCCTTTCTCACGTAAAAGCCTTCCCAGCGTGATAGGAAATTGATTATGAGGTAAGGTTGTCCGACGAGGATTTTGCGGACGTAAGGAATATTATATTCCCCTGTGTCTCCGTCAAACAGGTGAGTACTTACGACATCTGCCTCCCCTTGGTACATGGAAACTAAACTATTCAAACTGCCTGTATACGAGCGAAGCGGACGATACCCAGTCGAATTCTTCTCAATGTAATTAGCCAATATGTCTAAGCTCAAATCCTGCCCGCTAATTATGATTTGTCTAGTTGGTGTGGTAAATGACTTACTTTCATCGGGAGGGTTTCCGTTAAAGTGCGCGTCCACTCTATTTACGTTTCTTCTACTTTTAGTTTGTTCTTTATAATCAGCCAAGTCATGGGCGTCTATTCGTATTTGTCGTCCAACCCGGTACGAGGGCAATTGTTCTTTTTTGATCAAATCGTAGACCGTCAATTTGGACACTTTCAAAATCTGAGCAATTTCTTCGGTCGTGTATGAAATATCTTCTTTCATGCTCGATTCGTCCTCCTTCGTGCTGCATGATAATCTAGATTCCACCGAGGTATTAAAGACAGTGTATAAATAGAGTACAAGCCTCTTTAAAGCACCGTAGTGGATTTGAAAGAAGTCTTAATTTCAATTTATACTAGTTCTCAAATCATTTCTAACTATACATGTCGGACAAATGAATACCTATATAAACTGAGCGGAGGCGCCTTACAAGGGGTAGCCGAAGCCCTAAGACTGGCGGCGAAGCTGCTTGACTTAAGGCGGGAGGCATCCCCGAGCGCCGAAGCGGATTCAATGGGATTCTTCATTTCAATATATGTAGTATACCAAAGCTTTTAGGCAGAACCTAATTGAGCTTCAGCTGGAACTTGTCGTTGAAGGCAGCTGTTTTTCGTGAATATCACCGCTTCTATGGTAAAGTAGAAAGGATAAAATGTGAGGAGGATTTGCTATGAAAGAAATCACAACTACCGAATTACAAGAACGGATAGAAAAAGGTGAGCAGCTTAACTTGGTCGACGTGCGCGAGGCAGATGAAGTAGCGGCAGGGATGATCCCTGGTGCAATTCACATCCCTCTAGGCGAGGTACCGGTGCGTATGAGTGAACTTGATAGCTCTAAGCCATATATACTGATTTGCCGTTCAAGCGGCCGTAGTGGGCGTGCGCAAGAGTTCCTAGCGGATGAAGGCTATGATGTTACAAACATGCTAGGCGGCATGCTGGAATGGGAAGGCGCTACTGAATAAGTACTTTTGGAAAGGAACCTTGCGGGGTTCCTTTTTTGGTTTTAGGAATATAGGGGTACAGTTGGCTTGTTGTTTAGTTTAAGGGAAGCGTTGTGGAAATTTATGAAAGTGTTGTGAACTATTGCTGTAGTCTCGTTTGGTTTTGGCAAAGCATTGCTTCGTTCAGTAAAAACTAATTCTACCCCCAATCTCTACTCAAAGTAGGACATATCTGCCGCTGAATCTGCGTATAGTGAAGGAAAAAGGCGGTGTCCATATGAAACGGTGGTTTGTGATCTGTTTATTATTTGTGTGTTCTCTTGGAATTGTCATGTATGGCGTTAAGGCTTCGTCAGATCGGAATTTTTTCATGCCCGCAGAGCTTGGTGGGGTGAAGATACTTATCGACCCGGGACATGGAGGTATGGACGGGGGCGCTTCATCCGGAGATGTCGTAGAACGGGATATTACACTGAGTATCTCTCATGAATTGAAGAAGCGGCTTGAAAAGAAAGGGGCGACAGTTATCATGACGCGGACACAAGATGGCGACGCGTTGGCCGAACATGCCCCGGCTGAGAAATTCGGAACAACTCGCGAACGCAAAATGGCTGATTTGAAATTGAGGGAAAGCATTGCAATCAGTGAAAAACCTGATATGTTCATCAGCGTTCACGTTAACGCAATACCAGAGGAAAGATGGCGCGGGTCTCAAGTTTTTTATCATCCGGGGGGAGATCCTAATGGTGAATTTCTGGCAAAAGCTATTCAAGAATCATTCCAGACTAATTTAAAAAATACGGAACGAGTAGCAATGGCAATTAAGGGTGTCTATTTGCTGAAAAAAGTACCGACTCCAGCAGTTCTCGTTGAAACAGGTTTTCTGTCAAACAATGAAGAAAGGGCCCTTCTAATTGACCCTGCTTATCAAGGCAAGGTAGCTGATGCGATCATGGAAGGTATCGTTGAATTTCATACTGCAGATGAAAAGTGAGAGCCTTAATGGGATTTGCGGGTAGCTTATTATGGTATACTTGGAGGTGAATGAATAAACCTCCAAGGGGTGTCTACATTGATGAATGAAGAAACAGTACGTGAATTGTTGGGGCAACTGAAAGATCCGTTTTTACATAAAACGCTTGCGGAGACGAGTGGAATTACAGGCGTAACAATCAAGCCAGAGAAGAAGCATGTTAGCGTGAAGATAGCTATCGCTAAAATTAATACTGCTGAACAGATGGGTCTTCAAACACAAGTGGTCGATGCATTGAAAGGAGCAGGTGCTGATTCTGTTGGTATCCGTTTCGAAGAATTACCGGCAGAAGTGCTGGAACAGTTCCGTGGAAAAGTGACGGAATCGGAAGCACAAGATTTATTGTCACCGCTGAATGACGTTGAATTTATTTCAATAGCGTCTGGTAAAGGTGGCGTAGGGAAATCGACTGTGTCGGTTAACCTTGCTGTAGCACTTGCGCGTCTAGGGAAAAAGGTCGGTTTAATTGATGCTGATATTTATGGCTTTAGTGTACCAGATATGATGGGTGTAACTGATTTGCCAGTTGTTCGGGGTGACCGGATTATCCCAGTTGAACGTCTAGGCGTAAAAGTTATTTCTATGGGCTTCTTCGTTGAGGATAACGCACCAGTTGTATGGCGCGGTCCAATGCTTGGGAAAGCACTCGACCAGTTCTTCCGCGACGTTGAGTGGGGAGATCTTGACTACCTATTCCTCGATTTGCCGCCAGGTACAGGGGATGTTGCGCTTGATATCCACCAGATGATTCCGACGTCTAAAGAAATCGTTGTAACGACTCCGCATCCGACAGCTGCATTTGTTGCTGCGCGTGCAGGAGCAATGGCGCTTCAGACCGACCATGAATTGCTTGGTGTAATTGAAAATATGTCTTGGTTCGAATCGAAAACGTCAGGTGAACGTGAATTCGTATTCGGTCAAGGCGGCGGCGTAAAATTAGCTGAGGAACTTCGTACAGAGTTACTTGGGCAAATTCCTCTTGGCCAACCGGACTGGGATGAAGAAGATTTTGCACCTTCCGTCTATGCAGAAGATCATCCTATCGGGAAAATTTACATGGACATTGCGGAAAATATTATTAAAAAAACTACGAAACAATAATGGATGTAAAAAGGTGGAGAAGGCTATTTGCCTCCTCCGCCATTACTTTTTTCCTGCTTGTCTTCTCCGCCACTTCCGCCAGCACCTCCACCACTACCTCCACCGCTCTCCTCTGGTTTCGGTTCACCGGCTTTTAAAATCAGTTCTTGCCATTTCGTTTGCAGTAAAGGGCTGTTAATGGTTTCTTCAACAACTTTTTCAAGATGTTTCTTCATATTTGCCGACTGGGTAACGGTTTCTAACTGCTTTAACATGTCGGGCTGGGTGAAAAACTCTTCCAACTGTTTTTGGAATGATGAATCATCCATCAGTTGTTTCATGATATCTTGCTGCTGTTCCTTCATGCTTTTTGCAATGGTTTCAGTGAACTTTGGATCTTCGAACGTTTTTTTCCAAAAATCTTCCCCTTTTTTAGAAAGGAGAGTGTCTTCGACGGATTTCTTTACTTCAGGTTGTTCTAGAATAAGTAGTTCCTTAAATTCCGGATCTGCGAACATTTGCCGAACCGCTTTTTTCCCCTCCTCCGTCTGGAGTGCATCGGTCATCATTTTTTTTGTTTCGTCGTATGTCGGAGCAGCCTGCTGCATGCTACATCCAGTCAATAAAAGGGCCGAAAACAGGAATAGACCAATTCTTTTTTTCATGGAAATCAAATTCCCTTCCAGATGCATTTTCATTTATTGTTCACAATACGACGTAGAATATGCATGAATCGTTTAATGAAATAGATTTTTCATCAAAACGTTGTTACACTATTGGAAGGAAAAACAAAACGGAGGATCACTATCGTGACAATACGAAATTGGGTCAAATTCTTTTTTACAGCATTACTAATCGGAGGCTTCATGACGGCGGTTGTAGGATTAATTGTCCGCTGGGAGTTCTTCTCTCAATATTTATCCAATGGTGAATACGGTCAATTCATAGGTGCATTTCTTTGGATGATCTTCCTTGGGTTTACGATGAGCGTCGTTGCGCAAATGGGCTTTTTTGCTTATTTAACGGTCCATCAATTCGGTGTGAATATCTTTAAAACACTCACATTGTGGAATTGGGTTCAGCTATTAATCATTGCGATTGTCCTATTTGACCTTATCTTCTTCAGATTCCAATTGACGTCAGATGAGACAGGTCGTACAGTTCTGTACCTAGGATTACTTGCAACACTAGTAGGTGTTTCCGCGATAACCGCTTATTTCAAGGCGAAATGGACGAAGAAACACACGCTCATTTCAGCACTATTCTTCATGATCGTTATTACAACACTTGAATGGTTACCTGCGTTGATGGTACGTTCAGGTAATATCGATTCATGGGTCACAATCCTGCTCTTCCCGCTTCTTGCAGTGAATGCGTATCAAATCTTAGTACTGCCGAAGTTCAACAAGCAGTCTGATGAAGATAAGGTGAAGCTGGAAGCACGCAGAAAAGCACGAGGCAAAGTTACGAAGTCTGCTAAAGCAAAATAAAAAAACAGCACACCAGCCAGTTGATAATGGCGGATTGTGCTGTTTTTTTATAAGAGTAGGTGAGGCGGTTGGGTTATTCGGGTATTTTTTTGACATTCACCTTCGTTCCGAATAACATGGCTTCCACAGATATAAAAGTTCGATCTTTATCTAACTTTTTTAACTCAGCCAAATTAACACGGTTTTCCCGATGATGGGGGACAGAAATAATTTCTCCTTTAGTGACAGAAGGGAGGTCGCCACCATTCCAAACAACAGATGAACCCAGTGCATTAACTTCCGCATCCCAGAGCATACTATGCAAGTTCGCTGGAAAAACTTCATCAATGGTACGAAACCAAAGAGGTTTTACCCCGAAAGTTTTTTCGAACTGCTCAAGTTGTTCTATGAACAAAATTGTGTTTTGTTCATAGGTTACACCCTTATCGCCGAGTAACCCTATAGAAATATTTTTTTCTTTGATGAGTTGCACGGTTTCTGGAAAACGACCAGCCCATTTCATATCAACGAGTAGAAGTGGATAAGGTTTACTGAGTTCTTGGATCCATTTTTCCACTTCTATATCCCCGAATGAAATATTTACGGTCAGTGCGGAACCACTAGCGCCGCGTACAATAACAGCAGGTTCCTCCGTTACGCGGAACACGGATACAAGAGATAGTTGTTTAGGTAAAGCGGGAAGGAGCAGGAAGAGCGCGCAGCAAATAATGGCAGTGATCATGTACTTGTTTCGCATATGTTGTCCCCTTTTTGCACAATCTACCGTAAGTTTATGAAAGTGTGTTGACAAATATGCAAAAGACGTGATAATATATATAAGTTGCTGTCGGGAACAAAACAAACTTTAAAAAAGGTCTTGAAAAATATTTAATGTTTGTTATAATGGAGTTTGTCCTGAACGACATGAACAAATTTAAATGAATACTTATTATTCCGCAGTAGCTCAGTGGTAGAGCAATCGGCTGTTAACCGATCGGTCGTAGGTTCGAGTCCTACCTGCGGAGCCATATGCTTCCATAGCTCAGTAGGTAGAGTGCTTCCATGGTAAGGAAGAGGTCACCGGTTCGAATCCGGTTGGAAGCTCCAGAGCAACTTTAAGAATGAGGCCCCTTGGTCAAGCGGTTAAGACACCGCCCTTTCACGGCGGTATCACGGGTTCGAATCCCGTAGGGGTCATTAAAACTTTTTCAGCGTGAAATGTTGAAAGAAGTTTGCTTGTTACTTAAGGTTTTGAATCTAATAATACATATTTTAACATGGTGGGGTAGCGAAGTGGCTAAACGCGGCGGACTGTAAATCCGCTCCTTCGGGTTCGGCAGTTCGAATCTGCCCCCCACCACCAATACTATTTCAACGATTGCGTTGAAAACAGTATTCCTTGATTTTAACGTTTTGCGTTAAAAAGAGTTTACTTTAAGGTTGTTATGTAAAGCATTGAATAGAGTAGATCTTACTTTAATGCAAAGCACCGAAAAGAATTAAACTTAAATACTAGTGGGGTATAGCCAAGTGGTAAGGCAACGGACTTTGACTCCGTTACTCGTTGGTTCGAATCCAGCTACCCCAGCCATTTTCTTGCTTTACCAAACCATGTGAATTGCAAATAGCTTTATTAACCCTTTCGCCAAAATGAAAGGGTTTTTTTCTATTTTCAACTAGATATAATTCTCTATATTGAACAAATGAAATACCGATATGAACTGAGTGAAGGTGCCATAAAAAAGATAGCTGAAGCCGGCAGATATCCCTTAGCTCCGAAGCGAATTTACTGGAGTTCTTTATTTCACCATATATAGCCCGAAAGAACGAATTTATAGTAGAGTAAATGGGGTTATAATTATTTTTGCAGGCCCCCGTAGGTTGAAAAAGGTTTTTAGGAAAGAAGTGATTTTATGCAAGGAAATAATAAAATGGTAGATGATTTAATTCGCCATGATGGTAGTCATAGTCCGGAAAAAATGCTTAGGGACATTGCCTATGCACTTGATCAGTCAGCTATTGTTGCTGTCACAGACCAGACAGGGAAAATAGTGTATGTGAATGAGTTGTTTACAAAAATAGCGCAATACAGCGTGGAGGAACTTGTGGGGTCAGACCATCGGATTATCAATTCAGGCTTTCATCCTTCTTCGTTTTTCAAAGAGCTATGGGCGACAATCGGCAGGGGAAATACATGGCGTGGTGAAATCTGTAATAAAGCCAAAGATGGATCTTATTATTGGGTCGACACGATGATAGTTCCATTTTTAAATGATAACGGAAAGCCCTATCAGTATATATCCATCCGCTATGACATCACTAAAAGTAAAGAGTCTGAGCGGATGATACGCGACCTTGCTTATAATGACCAATTGACCAGTTTACCTAATCGAACTTCATTTCGGAAAATGTTTTATCAAGAAATAGAAGTAGCGAAAAAACAGAGAACAAAACGAGCCTGTATCTATATGAATGTCGACCGTCTTCGCTATGTGAATGATTCGCTTGGACACGAGGTAGGTGATTATATTTTGTCTGTTATTGCGAAGAGGTTAAGGACAATTCTAAAAGAAAAAACTGTTATTGGCAGACTTTCAGGTGATGAATTTGCATTCCTCCTTCTAGATGTACGTGATGCACAACACGCTGAACAACTGACAAAAGAAGTTCAGCAATATATTGAGGAACCTATTGAAGTAAAGGACCAAATGCACACACCATCTTTAAGTTTCGGGATTGCCTTGTATCCGGAGCATGCTAAAAAACCTTCAGAGCTTGCAATGAAAGCAGAAAAAGCTCTTTCTATCGCCAGAACGCATGGCGGCGGAGGATGTGAGATGTATCAGCACGGAACAGCGGCCAAAACATTGGAGCGGATCTTGCTGGAGAATGAATTACGGAAAAGCGTTCATTTGGGTCATCTCCATCTTGATTATCAGCCTAAAGTGAACTTGAAGACAGGGAAGTTGATAGGTGTTGAAGCGTTAGTGCGGTGGAATCATCCCGATCTTGGCAGAATACCACCCGATAAGTTCATTCCCGTGGCGGAAGAGACGAAAATCATTATACCTCTCGGGGAATGGGTACTGCGTGAAGCTTGCGGGCAGGCAAGAAAGTGGCAAGATAATGGATATGGACCGTTTCGGGTGGCTATCAATATGTCAGCCGTGCAATTGGAAGAACCAACTATTTTGCATACGATTAAAACAATTCTTGAAGAGACGGGTGTCACAACAGATTTGATTGAAATCGAATTAACTGAAAGTGCATTTGCCAACCGGGATGATATGCAGGGAAGAATTCGTGAAATAAGGGCGTTGGGTATTACGGTGTCTATCGATGACTTTGGAACAGGTTATAGTACGTTTAGTTATATCAAAGAACTACCAGCTGATACGATTAAAATCGATATGTCCTTTGTGCGCGATATACACCTTAATGAAGATAGCCAGGCAATCGTTAAGGCTATTGTAACTTTAGCAGATACTGTGGGCTTAAACGTCATTGCAGAAGGTGTGGAGTATGAAGAACAAGCCGTTATCCTAATGAATTTAGGTTGTCGTGAGGGTCAAGGCTATTACTATAGCAAACCAACGTCTCCTGATGCATGTGAACAGTTCATGGGAAAAAGATTGTAAACGAATAAATATTCAGATACTTGTTGAGTTGAGCCAAACCTTCTCATGGACTTATACTAGAGATATAGATAAGGGGAGGTAATTTGACATGCAACATTTGAATATTTCATTAATCGGTGTACCACTCGATTTTGGACAAAGTCGTCGTGGGGTGGATATGGGGCCAAGTGCAATCCGATATGCAGGTGCTGTAGGGAGAATTGAATCGATTGGCCATCAGGTTACGGATGAGGGCGATGTTCAGGTAAGTGCTGTAGAAAGAAAAAAACATAGTGATACGAATTTGAAGAACTTAGATGAAGTCATTCAAGCGACTACGGAGCTTGCGCGAAAAGTTGCTGAAGTTGTGGATGCGGGTAGATTCCCACTTGTTTTAGGAGGCGATCACAGCATCGCTATTGGAACACTTGCTGGCTTGTCGGAAAAATATAAAAATCTCGGTGTCATCTGGTATGATGCGCATGCAGATTTTAATACTGCAGAGACATCGCCTTCCGGTAATATTCATGGAATGCCTCTTGCCGTAAGTGTTGGGCTAGGGCATGAAAGTCTCGTTAATATACATAGTGAAGGTCAAAAAGTAAAACCGAAGAATGTTGTCATCATCGGAGCACGTTCTGTGGATCCGGAAGAACGTCAATTGCTCAAGGAGCAAGGTGTTAAGGTGTTCACGATGCATGAAATCGATCGCTACGGAATGACTTCGGTTATGGAAGACGCTCTCGCCTATCTACGTTCACGTGATGTCGACGGTGTCCACTTGTCGCTTGACTTAGATGGGCTTGATCCGCTGTATACACCAGGAGTCGGAACGCCGGTACCAGGGGGAATTAGTTATCGGGAAAGCCATTTAGCGATGGAAATGCTGGAAGACTCAGGCATGATTACTTCGGCTGAATTTGTAGAAGTAAATCCGATTTTGGATGAGAAGAATAAAACAGCTGATGTTGCGGTAGGTTTAATGGGCTCACTGTTTGGAGAAAAACTAATTTAATCAGTTCTTGAAAGCCCATCTGGTAACTTAGATGGGCTTTTTTCACACCTGTTGATTAACCAAAAAATAACCAGTGAATAACATGATCACCTACTGGGCGCTACGTGTGTAGTTGACTTTGGATTGCTTTGGATCGAATGACTTCTATAGGATTACCAAGATGTCTGGATGTGTAGGGATACGACTTTGTCGCATCCCTACACATTTATTTCGGTAATCGTATGGTGGTCCTTCATCCGTCGCCCTCCAAGTTCATAAGTACACGAAGTGCTAAAGCTTATTGGGACGAAAGAATAGAGGGGTATCTATCTACCTGGATAAAAGCCGCCAAAGATGCAATTTTGGCGGCTGAAACTTTCTTTGAGTGTTTTCTCTTTTTTACTAGTAAAGAAGTATCGCTTTCTATTTATGCATCACATGATTAGATGCATACTCTTTGTTAAAAGTAAGCAAGAAGCACATTATACAACGTGCAAGAGTGCCCGAAATTGCATCTTCGGGCACTTACACTCGCCATAGAATGTCATCTACTCTTTTCTTCTAAAACAACTGCATTTTACACTTGAACATTGTAGGTACGCGACAGGCAACTATTCGCAACAGGATTACTGAAAAAAGTGTGGCTAGAAGTGACGGAGTCACTTCTAGCCACACTAGGACACCTCAGTATATCTGACATGAATAGTTCGCCGAAAGCGAGCCGAAAATAGTCCAGTGAAAATGGAGGCTTTCAATCCCTTCTCACTAATGTTTTATGCAAATAGATGGTTAATCAATAGAAGTGGATTTTTTTCTGGAGAATCGCAGGTAATCCCAAAAACGCCATGTGTCACTGACACAAAAGTTTCGAATCCCACATCCCACTTTAATCAAAAGCCATTTACTTTTCCAATCATTAAATATAGTGAGGAAATAACTAGCAATATCTGTTAAAATAAAATTAATGAAAAAAAATGAAACCTGTCGACACCTTCAAACGTATAGAAGGGACAGCCGCATAGAGCGGAGGGTGAAATACATTGGATGAACTGATCAATAAACGAATAAATGAAGTCTTGAAAGGCGATCAAAATGCATTTGAAGAAGTAGTGACTTTATTTCAGCATCGCCTATACCAAGTATGTTACAGGATGCTTGGCAACGCACAAGAAGCAGAAGATATTGCGCAGGAAGCATTTGTCCGTGCCTATATCAATATTCATACATTCGATCAAAAACGGAAGTTTTCAACGTGGCTGTTTCGGATTGCGACGAATTTATGCATCGACCGAATTCGAAAGAAGAAACCTGATTATTATCTCGATGCAAATGTCCCGGGTACAGATGGTCTGAATATGTACTCACAAATTGCCGCATCCGGCGAGCTACCTGAAGATGAAGTCGAAAGAATGGAATTACAGGAACGAATCCACTACGAAATCGGAAGACTTCCTGATAAATACCGTTCCGTCATTATTTTAAGGTATATCGAGGAATTACCGCTACAAGAAATTGGTGACATTTTGGAATTACCACTAGGGACCGTAAAGACCCGTGTCCATAGAGGGCGGGAAGCACTTCGGAAACAGATAGGTAATATGTAGGAGGGAATTAATATGAATACGTGTCCGGAACAAATCGTTCACTATATGCACGCGTATTTAGACGGTGATATTAGCCGTGACGAAGAGCGGCTATTGAAAGAACACCTAGATAGCTGCAAAGAATGTAAGGAAATTATGAATGGATTGACTGAGTCTATTGCTTTTATAGGAAGTGCTTCAAAAATAAAGGCGCCGGACAGCTTTGTCAACGGTGTTATGGCACGACTTCCCAAAGAAAAATCCCAAGCGGGTGTTCAACGCTGGTTGCGTAGCCATCCACTTTTGGCAGCTGCAGCCATGTTTTTAATCCTTATGAGTGCAACACTATTTTCAAGTTATGGAAATGACCAGCAGTTTTCGGTGACGAAACAGCCGAATCTTGTTGTCGAGGGTCAAACGGTACTCGTGCCCGCCGGTGAAACAGTTAAAGGTGACATAGTCGTTAAAAATGGCACCCTCCGTATCGAAGGAGAAGTGGATGGCAACGTTACAGTTATTAGGGGTTCTAAATACATGGCCTCTACAGCGATTGTAACTGGTAAGAGCGAGGAAATTGACAAAGTGTTTGACTGGCTTTGGTATAAAATAAAAACAACAGCTAAAGACATCTTTCCATCATCAAAAGATGACAAGCAAGATGAAAAGTAGACAGGGCGACCCCGCGACCGTTTAGAGTTGGTAACCGGTCGCTCTTTTTCATTGCTTAGGAAACTATAAAATCACGTACAGTGGATTGGCTGCAATATAGAGACTTCACGCAGACATTGCCGCAGGACGTGGCATACTTTGGCTGTGTTCATTTATAACAGCTGCTTGCGCTTTTGTTCTTTTCTAAGAAAGGACAGTGCAGTGCTGTTATGCTATACTATACGCATAAGAAACTGTTTATGAAGGTAGGCGAAGCACATGCCAAAATGGCAAGAATTAGTTGATTTCAGTCCAGTAGCGGCATTTATTAATATTGTAGATGTGCTTCTCGTCTGGTTTGTTTTTTATAAATTGATTACGATTATAAAAGGAACGAAAGCGGTTCAACTTTTAAAAGGGATTTTTGTCCTTCTCATTGCTCGTATTCTGACTGAGTTTTTTGGACTTGATACGCTTCAATGGATGATGGATCAGGTTCTTCCGTTTGGATTTCTGGCTATTATTATCATCTTCCAACCCGAGCTACGGCGTGCGCTTGAACAGATTGGTAGAGGACGGCTATTTGCTCGTACAATGATGCAGGAAGAAGAGGAACGTGATCGTCTGATTGAAGCGTTTGTGAAATCTGTTAGCTATATGGCGAAACGGCGAATTGGTGCGCTTATTTCAATTGAAAAGGAAACAGGTCTAAGTGAATATATTGAAACCGGTACAGGTATGGATTCGCTGATTACGTCAGAACTTCTTATCAATATCTTCATCCCGAACACGCCACTCCATGATGGTGCAGTCATTGTCCAGCGTAATCGCATTGCGGCAGCAGGATGCTATTTGCCGCTGTCGGAGAGTCCGTTCATCTCAAAGGAGCTTGGAACACGACATCGTGCAGCCCTTGGAATTAGTGAAGTAACGGATGCTGTCACGATTATCGTGTCAGAAGAAACTGGAGCAGTAAGCCTTACTGCAAATGGGGATATAGATCGGAATCTTGATATGGAGGAATTTGAAGCGCGGTTGCGGAGAGTCTGGTTCGGTTTAACAACTGAAAAGCAGGATTCTTCCATCTGGAAGTGGAGGTGGAGAAAAAATGGATAAGTTTATGAATAGCCCATGGTTTCTTCGCTTGACAGCCTTATTCCTTGCAATTATTCTTTTTTTTACTGTGCAGGCAGAAGAAAAAAAGGGTAGCAAAGCAGTTGGAGATGCGAGGGACATCATTCAGGATTTCCCTGTACAAGTGTTTTATGACAATGAAAATCTTGTCGTGACGGGAGTTCCAGAAACGGTCAATATGACCATTGAAGGCCCAGCGAATATTGTCCAGACAACGAAATTATTAAAAGACTTTACGCTACGAGTCGATTTGTCTAGTTTGCCAATGGGTAAGCATACAGTTGAGATTCAAAGTGAGAATGTTTCTGAGAAGCTGAAAGTCATCTTCGATCCCGCGACAATCGAAGTCGTAATCGAAGAGAAAATCACACAAACATTCCGTGTTGATCCTGAACTGAATGAACGTCTGCTTGCTGAAGAGTTCAATGTCGTTAAGATAGATGTCGATCCGTCAACTATCGAAGTGACGGGGGCGAAGAGTGTTATTGAATCGATCAGTTTTGTAAAAGCCTCAATAACAGGAGACAAGGAAATTAACAAATCATTCGAGCAGCAAGCACGGGTTCGGGTCTTAGATAAAGATTTAACGAAGCTGAATGTGACGATTGTTCCTGAACAAGTGACTGTCAAAGTTGAGATTTCCGAATATAGTAAAGAAGTGCCAATCGTACTTAAATCGCGTGGAGTTCCTGTTACTGGTGTCACTGTCGATGCCATTTCTGCTCAGGATAAAACGATTAGTTTATTCGGTCCACGGAAAGTACTGGATCAAATTAAAGAATTCAGTGTTGATGTGGATGTATCCGAAGTAAAAGGACAAGGAACAATGGCGATTGATTTGAAAAAACCTAAAGGTGTTACAAAGATGTCTTTAGATAAAGTTAAAGTGAAAATAGATGCAACAGTGATTGATTCAGACTTGGAAGTAATCAACCCGGAGCCGCCTGTTGAGGATGTAAAAGTAGTTACGAAGGAATTTAAAGACATGCCTGTTACTGTAAAAGGACTTGATGAAAGTTTCACGAGTTCATTTCAGAAACCGGCGGCCGGTTTGGTTGTACTAACTGTCACGGCGGAACAGGATGTAATTGATACATTGGAGAAATCAGATTTCACCGTTTATATCGATGCGTCTGAAACCACGGACGAAGGAGAACAGAATTTCTCAGTCTTGGTTGAAGGACCCCTAGATGTGAAATGGATACTATCAGATAAAGAAGTAACGATGCATATTGAACTTGCCTGACATACAGTTGAATGTGCAGGATTGAAAGGGAGAATGAAAATGACAAAGTATTTCGGGACCGATGGCGTCCGTGGGGTTGCAAATAAGGAATTGACACCGGAAATCGCATTTAGATTGGGTAGAATTGGTGGGCATGTGTTAACAAAAGAATCATCAGGGAAGTCACAAGTACTCGTCGGCAGGGATACGCGTATCTCGGGTCAGATGCTTGAAAATGCCCTAATTGCGGGTCTTTTATCGACGGGGATTGAAGTGATGACTCTTGGGGTTATTAGCACACCAGGTGTCGCTTACTTGACGCGCGTCATGAATGCACAGGCCGGAGTCATGATCTCAGCTTCACATAATCCTGTCGAAGACAATGGCATCAAGTTTTTTGGTGCAGATGGTTATAAACTGACGGATGAACAGGAAGAAGAAATTGAGCAACTGTTAAACGTACAAGAAGACTCGTTGCCGCGTCCGACTGGAGCAGACGTTGGTTTTATAACAGAGTATTTTGAAGGCGGACATAAATATATTCAGTACTTAAAACAGACGGTCGACGAGGAATTCGCGGGAATTCATGTTGCACTCGATTGTGCACATGGTGCGACATCTACACTGGCAACACATTTGTTTGCTGATCTTGATGCAGACCTAACAACAATGGGAGCATCGCCAAACGGCTTGAACATTAATGACGGTGTCGGTTCGACTCATCCTGAAGAATTGGGTAAACTCGTTGTTGAAAAAGGTGCCCATATTGGTTTAGCGTTTGACGGAGACGGAGATCGTCTTATCGCTGTAGATGAACGTGGAGAAGTTGTTGATGGTGACCAGATTATGTTCATCATCGCACGTCATTTACATGAAGGAGGCCGCCTTAAATCAGGAACGATTGTCTCAACGATTATGAGCAATCTAGGTTTCTATAAAGCATTGACGGAACACGGCATGAAGAGCATTCAGACAGCCGTTGGTGATCGGTATGTTGTAGAAGAAATGAGAAAAGGAAATTATAATCTTGGCGGTGAGCAATCAGGCCATATTATCTTCCACGATTACAATACAACAGGCGATGGGCTTCTTACAGGACTTCAGCTCGTTAACATTATGAAAATAACTGGACGTAAGCTATCTGAACTTGCGGCAGGCATGAAAATTTATCCACAAAAACTTGTTAATGTACGTGTTACGGATAAGAATGCTGTGACGGATAATGCATTAGTAGCAGAAGTAATAGCAGAAGTAGAAAAAGAGATGGCAGGCAATGGCCGCGTTTTGGTTCGTCCTTCGGGCACTGAACCGCTTGTGCGCGTCATGGTAGAAGCGCCTTCTGAAGAAGATTGTATACGTCTTGTTCAGCGTATTGTTGACGTTGTGCAAGCAGAAATGGGAACTGAATAAGAGACTAAACCATTGATCGAAGATGTCGTTATTGACGATATCTTCGGTTTTTTATTTTGCCGAAAACAAAAAGGTATCTCAAGATAGTGAGGAAAACACTAACTCGAGATGCCCTTTTTGTTTACCAAATGAGATTATCAACCGAATCGCCCGTTGATGTAGTCATCGGTGCGTTCGTCTGTCGGCGTACTAAATAGTGTGGATGTACGATCGCATTCTACGATTTCTCCGTTTAGGAAAAATGCAGTGCGGTCGGAAATTCGTGCTGCCTGTTGCATGTTATGTGTAACGATTGCTATTGTTACATCGTTTTTGATGTTGCGAATCAATTCTTCGACTTTATGTGTCGATACCGGGTCTAGTGCTGAAGTTGGCTCATCCATTAGGATTACTTCTGGGTCAACTGCGAGGCAGCGTGCTATACAGAGCCGTTGTTGCTGTCCGCCGGAAAGTCCATATGCGCTTTTGTTCAGACGGTCTTTTACTTCATCCCATAAGGCTGCTTTACGTAAGCTGTCTTCAACAATTGTATCTAACATTGCTTTGTTACGGATACCGTGAATCTTCGGCCCGTATGCAACGTTTTCATAGATGGATTTCGGGAATGGATTGGGTTTTTGGAATACCATGCCGACTTTTGAACGAAGCAATTCCACGGACATCGCTTTGCCAAGAATATTATTGCCCATAAATGTAACATTACCAGAAATGGTGACGTCGCCTACGTTTTCTACCATCCGGTTTAGTGTTTTTAAATACGTAGATTTTCCGCAGCCGGAAGGGCCGATGATTGCTGTTACTTCTTTTTCATTGATGGACAAGTCGATGTTTTTAAGCGCGTGCGCCGTGCCATACCAGAGATTTAAACCGTTTGTTTCATAAACTGCTTTTGTCCAATTTTCATTTTTCATGACACGAAGCTTAGCATCTTCAGTAGGTCGAACGAGTGTTTTTGTCATAATAATCCTCCTATCAATTTTTAAGCTTTTTTTGTGATCTATTTCTAAAGTAAATCGCAAATCCGTTCATTGTAATGAGTAAGATCATAAGCACGATAATTCCTGCTGAGGCAGCATCTGCAAATTCGGGTTGTGGGCGTTTAGCCCAGTCGTAAATTTGCATCGGAAGAGCTGTAAATGTACTAAGCGGTCCAGTTGGCAGGAATTGAACGATAACCGGTATCCCAAGAACAATGAGCGGTGCTGTTTCACCGATGGCACGTGAGAAGGATAAGATGCTACCTGTCAAAATAGAACCTGCTGCGGACGGTAAAATCACATGAATGATTGTTTGCCATTTTGTTGCACCCATGCCATATGAAGCTTCTCGAAGTGTGTCTGGAACGGAACGAAGTGCTTCTTGGGAAGCTACGATGATGATTGGTAAGATTAGCAAACTCATCGTCAATCCAGCAGCCAAGATACTATTGCCTAATGATGATGCACGGACAAAAACAGTTAGACCAAGAAGTCCGAAGACAACGGAAGGAACGCCGGCAAGGTTACTGATATTCATTTCAATAAAAGAGGTCCATTTATTTTTTTTAGCATATTCTTCAAGGTAAATAGCGGAACAAAGGCCTAGGAACATGGATACCGGAATAACGACGGCCATGAGAGCCAGTGTACCGACAAGAGCTGCTTTAATGCCCGCCTTTTCAGGGAAGCGGGATCCGAAATTCGTAAAGAATGAAAAGTTCAACCGTCCGACGCCATCTGCACCAATGCCGTAAAACAGGAAGAATGTAATTCCGAGGACGGCGGCAGCGATTGCACCGAACAGCCATTTCATCGCTGAATCTTTTGTAAGTCGACGATTTGTTTTTGACTGAAGAACGCGGTCCATATTAGTATTCCTCCCTGAATTTCGTCTTGATGTACAAAGCGGCCCGGTTCATTAGGAATGTGAACAAGAATAGCATGAACCCGACAGCGTAAATGGAATAATAGATTGTTGTGCCATAGCCTGCGTCGCCTGTTGCGACTTGAACGATATAAGAAGTCATCGTTTGAATTGAACCTGTAAAGTCCATATTGAATATTGGCGTGGAACCTGCGGCAAGTGAGACAATCATTGTTTCTCCTACAGCCCGTGAAGCAGCAAGGATAATCGATGCTGCAATACCGGAAATTGCTGCTGGAAAGACGACTTTGATAGCTGTTTCAAATTTTGTAGACCCAAGCGCGTAAGACCCCTCGCGGAATGAAGCAGGAACAGCAGAAAGTGCATCTTCCGAAAGCGAGATTATCATTGGTAAAATCATAATACCGACTACAATACCGGCACTTAGTGCGTTAAATAACTTCAATTGTGGAATGAAAGACTGGAGCCATGGTGTCACGACTGTTAAGGCAAAAAATCCGTAAACAATCGTTGGAATTCCAGCCAGTAACTCAATAATTGGTTTGATGAACTTTTTGATTTTTGGTGACGCATATTCACTGAGGAAAATTGCACACGCAAGTCCGAAAGGGACCCCGATAAGAAGCGCAACACCTGCGATTTTTAAAGTCCCGACGATTAAGGGAAGTATACCGAATGCCTGATCAGCATTGGAGAAAGGTGCCCATTCAGTTCCAAAAATGAAGTCAGTGATCTTTATTTCTTGAAAAAAGATGAATGTTTCTTTCAGTAATGTGTAGATAATCCCAAATGTTGCCAGTACAGTGATGGAAGTGACAGCGAGTAAAAGATGCGGGATGAGTTTGCCAAACTTCTCATTCTTTTTAGCAGCAGCAATGACATCGCGTGTTCGCAACTTATCTGTCGGTTTTATTGAAGTCAATCTATGGACCTCCTATTGGATAACGTTGTTTAGTTACGGTGTTGAAAGGATAATGGCTGCCCTACTATGCAGGACAGCCAGGAATCGTTCTATTATTTCAGAGAATCCAATGCTTTACGTCCTTCTTCATAGTCTGCTTCAGGCAGTTGTACATAACCAACTGCTTCGGCCATTTCTGCTGAGTTGTCGATAACAAACTCCATGAAGTTACGAACTTCTTTTTTCTCTTTAACTGCATCGTTGCTGACATAAATGAATAGTGGGCGAGAGAATGGAGTGTATTCGCCAGACTCGATTGTTTGTGCATTCGGTTCAATACCATCTATTAATACTGCATTTAGCGCGTCTTTATTTGATTCGTAGTAAGCATAACCGAAAAATCCAATTGCATTTTTGTCACCTTTAATTCCTGTAACAAGAACGTTGTCATCTTCAGAAAGTGTTGCAGATTTTACAAGATCAGCATCTTCCAAGACAACTTCATTGAAGTAGTCATATGTGCCAGAATCTGTACCTGGTGAATAGAAGACGATTTCTTCAGCTGGCCAGCTTGGGTTGATATCAGACCATTTTTTTGCTGATCCATCTTCTGCCCACATTTTCGCGAGATCTTCAACAGTAAGTGAATCGACCCAAGTGTTTTCTTTATTTACAACGATTGTTAAACCGTCGTTTGCAATTTTAAGTTCTGTATAATCAACGCCTGCTTCGTCAAGCTTTGCTTTCTCTTCATCTTTAATGGGGCGGGATGCATTTGAGAAGTCTGTTGAACCAGCGATGAATTTTTCAAATCCGCCACCTGTACCGGAAACACCTACGGATACTTTAACGTCTTTTTCAGCTTGTGCATATTCTTCAACAATCGCTTCCATGATTGGCGCAACAGTCGACGATCCGTCCCCTGCTACACTACCGCTTAAGCCTTCGCTAGTTTTAGCTGATGTATTACCGTCCGCTCCACCGCAAGCAGCGAGAAAGATCGAGCATGCAAGTCCGAGTGTTGCGAGTGTTTTCATGTTTTTCATCTGTTGTTGCCCCCCTAGAGTGTTTTGACTACAATTCAAATGATAGAGGAGAATTGTTGAGCGGGTATGAAGGAATCGTTAAGGTTTTGTAAACGAGATAGGGGGATATGATCGGTGTGGAAGGGTATATGATTGTTCTTCGCGGTTGTATGATCGGTGTAGGAACGCCATTAAAAAAGACTGCCCTGATGAGGACAGCCCGTGGGATGGTATTTAAAAAGGTATAAGTTTTTTCAACCTGGAGCAGTGTCTAGGCTCCAGGCGCAAACCCTCGGGTCATAAGTCGTTTTGCTATGGGGCTGAAGTACGCCTCCTCGCAAACCGTCTTATGCCTGTCGGGGCTAAACGGCAGCTTGCGCTTTTCTTAGTTCATTCGAAAATATAATGCAGTGCTTTTACAGCCTGATCGACAGTTTCGACGGTAGCGTTTGCTTTGCGGGACAATTCCTTTAGTGCATGATGATGTGCTTCATTACGAATTAGGATGAGTGGTTTGCCGAATGCGACGGCGGCACTCGCGTCCATCGCGGTATTCCACTGCTTATACTTCTCCCCAAATAAAGCGATGACAAGATCGGCTTGCTTCATTAATAGCTCCGTACGCAAATTATTAAAGTTTGATGCCGCAGCATCTTTGGAAATTGAATTCGGCTGCTTGCCTAGAATATCTTCCCCGATGTTATCAGAACGGTCATGGTCTTCCATGGGACCGACGAAATCGATTGGCAACTTAAGTGCAGCCACTTTCATCTTTACTTCCTCACGCCATGAACTATGGATTTCCCCTGCCAGGTAAACAGTTAATCTCAACTTAACCCCTCCTAATCATTAATCTTAATTGTAGCATTCATATTCAAAATGTTGCTCGTGAATGACCGAAAGTTTAGACTATAACTAGAGAGATAGGGGGAATTGAGATGAAAACACTTTGGCATAATGGCACGATGTATACGATGGAGCAAGAAGGAGACCAAGTTGAGGCGCTGCTCACAGAAAACGGTAAGGTTAGTGCAGTTGGCACATATGGCGATTTAAAAGAACGAGCAGATAATGAAATTGACTTACAGGGTTCCGTTCTTTATCCAGGATTCGTCGATAGTCATATGCATATGATTGGTCACGGCGAAAAATTACTAAGTTTGGACTTATCGAAGGCAACGTCCGCTGATGACATGATGGATATGCTGATAAATACTCATCCTGATTTGAAATCTGACGAATGGTTTATCGGAGAGGGATGGAATGAAAATAACTTCCCAGATAAAAAGATCCTCACGCGACATGAATTGGATAAGGTGACGGATTCCCCTATGATTTTGAAACGGACATGTAGACATGCGGCGCTCGCCAATTCAAAAGCGCTTGAGCTGGCAGGTATTTCAAAAGATACACTTGATCCCGAAGATGGTGTCATTATGCGTGATGCGAACGGGGAACCTACGGGCTACTTGAAAGAAGGAGCGCAGGAGATTGTACTTGCCCTTATTCCAGAGCCGACAGAAGAATCATTGACTCGGGCCTTACAAAAGTCAGTTGATGATTTGCTGTCACTTGGACTGACAGGGGGAGTGACGGATGACCTCGGGTATTATGGGGATTATAAAAACCCGCTACAAGCATTCAAAAACGTTATTGGTGAACAGAAGAAATTCCGCGCACATTTATTACGACGGTCAACTGTTTTCCAGCAATTGAAGGAAGAGCAAGCTACTTATAATGAACCTTGGATTGAGCCCGGCGAGATGAAGTTTTTCATCGACGGAGCGCTTGGCGGTAAAACGGCTTTGTTAAGTAAACCGTATGCAGATACGCCCGAAACATTCGGCATGACAGTCATTACGGATGAAGAAATTGGTGCGATAGTGTCGCTCGCACGCAAGTATGGCGAAGCAATTGCTGTTCATGTCATTGGGGATGCTGCTGTTGAAAAAGCACTAGATGCGATAGAGAAGTACCCGGTACCTACTGGCAAACGTGATCGACTTATCCATGTAAATATCTTGCGTGAAGATCTAGTCGAGCGGATGGAAAAGTTGCCAGTCATCCTTGATATACAGCCGGTGTTTGTATCATCAGACTTCCCATGGGTCATGGATCGTTTAGGGGAAGACCGTCTTGATTGGGCCTATGCGTGGAAAAAGCTGCTTGACCGTGGATTCATTTGCGGCGGCGGTTCGGATGCGCCAATCGAGGAGGTCGACCCATTGCTTGGCATCTATGCAGCGGCAACGCGTCGGAAGCCTGGGGAAACCCACGAAGGCTATTTGCCAGATGAAAAACTAAGTCGCTTTGAAGCGGTCGGCCTCTTTACGACGGGGAGTGCGGGAACAATCGGAAAAGCGGACGTCCGCGGTAAGCTTGCGCCCGGGTTCGATGCTGATTTCACTGTGCTCGACAAGGATTTATTCCGAGTGGAAGATGAAGAGATCGTGAACGCGAATGTTGTGATGACCGTTGTTGCTGGGGAAGTGATGTATAGAGGGTGAAATGGGACTGGCCTAATCCATGATTCATGCCAAAAGGAGAGTTGAAATATGCGACCAATCGAAAAAACAAAAATCTGGGTGCAGCAAGAAATAGGGAGTGCCGTCCATTGGATGAAACGGCTTCCAGGCAGTACTTCCTCTCTTCTTTATGAATTGAAAACGGAAGACTCGGAAATGGTTTTGCGACAAATTGACAATGAGGAGTGGCTTCTTGAAGAACCTGATCTCGTAAAGCACGAATCGTCGAGCCTTCGAAAAGCTTCGGATAGTGGGCTGCCGACTCCAGCGCTGATTGGGTCTGATGAAACAGGAAAGCTGAGCGGGTTGCCGTCTATCCTTATGACGAAAGTTGAAGGGAAAGTAGAGCTTCTGCCAGATGATTTCAACCAATGGACGGATGGGTTGGCAAAAGCACTTGTGCAAATTCATCAAGTTAAAGCGAATGATTTTACATGGAAATATGCGCCATATACAAAACGGGCGGACGTCAAATTCCCCGAATGGACGAAGAAACGGGATGTGTGGCAGGCGGCATTTGAACGTTTCCATGGAACGGAGCCTGAATTTCTCGAGACGTTCATTCACCGCGACTTTCATCCTGCAAACGTGTTGTGGACTAACAAAGAAGTCAGTGGGATTGTCGATTGGCCGAATGCATGCCGCGGTCCAGCGGGTATCGACGTGGGTCATTGCCGTGTGAACCTCGCGCTGTTGCATAGCGTCGAAGTGGCAGACCTATTTTTACAAGCTTATCAAAGACATGCTGAACCCTCATTTTCGTATGAACCCTATTGGGATATTGTCTCCGTTTTTGATTTTTTGGACGGACCTCCTGTTGTATATAGTGGCTGGGCGGCGTTTGGTGTTACAGGTTTGACGGATGAAATGATGGCAGCACGATTGGATCAATATATGGAGAGTATCAGTAACAAAGAGTAGAATCATTAAAAAAGCGTCCGTTCCCCATAAAAGGAAGGGACGCTTTACATATAGGATCAACCTCTGAACGGCCACCATACCCCTCTGCCAAACGATACAGTAATCGCCGGAATGAGTAATGGAAGAATGATGAGTCCATACAGAAGGAGTCCTGTAATGACAATTGTAGCGATTTGTACGAGACTCAACACGCCTGAAGGCATCATTGCACCAAATGTTCCGGCGAGTATGATGGATGCAGTAATGATGACCGTACCCATTTTAGCCATCGACATCGTAAGGGCCTCTCGTATATTCAGCCCATTAATGCTCTCCTCACGGAAGCGGTCGAGTAAGAAAATGGAGTAATCCACACCGAGCGCAATAAGCAGAATGAAGCCAAAGAATGGAACTGCCCAGCTGATACCATCATAACCCAACATATTGACAAAGATGAGTTCAGTTACAGCGATAGATGTGTAATATGTGAGCAGCAAGGAGCCAATCATATACAAAGGCATGATTGCAGAACGGAATAAGAACGTCAAGACGACGAACAAACTGGCAAGCATAATAATGACTGTGCGCTTGAAGTCTTTTGACGAAATATCATACAGATCCGAATTCATACTGGATACTCCGCTATATGCAAGCTCTGCGTCAAAGAAAGGTGTTCCGATAACTGAACGGGTTACGCTGTCTTTAATGTCATGCACCGTTTGGATCGCTTCCCTTGAATAAGGATCATAGTCCAAAATCACTTCAAGTAAAATCCCTGATTCGGCTCCGAACGTATAACGGTCAATCACCGGCTTGAACGTTTCATTGCTGAGCGTGCCTGACGGTATGAACAAACCGGTAGCACGCACACTGTCCGACTCACTCATTTCTTTTAATGATGCGGATAATTCGCCAAGACCGGAACCGATTTCATCCAGGCCTTTAGTAGAAGCACCAACACCTGCAGAAAGCTGCCCGATCCCACCTGCGGCTTGTGCAAGTCCAGCACCATTGACTTCAGCTGCAGAACCGGTAGAAAACATGCCGGTCACTTGGTCCAGTCCGCCTTGAACTTCTGTCAGTCCTTTTTTTACCTCATCCAGTCCACCAGTCGCATCACCAAGACCCTCTGACATAAGACCAAGCTGGTGGTCTACATACAAGTCTTCGATAATTTCACCAGTTGGACGCGTAATCGTCCGGACCGTTTTCACGCCGTCAATCTTCTCGATATCCCGGCTGATTGCTTCGAGATAGGTGACGTCAGTTTCATTGACAATCGGGCCGTCTTTTTTCAATAAAACCTGGATTGGCAACGAATCTCCTTTCCCGAATGCTTCAGAAATAGCATTGAGGCCCATGACCGATTCTTTACTCTTATCAATCTCATCGACTGTGTTGAATGACAAATCATTATCATATGTCAATAGAAGAGGGACTGTGATAACTGCCACAATTAGCATAGAAATGAGCGGCCGCTTGACCGAAACTTTACTGAAGGCAACCCATATTTTACTGTCTTTATGCGATGCAGCTTGTTTTGAAGGCCAAAACAATTTGTCTTTCAATAAAACCATGAACAATGGAACAACTGTAAATAGCACGACCATCAACACGGCAATTCCGACCGCGACGGCCACAGCTGATTTAAAAATCGGGAAGTCTGCAAATCCGATTGCTGCAAATCCGATAAAGACGGCAAGACCGCTGATGAACAGTGTACGACCTGCAGTTTTATACGTATTAACGACTGCATCCTCGATGCTATGACCTGCTAGCAATTCTTCTTTATATCGGCTGAGCAACAGAATACAATAATCCGTTCCTAGTCCGAAGAGGATAGCTACAAGGAAAATCTGTGTGTAATTAGAAACAGGGAATCCGAACCAGTCAATGAAAAAGGCAACAAATGATTGACTGAGTAAATAGGAGATCCCTACCGCAATAAGCGGTATAAATGGTGTGACAATTGAGCGGAATACGATGAGAAGCAAACCGAAAATAAGCACGACGGTAATAATTTCTGTTTTTTTCAAGCCGTCTTGTGCGCTTTGGTTTACATCATTGCCGATAATCGCTTCACCTGTTAAATAGACTGTCTGGTTTTTGGGTAAAATATCACTATGAATTTTATCAGCAAGGGCAATAATTTCATCAAATGTACCGTCCACAGTAATTGGTACGAGGACTGTCTTCTGATCTTTTGAAACAAGTTGCGCTTCCAGTTCTTTACTTTCAAAAGGGTTAAGTATTGCTGAAACTGGCTTGCCCAGGGCTTCAAGTTTGTCTACAACCGATTGAATTTCTTTTTTCATCGCAGCATCTACTGGTTTTTTCAGCGGATAGACGAGTGAAATCGTATCTTCGGAAGCACCTGCTTTTTCTAGCATATCAGCCGCTTTTTGCGAATCAGCACTGCTTGGAAGTTGTAGTGAGCCTGCTTCTTCTGCTTGTTTTGCCAAATTTGGTGCTAAAATGAATAACGCAATTGTCAATGTAAGTAAGCCGATGAAAATCGGCCATTTGAATTTTAAAATAGCTCTCAAAATTACATCTCCTTCATTTGTAAAATCTCTTTAAGTTTTCGGAAGGTCTCAACGAATGTCTCCAGTTCCTTTTCATCAATTCGATCTTTAAAAAGTTTTTCAATATTTTCATAGACCGCATTATTGGACGTTTGAAGAACCTCGATACCTTCCGATGTAAGTCGTATGATTTTGGCACGCTGATCGTTTTCGTCACGCTCGGATGTCACAAGTCCTTTTTCCTCCAACTTTTTTAAACGGCTCGAGACGGCGCTTTTATGTACACCTTGAATTGTGGCAAGCTTTCCGCTCGAAAGTGCTCCATAAGTAGAAAGGATTTTGAGTACTTGAATTTGCTCAGGAGAATACTCTTTCCAAATGGGAATATCCATGTTTTTAATAACATGTTCTGTCCCGAAAATCATTACTTCTTCGAATAAATCAACAGCTTCTAGTAGTTTTTCTCTCAATATAGTCTACCCCCTAAACCAATAATAGTAGTTTAGGGGGTAAACGAATAAATGTCAACGGCAAAGTAATCGGCCATTTTATGATAAACTGAAGGAAGTAGATACAAAGGGGACTGAGAAGCTATGACAAATATGTGGCATGAACGTTTTTCCGTTGAAGAATACGTCTATGGCAAAGAACCCAACGGATTTCTTGTGGAGGCGGCACAGCAATTACCGAAGGGTAAAGTGCTTTGTATCGCGGAAGGTGAAGGGCGTAATTCGGTCTACTTGGCAACGCTTGGCTTTGATGTGACAGCATGGGATTATGCGCCGGCAGGACTGGAGAAGACAAAGCAGTTGGCGGGTGAAAAAGGTGTCGTTGTAAAAATGGAACTGCACGATTTGGCAGAAGTGGCATGGGAAGAAGAGCAGTGGGATGCCATCGTTCATATCTTCGGACATTTCCCGGGAAACGTTATGGACCGTACACTAGCAGGGATTAAAAAGGCATTAAAACCTGGTGGATGCTATGTAAGTGAGTTGTATACGAAAGAACAGCTCCAGTACGGAACAGGCGGCCCACGGGTTGAAGAAATGCTGTGTAATCCTATTAAGATGCTCGAACAATTCGATGGTTATTTCGTCAAACACTTCCATATCGGGGAAGTCAATCGCGTGGAAGGCCAACTTCATACAGGAACCGCACACGTCGTGCAAAGTATGTTTCAAAAAAGAGAGGAAGAATAATATATGAATGGACAGAATCGTGCAGATGTAACACCAGGCTTAAAAGTAGCAGTTATCTTGAAAAAAGATCAGCGGTCGGGCTCGAAAACGGAAGGTGTCGTTAAAGATTTATTGACGAACTCAAGTTTCCACCCGCATGGCATTAAAGTACGCTTAGAAGACGGACAAGTTGGACGGGTTTGCGAGATTTTATAATAAGAAAAGGCCTAAAAAGGATAACCATGCGCAGTCTATTGCCGCGCGTAGTTATTCTTTTTAGGTAATAATTCAGGTTGGGGTGGACCATCAATGAACTTGAAATAAGGAAAGACGATACCAATGATAGATACCAAACTTATCGCTAATCCAATCATTATATATAAAGGTCTAATTCCCCATAACTCACTAACAATACCTCCAAAAACAATCCCAATTGGCATTGCCGTTCTACTAATTACTAATCTAACCGACATCACTTTCCCCATCATATGATTCGGAATCGCCCGCTGACAAATTGTGATGTTGTGAATACTGAAGAAAGCCATCATAATTCCTGCAATAATTTCGACGATAATCGCTAAAATGATTGCATTAATAATTCCTAACGAAATGTAGGTTAATCCACCGATTACTAGGGATCCTAACATGAACATTCTTCGACTTCGGAATTTTATCTTTCCAATTAACAGAGATCCGATGACATAACCCAATGGAAAGCCAGCCATAAAGAGGCCATAATCTTCATAATTCCCCTTCAGCACATCCGTGATATACGGTAAATTAATCACCATTGTGACACCAACGCCAAATTGGACGAATGCAAGGAAGATTCCCAGCCACACGATTGTTCGTTCTTTAAAAAAGTAATGGATACCTTCCTGGAATTGTTCCAACCAAGTCTTCCGTATATCTTGCGGAACTCGTTGCTCGTCCATCCGTAACAGCAAAAATCCACTTAGCGCAAGTAATATAAACACGAGTAACAAAGTGAAATCCGTCCCTATATAATTAATAACAACTCCACCAGCCATGGGTGCCAAGAACATCATAAGCCTCGTTGTACCATCGAGATAAGCATTGGCCGTACTTAACTGTTCCTTAGCTACGATTGTCGGTGTAATCGCTTGACTTGCAGGAACGTAAAGTGGGGTGACAAGGCCAATGATGACCTGAACTACATAGATATGCCAAACTTCCAAATGGCCAAGGAACATTGATAAAAGTGGCACCAGAAAAATCAATGCCCGTGTCCACTGTGAGAAAATCATAATCCATTTGCGACTCCATTTATCAATGAACGGCCCACTGACGAGTTGAAACACGATTGAGGGGAGAAAGTACAGTAACCACATACTACCCAACGCCAGTTTTGACCCCGTGAGTTCATAAACAATAATCGAATTGCAAAACGTGCCAAAGGAGCCGCCCAGTTCGGATATGGCACTCCCCGCCCACAATGAAACGAAGCCCCTATTTTTTAAGACAGTAGTGTTCATAAGCTGCGGCTCCTTCAAGTATTATTGGGTTAAATAGAGTTCCAACTCTTTGGGCAAGGAAGCAACAGACTTTTCTTTCAAATAATAATTGGAGGACTTTTGACCAACTAAAGAGGCGGCCTTTAAAATTTTTAAATGGTGATGAACAGTTGATTTTCCTAATTCGAGCTGCTCAGTTATATCCTTTAACGTGCAATCTTGTTCAGATAAAAGCTTAACCATACGGAGCCGGACTTCATCTCCCAATGCTTTATGTTTCTGAATTAAAAAGTAATCGGGAAGGTACTTATCAGTTGGATCAATGCTTGTGTTCGGAATCGGATAATAAAAAACTTTCGTTTCTTCAATATCCGATACAATCGTCCAAGGCCGGTACGTCAATTGGGGAATCAATAAAACACGATGAACGCTTGGCTCAGGAATATACTCTGTTCCATTTGTGGCCCATGCAACAAATTCTTCAGGCGTCAGTTTGTCTTTCATACTTCTTTTTTCATTGAGATCTCTTTCCAAGATGGCCAACAAGTGATTTGTGTCTGCATCAAGAACTGTTTCAGTCCACAAAGACATGACAGTTAGTAAATGCTTTTTAAAGTCAACGCCATTTACATTGCTGATAAAGTCAATATAAGCAGGTAGAAAAGGGTTTTCCTTTGCTACTTGTTTTATTAAATCGACAGCAACTTTATCACCATTCGCCGCAAGCATCCTACTTTCTTGTAAATCTGTTCCGAAGTATGGGAGACAAGTATACTTCAGTTCCACATCGCTTAAATTGTTGACATAAATCTTGAATTTTTCAATGTCATTCGAATTTTTTTCAAAAGCGTGTAAAAGTTGAAGTAAACTTTTCCATGTATTGTGTTCTTCAACGTAATTCAGTTCGCTAACTAACTCGTCAGGCATTTCATTTCGAAGTGTTTCAAATGAACCTTTTTTCTCGAGCGTGTCTAGCAGCGGTGTATTTGTGATCGCTGCAATACCTAATGCACATTCCCATAATAGAGAATACTCGAGCTCCACTTTGTACGATTCTCTTTTTCTACCTGTAATTGTTAGTGTATTCATACTAATTCGCCTCCTACTTGGTAAAGTATACCTATTTGGAATGCGAAGTTCAATAATTTTAGAATATTTTGTTCAATTAATTTTGAACTATGACATATAAATCATAAATAGATAGGTTGTGACTTTTATCCATCAAACGTGAAAGTTTAAAAAATCACGTTTGTTTTAGATTTGTTTGAGAGTGATGGACGAGCGTTCACCCTCCGCAGTAAGAAATCTCAATAATGATGCAGTAGTTGTTCAGGCCAAAGTGATCCGAGAGCAACTGTGTATAGGGCTTCTAGTGTTTAAACACAAATGCAAACAGTCATTTATTGGTTCATCAACAAATGTGTATTGGAAACATTTGTATGGAAAGAAACGTCTCGATAGGAGTGGGTGCACAATGAAGATTGTTCTAAAAGTAACCGGGAAAATCAAGCGGAAATCGTATGGATTGATAGTAATACAGTTTCAATCAACGGTGTTGAACTTAATGCGCAAAAAGATGTGTATGATTGGAGAGAACAGTAACGGGCTCAAATGAGGTTCGCTATACAGAAATGCTTTAATACTAAGGGGGACTCAGCTTGAAAAACATCCTAATGATTGCAACCATCCTAATGATTATTGTAGCGGCGACGATAGTGGCGTTGCCATTGGCTTTTATATCTGTTTTATTCATAACGCCGAATATGCATTATATAATACCTTTGCTTATTGCAATCTACGTAATACTGGTTGTTCTGATTCTATTCAAAACGATAGGTTGGACGAAATATCCGAACGGAAAAAAAGCTTTTTATGGCGTTGCTGCGCTGATAGCCGTTGTGGCATTGTCTTTCACGGCTTCCGGTATATATAAGCAGAACTTGGACAGGTTGGAGGATACAGAAGTGAACCTGCAACAATACAGTCCGTTCGCATCTGGGACGAAAGCTATGAAACTGGACGAGCCAGCGACCTTGAAGCTGGAATCGGATTTACCTATCATAGATGGTGCGACCGCGCTTTACCCAATGTATGCTGGATTCGCACAGGCAGTCTATCCAGAAAAGGAATACAACCTTTATAACAGCGAAGTGATGTCGAATAAGACAAACGTAGCCTACGAAAAGCTCATTGATGGGGAAGTCGATCTGATTTTTGTAGCAGGTCCTTCTTCTACTCAATTGGCATCAGCAGAACGAGCTGGCAAAGAATTAACGCTGACACCAATCGGTAAAGAAGCGTTCGTTTTTTTCGTCAATGCGAAAAACCCTGTAAAAACCTTGACGATGAATGAAATCAAAGGGATTTATTCCGGAGAAATAACAAATTGGAAAGACGTAGGCGGAAAGAAAAAAGCGATACGGGCATTCCAGCGGCCACAAGACAGCGGCAGTCAGACTGCACTTCAAAACCTGATGGGTGACGTGTCGATCATGGATCCTCCGGTTGAAAATGTGATTGATCTTATGGGAGGAATTATTGATGAGGTATCGGACTATACGAACTACAACAATGCATTAGGCTTTACTTTCAGATATTATTCAACCGAAATGGTCACTAACGATAAAATCCGATTGCTTCAAATTGAAGGAATTGAACCGTCATCAGAAACAATCCAGTCTGAAGATTATCCTCTTACGGCTGATATTTATGCCGTGACTGCGGGCAGTGATAATCCGCATATCGAGAAATTCATCGATTGGATTTTGTCTGACCAAGGACAGGCGATCATCGAGAAGACGGGGTATGTTACAAACCGATAGGCTGAAAACGGGATTGCTTTACTCGTAATAGTATAAGGAATAAAAACACTTCACGAATTTTTCACAACGAAAAGCTACACTGAAATTGATTTGATTATGTTCAAGTTTTTAAGTTCGTAGTTTTAATCAGCAATTAAATTAGGAGGTATTACAGTGAAAAAGTTATTATTAATTACATTTGTCTTCATGTTTATTTTTACTACCAGTGCTCTGGCACATACAGGGTTAGAAACGTCTTCCCCAGAAGATGGAGAAGTTGTTACAGAAGAAATGCGCGAGATAGCCTTAACCTACGAAGGGAAAATCGAACAAGGAGGAACGTTAGAGGTCAGTAATTCAAATGGCCAATCTATTCCAGTTGAAGATATTTCCATAGCAGATACGCAAATGACAGGGACGTTTACAAATGCCTTGGAAAATGGTGACTATACAGTTGTTTGGAATATTATTGGAGCAGATGGTCATCCGATTGCAGGAGAATTTTCTTTCACTGTAGATGTTCCTGTATCTGAAACAGCAGTTGAAAATGAATCCGAAGCCGAAGCCAATTCACAGGATGTAAATCAAGATGAAACACCATTAGAAAATGTTGAAGATACTAAAACAAATGAACAAAGTCAATTACCTTCTTATCTCATTCCTGTAATCGTTATTGTCTTAATTGCAATTATTGTGGGGATTTTCGTCGGGTTAAGGAGAAAAAAATAATAAATGTTTATGGTAATTGTTAGTGAAATACTTTTATATCTTTGCGTATCGCTTCTTATAGGAAGTTTTCTTATAGCTCTAGTACCGAGTTCTTTTCGACCGGAAGTAAACATACCAAGAAGTGTACAAATTATAGCTACACTCGGTATCGCAGTGTTCTCATTTGCGCCTGTTTTAGTGCTAATCATATATTTGTACGAGAATATGGGACTTTCTGAAACACTACAGACAGTTCTACTTACTTTTGAAGTCGGCAAAGCATGGATTTTCACTTTTCTAGTTGTCAATGTCTTGTTCATTTTTATCGTTTGGTTTGATGATCGTGAGAAACCAATCTACTCTTATATAGGAATCATTTTTGTTGTCATTTTAATCATGGGAATTGGTTGGGCTAGTCACGCTAGTTCCCTTGATCATGTCAAAGGATTTTTAACGCATACAAGCCATTTTACAGCGGTGAGTATTTGGGTAGGAATCTTGCTTGTAGTTAGCTGGTTTTCAAAAGATCATTCAAACTGGTTGAATTTCTTGAAATGGTTCTCGCCTGTTGCCATTATTTGTTTTAGCATCACCATTGTGTCAGGACTTATTTTAATGACATTTGTAGTGGAGTTTAATGAATATGCCAATGCGTGGATGCTTCCGTATGGTCAATTATTGTTATTAAAACATTTAACGATCATTCCATTACTGGTATATGCAGGGATCAACAGCATACTTATTAGAAAGAAGTTATTTAAGGATAATGACTTTAATCCAATACCTTGGACAAGAGTGGAAAGCATACTTATTTTGGTTGTTTTTTCGATAACGGCTGCATTAGGTCAACAATCGCCGCCTAGCGAAAACATATTGAAAAATGAAGGACTTTCCAAGCTGTTCAGTTTCTTTTATCAAGGTCAGTTTCAGCAAGGAATGAATGTCGAACTTGTAGCAAATGCCACAGGTCTCTCTCTTATACTGTTAGCGATTCTTTTCGTCGTTTTAACTGTGTACTCATTTATTAAGAAAGCACCGGTAATCGTAACTTTCATTTTGAGTATTCTTTTCATCTTTACAAGTTATTTAGCTTTACTACTTAGTATCCAATAGAAAAAGTGAAAGGTAGCTGACTTAGCTACCTTTTTTTCTATATAATGGGTACTATAGAGATTAAAATAAAGAATTCTAGTGAATTCGCTTCGGGATGCCTCTTGAACTAAGCGAGGGCACTGAAAAAGTACGATTTCCTTCAATCCCGTTGATTTCCGTTCCGAGCGGACGCTTTCCGCGGGCACGGCTTCAGCCAATCGAACAGCAAAGGGTTCGATTTGCCGTATTTCTGCGTTCTTTGCAGAAATTAAGGCATTCTTGCCCCGTGCTCCCAACGCTAGCGCTTTTGCTCGCAAAAGCCGTTCTTCGTAACGGCTCTTCCTGCGGGGTCTTCAGCTCGCGCTGTTCCCGCTGGAGTCGCCGCTCTTCACTACAATCAACTAGTTTTTACTATAAAAAAGAACTTTTTCAGTGGCTACCCCTTGTGAGGCGCCTTCATTTGGTTAATATAGGTTTCATTTGTCCAACATATATAGCGGTATTTACGTTGAACGCAGAGAATTGGAGGAGAGTCGAATGAATAAGCTGAATTTGATGGCAATGTTAGGAATCGAGCATCCAATCATCCAAGCACCAATGGCGGGTGTGACGACGCCAGAGTTTGTAGCAACATCTGCAGAAGCGGGGATTCTCGGTTCAATTGGGGCTGGGTATCTTTCGGCCGAAGAGACGCGGAATTTCATTCGTGAAGTGAAAAGTCTTACGATGAAGCCATTTGCGTTGAATTTGTTTGTTCCAGAAACGGTGAATCCGAGTCAGGAGCAATTACGGGGGGCATATGAAGCACTCCAACCGATAGGTAAGGAACTCGGGATTCCTCAGTGGAATACGCCATTTTCAAAAACGGAATTTGAAGGGCAAGTTCAGGTACTAATAGAAGAAGGTGTGAAAGTCTGTTCATTTACTTTCGGACTGCCGGACGAAAAAACTGTGCAATTATTGAAGGGAAATGATGTATTTCTAATAGGGACAGCGACTTCAATAGAAGAGGCAGAACTGGCGGAGCAGGTGGGAATGGATGCGGTTGTAGTACAAGGTAGTGAAGCAGGTGGGCATCGTGGTTCCTTTGTAGGCGAATTAAAATTGATTTCATTGAATGAATTACTGCTGAAAGTAGTCTCCTCCGTTCGACTTCCAGTTATTGCAGCGGGCGGCATTGCAAGTAAAGAAAAAATGGTGGATCTGTTAGCTAGCGGGGCACAAGCTGTTCAAATCGGAACTGTACTTCTAGCTGCTGACGAAAGTGGTGCACATCCGCTTTATAAGCAGGCAGTTTTGGACGTGGATAAAAGATGTACAGTGTTAACAAAGGCGTTCTCCGGTAAAATGGCACGCGGAATTAGCAACCGCTTCATCAGTGAAATGAATGAAGCAATCATTGCTCCGTACCCATTTCAGAATGATTTAACAAAAGAGATTCGTAAAGAGGCGGCAAAGCAAGGGGATACTGAATTCATGTCATTATGGGCGGGTGAAAGTGTGCATTTAAGCACCAGTGGAAAACTCAAGAACATTATTGAAAGATTTGTCTAACAACATAGTCCATTCGTCAATCTGATTTGGTACACTAGATATAAAAACGGCGGTGCATCATATGCGGAAATATATTGGGGAAATTGGACTTATCATTACAGCAATTATTTGGGGCAGCGGGTTTGTGGGCAGTGCCGTAGCCTTGGAATACTACACGCCGTATCAAATACTGGCAGGGCGCTTTTTAATCGGCGTACTCATTTTAGGAATCGTATTTAATAAACGGCTAAAAACGATAAAGAAAAGCACATTTATAAAAGGGTCGATATTGGGGATTTTCCTCTATATCGCCTTTGCGCTTCAAACGGTAGGTTTACAATATACGACACCTTCAAAGAATGCATTTTTAACTGCTATCAATGTAGTTATTGTTCCTTTTATAGGGCTCGTCATTTATAAAAAGAAAATCGATATTTTTGAACTCTGTGGGGCATTTATGGCGATAATCGGAGTAGCGGTACTATCACTTAAATTCTCTTCTGAAGTCAACGTAGGGGATCTACTAACATTATGCTGTGCAGTTGGATTTGCTTTCCATATTTTCTACACCTCTAAATTTGTAAAAGACGAGGACCCTATCCAGCTAACGATTATTCAAATGATGGCAGCAGCAGTCATCGGGTGTCTGTTTGTAGTATTTAAAGGTGAAACAACTTTTTCTACGCAAACGGAAGGTTTGATTCCACTCCTCTATCTGGCAGTTTTTTCGACAACAATCGCATTTCTATTACAGACAGTTGCCCAAAAGTACATAACGGAAACAAAAGCGGCAATCATTCTATCCACCGAATCATTTTGGGGCATGGCATTTTCCGTTGCGATTTTAAGTGAAGTGATGACGGTGAAAATGGGAATTGGTGCCATCCTTATTCTTGGAGCGATTGTATTATCCGAGACGAAGCTTAGTTTTTTGAAAAAGAAACAGCTGAACGGAATGCTTGAAAGGCGGGATGACGGTGTCTAAGGCTGTTTATTGTGAAAAATGTTCTAAAGAAATTAAGTTTAGGGGAGATTTAGTAACCGCAACTTTATTTTTTGTTATAGTCGCTTATCATGAAGATTGTTATGTGAAAGACTTGAAAGGGTTCAGGGGACTTTTTTTAGACAATAAACCACTTAACGGTTTTCCGGGTAACTTTTTGTTTGTCGCCGCAGTCTTAGTGAGTATCGGATTTGCTTTTGGTTCGATGAAGTGGGTCTCAATTATAGCCTTACTTCCAGTGTTATATAGAATATACTCTTACTTTAGGTTTGAAAGAAAATTGGAAAAGTAGATAGGGAGTGTCCATCCCTCTCAATCCTAGACAGTAAATTTTCGATGACAGTCACGGAAAAGATGATTTAAAGAAAAAGGAGATTACAATGGAAATACACTACAAGTTAACTGAGGAAGATTACATACACTTCAATTTGTATCACATCAAAAATTCTAAAACTGGTAAGCGGGCGTTGGCGTTACAAAGGTTTATAACGCCATTATTCTTTATCATTATCTCCTATATTTACTCCTTGATAAGTGACATGCCGTTTCTACCGCTGTTTATCATTTTTTTAGTAACGAGTATTCTATGGGTTATGTTTTATCCGAAGTACTTTTATGGCCTCATTGCCCGTAATGCTAAGAAAATGATTAAAGAAGGTAACAATGATGGCCTAATAGGGAATCATCAACTGAAATTGACGGAAGAAGGATTAATGGATACGTCTTCAAATAAAGAAACAAAAGTAACTTGGTTAGGCATTACAAGTTTCCAAGAAGACGATGGATATTTCTTTCTTTACAATAGTTCAGTGAGTTCCTATATCCTGCCTAAAAGAGAGATAGATGATGTAGACGAAATGAGACAATATATCCAATCGAATTTAATGCAGTAAAAAAGCAATTGAAGAACTAAATGCATAGAAGTTTTTTTGAAGGGAGAATAAAAATACACCGAAAATGTATTCACTCTTTTAGCACTTTAATTTCTGCCTGCTGAAGTGAAAAGTATACATTTTTCGTACCGTCATTACGGTTTATCAAAGGTGGGACTTGGTTGAGAGCGGGTTATAGCATTTTAAGGGAAATTCATAGGAAAAGCTTCATACCTAAAGCAAATGATTACGGGTTAAAAGAAAGAGAGTTTGAAAACAATATCTTTTTTTTAGAGAACAAAGGGTATCTAGAGAGAGTTTTAAGGATAAATGATGAATTCTCTCTAAATGCAGCCCGTTTAACTCAAAAAGGAATTGAGTTGTTGGAAGAACATAAAAAATACGAAGAATCATACCCAGGGCGGGAACAGTTAAAAGCATGGGTGCAAATTGAAAAAGAGCTGTATTCCAATGGGGCAGAAAAAAGGTGACAGGCACTCGTTCAGTCGTGAAAGTTCAAACAATCCCATTTGTTTGAAATGACATGATTGTTTTAGTGCCAGTGCCTTTTTTAAAACTGAGCGAAGAAGCCTTCATAGGGGGGCCTCCCACCATAGCGGATTCAATGGAATTCTTTATTTCAACCTATATAACGCAGCATAGACAAGAAAACCCGTCGATGAAGAAGGACGGGGTTTTTGCGTTTTATCTTACGACTTTGCTTGTAAGTGGCTTCCTTGGCCCGTACTAAATAGTAATATATGCTAAGATGTAATTAATATTGGGAATAAATATACTTTATATATGAGGAGACATATTATGAAAGTTAAATTAGAAGATGTTGCGAAAGCAGCCGGGGTGTCCCCAACGACTGTATCTCGGGTATTGAATAATAGAGGTTACATTAGTGAGCTGACGAAGAAAAAAGTAGAGGACGCCATCGAAGAATTGGATTATTACCCGAATGACGTTGCAAGGTCTCTGTTCAAAAAGAGAACGAATTTTATCGGACTAATCGTTCCGACGGTTAGTAATCCTTTTTTTGGAGAATTATCGTTGTATATTGAAAATATCTGCTCATCTTTAGGGTATAAAATTATTCTTTGTAATAGTTCAGGGCAATTTGAAAAAGAGAAGGCTTATTCGACGATGCTGATTCGACATCAAGTAGACGGTATTCTTGTTTGTTCGTATAACCGGGGAATCGATACGTATAAGTACCCGAAGCTCCCGATTGTTGCGATTGACCATTACTTGGCACCGACAATACCTGTAGTCGGTTCTGATAATTATATGGGTGGAAAATTGGCGGTTCAGCATTTAATCGATCGAGGATGTCTGTCAATTATTCATATTAATGGTCCTCTTGAATTAGAAACCCCCACCCAATATAGAAGAAAAGCTTATGAGGATCTGGTCGATAATCCCGTTACATATGAACTGCAGTTTGATGAAGAGGATATTGTATTATCAATCAGAAAAATTTTATTGGAACGCCCTGAAACAGATGGCATATTCGCCAGTGATGATTTGATGGCAGCCGCCTGTTTGCAAGTTGCAAGAGAATTGAACATTCAAGTACCCGAACAATTAAAGGTCATTGGTTATGATGGAACAAAAACGACGAGGAGCTTATTACCTCAGCTCACGACGATTAAACAACCAATTGAGGAAATTGCTAAAACTTCTGTGAAAAAATTAATGGATATGATTGATAACTCGGAACTTTCAGGTCCGTATGAAACGGTGTTGCCAGTTCAGCTATTAATCAATGAGACGACCTAATTTTCATGGGATTAGGTTTTTTTATTTTATTTTATGTCAAGCGGTTGACATATGAAAGCGGTTAACATACTATTAACTCACAAATCAAAAAATACTTAAGGGGGCTATGTATAGAGATGATTACTGATTCAAAAACAAACCGTAAGAGAAAAAGTTTGTTTCAGTATATGAAACAAAACTATATGCTGTATTTATTTTTAGCTCCAGCGATTATTTTGACAATTATCTTTAAATATATTCCAATGTACGGATCAATTATTGCCTTTAAAGATTTTAGTCCTATGAAAGGGATATGGGGAAGTGATTGGGTAGGGTTTGAGCATTTTACAAAATTTTTAACGTCCCCAAACTTCGGAGACATTTTTATGAATACGCTTAAACTAAGTGTTTTCGGGTTAGTGTTAGGATTTCCGGTACCGATTATTCTGGCATTAATGTTAAATCAGGTGAAACGAGCATCCATTAAGAAAAATATTCAACTCATTCTGTATGCACCGAATTTTATCTCAGTTGTTGTTATTACAGGGATGCTATTTATCTTCTTGTCACCAACGGGACCTATTAATACGATTTTATCGTTTTTCATGGACAAGCCGATTTCGTTCATGTCTGATCCAGATGCATTTGTATCCATCTATATTCTTTCGGGTATTTGGCAAGGTGCAGGCTGGGCTTCTATCATTTATGTGGCAGCGCTTTCTAATGTGGATCCTCAGCTACATGATGCAGCAACCATTGATGGAGCATCATTGTTGCAAAGAGTAAAGCATATCGATCTTCCGACATTAAAACCTATGATGGCTGTTCTATTTATCCTGGCGGCAGGTGGAATCATGGGCATTGGATTTGAGAAAGCCTATTTGATGCAAACCGCCATGAATATTCCAACGTCTGAAATTATTGCAACCTATGTTTACAAAGTGGGGCTACAAGCCGGAGACTATGCATACTCATCGGCAGTTGGATTATTTAACTCCATTATCAATGTGATTTTGCTTATTTTTGTGAACTACGTAGTTAAAAAACTAAATGAAGGTGAAGGTCTTTATTAAAAGGGGGACAAGATAGAGATATGAATTATTCGAAAAAAGATCGATTTCTGCTCATGATAAATAAGTATTTCCTCATTATTGCGACGTTGATTATTCTGTTGCCTTTGCTCTATGTGCTGTTAGCCTCATTTTTAGAACCTAACGTTTTGCTAAGTAAAGGCATATCGTTCAATCCGGACGATTGGAGTGTGCAAGGCTATGTGAAAATTTTGCAAAACGAAGCGATTATTAGAGGGTTCTTTTACTCGATTCTGTACTCAGTTGGATTTGCTTTGGTGACAGTTATTGTTTCCATACTAGCTGCTTATCCATTATCGGTTGAGGGCTTTAGGGGTACGAAAGTCATTATGATTTTCTTCCTTATCACAATGTTTTTCAGTGGTGGTTTAATCCCGACGTATTTAGTGATCAAGGATCTAGGGATGTTAAATAGCATATGGGCTATTATTTTGCCAGGTGCGATTAGTGTCTGGAATATTATTTTAGCTAGAACATATTTCAAAGCCATTCCAAAGGAACTACAGGAAGCGGCAAAAATCGACGGGGCATCTGATTTACTTATATTCTTCAAGATTATTTTACCGCTATCTAAACCGATTATTTTTGTTCTTGCCTTATATGCCTTTGTAGGACAATGGAATTCTTATTTTGACGCCATGATTTACTTAGAGGATGCTAAATTGCATCCATTGCAATTGGTGTTACGTTCGATTCTTATCCAAAATGAAGTACAGCCTGGTATGATTGGCGATCAGCTTGCCATGGCAGAGTTGAAAAAGATGTCGGAAATGATTAAATACTCATCTATTATTCTTTCTAGTTTACCTCTAATCATTATGTATCCTTTCTTCCAGAAGTATTTTGAAAAAGGCGTAATGGTTGGTTCAATAAAATAAAAAAATGGGGGTTTTAGTATGAAAAAGAGCAACAAGGCACTATCAGCTTTACTCGTGACGGGATTATTATTTGCGGGATGTAGCAAAGATAGTGGCACGTCATCTGAAGCTTATGAGCTAAAAGATATCACATTTCCATTGGAAGAAGCAGTGAGCTTAAAATTCATGACACAAAGCTCACCTTTAGCACCGACAGACCCGAATGAAAAGCTAATTTACAAACGATTAGCAGAAAAGTCGGGTGTCAATATTGAATGGAAAAACTATACGACTGATTCATTTATTGAAAAGAGAAACTTGACGGTTGCGAGTGGTGATTTGCCAGATGCTATTCTAGACGCCGCTTACAGTGACTATGATCTTCAAAAATTAGGGAAGGATGGCACGATTATTCCCGTGGAAGATCTCATCGACCAGTATATGCCGAATTTGCAAAAGGTATTAGAAGCAAAACCGGAATACAGGTCTATGATTACGGCAACAGATGGCCATATCTACGCATTCCCTTGGATTGAGGAATTAGGAGCAGGTAAAGAAAACATTCACTCCATTGACACGTTTCCATGGATTAACGTGGATTGGCTAAACAACTTAGGATTGGACATGCCAACCAATGTAGAAGAGTTAAAAGAAGTGTTGCTAGCCTTCAAAGATGACGATCCAAACGGCAATGGACAAGCCGATGAAATCCCGCTTTCTTTCATCATTAACAAAGGTGGGGAGGATCTTGCATTTTTGTTCAATCCATTTGGCTTGGGGGATAATTGGGATCACACGGTCGTTTCCAACGACGGTGAAGTAATCTTTACAGCAGCAGACGAAGGTTACCGTGATGCCATGATGTACTTTGCGGACCTGTATAAAAATAACCTCATTGATGAAGAAGCTTTTGAACAAGACTTCAATACGTATGTGGCAAAAGGAAAAGACGAGAAATATGGTTTATATTTCACGTGGGATAAAGCGAACATTAGTGGCGACAACGATCACTATGAACTGATGCCTCCGCTTGCTGATGCTGAAGGTAATATCCATGTTGCGCGCACAAATGGCATGGGCTTTGACAGAGGGAAAATGGTTATCACAAGTGCCAATGAAAACTTAGAGTTAACAGCTAAATGGATTGACCAACTTTATGATCCTGTGCAATCTGTGCAAAATAACTGGGGAACTTATGGAGATACAGAGCAACAAAATATCTTTGAGTTTGACGAGAATACCAATAAGCTAAAACATCTTGCACTGGAAGGAACTGCCCCCGTTGAGCTAAGACAAAAAACAAATATTGGCGGACCATTGGCTATTCTTGATGAATACTATGGCACTGTTACGACAAAGCCAGATGACGCAATAGAAAGATTGGATTTAATGAAGGAAGTCATGTCACCGCATATGAATGCCGACAATATTTATCCGAAAGTATTTTTCTCTCTTGATGAGTTAAAAGAGCTATCGACAATCGAAGCAGATTTATTCGCTTATGTCCACAGAAAACGAGCGGAGTGGATTAAAAATGGAAAGGCAGAAGAAGAGTGGGGCGAGTATTTGGCGGAGCTAGATCGATTGAATTTCCCTACTTGGCTACAAATTAAACAAGATGGCTATGACCGAAATTCAAACTAACAGAGGAGGAAATAGTAATTGCCGACTTATAATCTTGAGAAGTATAGACCAACCTTGCACTTTGCACCACAGAAAAATTGGATGAATGATCCGAACGGAATGGTTTATTTTAAAGGTGAATATCATTTATTCTTTCAGCATAATCCAAATGATAGCATATGGGGTCCCATGCATTGGGGCCATGCTGTCAGTCGGGATATGATTGAATGGCAGGAATTGCCGATCGCCCTCTATCCAGATGAACTAGGGACCATTTTTTCAGGAAGTGCTGTAGTAGACTGGCATAATACAACGGGTCTTTTCCCGGATGAGCCAGGAATTGTAGCGATTTTTACGCATCATTTGGATAAGGCTGATGGAACGACGGCTATTCAAACGCAAAGTCTTGCCTATAGTCATGACCAAGGCCGAACATGGACGAAGTACGAAGGGAATCCTGTACTCGGGCACCCGACAAAAGTAGATTTTAGGGACCCGAAAGTGTTTTGGCATACTAAAACGGCAAAGTGGCTGATGACGTTAGCAACAGGACAAACGGTGACTTTTTACTCGTCACCGAATTTAATAGACTGGCAATTTGAAAGTGAGTTTGGGGATAATATTGGCTCCCATGATGGTGTTTGGGAATGTCCTGATCTATTTGAATTAGTCGTGGATAATAGTGAAGAGAAGAAGTGGGTGTTATTGGTCAGTATTGGGGACAACCCTCAATTTGATAGTGGCTCAAGAACGCAATACTTTGTAGGTTCTTTTGATGGCTCTACTTTTACAGCTGACCATCAAGAGATTCAATGGCTAGATTTTGGAAAAGACAATTATGCTGGTGTTAGTTTTTCAGATATTCCTACTGAGGATGGTCGAAGAATATATCTGGGCTGGATGAGTAATTGGCGCTATGCCAACGAAGTACCGACTGAGGGTTGGAGAAGCCAGATGACGTTGCCGAGAACGTTAGCGTTACAACATGTTGGAGATCAGCTACTGGTCGTTCAAAATCCCGTCAAGGAACTAGATTCATACTTTACGAAAGTTGTTGAAATTGACGATGTGCTAATCAACGGCGAAGAGACAAAAACGTTTGCGGTGGATAAGTCGAGTGTGGAGATTGTTTTAACGATTGATAATCATGATGCGAAGCAATTCGGTGTCGAGTTGTCCCATACGGAAAGCCAAAAAACGTTGCTAACGATAGATGCAGAGACGAATTATGTCACGTTGGATAGAAAGAATTCGGGAGAGATTACATTCTCGGAAAACTTTTCGAATCGCCAAGAGTTGAACCTGCAAGTTACAAATCAGATGAAATTGCGTATTATTGTAGATTCTTCTTCTATTGAAATATTCTTGAATGAGGGTGCTTATGCTTTAACGAGCCTGATTTATCCGGATAAGGTCTGTGAAGAGATTGCCCTATTCGCATCAGGTGGAGCTATCCAATTAACAAATAGCTATATTTCAGTATCTCACTCATTATAAGTATGGAGAGGAGAATGTATCTTGCTAGGTGCAATTGAAGCAGGTGGAACAAAGTTTGTCTGTGCTGTGGGGGATATGGATTTTAATGTAATTGAGCTGATTGAAATTCCAACAACAACCCCTACTAAGACTATGGAGAAAGTTCAGGAATTCTTTCAACAATTTGAGATTCAAGCATTAGGAGTGGGCTTATTCGGTCCGGCTGATATTAACCCGAACTCTGCAAGTTATGGTTGTATTACAACGACGCCTAAAGTACAATGGCAGCATTTTAATATCCTGTCTTCGTTAAAAGAGTACTTGGATGTCCCGATAGTGTTCGATACGGATGTCAATATTGCAGCATTGGGAGAGGCGGAGTTTGGAGCTGCTCAGGATGTTGATAGCTGTATCTATATCACGATTGGGACTGGCATCGGCGTGGGCGCGGTGAATAATGGCAAAATGCTGCATGGAATTAGTCATCCTGAGATGGGGCATGTCACGGTCAGAAGACATCCAGATGATCATTTCAAGGGCGGTTGTCTTTTCCACCTAGATTGTTTGGAGGGACTAGCTTCTGGACCAGCGATTGAAAAAAGATGGGACCAGAAAGCTATGTTGCTTGAAGGTCGACCGGAAGTGTGGGAAATCGAAGGCTATTATATCGCTCAAGCGTTAATGACGTATATTCTAACGCTATCACCCGAAAGAATTATTCTAGGTGGTGGGGTCATGAGGCAAAGACAATTGTTGCCCGTTATTTACAAACATTTGCAGGCGATGAATAATCATTATTTAGTTTTCCCGCAGCTGGAGGACCAGATGGCTAATTATATTGTAACACCTGGCATCGAAGGGTTTTCAGCGATTAAAGGTGCGTTTTATTTGGCTAAGGGTGAGTTGCAATAGGGACCCTTTGAACTTGCTTTGACGAGAGGCACCCCCTAGCACCGCAGTGAATTCAATGACATTCTTTATTTTAACCTATCTAGAATCAAAATAAGAGATCAAATCGATTGTTTTATTGCAATTGGTTTGGTCTTAAATTTTGCTTAAAAGCGCTTAAATTAGGGGGAGTGAAGATATTTTGAAAATGAAAAGACTAATTGTTACGATGATGGGGATGTTGGTTTTTCTAGTCGGATGCAGTGAAGTTGAACCAGATGTAAAGGGGGATAAAGATTTGAAGGCAGTGGGTCTTCGTAAGAAGCAGGCAGCGAATGCTGATTATTATACGGAAATGTATCGGCCACAATATCATTTTTCAACGCCATCAGGGAATTTAGCGGATCCAAATGGACTTATTTATTTTGAAGGAGAATATCATTTATTTCATCAAAAGAATGGTAACTGGGCGCATGCCATTAGTACAGATATGCTCCATTGGGAACACTTTCCTGTCGCTTTGGAGCATGATTTTCTTGGACAAGCCTTATCGGGGAGTACAGTTGTAGACTGGAATGATTCCAGTGGATTATTTGATGGGAATTCTGGTTTAGTTGCCTTTTATACGAGTACCGAGGGCGGCGAAGCGCAGGGGATGGCGTATAGTAAAGATAAAGGGAGAACATGGGAGCGCTATGAAGGCAACCCAATCATTGAAAATCCCGGTATCAAAGACTTCCGCGATCCAAAAGTATTTTGGCATGAGGATACAAATAAGTGGGTCATGGTGATTTCTACGAATCAGAGTGTTGCGTTTTACAACTCTGATAACTTGATTGATTGGACGTTTCAAAGTCAATTTGGAGATGATGAAGGCTCACATGTTGCTGTATGGGAGTGTCCGGATTTATTCCAGCTACCAATCAATGGAAATCTGGGGAATCAGAGGTGGGTTCTGCATGTGAGTGTTGGAGATAATGATGTAACGAATGGTTCAACAGCTCAATATTTCATCGGAGAGTTTGATGGAACGAAGTTTGTTAATGACAATTCCCCAGAAACAGTGCTAACGACTGATTTCGGACAAGACTTTTATGCGGCACAGTCATTTTCTGATATCCCCGATGAGGATGGCAGAAGAATTTGGCTAGGCTGGATGGCGAATTGGCGCTATCCATACCAATCTCCAACAGATCCATGGATGGGCTCCATGTCGATTCCGCGTGAGTTATCACTTCGGACAATCGAAGGTGGTAGTATTCGGCTTTTCCAAGGACCTATTAAGGAAATAGAAAGCTTGCGGGCAAATGCTCATCATGTGGAGGCATTCCGGTTAGAGGGCGATCATCCGATTGATGCATTTGCGAGTACAACATTTGAATTTGAAATGATCGTGGAATGGGATGATGTAGAGGAGTTCGGTATTCGCCTTCGCCAATCCGAAGAGGAAGAAGCCGTATTTGGCGTCGATACAGCAACGAATAAAATCTTCTTGGATCGTTCAAATGCAGGACTGGAACAATTGACGGATCGGAACGGAAATATGTATCAGTTTGGTAACCGTCACGAAACAGATTATCCAATGGAGCGAAAACAGATTAAAATAAGAGGTCTTGTAGATGAATCTTCCATTGAGTTATTTATTAATGAAGGTGAATTCGCGTTTACTAAATTGATTTATACAAAGCCGACGAATAATGCCATTGAATTGTATACAAAGGGTGGCAGCGTGGATGTCGTGCTATTGGACTTCTTTGAGTCGCATTCGACATGGCGAGAACGTTCACAGGCGGATGAAATGACGGGTATTGTAGTTAGCGAAGAATATGCCACATTAAAAGTTGGAGAAACAACAACCATTCATGCGCAGGTGAAGCCGAATGGTTATGATTATGATGAGGGCTATACATGGGAAGTTGAACAGTCGCATGTAGTGGGAATCACAGAGCAGAATGATTCAACGATTTCTTTGGAAGCTTTGGAACCAGGTGTTACAAATATCACCGTGAGTGATGCGGCTGGAAAGGTTACGAAAGTGATGAAGGTTAGGGTTCATTCGTAATAGAGGAGGAGAATCACAATGAAAACAGAGAAAGAAAAAATGCTAGCTGGCGAATTGTATTGTCCCTCGGATCTTGAATTAACAAAAGAACGGGAAAACGCTCGTCGTTTAACGAGGTTATTTAATGGGACGATGGAAAATGAACATAGGGAACGGACTAAATTATTAAAAGAGCTATTTGGTTCAACTGGTAAGGAACTTAATATTGAGCCTAGCTTGCGTTGTGATTATGGATCTAATATTCATGTCGGTGATAACTTCTACGCTAATTTTGATAGCGTGTTTTTGGATGTATGTGAAATTAGGATTGGTGATAATTGTATGATTGCTCCCGGTGTACATATTTACACAGCTACACATCCAGTAAATCCATTGGAACGAATTTCGGGTGTAGAGTATGGCAAGCCAGTCACAATTGGTGATAATGTGTGGATTGGTGGGAGAGCTGTTATTAACCCTGGAATAACCATCGGAAATAATGTAGTGATCGCATCAGGAGCGATTGTGACAAAAGATGTACCGGATAATGTGATTGTAGGTGGGAACCCGGCGAAAATTATTAAAGAGATTGATGTAGAGGGACGCCTACTTAATTCAGCGGATTTTGAGAAACGCGGGTAGATTCATAATACGAAGAAAAAATCGGTTAGAGAAATAATCATTTCTCTAACCGATTTTAATTTGCACAATATATTCAGCTTGGCAGACAACGATGGGCGAACACAAGAATCCCGTAACTGTTTGTCCAAGATTTAAAAGAGGTTTGAGTGCTGAACGTTGACCTTTAAACAGTAAAGAACTTTAATGCGTAAGTTTTACAGCTTTGAGATTTAAGCCTTGAGCTTTTATCATCATTACTTGTAGATTAAGTTGTAAGTTGGGTGTTGGTTTTACTTGTTCCCCAAAGAAATACCAACAAAAGAAGGGTCTTGTGGATATCGTTTTCGAATACTCATGCAAGGCTAGTTATACGTTAACTGTTGTAAGTGCATTCGATTCAGAAAGCACTGCGTCTACTTCTGCTTTGAAGTTTGTAATTTTTTCATCTAATGCTTCGATTCGTGTACTGATTTTGAGTGGATCGATTAAAATATATTCATTTCGTTCCATGAATGCCTTTGTATGTAGCTCAACTTCTTCTTTTTTTGCGTTTTCTTTGCTACCTAAAATAGCCGTTAAGTACTCTTCTAAGCGTTTTGGAAGGGACTCATTTTCTTTTGTGAGCTTGTTGATGGCTATTCTCCGGGCTTCAATCATGGAGGTCAGTAACTTTTCTTCATTTTCAATAGAGGTTTTACGCTCGATTGCTTTGGCAACAGTCATAGTTTCACCAGCGACGATTACTTCTGTCATTGCGTTCGATTGTACAATTGCATCTTTAATGTGGATGCGTCGTTCGATTAATGAAACGACTTTATCAAAACCTGATTGGATTGTTTTTTCGTAGTCTTCGATGGAAAGGCCTTTAATTTTTTGAGCAGATTTGCGGTCTGTTGCCACATGATCTGCTTCATTAATAGCTTTCGCAATGCGCTCGTTTAAGGTTTTTAATTCTGATAAAGCGCGATGGATCGACATTGTTTGCATAGTCGTCATTTAATCATCCTCCATAATGGCTTTGTTTATGAAAGTATACCATAAATAACCAGTATTGACAGTGAGGAAGTGGATAGATGACATTGGTAGTTGTGGACAAGGTTTGTGAAATTATCCTCGGTTATTTACAGGGAACGGTGTTGCTTTTGCTAATCATAAACTCACTCCCTGCTTTATTAAAAACTGAAAATAAAGATATGTATACAAGTGAGTTTAAAGTATAATTTAGGGAATGTTCTTTTTAAATTGGGGGGATTTCGCTGTTAGACTTGCTTGTCATAATGTTGGAAAGAGTGGGCATGATTGTAGCAGTTGCCTTCATTTTAACTCGTTTTCAGTTCTTTAAAGATTTGGTTCATCATGACAAATTGAATCGCAAGCAGGAGCTTACGGCGATTTTGTTTTTTGGTTTTTTCGGTATTGTGGGTACGTATTTTGGGGTTGCGCTTAATATGAATACACTGCATTTTAATAGTGTTGCAACGGTATTGACTTCGGATGAGGCAATTGCGAACTCGCGTGTTATTGGCGTTGTTGTTGCGGGTTTGTTAGGTGGCTATCGTGTGGGGATTGGGGCTGGACTGATTGCCGGTATTCATCGCATGACCTTGGGTGGGTTTACTGCAATCTCTTGCGGCCTGTCAACAATCGTTGCAGGCGTGGTGGCTGGTGCTTTTTATCGGAAAGGGAAAGCACTTAAACCGCTTACCGTTTTTGGCATTGGTGCACTTGCGGAAGCCATGCAGATGAGCATGATTCTGTTGATTTCCAAACCGTTTGAGAAAGCGTTCACTTTGGTTGAGGTAATCGGCGTGCCGATGATTCTGGCCAATGGTGTCGGTACGGCCCTTTTTCTGTTGATCGTCCATAATGTCATCAGTGAACAGGAGAAAGTGACGGCAATGCAGGCCCAGAAAACGCTGCGCATTGCGAACCAGACACTCGGCTACTTGAGAACTGGCATGAACACTGACACCGCGCAAGCTGTCTGCACGATTTTATTCCGTGAATTACAACCCAGTGCGGTCGCCATGACTAATAAAACGGATATCCTTGCCCATGTTGGAATAGCGAGTGATCATCACAAGGTAGGCAGCCCGATTCGTACGGATGAAACAAAAGATGTCATTCGTCATGGCAAATTGGTTGTTGTCAATGATGGTACCATCCATTGTGATTATCCGGGCTGTCGATTAGGAGCAGCAGTAATTGCTCCCCTCATAAGGCGTGGAGAAACGATTGGGACACTAAAACTGTATTATCCATCTGAAAAAGTGATTACGGATGTCAGCATCGAACTGATTGCCGGACTGAGTTCACTATTAAGTAACCAATTAGAAATCGCGGAAACCGATCGTGCGTATCAGTTGGCAAAAGAAGCGGAAATCAAGGCATTGCAGGCTCAGATTAGTCCTCACTTTTTATTTAATTCTCTAAATATGATTATGTCCTTGATTCGCACGGATCCCGATCAGGCGCGAAAGTTACTGACGTCTTTGTCTTACTTTTTACGGCAAAACGTGACAGGTACAACGGCAACTCAAATATCCCTAGAACAAGAACTATCGCATGTAAAATCATATTTGGAAGTTATAGAAGCAAGATTTGTAGATAGACTGACGATTTTGTATGATGTCGATGACAATCTATTGGATGAAAAGATTCCCCCTTTCACATTGCAGCCAATTGTTGAGAATGCGATTCACCATGGCATTAATGATATGGAGAAAAACAGTATCATCAAAATGACCGTGCATAATGTAGGTACAGAAATCGAAATCAGAGTGGAAGACAATGGGAAAGGAATCACTCCTGAACGGATTGCGATTTTGGGCTCGGCCCAGATTGAGTCTGAAACTGGAACTGGAGTGGGGCTATTCAATGTCAATCGCCGCTTAATGATGACGTTTGGTGACCAAGCCGCATTATCAATCAAGAGTGAACGAAATGAGGGGACAACAATTTCGTTTCGTATTCCCAAATTGGAGGTAGGCGTGTGATGCGAACAATCCGTACCTTAGTCGTAGATGATGAACGATATGCCCGTGAAGAATTAACATATTTACTCAGCAAATTTCCCGATGTGCAAGTGGTGGGGGAGGCAGAAAGTGGAGAGGCTGCCATATTAAAAACAGTGCAGTTAATGCCAGACGTCGTTTTTTTGGATGTGGAGATGCCCAAAATGAATGGGGTTGAGGTAGCTAAAGTACTGGTAGAATTAAAAAAAGTCCCGCTTATCATTTTTGCAACCGCTTATCCCCAATTTGCAGCGGAAGCGTTTCGAATTAATGCCATTGATTATTTATTAAAACCGTATGATGAAGAGCAGTTGAAGCAAACGATTCATCGGATTGAAAAAATAGTGTATCCATCTCTACCACCTGATACCGCAGAAAAACTTGGAAAATTGGCAGTAGAAGCAGGTGGCGAGATTGATTATATTCTTCCACAAGATATTTTGTATATGTATCGGGATGAAAAAGTGACCAAAATCATAACTCGAACGGATAACTATGAAATACGGACAACATTAAAAGAACTTGAAAGTCGATTGGTACCGTTTTCATTTTTTAGGATTCATAAAGGCTACCTCGTTAATTTGATATATGTCAGCCGATTGACGCCCTGGTTTAACGGTGCTTATCGGCTTGAACTGGAAGGTCTGGATGAGAAACTTTCCGTCAGTAGAAATTATGTGAAGAATTTGCGGGAAAGGTTGGAATTATGATTTTCAACTGAATCTAATTCTTGTTAGCTATAATCACCGCGTGAAAGTCTGAAGTGGTTTAACTTGTTAATTCATTATATACCTGTTGAGCCTCCTTGTTTGCCTGTTATTCTGCCAAACTAGCATGTTACGCCGAAAAGCTTCTATTTCAGAAAAATTGCCATAGACTGAATATATGGGATTACATTCTGAAAAGGGGAATGAAGAGTAGGTAGTGTGGCACGGTAGATTTAACAAAAGTGAATAGGGGTGTATAAATGATTACATTTTTTAGCGCAATTGTACTGTTAGTCGTCGGATACTTTACGTACGGAAAATTCATTGAAAAGATTTTTGATCCTGCTGATGCTCGAAAGACACCTGCTTATGCAAATGCAGATGGCATTGACTATGTGCCGATGAACAAACATAAAAATGCGTTAATCCAACTCCTGAATATAGCAGGAACAGGCCCGATTTTTGGACCTATTATGGGTGCTTTATTTGGACCAGTTGCGTTCTTGTGGATTGTTTTTGGAGCGATTTTTGCTGGGGCAGTGCATGACTATTTAACGGGCATGATTTCAATTCGGAATAAAGGGGCACATATTCCGGAATTGGCAGGAAAATTCTTGGGTAACGTTTCTAAACATATTGTAAACGTTTTCGCTTTGTTACTCCTTCTATTAGTTGGAACTGTATTTGTCACGACTCCAGCATCGTTATTAAGTTTATTATTAAATGGTAAAGTAGCTATATGGATTTTGATAACTGTCATTTTTATTTATTATTTCTTATCTACAATTCTTCCGATTGATAAAATAATTGGTAGACTATACCCGTATTTTGGTGCTGTTCTGTTGATCGGAACAGTTGGGGTCGGAGGCGCTTTGCTATTCTCGGATTATACGATTCCGGAATTGACATTAGCTAATTTGCATCCAGATAATGTACCGATTTTCCCAATTCTTTTCTTCACTATTACTTGTGGTGCTTTATCTGGATTTCATGCGACACAATCACCAATTATTTCTCGAACAGTGCAAAAAGAATCGCAGGGGCGTTATGTATTTTATGGCATGATGATTACTGAAGCTGTTATTGCGATGATCTGGGCTGCTGCAGCGATGAGTATGTTGGATGGGCAAACATTAAGTGAATTCATCAAAACAGGGACACCTTCTTCTGTTGTCAATGAAGTATCCATGACATTATTAGGAGCTGTTGGTGGAACGATTGCTGTATTAGGTGCTGTTGTACTACCCATTACGTCAGGGGATACAGCGTTCCGTGCCGCACGATCTATTATTGCTGATTACTTGAAGATTGATCAGAAAAAATTAGTGAAACGTTTAATGATTGCTGTTCCTTTGTTTGTTGTATCTGCTTTATTAACACAAATTGACTTCAACCTGTTATGGAGATACTTCTCTTGGGCAAACCAAGCGACTGCCGCTATCGCATTATGGATAGCGACCATGTATCTATTTATTAAAGGGAAGAACTACTTTGTGTCGTTAGTACCCGCGTTGTTTATCACCTATATGGTATTCGTTTATATTTTAAATCAAAAGATCGGATTTAACTTAGATTTAAAATTATCGTTTATAGTTGGGATTGTGTTAACTGCTATTTTGGCGGTGATGTTCTTTGTGAAAGCTAAGAAAAATAAAGCAAATAAGATAGAGACAGATGTAATTATTGAATAAGGATAAAAAGATGGACTCAATTGAGTTCATCTTTTTTATGGACAGCAAAAATTCCTCTGATTGAATTATCATTGTATAGTTGAATAAAGGAGGAGATTCACATGGAAACACGCGTCATTGAAGTTGAGGAGTTCAATGTTAAAGGGTATGGATTGAAAGGACCGCTGTCAGAAATTCCGGGTAAATGGGATGTGCTGAATATGGAACTTGCCGAGAACGGAATCGTTGCAGAAGAATCATTTGGACTTTGCTTAGCGATGAAAGATGGGGAAATTCACTACATCGCCGGCGTCAAATCGAATCTTGCCAAAGGATTGCAGAATACAGAAGAAGCTGTGGTCCCAGCTGGCAAGTTCGTCGTTGCAAAGGTAGAAGGTGGAGTCCACGCGATACCAACCGCGTTTAATGCACTTATGAAAACGGATGGTATTCAACTGCGAAATTGTTTTAGTTTTGAACGATATGTTCATCCTGAAGGTTCGAACGGGTATGACATTGAGGTTTGGCTACCGATTGAGTGATAGAAAAAAGGTAACGAATTGTGTGCAATGAAGAGATTACGGTTCATTCCGTGGATCTCTTTTCTATTGTTAGAACATTTGGATAGTAGTTGACAATTGGTAGTCTAATCCATCAACATAAATGTAAGGGATGGTGAGGAAGAAGATTGATAGAAATCTATAGAAAGACATGGATTTCCGGTTTTGTTATCGGGATAGGGTTGGCGATTTTTTGCATTTTATTTTACTTCATTGGTTATACAAGTTTCATGGAAAATGGAGATGTGCTAGTTATAAACGGCATATTTGCGTTATGTTCGATCGGGACGGGATTTCGATTCAAAAGCGTACATGAGAAATTAGTCAATGAAACAATCGACATATCAGTGAGCACATTGAACTTGGAGAATTTAGATGAATTGATTCTCAAACGAATTCCTTCTTTTTTGTTCAAAATGTATAACGTCGATTCAGATGGCAATTCACTGTTTGTCATTGAACCATCCAAAGGGCGGTTGTCGAGATGGCTAACATTTTTCGAACTATTTGAGAAGGGGTTTATCATTCCGGTGCACTACGACGTCGTAGATACAAACGGACAACTGCTAGCGACAATCACAATCCGAAGTAATATAAAGCGTGACGAACTTACATTAAAGGAACCGGATGGTACAGTCATGGCCGCTTACGTGCAGCAACATTGGAAAGCAAAACTCAAAAATCAAGGCGTTTTGTATCATGCAGATGGTTCGGTCTGGCGAGAACTTGAAGCGAAGTCAATAGCGGGCGATCTCGACGTGAAAGATGATGAGGGGCGTATGACGGCCAGATACCGTTTTGGTATTTTTCCGTATGCAATGAGACCGATCTTTCAAAGTACTGCCCATCATGAGCATATCCAGTTCGGGGCACATATTTCATCCGATGAAAAGCTGGCGTATACAATGGTGTTTTTCCTATGGCTCAAAGGATGAATTAAATCTCTTTTAGGTGTTGACTCTCACGTTACGTCATACTTTATAGTTAGTTTTGAAGGGAGGCGGGAAGCGATGAAAGTGAAAGAAGTATCGCAGTTGACCGGTGTTAGTGTGCGCACACTCCATCATTATGATGACATCGGTTTGTTAACGCCAGATTGTACGACTGAAGCAGGGTACCGGCTTTATTCGGACGATAATTTGGCGACGTTGCAGCAAATTCTGTTCTTTCGTGAACTTGGCTTCTCTTTGAAAAAAATCAAAGAACTGCTTACGAGTCCTGCATTTAGTCGGCAGGAAGCTTTTGAAATGCAGCGTAAAATGCTCCATGAAAAGCGCAAGCAGCTTGATAGTATGATCAAAACGATTGAGAAGACAATTCAACATGGAAAAGGGGAATTAGTAATGACAAACGAAGAGAAATTTAAAGGGTTCGATTTCAGCAAGAACCCATATGAACAAGAGGCGAAAGCGCGTTGGGGCGATAAAGCGGTAGATGCATCTAAAAAGAAGGTTGCACAGTTCGGACCGGAAATTCAAGAGGAAATGAATCGCATATACTTTAATCTTGCGGAGCTCCGCAATACTTCACCGTCTTCGGACGAAGCGCAAGAAGCAATCGGCGATTGGTTCAATATGCTGAATACTAATTTTGGAACGTACTCGCTTGAGGCCTTTAAAGCACTTGGTGAAATGTATGTTGCGGATGAAAGATTTACGAAGAATATCGACCAGTTTGGAGATGGTCTTGCACTGTTTATGAGGGATGCGATGGCGGTTTATGTCGAAAAGGGAAAATAAGACAGAGAGTCTAGGATATAACTTTGCATCTCTGTAGGTCTGTGTTAAAGTCATGTATAATGGCTCACGAGAGACGTATAGTAGAACAAGGACTTTAAAATGGGGGCACCCGAACAAATGGGTGTCTATTATGGCTGTACTAATTCGCAGAGCGAACAAATTCGTTCGCTCTGTTTTTTTGATTCGGTATCCGAACCTTCTCGGGAAAATGAAACCCCAGCCCCTTATGAAACGTATAGTAAGTATAAAGAAATTTAGTTTATCCCGCAATAACGGGCAGTAAGATCCCCACTTCAAGTCATCAAGGACACGAGAAGAATAAGTGGGGGATCAACTGCCCGTAAAAGCCCGAATGGTTAAACTAACAATCAGAGGGGGATGATAACCCCCCTCTGATTGAAGATTAACTTTATCAACTGTCTTAAATACCCGTTACTATCTAGGTCCCGGGTCTTAGACAGTTTCCATCCACAGCCGGTTTAGTTAACCTATCGGAACGTACATAATGGATGTAACAGTAAGAGATCGCAAGGGGTTGATAGTCATGAAAAAAACAATATATATCGTGCTTACGGATACGGGGACGTTGCTGTCAAAAGCGATTGGGATGTATACGCGGAAGGATTTAAATCATACGTCAATCGCGTTTGATGAACAGCTGAACGAGATGTACAGTTTCGGTCGAAAGCAGCGGCATAATCCTTTCGTAGGTGGGTTTGTGAAAGAAAGTGCTACAGAGGGCATATTCCGGCAAGCAACATGTGAGGTTTATAGTTGTGAAGTGACAATTGAAGAATACACACGCATGCTTGATAAAATCCGCTTAATTGAACAGAATAAAGAACTTTATAAATATAATTTCATTGGTTTATTTGGCGTGGCTCTGAATAAGGGAATTCAACGTAAGCATGCATTTTTCTGTTCACAATTTGTGGCGATGGTCGTAAATGAAGGCGGCTTACAAATGTTTAATATTTCACCAAGTTTAGTGCAGCCACATCATTTTTCACAATTGCCCTGTTTGGAGCCTGTTTTTGAAGGTGATTTACAGACGTATTTGGATCAGACGAGGGGCCAACAAGAACGACAGCCTATCCGTATGAGTGTGTGGAAGAGTTTAGCATTTCGATTACTGGCCTAAATAAGTAACCTATTTATCGTGAGAGTACTTCGGTTTATCGAGGGGACTCTCTTTTTTATACCCGGTTTAAGTTCTTTGAAACTAGTAAGTAGGAAATGAGGAATGAAGTTGGATGAAGAACTGAAGGTTATTTTGCAACGGGTGTCTGATCTAGAAGGTGAAGTAAGCACGTTGAAGCGGCAATTGGCTGAAATGAAAATCCCTCCAAGCCCTGTTACGGAGAAAGTGGAAAAAGTTCATTTAGCCTCGATAATGGCACGTTTGCCTGAGCAACCAGTTCGGGAAGAAGTTCCGATTCAGCAGAAAATAAGGAAAGAATTCGATCTTGAGAAAGCGTTAAGCAACTGGCTTCCGCGAATATTTATGTTTATTCTACTACTTGGAGTTTTATGGGGATTGAAAGTTGGAATGGATAATGGATTTATCACCAATCCAGTACGAGTTGGAATGGGCTACACAGGAACAATTTTGCTCTATTTTCTTGGGACGCATTACTACAATGGTGGAAAAAAAGGGTTTGGTCTAACATTACTTGGCGGTTTTATCGGACTCGGAATTTTGACGACATTCGCGGCACATCTTTTATATGGCTATCTGAATTTCACGATTGCATTTGTGATAGGCGTGGCTTATATTATCGCAGGGTTGTTGTTATCGAGAAAAACAAAATCGGAAACGTTGACGATATTTTCTGGGATTGCAGGATTTTTACTTCCTTTTTTATTAGAAGGAGAAGGAGCAACTTCCATTCAATTCTGTGCGTACATCCTGTTGTTATTTTTATCACTGTTTTATGTGTCACTCAGTCAAAAGTATAAGTATACGTTCTACGTCATGTTCTCACTATTCCATTTAACGTTGTTCGTTTATGCACTTCTCGAGAGTGCGTTTGCGGAAGAATCGATACTTGTTGCGACGGTGTTAATTCAGCATGGTGTGATTTTATTGTTTTACTTAAAAGGTCGAATTTCAAGGGATGTATTTTCAGAAGCACTTCTCTACTCGAATTTTGTCTTAACAATCGGCTGGATAAAACTACTTGACCATATGCAGGAAGTGACTGTTTACGGCTTGTTGGCGCTGTTGTATAGTCTGCTTGCGGTATATTCTTTTTGGAAGAAAGAAAGCGCGCTACGAGGTATTTTGTCTGCTGTAGCTGTATTTGCAGTCACTGTATTCATCCTGTCCTTTGACATGGATGATACTCGGGTTATTCTAATATTGCTTCTAGTGAATGGGGCAATTGGAATTTGGGTAGGTTTGCGCTTCAACACACTTAGGACAATTGTGACCGGTTCAGTAATTTACTTATTTGCGGTTCCAGCAGTCCTGACTACAATGCAAATAAATGCATTTTGGTCCATGGAGAATGCGGTGTGGCTTGTCTTTATTGGTTCATTCAGTTGGATATTTTACACGCTTTACCGATTTACGCCTTCTCGTTTATTGGGGAAAACGAAGTCAATTGACAAAAGTTTGATCGTTGGTCAACTGCTTGTTCTTGTCTATATTTTTAAATTAACAAAGCTAGGGCTTGCGAATACTTATGTATCGTTTGACACAGCTAATCATGTTCATGCGTTTGTATTATTGGTGGTACTTAGTGCTATGTATTTCTTCCACAAGTGGAGTAAAGGACTGTACTTGACGCATGGGGCAGTTATTCTGTTTCTGATAGCAGGTATGATAGTGCTGCTGACGGGCTTGGGTTCATATTATAAACACGGCGAGTTTTTATTTAATTTCTTTGTGCAATTTGCTTTTGTGGCCGCTTTTACGGCTGTAGTGTGGGCGATTGTAAAAGACCGTTTCTATCTTTCGGGCAAAGAGCTGAAGTGGGAGACACCGCAACTGGCGATTGTGCTGCAAATTATCTATTTCATCGTCCTAAATAAATGGTACTTAGCCTTCACGACAGCTTATGAATGGGATTTGGAATATGTGTTGTTTGCGCATACGTTCTTGCTGTTTGCTTTTGCGTTTGTGTCCATCAGTATCGGTGGGAAAATGAATTGGAAGTATGTCAAAATTATCGGAGCGGTGCTCATTATCATTTGTGTGCTGAAGCTCTTCCTCGTAGACTTATCAAGCATTTCTATTCTTGTTAGGGCAATATTGTTCACCATCGTTGGTGTTGTAGGACTGGTATATTCACGGACGTTATTAAAGGAAGACTAAGAAAAGAAGCAATATGAAAAAGCAGCGGAATGATTAGTTCCGCTGCTTTTTCATATAAATGGGGGAAGATATAAGTTACCTTATGTCAGGTATATTTGACTTATGGTTTTAATTTTCAGTATAATTCTGTTGACGGGAGGTTTACCATGACAAAGAATTTACGAGTCAAGGCTGCGCGGGCGGCTAAGGATATGTCACAAAAGGATGTTGCAGAGGCAATCGGAATTACGAGGCAGACGATGAATGCCATTGAAAATGGTGAATACAATCCTTCCCTGAAATTATGCATTGCCGTATGTAAAGTGTTGGATAAAACATTAGATGAATTATTTTGGGAGGGATGAAAGATGCAAAATGATCGCTTTGATGAATTTCAAATTGCGAAGAGACATCGTATTGGTTATCAAGCATTCATTTTGACAATAGCGCTCATTGTTGTGAATGGCATTATAAAAATGAATTATAGTTGGGCGGATCCTCTGATGGAAATATTGGTACTCATATATATTCCAATGATGTACTTGACGGTGATGGCAATTTGGAAAGGTGCGTATACGAGTAAAAAGGAGAAGAATCCAAATGTCTATATTCCGATGTTTGGGCTTGTTGTATTATTTGGTTGGTTTGTCATTGGACAATCGATCTGGAGTGATGTGTTTATCCTTACAGAAAACGGCAAACTGTCTAATAGCTCGGGCATATTATTTTCAACGACTTTCTTTACGGTGACCACAATTACGATGATTATTCGAAGAGCTATAGATTTTCGGATGATGCGGACGGAATCATGAATAAAACTTGCCGGTTTCGCAATTAATGATAAAACGTGCGATAATAAAGAAAACGATCAAGTAAGGATGACGAAATGACAAAAACAATCGATTTACAAGTAAATGCAAGAAATATTAAAGATTTCAAAAAAGGCTATCCGTTAATTTTAAAAGATGCGATTATTAATTCTGGCGTGCTTGCAACGGAAGCGGAAGGAACGATTGTACGATTAGTGGATAAAGACCGTCGCTTCGTTGCGAAAGGCTATTACGGCTTGCAAAATAAAGGTCTTGGCTGGGTACTGACGAGGAAAGAGGAAGAAGTAATCGACTTTGACTTCTTCGAATCAAGAATCGCCGCAGCATTTGCGAGACGTGAAGCTTTATTTGCGGATGCCTACACGACAGCGTTCCGCGTGTTCAATGGTGAAGGCGATGGCATCGGCGGACTGACAATTGATTATTTCGACGGCTATTTTATGGTGAGTTGGTATAGCGAAGGAATTTATTCGCTGAAGCATCATGTCTACAGCGTCTTTGATAAAATCATTGATTACAAAGGTATTTATGAGAAGAAACGCTTTGACACAAAAGGCGGATACATCGAACAGGATGATTTCGTTAAAGGGGAGCAAGGTGATTTCCCAATTATCGTCAAAGAGAATGGCATGAATTTCGCAGTCAATTTAAATGACGGCGCAATGACTGGGATTTTCCTTGATCAGCGTGATATGCGTAAAGCGGTTCGCGATAAGTATTCCGAGGGAAGAAATGTGTTGAACACATTCTCGTATACGGGCGCATTTTCCGTTGCAGCACTACTCGGCGGCGCAGTTAAGACGACAAACGTTGACTTGGCGAAGCGTAGCAATGCGAAAACAATCGAGCAGTTCAGTGTGAATGCCATAGATTACGAACAGCAGGATATCAAAGTGATGGATGTCTTCGACTACTTCCGCTATGCAAAACGGAATGATTTGAAATTCGATCTAATCATTCTTGACCCGCCTAGTTTCGCTCGTACTAAAAAGTATACGTTCAGTACAGCGCAGGATTATCCGGCACTTCTTATGGATGCGATTGCGATTACTGAGAAAAACGGCATCATTGTTGCATCGACAAATAATGCGAGTTTCGGAATGAAGAAATTCAAAACGTTCATCGAGCAGGCCTTCGAAGAAGCAGGATCCAGGTATAAAATTCTTGAGGAATCAACATTGCCGAAAGACTTCCGGACAAACCGTGATTACCCTGAATTCAACTATTTAAAAGTTGTTATTGTGCAGAAGACGAAATAAATGTGGAATACAAAAGCCGTGCTAGGATTTTTCTGGTACGGCTTTTATTTATTCATAAAAGAGGACTAAGCCTTTCAATCGAGAATTGATTAGGATGGAGATTGAATAGGGGTGGGCATGTGACTGAGGCAATTTTACATGGAATTATCCTTGCATTTGGACTTATTGTGCCATTAGGTGTCCAAAATGTGTTTGTTTTTAATCAGGGGGCATTGCAACCGACATTCATGAGAGCCCTACCTGTAGTCGTGACCGCGGGTATTTGTGACACAATCTTGATTGTTGCGGCGGTGTCGGGCGTATCACTTCTTGTCCTAACGTTTGCCTGGTTGGAAAACATTATCTTCAGTATCGGTATTCTCTTTTTACTCTATATCGGTTTTGTCTTATGGAAAAGTGATGCGATGTCGACGAAGGTGGATGGAGAGAGATTTTCTACAAAAAAGCAAATCATTTTTGCAGCATCGGTTTCTTTATTGAACCCTCATGCAATCCTCGATACGATTGGAGTTATCGGGTCAAGCTCACTCAATTATGAGGGGGACGTAAGAATTGCATTTACGCTGACGACAATCATCGTTTCATGGCTTTGGTTTATCGGGCTTGCAACGGGCGGACGCTATTTCGGAAAGTTGGATTCGAGTGGGAAACTAATGGCGCTGCTGAATAAAGTATCCGCTTTAGTCGTTTGGGGAGTTGCTGTGTATATGGCAATCAGACTTATCAAGAATATGATGTAAGAGCCGTGCCGAGTAACAAACTGGCACGGTTTTTCTGTAATTTAACCTAATGCGGGTCATAATCAGCCTCATGGAGAGCATAACCACGTCCATGGCGGTCATAACGTGCATCGTATCGAGCATAACTACTTCCATGCCGGTCATAACACAAAGATTAGGAATGAATAGTAATAAATCAAAGCTCCTGGAGTTCCGCATTCAACTTCTTTGCCTGCCCTCTGAAATACAGATAGAAGGAAGTCCAAAATATGGAATAGCAGACAACAAACATTCCGAATACGAGTAAAAAGCTTTTCACTGTAAATGGAACCCAACCGATTCCGAACGCGAGGATGAAGTAAAGGATAACTACCGTAACGAAATGTAATGCGGTCTGTTGGGACAAACGCAAAGACGTATTTTCAAAAAAGAGCGGTGTGACTGTGAAAAACCAACCACAGAAGATGGAACCGAGTGAGTTTTTTAAGAATAATTGTCCGTCTAGCATATCTTTACCGCTGAATAGCACAACAGAATTCGTCAATATGACTGCAATAAATGCACCGAACAGAATACCGATGAAGCTTCTATATAAAAAGGTTTTCATTCGCCTTTCCTCCTATTCATTTTCAAGGATTCTTTAATGGCATTGACGTATGTTCGAGAGACGTATTCTTTTGTACCTGATTTAAAATACACACAAAGTGTTCCATTAAACGACGCTTCGAAGCGGCTTAATTCATGTAGATTTGCAATGACAGATTTAGAGAGCCTAATGAATTTACTCGCCGGAAGAATTTTTTCAAGTTCGTATAACTTTTCTTTTAGTTTAAATGAGCCAGCAGAAGTCACGGCGATAACGCTATCTTTTTCTGTATGGAAAAAGTGAATTTCTGCCGGTTTTAAAATATGTTGCATATCGCCGTCTTTTCCGACGAGGAATTCTGTGTCTTGCCCTTTGATAAAATCTAGAATTTCTTGTACGGAATCATCCAATGTCGGGCATTCAATCGTCACCTTGGTTTCTTCATAATCGCGATCAATGTTTAATGATACTTTCATTGCGATGCACCCCTATCGGCAATAGTATATACATTAAATTTACCATTGCCTGGTAGTCTGTCAAATACGTCTTTTAGTAGAAATATGGAGAACGAACAATGCGACAATCACTAAACAAGAAATATAGACGACGGATATAAGCGTACTGTTGTCAAAAGTAAGCTGTTCATTCCAAACACCAATGAACAAATTATTCATATGATAGAGCGGATTAAATTCGGCGATAACTTGTATAAATTTCGGCATCATATTAATTGGAAATGCAAAGCCACCTGTAAAGATAACGACTTGGAAAATAACGATGGAGAACACTAATGCACTTTTCATCTCGTTGAAAAAAGAGTAGATGGCAGATGCGATAACGAGCAGAGCAGCATTGAGTGCGATGAAAAATCCATAGGCCAAGATGAAATTCAGTACGTGAAACTGCAAATCATACAAGAGCATACCAATCGCATAAACGAACAGGTAGCCAAAACTTGTAATGATAATGGAGCGGATAATACTGGATAGCAGAAGCATATTTTTAGAAACGGGAGAAAGTCTAATTCGTTTTTCGACACCCGTCGTACGATGCGTCACCTGGTCGAACCCGAAAGCGAAAAATACAGTGGTGAACGTGATAAGTAAAATATACGAGGGTGTATATGTTTGTGCATAACTTAAGTTACCCGCGTAGGTTTGGTCTCCGAACAATTGCCCCATGAAAATGTACGTAACAGGCGGTACCACAATCGTGAAAACTAAGTAAAATAATTCTCTTGAAAACATGAGTAAGTCGTATTTTAACTGAGTCGCTAACATATTTTCTCCTCCTTATATGGATACTTTCTCGAGATAAAATTCATTGATGGATTTATAGCCTGATGCCAAAATAGCTTCTGTCGTATCGAAGACTTCATTCACACCATTATCTATAAGCATTACCTTGTCGCAGTACAATTCGATTTCATCCATATTATGTGTTGTCAGAATGACTGTACCGCCTGTTTTCTCGTTGTAATCGGTAATATACGTCCAAAGAATATTGCGCATATGCGGATCCAGACCAGTTGTCGGTTCATCTAAAATTAGAAGTTTCGGTTGTGATAAAAAGGCGATGGCCAAGCTTACAATCTGTTTCCATCCTCCAGAAAGTTTATCGAAGTACTTTTTTCGATGCGGTTGTAACTTAAAGTCAGAGATGATTGTTTCGATGTCAATTGGGGATTTGTAATAGGCTTTAAATAACCGTAGTAACTCTTGTACTTTCAGTGTCTGATAGAACTGTGTAGGCTGCAGGACGACGGAAATTTGTTTTCGAACTTGTTCCATCCGGTTTATAGAAAGTGCTTTAATATCTTCATCGAAAACGAAGACTGTTCCAGCGTCGTATTGTTTAATGGTCATAATAATTTCAAGGAACGTTGATTTGCCCGCCCCGTTTTTCCCGATAACCCCAATTACTTCGCCTTCTTGTGCTTGAAAATCCACCCCTTTTAAAACGACGTTTGTTCCGTAAGCTTTTTTCAAGTTGCTAACGTTGATGATATTCATTGCTATCCCTCCGTTTGAAAGTTCTTTGTAACCAAAGTGTATGTTGTCTCGGTCTTGCTGTCTTCGGTATTCCCGTGAACCGCAATAATAGGAAGGTGACTTGTAGAAAACGTCCTATGAAATGCATTTGGTTTTCCGATAAATTAAAAGGACAAAGCTGGTAGAGAAGAGAATAAGTAGAAGAGGGGATGACGCGATTGAATTCATTGCAACCAAAAAAGCGCAGCAAGTTGCGAATATTCTTCGGGAAGAAAGTGTACCGATTGAGGCGGTATTCGGAGTGGTACATGGACGAAAAAAAGTATGCAACAAGGCGGTCAATGGAGAAATTAAACCATGTCATCTTCAAACATCGAACGCCGTTACTCCGCAAATTGAAAGATGTAGAGATGGAATTGGAAACAAACAAAATTACGAATTTGAAAATAGCAGCAAAACGATTGAACGGAATTATGCTCCAGCCTGGAGAGACATTTTCCTATTGGCGCTTGATAGGCAGTACGACGAAGCGAAAAGGTTACGTTGACGGAATGATTTTGCATTACGGGCAAGTGACGAAAGGCGTTGGAGGCGGTTTGTGTCAGTTGTCGAACCTGATTTACTGGATGACACTTCACACGCCGCTCACGATTACTGAGCGATACCGGCATAGTTATGACGTATTCCCAGACTCGAAACGGAAACAGCCATTCGGAAGTGGTGCAACATGCGCTTATAACTACCTAGATTTACAAATAAAGAACGAAATGAATGTGCCGTATCAGCTCCTCATCTATTTGACGGACACATCGCTTGTTGGTGAATGGCGTGCGCATATGGGTGCGAATCGAACGTATAAAGTATACGAAAAAGACCATAGTTTCACGCGTGAATCGTGGGGCGGCTATGTGCGCCATAATACGATCTATAGGAAAGCGTACAACCTGAACGGAGAACTTATCGATGACGAATTCATCACAGAAAATCATGCAATCGCGATGTATGAGCCATTTTTGACATATGAGAAGTGAAGCGGGAATATTCGGTTGATCCCACAAGTGAAGTCTTAAATTGGGAGTGGGTTTGGAATGTTAGGTTTAAATAAAGACGTAGTGAAATTAGTGGAGCACACGAATAACTGGAAAAAACTTTTCAAGGTGGAAAAAAGTCTATTGAACTCGTTGGTAGGTGAGCATGTAGTAGATATCCAACATATCGGTAGCACGGCGATTGACGGAATCGCCGCTAAGCCGCTTCTCGATATACTCGTGGGCGTTAGGTCGATGGGAGACGCGCAGAAATTTGATAAGCACAAGTTGAAAGAGGCGAACATTTACCATTTAGCTCGTGTTCAGATCGAAGGGAAAGAAGTGTTTGCCAAGTTCTCAAATTTGGAGAACTTAACGAAGACACATGTCCTTCATGTTGTGGAATATGGTGGGGACTGGTGGCAAAAGCACATATTTTTCCGAGATTATTTAAATGACCATCCCGAAGTCGCAAAACAATATGAAGTACTGAAGAAGGAAATGGCGGAAGCGTTTCCTACAAATGAGCGTTCCTATGCAGAGGGTAAAAAGGATTTTGTAGACAGGATAATACTCTTGCGAGAAGGGGAGATTGATGTAATTCGTTGAGCCTGGATTTGGGAACAGATGGTTGTTGAGGACGGAAACAGAGTTAGAAGATGGTACTGAATTCGAAGAATAAGGCATCATCGGTCCGCTAAAAATTCATGCGATATATATGAGAGTGTGGATATTTAAAACTGTTTTCATATTGGATATAAGAGAAGGTTTTAAAAGGGTGAAAAAGAGCCGCAACAAATTTAAATTGATTTTTGGTGTGGTTAGTAAATGATTTTGAATTCCAAGCAAAGAGGTGAATGAAATGCTGTTTCAAAAAGGAAATCTACTCATCCGCGAATTGGAATGGAAGGATAAGTACCTCCTTTCCAAATGGCTTTCAGATCCAGAAATTTTGCAGTATTACGAAGGGCGGGATAATCCGTTTGATGTGAAGAAAGTGGAACAGAAGTTTTTCGAAGCAGAAGCCGATGCTACACGCTGCATAATTGAATTCGATGAGGGCCCAATAGGTTATGTCCAGTTTTATGAAGTCGATGAGGATGAAAGACAAACCTATGGCTACAGCGACTCAATAGAAACACTCTATGGGATGGATCAGTTCATCGGGGAATCAGCGTATTGGAATAAAGGCGTCGGGACACAGATTGTCCGTGCGATGGTGGCTTATTTAATTCAAGAAAAAGGCGCGGACCGGATTGTGATGGACCCACAAACGTGGAATGAACGAGCCATTCGTTGTTATGAAAAATGCGGGTTTGAAAAAGTGAAATTGCTCCTGAAAAATGAATTGCATGAAGGGGAATACAGGGATTGTTGGTTAATTGAGTATCTCTCTAAAGCGGGTGTGGATGTATGAGAAATAGGGGTTCTTCCGTTATCATCGAGAACAATAAAGTTGCATTGCATTCGTGTTGATTAACCAAAAATAACCAAAAATTGATCCCCCCTGGCATTACTTGTGTAGTTACGTTTTTGGATTGCTTTGGATCGAATGACTTCTATTACGATTACCGAGATGTCTGGATGTGTAGGTATGCGACAAAGTCGCATACCTACACACTTATTTCGGTAATCGTATGGTGGCCCTTCATCCGTCGCGCTCCAAATGCATAAGTACACATAGTGCTGAAGCTCTTTGGGACGAAAGAATAGCTGGCTTCTTAACTGGAGAAAAGCCGCCAAAGATGCAATTTTGGCGGCTCAAACTTTCTATATGGTTTTCTCTTTTTTACTAATAAAGAAGTGTCGCTTTCTAGTAGGCATCACATAATAAGGAGCATACTCTTTGTTAAAGATAAGCAAAGAACGCATCGTATAACGTGCAAGAGTGCCCGAAATTGCATCTTCGGGCACTGATAACCTGTGAAAAAGGATGCTCTTCTTTACTTCTAAAGCAACTGCATTTTTCACTTAAACAGTGTAGGTTTGCGACAGGTACTTATTCACAATAAGATGACCGAAAAGGGTGTGGCTAGGAATGACGAAGTCATTTCTAGCCACACCCGCTCCCCCGTTAATCATATCGTGAATAGTGTGCCGAAAGCGAACCGGAAATGATCCAGTGAAAATGGAGGTTTTCAAGCCTCTTCCTAACTTGTTATTTATGCAAGAAAATGGTTAATCAACAGACGTGGTTGCATTGATTAAACGAGTTAGAGAAGGACAAGAGTATTATGTTTTTCCAGGCGGTGGCATTGAAAACGAGGAAAGTCCAGAACAAGCCGCAATAAGGGAAACGTTTGAAGAATTAGGCGTTCATATTAGCATTAAAGATAGCCTTGGAATTGTTAATTATACTGGCGTGCAGTACTTTTTCATTGCTGAAGTTATTGGGGGGACATTCGGTACGGGGCAAGGCAAAGAGTTTGGCGGGAAAGTTAGGGATAGGGGGACCTATGAGTCGACGTGGATTGAGTTAGATAACCTGTTATCGTTAGATGTCCATCCGATTGAGATTGCAGAAAAAGTGTATTCCTTATATAGAACTTTAAATTGTTAGGAGAAAGGTGAGATTATGAACAGGAGTAGATTACAGCCCGTCGAAGCCGCAAAAAGGTTTATAACAGAACACTTCGCGGATTGCCAAGCTGCATTGCTTGCGGGGAGTGTTATCAGGGGCGAAGAAACAGCAACATCAGACTTGGATATCGTTGTTTTTGATGAAAAGATAGAATCGGCGTATCGTGAGTCGCTTATAGAGTATGGATGGCCAATCGAAGTGTTCGTTCATAACTTTTCGTCTTACAAGGTGTTTTTTAAGGAAGACTGTGAATGGGCTCGACCTTCATTGCCGCGAATGGTGTCTGAAGGAATCATCTTATTCGATTCAGGAGTTGTTTCTTTAATAAAGGAAGAAGCTAATGAACTATTGAAAAAAGGTCCTGAAGTATGGTCGATAAAAACGATAGAAATGAAACGGTATATGATAACGGATGCGCTCGATGATCTCATTGGTTCAACCAATCGTGCGGAAGAAATCTTCATAGCGAATACACTTGCCGATGCCATACATGAATTCTTCTTGCGGACAAATGTTCAATGGATTGGTGCGTCAAAATGGATTATGCGTGCTTTAAATCAATTTGATAAGAACTTTGCGCGAACGTTTGTACAAGCATTCGATGCATTTTATAAAACGGGTAATAAAGATGCAATTATCGATCTTGCAGATGAAGTGTTGAAACCATATGGTGGCAGGCTATTTGAAGGGTATTCAATGGGGAAAGGAGACCGTATATGACAAGTACATATGTAGATTGGGGGGGCCATAAGCTGAAGCTGACATGGGAAAGTGGTTTTTTGCCGGAAAGGGATTTGATCACGAGTGTCCATGGCTTCTGTTTTAAGGACGGGCAACTGTTGATGGTCGATTTGGATGATCGGGGTTGGGATTTTCCGGGCGGTCATATTGAAGTCGATGAAACTGCGGAGGTGTGCTTTAGACGTGAGGCAATGGAAGAAGGTTATGTAACGGGAGATTGTGTACTCCTCGGTTCAATAGAAATCGACCATAATGAAAATCCGTTGTGGAATGAACACAGTCCTTATCCGAAAGTGGGTTATCAGGTTTTTTACAAAATGGACATAACTGAATTACATCCTTTTGAAGCGAAGTATGAATCAAGCAGAAGAATTTTCATCCCCTTTGAAGACGTCTCCAAATACTATAAAGGTTGGCATGCAACGTATGAAAAAATTATGTGTGAGGTGCAAGGAAGGTGCCTAAATGAAAATCAGGAAATTACTACAACATGAAGCCCCACCTTTCGAACTCTTGCTACTTGCCGACCCATCGCGAGAACAGGTAGAGCTGTATATAGCTAATGGGGAGTGCCGTGTTGCTGAAGAGGAAGGCGAAATCGTAGGTGTCTATGTGCTAGTGAAGTTAGGTATAACAACGATGGAGATTATAAATATAGCTGTAGATGAGCGTATACATGGTCGCGGGCTTGGGAAGAAGTTAATGAGTGACGCAATCCAGACCGCAAAGGTGTTGGGCTGCAAGTTCCTGGAAGTTGGGACGGGTAACTCCAGCATTGGTCAATTGGCTTTTTATCAGAAATCTGGGTTTCGTATCGATGGTGTTATAAAAGACTTTTTCGTTGATCACTACGAGGAAGAGATCATTGAAAACGGTATCCAGTGCAGGGATATGATTAGACTGTCGATGGAAATTGTATAATCATAAAGTAATCTATGCTTGATTACAGCTATGAACCATTTCATCTACTTTGTCACAAATACGTCCCGTGACAAGTCACTATCCATCTAGTAAAATAGAAGTGATATGTTGTGAATTTTCTGTAAGGGGCGATGACGCTATGAAACGGATACTCATACTTCTTTTCATTGTTGGTATGATGGCAGGCTGTTCGAATGTGTATAGCGCAGAAGAGGGCTATCGCATGGCGGTTATCAATCATGGTTTCCCGGTTCCGAAAAATGCGAGTGAACTAAAGCCAGAAGCGTGTACGACGGAAATTTCGAAATCGGCAAAGTACAAGTTGAACGATATTGGCGGGGAGCAGGGAGAACCGCCGGAGCACTACTTGGAGGAAATAAAAAAGTGGGGCTGGACGGAACTTGAAGATGAACAAAAAGGGAATATCCACTTCTACGAAAAAGAAGGGAAAATCATGTCACTCATTTTTAAGGAAAATGTCTTTGATGTGTTTGAAATGAGTAGTGCATTGAAGATGTAGGAACTTAAGTGCTGTGGATTTCTTTTTTTTGAAACCATTTGGCATGTTCGTACGTACTAGTAACAAGAGATGATTGTGATGAACTGGAAAGTAGTCATTATTGCATAATATCTGTGCTATATGATATTGCTGTCAACACAAGCATTGTGGAATCCAAGATGTTTGGATGGTTCGTCAGGTCATCTTTGAGGTTTACTATTCATTATCCAATGACGATTAGAATATTCATGAAAGTTGAATTTGGCATTGCAGGGTGGAAAATGCTATAGGTAATCATCATTTTGGTAGTTCGGTATCAGATGTAGTAAAATATATAATGATGGTGTTTTTACGAAAAGATAAAAAATTCATTAAAATGTAAAGGAATGATTGGTTTGGCAATTATTTTACAAAAGGGTCAAAAAATTGATTTAACAAAAGGTCATCCAGGTCTTGAGAAGATTATAGTAGGCCTCGGTTGGGACCCAATTCAAAGTCAGAAAAAAGCTGGCGGATTACTCGGCGGACTTTTCGGTGGTGGTGGTAGCGGTGCTACAAATATGGATATAGACGCTTCTGTTATCATGCTTCAAGACGATAAGTTTGCGAGCAATGACAACTTGGTTTACTTTGGTAACTTGAAAAGTAAATGTGGTAGCGTAACGCACACTGGTGATAATATCACTGGAGAAGGCGACGGAGACGACGAGCAAGTGATTGTTGACTTGAAAAAGGTACCCGCAAACGTTAACAAACTTGTATTCGTTGTTAATATTTATGATTGTGTAAAACGTAAGCAAGACTTCGGCCAAGTAGAAAATGCGTTTATCCGTGTCATGAATTCAGCGAACAATGAGGAATTACTTAAATTCAACCTGTCCGAAAACTATGCAGGTTCAACTAGTTTAACTGTTGGAGAAATTTATCGTCACGGCAGTGAATGGAAATTCGGCGCTGTTGGATCAGGATCATCTGATGCAGGTCTTGGCGAAATGGTTAAAAGGTACTCATAAACTATAAAAAACAGAAAAGAGGATGACATAAATGGCTATTTCATTGAGTAAAGGACAAAAAGTAGATTTGACGAAAAGTAACCCGGGATTAACGAATATTACGGTTGGTGTTGGCTGGGATACGAATAAATATGACGGTGGACAAGATTTTGATCTAGATTCTTCTATATTCTTATTGAATGCAGCGGGTGTATGTGCAAATGAAAAAGATTTCGTTTTCTTCAATAACCTTGAGGGTGGAAATGGTTCCGTCGTTCATACTGGTGATAACTTGACTGGTGAAGGTGATGGAGACGATGAGCAAGTCAAAGTTTCCCTTTCAACTGTACCAACTACAGTTGAAAGAATTGCATTCGCAATTACAATTCATGATGCAGAACAACGTAGCCAAAATTTCGGGCAAGTTTCAAATAGCTATGTACGAATCGTCAACGATGCAAACGGTGAAGAGTTAATCCGTTATGACCTTGGCGAAGACTTCTCTATTGAAACGGCTGTTGTTGTAGGGGAACTTTACAGACATGGTAGTGAGTGGAAGTTCAATGCAATTGGTAGCGGCTATCAGGGCGGACTTGGTTCACTTGTTAAGGACTACGGACTACAAGCTTAATTAATTGATATAACTATATATGTTGTTTCCGGTGCCAGTTGCTGACATCGGGTTTGTATTTGAACTTCAGTGTAGGCGCCTTACAGGGGGAGCCGAAGCCGTAAGACTGGTGGCGAAGGCTTTCTGGCTTATGGCGCGGGAGGCATCCCCTAAGCGCCGGAGCGGAGTTGAATGGAATCATCTATTCAATCTATATAGTTATGGAAGTTTTGAATTCTAATCATGATAAACAGGAGTGATTCAGATGGCGATTACTTTATCAAAAGGTCAAAAAATCGATTTGACGAAGACAAATCCCGGCCTTGTAAGAGGTGTTATCGGACTAGGTTGGGATACGAATAAATACTCTGGCGGTCAGGAGTTTGACCTTGATGCATCGGCGTTTCTTGTCGATGCAAGCAATCGTTGCCAGAATGATCATGACTTCATTTTCTATAATAATCTTAAGCATCCGAGTGGCGCTCTTCTACATACTGGCGATAACCGGACGGGCGAAGGAGATGGGGATGACGAGCAAGTAATCGTTGATTTCCCTAAAATCCCTGCGTACGTTGACCGCATTGGTATTACGGTTACGATTCACGATGCAGAAGGAAGAAGTCAAAACTTTGGTCAGGTATCAAATGCCTTTGTTCGATTATCGGATGAAGCGACCGGAGAAGAGGTGCTACGTTTCGATTTAGGAGAGGATTTCTCGATTGAAACGGCAGTTGTTTTTTGCGAACTGTACAGGCACGGTAACGATTGGAAATTTAATGCAATCGGTAGTGGCTTCTCTGGAGGGCTAGGGGCACTTTGCCGGAATTATGGTTTAGAAGTATAAATTTACGGGCTGATAAAAGGTCGGAGTCTTTTATTGTTTTATTATCAGGAGGAACTAATGGAGATACTTAATGGAATAATCGATACATATGCCGCTTTTTTTGATTGGGGTATGTGGGTGGAAGTATTATCGGATCCAGTCAGTTGGGGCTTAATCGGTACCCTCATCATACTTGAGGGGCTATTGTCAGCTGATAATGCTCTCGTTTTGGCGGTCATGGTCAAACATTTACCAGAAAAACAACGAAAAAAAGCTCTGTTTTACGGGCTTCTTGGTGCTTATGTCTTCCGCTTTATCGCAATTGGGGTCGGTGTTTTCCTCATTAAATTGTGGTGGGTCAAGGCATTAGGTGCGGCTTATCTCGCATGGTTGGCGATTAAATACTTTATGGATAAGTCTAAAGAGGCAGGTAATGACGAAGAAATTGCAGGGATGAAAACAGAAGGTATTCTAATCCGTCTTTTCGGTACATTCTGGGGAACAATCGCTGCTGTAGAGATTATGGACATCGCCTTTTCAGTAGATAGTGTTCTTGCTGCTTTCGGTGTCAGTGAACAGATTTGGGTACTTCTTCTTGGAGGAATGCTCGGTGTCTTGATGATGCGTGGAATTGCCGGCGTATTTTTGAAGTTAATCGACAAGGTACCAGAACTTGAAACGTCAGCATATGTGCTGATTATGTTAATAGCGATTAAAATGGGATTGAGCGTTGTTGGTATTGACGTCCACCACTACGTATTCTTTATCATTCTAATCCTTACGTTCATTGCCACATTCGTTGTTCACAACATGAATAAAAAGAAAATGGCTTAATACAAAGAAAAAAAGAAGGCTAGCCCCTTCTTTTTTCTTTTACCCTAAATCGAATAATAAATAAGGTTGGTGCTCAGATTGAGGTATTTTAATGACTTAGCTGCTATTGGCTTAGAAGATTTATTTTATCGGAAACCGGAGACGGTTACGAAGCATACCGATAAACAACGGCTATCATACAGTCTGGGGGCTTTATTGTATATGCCAGCAACCCGTGAGGATATAGCCCATCTCATTATTACCAACAAATTTAAGGAGCTTGTCACAGTAGCGATCTGTCTTGAAGATGCAATAGGTGATCATGAAGTTGAACGGGCGGAAAATAAACTGATTACGCATATGCAACAAATTAGTGCTGCAGTTCAGGATGGTCGACTTACGGAAGAAACGACTCCACTTATTTTTGTTCGGGTAAGAAGTGCACAACAGATGCTGGACATAGGGGAGCGGCTCGGTGATTCGTTGAAGAACCTCGTAGGCTTTGTGTTTCCTAAGTTTGCATCGGATAATGCGGAGGACTACTTATCGGGTCTGCGACAGTTGAATGAGCAAGCGAATACAGTTTTATATGGTATGCCAATTCTTGAATCGCCGAATGTTCTTTACAAGGAGCGTCGCTTGGCAGAGTTGCTTAGTTTAAAGGAGATAGTTGATCGGTATGCTGACTTCATTCTGAATATCCGGATTGGTGCTACGGATTTATGTGGACTTTACGGGTTGAGGAGGGATAGTGAGACGACTGTCTATGAGATTTCCATTGTCAATGAGCTAATTACGGATGTTGTCAATATATTTGCCAGGCAACATGACGGTTTCGTGGTATCGGGTCCAGTGTGGGAACATTTCTCATCAAACGGTCGTATCTTAAAACCACAACTGCGTGAGACGCCATTTCAAGAAAGTTCAGGTTCAGTGGGTCTTCTACTCAGAAAAGAATTGATACGGAAAGATTTTGACGGGCTAATTCAGGAAACGTTGCTAGATAGAGCGAACGGCTTAGTTGGGAAAACAATCATTCATCCGTCTCACCTTTTGCCTGTGCAGGCATTGCATGTCGTCACGAAGGAAGAATATGTGGACGCACTTAGTATCTTCCAGCAGGCCACAGGTGAAAAAGGTGTGTTCAAAAGTGAATTTATGAACAAAATGAATGAGATTAAGCCCCATTTATACTGGGCACAAAAAGTGTTAATTAAGTCTGATATATACGGGGTGTACAATGAAAACATTACATTCATCGATTTATTATCCGAGTAGGTACACGCATGAAGTTTGCGAAACCATGCAAGTACATGTACAAATTGACCAAAATCCATATGAGCTTTCAGTTGAAAGTTTATATGAGATGGCCGCAAGAATTAACAAAAAACGTTCTTTTTTATTCGTCAGTAAAGTACTCGGGAAACATATTTCTATTCCGCCTCAACTGCCCTTGATTGCATCAGCATTGCTGGCCTCTGCTTATTATGAAGGTAAGACAAGCAAACAAATGCCTGGAAAAGAACAGCTCATCGAAGCAGTTAAGGACGGTTCCACTAAAAACTTGCAAACAGCATATTCAATTGTACAGGAACTACACTGTCAACTTGATGAGCCGGTTGTGTTCATCGGTTTTGCGGAAACGGCAACGGCCCTCGGTCATGGCGTTTTTGACTGTTTTTCGGATGCTACCTACATTCATTCGACTAGAGAAATGCTTGCTGATGAAGAGGTGACGCTCTACTTTGAAGAAGAGCATTCCCACGCTACAGATCAGCGTTGCTATGCACCGGAACAGTATTTGAATAATGACCACTCGATTTGTCTGGTAGATGATGAAATTACGACAGGCAAGACAGCATTGAATATCATCGCTTCTATTCAAAAGCGTTTTCCACGTAAGGAATACACAATACTATCCCTGTTGGACTGGCGAAGTGTAGAAGATCAGCAACGATTGAAGGCATTTGAGAAATTGCATGATGTACGCATCACGACGTATGCTTTATTGACGGGAACAATCCAATTAGAAGGCACACCTGGTTTAGCTGAAGATGCCAGTGTCATTGACGAATTGGTTGTTAAAGTTCCCGATTTTGAGAGAATCAGTCTGAAGTCATTGCCTATCCCTCTTCCTCACTATCCTTATTCTTCAATTGATTCTTTTGGATTTAAAAATGATTCAAGTTATTTGTCTCTGACTGGTAGATTCGGTATCTCGTCGGACAACAAAGAGGATGTTGAAGCATACTGTCAGAGTGCAGGAGAATATTTGAGGAAGTATCGGACAGGAAAACGGACATTATGTTTAGGTACTGGGGAATTCATGCATATCCCCATGAAAACGGCTGTTTACATGGGCGAAGGTGTATCTTATCATTCAACAACGAGAAGCCCGATATTCCCAATTGACCGAGAAGGTTATCCGATAAAAAGTCGAATGGCTTTTGAAAGTCCTGAAGATCCAGCAACTATGAATTATGCATATAATGTATCCGACATGGAATACGATGAAGTCTTTTTATTTTTCGAACGTCCTATAGATGACAACAGGCTTGAACCGATATTACGCCAGTTCAAAGGATTACCTGCAATCTATATTGTAGACTTCACTTGAAAGGTGTGAGTAGAAAATGCAACAAATGACTAAAACAGTGACTGGAAGTTATTCATCTGAAGATGTCGTTTTTCTATTGAAAGATCTGTCAGATGCGAGCCTTGAAAGAAGCCTGAATGAACGGGAAGAGGCTATTCAAGGCGGCGCCCATTATTCGGAAATGCTTCCCATTGAATATGAGCCAACCGAAGCCTATTTAAATCTTTTTTACGAGTCACTCAATACTTCAAAGCGAAAAGTAGCAACAGCGGTCGGCGCAGTTTCGGAACTCCTCATTGAGAAAAAAGGGAAGGAACTTGTTCTTGTTTCCCTTGCGAGGGCTGGGACGCCGATAGGTATCTTGATGAAACGTTATATTAATGCGGTATATGGGTTGAATTTACCGCATTATAGCATATCGATCATTCGAGGACGTGGCATCGATGAAAATGCGATGCTGTATATTACGAGTCAACATCCTGATAAGCGCGTCGTTTTTGTCGACGGTTGGACTGGTAAAGGTGCGATATCTATGGAGCTGACAAAGTCTGTGGAGTCGTTTAAAGAAAAATATGGTATCCTACTGGACGACGAACTCGTTGTATTGGCGGATCCGGGTCACTGCTCTTCCTTATATGGGACGCGGGAGGACTTTCTAATCCCAAGCGCCTGTTTGAATTCAACAGTATCAGGCCTAGTTAGCCGAACGGTTCTGAACAGCCGCTGGATAGGAGCGACGGATTTCCACGGAGCGAAATTCTATTCGGAACTTCAGGATAAAGATGTATCGAATCATCATATTGATGTCATTACGGCAGAATTTGAAGCGGCAGCAACGTTAATCGAAGCGGCGAAAGAGGCTTTAAAGAAAACAGATATGAGCCCGACATGGCAGGGAATGAAAACAATTGCATCAATTCAGAAGCACTACGGCATTGAAAATGTGAATCTCATCAAACCTGGTGTTGGAGAGACGACACGTGTTCTTTTACGACGTCTACCATGGAAGATATTAGTTAAGGATTTAAACGATGTGCGGCTTAAACATATTTTCCAACTTGCAAAGGAAAGAGCTGTACCTGTGGAGGTTTATGAACAGATGACTTATACTTGTTGTGGACTTATCAAACCGTTGGAGAAAAAAGTATGATGTTCGCAAGCGATTTAGATGGAACACTTATTTATTCGAACCGGCGCTTTGGCGAGGAAACCTTGAATGTATCTGTTCGTAATATTGAAGTATATAATGGAAGAGACATTTCATTCATGACAGAAAAAGCGATTGCGCTATTACGCGAACTGTCCGATGAGATGATGTTTGTTCCTGTAACGACAAGAACAATTGAACAGTATAATCGAGTCTCACTATTTCATGAAGAAATACGTCCTACATACGCGATTACTTGTAATGGCGGCGTTGTGCTGAAAGATGGACATATAGATACGCACTGGCAGGATTATATCCGTACTAAAATAGATGGAAGTACCGCTTCAGTGGATGATGTGAAGCGGAAAATAGAAGAGACTGCGGATGCGTCTTGGTTGAAATCCATTCGTGTGGTAGAGCGATTTTTTGTGTACTTGATTATTGACCCACCGCTATCAGCTGAGCGGATCAATTATTATTCACAGTGGGCGGCAGCGCATGACTGGGCATTTTCAGTTCAAGGCAGAAAAGTTTACTTCATTCCATCATTCATCAATAAATGGGATGCGGTGGACTATGTTGCAAAAAAAGAAGGAAAGCAAACGGTTTATACGGCAGGGGATTCCAATTTGGATGTCTGCTTGATTGAACAGGCGGAGTTTGGTCTGATACCACGGCACGGGGAAGCGGCAGCTAAATTTGGTCATCTAGGACTGACACAAAAAACAGGGATTTTGGCATCGGAGGAAATCATTGAAGCTATTCTTTCGAAGCGTCTCCAATTAACTCCTGGAATCCGTTGACGATATCGGACTACGCCCCTTCCATTGACGCAAAAAAATAGGTGATTGGGGGGAGTGAAGATGATAAGGAAACTGATACTTAAGAAGGTTGAATACTCGAATTGGGCAACCGAACTCAGCAAGCCAATTGCTACCCGCCCTGATTATCAATTGGGAGAAGAACGTATACAATACAGTCAGATTGCTACACGTATTGTCGGATCAGGTTTTGATGAAACAGAATATATGATTGAATTATACACAGCGAGCCAGGCCCCTGGTGTGTATGTATTATCTGAAACACTTGATAAGAACATGCCACCAGAACGATTTCAAGCCATCCAGCGAATTTATGATCTTATTCAGGAAAAACCGAATCTATCGATTAACCGCTTTGTAGCTTTTTTGGAGGGGGCACAACTGCTTCCAAAGTATGGCGAAGACCCTGATTTCAATAGATTAATCCGGTCAACACTCATTGAGGTATTTGAACTATTCAAGAAAAATCATGCGGGTGCATTTCATCATCCGGAATTCCGACGAGTTTTTCTTGATATCATCAAATGGACGTGGAATCATATTGATCCATGGGTCAAGGGAACACCGATCGATAAGGATATCCCACACATTATCTGGTACGGCGATATGAACAAAAGTCAGATGTATTTTCTGTTCTATACAATCTTATTGGGAATGGATGTTGTCATTCTTCATCCGGAAGGAAAAGACGATTTTAAAGAGCTTGATCCTGACAACAACTGGTCCTTCTTGACGGAATATCCGACCACCATGAAAATCCAACCTTTTCCGCAAGAAGAACCGAAACGACAAGGGACAGTCGCATACCGTGCTTCGAAAGAAATCGATCACGTACTTCACCATGAAGGTTCTGCTTATTATAAGCCATGGCAATTCCGCAACCATCTCCCCGTGGCAGTTACATTAAAAACGACATATGACGAGATTTTTCTATTGGCGAAAGAAAAGGCATTTATACGACCAAATTTCTCTGCCAATGGGGATGAAGTGAAGATACCCGCATTGTTCGCGAAAGTTTCCGGCGTTTCAACCAGCCGAAAAGAATATTGGGATAAAATGCATCGGCTCACTAGCCAACCGAATTGTGTAGTAGTGAAAAAATTCCCATTCATACAAGAAACGAAAGCGAATAACCAATATCATTACCAGCATGCACTTGGCAAAGATGGTCGTTTGGTCCCGGAAAAAATGATGCAAAGCAACTGGTGGCAGTACGGTCAACTACATGACGGTGCTCAACTAGGACTCGCGGCGGCCATTTCAAGGATTTGCGCCCATTCGAAAATGAAGGCACAACCGGGGGAAACACCGGAACAAGTCTCTCTCTATTTGTTCACACAGGCAACTTCCATACCGGAAGAATTGATCAATCTTTTGCAAACGTTTGATTATGCGCAAGAGGTTCCAAAAGTGATTTTATATAACAATGAAGTTAATGGTATTTTGTCTAGGGCAGATGCAGCATTACTGTTACTGTTGAATGAAATTGGACTTGATATTATCTTATATAATCCACCCGGTCACAATGATCTGGAGCACTTTATTGGGAAAGAATATTTTGATCATCATATGCTGGAAGACATGGTGTTCGATCTATCCTTTCAGGAGAATAAAAAGGATGCATCAATTGTAAGCGGTTTTTTAAATCGACTTTTTAACGGAAGGGATTGAATGGCATGGAAGAAACAAAGAATTATGAAGTGGAAGTATTGACGGAAAACAAAGCGGAAGCACTACGCTTACAGTTACGACAGGATCCAGAGGTTCAAAATTTAGTCCGGTCAATCGATACTAGAAACCAGACCGGATTATTAGAATTTGGGAAAGAACCGGCCGTTGAAATTTCCACTTTTGCTGATCGCATATTGGCTTCCATGCGTTCATCGAGTGTAACTGATTCAGGCGAGATGTTGAAACAACTTGGGAAAACGATGGATAAATTCGATAAAAATGACTTTGACGAGCCAAAAGGTTTTTTGGGCAAGTTTTTCAAGCGTGGAGATAAATTAATTGAAAAAGTGTTCGGCAAATACCAAACGCTCGGCAAGGAAATCGAAGGCATACACATCGAAATTTCAAAGTATAAAGACGAAATGATTCGTTCAACGACCAATATGGACGAAATGTATGACCAAAACTATAACTATTACATGGCACTTGAAAAGTATGTTGTAGCTGGGCAGATTAAAGCTGAAGAGCTGCGGGCGCTCGTTCCAGGTCTTGAACAAAGATCAGCAGGCGGCGATCAATTAGCGCAGATGGAATTAGATACTATGAATAATGCGATACAGTCGCTTGAAGAGCGGGTCTATGACCTTGAAATGGCAAGAATGGTCGCGTTGCAGACAGCACCCCAGCTCCGGGTCCTACAACGCGGAAACACGAAACTTATTGGGAAGATCAATTCGGCATTCATTACAACGATTCCAATATTTAAAAACGGCATTATCCAAGCAGTTGCTGCGAAACGTCAAAAACTTGTAGCGGATTCTATGGACGAACTTGATAAAAGGACCAATGAAATGCTACTAAAAAACTCGCAGAATATCGCTAGGCAAAGTGTGGAAATTGCCCGTACTGCAGGTGGTCCGAGTATTAAAATTGAAACGATTGAAGAAAGTTGGAGCACAATCGTGAAAGGGCTCGAGGAAACGAGAGCTATTGAAGATGAAAACAAACGTACAAGGGAAGATGGCATGAAACGGATTGCACAGCTACAGGACAGTATGAAAAATTTCGGTAAGTGACTGGAGGAACCGATATGATCGAACTGAAGAAAAAAGGGCAGTCCATAAATTTAACGAAAAAAGGAAATGATGTAGGTGAGATTCTAGTTAACTTAAACTGGAATCAAAACTCCAAAGCGGCTAAAAGTGGCGGATTCCTATCCTCGCTGTTTGGTGGCGGACAGAAAAACTTTGATTTAGATCTTGGTTGCCTGTATGAATTGAATTCGGGAGAAAAGGGCTGTGTTCAGGCCCTTGGTAACGCATTTGGCTCGTTGAAGGATTTCCCTTATATTCAGCTGGACCACGACGATCGTACGGGGGCTTCCACAGGCGGAGAAAATTTACGTATCAATGGTTCTCGTATTAAGGACATTAAACGAGTGCTTGTATATGCATTCATTTATGAGGGCGCTGCGAATTGGTCAGAAGCGGGCGGGATCGTCAAGTTGACATACGGCGGTGGAGAAGATATTGTCGTCAAGCTTGATGAGCACCGCAACGGACAAATTATGTGTGCAATTGCAATGATTGAAAATGTACAAAACGAGACGTTTAGCGTCAAAAGACTTGTCGACTATTTTCCAGGGCATGCCAAGATGGACCAGGCTTATGGATGGGGAATGAGTTGGCAAGCTGGTTCGAAGTAAAATCGGTATCTACTAAAAATGACCAGACATCAATTGATGTCTGGTCATTTTTAGTACTGTATATGTTGAACAAATGAACACCTATGTTAACTGAGCGAAGGCGCCTTACAAGGGGGGGCAGGCATCCCCGAGCGCCGTAGCAGTGTTGAAGGGAATCTTTATTTCAACTTATTTGGAATTCAGTGTTATAGGTTTATTTAACTTGATCGCCTTCACGTCTAAAGAATCCGTAAACACCAGCAGTTTGAACAATATTCGTAAACGCATTTGGATCTATTTCGTTAATTATTTTTTCCAAATCATATAATTCATAACGAGTGATCACAAGATAAAGCATATGCTTATCCTCTTTTGAATACGCGCCTTTTGCGGGAAGAATCGTTATGCCACGTACCATTTTCTGATGAATCGCATGCTGTAATTCGTCTGCTTTTTGTGTAACAATCATGGCGGTCACTTTTTCGTGACGCGTATGGAGTGCGTCAATCACAACTGTAGTTACATACAACGCTAACATCGTATATAATGCGTTTTCCGGTTCATACAGAAAGCCTGCCAAGACGATTATGATACCGTTCAACAGTAAAAAATAGGTTCCAATAGGCTTATCTTGTAAGCGTGATAGGACCATAGCGATAATATCCATTCCGCCTGTAGATGCCCCAAGTTTCATCGAAATCCCAACACCTACACCTGCAATTACACCGCCAAACACTGCATTTAGAATAATATCGTTTGATAGAGATAGGACAGGTAAGAGTTCTAAGAAAATTGTAACAAAGATAACGGAAACGATGCTATAGATGGTAAATCCTTTACCTACTTTGTACCATCCTAATATAAAGACGGGAATATTGAATAGTAACAATAATATTCCTGTACTAATCTCAACGCCGATGAAATCATTTAATACACTAGATGTCAGTTGCGCAGCACCCGCAAATCCGCTGGCATAGACATTTGCATTGATTAAAAAGAAGTTAAGCGAGATTGCAAGTAACAAGGAACCAAAGATAACGACAATAATGCGTTTTGCTTCTAAGAAAAACATGACAACCTCCTGTTGTTTTCAATAAAGATAAAATAACTTGTTAGAACTTCCATTGTAACGAACCATATATAGAAATGGTACCCTTAAACGTTTGATGAAATTCCTGTTGGAGGGAATTTATGTTGTGTTTGATGAGAGTGGGGAGGGGAAGTACTGCTAGCATTATTAAAAAGCTGTCCTTAAAGCATGTATATGGCGGGAATTGTATTTTATAAGTTGACGTAAAGAATACCATTGAATTCGCTGTGGCGCTCGGGGATGCCCCCCACGATAAGCCAGTAGAAAAACCACTAGCCGATCTCGTGGCTCCAGCTATTCCTGTTAAGGCGCATTCGCTTAGTTTATGTAGGTATTCAGTTGTTCACCATTTTTAGTTTTCGCAATTAGGGGGGACCATTTGGTTTACCTATACGAGGGGGAACTGAAAAAAGAGCATAAAAGCTATGCTCTTTTTTCATTCAACAATTATCCTAGCAACCCGGCAGCAATTTTCTTCGCAGTTACAATATCTTTCGTTCCATGTACAAGCATGCGACCGTCACGGAACAGCACGATGCGGTGACCGTTGTATTCACAGGCGACTAGATGCGGGTTGTGAATTAATTTTGAGACGCTTCCGCGAATTGATTCGGCAAAAGGGAGGAGTTCAAACTTTCTACTTTTAGGCCAAGATAATTGAACGGTGTCACGTCCACAAAGCACCGCTGTTTTCATAGACTCACGAGCAGAAAGGAACGGATATACTGCATTTTCGGAACAACTTGGGCAACCGGCTTTCTTCATGCTTGCAACTCCAATTGAAGCGCGGTCGCCTGTCCATAAATCAGCAGATTCGAGTTTCGGTCCAAAAGGTGTTCCCGTTATATATTTCAACACGTCAGTAACTTGCCGAGCCGCTGTAGTAACCACAACCGGGCTGATGACGCCGACTGTATCACATGTTAATGTCTGTGATGGCAATGTTTCTAGCAAGCAATGTAGACACGGCTGGTTGTCTTGAATGCCAATCGGAAACGTTAGGCCATAACTTCCGACACATGCCCCCATGAAAAAGGGGATGCCGAGTTTCAGCGCTGCATCGTTCGCTAGCAGCCGTGTTTCAATATTGTCTGTTGCATCCAATACTAAATCATGGTCGGTCATTAGATCGAGGACGTTTTGTGGCGTTACATCGACTACAATACCTGTTATAGCTACATCGCTATTAATCGCCGTCAATCGTTTCTCCGCCGCAACTGCTTTTGGCAATTGCTCAATGACGTCTTGTTCCGTATACAATTGCTGGCGATGCAGATTGGTCGACTCGATAATATCCCGGTCCACAATCGTTACACGTCCAACGCCTGCACGGACGAGCATTTCAGCACCGGATGAGCCAAGCGCGCCGGCACCTAATATGAAAATACTAGTTTTACGAATCCTTTTTTGGCCGACATCGCCAATTGGAGCGAATAATGCCTGACGTGAATATTTTTCAATCAATTCGTTACAAGTCCTTCCAGTGGGCTACTTGCAACCGCATAATCGCGCATCGGCATCCGGCCTGCTTCATAGCCGAGTCGTCCCGCTTCAATCGCGAGCTTCATGGCAAGGGCCATTTTAATCGGATCTCCAGCTTCTGATACCGCTGTGTTCAATAAAACTGCGTCAGCGCCAAGCTCCATTGCATAAGCTGCATCTTTCGGCGAGCCAATTCCTGCATCGATAATAACGGGTACATTGGATTGTTCAATGATGAACGACAAGTTAAGTGGATTCAAAATACCGCGCCCTGATCCGATAGGGGATGCGCCTGGCATGATTGCATGAACGCCCATTTCGCATAACCTACGTGCGAGCACAACATCATCTGACGTATAAGGCAGGACGATGAATCCTTCATCTAACAGCATTTCAGTTGCCCGAAGTGTTTCTACTGGATCCGGGAGTAATGATCGGTCACAACCGATGATTTCAACTTTAATCATGTCACAAAGTCCTGATGCTTTCGCCAGTTTCGCGATGCGTACCGCTTCTTCCGCTGTTTTTGCGCCCGCTGTATTTGGTAATAGTGTATATTTCGAAAGATCGAGTTGTTCCAAGAAATTTGGTTGTGATGGCTCGAAGATATTCATACGTCTTACTGCGAACGTAAGAATTTCTGACTCCGATACACGCACTGCCTCTTTTTGCACATCAAATGACGGGTATTTTCCTGTACCTAGTAATAGTCTTGAATTGAATTTTTTATTGCCGATTGTTAGCATAATTATCCTCCTCCTACAAAGTGAATGATTTCTATTTGGTCGCGGTCGTTGATCGGTTTGTCATATGCGTCTTTCGCAAGAATATCTCGGTTCATTTCCACGATGACGATGCGTTCCGCAAGTTCCAGATGCCCAAGCAGTTCCTGCACATTTTCAACTTCTGCGGGCATGTCATACCGATTGCCGTTCAGTTCGATTGTTCGCTTCATGAAAAATCCCCCTTTTCGGATCAAATGCCTTAATCCGTTCTGTATTCACTTCATTTCCGATGATCAAATCACGAATCAAGCAGGCGGTTGCGGGCGCCAATAAAATCCCATTTCTGAAATGACCAGCTGCAATATACATATTTTCATTCCCTGGAATCCGACCGATATACGGTAAGTCGTCAACGGTTTTTGGACGTAGACCTGCCCATCTGTTCATAACAGGAAGGCGGGAAAGACCAGGTATAAAACGTTCCGCAATAGCACTTAATGCCAAATTACCGGCATCAGTTATCTGCAAGTCTGTATGTCCGTATTCCATCGTGGCCCCGATGACGAGCGTTCCACCCGAGCGTGGAATTACGTAACAGCCTTTATGGAAAAGTGTATAAGGTAATTGCATGCCTACCGCATTGAGTTGCATACATTGGCCTTTCACTGCGGTCATTTGCAGCCCTGACACAAGCTTGGTGCTCGCTGCACCGCTTGCGATGACTAGATGTTTTGCGTTGATAATGGACGACGCAATGCGTATCTGATAGCCACCATGTAACAGTGTGATTTCATCGACTGTGGCCTGTTCTGAAATAGTAGCACCCAAATTTTTAGCCGCTGCGCAAAATGCCAGACAAGCCTTTTCAGGATGAACATGGACGTCTTCTTCAAAAAGATACGCACCAAAAGCAGGTGGAGCAACATGCGGAATTCGTTCGCGAACTTGCTCAGCTGAAAGATAAACCGCGTTATTCCAACGGGAAAGGGCAATTCGTTCTTCTTCGGAACAAGCAAACTGAACAATACCACCAGTTGTATAACCGAAGTCAACCCCTGCATCACGTTGGAATTCTGAATACAGTACCTGACTTTCTTGCGCGAATGAATAAAAGGTGTCATTCAAATATTCAGAGTGTGCACCAAGCATGCCGCCAGCCGCCCGAGTAGTGCCTTGAGCGATTTTATCGCGTTCAACAAGGTGAACTGACAAACCCTCTTTTGCTAAATAATAAGCTGTACTGCAACCAATAATCCCTCCCCCAATAACGACAACATCAACTGGTTGTGACATGGTTGGCATCCTTATAGGCTGTTGTGGCAACTTCAGGATTGTCACTGCCAAAAATGGACGACATCACTGCAATTCCTGCAACTCCGCCTTGATTTAATTGCGGAAGGTGATGGGGCTGAATTCCACCAATTGCGTAGATAGGAATTGGTAGGGATTCGACGATTTGAAAAAGCTCATTGGTTCCACGGGGAGGGAGGCCGACTTTTGAACTTGTCTCGAATAAATGACCATAAAGAATCCAGTCAGCACCTTCTTTATAAGCAGTTTCAGCTTCACCATAAGAGTGGACAGATCTGCCGAAGGAGATAGCCGGGAATTTTTTTTTGAGTAGCGTTAGCGGTTCGCCGTATCCGGGAAGTTGAACTTTGTTAATCCCGGTAATTGAAGCGACATTCGTTCGCCCATGGACAATTAGTTTAGTTGAATCAAAGCCAGATTCGATTAATTGTCGAATCAACGCTATTATTTCTGAATCCATTTTCGATTTCTCACGTAAGATGGCTGCGTCGATAAAAGGTTCGATTGCTAGCAATGTATCAAGCAATTGGCTACGTTCCATTTTGTCATCTGTTACGGCAATTATCTTCATCGAACTCCTCCTTATCGAAAAGAAATAGTATATGTTTTCACCTGGGAATAGGGTCTAGTTTCAGGCGCCAACCCCTCGGGTCATAAGTCGTTTTACTGCGAGGGCTGAAGGACGCCCTCTTCGTAAACCGTCTTATGCCTGTCGGGGGCCTACAGGATGTAGGTCATGCAGCTGTTGCCACAGGAAGTGGCGCACTTAAGCTGCGTTCATTTGTAGCGGCGCCTTCTGCTTTTCTTGTTGTCTAGACTCCAGGCGCCAGCCCCTCGAGTCGCTTCAGTCTTGCCGAAAAGGCAAAGAGCGCCTTTATCGTCAAGCCTTCCAGCGCTTTTCGGGGCTAAACGGCGCCTTCCGCTTTTCTTGTTGTCTAGCTCCAGGCGCCAACTCCTCGGGTCATAAGTCGTTTTACTGCGAGGGCTGAAGGACGCCCTCTTCGTAAACCGTCTTATGCCTGTCGGAGCTGAGCGGCGCCTTCTGCTTTTCTTGATAAAAAAAGACCACTTTCCAGGTATGGAAAGTGGTCTGTCGATGGCATTAGAATGCACTGATAGGAAGACACGCCACTTCCCTACGCAGGTACAAACCTGTTCAGGTGATAAGGGTAGCGGAGTGGAACTCGTTTCTCAGTCCTTTAAAAGGATTCCCCTAATGGTCGAATATGTTATGAAGTTGTCAATCTATTAGTAGCATAGCACGTCAATGGAATGAATGAAAGGATGAACAGTTGCGCTTAGTCGTCTAAGTGGACGTTATGATGCACTTGTTGAACATCTTCCAAATCATCCAGTACGTCAATCATTTTCTCGAATTGTGCTTGAGCTTCTGGTGACAGAGTCAAGTCGTTTTGTGCAAGCATTGTTATTTCAGCGACGTTAAATTCTGTAATACCGGCACTTTTTAAAGCTGCCTGTACAGCATGGAACTGGTCTGGCTCAGCATAGATGATGACCGATTCCTCTTCATCTAGAATATCACGCACTTCGACGTCCGCATCCATTAGAAGTTCGAGAACGTCGTCGGCGGACATACCTTCAATTCCGATAACTGCAGTCGCATCAAACATATAGGAAACGGATCCGCTGACACCCATATTACCGCCATTTTTACCGAATGCGGCGCGTACTTCTGATGCAGTACGATTTACGTTATTTGTCAGTGTATCGACAATAACCATCGAGCCATTTGGTCCGAATCCTTCATAGCGAAGCTCGTCAAAGTTTTCTTCTGAACCACCTTTTGCTTTTTCAATTGCCCGGTCAATAATTGCTTTTGGTACACTATATGTTTTTGCGCGTTCTACGACAAATTTTAGCGCTTGATTCAATTCAGGATCAGGCTCGCCTTGCTTCGCTACTACATAAATTTCACGTCCGAATTTTGCATAAATGCGACTCGTGTCCGCATCTCTTGACGCTTTTTTCTCTTTGATATTGTTCCATTTACGGCCCATGAATTTCCACTCACTTTCGATTAAGCATAGATTTACTACAATAAGTATACAACAATTATATGCAAGTAGACGAGTGGGAATTATTAAAAATGGGCTATTAGGTTGTGTAAGGGAGAAAGTTTTTACCTATTTAAGTTGAATTAAGGAATCCCACTAAATTTACTGTGGCGCTTAATAAGGAGTGAGTATTAAATCGGGGTGTGGATTGTAGAACGCTTGGCGCTTTGGGGATGCCTTTGCCGCGCGCCTGCGCTAGGATGTTCATTATCGAGAGAAATGTGATTTTGAGATGTATACGCCGAGATTATAATGTGCTTATTTTTTGCTACTAATTCTAATCAAGAAAGACACACTCCGGGTTGCAGTTTTCATCGCAGATAATGAAAAGCTCTTTCTCACATAGACTATCTAGCGCAGGCGCGTCTTCGTGGTAGCCGGAGCGATAAGACTGAAAGTGGTTTCCTTTCTGGCTTATCGCGGGAGGCATCCACAAAGCGCCGAAGCGGTATTAGGGGGAATCCTAATTCATTTCAAGTACAAGGTTTTTTTCAGTAGCCTCCCAAAAGCCCTTGTAAAGCGCATACGCCGTATTCATTTGTTCAACATATATACTGTCTTTCAATTATGAGAATTTGTCTACTATCGTACAGTTTTGGCGTGATAGAAAGAACATTAACCGATATTTAAGAAAAACTCTTTTTCTTATGACGATTCTCAATTATACTAAAGGTGAACGTTCATCCTACTATAGAAGGGAACAGACGCATGGAACTCATATATAAAGGGAAGACGAAAGATGTATACAAATTGGACGGCAACAATGTACTACTGAAATTTAAAGATGATGTAACCGGAGAAGACGGGGTTTTCGATCCTGGCGCGAACACAGTTGGCTTATCGATTGAAGGCGCGGGGCAATCCGGACTTCGGATGACGAAATATTTCTTTGAAAAAATGGCGGATAAAGATATTCCTACTCATTATGTAGATGCTAATATTGATGAAGTAACGATGACAGTACGATCAGCGAAGGTATTCGGCAAAGGCCTTGAAGTGATTTGCAGATACCGTGCTGTTGGAAGCTTCTTGCGTAGATACGGTGCGTACTGTGAAGAAGGACAACCTTTGGATGCCTTCGTAGAAGTCACGCTCAAAGACGATGACCGTAACGACCCGCCGATAAACAAGGATGGACTAGCACAACTTGGTCTATTGACAACTGATGAATACGTTACGCTCGAAGCATTAACGAAAGAGATTTCAGGCGTAGTTAGAGCTGAACTTGCAGCAAAAGGTCTTGACTTGTATGATATTAAACTCGAGTTTGGACGCGACGCTGAATCAGGTAAGATCATGCTGATTGACGAAATTTCCGGTGGTAATATGCGCGTCTATAAAGACGGTACATATATTGCACCAATGGATCTTGAAAAATTGATACTTGCATAAATGACAAACCGCTGTTAATTCCACGAAACTGGAGTTGGCAGCGGTTTTTATTACAATCAAATAAATGTACTTTACGAGTACTGTAAGATAAAATTCGATAAAGAGGATAATGAATATCTACATTAGATTAATAAAAGAGGCGAATTTTATGCAAATGAAAACAGGCGTTGAGCAGTCTGTTTATGCGATTCTCATGCTAAACATGCTGCCGGATAGAGCAGTACTACCAGGAGATGCAATCAGCCAGCAACTGGGAACCTCACCAACATATTTTCAAAAGTTGTTGAGAAAACTGGTCAGTGCAGACTTGATTACTTCTGTGTCAGGTGTAAAAGGTGGGTTCAAATTAAAGAAAAAGCCCGAAGAGATCCGGATATACGATATTTATCTCGCAATAGAGGGTCAGCAATCCCTTTATTCCGCGAGTGGGATTCTCGACGACATGCTTGATTTGGAAAAAGAAGATACAGGTTGTTTGTTAACGGACTTAATGGGAGAAGCTGAATCGGTTTGGAAATCCGTACTGAAGCGTGAAACAATCGCATCCCTATCAGATGGAATTCAGACAGAGCGCTATCAAGAGAAAGTGGAATTTCTACAAGAATTGATTCGCGAAAAAATGGTTCTGTGATTGAAAAGAGTGGCAGCTAGGAGGATGGCATTATGGGGAAATTCCAATCACATAATGGTTTTACACGAACGTTTAAGGAAAACAAATTAACGCTTGGGTTTATGTTTCCTTTGGAGCCGGATGCTGGAAGTCTCCCCAAGATGGATTTGAAAGAGCAAATGACGCTTGTGAATAAAGTAGAAGATCTAGGATTTGCTTCTTTGTTTGTTAGAGATTCTCCGTTATTCGATCCTAAATTTGGAGATACAGGTGTTATATATGATCCTTTTATTTTTCTCGCCTATGTAACAGCACATACGAATAAACTCGCGCTTGGTACTGCAAGTGTCGTCACACCATTACGTCACCCCCTGCACTTAGCCAAATCAGCTGCATCTTTGGATGAAATGTCTAATCAACGTTTCTTGTTTGGCGCTGCAACTGGTGACCGCCCAATCGAATTTCCCGCATTTAAAGTGGAGCATAATGATAGGGCAGAATTGTTTCGGGAGTCGTTAACGGTCATGAAAAAAGTGTGGGAAGAATCATACCCACAGGTTCATACAGAAAGGGTTGCCATGACAGAAGGGGATATTATTCCCAAGCCTGTCTTAGCCGATATCCCCGTTTTAGCAACAGGCTATTCTGGTCAAACGACTGAATGGCTGGCAGAACATATGGATGGCTGGATGTTTTATGCGCAAGAAGCAAATCGTCAGCGTGAAATGATCAAACTTTGGCGACAGGCAACGGATGAGTTTAAACCATTTATACAACCATTGGTTATCGACTTATCAGAGAATCCGTTGGCCGCACCGAACCCAGTACCTATAAAAGTAGGCTTTAGGTCAGGTCATAAGTTTCTAATCGATTACTTGTATGCTTTACAAAATATTGGTGTTAATCATGTCATATTGGGTTTGAAAACGGGTAACCGCCCCGTGGAAGATGTAATTCAGGAAATAGGGGAATATGTACTTCCTCACTTTCCATCAATTGAGAAGTGAAGCCATTGAAAAGTAAATGATAGGGGAAGAGGGAGAAAAAATGATTAAAGACTTAGACCGCATTAATGAGCTAGCAAAAAAACAACGTGAAGAAGGTTTGACAAATGCCGAAATGGTTGAACAAACAGTATTGCAGCAAGACTACTTACGAGAAATTCGTGGGCAAGTTCTGAACACTGTTTCAGGTATAACTGTGATTGACCCACTCGGGGAAGATGTCACACCTGAGAAGCTTCGCCAAGAGAAGGGACGCTAAACATATGAGATTAAGTATACTAGATCAAGCACCTGTTACTAGTGGAAATACTGCCCCAGGTGCTTTGAAAAAAGCAGAAGAACTGGCTATCTTGGCAGATGAATTAGGCTATCATCGGATGTGGATGGCTGAACATCATGGAACAAAATCATTTGCAAGTTCAGCACCCGAAGTAACAGCAGCTCACTTGGCTGCCAAAACGAAAAACATTCGTATTGGTACAGGCGGTGTAATGATGATGCATTATTCGCCATTGAAACTAGCTGAAGTGTTTAAAACATTGAGTGCGTTTTCTCCTGGTCGAATTGACTTTGGTGTCGGTCGCGCGCCGGGTGGGGATAACCAAGCCATTTATGCATTATCAGAAGGCCGCAAACCGATGGTCAATGATATGTATGAGAAATTTGAGACGGCACTCCAATTGATTAACGATGAAGTGCCGGAAGACAATTTGTACAACAAAACAATCGCAACCCCTTCTACTATCGTTTTACCGGAAGCATGGTTGCTTGGTTCGAGCGGCAACAGCGCAATCCAGGCAGGTCGGATGGGTGTAGGCTATTCGTTTGCGCAGTTCTTCAACGGCGGTATGACTAAAGAGATTTTAGATGCATATAAAAAGAATTTCCAACCCTCGGCGTTCTTGGAAAAACCGGAAATCAATGTGTCCTATATGGTAACGGTAGCTGAAACAAAAGAAGAGGCTGAATTCGAAGCTGTACCTCAGGACATTGCCCGTTTAATGCTAATGAAAGGTCACCTCGGGCAATCCTTAACACCTGAAGAGGCCCAAGATTATCCGTTGACGGAAATGGATCGTATGACCATTAAAGAAAATCGTAAACTGCATTTAGTGGGAACAGCTAAAGAGATTGCGACGCTGTTACAAACAGAGCAGGAGCATTACGGATTTGATGAAGCCATGATTTGCAGCATTCCTCATTCGCAAAAGAAACGCTTGGATGTTTATCGTTTATTAGCGAAGGAACTGTTTTAAAGTTAATTAAATAAAAGAGATAAACCGCCGCCAATTCGACGTAAACTGGAATTGGTAGCGGTTTTTTTACTTGTTTGTATCATTTGCCGATTTCTCAAGTGTATAAAATATAGTGAAGATACCTAGTGAAATAACGATTAGTTCACGAACGATGGTTCCACCCAAATTTAATTCATCGGCTAGGATTCCACCAAGAATTCCAGTATAGCCAGCAACACCTATCGACATAACTGAGATGATGTAAAGTAAATACTGAGCTATTCCAAGCTTTTTACTTCTCCAAATAAAGACAATACTTGATAGCAATCCGATGATTAACAATTCATCAATTTTATTCAAATAACTTTGCAAATCAGCTAAAGACATTGTAATTGTCAAGAAAGACATGCGATTTCCACCCTTTCTGTCAAAGGTAAGACGAAGTGATATGGAATTAGTTTCCTGGTGTGTTAACCCGATCTGTGTTTAAGCAATCGCAGAAGAAACTATAAGATATAGATAATTGAACATATGAATACGTGTAAAAAGGGAGTGAAGGCACTCCCTAAGCGCTGAAGCGTAATTGAAGGGAATCATTATTTCAACTTAGATAGGAAAATAATTCTACTTTCCATACATATTAAAATGAATTAAAGCCATCCTCCTTAGTAAAGAGATAGTGAGGAGGAATTATATTGAAACAAAAAATTGTACTATCCATTATGTTGTCTGCGCTATTGATTGCTGGTGGGTGTGGAAAGAATGGAGTGAAATTACCAGTCACTGGAGAAAGCGTCCAGTCGGTGATGTCGCCGATTTTGAACACGAAAGGGGATAAAATTGGTGAAGCCAACTTTGTTGAAGGAATCGACGGTGTGACAATCAATATCCAGGCTGAAGGATTGTCGCCAGGCAAACATGGCGTTCATATTCACGAAATGGCTGTGTGTACACCACCTGATTTTAAATCTGCAGGAGACCATTTCAATCCGGGACATAAAGAACACGGGTTTGATAATCCAAAAGGGTTTCATTTAGGTGATCTACCGAACCTCGAAGTCGATGCAGATGGTAAGGTCACTGCTGAAGTGACGACTGCATTAGTTACGCTAAAGCCAGACGTTAAGAACTCACTTCTTGATGCTGACGGCAGTTCGCTTGTTATTCATGAAAAAGTAGATGACTACAAAACGGATCCATCGGGTAACTCAGGTGATCGAATTGCCTGTGCGGTTATTAAAAAGAAGTAAGGGATAGTCATGAAAAGTATACTTTAGACCACAAAAAACCGGCGGATACATCACTAAGATGTGCATCCACCGGTTTTTCATTCAAGGCTTCAATATGACTTTAATACACTCATCTTCATGATCGTGAAAACGCTGATAAGCGGTGGCAGCTTCTTCAAGTGGGACCACGTGGGAAATGATTTCTGTCGGGTCGAATTCGCCTTTCGTGATTTTATCGAAAAGCATCGGCATGTAATGAATGACAGGCGCTTGTCCCATTTTTAGCGTAATATTGCGTTCGAAAAGATTACCGAGAGGAAACATATTGTAAAGGGAACCATAAACGCCTGTTAGCTGGATGGTCCCAAACTTTCGAACGGATTTATAAGCGATATCAATAGCGCTTAATGTTCCGCCTTGCAGCTTCAATTTCTGTCCAGCTTTCTCAAGCATGTTCTTTTTACCGTCCATTCCGACACAATCAATGACTATGTCGACCCCGCCACTGGTCATCTCTTTAATGTGGCTGCCTATATCGTCGAATTTTTCGAAGTTCAGTGCTTCCACTTTATTCATTTTAACAGCATGGTTTAGGCGATATGGAACGTGATCGATTGCCAACACACGTTTAGCGCCTTTCATCCAAGCAAACTTCTGAACCATAAGACCGACTGGCCCGCATCCGAGGACAGCGACCGTATCACCTTTTTTAACACCCGCATTTTCTACGCTCCAATAAGCTGTCGGCAGGACGTCCGACATGAAAAGAAGGGCTTCATCAGGGAGCTCACATGTTTCAGGGATGACAAACGGTGTAAAGTTGCCATAAGGAACACGTAAATACTCGGCTTGTCCGCCTGGGTAATTGCCGTAGCGTTCGGTGAATCCAAGATAACCGCCCGTGTCCACATGGGGATTCGGATTCGAATTGTCGCATTGACTTTCCATTTCATGGTCACAATAAAAACAATGCCCGCATGCCAAATTGAACGGGATTACGACGCGATCCCCTTTTTTTACTTTCGTCACATTGGGCCCGACTTCTTCGACAATACCCATCGGTTCATGGCCGATGACATAGTCCTTATGCGTCGGTATAGCGCCCAAATAGATGTGCAAATCTGATCCGCAAATGGCAGTAGAAGTTACCTTGACGACAATGTCATCATGCTTTTCAATTTTTGGGTCATCCACTTTTTTTACTTTAATATCTTTTGCACCTTGGAATGTAACAGCTTTCATTGATAAATCCCCTCCATTATGCTTAATAGTCTATCCAATTCCTTGAATATGACCCATTAATCCTAAATGGAGTTTATTTAAGCAAAAAGTTCTCTGTATAATAAGGCTGCAATTTATCATTGAACGAAACGCCCGTACCCAGGTGGCTGTAAGTATCTAGCAAAATATTTTCACGATGTCCCTCGGAATTCATAAGGCCTTCATGCGCAAAAATACTGCTTGATTGGCCATATGCAAGATTTTCACCTGCACCCCGGAAACTGACGCCGTCATCTTTCATTCGATCGAATGGGGATTTCCCTTGCTTGTTTTCGTGGCTAAAATATTCATTATCTGCCATATCCGCACTGTGTTTGCGCGCTGTAACTGCTACGTTTGACTCCCATTTTAGGATGGAAAGCCCGTGACGGACGCGTGCTGCATTTGTTAAGTCGAAAAGTTGTTGTTCGAACCCGTTTCGTAAGTTTGCATCACCGCCGGCATAGATGCCGGTTTTTTTCTTTTCCAATGAATCGTTAATTAGCTGGATGGCTGTAACTTTGTCATTTTGATGTAAATCATAAAAAACATAAGTGTAGGTATCGCCTGATTTGAAGACGTCAAAACCTTCACTTTCCTGGAGCATGTAAATGTTCAACCCTTTTCGGATTTCTTTAATCGGTTCGCCGAATGTTTCACGCACCGTTGATTTTAGAGAACCATATTTGATGCCAGCAGTTGATGAAATGAGGTCGTCATTTGTATAAATGGCGTTCACTATCTGTTTATCATCGAACGAAACCATGACGAAGTTTTGATAGCCATCATGATAAGTGAACCATTCGGTACCGTATTCGTTCATGGATTGATTTTTTGGTTCCCCAAGTTCAGCTGTCACTTTTTCTTGTGGGCTACCAAGTTCGATATTGTGGATTGAGACCTGTGTTTTCAAGGGTTTATCCAACACTGGTTTTTCTGCAACAGGGATAGATTCTTCGGTTTCAGCTGTCTTTGAAGTTAGGTAAGATAGTGCTTTATCTATGGTGTTGCTGATGGAACGGATTGTTGTGTCGAGGGATTCCTTTGTCAAAAGAGTATCGATTTTTTCATCGACAGGTTCTAGAAAAGAGATGTCGACATATTGTGAGACTGGTTCTTCCCAGTACGGTTTTGTGAAATAAAGTGCAGCAATGAAAAGGATGAAGAAGAATAATCGTTTCATGGAATCGCCTCCTACCTGCTATTGTAACCCCATGGGACTAGTTGAATACAGTATGAAGGTATTTATGGTGACGGTAATAAACTGGGTTCGCTCCATTTCCAGTACTCGTCGAAAAGCTGTATACTAATAGAACAACTGATGAACGGGGTTTTCAACGTATGACTATATCAAAAAAAATATTCAATGCACAAGTGATGGAAAGCAACTCGCATTTATTTAGATGTCCAATCTGCGCATCTGGAATGGTCATGGAGGACAAGTGGCGGCTCGTTTGTGTAGACAATCACTCATTCGATTTGTCAAAAAATGGCTATGTCAATTTAGCACCGCAGGCACATGTGACGAAGTATGATAAATCGCTATTTGAAGCAAGAAAAACGGTAATGAGCAGTGGGTTTTTCAATCAGGTTCTGGAATTTATTACACATAAAGTTCATGAGCATATAGAAGGGCGGGAACAGGCCTTCATTCTGGACGCGGGTTGCGGGGAAGGCACGCACTTGTCGGCAATTCTTTCACAGCTGCCTGGTAAAACAACTGGAATAGGCATTGATCTTGCAAAAGAGGGGATTACTGCGGCGGCGAAAGAGTATCCAGGTTCAATTTGGAGTGTCGCGGACCTGGCGAACTGCCCGTTCCAAGAAAGCCAATTCGATGTTATTTTAAATATTTTATCGCCGGCAAATTACGCAGAGTTTACACGTCTTCTAAAACCAGATGGATTGTTTGTGAAAGCAGTACCGGAAAGCGGTTATCTAAAGGAGTTACGAGCTGTTTTTTATGATGATGAAGAGCGCACAGGCGATACGGATCCCGTTGCGCGCTTTGCGCAACACTATGACGCTGTCACAACGGAACGGATTACGTATGTATTCCCGTTATCGTCGGGGCTTCTTGCACCGCTTATCCGCATGACTCCGCTCACGTGGGGCGCGAGTGAGGAAAAGATTGAAGAAGCGCTAGGAATGGATATACAGAACATTACAATCGACTTCACCGTCATTTCAGGTGTGAAGAGGGTTGAGTAAAGAAAGGGGCGAGGAAGATGTTTGGTGGAATTAGCAGTGTTCCAAGCTGGTTTTATATTCTCGCGATTGCGGTAGTTATACTATTTATTATTATTATGGAATGGAAGACGCGCTAAAGGGGGATTCATTTATGACTAAAAAAAAGGTTAGTAAACGACAGAAACCGAAGTTGTCTGTTACTCATAAGGCTATGCAAGTGGAAGCGATTCTCGATAATGAAGGATACATTGAAAAAGTCCGCATTGACGGAGGTCATATGACAGGTGCGGAAGGTGAAAGACTGACTTTCGATGACGTGATCTTTAAAGATGTATCGTTTGCGGGAAGTGATTTAGCGGGAGCAGAATTTGTTGATGTAGTGTTTGATACGTGCGATTTATCCAATGTTAATTTTCAAAGTGCCATGTTCCACAGGTGTGAAATCGTTAATTCGAAACTGACGGGTGCGGACTTTGCGAATGCGAAAGTGGGGCATACGTTAATCAAGGAATGTGATGGGCGCTATATTAACTTCAGCTTCTCTAGCATGAAGGAAGTTGAATTCGCTGAGTGTAATTTAACAGATGGCGATATTTATGAAAGCTCATTTAATAACGTGCAATTTAAGTTGTGTAAGCTGGATAATATTAACTTCACTGAAACGGACTTGAATGGTGTTGACTTGTCTGATAGTACATATGACCGGATTGAAGTCACGCTCCCGAAAATTGCAGGCTGTATTGTGTCAAAAGATCAGGCAATTGGCTTCGCACGTGTGCTTGGATTATCCGTGAAAGAAGAATAATGGTATACTTAAACGAAATCAGAGTGGAAAAGAGTGAACATATATGTTGACATTTGAAGAGAAACAACAGATTATCGAAACAATTCCCGAACTTACACGTAAAGATGTGTCAATGAAACGGGTCAACTATCATTATGAAGAAAGCTTATATGAAAAAACAGTCGTCGTTCAGCATCTTCACCCGAACGGTAACGGTTTTATCTATGTAGCGGGAATTCCTGGTTATGATACGGATGAACGTGGTCTCGTCAATATCCGTGAAGCTTCAGAAGAGGAACTACGGAAAATTATTGCAGATTCTATCAAGGCTTTATCTGAAGGAGCACCTGAACCGCAGGCTATTGTACAAAAGTTTGTGAACAATGAAGGTGAAGAGCTAATCCTTATGGAAGAGCAAGGCTTCTGGAATTTGTATCACGGCTTGAATCTTGAAGAAAGTTTCGGTGATTATAACGAAGCGGACGTCTATTTGATTGAAGAGGAATTCGTCAGAGTTGAAGACGAGGATGATGCGCAGTGAAAGGTAAAAACCTTGTCATCGGCCTTGTGCTAATTACGTTATTAAGTATTATTGCTGTTTATTTCACGATGAAGGCAACAGTCAATAATATGGAAAATGGGATGGCATCGATTGTGACGGTTGTTGAATTGATAGAAGAAGTTGATTATCGCTAATTGAAAAAGCACACCAGGGATTAATCCTTGGTGTGCTTTTTCTAATTTTTTACTCTTTAATGCCAATTCCCAGGTTTATAGGGCCCTTTTCTAAACGGTAACCACCAGTTCCATTTGCCAAACAGTTTCATTAGGCTTGGAACGAGCAATAGGCGAATAATCGTTGCGTCAATGGCGACTGCTATCGCGATGCCGACACCAATCTGTTTCACTGGCATAACGTCCGTAAAGGCGAATGCCCCTGTCAGAACAATCATGATCAGTGCCGCAGACGTGATGATCTTACTTGTTGTTGCAAGACCTTCAACAGTTGAGTGGTCATTATCCAATGTTTTCGCATACTCTTCCTGCATCCTTGAGATGAGGAACACTTCGTAGTCCATACTTAGTCCAAAGACAAGACTAAAGACGATGACAGGGATGATAAGCGCAATTGTGCCTGCTTCCAATCCGAAATGACCATACTGGAAAATATAGACGAGAATACCGAATGTGGCAGCCAATCCGACGATGTTCATCAAAATTGCTTTAATCGGTATTAAAATAGATTTAAAAGCAATCATTAGGATGAAAAACGTCGAGACAAGGATAACCAACAGAACGTACAAAATCTTATCCAGTATTTCATCGAAGATTTCCTGATTGAACTTTGGTTGTCCACCGATGGATAAGTTCCACTCCGTTTCCTTGTCGGACCAGTCGCGCGCCCAATCTTGTGCGGCATCTGAACTACCATTAGCTCTAAGTGTCACAGGAATCATCAGCTTGTCGTCTTTCACAAATGTTTCAATAAGAGGGGAGAGTCCGGCGGCGATTTCAGGCGCCAACATCGCTTGCTCCCATTGTTCGACGGAATCGATGTCACTTGCAGTAAAAATTGTCGTTACTTTATCCACAAGCGGATCGTTTGAAAGTTCTTTTTCAAGTTCTTTCATGGACTGGAGACCTTTTTCATCCACCCAGCCGTCCGCACGTTCTGCAATGACATAGACAGCGGCTTGGTCAGCCAGCCCAAACTCTTTATCAATCAATTCAAAAGCTTGGCGCGTATCATACGACTTTGGCAATGAATCAATTGCTGGAATTGTTAAATCCATATTTTTCACTGGAATTATTGCGATACCGAGTAGGATAAACGCAACAATTGTTATCATAACGGGACGCTTAATAACTGCGTTGGCAAATTTGCGCCAACCGTTTGCTTCAGCTGATTTTTCTTTCAATAGCTGCCATTTGTCAATCCGGTCGCCAAGCGCAATAAGTACGGAAGGTAACAAGGTTATAGATGCCAGGACAGCCATTGCCACGACAATCATACCGCCGATTGCAATGTTTTGGAAAATGTCGACCTGTATAAGCATCATTGCGCCAAGTCCGATGAACACACAGAAAGCGGAAAAGATGACGGATCTTCCTGCTGTTCGAATCGTAGTGGAGATAGCTTCATGCATGTCGCTCTTTTTGCGTTCTTCACGATAACGGCTGATGAACAACAAAGCAAAGTCTATACTAAGCGCAAGTCCCAGCATTGGGATGATATTCAAGACAAAAATGGACAGGTCCATTTTTCCGCCAAGAATGGCCAATACACCGAAAGAGGATACGACAGTTACAATACCAATAATTAATGGTACGAATGAAGCGACGACAGTTCCGAAAGCGAAAAGAAGTATAATAATTGCAATCGGTAACCCGATTGCCTCTGCTGTCATTAAGTCACGTTGGCTAGCAGTGTTAATGTCCTTTGAAATAGCGGAAGCACCTGTAAGTGTGATTCCTTTTTCATTACCGACAGCCTCTCGGATATCCGTGACGATAACAGACATATCTTTCTCCGCGTTATCAAAATGAAGAAGTGCGTAGGAAGCAGTGTTTTTATACTGTGTATCGTTGTCAAACGGTGACACGATTTCTGAAGTGACCTTAAGTTTATCTACGTTAGTGAGTGTAGATACTATTTTTTCATCTGACACATTATCGAAAACGAGGAACATGGTTTCTGCCGGCATATCGAATTCATCAGATACAATATCCATGACTGCGGCATGTTCGCCATCTGTTTGGAAGCCGTCACCTTCTAAAAGTCCGGGCAACTTAATCGCGAATAGCGTCAATATGACGAAGATTGCAATCCATGCAAAGATAATATATTTATGTGCGTTTGTTACAAAACGCGCAAGTGTACGCATACAATCATTCCTTCCTGTGTATAGATTGACTCTATTCTTCTATAATAACGGAAAATGATGGGAATGTCTTTTATCGAAGGAGGCGGCACAGGTTAGGGAATCTAGCATGAGTGAAAATCCGCAAGCGGTTACTAAACGAGTCTATGTAGGTAATAATGGGTTGCATCCTGGAGGGAAGTTCATCGTATATAGGTTGAAATAAGAATTACATTGAATTCGCTAGGGGATGCTACCCTCCAGTCTTAGGTTTCTGATACCCCTAGTAAGGCTCCAATGCTCAGTTTATTATAAGTACTTAGTAGTCACCACAATTAATTTTGGACAAAGAAAAAAGCCATTCCCCGAAGGAAATGGCTTTTGAATGGTTAATTCAAATTAGTTTTTGTTTACGTTTGTAGCTTGAAGACCGCGTTGGCCTTGCTCGATTTCAAACGTTACATCTTGGCCTTCTTCAAGAGACTTGAAGCCTTCTCCTTGAATAGCTGAGAAGTGTACGAATACATCGTCTCCGTCTTCGCGTTCGATGAAGCCAAATCCTTTTTCTGCGTTAAACCATTTCACTTTACCTTGTTCCATGTGTGTTTCCTCCTCGTATGCTTTGTGCATACATTGTATTACTATCCTTGCTCAAGTCTTGAAGCGGTCAAGATTTATTCGAGACCATCATGCCGAACAAAAATAATTCTTCTTTATCATAACAGGGATATTAGCACATTGCAAGAGAAATGTTTGAATTAAAAAAACAAGTTAAGGATCTGATAGACAATCGCAGCGATTGTTGCTGAAATTGGTAAAGTAATAATCCATGTCGTGACAATCGTTCTAGCGACTCCCCAATTGACACCTTTTACACGTTGAGCTGAACCTACACCCATGATTGCGGAAGAAATGACGTGTGTTGTACTAACCGGTAAATGGATAAGTGTCGCTCCAAAAATAATCATAGCAGATGACAAATCAGCTGCTATGCCGTTCACTGGACGGATTTTCATAATCTTGCCGCCGACAGTCTTAATGATTTTATAGCCACCGATTGATGTTCCGATCCCCATCGCTGTCGCTGCAGCAATCCGGACCCAAAGTTGAATATCGTCCGACGTCTGCAATTCTGCTGCAATCAATGCCATTGTAATTATACCCATGGCTTTTTGCGCATCATTTGTACCGTGTGTGAACGATTGAAGCGCTGCTGTTCCGATTTGCATATAACGAATTCGTTTATTTGCCTTAAATAAATTCTTGTTCTTCAAGGTCACTTTGAATATCGACATTACAAGGAAACCGCCTGCAAGTGCAATGAACGGAGAAATAAGAAGCGCTTGTAATATTTTTAGGAAACCGCTGTAATTTAAAATGCCGAAACCTGCTGCTGAAATAGCCGCGCCAGCGATTGAACCGATTAAAGCATGGGATGAACTGGATGGGATTCCGAAATACCAGGTAATCAGATTCCACGCAATTGCTGATATAAGTGCCGCTAAGATGACAAGCGAACCGTTTTCGAGAACGAATGGATCGACAATGTCTTTTGAAATCGTTTTTGCGACTCCTGTAAATGCGAGAGCGCCGACGAAGTTCATGACAGCTGCCATCATAATAGCAGTTCTCGGTTTCAGTGCACGAGTCGAAACGGATGTTGCGATGGCATTCGCCGTGTCATGAAATCCGTTGATGAAATCAAAAGCGAGTGCGAAAACAACGACTAGTATGGTAAGGAGAAGTATTGTATCCATTTGGCTCCCCCTTATGCGTTACGCATAATAATTGATTCGATTGTGTTGGCAACATCTTGGCAATAATCGGCGACATCTTCAAGCTGTTCATATATGTCTTTGAATTGGATAATGCGAATTGGATCCTTTTCATTAATGAAGAGTTGTTTGACCGATGTACGGAAAACTTCATCACAAACTCGTTCGTAATCTTTAATAAGTACTGCATGATCGTGCATCGCTTCAAGTTTTTTCCTCGCAAGCAATTTCATCGCTTTAACGATTTCGTCGGTACTTTTCACAATGTTTTCCATGAATTTCTGTACATACTCATCAATTTCAGTAAGAGAGAACATTTCAAGATGTGCTGCAAAATGTTCAATACCATCAAGAACATCATCCATCTTAATGGCCAAATTCATGATATCTTCCCGCTCAATTGGTGTCATGAACGACTTGTTAAGCTTAGTAATGAGATCGTGGATGAGCGTGTCACCTTCCGTCTCGTAATTTTTAAGTTTAATGCTTACTTCTTTCAAGTCGGCAACTGTCACCACTTTAAAGTCGTTGGCATAATGAACCGCTTCTTGCACATTTTCAGCAATGGTTAATAATGCTATGAAAAAAGGGTCAGGTTTACGTGAGCTGAACATTGTTGTACCTCCGTCCCAGTATGGGAAATAATTTTTTAACAATCCCATCATATCAAAAACAATTTGAGATACCTACAAATTTCGACGATATCTGCACAAACTTTACACAATCTTTACAAAGACCCTACAAAGGATTCACAAAAATCAAATCTGTATAGAAAAAGTGACAATTGTCATGAAGGAAAAATGACTCAATGTACTCCACAGAATACCCTCTTTATCAGTAAAGTTAACGTAAGAGGTGAGAGTATGTTGGGAATTATTAATCTTTGTGTGGAGTTTAAACGGAAAAACGTGTTAAGAGATATTAACTTGGAAATTGCATCTGGGGAAGTAGTTGCGCTATGTGGAGCAAATGGAGCGGGGAAATCAACAATCGTATCCGTTATAGCAGGAATCGTCCATCCTTTAAGCGGGAGAATTCTACTGGCAGGGAAACCACTAGGAAGGAAAATGAAATCGGAAATAGGCTTCATGTTCCAACACGCCGAATTCATGGATAATGTGAAGGTCAAGGAGATGCTTTGTTTATTTCAATCCTTCTATAGAAGTCCTTACTCATTCAACGAGCTTGTCCGTCTTGGATTATTGCAAGATATGCTCCTTAAAAAGACACATGAATTATCAGGCGGTGAGCGTAAGCGGCTGTCATTTGCATTGTCGATGGCAGGTAGACCACTCGTGCTGATTGCGGATGAACCAACTGCGGGAATGGACGAGGAAATGAAAAAACATTTCTATCAACAACTAAAGCTTGCTGTTGATGAAGGGCTTGCCGTTTTACTGATTACACATTCCAGGGAAGAAAGAGAAGTTCTTGCACATCGAATTGTGTTGTTGAAGGAAGGGGTTGTGCAATGACTAAGCCCTTTTTATTGTTGACAAAAATTGAAGTGTTGCGCATGCTAAGAAACCGCTATTTTGTCATTTATGCCATCGTTCTTCCCATCGTCTACTACCTAATCTTTTCGCTTTCGAATGAACCAGAGCACTATGCATATCTACTTATCGCAATGCTTGTCTTCAGTTTGTTGTCGGGAGCTGTCACGACATTTGCTATTGGACTTGCATACGACAACAGCAGACCTTGGCGTACATCTATGAAGGCATTGCCGGTTTCCGAATTAGTCGTTTCAGGTGCGAAACTGATGTCACAGCTCTTATTGAATAGTATCACGGTTGTGATCTTAATCGTTTTTGTTCAGACGATTCACGGGCTCCCAGGCAGTGTAGGGCAATGGTGTATGATTGCGGTATGGTTTATCGGTGTGTCCGCGGTGTTCATGACGTTGGGTGTGGCCATCAGTTCATTTGGGAAACAGGGTACTGTTTCTGGTATTGCAAACTTTACGTGGATATTTGTGATGTTTTCTGCAGGGACGTGGGTTCCGATTGAACAGTTTCCGGGCTGGGTGCAACCTATTGCAAGCGGGTCTCCAGGAGCGATCGCGATAGCGGGTGCCTTCCGTTTACTGGGTGGAGGTTATCCTTTGATTGGTCAAATGGGGGGACTTATCTTTTATACGCTATTATTTATAGGGGTTTACTGGGTTGGAGGCTATATAAAAAGAAGGGCGGCGAATTAATGAGCAGGAGATTTGCAGTATTTCCCGAAGGTTTAGGTAGGGAACCGTATACTATTTTAATCTATATGTTGTTTCCGCTCATAGGGGCGTTCTTTTTAGAGGGCATGGAGCGTATGTTTTCAATCCTTCTACTTGCTCCCTTTTTATTCGTCTATCGCCAGTCCTATTGGCGTAACAGCTATCTAGTGTTCGTCATTGTGCAAGCGATTATTATTGGTTTTTGGGTGTATATGTTCGGACCGGTTTTTTTCTGGTTGAGTGCCTTCTCTTCAAATATGATTTCGTTATTGTCCGGACGCAAGCGCATCGCAGCTGTCGGCGTCTATATAGTGGTTGGGATTGTCTATGGCGTAGCTAAGGACTTAAATATAGTGCAAACATCCATGTCGCTTGTACCTATTCTGCTCGCCATCTTTAATGCTTATATGATTTCATCAAGACGAAAATGGAATGAATCCCAGCGAGAATTGGAGAAAGCACATAGTCGGATTGATGAATTGGTGAAGCAGCAAGAACGCCAGCGAATCGGGCGTGATTTGCATGATACACTTGGACAAAAGCTGTCGATGATTACATTGAAAACTGAGCTTGCCGAGAAGCTACTCGTTTCAGACACAGAAAGAGCCGCGGGGGAGTTACGGGAAGTGATTACAATCTCGCGCGAAACATTAACACAGATGCGGGAGCTTGTGGAAGACCTTGATACAGGCACGCTTGTCGATGAATTGACTGCCAGCCGGCAACATTTACACAGTGCAGGAATCAATTCTGAAGTAAACGGAGAAATCCATTCCATTAATCGTGGGTATGAAAAGATTGCTGTGATGGCAATTCGGGAACTTGTGACCAATGTCGTTAAACATAGCGCTGCATCATGGTGTCAAATTAACATTGCACGTTCAGTGGAAGGTGTATTAATTGAAGTCGCTGATAACGGAAAAGGTATCGATGAAGCGGTTCCAAATCATGGTATGACAGGCCTGCAAAACCGGATTGGGCTTATTAATGGAACGATTGGATGGAAAAGCGGTAAAGAAGGGACAGTCGTTCAGTTATTCATTCCGCTACCGAAAAGTATTGAAAAGGTGGGTGTCGTCTCGTGATACGCGTCGTAATTGCAGAAGATCAGGCGATGGTGAGGGGGGCTTTAATAGCACTTCTTTCTATAGAAGAGGACTTAGAAATCATCGGTGAGGCAGCAAATGGCTTGGAAGCGATTGAGGCAGTCGAGCGATTACTGCCTGATGTCTGTATTTTAGATATTGAAATGCCGATTATGAACGGCTTGGAAGCTTCAGAAAGATTAGTGGAGAAATACCCCGGTGTGGCGATCATCATGTTGACGACGTTTGGCCGAACTGGTTATCTACAGCGTTCAGTGAATGCAGGCGTAAAAGGTTTCTTATTGAAAGACGGACCGAGTAGTGCACTTGCCGAAGCAATTCGCATAGTAGCCGCGGGTCAGCGAGTTGTCGATCCAGAACTGGCCTTTTCACTATTTACAGAAAAAGATCAGTTATCCGAGCGGGAGCAAGAGCTTCTTATGCTGGCATCAAAAGGTTTGGCGAATAAAGAAATCAGCAAGCAGTTATTTTTGTCGGAGGGAACAGTAAGAAACTACTTCTCGGACATCTTTCAAAAGTTGCAAGTAAAAAGTCGGACAGAGGCAATTCACGTTGCCAGGAAAAACGGTTTAATTGATATGGAATAAATTTGTGAAAAATTTTCAGTAAATTGAAACTTTCGGGATGATGGGACGTATATATAGGTGAGACAAAAAAGGTGAAAGTGGGGTGTTGAAATGGAACTGTTTGGGATGCCAATTGTGCAAGTCTATATGGTTGGGCTAATTGTTGCAGGCCTTGCAACGTTACTTTATATCTTATTTAGTGACATGGCGGAAGGAATCGGCGATGCTAGTCCTTTCTTGGATCCGGCGGTGATACTTGCATTCATAACATTTGTAGCGGCTGGCGGTTATATATTAGAACTTGTTACAACATGGGGCAGCGGAATCATTTTGGTAATTGCACTTGTTACTGCTTTTGTACTCGATCTTCTATTGTACTTATTTGTCCTTCTTCCACTGAAATCGGCTGAAGTGTCCCTCGCATATACGGATGAGTCGCTGATGGGTAGGGTTGGAAAAGTGATTGTACCTGTCCCTGTTGATGGATTCGGTGAAATTGTTATCGAATCGGTAAATGGCATGATTTCTAAGAGGGCGGTAGGGTACGAAAACACAGCAATTGAGTACGGAAAAGAAGTATTGATTATTGAAGTGAGAGATGGAACATTCATCGTTAAAGAGTATGAACCATTCCGCTTCAAATAAAAAAGGGGGAAAAACAGATGGAAATTTGGATTGCAATTGGAGTCGTCGCGTTTGTTTTACTGGCGCTGGTTCTCGTCTTCATCACAAAGTACCGCACAGTCGGGCCAGATGAAGCACTAATCGTGACAGGAAGTTATCTTGGTTCTAAAAATGTACATAAGGATGATTCGGGAAATCGTATTAAAATCATCCGCGGCGGCGGGACGTTCCTGTTGCCAGTGTTCCAACAAGCGGCACCGCTTAGCCTTTTGTCAAGTAAGCTTGAGGTTACAACGCCGGAAGTGTACACGGAGCAAGGCGTTCCTGTTATGGCAGATGGAACAGCAATTATTAAAATTGGTGGCTCAATCATAGAGATTGCAACAGCTGCTGAACAATTTTTAGGGAAATCAAAAGCTGACCGTGAAAATGAAGCAAAAGAAGTATTGGAAGGTCATTTGCGCTCGATTCTTGGTTCAATGACAGTAGAAGAAATTTACAAAAATCGCGATATGTTTTCTCAGGAAGTGCAACGTGTTGCTTCACAGGATCTTTCCAAAATGGGACTCATCATCGTTTCATTTACAATTAAAGATGTGCGCGATAAAAATGGCTATCTCGATTCACTCGGGAAACCACGTATCGCACAAGTGAAGCGTGATGCGGATATCGCAACAGTTGAAGCAGAAAAAGAAACGCGTATTAAAAATGCGGAAGCATCTAAAGAAGCACAAAAAGCGGAAATTGAACGTGCGACTGAAATTGCGGAAGCTGAAAAAGAGAATCAATTGAAGGTTGCGGATTACCGTCGTGATCAGGATGTTGCAAAAGCACGTGCCGACCAAGCTTACGAACTTCAAACGGCCGTCTCGAAACAGGAAGTTATGGAACAGGAAATGCAAATTCAAATCATTGAACGTCAAAAACAGATTGAACTTGAAGAGAAAGAGATTCTGCGTCGTGAGAAGCAATATGATTCTGAAGTTAAGAAAAAAGCTGACGCGGATCGCTATGCAATCGAACAAAATGCAGAAGCTCAAAAATCGAAACAAATTACGGAAGCTGATGCTGAAAAGTACCGCATTGAAGCACGTGCGTTTGCGGATGCAGAAAAAGTTCGTCTCGACGGGCAGGCGAAAGCCGATTCGATGCGCGCGCAAGGGGAATCTGAAGCTGACATTATTCGTCTAAAAGGTCTTGCAGAAGCAGAAGCGAAACGTAAAATTGCGGAAGCATTCGAACAGTACGGCCAAGCTGCCATGCTTGATATGATTGTTAAAATGATTCCTGAATATGCGAAACAAATTGCAAGCCCGCTTGCGAATATTGATAAAATTACTGTTGTTGACACGGGTAGTGGTGAAGGCGGCGGAGCCAATAAAGTAACGTCGTATGCGACTAACTTAATGGCAACATTGCAAGAATCCTTGAAAGCATCATCGGGCATTGACGTTAAGGAAATGCTTGAAAACTACACGGGCAAAGGCAATATCCGCCCAAGTATTGACCAGCTGACAAATGAGATAAAAGCAACAAATACGAAGCAACCCACTCAACAAGTGATTGCAAGAAAAGAAGTTGCAGCTGAAGAAGCTGAATAATATCTAACTAGAGGAGAGTCCCGACGCAGTAGTGCGTCGGGGCTTTTTTTATGTTGTTGGCCCCCTCAGCGAGCGTAAAGTAAGGAAACAATCATAAAGCTCGCACGATCGATCATAAAAGCTGCTAACCGATCATAACCCTCGCACGACCAATCATAAAAGCCGCCAACCGATCATAACCCTCGCACGACCAATCATAAAAGCTGCCAACCGATCATAACCCTCGCACGCCCGATCATAAAATCCGCCAACCGATCATAAGCCTCGCACGACCGATCATAAAACTCCCTAACCGATCATAATCCTCGCACGACCAATCATAAAATCCGCCAACCGATCATAATCCTAGCACGCCCGATCATAAAAGCCTCCAACCGATCATAACCTTGCACGACCAATCATAAAACTCCCTAACCGATCATAACCCTCGCACGACCAATCATAAAAACCGCCAACCGATCATAACCCTCGCACGCCCGATCATAAAAGCCTCCAACCGATCATAACCCCTGCCAGACCAATCATATAAGCCTGCAACCGATCATAAGCCTCGCATGACCGATCATAAAACTCCCTAACCGATCATAATCCTCGCACGACCAATCATAAAATCCGCCAACCAATCATAACTCTCGCGCGATCGATCATAACCCCTGCCAGACCAATCATATATCCAGCATCCACCTCCAACATCTTAAGAAATTCTTCATATCTATCCTTACAAACCCTTAAGATTCTCCCTATATAATGAAGGAAATAAAGAAAGTTGGAGGGGAACAGATGATTAGTGTGCAAAATTTAAATCATTCATTCAAAATCGGCAAGAAAGGTAAAGAAAAGCGAGTTCCGGTGTTGAAAGGGTTAACGTTTGATGTTGCGGAGGGTGAAATTGTATCGATTGTTGGCAAAAGTGGTTCGGGTAAATCAACGCTTCTTCATATTATGGCAGGATTCCTAACGCCTGAAAGTGGAGAAATCAGTGTGCAAGGCATTCAGACCTCTGCATTCAACGAGGTAGAAAGTGCGAAGTTTCGATTAGATCATTTCGGTTTCGTCTTTCAAAACTTTCAACTCATGCCTGGATTGACAGCATTTGGAAATGTTGAACTGCCACTGACATTGAAGGGCATCAACAAAAGTGAGCGACAGAAGAAAGTAAAAGACCTGATGCAGAGCGTTGGACTCACGGATGTGCAAGACCATTATCCAAATGAATTATCGGGAGGTCAGCAACAGCGAGTCAGTATTGCGCGTGCGCTTATAACGGATCCGCCAATCATTTTCGCCGATGAACCGACAGGTAGTCTCGACTCGGAAACCGAACAGGACGTTCTTTTGCTTATCCAGTCGCTCAATAAAACACGGGGCATCACATTCGTCATCATTACACACGACGATGAAGTGGCACAAACAGCGAATCGCGTATACAGAATGCATGACGGCGTATTAACGGAAGGCGGTGCACAGCATGCAATTTAAGGACCAGATTAGTTTCGTAGGGCAACATATCAAGAAAAATAAAATGCGTGTTTTTATGACCGTGCTTGCGGCCACGATGGGAACAGCCTTTTTAATTGTGCTCGCGTCCGTTGGATTCGGCCTACACGAAACGATTCGGGGAGAGGTCTTATCGAACCGACTTGTGACACAAATTGAAGTGTTCTCAAGTGAGATGGATGAAGAGAAAGTTGTAGAGCTGAAGAAACGGGATCATGTAAAAGCAGTTGTATTCCGCCAAAACTTAGGGGCAGAACAGCTGTCTTCAATTGGTGATTTCACTGGGAATAGTCAACTCGTTGTGACGGATTTTACAGAAGAAAAGAAAGCGAATTTCGAGCTTCAGGAAGGACGTTTACCTGAAAAAATGAACGAAGTCGTCGTGGGAAGCAATTTCGCAGATTCCTTAATGAATCAACAAGATGAAAATGAAGATGGTGAATTTACTACGTATGACGGAAAATTGATTGGTGAACAGTTCAACTATCAAATCGGTGACGATGAAGGTGAAATGATTGAGGATAAAATGATGCTCACGATAGTGGGAATCGGAAAGAAACCTGCGAAAGATTGGGAGCAGGATCAAAAAATATACGCTGACGCATCTATTATTCCAGAGTTAGAAAAAATCTATTATGCACATGTAGACAAGCCAGTGGATGATAATACAGACGCACAGCAATTATTTTATGGCAATGTAAACGTCTATGCGGATAAATTAGAAAATGTGAAAGCAATCTCTACTGAATTAAAAGACGATGGATATAGTGTGTATTCCATATCCGAAGAACTTGATCAATTAGATGTCTTTTTCCTAGCGTTGAAAGCTGGACTTGTATTCGTTGGGACAATTGCGATCTTAATTGCATCTATTGGAATATTTAACACGATGACAATGGCTGTGACAGAGCGGACGCGTGAAATCGGAGTTATGAAAGCAATCGGGGCAGATCCGAAATTAATCCAACGACTATTCCTGATGGAAAGTGCGTGGATTGGTATAGTTGGGACGGTTCTTGCAGTTGTTATTTCCTATGGGGTGAGCATTGTGTCGAATTATGTGCTGCCGATAATTGTTACGGCGGCGCTCGGTGAAGAAGATTTTGGAGATATGACTGTTACGTTCTCCGTTATTCCATGGCAACTTGTGGTTATCGCTTCTACGATCAGCATAGGCGTCGCAATGATTTCAGGGTGGCGACCAGCGCGTAAAGCGACGAAAATTGATGTCATCAATGCGTTGAGGCAGGAACTCTAATCGACATATTTTTGCATCAATCGAGTAAAGGTGTATGAAACGTTGGCGTGCCTTGTTATAATGGTAATATTCAGACATGCTTTGATGATCATATGCCTTAACCCTAGGAGTACGCTTATGTACACTATTTTAAACCAGTCGTATAGCAATCAAACTAGCGAAGGATATCCGGTACTTCATCTCGGTTATGCGGATGTCGTATTGCTCGGAAGATGGAACGGATTGTCAAATGCGCTTTATTCATTGCACAAGAATGGCTCATTTTGGGTCCAATACGATGCAGAAGACGCCTTCATAGAGTCCTATAAGCTTCTTAACGGGGTCGTAGAAATGGAATACGAAGGAAAGCGCCGTCTATTGGAAATCGGTGAGACAATTGAAGCATCGAGTTATGAACATATTATTTCGTTTTATGGGAAAACGGAAGCAGATATTTTAATTAAAATGGAAGCTGAAAGTTTTGAGTACAGATTTTTCGAAACACAAATCCTCCAAGAAGAGGCGGATGCGATTGCATCGGTCGATGGCTATACTTATATGCACTGCAACCGAATTAAGGATTATTCAATCGAAGTGTGGAAACAGTTGGAACTCCCAACAGAAAGCCTTAGCACTTTGAGATGGGGCGCCTATTTTCATGATGTCGGCAAGCGCGTTGTCCCGCTAGAAATTCTTAATAAGCCTGGGAAACTGACAGCTGAAGAGTGGGAAATTATGAAGACTCATACGACAGAAGGTGCAAAGATTATGCGTGAGCATGCTGTCGAATGGCTAGCAGATACTGCATTCATTGTCGAACAACATCATGAAAGACACGACGGAAAAGGCTATCCGTATGGTCTCAAAGGTGATGAAATTGCGCTAGAATCCGCCATCGTATCGGTCGTTGATGCATTTGATGCAATGACAACCGATCGAGTGTATAAGAAGGCCCTTTCTATACAAGAAGCTGTGAAAGAACTAGAGGGCGGAAGAGGGACACAATTTAACCCTAAAGTAGTCGATGCATTTATAGAGATATTAAAGAAAAACCAATTCAATTGGAAATGAAGAATGGAAAAAGACTCGGGAAACTGGGTCTTTTCTATATAAAAAAAGGGGGGAATGCTATGGATTACATTCAAACGATGAGGAAAATGATTGGTAAGGAATCACTACTAACGGTGGGTTGCGGCGTCATCATTACAAATGAAGATAAAATCTTGCTTCAACACCGCACAGATGAGGACAATTGGTGTATTCCTGGTGGTGTGATGGAGCTTGGGGAAACGTTTGAAGAAACGGTGAAAAGGGAGACATATGAAGAAACGGGACTGCATGTGGAGGGGCTTAAGCTATTTGGTCTTTATTCCGGAGAGGCCTGTTTTGTGACGTATCCGAATGGTGATCAAGTATATAGCGTGCAAGTTATTTTTCAAACAGAAAACTATTTGGGTGAACTAAAACAGGGCGGTACAGAAAGCAAAGCACATCGTTTTTTCGGAAAAGATGAATTGCCGACGAACCTAAACCCTAGGCAAAAAGCATTTATCCGAGACTGGGCGGATGAAAAAAAGGTGCCAATCAGCGATAATGGAAATACTTACAATTGAAAGAGGGATGAATGATGGATTATCGTATTGAACACGACACATTTGGTGAAATTAAAGTACCTGCGGACAAGCTATGGGGAGCGCAAACGCAACGCAGTAAACAAAATTTTAAAATTGGCGGAGAAAAAATGCCAATTGGTGTTATTCGTGCATTTGCCCATTTGAAAAAATCTGCAGCAATCGCGAGCCATGCACACGGTGCTATCTCAGAAGCAAAAATGAAGGCTATCTCTGCAGCGGCGGATGAAGTAGTCTCTGGCAAACTGGATGATCATTTCCCACTTGTCGTTTGGCAAACAGGAAGCGGTACGCAGTCAAACATGAATATGAACGAAGTGCTTGCACACCGTGGAAATCAACTTCTTGAAGAGTGGGGCGAGGAAGAACGCCTTCATCCGAACGATGATGTCAATAAATCACAAAGTTCAAACGACACATTCCCTACAGCATTGCATGTTGCAGGCGTCGTGGCAGTACAACAACAACTCGTACCGGCAATTGGTGTATTGAAAGAAACACTTAACAAGAAGTCCGAAGAGTTCATGGATATCATTAAAATCGGCCGTACGCATTTACAAGACGCGACACCTTTAACGCTTGGCCAGGAAATTAGCGGTTGGCACCGGATGCTCGAGAAAACAGAAAAAATGATTACGGACAGCGTCGAGTCGATGAAAGAACTTGCAATCGGTGGAACAGCTGTTGGTACAGGACTTAACGCACCTGCAGGATTTGGGGACCGTGTTGCTACTGAAATCAGCACAGCAGTAGGAATCGAATTTACGTCTGCGGTAAATAAATTCCATTCACTTACGAGCTATGATGAAATTGTTTACGTTCATGGCGCTATCAAAGCACTTGCAGCAGACCTAATGAAAATTGCGAATGATGTGCGCTGGTTGGCTAGTGGACCACGTTCAGGTATTGGTGAAATTACAATTCCTGAGAACGAACCAGGCAGTTCCATCATGCCTGGAAAAGTGAACCCGACTCAAAGTGAAGCATTGACGATGGTTGTCGCACAAGTGATGGGGAATGACGCAACAATCGGTTTCGCAGCGAGCCAGGGGAACTTCGAACTGAACGTCTTCAAACCGGTTATCATATTCAACTTCCTTCAATCCGTGACGTTGTTGAGCGATGCGATGATCAGTTTCAACGATAACTGTGCAGTTGGAATTGAACCAAATCGTGAAGAAATTGATCGTAAAGTTCAAAACTCACTTATGCTTGTGACGGCACTTAATCCTTATATCGGTTACGAAAATGCAGCGAAAATCGCGAAAACAGCACATGCGGAAGGAACAACGCTAAAAGAGGCGGCACTTAAATCTGGCTTGCTGACAGAAGAACAATTTGACGAGTATGTCGTTCCTTCAAAAATGATTGGGAAATAAGGAGTCGACTTCAGTATGTACGAAAAAGAGTGTCCATATTGCAATTTGCTAGCGGATCCTGAGCAACAAATTATCTTTGAAAATGCGACATGCGCTTATATTCAAAAGCCTTCCGAGCAAACTGTGTTGGTAGGGAGCGGGCTCATCGTTCCGAAACGGCATGCAGTCGATGTATTTTCATTAACCGCGCAGGAATGGATTGATACACAGGAACTGCTAATGAAAGCGAAAGCTTATTTGGAAGAGCGGTACGGGCACGATGGTTATTCGGTTGGTTGGAATACGGGAAAAACAGGCGGGCAATCGATTTCACACGCGCATTTACATGTGATTCCGAGATTTGCGGATGAGCCGTATGCCGGGAAGGGTATCAGGCATTGGATTAAGCAAGAGGCTAATCACCGTCGTGTTTGATCCCTCATTAACGGGCAGTAAGACCCCTCTGATTGAAGAATAACTTTATTGTCCATCAAACTGTAACTTATAAACGTGTTGTTTTGGGTTATGATGAAAGGACAACTACGCGAATAAGGGGTGGGCAGTATATGAAAAAGAAATGGATATTCATCTTGCTTGCGGCAATTCTTGTCCTTTCAGCATGCGGAGAAAAAGCACAGCCAAGCGAGAAAGAACATGACATGGCACATGGGGAACAGCAGCATGTACCAAACGGTGACTTGCAAGAAGTAACAGCTTCTGCCGATATTTTACCGTCGTTCCTAGATGATAAGTCGGAGGATATGCGTCTTGTCTATCAAATGGCGGGAACTGCAACGGATATTATTGAGTGGATGCCTTGCTATTGTGGGTGCGGTGAAAGCGCAGGTCATGACAGTAACTTGAATTGTTTCATCGACGAAGTTCGTGAAGACGGTTCTGTTGTCTGGGATGACCATGGCACACGTTGCCAAGTTTGTCTGGATATCGCCGTGCAATCTGTAATGATGAAGCAAGAAGGTAAATCGTTAAAAGAAATCCGTGAATTCATCGATGAAAATTATAAAGAAGGCTACGCAGAACCAACAAAAACGCCGATGCCAGCATAATTGAATTATAAAAAGCAGACACGCGAATGTGTCTGCTTTTTTATATAGGAAAGGAATTAGTTAATGTATGTGTCACTGACCAGTAGATCACTCAAAATTTCTGACGGAATTTCAAACGTCACGACACCCATATAACCAGGTGCAATTTCATATTTATCGAATGAAATGACAAGCTTATTATCAGCTGTAATATAGAATGACTGATCGGCTTGGATTGTTTTGAAGTCATCGAAAAATTCGCTATTCAAAAAGTAAGAGACCACTTCATCTGCTGCCATTTGTCGCTCCATTTCACTTACTAAATATGAGCTAATAGCATCTACGTATTTGTCATCTTTAAAAAGACTTGGCAATGTGATTAACACGCTGTTCTGCTTATCAATTGTGTCGTACTTCATTGTTGTTGAAGAGGATCCGACCGTATTCACCTCATAGCGAGCAATCGATAGAAGCTGGTCAGTATCTGTTTTCACTTCATAGCCAGTGTCGATGCCAAGATGACCGCCACCTGCCTTTTCCAATTCCGCGGCCTCTTGTTGGAACTGTTCGAAAAGTACTTTGTTTTCCTCAAGGTATTTCTCATTCAGAGAAGCTTGCAGTCCTTCATCAGTCAATCCTTCAATTGCTGGTGTGGCGACATTTGCTTGGTACGTTTTTTCATCGACAGTCAATTGTTGTGCGGTAAATACATCCACAATCGCTCCAAGAAGCGGAACATTTGCCATTGCCTGTGCGAAGGATGGACTGACATTTATACTACCGATGAATAGAGCAGCAGCAGCGGCGGCTCCAATCGTCCATTGTTTTAGAAATGGACGTCTTTTCTGTGACGCTTCTGCTCGACGAATCGAAGCTTTTACGACGTCTTCCAACTCAGACGGAATCTCCGTTTCGTCATAGTTCTTTTTCAACTTTTTCAATTCTTTCATAACCTGAATTCCTCCCCAACTTCAATGCGTAACTTTTTCAATGCTGCATATAATCTTGTTTTAATCGTATTCACATTTTCATCCATCACTACAGCGATTTCATCAATTTTCAAATCCTCGAAAAATCTAAGAATAATAAGAGATCTGTATTTAGGAGGCAACTGGTCAATGGCATCATGTAAGTCCATGTCGATAATGTCATCCTCTAACTGTGGCAAATGAATGCCGAGAATGTCATCGTCCATCACTGTAATACGCTGATGTTTTCGGATGAAATCAATGGATGTATTAACGATGATCCGGTAGAACCAAGTTTTCAAATAGGCAATCTCTTCAAGTCGATCAATTGAATTGAGGGCTTTTAAAATGGCATCTTGTACAATATCAAGTGCATTTTCTTTATTTCTAACATAGCTGTATGCAAGGCGATAATGGGCTTCACGATTCTCTACTATAAATTTTTCTACGAGCTCAAACTTCTCATTTTTTGTCATGACAAAAGATTCACCTTCTCCAATTTCCAACATGTCGCGAACACGTTATAGTTATTTGACGGGGTACATGTCTGAAAAGTTTTATGTTTTCATTCGCTGAAAAAAATCAATTAAAAGAATCCTTTATGAAACATTGGAAAATTCATGGTAAAATAAATATAACGTAAGGGTGTAGGCCATGGCGATAATGTAGATTTTAGTATTGTGTTTCTAGGAGGATTTATAGTTCTTTAAAGTTTTATTTCTTTTTTGTAAGGGAGTTTTCGGATCTTGAAAAGCACTGCGAAAAAATTGCTGATCTTGAGAGAGAAGTACTGATGCTTAAAAACAAAAAAATCTGCTATACGGAGGAGAAATCAAGATGGAGGATATATTATTTGTTGCATCATGGAGCGGCGGAAAAGATTCTGCGATGGCTTATTACCGCGCAATGAAAGCGGGTGGCATTCCGAAACGGTTATGGACAATGTTTGAAGAGGATGAAGAACGGTCAAAATCACATGCGCTGCCTTTTGAAGTCGTAGCAGCCCAAGCTGAAAGGATCGGCGTCCCTTTAATGATACGGGGAGCAAGCTGGAAAGGGTATGAAGAGCAATTTTTAGACGCGATGAAAGAATGTGTTGAGTCAGGCATCAGCCACGGGGTTTTCGGGGATATCGATCTTGAAGACCATTTGAAGTGGGTTCAAGAAACATGTGCGAAAGTCAATATGAAAGCAGTTCATCCATTATGGATGGAGCCGCGTCGCAAGATATTGGATGAGTTTATAGAGGGCGGATTCGAGGCATACATCGTTGTCGTCAATACAACAATGATGCCTGCCCACTTCATAGGCCGTAAATTTACTATCGAACTGATGGATGAACTCGATGCGCTCGGCATTGATTCATGCGGGGAATCTGGAGAATTTCACACTGTGGTTGTAGACGGACCGATTTTTAGTGAACGGGTCCCGGTCGTTTTTTCAGGGCAGCATAAACGGGATGACTATGTGTTTTTGGATGTATCATTGGGGAAATAAGTGTGGATGGGAAGTTTCGTAAGGGAAGAAGTCCGCGAACTTAATGTCGCGAACAGCATTGCATTATTAAGTAGGGTGAACCATCGGGTATCAGTCTTCTTCAACATCCATAAGGAAAATCTGCTCTTCGAATCCGCCGCGTTTCTCAGCCTTTTCTACTCTTACCTTTTCTAGATCTTCAAATGATACCCCGTAATATGAAACGGCTGCATGGATGAGCTCCAACAAATCCGCAAGTTCTTCGATGGCGTCATCTGTCGTCTCGGTGGATTCGTATTCCTCCAGTTCTTCGTGCATTTTTTTGTTGATTTCGTTAATGTATTCGTCTTCATTCAAAAGGCGTGTATTGCAAATCAGACCGGACTTTTCGATGATTTCGGGAATACGGTCGCGTACTAATTTATTATATATCGGCATGTTGTTGTCTCCTTTTAATCACTAAATCTAATTATTCTAAATGATAACATGTGATTCTTTAAATTGAAAAAGCCATCCACATTCGCATGAGGCAAATGTGGATGGCTTTAATCATATATTCAATAAATCGCCCAGTTCTTTCTCTAAAAAAGGATCTGCATTCAACAGCTTCCTAAATTCAGTGTACCGTTTCACTTCATCAGCAGAAGCTTCTCGTCCGGTCTGATAAGCTCGAATCAAAATGTTTTTGGGTGTGTGCTCCATGTCGATGAATTCGAGTAACTGAGCCTCGTAACCCACGAGTGATAACAGCTCGGCACGAATGGAATCAGTAGCAAGTGCTGAGAACCGTTCTTTGATGAGTCCGTGTTGAAGCATAACGTCGAGCGCGGGGGAATTAACCTGCGAGAATAGTTCGTGCTGGCAACATGGAACGCTCAAAATGACTTTCGCTCCCCATTTCACCGCACGGGCAAGCGCCATATCTGTTGCAACATCGCATGCATGTAAGGTGACGACCATGTCAACTGATGTTTCGTCATTATAATCATTGATATCTCCTACTAGAAATTCAAGATTATCGTAACCAAGATCCTTCGCAATGGTGCTACATTCCTCAATCACTTCTTTTTTTAAATCAAGACCAGTTACCTTGATATCCAGTCCTTTTTCGATACGTAAATAATGATAGAGGGCAAATGTTAAATATGATTTACCGGAACCGAAATCAAGAATACGTACAGTTCGATCTTTCGGTAAGTGCGCAAGAGAATCGTCGATGAATTCGACGAACCGGTTAATTTGCCTAAACTTGTCGTGCTTTTGTTTTTTCACTTTGCCGTCGGGCGTTTGGACGCCAAGTCGTACTAGAAATGGATAGGGAGTATTTTCATCCAATAAATAATTTTTCTTGCGGTTGTGTGAAAGGTCAACTACTTTTTCAGATGCTACTTTTTCAGACTTCCACATTACTTTAAATTTTTTCGTCAGCTGAACCTGGACTTTTTCATCCGAAAACTCAGCGTGTATTTGTCTGAAACGCTCGAGCAGTTGTTGTAAATGTGCTCGCAATGCATCAGGGGTAACATTTTCATGGTTCAGCACTCGTTCGTACTGGTATTCAAATTGAATATGCAGCTGTCCTTTTATTTCCACAGGTTTCACTTTCACCCGTTTTAATTCATCTGTTTTTGTGCGGGATTGGCTGATTGTCCCGCCAATGAAAGACCCGTCTGTTATCCGTCGTGTGAATTCGTCCACTAATTCCTCAAATTGCATTGTCATCACTCCTAGTTAAACTCAAATCCCTGTTTCTTCAAAAAATCTTTCATATGCGTTCGACGAGGGACTTCTAAAAAGTCTGCCATGGAATCGGACCAGGCGGCGTCTTTACGGTTTGAGCCACGGCTTAAATAATAGTCGTTCATTGTTTCATCATACTTAGGTATAAGTTCGTCGTATTTATCGGTATTGTAGCTGTTTTCGTGAATAATTGCTTCTACCGGTAAGCGCGGTTTCACTTCATTCGCTTCGTCAGGAACGCCGATTGTCATGGCGAATAGTGGAGCAACACCGTTGGGAAGCGATAGCAATTCGCTTATTTCCTCAGGTGCATTACGTACTCCCCCGATATAACAGATGCCGTAACCTTTTGATTCGGCCGCAATCGCTACATTTTGGGCGAATAAAGCAACGTCAATGGAGCCGACAAGGACACTTTCAGCAGAGGAGAAATCAATGTCTTTTCCGACTAAGTTAGCTGCCTTTTTCAATCGACAATAGTCCGCGCAGAAGACCAAAACGGCGCCAGCTGATAAAATCTGTTGCGGGTTCTTCGCGAATTCCGCTAGTTTCTTGCGTTTTTCAACATCCGTTACATAAATGACAGAGTATGCTTGGACAAAGTGCGAACTTGCGGCATGCTGCCCGGCCCGAATGAGTTCAAGTACTTCTTCTTTTGATAGTGTAATGTCTTTATATTTTCGAACAGATGCGTGGGCAGATAATAAGTCGATAACCATGGAATCCCTCCAAAAAATGTTTTATTAATTAAGATTAACAGACTGTGATAGTGGTAAACTACCTTTAAAGCTTAACAAAGGGGTGTTGTTATGAATTGGGCGGAAAGTATTTCAATTACCACGGCGTTGTTAATTTTATTTCTAGTCATCTTACCAATTACAATTGCCATATATCTATACTTTTATGACAAAAGCCAAAAGCAACATGCGATTCTTCGGAATTTCCCGATTTTAGGGCGGATGCGTTATGTGATGGAGAAGACGGGTCCTGAGCTTCGTCAATATCTGTTTGACGACGATAATGACGGCGAACCATTCAATCGTGAAGAATACCTACACATGGTTATGCCAGGGAAATATTTGAATAGTGTCATTGGCTTTGGCTCGAAACGTGATTTTGAAGAATCGGGTTATTATATCCGCAACGCAATGTTTACGAAGCAAAATGAGGAAATGCGCGTTGATAATTCAAACCTTATAGATACGATGCGTTATGTCGTTGATGAAGATAATCTCTTTTCACGTAAAGAACACCGCGAAGATATTCCGACATTGCCTTGGTTGTTGCCAGAAGAGGATGCAATCGTCATTGGTCCGAACTGTGAGCATCCATTTCATGTCCGCAGCATGCTTGGTCAATCCGCGATGAGTTATGGGGCACTCGGGGAAAATGCAATCACTGCATTGTCAAAAGGGATTGGCATGGCGCAAGGGGCTTGGATGAATACCGGCGAAGGAGGTCTGTCCCAGCATCACTTGGCGGGCGGTGCAGATATAATTGCACAAATTGGCTCGGGTTTGTTCGGATTTAGAACGGAGGATGGCGAATTCAGTTTTGAGCGGGTTCGTGAAAAAGCGGATATTCCGCAAGTCAAAGCGTTTGAAATTAAATTAGCGCAAGGTGCGAAAATGCGCGGTGGGCACGTTGAAGGGGCGAAGGTAACGGAAGAAATTGCGGCAATTCGTAATGTTGTCCCGTTTGTCTCTATTAATAGTCCAAACCGCTTTCACCAGTTTGATGATTACCCAACACTTTTTGAATTCATTGATCAAATTCGTCAGCATTCGGGTAAACCGGTTGGTATTAAGGTTGTCCTCGGTGGGAAACAGGATGCAGAGGAACTTGCGTCATTCATGCATGAAACAGGTATGGGTCCCGACTTTATCTCATTAGATGGTGGGGAGGGCGGCTCGGGCGCTACATACCAGGATCTTGCTGATAGCGTTGGATTACCGTTGCGGTCAGCAATTATTCTTCTGGACGATGCACTTCGAAAATTTGAAGTACGTGACCGCGTGAAAATTATTGCATCGGGTAAGATTACGACACCGGACCGAGCAGCAATAGTTCTAGCAATGGGAGCAGATCTTGTTCAAGTTGCGCGTGGTTTTATGATCTCGGTCGGTTGCATTATGGCGCACCGTTGTCATACGAATGATTGTCCAGCGGGCGTTGCGACGACAGATAAGAAATTACAGCAAGGCCTCGTCGTCGAAGAGAAAAAGTACCGTGTCACAAATTATATTTTGACGATGCGAGAAGGACTTTTCCGTGTCGCTGCAGCGGCAGGTCTGGATTCTCCAACGAAACTCGAACGACATCATGTCGTTTACAAAGATGAACGGGGACGCGTCTTCCCTGTGGAATGAATTGAAGTATGCCGTTCTGCCTTGAGAGGTGGAACGGTATTTTTTGTGGTGTTTGCAACGTTTCGCCAAAAGAAAACAACGCTCCATCGGAACCTCACAACAAATACACTACAACCTGAAATTAATTTTCAATAATCTGAACTTCGTGATAACATATTGCTATATGATTGTTTCAGAAAAGGGGAATGGACATGACATTGCTACGTAAAACAGTGGGGCAAATTGTAAGGGAACAAGCGGAGCTTTATCCGGACCAGGAAGCTTATGTCTATCCGGAACATGGAATTCGAAGAACATATAAAGAATTTGATAAAGAAACGGACAAACTTGCAAAAGCATTTATTGCTATGGGCATCGAAAAAGGGGAAAACATTGCCATATGGTCAGACAATAAAAGGGAATGGCTGCTTAGCCAATATGCAACAGGGAAGATGGGGGCAGTCCTGGTCACCGTAAATACGAATTACCAAGCTACAGAACTGGAATATTTGCTGAAGCAATCTGATGCAACTACGCTCATTCTGGATGAAAGCTTTAAAGGAACGAGTTACATAGATATTATCCGTACGGTTTGTCCTGAACTGGTGACGAGTGAGAGGGGCTCTATATCAAGTGTCAAACTGCCTCATTTCAAACGAATCATCCTGATGACGGAACGAGAAGAACAAGGTATGTACAAATGGTCGGAATTCATGGCGCAAGCTGATAAAGTAACGGATGAGCAGTTTGAGGGACAATTTCAATCGCTTGATCCCGATGATGTCATTAATATTCAATATACTTCTGGCACAACAGGCTTTCCTAAAGGGGTCATGCTGACACATTATAACGTCGTGAATAACGGTAAACAAATTGGGGATTACATGAAACTGACAGAGCAGGACCGCGTTTGTATTCCTGTTCCATTTTTCCATTGTTTTGGTTGTGTACTAGGAACGCTCGCGGCGGTTACGCACGGTTCTGCGATGATTTTACTCGAACAGTTCGATCCATTGCGTGTACTTCAAGCGGTACAAGATGAGAAGTGTACAGCACTTCATGGGGTGCCGACGATGTTCATCGCAGAGTTGAATCACCCTGACTTTAAGAACTACGATACATCTACGCTTCGTACCGGTATTATGGCTGGATCTGTCTGTCCGATTGAAGTTATGAAACGTGTTATTGAAGATATGGGAGCAAGTGAAATTACGATTTGTTACGGCCAGACAGAGGCGTCCCCTGTCATTACACAGACGAAGACAGATGATCCAATCGGAAAACGCGTATCGACAGTAGGCAAGCCGCATCCGAACGTTGAAGTCAAAATTATTGATCCTGTAACGGGTGAAGAGCTGCCGGTTGGCGTGCCAGGGGAACTTTGCACGCGTGGTTATAACATTATGAAAGGGTATTACAACAATGCGGAAGCAACACGTGAAGCGATTGATGCAGAAGGTTGGCTTCATACGGGCGATATTGCAGTGATGGATGCAGATGGCTACATCGATATTACGGGGCGCATCAAAGATATGGTCATCCGTGGTGGCGAAAATATTTACCCGAAAGAGGTTGAGGAATTTCTGTATACGCATCCTGATATCGCAGACGTACAGGTCGTCGGTGTGCCAGATGCGAAATACGGTGAGGAACTAATGGCGTGGGTTATTCTGAAAGAAGGCCTGAATCTTGATGAAGAGTCCGTACGCGCATTTTGTAAGGGGCGTATTTCACATCATAAGATACCAAAGTACATTGAGTTTATAAAAGAATATCCAATGACTGCTTCGGGGAAAATACAAAAGTTCAAACTGCGAGAAATGTCCGTAGAAAAGTCATACCAATAAAAAACGAAACCATTGAAAAAGTTCTTTTTATAGTTAGAACTAATTGATTGTAGTGAAGAGCGGCGACTCCAGTGGGAACAGCGCGAACTGAAGACCTCGCTCGGACCGGAAATCAACGGGATTGAAGGAAATCGTACTTTTTCAGTGCCCTCATAAAAAACAGGTGTATACCTCTAGACATAGGGGTATCCGCCTGTTTTTGTGTGTTATAAAAAGGTTGCTTGTCGAATATGCATTATTTCCTGGGAAATATAAGGTGAATGAAATAACTTCGTCGTATTCTGTCTATTCAATATACATTATTTACTATCGGTTATTTTAAAAAACAGATTATTATTTATTAAAAAGGTGATATGATAGAGGCAATCTAATAAAAGGAGGATTCATCATGTCAAATGAAGGGTATCAATTAATTGCAATTATTATATACATGGCGGCGATGATTTTCATTGGATGGTATGCATTCAAACGCACATCCAATCTCACGGATTATATGTTAGGTGGGCGTTCGCTTGGGCCGGCTGTAACCGCTCTCAGTGCTGGTGCTGCTGACATGTCGGGCTGGTTGCTTATGGGGTTGCCGGGTGCAATCTATCTCAACGGTTTAGTTGAAGCATGGATTGCGGTCGGTTTGACAGTTGGAGCATATTTGAACTGGGTCTTTGTTGCACCTCGTTTACGTGTGTATACACAAGTTTCAAGTGACTCCATTACAATTCCAAGTTACTTGGAAAGTCGTCTGAAAGATAAATCCCGTCTCTTACGTATTGCTTCAGGGATTATTATTCTAATATTCTTCACGTTTTATGTGTCTTCGGGAATGGTTGCAGGCGGGAAGTTCTTCCTTAGCTCATTCGGGTTGGACTATCACGTAGGCCTATTGATTGTTTCGGGTGTCGTTATTTTCTATACACTATTCGGAGGATTTTTGGCGGTTAGTTACACGGACGTTGTCCAAGGTATCGTTATGTTCTTTGCGCTCCTACTTGTGCCGATTGTCGGTATCTTCATCACAGGAGGATTTACAGAAACTGCGACAAGTATCCGTGCTGTGGATCCACAATTGCTGAATTTCGTATCTGGTGCAACGTTCCTAGGTATTTTGTCTGCAGTCGCGTGGGGACTGGGTTATTTCGGTCAACCGCATATCATCGTCCGCTTTATGGCGCTTAACTCGCACAAAGAAGCGAAAAAAGCACGTCGTATCGGAATTAGTTGGATGTTCTTGAGTTTATTCGGTGCAGTTGCAACTGCACTTATCGGAATTGCTTATTATCAGCAGAACACGAATGCAACACTGGTGGATAATGAAACGGTATTTATTGTCTTAGGGCAGATTATCTTCCATCCATTCATTGCGGGAATCATGCTTGCGGCTGTTCTTGCAGCTGTTATGAGTACAATTTCTTCGCAACTGATTGTATCCTCTTCTGCGCTAGTTGAAGATTTATACAAAACGTTTATGAAAAAAGACGCAACGGATAAGCATTATGTATTTTTAGGAAGAATGGCCGTCCTTGCAGTTTCAGTAATTGCTATGGTACTTGCTTGGCCTAACAATGAATCCATTTTGAAAATCGTATCGTTTGCATGGGCTGGATTTGGTGCTGCATTTGGTCCAATCATCTTGCTATCTCTTTACTGGCGCAAACTTACAACGAAAGGTGCACTGTGGGGAATGATAGTTGGAGCAATAACAGTTATGATTTGGGGGAACGTCGATGCTTTATCGGGCACCCTTTATGAAATCGTACCTGGTTTCCTCCTCTGCCTGATTGTTACAGTTGTCGTTAGTAATATCACATATAAACCAAATGCCGAGATTGATAAAGAATTCTCAGCAGCACTTGAAATCCTTAACGAAGATAAGTAATTTGGAAGCCTGCGGTATCTACTACTGCAGGCTTTTCATTTATTTAAAATTAAGAAGGTGAGGTTATTACTATGAAGCTTGATCATACTGTCTATTTCACGAATAAAGAACCGGAGAAAATCGTAGTGGAACAGCAAGCGAGTGGACGTCACGCTGTAGTCGGTGGTCGTCATGAACAATGGGGTACGCATAATGCACTACTCTATACGAAGAATGCTTATATTGAATGGTTGTCAGTCGAGAAAATGGGGATTGCGCAACAAGTGGAGCACCCGCTGACTAAGTTATTGCTGCATGATCTTGAACAAAGCGATGGGTGGGGGACGATTTGTCTGTCTGTCGAAAGTATTGAGAAATTCAATGATGAAGTTGAAAATAAAGGATTCCGAACGTCAGGTGTGCTCGATGCTGAGCGAAGAACGGCTGATGGCCAATTGCGGAAGTGGAAAATGTTGTTCATCGATCAACCCGTATCGAATGAGTTACCCTATCCGTTTTTCATCGAGTGGGAGGAGCAGGAAGAAACACGTTTTGCGAAACTACGTGAAGAGGGAACGCTTCCCTTGAACAATGAACAGTTGGAAATTACGGAGTGTGTTTTTAGTGTCGAAGATCCATTAAGAGCAACAGCGGAGTGGGCCATTTTATTGTCGCAGAAAGTTGGCAATACTGATGACATCGTCTTGCCGAATGTTGTGCTGAAATTTGTTGCACATGATGGCGACAAAGATAGATTGACGGATGTTATCGTTGGGCAAACTGACCAACAGTGACAGAGTAGTTGTGCAGTTCGACCTGTCTGACATACAATTTCGTCACATATGGTAGACTAAACATACTTATAGCTTGTCTGGAAGGGGTAGTTCTATGGAATTTTTAGTCGAACGCGCAGTAATTGTGGGGGTCCATGAACAAAAGGATCAGCACTTTGAATATGCAATGGAAGAATTAAAAAACCTTGCTAAAGCAATCGATGTTGAAGTCGTTGGAGAAGTGACGCAAAACATGGAAAAGCGTAACCCGTCTACTTATGTCGGGAAAGGGAAAATGGAAGAGATTCAGAACTTCTACGAAGAATTAGATGCTAACCTTGTTATCTTCAATGATGAATTGTCTCCGTCTCAGATTCGTAATTTGGAGCGGGAACTGGACTGTAAAGTGATTGACAGGACAATGCTCATTCTTGATATTTTCGTACGGCGTGCGAGAACGAGTGAATCGCGGATGCAAGTTGAACTTGCGCAACTGCAATACATGCTTCCTAGACTTGTCGGTTTACGTGCATCCCTTGGTAGACAGGGCGGCGGAGCAGGCGGCGGTGTTCAAAATAAAGGGGCAGGAGAAACGAAACTTGAACTCGATCGTCGAAAAATCGAAGACCAGATTTCCAAACTTGGCCGTGACCTTGATCATGTGAAGGATCAGCGTGAAACTCAGCGCAAGCAACGTAAAAAGAGTGGTATCCCTGTTGTTTCGATTGTCGGTTATACGAATGCTGGCAAGTCGACGATTATGAATAAATTGCTGCTGAAGATGGACGTAGACAATGCGAAGCAAGTGTATGAGGAAGATATGTTATTCGCGACACTCGATACGTCAATTCGGAAAGTGAAGCTTGAGGATAACAAAGAATTCATCTTGACGGATACAGTCGGTTTTGTTTCGAAACTGCCACACCATCTTGTAAAAGCATTCCGTTCGACATTAGAAGAAGCGCGTGATGCGGATCTCCTATTACATGTAGTGGATGTGTCGAATTCGGAACACGGCTATATGATGGAAGTAACAAATGACACATTGCAGGCAGTTGGAGTAGAGAATGTAGCGACGCTTAATATTTACAATAAAGCTGATCTTGCAGATGTTCCCTATCCAGTAGTGAGCGATGATAGTGTGTGGATTTCTGCACGTGAAGGAAAAGGATTAGATGAACTTATCGAGTTGATCAAGAAAAAGATTTTTGAACAATATAGTACATGCAAGCTACTTATTCCATTTGACCGTGGTGATATCGTGTCCTATTTGAATGACAAAGCAAACGTCAAAAGTACGGAGTATGAAGAAGATGGAACGCTGATGACTGTGGAAATGGATATTTCAGAGCGAGCCAAGATTGAAGAATTTATCGTAAGCCACTAATGAAAAGCGAAAGGCGCCTAAAAGGAACGCAGCTTAAGTGCGCCACTTCCTGTGGCAACAGCTGCATGACCTACATCCTGTAGGCCCGCGACAGGCATAAGTCAATCCAGCGACGTGGCGTACTTTGCCACATAGCTGGATTGCTTATGACCCGAGCGGCTGGCGCCTGGAGCTAGCCACTAAGAAAAGCGCAAGCGCCTTGGTAGACCCGACAAGCGCTGGAGGGCCTGAAGATAAAGGCGCACTTTGCCTTTAACCTCAGGACTGAAGCGACTCGAGGGGCTAGGCGCTGGAGCTAGACACTAATGAAAAGCGCAAGCGCCTTGGTAGACCCGACAAGCGCTGGAGGGTCTAAAGATAAAGGCGCACTTTGCCTTTAACTTCAGGACTGAAGCGACTCGAGGGGTTAGGCGCTGGAGCTAGACACTAAGAAAAGCGAAAGTGCCTTGGTAGACCCGACAAGCGCTGGAGGGCCTAAAGATAAAGGCGCACTTTGCCTTTATCTTCAGGACTGAAGCGATTCGAGGGGTTAGGCGCTGGAGCTAGACACTATTCTAAGTCCAAAAAACTCATACTTTCTTATCTTTTAAAAAACAAAAAACAGCACCACATGACTAGGGAGGTCATGTAGTGCTGTTTTTTCTATCTAAGAGAAAGGGGGTGGAATAGTTCTAGTATGCCCGCTTATATGAAAGTTAAACCTCTTGGAATTGATTGTTATGCAGTCGGGCAAAAATCCCGCCTTTCTTCACAAGCTCATCGTACTTGCCATCTTCCGCAATCCCGTTTTCTGTGACAACGACAACGCGATCAGCATCACGGATTGTCGCCAATCGGTGTGCGATAACAAGGGTTGTCCGGTTTTCAGCAAGTTCAGCGAGTGACTGCTGAATAATGCGTTCCGTTTCTGTATCGAGAGCGGATGTCGCTTCATCTAAAATAAGAATTGGCGGGTTTTTCAAGAACATGCGGGCAATGGCAAGACGTTGTTTCTGGCCGCCGGATAATTTCAAGCCGCGTTCTCCAATCTGAGTTTCATAGCCATAAGGAAGTGAAGCGATGAAGTCTTCTAGATGCGCTTTTTTCGCTGCTGAAATAATTTCATCATCCATCGCATCCAATTTTCCGTAGCCAATATTTTCTTTAATGGTCCCGGTGAATAAGAAGACGTCCTGCTGAACGATACCGATTTGTGAACGCAAGGAGTGCTGCGTCATATCGCGGATATCGATCCCGTCAATAGAAATCGCACCTTCAGTGACATCGTAAAAACGCGGAATAAGCGAGCAAATCGTTGTTTTTCCGGCTCCAGATGGCCCAACAAATGCAACCGTTTGACCCGCGCGTATGTTTAAATTAATACCTTCTAGTACGGCTTTGTTATCGTCATAGTGGAAATCTACATCATCGAAGATAATATCTCCGTTCAAATGGGCAACAGCCACTGCGTCTGGACGATCTTTAATTTCAGGCTCTTGTTCAATTAATTCACGGAACCTGCGGAATCCTGCCATACCCTTTGGATACAGTTCCAATAGCGCGCTGATTTTATCGACAGGCTTAATGAGCACATTGACGAACAGTACAAATGCTACGAGTTCGCCACTCGACAATTTGTCGTTGAGTGTGAACCACGCTCCAACAACAAGTACGATAAGTGTGACAAGTCGGGTCATCATGAACATACTCGAATGGGTCCAGGCCATCACTTTATAGGCGACAAGCTTGGCTATTCTGAAATTCCCGTTGTCTATGCGGAAGCGCGCAATTTCGAAGTCTTCGTTCGTGAATGATTTGACAACGCGTGAACCTGACACGGAATCTTCTACGCGTGCATTGACGTCAGCAATTTTACCGTACATGTTTTGCCATGCCGCATTCATTTTGATGTTGCAGAATGTGACGAGGATAATGAGAAATGGAACCATAATAATTGCGATCAGTGCAAGTTCAGGGTTGATGCTGTACATGATGGCAAATGCCCCAATAAGCGTCATGATCGCGATGAAGACGTCCTCTGGACCATGGTGGGCGAGTTCCCCGATGTCGAACAGATCATTGGTGATCCGGCTCATAATATGTCCGGTCTTCGTGTTGTCGAAAAATCGGAAGGATTGCCGCTGTACATGGTTGAATAGCTGCTGGCGCATATCGGTTTCGATATTGATGCCGAGTTTGTGACCAAGATAGCTGACGATATATTGAAGGAATGTACTCAGTAAATAAACGACCAATAATAGAATACTTATCGTCGTGATTTGTCCCCAATTGCCTTTAGGCAGCAAATCATCAATGAACCACTGGACCGCGACTGGGAACGCAAGGTCGAGCAATGCTACGAAAATAGCACTTGAAAAGTCGATGATGAAAAGTCGCCTATGTGGTTTGTAATATGAAAAGAACTTTTTGAGCATATCGTTTTAATCCCCTTTAGTCTGATAATTGCTAGTATAGCGGAAAAAGCGACAGAAGACGATAATTAATTTCTGAAACCGAAATAATACTCATGTAGTTCAATAGATGTGAATAAGTAATTGAGTAATAATATTCAATTACTTTGAAATGTGGAACTCTTTGTGTTTTGAGCCGTATGAGTATATGTAGATAAAATTAGCAATTGGAAGGAAGCGGATAATATGAACAATTTGATGAAGGGTATTGCAGCAGGAATTCTTGTACTTGGACTTGGTGCATGCGGTAAGACAGCGGAGCCGAAAACAGATCCTGATACGGGCAAGAAGGTAGAAGTCCAAAATAAGAGCGACATGACAGCGCAGGAAGTTTATGAGAAGGTGATGGCAGTTTCGGAAGAGCAAAAGAGTATGCACGCCAAAATGGATATCGATCAGCTGATTAAAGTACCAAGCCAAGAGTTTGAAATGAACAGTAAGATAAATATGGACATGGATATGGTTATGGAACCACTCTCGATGTATCAGAAGATGAATATGGACATGGGTGAGCAAGGGAAGATGGACATGGAAATCTATATGACAGATGCAGGCTTCTTCATGAAAGATCCGGAGTCGGGTGATTGGATTAAGCTACCAAATGAAATGTATGAGGAAATGAGTGGCCAACTGTCCGGAGGAGCGGATCCGACACTTGACATGAACATGTTCAAAGAATTTACAGATGACTTCAAGTTTGAGCAAACGGATGATGCTTACATCCTTACATTATCCGCAGCAGGCGATAAATTCAGCAAGCTATTCAAAAAAGTTGCTACTGAAAACATGCCTGCTGGTATGGAAATGAATGAAGAACAGGCGGAAGTGATGGAAAATATGGAAGTGAAATCACTCGAGTATGAAATCTTCATCGACAAAAAGACATTCTACACAAATGCGTTCAATATGAATATGGATATGACGATGGAAGTCGAAGGCGAAGAAATGCATATTGACCAGAAAGTAAAAGCCGACATCAGTAAAATTAACGAAATCGACACAATTAAAATTCCACAAGAAATACTAGATAACGCTGTCGATATCAATGAATCGATGGGGCAGTGAAACAATGGGCACCGGTTATCCACTCCGGTGTTTTTTTATTGCAATAAGTAAAAACAAGGGAATCTATCAGAAACACTGCCAGACCAGTAAAAAACTCAGACCAATCATAAAACCCGGAAGATTAATAACAACAAATCCCAAACCGTCCATAAACTCGCATGACTGACTATATGAAAAGTGGTAGCCAAGGGTAGCCTACTTGTTCTTGTATTCTCACTGATAATGATTTTCAGTTATTCATTGACAGTTGTTTCTAGCATGCTATAATTGAATTTGCGCTAATTGATAACTGTTTTCATTAACGGATTCTCAATTGGTAGTAAATAATCGATATCGGGGATACCCATGAAGATACGTTACTTAGTCATCGCACTTATCAGTCTTTCATTCCTATCGTTATTTGTAGGAGTGAGCCATATTACGCCAATGGGTCTGCTTGATTTTAAATCGGAAGCAACCGAAATTTTTCTAATCAGCCGCGTGCCGCGACTTGTCGCTATTCTTCTTGCAGGAGCAGGGATGAGTATAGCAGGTCTCATTATGCAACAGCTGAGCCGAAATAAATTCGTTTCACCGACAACAGCAGGAACTTTGGATGCGACACGGCTCGGGATTCTTGTTTCGATGCTGTTATTCACAAACGCATCCACAATTGAAAAGATGATTGTCGCATTTGTATTCGCGCTTGCCGGCACGCTACTGTTTATGCAAATCCTTGACCGTATCAAATTCAAGGATGCGATTTTCATTCCGTTAGTTGGGCTTATGTTCGGTAATATTTTGTCATCTATTGCGACGTTTTTCGCTTACAAAGCGAACGTCATTCAAAATATGTCGGCATGGTTACAAGGTGATTTTTCGATGATTATGAAAGGACGTTATGAACTTCTATACATAAGCATTCCCGTGCTAATCATCACATATTTGTACGCAAACCGGTTTACTGTTGCGGGAATGGGTGAAGATTTCTCGAAAAACCTCGGGCTTGCTTATAGGCGGATCGTCAATATCGGACTAATCCTTGTTGCGCTTATTACCACTACCGTCGTCTTGACGGTCGGAATGATTCCCTTCCTTGGATTGATCATTCCGAATATCGTTTCTATTTTTAAAGGAGATCATTTACAGAAGACATTGCCTCATACAGCACTGCTAGGCGCGATATTCCTGCTTGTCTGTGACATTTTAGGTAGAGTGCTTATCTATCCGTATGAGATTTCAATTAGTTTGATGGTAGGCGTTATTGGCAGTGGAATATTCCTCTATTTATTGTTTAGGAGGAAGGCCTATGCGTAACTCAACGAAACTCATCATTCTCTCTGTAATCGCAGCTATATTCTGTATTCTGTATCTTTTCCAAGGGTTAAACGGAAGCTTTGACTATGCGTTACCACGCCGCGGTATCAAAGTGATGGCAATGGCCATCACGGGTGTTGCAATCGCGTACTCAACGGTCATTTTCCAAACAATTACACATAACCGTATTTTGACACCGAGTATTATGGGTCTTGACTCACTGTACTTATTGTTGCAGACCGCAATCATTTTTTTCCTTGGTTCGGGTCATGTGATAATCGTCAATAAACAGGTGAATTTTATAATATCTGTTTCTGCAATGGTTGTATTCGCGCTTATCCTCTATCGATTTTTATTCAAGGGGGGCAAACGCCCAATTTACTTCCTGCTTCTTGTAGGAATTATCGTCGGGACATTTTTCGGAAGCATATCGACATTTTTGCAAGTGTTAATTGATCCGAACGAATTCATGCTTGTACAGGATAGGATGTTTGCCAGTTTCAACAACGTCAGCGGTGAACTCGTTTGGTGGGCATTTGCCATCGTTATCATCAGTCTCGTCATTGGATGGAGATACTTCAACCAACTTGATGTTCTGTCGCTTGGAAGGGACACCGCACTTAATTTAGGTGTCTCTTACGACAAAGTCGTCAAGACCATGCTAATCCTATCTTCTGTTTTAATAGCGGTCTCAACTGCACTAGTAGGTCCAATCACATTTTTTGGTTTGATCGTTGCGAATTTGTCCTATCAGTTTTTCAAAACGTATAGGCATAGCATCCTTATTGCGGGTGCGTCTATTATGAGTATTATCGCGCTTGTCGGGGGACAATGGGTTGTTGAACGAATATTCACGTTCTCGACGACTCTCAGTGTCATTATTAACTTCATCGGCGGCATTTACTTCATCTACTTACTATTAAAGGAGAGTCGATCTACATGATCCAAGTCCGTGAGCTATCGAAGTTTTATGGTAAAAAAGCGGTCGTTGAAAAAGTAAGCGTGAATATCCACCGCGGAAAAATCACGTCTTTTATCGGACCGAATGGTGCTGGTAAATCGACACTTCTATCAATGGTAAGCCGTCTGCTAGATGCAGATACGGGGGAAGTGCTGGTTGATAAAGACAATGTAAAACAGATGAAATCGAACGATTTTTCAAAACGAGTTTCGATTTTGAAACAGTCGAACTTCATGAACGTCCGTTTAACAATTCGTGAACTAGTGTCGTTTGGTCGATTCCCACATTCAAGGGGGAGACTGACGGCCGAAGATCTTCGTTTCGTCAATCAAGCGATGGATTATATGGATCTAATGGATATGCAGGACGATTACCTCGACGAACTGTCAGGTGGACAACGCCAGCGGGCATTCATCGCAATGGTTATCGCGCAGGATACGGATTATATATTGCTTGATGAACCGCTGAATAACTTGGATATGAAGCACTCCGTCCAGATCATGAAAATATTGAGAAGACTTGTAGATGATTTAGGGAAAACAGTTGTCATCGTCTTACATGACATTAACTTCGCATCCGTTTATTCGGATCGGATTGTTGCGCTTAAAGAGGGACGTGTCGTCAAAGACGGTCCGACAGATGAAATCATCACTTCTGATGCATTAAAGGATATCTACGATATGGATATTCCAATTAAACAAATGGCTAATTGTCGTATATGTGTGTACTTCGACTCTTAATCAAGAAAAGTGTAGTTACCTGGAGTTTATAAATCGATTCAAGTAAAGAGATTTAAACTTACAATATAACTAAAAGGATGGTAATGATGAAGAAAATACTAATGACAATGATGTTGTTCGCATTAATGGCTGTACTTGTAGCTTGTGGATCGAAAGACGAAGATGCAACAGACGATAAAACAACTGGTGACAAAACAGAGCCAAAAGTTGAAGAAACTGAAACAGCAGAACCAATGGTAATTACGCACGACCTTGGCGAAACTACAGTCGAAAAAAATCCTGGAAAAGTTGTCGTATTCGATTTTGGTATGCTTGACACGCTAGACGAGCTTGGCGTTGAAGTAGCAGGTGTTCCACAAAAGAACATTCCTTCATACTTGTCAAAATATGAAGATTCAAAGTATGTAAACGTTGGCGGTCTTAAAGAACCTGATTTTGAAGCAATCCATGCAATGAAGCCAGATGTTATCCTCATCTCAGGACGTCAATCTGCTATGTACGATGAACTAAGTGAAATTGCTCCAACAATCTTTGTAGGAGTGGATACAACAAACTACATGGAGTCATTCAAAGAAAACATGGAAATGGTTGCTGAACTCTTTGGTAAGGAAGATGAAATGAAAGCAGAACTTGCAGACATTGACGAAAGAATTGCAGCGATTAATGAAAAATCAAGCAAGAGCGATGCGAAATCATTGATCATTCTTGGAAATGAAGGAAAAGTAAGTGCTTATGGACTGAGTTCACGTTTTGGTATTATTCATGATGTATTTGGCTTTAAAGCAGCTGATGAAAAACTTGAAGTATCGACTCATGGTCAAAGCATCACATTCGAATATATCCTTGAAACAAACCCAGACATTCTCTTTGTTATAGACCGTGACGCTGCGATTGGCGGCGATGCAAGTGCAAAAGATTCAATTGAAAACGACCTTGTGAAGAAAACAAACGCTTATAAAGACGGTAAAATCATTTACTTAGATCCTGACTATTGGTACCTGTCTGGTGGCGGACTTCAATCTGTGAAAGAAATGATTAAAGAAGTCGAAGCGGTATTGTAAAAATAGCAAGAGAGCCGATCCACTGAAAAGTGAACCGGCTCTTTTTTGTTGTATAGAAAAATATAAAACTATCGGCCTGTGGACAACACTTAGCGAATTAGGTCGCATTTACACATTTACTATCTAAACACTGGGTATAATGATAGAAAATACAGAAAAATATGATAATATTAATGTACTAGCCTAAAACGGAAATTAGATTTGAAATGGGGGGGAAGATATGGGGAAATCTATTACGGTAAAAGCAGAAACGATTGAGGAAGCTGTCCGGCTAGCCTTATCGATTACAGAATTGAAATTGGAAGAAGTCCATATTGAAGTGTTGTCGAATCCGCGAAAGAATCTTTTTGGCTTACGAAAAACGCTGGCTGAAGTAAATGTTACACAAATCATAGAATCACCATCCGCTACGAAAAAGACGCAAGATCGGAATCTAGCAATCGAACAATATCTCGATAGATTAGTACCAACAGAAGGGACGAATCGGGAATGGAACGATGCCCAGCCTCTGGGTGGCCTGTCATCAGCAATTAGTAAAGTAGCTGGGGCACGTATTAGCAATGAAAAGATTGATATACAGTTTTTAGGTAAAAAATACCCCATAGTCGTTCCTGGTTCAAATGTTAATTTCTCAATCAATGGAAAACAAATAAAGCGGCAAACAATTATTTCACCTGGAGATAAAGTAGAAGTGACAGTAAGCGATGGGCTTATACCACCACATTTTGAAATTCAATTGATTGAGCATGACATGCTTGCCATGCTTATTTTCACACCTGGGAAAAAGGTGAAGCACACTTTACGCGATACGGAGTTCGAACAAGTTCTTCATATTGAAGCAGATGAGGAAATTGAGTACTACAATGATTTAGACCCTCAAGTAATTGTTGAGCACCTGAAATCATTAGGCATACAAAAAGGGTTGCTCTTCCCGGCTATCAAGAAAGTGACGGACGCGATCAAACCGTTTGAAACGATTGTGGCAAAAGGGGTACCTCCAATTGAAGGACTGGATGGCGATTTAGAAATGCATATCGACTATCAGGAAAAAACACCGGGGGAATTGGAAAAGGTGGATTTTCATGAGATGAACCTGATTGTGTCGGTAGAAGCTGGACAAGTCATTGCAACCTATATACCACCGGTTCAGGGAACACCAGGCAGTAGCCTTCTTGGGAAAGCGATTCCTGTGAAAAAGGCGAATGACATTGTCCTGCGTCTTGGTGTGAATGTAACGCAGGTGGACAATGATATTGTTGCAGCGATTTCTGGGAAACCATCCGTGGAATGGCGATATAAGCTTGTGAAAATTGATGTCAATCATGAATTTCATCACCAAGGGGAAGTCGATATGGCGAGCGGAAATATTCGCTTTGAGGGGAACGTAAGTATACAAGGGAATATACAACCTTCAATGTTCGTGGGGGCGACAGGAACAGTTAACATAGGGGGGTCTGTGACGAAAGCGACGATTCATGCCATGAAATCGGCTGTCGTAAAAGGGAATGTTTTTTCCTCCACAATTAGCGTCGGGCAACATGAGTTTATAATAGGAGAACTAACAACTCAACTTAGTGAAATTAAGGGGTATCTGGAACTAATTCAAGCTGCAATCCAACAGATACTCCTGATACGGGGAGAGACGGACGATAGCCTCAGTTCAGCTGAGTTGAACCATCTTATTAGGCTCTTGCTCGAAAAGAAATATACGGCATTCCAAGATTTGAATAGGCACTTCCTCCAAAAAGTTAAAAATCATTCTCTCCAGTTGCCGGTAGAATGGAGTGAAATGGCAGCCAAATTATATGAGGTATTTATAACTTCTGAAAATAAGCAATTGAAAGACATGGGTGGTTTCGAACTTTTAATCGGGGAAGTAAAAACGCTTGTGGAATTGTATGGTGAGAAAGCAGCTCCGAAATTATACCTTTCAGTACCCTATGCCATTAATAGCGTGTTATATAGTAATGGCAATATTGAGGTGACCTCGAAAGGGCTTTATCATAGTTCGGTTACAGCAGGTCACGATATAAAAGTGCGTGGTGTTTGCCGCGGTGGGGAAATCATCGCAGCCAATAAAATATCCCTCCAAAATACAGGGTCCGTAAACTTAATTAAGACAGTTGTCCGAACAGGAGAAAAAGGGAATATCACAATTGGGCATGCGCATGCGGGAACAGAAATTCATGTTGGAAATAGGTCTTATACATTTACAGCCAATGAAATGGGTGTTTTTGCTCGTCTGGATGATGAAGGAATGCTATTGATAAAATAAAGAATTCCTGTTGAACATGAAAATAGTACAGGCCAGATGTTGAGTTAGGGAAACTCATAGCATACAATAGTTCTAACCTAGAAATAGAAAGAAGATGTATACATGGATGGAAATGTACTGTTTGCATTCGCCCTTACTCTTTTTGCGGGACTTGCAACGGGAATCGGTAGCTTACTTGCATTTTTCACAAAAAGGACGAATACAAAGTTCCTCTCGATAGCCCTCGGATTTTCAGCGGGCGTTATGATTTACGTGTCACTTGTCGAAATATTTGTAAAAGCTAAAGATGCACTTGTGTTAGATTTGGGCTTAACCAATGGCTATTGGGTGACAATCGCCGGCTTTTTCGGCGGAATGCTGTTGATTGCACTTATCGATCGTCTGATTCCTGCGATTGGGAATCCGCATGAGGTAAAGAGTGTAGAAGACGTGAATGCAGGTCCGACGAATGACGAATATGCCAAGCTGAAAAAAATGGGTATGTTTACAGCCCTCGCTATTGCCATACACAACTTTCCAGAGGGAATTGCAACATTCACTTCGGCGTTGCAAGACCCTACGCTTGGAATTGCTATTGCCATCGCAGTTGCGATACACAATATTCCAGAAGGGATTGCTGTCGCCGTACCTATTTATTTTGCGACGGGTAATCGTAAGCAAGCATTTAAGTTATCGTTTCTTTCTGGATTGGCAGAACCAGTTGGTGCGATTGTGGCCTATCTTATTTTGATGCCTTATTTGAACGGTATTATGTTCGGCGTTATCTTTGCTGCTGTAGCAGGAATTATGGTATTCATTTCAATCGATGAATTACTGCCTGCTGCTCGGGAATACGGCGAAGCGCATTTGTCGGTCTACGGTTTTATGGCTGGAATGGCAGTAATGGCTGTTAGTCTCGTGCTTGTCGCGTAAAAAAACCTTTGTGTGGATTCGGTGTGTAAGGTATAATGACAGGTGTAAAGACACCAGGTTACACACTACACTACGAGGGGTAGAGACGTTATGAAGAAACAGAAACAGGAAATTTCCCGAAATAAATTATTAGGGCTTGCGGGAACGGGCTGGATGTTCGATGCGATGGACGTCGGAATTCTGTCGTTCGTTATCGCGGCACTTGCAGTAGAATGGCAGTTGACGCCATCTCAAATGGGTTGGATAGGCAGCGTCAACTCGATTGGGATGGCAGTTGGTGCATTAGGATTTGGAATGCTTGCGGATAAAATCGGTAGGAAAAACGTATTTATGATGACGCTTGTCCTGTTCTCTGTGGCTAGTGGATTATCTGCGTTAACGATGACGCTTACTGCTTTTCTGATCCTCCGCTTTTTTGTCGGAGCAGGACTTGGTGGCGAGTTGCCAGTCGCATCGACATTAGTATCTGAAAGCGTTGAGGCGCATGAACGGGGGCGTGTTGTCGTGCTCCTTGAAAGTTTTTGGGCAGCAGGATGGTTGCTAGCCGCAATCATCGCCTACTTTGTTATTCCGAACTATGGCTGGAGACTTGCGTTAATTATTACAGCATTGCCGGCATTTTACGCCATCTATCTTCGACGCAGATTACCGGATTCTCCGAAGTTTGAGCTGGATGGCAAACCGAAACAGTCAGCTGTAGAAAAGATTAAAACACTGTGGTCGAAAAAGTATGCACGACGAACACTCATGCTTTGGATCGTCTGGTTCACGGTAGTATTTTCATATTATGGCATGTTCCTGTGGTTACCAAGTGTTATGGTAATGAAAGGCTTTGATTTGATTCATAGCTTCAAATACGTTCTTATTATGACGCTTGCTCAATTGCCAGGCTATTTTACAGCTGCTTGGTTAATCGAGAGAGCAGGACGGAAATTTGTTCTCGCCACGTATCTTCTTGGAACTGCAGCAAGTGCATTGTTCTTTGGTAACGCAGAAACACTTCCATTGCTTCTCACTTCGGGTGCATTGTTATCCTTCTTTAACTTAGGTGCTTGGGGAGCTTTGTACGCGTATTCACCAGAACAATATCCGACTGCAATCCGGGCAACAGGATCTGGAATGGCGGCAGCGGTTGGCCGTATTGGCGGTATATTCGGACCGTTACTCATCGGTACACTTCTTGCGGCAGGTTACGGATTCGATTTGGTATTCGGTATCTTCTGTGGCGCGATTATTATCGGTGTGATAGCCGTTGTCTTTTTAGGGACAGAAACGAAACAGACTGAATTGGAATGAATGATGGCCTGCCTTTTGTGATGAGGGCAGGCTTTTTTAAAATTAATCAAATGAAACTTCCACCGCTATTCATCCGTAAAAGAAGGTAAGGATAAAGGGGATGAGAATATGTCAGTACGCGAATTTACTGTATCTATTTTACCAGCGGCGGCAATGGATGTTATTGAGCAATTTGTAGTCAGAGGGAGTATCAGTGGAACGCTTGTCGATCGGTATGTGAGGCGGCTAGGCGATTACGAAGTCCATGTCCTAGTGTTGGAAAAGTATTATATGAGGTCCAGCAACCGCGCGTCGCTTACTGTGACAATCGATAATTTAGAAGGACAAACGAAAGTCCATGCGGTCGCATCCGGCGGTTCAGAAGGGATGTTCCTGCGCTTTGATTGGGGCGCTGGAAATAATTTTGCAAACAGTGTGGAGTCTGCATTGGGATCGTATATAGTGGGTTAGAATGAAGAGATAGGCAAAAATAATCAACGCAACAAACCAATAGCGACATAGTCCAGAGTCTTTCCTTTTGATGGAAAGGCTTATTTTGTTAAAATGAAAACACAAGAGAGGGGTGCTTAGATGTTCCGTATACCTGAATCGATTGCGAACCTTGGCCGGGAACGGATAGAAGGTTTTCCTGTGGAGGGGTTTATTTACGGAGAAGGTCCCATAAAACCGGAGCTGATGCTAATCGGCGAAGCACCTGGTGAATTCGAATTGGTTGATGGTATTCCTTTTATCGGTCGTGCTGGGAAGGAACTGATGAAGTCACTCGAGACAATCGGTTTAACACGTGAAGACGTTTATATTACAAGTGCAGTCCGCAGCAGGCCATATAGATGGGGAACGAAAAATAACCGTGACGGAACCACGACAGAACGGAAATATAATCGGCCACCAACCATGAAAGAAATTTTGGCACATGCGCCAGTGCTCGATTATGAACTAGCAAATATTGAGCCGAAGCTCATTGTCACGCTTGGTAACGTCGGATTGCAACGATTACTTGGCAAAGAGGCGAAGGTGACGGAGCTTCACGGGCAGCTGTTGGATCGCCCCATTCAATTTTTAAAAGAATTAGATGATACGAGCTTCAACTTGACACAGAAGTTGTACAGGATAGTGCCGACATTTCATCCCGCGTCTATCTTTTACAGGCCGTCGCATAGACCCTCATTAGATGCAGATTGGTTGGAGATTGGCCGTATATTGGGGGAGATGAATTAGTGGAAGCGATTCATCATAAAAAAGTACTGATTATCGGTTGCAGTGGAGCTGGAAAGTCGACCCTGTCACGCAAGCTCGCTATGAGGTGGGGATTGCCTTTGCATCATCTTGATGCACTGTTTTGGAATGAAGGATGGATACCTACACCAAAACCGGAATTCCGTGAGATGTTGAAAGACGTGGTAGCGCAGCCTGAATGGATCATCGATGGGCATTTCAATTCCACACTTGAAATGAGAGCACAATATGCGGATCTAATCATCTTTCTTGATTTTTCGAACTGGCTTTGCTTATCACGGGTCACGAAGAGGGTATGGAGTTATTGGGGACAGACACGTCCAGATATGGCGGAGGGATGTCCCGAAAAGATTGATATGAATTTTGTCCGCTGGATTTGGCGCTATCCGAAAGACGTTCGACCGGTTGTGTTAGACATTTTGCGGAAAACTCAAGCGGATGTCGTACTGCTGAAGACATCGGTTGAAGTTGAAAGATGGTTAGCGACTACACCGCAAAGAAATACAAAAGGAGGAGTTCTATGATTCGCTTTGAAAATGTAACAAAACGTTTTGCGGATGGAACGGAAGCGTTGAAGAATGTGTCCGTGACAATCCCGACAAATAAGTTAACGGCCATTATTGGCCCTTCTGGCTGTGGAAAGACGACGCTTATGCGGATGATTAATCGGCTGGAAGTACCGTCAGAAGGTGCCATCTATATCGATGAGCTGCCAATCTTCGAACGAGACGAAGTGGAGCTACGCCGTTCAATCGGCTATGTTATTCAACGAATCGGTCTCATTCCTCATATGACGATTGAAGATAATATTGCACTTGTTCCTGAATTACTCAAGTGGGATAAAGAGAAAACTGCTGTTCGTGTCGATGAATTACTTGATATGGTGGATCTTGATCCGGCTGTATTTAAGAAACGTTACCCTTTTGAGCTTTCAGGCGGTCAACAGCAGCGGGTCGGCGTAAGCCGGGCACTTGCGAGTGACCCGAACATTATTTTAATGGACGAACCCTTTTCGGCACTCGATCCTATCAGCCGTGAACAGCTCCAGAAAGAATTGAAGAAGCTACAGAAGAAAATCAAAAAGACAATTGTATTTGTAACACACGATATGGACGAAGCACTCGAAATTGCGGATGTAATTATCGTGATGCGGGAGGGGCAAATAGAGCAGATATCTTCGCCTGATGAATTGATTGAAAATCAGGCAAATGATTTCGTTCGTGAATTCATTGGACAGGAACGAATTGACAGACAGCGTAATTTCGGTCAGAGACCTATTAAAGAGTTCGTTAGATTCTATGATGAAACATGGACAGGCGAAGTAAGAGAAGTGACTTCAATGCTGACAGTCGATGATGCAATTACTGTCCTGGATGCCCATCCTAGCAGTCGTCTTGCCGTAGCTGAAGACGGAGTTGTGATTGGCTATATTGGTCATCATTCGCTCTTGCAAGCGTCAATGGATAACGGGAAGTGGGTGAAATCATGAAGAACTTTATCGAGACAGTGACTAGTCGTTCAGACATGATTACAGAAGCTTTTCTCCAACATATCTTTCTGTCTTTCGTAGCACTTGCCATCGGGATACTCATTGCTCTACCAACTGGAATGCTGGTTGCCCGTCATCGTCGTTTTGCAGAGCCAATCATTGGTGTAGCAGCGATTTTACAGACGATACCAAGCCTTGCATTGTTCGGTTTTCTTGTTCCGTTAATCGGAATAGGCTCAAAAACGGCTCTTATTGCACTTATTATTTACGCATTGTTACCAATCGTACGCAATACATATGCGGGTCTTACAGGTGTCGATGAGGCGATTGTCGAAGCGGGACGCGGGATGGGGATGACGCCCAACCAAATCTTGAAGAAAATTGAGTTTCCGATTGCCTTGCCTGTTATCATGGCTGGTATTCGGACAGCGACTGTGCTGACGGTAGGTATTGCCACGCTTGCAACATTCGTCGGGGCAGGCGGACTGGGAGATGTTATTTATAGGGGTTTGCAATCTTATAATAATGCGCTTGTTCTTGCAGGAGCGCTGCCAGTTGCATTACTCGCCATCGCTTTTGACTTCATCCTAAAATGGGTAGAGAAGAAGGTAACTCCAAAAGGCGTACAACATTGATAGGGGGAAGAAGGATGAAAAAAGGATTAGGAATTATTTTAATGTCGTTGACACTGCTACTTGGGGCGTGCGGCGGAAAAGATGAAATTGTTATCAGTGGTAAGCCATGGACAGAGCAATTCATACTGCCGCATATTTTAGGGCAATATATTGAGGCAGAAACGGATTATAAAGTGAAGTATAAAGATGGTCTAGGTGAAGTAGCTATCATGACGCCTGCACTTGAAAAAGGCGATATCGATCTTTACGTAGAATATACAGGAACGGGTTTGAAAGACGTTCTGAAAGAAGAATCGAAAGCGGGAGAGAGTTCTGAAAGCGTTTTGGAACGTGTGAAAAAAGGCTATGAAGATAAATTTGGAGTGACATGGCTAGAGCCACTTGGTTTCGAAAACGGCTATACGTTGGCTTTCACGAAGGATAAAGAATACAATGCGAAAACATACTCCGACCTCGCAGGAATTTCCGCAGATGAAGAAATGATATTTGGAGCACCGCATGCTTTCTATGAGCGTAAAGGCGATGGCTATGATGATATGGTAATTTCTTATCCATTTACATTCAAAGACACGAAGAGCCTGGACCCAAATGTGATGTATGAAGCGGTGAAAAATGGGGATGTTGATGTTATTCCAGCATTCACAACAGACAGCCGTATTCAGATGTTCGATCTTGCCACAACGGAAGACGATCTAGGATTTTTCCCGAAATATGATGCAGCACCAGTCGTGCGTCAGGAAACATTGAAGAAGTTTCCTGATCTTGAAAAAGTGCTTAATAGCTTAGCAGGAAAAATTACGGAAGAAGATATGCTGAAAATGAATGCCCGCGTTGATTTGGATAAAGAGAAACCAGAAGACGTTGCCCGCGCGTTTTTGATTGAAAAAGAATTAATTAAGGAATAAAGAAAAGCGTAAGCGCCTTGGTAGAGGCGACAGGCATAAGACGGGCTAGCGAAGCAGCGTTCTTTGCTGCATAGCTGGACTGACTTATGACCCAAGCCTCTGGGCGCTGTAGCTAGACAATAAAGAAAAGCGCAAGGGCCTTGGTAGACCCGAAAAGCGCTGGAGGACCATAAGAGAAAGGCGCTTTTTGCCTTTAACTTAAGGACTGAAGCGACTCGAGGGGCTAGGCGCTGTAGCTAGACAATAAAGAAAAGCACAAGCGCTATATACTTGGCACTTAACAAATGGAAAGCAAGTGGTTTTTTGTGATGGGATACTAGGAAGCAGTTTCTGATACCGCTTCGTCGCTTGGTGATGGCCTCCCGTAATGAGCCCGCCAGAAGATTACTGTCGGTCTCATTACTTCGGCTCACACTTGACGCTCCTTCGCTAGAATCATTCATCATACAAGGAGATTATTAAAGTTTCTATCGAATTCTAAATTAATAGTGCCTAGTATATAGATGCTGACCCAGGTCGAAAACCAAATACTTTAACTTTTAAAGAAAGAAACCGTTCCCGCAAGACTGGGAACGGTTTACTTAATTCATACAGGGTATTTCTCTGCATTTTTCTTCATCTTCGCACGTGCAGCTTCTTCCAAATCTATGCCGATGAGATCAGCGAATTGTAATAGATAAATAAATACGTCCGCTGCCTCATCCACGATTTCCTGTTTATTATGAGCGACTGCTTCTTCTCCAGATTTCCATTGGAAGTGTTCTAGTAACTCACTTGCTTCCAAAGAAATTGAAATGGCGAGATTTCGAGCATCATGATTTCCGCCCCAATTGCGAGCTTTCGTAAATTCACGTATTTCAGTTTGTAGCTTTTCCAAATTTATCTCATCCTTTCGACAGTTTTTCTTGATGTCCAGCTGCAGGCGCCAACTCCTCGGGACATTAGGCGTTTTATTGCGAGGGCTGTTGAACGCCCTCTCCACAAACCGTCGTATGCCTGTCGGAGCTAGACGGCGCCTTGTGCTTTTCTTGAGTATACGTTACTTAGACTTGTGATTCTAGGGAATACTAATAATGAAGTGGAGGGCGATTGCGATTTATACACCTATAGATAAATTATTTTTTGAGGCACCTGTACTCGAATTGGCCCGAAATTTGCTCGGACAGTATATTGTGCACAAACAGCCAGAAGGGGATATTGTGGTTCGTATTGTTGAAACGGAAGCGTATCATGGACCTGAAGACAGAGCGGCGCATAGTTTTGATAATCGTCGAACGAAGCGGACAGAAATCATGTTTGGAATTGCTGGACTTATTTATACCTATCAAATGCATACACATACCTTAATGAATGTTGTGAGCGGAGCAATTGGAACACCCCATGCCATTCTTATCAGGGCAGGAGAGCCAGTGGCTGGATTAGAACTGATACAGGAGAATCGCGGTCCTCATTTGAAAATGACAGATTGGACAAATGGCCCAGGGAAATTATCGAAAGCACTTGGTGTGACAATGAAGTATTACGGTCATCATTGGACAGATGAACCGCTATTTATTGCCGCAGGTGCTGCACCTAAAGAAATTATGGCAGGTCCCCGAGTGGGTATTGGAAACTCCGGGGAAGCAGTTCATTATCCATGGCGTTTTTATGAAAAAGATAATCCTTATGTCTCCAAGTATCGTCCTTAAGTTTAAATGTAGCTCAAAGAGGTATAGAACAAGAGTACAAACAAAAAAAGGAGTGCATTTAAATTGGCTAAAATAGCAACTTTAATCACGAATCTATTTGAAGACTCGGAGTACACGGAACCAGCAAAAGCATTCAAGGATGCTGGACATGAAGTAGTGACAATTGAAAAATCAGCAGGTGTAGAAGTGACCGGGAAGCAAGGTACTGCAAAAGTTAAGACGGATTTCGGCATCGATGATGTAAAATCGCAAGACTTTGACGCATTATTTATCCCTGGAGGATTCTCCCCGGATCAGTTACGTGCAGACGACCGCTTCGTGCAATTTGCGAAGACGTTCATGGATGATAAAAAACCGGTATTTGCAATCTGTCATGGTCCTCAGCTTTTAATTACAGCTAAAACCCTTGAAGGAAGAGATGCAACGGGTTATAAATCGATAAAAGTTGACATGGAAAATGCAGGTGTGAAATATGTGGATAAAGAAGTTGTCGTGTGCCAAAATCAGCTTGTGACAAGTCGTACACCTGAGGACATACCAGCGTTTAATCGTGAATCATTAAAACTTCTCGAAAAGTAAATAGTATTAGCAGAATAGCAAATAATACAAAGAAGGCCGATTATACGGCCTTTTTTGTATTAGTAGGAGACTATAAAACTCAAACTGTGGAGAAGGTTTCACGTCTAAACTTCAATGCTTAAGGGGTGTCGGGGATATGCCAACTGAAACGCATCTCTGCTGTTCTGCCCTATATCTGCCGGTCTTGACTAGGCGCTTAAGTTTTTGTTATTGTTGAAAAGGTATCCGAAGAGTGATAAATTAGAAGAGTACTATAACACTTAATATTAAAAATGTGACGGTTTTATGGAGTTGCTAATTTTTAGTGCCGTGTACTAACTAGGGGGACATCATGAAAAAAGTACTTAAAATGGGAAGCGCTTTCATCGGTATAATCGTTGGAGCAGGTTTTGCTTCCGGACAGGAAGTTCTACAATTTTTTACAAGTTTCGGTCTTCTTGGTATTGTGGGGGCAATTATTTCGACAGCATTTTTTGCTTATCTCGGTATGGTACTCACTCGACTTGGAAGTCGTATGCAGACCACTTCTCATAAAGAGGTCATTTATAAAATAAGTGGTCGTTACTTAGGGATTATTGTTGATTACATAATAATTATTACGTTATTTGGTGTAGGGGTTGTTATGATTGCAGGGGCAGGTGCAAACTTGAACCAGCAGTTCGGGTTGCCGCCATTTGTCGGCAGTCTTCTTATGATTGTTCTTGTCATGTTGACGGTTATGCTTAATGTCGATAAGGTCGTCGGCATAATTGGAAGTATTACACCATTCCTTATTCTTGCGGTTGTCCTTGTATCTATTTATTGTTTAACAACCATGGACACTTCTTTTGCAGTCCTCGATCCAATTGCTCAAGGCGTAAAAACGACATTGCCAAACTGGTTCATCTCGGCAATCAACTATGTGTCGTTTAACATAGCTGTAGGAGCCTCAATGACCATTGTCATGGGAGGAACAGAGAAGGATGAGAAAATAGCGGCATGGGGCGGATTTGTCGGAGGACTTGGTTTAGGGATTCTTATCTTGCTTAGCCACTTGGCGATTTTCGCTAAAATCGAAACAGTTGGAGATGCTGAGATGCCAATGTTGGCAATCATCAACGATGTTTCGCCTATACTTGGCATATTCATGGCGTTCATCCTATACGGCATGATATTCAATACTGCGGTCGGCATGTTCTATTCTTTCGGAGCACGTTTCATTCAAATTGGTACGAAGAAATTCAATGTTTTCGTATTTATCACCCTCATTATCGGATTTGGATTGAGCTTTGTCGGCTTTAAGGAACTTGTAGCTAAACTCTATCCAACAATCGGATATCTTGGTTTGTTCCTTGTTGTAGCGCTGATTTACGCATCATTCAAACTTCCTGCAAAGGTTAAGAGCTAAAGCTATTTCAAAAACAGGGACGGTCACGGAGCTGAGCTTCGATGACCGTTTTTGTTTTTTGTGGCTTGGGAAATTACAAAATCTCTTTCTATATATGTTGAACAAATGAATACCTATATTAACTGAGCGAAGGCGCCTTACAAGGGGGAGCCGAAGCCCTAAGACTGGCGGCGAAGCTGCTTGGCTTAGGGCGGGAGGCATACCCGAGCGCCGTAGCGGATTTGAAGGGAATCTTTTTTTCAACTTATATAGTGAAAAGTGATAATTCACGTCTAGTCTCCAACGCACTTACGCTTTTCTTACTGCAGTTTGTGTCGAAAAGAAGTCGCTCTTTCAGAGAATAAAGCGATTGAACACTTATGAAGGTTGAGTTGGTTCCATGTATGATGGTTTAATAGACATAGTTAACTTGGAAGGGTGAGCAGCTTGCTTCACTATAGAACTTACGAAATTAGCCCGACAACCCCTTGGGTAACATTCATACATGGCGCGGGCGGAAGCTCTTCCGTCTGGTACAAACAAATTCGGGAATTTAGAAAACAACATAATGTTCTCCTAATTGACCTTCGGGGGCACGGACAATCTGCCGGTGGAATGTGGAAAAAAGGCGATACATTTATGGATATATCGAAGGAAGTAATTGAAGTGCTAGACGAGGTTGGCATAAAAGACACGCATGTTATCGGCATGTCACTTGGGACGATCGTCGCACAGACTATGGCAGATAACTTCCCAGAACGTGTAAACTCACTCATTCTTGGTGGAGCGATTATTCGTTTTGATATCCGAACAAAGTTATTATTATTGGGGGGACGTGTAGTAAAGCGTTTTGTCCCTTATATGCTCCTTTATAAATTATTTGCTTATATTATTATGCCGCGTAAACAGCACGAAGAATCGCGAATGGCTTTCGTAAATGAAGCCAAAAAAGTGTACCAGAAGGAATTTATCAAATGGTTTTCCCTTACTAAGCTTATAAATCCATACTTGACCCGCTTACAAGCATCGACAACGGCCATTCCAACATTATTTTTGATGGGTGAGGAAGATTATTTGTTCATTCCGCCGATTGAGGAAGTTGTTCGTAAAAATAAAGGATTTGAATTCGTTAAAATTGAAAAGTCCGGCCATGTTTGTAATATCGACCAACCGGAAATGTTCAATAAGTTAGCCATCGATTATATAGCTAAAATCGAACAAAGAAAAGCCGCCATCCAACTGGGATGACGGCTTTTCTGCAGATTGACGAATGATCACGTCTGTTGAACAACCATTTATTTGCATGAAATACTGGTGAGTAGGGCTTGATGACCTTCATTTTCACTGCACTATTTTCGGCCCGCTTTCGACTAACTATTCATGACAGATTTACTGAGGGGGCCATACTCTTTTCAGTAATACTGTTGCGAATAGTTGCCTGTCGCGTTCCTTCAATGTTCAAGTGAAAAATGCAGTAGTTTTGGAAGAAAAGAATAGATGACATTCTATGGAGAGTGTAAGTGTCCGAAGATGCAATTTCGGGCACTCTTGCACTTTGTATAATTGGTTCCTTGCTTACTTTTAGCAAAGATTCTGCATGTAATTATGTGAGACCTTATAGAAAGCGACACTTCTTTACTAGTAAAGAAGTGAAAATCCTAAAGAAAGCATCAGCCGCCAAAATTGCATCTTTGGCGGCTTTTATCCGGGTAGATGCCCCTTTATTCTTTCGTCCCGAAAAGCTTTAGCACTTCGTGTACTTATGCATTTGGAGCGCGAAGGATGAAGGATCACCATACGATTACCGAAAAAATGTGTAGGGATGCGACAAATTCGCATCTCTACACATCCAGAAATTCCGTAATCGTATAGAAGTCATTCAATCCTAAACAATCCAAAGTCAACTATACACGTAGCGCCCAGTAGCTGATCATGTTAGTCACTGGTTACTCTTGGCTAAACAACAGGTGTCACGGATTATGCGTTTACAAGTTCTAGTTCCTCAGCAGGGCCGAAGAATTCGAAGTTTATTTTTTCTTCTGGAACACCGAGTGCATATAGACCTTTAATGACAGCTTGCATGAAAGGTGTTGGCCCACAAACAAAGATATCGCTGCCTTCAATGACGTTAGCGGCAAGGAAGTCGGGGTTGATAAAGCCATCCCCCTCATCTGAGTAGAGCACGGCATATGTGGAACTAGGCATAGATTCATTCAACGTGCGTAATTTTGCATCGAATGCTTGGTGTTTGCGTGTACGTGCCGAATGTAGGAATGCAGCCGGCCGTTCTGGTGTTGTTTTGGCGATGGATTCATACATGCTCATCATTGGCGTGATACCAACACCGCCGCTAATAAGTGTCACTGGATTTTTACTTTCCATATCAAGGTGGAATACACCCGCTGGAACACTAACTTCAACTGTGTCACCGACATTCATTTCACGATGAAGGTTAACGGACATTTTACCGTTCGGTGTGACTTCATCTTCGCGTTTAACAGAAATGCGGTAGGAGTCGCCTGTTGGTGCTTGTGACAAACTGTATTGGCGATTCAAGATATAGTCTTCGCCTGGAATTGTGACACGTAACGTGATGTATTGTCCTGGTTTGTATGAGGGTACTTTTTTGCCATCAACAGGTTTTAAATAGAATGATGTAATAACATCACTTTCAACTACTTTATCCGCGATTACAAAGTCTTTGAATGTTTTCCAGCCGTCATCCATTTCCTCAGCTTTGGCATACATTTCCTTTTCGATACCGATGAAGACACCTGCGATAACTTCATAGGCTTCTCCCCAAGCACCAATAATTTCAGGAGTTGCAGCTTCACCTAATACTTCTTTTATAGCGCCTAATAGGTAGTAGCCGACGATTGGATATTGTTCTGGTGTAATGTTGAGTGATTTGTGTTTGTGCGCAACTTGAACGACAGCAGGTAAAACAGCGCTGAGGTTATCGATATTTGCAGCTGCCGCGTAAACCAGTCCTGCAAGTGCGTTTTGTTGACGTCCTTGGGATTGATTGGCATGGTTGAAGATGTTCAACAGTTCAGGGTGAGCCTCGAACATATTTTTATAAAACACTGTTGTAATTGTTTTACCGTGTTGCTCCAATACAGGTACGGTTGATTTGATAATGGTAATGGTTTCTTGTGATAGCATGTTGTAGCACGACCTTTCGTAGTTGTTAACTCAAGCTTAAACTATAAAAGCGCTTAAAGATATATTTATAATACATCTTTAGAGAGTGTTAGAAAGTTAGTCACATTTCTTTCACGTAATTGCCACAAACGTTATAATGGTATTTGAAAGAGCGGTGAAGTTATGCGTCTAACGATGTACACAGACTTTTCGTTGCGTGTTTTAATTTATCTGGGAGCAAAAGAGCCAGGGGAATTATCAACGGTCCAGGAAATTTCAGATACATACAATATCTCGAAAAATCATTTGACGAAAGTAGTGCACGAGCTTGGGAAGATGGGGTTAATCGAAACGATACGCGGTCGTGGTGGTGGCATCAGGATGAAAGTGGAACCTAAAGACATCAACGTTGGAAAACTAGTTCGAAGGACGGAAGATGATTTTCATCTTGTTGAATGTTTTAATTCTGAGTCGAATAGTTGTATTCTTTCCCCGGTTTGCCGATTAAAAGGTGCATTACACGAAGCGTTGAATGCTTATTTAGCAGTTTTAGATAACTATACAGTGGCAGATTTTATCATTAATAAAGATGAGCTCAAAGCGATTTTGTTTGACCATCCATTATGATAAAATGAAAAAGAATATAAAAACAGGGGGCTATTTTTCATGGGAAAAGTTTTTGTTTTTGGACATAAAAATCCTGATACCGATTCAATTTCATCGGCAATCAGTTACGCGTATTTAAAGCAGCAATTGGGAATGAATGCAGAAGCAGTAAGACTCGGTGATGTAACGAATGAAACGGCATATGCGCTTGAATATTTTGGTTTTGAAGCGCCACGTCTTATCGAAAAAGCCGCGCCAGAAGTAGCGAAAGTCATTCTCGTCGACCATAATGAAAAACAGCAAAGTGTGGATGATATTGATGATGTGCAAGTAATCGAAGTTGTCGATCATCATAGAATTGCTAACTTTGAAACGAACGATCCTCTCTATTACCGTGCAGAGCCGGTAGGATGTACGGCAACGATTTTAAACAAACTATATAAAGAAAACGGTGTTGAAATACCGAAAAATATTGCTGGGCTTATGCTGTCTGCACTTATTTCGGATTCACTATTATTCAAGTCACCGACGTATACAGACCAAGACCGTGCTGCGGTTGAAGAATTGATTGCTATCACAGGTGTGGATGCACAAGAATATGGACTGGCTATGTTGAAAGCTGGTGCAGATTTAAGTGGTAAAACGCTCGAAGACCTTGTGAAACTTGATGCGAAAGAATTTGGTATCAATGAAGTGAAGATTGAAATTGCACAAGTGAATGCAATTGACATCAATGATGTTATGAATCGTCAAGCCGATTTGGAAGACCTTCTATACCGTGTCATTGCTGAAAAAGGGCTCGACCTGTTTTTGTTTGTCGTAACTGACATATTGAACAACGACTCAATCGTATTGGCACTTGGTAAAGAAGCGGGGCGCGCTAGCGAAGCATTCAATGTTACACTCGTGAACAATACGGCAACATTGAAAGGTGTCGTCTCCCGTAAGATGCAAATTGTTCCAGTATTGACTGAAGCATTGAAATGATATGAAGTGAATAGGAAAAGGTTGCAGTCCGCGTAAAGTGGATTGCAACCTTTTTGTTTTAATTGAGGATGAGCTGGTATCTCGGATTAGTTATGATAGCCATATCCTATTTCAAATCAAGTGGTTTCGTCGCAGGGCCTTCGAGGACGGAGCCGTCTTTTCGAAAGCGTGAGCCGTGGCACGGGCAATCCCATGTTTCATCGCCGGCATTCCACCTCGTCCGGCAGCCCATATGCGTACAGATGGGGGAGTCCGTCCGTGTAATATGACCGCCAGTAAACTCTTTTAAGACAAGCCCAGTATTTTTCAAAGCTTGCAGTAAGAATGTACCAAACCCTGTTCGATCAGGCGAATAAAGTTCGGAAGCACGATTCTCTTTGCCGACAATTAGATCGCTGATAATCCGGGCGCTCGCCATTGAATTCGATAGTCCCCATTTTCGATATCCCGTACTTAAATAGACGTAAGGCATGCTGGAAGAAATAATTCCCGCGTATGGAATCAGATCGGGTGTCTGCGGGTCTTGCGCGGACCAGCCATGAGTCAGGGGAGAGAGGTTATACACATCTTGCAAATCGGTGTAAAGCCGATTGTAATGTATCTGTGTATCGCTTTCCATTCCCGCCTGATGACTTTCCCCAGACAGCAGAAAATACGTTTTTCCATCGATTTGTGCCGTTCGGATGGACCGTTTTGGTTCATCGACTGCAATATACTGCCCGCGAAGTGGCATATCACCTTCTGCCGCGACGATATAAGACCGATCGACAGACAATTTCATAATTTGTAGCCCACGCAGTGCTTCAATCGGGTAGTGTGAACATAATATTAGTTCCTTGAATTGAACTTCATGTCCCGATTTCATAGAAAGTAGACGTTTCTTTAAATCCATTAATAAAACATCCGAATGTTCGTAAATACGCGCTCCTGCTTCAACCGCAAGACGCGCAAGATGTTGTCCGAATCGCACAGGGTGAATCTGACTTTCGTTATTCAATGTAAGTGTTGCGTCAATCTGAATCGGTAATTCAGAATTCCTCCCCAGTTCACCTGGGATGCCAAGTTCCTTGTATGCATTCATCTCATAACGGAGTAATTCAGTGCCAAGCTTAGATTGAGAATAAAGAATAGAATCAGCTGCCTTTAATTCATCTTTTATTGCAATAGATTTCCCAAATTGAACGGCTTCTTCGTTCACTTCAAAATACATTTTTGCATTGTCTCGTCCAAACTGTTTTAGTAACTTTGCATAAACGAAGTCATGTTGGGCAGTCAGTTTTCCCGTGGAGTTGCCCGTAGCTCCCGCAAGGATTGTATCTTTTTCGAGAAGGATAACATCTTTCCCTTCTTTAGCTAGAAAATAGGCGTTTGCAATTCCACTTAGTCCGCCCCCGATGATGCAGACGTCGCAGGTGACATCGCCCTCAAGTTTTGGATATGGTTCACGTGGATATGCAGTACTAAGCCATAATGAATTGGACATAAAATAACCTCCGTCAAGTCTGCTTGAAATAGTAGTAAGCATATTCATTGTTCCCTTCTTTGATTGAATTTAAAATGAAGAGTATGAAAGGTGGCGGGAAAAATGAAAATTGAAATATGGTCAGATTATGTTTGTCCATTTTGTTATATTGGAAAGCGCAGATTAGAAGAGGCATTAGAGCAAACTGGTCTTGGGGAAAAGGCTGAAGTTGTTTTCAAAGCATATGAACTAGATCCGAATTCGCCCGCAGTATCCGATACACTGATGACAGAAGTCCTTGCGAAGAAGTATGGGATGAGTGTGGAAGAAGCGAAGAAGATGACTGATAATGTAGTTGACCAGGCAAAATCTGTGGGTCTGAACTATAACTTTGACGTAATGACGCCAGCGAATACATTTAATGCACACCGTCTAGCGAAACTTGCTGAACAGGAAGGTTTCGATAAGACTGTATCGGAAAGTTTACTGAAAGCTCATTTCATAGATGGTGAAAAAATAGGTGCAGAAGACGTATTGCTTCGCATTGCCGAAGAAGCAGGAATTTCACGCGACCGTGCGAAAGCAGTTCTTGATTCTGATGAGTTTGCAGATGATGTAAGAATGGATATCGCAGAAGCCCAGCAAATAGGTGTGAAAGGTGTTCCGTTTTTCGTTATCGATCGCAAATATGCAATCTCAGGAGCGCAGCCGGCAGAAGCATTTGCAAATGCACTTCGACAAGCCGCGGAAGAAGAAGTTTAAACAAAAGAAATAAAAAATCGGCCATGTGATCATAATGATCGCATGGCCGATTTTTTAAGTTATTTATTAAATTATAAAATCTCGAACTAGGATAAGTTACAACATAGAGATTTCACGTCTAGACTCCAGCGCCTAGCCCCTCGAGTCGCTTCAGGCTTGCTGATAAAGGCAAAGAACGCCTTTCCCTTCAAGCCTTCCGGCGCTTGTCGGGGCTTAGCAGGCGCTTGCGCTTTTGTTATTATTGAGCTGGGTTTGCTTGTAAATCGATTGTGATTTTAATGTCGTCACCTACAAGAACGCCGCCTGCTTCAAGCGCTTGGTTCCATGTAAGACCGAATTCTTTTCTTGAAATTTTCCCTTCGACTTCGAAAGCAGCTACGTCTACGCCCCAAGGGTTTTTACCTGTACCTTCATACTCAGCTTCGAATGTAACTTTTTTCGTTACATCTTTAACTGTCATATCGCCAGTAACGTCATATTCGTTATCGCCTTTTTTTACGATATCTGTTGAAACGAATGTGATTGTCGGGAATGTTTCTGTATCGAAGAAATCAGCAGAACGAAGGTGGTTGTCACGATCGTCGCTATTTGTATGAATTGTTGTAGCGTCGATTGTGAAGTTGATGTTAGCACCCGTCAAATCTTCAGGATTCCCTTCGATTGTACCTTCTACGCCTGTAAAACGTCCTCTTACTTTAGAAACCATCATATGCTTAACTGAAAAACCAACACCTGTATGTGAAGCGTCTACTGTCCATTTTGTCATTGGAAAAACTTCCTCTCTGAATAAGTTATGTTCTTACTATATTCGATAAGTATCTTGAAGTCAAGGTATTTAAACGAATTTAATTTGAATAAGGTGAATAGTAAGACCTTTATTCTAATTAGTATTCCTTGTCAAAGTATAAGTTTGCAAGCATACTATTAAAGATGAAAAGCTTTAAATTGAAAGGATTGAATGTTGATGTCGAAACATCAATGGTATGAAGAACTTCAGAAAACAATTACAACAGGTACATTATTAATTGACGAGTCACTATGTAAATACACGATGACAAAACTTGGAGGAGCTGCAGACCTTCTTGTCATACCTGGAACAATAGATGAAACAGAGGCGACAGTACGTTACGCATATAAAAATAATATTCCATTATTATTACTCGGAAACGGGTCGAATATGGTCGTCAGGGATGGCGGTGTAAGAGGAATTGTCCTTCACTTGTCACAACTCAATACGATAAGGATTGAAGGATCACTTGTGCATGCCGAGGCGGGGGCACTAATCATTGACGTTTCAAAACGTGCGGCAGCGACTACACTGTCGGGTATCGAATTTGCCTGTGGAATTCCAGGCTCCATCGGGGGCGCAATGGCGATGAATGCCGGCGCGTATGGTGGGGAGATAAAAGATATAATTGTGCAGGCAACAGTGTTAACGAAAGCTGGAGAGCGGTTAGTTCTTTCAAAAGAACAACTTGAACTCGGTTATAGGAAGAGTATTATATCGCAAGAGGGCTACTACGTTCTCTCGGCAGATTTCCAACTCGCACAAGGAGACCAGGGTGTCATTGATGGGAAGGTAGCAGACTTAACCTTCCAGCGTGAATCAAAGCAACCGCTTGAGTATCCATCGGCCGGAAGTGTGTTCAAACGACCACCGGGCTATTTTGCGGGCAAACTTATTCAAGATTGCGGTCTTCAGGGAAAAGGGCATGGCGGAGCAGAAGTTTCATTGAAGCATGCTGGTTTTATCGTCAATAAAGATAATGCGACCGCATCCGATTACATTCAGACAATTAACATGGTGAAAGCGGAAGTGAAAAAAGTATTCGGCGTTGAACTGGAACTTGAAGTGAAAATCGTCGGCGAAGAAATAACGGAATAACAAAAAGCGGATGACCCATGATTGGGCTATCCGCTTTTTTGTTTTTTTAGGAAACTATATGTTTTTTGACGTAGAGCAGTGTTTAGGCTCCAGGCATCAATCTCAACACAAAGTCGCAAATTTAGACTGTCTTCTTTGAGTTTCAGTCCTTTATTTAAAGGCAGAGATCGCCTTTTTCTCCAGCGCTTGTTGGGGTTAAAAGGCGCCTTGCGCTTTTCTTATCATCTGGCGTTTTTACAAGAGAGCAGTGCAGGGTCGGTTACTTGGTCGTCTGTAATGTGCACTTGGCACATTTTATTGTTACTCATGAATTTGAAGATCCCATTGTTGAAGTCAGTTCCAACTTCTTTGAAGAAAATACCTTCAAAGCGAACTTCTTTTGAAAGCGTGAAGTTGACGCGGAAACCGTTACTGTCTTCGACTAAGTAGGCACGTACGCCTTTTTCGAACATGCCGTCAATCTCGTCTCTGATGGCGCGATCGACAGAAACGACATGGAAGTCAACGAATGTGATTTCTCGTAACAATACGTTCATGAACGAACCTTTAGTAATCTCTTCCCATCTACTCTGAGCAGTTTGCCCAAGAATGATTTGGGTAATGTTATGTGTATGAGCTACTTCCTTAATAACTTTTGCGGAAGTACGTTTTTCATTATCCCGGATTATGAAATCTTCTACTTCAAGTTCTTCAGCGAGTTCTTTCCAACGATCGATATATTCGGATTTTTCCGCGTCAAATTCATCATAAGGAAGCGGGTCCACTGTTAAAATATACATTGGACAATCCATGATCGTTGCAATTTTATGTCCGCGCCTAATGAGACGCTCACCATTTGGACCGTAGTAGACACAAACGAGAATACTCTCGTCCATACGACCTTTTACTTTGCCCATGACGGTAGTCACCTCTTAATTATATTTTGGTTAGTCGAATTCATGTTAGAAGTTTAGTACTGATTGAAAACCAAACAATTATATATGAAAATGAACGATTTGACAAGATGCGAATGCTTCAAAGTGCTAAGAGTATGGTAATAGTGTATAATTTATTGTGTAATCTCTTTGAGCTTCCCCTAATACTATTATCTATAGCTCCCTATTATCCCGCCAGTCACGCTGAAGGTCAAGTTTGCCCAATATAATAATGAGTTTTACAAGTAATACATAATATGGAATGTGTATTTCTGTAGATTTTCAGGTGGTTTATTACAACTGTTTTAAAAGGTAAGAAGGTACAAATTTTTCTACATGGGCCGATGTCTAGACTTCAGACTTCCTTCCATTAGCCTTGGTCTGGCTGAAAAGGCTTAGTACGCCTTTATCTTCAAGATTACCAGTAGGGAGGGTCCGAACTTAATCCCTTCTACTTATCGGGGCTAAACCGCGCCTTGCGCTTTTCTTAATCTGTTTAGTATTGGAGGTTTGCATTTGTTGGCGATAACGATAGCTATTTTTATCCCGTTTTTGGCTGCTCTACTCGTCCCGTTCATTTATAAGAGGGTGCGCAGTCGCAATATCGGGTGGTTTGTCATGTCCGTTCCACTCGTCCTATTCATATATCTTGCCAGTTTCATTCCCGCGATTGCAGGAGGGAAAACATATATACATACGATTAAATGGATTGATTCTGCTGGGATCAATTTTACGACGTATCTAGATGGTCTCAGTATGATTTTTGGCCTTTTAATTACTGGGGTAGGGAGCCTCGTAATTCTCTATTCCATATATTATTTGTCTGAACGCGAAGCATTAGGGCGTTTTTACGTTTATCTTTTGATGTTCATGGGCTCGATGCTTGGAGTAATATTCTCGGACAACTTAATGGTGCTATATGTTTTTTGGGAATTGACGAGTATTTCGTCGTTTCTTTTAATCGCATTTTGGTACCACCGCAAAAAGTCTAGGTATGGTGCACAAAAGTCAATGCTCATCACTGTATCTGGCGGAGTAGGGATGCTTGTTGGTTTTATCATGTTGCATACAATGACTGGGTCGTTCAGTGTGCGCGAAATCATTGCAACAATTGGTCAGTATACAAATGAAAGTTTGTTTTTACCGGCAATGCTACTCGTTTTGCTTGGTGCATTTACGAAGTCAGCCCAGTTTCCATTCCACATCTGGCTACCAGATGCCATGGAAGCGCCGACACCGGTCAGTGCTTATTTACATTCCGCGACAATGGTTAAGGCAGGGATTTACCTTGTCGCACGCTTCACACCTGTATTTGGTGGGGAAGCGGTGTGGTTCTATACAGTTACTGGCGTGGGGATATTTACATTGTTCTGGGGATCCGTCAATGCGGTGCGGCAAACGGATCTGAAGGCATTGCTCGCCTACTCAACAATTAGTCAACTGGGTCTGATCATGAGCCTCTTCGGACTTGGTTCAGCGGCGCTTAACGAAGGCTACAGCGCGGACTCAGTTATTTATACACAGGCGACATTTGCCGCTTTGTTCCATCTTATTAACCATTCAACGTTCAAAGGTGCTCTCTTTATGGTCGTTGGTATTGTCGATCATCAAGTTGGAACGCGAGATATTCGTAGACTTGGCGGACTGATGTCACTCATGCCCGTGACGTTTACAATCGCTGTTATCGGCAGTTTTTCGATGGCAGGATTACCGCCGTTTAACGGTTTCCTTAGTAAGGAAATGTTTTTCGAATCCGTACTGAATGTGCGTAATCTCGACATTTTCGCAATGGGGCCGCTGATGGGAAGCTTATTGCCTGTTGTTGCTTGGATTGCAAGCGTGTTGACATTCGTTTATAGCATGATTATCGTTTTTCAGACATTTCTTGGGAAACATCAACCGGACCGTCTTGATAGAAAAGCATTTGAAGCGCCAGTTGGGATGCTGATTGCTCCGTCGATTCTGGCACTGTTCGTTGTAGGTATTTTCTTCTTCCCGAATGTAGTCGGAAAGTATTTGTTAAAGCCTGCAATGGCTTCGGTTTTACCTCCGTTTGAAGGTGCGGAAGGCCTTGTCCCGCATATAACTGCTTGGCATGGTTTTAATGGAGCTATCATGATGACAATTGGTGTTATCGTAGTGGGCGCATTGCTATACTTCTTCCTTCGTTATTGGCGCGGGGTTTACTCGCTTGCACCTATGCGCTGGAATCTCGATTCTATGTATAACGGCTTGTTGACGCAGGCGGAGAAAGCTTCATCTTTCTTGACTCGGACTTATATGACGGGATACCTTAGGGATTATCTTGCATATATATTTGTTTTTTTCATCCTAACTGTCGGTGGCGGCCTGTTATGGACCGGTGGGTTTTCAATCGATTTTTCTAACGATGCTCCCATTACGGTTAGCGAGTATATCATCATCTTCGTAATGATGGGTGCGAGTATTGCGATCATCTTTGTAAAATCACGTATGACGGCAATCCTGTTAAATGGTGTTCTCGGTTATTCAATTGCTATTCTCTTTGTCGTGTTCCGGGCACCGGATTTGGCTTTGACACAAATTATCGTAGAAACCGTGACGACTGCGTTATTCCTCTTATGTTTCTATTTCTTACCTGAATGGAGCAAGGAGAAATCGACAAGGTCATTAAAAGTTTTCAAAGGCATTATTGCCATTTCGGTAGGAACGGTTGTTACAGTTCTTGCACTCGTCGTACAAGGCAATAAGATGTTCGAGTCGATTTCAGTATACTTTGAAGATGCTTATGAGTTGGCGGGAGGAAAGAATATCGTCAATACGATATTGGGTGACTTCCGGGCATTCGATACGATGCTCGAAGTAGTTGTACTTTTTATCGCCGGTATTGGCGTGTTTACATTGATTAAACTGAAGGCTGGAAAGGGGGACGAGGACGTTGAAGATTAATGATGTCATTTTACAGACAGTAACGAAGATTGTTGTCTTCATCATTTTGACGTTCGGCGTGGAATTGTTCCTTTCCGGTCATAATAATCCGGGAGGTGGATTCATTGGTGGTCTCGTCCTATCTTCCGCATTCGTTCTTCTCTATTTGGTGTTCGATATCGAAACAGTCCATAAGGGCATCCCATTCGATTTCAAGAAGATTGCAGCGTTTGGTGTATTGCTTGCAGTCGGAACGGGGTTAGGGTCAGTTCTATTCGGTGCATCATTCCTTACACAGACGGCTAGTCATTTCAACTTGCCAGTGTTTGGGGAAACGGAATTAGCGACGGTCGTGCTGTTTGAGGCAGGGGTTGCACTGACTGTTGTCGGTGTTGTTGTAACGATTATTTTAAGTATTAGTGAGGATGTGTAGCTGTTGGAAACGTTAATAACGATACTCGTTGGAGTCCTTGTAACGGTCGCTGTCTACTTGCTGCTATCTAAAAGTCTAGTTCGGGTCATTTTAGGGACGGCAATCCTGTCGCATGCTGTGCATTTGCTATTAATGACGATGGGCGGCTTGAAAAAAGGAGCAGTCCCACTATTAGGTGAAAATGCGGAGAGCTACACGGATGCTCTTCCACAGGCACTTATCCTGACTGCAATAGTGATCAGTTTCGCAGTGACTTCCTTTTTACTGGTGCTTGCATATCGAACATACAAAGAGACTGGGTCGGACAATCTCGCTGCATTGAGAGGGTTCAAAGATGAATAATATTATAGTTATGCCAATGATTATACCTTTGTTAACAGGGATTTTACTTGTATTTCTCCGGCCTTATGTGAAAGTTCAACGGGCGTTCAGTCTTGTTTCAATCGTAGCAACCGTAGCGATCAGTGTTTATATTTTGAACATGATTCAGGCGGACGGTATTTTACGGCTCGATTTCGGGGGCTGGTTGCCACCATACGGAATTTCATTTGTCGCAGATTCATTCTCTATGCTACTTGTATTGACGACAGCGATTGTAACAGGAATCCTTCTAATTTATGCGTTCTCGTCGATTGGTCGAGCGCATGAGAATATGTTCTTTTATCCGTTCGTTTTTTTCCTGATTGCGGGCGTTAATGGTTCATTTCTAACGGGTGACTTGTTCAACTTATTCGTCTGTTTTGAAGTTATGCTTCTATCTTCTTATGTGCTCATAACACTTGGAGGCAGGAAAGTTCAACTCGTCGAATCAATTAAATACATAACTATAAATGTACTGTCATCGTGGTTTTTCCTCGTTGGAATCGCGTACTTATATGGTACGGTAGGTACGCTTAATATGGCACATCTATCAGTACGTATTGCAGAAGTCGGGCAAGGGCCGCTGTTGACAGTGATTAGCATTGTCTTCCTCATTGTATTTAGTTTGAAATCTGGACTACTTCTATATTTCTGGTTGCCAGGGTCATACAGTGCACCACCGACAGTAGTTGCGGCTTTGTTCGGTGCTTTGCTTACGAAAGTCGGTATCTATGCAATGTTCCGCGTGTTTACGCTCATTTTTTATCACGAGCCTGGTGTTACACATTTGATGATTGGCATTATGGCGGGAATCACGATGATTGGCGGTAGTATTGGTGCAATCGCCTACAATGATATCCGGAAGATTGTGTCCTATAACGTCGTCATTGCAGTAGGGTTTATACTCGTTGGCCTTGCTGTCTCGACAGAAGTGGCGATTCAAGGGTCTATTTATTATCTTATCCATGACATGATTATTAAAGCTTTGTTATTCCTTATCGCAGGGACGATGATCTACTTAACTGGAACTGCAAGGATTGAAAATATGAGTGGGTTGATTCGCAATTATCCATTACTTGGGTGGCTGTTCTTCATCACAATGCTGTCACTTGCGGGAATTCCGCCGCTTAGCGGGTTCATCGGAAAGGTGTACGTTGGCCAAGGGGCGATTGAGGCGGGTGCGTTCGTCTTGCTTGCAATCGCGTTCCTATCAAGTATTTTCGTTTTGTATTCACTTCTGCGGATTTTCCTAAACTGCTTTTGGGGCGAAACGATTATCAATGAAGATGACGATGTACCGCTTAAAAAAGGGATGCTTATTCCACTCGTCCTGTTTGGTGTACTGACAATTGCGCTGGGAGTTGGAGCAGAGGCACTTGCGCCATACGTTTCAGATGCAGCCCGAACACTGACAAATCCTGATATCTATATAGACGCGGTTTTGAATGACAACCGTTAATCGAAGACAATCCCGTCCAATGACCGAAAAGAAGAGGTGAAGGCTAATGCCAGCCCAGTTACTGTTGAATTTATTTATAGCTCTGCTCTGGATGCTCTTAATCGATGAGGATGAGCTAAAGTTTACGACTTTCTTTGCCGGCTTCCTGGTTGGGATAGGAATCATATTTTTCATGCATAGATTTTTCGGCACGCAATTCTACTTGCGCCGTTTGTATGCGACATTCAAGCTGCTTTTCATCTTCATATCCGAATTGACCAAATCGAGCGTAGTTGTATTGAAACAAATACTTAGCCCAAAGCTGAAAATTAAACCGGGTATTTTTAAATATGAAACAGTCTTAGAGAGTGATTCAGAAGTGACGATGCTGTCGTTGCTTTTGACGCTGACCCCGGGGTCTGTCGTCATGGAAGTATCCCCTGAAGGAAATGTCCTGTTTATTCACGCGATGGACGTCGAACAATCTCGCGATGGACTTTTGATGCAACTGCATAACTTTGAAAGAGCAATCATGGAGGTGACCCGCTGATGATTCAAGCAATGCTGACGACTTCGCTCGTATTATTCTCAATAACGATTGCAATAGCTGTCATACGAATCATTCTCGGCCCTTCGATGCCGGACCGCGTTATCGGGCTCGATATGATTGGTGTAAACTTGATTGCTATGATAGCCGTAATTTCAGTGGTGATGAACACGAAAGCATTTTTAGAAGTCATTCTTATTTTGGGAATTCTATCGTTCATTGGTACAATTGCCTTCTCTAAATTCATCGAGAGGGGTGTTATCGTTGAACGTAAACACGATAGGTGAATTCGTAGGCGCGTTTCTGATTTTAACAGGCGGAGTTGCGAGCGTAATCAGTGTCTTTGGATTGCTTCGGCTGCCTGATGTCTACACGAGATCTCATGCTGCGACGAAAAGTTCGACGCTCGCTGTTTTGCTAACCTTGTCAGGTGCTTTTATTTACTTTTTGTTTAGTCAACATTTCGTAAGTGTACGCCTTCTTTTAGGAATTGTGTTCGTCTTTCTAACTGCACCGGTTGCCGGACATTTGATCGTCCGAGCGGCTTACCGGTCGAATGTGAAGTTAGCGGATATTTCTACTGAGGATGAATTATATGAGGTTTTGCATAAGGATAAAATAGAAGAGGATGGGACCGGCCGTTAGTGGCTGTCCTATCCTTTTTTGTTGAGGGGATTTGGATGGATGATTGGTTGTGCTGTGTTAATGCTCGGTGTCGCGGATATATGATCGGTTGTGTTTCGTTAATGCTCGGTATCGCGGATATATGATTGGTTGTGCTGCGTTAATGCTCGGTGTCGGGGATATATGATCGGTTGTGCTGCGTTAATGCTTGGTATCGCGGATATATGATCGGTTGTGATGCGTTAATGCTCGGTGTCGGGGATATGATTGTTTGTGTTGTGTTAATGCTCGGTGTGAGGGATATATGATTGGTTGTGCTGCGTTAATGCTCGGTATCGCGGATATATGATCGGTTGTGTTTCGTTTATGCTCGGTATCGCGGATATATAATCGGTTGTGTTGAGTTACCACTTTTGCCCTAAGGTTTGTTTGGAGAAAGAAGGAATATAAATGAAATAGTAGAATACCATTAAGGGAGATAGGGAAGGTGCGTGAAATGGTGAAACAGGGGAAACGGATGGGGAAATGGCCAAAAGTTATGTTGTCGGTGTTTGGATCAATTATAGTTTTGGCTATTGTGGTACTACTTATTGTAAATAGTTACATAGCGAAGTCGAAACCGTTTATTGATGGAGAAGTAAGTGTGGAAATTCTAGATGAAGATGTGACAATCGTCCGGGATGAGTTTGGCGTACCGCATATAACGGCGGAATCGGACGCGGATTTGTATAGGACTCAAGGCTATGTGCAAGCCCAAGACCGTTTATTTCAAATGGATATGGCTCGTAGGCAAGCGAGTGGTCGATTATCCGAAGTAGTTGGGGAAGTGGCTGTTGGAACGGATAAGAAGTTCCGTACATTTAGCTTGCGCTCGGCGGCCGAAGCGTCTTATGACGGCTATGGTGAGGAAGGGAAAAAGGTGCTCAGCTGGTATGCGGAAGGAGTCAATGCATTCATTGAGGAGGCGGAGCGAGATGGGAAGTTTCCTTATGAATTCAAGGTCCTGGGCTACACGCCTGAACCATGGACAGAAATCGATTCGCTGACGATAGGTAAGTATATGGCTTATGACCTCGGCGGAAACTGGGATAGTTTAGCTGTCAGGCATTGGGCGTTGAATAATTTCTCGGAAGAATTAGCACGGGAGTTGTTCACCGTTTATCCGGAAAATGCGTCTTCTATTATTGAGGCTAACATTGCGAATCCGGTCGCTGTGGCTGGTCAGTTCGACCCTGGTCTTGTGCCGCCTGAATTCAACGGTAGTAACAACTGGGTCGTGTCGGGGGATAAAACGGCTTCAGGATTACCGCTTCTAGCAGATGATCCGCATCTCGGGCTTGATACGCCGGCGATCTGGTATCAGATGCATTTGCAATCACCTGAACAAAACGTTAGCGGTGTTATTTTTGCAGGGATTCCAGGAATTATTCTTGGGCATAATGACGACGTTGCATGGGGTGTGACGAACGTTGGACCTGACGTACAAGATCTATATATCGAAACTCCAAATCCTGAAGATCGGACACAATTTCTCTATGATGGAGAATGGGAACAGGCTGAGGTAAGAGATGAAACGATTTCTGTAAAAGGCGAGGAGGATGTACCGTTTGAAGTAATGGTTACGCGACATGGCCCGATTATTTCGGACATTCTTTACAAAGATGAAGATCCAAACGCGCTGTTTTCAATGCAATGGACAGCACTGGAACCGACAAAAGAACTCGAAGCGATTATGAAGATGAACAAAGCTTCCAACTGGGAAAGTTTTGAGATGGCTTTGGAAGACTTCCATGCACCAGCACAGAACTTTGTGTTTGCGGCGAATGACGGCACTATTGCTTATAAAGCGAACGGTCGTATTCCTATCAGGAAACAAGGGGATGCGCAATTGCCTGTACCAGGCGACTCTTCCGATTATGGCTGGACGGGCTACATTCCATATGATGAATTACCGCGTGTCGTGAATCCTAAAGAAGGGTTCATTGCCACAGCAAATAATCAAATTGTTGACGATTCATATCCGTATCATATTACAAAACTTTGGGCACAGCCTTATCGCTATGAACGAATAGCGGAAGTGCTTCGCGAAGGAGATAATTTCACGGCGGAAGATATGATGAAATTGCAGATGGATCAGAAGAACTTATACGCTCGTGAGTTCTTGGACGATATGATTGGTTCAATTGAAATGAAAGACGCCGCTGTCGGAAAGTACAAAGAAATTGTAAAAATGCTTCGCGAGTGGGATCAATATGATTCCGCAGATGCGGCGGCACCACTTGTCTTTCATAAATGGATAAAACAATTGCCAATTGGCATGCTCAGTGCAACGATGCCTGAGGACGTTTATGAGCTTCTGCCGGCGAAAGGGACAATTACCGACAAAATGTTGCGCGACGCTTATGCGGGTGAACCAGGGGCCTGGGTGGAAGAGTATGGCGGTGTTGATAAGTGGGTCTTCGATTCATTTGTAAATTCAATCGAAGAGATTGAAGGATTGTTCGGTGATAAAATCGCGGATTGGCAATGGGGAGATTTCCATCAGTTGGAGTTTCCGCACGCTCTATCAGGCGCATCTCCAATCTTTGAATATTTCTTAAATCCGAAGAAACAGGCAATCGGCGGTTCGAATGTTACAGTCCAGGCTGCAGCATTTCAGGCAGATGGTACTGTAAATCACGGTGCACCTTGGCGCTTTGTTGCCGATTTGTCCGATTTATCGAAAGCGAATCATATTGTAGGGCCGGGTCAAAGTGGCCATATAAAATCGCAATGGTTCCACGATCAAGCAGATGACTGGGTGAATGGTAATTACCATGAAACTGTTTTGGATGGGGACATTAAAGAAGGATATACGTTGAAGTTAAAAGCGGAGCGCTAATGCGCCCCGTTTTTAATTTGGTGAAACTTTGGAAACGCGGGTAAACCGATGCATTATCTTATCCACCGCTAAGAGCCTCTGTTATTTAACAATCAAAACCGGTGCTGTCACACGTTTTGCTACTTTATGACTCACACTGCCTAGCACCATTTCCTGAAAAGTATTCAGGCCACGGCTACCGAGAACGACAAGATCGAATTCACCACTATTGGCAAAATTAACGATGATTGGTCCAGGGTCACCGTGTTTGATGACAAGCTTAAAGGGGATTTGAAACTGCTCGAAAGCCTCCTCGATGGGCATGAGTCGCTTCTTGCGATCGATATGGAGATCATCACTGCTAGCATTATCAAGTACATCTGAACGTGTTCGGTCAAACTCAAGGATATAAAGGATTTCAACGGCCACTCCTTGGCATAACGAGGCAAGTTGAGCGGCATGTTTGGCTGCGCGGTGCGAGTTTACTGAGCCGTCGACCGCGACTAGTATTCGGTTATACATCGGAATCCCTACTTTCGTATGTCTGACATGTAAAGTTACATTGTTAGTAAGTATAAGTCTTCTACGCCTATCTGTTAAACCCTTCTTTTGAGTAATAAATCAAGCGGAAATTCACATTCAAAGCACCGTTTGATTAGCCTTGCAATTACAAGAGGAATTACATATACTAAAGTTAATCAAACAACCATTTGAATGAGGTGTAAATATGACGGTAAAAGAAGTTTGTGAAGTGACAACGGTTCATGAAGAAGTTGTGAATCGGGTACAGAAGGCGCTCCCTGATGTGGGTGCGGCTGTTGCGATATTTAAGGCGTTGGCGGATGAAACCAGATTAAAAATTGCTTTTTCGCTGACACTAGAAGAAGAAATGTGTGTATGTGACGTTGCGGCAGTGATTGGTTCTTCCGTTGCGACAGCTTCCCATCACTTACGTTATTTGCGCGAACAAGCACTTGCTAAATCAAGGAGAAAAGGGAAGATGGTTTACTATTCGCTCGCAGACGATCACGTCCACCAACTTGTGAAAGTCGCACACGAGCATACGATAGAGGGTGTTGAGCATGGCAACGGTTGAGAAAAAAGAATATAGGTTGGAGAATCTAACATGTGCCAGTTGTGCGATGAAGTTTGAAAAAAACGTTAAAAACCTGCCTTCTATTGAGGATGTACAAGTGAATTTCGGTGCATCAAAATTAGCATTTAGTGGCAGTGCAACGATTGAAGACCTCGAAGCAGCAGGTGCTTTTGACGGCATTAAAGTTGTCCCACTTCAGAATAAGAAGATTGAGCCGAAAACGTCTTTCTTTAAACGGAAAGAAAATCTCGTTACCCTTTTTTCATTGCTTTTCTTACTAATAGGGATGTATGTGTCATTTCGTTACGCTGAAACACATCCTGCAGCAATTGCCCTATTTGCAATTGCCATTGTAATTGGTGGAACAAGCATATTCAAAACAGGATTGCGAAATTTGGTCCGTTTCGAATTCGATATGAAAACGCTGATGACGATTGCCATTATTGGTGCTGCCATTATTGGGGAATGGCGTGAAGGTGCGGTTGTCGTCTTCCTGTTTGCGGTTAGTGAAGCGTTAGAAGCCTATTCAATGAATAAAGCACGACAGTCCATCCGACAATTGATGGATATTGCACCGCCTTCCGCCCTCGTAAAACGAGGGGAAACGTTTATGGAACTTCCGACAGAAGACATCATCGTCGGCGATATTCTAATCGTAAAACCAGGTCAGAAAATCGCTATGGACGGCGCTGTTCTAACGGGTTCATCTACGGTCAATCAAGCAGCGATTACAGGGGAATCCATCCCTGTCCAAAAAAAATCTGGTGATAATGTATTCGCGGGCACGCTTAATGAAGAGGGTGCACTTGAAGTAACGGTTACAAAGCTTGTCGGCGATACAACAATTGCGAAGATCATCCATCTCGTAGAAGATGCGCAAGCAGAAAAAGCACCATCTCAAAAGTTCGTTGATAAATTCGCGAAATACTACACACCTGCAATCATCGTGATTGCAATTCTTGTGGCCATAATACCACCATTACTCGGTGGCGATTGGAACGCGTGGATCTACCAAGGTCTTGCTGTACTCGTCGTCGGCTGTCCGTGTGCACTTGTTGTCTCTACACCAGTTGCGATTGTCACAGCGATTGGTAACGCGGCGCGTCAAGGCGTGCTGATTAAAGGCGGTATCCACCTCGAAGAAACAGGAAGACTTGACGTTATTGCGTTCGATAAAACCGGAACGTTAACGAAAGGGTATCCGGAAGTAACGGATTTCATCGTAGGTAAAGAAATCGCTCAAGAGCAATTATTAAGTGCAATCGCAGCAGTCGAGTCAATGTCACAGCATCCGCTTGCAAAAGCGGTTGTCGATTACGCGCATCAACATGGTGCGCAGATAGTCGCTGTGTCCAATTTTCAATCGGTTACCGGAAAAGGCGCTTATGCTGAAATTGATGGCATGACGACTTATATTGGCAGCCTAAGCTGGGCACAAGAACTTTCTTCATTGCCAGAAGACATATTACAGCAAGCGGCATCCCTTCAACGACAAGGAAAGTCTGTCATGGCGATTGTCACGGGTACTGATTTTAGCGGACTGCTAGCCGTGGCGGATCCCATACGTGCGGAAAGTCGTGACGTCCTTGAACAACTGAAAAGTATAGGTATCCGTCATACAGTCATGCTGACAGGCGATCACCAAGTAACGGCAGAAGCAATTGCTGCTGAGCTCGGTGTTACGGATGTACGCGCCGGACTAATGCCGGAAGACAAATTAACAGCGATTAAACAATTGAGTGACGAATATGGCCGTGTTGCCATGGTTGGTGATGGCATCAATGACGCGCCTGCCTTAGCTGCAGCTTCAGTTGGTATAGCAATGGGTGGAGCAGGAACGGACGCTGCATTGGAAACAGCAGATATTGCACTAATGGCAGATGATTTAGGGAAATTACCTTATACAATGAAATTAAGCCGAAAAACATTGCGAATCATCAAAGAAAACATTATGTTTGCATTAGGCTTAAAAATTATAGCATTGCTTCTTATCATTCCCGGTTGGCTGACATTATGGATTGCCATCTTCGCGGATATGGGTGCCACGCTACTCGTTGTGCTGAACTCGTTGCGGTTGCTACGCGTTCATAAGTAAGTAGTTTCTATACGGAGGCGAATTCTAATGTATTTACAAGAGTGGACAATGGAAGAGCAGGAGCAACTTATTCATTTCATGACAACTAATACGTGGCCTTACCACGGTAACTCTGATCCGGGACGTCATTTGATTGAAAAAACAATCGAAGAGGGCGGCTATGAGTCGGATGAAGTCAAAACGTTTTGGGTGGAAAATGACGCCGGAGAAAAAGTAGGAATCGTAAAAATTTACGACTTGCAAGATGAAATTCCGTTGTTCGATTTACGTATTGCAGATATGTCGAGGGGATATGGCTACGGCCCGAAGGCTCTTCGACTTGTCGCGGAATATGTATTCGGATTGCCAGGCAAGAAAATTCGTCTCGAAGGTCATACGAGACAAGATAATCTTGCGATGCGAAAAACGTTCGAACGTGCAGGCTTTGTCAAGGAAGCACATCTTCGGAAAGCTTGGTTTTCGCCTAAAGAACATTCCTATTATGATGCAGTGACCTATGGTATTACGCGGGAAGATTTCATGGCGGGAACGACAACGCCTGTGATTTGGGAAGACGGAGAGAAGTCACGAGGTTCTGCGGCATCCCCTCGTATCCCGGATTTCGCGGAGTCATTCGAATCAGAACGGCTTGTCATTCGGGCTCCTGAACTTGGCGATGCAACAGATGCTTGGAATGCGATTAGGGCTTCATTACCTGCGCTTCGCAAGTGGATGCCATGGGCGCAACCGGAACCGGAGCTGCATATGACAGAAGAAAGCTTGCGAAAAGCAGTTGCAAATTTCATCACAAGACAAGACCTGCGCTTCCATGTTTACCATAAAGAAACCGGGAAGTTTGTCGGTTCATCGGGACTACATCGAATCGATTGGTCGATTCCGAAATTCGAGATTGGCTACTGGCTAGCTACAGAATTTGAAGGCCAGGGCTATATGACCGAAGCCGTTAAACATATTGAAAAATTTGCCTTCGAAAAGCTTGGAGCGCGCAGAGTGGAAATTCGTTGTGATGAAGAAAACATGAAAAGTCGTAGCGTCGCAGAACGTGCAGGGTTCACCCTCGAAGGAATTTTGAAACAAGATTCCTTATCACCCGATGGTAATGTTTTACGAAATACATGCATCTATGCGAAAATAGACTAAAGAAAAGCGGAAGCGGCCCGTATAGACGCGACAGGCATAAAACGGACCGGCGACGCGGTGCTCTTTACCCGGGAGGGATGCACTTCAATCCTTCCTAGCTGGTCTGGCTTATGACCCGAGCGTCTGGCCGCTGAAGCTAGACACTAAAAAAGGGATGCCGACTAATGTCGACATCCCTTTCGTTACACGCTTCGTTTTCCGGAAATAAGATTGAAAATAAATGCAATAACCGCGATGACTAGAAGAATGTGAATTAGTCCTCCGCCAATCTTGAATACGAGACCTAACAACCAAAACACGAATAATGCTACAATGAGTAACCATATAATTCGACCCATGTGAATTCCCCCTTTACTGATGTATTCTATCTTTACCCCCGCCAATTAAAAGTTAAACTAGGGACGTTTGAAAAGTAGTGATTGGGAATGAGACTGGGTATACATACTGGAGGCGGTACAGTTGGCAACACCAGGTATGGAAGATTATCTTGAACAGATTTATTTGCATATCGAAGCGAAAGGCGTTGCACGTGTATCGGATGTAGCTGAATCCTTGGCGGTTCTCCCTTCATCCGTTACAAAAATGGCTCAGCGTCTCGACAAGGAAGGCTATATTGTTTATGAACGCTACAAAGGTCTCGAATTGACAGGAAAAGGGTTTTCGTTCGGAAAAAAACTTGTTCGACGTCATGATCTCCTTGAACAGTTTCTTCGCATTATTGGAGTCGATGAAGAAAATATTTATGGGGACGTGGAAGGAATTGAACATCACCTAAGCTGGAATGCGATGGATCGAATAACTGATCTGGTCGAAGCGATGGGACAAGACGAAGAATTTGTTAGAAAATTACGTGTAATGGATCAGGAGAAAGAGGTAGATAAATAATGGAACAACTAAAATCAGGTTATGCGGTGGAGTTAGAAGTGTTGGAGCAAGACGGTTCAAGATGGATATTGGGTGGCGATAGCGAACAAGAACATATTATGTTGAATGCATCTGATGCAGACGAAAACATTCAAGAAGGAGATACAGTAAAAGTTTTCCTTTACATGAATAGACGCGGAGAGCTTTCTGCGACGATGCAGATTCCACACATGACAGCTGAGACATTTGGCTGGGCACGTGTAATACGTGTGGATGACCATGAAGGTGTTTATGTTGATATCGGTTCTTCAATCGAAGTGCTTGTGAATAAAAATGATATGCCTAAAGTGCGGGCTCTATGGCCGAAGGTAGACGATGCGTTGTATATGACGCTTCGAATGGATTTGGGCGGTACTATTTTCGGCCGACTTGCTACAGAAGAACGCGTATTAGAACAAATCATTGAAGCACCTACTTCCGTCTTTAACATGGACTTGAAGGCAAGAGCGTATCGCTTGTTACCAGTTGGTTCGTTTATGCTTAGCATTCCTGAAAATTACCGTATTTTCATCCACAATACAGAACAGGAACGTGAACCTCGTCTCGGCCAAGAAATGACTGTCCGTATTATTGGTGTCCGTGAAGATGGAACAGTGAACGGATCGATGTTGCCTCGTAAAGAGGAGCGTCAGGGAGACGATGCTGAAAAAATCCTTCGTTATTTGAATGAAGCTAAGGGACGTATGCCCTTCACGGATAAATCAACACCTGACGAGATAAAAGAAATGTTCAATATGAGTAAAGCATCATTCAAACGTGCACTTGGTAAACTCATGAAAGAAGGCAGAATTGAACAGAATGATGGATGGACATTGTTGAAATAATACCGAAGTTCGGGAACCTTTATCAACCGGGAATCGTATTAATTCCTAGAAAGAGGGGGAATCAACATGAAACGTCTACTGACAATAATGATGGCGGCTGTACTGGTAATCGGAATCACGGTTCCGGCGACCGTACATGCAGAAGATCCAGTCATCAATGAAAAACTAGGTGTACCAATCGTTGTTTACGGTGCAGATTTATCAGACGCAGAAAAAGAAAGTGTGAAGAATAGTTTGGGCGTTGCACAAGAAGCGGAAGTGGAAGAAATATCCGTTGATGGCAGTGACCTTGTGAAATATATTAAAGATGGCAATGGCAAGGCACGTATGTATTCTTCAGCTAAAATCACGAGGCAGGAAGAAGGCAAAGGGCTTGTCATCACGATTGTTACACAGGATAATATTACACAGGTGACACCAGAAATCTATGCAACGGCAATGTTAACGGCCGGAATCGAAGACGCAATTGTCGAGGTAGCCTCACCGAAAAAAGTGACGGGCCATTCCGCGTTAGTTGGAATATACAAAGCCTATGAAGTGACTGGTGAGAAACTTGATACAGAGCGGACTGATGTCGCAAATGATGAATTGAATCTTGCGACGAAGTTTGCGAAAGAACCCGGTGTCGATAGTGACAAAGTAGCCGAGCTTCTAACGGAAATTAAAAAGCAAATCGCAGAGAAAAATCCGGCGACAAAAGAAGAGGTTGAGAAAATTGTCACAGAGCAAATGAAAAAGCTTAATATTAATTTAAGTGATGCGGATCGGCAATTGCTCATAGACTTAATGGACAGAATTAGAAATTTAGATATCGATTTCAATAAATTATCTGAGCAATTATCGGATATGACATCGAAAATAAAAGAAACACTCGGTGATATTGATCCTGGCTTTTGGGAAAGTGTGAAGGAGTTCTTTGCGAACCTTTTCGAATCCGTTCAGTCTTGGTTTAAGTAATCGGGAAGTAAAATGTTGTATTATGAAGGAGAATTTATTGAAAAGGGGTAGTTTAGATGGAATTCGAATTTGTTGAATTGGGCGGGGATGCATTCGCGTTCCGTTATGAACAAAATGGAGCGATGCTTGCAGAAATTACATGGACAATTCTTGGGGATGTGATGGTGATGGATCATACATTCGTTTCACCTGAACTCCGAGGACAAGGCGTTGCAAAAAAAATACTGGACCGTGCAGCGAGTTATGCGCGTGAACATGAGTTAAAAATGGAGCCTGTCTGCTCGTATGTTGTAACAGCTTTTGAACGCTACAAAGATTATGATGATGTAAAAGTGTGAAAAATAATAAAAGGCAATCCATTTAGTTATAAAACTAAGGATTGCCTTTTATATTTCACGCGGTAAAGTTCGATTCATTCAAATCCCTCACAATAAAGTAATTAAGTACACTATACTAGTTAATACAGTAGCGCCGGCGACAGTATACATCATGTCGGCTTGACTGAAAATCAGTTTCTTCTCCATTTGTATCGTCCCCTTTCCTAATTTGGGCTATGATGCCTGCATATATACAGAATACCCGTTCACTATTTAATGAAACATCTTTGTCATGTTATTGTTTGAAAAAGTGAAACCTATCCTTCAGTTGAACGTATAATCATATATAGAGATTAAGAGAGAGGTGTATATCATGAGCCGTACAGTAGAAAGAGTATTATCGATAATAAGTGTCATATTTACGGCAGTAGGTGTTATTCTAAGTTTCGCCTCACTGGCTTTATTTAACTATGTGAAGTCGGAGCCGATGTTCCGTGTAGAATTCGATTCGGAGATGATGGCATATGATCCGACGCTAACACCAATGGAACTAGAGTCAATTTATTCGGTCTTTTCCCTAGTAGGTGGGTTTATGTGGTTAATCATTATCAGCTTAATCATTAGTTTTATCTTGACGATAATTGGGATTGTGAGCATTTGGAAGAACAAAAATCCTAAGCTTGCTGGGATTATGTTCATTATCGCCGGTTTGACTGCTGGGATTATTTCATTGACTTCAATTCTTCTGTACATTGCTGGAATCCTTTGTTTTACCAAGAAACCACCACTAACACAGGAGTCGCAGTTCGTGGATGATAAGTATGATGGAACAATGAGACCTTTATAATAATGTAAAAAAAACACTTTCCTCCAATTGGGGGAAAGTGTTTTTTTAGTGTAAGGCAAGTGCTGGGGAATGAATACAAAATACATATTGGGCTGTTACTACAGGGTAGCCCTCGAAATATTCTTCAAAGACATCAAGTAACTCAAAGCCTTGTTTCTCATAAAAGGCTCGTCCAACCGTATTGCGTTCGTCTACATAAACAAATAATTTCTGTGCGTCTGAAAGTAACGACAGAGAGTATTCAACTAACTTTTTACCATAGCCCATTTTCTGATGCGATGGTAAAATATACATAGCAGTCAATTCAGAATCGCCATCTTCATCTTTTTTCGTGAAACTGGAAAAACCGATAGGAATACCTTCACATTCGGCTACTAGCACATACGTTTTCTCCATGCGCTTCAGTAGCATCGCTTCTGAGTAGGAGCGATTGATAAATTTCTTTTGGATTTCTGCTGGAATAATATCTTTATAGGTTTCGTTCCAAGTCTTAAAAACAATCTGTTGAACGTGCATACTATCCATGGCAGTCATTAGTCGGATCATTGCACTGTCACCTCTGCATTTCTTTTTGTAATCATAACAAATAACTTGGATGAAAACTACCAATGTAATGAAAATGATATATATGGGAGAGATGCTGGATGAAGTGGACTTATAACGAATTTGGGGAATTAAGCGGTCATGAAGTATATGAAATGTTGAAGTTACGTGTTGATGTATTCATCGTGGAGCAAAATTGTGCGTATCATGAAGTTGATGGTCATGATTACGATGCGATTCATATATTCTGTTGCGATGAGGAAGGACTGGCCGCCTATGCACGGCTTCTTCCGGCTAGTGTGAAGTATATGGAGCCATCCATTGGTCGGGTCATCATCAGAGAGGACAAAAGGGGCACAGGGCTTGCACATATTCTTATGGAACGAAGCGTTGACTTTACAAAGAAACATTGGAAACCTGAAAAGATTCGATTGCAGGCTCAGCAACATCTTGTTGGATTTTATGAGAAGCATGGATTTAATGCGATTTCGGAGCCTTATGAAGATGGTGGAATTCCGCATGTGGATATGATTTTATTAAACGTATGAAAATGAAAGTTTCTAAACTGGCAGATGAGGGTATACTCTCTATACAATACTTTTTTCATTAAATCTGGGAGGAATGATTTGAATGGGTCGTAAACGAAATAATAATTTATTACTTGCAACGATGGCGGCGGGGGCTTATGCCTACTTCAGTAAAAAAGAAAATAGGGATAAGGCACAAGTGGCTTTTAGTAATATGAAAACAAAAGTTGATTCATTCATCGAATCACAAAAGTTGAATAGATCTTCCGAAACTAAAGTCGGACATTCGGATCCATATGATCTTCAAGATAACAAAATGGTAAGTGAAGGTGCTCAAACGAGTGTCCACTATTATAACCAAGAAATTGAAGATGATGTGAAGATGACCCCTGAAACAGATGGACTCTACCATAAAAAAGAACAAAACGAATCAGGCGCGGAACAATCCATCAAATAAAAATGTAGTACGATACCAAAAACACTTCCTACATGGAAGTGTTTTTTTATTAAATTATGTTAGGGATTCTTGCATTTGGGTATTGAGGGAAGAATGAAATATATATACGACAGGCAACAACCCAGAAGCTCCTCCAGGATTCTACTCGTGAAGACGGAACAGAATGAAATTTATGAAGTACATACGAAAATTTTGTGCTCTGGAAGAATCTCAATACTACCTATGTTTTCCTGAAAATAAAATTCCTGATATATCTGAGCGATTCTATTTTGTAATCAAAGTTATTTCACACGCATAGATAAAAAATAAACCGGTCAAACACCTAGGCAATTCCGAAGAGGTCTGGCAGGAGATTATTTTCGTTACTCCATTACTGGGGAAGAAAAAATTTTCCGAACGGTCAATCGTTGTAATTTGAGGACTAGGTAAGGTATACTTTTTAATAGTTTGAAATAGTGAAGGTGAATCTAATGAAGAAGAAAATTGGATTAGTTACGATGTTAATGACCACTGCCGTTTTTCTAAGCGGTTGTGCAGGCATCGAGAACAAAGAAGGTACATTTTATAATCTTTTCGTTAAGCCGATGGATTGGTTACTGCATTTTTTCAGTGATTTCTTCAATGGGAATTACGGCCTGTCGATTATACTCATTACGGTATTAATCCGGTTGGTCCTAATGCCGCTTATGCTGAAAAACTATAAGTCGCAACAGAATATGAAAGTTAAAATGGATGCGCTCCGCCCTGAGATGGAAGACATTCAAAAGCGTTTGAAAGAAGCAAAAGAAAAAGAACAAAAAGATGAGCAAGTGAAGCTTCAGCAAGAAATGATGGGACTTTATTCGAAGCATGGTGTCAATCCACTTAATATGGGTTGTCTTCCGTTAGTCATCCAGATGCCAATCATCATGGGTCTCTACTTTGCTATCCTCAATTCTACTGAAGTACAAACACATGAGTTTCTTTGGTTTAATCTCGGAGAGCCGGATATGATTATGATGGTTCTTGCTGGTGCAGTTTACTTCGTCCAAGCACGTGTATCACTATGGACAATGCCGGAGCAGCAGAAGAAACAGATGAAAGCATTTATTTACTTATCGCCAGTTATGATTATGTTCATTTCATTCAAGGCGATGGCAGCACTACCCCTTTACTGGGCAGTTGGGGGACTTCTCCTTATCTTCCAAACGTACTTAGGCCGCAAGTTCTATTACAAGCATCCTGAACTGGTTGTAGAAGATGCTGAAGAGGTTATAAATGCTGAAGAAGTAAAAGAAGTAAAAGAAGTAAAAGAAGTAAAAGAAGTAAAAGAAGTAAAAAAGATAGACACTAAAGACGATAAATGAAAGTAGGCTGGAGAGAAATCTTCGGCCTTTTTTCTGGTCAGATTACAGGAATCAGATAATGGTCAACATATGTAGATTACAAGGCATAGGAGGTTATCGATGTGCAGACTAAATGGTTATTTGGAATCGGGATTGTAGCAGCCGCATTAGCTTCGGTCTATTTCATCATCAAGCTCGACTTGAACAACGCTGTTTTGTCGATGGTGGCTCTGTTTTCATTGACAAATGGGGCTCGGGCGAAATCATTTCGTGAGCAGGGTATGGTACGCGAGTCGAAATGGATGTTATGGATGTCTATTTTTTTCGGAGGCGCTTTTGTAGTGTTGCTCATATTTAATATTGTTAGGTAAGTTGAACATATGATTAACTATATATGTTGAATGAGTGATTCTATATAATCTCCAGCGAAGGCGTCCCCTAGCGTTGTTGGTAGGATTCTTTATTTCAACACATATAGGTAAAGAAAAGACGCTTACCGGGAACTGAAATTTCCGGTAAGCGTCTATTCTATTAATAGGCATATTTCTTTCTAGTCATCAGCACGATGATGATAGCCGGAATAGAACAAATAATCATACCGAGAAATGCGAGCCGTGGCGAAACGTCATATAAGTAACCACCTAAAAATGTCAGGATTGCGGTGCTCAGGCTCATCGCGAATGCTGCATACATTCCTTGTGCTGTAGCAAGTTGATCATGGGGCAGTTTTTGAGAAATGAATTTTATGAACGCAAAATGGGCTACACCAAACGACAAGGCATGGAGTATTTGAGTACCGATGAAAACAGATATGTATGGAAATAAAGCAATTAGTACCCATCTTACCGTGGATCCGATCCCTGCTATGAGAAACATCGTGGAGACTTTAAGGTTTGCAAGCAATCGATCAGCACGTGTAAAAAACAATATTTCAAATAACACTGCTATATTCAAGATAATCCCGATATAAAGACCATTAACACCAAGATTATCTAGGAAGATGAATCCGAAGTTATAATAGGACGCATGCGCCCCTTGTAAAAGGATGGCGAGTAGCAAGACGATTGCAAATTCTTTGGACGTCAAGAGCGATTTGAAATTGATGGCTTGTTTAGTAGTGTCGTCATGAACTGGATTTAATCGCAAAGCTTCTGGTGCTGGTCGCATGAAAAATAATGTTAAGATAGTTAACCCAACAATCATTATGTAAAGGATTGCTTGCTCAGTCCAAATAGCTGTAGCTGCTCCGATTAATAACAAAGCAATAGTGTAGCCAATTGATCCGAACGATCGGCTCTTTCCGTAATGAATTCCTTCTATCTGCATTAAAATAGACGCGCCGCTTTCGACGGCAGGCAATATCATCGGATAGATTGCACTGAATAGAACGGTAATAATAAGAAGTACGATGAAAGGTGAGTCTGGTAAATAGAGGAGCGTTAAAATAAGTGCTGTAAGTGAAATCCATTTCATCACGCGGATCATGGACATTTTTCGTGTCAGATACGGGAAGATAAGGAATGTGGATAACGATCGTGCAATCATTCCAGCACCCATAATAAAACTTGCTGCTGTTACGGATAAACCTTTTTCAATTGTTAGCCAGCCAGTCCAATAGGGAAGAAATACGCCCCAAGTAAAGAAAAAAGCGAAAAAACTCATCGAAAGCCATCTTTGGTTCTTCATCCTATCGCTCCCTTGCAAACTATTCAATAATCGTGAAATTAAATGATAGCATACGCAGACCACAAAGAAAAATGATGGTAGACTATACATATATATTGAGAAGGTAGGCTTATTGATGAAACGAAAAAACAACTATACCAATAAGAAAAAAAAGGGTAAAGCTTTAACAATCACTTTAATTATTTCCGGCTTCATTATGACAGGACTCCTAATTGGACTTGGAATGAATGACTGGGATGTAGAAAAAAGTATTAAAAAAGGGCAAGAAGTCTTTGGTATGTCTGTTGCAAATGGAGATGAGGACGCAGCCCACGAAACAGAACCAACCGAACTCCCTGACCTTGTAGAGCAACCAGATGCTGAAGAAACGAAAGAAGAGGACGAACCGGGGAAAGTGCAGGAGGTTACGCCTGAATCTCCATCCAAACCAACAAAAAACAACGGTGCAGGATCTGGTACTGAAGTAAAGCCGAATCCAGCGATTGACAACGGAGGATATATCGAAGGTCAGACGCTTCCTAAAGAACCGAAGTTTGTAAAAGGGATTTTACTCGCCAATAAAAAGTATCCGCTTCCGGCAACATACGCACCTGGAGAAGACAAAAAAGCGCGTGGGGCATTTGAAAGAATGGCGGCAGAAGCGAAACTTACTGGTTTTAATCTCAATGCATTCAGCACCTATCGCTCATTTGAATACCAGACGACACTTTACGAGAGATATGTTGCTCGTGATGGTGAGAAAGCGGCCGATACCTACAGTGCACGCCCGGGTTATTCTGAACATCAAACAGGGCTGGCATTCGATATTGGTGAAGTGAATTTCGAACAGCACTTTGCTTCATCATCATTTGGGGAAACAGAAGCAGGAAAATGGGTGGCAGCAAACGCTCACCGATTCGGCTTCGTTATGCGCTATCCAGTGGGGAAAGAACAGATTACAGGATATATGCATGAATCTTGGCATTTCCGTTATGTTGGTCTTGAAATTGCGGACGAAATTTTCAAGAAAAATCTTACGTTAGAAGAATATTTAGGGGTCCAATAAACACATAAGTGACTCATATTTTCATAGAACAAAAGGGACGTACCGTTTTAGCGGTGCGTCCCTTTTGTTCTATGAAAAGAAAGTATTTAGGTCGGTATTTAGACTCCAGACATCTTGCGATTTTCTTAGTGTCTAGCTTCAGGCGCCAGCCGCTCGACTTATGCCTGTCGCGTCTAGCGGGCGTATTAAGCTTTTCTTATATCATAAAATTGGTGAAAGTAGTCTTGAAACTGATTCTTTTAATTTAATGAGACGAGAACGTTCCAAATACATTTCATAGGTTAATTCAGTCGATAATTGCATATCCTGTTCGAAAAGCTCAGCTAATTCATGTGATTTTTCACGATCATAAATGAAGGCGTTGACTTCAAAATTCAATTTGAAGCTGCGGACATCGATATTGGCAGTTCCGACGGTTGAAAGCTCATCATCAACGACGATTTGCTTGGTATGCAGGAAGCCATTTTCATAAATATAAACTTTTGCTCCTGCTTTTAATAATTTACCAACATTTGAATAGGTTGCCCAGTATACAAACATGTGGTCAGGCTTGTTCGGAATCATTATCCGCACATCGATTCCAGAGAGACATGCAATGCGTAGCGCGTCCAAGAAGCTGATATCTGGGATGAAATAAGGCGTTTGAATATAAATATATTTCTTCGCGATGAAAATCATTTTCAAATAACCGTCTTTAATCTGCTCCCATTCTGAGTCGGGTCCACTCGACACAATCTGCATCCCGACGGAACCTTTACGAGGGATAGCAGGGAAGAAGTGTTCTGCATATTCGATATCATTTTTTTCAGATGCTTGGTTCCAGTCCAATATAAACCTCGTCTGAAGCGGGTGTACCGCACTTCCTTCAATCCGCAGATGTGTATCGCGCCAATAACCAAACTTCTTGTTCAGCCCCAAGTACTCATCGCCTACGTTGAATCCACCAACATAACCAATTCGCCCGTCGATAACAACGATTTTACGATGGTTCCTGAAATTCATTCGAGGATTGATAAGCGGCATAGTAGCTGGGAAAAACGCTTCAACATCTCCTCCGTTATCAATCAGTTCCTTCAAGTGTCTCTTGCGAAGCCCTCGTGAACCGATATCATCGAAGAGTACACGCACTTTTACGCCTTGCTTCGCTTTTCGTATTAAAACGTTTAGTATCCTAGTCCCCAGGGTATCCAATTTGAAAATGTAAGTTTGAAAATGAATATGATCCTTTGCTTGCTCGAGGTCATGGATAAGTGCATCAAATTTAGCTGCGCCATCGTTGAAAACCTGAACGTCATTGTCTTGCGTCAAGACAGCGTGGTTATTTCTAAGATGAAGGTAAATCATATCCTTGTAGTGAGCTGTATCATCTAGCCTAAATTCGAGGGTATCTTCTTCTATTGCTTCAATTTGATAATCAATCAATTGATCGATACCAATTTTACTCCGTCCTTCCCACCGGAAAAGGTGTTTTTCCCTCAGTTGCCTGCCGAGTAAAAGGTAAATAAAGAAACCGAAAAATGGAATGAAAAATATGACGAGGAGCCATGCCCAAGTTGAGGTTGGGTCTCTTCTTTCTAGAAAGATAAGGGCAATCGCAAGAAATATATTCAAAATAAAAACTGCTGTAACCGAGATGCTGATTAGTTGAGTCATAAGCGGCCTCCTTTACATATAATGCTTATCTTACTAGTATAACGGAAGACTTAGAAAAAAGAAGTAACAGTGGAAGTTAAGATAAAACCTACTTGACTGATAGACATTAATGGTTTAAAGTGTGCTTTATGCTACACGCTATCTAAAACTTAGGAGGAAGAAAAGTGAATACATTATTACTTATTTTAAACATTGCCGGGTTGCTCTTGCTCGTCGGTATACTATATAGTATGCATCGCAAAAAGGTTTCGTTTTCAAAACGTGTTTTCACCGGGCTGGGTCTCGGAATCGCATACGGACTTATTTTACACTTCGCATACGGTACAGATTCAACAGTATTGCAGGAGTCTATGCCGTGGTTTAACTTGATAGGAACAGGTTATGTTAAATTACTTCAGATGATTGTTATGCCACTCGTTTTCATTTCAATTCTTGGGGCATTCACGAAAATAACAATCGGCAAGAATTTTGGTAAGATGGCGGGATTGATATTAGGACTTCTTATTGGAACAACTGCAATCGCCGCGGTTATCGGGATTTCTGTTACACTTCTTTTCGGCCTTGATGCGAAGGAAATAGTGCAGGGAGAAGCTGAGCTTGCTCGCGGTGTTTCTATTGAAGAACGATCGGAAGGAGTCGCGGACCGTCCGTTGCCTGATCAGTTAATAGACTTATTGCCTGCGAATCCGTTTCTTGACTTCACAGGTGCACGACCAACTTCAACAATTGGGGTTGTCATCTTTGCGGCATTCCTTGGATTTGCGTATTTGACACTTACAAGAAGAGATGAAAAAAATGCAGCTACTGTGAAAAAGGGAATCGATGCAATCTATTCTCTGATCATGGGTGTTGTAAAGATTGTCTTGCGCTTGACTCCATACGGTATTTTAGCGATTATTGCAACGACCGTAGCGACGTCTGACTTTGCGGCTATCTATAGTCTAGGCAAGTTTGTACTTGCTTCGTATGTAGCGATTTTAATCATGTTCGGCATTCACTTAATCATTATTACGCTATCGGGATTAAACCCAATCACTTACGTGAAAAAAGCAGGGGAAGTATTGATATTTGCTTTCTCCTCAAGATCGAGTGCAGGGGCGCTTCCACTAAACATTGATACACAGACGAATCGTCTCGGCGTACCTGATGGTATTGCCAACTTTGCCGGCTCATTCGGCCTGTCAATCGGTCAAAATGGTTGTGCTGGTATCTACCCTGCGATGCTTGCAGTGATGATTGCACCTTCAGTAGGACAGAACCCACTTGAACCAACATTCCTTGTTACATTGATCGCTATCGTGGCAATCAGCTCATTCGGAGTTGCTGGAGTTGGTGGCGGAGCAACATTCGCTGCGATTCTTGTTCTATCAGCACTGGACTTGCCGATTGTATTAGCAGGACTGCTGATTTCAGTAGAACCGCTCATCGACATGGGCCGTACAGCATTAAACGTCAGTGGATCCATGACGGCGGGTGTTACGACTGCACGTGTAACGGGTGAATTGGATAAAGACATGTACAACGCTCCGCTTGATAAACAGACGGCTGAAGTATAATCGTGCAATCGAGCATAAACTTGCTTGACCGATCATATAATATCGCAATCGAGCATAAATTTGCTTGACCGATCGTATAACTTTGCAATCGAGCATAAACTTGCTTGACCGATCATATAATCTTGCAATCGAGCATAAACTTGCTTGACCGATCATATAATATCGCAATCGAGCATAAACTTGTTCGACCGATCATATAATATCGCAATCGAGCATAAATTTGCTTGACCGATCATATAATCGTGCAATCGAGCATAAATTTGGTCGACCGATCATATATCACTTCAGACCAATCATAAAACAAAAAATACCGCAGAAGACGCGATTGTCTTCTGCGGTATTTTTATTTTGTTAACAATTCATATGTCTCCAAAATGAAATCTTTATAAGGCGTACGGGGCATCATTGAAATGTTCTGCATGGCAAGTCCTGCAAGGCGTCTCGCTTCAATAAGATTGCCTAATTCCATGTAGCAAAGTGCTTTATATGCATCCTTTTCATAAAAAATCGACAAGTCGAATGGATGATGGGTATAGTCTGCAATCTTCACTTTTTCGAGGGCCACGAGTGCATGTTCAAATTCATTTAATCCGAAAAAGGATTTTCCTTTTTCTAGATTAATAAAGGGACTGTAGTCATTAGAATACTTACCTTTATCTAAGAACTGATCCCATTGTTCTTGCGCTTCCTTGTAGGACTTTTTGAAAGAATTTAAATAATGGACTTCCGCAAACTTCGTGAAAAATATTGCTTCTTTATCTTCCGTGAAATCCCCGTATTGGGTTAATTTCTTTAAATAATAAGCGTATTGGTCTTCATCTTCCTCCATTATTGCATGAGCGGTTGCTAGCCTATATAAGTGGTCGATACGATAAAACACCCGCTCCTGCCTTGAGAATTCAATACCGCTTTTCATGACTCGTATGGCAGACTCGGAATCTCCTACTGCAAAAAGGAGAACAGCTTCCATATAATCGAGGTCAAGCCGTGTCATCGGATCGATAAATGCATTTCGAGCTTCGATTTCGGAACGTTCGTGGAGCAAAGTACTTAGTGATTGTGCATAGTTATGCTCGGTAAATTTGACAAATGCCCGGAATATTCCTATGCTTGCGCGCCTCGGAATGATGTTCATCAGATCATACATTGTTGCAGCTCGATCGGAAAATACTTGCCATCCACTCTTTTTTTCATAATAAATACAGCGACTATATATTTCCAATAGGCGCGCTGATTCATAACCTTGTGTCAATTTTGGGACATAGGGCTCAACTAGCGTGATGAGCTGAGTGTATTCATCAGTCCGTACATCAAATTCGGTATTATATAGAATCTCCGCTTTCTCAAGCAGTGCTCTTAGTTCATATGTGCTTACTTCTTCCAATAACTCCACCACTTCTACACCGAGTCTTTCTGCTATATAAGACAGGCTTTCCATCGAAGGATTCGCCTTGTTATTCTCGATGAGACTGAGCATGCCTTTTGTTAGCTCATCACCCGCTAAAGCCTCCAACGTCAATTTCCGTTGTTTTCGTAATTTGCGTATTCGCTCACCTAACGTTTCGATAGGTCACACCTCCACTGTTTTAATTACGTAGTTTAATTATATTAAACTTTAACTTGTAATGGAAGTGTTTATCATGTTATTATTCGTTTAATGAAATTAAACAATTCAGACAGGAGTGTTTGTATGCAAGAGGTTTTAAAGCTTAAAAAAGCTACTTATCATCTGTGGACGTTCACAATCAGTAAGCTCATTTCTTCGTTCGGGGCACAGGTATATGCATTCGCTATTAGTTTTTACATTTTACAACTAACTGGATCCGCAACAAGTTTTGCGACGAACCTTATTTGCAACCTTTTACCACGGACACTCGTTGCGCCTTTTGCAGGCTACGCGGCTGATCGGTATTCAAGAAAGACAATCATTATTACCGCTCAAGTTGCTTCAACTCTTGCAATCGGGGGGCTCTTGATTGTAAGTCTGACTTCTGGATTGTCTTTAATTGCAATCTACACTACAACTGTTGTTTTATCGATCACATCAACATTTTCGGGCGTAACATTCAGCTCTTCTATTACTGGACTTATTGATGAAGGACGAATTCAAAAAGCGATGTCTCTGAACCAAATGTCCATTTCATTTGCGGCAATCGGAAGCCCGGCGGTAGGTGGTTTATTGTATGGAACAGTCCCGATGCCGGTATTTCTCATAATGTATATGACTGCTTCGATTATTGGGGTATTTCTAGAATCAACGATGAATTTCAAGTTATTTGCGAAACGTAAAGAAATAGTCGATGGGGAACCGAATGAATCGATGATGCAAAGTATGAAGGCTGGATTAGCCTATTTAAAATTACAACCAATTCTGATGACATTGATTTGGATTGCTTTATTCATCAACTTTCTATTTGGTGCATTCCAAGTCGGTTATTCCTTCATTCTTATTGAAAAGATGAAGATGGTATCGACACATTTTGGATTGACGGAAGGTGCATTTGCGGTGGGGATGCTACTATTGTCAATCTATCTGACGATGCGTAAAGAAGTGAAGTATCCGTTGCTTGTCTCAAAACGAGGCATTCTCGGAATGGGTGCCATTATGGGAAGCGTAGCAATTCCTCTTTTAATACCTATGCACTATAATTTTATGTTTGGGTTTTATGCATTCGTCATGTTTAGCTTTGGAGCAACAATAATTATAGTAAATACGCCCATGCAAGTAATGATGCAGAAAATGATTGACGATGATTATAAAGGACGCGTATTTGCAATCCTGGAAACAATGTCGATGGCACTTATGCCCCTTGGAGTAGTTATCTACGGGTTCTTATATGATATATTCCCGGCACAATGGATTCTCATTGTTTCGAGTCTAATACTAATTGGGGTTATTCTCGTGTTGGCGCGGCCATCAGTCATGATTAAAGCTCATCCGGAACTCGGAAATTCAAATGTGAAGGAATCAGAGGTTATTTCAGAATAATTATTAGCAACATTTTTAATGTGAAATAGCAAAGACCACCTGTCTTCAATTTTAGAAAGGTGGTCTTTACTATTCGTATTAGTTATTCAGCGTTGCTTCCAAATTCCGCAACGATTTAGCAGACTTCCTAAAGGCAAAGATTAGCCCGATAGATAGAACTGCAAGAACTGTGGAAATGAAGTACATATTGGCGGCTTCTTGCGTGAAAATCCATGTGAATAGCAGCGGACCGATGATGCGTCCCATATTGTCCATAGAATATGTCATCCCAGCAGCCGTTCCGTATTTTCCGCCAGACTCTTTTGTTGTTAATGAAACGAGTACCGTACGGGCAAGTGCGTTCCCCGCAGTGAAGACACTCAGCGCAAAACCGGCCCAGAAAAGGCTTGATGTAAACGGAATAAGGAATAGGCCAAGTGCGGTAACGATCTGCGCCCCAATAATCCATTTCGTTTCCGTTCCGTTTTTCACACGGCGAACGACGCCGCCTTGAATTGCCGCGTCGACGAAACCACTAGCCATAAACAAGTAACCAAGCTGAAGTGGTGTGATTTCAATTTTGGAGATTTGGAACAGCTGGAACGTAGATTCAAGCCCGGCGAGAAGGAATGTCACCATGAACGAGAATAGAAATAGATAACGGATACGATATTGCCAAAGCATAGCTCCACCTTTTGGGAGGAGAGCACGTTTATTCGCCTCTCCACGTCGTTCCGGTTCCTTCAATATAATTCCTGCATAAATCATAAGGAGCACTGTCAAGGTACCTGAAGCAATGAATGGTAATTGAAGACTGACATTACCAAGTATGCCCCCGATTGCTGGTCCGAAAATAAAACCAAGTCCAATTGACATACCAAGCAGTCCCATATATTTATTACGGTTTTCTTCATCCGTCATATCTGCAACGAATCCAGTAACAGCGGTGTAAAGTGCACCAGAGAATATCCCTCCCACAACGCGTGACGCGTACAATAGCGGCAAGTTCTCGATGAACAAAGCAAATAGGAAGAAACTAAGACTGAAGCCAATTAGTCCTATTAAAATGAGCTTTTTTCTTCCGGTTCTGTCTGACAAAGCCCCCCATAGCGGCGCGGTAAAGAAAGAAGCTAGTGCATAAACAGTCAGTAATCCGCCAACATGTACTTCAGATAATCCTTGCTGCAAGATAACTTCAGGAAGAATTGGAATTATAATACCAAACCCAAGATAAACAAAAAATTGTACGGACATAAGTAAAAGGATTGCTTTTTTCATATTCAAACCCACTTTCGACTGAATCAATATATTCATTCTACCCTTCGTATGTAAATCAGACAATGGAAAAGGGGAGGAGGTGGTAGGTTTACAATGTATTGTCTGAAGTTGATAACACTAAGTGGAAAGTAAACAACGTTTTGTCCAAAGTAAACAACGCTACCCGGAAAATTCATCTGCAAATAGATTTTTTGTCAAATTACCTACCTTGATGTATGAAACATTTACAAAAAGTTAATAACTGTAACAATAATGAAAGATTTAAAAGTGGACAGGAGTGGTATAATTGTAGTACGAGCAAAATAGAACGACATTTACCTGTAGAACGAAACTTTACTGATGCATATTCGTCTAGAACTAATAGAAAGGTCGAGGTGGAAAAGATGGCTAAAGAAGTTGATTTGAAAACAATCATCTCCAACTTGGCGAAGTTGGGTGTTTCGGCTACGATGACGAAATCCCGTCTGGAAATGCTGAAAGCCCTCGCGCCACTTGCACAAGCCCCACAAATTCAATCTCAATAAAGAAAGTGATAGTACCAAGACAAAAAAAGCTTCGACGGATTTTTCCGTCGAAGCTTTTTTTGTCTTGGTGTCTAGACTCCAGGCGCCAGCCGCTCGGGTCATAAGCAATTCAGCTATGTGGCAAAGGGCGCCACGTCGCTAGATCGACTTATGCCTGTCGCGTCTAAGCGGGCGCTTTCCGCTATTCTTTATTCGTCATCATCCGAACTAAACATGTACGTCCTATGATGGTACTTCATACTGAATACTAATCCAATTGCGAGCATATTCCCCATTAGTGAACTACCGCCATAACTGATGAATGGCAGCGGGATGCCAGTAATCGGGAGTAGCTGAATCGTCATCCCGATGTTTTCAAAGACATGGAACGTAATCATTGCAATAATACCTGCGCATATATACGTACTAAATGGATCTTTCAATTCAAGCGTAATTTTCGTCAAGTGATAAATGAGGAAAAAGTACAAGCAAATAACTAAGCTAGCGCCGATGAATCCCCAATCTTCCCCAATCGTTGTGAAGATGAAATCGGTGTGGCTTTCTGCGACGTACACTTCGCGGCCTTTATAACCTTTTCCGAAAACTTCACCCGAGCCAATCGCATTGAGTGACGTAATAAGGTGACGCCCTTCATTCGAAGAATAGGAATAAGGATCGAGCCATGAATAGATACGTTCAAACATATATGGTCTTAAACCAAGTTTGTTTTGAAGGAAGTCCTGTGCATAGAGTGTCATCCACAGCAAAGTCGCTCCAATCGTCGCGGTCCCGACAAATACTGGCAAAATTATTCGCCACGTAATTCCTGCTACAACGACGAATGCTGCTGTAATCGCTATGAAGACAAGTCCAGTACCAAGATCGGTCTGCATCATGATGAAAAGCAACGGCAAGAATAGAACAGCAATTATTTTCCCGAGTAAAAAAAAGTCGGTCTTCAATGTTTTCTTAACGAACTTTTCGTGATGCGTCGTAATCATGCGCGCCATGCCGATGATGAAAAATGTCTTCATGAACTCAGCGGGTTGGATGCTTCCTACCCCAGGGAGGTGAAACCAGCTTTTTGCACCATTTCTTTTTGCCACAAGCTCCATGCTATCCGGAAGAATAATTAGCAGGGCTAAAATAAATACACCGCCGCCATAAATAATCCAGGCAGCTTTCTTATATTGATCCGGTTCTAAAAACATCGTAATCGCGATAATAACACATCCGATGAAGTACCATTGAATTTGCGAGGGTACGAAGTTTATGGTGTATTGGCCAGTCGTCTGAGCCGAAGCGATCGCGAACAAGCTGACAAGGAAAAATAACAGCAGGATAAATGCAAGTGTCCAGTCAAAACGATCTGCCGGTTTATTAGGTATTTTCATATATAGTCACCTTGATTTCACTAAAATAGGATTACTTTCTACATTTCTTAGTATAACGGAAAGGAGTTGCGATGGTTTCTTTTTTTACTATTGTCTAATGAACTCTGCTAATCAATCTTCATCATCAGAGTCGAACAAATACGTTCGATGATGGAATTTCATACTGAAGACTAAACCGATTGCGAGCATATTACTCATTAGCGAACTCCCGCCGTAACTGATGAATGGTAGGGGGATTCCGGTAATCGGAAGTAACTGGATTGTCATGCCTATGTTTTCAAAGACATGGAACGTAATCATGGCGATAATACCTGTACAGACATACACGCTAAATGGATCTTTTAGTTCAAGTGCAACACGCGTCAAATGATAAATAAGGATGAAAAACAATGTAATCACGAGACTAGCGCCTATGAAGCCGTATTCTTCTCCGATAACACTGAATATGAAATCGGTATGATTTTCTGGAATGTATACTTCGCGACTTTGAAAACCTTTGCCGTTAATACCACCTGAGCCGATAGCTGTCATGGAGGTTAGTAGGTTATAACCCTCATCAGAAGGGTAAGAATATGGATCGAGCCACGAATAAACTCTTTTAAACTGGTAGCGGGAAAAACCGAGTGTGTCTTCCATGAAATCTTGCGCATAGAGGGCCATCCATAATAATCCCCCACCAATTGCGGCTGTTCCTGCGAAAAGTGGTAACAGAATTCTCCATGAAATTCCTGCAACGACAATGACGGCGGCCGTAATTGCCATGAATACTAAAGAAGTTCCGAGGTCAGGCTGTTTCACAATGAATGCGAGCGGTAGGAGTAGAACAACCATAATCTTTCCAAGGAGAAGAAAATCCGTTTTTATTGTTCTTTCCACAAAGTTTTCATTATGAGAACTCACCATGCGCGCCATGCCTAGGATGAAAAATGTTTTTATGAATTCAGAAGGTTGAATTGTTCCGATAGCCGGAAGATGAAGCCATCTTTTTGCGCCAAGTCGCATTTCAGCAATTTGTCCATCTCCTCCTGGGGCGAAAAAGAGGAAGGCGAGAAGAAAAACTCCGAGTCCGTATAAGTACCATGCCATCTGTTTATATTGTTCAGGTTCCAGATACATCGCCATAGCAATGATGAATGCGCCTACGATATACCATCTAATTTGTAATGGCACAAAGTTTATTGAATACTGCCCGGATGTTTGAGCGGAAGCAATTGTAAATATGCTTATAATGCAAAATAGCAATAAAATAAAGGCTAGTGTCCAGTCGAAACGATCTGCAGGCTTGTTTGTTTGTTTCATATTATCACCTGTTTTTCCATCTAATCTAGCATTCTTAAGTATAGCTCATCGGAGTAGAGTATGCATTTCCTCATATTGGACGTAAAGGCAACCGCGAAGTTGCCTCTTGAAAGATGGGCATGCTAAACTTGTGGGGAATTTAAGGTCTATTTTAACTGTGTGAATATGAGAGGAGATTTTCGTTGTGGCATGGATTTATTTACTGATCGCAGGCATGACTGAAATCATTTGGGCAATTGGATTAAAAGAAGCGCAGGGCTTTACAGTCCTTCTCCCTTCAATAGTAACGCTAGTTTTCATCATAGTTAGCTTTTTCCTGTTCGCGAAAGCAATGGAGAAAATACCCATTGGTACTGCATATGCTATTTTTACAGGAATCGGTGCGGCTGGAACAGCAATTGTCGGTATTATCCTATTCAATGAAGGAGCAGGTATTGGTAAACTGTTTTTTCTAGTGCTTCTTCTTGTTGGCATCGTCGGACTTAAACTTGCTGATGGACAGGGGGAGACTAAATAGTGTCTTGGATAATCTTAATTATTGCGGGGCTATTCGAAGTGGCGTTCGTTATTATGATGAAATTATCGGAAGGATTCCGAAATAAAAAATATACAGTATTGACTGTTCTAACAGCAGCACTCAGTTTCTTTTTATTATCAGTTGCTATAAAAGATTTACCCGTTGGAACAGGGTATGCCGTTTGGGCGGGAATAGGTGCAGCAGGTAGTGTTCTAATTGGCATGGTTTTTTTTCGTGAAAAGCGAAGTGCGCTAAAGTTCCTGTTTTTATCCTTCATCATTGCAGGTGTTACGGGACTTAAGTTGTTTGGTTGAATATCTTACATAAAATCATCATGAATGTGAGCTGTTCATGGTAAACTGAAGGAATGAAACTAATAGATTGTGAGGGGAAAATATGAAGAAAAAACTAGGATTGGTCTACGGTGGAAAATCAGCTGAGCATGAGGTGTCGCTGTCGACTGCACGTGCAGTGACACAAGCGGTGGACTTTGATAAATACGAAGTAGTTCCAATTTATATAACGTACGACGGTGAGTGGAGAAAAGGAGAATCACTTGAAAGCTCTGCGAAAACGATTGAAGAGCTTCGCCTTGAGGGGAATGGTTCCAGTCAACCAGATAGTATACATGCTTTCTTGAATGGAGGAACGGGCGCTCCAGACGTCATTTTTCCACTTTTGCACGGAACAAATGGTGAAGATGGAACGGTTCAAGGGTTCTTTGAGGTGATGAATGTCCCTTACGTCGGTAATGGTGTACTGGCATCGTCAGCGGGAATGGACAAAGTCGTCATGAAGCAGTTATTCGCGCAAGTAGGATTGAAACAAGTGCCTTATGTACACTTTATCCGTACTGGATGGGTTAAAGAACAGCAACAGTTAGTCGACAAAATGGAAACAGAGCTCGGCTGGCCGATGTTCGTAAAACCTGCGAATCTTGGTTCCAGTGTGGGTATAAGCATGGCAACGGACCGCAAAGGTTTAATCGAAGCTGTGGATATTGCCCTGAAATTCGACCGGAAAATCATCGTCGAACAAGGCGTAACTGCACGTGAAATCGAAATGGGCGTCATGGGTAACGACGAACCGCTATGCTCAGTGTCAGGGGAGATTAAACCTGTTGCGGCATTTTACGATTATGAAGCGAAATATACAGATGGCAACACAACACTGGCCATTCCTGCACAAGTAACTGAGGAAGTTAAAAAGACAATGGAAGACATGGCTGTCCGTGCCTTTAAAGTGCTTGACTGTTCGGGACTCGTCCGTGCAGACTTTTTTGTCACTTCGGACGACGAAGTCTTGATTAATGAAGTGAATACAATGCCAGGTTTTACACCGACAAGCATGTTCCCGCTACTATGGCAGAAAACAGGTGTAGCTTATCCTGAATTAATCAACGGGCTGATCGAACTAGCACTGGAACGACATGCGGAAAAGCAAACATTACAATATACGATGGATTGAGTGTGATTTGAAGTGAAACGGAAGTTAAGCGAAATCGCTGATTGGATACAGGCGGCTGGCCAAAATTTAGAAGACATATTCGCAACGGGTGTGTCCATTGATTCAAGAACTGCATCGGCGGGGGACCTATTTATCCCTTTTCGTGGGGAACAAGTAAATGGTCACAATTATGTGGAACAAGCGATTAAACAGGGTGCTGTCGCATCTTTATGGATGAAAGATGAACCGGATCCACCTGCAAATGTGCCGTTAATTTTCGTCGAGAATCCCGAGTTGGCGCTCCAGGAAATGGCACGCATTTATCGGGGGATGCTTCAATGTAAAGTCGTCGGCATTACAGGGTCGAATGGCAAAACATCAACAAAGGATTTAATTGCAAGTGTATTGTCTCCGTATTTCAACGTCCGAAAAACGGAAGGGAACTATAATAATGAACTTGGTTTACCATTGACGATATTGTCGCTTGAGGAAGATACCGAGTTTGCAATCTTGGAAATGGGCATGAGTGGGTTCGGGGAAATTTCCTTTTTATCGAAACTGGCGAAACCACATTTTGCTGTGATTACGAATATCGGAGAAGCGCATATGCAGGATCTTGGATCGCGTGCAGGAATCGCCAAAGCGAAATTCGAAATTATCGATGGATTGCAAGAAGGTGGCAAGCTATTTTACGACGGCGACGAACCGCTTCTACAAGGTCTTGTTGATCAGCTTACTGCAGTTCAAGCTGTTTCGTTTGGCTATGAAAAAGAAACGATGTTGTCACTCGAAAAGATTGAATCTGGCGATGAAGGAAGTCGTTTTACAGTCACTGGCTTACTAGACGGAGAATTCACAATCCCTGTATACGGGGCGCATCAAGTTAAAAATGCGCTGGCTGCAATTCTTATTGCAAATGAAGCAGCTATCAGTGTCGATGACATCCGCGGATCACTTCGCCAAGCGTCCTTAACGGATATGCGTATGCAGCCGGTTAGTGTCGATAATGGTGCATTGTTCATTAATGACGCATACAACGCAGCACCGACATCAATGCGTGCAGCACTTGCTTTCATGGAGGATACTGAATTACGTAAAGAAAAATGGGTTGTACTTGCTGATATGTTAGAACTGGGTGACGAAGAGCAGGTTTATCATGAAAATCTAGCCGATGAACTGGTTGCGATGAAGCTAGAAGGCATTCTACTCTATGGTCCGCGTATGAAATGGTTACATGATAAATTGCAAAACGGTGGCATGGAAACGCGGCTATTTTGGTCAGAAAAGGATTATACTCCTATTGTGAACGCACTCCGGGAATATACTGGCGTAGATTCGATTGTACTGTTAAAAGGTTCACGTGGAATGGCACTTGAATATATTCTAGAAGATCTGATGGGTAAAGGAGCCGGGAAATGAAAACGGGCGTGCTATTCATACATGGCTTTACAGGCGGTCCATTTGAAGTAAGGCCGCTTGTGAATTTCTTGAAAATGAAAACGAACTGGCAGTTAGCTATACCGACATTGACTGGCCATGGCATCACGCTGAATCTTGAAAAAGGATCCGCTGCTTCCTGGTTGATGGAAGCGGAACTTGCACTTAAAAGACTGCAAAAAGAAGTCGACCGCGTAATCGTGGTCGGCTTTTCGATGGGCGGACTGATTGCGATGTATCTTGGACTGAGGTATAAAATCGACAAACTTGTCTTGTTAAGCGCGGCGGCAAGATATATAAGTCCACGCATCCTTTTGAAAGAGATGAGAATCATGTTGGCAAAACCGCTTATGAAAAAATATCCACCAAATACATTTTATCATTTGTATGAATATAAGCTTGCACACACACCGTTGCGTGCAGTCTTCGAATTTTTACGCATTGTGAGCATCGTCAAACCTTATTATGGTTTGATTAAAACACCTGTATGTATCGTTCAAGGTGAGAAAGATGGAATTGTCCCGTTTACTACCGCTGAGCACTTGTTAAAAAAACTTGGCTCCGAAAAAAAGGAATTCATAAAATCACCTGTTGGGAAGCATCATATCTGTTACAGCGATGACTGTGACAATTGGTTCAATGAAGTGCTTCGGTTCATGCGGGAAGATTGACCATGGGTGAGTGAAAAATTGGCTTTTTGATGATGTCTAGATCCAGCGTCTAGGCGAGCCGCTTTCGCTTTTTGGTGAGTAAACTGATTATTACTACTTAAGCGGATTGATTGCGAAGTGCTTTTTCCCATGGTATACTGTGATGAACATTGGATACATTTACGTAGCACTCTTCAAGAAGTGAAGGGTACTTTTTTTGAATATAACGGTTTGCTCATATAAGTTGGACGAATTGTCCATTGATCGAACCGCTCGGCAAAGACCGGGCTTTCCTTTTCAACCATAACCTCTACTTATACTATAGAGAATGCAAAATATCGGAAACGTTCCCTTTTAACAGGCTCGAATTTGCCGTGCCTTCATTTGCAAATGTAACCAATTGTCAAATGAAAAAACAAAGGAGATTGATAAGTTTGACTAATTTTTCGGATTTAAATATCAGTGAATCAACACAACGCGCACTAGCTAAAATGGGGTTTGAAGAAGCAACACCAATCCAAGAAGGTACTGTCCGTTTTGGTATGGAAGGTCGCGACGTTATCGGCCAGGCACAAACTGGTACTGGTAAAACAGCTGCATTTGGTATTCCAATCATTGAAAAGGTTGATATCAGAAACACTGCAGTACAGGCACTTGTAATTGCTCCAACACGCGAATTGGCTATTCAGGTTTCTGAAGAAATCTACAGAATTGGTGCTGACAAACGTGTACGCATTCTTTCTGTTTACGGTGGACAAGAAATTGGACGTCAGATCCGTGCATTGCGCAATAACCCACAAATCATCGTTGGTACGCCAGGACGTATTCTTGACCATATCAAACGTAAAACATTGAAATTAGACGGCGTACAAACACTTGTACTTGACGAAGCAGATGAAATGTTGAACATGGGCTTCATCGAAGACATCAACACAATTCTTGCGAGTGTACCGGCTGAGCGCCAAACACTTCTATTCTCGGCTACTATGCCTGGACCAATCCGCAAAATTGCAGAAACGTTCATGAAAAACCCGGAAATGGTTAAAATCAAGTCTAAAGAAATGACTGTTGAAAATATCGAACAGTTCTTCGTTAAATCACAAGAACGCGAAAAGTTTGATATCCTTTCACGTCTTCTAAATGTTCAACAACCTGAACTTGCAATCATCTTTGGTCGTACAAAACGTCGCGTTGACGAACTATCTCAGGCACTAGGTATCCGCGGATACATTGCTGAAGGAATTCACGGCGACTTGACTCAAGCGAAACGGATGTCTGTCCTTAAGCAATTCAAAGAAGGTAAAGTTGATATCCTTGTTGCAACTGACGTTGCGGCACGTGGACTCGATATTTCAGGCGTAACACACGTTTACAACTTCGATATTCCACAAGATCCTGAAAGCTATGTTCACCGTATTGGTCGTACAGGACGCGCAGGGAAAAGTGGAGTAGCAATTACATTCGTAACACCACGTGAAATGGGTTACCTTCGTATTGTAGAAGAAACAACTAAAAAACAAATGACTCCATTGAACCCACCATCTTCTGACGAAGCAATTCTTGGTCAGCAACGTGTGGCTGTGGAACAACTTACTGAAATTGTTACTAAAAATGAATTGAGTGATTATACACATCTTGCAGCTGATTTACTTGAGAAATTCGAAGCTAAAGATCTAGTTGCAGCAGCACTTCGTTCATTAACTCGCGAACCGAATGATACACCTGTATCAATTTCGGAAGAGCGTCCATTACCATCACGCGGAAATTCTCGCGGCGGCGGCGGTGGTTATAAAGGTAACCGTAGCGGCGGACGTCCATCAAGCGGTGGCGGCGGACGTGGTTATGGCGGCGGAGCTCGTCGTAGTGGCGGAAGTGGCGGCAACGCACCAAGCGGTAGCCGTGACGGAGCTAGAAGAGACAGCAGCAGTCGTTCACGTACAACTAAATCAGATCGTTAATAATGAACCTTTAAAAGATCCGGATAGCGCAATGAGCGCTTACCCGGATCTTTTTTTGTATACAATAAAGTTCGAAGGGGAATGTGAGGACTAGGCAACACCAAGTCCGAGGTATGCAACGAAGTCTCTGAACTAAATAACACAAAGCCGAAACTAAGCAACATCCACACGACAAAGCAACGTTTCGTCTGAACTAGACAACATATAGCTCAAGGTATGCAACGCAATCTCCAAACTAAACAACACTACGCGAAAACTAAACAACACTCCCTCAACCCTCTTAGCAACAATCCATCAAAATGAAACATTTCGCGCTCTTAATCGTATAGAATAAGTAGAGAGGAAGAGGTGTTCATATGAGAGAACAACCGGTGAATCGTATATCGGAAAAAGGATTAAAGGTATGGAGATTATACGGCATTATGGAAACAGGATTCCTTTTACTTGTAGCAATTGCCGCGGGGGTATTGGCTTATATATTTGAAGGTCCATGGTGGATATATGCGGTGGCTGCGGTTGTCGTAATCTTATTCGCGTACTTTTTCATTTATTTATTTCCAAAAGTTAAATGGATGCGATGGCGCTATGAAGTGCGTGAATCAGAAATTGAGCTGCAACATGGTATTTTTATCGTCAAACGGACGTTGATTCCAATGGTGCGTGTTCAGCACGTAGACACCGCGCAAGGACCGATTTTACGAAAATATAACTTGGCGGAAATCACGATTTCCACGGCGGCGACGAATCATACAATACCTGCTCTTGTGATGGAAGAGGCGGATGAACTTCGGAGCAGGATATCAGCGCTTGCAAGGGTGGCGGAAGAAGATGTCTGAGACACGCTATAAATTACACTGGATTACAGCCATTATTGAAGTATTGAAGACGGCGAAAGATGCGATATTACCGATTATTGTCCTCGTGTTCGCTAATGGGCTGAATGATGTGGGATCTGGGAAATGGTATTTGGATTACTTATCCTTCATCATTTTCGGAGTCCTCATTATCGCTTTTTTCATCACAGGTATTATTAAGTGGAAACGTTTTGAATACTGGTTTGAAGATAATGAACTTCGAATCGAATATGGGTTATTTGTGAAAAAGAAACGCTATATTCCGTTTGACCGAATTCAAAGCCTCGATTATACGGAAGGGATTTTGCACCGACCTTTCAAACTTGTCAAAGTGAAAGTGGAGACAGCAGGTAGCTCCTCTTCGAAAAAGTCGGAGGCAGAATTGACCGCGATTACGAAAGAGGCGGCAAGTAGAATTGAAATGGAAATAGCGCAGGCGAAAAGTGGTAAGAAGGAAACTTTGCTGGAAAATGGAGAACTGCCAGAAATAATTCAAGCAGTGGAAGAACCGCAAAGGAAATCAGTTTTTACAATGTCATCGAAAGGTCTGCTTATCCTAGCAACTACATCAGGTGGGATTGGAATTATTCTTTCGGGCGTGGGGATCTTCTTATCGCAGTTTGCGGAGATGATACCGTTTCAATGGATGTATGAAGAGATTTCAGGCTTCATCAAGTTCGGTCTTCTTATCGTTGCAATTGCTGTGTTTTTAGGATTCGTTTTTGTGTGGGGGATATCGGTTGCCATGACATTCCTGGCATATTACGGTTTTACTGTTTCACTTGAAAAAGAAGACATCGTTATTACGCGCGGTCTACTTGAGAAAAAACGGATGACAGTGCCGCTGAACAGGGTTCAAAGCGTACGTATTATTGAGAATCCTTTTAGGCAACTATTCGGCTACGCTGCTGTTGCAATTGATAGTGCGGGAGGAGGCGGAGCGGAAGGGGCGAAAATAAATTTATTTCCTTTGGTAAAAAAAGCGGATATCAATGGACCATTGAAAGAGATATTCCCGGATCTTATACTTGATGAACCGACGGAAAAACTGCCAGCACGCGGCAAGCGCTTTTTCTATCGTAGCGATTTCCTATGGATGATTCCTGCGATCGGCGCATTGACATACTTTTTCTTTCCATACGGGTTGTTGTCACTCCTCATCGTACCGGTCATTGTCCTATTCGGATTATGGCAACATCGATCGGCTGCTTACGGGATATCGGGTAATCAGCTGACGATGCGATTCAGGAACCTTAGCCTTCAGACCGCTTTCTTGATGAAAAAAAGAATTCAATCGATGGAAATGAAACAAAACTACTTCCACAAACGAAAAAGTGTAGCCACATTAGCCACTAACATCAAATCTGGTATGAGTACTTTTAGTGCACAAGTACATCATATGGAAGAGTCAGAAGCCGAGAAGCTGCTTTCGTGGTATGAGAAGAATTCGAAGGATGCTTGATTCGCTTTCAATAGGTACAAAAAAGAGCAGGGATAACCCTGCTCTTTTACCTAAAGATAAGTTTTTCACCTGGAGCGGTGTCTAGACTCCGGCGTTTTCTTTATCTTTTTTTACTTTTCCAACTGACGATCCGTTTGGGATGAAAATAGCTAAGTCCTATTAAAAATCCGACGATTAACCCCGCAATATGGGCGGTCGCATTAATGTTGGGCTGGACATAGGTCATAACTATGCTGATAACAATAATTGGAAGGATAATCTGTCTTAGCTGCGGTAAGATATGCTTCGTATAATAGACAAGTGCTCCAAATGCTCCGAGAATCCCAAAAACTGCACCACTTGCGCCGAGACTTTGATAGTTAGGGGCTTGTAGGAAAAATGTGGCAATATTAGCGAAAATGCCCGATAGCATATATATTGTCAGGAAGCGTGCCTTACCTGCGATTTTCTCAAGTTCAGGTCCGAAAATGAAAAGAGAGAACATATTAAACAGTAGATGCATGATACCACCGTGAAGGAACATCGGTGTTAGAAGTCTCCACCATTCCCCGTCGGAGATAAGGAAGTTGACGCCGACGCCGGCGTATAATACTTGTGTCCCGATAACCGGGATGATCGTCACGAGATAAATAAGGATATTCAAAGCAAGGAAAAACGTCACCACCGGATAGAGGCGGATGTATTGCGAGAAGCTTTCTGTACGGCTAAACATGTATTCACCTCAATCTATGACTTCATTATACATATTTTATCGTCTAGGCTCCAGTGCTTGATCAAGGTGTCGACGATTTTTTTGCAAACTTTGGAAGGAGGAATTATTTTGATTGCAGGAATTGGGCTTGATATCGTCGAATTGGATAGAATCGCCAAGTTGGATGCTAGGTCTCCGAAATTCCGTATGCGCATTTTAACTATGGAAGAGCTGGAAATTTACGAATCGCACACGACTAATCGGCGAATAGAATTCCTTGCGGGTCGTTTTGCTGGGAAAGAAGCGTTTGCTAAAGCGAAAGGAACAGGAATTGGCACGCAGTGTAGTTTCTTGGATATCAGCATATTGCCTGAACTGAGTGGCAAACCGACTGTGTTTTTCAAAGGAGATTCAATCACTGGTTTCATATCTATAACTCATACGCGAACCGTAGCAGCAGCTCAAGTTATCCTTCTTGCATAATTGTTCGTCCTTCCTCATAAGATGACCTACCCGATTGAAATGAGAAAGGATGAACTGTATGCGTAGCCGAATAGTTGCTCTTTTGTTAGTTGTAGTCATGGTAGTCCTTGCGGCATGTGGATCGCCGTCGAAAGAGGATGTCATGAAGAAACTCAGTGGAAAGTGGAATGAAGCGAAGGGGTATGATTTGCAAGCGACCATGGAAATTAAGACTGGAGCCGAGCCGCGTTCATATGAGGTCGCTGTTTGGCATACGAAGCCGTCTTTCTATCGCGTTAATGTAACGCAGGCAGGAAGTAAGGATTCCCAGATGATTGTACGTAATAAAGAAGGTGTTTTTGTTGTTACCCCATCACTCGGTAAGACCTACAAGTTCCAAAGTGACTGGCCTTCTCAAAATAGCCAGGCGTATTTAATAGGTGCGTTGTCGGAAGATATTAAAGCTGATAAAAATGCGACAATGACGGAAAAAGAGAAAACGTACGTCTTTGAAACGGCCACGAGAAATAACCATAAGAAGGTTTTGCCAACCCAACAGATCCATATTGACAAAAAGACATTGCTACCAACGTATGTCTCCGTACTGGATGAAAACAAGGTGGAGAAGATTCGCATTACGTTCAATAAGATTACACTTGGCGTCGAACGAAAAGCTGGCGATTACAAAGTAGATATGGATGAGACGAATACAGGTAAAGAAACTGAACCAGCCGCAGATGATGAAGCAACAGGACTCTCAACGTATTATCCATCAGTAGCTTGGGCGGATGGCACTCTTGTTGATGAAGAAATCGTGAAAATGGATAGCGGTACACGAACATTCATGACTTTTGGAGGAGAAAAAGAGTTCATTATTGTTCAAGAGCCAGCAGTTAGAGCGGAAAATAAAATGGCAGTCTCCATTGAAGGTGATCCTGTCGATCTTGGATTTACTGTTGCAGCCCTTACGGAAAATTCGATTCGTTGGGAAAGTGGAGGCGTTTCATTCTTCATCGCATCCGATAATTTGACGCAAGATGAACTGATTGAAGTAGCAGGATCGATGCAAGTGGAGGGGATGAAATAATATAACTAAGGTTGACGAAGAAAGGGCAAGGGATGGATAATGGAGAGTACTACAGTACAAATGAGGGATTGTTATGGAAGACTCTATTCATTATCGTCCTACAACAGCCATCGTCGATCTAGCGGCGATTCGGGCCAATGTTCGGAATTTGAAAGAGTATTTGGGAAGTGAAACCGCAGTAATTGCAGTTGTGAAAGCAGACGGTTACGGTCACGGTGAAGTTGAAGTGGCTCAAGCTGCTTTTGAAGCTGGTGCAGAAATGGTCTCGGTGGCAACACCTGACGAGGCGATACGACTCCGAATGGCTGGTATTAGTGGGGACATTCTTGTTATGGGACCGTCTCCGCTTGTGTTTGCTGAAAAAGCAGCTGAATTGGGGATTATACTAACAGTTTCGAGTGCCGAGTGGTTGAAATCGGCATTAGACGTTAGTGAAAAGTTCGTGCAACAATTGAAGATACATGTAAAAATTGACAGTGGAATGGGTAGAATCGGATTGAGGGATGAGGATGCTCTTCGGTCCCTTATGTCGGTCGTAAATAGTTCTAAACAAGTGCTACTGGACGGTATCTTCACACACTTCGCTTGTGCTGATGAAGAAAACACTGAAAACACAGAAGAACAATTTATTAAGTTCATGAGGTTAGTGCAGACGCTGTCGGAAAAACCACGACTTGTTCACGCATCGAATAGCGCGGCGTCCCTCCTCTATCCCGAATATGCGCTTGATGCAGTCCGTTTCGGAATCGGACTTTATGGCATCGCGCCTTCGGAATATGTAGGAGGGAAATTGCCGTTTCGTCTTGAAAGATCATTGCGAATCGAAAGCGAACTTGCTTATGTAAAGTTGTTGGAGGTGGGCAATCGAATCAGTTATGGCGGTACCTATGTAACTTCGAGTGCAGAATGGATCGGCACAATCCCGATTGGTTATGCAGATGGTTTGAGACGTGGTCTGCGCGGACAGGAAGTACTCATTGATGGAGAACGAATGCCTATTATTGGAACCATCTGCATGGATCAATGCATGGTGAAGCTTCCGCGAGAACTGGCGGTTGGCGAAAAAGTTGTTCTAATAGGTCGTCAAGATAAAGAAGAAGTTACGATGGAGGAGTGGGCGGAGCGACTCGGCACGATTCCATATGAAATTGCTGTTTCCATTGCGAAGCGAGTACCGAGAATATACACAGGGAAAGATGGACAGAATATATAATATTCGCACATTCGACAAAAAAACCTAGCAGCTTTGCAGAATCCTGTCAATAAAATTCCTTTCGTGTCTTCTCATTGTCGGTATACAATGGTAAGATGGACTTGTATTGAAATGAGGGAACGGTTTTGTCGGAGGTGCTAACGTTGCGTGCAAATAAAAACTTTAAAGAAGTTATTGTTAAAATTCCGAAACGGATGCTGAATGAAAATGAACATACGGTCGTTCATCAGGAACTGGACCGTGGTGATTTCGTTTATATTTCGACAAAGCGATATGTAACTGACTATGAATCGGATACGATCAGGGAAGAGATGATGAACGGTTATCTCGAAATGTCGCAAATCAACCTTAGAATCGCCACGGAATGCTTGCATGTGGAATTTGAAGCCCAGCATACGGTAGAACGTCTCGTAAGCGGAGGATGAAAAGTTGGCAATAAAACGTGGAGACGTCTTTTTTGCAGATCTGTCGCCTGTTGTTGGTTCTGAACAGGGAGGTACGAGACCGGTCCTTGTCATCCAAAATGATATTGGAAATCGGTTTAGTCCGACGGTAATTATTGCGGCAATCACTGCGCAAATTCAAAAAGCGAAATTGCCTACACATGTTGAAATTGATGCGGTACGATACGGCTTCGAGCGGGATTCGGTTATTCTGCTCGAGCAGGTCCGCACAATCGACAAGTCGAGGCTTACAGATAAGATTACGCATCTAGATGAATTTTTGATGGAACAGGTCGATGAAGCGCTCGAAGTAAGTTTCGGCCTCATCAAATTCTGAGCATACATATAAGAAAAAACACCATGGATTCGTTTCTATGGTGTTCTTTTCATTGCAGTCACTTTTCCGTTACCTAAGTAATATGACAAAAAGAGTGTATTGCATCACTCTTTTCGTTACAATGAAGATACGTAAATTTGGAATTCACAAGGAGGCTTATTGGAACAATTATGAGTATTCAACTGGTGGAAGGCGTAAACGAAAATATTAATGAGATTATTGAACGATGGCAATTACTAATGAAGGATGAAAAGGGAGAGAAGTTTTTTCATTTTATGCCTGAACAACTTGTAGAAAAGACGAGCAGTGAGTTTGCGGCGTTGATGACATCGAATATTTATGAACAAGACATTGTCAATACTGAGAAGTTGAAGGAATTTACTGTGAAGGTTGTCCGATTTGGTTGGTCTATTAAATTTGTAAATAAAGCAATTGATAACTTTTCGAAAATTGTTTTCGAATTATTGGAGGAAAAAGGGGTTATTGAACAAAGTAATTTACGGTTTTATATGACACTTTTCGATAATTGGATTTTGCCTTTACGCGAAAGTATCATAGAAGCCTATTCCGTGGAATGGGAACGGACCGTCAGTTTGCAGAAAATCGCCTTGCAGGAACTGTCGGCTTCATTGATACCGGTTTTCGAAAAGATATCAGTAATGCCGCTTGTTGGTACGATCGATACCGAGCGGGCAAAATTAATTATGGAAAACTTACTGGAAGGTGTAGTCAAGCAGCGCGCCGAAGTAGTACTTCTTGATATTACCGGTGTACCAGTCGTGGATACAATGGTTGCTCATCATATCATCCAGGCAGCGGATGCAGTCCGTCTTGTCGGAGCAAAATGTATGCTGGTTGGAATTCGGCCGGAAATTGCCCAAACCATCGTTACGCTTGGTATTAACTTGAATGATTTCACAACAACTAGCACGTTGCAGCGCGGAATGCAGGAGGCACTTGGACTGACGAACCGGACAGTAGTGGAGGTTGAACAATCATGAATATGAGAATTCCGATTTTGAAATTAAATGACACATTAATTGTTTCTGTTCAATGGGAACTTGACGATCAGACGGCCCTCCAGTTTCAAGAGGATTTATTGAGGAAAATGCATGAAACGACGGCAAGGGGTGTTGTTATTGATTTGACACCAATTGATTTCATCGATTCTTTTATTGCAAAAGTGTTGGGAGATGTTATCAGTATGTCTGGTTTAATGGGGGCGAAAGTCGTCATTACAGGGATTCAGCCTGCCGTTGCAATTACGCTTATCGAACTTGGGATTCGTTTGGAGAACGTTTTGACGGCACTCGATCTCGAAAACGGATTGGACAAACTGCGTAAAGAATTGGAGGCCTAACAATGGAGTACTGGTCTTCTGTAGACATATACACGGAGTGGGACATTGTTGCTGCCCGCCAGTTGGGCCGGAATGAAGCGAAGAAGTCCGGCTTCGGTACGGTCGATCAGGCACGTATCACAACGGCAATTAGTGAATTAGCACGTAATATCTATTTATACGCTGGAAAAGGTAAGATAGAAATAAAGCGGTTGTCTGAAAATGACCTGTACGGAATTACGATTATAGCTTCAGATAATGGCCCAGGAATTTCGGACATGCGTAAAGTGATGGAAGACGGATTCTCGACTTCTGGAGGACTTGGTGCAGGTATGCCGGGCGTGAGAAGGCTTATGGATGAATTTAAAGTGGACACGGAGCCTGGAGTAGGAACAACGATTACAACTACAAAATGGCTCCGATGAGGAGATGATGATGAATGCCTCTGGAAGTTGGGAAGCAGTATAAAGAAATATTGAAGCAATATGTTGATGGACAAAATGAAGAAGATCTTTATGTTGGACAACAGTTTAGCAGGCAATTTATAGAGAAGGATATATCGCCCGAAGACGTTATCAGTATCCATAAAACAGCACTCACTGAAGTCTTGCCGGATATGCCGGAAAAGCTATGGCATTCGTTTGACTTTTTGATTGAAATGATGATTCATTACGGGCTTGCTCTTAGGGAGCATCAGAGTCTCATTCAAAAACAAGAAGAAATTCAGATTGAAATGAATGTAGCGGCAAAAGTACAAGATACGCTTCTGAAAACGAAGAAGCCAGATTTTAAAGAGCTTGATATTGGATTCGTAACAGAGCCGGCTAAGCAGATGAGCGGCGACTATATTTATTTCCTGAATGATAATAGTTACGAAGCGGGTGTGGCTGTAGCTGATGTTATCGGAAAAGGGATTCCGGCGGCACTTTGCATGTCAATGATCAAGTTTGGAATGGACGGTTTGCAGAACGAAAATACAAGTCCGAGGAATGTCCTTGATATTGTTAACAGAATCGTAGAAAAAAGTGTTGATGATTCGATGTTCATTTCTATGTTTTATGGAAAGTATGATGCAAGGGACTCTAGTTTTTCATATGCTACCGCGGGACATGAACCTGCCCTCCTATATAAGGCGGCGACGGGGGAATTTACGGAACTTCATGCAAAAGGACTTCTCCTTGGTGTTCATCCAAATGTCGTTTATGAAGAGAAATCAGTCCTTCTAGAAGAAGGCGACTTTATCGTGATGATGACGGATGGCGTTACCGAAGTACGAACGGATACTGGTTTCATTGATGATCAAGTGATCAAATTGATCTTAGCGGAAGTGAAAGACGAATCTGCACAAAAAATTGCTGATACAGTATACCAAAGGCTAGCGTATCTCCAAAACTTTCATTTACGCGATGATTTTACGATTGTTATTTTCAAAAAAGAGAACGATAAGGTTTAAGATTTTATGAGTAGGGTATATGTATCTCTACTATGCTATTTTAAAAAAAGGAATTCGGGGTGTAATTATGAATTTGCAAGTCGACTTAGTGGAAGAAAATAGTGTTCAACGATTTAAAATTGTTGGAGAAATAGATGCGTTCACAGCACCAAAATTAAAAGAGTGTCTTGCATCGGCAGAAAATGTGGAAAACATGCAAGCAGAATTAGACTTATCTGAAGTTGGATATATGGACAGCACTGGACTTGGTATTTTTGTCGGGTTCTATAAAGCTGTCAAGGCTAATGGAGGGCATGTGAAAATAGTTGGTGTAAACACTCGTTTAAAAAGATTATTCGAAATAACTGGTTTAGCTGAAGTTATGGATATCGTAATGGTAGAAAGTAGGGACAGAGATGCAACCGTATGATTATATTGAAATCAAGGTTCCCGCAAAAGCGCAATATGTTGGAGTTGCTCGACTCGCGATTTCAGGACTGGCAAGCCGACTTGGTTTTACTTATGATGAAATTGAAGATTTAAAGATTGCCTCGAGTGAAGCGATTACTAATGCAGTTCAGCATGCATATAAAGAGGATGATGAAGGGGAAGTTGTAGTTGGTTGTGCTCTTTTTGTGGACAAATTAGAAATTATGGTCGCGGATCATGGGAAAAGTTTTGATTTTGAGGAAACGAAGAAACGCGTAGGACCATACAATGAACAGGAAGAAGTTCAATTTCTTCGTGAAGGTGGACTAGGCCTCTATTTAATGGAGACACTGATGGATGATGTAAAAGTGCTTCATGAGGAGGGTGTGACAGTCTTTATGACTAAATATCTCGGTGGAGAGCGGGGGGATGAGGATGTCGATGTCGAAAGAACCATCTCCTCTTGAATCTAAAACGGAAGAACAATCCCTTTCTCAAGCAGGAGGAAGCGAACCATCTCTCCGTGGAAGTGGAACGAAGCTAGAAGTCCTTGAATGGATTAAACGTTATCAAGAAACCAATGATGATGAGGCGCAGACAAATTTGGTTCTACACTATGAACGTCTCATTCAATCAATCGCCCGAAAGTACTCTAACGGTAAGTCCTTTCATGAAGATATTGCCCAGGTCGGCATGCTAGGACTTCTTGGAGCGATACGTAGGTATAATCCGGAATATGGAAGAAGTTTTGAAGCGTTTGCGGTGCCAACGGTCATCGGTGAAATTAAGCGTTTTCTCCGCGATAAGACATGGGCAATACATGTTCCACGCCGTATAAAAGAACTGGGACCAAAAATCAAGGCAGCTGTCGAAACGTTAACAATAGAAATGCAACGTTCTCCTCTTGTTAGTGAAATTGCGGAATACCTTGATGTAGAAGAAGAAGTGGTCCTCGAAGCGATGGAGATGGGGAGAAGTTATCAAGCACTCTCAATGGATCATACTCTCGATGCTGATTCTGAAGGGGGCACGATAACACTATTCGATATTATTGGTGAGAATGATGGTGGCTTTGAGAAAACAGATCAACGTATGGTTGTTGCGAATGCTCTAAATGTATTATCGGAACGTGAAAAACAAATCATCCAGTATACATATATTGAACAACTGAGCCAAAAAGAAACAGGAGAACGACTCGGTATTTCTCAAATGCATGTTTCAAGATTACAACGCAAAGCGATTAAGAAGTTACAGGAAGCAATATTGTCGGCTGGTGGTGCGTTATAGTGGATTCGATAATAACTGAGCATGTTGAAGCGTATGTTTATCAGGAAGCGAAGTTTGGAAATCGAGAATGTGGTGACTCTTATTTTATCCATGCGGAGGAAGACTATTTCATCTGCGCAATTGCGGATGGATTAGGTAATGGACCGATTGCACGCCAATCTTCTCAAATTCTTCCTAAAGTGTTGAAAGAATATCATCATGAGTCAATAGACGAATTACTTAGCCGCTGTAATGAACATATGGTGCAAAAGCGTGGTGCGGCAGTAGCTATCGTCAAAGTCGATTACAAGCAAAAAACAATTCAGTATAGTTGTGTTGGCAATGTCCGTTTTTATATGCTTCATGATTGCGATAAGATGATTTATCCTTTACCGGTAATGGGCTATCTTTCAGGGAGACCGCAAAAGTTAAAAACGCAACAATACAACTATGAAAAGGGAGACCTATTTTTCCTCCATTCAGATGGCGTCATACTTAGAAGCCCGAAAGCTTCATTGAAGGAAAGTTCGGGACCTTGTGAGCTATATCAAAAAGTGCTGGCTTCAATTGAACACGGTGACGATGCAACATTTATAGCTGGAAGCCTACTTCTGTGAGTTGGAGGTGGGCTTTTTTATTGCGGGAAATTATAAAGTCTTGGATTGCGGATAGAATGCAATATGGAGATTTCCCATCTAGATTCAAATCCATATCGGTTAGAACGGGCGCTTACGCTTTTGTTTTCAGGTAAGAAAGTATACGATTTTTTGACTTAGAATAGTGTCTAGCTCCAGGCGCCAGCCGCTTGGAGGCCCACAGGATGTGGGTCACCTAGCCATTGCCGCAGGACGCGGCGTACTTAGGCTAGGTTCCTTAAAAGCAATCCAACTATGTGGCAAAGAGCGCCACGTCGCTGGCCCGACTTATGCCTGTCGCGGGCCTACAGGATGTAGGTCATGCAGCTATTGCCACAGGAAGTGGCGCACTTAAGCTGCGATCCATTTAGGCGCCTTGCGCTTTTGTTTCCGTCCAGACTCCAGCGCCTAGAGGCTCGGGTCATAAGTCGGTCCGGCTGTGCGGCAAAGAACGCCGCTTCGCCAGCCCGCCTTATGCCTGTCGCCACAGAACAGGCGCTTGTGCTTTTGTTCGCAGGTAAGAAAGTATACGTTTTTTTGACTTAGAATAGTGTCTAGCTTCAGGCGCCAGCCGCTCGGGGTCATAAGCAATCCAGCTATGTGGCAAAGAGCGCCACGTCGCTGGCTCGACTTATGCCTGTCGCGTCTAGAAGGCGCCTTGCGCTTTTCTTATGTTAAAATGAATCTATAGAAGGAAGGGTGGTTTTATTGATGAAGCATATTGTTGAGGCTACAGCTGGGAAAGCGGCCGTCAGTATACATCAAGCTGAAAAGGTAATCGCATTACTTGACCAAGGAAATACTGTCCCATTTATCGCGCGTTACCGAAAAGAAGAAACTGGTTCGTTGGACGAAGTGCAAATTAAAGCGATTGAAGATGCTTATAGCTATGTGAAAGGACTTGAACAGCGCAAAGAAGAAGTGATTCGCCTTATCGATGAACAAGGTAAACTGGATGACGATTTGAGGAAATCAATTGAAAGCGCTACCGTTTTGCAAAGAATTGAGGACTTGTACAGACCTTTCAAACAAAAAAGACGGACACGTGCCATGATTGCAATTGAAAGTGGTCTTGAACCACTGGCGAAAAAACTGATGGAGTTTCCAGGGAATTCACCGGAAGATCTTGCTTTGCCTTTCTTAAATGAAGAAATTGGCGTAAATGCGGTTGAAGACGCATTGGCTGGAGCTCGGGACATTGTAGCTGAACAATTTGCGGATGATGCCGCAATACGGGAAAACATACGAAAGTTAGCGTGGTCAGATGGGATGATTGTTTCTGCAGTCCGGAAGGGGGCAGAGGACAAGCGTGACGTTTTCGAAAATTACTATGAGTATGAAGAGCCTTTGAAAAAAATCGTTCCACACCGTGTTCTTGCATTAAACCGCGGTGAAAAAGAAGATGTGTTACGTGTCGGTATTTCTTTCCCGAGTGAACGAATTATCGGAGGACTTGAGCGTGAGTTGATTCGTAAATCACATTCGCCTTCTGCACCACATGTAAAAGAAGCGATTGAAGATGCATTTAAACGATTGATTGCTCCATCGATTGAGCGGGAAATTAGGGCGGCGCTTACTGAAAAGGCCGAAGAGCAAGCAATCCATGTGTTTTCGGAAAACTTGAAAAGTCTTCTCCTACAACCTCCATTGAAAGGGAAAGTGGTATTAGGTCTTGATCCGGCCTTCCGGACAGGGTGTAAACTTGCCATAGTTGATGAAACAGGGAAATTACTTGAAATATCCGTAATTTATCCGCATCAACCCAAAATGGAAAAGGAAAAATCGAAGCATGCTATTTTGGAGTTACTGAAAAAGTATCCGATCACAATCATTGCAATAGGTAACGGAACAGCTTCGCGTGAATCGGAATTGTTCATAGTTGAATGTATAAAAGAAGCACAAGCAGGTGTTTCGTATGTCATTGTAAATGAAGCGGGTGCCAGTGTTTATTCAGCTTCGGCTCAAGCGCGGGATGAGTTCCCTGATCTTCAAGTTGAACAGCGGAGTGCGGTTTCGATAGCAAGGCGTTTACAGGATCCGTTATCTGAGCTTGTGAAAATTGATCCAGGCTCGGTTGGTGTTGGACAATACCAACATGACGTAGCTAAAAAACGTCTTTCCGAATCATTATCATTCGTAGTTGAAACAGCTGTGAACCGGGTAGGAGTAGATGTTAACACTGCATCATCCTCGCTACTTCAATATGTGGCAGGGTTGTCCAAAACCGTCGCGGAAAATATTGTGAAATCGCGGGAAGAGAATGGATTGTTTACGAAGCGCAATCAATTGAAGAAAGTACCCCGCCTCGGAGCGAAGACTTATGAACAAGCGATTGGTTTCTTACGGGTACCTGATGCAAAAGATCTGTTTGATTCGACGGGGATTCACCCCGAAAGTTATCAATTGGCGGAACAAATACTAGAAGAAGCGAATGCAAGCAAGAAGTTGCTCGGTAAGAAAGAAACTGGGGATGCATTGTCTGCACTTGACATCAAAGCTTTAGCGATTAAGTTAGATGTTGGGGAAGTGACATTGAAAGATATTATCGAAACACTTCAAAGACCAAATCGGGACCCGCGCGATGATTATCCGCAACCACTATTAAAAGCAGATGTACTCGACATGAAGGATCTATATGAAGGTCTTGAAATGCAAGGAACCGTTCGAAATGTTGTGGACTTCGGTGCCTTTGTGGATATCGGTGTAAAGGAAGATGGTCTCGTCCATATCTCGAAATTGAAAAAAGGATATGTAAAACATCCACTAGACGTCGTTTCTTCAGGAGATATTGTAACTGTGTGGGTGGAAGGTGTAGATAAAGGAAAAGGACGTATTTCGCTGACGATGTTACCGCCGTCTGCAAAATGACGACTAAAGGAGGGGTGGCTATGACGGATGAAGAATTGAAGGAGCTTATTGAAAGTGTTTCTTTAGAAGCATTCGGAAAGTCATTCCTTCATATTGCTCGGTTTAATAGTAGACTAAGAACAACAGGCGGTCGCTATATACTTTCAAATCATTCGATCGAAATTAATCCGTTGGTTTTGGAGTTGTATGGAACTGAAGAGTTGGTTGGTGTAATCAAACATGAACTCTGTCATTACCATCTCCATATAGAAGGAAGAGGTTACCGTCATCGCGATGCAGATTTTAGAGAGTTGCTAAAGCGCACTTCTTCCCCAAGGTTTTGCCGACCACTTACTGAGAAGAATAAGAAGACCTATTCTATCTATGTATATGAGTGTACATCATGTAAGCTACTTTATAACCGAAGAAGAAGGATGGACGTTAGAAAATATAGATGTGGGAAATGTGCAGGGCAAATTGTAGTAGTACAAGCTGTAAAATGATTGTTGAGGACACGGTGAGAGCCTGCAAACCGCACTCTAATCGTGTTCTCAATAATACTTAAAATTAATTGATGAAAAAGTGTTGACGAAATGAGAAACTCTGTTTATAATAAGAAAAGTCGGTTGGGAACGGCGCGCACGACATTAACAAAAGCGTTTCCCGTACATAAGACAAACATCTTATATGGCCCCTTGGTCAAGCGGTTAAGACACCGCCCTTTCACGGCGGTATCACGGGTTCGAATCCCGTAGGGGTCACCATTATTTTTTTTGAAACGAAGTGTTGAAAAGAGTCTGACATGAACTTCATGCGAAGTGCTGAAAGAACTTTATACAACATGAAAGACGACTTATTACCGTATCGGTGGGGTATAGCCAAGTGGTAAGGCATCGGACTTTGACTCCGTCATCGTTGGTTCGAATCCAGCTACCCCAGCCAAACTTTCAGAATGCTAAAGCATACGAGAAGTTGTGCTACAAAAGAAGAGTATCTCGGTTCTTAGGAATGCATGGACTACTTCTTCTATATAATAGAGAGCCATTAGCTCAGTTGGTAGAGCATCTGACTTTTAATCAGAGGGTCGCAGGTTCGAATCCTGCATGGCTCATCATTAACTTGAAAAAAGTATTGACAAATGAACTGTATGGTATATAATAAAGTTTGTCGCTAAAGCAATGCGGTAGTGGCGGAATGGCAGACGCGCTAGGTTGAGGGCCTAGTGGGGGTTAACCCCGTGGAGGTTCAAGTCCTCTTTACCGCACCAAACAACTTGATTCATTAAAAGACCCTTTTACCTCGGTGGGTATAGTGATACATTAAGAAAGAAATGGTTATCATTCAACTAACGTCGGATGTGCCAATATTATGCGGGTGTAGTTTAGTGGTAAAACCTCAGCCTTCCAAGCTGATGATGAGGGTTCGATTCCCTTCACCCGCTCCATACTATTTTTATGAAACACATAAGCAAATCTCGCTTCAGAAGTTAATTTGAAATAGTTGTTGACTTCGCGAAAAGGATATGCTAAACTTAAGAAGTTGTCGTTTGGTTGATAACTAAAAGAAGTGTTAGGAATTCAACTTAATTCCAACACGATGAACCTTGAAAACTGAACAGCAAAACATCAATGAAATACAGCGAGAGTGCTAACGCACTTGAGCAAAACGTTTCTAACTAAATCAGCTTCGGTTGGTTGAAAAGAAACACACACAAGAATCTTCGGATTCGAGTCAGCAAGAAATGAGCTATTCATTTTCTTCTATTATGGAGAGTTTGATCCTGGCTCAGGACGAACGCTGGCGGCATGCCTAATACATGCAAGTCGAGCGGAATGACGAGAGCTTGCTCTCTGATTTTAGCGGCGGACGGGTGAGTAACACGTGGGCAACCTGCCCTACAGATGGGGATAACTCCGGGAAACCGGGGCTAATACCGAATAATCAGTTTGTCCGCATGGACAAACTCTGAAAGACGGTTTCGGCTGTCACTGTAGGATGGGCCCGCGGCGCATTAGCTAGTTGGTGGGGTAATGGCCTACCAAGGCAACGATGCGTAGCCGACCTGAGAGGGTGATCGGCCACACTGGGACTGAGACACGGCCCAGACTCCTACGGGAGGCAGCAGTAGGGAATCTTCCACAATGGACGAAAGTCTGATGGAGCAATGCCGCGTGAGCGAAGAAGGTTTTCGGATCGTAAAGCTCTGTTGTAAGGGAAGAACACGTACGGGAGTAACTGCCCGTGCCATGACGGTACCTTATTAGAAAGCCACGGCTAACTACGTGCCAGCAGCCGCGGTAATACGTAGGTGGCAAGCGTTGTCCGGAATTATTGGGCGTAAAGCGCGCGCAGGCGGTTCTTTAAGTCTGATGTGAAAGCCCACGGCTCAACCGTGGAGGGTCATTGGAAACTGGAGAACTTGAGTACAGAAGAGGAAAGCGGAATTCCACGTGTAGCGGTGAAATGCGTAGAGATGTGGAGGAACACCAGTGGCGAAGGCGGCTTTCTGGTCTGTAACTGACGCTGAGGCGCGAAAGCGTGGGGAGCAAACAGGATTAGATACCCTGGTAGTCCACGCCGTAAACGATGAGTGCTAAGTGTTAGGGGGTTTCCGCCCCTTAGTGCTGCAGCTAACGCATTAAGCACTCCGCCTGGGGAGTACGGCCGCAAGGCTGAAACTCAAAGGAATTGACGGGGACCCGCACAAGCGGTGGAGCATGTGGTTTAATTCGAAGCAACGCGAAGAACCTTACCAGGTCTTGACATCCCACTGACCGGTGTAGAGATACGCCTTTCCCTTCGGGGACAGTGGTGACAGGTGGTGCATGGTTGTCGTCAGCTCGTGTCGTGAGATGTTGGGTTAAGTCCCGCAACGAGCGCAACCCTTGATCTTAGTTGCCAGCATTCAGTTGGGCACTCTAAGGTGACTGCCGGTGATAAACCGGAGGAAGGTGGGGATGACGTCAAATCATCATGCCCCTTATGACCTGGGCTACACACGTGCTACAATGGATGATACAGAGGGTTGCCAACCCGCGAGGGGGAGCCAATCCCATAAAATCATTCCCAGTTCGGATTGGAGGCTGCAACTCGCCTCCATGAAGCCGGAATCGCTAGTAATCGTGGATCAGCATGCCACGGTGAATACGTTCCCGGGTCTTGTACACACCGCCCGTCACACCACGAGAGTTTGTAACACCCGAAGTCGGTGGGGTAACCCTTACGGGAGCCAGCCGCCGAAGGTGGGACAGATGATTGGGGTGAAGTCGTAACAAGGTAGCCGTATCGGAAGGTGCGGCTGGATCACCTCCTTTCTAAGGATTATTACGGAATGTAAACCACGGGTTTACACATTGATGTTTTGCGTTCAGTTTTGAAGGTTCATTAAGCTTTTTAAGCGTTTTTTCGCTTGAAGAAGCCTCTATATATGAACATTCAAAACTTGTTCTTTGAAAACTGAATGAAACGACATTGATAGCAACAAATCAAGTAATCAACGTAGAGAAATTCGTTTCTCTAGATTAGCGCATGCAAATGAGCTAATCATGCAATGCCTTTTACGAATTCCGATTTACATCGCTGTAAAGGAGAATTCACCAAAGAGGAATTCAAGAAGCGTAAGCTTGTTGAAAACCAAAGGGTTAAGTTAGAAAGGGCGCATGGCGGATGCCTTGGCACTAGGAGCCTAAGAAGGACGGCACTAACACCGATATGCTCCGGGGAGCTGTAAGTAAGCTTTGATCCGGAGATTTCCGAATGGGGAAACCCACTGTCCATAATGGGACAGTACGTTTACGTGAATACATAGCGTAAACGAGGCACACCCGGAGAACTGAAACATCTAAGTATCCGGAGGAATAGAAAGAAAAATCGATTCCCTGAGTAGCGGCGAGCGAAACGGGAAGAGCCCAAACCAAGAAGCTTGCTTCTTGGGGTTGTAGGACACTCTATACGGAGTTACAAAGGAATGGATTAGACGAAGCGACCTGGAAAGGTCCGCCGTAGCGGGTAAAAGCCCCGTAGTTGAAAGTCCATTCTCTCCAGAGTGTATCCTGAGTACGGCGGAACACGTGAAATTCCGTCGGAATCCGGGAGGACCATCTCCCAAGGCTAAATACTCCCTAGTGACCGATAGTGAACCAGTACCGTGAGGGAAAGGTGAAAAGCACCCCGGAAGGGGAGTGAAATAGATCCTGAAACCATGTGCCTACAAGTTGTCAGAGCCCGTTAATGGGTGATGGCGTGCCTTTTGTAGAATGAACCGGCGAGTTACGATTCCATGCAAGGTTAAGCAGTGAATGCGGAGCCGCAGCGAAAGCGAGTCTGAATAGGGCGATAGAGTATGGGGTCGTAGACCCGAAACCAGGTGATCTACCCATGTCCAGGGTGAAGGTAAGGTAACACTTACTGGAGGCCCGAACCCACGTACGTTGAAAAGTGCGGGGATGAGGTGTGGGTAGCGGTGAAATTCCAATCGAACCTGGAGATAGCTGGTTCTCTCCGAAATAGCTTTAGGGCTAGCCTCAAACTTAAGAATCTCGGAGGTAGAGCACTGTTTGGACTAGGGGCCCATCCCGGGTTACCGAATTCAGACAAACTCCGAATGCCGATGATTTATGTTTGGGAGTCAGACTGCGGGTGATAAGATCCGTAGTCGAGAGGGAAACAGCCCAGACCACCAGTTAAGGTCCCCAAGTATTCGTTAAGTGGAAAAGGATGTGGCGTTGCCCAGACAACCAGGATGTTGGCTTAGAAGCAGCCATCATTTAAAGAGTGCGTAATAGCTCACTGGTCGAGTGGCGCTGCGCCGAAAATGTACCGGGGCTAAACGAATCACCGAAACTGTGGATTGACATCTTAGATGTCAGTGGTAGGAGAGCGTTCCAAGGGCGTCGAAGCTAGACCGTAAGGACTGGTGGAGCGCTTGGAAGTGAGAATGCCGGTATGAGTAGCGAAAGAAGGGTGAGAATCCCTTCCACCGAATGCCCAAGGTTTCCTGAGGAAGGCTCGTCCGCTCAGGGTTAGTCAGGACCTAAGTTGAGGCCGAAAGGCGTAGACGATGGACAACAGGTTGATATTCCTGTACCACCTCCCCGCCGTTTGAGCAATGGGGTGACGCAGTAGGATAGGGTGAGCGCGCTGTTGGTTATGCGCGTCTAAGCAGTGAGGTGTGGAATGAGGCAAATCCCGTTCCTATAACATTGAGCTGTTACAGCAAGGGGATTTATCCCTGAGTCCCTGATTTCACGCTGCCAAGAAAAGCCTCTAGCGAGGCGGGAGGTGCCTGTACCGCAAACCGACACAGGTAGGCGAGGAGAGAATCCTAAGGTGATCGAGAGAACTCTCGTTAAGGAACTCGGCAAAATGACCCCGTAACTTCGGGAGAAGGGGTGCTCTGGTAGGGTGTTAAAGCCCGAGAGAGCCGCAGTGAATAGGCCCAGGCGACTGTTTAGCAAAAACACAGGTCTCTGCAAAACCGCAAGGTGAAGTATAGGGGCTGACGCCTGCCCGGTGCTGGAAGGTTAAGAGGAGAGGTCAGCGCAAGCGAAGCTTCGAATTGAAGCCCCAGTAAACGGCGGCCGTAACTATAACGGTCCTAAGGTAGCGAAATTCCTTGTCGGGTAAGTTCCGACCCGCACGAAAGGCGTAACGATCTGGGCACTGTCTCAACGAGAGACTCGGTGAAATTATAATACCTGTGAAGATGCAGGTTACCCGCGACAGGACGGAAAGACCCCGTGGAGCTTTACTGTAACCTGATATTGAATTCCGGTGCAGCCTGTACAGGATAGGTAGGAGCCTTGGATTCCGGAGCGCTAGCTTCGGATGAGGCGTTGGTGGGATACTACCCTGGCTGTATTGGACTTCTAACCCATGCCCCTTATCGGGGCAGGAGACAGTGTCAGGCGGGCAGTTTGACTGGGGCGGTCGCCTCCTAAAGAGTAACGGAGGCGCCCAAAGGTTCCCTCAGAATGGTTGGACATCATTCGTAGAGTGCAAAGGCATAAGGGAGCTTGACTGCGAGACCTACAAGTCGAGCAGGGTCGAAAGACGGGCTTAGTGATCCGGTGGTTCCGCATGGAAGGGCCATCGCTCAACGGATAAAAGCTACCCCGGGGATAACAGGCTTATCTCCCCCAAGAGTCCACATCGACGGGGAGGTTTGGCACCTCGATGTCGGCTCATCGCATCCTGGGGCTGTAGTCGGTCCCAAGGGTTGGGCTGTTCGCCCATTAAAGCGGTACGCGAGCTGGGTTCAGAACGTCGTGAGACAGTTCGGTCCCTATCCGTCGCGGGCGCAGGAAATTTGAGAGGAGCTGTCCTTAGTACGAGAGGACCGGGATGGACATACCTCTGGTGTACCAGTTGTCTTGCCAAAGGCATCGCTGGGTAGCTATGTATGGACGGGATAAATGCTGAAAGCATCTAAGCATGAAGCCCCCCTCGAGATGAGATTTCCCATTACGCAAGTAAGTAAGATCCCTCAAAGAAGATGAGGTTGATAGGTCTGGGGTGGAAGCACGGCGACGTGTGGAGCTGACGGATACTAATCGATCGAGGACTTAACCAATTTTGAAAAGGGCTTGATTACCCTGATTCGTGTAGCACAATGTCTGTTTTATTCAGTTTTGAGCGAACAAGCTCAAAGAGTCTGGTGACGATTGCGAAGAGGTCACACCCGTTCCCATCCCGAACACGGAAGTTAAGCTCTTCAGCGCCGATGGTAGTTGGGGGTTTCCCCCTGCGAGAGTAGGACGTCGCCGGTCTCACACATTTATACTTCGACATAAATGTGGTGAAGTTAATTGAAAAGTCGAAAGTTATTACATGTTAAGGTCCCGTGGTGTAGCGGTTAACATGCCTGCCTGTCACGCAGGAGATCGCCGGTTCGATCCCGGTCGGGACCGCCATTATATTTTAAATTCAGAACCGATTCCAGGGATTAATTCCGGAGTCGATTTTTTGTATTGCGAAATAAAAGATAAATGAACTTTGAGGCAATTCAATCTAGGTACGCTATAGTAAGGAAGTAGATTCTAATAAATAGGGGACTTAACGGTATTTGAAAAGAGTTTTATCATCCTTATTCATCAATAATGATGCTTATTTCATTCATTATGAACGAATTAGAACCGTCCATAAAAATAGTTCTTGTAATTATCGTAAGACGTGCTATACTAAGTATTGTCTTTGAGAAAAGATGATGTAGGTCTGGTGACGATTGCGAAGAGGTCACACCCGTTCCCATCCCGAACACGGAAGTTAAGCTCTTCAGCGCCGATGGTAGTTGGGGGTTTCCCCCTGCAAGAGTAGGACGTCGCCGGTCTCACATATTTACTTTCGACATAAATGTGATGAAGTTAATTAAAAAGTCGAAAATTACTACATATTTAGGTCCCGTGGTGTAGCGGTTAACATGCCTGCCTGTCACGCAGGAGATCGCCGGTTCGATCCCGGTCGGGACCGCCATTAAATTTTAAATTCAGAACCGATTCTAGGGATTAATTCCGGGATTGGTTTTTTTGTATATAGAATTCTAAGGTTTAACTAAAATGCTTTTTAAAAAAAGCAGTAAGCAACACTCTTGAGAAACTAAACAATGTTATCGTAAAAGAAGACAACGTTTTCAGCAAAGTAAACAACACTCTATGAGAAATAAAGATCATTTACTACGAAAACACATCTATCAAGGGTAGATACTTTCTGATATAACATGTTTTCGGTACACTATAACAAAGAAGCAGAAAGGAAATAATCTATGACTCAGAAAATAGAAGTAAATTCTGTCGAGGAGACAGAGCTAATTGCAACGAAACTTGCAGCACTCCTTACACCACCGGATGTACTTACGCTTGAAGGCGATTTAGGTGCAGGTAAAACGACATTTACAAAGGCGCTTGCAAAAGGACTGGGCGTTACACGCACGGTTAACAGTCCGACATTCACAATCATCAAACAGTACGAAGGTAATTACCCACTCAATCATCTCGATGTCTATCGCTTAGCTGGCAGCGATGAGGATCTTGGCTGGGATGAACTATTTTATGGAGATGCAATATCTGTTATCGAGTGGGCGCATCTTATTAAAGATGATTTGCCGGCAGAACGTCTGGAAATTCAGCTAGTTCACGGTGGCGGAGATAACCGGATGATTATATTCACGCCAATAGGTGAAAGATATGAAAAGATTTGCGAGGGGATTTTCTTATGATCTGGCTAGGTATAGATACGGCTAACACGCCCATTTCAGTTGCACTTGTGAAAGATGGCGAACTATTAATAGAAGGAACTTCAGCGATTGCTATTAACCACTCGCTACGTGCTATGCCAGCAATTGAGGAGCTGTTGGAACAAGCAGGGTTAGTACCGGCGGATATTGATGCAATTGCAGTCTCAGAAGGGCCAGGCTCTTATACAGGGGTGCGAATCGGAGTGACGATAGCGAAGACACTTGCTTGGACACTTGGTAAACCTCTTGTTGGCGTATCCACATTAAAAGCACTAGCGGCAAATGCATTATTCTTCAATGGTTTGGTTTGTCCAATTGTCGATGCAAGACGGGACAATGTCTATGCTGGCGTTTATCAATTTGATGCAGGAAAGCTTACTGAAGTTATTGAGGATGGCCATTACTCTTTGGAAGAGTTGGTACACTTGCTTGAGCAGCATAGTAGTCCTATTTTATTCGTTGGAAAAGATATAGCAATGCATGAGCAAAAACTTATTGAGCAGCTTGGACAACGTGCAGTTCTAGCGCCTCTTCAGTTTAATCTACCACGAGCCTCTTCACTTATTTATATTGCCTTGCAATCAGAAGCAGAAACGGATATACATGCATTTGTTCCGGAATATCGACGTATTGCTGAAGCTGAGGCAAATTGGTTAAAAGAGCAGGGGAAGGACAATGATCGTGGATAAAGAGATTAGTTATAGAGAGATGGGAATAGAAGATATTCCTTCTGTTGTTGAAATCGAAAAGGAAGCATTTGCGACACCATGGACTGCAGAAGTTTTTGAGCACGAAATGACTGGAAATGACTATGCGCATTACGTTGTTGCAGTCTTTGAAGAAGAAGTGATTGGGCATTGCGGAATGTGGATCGTACTGGATGAGTGTCATATTACGAATGTTGCGGTACGGAAGCATTTAAGGGGCAATGGCATCGGCGAAGCTCTGATGAAAGAAGCGATTGCACTTTGTATAGAAAAAAAAGTCCGGTTAATGACACTGGAAGTGCGGATGACCAATACTACGGCTCAAAACCTTTACCGTAAGCTTGGGTTCCAGGACGGCGGAATTAGGAAAAACTATTATACGGACGACCATGAAGATGCGCTCGTCATGTGGGTGGAATTCAAATGACAAAAGATATCTATATATTAGGAATTGAAACGAGCTGTGATGAAACAGCTGCATCCATCGTGAAAAATGGAACGGAAATTATATCGAATGTCGTAGCATCTCAAATTACTAGCCAAAAACGATTTGGCGGAGTAGTACCGGAAATTGCATCGAGACACCATGTTGAACAAATTACACTAGTAATTGAAGAAGCACTTGCGATTGCTGAACTAGAACCTGCGGATCTTGACGCCGTTGCTGTGACAGAAGGACCTGGTTTAGTTGGGGCCTTGTTGATTGGGGTTAATGCTGCAAAAGCATTTGCTTTTGCCAATGGTCTACCGATTATTGGCGTTCATCATATTGCGGGACATATATATGCTAACCAACTAATGCAACCCATGGAGTTCCCGCTTCTTGCACTCATCGTCTCAGGGGGCCATACAGAGCTGGTAATAATGGAGGGGCATGGTTCGTTTAAACTGGTTGGAGAAACACGTGATGACGCTGCTGGTGAAGCCTACGATAAAGTAGCTCGTGTACTGGGCCTCCCTTACCCGGGTGGTCCTCAAATCGATAAGTTGGCAGCTGAAAGTGATGGACAAGTTGAATTCCCGAGAGCTTGGCTAGAGCCGGGTTCTTATGACTTTAGCTTTAGTGGTCTTAAATCATCAGTGATTAACTATAAGCATAATCTTGCGCAACGTGGTGAGGCTGTAAACCCTTCTCATGTCGCGGCTGGTTTTCAGGCGAGTGTCGTTGAAGTGCTGACTACTAAAGCGTTAAGGGCAGCGAAAGAGTTCGGGGTGAAACAGGTAATTGCGGCTGGCGGGGTAGCAGCGAATAAAGGGTTACGTTCTTCTCTTGAAGAAACATTTAAGAAAGAAGAGATACCTTTTTACGTTCCACCAATCATACTATGTACAGATAATGCGGCAATGATTGCTGCAGCGGGATCGGCTATGTTTATAGACGGAATACGCGGAAATCTTGCTATGAATGGTAAGCCTGGCATGTCCCTTGTTTCATGGAAACAATAAATAAGTAAAAACACGAAAGTCGTCATATTGTGACAACTTTCGTGTTTTTTTATCCCGATTTTTTTGAAGATGTCAATAGGGAACATTCGTACTTATGCACAATTGTGGATAAGTTGTGCATAACAATTGTATATGCACATTTAGTAACAGTGGTTGGAGGATAACTATGTGTATAAGAAATACATTTTTTGTGGATAGTGTGGATAATAACAGTGGATTACAAGTATAACTACATTCTATGTGTGGATAAAACTGTGGAAACTCTTTTTAAGAGAATATCGTTTCGTACTTTTATTTGATAGGTTACGACAGCAAGAAATGACAAAACGTCACGATAAACCATTGGTTCTGGTTTAACATGACGTTTACGCTCATTTTATAATTCCTCTAGTTCTTCTTGAAGTCCAAGCCAATTTTCTGATTTGCTGTCATGCTGTGCCTGAAGTGCATCAATCTGTGCCTGTAACTCCATTAATTTCACATGATCGTCTGCAAATTCAGGAGTGGAAAGTTCATCTTGAAGTGCTACTATTTCATCTTCCAGAACAGAAAGTTGTGATTCGACTTCGTCAATAGCTCTAGTCAGCCTTCTTTCCTGCCTTTTTAGTTCTTTATCATCATCATTTTTTCTTTCAATGACAGGAGTTGCAGCTGCTTTAGCGGCATTTGAGTCGGCAAGCAACTCTTCCTGTTCCAGTTTTTTCTCAATGAAATAATCATAATCACCGAGGTATTCGGTTGTACCTGTTGCGCTAATGTCGATTACTTTTGTTGCGATGCGGTTGATAAAGTACCGATCATGCGACACGAAGATGAGGGTGCCCGGGAAATCATCTAATGCATTTTCAAGAATTTCCTTGCTATCCAAGTCAAGATGGTTCGTTGGCTCGTCGAGGATAAGCGTGTTTGACTTTTGTAACATTAATTTAGCAAGTGATAATCGAGCTTTTTCTCCACCTGATAGGGAAGTGACAGGCTTCTCAACATCTTCACCGGTAAATAAAAAGCGTCCAAGTACTGAACGAACATCTTTTTCATTCATCATCGGCCAATCATCCCAAAGTTCCTGAAGAACGGTTCCAGTTCCGATAAGTGTCGCTTGTTCTTGGTCGTAATAGCCAAATTGAACATTTGTACCATAACGAATTTTGCCTGCTAGTGGTTCTTGGAACTTGACGATGGTCTTCAAAATTGTTGATTTCCCGACCCCGTTAGGTCCGATAAGTGCAATGCGGTCTTGTTTGTAGGCACGCAAGCCGATACCAGTTGAAACCGGTATACTGTCATAACCGACTGCTACATCTTCCAGTGCTAGTACATCATTTCCGCTGGGACGATCAATCGAGAAGGTAAAGTTTGCGGATTTCTCATTGCCATCAGGAGAGCCCATCCAGTCAGTTTTTTCGAGCGTTTTGCGGCGACTTTTCGCCATTTTTGATGTCGATGCTCGCGCAATATTGCGCTGAACGAAATCCTCAAGTTTGGCCTTCTCACCCATTTCCTTGACGTAAAGTTTTTGATCACGTTCATAGTTTTTCGCTTTTTCGTCAAGATACGCACTATAGTTTCCTGTATACTTCGCTACTTTTTTTCTCGATACTTCGTAGACGATTGTCACGATTTCATCTAAGAAGTAGCGGTCATGGGAGACGATTAAGATTGCGCCTTCATAAGACACTAGGTATTTCTCTAGCCAGCCGAGCGTTTCGATATCCAAATGGTTTGTCGGTTCATCAAGGATGAGGAGGTCCGGTTTACTAAGCAGCATTTTAGCAAGTGCCAATCGTGTCTTCTGACCACCGGAAAGAAGATTGACATTTTTGCTATAATCCTCAGGATAAAAACGCATCCCATGAAGCACCGAACGAGTATCAGATTCATATTGATAGCCACCAGAATCTTTGAATTCGATTTGTAGAGCATCGTACTCTTTGATGACGCGTTCATAGTCGCTCGGGTTGTCGTAGACAGAGGAATCTGCCATAAGCCCTTCAAGCGATCGAAGCCGCCTTTCAATGCTATGGAGTGGTTCGAATACAGTCATCATCTCTTCCCAAACCGTCAATACAGAGTCGATACCTGAATGCTGTTCAAGATACCCAATCCGGATATCTTTAGGGACGATTAAATCACCCGAATCAGCGCTCATTTCACCAGCGATTATTTTAAGTAATGTCGATTTTCCAGCCCCATTGCGGCCAACAAGTGCGACGCGGTCGCGATGTTGAACTTCGAGCTTTACGTTTTCTAATATATCTGTTCCTGAAAATGATTTTGTTAGTCCGTTCACTTGTAATACAATCAAATAAAGCACCTCTATTCCTCTTCAGTTTAAATGAATGGCGTCAAGCGTGCAACGGTCGACTTTACAACATTCATTATCTACTGTACGATAGAATCGCCTTTAGATACACTCAGGAGGGTTAACATGATAGGGGAAACAATCAAAATTCCACAGGCGACGTCCAAACGTTTGCCTTTATATTATAGGTTCCTTCAAAATTTCGCGAATTCAGGGAAGAAACGAGTATCATCCAGTGAATTAAGCGAAGCTATGAAAATTGATGCTGCCACCATTCGACGTGATTTTTCACATTTCGGCGCACTTGGCCGTAAAGGGTACGGGTATGATGTACATTATCTTGTCGACTTTTTTCGTCAGGCACTCGATCAGGATGAAGTAACAGATGTAGCGCTCATTGGCGTTGGTAGTTTAGGGAACGCTTTTTTGAAATATAATTTCCATAAAAATCACAATACACGAATCATCATTGCATTCGATCCGAAAGGTACGCATGAAGGGACAGAGATGAGTGGAATTCCAGTTTTTCATCCTGATACGATTGAGGATAAAATCAAGGAATTAGGAATCGAGCTTGTCATTCTTTCTGTGCCTTCACGTGTAGCCCAAGAAGTGACTGATAAGCTTGCTACTATCGGTGTGAAAGGAATTCTTAACTTTACTCCGGTTCGGCTGACGGTCCCCGACTCGTTACGGGTTCATACAATCGATTTGTCTGTCGAGTTACAAACACTTATTTACTTTATTAAAAACGACGTAAAAGATTCACATATGTAATGCTTTGTAAATAGTATTTCAGTCACCATTCGTGTAAAATAGACACAAGAAGGATTGAGTTCAATCCCTAGTTTTAAGAAGGAGGTGTCCGAGATGCCAGGTCCAGGAAGTCTGATTATCATTGCTGTTATTGCTTTGCTCGTATTCGGTCCCAAGAAACTGCCTGAAATCGGGAAAGCCTTCGGTTCGTCATTGCGTGAATTCAAACATGCGACAAAAGGTCTTGTAGAAGACGACGATGTAAAAAAAGTTGAAGTTAAGAAAGAAGAACTGAAGTAAGTTAGGGTGTCTGTCCGATGATAGAAAAAAACTTAACAGTCATTGAGCATATAGATGAAATTAGAAAACGGCTGATGGTTATCGTCGTTTTCTTTGTTGTAGCTGTAGTGGGAGCCTTTTTTGTAGCAAAACCACTTATTCAGTTCCTGCAAAATGATGGAGAAGCACATAATATTGCCTTAAATGCTTTCAATGTACTTGACCCGATTATGATTTACGTGAAAGTGATTGTCTTTATCGCATTCATTGTCATTTCACCGGTTCTTATGTACCAATTATGGTCCTTTATCTCACCCGGATTGCATGAAACTGAGCGGCGCGCAACATTGAATTATATTCCGTTTACATTTTTCTTGTTTGTTGGTGGTATTGCGTTTTCGTATTTCGTTCTGCTACCTTATGTGATGAAATTCATGATGAATTTATCCACGGAGCTCGATATAACCCAGACAATCGGCATTAATGAGTATTTCTCGTTCCTTTTCCAACTGTTAATTCCATTCGGTATTGTTTTTCAGCTACCGGTAGTCTTGTTATTTTTAACAAGACTTGGTATTTTGGATCCGACGACACTTGTGAAGATACGGAAATATGCATACTTTGTTCTATTTGTAATTGCGGCGTTCATTACACCACCTGACTTGTTGTCTCATATGTTCGTTACAGTTCCATTGTTTGCGCTTTATGAAATTAGTATTTTCATTTCACGTTTTGGTCACAGAAAATACTTGAAGGCTGAACAGCAGCGACAATTCGAAGAGGCGAAAGCTGAACAACAACGTCAGATTGATGAAGTTAATGAGCGACAGCAGAAATGAAAAAAGTCTTCCACAACCCTAAGTAGGGATGTGGAAGACTTTTTTAGTGCATAAAGAAGATTATGGCTTGTTTCAAATCCTCTTGCCATTGTTGTATCTTCTCAATGTTTAAATTGAGGACAACGACAAATCCATTCATTAGTAAATGGGCAATCATTGGTGTCAGTATGCGTTTCGTCCGGTAATACAAGTAAGAGAATACGAAAGCGGGCATCATATAGATTAGAAGGTGTTCGAATTCATTATGAACAGCAGCAAACACTAAAGCACTGACAATGGCTGCAATCCAGAAATTCGTTTTTTGATAAACCCCTCCAAAGACAACCCTTCTGAAAATGATTTCTTCCAGGAATGGTGCGAATAGTACGATTGATAGGATGATGATTGGTGACACTTTCGCGATGTCGGAAAGGATTGCAGTGTTATCGGATCCTGGTTCTATTCCAATTGCAACCTCGATAGCACCAGCCAGCATTTGTCCACCCAATGCTAGAAAGAAGCCAATGAATCCCCAAAGAACCGAATTGCCAATGGAAGATTTTTTCCCTTTGAAAACTTGAAAGAAGTTTTTCTTCGGTACGATTAATACCAGGAAAATGATAGCTGCAATTAAGTTAACGGTGAAAAGAGTCCAAGAACTTGCCCGATATGCCATATCCTGTTTAGTGAATTGCTCATCCCAAGGAAAGTATAAGAATAAGCCCTCTGATAAAAAGATGCTGCTTACATGCATCAGGATGTAAGTGATTAATAAAGCGAGAGAGATTTTCCAATTCTTCATGTAACGCCACCCTTTCAACTGTGGTTGAGGTCAATTTTAGCTGTTTAGGGCGAGATAAGCAAAGAGAAAATGTTCGGAGTATTTCACTTGCAATATATGCAAATGTTCATTATGATTAGAAATGTATTAGCACTCATGTCTATCGAGTGCTAAAAGGGAGATATTATCTGAGGAGGTTGTTTCAATTGTTGAAACCATTAGGTGACCGTATTGTTATCGAGCTAATCGAGGCAGAAGAAAAAACGTCAAGCGGTATTGTTATACCGGACTCTGCAAAAGAAAAACCGCAAGAAGGTAAAGTTTTTGCTACAGGTACTGGACGCGTTCTTGAAAACGGACAACGTATCGAATTGGAAGTTAAAGAAGGAGATCGAATCCTCTTCTCAAAATATGCAGGCACTGAAATCAAACATGAAGGTAATGAATATCTGATCTTGCGTGAAAGTGACATCTTAGCGATTATTGGCTAATAGACTGATGCACAGCCCGTTTAAAAATACACGAAAAATCAGGAGGGTACTTATAAATGGCTAAACAAATTAAATTCAACGAAGACGCACGAAGCGCAATGCTACGTGGGGTCGATACATTGGCAAACGCTGTAAAAGTAACGCTTGGACCTAAAGGACGTAACGTCGTTCTTGAGAAAAAATTTGGTTCACCACTTATCACAAATGATGGTGTAACAATCGCACGTGAAATCGAACTTGAAGATGCGTTCGAAAACATGGGTGCAAAACTTGTGGCTGAAGTAGCGTCTAAAACAAACGAAATCGCTGGTGACGGTACAACAACTGCAACAGTTCTAGCGCAAGCAATGATCCGTGAAGGACTGAAAAACGTTACTGCAGGTGCTAACCCTGTCGGAATCCGTAAAGGAATCGAAAAAGCGGTTATAGCTGCTGTTGAAGGCCTTCAAGAAATCTCCAATGAAATCGAAGGAAAAGAAGAGATTGCACAAGTCGCATCTATTTCTTCTGGAGACGAAGAAGTTGGAAAACTCATTGCTGAAGCAATGGAGCGCGTTGGCAACGACGGTGTCATTACTATCGAAGAGTCAAAAGGCTTCACGACTGAACTAGATGTTGTTGAAGGAATGCAATTTGACCGCGGCTATGCTTCTGCTTACATGGCAACAGATACAGACAAAATGGAAGCAGTTTTGGACAATCCGTATATCTTGATCACAGATAAAAAGATTACGAACATCCAAGAAATACTTCCTGTTCTTGAGCAAGTAGTCCAACAAGGTAAGCCACTTCTTATGATCGCAGAAGACGTTGAAGGCGAAGCACTTGCAACACTTGTTGTGAACAAACTACGTGGTACATTCAATGCTGTTGCTGTTAAGGCGCCAGGCTTCGGAGATCGCCGTAAAGCGATGCTTGAAGACATTGCAACTTTAACTGGTGGGGAAGTTATCACTGAAGACCTAGGTCTTGATCTTAAATCAGCTGATATTTCACAACTTGGTCATGCAGTGAAAGTTGTTGTTACAAAAGACAATACGACAATCGTTGAAGGCAGCGGCAATTCAGAACTCATTCAGGCGCGCGTTAACCAAATCCGTATTCAACTTGAAGAATCAACTTCTGAATTCGATAAAGAGAAATTGCAGGAGCGTCTTGCTAAACTTGCAGGCGGCGTTGCAGTTATCAAAGTCGGAGCAGCTACTGAAACTGAACTTAAAGAACGTAAACTTCGCATCGAAGACGCATTGAACTCAACGCGTGCAGCTGTTGAAGAAGGTATCGTTTCTGGTGGAGGTACTGCTCTTGTAAACGTCTATAGCAAAGTAGCAACATTACTAGAGTCTACTGAAGGCGATGTAGCTACAGGTATTAAAATCGTACTTCGTGCGCTTGAAGAGCCTGTACGTCAAATCGCTAACAACGCAGGTCTTGAAGGATCAATCGTTGTAGACCGTCTGAAACGCGAAGAAGTAGGAATTGGCTTCAACGCAGCAGAAGGTACATGGGTAAACATGATGGAAGCTGGAATCGTTGACCCGACTAAGGTTACACGTTATGCACTCCAAAACGCAGCATCTGTTGCAGCTATGTTCTTGACTACTGAAGCAGTAGTTGCGGACCTACCTGAACCAGCAGGCGCAATGGGTGGCGGAATGCCTGACATGGGCGGTATGGGCGGCATGATGTAATTCTCTTCACAAGCTATCTTGTGAAGCTGTCTCGTTCATAATTAATTAGTATAGGAATAACCACTTCTCATAAAATTGGAGAGGTGGTTATTTTTTATTCTTTTCAAATTAGTTTATCTAGATTGAACTATAGAATTCCATTCAATTCGCTACAGCGCTACTAGTTTTATTGGTGGTAGTGAGAAATTTATAACTAACCTATACTACATAAAGCCCTTGAAAACTCCTAATAGAGTTTCCAAGGGCACAAAGTTTTGTCATCATTAAATTCTCAATGTGATCAACCGTAAATCATAGGGTTAAGGCGCGGAATGATATCACTTCCCGCTAAATAAATTATTTATATAATTTTAATTGTCATTTTATTTTTTTAGTGAGTTAAATAAAGAATTGTAAGCTGTAACAACTTGTTGATAGTAACCGACTAAGTTATCCCAAACCGTTGATTGAACAGCCTTTTTAGCAGGTTCTTTCGCAGTATCGTCACTATCAACAGGTGTTTCTGCTACATCTTCAGCGGGTTCTTCCGCAGCAACGTCACCATCCTCAGCAGTTTCTTTCGCAGTATCGTCACCATCAACAGGTGTTTCTGCTACAACCTCAGCAGTTTCTTCCGCAGCAACGTCACCATCAACAGGTGTTTCTGCTACATCTTCAGCAGGCACTTCCACAGCATCATCATCACCAACAACAGGTACTTCTACTGCATCCTCAGCAGTTTCTTCCGCTACATTGCCATCTTCATCTGGTAAGATCATACCAAGATGTTCTTGGATTAGGAAATCGTAGTAATCAATTAAACTTCCATAATTTTGTATGACTGATTTATATTCATTTATTTGCTCTTCTGTTATGATAGTACTATCAGTAGATTGGTCAGGTGACATAGTATCTTCATTGATATTATCGTCAGCTGGCTTTTCTTTTTCATTAGTTTCATTTGTTGACTCATCTTCATCAACAGGCACCTCTGAAGGTTCCTCTTCAACTACAGTTTCCTCTTCAATTACAGGCAGATCAGTTGCTCCGTCTTCAACAACAGGTAGATCAGTTGCATCGTCTTCAATTACAGTTGCATCCGTTGCATCGTCTTCAACAACAGGTAGATCAGTTGCATCGTCTTCAATTACAGGTAGATCCGTTGCATCGTCTTCAACAACAGGTAGATCAGTTGCATCGTCTTCAATTACAGTTGCATCCGTTGCATCGTCTTCAACAACAGGTAGATCAGTTGCATCGTCTTCAACTACAGGTGCATCCGATGCATCCTCTTCAACGACAGGTAGATCAGTTACTTCGTCTTCAATTACAGGTGCATCCGTTGCATCGTCTTCAACAACAGGTAGATCAGTTGCATCGTCTTCAATTACAGGTAGATCAGTTGCATTCTCTTCAATCACAGGTGCATCTGTTGCTTCATCTTCATCAACAGGTACATCTGATGCTTCGTCTTCATCTGTAAGATTATCCGAATCATCATCTTCATTCGGTGCGATTTCCTGCAAATTTTGATTTGCAATTGTACGCATTATTTTTCCTTTTTCAGGTGAACCCGGAATGCTTGATGCAAAAGATGAAACCTCTGCACCGTGATTTTTAAACGCTGTTTCCTCACCATTTTCAGCTCCTAAAGCCGAGCCACCTGCTCCGAAAATAGCAGCTGTTATCATTGAGGTTGACATTACAAACGGCAAAATCTTCTTGTTCGTGCTTTTCCCTTTTTGATTAGTTTCTTTAACCAAGAATCATCAAACTCCCTTTAATTGAATTTTTTAATCTCGACTACTAAATAAGAAATTGAAATAACACTCATTCTATTAAGCAGTTATGTACATCTACCTCCTTCACAAGCCAGAGCCTAAAATCAGGGTCAGTTTTTTAAATATCCGTTATGAAGTTTTTCAAATGAATAAATTTAGCAGTGCCCCTTCTGCTTATTAACAACAATAACAAAAGGAAATAACAAGAGTGTAACGAACAAGTAACAATTTTCCATGGAAATATTAACCCTTGTCATAAATGAAAAACACTCCAGGAGTCCTAACTCATAATTGACCAGAGACTAAAAAGAGGGCCTATTCTAATAGACCCGCCCTCTTAATCCAGTTTATTCCTTTCTTGAAAGGAATCGTTATAGTGCGATACAAACGTATCATATTACTTTTTGGACATCATTATTGAATGGTCTAAACGATCTAACGTTGATCAATTTCAAATATTACATTCAGAAATGTAAGAAGTAGTATAACTGAAAAAGTTATGAATGAATGGCTCTACCCCAGTTATATTAAAGGTTAAGTAATGATTCATCTACGCATGGTCATATTATTGGTCATAAGCGCAACAAAATCAGTTAAAAGTAAGTCGAAAAATACTCCCACCATTTACGATTACTCTACTATAGGTAAGCATCTACTCAACCCTTCATTTGTTTATCAATGATTAAGTATTCACTCTAACGTTCTCAAACTACCTTAATGGAAATGCTAATAATAATACCTACATTTCATTATTATGCTTACATTGATTCAAGCAAAAAGTTTTTTCATCGACCCCCACAAAAAGAGAGTCCCATACGAATAACTGGTATGTCCACAAAAGGACAAAAAAATGTTGAGGTGATTTATAATGCAGAAGAAGTGGAAACAAACTGGAGCAGTATTGCTAATTGCAGGATTAACAGTAACTGGAACAAGCTATGCGTGGGCGGATGAAAAAGCGAATGAACCAATAGATCTTAGTCAACTCGGAAAAAATTCGACTACTAATGTAGTGGAAGATCCAACTGGAAAACTGGAATTGCCAAAAGTGGAAAGTGTTAGTAAAGAAGATGAAACAGACAAAGAAGTAAAAGAAGTAAATGAAGATAAAGCAACAGAAATAGAGGGAAGTGTGCTTCTAGAAATTCCAGAAGGATATACTGCTGGAAATCTAGTTGCGCTTGGAAAAGCCTATGAAAAGGTTCAAAATCCAACCGCAAAAGCATCTATTAAACGTAATATGGAGCGTTCCATTGAAAAATGGGAGAATAAGCAGTTGGAAACTGTAACTCCTGAGCAAGAAGAAACCGAAATTCCTGAGCAGCCAGAGGTAACAGAAGAAGCAGATAAGCAAGAAGCGCCGTTAAAGGAAGACAAACCTGCTAAAGTGAAACAGGAAAAAGCTCCTCAGGCAGTATTGAATGCACAGCACAAAGAACAAAGACAAGAATTGAAAGCAAATCAAAAAGTAGAGCGTGAAGCTTTAAAAACTGAGCGTAAAGCGGATAAAGAACAAAAAAAGCAAGCGGGAAATGAAAAGAAAAACTGATTAGTCCTAGCAAACTTCTTTTCATTTTCCGTTGCACCCATTAATATCAAAAGCAATCGGATCTAATGGGAACGGAGGGGTATCTATGCTTTTGTCTATCATGCAAGGAGTATTCAATAAGTAGTCTGATACAGCATTGAATGAGCTTGTATTGAAGGCAAAGAGAGGCGATAAGAAGGTCATGAATGACCTTCTTATCGCATTTACTCCGTTCATGAAAAAAACGGCTTCTTTCGTATGCAAACGATTCGTTGATGAGCATGATGACGAATTTAGTATTGCTATGAGTGGCTTTCATGAAGCGGTATTACAATTCAGTCCGGGAGAAAATTCATCATTGACGACATTTTCACATTTGATAATAAAGAGGAGACTCTTTGATCATTTTCGAAAAGAGGCAACGAGAAACGACGCCATTCATTTAGTAAAAGCTGAGGATGAAACTACAGGTTCAGATGCACAACATTACGTATTTAAGCAATCGTCGATTGCATCCTACTCGAGAGAACAACAAGCAGCAGAACGTCGTGAAGAGATTATGGAATATACCAAACTTCTAAAGGACTATGGTTTATCATTCCATGAGCTTGCTATGTCATCTCCAAAACATGCAGATTCAAGGAAGACAGCTATTCATATTGCGCAAATCATCGCTGAAACACCTGAATTCTATACTTATCTTATGGCAAACAAAAGGTTGCCGATGAAAGAACTTGAAACGACTGTCGAGGTTTCAAGAAAGACGATAGAACGACATAGAAGGCATATAATCGCAGTTACGTTATTGCTCAATAGTCAATTCGTGTACATAAAGGAATATATAAAAGGGGAACTTATATGATGCGGACATACAGAGGCATTGTTTGCGACAAAAAAATAAATATACTGTGTTCCTGACGGATAAAGGTGATTTTCTACGAGGAATTCCAATTGGTGAAACACCGGATATTGGAGATGAAGTCGATTTTCAGCTGGTTTCTACGCCTTCTCTATTTAGTAGAAAAGTGAAGCCACGATTCGTTGGAGCAGTCATGATTGCTGCAGTGCTTCTCTTTTCCATCGTAGCATCTTTAATTCCTATGAATGATAAAGTGATGGCGTACGTTCAATTGGAAACGGACTTGGCATTGGAGTTGGGGGTCAACCAGAAAGGAAAGGTTATTTCCTTACGTTATCTGAACGAAACCCTTGCTGAACCTGAAAATAGTCTTGCTGAGTGGAAGGGGTATCCTATCCGTATAGTGTTGGACACTGCCGTGAAGGAATTATCGACAGGGACCAGTGGTGTGCAAGTAATTATTACAACAATCTTCCCAAATGCCAAAAGCCAACATAAGGTGCAAGGAATTGTTGGGAGCGCGGTTCGGGAAGTACGAAGTGCACATAAAGAATTGGCGTGGGAAGTTGCTGACAGCACGGCGGAGGAAAGAGCGATGGCGAATAAGCATGAAATGTCCATTCATAAATTCAAAGTGAGTCAACAAGGTCCTCCGATGAATGAAGAGAAGCCGTCTACGGAAATCGATCCCCATAAGAAAACAAATACAATGAATCAGCAAAGAGAAAAAGATACTCACAAAAATCCGGGTCTGCAATCGGAACCTACTTTGCCGTCTAACCAGAAAAACAATGTGAATGAAAAATCGAAGGAATCAAATGAACTTAATGAACCAAAACTGAAGCAACCTGAGACAAAATCGAATAAAGTGCAGGAAGAAAAGTTTAAGTATTCCCCGGCAGAGAAGGGGAAATTAACTAACCCAGCACCGAAAAATAGTAACCCCAACAATGAAAATCAAAAACCAGTTCCAAAACACCCTAAGGGAAATCCGAATCAGCAGAAGCTGCCGGAAACCGGTAATAGTCATGGAAAACAAGAACGACCATTAGTCGGGAACGGTGTGAAATAGCCTTACTGTTGATCTTTCTAATCGCAAAGCCAGTGGATAACTTTTTCCTCTGGCTTGTTTTATTATTATCATGTCAAAGTTATTAGATAGTCCATGAATACTTTTACTAATTCCGTTATTCGTACAACGGGAAAACGGAATTAGTTCTATAACTCTTTTAAACAACTTCCTCAAATCACGTTTAACTTACGAAATATAGTGAATGGTAAGGTTGTTGATACTTTACAAGAGGGAGAGTGTGAAAATGAAAAAATGGTTAGTAGTACTTTCAGTATTTGTTCTTGCTATGGTCCTTGCAGCGTGCGGTGATGGTAAAGATAAAGATGACCCGGCTCCATCCACCGAAACGGACGGGAAGGATGCGGAAGAGGCGAGTGATAAAGAATTATCCTTTGCTTCTGCGGTTTTGATAAATAGTGAAGGAAAGTCGGTTGGCACAGCGGAATTGACTGAAGAAGATAACGGTGTACGAGTAAAGGTGAATGTGACGGACTTGCCAGAAGGTCCCCACGGATATCACTTTCATGAGGCAGGGAAATGTGAAGCCCCAGATTTTGAATCAGCGGGCGGACATTTTAACCCGACTGGTGCCAGCCATGGGCTGGAAGAGAAAGAAGGACCGCATGCGGGCGATTTACCTAATCTAGAAGTCGGTGCGGATGGAACAGTAGAGGATGAGTTTTTGGCTGAGCATGTCACGCTGGAAAGCGGGAAAGATAATTCCTTGTTACAAGTTGGCGGGACAGCCCTAGTCATCCACGCGGGAGCGGACGATGGGAAAACTCAGCCATCCGGTGATTCCGGAGATCGTATTGCGTGTGGAATTGTGGAATAAAAATAAATAATATTACGTCGAACACCTTTTTTACGGGGATGAATCCGTGGAAAAGGTGTTTTTTCGAATGTATTCGAGTGCGAAACTGATAACAAGGTAGGTATGTTCTCATAACAGCAATCATAGTATCAATGTAATTGTGTGTAATCATCAATGAGGAAGATTGAGTGTGAGTTTCGGTGTTGTAAGAGATAAGGCAGAGCGGGTATCACTATAAAGAGAATTTGAAAAAATCTCTTGTTCACAATTCGCTGAATCTATTGTACAATTTATAGACTACTAATTTTGGAGGGAAATTTTGGTGAAATTTAAAAAAATTGGGGTCATATTAAGCTCTTCTGCTTTAACATTTGGAATGTTCGCGTCTGTTGCCAATGCTTCAACCACAACGATTGGACAACCTGCCAAAGTACAAATTCAAGTTGCTTCAACGGAAACAGTTTTTTCGAAAAATGATTTAATTAAGAGGTTTCGTACTTTGTTCCCCGATCAGTTTGATTTTTTATCGAATAGTGATTTTCGTGTGGAAAATAGTTTCTTTTATCCTGAAGATGATACGTTACGTTATGGCCTATCCTTCTTTAAGACAATTGATGGTAAGCAAGTAAATGGTAATATTGGATTTGTTGGAGAGAATTTAGAAATTGAGCAATTTTATTATCAACCTTCGAATGAAGCAGAAGCTTTATTTCCCGCCAAGGTCTCAAAAGAGGAGGCTAAGAAAATAGCCACTGATTTTATCAAGAATATTCTGGGTGGAGATGATTTTCAATTAGAAACGGATATCTATAACTATTATCCAAATCAAATGCTAACTGAACCAATACGTTACTCATTCTCTTTTGCCCGGACGGAAAATCAAGTATCCATATCTAATCAAACAATAGGAGTATCTGTTCTTGGCAATGGTGAAGTTGTTAGTTTTCACAGAAATCCTGTGGAGTTGGAAACTTCAACCTTTGATGATCTAAAACAAGTACTTGATAAAAATGAAGTTTTAAAGAAAGTAAAAGAAAATCTTGCCGTAGATTTGCAATATCATATTGATACGGATTATCGAACAGGTGATCGCCAAGTTCAGCTTGTTTACCAGCCAACAACAAAATTACAAGGGGTTAACGCACTATCAGGTAAGTGGTTGACTACAGACGGGTACTCAGCGGATTTTCCAGGGAAAACGAAAATTGAAAAAATTACAGCTGATTCACTACCGGCAAAACAGAATGGAATTACTTTAGAAGAAGCAAAGAAAATTGCTGAACAATTACTTGCCATAAAATCAGATAAGGTTAAGCTAAATATTCAATCTATCGATGAAATAGAAAACCAAAACGGACAGGCAGTTATTAGCATTCAGTATATGTATGAATATGCGAATGGAGGAACTGGAACGAATTTGGAATTAGATAAAAATACGGGTGAGATTATTCAATACAGTGATATAAAAAGTGACATGCTAGAACGAACTGAAGGCAAACCTGAAAAAGAGAAAGCTTTGTCCCAGAAGGAAGCCCTCGCTCAAGCAGTGAAATATATTAAGGAATGGGCTCCGTCTAATGCACATCACTATGCTATGCCTATAGAGGAAGCACATTTTGTAGAGAGACAAGGTACTTATTACTTTTCTTTCCCGAGAATTGTAAATGGAATCACAGTGATGGGTGATCAAATTGGTGTAAGTATAGCCAGCGATGGTTCTTTAAATAGTCTTAATGTCAGTTATCAAGAGATGGAAAAATGGCCATCAATTAATGAAGTTATTACTGAAGAAGATGCGATTGCTACCTTGAAAGAAGCACTAAGCCTAAAACTTAATTATATGAAACAAGGGAACAACAAAGATAATCATCACTATGATTTAGTCTATTCACCTGTTTTTAATGATGCAGACCTTAGTTTTTTAAATGCTAAGACGGGAGAATGGGGTAGCTTGTATGGTGGCGGAAATTCAACCGCCATTTCACATCCTTGGGCAGAAGAGGAACTTAATTATCTTATTAATGCCAAAATCTTAGACATTAAAGATACTAAAAACTTTAATGGTGATGCCTCTGTATCAAAAGGGGAAGCGATAAAAATCATCATGAGTTCACTGACTTATATTTATTCCGGCAGGGATTATGGAGGAAATGAAAATACGAATCAGACTTTTGATAATATAGATTCCAAACACCCGCTCTATCAATCGGTCGAACGTGCCGTTGAAATGGGCATTATTAAAGGAGACAGTCAGAGCTTTGATATGGATGCACCCGTCAAAAGAGAAGAATTGGCAGCTTGGTATATACGTGCTCTAGGTCTTGAGCAAGCAGCTAAGCAAAGCAGTATTTATAAACTTGATATTGTTGATGCAAATAAGGTGCAAAAAGAATACACAGGCTATGTAGCTTTGGCAACATCACTGGGATTATTAAAGACTGACCAAAATCACTTTAACCCTGAACGAGAAGCGACGTATGCCGAGTTAGCAGTTTCAATTATTAAGCTAGCTCGAGAAATAACTGAAAAAGGCAGGGGCCTGAATTATTGAAATGTAAGGATATAACTATTTAATAACCCTCCACCGTATAAGAACTCAAACGGTGGAGGGGTTTAGTTTGTCTAATCTATTACCAATTTCTTCAGTTGGTAACACCTGTTTTAAATGAATGTATATCACCGATTACGAATTATCTCCGACTAAAATCGTAGCAACCATCGTATTGGTTACTCTCCTAATTATGGAAATACTATTATCATTCTGATTTGCCAACATCGATGTAAGAAAGCCTTTTATCTATCAAATTTTTAGATAGCTACAAGGTCAATCGTGATCATATTCCTTATTAAAAAGCGATCCTACCTTTAATTTGCAAAGGTAGGATCGTTTTTTTTTGCTTCAACTATTATCGAAAGCGTAAAAATCAATTGCTTGATCCATTAAGGCTATAAACTATTTGACTTTCGTCGCATAATCGCTCTTTGGATCGGATTTTTAGTGTATTTATATTCTGATGGAAATAAAAACCCCTTTACATTGTTGAAATGAAAGGGGCTACAGAAAAAATTGTACTCTTTCTTTTGACCTTATTTTCTACGGTCAGTTGTTTACGAAATAGTTATACCAGCACTTGCAGTACCTATAACAGTAGCGGCCAAAGGAGCACCAGATACTGAGAATACCATTAGCAATCGATCGCCTACCGATACCGGTACGGGTGCGAAACTCGCTGATCCACTAAGTGTAGTGCCTACTGTCAAGAGATTTGTTAGAGTTGGGGCTAAATTCACGCTTATACCTGTTGGACTGAAGGTATTACTTCCAGCAGGTGCGCGATAGACTTGTGCATTGACAGTTGCAGTTGTTGCAATACTCAATGCAGTAGTTATTGTGTAAGCAGCGGAAATAGCCGTTATGCTACCTGCCCGTGGAACTGAAAAGGCTTCATTTATCAAACCTGTCAAGTCTATCGTGGTGCCAAGAACGACAGGGCTCGGAATGGCAGTGCCAAATCCAATGAAAAAGGGGATACCAGCTAATCCACCTACGAGAGAAGTCAATGCAACAGGTACTAGTCCAGAAGCGAATGGGATAATCGAACCAGTGTTGGCTGTTGGGATTATACAAGCTGCATCAATAGCTCTGAATGGTCCCAAATTACAATTGACGTGCCCAGTATCGACACGGAAGCAACCAGAACTTCCGTGACGAGATCCACCAGATCCACCACATCCACTACATCCATGAAGTTTAAAATTATTAGAATTCATTTTAACACCTCCTTTCTTTGTTATCCTATTCAAAACAATTGCAGGGCGGACGGGCAATTAACTAATCGTTAATAATAGTTTTTAACTCATCCTAGCGTAATGTAGATTATTTGGATCAACTGTGTAGCTTTCGAAGCGCTACAGCTAGCTAAATTCCGCTGACCTTCTTACTAGATTTAAAAAAATAGCCATTCTGACACTAAGTCAGAATGGCTATTTTAAATGGGGTATATAATATGCCGAATTCAGGAAATTAATCTGACTAGCAATTATTTTTCAGTAGCTCTAAATTATTGCTTCTTCCGAAAAATATTGAACAGCGATAATGTTTCTTTGTTTTTATGTTGTTGTCGTTTCATTTCATTCGAAATTACAATTGGGGCTTTGTCCTCCTCAATTGTAGTTGCATTATGCACTTCCTCAGGTTCCGGCGTTACCGTTTCGATAATCTTCGGCTCGCTAGCCGTGAGTAACATATCAGGATCCGGCATCACTGTTTCATTAATTTCAAGCTCGCTAGTCGTGAGTATGGAAGCCGGATTCGGTGTCACTGATTCGTTAATTTCCGGCTCGCTGGTTGTTACTAACAAAGCCGGATCTGAATTCTCGTTTACGTTCATTGGAATCGCTTGTTGTTTCACAACGTTAGTCAGATGAATGGTCAATGGCCTATTTACATTTTTGTACAGCCTATTATGGATTTGCCCAGTATGAATGCCAGTATACGGAAAACTTTGCTTACCGAATTGCTGCTCTGCTGGATATTCCTTTTGAATATCCATACTTACTATAGGCGTTGTATCACTCGAAACTTCTTGGATGTTATTAGCGTTTCCTACCAGATTTTGCAGTTGCCTATAAGATGGTGGGCGATTAGATTTTCTCATGGAAGTATTAGATGTAGTTTCTTCTATATGGACCTCTTCTTTTTCCTCAATATTATTGGCGATACTTATAGATCTTGCTACATCAACTGGAGAAATTACTTTTTCTATAAGATCCTTGCTACCATCTTTTATTAATTTATTCTTGACTAAGGAAAAGTCTTGATTCAACTCCTCGATTGTTTGATTAAGGGAGTCCATTTGTACTGAAAAACTTTTAATTTGTTGCTCATACTCCTCCAGTTGTAAACTTTGCTTTTCATTTATTAGTTCCATTACACCTTCTAATTTTGAGACTTTTGTTTTGAAACCATTCGCTTCTATCTTCAAGGCTAGATAATCGTCAACCGAATTTCCAATTTTTAATGTGGTTAGTGTATCTTTGTAAGTCGCAATTTTCTGCTTTAATTTTTCAATGTCCTCAGCGGAGTATAACTTAGAGTCTCCCATCAATTTTCACCCCTTTGCAGTACATTACTATTCTATTAATGATGTTTTCATTGCGTGACAAATTGTTTCCTGTTAGACGTAAAGTTACTCAGTGATAAATTATTTGTCACTTTCAGCCTCGGTTCTATATATGATGAAGAAATGGATTCTCAGGGGACGATATCCTTTCTGAACTACTTAATTAGTATTAATTACTTCCTTCCTCCATCCTTTATGTGTCTAAGTTAATAAATATCTCGATAAATCATTTCTTTGCCCATACACTGATTTTTCCACATCATATGCTACGAACGAAAGATAAAAAATTTGGAGGTGTCTGCAACATGCAAGGAAAAGATCATTGTGATGGGAAAGAACTAATTTGTATAAATGTCGACAAGGTGTACGACTGGATTGTGAAAGAAAATTCGTTTGATTTTGCACTTCCAACGGGACCAATTGCTTTTACTCCAACGGGTTCAGTACCAACTTCAGCAACTGCAGGACTGCTTACTGGTGCGACAGTTACATGTGAAGTGAGCCCTGCTATGGCGTTTCCAATCGAGATTCTAAGTCGTGAGAATCGCCCGTTTTGTATTGATGGAAAGACTGTTCTTCTTCAACAGCTTCACATTCGTAAGAACTTTGTGGTAACAATTGTCGTGACTTTAACAAACGGAACGGTGCTGAGAAGTGCGGCTATTCCGCTTACCCGTTGTGAACAAGTTACCTTATGTGCACCTGAAGGAACAGACGTTGTAATTACGTATACGGATCTAGACTGTTTCGTGTGTTCTCCTGGGACACTCACTGTACCAACGGGTACTGCTGCTGGTTCAATCGTAATTACTGGCTTAAATCTCTCTGTAGCTACTTGCCAAAGCATTCAATCGACATTCCCGGTAACTGTTGAATTTTTAGCTGATTACTGTGAACCAAGAGATGATTTACCAACTGCGTGCCCTCCACCATTGCGCCCGCAACAATGCTCTGTTGTTTTCCCTGATACCGGACATTGCTGCCACTAATGTCGGCTAATGGTGATAACGAGTAAGCCTCAAACATATAATGAAGGGAGGATATTCCTCCCTTCATTTTTTTGGTGCGCCCAGCATGGGTGTAGTCTATAGGGTGCAAGTCCCGAACTGTGAAGGCAGAAGTAACAGTTAGCTTAACGCAAGGGTGTCCATGGTGACGTGGAATCTGAAGGAAGCGAGCAGCAAACCTCCGGTCTGAGGAACACGAACTTCATATAAGGCTATGTACGATTGGGTGAGTTTGCCAAACAAAACAAAGCCCTTTCTGCCGAAGGTCGTATGTAGTAAATGAAGCAGATAGGTGGAGGGAAAGACTACGTTCTTACCTGGGGAGGTCTGATTGATACGCCAAGTACACTTGGTAACCTACTCAGTGATGGGTAGCTGAACAATCAGAAGTCAGCAGAAGCCATAGTACCATTCGAACTCGAGAAGAATGGGAAGGGCTGAACAATTAAGAGAGAACAACATCTTGGCATTCAGTAACCTGCGAAGAACACAGATAACCGATAAGGCATGCTTGAAGGAGGAAGTGGTGAATCCCACGGGGGACTTCGAGATGGTGGAGCAGAGCTGGTATAAGAAGAAGCGTTGTTCACGGAAAGAGGCGTAACCAATGTTGATGGAACGAATACTGTCGCGTGAAAATCTGCTTTCTGCCCTGAAACGGGTGGAACGCAATAAAGGGAGCCATGGTGTAGATGAAATGCCCGTACAAAACCTACGAAAGCACATCTTGGAACACTGGGAATCCATGAAAATGGAACTTCTTGAGGGTACTTATAAGCCGCAACCTGTCCGCAGGGTCGAAATCCCGAAACCTGACGGTGGCGTGCGGTTATTAGGTATCCCTACCGTGACGGATCGTCTCATTCAGCAAGCCGTTGCCCAAGTATTATCTACTTTGTATGATCCAACGTTTTCCGACCATAGCTATGGTTTTCGACCAAAGCGAAGCGCCTACGGCGCAATAAGGAAAGCGAAAGGATATATACAGGAAGGTAATCGGTGGGTAATCGATATAGACTTGGAGAAGTTCTTCGACAAAGTGAACCATGATAGGTTAATGGGAACACTTTCGAAACGAATCGAAGACAAACGTCTGCTTAAGCTAATCCGTGACTATTTGAAATCAGGAATCATGATAAATGGTATCGTGACAACCAGTGAGGAAGGTACGCCGCAAGGTGGCCCACTCAGTCCATTACTTTCCAATATTGTCCTTGATGAACTAGACCAAGAATTGGAGGAAAGAGGACATAAATTTGTCCGATACGCTGATGACTGTAACATCTATGTGAAAACACAGAGAGCAGGTAATAGGGTCATGAGTTCTGTCACTTCATTTATTGAAGGGAAACTTAAGTTGAAAGTGAATCTGGGTAAATCTGCAGTTGACCGTCCATGGAAGAGGAAATTTCTCGGATTCAGTTTCACCAATGGTAAAGAACCGAAGGTTCGCATCGCCAAAGAAAGTGTGAAACGGATGAAGAATAAAATTCGCGAAATCACTTCAAGGAAGAAACCTTATCCCATGGAATATCGGATAAAGAAACTCAATCAATATCTGATGGGTTGGTGTGGCTATTTCGCATTGGCAGATACGCCAAGCGTGTTCATTAAATTCGATTCTTGGATTAAAAGAAGACTCCGGATGTGTATGTGGAAGAACTGGAAAAAGCCAAGTACGAAGGTGAGGAAACTCATTGGATTAGGTGCGCCGAAAGATAAGGCATACGAATGGGGTAACTCACGTAAAAGTTACTGGAGAATTTCTAAAAGTCCCGTATTACATAGAACCCTCGGAAACTCCTACTGGAGTTCCCAAGGGCTCAAAAGTCTACTGTCACGTTACGAAACTTTGCGTTATCAATCTTAATTGAACCGCCGTATACCGAACGGTACGTACGGTGGTGTGAGAGGTCGGGAGTTAATCACTCCCTCCTACTCGATTAACGTCAAAAAATATAAGCTCATGAATAACCTTATTAAGCCAATTAGGGCTCTGCTGTCACCTAAAGGCTCGGTAATAGTCGAGTTTTCTAATGGAAAAGGGGTAGAGAATAATGAGTAATAATCACAAAGATTTGGAAACAAAGATTACGCAGCTTCAGCATCAAACAAAATCATATGTATATGAAATTAAAAAGCTGGTAGATGAGCTCAATGATTCTGCCAGAATGAATATAATTAGCTATTTTACTTATTCATTAAACATTTCTCACGATCCTGAACAGGAGAGCTTATGCCTAGGAACTTATCATGTACATAATATGGGGAATCAGCCAATCACAAATCCTTATTTGTGTATAAAAATTCCTGAAGAATCTCCATTTTCATTTTCCGGGCGATATGTTTATGAAAACTTCAAACAGTCATTGAAGAATGCCGGTGGATGGGAACGAATAAATGATAAAACGAATCAAGAGGAATTTTGGCTAAAACCTTTGGGTAAAACATCCCTTGAACCTAATGAGACCATTTCATTTTCAAACTTCCAGATAAAATGGTTACCAGTAGAATCATATGCAGGTACTATTATGGGATTTACGTATAGTGATCAACTGAAAGATGGAATAGCCGTGATTAATCCCATCAATCTCAATGGGACTGTACGTGTAGAGGGGGTAGAGAATGAGTAAAACAGATGAAATAGAATTAATAATGAAGCATATAATACGTCAAATTATGAAAGATCAGTTTAACGAACAAACAGAAGATAAACAGGAAAACAACAATAGTTTTGTCTATTTAGAGAAAAGCACATTGAATATGTTGATTATGTATATGTTGATGAATGGTGAGCGTCGGCCTGATAAAGAGGCAAAAGGAGATTCTGACGTGAAGATTTTAGAGGAACTTGAACAGGCAATTATGGCCAACAAAGAGGACTTTGAGGAAATCATCACTCTACTTAAAGAAAGAATCTAAATTCATTTGATACAGCCTTTTGCTTGGAAAATAGCTGCGATAGGAGGGAATGACGTGAATAGTGAGAACGTCAAAAATAACGATCCCTTACAACTTCAACAAATAATCATCTTTTTAAAGGCGGAATTAGCTAAATATAAATACGAAGTTAAAAAGTATCAAGATAGCTATCACTATTCATTAGTAGAAAACCTTGAGCAAGAAAATATACAATTGACTAACGAAAAAAAAGAACTGGCTGAGGAGTTAGTTAAGTTAAATCAAGAATTTGAAAAAAGGGCTATCGATTATAAAGGATCTGTCCAATTGCAAGGATTACAAGGGAAAAGATACATCACTTCTATTGATTCCTTTCAGAAAACAAAAACAGATCTACTACCAATTAGCAAACAGCTAGCTGAAGTTATTAATAAATTGAAAGACGGAGCTAATACCGATCAACATAGATACAAAAAACATGACAGGCAAGTTACATCTCTTCATAAAAAACTTGCTAATAATAAAACGACTATAGAACAGCTCGAATACAAGCTTGGTGATCTCATTCAAGAAACAAATAAACAAGTACACTCCCAACTGGAGAAGTTAGACATAGCCAACAAAGAGCGCACCCAGTCCGAGAAAGTGAGACAACGATTACTAATAGAAATAGAAGAAAAAAATAATACTATAGGAAAACTCCAACATGAAATATCGAATTTAAAAGAACAAAATGAAAAGCATACTGTGGCTGTTGCAATAGAAGAAAAAAGTCTAACTAATAAAACGACTATAGAGCAGCTCGAATATAAGCTTGTTGATCTCATTCAAGAAGCAAATAAACAAGTACACTCGCAACTGGAGAAGTTAGACATAGCCAACAAAGAGCATACCCAGTCCGAGAAAGTGAGACAACGATTACTAATAGAAATAGAAGAAAAAAATAATAGTATAGGAAAACTCCAACAGGAAATATCGAATTTAAAAGAACAAAATGAAAAGCATACTGTGGCTGTTGCAATAGAAGAAAAAAATCTAACTAATAAAACGATTATAGCTCAGCTCGAATATAAGCTTGTTGATCTCATTCAAGAAGAAAATAAACAAGTACACTCGCAACTGGAGAAGTTAGCCATAGCTAATAAAGAGCATACCCAGTTCGAAAAAGTGAGACAACAATACCTACTAGAACTAGAAGAAAAAAATACGACTATTGGAAAACTCCAACATGAAATAGTGAATTTAAAAGAACAACATGAAAAGCACATTGATGCTATTGCAATAGAAGAAAAAAATCTAACTAATAAAACGACTATAGAGCAGCTTGAATATAAGCTCGTGGATCTCATTCAAGGAGAAAATAAACAAGTACACACGCAACTGGAGAAGTTAGCCATAGCCAACAAAGAGCATACCCAGTTCGAAAAGGTGAGACGGCGATTACTAAAAGAACTAGAAGAAAAAAATACTGCTATAGGAAAACTCCAGCATGAAATAGCGGATTTAAAAGAACAACATGAAAAGCATAATGAAGCTTTTACAATGCTAGAAATAAAATTGAACCAGAAGAATGATAGTCAAGCAGGGATGGACTATCATTCTTCTACACCTACTATTGATACTGAAACACTTATCTACTTAGACCATCAAATAAAAGAGGTAGTAGCCAAAACGTTGGATTACGAAGAGAAATTAGATGCGAAGTTGCTTGTTGTTAATAATTTGGAACAGAAATTAGATCAACTTACTGATGAAATTGACGGAATAAAGATTTTTAGTATAGAGGGGAGGGTTTTAAAAGAATTTTGACGATTATTGGTGTGTAATAGGATGGTAGCGAGTAAAGTAGATTGCATTTTGGTGTTCTATATTTACCTGAAACTCAATAGGATTACCCATAAGGCTCAACCTTTTCTCGAAAAGTTCTGAGCCTTTTTTGTTATGTTCTATTATAGAGTATGGACATAGCGACTATTAAGCTATCACTAATCCGTCTTTTGTAAAAGTAACACCCGCAAAAAAAATGAACCCCTTTGTTAATCCTTAATCTAAGCGTTTACATTTCGTCACAATTGACCTATCATACTTGTATACAAGTATATCGGGCAGCAAGTGGGGAAGTGAAATCATGAGTGAATACAAGGAATTACTATATCCTGAAAAATGGATTGCGAACGCTTCCATGGGAGCGCGTTTAGCGTGCGAGCTTAGAATGCGGATTATTTCTGGCATGATAGAAAAGGGTACTGTTTTATCGGAAAATAAATTAGCGTTGGAATTTGAAGTAAGTCGTTCTCCTATCCGGGAAGCACTAAAAGTATTGGCATCAGAAAATATTATTCGATTAGAAAGAATGGGAGCGGTTGTAGTTGGGTTAACCGAGAAGGATATCGAGGAAATTTACGATGTTCGTTTACTGATAGAAACCTTCGTTTATGAACGGATTGTTAAAATAGATACAAGTGAATTAGTGAAAGAACTAAGTAAAATACTTGAATTGATGGAAGTCGCCATTAAATACGGAGATGCAGATGAATTTTCTTATCAAGATGTTTTATTTCATGAAACGATTATTCGTTCAATTGACCATTCATACATCATGTTGATTTGGAATAATACGAAACCTGTGATGGAAAGTTTAATACTTTTATCGATGCGAATGCGTTTAGAGAAGAAATACGATGATTTTTCACGTGTATTGAAAAATCATGAAATCTACATTGAAGCCATAAAAATAAAGGATAGAGATATCATGATTCAAGCATTGCATCAAAACTTTGATGATGTTCAAGATAAAGTGGCAGACCTTTGGATGTCCCAACAAATGCTCGAAAAAGGAAGGGAGCGATAACTATGACGAACTATATGCTAGGTGTAGATATTGGTACAACGAGTACTAAAGCAGTTCTATTTACAGAAAAAGGTGAAATTATTCAACAGGAGAATATCGGTTATCCTCTTTACACACCAGATATTTCGACAGCTGAACAGAATCCAGAGGAAATATATCAAGCTGTATTACAAGCAATTTCAACCATAATGGGGAAATCTCAAATCTCTTCGGAAAAGTTATTGTTCATTTCATTTAGTAGTGCGATGCATAGCGTTATTGTAATGGATGAAAATGATGAGCCCCTAACGCAGTGTATCACCTGGGCAGATAATCGAAGTGAAGCTTGGACACGTAAAATAAAAGAAGAGTTAAATGGGCATGAGGTATACAAACGGACTGGAACACCTATTCACCCAATGTCCCCTTTAAGTAAAATTGCTTGGATTGTGCATGATCGTCCTGAAATAGCGACAAAGGCTAAAAAATATATAGGCATTAAAGAATATATTTTCAAGAAATTATTTGGTCGGTATGTTGTAGATCATTCTTTGGCTTCAGCAATGGGGATGATGAATCTGGAAAGATTGAATTGGGATGAAGAAGCATTGGAGATAGCGGGTGTCACGCCGGAGCAGCTATCTGAACTTGTACCGACAACCGAGATTTTTAATAATTGTAACGTAGGAATAGCGAGTAAGCTTGGCATTGATCCACAAACTGTATTTGTCATTGGCGCAAGTGATGGAGTGCTTTCTAATATAGGTGTGAATGCAATTGGTAAGGGTGAAGTAGCGGTAACGATTGGGACAAGTGGTGCAATCCGAACAGTCATTGACCGTCCTCAAACCGATGAGAAAGGACGGATATTTTGCTATGCATTAACTGAGAAACATTGGGTCATTGGTGGGCCAGTAAACAATGGTGGAATGGTACTTCGATGGATTAGAGATGAATTTGCATCATCAGAAGTAGAAACAGCAAAAAGACTAGGGATTGATCCATATGAAGTGTTAACGAAGATTGCTGAACGTGTAAGACCGGGATCTGATGGATTGTTATTTCATCCATACCTAGCGGGTGAACGTGCACCGTTGTGGAATCCTGACGTGCGCGGCTCATTTTTCGGTTTAACAATGACACATAAAAAAGAACATATGATTCGGGCGGCTCTTGAAGGTGTGATTTATAATCTGTACACAGTATTTTTAGCACTAATTGAAGTCATGGATGAACCAGTTATCCGAATTCAAGCAACTGGTGGCTTTGCAAGGTCTGATTTATGGCGCCAAATGATGGCCGACATATTCGATTTGGAAGTAATTGTCCCGGAAAGTTATGAAAGTTCATGTCTAGGTGCTTGCATCTTAGGGCTTTACGCTACGGGGGAAATTGAATCATTTGACGTGGTATCTGAAATGATTGGCAGTACTTATAAGCACACACCTATGGATTCTAATGTGCAAGAATATAGAAAACTATTACCGATATTCATTAATTTATCCAGAGTATTGGAAAAGGAATACACAAGCATCGCAGATTATCAGAGAAGCTTAAGTAAAGAGTAACAAAAAAGTTTGACCCTAAAAGAAAAAATGTAACACGGACGGTGCTTGAAACGATTATTTCGGAGAAAAAAAAGACTATTAATTAGGTTTGAGAAAAGTTGTAGGGCATGTCATTTCCATCTTTAATTAAGTAATAAAAAATGATCTTTCATGAGTTCACATTGAACTTACGAAAGATCATTTTTTATTGTTTATTGCATATCAAAGCTGCCCTATTGAACGAAGAAGAGATGGTGGAGCCAAAAACAAAAACGTGAAGTCCGCTAGCCCCAAACATCCCATGTAGCCTCCAGGGACCATTGCCACAATTCTAGCGCACTCTGTATTTTATTCCAGACTGGAAATAGGCATAGGTGAAAATCGCTGCCAACAAACCAATACGTTTTCCGAATATAGAGTTAGTGACAGCTAGATTTGAATTATCTAGAACTTCTTTCATATCTACTAAAGTGTCTTGTCTTGTCATGGGAATAAAAAAATCTTTAACATGGAAAGCGACATGATCTATGTGCAGAATCGTCGTATGCGTTATTTGGAAATTGTCTAAACTTACTTGTCCTCTTTCTATCGACTTCTTTGTTTGATAAGCAAATAGATAAAGTAAGGTGCCCCTATTACGGCTGTCCATACACCTGCAGGCACTTCAATCGGTGCAAAGGCAACACGAGCAATCCAGTCTGCAACAACAACGAGAATTGCTCCAATGATTGCGGATAAACCTACCATTGAACCAAAGGTAGGGCCGACAATTCTTTTTGCAATATGTGGTGCGATTAACCCAACAAACCCAATACCGCCGGCAAAAGAAACGGAGGCACCCGTCAAGGCGGCACAAAGTAAAAGGAAAATAATTCGGTTCTTTTGAACTGGGGATCCAGCACTTTTCGCCAAATCATCACCAAGTTCTAAAACGTTCATTTCCCTCGTCATGGCAAGCGTGATGAAAAAAAGAATAGTAATCCATATCGCAATCATTCGAACTTCAGTCCAATTTGAACCGTAGATACTTCCAGTGATCCAAATATTCGCTTGGCTCGCCTGATGGATTGGTCCAACAAGCATAAGTACGGTTGTTCCAGCATGCATAAATGCTGAAATTCCAATCCCTATAAGTAACATTCGGAAGGGGGCAATGCCGTTTTTCCAAGATAACGTGAACACAATCGCGGCTGTAATCATCGCACCACCGAAAGCAAATAACGGCATCCAATCTTGACTCACTGTTAGCGCATTACTTTCATTTGAAAACAATGCTAGAAATAATACAACTGCAAATGAAGCTCCTGCCGTAATCCCAATGATATCTGGGGAACCAAGAGGATTTCTAGATACACTTTGCAAAATGGCGCCCGCTGTCGCTAAGCCGATTCCAACTAAAATGGCCATCATAATACGAGGTAGCCGAAATTCAAAGATAATCGTTTGATCAAAAGACTCACCAATACCCAAAATAACTTTTAAGACATTTAAAGGTGAAATGAAAAACTCACCAGAACTCATCGATAGAATAGCTACTAACCCTAAAAGCAACGTTGCAATCATCGTTGTAAACAAAGATTTCTTATCTAAAATAAACGAAGCAACATTTCCTATTCGAACTGTCACTTTATTTTTCATGCCCCAAATCTCCTTCTTGCCACATAAATAAAGAATGGAACACCGATTAATGCAGTCATGACTCCAACCGGCACTTCCTTGGGCATTATAATGTATCGGGCTGCAATATCAGATACGAGTAAGAGAATTCCACCGTATAATGCACAAAATGGAAATACCCACTGGTGTTGGATCCCGATGAATGATCGAACGATATGAGGAATAATGATTCCGATGAAGCCGATAGGACCCGCAATTGCTACAGAAATACCTGCTAATACAACTACAATAAGAGAAAAAACAAATTTTAATAGCACTACATTCTGACCTAATCCAGACGCAACATCGTCACCCATTGCTAGTAGGTTCATTTGCTTCGCCAAAACAAAGGCTACCAGCAATCCAATCACCATATAAGGCAATCCTGTAATTAATAGACCGATAGGCCGATTGGCTACGGAACCTGCGAGCCAAAATAATACTTGATCGAGTGCTGTTTCGTTAATTGTTAGGAATCCTTGTGTCATGGATGAGAATAAAGCGGAAACTGCTGCTCCTGCTAATATAAGCTTCATTGGCGTTAACCCTTCTCTGCCAATACTACTTAAAACAAAGACAATCCCGAAGGAAACGGCCGCTCCGACTAATCCGAACATCATATAAGATTGAAGGCTTTGCACTTGGAAGAACACAACCCCAATTACGACAAAGAAAACAGCACCAGCATTAATACCTAGAATACTTGGAGAGGCTAATGGATTTTTCGTTATGGATTGCATAATTGCACCTGAAGTGGCTAAACAAGCTCCAACAGCTGCAGCAATTAATGCACGTGGTAAGCGTACATTTTGAATGACAAGATGTTCAGTTGATCCGTCATTTTCTTTAAATGCGGAAAAGGCAGTGGACCAGCTTGTATCTGTATAGCCGTATACAATACTAGAAAAAAAACAAAGAATGAAAACTAAACTACTTACGATAAGAGCAATCCACTTACCCCTTGATGTATGTATCATGACTTCCTCACTTCATTGAGAATTATTTTCAATTCACTGTTGACATGAAATATATTAGCATATAGCATACTAAGTGTAAATGATTTTCATTCTCAATTAACAGGAGGAAATAATGTACATGCGAAAAATATCATCCCTCATACTTATTATGAGTATTCTTGTATTAGCGGCTTGTGGGGCTACTAAGGAGTCAAAAGATTCAGGTGAAAGTGCACAACCAGCTGATGTAGAAACATATACTGTCGATCATGCAATGGGAAGTACAGATGTAAAAGGAACACCAAAACGCATTGTAATCTTAACAAACGAAGGTGCTGAAGCCCTTCTATCAATGGGAATTCAACCTGTAGGTGCAGTTCAATCACCCGCTGAGAAAATTTGGTATGATCATATGGACATGACAGGTACTGAATCTGTGGGTATTGAATCAGAACCAAGTTTAGAAAAGATAGCATCTTTAAAACCAGATCTGATCATTGGGAATAAAATGCGTCACGAAGCAGTTTACGAACAGTTAAGCAAAATTGCCCCAACTGTTTTTGCAGAAACGCTTCGCGGGGATTGGCAGGAAAACTTTAAATTATATGCGAAAGCAGTAAATCAAGAAGAAAAAGGTAACGAGGTATTAGGTGCATACAATAATCGCGTTGAAACAATCAAGACTGAATTAGGGGATCAAACAAATAAAAAAATATCAATGGTTCGCTTTATGGCGGGAGATGTACGCATTTACCATAAAGATTCCTTCTCGGGTGTGATTCTAGATCAACTTGGATTTGCGCGCGCAGATGGACAAGATGTGGACGATTTTGCTGAAAAAGGCCTCACGAAAGAACGTATTCCAGCTATGGATGGCGATGTGCTCTTTTACTTCACTTATGAAACTGGAGATAACGAAGCAACGAAGCTTACAAACGACTGGATTGAGGATCCATTATTTAAAAATCTAAATGTCGCGAAAAGTGGAAACGTCTCACAAGTAAATGACATCATTTGGAACACTGCTGGTGGTGTATTAGCAGCGAACTTAATGCTGGATGATATTGAGGAGTATTTCTTGAAAAAGTAATTTAAATGGAATGAAATAATAAAAAGATGAAAACAGAAAACAGCCCGATGATGCGATATTTACTCGCTTCACTGGGCTGTTTTTTTATACATAATTTACTGTTCAGCTGTGGCCGAACTGCAAAAAAACTAACTAGTAAATCGTAAGCATACAAATTAAATAAAAAAGGTATGTATGGTAGGAGCCCAAACATACCTTGAAGTATCATTAATTATCCGGCTACTGGAACATCGTGATTAATAATACGATGGCTCCAAGCAGGATTGAAATCCATGCCAATGCTTTTTGTGGAGAAGCTAAACAGACTAAGCCTAAAACGAGTGCGCCACCACCTAACCAATAAGGAGCATAAAAGAACCCTATAGCCGCTAAAATTATTGCTAACCAACCAATCCAGATGCCCAAGGAAGTTTTCAAGTCAATGACCTCCCTTCAATTTGATGGGAACAACAACTGAGTAAACGGGTCGTTCGTTATTGTTCTTATAGTTTATTATATGCAGGGTTACAGAGGGGACAGTGGTTAATGGACTCATTATTAATATTATTATTATGTGCATTTAGCTCACTTAGGATGGGGGAGCAAGAGCGGCGGGTTACGCAATCAATTCTGGAAAAGGATCAATTGACAGAAGTGACTTATTGGTACCTTGATTGACCTATTTAAGCTAAGAGGGACGTAAGAATTTAAATGAAGGATGGCGAAAGGCTGTTTAGCAACTATGTTGTTTAAAGTGGCAAGCAATAGTCTGAATCTGTGAAATAAATTAATTACTTTCCAAAAAGGTGTTGCTAATTTTCCAACAATGATGTAAAGTCTGTAATAACGTAACTAAGCAAATCCAATTTAATAGTTTTTCTTATCTAGAGAGGTATAGGGACTGGCCCGATGACACCTCAGCAACCGCCATTTTATGGCATGGTGCTAATTCCAGCAAGTTGATAACACGACTTGGTAGATGAGGAGAAGACTTATTCAGATTTAGAGTCTACTTCCTTTATTCAACATAGGAAGAGGCTCTTTTTATTTTAACTAATTTTCCCATTAAGTAACATATTTTGAAGAATGATGAAGAGAGTTTCCGGAACGGGACTTTGGGAAAGTGAAAGGAGCAAGTGATAGTCGTGAATTTACTAGATACTATGAAAGAACGAATTTTGATCGGTGATGGTGCAATGGGAACTCTACTTTATTCACACGGTGTGGATCTTTGTTTTGAAGAGCTGAACTTGACACATCCAGATCAAGTGCTTCGCATCCACCAAGCCTATATAGAGGCAGGTGCGGATATTATTCAAACTAATACGTATGGTGCGAATTATATCAAGTTAGCACGTCATGGGTTAGAGGACAGTGTAAAAAAGATAAATAAAGCCGCAGTTCAAATTGCGAAAAAAGCAGCGGGTAAAAATACGTTCGTCCTTGGAACTATCGGGGGTATTCATGGATCTCGAACATCCATTGGAACAAAGGATGAAATCAAGCGCAGTTTTAGGGAACAACTATATTGCTTACTTCTTGAGGGAGTGGACGGCCTACTTTTAGAAACTTATTACGATTTTGATGAATTAACAACCGTGCTCAAAATTGCACGTGAGGAGACAGATATCCCGATTATTACGAATGTTTCAATGCATGAGGCGGGGGTGCTCCAAAATGGGATAGAGCTCATAGATGCCTTACAGCAGTTGGAGGATTTAGGTGCAGATATAGTAGGCATTAACTGTCGCCTTGGCCCTCACCATATGCTGAAGTCTCTAGAAACTGTGCCGTTGATGAAGCGTGCTTTACTTTCGGTGTATCCGAATGCTAGTTATCCAGGATATAAGGATGGGAAACTTTTTTACGAAAATGAGCCTGAATATTTCGAGAAGTTCGCACTGAGTTTTCGGAAGGCAGGAGTTAGTTTAATAGGAGGATGTTGTGGGACGACGCCAGAACATATTAGGGCCCTAGTGAAAGGACTTACAATTCGGGAACCAATTCAAGAAAAGCTTGTTAAGAAGAAGGAGGTAAAGACAGAGGTTGTGGAGTCTGAATTGAAGGAATCTCAACCCCCAACATTGCTTGAAACAGTGAGAAAAAGACATTCGATAATTGTTGAACTTGATGCGCCCAAACATTTAAACACGGGCAAGTTCTTTGAGGGGGCTCAGGCGTTAAAGGATGCAGGCGTGGATGCCATTACACTGGCTGATAATTCCCTAGCGACGCCAAGAATTTGCAACGCTTCAATGGCTTCTCTTGTTAAACAAAAGATTGGTGCAACACCTTTGGTCCATATTACATGCCGAGATCGCAATCTAATTGGATTACAGTCACATCTCATGGGATTACACACACTGGGTATTACTGAATTGCTAGCGATTACGGGGGACCCTACGAAAATTGGTGATTTCCCCGGAGCAACATCCGTTTTCGATGTGACATCCTTTGAATTGATTCAACTCATAAAGCAATTCAATGAGGGCATTTCAAAGTCTGGAAAGTCATTGCAACAGAAAACATCCTTTACTGTGGCAGCGGCCTTTAATCCGAACGTGCGTCATTTAGATCGTGCTGTGGAGAGATTAGAGAAAAAAATAGAAGCGGGAGCCGACTATTTTATTACCCAGCCTATCTATAGCACGGAGAAGATAATTGAAGTATACGAGGCAACAAAACATATTGAGACGCCAATTTACATCGGAATTATGCCGCTGACTTCATCGCAAAACGCCGAATTTCTACACAATGAGGTACCAGGCATTAAGTTGACGGATCAAGTACGTGCAAGAATGGCTTTATCTGATGGTAATCGTGAGCAGTCTACGAAAGAAGGTTTAGAGGTTTCGAAAGAATTGATCGATGTGGCGCTGGAGCATTTTCATGGCATCTATTTAATCACTCCCTTTATGCGCTATGACATGACTGTGAATTTGACGGAGTATATACACGGTAAAGTGGACGTGATTGTAGCAAGGGAGGTGGTCCAAACCGAGAGTATCGTGTATTAAAACAGGTTGAAAAAATACAATAAAAAATAAAGGGGCTAACATACAATGGTAAAAGTACAAAGTTCAACTAGTGGATATCCAAGAATCGGTGGAAAACGTGAATGGAAAAGGGCGTTGGAAAGTTTTTGGAATGGGGCAACATCAGAAGAACAGCTACTGAAAACAACGGAAACGCTTCGTTTAGAAAGTCTACAGAAACAAAAAGAATTCGGTGTTGATCTAATTCCGGTTGGAGATTTTTCATTATACGACCATGTGCTGGACACATCTATTATGTTTGGTGTCGTACCAAAACGCTTCGAGTATGCGGGTGGTAAAGTACCTTTGGAAACATACTTTGCAATTGCGCGTGGAACTAAAGATGCGGTTGCCTCAGAGATGACAAAATGGTTTAATACAAATTATCACTATATTGTTCCGGAACTAGAAGGTGTAACGCCGCAATTAGTAGAGAACCGCCCGCTCGCTTTTTATAAGGAAGCAAAAGAAAAGCTGGGTATTGATGGCAAGCCGGTTATCCTAGGCCCAGTTACATATATTAAACTGGCAAAATCTTTTGGCGAAGAGAATTTTTCTACTTTATTGCAACAGTTTACGCCGTTGTACATTGAAGTATTGAAAGAGCTTGTAGTGGCAGGCGTTGAGTGGGTTCAGATTGATGAGCCGATTCTTACAAGTAAGTTGACAGAAGAGGATTTCCAACATGTGCAAAAGGCATACGCAGCAATTCATGAAGCAGTGCCACAATTAAAGATTATCCTACAAACCTATTTTGAAAAAGTAGCTAATTATGAAGCAGTTGTTGCGCTGCCAGTACACGGATTTGGTTTAGACTTTGTTCATGGCGATTCGCTTGAATTGCTACAAAAATATGGTTTTCCTCAAGACAAAGTACTTGCGGCGGGTGTCATTGACGGTCGAAATGTGTGGCGAGCGGATCTGGATAAAAAAGTAACGCTATTAGAAGAAATTCAGTTACATGTTGATAAAAGCCGTTTGATTGTTCAACCTTCCTCTTCACTTCTTCATGTTCCTGTCAGTACGGAAACTGAAGAGAAATTGGATCCAATTATTAAAGGCGGTCTGTCATTCGCTGATCAGAAGCTAGCTGAAATTGTGCTCCTTAGTCGGGGGATTCACGATGGAACTGAAACGATTGCGACAGGACTTGAGGAGAGCAGGAACGCACTTGCTCGTCTAAATAACTCGAAGTATCGGCAAAACGTTGAAGTTAAAGAAACGATTGAAAATCTAACTGAGCAAGATGTAAATCGCTCATTGCCATTTGCAAAACGAATTATCGAGCAGCAAAAACGTTTTAATTTGCCTCTTCTGCCGACAACGACAATCGGGAGTTTACCGCAGACGCCAGAAGTAAGACAGACAAGATCTAAATGGCGTAAAGGAGAAATTACAAACGAGGCCTACGAGCAATTTATCAAAGATCAGATTGACAAATGGATTGAAATTCAAGAAGACATCGGCATTGATGTTTTGGTCCATGGTGAATTTGAAAGAACAGATATGGTTGAATACTTCGGTGAAAAGTTCGAAGGATTTGCAGTATCACAGTTTGGCTGGGTTCAGTCTTATGGTTCGCGTTGCGTCAAGCCACCACTCATTTTAGGTGATGTTGCGTTTAGTGAACCAATTACTGTGAAAGAAAGTGTCTATGCTCAAACGTTAACGACGAAGCCTGTAAAAGGTATGCTGACGGGCCCTGTAACGATTTTGAATTGGTCCTTTGTCCGAGATGACATTCCACGTTTCGACGTATTGAACCAAATTGCATTTGCACTTCGTAAAGAAATTGAAGAGCTTGAAAAGAACGGTATTCGCATGATTCAGGTAGATGAACCTGCGCTTCGAGAAGGTTTACCGTTGGATCAAGATAAACGTGAAAGTTACTTAGATGCTGCTGTCTATGCATTCAAATTGGCAACTTCTTCTGTTGAAAATGACACGCAAATTCATACGCATATGTGTTACTCGGAATTCAGCGGTATTATCAAATCCATTAGCGCGCTGGATGCAGATGTTATTTCAATCGAAACGTCAAGAAGTCATGGCGAAATTATCGCTGCATTTGAGAACAATACGTATGATAAAGAAATTGGCTTAGGCGTTTATGACATCCACAGTCCACGTGTTCCAAGCAAGGAAGAAATGAAACAAAATATTAATCGTGCACTCAAAACAATTAATCCAAAACAATTTTGGATTAATCCGGATTGTGGTTTGAAAACAAGAAAAGAAGAAGAGACAATTGGCGCTTTGAAAATCATGGTTGAAGCGGCGAAAGAAGTTAGAGAAAGTCAATTGGCTACGCTTAAGAATTAATTATTTAAGTTGAAATGAAGATTCATTTCAAATCCGCTTAGGCTACCTCAGTAAGGCACCATTGCTTTGTTATTACATGTATTCATATGTTCACAATAAAAAAGGTATCTTCCCGTGCATTAATGACGGGGAGATACCTTTTTATTGTGGTCGGGGGAATATTGGTCTGCGAAGTATATGCTCGGTTGGTGAGGGATATGATCGGTTGCGTGAAGTATTTGCTCGGTTGGCGAGGGATATGATTGGTCGAGCGAAGTATATGCTCGGTTGTCGGGATATATGATTGGTCGGGTGAAGTATATGCTCGGTTTGCGGAGGATATGATTGGTCGCGCGGAGTATATGCTCGGTTGTCGTAGGATGATTGGTCAAGCGAAGTATATGCTCGGTTGACTGGGTATATGATCGGTTGGGTGAAGTATATGCTTGGTTGGTGAGGGATATGATTGGTCGAGCGAAGTATATGATCGGTTTGCGTGGTATATGATTGGTCGGGTGAAGTATATGCTCGGTTGACGGGGTATATGATCGGTCGGGTGAAGTATATGCTTGGTTGGTGAGGGATATGATTGGTCGCGCGAAGTATATGATCGGTTTGCGTGGTATATGATTGGTCGCGCGAAGGATATGCTCGGTTACGCAGGAAAATATGATGAGCTTAGGTCAGCATTTTTACTTTTGCTTATGTGGTATCCTTTCGTATACTATGGCACTTTGAAGTGCGTACTACCTAATTTGATTTACTTGTGTATAATTAGTATAGGAAGCTGAATTACAATCACAATCATATATAATAGAGGAGTTTTACATCATGGCAATTAAAGTTAAGGCAATTATCGGTAGTACAAGTTCAACTTCATTCAACTTAAAAATAGTTGAACATATGAGAAGTCGTTATGCAGATCAATTAGACATTACACCTGTCTTTATCAATGATCTTGATATGTTTTCAATTGATATAGAAAGCAACCCATCTGCAAACGTAGTTGATTTTAAAAATAATGTAAAAGATTCAGATGCTGTATTATTTGCAGTTCCTGAATATAACTTCTCTATTCCAGGCGCAATGAAAAATGCAATCGACTGGTTATCACGTGGTGGAGATTTCACACTTAAAAACAAACCTGGCTTCATCGTAGGATCATCTATGGGAGCATTCGGAAGTATCCGTGCGCAACTCCACTTAAGAGAAATTCTGTCAAATCCGGCGTTAGCTCCTATCTTACTGCCAGGTAACGAAGTATACATCGGTTCAGTTCATGAGAAAATGAACGAAGCTGGTGAACTTACTGATAAAGCTACGATCGATTTCTTGGATTCAGTAGTATTTAACTTTATTGAGTTCTATAACAAAACAAATACTACAGTTAAAGCTTAAGAAATCTCCTGATCATCAAAAACAGACACTCCCTGGAGAGTGTCTGTTTTTGATTTATCCATTATAGTGCGTCGCTGGTATTCTGGCTAATTCTTTTCTTTTCAATATGTGTGGCATGACCGGTGCCCCATTCGTGCATAATTGCTAAGATGGGCTGTAAGCTTTTTCCGTAATCCGAGATAGAATACTCAACTTTCGGGGGGACCTGTGGATAGATGACTCTGTTAATAATATCTTCATCTTCCAATTCCCTTAATTGCTTGGTCAACATTTTTTGGGTAATCCCTGGCATTAATCTTTTTAATTCACTAAACCTCTGTGTTCCTTCAGTAAATAAATGCAGTAAAATGATTGGTTTCCATTTACCTACCAAGATACCTAAAGCTTCGTCAACTTTACATAGTTCAGGCTTTATCCCCATAATAACCTCCATTAGTATCTTTTTGTATACTATAGCACTTTGAAGTGTGTACTTCACATTTTGGTGAATTTATTCCATAATAACATATATAGTGATCCATTACTATTCGGTAAAATTTAGCTATATATGCTGAACAAATGAACACCTTTCTAAACTTTGCGAAAGAGCCTTGCAAGGGGCAGCTGAAGCCTGTCTTAGGACGGGGCACTCCTTAGCACCGTTGCTAATACAATGGGATCTTTTAATTCAACATATACAACCAAAAACAGAAGGAGGAATTTAATATGAATAATAAATCGGTCTTTTCAAGGGGAATCAGAAGTGTAAGGGATGTCGTTTATCAGGAACACTCGCCAACTCATAAAGTAGGATTGGTCATTGAACCGGGAAACTGGGAAGAAGTCGATCCATTTCTATTGATGGCTGAAGACTTTTTCGTGCGTGGAACATTTGGCATGCATCCACACCGTGGTATTGAAACTGTTACGTACGTCATTGATGGGACGCTAGAACACTTTGACAATAAGACTGGGGGAGGAGAACTACATCCAGGAGACGTTCAATGGATGACAGCGGGTAAAGGAATCATTCATACAGAGGATCCGGCTGTTGGGGAAACGGTTCAATCCCTGCAACTGTGGGTCAATCTTCCAAGTGATAAAAAAATGACGGAACCGCGTTACCAGAACATGCGTGCACAAGATATGTCGGTCCGTCATGAAGACGGCGCTACGATACGTGTCTTTTCCGGTTCTTCGGAAGGTGTTACGGCTGACACGAAAAATCACGTGCCTGTTACGATGGTTGAATTGATCATTGAACCCGGTACCACTGTTACACAGGACCTTCCCGGCAGTTACAATGGATTTCTGTATATAATAGAAGGAATAGGGACATTTGGCAGTGAAAGCGTGGAGGGGAAGAAGGGGCAGGTTCTCTGGTTGGAACGTGGAACAGATGAAGAACAAACTGAAGTGAAGATTCACGCAGAAGAGAAACTGCATATCATGTTATATGCAGGTAAGCCTGTCGGAGAAAAAGTAGTAGCTCGCGGCCCGTTTGTGATGAATTCAGAAGAAGAGATTATGCAGGCCTATAAAGATTACAGAGAAGGAAGATTCGAGTGAACATGTACCAGTGAATTTAGTGCGGAATCACAAAGTATGAAATATTCTAATAGATTTGATATGATTTTAAGTGAAATAAGAAAATGGGAGTTGCTGATATGGGAAGTAAGATAGAGCAGGTAGCGAGTTTTAAAGAAGCAATGGGGAATTACCCGACGGGAGTCACTGTCGTTACAGCATTTGATGCAGATAAAAAACCGATGGGATTAACGGTCAATTCATTTGCATCGGTATCATTAGAGCCTTTACTAATTTTATGGTCCATTGATAAAAGAGTATCCACTTATAGTGACTTTCTAGATGCTGAAAAATTTTCGGTGAATATTTTGGCAGCAGATCAAAGTGAGTTATGTACGTTATTCTCGAGCAGGGTTGCTGATCGATTTAGTCAATGTGATTGGAAAGAATCGGATTTAAACCTACCAGTACTTTCAAATTCGCTTGCGGTTTTACAATGTAAGACGGTGCAACAAATTGAAGCTGGAGATCATACGATATTAATAGGCGAAGTATTAGATATTCAGAATGAAAGTAAAGAACCTCTTCTGTATCACCGTAGAACTATAGGTGCAATTCCAGAAGAATTTTATAGCTGACAGTGTCTATACAATCTTCAGTGTAGAAAGGCGTGTCATCAGTTTAATCTACTGATGACACGCCTTTTTTTCTTGAAAAAGAGGCTCTGTAAAAGTTTAATGTTGATATAGGAAAAAATTAGAACTTCCAATTATCCAGAAGTTCTAATTCGTAGTACAGTCTTCTTATACTAAGGTACCCATTTATGGAAAATAATTGTTAGGGATAAATTTCTTCTTTTTTGCTATAAATTTCATAAGCAAAATAGCCAACTAATAAACCTATCCCAGGTCCCCAAGCAATTGCAGATAGTAAGGGAATTAGGGAAAATATGTTTAAAAGTACAGCAATAGCGAATCCAATCATCATTCCGAATGGTATTAAACTATCTAATAAATTTTGAGCACTTTTTGACTTTTTCTTACCAAGCGTGCCTTTCTTATACTTATGTTTCATTCTTAGAATTACAAATACTGCAATTCCACCCACTATTACAATAGGTAGTAAAATACGCACAAATTCCAAAGTTGAGCCCATATTATAATCCCTCCTTTCTTTTGCTTTTGAATTGATTCAATTTTAACATAGTTTATTCCATTAAATGGTCCGTTAGTTGAATAAGAACTACTTTTTATAGTGCGAATCCTATATATGTTGACATAAAGAATCCACTCAACAACGCTCGGCTACCCCTATGAGGCGCCTTCGCTGGAGATTATATAGAACCATTAGTTCAACATATATAGGTGCATCATAGGTTTCTGTATTTTGTGTTAGATTTCCTCTGATAATCAAGTCATTCAAAGTGACTTCATTTCTCTGATATTGGCTACTTTCTAATACTTGAAACCAAGTGAGATAGTTGTTCAAATATTTAGTTGCAGATCACCTGGAATAGTGTCTAGCCCCACGAGCCATTGCCGCAGAACATCGCGATCTTAGCCTGCCTACTTCCTTTGATTGAATTATGCCTGTTGCATCTTAAAGGGCATCTTGCGCTTTTCTCAAGCCAAGGATACAACGTTCTTGCGGACCGCCTTACTGGAGATGGCTAGCACTAGAACTAGGCCCGCCGCCATTAATGCGCCATCGAGTAGAAGTGGCAAGCCCCAGCTGCCGGTGTTATCTCGAATGACTCCGGAGACGACAGGTGAGAGAACTGCTCCGATTTCTCCAATCAAATTGAGCATTCCAAACATGGATCCTCTGCTTTTTTCGGGCGTCAAATCGGAAGCCAGAGCATGTGCCACCGGTTGCAATGCAAAAAAGAATAATCCGGAGACAAACAAAATGACAGACATAACGATGGGGTTGTTATTGCCCATCATGACATAGACTGCAAATATAAAAATAGTTACAGTCAGTACAGCGGTTAGTACAGCAAGGACGTTACGTCGCCCATTTGGACGATTGGCCACTATGTCAGAAATTTTGCCGCCAAGAGGAAAACCAATGATTCCGGCCAAACCATTAAACGATGCAATCAAAGCGGCAGCCATTAACGCACCGCCACCGAAATCTTTGACGATAGAGACGGACCAAAATCCGTAAAACCATAGATGCCACATGATAGGGATAAAGAACAAGTACAATAAGAAAAGATTCTTATTCGCTATTAACGGTTTTATTTCAGACTTCTTCGTTGTGTATAAATAAAGTATTAAGAGCGGACAAAGTGCAACAAGAATGACCGCAATCGCGATAGAGGATAGACCTAGTTTGACGGAAAAGTAATAGATGCCCATCACTATGACAAGAAAAACGGCTGAGTACATGGACATGTACAATAGCCCTTTGCCAAACTGTGCTTTAATACCAGGTGAAGACAAATCTACAGAAGCACTTGAATCGTTTTTGGGCTTCATATATTTAAATAGTAGGAGTGCAATAATGAGTGTAATTGTTCCGGTCACGAAAAAAGGAAAGCGCCAAGCCCCTTCACCCATAAATGGTTCTGCGACTGTAATAAGATAAGGGACGCCAAGTGTGCCTGCTGTCAGACCAACAGAAAGTCCGGTAAGCGCCACGCCCATTCCTAATCCAATTTTTTCAGGAGGTGTATGATAGGCAATATAAGAGCGGTCATTCGAATAAAAAACGCCTTCGCCTAGCCCGAGTAGGACTCGGAAAAGAATAAATGCAACAAGGCCCCCCACCAAACCTGTTAATAAAGTGGCGATTCCAGCCCAAACAATACTTAAAATGATAATAGCACGATAGCCAAACCTGTCCCCAAAGTAGCCACCAGGAAATTGCATTAACATAAAACCGGCAAAAAATAAACTACCAATCAATCCGCCAATTCCATGGGGGTTTGCCACGTCTGCAAAAAAAGAAACTTCATTTTCAATCATATATGTAATGATCGGCCCAGTTGCAACCCGGTCAACGTAAGAAACAAACCAACCTAAAAATAACAAGCCCCAAATCGTATGATACCTTTGCAAGCCTTCCTTTTTCATTCCTCACACATCCAATTCTATTGTTAATAAAACAAAATGCCCCTCCACTGTGTTAGTAGAGAGGCATTCGAGAGAAAATACCCTCTCATTTTCCAAAGCATAGTGCTTTGCAGGAATTAGCACCTTATCAACATGATTGTTGAATGGTTGCCGGGTTTCATAGGGCCAGCCCCTCCACCGCTCTTCATAAGAGTTTTATTAGCCTATTTAATTTGTAAAGGTTACTGCCAAACGTCTTGCGCGATAGTTACAACATGACGAACTTTTTCCCATTGTTGTTCTTCAGTTAACTGATTACCTTCTTCTGTTGATGCGAAGCCGCATTGTGGGCTTAAGCATAGTTGATCTAAAGGAACATACTTTGTGGCCTCTGCTATTCTTGCTTTAAGCTGTTCAGGGGCCTCTAATTCGCCGAATTTAGAGGTGATCAAGCCTAATACGACGAAAAGGTCAGGGCGATTGACATGGCGCAACGGTTCAAAACTGCCGGAGCGTTCGTCGTCAAACTCAAGGAAAAGACCGTCAACATCTAATCCGCCGAAAATTGTTTCGGATACATCCTCGTAGCCACCACTAGAAAAATAGGTCGATTTGAAGTTGCCGCGGCAAATATGCATCGTCACGAGCAAGTCGGCAGGCCTTTTCGCGATGGATTCATTGATGGCCCGTGCGGATAGTTGTACAAGTTTGTCAGGATCTTGCCCCTTCGCTTTCAATGTTTCCCTTCCTTCTTCCGACAAGAAGGAAGCCCATGACGTGTCATCGATTTGAAGATAACGACATCCCTCATCGTACAGTGCTTGAATTACGTCTTGATAGGCAGTAACCAAGTCATCAAATAATTCTTCATCATTTGCATAGATGCCTTCTTCGAATGTCGCTCTGTGAATCAGCATATTCGGGCTTGGAATCGTGAATTTTGCAACTGCATTACCTGCGATGCTTTTCAGGAACTTGAAGTGTTCAATCATGTAATGGTCGCTAAACCCAATTTTTCCTGTCACTCTAATGCCGTGTGCTTTCGTTACAACACCATTGAATTGGAGTCCTTTATCTGTTTCGAAAAACTCAACGCCGTCAAAGCCAGAAAGGAAGTCAAAATGCCACCATTTCCGGCGGAATTCTCCGTCTGTCACAGAAATTAGTCCAGCTTCTTTTTGTTTTTCGACGAGCTTTGTAATTTCTTCGTCTTCGATTGTGCGTAATTCCTCGGCAGTGATATCACCGGTTTCTCTTTGCAAACGAGCCTGCTTTAGGCGTTCTGGTCTTAAAAAGCTCCCGACGTGATCTGCTTTAAATGGTGCTTTCGTCAAAGTTTGTTCGGCTATAGGTTTTGTCAATTTAAATTCCTTCTTTCCAATATAATAATGTTTTCTTTAATGGTACTTAATTAGGTATGGCAACTTTTTCACTTGTTTTAATCAAGGCTTGATCAAAATCGGCAATCAAGTCATCGACATGCTCGAGTCCAACAGAAAAACGTAGCAGACCATCGGTAATACCACGTTTCTCCCGTTGTTCTTTAGGCATGGCGGCATGGGACATCGTTGCAGGATAGGAGAGAATTGATTCAACTCCGCCTAGACTTACTGCGAAAACGGGTATCCGAACGTTTTCAACAAAGGCCTTTGCTGCATCTCTGTTTGGCAAACGGAAAGATAAGACAGCGCCTGGACTTGTCGATTGTTTCGAGTGGATTACGTGTCCTGGATGACTTGCTAACCCTGGATAAAACACCTCTTCTACTAACGGGTGGTCGTTCAAGTACGAGGCTATTTTACTCGCCGATTCGGATGACTGTGTTAAACGGGCACCTAGCGTTTTAATTCCTTGAATTAACGCGTAAGAATCTTGTGCGCCTAGAATAGAGCCGAAAGAGTTTTGAATGAATGCCAATCGATTGCCAAGTTCTTCCCCCTTTGTAACCGCTAGCCCAGCAATGATATCGCTATGCCCCGATAAAAATTTGGTAGCACTATGAACAACGATATCAACTCCAAGATCTAGTGGACGCTGGTAAAGTGGCGACATGAATGTGTTGTCGAGAAACGTCAGACAGTCATTCAATTTTGCAAGGTCAACTATCGCTTCAATATCTGTAATGCCCAAACGCGGGTTGGATGGTGTTTCAATATAGATCACTTTTGTATTTGGACGGATTGCACGTGCGGTTTCATCTACATTCGCTAGATCTACAAAAGTATGGTCGATACCGAATTTCGGTAATACCTCGGTTACGAATCGGTATGTGCCGCCGTAGACATCTTCGGTAACCACGATATGGTCACCCGAAGAAAGGAGCATAAATGTAGCTGAGATGGCAGCCATTCCGGAAGCGAAGGCCAATCCGCGCGAACCGCCTTCTAGTGAGGCAATCGTTTTTTCCAACGCATCCCTCGTTGGATTGCCCGAACGGCTATAATCATACGGCCCGAATGCATCGAAGCTTTCCTGATGGAACGTTGAAGATAAGTAGATAGGAACGTTGACAGCACCTGTTTTTTGTTCGTAATCTCCGCGGGTCGAAGCATGGATAATAGTCGTTTCCAACCGTTCTTTATTCAAACTCATCGTTGTAGCACCCCGCTATTCAAAGTTGCAAACACTTGCTTCAAATCTGCGATCAAATCGTCAGCCTCTTCGACTCCGACAGAGAAACGTAAAAGTCGGTCGCAGACGCCACGTCGTATTCGTTCTTCACGAGGAATATCGGCATGTGTTTGCGTTGCAGGGTAAGTGATGAAACTTTCCACTCCACCAAGACTTTCCGCAAATGTAATGAGCTGCAGATTTTCAAGGAATGGCCCGACCGATTCACTATCGTTCAGCCGAAATGATAGCATTCCACCTTTTCCTGGATAGAGAACGTCCGTAACAAGTGGTTCATCTTTCAAATAATTGACGATTATTTTCGCGTTTTCATCATGCTGTTTCATTCTTAAATGCAGTGTTTTCAGCCCTCTGATGATTAGCCAAGAATCGGAAGGGGAGAGGACTGCGCCGATAGCATTATGGTTGGCGGCAAGTTGTTCGCAAAGTTTTTCACCTTTTGCAACGACAAGTCCCGCGAGGACATCGTTATGTCCACCGATATATTTCGTTGCGCTGTGCATGACAATGTCAGCCCCGAATTCAATCGGTCTCTGGAAATAAGGCGTTAAAAATGTATTGTCAACAATCAACAGTAAATCATGCTTTTGAGCCAGTTCTGCATACTGCCGAATATCAAATTCTTGCATGAGTGGATTGGTCGGTGTTTCTATGAAGAGCGCTTTTGTCTTCGAAGTGATCAACTTTTCGGTCTCGTTCACATCGGCGAAACTCGTATACGTTGTACCGATTGAATAAACGTCGGAATACTGTTCGAGCAAGCGATATGTGCCACCGTAAATATCTTCTGGGACAATCAATTCATCTCCAGGACGGAACAGCGTTAAGATAAGCTGAATCGCCGCCATACCAGAACTGCATGCATACCCTGCATCACCGCTCTCTAAGTTTGCAATTCCATCTTCCAATATGGAGCGGGTTGGATTTTTTGTCCGTGTGTAGTCGTAGCCAGTCGATTGACCGAGCCCCTTATGTTTGTACGCAGTTGATAAATAAATCGGAGGGTTGACAGCGCCCGTCTTCGGATCACTGTTGTTGCCTAATTGGACTAGGATTGTATTCAAACTTTGTTTTGTCATTGTAGTCACCCTTTTCTTTTAGATTACAAAAGGGGACCCTCTATAAGAAGAGGGTCCCCGAAATATCGTAGACTATCTTCTTATCTTCTAGGGAAATGAACACCTAAAGGAATTAGCACCGTACCTGAACAGGCTGGTTGCTGAGACGTCATAGGGCCAATCCCTCGGTCTCTCTTGATAAGAATCAAATTATGGAATTATGTGAAAAGAACAATTTCAATAACTTTATCATGACATGGAAAATAAAACAAGAGCGAATTATTAAAATCTGTCTTTCAGCAGCTGCATCCGTTGATTGAATAGACTTGGATATGATAAAAAGCCAAGCAATACACTTGTCACTGCAGCGGTCGTCAATAATAGGAATATGATGAGCAATTGGAACTGAACCGCTTGGATGGGGTCCGCACCTGCGATGATTTGACCACTCATCATACCTGGAAGTTGAACCAAGCCCATTGTCTTCTGACTTTCGATTGTCGGGATCATGCTTGCCTTGATTGCGTTGATGAGTTGTCTATGAATGGCCTGTTTTGGCGTTCCACCGAGAGAAAGGATGAGTTCGGTTTCATCACGATGCGTTTCAATCTCAGCTGTGAACCGGTTAAGGAATAGGATTGATAGCACCATTGAGTTGCCAATCACCATGCCGCTAATTGAAATGATGTATTGTGCGGTTGGCGGTACGATTTGAAAGCCTAGTAGAATACTCTGGGTTAGTACTTCTACAAAAAGTAATGTGACCGCGATTTTCCAAGTGATTCCCTTGATTGCTTTTCCTTTCTTACGGGTGTTTTGTGTTGCCGCTGCAATCATTAATGTAACCATTAACAAAATGTACAATATGTTTTCAGAATCGAAGACAAATTTAAGAATATAGCCGACCATAAGCAATTGGATAATGGACCGAATTGTCGCAATGATTGTGTCTTTTTCCAAATCTAAACGTAGAGTCTTTGATAGTAGTAAAGGTATGATTACAAATATAAGTGTAATGGATAACGTAAGATAGCTCATTCTACGCCTCCTTGCACAAACTGCTTCACAAATTCATTTGTTGGTGATTTCAATAAGTCACTTTCGCCAGTTTCAATGACTTGACCATTCATTAGAACCCAAGTGTAATCTCCAATTGATAAGGCTTGTTCTAAATTATGTGTTATCCAGATGATGGTTGTGCCATACACCCGGTTAATCTTGACGATTAATTCTTCGATTTCATGTAAAGATGTTCGGTCCAAGGCGGATGTGATTTCATCCAGTAATAGGATTTCAGAGCGGTTGATTAGTGTGCGAGCAATGGATACTTTTTGACGCTGACCACCGGATAATTCATTGGTTTTACGATGTAAAAATTGCACATCTAATCCGACGTCTTCTAGAATTTTAATGGCATCCTGTTCAGGCAATTTTTTACCTTGAAGTTCCATAGGGAGAGCTAAGTTATGATAGACGGTGCCTTTAATCATTGGTGCGCTTTGAAGTGCGATTCCGACATGGCGGCGTAGTTCAACGGGTTCATATGTGGAAATGAGTTTATCGTGAATGAAAATATCTCCTGAAGTAGATGAGATCAGCCCGTTACATAATTTAAGCAATGTTGTTTTTCCTGCTCCAGAAGGGCCGACGAGCGTTGTGATTTTCCCTTCCGGAAAGGAGCCCGTAATATTTTTTAAAATATGTACGTCACCAATGGAATAATTGGCGTCATGAAAGTGTAGGGCGGGTTTATAAAAATTGGACATTACATTCTCTCCTACCAGTTTCTTATTTATAATAATTCTAATCTAGGTAGTTTTGTCATGCAAGGAAAATCTATTGCAATTCCAAAAAATGTTTGTTACTATATCGTTAATCGATATAGCGATAAGCGATATAGTGAGAAGGTGAAAGAATGATAAAACAGCCAGAAAGTTTTTTACCATTGTCGCAGGCAACATATTATATTTTACTGTCCTTAAGGGAAGTACGTCATGGATATGCCATTATGCAGGACGTAGAAAAAATAAGTCAGGGGGAAGTTACAATGGGTCCCGGGACATTATATGGAGCACTAGGAAAATTAGAAAAGCAGAAAATCATTCAAAAAGTAGACATAGATGATGCAGAACGCCGCAAGTATAATCAGCTGACACCCTTAGGTAAAGAAGTGCTTCAGCTTGAGTTTAAGAGGCTTGAATCACTTGTGAAAAACGCCAGGAGCATCATAAAAGAAATGGAGGGCGAAGAAGATGACTGTTAAAAGGTTCAAGATTTTTCTTGCTTCGAGTGTTGATAAAGAAGAGCAGTGGCTGACGGATATGTCACGCCAAGGATTTCATTTTAAAAAGTATGGATTATTTACCTATACCTTCGATGAAAATCCTAATGAATCATATGTCTATCAAATTGATTTCCGGGATGCGAATGAAGTGTATATGCAACTATGTAAAGATGCCGGTTGGCAATATGTAGACAGCGCTCTAAAGCAATTTCATTATTTTCGTACAGAAGCAAATGAGTCAGGGGTAAAAAAGATTTACTCTGATGGTGAGTCAGTAAAAGAAACGTTTCAGCGGATGATGAAATTTTATCTGATATTATTTATAATCTTTTTAACATCGCAAATTGGATTGTTTTTGACGTGGAAAGGTCAGTTGACTCAAATAATTATGACGGTTATCATTATGCTTGTTATTCTTTTGTACTTGTACGTTTTTATTTCCTTGAAGAGAAAAATTGATTTTTATTGACTAATAAATGATGCTTATTTCAGCAAGTACTATTTGAAATTCATTCACCAATCGTCATTACAACCTTGATTGTAACTGCTTTTTTAGCGATATTCTTTTCTATATATATGATTGGATTATCGAATGAAGATAAACCCCCTTGGTAAATAAAGCGAGATGATTTAATGAAAAAGTGGAGGGCAAACAATTTGAGTTTGCCCTTCTATTTTATCTCCAAGGGGAAGTGATTGAATAACCAATCATGAAATTACTTGATCTTAGTAAAGAAAACGCCACAAGTAAAACGTCGCATAGGACTCCCAGTTCTCCCATGGTGCAGCAAGCTTTAAAATTTCTTCTTTCGTCGGCTTTTCTTCTGCTCCTGTCAAATGTTTGATGGCGTTATGAAGTCCGACGTCAGCAATTGGGAATGCATTTGGGAAACGCAAACAGCGCATTAAGACATAGTTTGCGGTCCAGGGCCCAATTCCACGGATTTTGATAAGCATGTTTTCCGCTTCCTTAAAGTTCCCAGTTTCCAATACCTGAGCTTTGGATAGGCTTCCATCTGCGATAAGCTGTGCAACCCCAATCAGGTACTCACATTTTTTTACGGTCATTTTTAATGACGATAAATCCTCGACTGTAAGCTTCGCAATGTACTCTGGTTCAGGGAATATCCAGTATGACTGTCCTTCCCATTCAATCGAATTTCCGAACGTCTCCACAAAGCGCCTTTTCAACGTATATGCGTATGTCAGATTGATTTGCTGTCCAAGAATTCCCCAACATAACGCTTCAAACAGGTCAGGGATTCCGATGTTTCGCAATCCGTAAAACTCACTTACTGCTTGTTGAAGCAATGGATCCCTTTTCGCCATCTCATAATAAGGTTTCAAATCAGTATCGAGATCGAACCAATCACGTACATAATGGACGACCATATCCCGGACGCTATCGTTAGACGGTGTATATTTTTCTATAAACCGAACCAGAAGGTTACCCTCTGTATTTTCGCTGACTTCGACTAATAGAATCTCATTCCCAACTGGAATTGCCTTGATCACTTTACCATCACGGATTTCAAACATACACTCATTGTTTGACCTGGACATATAGCTGATATTTTCTTTGAAATTGAACTCTTTCGGAACGGCTATTATCAAATGATCTTGTTGATTAACTAGCATTTTAAAAATCTCCTCTGCATCTTATCTATATGTTTAGTTGTACCATAATCCCAGGTGGAAAAGTTTCGCTATCTTGCTGTTACGTCCTGAAAAGCATTTATTTTGGAAATAGAGGGGGTATACTTAGGGTAAGAGAAAGAGGTGATTCCGTGAGCGATCATCAACAAGTCAGGCAGTTGACTGACGAACAGTGGCAAGCAATTAGACATAACGACGTAAGGTTTGATGAAATCTTCATTTATGCCGTGAAATCGACGGGTATCTTTTGCCGACCATCTTGCAAATCAAGAGATCCAAAAAAAGAGAATGTCCGTATTTTCAATGATGCGGCGGAAGCGCTAGCGGATGGATTCCGACCTTGCAAACGCTGTAAGCCGGGTGGGCTGCGTTTACCTGATGAAGAATGGACTATCCAAATTGGAGAATATATAAACGAGCATTTTCAGGAGCCATTGACGTTAGAAATACTTGCAGACATGTGCCATGGAAGTCCTTATCACCTACAGCGAACATTTAAAAGAATCACGGGGCTGACGCCTGTTGAATATATCCAAAAGATCAGAATAACGAAAGCGATGTCTGAACTTACTACAACCGATAAATCCATATAAATCCATTGCTGAAATTGGGGTAAGCGTGGGGCTTCGTAATCCGTCCTATTTCATCACGCTATTCAAAATGAAAACTGGACAAACACCAAAACAATATCGAAAACTAGTGAAGGAGGTAGAGGTTAGTGGAGAAGAACAGTAAAAATAACGTGTATTGGACATTACTTAATCACTCACAATGGAATATGTATATAGCTGCGACGACAGAGGGGCTTTGCTATATAGGTACCCCGAATGCACCATTCGGAGAACTGGAAGCGTGGGTGAACAAACGGCTTCCAAGTCATGTTCTGATAGAAGAAGCGGATATCTTACAGCCACACGCAGTTGAGTTAATGGGTTATTTGAAAGAGCGACGCAGGGATTTTGCATTGCCAATCGATCTTCACGGTACTCCTTTTCAACAAATTGTCTGGAAGGCCTTGCAAGAAATTCCGTACGGACGGACTGTTTCATATTCGGAAATTGCAGAACGGATTGAAAAGCCGAATGCGGTACGAGCTGTTGGAACCGCTATTGGTGCCAATCCGGTCTTAATTATTGTTCCTTGTCATCGTGTCATTGCGAAAAGTGGTAAGTTAGGTGGTTTCAGGGCCGGTTTAGAGATGAAAGAGCAACTTCTAGAACTGGAAAGATAGTGTTTCGACATAAAAAAAGACAAGGGAGAAGTTAATCTCACCTTGTCTTTTTGCTTTTTGGAACAGGTATGTGATTCGCAGGTTCTTTATTCGTGACATCAAGTATATCAAGTAGGAAGACAAACACGGGAATACCGATAATGAGTCCCCAGACGCCAAAGAAGTTTTGTGAGAAAATCAGTACGATAAACGTGTAAAAAACGGGTAAATCTGTTTTGGAGGACATCAGTTTTGGATTTAAGATATATGCTTCAATGCCATGAATAATCATAACTGCAATGAGAACATAAACAACTTTCAGGAATCCTCCGATTGTAAAAGCAATTATCGTCAGAGGGACAAGTGAAATGATGACCCCGGCAACGGGAATGAGTCCTAAAAAGAAAATCATAATTCCCAAACCGATTATTTGTGGGAATCCGAGTATGAGTAATACGATCACGGACAATATTGTATTAACAATTGCAATGATAAATTGGGCTTCAATCACTTTTCCGAATGTACGCGTGAACTTTTTACCAAAGAACTCAATTTCGAAGTAAAAGGGAGCAATCTTACTATCTTTAAATTTGTTTGTAAACTCTATTAACCGTGGTTTTTCTAGCAGGAAAAATAAGCTTAATACGAGGGCAAGTATGACTTGAATACTTGTTTTACTAATATCAGAGAAATATTTTAACAAAAATGAAAAACCATTTTCCAAATAGGCTGCAATTTGATTACTAGATATGACGGATTCTAAGTAGGTGAGCAGTACACTATCATGAGGTGTGGAATAGAAGTTTGTAATTCTTACAATAATTTGACTGATTTCCATTGTGATTATAGGCAAATACTTAACAACACCAACTGTCAGTAAGCCAACAATCACTGTATACAGGAGAATGACTAGCAGCTTGCGGTTAAAATGTACACGTTTGAGCGTAAACTCAATAAGTCGATCCAACAAAAAAGCGAAAATGAAGGTAAGCAATATAATATTCATCATACTTTTGACGCTGTAAAGAATTAAAATAATCAAAGCGAAAATAAGAATACGCCGTGGTCCCTTTTTCTCGAAAATGTCTAATAACCCATTCATATGACTTTAGCTCCTTCATAAATAATTACAAGTGAAAACGAGAAATGAGACCTTTCATTGTTAGTATTGCCATGATTTGTAGAGATTATAAATTAGAAAATCTCTTTTAAAAAATAGCTTACGAACGAATATGCAGCACTAGCTGTGAAAAAGGAGTTATACACAGGAAAAGGTTATATCTCCTCAGCTCATGTTTTATTATATTATAGTTGTTGCAATAAATGAAGTTTGAAACATATTTTAATTGATAGGGATGGCTACCCAATGTCCTTTTGAAACCTCGATTAGCTCAGATTGCAATAGTTGATATTTATCCTCCTCAATTTGATCTTCCATTAGCGTTCGTTTTTTCTTCGATTCTATTTTAGGGTCAGGAATTGGAATCGCTGAGAGTAACGATTTTGTATAGGGATGCTGTGGGTTAGAGTACAACTCTTCGCTTTCGGCAAGCTCAACAATTTTCCCCGCATACATAACTGCGACCCGGTCACTAATGTGCTTAACCATAGACAAGTCGTGCGCAATGAACAGGTAGGTGAGTCCAAGCCGATGCTGAAGATCTTCCAGTAATTCCACAATTTGCGACTGGATAGAAACATCGAGTGCGGATAACGGTTCGTCGCATACTATGAAGTCAGGTTCTACGGCAAGTGCACGTGCAATACCAATTCTTTGGCGCTGTCCACCGGAAAATTCATGTGGATAGCGCATTGCATGGGAAGGTTCGAGTCCGACCATAACAAGCAACTCTTCTACCCTCTTTTTTCGTTCCTCTTTATTTTTACTCAACCGATGAATGTCTAATGCTTGACCGATAATATCAAGCACTTTAAAGCGTGGATTAAGTGAAGAGTACGGATCCTGAAAGATCATCTGCATATGGCGCCGCATCGTTTTCATTTCATTTTTCGAAAGCCGGTTAATGGCCATCCCTTGATACAAGACATCTCCGTCTGTCGGTTCGTGAAGGCGCAAAATGGCGCGGCCGGTCGTTGACTTACCTGATCCCGACTCGCCAACAAGACCGAGCGTCTCTCCGGGTTTGATATGAAAACTGATATCGTCCACGGCTTTCACTATATTGCCTTTCCCAACGTCGAAATGCTGCTTTAGTGATTTCACTTCTAGCAGGGGTTTCCCTTTTTCTATACCAATGGTACGTAAAGGAGTGCGTTTAGGCTTCTTTTTCTCGTCAAGGCGAGGAAGGGCATTGAGCAGTTTCTTTGTATAGGAATGTTTTGGGTTATCAAAAATTTCTTCCGTCGTTCCGGTCTCCACAATTTCCCCGTCTTTCATAACAGCGACACGATCACACATGCCGGCAACAACGCCTAGGTCATGGGTAATCAATATGATGGATGTTCCAAAACGTTGCTGCATATCTTTCATCAAATTTAAGATTTGGGCTTGTATTGTCACATCAAGTGCAGTCGTGGGTTCATCCGCAATCAGTAGTGTCGGACGGCAAGCGAGTGCAATCGCAATCATGACGCGCTGCCGCATTCCACCTGAAAACTCGTGCGGATATTGGCTAAAACGATCTTCACTATTACGGATACCTACAAGTTTCAAAAGTTCAATGGTACGGTTTTTCGCATCTCTTTTAGATAAGTTCTGATGTTTAATTAAACTTTCCGCAATTTGTTTACCGATTTGAATTGTTGGATTTAATGAAGTCATCGGATCTTGAAAAATCATACTTATATCGCGACCGCGGATACTCTCCATCTCTTTTTCCGTTTTTTGCACGAGATCTTCACCTTGGAATTCAATCTCTCCATCTTTTAGATATGAAGGGGGAGAGGGGAGGAGGCGCATAATTGAGCGGGCTGTCACGCTTTTTCCACTTCCTGATTCACCTACAATACCAAGCGTCTCACCTTTCTTCACTTCAAAACTGACACCACGGACTGCTTCAAATTCCTTGTCGTGGCCCAAAAACGAGACGCGTAGATCACTTACCTTTAATACTGTTTCCAATAAAAACACCTGCCTATTATCTGAAATTATATTTAACTAAAAATTACATTGACTTAAATAGTTACCGAATCTATACTTTACTATACCAATAGGAATTAAACAATATCGGGAAGGAGGAATTGCTTCAATGGAAGTGAATAAAGAAGCGACATCCTATTTTAGATTATCAGATGTTCTCCGATATACGTTTGGCAAAATGGGAAGACGACCGACTTATAAGTATTTGCTACTAATTTTAGGTTTGCCGGTTCATGTTATTGTATTTCTATTCTATCTGTCGAAAAGAGGAGACAATACATACTCTTCAATTTATGAAGAGGTAAGGGCATCATTGACAGCATCAGGTTATAAAGAAGCGTCGATGCTTGATTTTAAAGAACAATTACTACGGAAACAATCATTCTTCAATAAAGAAGTAAATGAGCGAGAAATAGATAGGCAAGTGGAGGAGCTTGCCGAAGAACAATTTAGAAAAACGCTAACGAAAAAAACAAATCAGCTAGCGGAACAGAAAGGTGTTCAACAAGTTACGTATTCAACTTACTTTCAATCATTGCTTGGAAAACCGTTGTTCTTGCTTGCTTCATTCATTCCAGGCATCTTTATGTATCTACTTATTCTTTTGTTCAGCAATCCGTACATCAAGTTTATAGTTGAACGATTGATTATGAGTATCTTTGTTATTGCTGGCGTTGCAGTTCTTGTGTTCACGATACTTTACTTATCGCCGTTTGATCCTGCCGCGAATATTCTTGGCGAGGCGGCGACGAAGGAACAAATCGCATCATTCAATAAATTACATGGTTTGGATTTATCATATCTTTCACAATTATGGAATGCGCTAAAAGGAATCGCGACGTTTGATTTAGGTGCTTCTTATGCCGGCAATGAGGATGTCGCAGCAAGTATAGCGAATAAATTCCCAATCACATTAACGATTGCGGTTTTATCATTACTGATGGCAGTTGTCATCGCTATCCCGGTAGGCATCATTTCTGCGACAAGGCCGAATTCATTTTTGGACTATTCATTCATGTTTATTGCATTGATTGGATTATCGATTCCGAACTTTTGGCAAGGATTACTATTTATTTTGAACTTCTCTATTAAATTACAATGGTTACCGGCCACATATAGTCCTCAAAACTGGCTTTCTATCATCATGCCCGTTGTTGTGCTTGGAACTGCATTGACTGCATCTGTCGCGAGGATGACACGTTCTTCGATGTTGGAAATCATCAATGAGGACTACATCATTACCGCTAAAGCGAAGGGCCTCAATCGGCTTCAAGTACTTTGGAAACATGCGATTGGCAATGCAATGATACCAATTATTACAGTCATTGGTCTGCTATTCGGAGGAATGCTCGGGGGAGCGGCGGTGACTGAGAAAGTATTTAACATTAGCGGAATCGGAAGTTACATCGTAGACAAGCAGTTCATTCCCGATATTCCCGCTATTATGGGTGGAGTTATCTATATTGCAATAACGATTTCATTAGTCAATGTGCTCATCGACATTTTGTATGCGTTTTTCGATCCTCGCATCCGTTCGAAGATGAAGCAATCGTAGAGCAGGAGAAGGTGTGAAGGTGAATCTAAATAAAAAACATGCATTGAAATTATCGAGGGAATATACACAAGCAAATTTCACATGGATTATTTCTTTAATCCTGACAGTCGTCTTGCTACTGAACAGTTTCAATTTCAAAGAAGGGGAGTTGAAAAGTTCGGTCTTCAGCTTATTTGCGGCCTATGCGTTGTTCACTATTTTTCAAATGATTCTTACGTGGATGGTGAAGCGAGACCTTCTGACAATAGGTGAAATTCGAAGTTCGACAAGAAAGCTCGGCTACATACAGCTGTTTAGTATAATGACGGGTAATATTTTCACTGTAGCATTTGCATTTAATCTTATTAAAAAGAAGAAGACACCTGAATATACGTTTGCCGTTTATATGCTGCTTACTCAGGTTTTTATCATCGCGATATCATCACTTAATTTATTCAAGTCATATGTGGCGGATTCATTTTTAACGGCAATGATTATCTTGCTAGGAATAATGATTTTTCAAGTCGTGACACTTGTTCTCACAGCGAAATATGTTGAGGAAGAAAGTGCGCCAGCTTGGATGATGATTGTTGCCATATTACTTCTGTTTACCGCATTGACGGGTAATATTTTTGCACTATTGCTTGGCTATAGCTTGATTTTAAAGGTTCGCAGTCATGATCAGTCTAGGATTTCGAAGTGGAATACGATGTGGGAGAAGATTACCCGTAATTCAACGGCGATACTTGGTTTGTTTTTCATCACTCTCATGTTTTCCATATCCGTTTGCAGTGTATTTACGTTTGACTACGATATGGCAGTTGAAAATGATTATGGTGCAATACTTCAAAAACCGAGCCTTGTCTATCCGTTTGGCACTGATAATTTCGGACGGGATTTGTTTTCAAGAATCATCTTTGGTGCAAGAATTTCGCTTCTTGTAGGGTTTGCTTCAACGGCCATACCGGTAGTTATTGGTGGATTCTTAGGTGCATTAGCCGGGTATTACAGTCAGCGGACGGACAATATCATAATGCGATTGCTTGATGTACTATATGCCGTTCCTGGAATTTTATTGGCAATTGCTATCATTGCGGCATTTGGAGCAAATACGACGAATCTTATTTTAGCGCTTAGTGTGGGGTCCATCCCAACCTATGCCCGAACGATGCGTGCGAATGTCATGATGGTGTCGAACTATGAATTTGTCGATTCAGCACGTGCGCTCGGTTCATCGGACTTCTCTATTATCTTTAGACAGATAGTGCCGAATTCGCTCGCGCCGATGATTGTCAAGGCAACACTGACAATCGGGGGCGCTGTCATCGCGACGAGTAGCTTAAGTTTCTTAGGACTCGGTGTGGAACCGCATATTCCAGAATGGGGAAATATTTTAAAAATCGGTAGCACATACTTGGAATCGCATTCCTATTTAGCCATTATCCCGGGGCTTGCGATTATCTTACTTGTATTATCGTTTAACTTTTTGGGAGATGGATTGCGTGATGCATTTGATCCAAGAATGGATTGAACATAAATACCAAACAATAATAAGGGGGAATTAATAATGAAGAAAAGTTTATTGACGATTTTAATAGCAATTATGGTGGTGTTGGCCGGATGTGTAAGTACGAAATCGGATGTTTCCGATAAAAAGAATGACAATACAGAACCAAAGACGGATAAAAGTAAGGTGGTCATCGAACTTTTGGGTATGGGTTCTGGGGAAGAAGATATGAATATTGTACGAGATCAGCTTATAAAAAATGGCTTTGATGTGAAATTGAATATTCAGCCTGATTACGGAAGCTTCACTGCACAGAAAGATGCAGGGAATTATGATGTCGCATTATCTAGCTGGACGACAGTTACGGGGAACCCCGATTATGCTGTTCGAGCACTGTTCAAATCAGACGGTGATAACAGTATTATGGCTGATGATGAAGTTGATGCATTGATTGAAAAGGCAAGTACAGAAACGTCTGATGAGTTTGCAGAGACATACAAACAATTAGAACAGCGTTTAGTGTTTGACAAAGCTTACATTGCACCTCTTTATAATTCATTTAAAGCACAGGGAGTTAATAAAGACATTCTCGACGTAGACACAGTTAGGCTTGCTAAATCACGTGCAATTGCCTGGGAACCTATTGATTTCATTGACAAATCTAAAAGAGATACGGATCCATTAATCATTCAGCAAGCTATTGGAACTTTGACGTCCCTCGATCCTATTAAAGGGAACGATGGATCTATCAATACATTGAATACAAATATGTATGTGCGTCTCGTCAACTTGACAGATGATGACGTTGTTGTTTCAGACGGCTCATTATCTTATAATCACAGCATCGCAGAGGGCAATTCAGATTATTACTTCCTTCTTCGTGATGATATCAATTTTGCGTCAATTACAGACGGAAAAGCTGTAGATACTGGTGAACGCGTAGGAGCGGACGATGTCATCTTCTCGATGAATCGTGCAAAAGACCCGAATTCAGTACCGGATCACCGTACGTATAGTTTACATGAACATATTAACGAAGTGGAAGTAGTCACAGATCTATCTGATCTCGATATTTTGCAATCAGGAAGCGATGCAACAGTCAGAGAAGGGCTTGAGAAGAACTTGGATGTGAAAATCGGGGAGCTTGTTTCTGATAAAAAAGAAGCCGATAACGCGACTGGGAAATATCAAGTGGTAAAAATGACAACAACGGCTCCATTCCCACAAGTACTGAACTATTTAGCTCACCAATCTGCGGGGATTGTCTCGAAAAAACAAGTTGAGAGTATTAATACGTATGATGTTTCTTCGTTTGATGTGAGTAAAGACATTCCTTACGGAGATCAGAACACAGTCACAGAGGGTGCTAAATACAATAATACATTGTACGCGAGTGGCCCATATATTTTGTCACACAAAAATGATTACGAAGGTATTTTCTATAAAAACCCTGCTTATATGGTGGGGACAGAGCACGAACCGAAAATTTCAGATGTAACAGTTCGCTTCATCCAAGATCCGGACAGCACGCTTTCAGCTTTACGCAATGGTGAAATCCATATTTTCAACGGAGTACCAGAAACAAAATACGACGTAGTTGAAGGTGACAGCAAACTGTTCTTGCAAAAAAATGATAGTAATGCTGTAAGTTACTTGCTTTTCAATACAAAAAATCGTGAAGTATCAACGAGTGAAGAGTTAAGAAAAGCCGTTCTTTACTCTATCAACCAAGATGAAATTCTGAATTTCTATCAAGGGAACAAGAAGAAGGCTGTTTCTACGGTCAGCCCACTGGTAGACACAGGGAATGAATTGAAGGCAGATCCAGCTAAAGTTCAAGAGTTTCTGAATGATTATAAAGCGGGTAACTAATATCTATTCGTATTATTAATGAAGTGAGACTAAATCCGTTGTTACTAGGATTTAGTCTCACATTTTTTTATTCATGTTTTACTTTTCTGTCGAACGATAAAAATCAATCATCGCTTTTTTTCGGTCACCGAGGGTTGCGAACTCACGGGATAATTCTTCATGAATGCCGTTTTGATCGATCGTTCTTTTTTTTATTTTTTCGGATAAGGTCTCGTTTTTGTTTGCATCTCGTTCATTGTCTTGTTTCATTAAAATACCTCCTCGTATATTAGAACCAGTTCTTTTTAATATGGCTCGGGAGGACAAATTCATTCATAATTGTGAAAAAGGTATAAAAGGATATGTCACATCATGTTATGTTAAGTCGAATATAGGGTAAATAGTGTATACTTGAACCATTAGAATGCGGAAGAAGGAGATTGACATGAGTTCGAAATATGCGGATGACAGCTTGGCTTTACATACGGATTTATACCAAATCAATATGGCGGAATCATACTGGGCGGATGGAATACATGAACGAAAAGCGGTTTTTGAACTTTTTTTCAGAAACTTGCCGTTCGGTAATGGCTATGCGTTATTTGCGGGGCTTGAGCGAGTTCTCGATTATTTAAGAGGGTTTCATTTTAGTGAAAGTGATCTTGCTTACTTAAAGGATGATCTCGGCTATGAAGATGACTTCACCTCTTATCTAAAGGAGCTACGTTTTACAGGCACTGTTTATTCCATGGCTGAAGGGGAGCTGGTTTTTGCGAATGAACCTATTATTCGCGTGGAATCGACACTTATCGAAGCACAGCTGATTGAGACCGCTCTACTTAATATCGTTAATTATCAGACGCTTATTGCGACGAAAGCAAGCCGCATCAAACAAGTCGTCAAAGACGAAATAGTGATGGAATTTGGCAGTCGGCGTGCACACGAGATGGATGCGGCGATATGGGGTGCACGTGCTACGTTCATTGGCGGCGTTGAAGCGACAAGTAATGTCCGCGCTGGGAAAAGATTCGATATTCCTGTAGCGGGAACGCATGCTCATTCAATGATTCAGGCTTATAAAAGTGAATACGAAGCATTCCATTCATACGCTAAACGTCATAAGGACTGTGTTTTCCTTGTCGATACGTATAATACAGTAAAAATAGGCATTCCGACGGCAATCCAAGTAGCTAAAGAACTTGGTGATAAAATCAATTTCATCGGCGTTCGTTTAGATAGCGGTGATATTTCATTCCTATCCAAGGAAGCGCGCCGTATGTTGGATGAAGCTGGATTCTTGGATGCGAAAGTTTTCGTTTCAAATGACTTGGATGAATATACAATTCTCAACTTGAAAGCACAAGGTGCAAGGGTAGACGTATGGGGAATTGGAACGAAATTGATCACAGCGTACGACCAGCCTGCACTTGGGGCCGTCTATAAAATTGTTTCCATAGAAAACGATGCCGGTGAAATGGAAGATACGATTAAAATTTCGTCGACAACCGAAAAAGTAACGACGCCTGGACGTAAAAAGTTATACAGAATTATTGACCGAGAAAATGGTAAGGCAGAAGGGGATTATATTACGATGCATGATGAAAATCCTGCATCCGAGAAACGCATCAAAATGTTCCACCCCGTCCATACATTCATCTCGAAGTTTGTTACGAATTTTGAAGCGAAGGACTTACACGTCAAAGTCGTAGAACAAGGGGTTATCATCTATAATAATCCGACTCTTCAACAAATGCGTGATTACGCAAAAGAAAACTTGGAATTATTATGGGATGAATATAAACGATCCCTTAATCCCGAAGAGTATCCGGTCGACTTAAGCCAAAAATGTTGGGACAATAAGATGCGTAATATCCAGGAAGTCCAGGAAATGGTGGAAGACTTTATTAATGGCTAAGGAGGTTTGTTGAAGTTGACATTACAAGATAGAATTATCGCTGAGTTAAAGGCGCAGCCAATCATTGAACCTAAAGAGGAAATCCGGAAATCGATTGACTTCATGAAAGAATATGTAAGGGAAAACCCATTTTTAAATGGCTTTGTTCTTGGAATTTCAGGTGGGCAAGACTCGACGCTTGTCGGGAAACTTGCTCAACTCGCTGTTGATGAATTAAATGATGAAGAGGACACTAAGCGATTTAAATTCATTGCAATCCGGTTGCCTTATGGTTCTCAGTTTGACGAGGAGGATTGCCAGGATGCATTGGAATTCATTAAGCCGTCTCTAATCTACACGATTAACATAAAAGAAGCTGTCGATGCGAGTGAACGTGCATTGACAGCAGGTGGCGTTACGTTGACCGATTTTGCTAAAGGAAACGAAAAAGCACGGGAACGTATGAAGGTTCAATACTCAGTTGCGGCCATGCATGATTGTATTGTTCTCGGGAGTGATCATGCAGCGGAAGCCATTACCGGATTTTATACGAAATTCGGGGATGGCGGTGCAGACCTTATGCCGATCTACAGGCTGAACAAACGGCAAGGGAAACAACTACTTAAGGAACTTGGATGCCCTGAACATCTCTACTTGAAAGTTCCGACAGCGGATCTTGAAGAAAACAGACCGGCTATTCCTGATGAAGTAGCGCTTGGTGTTACCTATGACGATATCGATAATTATCTTGAAGGTAAAAAGTTGCCGGAGGGATCCCGTACAGCAATCGAGAATCATTTTCTCCGTTCAAAGCATAAACGGCATATGCCGATTACAATTTTTGATGATTTTTGGAAATGACTTCAGGGGGCTCCTTAATTGGGGCTCCTTTTTATTTTCTAATCAGTGCTTAAGTTGTGTGAGAATTAGATATCCTGTATTATAAAGGTATGTTTTGTTAATTTTCGGACAAATTTAGCGTAATAGACAATTGGGGGAATTGAAATGACACATAAAGAGATGATTGAAAAAGTCTTAACCAATATCGAAAAAGTGATGATTGGGAAAAGAGATATCGCCGAATTAAGTGTTACCGCACTTCTTGCCCGAGGGCATGTCCTACTTGAAGACGTGCCAGGTGTTGGAAAAACGATGATGGTAAAAGCGTTGGCTAAGTCAATTGGGGCAGATTTTAAGCGAATTCAATTTACACCGGACTTACTTCCTTCCGATGTTCTAGGCGTTTCAATATATAACCCTAAAGAAATGGAATTTGAATTTAGGCCAGGACCCATCATGGGGAATATTATTCTAGCCGATGAAATTAATAGGACTTCTCCAAAGACACAATCCTCTCTATTGGAAGGGATGGAAGAGTCCACCGTGACGATAGATGGTGAAACGATGCGAATTCCGCAACCCTTTTTTGTCATGGCAACACAAAATCCGATTGAATATGAAGGTACATACCCGCTACCTGAAGCGCAACTTGACCGTTTTCTATTTAAACTGAAGATGGGTTATCCGACGAAAATGGAAGAGATTGAAGTACTTGATCGTGCGGAGAAGGCCGTTCCAATTGACACGTTAGAAACCGTAGTATCACTTGAAGAATTAATCGAACTCCAAAAGGCTGTAACAGAAGTTAAAGTCGATAATACTATTAAGTCCTATATCGTAGAATGTGCTTCGCAGACGCGTGATAATCCATATGTCTATTTAGGTGTAAGTCCCCGAGGATCTCTTGCGCTTATGAAGGCATGTCAGGCGTATGCGATGATAAAAGGGAGAACTTACGTTACACCGGATGATGTTCAGTACTTATCGCCATTCGTTTTTGGACATCGCATGATTTTACGCCCTGAAGCCAAGTATGAAGGGATTTCCACTTCGGAAATTATAGAACGAATTTTGATGAAAGTACGTGTACCTGTAGATAAGGTTCAGCTGAAATGACAACTGTTAGGAAAATGATTGATATTTCGAGCCGGTTACTATTTGTTTTGTTCGTCTTGGTTTCTACATTTGTTTTTGCCATGTTCCAAGGCGGCATGGTCAGTTGGACTATTTTTTATATTATATTGCCTTTTATAATCTATTCTCTATTACTATTTTTCTATCCAATGTCGAAAATGACTGTGGAACGTACCATTCGGACACCTCATGTGCAAAATGGTGAGAAGTTGATTGTTTCTTTATCTATTAAACGTAAAGATCGATTTCCCTTACTTTATACCGTTGTAAGTGAACAGTGGGCAGAGCCCGAAATAGTTGTTTTGGCAGGTGAAAAGTTAAAACGCCTGTTTGTTTTTGGATTACGTCAAGAAGTTGAGTGGGAATACGAAATCGAAAAAATACCCAGGGGTGAACATATACTTCAAGGGGTGAAAGTCGAGATTTCCGACTTTTTTGGCTGGCTCCGAAAAACGAAATTTATTGAAGTAGAGAATATGATTCTAGTGTATCCCAAAATGACAGGTATTCATTATGTACCATTTAATACACAATATGACCAAGGTACGATGGCCTCGCCATTAAATATCGTCAAAGATACGACGATGGCAACGGGTGTACGCAATTACCAGTCAGGTGATCGGGTGACATGGATTCATTGGAAATCGTTTGCTAGAACGCAGACCTTGATGACAAAGGAGTTTGAAGATAGACGATCACAAGAGTTATTTATAATCATGGATGGCAGAGAGTCGAAAATGTTTGAGGAGCTAGTAGAACTTACTGCTTCAATATTGAAAGAAGCATCAAATCATCAGGCAGATCTTGCCTTGATGACGACGGGTCCTAAACCCTCCTTATTCCCATTTATACAGTCGGAAGAGCAACTTCATATGGCATTGGTTCACTTGGCAAAGATTAAGCCTGCGAATGAAGCATCATTAGCTGACTTTGGAACCACGTTTCAACACGGGGGCAGTATTGTATTGATCACGGGGAACCCCGATGGGCCTTTCATACAATCAGTCCTGCTAAGTGTGGACAACGTTGAATCTATCATTTGCATGGTCGTAGTGAAACGTGATGATCCAGCATTGCAAAGGATTGAAGAGGATATTAGACTTGCAAAATCGAAGGGAATTACCGTGCATTTATTAGAACAGAAGCAGTTTTCAGATGCTTTTAAAGAGGCGGTGCGAATATGACTGGAGCGCGAATTGATAGGCAACTGCTACTAATTCTTTATATACTGGCATTGATCCTTTTAAGGGAATGGCTAATTCCGGTTATTGAATTGACCAATTCAGATCATTTAACACTGTTTTTATTATTTGTGGCGCTATCATTTTTTTTGGCCTTAATAAAAGCAAAGTGGTGGATAGTCGTTCCTACAAAGCTGATTTTCATTGTAGTAGCGACTCATTATGTATTTTTTGAAAAGGTACTTTTTACAAAGGAAACACTAGTACATGTATCGGGTGACTTCCTTTCGAATGCCCCAATTATCATGAATGGTGACTGGGAAAGTATTACGAATCCATTTAGGACTGTGTTGTTTTTCGCGCTACTATGGATGACGACCTATCTTATCCGTCATTGGATTGAAGTAAGGAAAAGTATTTTGCTATTTTATATCATGACAATTCTATTTATAGCTTTCATTGATACGTTTGGTGGATATGCTGCAGGTGGCGCTATCTTTAGAATCATGGTGACTGGATTACTCCTTCTTGGTTTGCTTGCCATTACTAGGCTTGCGGAGAAGCACAACACATCAGTCCCAACAGGTGCGTTCCTAGCGATATCCGTTCCACTTCTTTTCGCAGTTGTTGTGAGTGGAACGCTTGCAAACATTCTACCGAAACAGGATCCCATCTGGCCAGATCCGCTACCTTATTTTGAGTCATTTGTACAAGGGAGTGGGGAAGGTGGGGTGGCTAAAAGTGGATACGATACGAATGATTCCACATTGGGTGGTTCGTTTGTGCAGGATTCTACATTAGTCATTGAAGCAAAAGTGGCTAATGAACAATACTGGAAAATTGAAACGAAAAACACATACACCTCAAAAGGTTGGGAACAGGTATCTGTTGACGATTCCCAGACTAGTTATACTCCTGGTATGGAGATAGGGGAAATTGCGAGTCAAGGAAATGTGGACGCTGCAGCCCAACAACTTGCGGATTTGAAGGTGTCGGAAGACTTTTCTTTCATCGTTTATCCTTATGGGATGAATAAAGTATACGCAACAAAGGATGTTGTTTTTCAATACTTGGAAGGGGCAGGAAAGTACAGTACAGAAATTGAGGGCAAGGAAGGGGTCCTAGATTCGTATCAAGTCGAATTCACAGAGCCTGATTACAGCTTGAAAAAGTTAAGGGCTACTAGGATGGAAGATTTTTCAGAGGTAGCTGAAGATTTAACTCAGTACCTACAACTTCCAGAGCAATTACCTGAACGGGTGGAGGAACTTGCAAAAAACATAACAGAAAATCAGGAAAGTGTTTACGAGAAGACGAAGGCAATCGAAAAGTACTTTGGAAGAAATGGCTTTGTTTATACTCAGCAAGGTGTCGCTATTCCAAAAGCAGGCGATGATTATGTAGATCAGTTCCTCTTTGATACCAAACAGGGATACTGCGATAACTTTTCCACGTCTATGGTTGTCATGTTGCGCTCGATTGATATTCCAGCACGTTGGGTAAAAGGTTTTGCTCCCGGAGAATTTGTCTTAAATGACGAGGGGGAGAAAGTTTATCAAATTACGAATAATGAGGCGCATTCATGGGTTGAAGCATATATGCCTGGTATTGGCTGGATGCCATACGAACCGACAATTGGATTTAGTAGCTTAACGGATATTGAATATGATATCGAGTTGAACCTTGATGATACACTAACACCGGAAGTGAAAAAGCCTGAACAACCAAAGAAAGAGCAGGCTGAAAAAACGGTAAAAGCAGATAGGAACTTCAAAAATAGTGAGATTTTCAAAACTATGGGTACTTGGATCCGGAATAATATGTGGATAATAGGTGTGATTGTGTTAATAGTCATTTTTGCCGGCTGGCGAATATTCGTTAGTAGGGTAAAGTGGCTGCCTAAAGTGCTAGTTTATGTCCATCGTACTAAACAAGAAGATTGGTTAACATTTACAAAGCGCTATAACAGTTTATTGAAACAACTGGATCGTTCTGGTTTGAAGCGGGCAACTGGTATGACATTATCTGATTATGCAACGAGTGTTGACAACTACTTCGGTGGAGAAAGAATGAAAATGCTTACAACTGCATATGAAAAGGGATTTTACGGTGGAAATATAACTGAACACGAATGGGTAGTGTTGCGGGAAATATGGGAAGATTTAATCAATAGGTCTTCGGGTTGATTTTTGTCGTAAATAGAAGTAAGATGAAAAAAGAACAAGCCCAAGGTGCCCTCATATATATCCGATAATACGGTTCGGATGTTTCTACAAGTTACCGAAAATGACTTGGCTATGAAGGTGGATTTAGCTCATTGATAAATGAGCTTTGTTCGCTTTTTTATAGATGATGAGACGCGCAGAAAGCTGGACTTTCTGACGCGTTTTTCTCTATTTGAAAAGGCCTTGTGGAACGTTTGGAATATAGTTATGTTGCACGATGAAATATTGGTAAAATAGCCGGAAAAGGCTGGAATAATAAAATTAAAAGGAGGTTGTATCATCTTGAAGCAGGACAATATTTTAGTATTGGATTTAGGTAGTAGTGAGAATACGACAATAGCCCGTTGGATTCGTGATTTAGGTGTATATAGTGAGATTCACCCTCATGATATTACATCACAAACGATTGAAGGGTTAAAAACGGTAAAAGGAATTATTTTAAATGGTGGTGAAAATAATATCGTTGATGGTGAAGCGATTGACGTATTAGATGAAATATTCGCTTTAAACATTCCGGTAATTAGTGTGGGTCATCCTTCTACGAAAGCACTTAAAACATTCGAGCGATGGCCAAGTGAAAAGGAAACGAAAGTACTGTTAAAAGATTTCGTGTTCCATACATGTAAGGCAGAAGCTAACTGGAATATGAAAAATTTCATTGATGATCAAGTTGCTTTAATCCGTAAACAGGTAGGCGATAAGAAAGTATTATTGGCTCTTTCAGGTGGTGTAGATTCGTCTGTTGTTGCGGCATTATTAGTTAAGGCAATCGGCAAGCAATTAATTTGTGTGCACGTAAACCATGGTTTAATGCGTAAAAACGAGTCTGAGGGCGTTGTTCAAATGTTCGAAAAAGACTTGGGGGATAACCTTGTTTACGTGGATGCAAGCGAGCGTTTCTTAGGTAAACTAAAAGGGGTAGACGAGCCAGAAGAGAAGCGTAAAATTATCGGCAATGAATTTATTCGCGTATTTGAAGAAGAAGCGCGTAAACTTGAAGGAATTGACTTCTTAGCACAAGGAACAATATATCCAGATATCGTAGAATCTGGTACAAAAACGCATAAAGTTGTGAAGTCACACCATAATGTTGGAGGACTTCCAGAAGACTTGCAATTTGAATTAGTGGAGCCGTTATTCCAACTATTCAAAGATGAAGTCCGTGCGTGTGGTGTTGAGTTAGGTCTTCCGCACGATATGGTATACCGCCAACCATTCCCAGGACCTGGTCTAGGTGTGCGCGTTTTAGGTGAAATTGAGCCTCATCGTCTTGAAGCGGTACGCGAATCAGATGCTATTTTACGCGAAGAATTTGCACTCGCAGGATTGGATCAGAAAGTTTGGCAATACTTTACAATCATTCCGAACTTCAAGTCTGTCGGTGTACGCAACAACGAGCGCACGTATGAATACCCAATCATTATTCGTGCCGTCAACACAGTAGATGCGATGACAGCGACAGTGGAACAAATCGATTGGCCAATTCTTCTGAAAATCACTGACCGGATCATTAACGAAGTGAAAAATGTAAACCGCGTATGCTATGACCTGTCTCCAAAGCCAGGCGGCACAATCGAGTGGGAATAAAATAGAAGATATCGTATAAAACCGAGGATATGGCTCGGAAGTTTCTACCGGGACACCTTAAATTTCCCGACTACGATTCAAATAGAAGGGGGATAACCCTTCTATTTGAATTTGTTTTAGGGAAGCATGCGAAGTACTATCGCATGCTTTTTTTATCTAAAAAAACTATTTGAAGAGGAAGTTATACATGAAAAAGTATTTTGAGTTCGATAAGCTCGGAACAAATTATCGCCGAGAAGTTATCGGTGGTCTGACAACGTTTCTTGCAATGGCATATATTCTTATTGTCAATCCGTTAATGTTGTCGCTTGATGGCATAACGGGCATTCCGGACGAAATGCGTATGGACAAAGGCGCTGTATTTGTCGCAACAGCATTGGCCGCAGCAGTAGGTTCTTTATTTATGGGACTTATCGCGAGATATCCAATTGGACTTGCGCCGGGTATGGGATTAAATGCATTCTTTGCATTCAGTGTAGTATTGGGTATGGGGATTCCTTGGCAAACAGCATTAACGGGTGTACTCTTTTCAGGTCTCATATTCATTGTATTATCACTTTCTGGTCTCCGCGAAACGATTATTAATGCAATACCTACACAACTTAAGTATGCAGTTGGTGCCGGTATAGGTCTTTTCATTACATTCCTTGGATTTCAAAATGCCAACATTATTGTTGCTGACCCTAACACGCTTGTAACTTTGGGTGATTTAACGAAGGGGCCGACATTGCTGGCGATTTTTGGTCT
>NZ_JBBOTP010000001.1:2257500-2407500 GCF_038005665.1 Sporosarcina sp. FSL K6-5500
GGTAAGTTCCGACCCGCACGAAAGGCGTAACGATCTGGGCACTGTCTCAACGAGAGACTCGGTGAAATTATAATACCTGTGAAGATGCAGGTTACCCGCGACAGGACGGAAAGACCCCGTGGAGCTTTACTGTAACCTGATATTGAATTCCGGTGCAGCCTGTACAGGATAGGTAGGAGCCTTGGATTCCGGAGCGCTAGCTTCGGATGAGGCGTTGGTGGGATACTACCCTGGCTGTATTGGACTTCTAACCCATGCCCCTTATCGGGGCAGGAGACAGTGTCAGGCGGGCAGTTTGACTGGGGCGGTCGCCTCCTAAAGAGTAACGGAGGCGCCCAAAGGTTCCCTCAGAATGGTTGGACATCATTCGTAGAGTGCAAAGGCATAAGGGAGCTTGACTGCGAGACCTACAAGTCGAGCAGGGTCGAAAGACGGGCTTAGTGATCCGGTGGTTCCGCATGGAAGGGCCATCGCTCAACGGATAAAAGCTACCCCGGGGATAACAGGCTTATCTCCCCCAAGAGTCCACATCGACGGGGAGGTTTGGCACCTCGATGTCGGCTCATCGCATCCTGGGGCTGTAGTCGGTCCCAAGGGTTGGGCTGTTCGCCCATTAAAGCGGTACGCGAGCTGGGTTCAGAACGTCGTGAGACAGTTCGGTCCCTATCCGTCGCGGGCGCAGGAAATTTGAGAGGAGCTGTCCTTAGTACGAGAGGACCGGGATGGACATACCTCTGGTGTACCAGTTGTCTTGCCAAAGGCATCGCTGGGTAGCTATGTATGGACGGGATAAATGCTGAAAGCATCTAAGCATGAAGCCCCCCTCGAGATGAGATTTCCCATTACGCAAGTAAGTAAGATCCCTCAAAGAAGATGAGGTTGATAGGTCTGGGGTGGAAGCACGGCGACGTGTGGAGCTGACGGATACTAATCGATCGAGGACTTAACCAATTTTGAAAAGGGCTTGATTACCCTGATTCGTGTAGCACAATGTCTGTTTTATTCAGTTTTGAGCGAACAAGCTCAAAGAGTCTGGTGACGATTGCGAAGAGGTCACACCCGTTCCCATCCCGAACACGGAAGTTAAGCTCTTCAGCGCCGATGGTAGTTGGGGGTTTCCCCCTGCGAGAGTAGGACGCCGCCGGGCGCAAGGTCATTGCCAATAGGTAATGGCTTTTTTTGTGTTTATTTTTAGAATTTTTTTTAGATATATATATTAAATAAATGAGTAACTATAGGAACCTAGAGAATGCGCATTTAAAGAGGCATCCGAAGCTCTGAGAGTAATGGAGCACTAACTAGGCTTAGGGAGCGAGATATCCCTAGTGCAATAAGGAATTCAAAGGGATTCTTAATTTTAACTTACATAGGTTAATTTGTACTTATACAAAAAAAAGTAAGGATAATCGTATACATAAAAAACTCAAGTGCCTTGGTGGAGCCGAAAAGGACGACAAGCGATAGAGGAAGGCAGCTTAGGATCAGCGCGACACAGGTGACACAATGTCGCAACAGCTCTGCATGCCCCCCGTTGTGTAGGATCGGGTGCTAGGCGCTGGAGTATAGACACTACTCTAGGTGAAAAAGTTTATAATTTCTTGTCTTTCGAAAAAAGGGTGGTCTCAATTAGAAAAACGTCGCCTTTCCCCTTCCGTGTCTACATTACTAGGCATAGGGATAATAAGTTCGCATGCTGATGGTGGTTCGGAGCTCTTTCCTGTGAGGAGTTGGACGTCGCCGGTAGTAAGGTCATTGCCAATAGGTAATGACTTTTTTTGTCTTCCGGGAAATAATAAAATCTCGTACTATGGAGAAATGCTATCTAAGTTAAAGTATTGAATATGATATGAAAACAAAGCGCTAGCTTCTTACTGGGAAAGACGGAGCCAAATGACTATAGGATAGGTGAAGCAGTTAGATTAATGGGGTTGGGCATACAAAATGCGATATTGAAGGGTTTATTTACTTCAATTTATATAATAACGAAAATCCGTAAATGTACAGGTCTTAATGTAAGTGAGTTATATATATGATCGGTTTACGTGTTGAAATGATCGGTTGTGCATTGGTTATGATTGTTTAGGAATTGATATGATCGGTCGTACATTGGTTATGATTGTTTACGTGTTGATATGATCGGTCGTGCTCCTTATACGCTCGCTCGCCTATAATTTTAGCCATTATGATTGAACAATTAGCGACATAAGAATTGGCGTTAGATTATGGAAGTGGCGATTAGAATACCTAAATTCATCTTCGGATCCGAGCTACTTGTCCGTCTATTCTTAATAGCTTGAAATCATAGCCTAACAGCGATACGATAAGGGTCAAGCAATATTGAAAGGGGTGGTTATTTTGCAAATGGTGCTCATTATATTCGCGATTAATATCGTGTATGTTACATTTTTTACAGTGCGCATGATTCTAACGTTAAAAGGCTATAGATACATCGCTGCCGGACTTAGTGTAGTAGAAATCGTTATCTATGTCATCGGCCTTGGTTTAGTGCTTGATAACCTGAATGAAATACAGAACTTAGTAGCCTATGCAATCGGTTATGGTTGTGGAGTTATTATTGGGTCGAAGATTGAAGAGAAGATGGCACTTGGCTATATTACAGTAAATGTAATTACGTCAGAGAAGAACTTGAAATTACCGAGTATACTGCGGGAAAAAGGTTACGGAGTCACAGATTGGTCAGCGAATGGTCTTGATGGGGATCGGTCTGCTATGCAGATTCTTACCCCGCGTAAATATGAATTGAAACTTTACGTTACTATTAAAGAAATAGACCCAAAAGCATTTATTATTGCATACGAGGCGAAAATGATACATGGCGGTTTCTGGGTTAAGAGTGTGAGGAAAGGGAAGTTGTTCAAGTGAGTAAAAAGAAGACTATATGGTTTGACGTGGAAACAGAAGAGACTATTGAGGATTGTTTGAAGCGAATGGCTGCAGAAGGTTATGCAGTTGCGGGACGAAAGGAAGAGCCGCTGTTTACTGAGGTGAATGGAGAATTTATTCCAGTACGGCAAGTTATCAAGTTCAAAGGTGTACTAAGAGAAGATGAAAATGCCTAAAAGGCGAACGTTATGGGATAGCGATATGTAATTGTTCGCCTTTTCTATTGACGAATGCTCGCGGTCTTGTTAAAATAAAGAGAGTAAATAGAATCCCCATATATGCTGTGGAATTGGCCGCAGTGTTTCTACCAGGACACCGTAATGTCCGGACTATGCGGGAAAGCGACTTTCAGGATTGATAGCGAAAGGTGTGTGGGTACCCATGGGTACAGCCATCTTAACGTATATTTCAACGTCCTCGAATGATCTGCTTTTCATGCATATGAAGAGTGGTTTGTTCGAGGACTTTTTAGTTTAGGAAATGTTGGCTAGGCTTCAGGTGCCAGACGCTCGGGTCATAAGACGGCCTGTTGCCACAAAATGTGGCAAACTTATGCAACATTCATTTGTAGCGGCACCTAACGCTTTTCTTAAAAGGAGCGGATTATAAGTGGAACCGAAAATCGGTGTCATTATGGGAAGTAAAAGTGATTGGGAAACAATGAAACATACGTGTGACATTTTGGACGAACTAGAAGTCCCTTACGAGAAGAAAGTCGTCTCAGCACACCGTACACCTGATTTCATGTTTGAATATGCAGAACAAGCGCAAGATAAAGGTTTAGAAGTCATTATTGCAGGAGCTGGGGGAGCTGCACACCTCCCAGGGATGGTTGCAGCAAAAACATTGCTACCCGTTATTGGCATACCTGTTCAGTCAAAAGCGTTGAATGGAATGGATTCCTTATTATCCATTGTTCAAATGCCTGGAGGTGTTCCAGTGGCGACTATGGCAATTGGAAAAGCAGGCGCTGTGAACGCAGGTCTTCTTGCAGCACAGATGTTAGGTGTCCATGACAAAGCTCTAATGAAACGTATTGAAGAGCGCCGTAATAACATGCGTGATGCGGCACTAGAAAGTAGCGGTGACTTACTATGAAAACAATTTTACCTGGACAAACGATAGGGATCATTGGTGGGGGACAGCTTGGTCGGATGATGGGGCTTGCCGCGAAGGAAGCGGGATTCAAAATCGCGGTGCTAGATCCTGTTATGGATTCACCGTGTGGTCAAATTGCTGATATACGGATTGTTGCACCTTACAACGATGAGATTGCACTCGAGGAACTAGGTGAAGTGAGTGACGTCATCACATATGAATTCGAAAACATTGATTATGAGGGATTGAAAAGGCTCACTCAAATCGCACACGTACCGCAGGGCGCAGAACTTGTCCGGATCACACAGAATCGTATCAATGAAAAAGCAGAAATTACAGCATCGGGTGCACCTGTTGCAAACTATGTAGCGGCACAGACGTTTGAAGAGCTAACGTTGAAAATTGGAGAAGTCGGCTACCCTTGTATCGTCAAGACTGCATTCGGTGGTTATGACGGCAAAGGGCAAGTGAAAATCGACTCTGAAAGTGATCTTCACGAAGCGGAATCACTCTTTGTTCATTCGGCATGTATTGCAGAAGCGTTCGTTCCGTTTACAAAAGAAATATCAGTGATCATTCAACGGAATGATAAAGGACAATCTTACTGTCTTCCAGTTGCTGAAAATATTCATAAACACCATATACTGCATGAATCAATCGTTCCAGCACGGGTCAATGAAAAAGTCTTAGCCCAAGCCGAAGATGCAGCGAAGAAAATCGCAGATCATCTCAATCTTGTCGGAACATTGGCGGTTGAAATGTTCGTCTTAGAAAATGATGAAATTATTATTAATGAATTAGCACCACGTCCACATAACTCGGGTCATTATTCAATTGAGGCGTGTAACATTTCGCAGTTCCATCAGCATATCCGTGCTATTTGTGGCTGGCCACTTCGCAAGCCGATATTATGGCAATCTTCGATTATGGTGAATGTGCTCGGCGAACATGTAGCACCACTGACGAAGATTGTTACGGATTATCCAGATTGGTCAATCCATCTATATGGCAAAGCCGAAGCGAAATTAAAGCGAAAAATGGGACATGTCACAATCATGACGGACAACATTGAAAAGACATTGGAAGACATTAATTCAACGGGAATTTGGTCTGAATAGAGGGGGATACTTATGATAAAGCGATACCCCAGTCCAGAAATGGACGCTGTACGGTTAGAACAAAATAAGTGTTATACGAATTTCAAGCAGCTCCGTCTTGACTGAATAATTGACGGCAGCTTTTCAACATTTCAAAGTTTCAAAAAGAAACTTAATCTAATTCCATTTGGGAGGAAAAAAGACATGACGAAAGTAAACGTATACGTAACACTCCGTGAAAGTGTTGTTGATCCACAAGGGGTAGCAACTAAAGAAGCGCTTCAAACGATGGGTTATAAAGAGGTCGAAAACGTACGCATTGGGAAATTGATTGAGCTAGAATTAGACGAATCAGTTACAAATATCGATGCACGTGTCAAAGAAATGTGCGAAAAGCTTTTAGTCAATAAAGTTATTGAGGACTACCGATATGAAATCGGGGAGGTCGCGGGCAAATGAAGTTCGCTATACTTGTTTTCCCAGGATCGGGTTGCGACATCGACATGTATCATGCGGTAAATACCGTCCTGGGCAATAAAGCAGAATACATCTGGCATACAGAAGCGAATCTTGACGGTTATGACGCAGTACTTATTCCGAGTGGAGCATCGTACGGGGATTATCTGCGTGCGGGTGCACTAGCGCAAAGCTCACCAGCAATCGAGAGCTTGAAAGCATTTGCTGCAACAGGGAAACCTGTTCTTGGTGTGGGTAACGGGTTCCAAATTCTCGCTGAAGCAGGCCTTTTACCAGGCGCTTTCTTGCGCAATAAAGGACTGAAATTCAGGTCTGGCAAAACGAACTTGACTGTCTTGAATACAGATTCTATATTTACGGCAGATTACGACAACGGGCAAGAAATCACAATTCCGTTTGCTCATGAATTCGGCAACTATTATGTTGATGAAAAAACAGTAGCAGAATTGAAAAGTACTAACCGTATCGTATTTACATATGCGGACGGTAATGCAGATGGCAGCACAGCGGACATCGCGGGTGTTTTAAACGAAAAAGGCAATGTGCTCGGTATGATGCCCCTTCCTGAACGTGCAGTTGAGGAAATCATCGGAGGAACAGATGGATTGCCTCTATTCAATTCAATCTTGAAAAGGTGGAGTGAAAATAATGTCAGCCAAGCATGAACCGAACGCACAACAAATTAAAGATGAACAATTATACCGCCAAATGGGAATGACAGATGAGGAATTCGAACGTGCAACAGAGATGTTAGGACGCCTTCCAAACTATACGGAAACGGGTTTATTCTCTGCATTGTGGTCTGAACACTGCTCATATAAGAGCTCGAAACCAGTACTGCGTAAATTCCCAACTGATGGGCCACGTGTTCTTCAAGGACCAGGAGAAGGAGCAGGAATCGTCGACATTGGCGACAATCAAGCAGCTGTTTTCAAAATGGAATCCCATAACTCTCCTTCTGCGATTGAACCGTTCATCGGGGCAGCAACTGGTGCTGGTGGGGTTCTGCGTGACGTATTTTCAATGGGTGCCCGCCCTGTAGCACTTGTAAACTCACTTCGTTTCGGCGATCTAACAGACGAACGTGACCGTTATTTATTCGAAGAAGCGGTTGCAGGGATTGCAAGTTACGGAAATGCGATTGGTATACCTACTATTGCTGGCGAAGTTCAGTTCGATAATTGTTATTCTAAACGTCCACTCGTCAATGCGATGGCTGTTGGTTTGTTAAATCATGAAGACATTCAAAAAGGGATCGCTTCCGGTATCGGTAATAGTGTGATGTATGCCGGTGCTACAACAGGACGTGACGGGATTCACGGTGCGACGATGTCTTCATCCGAAGTAAAAGATGGAGAACTTCCAGTGATGCAAGCTGGTGACCCGTTCCTTGAAAAACTTGTGATGGAAGCATGCCTTGAGCTTGTAAAATCAGATGCGTTAATTGGGATTCAAGATATGGGGGCAGCAGGACTTACTTCTTCTGCGGCTGAAATGGCATCAAAAGCAGGGTATGGTGTTGAGTTAAACCTTGACCTAGTACCACAACGTGAAGAAGGAATGACAGCATATGAAATGATGTTGTCAGAATCTCAAGAACGTATGCTAATCGTCGTGAAAAAAGGCCGTGAACAGGAAGTAACGGATTTATTTGCGAAATATAATGTCGAAGCTGTAACGATTGGTAAAGTAACAGATGATAAAATGCTGCGCCTGCTTCATAAAGGTGAAGTTGTCGCTGAAGTATCAGCTGATGCACTTGCTGAAGACGCACCGGTTTACCATAAGAAATCCGAGGAACCTGCTTATTTCAGAGAATTCCAAGCGATGGAAATGACAGAACCTGTCGTGACAGATTTGAATGAAACACTTAAAGACCTCTTGCAACGTCCAACGATTGCATCGAAAGAATGGGTCTATAATCAGTTCGATACACAAGCTAGGTCAAATACGGTAGTTGCACCAGGTTCATCTGCGGGTGTCATTCGTGTCACTGGAACGAATAAAGGACTTGCGATGACATCCGATTGTAACTCACGTTTCGTCTATCTTGACCCAGAAACAGGCGGGAAAATTGCCGTTGCTGAAGCAGCACGTAATCTCATTTGTTCAGGCGCGGAACCAATTGCAATTACAGATTGCTTAAACTTTGGTAGTGCGGACAAGCCGGAAGTATTTTGGCAGCTTGAGAAATCAGCTGACGGAATTTCTGATGCATGCCGCAAGTTGAATGCTCCTGTAATAAGCGGGAACGTTTCCTTATCTAATGAAGTGAATGGTGTTCCAATCTATCCGACACCAACGATTGGTATGGTCGGCCTTGTTCATGATTTATCACAAGTAACGACTACTGAATTCAAAAATGCAGGCGATGTCATTTATGTCATCGGTGAAGCATCACTTGATTTCGGCGGTAGTGAATTGCAACAAATGACGGAAGGGAAAATTTTCGGCCAAGCTCCGGCAATTGACCTTGAAGTTGAAGCAGCACGCCAGAAAGAACTTTTGACAGCGATCCAAGCGGGACTTGTTCAATCAGCAACAGATTTATCAGAAGGCGGATTTGCAGTAGCGCTTTGTGAAAAAGCATTCGGTACGGAAGGTCTTGGAGCAGGCGTTACAGTTTCAGGATCTGCAGTAACAGCATTATTCAGTGAAACGCAATCACGTTTCCTTGTGACTGTAAAAGAAGAAAAAGCGTCAGATTTCGAAAAAGCTGTAGCAGATGCGATTAAGATCGGTGTAGTTACGGATAGTAACCGTATCGTTATTAACGGTGAAGACGGTACGTTAATCGACGGGACGGTGGATGAACTCCGTTCTGCTTGGAAAGGGGCTATCCAATGCTTGCTGAACTCAGAGGCTTAAACGAAGAGTGCGGTGTGTTTGGCATTTGGGGTCATGAAGACGCGGCGCAGATCAGTTATTATGGTCTGCACGCGTTACAACACCGGGGACAAGAAGGAGCCGGTATCGTTACGAAGGAAGGCAAAAAGTTTCATGTGATTAAAGGCGAAGGTCTTGTCAATGAAGTGTTTTCAGGTAATGAGATCAATGATTTAAAAGGAAATTCAGCAATTGGGCAAGTGCGTTATTCTACAGAGAACGGTCGCGGAATCGAAAATGTTCAGCCGCTCGTTTTCCGTTCAACAACTGGAAGTCTTTCGGTCGCTCACAATGGCAACATTGTGAATGCGGTCGAACTACGCGAGCATCTTGAACGTCAAGGTAGTATTTTTCAAACGAATTCTGATACAGAAGTGCTAGCGCATTTAATTAAGAAAAGTAGCGGTTCTTTAACACAGCGTGATCGTGTAAAAAAAGCATTATCGATGTTAAAAGGTGCTTTTGCGTTTGTCATCTTGACGGATGACGGATTAATGGTTGCGCAGGATCCGAATGGTTTGCGTCCATTATCCCTTGGGAAACTGGGAGATGCTTGGGTCGTAGCATCTGAGACATGTGCGTTCGATCTTATTGGCGCAGAATGGGTTCGTTCGGTAGAGCCGGGAGAACTCATCATTATTAATGATAAAGGTCTTCAGTCGGACCGTTTTGCGAAAGCTGCGGACTCGGCTATGTGCTCGATGGAATATGTCTATTTCGCACGCCCTGATTCGGATATTGATGGTATTAATATTCATTCAGCACGGAAGCGTTGCGGCAAACGACTTGCACGTGAAGTGCATATCGAAGCAGACGTCGTCACAGGTGTACCGGATTCAAGTATTTCAGCGGCTATTGGGTTTTCTGAGGAAAGTGGAATTCCATATGAGTTAGGGCTGATCAAAAGTCGTTATGTCGGGCGAACGTTCATTCAACCAACACAGGAGATGCGTGAAAGAGGCGTGAAGATGAAACTTTCTCCAGTGCGTCAAGTTGTGAACGGTAAAAGAGTCGTCATGGTGGATGATTCGATTGTTCGCGGCACCACGTCTAAAAGGATTGTCAATCTGTTGAAAGAAGCCGGTGCGACAGAAGTTCACGTTGTGATTGCGTCTCCACCGCTTGTCAGTCCGTGTTTTTATGGTGTAGATATCAGTACGGATTCAGAATTGATAGCAACAAATAGGACGGTTGATGAAATCCGAGAGCTTATCGGTGCAGATTCACTGACATTCTTGTCTGCTGAGGGAATGGTCGAAGCCATTGGACGTCCCGATAAAACAAAGAACTGTGGACAATGCCTTGCATGCTTTACAGGAGAATATCCTACAGAAATCTATTCAGATACAGTGTTGCCACATAAGAAAGAAATTGTTTGATAGGGGGACTTTTACATGTCGAAGGCTTATGAAAACGCAGGTGTAAATATCGAAGCTGGTTACGAGTCTGTTGAACGGATGAAGTCACATGTTGCGCGAACTGCGCGTAAAGGTGTTACAGGAACGTTCGGCGGTTTTGGTGGCATGTTCGATCTATCCGCACTTAACTACAAAGAACCGGTACTTATTTCCGGTACAGACGGTGTTGGTACAAAGTTGAAACTGGCGTTCATGGCAGATAAGCATGACACGATTGGTATTGACTGTGTCGCTATGTGTGTTAACGATATTGTGGCGCAGGGCGCAGAACCTCTTTACTTCCTTGATTACATCGCACTTGGCAAAGCCGTTCCTGAAAAGGTAGAAGCGATTGTTAAAGGAATCGCAGATGGTTGTGTTCAATCTGGTGCAGCATTAATTGGTGGAGAAACGGCTGAGATGCCAGGACTTTACGAAGTCGATGAGTATGACCTTGCAGGATTTGCAGTTGGAGCATGTGAAAAGAGTAAAGTTGTCACGGGTGAAAAAGTTGTTGCTGGAGACGTTCTTGTCGGTATCGCTTCAAGCGGTATTCATTCGAACGGTTATTCACTCGTCCGTAAAATTGTAATTGAAGATCAGGGCTGTGAAATTGACGGTTTGATTGCTGGATACGAAGATCTTGGAACAGTTGGAAACGCACTTCTTACACCGACGAAAATTTATGCGAAACCTGTTCTTCAAATGCATAACGAACTCGACGTCCATTCAATGGGCCATATTACGGGCGGCGGCTTTTACGAAAACTTACCGCGTATGTTGGTAGATGGATTCGGAGCGGAAATTGACCTTGGTTCATGGCCAGTACTTCCAGTATTCAAAATGCTGAAAGAAAAAGGCGAACTGTTGGATAAAGATCTATACAGCGTATTCAATATGGGTATCGGTTTTGTAGTTGCGCTTTCTGAAGAACAAGCGAATGCTGCCCTTAAAATTGCAGCTGAGCACGGGGAAGAAGCATTCATTATTGGACGTGTAATTGAAGGCGATGGCGTCACATTTACAGGGACACATGACGGAAGTCTTGCCGAATGAATCGAAAAGTGAAGATTGCCGTTTTCGCATCCGGAAGCGGCAGTAATTTTGCAGCAATTGAACAAGCATGTAGCGCAGGTGAATTGAATGCTGAAATCGTCCTGATGGTGACAAATAAGCCGGAAGCATTTGTTGTTGAACGTGCTGACAAAGTGAGTATTCCAGTTGCAGCAATACGTCCAAAAGATTTCGAAACAAAAGATGCGTACGAAGAAGCAATTCTTCATGCACTTCGAGAATCCGGGGCGGAATGGCTAGTTCTTGCAGGTTATATGCGTCTTGTTGGGCCGGTCCTATTGATGGCTTATCCTTCTCGCATAGTCAATATTCATCCATCACTACTGCCTTCGTTTCCTGGAAAAGATGCGATTGGACAAGCGGTTGCGCATGGCGTGAAGGTGACGGGTGTTACCGTTCATCTTGTGGATGAAGGAATGGATACAGGACAAATTCTTGCACAGTGTGCAGTCGATGTTGTCAGTGGAGATGAAGATAAAACAGCCGAAGCGATTCATGCTGTTGAACACGGTTTATATAAAGATACGTTAAACGAACTTTTTAGCCGGTAATGATCAAGGCTTGGGCCGGCAGGAAGCAGGTCATGCAGTCGTTGCGACAGGAAGTCGCGATTTTAGACTGCTATCCTAACATACTAATTGGAGGGTTTTATTCGTGAAAAAACGTGCATTGCTTAGCGTGTCAGACAAAAACGGTATTTTGGAATTTGCAAAAGAATTGGAAAGTCTCGGTTATGAACTGTTATCAACAGGCGGTACAATGAAACATCTTGCAGACAATGGCGTCGCAGTAACAGCAGTCGAAGCAGTAACCGGATTCCCTGAAATTATGGAAGGCCGCGTTAAAACGCTCAACCCAATGATTCACGGAGGACTTCTTGCGAAACAAGACAATCCCTCTCATATCTTACAAATGGAAGAGCATGGCATCCAGCCGATTGACGTTGTTTGTGTTAACTTGTATCCGTTTAAAGAAACGATTTCAAAGCCTGACGTAACCAATGATGATGCAATTGAAAATATCGATATTGGTGGACCAGCGATGCTTCGTGCTTCAGCGAAAAACCATGCATACGTCACAGTTATCGTAGATGCAACAGATTACGATCAAGTACTTACCGAGATCAAAGCAGATGGCAAAACGACACTTGAAACGCGCAGACGTCTTGCAGCAAAAGTTTTCCGTCATACAGCAGCATACGATGCACTTATTGCCGGTTTCTTGACTGACCTTACAGGCGAAGAATTCCCTGAGCAGGTTACGTATACATATGAATTAAAACAACCGCTTCGTTATGGAGAAAATCCACACCAAAAAGCAGCTTTCTACAGCCGTCCACTTGGTTCTGATTTCTCAATTGCGTACGCGAAACAATTACATGGCAAAGAACTTTCGTATAACAATATCCAAGATGCGAATGCGGCTATCCAAATCATTAAAGAATTTGATAAAGCAGCTGCAGTAGCGGTAAAACATATGAATCCATGTGGTGTTGGAACAGGCAAATCAATTTTCGAAGCGTTCAATAAAGCATATGAAGCAGATTCAACGTCTATTTTCGGCGGTATTATCGCATTAAACCGTGAAGTCGATGCGGCGACTGCTGAAAAATTATCAGGAATTTTCCTTGAAATTATCATTGCGCCTGCTTTCACAGAAGAAGCAGTTGAAATCTTGACGAAGAAGAAAAATATTCGCTTGATGACAATTTCGTTTGATCAAAACAAAAAAGACAAATGGAATACAGTTTCTGTTGAAGGTGGATTGCTTATGCAAGAGCCGGATGCATACGGATTTGCGAATGCAGACATTCGTGTTGCGACTGACCGCCAGCCAACTGAAGCTGAATGGGAAGCGATGAAACTTGGTTGGGCTGTTGTAAAACATGTGAAGTCCAACGCAATTGTCGTGACTGATGACAATATGACACTCGGCGTTGGTGCGGGGCAGATGAACCGTGTTGGAGCAGCGAATATCGCGCTAACACAAGCAGGCGAACGCGCTAAAGGTGCAGCACTTGCATCTGATGCATTCTTCCCAATGGACGATACAGTCGAAGCTGCAGCGAAAGCGGGTATTACGGCAATTATTCAACCAGGCGGATCAGTGAAAGATGAAGATTCGATTAAAAAAGCTAACGAATACGGTATTACGATGGTGTTTACAGGCGTACGTCATTTCAAACATTAAGGAGTAGATTGCATTGAATATACTCGTTATCGGGAGCGGTGGCCGCGAGCATGCGATTGCCAGACAGTTCAATGTCTCCCCTTCAGTAAATAAAGTTTTTGTCGCACCCGGCAATGATGGCATGAAAAATGATGCTGAATGTGTGCAAATCGATGCGTTGGATTTTGAGGCACTTGCTTCATTTGCACAAGAGAACCATGTGGACCTGACATTTGTCGGCCCTGAACAACCGCTTGGAGAAGGAATTGTTGATTACTTTACTGAACGTGGATTAACAGCGTTCGGACCAACGAAAGCGGCGGCGTTGATCGAAGGAAGTAAGTCATTCGCTAAAGAGCTGATGACAAAGTATGCTATTCCGACAGCTGCCTACGGAACATTTACCGATGCAGAAGAAGCAAAAGCGTTTATCCGAGAAAATGGTGCCCCAATTGTCGTTAAAGCAGATGGACTTGCAGCTGGGAAAGGTGTTATCGTTGCGATGACGCTGGAGGATGCGCTTGAAGCAGTCGACGATATGATTGGCAACCAGAAATTCGGCGAATCTTCATCACGTGTTGTTATCGAAGAGTTTTTGGACGGCGAAGAGTTCTCTTACATGTCGTTTGTCCATGACGGTCAAATTTACCCGATGGTTGTCGCGCAGGATCATAAGCGTGCTTATGACGGTGATAGAGGACCGAATACGGGTGGTATGGGCGCTTATTCACCCGTTCCGCAAATTTCGGACGCAGTTGTGAAAGAAGCATACGATAAAGTCGTCGTTCCGACTGTTGAAGCAATGGCTGCAGAAGGGACTCCGTTTACTGGTATTTTATATGCCGGTCTGATTTTGACTGACAAGGGCCCGAAAGTGATTGAGTTCAACGCTCGTTTCGGCGATCCTGAAACGCAGGTCGTCCTTCCACGAATGGCGTCTGACTTTGGTGAATTCATGGCTGCACTTATGGCTGGTAAACCGTATGACTTGAAGTGGGATGACAAAGCGATGTTAGGCGTTGTCATTGCGGCAGATAGATATCCAGGAGATGTAGTAAAAGGGGCGGCATTACCTGATCTTGACGTTTTGTCAGCACGTGACTTAGAAGTCTTCCATGCAGGCACAAAATCAAATGGCGAAGGGTTTGTTGGTAATGGGGGACGTGTACTCCTCATTACAGCGAAAGCAGATTCATTGAAAGAAGCGCAGGTTGAGGTTTATAAAGGCTTGTCTCAATTAGAATGGAACGGATTCTTCTACAGGCAGGACATTGGCTGGCGTACGTTTGAATAAAAAATCCCCAAATCTATCTAGGTGATGGATTTGGGGATTTTTTTATTTGAGGAGATTTACTTGTTTTTCTTATTATTCGGCCTTACAAATCCACCCACCAAACATATTCGTCGTGAAGAACTTAGCAATGTTCCCAAATCCAGCTTCCCTTAGCAAACGGACAATCTCCTCTTCAGGAATAAAGGAAAGCTTCCTTACTGTTTTCTCCATTTCATTTACCTCTGTTTCAGTTAAATTTGTTGAATCCAACCAGTACGCTTTCCATAAAGCGAATAGCTCATTAAATGAGGGGTCGCTCGGGTTCCCGTACATGGACGCCATAACGAATGGAGCACCAGGTGATAGATGATGTCGGATCTTTTTCAGTAGGATCCTTTTTTCATCGATATCTTCAATGAAATGGAGGACGAGCATACAGGTTGCAGCCCCGAACAGTTTCTCTTCTGTTACATCATCGACAGTTCCTTCGATGAATTCCACACGGTCATCTATCTTCAAGTCAATTGCTTTCATTCGCGCGAAATCAAGCATTGGTGGTGCGGGATCTACTGCTGTAAATGTCCACGCGGGATTAGTTGGTCCTAACGTAGCAAGTTCATTGCCGCCACCCGCTCCAATTATCAATACACTTTCTTGTTGTGTTATGTTTGCTCGAAGATAAGCCTGTACAAGTTTGAACATCGAATCGTAGGTAGGCAACGTTCGGCGCACTCCTCTGTCATATTCTGCGGCCATCTCTTTATCAAACTGCATCTTGTCGGTCATTTTATCAAATCCAATCGATTGTAATACTATACTATTTCGTCAAAAGGTGTCGGAACCCTTTTACTGAGGAAAGGTTCGCAACGTATCTCTGAAAGTAAACAACGCGCTACGTAAACTAAACAACAAAGTTGAGAAAGTATGCAACGTATCAAGAATTATGCAACGTATCTCGGGAAGTAAACAACACTAATCGTAAAATAAACAACACACCGCGTAAACTAAACAACAAAGTTGAGAAAGCATGCAACGTATCAAGAAGTTCGCAACGTTACCTCAAAAGTAGACAACAGAATATCAAAAGTTAACAACGTTCAGTGTAAACTTCACAACGCCCGCCTCAATATGAACTCCTCGTTTGTCCGAAATAACAAAAAATGTCTACCGAACTCCCTATTTATTTCCTCAATGCTATGCTACGATAAATAGTATGAATAGTTCAGTTAAAGGGAGAGTGTATCATGTGGGAGCCTAAAGAAATAAAAGACCAACTACATATGATCGACGGCAAGAAGGCGCCGGACCTCATTATTACTAATGCAGAATATTTACATTCAATCTATAAAAAATGGGTGACAGGCAACATTTGGATTGCTGGCGATCGGATTGTGTACGCCGGGAAGGAAATGCCGGTAATGACAGAAGGCGCCGAAATCTTCGATGCTACAGGGAAGAAAATTGTTCCTGGTTATATTGAACCGCATGTTCATCCGTTTCAATTGTACAACCCGCGGACGTTTGCAGATTATGCATCGCGGCTTGGGACAACGACATTCATTTCGGATAATCTTATATTATTCATGTCTCTTGATAACGAAACATCGTTTGGGCTGCTTGATGAGTTAAATAAATTACCGTTTTCATTTTACTGGTGGGCACGGTTTGATTCACAGACGATTCTACAGAATGAGGCTGAATTGTTTAATCTAGCTTCTATTAAGGAGTGGATTGAACGTCCAGAAGTATTGGTAGGCGGGGAGTTGACAGGTTGGCCACGACTCATGACAGGGGAACCCAATATGGTCGCCTCTGTAAATGCTGCAAAAATAGGGGGCAAGAAAATAGAAGGGCATTTCCCTGGTGCCTCTGAGCGGACGTTGGCACGGATGCGTCTTCTTGGAACAGACGGTGATCATGAAGCGATGACGATAGAAGAGGTAGAGGCACGGCTACTGCACGGGTATGGAGTGACCCTACGCTATTCATCCATTCGTCCGGATCTTCCACATTTATTAAAAGACATTGTTGCCAAAGAATTAAATGTGTTTGATCACTTGATGATGACGACGGACGGATCGACGCCTTCATTTCACCTCGATGGCGTAATGGATAAATGTATCCGTGCTGCGCTTGAAGCGGGGGTTCCGCCAATTGATGCATACCAGATGGCATCTTATAACGTTGCGCGCTATTATGATATGACCGATTTACATGGATTCATTGCGACAGGTCGTTTTGCAACGCTAAATATTCTGGACGATGAGTACAATCCAGTGCCGACGGATGTTTTATCCAAAGGAAAATGGTTGAAACGTGAAAATGAATCGACGGAACCTTTCCCAACCATTGATTGGTCGTTTGTTGAAGCGTTCGCACCGAATTTCGAACTTGATGAATCGGATTTCATATTTGACAATCCGGTTGGTATCGAAATGCTTAACGATGTCATTACAAAACCGTATAATGTGACGATTGACACAAAGGTCGATAAACTTGCGGATGATCACGATGAAAGTTTCCTTATGCTTCTCGATAGAAATGGAAAATGGCATGTCAATACAATTATTAAAGGGTTCGCAACAGGAATTCAAGGCTTTGCGTCTTCGTATTCGAATACAGGGGATATTATCTTAATCGGCAAAGATAAAAAAGAAATGCACAATGCCTTCAAGGAAATTAAACGAATCGGTGGCGGTATGGTGCTCTCGGAAAACGGTGGTATCGTCGCGACTCTTCCACTGGCAATCGGTGGCGGTTTATCGGCAGAACCGGTTCAAAAATTGATTGAGCAGGAGATAGAATTGAAACAGGCACTGGCAGATCGTGGTTACACGAAAGGCGATGCAGTCTATACGTTGCTTTTCTTGCAATCAACACATTTACCGTACATACGCATCACACAGATGGGGCTGTACGATGTTATGAAAAAAGAAATGATTGTTCCGGTAACCGGAAGATAGGAGGCGTAAATGGAGAAGAAAATGAGAGGGTGGCTATTGTACATAGCTATCTTAATGTTGCTGTTAGCGGCGTGTTCAAAAGAAGAGAAGGCGGAGGACGTTGTACCCGAGCCGATAGAGGAAGAGGAAGAAGTAATCGTTGAAGAAGAACCTGTACAGGGGCCAACCTTGTATAAAGAACCGTTCACTGGTGTTCTATCAGAAGAGGAAAGTACCCGTCGCGCAGTTCTGATGACGATTAACAATCATCCGCTTGCAAGACCACAATCAGGCATTAGTGATGCAGATATTGTCTATGAACTTGCAGCAGAAGGCAACATTACAAGGCTTTTGGCATTATTTCAAAGTGAGCTACCTGAAGAAATCGGTCCTATCCGCAGTGCGAGGGATTACTTTGTCCAAATCTCAAAAGGACTTGACGCATTTTACGTGGCGCACGGATATAGCCCAGATGCCAAACAAATGCTGCAAAATCGTTTCGTGGATAATATAAACGGTATGCAATATGATGGAACGCTTTTCAATCGCTCCAAAGAACGAAGAGCTCCGCATAATTCGTATATAACGAAAGATAATGTGCTAGCAGGTATGGAGAAAACCAATTCGTCGATAGAATTGTCCGTAATACCGGCATTTTCTTTCCTAGATTCGATAGAAGGTGCTAAAATAGGGGATATCGCATCGATGCTTGTTGTTCGTTATGGCACAGACCCGGACTTTACAAGCACGTATTCCTACGATGCCGAAAAAGGAACGTACAATAGAATGGTAAAAGGGATCCTAACAGTCGATAAATCCAACGAAAAGCCAGTGGAACTGTCTAATATACTTATATTCGAAACAGCCCATCGTACAATCGATAACGTCGGCAGACAGTCAGTCGATATTGAATCGGGCGGTAGAGGTATGATGTTCCATGCAGGTATTGAAAAGGAAATCGAATGGGAAAATATTGACGGAATCCTAACACCGATGGAAAATGGTGTTCCTGCGAAACTTGTTCCGGGTAAAACGTGGATTCACATCGTTTCGACTCAACCTGGAATGGAAACGTCTGTCACATATACCCCTTAAGAAATTCATTCAGAGAGAGGGAGACATATGCAAATCGACAAAATCCGTGGTCATCAGACGGACCAACTATTTAAAGCAATGCTCGAATTAAAAGACCTCGATGAATGTTATGAATTCTTTGATGATCTCGTCACGATAAGTGAATTGCAGTCACTCGCCCAACGCTTGGAAGTGGCGCAAATGCTTATGATGAAGAAGACGTACGATAAGATACAAGGTGAGACAGGTGCCAGTACTGCAACTATCTCAAGAGTACGACGCTGTGTGGATTACGGCTCTGGCGGGTATGGAAAAGTACTTGGACGCCTCTATCCGCAAGTGAATGAAGAGGAAGCGGAGACTAAATAAGCACTTCAGGTGCCTTACGCTTTTAGTTAGAACCGGACAGGGAAAGAATCTGTCCGGTTTTTTTGGTATACTAGAGAAACGTACATTATAAGATTGGGTGGTCAAACATGGATTTCACTACATGGCGTCATGCCTTTAAATTAGATCCTGAAAAAACAGTGACAGACGAACAATTGGAACTGCTTGCAGAGTCAGGAACAGATGGAATTATTGTTGGTGGAACAGATGGAGTGACGCTCGATAACGTACTCGATTTGCTCGTCCGAATTAGAAGGTATTCCGTTTCAGTTGCACTTGAGATATCGACAGTTGACTCAGTGACACCGGGTTTTGATTATTATTTCATCCCAACGGTGCTTAACTCAACGAAAGTCGAATGGATTAATGGACTTCATCATTCCGCGCTTCGTGAATATGGGCATATGATGGACTGGGATGAAATTCAACCGGAAGGGTATTGCATTATGAACCCCGATTGTAAAGCGGCGAAATTGACTGGAGTGACAGAAGTTCCGAACGAAGAGGATGTCGTCGCTTATGCTCGCATGGCAGAACATCTTTTCAAATTACCCATTTTTTATCTGGAGTACAGCGGTATGTATGGTGATCCTAAAATAGTAGAAGCAGCATCACGCGTGCTCGAAAAAACTCGCCTATTTTATGGAGGCGGCATTAGGAATGGTGAAGATGCTAAAAAGATGGCTGAAATTGCGGATACAATTATCGTTGGTAACGTCATCTATGAAGATTTCAAGGCGGCATTGGGAACAGTAGACGCGGTGAAATCGGTTTCCCGTTAAGGCCAAATCAGTGTATAATAAAAGAACAAATGTTCCGAGAGGGCGATAATAGATGAATAAAATAGCAGAAGACTTACTTATAGGTATGAACCCAGAACAAGCTCGCGCAGTGAAGAAAACAGAAGGTGCACTGCTTATTATGGCGGGTGCTGGCTCTGGTAAAACACGTGTCCTAACACATCGGATTGCCTATCTCGTCGTTGAGAAAAACATTTATCCTTCCAATATTCTCGCGATTACATTCACTAACAAAGCGGCACGTGAAATGCGTGACCGTATCGATGGACTGCTTGGTGCTGGCACAGGCGAGCGGATGTGGGTTTCGACATTCCACTCAATGTGTGTCCGAATACTGCGACGTAACGTTGATCGAATCGGTATTTCAACATCATTTTCGATTCTCGATTCAGCCGATCAATTGTCGGTCATTAAAAGCGTTTTGAAAACGTTGAACCTTGATGCGAAACAATACGAACCACGTTCAATGCTGAATGCTATTAGCTCAGCGAAAAACGAGTGTATTGATGCAGAAATGTACCGCGCACAAATCAACCCTCATAACCCCTATGAAAAAACGATTGCAGACGTCTATGATGGCTATGCAAAGCGGTTGCGTAAAAACCAATCATTTGATTTTGACGATTTAATCATGATGACGTTGGTCTTATTCGAACGTGTACCAGATGTCCTTGAATTTTATCAAAACAAATTCCAATACATTCATGTGGATGAATACCAGGATACAAATAACGCACAGTATAGGCTTGTTAATATGCTGGCGGCTAAATTTAAAAACTTATGTGTTGTTGGAGACTCTGACCAATCTATCTATAGATGGCGCGGTGCGGACATCGGCAATATTCTGTCCTTTGAAAAAGACTATAAAAATGCCGAAATGATTATGCTTGAACAAAACTATCGTTCGACACAACGCATCTTACAGGCAGCGAACGACGTCATAACAAATAACAAGAGCCGCTATGATAAAAAGCTACGCACAGATAATGAAGAAGGCGATTCAATTTATGTCTACAAAGCAAGCGATGAAAAAGATGAATCGCAGTTTGTCGTAGGTAAAGTTATTGAATTGCAAGAGCAGGAGAAACTAAAACTCGACCAATTTGCAGTTTTGTATCGTACAAATGCTCAGTCGCGCGTTATCGAGGAATATCTTGTGAAATCCAATCTCGATTACACAATTGTTGGTGGCACGAAGTTTTATGAACGGAAAGAGATTAAAGACTTGCTTGCATATTTAAAACTCGTATCCAACAATGACGATGATCTTGCACTGGCCCGGATTATTAATGAACCAAAGCGCAGTATTGGTGCTACTTCATTCGATAAAATGGCGCGCTTTGCAATTGAACATGACCGCTCCATTTTTGACGCATTACAAGAAGTTGACTTTATGGGCATTACGTCAAGAGCTGCAAATGAAGTTGCCAAGTTCCGTGAGCTGATCGCAGGATTTACTCGAATGCAGGAATACTTATCGGTGACTGAACTTGTTGAGCAAATACTTGATAAATCGGGTTACCGCGAAATGCTTCATCGTGAAAAAACAATTGAGTCAGAAAGTCGTCTGGAAAATATCGAAGAGTTTTTATCTGTAACGGAAGCTTTTGAAAAACGTGCAGAAGAAGATACAGGTGACAAATCATTAGTCGCCTTCCTGACAGATCTTGCGCTCATCGCAGATATTGATTCACTTGATAAAGAAGAGAACAAATCTACAGAGAAAATTGTCCTTATGACGATGCACGCCGCCAAAGGTCTTGAATTTCCTGTTGTCTTCATCATCGGAATGGAAGAAAACGTCTTTCCGCACTCCCGTTCAATGGGAGATGACGAGGAGATGGAAGAAGAAAGGCGTCTGGCGTATGTGGGAATCACGCGTGCAGAGCAAAAACTCTATCTAACTTCCGCATCGTACCGCACGCTTTATGGACGTGCGAGCTATAATAGCCCTTCACGTTTCATTGCAGAAATTTCGGATGACATTACGGAAATTGTTTCAAGAGATTCCGGATTCTCCATTGGAGGCGGATCCAAAGCACGTAATGAAGCACCTGTGCGATCTGCTGTTAAAAAGCCTGTATATAATACCAGTGGTGGAGACAAAATGGGATGGAGCCCTGGCGACAAAGCGGTTCACAAAAAGTGGGGAACCGGCATGATTGTCAGCGTAAAAGGGACAGGCGAAGAAGTAGAACTGGACATCGCATTTCCAAATCCAGTCGGAGTCAAACGTCTCTTAGCAAAATTTGCACCAATTGAAAAAGCATGATGGCTGAAGGAGAGAAAAAATCGATGGATCGACTTGAACTCGAAAAACGGGTGGAAGAATTGAATAACCTGCTTCATCAGTATGGTCATGCTTATTATTCGCTTGATAAACCGCTTACTTCCGACGCAATCTATGACCAATATATGCAGGAACTGTTGTCGATTGAAGCGGAAAATCCTGACCTCATTTATCCGGACTCCCCCTCACAGCGTGTAGGTGGAGAGATACTGAAGGGATTTGGAAAAGTCGTTCACGAGTTTCCGATGCTTAGTCTATCGAATGCATTCAATGAAGAAGATTTGAGAGAATTTGACAGGCGTGTTAAGGCGGCAGCAGGACACGATGTTTCGTATATTTGTGAACTAAAAATAGATGGGCTTGCTATTTCGCTCAGATATGTCGACGGAAAGTTTGTACAGGGCTCAACTCGTGGAGATGGTACGGTCGGGGAAGATATAACGGCAAGTTTAAAAACAATCCGGACAATCCCACTTCGACTGAAAGAATCTGTTGCGATTGAAGTTCGCGGCGAGGCTTATATGCCGAAGCAATCGTTCGTGAAATTGAATGCAATGCGCGACGAAGCCGGCGATGAGCCGTTCGCCAATCCACGTAACGCGGCGGCAGGCTCACTTCGCCAACTCGATCCAAAAATAGCGGCGAGCCGAAACTTGGCAATATTCGTTTATGGAATCGGTGGCGATGGAAGTTTATTCGGACAAGATAGTCATTCAGACTCACTAGATTACCTTGCTGCGCTTGGCTTTGAAACGAACAAAGAACGCAAGCGATGCGCCACAATTGAAGAAGTGATTGACTATGTTGGGGAGTGGGGGGAAAGCCGTTCCGCTCTTGACTATGAAATCGACGGGATTGTTGTAAAAGTCGATAACTTTGAGGATCAGGAACAGCTTGGATTTACGGCGAAAAGTCCGAAATGGGCGACTGCTTACAAGTTTCCCGCTGAGGAAGTCGTCACAACGTTGCTAGATATAGAGCTTAGTGTTGGCAGAACAGGTGTAGTGACTCCAACAGCTATACTTCAACCAGTTCTTGTCGCGGGATCGACTGTAGGACGCGCATCGTTGCATAATGAGGATCTCATTAAAGAAAAAGACGTTCGAATCGGCGACACAGTTATTATCCGAAAAGCAGGAGATATTATTCCGGAGGTAGTCGCTGCAATTGTGGAAAAACGCACTGGCGATGAAGTACCTTTTGAAATGCCAACGAACTGTCCTGTCTGTGATTCAGAACTCGTTCGAATCGAGGAAGAAGTTGCGATACGTTGTGTTAATCCACAATGTCCAGCACAGATGAAAGAAGCCATTATTCACTTCGTGTCCCGCAATGCAATGAATATCGAAGGAATTGGTGAACGGGTAGTTGACCTTTTGTACAAGGCAGATCTTGTCCACGACGTCTCGGATCTATATACGCTGACAAGAGAGCAATTAATTGAACTCGAACGGATGGGTGAAAAATCCGTCTCGAATCTACTAACTGCAATTGAAGCATCAAAAGAAAATTCACTTGAAAAAATGCTCTTTGGACTAGGTATCCGCCATGTAGGTGAAAAAGCGGCAGCAATACTTGCGGAGGAGTTCGGAACACTTGCTGATCTAATGGTAGCCGATGCAGAGCGGCTTGTAACCATCCACGAAATCGGGGACAAGGTAGCCGATTCAATTACGACCTATTTTAGCAATGAAAAAGTTCTTGAAGTGCTTCGAAAGCTGGAGGCTTACGGATTGAATACAGCCTATAAAGGACGCAGGCGGCAAGATGTACCGACAGACGGCCTATTTTCTGGCAAGACTGTTGTCCTAACAGGGAAACTATCCATTTTGACCCGTGGCGAAGCGAAAGAGAAAATCGAAGCATTCGGCGGAAAAGTGAGTGGTAGCGTGAGTAAAAAGACAGATCTTGTGATTGCAGGGGAAGACGCCGGCTCGAAATTGGCAAAAGCCGAGGAGCTTGAAATTACTGTGTGGAATGAAGCTGAGTTGATTGAAGCACTTGGCGAAAAGGAGTAATTATATGATGAGAAAAATAGGTATACTACCTGGACTTGCAGCCATTCTTCTACTTGGAGGGTGTCTTCCTTCATTCGGAACGGAGAAAGAGGAAGCCGTCCAGGAGAACGACGAAAGCATTGAAGAGACTGTCATGATACCGGATGTCCAATTAAAAGAAGAGTTTTACAAGACACCTATCTCTTTCAAGAAAAGTGCGAGTCGTGGTCTAATCGTAAACAATATCTATACAAAATACGATATGCAGGAAGCAGAGGAAGGGCTCTTACGTCTTTCCAATCAGCATTTTAATCCGAAAAACCATTACTTTCAGGAAGGGCAACATATCGACAAGGAGACTGCCCAGGCCTGGCTGTCAAGAAGTTCAGCGAATAAAGCTGGTTTGAATCCACCCATCGAGGAAGGCATGAGCGAAGAGACAGCCTCGGAAGTGGCGCCGAATTATCTGGCCCATATCGTCGAACAGAACTACCTCGTAATGACGGATGACAAGAAACTCCATCTTGCCGGGATTTCCGTCGGTCTAGCACTTAATTCAACCAGCTATTCGAGAAGTGGAAAAGAGACCAAAATAACGGATAAGGTACTTGAGAAGCAAGGTATGAAAATGGCTGAAGAAGTTGTAAAGCGGCTGCGTACACAGGAAGGGCTATCAGATATCCCGATTGTTGTCGGACTGTTTAAGCAAGAGAGCCGCAACTCCATTGTCCCGGGCACTTATTTTGCAACAGCCATCGCTGGAAAAGGGCAATCGGCACCGACAGGTTGGAAAGTAGTTAACGAGAAGTATGTTGTTTTCCCAGCGTCTTCTGCGAATGGCGAATATAGGGAAATGAATACTACATTTGATAGCTTTAAACAGGATATCGATGCGTATTTCCCGAGTTTCGTCAACGTCATAGGCACCGGATTTTATAAAGACAACAACTTAAAGTCGCTTGAAATAAAAGTACCAATCCAATTCTTTGGTACAAGTGAAACGATCGGTTTCACGCAATATATGACGTCACTCGTTAATCAACATTTCCCGAATGTGCATACAGAAGTAAGTATAACGTCCGTCAATGGACCGGAAGCATTAATCGTGAAAGAGGCAGATAATGATAAGCCATTCGTTCATATTTACGGCTATTGATCAACATAACTTTTCATCATAATAGGAAGATGATATGATTAACCGTACAATTCAAAGAGGAGGAGGAGAAACAATGACACAATTGACGATAGATGAAGTGAAACGTCACGCAGGTCTTGCAAGGATTGCTATGACAGACGCTGAGGCAGAAATGTTTGCTGAGCAACTCGAAGATATGATTGGATTTTCCATTAAACTAGAAGAAGTGGACACTGAGCAGATTGCTCCAATGACACATCCACTACCGCTTTTCAATGTATTACGTAAGGATATTCCGACAGACGCACTTGACAGGGAAGAGATGCTGAAGAGCGTGAAAGAGCATGAAGACGGACAAATCAAAGTGCCGACTATCATTTGATGAATGGATTTAAGGAGGAAGAAAAATGACGTTATTTGAAAAGACGGCAACAGAACTTCAGTCGCTATTACATAATCGGGAAGTATCTGTCAAAGAACTGACGGAGGAGTCACTAGCCCGTATTGAAAAGATGGATGGAAAAGTACAAGCTTTCCTCTCAACAAATGGCGAACAGGCACTCGCTAAAGCGGAAGAATTGGACAACCAGCCATTAGAAGGACGGGGACCTCTATTCGGGTTACCGATCGGTCTGAAAGATAATATCGTTACAAAAGGCATTGTTACAACTGCTGCTAGTAAGATGCTTGAAGGCTTCGTACCAGTTTACGATGCGACAGTGGTTGATAAAATCAATGAAGCAGGAATGGTAACAATCGGGAAACTGAATATGGATGAATTTGCGATGGGATCGACGACAGAAAGATCTGCATTCCAAACGACACATAATCCATGGAATCTTGATTACGTTCCCGGAGGTTCATCAGGCGGTTCGGCGGCGGCAGTTGCAGCCGGCGAAGTAGCATTCGCACTTGGTTCAGATACAGGCGGCTCTGTCCGTCAACCCGCTGCATTCTGTGGCGTTGTCGGCATGAAGCCAACATACGGTCGCGTGTCTCGTTCAGGTCTTGTTGCTTTCGCATCATCACTAGACCAAATTGGTCCGATTACGCGCAACGTTGAAGACAATGCATTGCTACTAAGTGCAATTGCAGGCTTAGATGCAAAAGATTCATCTACATCTCCGCAGGCTGTTCCTGATTTCCGTGCTGCACTAACCGGCGACATCAAAGGCTTAAAAATCGGCGTTCCAGCCGAGTATTTAGGTGAAGGCGTATCTGAAGAAGCGAAAAATGCAGTATTGGAAGCGCTCAAAGTACTCGAATCACTTGGTGCCGAGTGGGAAGAAGTTTCACTTCCACATTCGAAGTATGCATCTGAAGTCTACTATGTCATATCATCTTCTGAAGCATCATCGAATCTTGCTCGTTTTGACGGGATTCGTTACGGTTATCGTGCTGAAGGCGTCAAGGATCTTGAAGAATTATACGCGCGTACACGTTCTGAAGCTTTTGGCAATGAAGTGAAAAAACGTATTTTATTCGGTATGTATTCATTAGGTGCAGCTCAACACGGTGGTTTATATGTGAAATCGCAAAAAGTACGTACACTCATTGCACAAGACTTTGCTACTCTTTTCGAAAAATACGATGTAATCATCGGACCTTCATCTGCGACAACGGCTTATAAAATTGGTGAAAAACTAGAAGATCCGTTGACGCTGTATGCAAACGACATTTTAACAGTTCCGATTAACCTTGCGGGTGTACCGGCAATTTCGGTTCCATGCGGATTTTCGAATGGACTTCCACTTGGTCTTCAAATTATCGGGAAACATTACGATGAAGCGACACTCTACAAAGTTGCACATGCTTACGAACAAGCGACTGATTTCCATACACAAACTCCAGTCATATGGGAGGGGAAATAATAATGAACTTTGAAACAGTAGTAGGACTTGAAGTCCACGTAGAACTTAAAACAAATTCGAAAATCATGTCCCCAGCTCATGCACATTTTGGTGCGGAACCAAACATGAACATTCATGTGATTGACTTGGCTTATCCAGGTGTATTACCGGTGATGAACGAACAAGCAGTTGATTTCGGTATGAAAGCTGCAATGGCACTTAACTGTGAAATTGCGCCTATTACTAATTTCGACCGTAAGCATTACTTCTATCCCGATAATCCGAAAGCTTACCAAATCTCTCAAGATGACCGTCCAATTGGTGCAAACGGTTGGGTAGAAATCGAAGTTGATGGTAAAAAGAAAAAGATTCGTATTGAACGCGTTCACCTTGAAGAAGATGCAGGGAAATTAACACATACCGATGAAGGTCACTCGCTTGTTGACTTAAACAGACAAGGTGTACCATTAATTGAAATTGTAACTGAAGCTGATGTACGGTCTCCTGAAGAAGCGTATGCTTTCCTTGAAAAATTGAAAGCTATCATTCAATACACAGGTGTTTCCGATGTCCGTATGGAAGAAGGATCACTCCGTTGTGACGCCAACATTTCTATCCGTCCGTTTGGACAAGAGGAATTTGGAACGAAAACGGAATTGAAAAACTTGAACTCATTCAACTTCGTTCGTAGAGGAATCGCATATGAAGTGGATCGTCAAGAAGAAGTTTTATTATCCGGTGGTAAAATCGAACAGCAAACACGCCGTTACGATGAAGCAACAGGTAAAACAATTCTTATGCGTGTCAAAGGTCCAGCGAATGATTATCGCTTTATTCCAGAACCTGATTTGACAGATATTCATATCGATGAGGCATGGATGGCACGTGTTCGTGCTGAAATTCCAGAACTTCCGGACGCTCGTAAGGACCGTTATATCAACGACCTTGACTTACCTGCTTACGATGCGATGGTATTGACACTGACAAAAGATATGTCTGATTTCTTCGAAGCAACTGTTACGGCGGGAGCGGATGCGAAGCTTGCATCTAACTGGCTTATGGGTGAAGTTTCAGCTTATCTAAATGCAGAGGCAAAAGAACTTGATGCTACGGCATTAACGCCTGAAGGACTTGCAAGTATGATTAAGCTGATTACAGATGGTACAATTTCATCTAAAATCGCGAAAAAAGTGTTCAAGGAATTGATTGATAACGGCGGAAATGCAGCAGACATCGTCAAAGAAAAAGGGCTTGTCCAAATTTCTGATGAAGGCACGCTTCGAACAATCGTCACTGAAACATTAGATGCAAATGAACAATCGATTGAAGACTATAAAAACGGGAAAGAGCGCGCAGTAGGCTTCCTCGTTGGTCAAATTATGAAAGCGACGAAAGGGCAGGCAAACCCGCCACTCGTTAATAAAATTCTTCTTGAGGAAATTGCGAAGAGGTAACTAGAAAAGCGTAAGGCGCCTTGACACCATTTTTAGGCGAAAACTTATTATTTCCTATTTTTAATTGAGACGTTCTGCATAAGACTTTTCCAAGTCCCTGTACAGAGCGTCTTTTTTTAATCTCGTAATTTGATTCGCGGGAAGGGACGACGTACAATTAAAGAAAAGGAGTGTGGATGATTGATGAAAACTGAACAACAATACTTTGATGAAGCCATTTCACTCGAACAGTATATGAATAAGATGGAAAAACATAAAGAAGAAAGTTTTCGCATTTATGAACAATTCGAAGTGCCGGCAGATGATGAATTCATCGAGCTATTAAAAGCAAAGAAACCGAATATCTTAGTCATTACGGAAGATTGGTGCGGAGACGCTATGATGAATAATCCGGTTCTTCGAAGAATAGCGGAAGCCGCGGGTCTTGACGTACGTACGGCATACCGTGATGCAGATACGGACTTAATCGACAAACATCTGACAAATGGAGGTAGGTCGATTCCTGTATACTTATTGCTTGATGAAGACGGGGAAGTCGAGGCGAAATGGGGACCGCGAGCAGCTGCCATTCAAGAATATGTTTTAGAATTGCGCAAAGACTTACCTGCAGCTGATTCAACAGTTTATAAAGAAAAACAACAGGCATTCATCGAGCGGATTACTGCCGAATATACATCCAAGCCAGAGCTGTGGTTGACAGTATACGATGACATTCGTAAAACATTCTTACCGGTATTGCAGAAACAATCTTAAGTGCCAAGTGGCATGTCTTATTAATCGAGCATTTTAGCTGATTCTTTTAAAAAACATATGTACGAATAGAGGGAATTACGGATGAAACGAGCAAGAATTATTTATAATCCGACGTCGGGACGCGAAGCATTCCGCAAACACCTGGGTGAGGTACTCGAGAAGCTTGAAAAGGCCGGTTATGAAACATCTTGTCATGCGACAACGTGTGAAGGAGATGCAACAGAAGCAGCTAAACATGCTGTAGAAGCTGGTTTTGACCTTGTAATTGCTTCAGGTGGGGATGGCACATTGAACGAAGTCATCGCGGGCGTGAGTCCATTTGACAATCGTCCCAAAGTTGGACTTATTCCTACTGGAACGACGAACGACTTTGCGCGCGCGTTACGTATTCCTCGTGATATTAACGAAGCGGTAGATATTATCATTCGTGGAGAAACGATACCTGTCGATGTTGGTTTAATGAACGATCGCCACTTTATTAACATTGCAGGTGGCGGCAGATTGACCGAATTGACATATGATGTCCCAAGCAGATTGAAGACAGTACTTGGGCAGCTTGCTTATTATTTAAAAGGTATTGAGATGTTGCCGTCGATCCACTCTACTCACGTCAAGATTGAATACGATGGTGAAGTATTTGAGGATGAAGCAATGATGTTTCTCGTCGGCTTAACGAATTCAGTCGGCGGCTTTGAAAAACTTGCCCCTGGTTCAAGCATTAATGACGGGAAATTCACTTTGCTCATCCTGAAAAAGTGTAATATCGCTGAATTCATACGTGTTGTTTCGCTTGCTCTCAGAGGTGAGCATCTAGATGATCCGCTTGTTATTTCAACTAAAGCAGAAAAGATTACAGTGACATCTACTGAAAAGGTTCTCCTAAATCTGGATGGAGAATACGGTGGAGTATTACCGGCAAGGTTTGAAAATCTTTACAGGCATATTGAGATGTTTGTTCCTATGAGTGAATTACGGAATGAGGATCGAGTAGACCTACCGGATTCTTCTGTAGAGTCGTAAATTGCAGTCAGGATTAGGTAGTTAGTGGATTGGACAAAATGAGCTGTAAGGATGCCGAAAGTGGGCATTCCTACAGCTCATTTTCTAAAAAAGATAAGAAAATATAAGAATGTCACTTTGGAGCAGTGTCTAGGCTAGGTAGCTTTAAAGTACAGTACAGCTGTGGGGCTTGAAGTAGGCCATGCAAGGATGCAGGTATGAGTGGGGAGGGATTTGAATTACATCCCTCCTTGTTGCGACAGGACGGCGCCTTGCGCTTTTCTATGTCCAGACTCCAGCCGCTCGGAGGCCCACAGGATGTGGGTCACGTAGCCGTTGCCGCAGGACGCGGCGTACTTAGGCTAGGTTCCTTGAAAACAATCCAGCTATATGGCAAAGAGCGCCATGCCGCTAGATTGATTTATGCCTGTCGCGTCTTGCGGGCGCCTTTCGCTTTTCAATGTCTAGACTCCAGGCGCCAGTCCCTCGGGTTATAAGTCGTTTTGCTGTGGGGCTGAAGTACGCCTCCTCACAAACCGTCTTATACCTGTCAGGGCTGGACGGCGCCTTTCGCTTTTCTTAAATAAATTCTATTGCCTGATCTTGATTGACGGCTAGTTCGGGCAACTTGTTGATGGGTACCCAGCGATGGCAAAATATCATACCGTCGTCTTCGCCACCTCCATATACACGGTGTTCCCACCCATCATGTTCTTTACCGATAAACGTGAGGTGAAAAATATTCCTTTCATAGATAACATTCTTATGTTCAGGGAAGTAATTCGATTTAATAACTTTCCCTTTCAACTCTAAATCTTCTCTATTAATACCTGTTTCTTCTTCGATTTCCCGATATAATGCGTCTATCAGAAGCTCGTCAACTTCAATTGTTCCTCCGGGGACCTGTAAGCCGGCGTTAGGATTATCTTTATGCTCGAACACCAGAATTTCACGCTTGGTACCCTCACCTTTTGTAATATAAGCTAATACTTTTCTTTTTAGTTCCACTGTGTTCACCCCGCTTTAGTTTATTAAATATACACAATATTCCGTCCTCCGGCAAGCAGGTACTTTGCTACATATTTGTTGAAATAAAGAATTTCATTGAATTCATTAAAGCTATTCATTGTTGAACGCCTTCGTTCACTTTTTATATTGGTATTCACTTGTTCAATATGTCTAGTCACAAATAGTTCATGTAAATCGTTTTAAACGTAACTACTGGGTGGTATAGAGGGTATACAATAGAATCATGATGTATTTGAAAGGACATGGTGCAAGTGTACAAAATACATGAAAAAAGACTTATATGGCTTGCATTTATTATTGCAGGAATTATGCTGTTATCAATTTTCGGTAAAATCTTCGGGAGCTAAAGGGGGATACGCAGATGGGAAATGAAGAAGCAGTCTTTTTTTCAAGGGTCTTAACCGAAACAACTTTATCATTCCATATTATTTATGCAACAATTGGCGTCGGAGTACCGTTGATGATTATGATCGCACAATGGGTTGGCATAAAGAAAAACGATGATCACTATATTTTACTTGCACGACGTTGGGCAAGAGGTTTTATCATTACAGTTGCCGTTGGTGTCGTAACAGGAACCGCAATCGGTTTACAATTATCCTTGTTATGGCCTAATTTCATGGAACTTGCAGGGAACGTCATTGCACTTCCGTTATTTATGGAGACGTTTGCATTCTTTTTTGAAGCAATTTTCCTCGGTATTTACTTATATACATGGGATCGTTTTGAAAACCAAAAGAAACATTTTCTATTACTTATTCCGGTTGCCATCGGAGCATCCTTTTCTGCGGTGTTCATCACAATCGTTAACGCATTCATGAATGCACCAAGAGGGTTTGATATCGTTAATGGTGAATTCGTTAACGTCAATCCGCTACTTGCGATGTTCAATCCAGCGATGCCGACGAAAGTGGCACACGTTGTTGCGACTTCTTATATGACAGCTGCTTTTGTGCTTGCAGCGATTGCAGCGTTCCGCCTGTTAAAAGGTTCGAATCATGAGTACCATAAAAAAGCACTTTATCTAACGATGAAAGTTGGACTTGTCTTTGCAATTGCATCAGCAATTATCGGTGACTTCTCAGGGAAATATTTAGCGGAGTATCAACCTGAGAAATTGGCTGCCGCAGAATGGCATCTTGAAACAAGTGAAAATGCGCCGCTGATAATGTACGGCATTCTCAAAGATGGAGAAGTTAAATATGCCATCGAAATACCATATGCATTATCATTCCTTGCACACGGTAGTTTTACTCAAGAGGTAGCTGGTCTGGATCAATTCCCTGAAGATGAAGTTCCGCCACTTTACATCCATTACTTATTCGACATAATGGTGTCAATTGGTATTTGGATGACCCTTCTATCGGGCGTATTTTGGTTGGGGGTTCAACGAGGTTGGAAAATGGTTTCTACGAAATGGTTCCGCTGGCTTATCGTACTCGGTGGTCCGCTAACGCTAGTAGCGATTGAAGCCGGTTGGTGGCTTGCTGAAGTTGGTAGACAGCCATGGATTCTAAGAGGCATTATGCGAACGCAGGACGCTGCTACGACGAGCGGACATGTTGACTCCATGCTTATCTTGTTCTGCTTGCTTTATCTTGTCCTAGGAGTCGGTAGTATAGTCGTACTGAGAAAAATGTTCCGCAACAATCCAGTTGAACGTGAAATTGAAGATCGTGATACGGAGAAAGGCGGCGACGTGCTATGACACTTGAGATACTAGGCATATCCGTTCTATGGACTTTCCTGTTCGGTTATATACTGATTGGTGCCATTGATTTTGGAGCAGGTTTTTTCAATGCCTACAGCACGCTCACTGGCCGTCAGCATATTTTGACCAACATTATTCAGCGCTATTTATCGCCTGTTTGGGAAGTGACCAACGTTTTCTTAGTGTTCTTCTTTGTGGGGATTATTGGGTTTTTCCCGAAAACAGCGTTTTATTATGGAACGACGTTATTAATCCCCGTCAGCATTGGGATTATCCTACTGGCCATCCGTGGTTCCTATTATGCATTTGAGACATATGGGGCGCGTGGACACAAAGGGTATTCGTTCATGTACGGCCTTGCCGGAATACTTATTCCAGCATCGCTGTCCATCGTACTTACCATTTCTGAAGGTGGATTTATCGACATGGTAAACGGCAATCCCGTACTCGATTATTGGAGGCTGTTCTCCAGTCCGTTGACCTGGTCGATCGTTGTGCTAAGCATCGCCGCAACGCTTTATATATCGGCGGTATTCCTGACTTGGTATGCGAATAAAGCACGTGATGTTGCAGCGACGAATATGATTCGGAAATATGCGCTCATCTGGGCATTGCCGACAATTATCACAGCAGGGGGCATTATATTCGAACTAAGAAATCACAATCCGGAACATTACACTAACATCCAAAACTTCTGGCCGATGTTCCTTATCTCGTTTATCATGTTCATCGGAACGGTTTGGCTAATCTGGAAGCGCCGTAATTACGGTCTCGCGTTCCTATTGCTAGTGGGCCAGTTTGCCTTCGCCTTCTTTGGCTATGGTGCGTCCCATTATCCATACTTGTTGTACCCGTACTTGACGATTTACGACAGCTTCACGAACCCGGCCATGGCCATCTCGCTTATCGTGGTGTTCATCATGGGACTTGGGCTGCTGATTCCGTCATTGTACTTGCTCATGCGTCTATTCCTATTCGATAAAGACTACGTCCGCGGAAAAGGCGACTACCACGCATAAGGAGGAATGGTCCATGAATCACTTTTTAATGTTTTACGCACCTTTCATCGTCCTCATCGGGGGACTCGTCGTTGCGTTCGTTATTGCACCAATGGACGGAGCCATAAAGAAGCAGATTGAAAAAGAAAAGTAAAAGAGAGCAGACGTCGATTGTGGCGTCTGTTTTTTGTTGGTGATCAGTAGGCGGGCGTATGTGGGTGCGAACCGATCATATAAGAAGGCAACCGATCGTAAGCGTGTGCGAACCGATCCTAAAAGTAGGCAACCGATCCTAAGTGTACACTGACCGATCATATAGGTTAGTTTACCGATTATATGGGTAGACCAACCGAGCATATACAAGTGCCGACTAGCCAAAAAAAATCTACTCCCACAGTAAAGTACATGTATTGTCTAATAGATGCCCATGCGACATCTGTTTTTTCACCCTCAGCATGGTAAACTAAAGACATCTGAAATTTGGAGGAAAATATAATGTCATATAGTGTAAATAGAAACGATCGTCTCAGCGTCTACGTAGAAGATTTAACGCACGATGGTTCGGGCGTAGCAAAAGTGGACGGCTATCCGCTTTTCATCCCCGGTGTGCTTCCAGGCGAAGAGGTTGATATACAAGTAGGTAAAACATTGAAAAATTACGGCTTTGGCAGGCTGTTAACTATAACGAAAGCATCCCCTGATCGTGTAAAACCGCCTTGTCATGTATTCTCAGAATGCGGTGGATGTCAGATGCAACACTTGTCTTACGAAGGTCAACTTGTGCAAAAGCGTAAAACAGTACGTGATGTAATGGACCGTGTCGCAAAACTCCCCCATGTGCCAGTGCACCCAGTAAAAGGGATGGACGACCCTTGGCGCTACCGCAATAAATCACAAATACCTTTCAGTGAGCGGGATGGCAAAGTTGTTTCTGGATTTTATAAATCGCGTACACATCACATCGTTGACACAGATATCTGTCTCATCCAAAGTCATGAAGCAGATGACCTAATGGCTATGTTGAAATATGAGCTACATGCAATCGGCGTTGATGCCTATGATGAAAAGACTCACTTAGGTTTGCTTCGTCACTTAATTGTCCGGAAAGGACGTACCTCAGGCGAAGTAATGGTTGTTTTAGTAACGCGCAAAAAGAAATTTACGCAAAAAGATGCAGCCATAGAACTTATTAAACGTGTCGTTCCAAATGTAACGTCAATTATGCAAAACTTTAACACCGAGAGAACGAACGTTATTTTCGGTGATGAAACAGTTTTGTTATTCGGGAAACCGGTTATTGTCGATTCAATCGGCAACATCGATTTCGAAATATCTGCACGCTCTTTCTACCAAGTGAACCCTGTACAGACGGAAGTTCTTTACGGACAGGCACTAGAGTACGCACAGCTAACAGGAAATGAATCTGTCATCGATGCGTATTGCGGTATTGGTACAATTTCGTTGTTCATCGCACAAAAAGCAAAAGAAGTTTATGGCGTTGAAATCGTTCCCGAAGCAATCGAAGACGCTAAACGCAACGCGGAATTGAATGGCATAAATAACGCGCATTTCGAAGCAGGCCCTGCTGAAGTCGTCATTCCGAAATGGTATGCAGATGGCAAACGATTCGACGTGCTGGTTGTTGATCCACCGCGTAAAGGCTGCGACGAAGAACTTTTGAAAACAATTTTGGAGTATAAGCCAAAACGTGTTGTTTACGTATCATGTAATCCAGGTACACTTGCACGGGATTTACGCATACTTGAAGATGGCGGTTATCGCACGCAGGAAGTACAGCCGGTTGATATGTTCCCTCATTCGAGTCATGTGGAGTGCTGTGCGTTGCTCGAACTAGCTGACTAATCCTATATTAAGCGTGTCTTTGAACATAGCTTTTATTTGGATGGTTCTTGGGTATATCTAATTTAATGTTTTCTGAAATATAAAAAGCAGACGGCTTAGAAGTGCGATAATGCACCTCTAATTGGCCGTCTGCTTTTACTATTATTTTATGAATGAAGCGAGCTAATATTGTTGGGGTTAACTCTTTAATGGGCTTCTTTGGATTAAGTTGACTAAGGATATAAGCCTTCACTTCTTCCTCGTCTACAACGATCCCAGAAGCCTCAGATTTCAATTGCTCTAGTTTCTTGACTAATTGCTCTATTTTTGGATTCAACTGCATGATAAGCCCATCATATGCGTCTTGATCAATTTTCTCATCTAATAGCATATCTAGCGCTTTTTGTTTGCGAGCTTTCAAAGAATCCAGCTCAACTTGCATTACCTCACTATTCGAAAGGGATTTTACTTTAGCTATTTCTTTTTTTGTACGAGCAGCTAGCAATTTTTCGGTAGCTGCATTTGAAATGTTTGAGAAATAGAGTTGATTTAAGTCATCCAATAGCACTTGACTTAATAATAGCTCCTTTGGTCGGAAGTTATCAGGGCAAGCCTTTTTACCAAATTTATTTTGCCTACCACAAACATAACGATCTCGCTTAAAGTGCATTCCTGCACCGCACGTTCCACAAAAGAGTAAGCCCGTAAATAGATGTGTATTCTGCTGTGAGCGAATTTGTTTACGGGATTGTATCAATTGTTGAACAAGGTTGAAATCTTCCTCAGCAATTATTGGCTCATGTGTATTTTCACGTATAATCCAATCCTCAGGTTTATTTACAATCCGCTTATTTGTGGCTGGCGAAATCGTAGTAGTTTTTTTTGCTATTAAGCACCCTGTGTAGATTTCACGTTCCAAAATTTGACGGATGGTTGAACCATGCCAAAAGACACCAGCATTTTTTTGTCCTTTACGCAGTGCAGGTGTGGGGACGTTTTCGTTATAAAGAGAACGACCAATTGCATCAAAACTTTTTCCAACAATATATTCTTCGTAAATTCGCTTTACGATTTCTGCACTACCATCATTAGAAATGAGTAGTTGTCCATTATTTAAATCGTATCCATAGGGGGCGTCGTCGAAGCGGCCAGACTTTGCGCGAACGTAATAAGATTCCTTAATCCGTTTACTTGTACGTGCCGCCTCTACTTCTGAAAGCCAAGCAAATAATCCAAAATTCATAGCATTGTCCTCAAAGGTGTTAATTGCCCCATCTAGCGTAATGAAATGAATTTGATTCATTATTAGAACATTTTTAAACTCATATGAAAATTCCCCGTTACGAGAAATACGGGATAGTTCTTTAGCGACGACGACATCAAACTTTTTATCTTTGGCATCTTGGATAAGCTCCTGAATTCCATCTCGATTAGATTTCGAACCTGATTTTACATCGGTATAAACTTTGTAAAGCTCCCAGCCTTTATCTTGAATGAAATTGTCAAAGAGCTTTATTTGCGTTGGAATAGACGTTTTTTGTCCATCAGATCCAGTTGATACACGGGCATAAACTGCACACCTCATGTTATACATCCTCCTTGTCAGAAGATGTAGTAGAGTTCACCTTGATATAAGCATAAAACTGTTCAATATAAGTGTCAAACAGGACTTCAAATGTTTGTGAAATTGCAATAATGGGATCATCATCAGCAAAGTTTCGTTTAATTTTCATGTTTCCCTCCGAAAAGTGTTAAATAAATTCTTTTGGCCAAAAGTAAAAATATTATAGTCGCTTTTTTTTCTTATTCTAATAGCTCTTATTAGGTATAAAGAATCATTCGTTGTGTTAAGGAAGGTTTTGAATGAAAAAAGGTAGCAGAATTAACTAACGGGTTCGGAACATGGGGAGAAAAGTACAATTAACAACGTAAATCACAGGTTAATCAGCACGTGCTTCAACAGTGAAATAACTATTAAAAAAAACAAGTAAAAGCGCTCAGAAATCTAAGCGCTTTTTGGCGAAATATTTTACTATCCTTATTGAACTAAAGCACCCGTTAGTTGAATAAGAAAAGAAACGCTTCTTCCACAATCGCGCCCAATTGTGGAACTGCGGTATCTAAAATTACAAGCCCTTTTTATAAATCTTATAGCCAGCTACCACACCTATTATTATCAATAAAATGGCGAATAGGTTTATTACAATAAAATTCATTACATAGTCGCTTGGAGAATAGCCTCCTGCCGCTGCAGCTTGATAAGCAGCGAATCCTAACATTGGCATCACCTTATTTAAAATGCTTGTTGTAAATAGTATAGAGACTCCGATAACAGCTATTAAATTACAAAAGAAAAAAAGTATCTTATTCATCAGAACTTCTCCTTCCCGCACTTCTGAACTTCAACTAAATGGCCCGATTGTTGAATACAAGTTAAACAACACTGTTCAACTAACCTGCCCCTTTAGTTCAATAAGAAAAAGGCTTTACTCCTTCTTGAAGTAAAGCACCCGTTAGTTTAATAAATGCCCGCTTATCATAACCAATTATTCACGTAAGCAACTAATCCAATAATAGCGCCAATTGTGGCACCGAAAAATACATAATAGCTTGTTTTTACATTGGCAATGCTATATTTGTTTTTTGTATTACCCATTAACAATCCCTCCTACACAGACTAATAACCACATCTTACCATATTTTCCCATTGAACTCCATCGTTAGTTCGTCAAGTCTTGTGCAATAAAATGGTCCGATTGTTGAACACAAGTTAAACAACCATCTTCAACTAACCTGCCCCGTTAGCTGAATAACCTTATTTCATAATCTTTAATATATTTTAGCATAGATTTCTCGTCTTCATTCTATTTTTTCCCAATATCCAATTAGCAAGTGTTTTAACAACGGAATTAACAAAGGCACATAAATTTATGCGCTACTGCTAATTCCTGTGCCAATTATGGTACCAATTCATATACGAATTGTGTCCCCGAACACTGTGTTTTTTATTGTTTTCTCCCCATCAACCGAACCCGTTAAGAATTAACTGCTACCTCTATTTATTAATATGGTCTATATTTACCTTTTTGGATTTCTTCGCTTTTCTTACTGAAGTCTTCAAAAGCATACTCAAGTAGGCGGACAATACAGTAAGGGTGAAATTGTCTTATTGGCTCATCCAATAAATAATGTGGACTATCGAATGAAGTATCGAAAACGTAACGACCAATCAAAGCCTTATCCTGATTAGATTCTTTAATAAATGCTACTTCGTCACCTTCAACTCGAGCCGTAAACTTTTCCCGAAAAATGGTTACGGTAATTTCATGTGGCTCATAAGAAATTTTAAATTTATCATGTCTATTATTGATTAACCCCCTAAAATATTCATTAAGAAAATCATAAAGGTACTTCATAAATTCTCCTTTATTTTTAAGAGTAATAATTTCCTCATGCCATTTTAGTACACACTCAATATCATTACGTATATCCATTGGCTACAATTCCTCCCCAGTATTTTCTATTAATACTATATCACCAAAGATGACTATAGTCTGTAGAAATGATTATTAATTGGTCTTTACTTAAACCAAGAGGTGTTTATATGGATACAATCAAAGCATACGGAATGGTGTTAAGGGAATACCGCAAAAAAAGTGAACTGACACAAGAAGAGTTAGCCTTATCTTGCAATCTAGATCGTACATATATAGGGTTGCTTGAAAGGGCAAAAAGGCAACCTACTATATCAACTGTCTTTAAGATTGCAGAAGTTTTGGGTGTCCATCCACATACAATGATTAAAGATGTTGAGAAAATGGTGTTAGATGGCGGCTCTGCGAGGAAATAAAATGGCGGCATGTTAATTAACATGCTGCTTGAACAGTTAGCTATTTTCGTAATACTGTAGAAGAAATTCATTCTCTAGCTGAATATCAAATGCTATGTCCATTTCCACTTCAAAAACCCATTCCTTCTTTTTAGGTACATAATCCATCTTTTTGAAAGTATAGGGGTATAACCCTTGTAGTATATTTTCTTTAAGGTAATTTAAAACTTCTTCTACAGGTAGGTCCCCTGGAAGATCGATTGAATAAACTTTGTAATGCATACCTGTAATCGCGCTATAGCCTTCTCGTAATGCCTCGCGTCGGAATCCGTGTTTACCTTCAGCCTTTCGTTTCCAAGCCGCTAACAGGTTAATTAACCGCTTTCTTTCAGCTTCAAAATTTTAATTAGATTTTTCGATTATCAAATTTAACTCTTCAATTTGCTGTAATGCTTGTTCCAATGTGAGCATTGTCTCATCTCCATTTCACATCATTTTATCCTCGATTTTTAATATTCCTAGGGGGATTTTTAAAATTTTATTCTGCCAAATAAATATCTGTTACATCCGCGCGATTATGCCCAATTAGCTTGGAAACTAGCAATTTTGCCTTGTGGGATTCAATCCCTTTAGCAATGAATTGGTGGTATTGATCTTTAGCGTAGGCATGGCGGAAACTATGCATTGTAATTTCGATGCCAGGCGGGCGTTGATTGAGTGGATCCAATACCTTATTTCGGTTATTCTTTACAAAATCTTGCACACGCTGAATTACTTGATGTGCTTTTAAATCATTTGAGACAAAGAGCCTGTCTCCACGTTCTACCGATTGCATGGCGTCTTTTAAAATGATTGCTGCATGATCGGAAAGCGGAACTTCACGTATTAGCCCGCCTTTACCTTTAACTGTTAGAGAGCTATCTCTTAGTGCTTTTTCTGCATCTGCGCGGTAAAGTCTTACTACCTCATGCACACGTAGACCAAGCTCTCGGCAAAGCTGAATCATATTCGCCATTTCAGGATTTATAGATTTTCTAGCTAATGCTACTAATGCCTGATATTCAAGTTCTGTCGGTTGTCGATTGATCCCTCCAAATTTTCTTTTTTCTAAATTAAAATCTAGATACTTTTTTGTTAATGCTTGATTACTACTCAGTTGATAGCGCGGTTGAGGAAGTTGATCGTGAAAGTATCGAATAGCAGCTAAATCATTTTTTAGAGTAGCAGCTGATTTTCCTTCGTCTTGTCGTTCAAGGACATATTCGACTATATGCTTGTCCTGTAGATTTGCTAGAGCTTTTAAATTGAAACTATCAGCTAGAAACTGACAAAGTAAATGCATGTGATGGTAGTACTGTGGTAATGACTTATGCACGCTAATTCCTTTTGCATGCCGCGCAAGGCTATTTAATTGCAGCATTAAATTTATATACGCACCTTTGTTACTTAATTCTTCATTTGCGAAAGCTACCTCGCGAATTTGCTGATCACTTTTAATCCAGCCTCGTTTTCCATTCATAAAATCTTTCCTTTCAATTTTAAAAGTAAAAATGGGCAGAGTTCACCCGTTGTAAAATAAGCCCCATCTATATGATATTTATAAAACCTGGTGGATTGAAACACCCTATATATCAGCGTTAATCCCACCCCATAACTCACTGTCTATGTGGAGTGAAACTGTTAAAAACAAAGGCAATTGGTTGTTAAGTAATACATTTGCACACTACAAGTATTCCACTTGCTGCCGTAATAGCTGGCAGGTGCATCTCACTTATGCTCGCATACTGCAAGTTTCTATAACGAAAAGTGAGGTCAATGTCCGCAGACAAAAATTCAAAAGACTGTATAATGTGTAACCCGCTTTAAGCAGTCGCATATGCACTTGGCTGATATTTTTACTCTCCGCCCAAAGAGTATGGCTTCTTCCGTTTTTAGGTGTGTTGTCACCGTTAGGGGTACCTCCAAGCCTAAGTTGAGATACTAAATTGTATGCACTGGTTGCGAGCAACGGCTATATGCACCAGACCACCGCAAAGTTAGGCAACGGCACGATTTGCGAATGGATTTTCATTTATATAAACGTTGTGTTATGGAACGATAAGAGCAAGAAATCAACGTTCTTTATTGCTCTTACAAGAAATTGAATTTTTATATGTTAACAGCGAATTGCTGGATTATTAAGAAATGATGAAAGTTAGATTGTTATGGATCCATTTAAAATACAATAGTGATTAATTAAAGAATGAAGTTACAAATTTAGATGGTTGGGGATAACTCATTGGGGATTGTTAAAGTAGAAATTTTAATTGAAAAAGAATTGCTATAGAAAAGGAAAATACAAAATAAAAAGCAGCAGACGGTTCATTAGTCAGCTACTTTCAAAATAAATGATTATTAGGTTGATTTAGTCCATAAAGTAGTTACTAAAAATATTGTTTTTCATATTTAACATAAGGAATTGTTAATGAGGACTTACTGTGAATATTGAAATGTTGGATCCAAAAGATCACATGAAATTAGTAAATGAGGAGAAAAAAGATGAAAATTAAATGTTACATATTCTTATAATAGCATTTAAAAAAGGCCTTTCGAATAGTAGATGGAAGATTATTTTTAACGGTTTAAAGCAAAAAGGCTATAAGTGTAATGAAAAGTCTGTCGATTTTAAAAGTGTTTTAACGGATAATAAAATATATACGGCATGTGCCAATATAATGTAGGTTAAATACGATAATAGCTGTACAAAGGGGATAGAAATATTGGATAGGGATACGGCAAAACAAATGGGAACGGAAATTGTTTTAGATGTAGCCGTTACACAGGCTGCCGATGCCCTTAAAGAACATGGATTAAACGTAATATATAAGTTGATTTAAAGATTCCCCGCATCCTTAAACGTGTATAGATAGTAAAAAAACGGAAAGGAATGATCAGCTATGACTACTCATAATCACATGGATGAAGTAAAAGAAGCATTACGCTCTGTAAAAGACCGGCGCCATTTTGAAAGGTATCAGGCTGTCTAACTCTATTTATCTGGGTACAAGGTCATGGAGATTGGCCGAACCTCCGAAACGGTTAGAATCTACATCTCTACTTATAAAGAAAATGGTCTTGAAGGTCTTGCACTCGGTCATTCTACTGGGAGACCCCACAATTATCTCAGGAACAAAAGGCAATTCTTTTAGAATCTGTCTCTACCCAAGTCCCAGCTGATGTAGGGTTTACAGCCAGATACAATTGGACACTTGAGCTTATCGTTGGATTTGTAGAAAAGAAATGGGAGATTACTTACTCTCTGCGTGGAATGTCCCTCCTACTAGAAAAGCTAGGCCTTAGCTATACACTCGAAAAGGCAGATCCTGAAAAACAGAGAGTATTTGTCGAAGAAACATTTCCCATTCTAAAAAAAGCTGATAGACGGAGAAATTGATCATATCCTTTTTGAGGATGAGTCGATGATTCTGGATTATCAAGCGATTCAGCTGACCTGGTTTCTAAAAGGGCAACAACGGGTTATCCCAACATACGGGTAGCACAAAGGAGTTAAGCTGATTGGAACATTAAATTATGAAACAGGTGAAATCTTTTGCGTCGAAGAAGAAAAGTATGATGCGGTCACCTTCAAGGGCTTTCTAGAAAAAGTACTCGAACATTATCCTACTGGCAAGATCGCAATGATTTTAGATAATGCATGTATTCATCACGCTAACTATTTACAGGACTTTTTAGAGGATAACAAAGACAGGCTTGAGCTCATTTTTCTGCCTCCCTACAGCCCACAACTGAATCTGATTGAGGGCCTCTAGAAGTGGCTGAAAGAGTCTGTGATTAATAATGTCTTTTTTCCTGGTGTTCAAAAAATTGTTTTGGGAGTAAGGGAATTTATTCAGGGTGTCAACCAAGGACCCGATGAGGTCATTGATCGACTTTGTGTGAGACTATAGAACGGGGATTCTTTTGATCAACATATATAATTGGTCGATTTGTGGATTTAATTTGACTACAAGATCATCATAGTCTTCTTGATTAATTTTATCGTCTAAGAGCATTTCTAAAGCTCGTTGTTTCTTTGAACGGAGGCTAGTAATCCTAAAAAGGCGTGAAAGAATGTTATTAAAATTAGCCAAAAAGTACGAAGGAAAACCACAACGTAGTTGATGGAACAATTAACTGTGTTAATTAATTTGAAAAATTCAACGGATATTTGCGTGTAAACTATATTTAGAATTTTTAATATGGTTCGCACCCCAAAAGCCGATATCCCCTCGAACACCGCTTCGGCGCTTTTTGGATGCCTCCCGTGATAAGCCAGACAGAAAACCACTGCTGGGGGAGGATTGAACTGCATCCTTCCTTTGTCTTATCACTTCGGTGACCACTTGAAAGGCGCCTTCGCTAGTTTTACATAAAAACGCTATATATCCACCTTTATAGAACAAAAAAGTGATAAAATAGGCCTAACATTACTAATTGGAGATCTCTTTTATGTTTAAACCCGGAAGAAAAGAACAACAGCTTTCAATAGATGATTGATTCCTTGACCTTCCAAAGTATATTTTGGAAGCACTTCAAAAGAGTTTTGCGGAAAGCTTCTATTACAGATATCTTTTTGAAGGTCAATGAAGATCGTTTTTCCGTGCCTTATAGTGAGACTTTTAGTCGCCCTAATAAACCCGTGTATTTTGCAAATGAAAATTGAGCCACTTCGTAATTGAACAGGCAATCCATTTCAGTGGACAAGTTAAATGTCGCAGCATATTTCCCGGTGGGCTTTAGATGGAGCCTCTGCGGGCATAATTCGCACTTAAAGGGCGTAGTATCAGTAATTTAACGCCCGTACAAGGATATCATGCCCGCCACTCCAAATAAAGCCGAGGTGTTCTTTTGGAAAAGACAGGTAGTGTAAAATGGCCCACTGGCCCAGTTAACAATTGGCTCATAATTGGGTTGCGATATACAAACCCGTAAACATCCTAGTCAGCCTGCTGATCCTCAAGAATTACTTTCTACTTTGATTATCGCTATCAATATGCCTTAGGTATTGAGAGTTTCGACAAGGGAAAAATCTGCATCAATAGGCTCACGAACTTCCGTCAACGTTTAGTTGAATATGAAATAACATCGGGCATCGACCTACTTAAAGCTGAGGTAGATGCATTGTCTGCACAATTAGCCGATCTGACCGAGCTAGACAAAAGCATGGCGCGCATGGACTCGTTTCTGTTAAGTAGCTCCTGCAAGAAGTTATCTCGTTGGGAACTCATCTATAATATTGTTCAACAAATGATAAAAGCTGCGCATAAAGTAGACCCGTCATGGGTCCCTGAACATCTACCACGCTAAAAGTACTGAAGCTGGGGATAAGTTAGCGACACAATTCGAACACGCAGCGGAACTATATCAACACTTATTTAACAAAAATGCGTGCTGAGAGATGAAGGAATTTAAGATGATTACCCGTCTGTTAACTTAATATATATTCAAATTAAACAATAGTATTTTTCTAGTTCATTCAAATAATTCTATGGGGGAATTAATTTTGATTAGTATAGAGATTAATGAATTAGCTTTTTTCGCAGATAAAGCATTTGAAGAGAAGGATGAAGATACTCTAAAAAAAATCGCTCTTACAGGTCTAGAATTGTCACAGCGTGATAAATATAATCCTTTAGAAAAAGCTATATTATCTTATCATGGTGCAACGGCAGGTAGTGATTATATAGAATTAAAATACAATAGAGCAGAAATATATGAAGACAATGAAAAGGATACAGAATTATGTTTGCTGCTTTTTAGGAACTGTATTGGATTTTTTAACGAATTTAAGAAAGATTTTATTGAAGCCTGTTCTGAAGAAGAACTGTTTTATTATACTGAATTTCAAAATAGAGCTATAACTAACTATTCTATTTTATTAAATAGAATAGGAAGATTTATTAAATCTATAAACTCTATTGAAGATTTAGTAGATAAAAATTTTTCAATGGCTATAGGAAACCATGCTACAACAATAATTAGTTATGGCTTATATGATTATGATGAAGGACATGCAGACTATTTTCATCATTATGCATATAAACAATTAAAAAGTTTAACTAAAGACCCTGAAAATGGACAAGCGTTTTATTTTTGGCAAGGCATTATAGAAAATATCGAAAAAAAGTATGATAAAAGTTTTTTATTAGAAGACTATGACTTTGGAGAGATTGATTTAGGTGACGATTTGGAAGAAGCATATCGAATGTGGTGTATAGAAAGAAAATTGTTTCTTAATACTATGAATGATGTAACTCTGCATCCAGTAGCAGCCTATGATATTTTACATTTGCCAAATATAGTAACGAGTATTAATGAAGGACCTAAATATCATGGTCTATTTAATCAGATTAAACAAGAATATGTATCTGCTAGGTATATGTTATTCGAAGGAATTAACCAAAATGAGCCACATTTTTCAGATAAGGAAGTTCATTTAGTGAATACATTAGACTATCCTGTATACGGCTTGAGGATTGAAAAAATAAAATTTGCATTTAGAAGTTTATATTCAATTTTTGACAGAATAGCCTTCTTAATAAATGAGTATTTTGAGTTAGGTATAGAAGAAAAGGATGTATCCTATAAGTCCATTTGGAGAAACAGACAGGGACGTGGGAAAAAAACCTATGAAACAAGAACTCATTTAAAAGCGTACATGGTAAATCCTCAAACTTATAACCAACCATTAATAGGTTTATATTGGTTGTGCAAAGATATTAGTAAACAAAAAGTAGAGCATTATTATCTAGATCCTAACATAGAAATGCTAGCAACAATTCGCAATCACTTAGAACATAAATATTTAAAAATTCATGACAGTTTTTTATTTCCTTTAGCTAGAGATAGAAAGGAAAAATATGATCCTATAGCATATTCAATTAGTTATGAAGAGTTTGTAGAAGCTGCAATGATACTTATTTCATATGTAAGAGAGGCGATAATTCTTACCTCTTTGGCTATACATAGAGAAGAGGTATTGAAAAGAAATGGCGAAAAATTGGTACCAATGTTCTTAGATAGTTATAAAGACGATTGGAAATATTAGATTAGAGGAGATACCATGTTAAAGATAAAAGTTATTAAGGCTTTTGATGGAGACTGTATATTAATTAGTTTTTTAGATAGTGATGAAAAAGTTAAAAATATATTAGTTGATGGCGGGACTCATAGAACATATTCTAGAAATTTAAAACCGATTTTACAATGTGTTCAGGATAAAGAAGAGAGTATAGATTTATTAGTTATTACACATATACATGATGACCATATTGGAGGGATAGTGGAGTTCTATCAGGATATTGATTTTAATAAAGATTTAATAAAAAAAGTATGGTTTAATTCTAAAGGTTTATTAAAAAGTATGGCACCAAATTTAGAGGAATCAAGTGAAGAAATTAATTTACTTATGCCTAGCGATACTAAGATGGGAATGAAAAGTGGAAACACATTAGAAGCAGAATTAATAAAAAAAAATAATTGGGAAGAAAAGGTGATTTTTTTTGGTGAAAAATTAAATATTGATAATGCTAAGATTACAGTTCTTGCACCAACTTTAGAAGGTATAAAGGCTTTAAAAAAAGTTATGAAAGTTGAAGAAGATGAAACGACATTACAAGCTGCAAATAAAAAGGATTACGATGAGAATATATGCGATTTAGTTCAAAAGAAATTTACGGAAGATTCTTCTGATACCAATAGAAGCTCGATAGCACTGTTGTTGGAGTATACTGATAAAAAATTGCTTTTGTTAGGAGATTGTTGGCCGAGCGATATAGTTTTATCTTTAAAAGAGTTAGGTTATTCCGAGGAGAATAAATTGAAAATCGATTATTTTAAAGTGTCACATCATGCAAGTAAAAAGAACACTAGTAAAGAGTTATTAGATTTGATAGATTGTGAAAATTATATTGTAAGTACGGATGGATCTAAACACGGTCATCCAAACAAAGAAGCCTTAGCAAGAATAATTAAAAATAAGGAATCAACTAAATTTCACTTTAATTATGAAATTTTTAATGAAATTTTCTCGAAGGAAGAATTAGTAGAACATAAAATTCAATGTTATGAAATAGAGGAAATAGAGGTGTAATATGAGTTTTTCAAAAATATATGAGAATATTGCAGTGAAAATTAAGTGTATAGGTGAAGAGGGAAGTGGTCTATTATTTAAAATACCATCTCAAGATTATGCGCATGTTTTTACAGCTAAACATTGTTTAGAAGGGACTTTAGAAGAAGCACAAAGTTTTTCAAAAGCAAATATAGAAATTTTGCGATTAGAAAATGGAGAGTGGAACTCAATTGAGGTCATTGATTATAAATTACATGATGAGGCCGATTTAGCTTTAATAATTGTTAAATCCCCTGAAAATCTGGAAGAAATTTTATTAGCAGAAAAAAATTATAGAGAAAATGTAACAATTTATGGTTTTCCGCAGCATACAAGATCACATAGAAATCCGGCGGAAAGCTTTGATGCGAACTTGTTAAAAGAACAAAGTAATATAATTGAATTGAAAACAGAATATGACTTATCAACTTTTGATCGAGGTGCAGCTACTTATTTGCCAGGATTCTCAGGTTCAGGAGTTTTTATTGAAACCACAGATAGAAAAATTGCTTTAGTTGGGATTTTTACTGAAATTAAGGATCGGCAAGTTGCATATCGTACATTAAATGCTGAGTCTATTGAGCAATTTAACGAAATAATAGCAAGTACTGAGTACCAACAGCTACCGATGTTAAAGCCGGATTACATTTTAAAAAAAGTATTTCCACATGCGAAATTTTTAAGTGAATGGAAGAAAGATGAACGCTTAAATTCTACGGAATGGATAGATTCAGAAAGAAATCGATTGTTAATTAATGATATTCATCATCATTTTTTTAATAATGATGAGATAAATATATTGCACCTTGTTGGAAGGTCCGGAATTGGTAAAACCAGATCAACACTACAAGCTTGTAGTGAGAAAGAAGAACTATCGAATGTACTTTACTTTAATAGTTATGTCTCATTTATTGAATCTGTAAATAAGTATATTTTTGATCCATATAAAAGATATCACTTTGTAATAGATGATATTACTATTAATGAGTGGGAAAGTCTAAATAGAATGTTTTCTCTCTCTAATATTCGAGTTATTACTTTAGGTGTCTCTCCTGAACATAAAATTAGAGCTATAGAAGGTCTAAGAATAATAGAGCAGCCATCAGATGAAGATATTATAAGCTTAATTCAAAGTGTTAACCCGTTTATAGACCCTCTAGGTCGTGAGAATATTTCACGATTATGTGATAAAGATTTGAGATTATTAATACTTTTATTAAACACATATCATAGAGAACAATCGTTAACAAGTATGCTCCATGTTGGAGATAGATTTTCTAGTATAGATAGCACATTAGATAGAATTCTTCACCAATTTGCTTCTGAACTTGGAGATATAAATGAGTTTAAAAAATATTATAGTAAGTTATGTCTCCTAATAGATATTGGTATAGCAGGAGAATATAAAAAAGAAATAATTTATCTATCAGATTATTTTGGATTAAATCAACAAAGCATGTTTGGGTTTATTGATAAAGCGAGTAAGTGTTGGTTAGGATTAATAAAAAATGAATTTTTTGAAACACTACCAAGAGCTTTATCAAGGTATATTTTTGAGAATGATTCATGGTCCTTTGTTAAAAATGATTTAAGTAATTTTATTAATGGTATGCCAACTAACCAGATGAAAAAACGTTTTATTAATAGGGTAGAAGAGTGCCATGAAACTTTTCGCCAGGAGGTAGGTGCGGAATTATCCGCATGGTTTCTAGAGACTTTTTCTGAAGAAAGATTAGAATTATTGAATAATGTAGATAATGCTAAAGTTTTTAAGGTATATACAGAGTTTGCACCTGAAATTGGTCTAGGATGGTTGAAAAGAACTTTAAAGAGAGCTAGTAGTGAAGAATTATTAAACTTTAAAGGGAATGGAGGGTTTTTAAGTTCGAACAAGGAAAGAAGATACATAGTATGGCTGTGTGAACATTTAGCGTGCTTTAAAGAATATTTTTGGGCTTGTGAGGAAGTGTTATTTATTTTAGCTCAGAATGAAACTGAGCTACATATATCGAATAATAGTAAAGGAGTTTGGACAGGGTTATTTACACCTATTTTATCGAATACTGAGGCGCCATTTGAGGGTAGATATAGTCTACTGATGAAAAGATTGAAAAACTCAACAATTTTAAATATTGATTTAATGCTAGACGCTATTGTACCGGTGTTTAATGGAGTAGGAATGAAGATGGTACCGCCAAAAGTAATTGGAGGTAGAGTGGTACCGCAAGAGTGGCGGCCTGCTACTGAGAAAGAGTTATATGATTTGAAAATAAAAGCTATGAAAACACTAGTATCTAATTTAAGAGATATTCAAGGTGAGAGAATAGAAATTTCAAATAATTTCATAATTAAGGAATTTAGAATGTTCGTTGATTATGGAGCAATAGAAGATTTAAAAGATATCTTTAGAAAATATGGAATCCAAGAAGAAACGGAAATTAAGTTAAAAAATGCGATTGAAGAATTGCTATATAGTCATGATAAATATGGTCATTTTGTAAAAAATGTTGAGTCATTAAAAGACTGGTTAGATGAATTAAGTGACTCGAGCTTTGATGCTCTTATGAAAGGATATCTCCTGGGGGATTATTGGGGAAACTACCATAGAAAAGGTGAGTTAGCAGTTGATGGAGATATTGACTATTTAGCGAAAGAAGTACTGAAAAATAATATCAGTATGGATAGTTATTTAGAATTGGTGGGAGATACTCAAAATAATATTTTTCTTCAAAAGTTAATGAGAAGAATTGGTTTTTTAGATATGAAAAGTCATTTTAAAGATTTTATTATTAACTGTATTAAAGAGGATAAGGATACAATAATAATTATTGCATATTTACAAGGTCTAGTAAGTAAAGAATGCTCACTTCCAGATATATATAAATCGTTACTAGATGAATACGAAGAAAAATTCCCTAATAGTATTTTATCAATAGTAATTGACTGTGAAATAAATAATTCAGGATATGATAGGTTATTAAGAATAATTCAAAAAGATATGAGTCTTATTCGAAGTTTATTACCGATGCAATATGGTACTTGGAATGAAATTTTATCTAATTCTCAAATGTATGAGTTATTTTTACAGATTGAAAGCGCATCTAGTGACATATTATCAAGATATATAATACTGAAGTTAGCGCATGGATATCATCGTCAAAATGCTAAAACTGTTGCGACTCCAGAAATGTCCGTACTTTTAACGAAAATACTATTAGAATGTTTGATTGATGAGAACTATAAATTCGACGATTGGGACTGGCAACAAGTTTTTGAAATCGTATCAGAAGAACTAATCGATCATAAGATATCATTATTAGTTGTAATTCTAAAAAGTAAAAAGGCTGGACATTCTAATTTAGAACATATTGCCCTAGAGTACCTTAAAAAGTTTGCTAAAGAAGGTTACTCGGAATATGTTATGTCTAGTTTAGGTACAGTTATGTTAAATGATAATAATTATATTTTTTATTTACATGTTTACAGGGGGCTATTTGAATCTATTGAAATAGAAATTGTTAAGAAGTGGGTCGAAGAAAATGGAATTAATGCAGCTAGAGCTTTAGCTCGACATATTGAATCACCAGCTAGCAAAGGAGAGGATAAAGCGTACGTTCCTCCTCTTACAGAGTGGATCCTTTCAACCTATGAATGGGACGATAGACTATTCCGCGAGTTCATTGCTGGAAGACATTCTTTTGAAGTAATAAATATTTCTGAGGCGATAGAAAATTATGAAAATCTTAAAGTGAAAATGGAGCCATATTTAAACCATGGAGTAAGTAGAGTTAGACAATGGGCAGAATATGAAATTAAACAATCAGAGGGGCTTCAGAAAGATGAACAAATTAGAAGGACTAGGGAAGAAAGAGAGTATTAAATATAATTTCTAAAAGTTAAGGGGAGATCCTACTACACCTTTACAATATTTCACACCACCTTCAGCACTCACCACATGTGGAGTGTGTGGCTTGGTTGGAGATTTGATTCGAGGATAAGGAAAACGGGAAAAGGTGAATCTTTTCCCGTTTTTAAAATCATAAAAACTCAGACAGTTGCTGTTGACGTTTATCGAGCATAATTTGTTCTGGTTTGATCCCTCGTTCACGCAGCAATTCAATATTCTGCATGAGGAATTCGTCACTGCCAACTATATAGAACTGTCCGTCTTTATCGGCAGTTAGATTTTTCACTTCTTCATAGTAGTCTTTCCGATTATCGACGAACCGTGATATGAATTTCTTATCAGGTGCAGATTCAAAAATAGTAGAGAATAGGAAATCCTTTGACGAATCGATGTTTAAGGAATGAACTTGATTGACGTTTTCCGCACGTTCAAAGTAATCAAGTACAAGTGGTCTGAAAGTTGCCAGGCCAACGCCTGATGACAATAGATAAACATTTTTGTTTTCTCTTTTAAGTGGTATATTCGAATGAGTTTTAAATATTGCAACTTCATTGCCAACTTCAAGATTTCTTAAAATCGCTTTAAACTCGGAGCAATGTTCTCTGATACGGGTTGTAATGCCAATTGAATTTTCATGAGGTAAAGTGGATATTGACATGTGGCGAATTAAGCTACGGTTCGGCTTATCTCCAGCGTTAAAACCTTTAAGTGCGAAATGAGTGTGGGAACCTTCCTCCCATGAAAAGTCCTCCGGACGATCGAGCAAGTATGTTTTCACTTCAGGAGTTTCTTCAATAATTTTATTTATTTTAGTCCAGTATATTTGCATTATACTCTCCCTTTACATTTATATTTTCTGTCACTATTAAATATATAGTAGTTGATAACGATTATCAATTAAATGGTTTTTTATTTCAAGTCTTGCAAAAAAACTTTAATTAAATCAGGTTAGCTAGAATACTTAATAAAAAGTTCCTATGTAACATTGAACTATGAATCCAATGTTGCATGCGAAAATTAATTTCTTCATACTCACTTCTTGTTAGTTAAAGTATTTGATGACAAACAACTATTTAAAAGGGAAGCAACTGAAATATATACATGAATGATGGTGTAGGTGAATACACATATGTCGAATGCGTTGCATGGTTGGAGATTTGAAACGAGATATTGAATGAAAGGTGAAGAATCATTTTTAACTTGATTCTTCACCTTTTATGTTGAGTAATATATGCCAATCACCATGTAATTGGCTCTTATACAGACATAGTCAAACGATAAATAGGCAGGGTAATTGTGAAATGGTATGGGGAATTTCATCGGTAAACTGGTTAGATAGGATAAATAGAGAGGTGTAGTCAAAGTATATAGTGCCATCTGTCAATACCGGGTTAAAATTCCCCAAAAACGCCGGACTAAAATTCCTCACTTCATTGATTCTGATACTGAAGGCAGAGGGAACACCCCAGCCTTCTTTTTCTCCTCCATGCGATATGAATCGCCTTTAATACTAAAAGTTACAGAGTGATGCAAGAGACGATCTAAAATCGCTGTTGCTAACACATCGTCTCCAAATATTTTTCCCCATTCTAAGTAAGATTTGTTTGAAGTAATGATCATAGCCCCTTTCTCATATCGCTTGGAAACGATTTGAAAAAACACATTGGCTGTGACTTCATCGAAGTCAAAGTATCCAATCTCATCCAAAATAATAAGATCCGGTTTACATAAACGTTTCATTAAATAAGAGAGAGTACCTTTTTGAGAAGCTTTTTGACATTGCTCGCCTAATTCATCTGCCGTCATAAATAAGACTTGGTAGCCTTTGGCTAACGCTTCTAATCCAAATCCGATGGCTAGATGTGTCTTTCCCACCCCAGGTGGGCCAAGGATGATTCGATTCTCTCCATTTGCGATAAAGCGACAGGTACAGGTTTCTTTGACACGTTGCTCACTAATACTAGGCTGAAAGCTAAAATCGAATTCATGAATCGTTTTCGTATAAGGAAACTTCGCCTTTCGTATTCGTTTTGCCAATGCCTCTGATTCTCGATTTTCCCATTCCTGTTTCACCAGGGTGTCAAGAAAGTCAAAATATGATAAAGTATTGGCAGAAGCACTTTCAACCAGTTCATCTAGTTGTTGTGCTGTCTGTTGCCATCCGAGCGTTTGTAAGCGCTCTTCGAGTAATGAATGCATGAGTTATTCTCCTTCCTCGAGCGCAGCGTATATAGCTAACGATCGACTTTCAACAGTCGGTATTGGAGTAGGAGAATCTGGGGTCGCCAAACCATCTAGATTCGTTTCCTGCTCTTTTTTTGTTCCAGGTAATCCCTGATAATGCTCAGATTTCATCGTCATTTGATGTCTTCCGTCTAGTAGCGGATGCACGGCTATGCGCTCATACTCATCGTATAGTTCAAGCATTCCTTCATTAGTTTCATGTAATTTAACTTGCTGTCCGGCGTACCGATACGGTACGGAATACTTATTCTGCTGATAGGAAATAAAACAATCCTTACTCACTTCCCGGAGTTCCCATTGTCTTACTTGATACAGCGGTTTTGTATTCCATGTAATTAAGAGAGCACGCTCTTCCTCAAACCGATCACATGGACGTTGTTGCGTAGTTTGATTGCGCTTTTTGTGAACCACCTCATCCAACCATTTACGTACTTCTGAATTCAAATCTTCTAGATTTTCAGGAAGGCGACGCTTAAGGAAATTTGATTTTAAATAAGCTACAGCCCTCTCTACTTTTCCTTTCGTTTGTGCCCGATAGGGCTTACATGCTTTCGGAACTACACCATAATAGGATAGAAAATCCTCGAACTTTTTGTTAAACCGAATCTGGCTGACACTATGTTTCGTGACAACCGTTCGCATATTGTCGTAAAGAAGCTGCTGGGGAATGCCATTGAAATAGCTAAAGGCATTCATATGACATTTCATCAGCGTCTCCTGCGTCATATCCGTTGTAAACTCAATGTAACGTTTACGGGAATAACTCAGGATAATAATAAAGGCGTACAATGGACGTTTCAGACCATCTACATAAAACTCTCCGACATTCTCTGCCCAATCTACTTGCGCCTGCCGTCCAGGAATCGTTTCAAACCTAACGGTTGCTTGTTTCTTAGGTGCCTCCCGGTAGGGCTGGACAAATTCTCGAAGAATAGTACTTTTTCCTTCGTAGCCTTTCGCTCGAATTTCTTCCATTAAGACTGCACAATTCGTGGTACCTTCCTTTATTCGTTCCAGTAAATATGGTTTGTATGAATCCAGCTTACTTCCTCTTTTTATTCTTTTTTTTGATTGAGGGGTTGTTGCGGCCTCTAAATATTTCCGGATAGTTTTTCGATCAAATCCTGTTTCCCTTGCGATTGCACTAATCGTCCAACCTTTCTGTTTCAATTCTCTTATCATAAAAAAATCCTCCAACAATAAGGTCATTCCTACACTTCCAATCTATCTCTATCTGAAATAGATTATCTGTGAAAACTGGGGAATTTTAAACCGTTATTATTGAGGATTTTAACACCGATATTCACACCATCTTTCATCCAATTAGAGATTTTCATATAATTTCTTTGGTGCAATTCGAAACGAACAGTTTTATATTGTTCCTTAAAAGCTTTATTCGAAGAGTTGGCATGGTTAGACTTACATACTATATAAATGTAAAAAGCTTGAGGATTCAAATTTGAATCCTCAAGCTTTTTACAATTCCAGTGTTTAATATATCGATTTTAAAAATTAATAAGAAACTAAATAAACAACATAGTTGATTTAAAGATTTTAAGCTCTTCCTAGCGGGTATAGAGATAACCAATAGGGCGTCCAAAATCAATTAGATTGCTCAAATAATCGGTCATCATCCCTTTACAGTTAATAGTTATAGGTCTGCTTACAAAGAAGGGAATATCACTCGGTAAACCTTCAAAACCATCAGTGGGACAAAAGGCGGTTCTTTTGGAAACTGTATTCTATGACATGACGAGATGATTACACAGCTTTGTTTGAGACTATAAAATTGAAATCATGTATTCAATCTACTTAGAATGACTGTGAAATAAATGGAAGGTATTTAAGTTTTAATTTCAACTCATCCTAAGTTATCTTGTCGAGTATTAATTCTTAACAATTTTTAACATAAAGCATCTTGCTTTTAATGAAATTTACAAAAGCTTTACAAAATACCTGTTGAAAATTTACACTAGGCGATTATTCTAGTATTAGACAAGATACGACATAAAAAAGTTCCTAACCTATTTCTAGGAGGTCACAAATGACTAGGTTGAAAAGAGTGAAAATGGGATTATTAACGCTGTCTCTAATTACTATACTATCCGCATGTACAAGCAATGATGAACCTAACGGACAAGCGTCAAAAGGTAGTAACGCAACAGTGTCTATTTCAGGATCAACATCTGTAGGGCCGCTTGCTGAAAAACTAGCCCACAAATATTCAGAGCAAGACAAAACGAATATTGAAATAAACCAAATTGGTTCATCTGCGGGTATTACCAACGCAATCAGTGGCGTGTCTGAAATAGGTATGTCTTCACGAGATTTAAAGGATGAAGAAATAGCGAGTGGATTGAATGAGGTCGTTATTGCTTATGATGGAATTGTAGTAGTGACTCATCCAACTAACAAAATAAAAGATCTTACGATGGAGCAAGTAAAGAAGATTTTTACTGGAGTAGTGACGAACTGGAAAGAACTTGGTGGAGATGATATGGAAATCGTTGTTGTCTCTCGCGAGGATGGTTCAGGTTCACGTGATGCTTTCCAAGAAATTGTCGATTACAGCTCTGGCGAATTAATAAGAAATGCAATTATTGCAAGTGGTAACGGTAATATTAAAACAACAGTAGGGAACAATAAACATGCAGTGGGCTTTATTTCATTTGAATATATAGATGACTCCATTTCGACAATCGACATTAATGGCGTAGCAGCAAATGCAGAAAATGTTCTAAAAGAACAATACAGTTTGTCTAGACCATTCTTATTTCTATATAAAGAAGGTCAATTAACAGAGGATGGCCAACGATTTATAGATTTCATCTTAAGTGAAGATGGACAACTCATTGCAGCTGAAGCAGGAGCTATTCCTATAAAATAAAAGATTCTTAAAGAAAAACAGAACCATAATTTTGAGTGTGATTTTGGAGGAATAAAGTGTGTCTATCCCAACAACTAACGAGCAGGCCGTAGCAATCGGTAAAGCAAATAAAAGGAAGTATTTGTTAGAGAAGGTGTCTTCAAGAATTTTCTTGATTTGCGCACTTCTTTCAGTTATCACTTTATTGTTAATCATTGGATTTGTATTTTATAAAGGAGCTCATCCCTTTGTAGCAGGTGGTTATAGCTTTATAGATTTTATTTTTGGTACTGATTGGGTACCGAGTGAAGATAAATTCGGTATCTTCCCAATGATTGTTGCATCAATTTATGCAACAGTTGGAGCATTAATTATTGGGGTTCCTATCGGTTTATTTACAGCGATTTTCTTGGCGGAAATTGCCTCTAAAAGAGTAGCTAAAATTATTTCACCAGCCATTCAGTTGCTAGCTGGTATCCCATCTGTATTATATGGTGTATTTGGACTTGCAATCATTGTTCCATTTTTACAAGATACGTTCGGTTTAGTGAAAGGACAAAGTTTACTAGCTGTTATTCTTGTGCTAGCAATCATGATGTTACCCACAATTGTGACTGTAGCAGAGACGGCGATTCGTGCGGTCCCTCATACATATCGTGAAGGATCATTAGCACTTGGCGTATCTCATATTGGGACAATTTTTAAAGTCATTGTACCAGCAGCTAAGTCAGGAATTATGACGGCAATCGTATTAGGTTTAGGTAGGGCCATTGGGGAAACGATGGCAGTTATCTTAGTAGCTGGTAATAGTTTAATCGTCCCTACGAGCCTTACAGATAGTGTTCGTCCACTGACGACAAATGTTGCTTTAGAAATGGGTTATGCATTCGGTACACATCAAGAAATGTTGTTTGCAACGGGAATTGTTTTATTCTCATTTATATTAATTTTGAATTTTGTATTAGCCAGAATCAGTGCGAAGGGTGGCAACTAAGATGAGGCAATTTAAAGATAACTTGTTACGTGGACTTTTATGGTTCTCGGCTTTCTTATCGGTTGCTGTCCTCGTTATGATTGTGGGGTTCATCTTTTATAAAGGATTTCGTTTAATCAGCTTCGATTTCATCTTTGGCGATTATTCACCAACTGGAGGCGGCGGTATTTGGCCAATGATTGTAACAACGGTCTACACAATTTTTATTTCATTGATCATCGCAACACCCATTGGGATATTAGCGGCCGTTTACTTGCAAGAATACGCGAAACAAGGGCGTTTGGTAAGAATCATACGTTTTGCAACAGAAAGTTTGACAGGAATCCCCTCGATTATTTACGGTTTGTTTGGGGCAGTATTCTTTGTAACAACCTTAAAGTTAGGTATGTCCATTATTGCTGCTTCATTAACATTAACGATTATTGTTTTGCCTGTCATCATCCGAACAACAGAAGAAGCATTGAAAACAGTACCGGCTTCCTATCGTGAAGGTTCGTTAGCACTTGGGACAACGAAGCTACAAACCTTATATAAGGTGATTTTACCTAATGCCATGCCGGGGATTTTATCGGGTATCATCCTCTCTGTTGGACGAATTGTTGGCGAGTCAGCTGCTATTTTCTTAACAGCCGGAACTGTTGCTGCCATGCCAAATGGAATCTTTTCATCGGCTCGAACGTTAACGGTTCATTCCTATTTAGTCACACAAGAATCGGGAGACATTGAACTTGCTGCAGCAGTGGGGATCATCTTAATCGTTCTCATTTTGATCATCAACCTTTCAGCAACCTACATATCAAAAAAGTTAAACAAAGGAACCAACAAATAAGGAGTGCTTATCAATGAGTACAGCAGTAATAGAACCAGCAATCACACAAAATCAAGTAGGAAAGGTATTTGCGCATATGGAGCAACATAAAGTAGGTACATCGAAAATTAATGTAACGGATTTGAATTTATTCTATGGTGAGAAACAAGCGCTGTTCGGCGTCGATCTTGCTATTCGTGCAAATGAGGTTACTGCTTTAATCGGTCCTTCAGGTTGTGGCAAATCCACTTTTTTACGAACATTAAACCGAATGAATGATTTAATTGATGGTGTGAAAATTACAGGTGAAGTTGTCATTGATCATGAAAAAATTTATAATTCAAGTGATGTAATTAAATTACGCACAAAAGTGGGAATGGTATTTCAAAAACCAAATTTATTCCCAATGAGCATTTACGATAATGTTGCCTATGGTCCAAAGGGGCAAGGCATAAAAAATAAAAAAGAATTAAATCGAATTGTGGAAGAAAGTTTACGCGGAGCCGCGATTTGGGAAGAGGTAAAAGACCGTCTTAAAACATCAGCACTAGGTTTGTCTGGTGGTCAGCAACAACGTGTTTGCATTGCACGTGCCATTGCGATGAAACCAGATGTTATATTAATGGATGAGCCTACTTCCGCACTAGATCCAATTTCTACGTTAAAAGTCGAAGAACTAATCACGAAATTGAAAAAAGATTATACGATTGTTATTGTTACTCATAACATGCAACAAGCTGCACGAATCTCTGATAAAACAGCATTTTTCTTAAATGGAGAAGTTGTTGAATACGATGATACAGATAATATTTTCTCTACGCCAAAAGATCAAAGAACCGAAGATTATGTCACAGGTCGATTCGGATAACAGGGGGTAACAAAGGATCATGCGTGAAAACTTCGAGAAAAATTTAGAGGAATTAAAAAGTAAAATCACCGAAATGGGTGAACTATCAATTATTGCCTTAGAAAAATCAGTTAAAGCCTTGAAAACACAAGATGTTGAAATTGCTATAAAAACCATGGAGGGAGATACAGCAATAGATAAACTTGAAGTGGAAATTAACCAGTTTGCAATCTGGATTATGGCAAAAGAAGCGCCTATTTCAAGGGATTTACGCGAAATTATTGGTGTACTTAAAATTTCGTCTGAAATTGAACGGATTGCGGATTTTGCCGTAAATATTGCAAAATCAACCATTAAGATTGGTCAAACAACATCTTTACTGGAAATCACACATGTAGAAAAGATGAAAGACATATCAATTGAAATGCTCCGAAAAGCACTCCAATCTTTTTTAGAGGAAAATATGGTACTTGCTAAAGAAGTTGGCGACTTAGAGGATGAAGTGGATCAATGCAGTCGTGAAAACTATAAAAAACTGACTACGTATCTAAGTGAACATCCAGAAGAAACAAATCAGCTTGTCCAATTATTATTTGTAAATCGTTATCTTGAAAGAACAGCAGACCATATCACAAATATCGCTGAAAGCGCAGCATATTTGATTAAAGGTCAAATATATGATTTCAATTCATAAAATAAAAACGGAGGAGAAAAATGAAAAATTTTCTCCTCCGTTTTTATTTAAGGTAGCTCGTAATAAAAATTAAGAGTATTCTATACATAATAAAAAAATAGGGGAGGAAACTAGTATGACAAAGAGAAACAAGGAGTTGTCACTAGAACAACGTGAAGAATTACTCGAAATATTGAAAGCTCGTTTTGAGAAAAACATGAATCGCCATAAAGAACTTGAATGGAGTAAAGTCCAAGCGAAGTTGGAAGCGAATACTGAAAAACTATGGTCGCTTAATGAGATGGAAATAACCGGTGGTGAACCGGATGTTGTTGGTCATGATAAAAAGTCGGGCGAATATATTTTTTATGACTGTTCAATAGAAAGCCCTAAAGGCCGTAGAAGTGTTTGTTACGACCTAGAAGCGTTGGAGTCAAGAAAAAAGCATAAACCAGAAAATAATGCTCTTGATATGGCTTCCGACATGGGCATTGAGCTTTTAACGGAAGAACAATACCGGGAGTTGCAGGAACTTGGAAAGTTCGATATGAAAACATCGAGCTGGGTGCAAACACCTGCCAATATTAGAAAACTCGGAGGGGCTATCTTTTGTGATTGGCGCTACGACACTGTCTTTGTGTATCACAATGGAGCAGAATCCTACTATGCTGCCAGGGGGTTCCGTGGCTCGCTGAGGGTCTAAATTTCGCACCCACTAAGCTTATAGACGATGAGATAGAGTGATGGGTGCCAGGTTCTTATTGATTTGTGAATTGTTTTAGAACCTGGTACCTGTCACAATGGTTTATTAAGAAGTTACTTTTTCATGGATATCTAGTGCTCGTTGTAGTGAACTTAGTTGTTCATCGCTTAAAGGAATCATAGGTAAGCGGACACCACCGACAGGGATTCCTTTTAAATTCAAAGCTGCTTTTACAGGTGATGGATTTGGAGCAGCAAAAAGTGCTTTCATTATTGGTAGTAGTCTACGATGAACCTTAGCTGCCTCTTGAATATTGCCGCTTTTGAAATGTTCAATCATCGTTTGCATTTCATTTCCTATAACATGGGATGCTACAGAAATAACACCTGTTCCACCAATTGATAACACTGGAATTGTTAAACCATCATCACCGCTATACAATGAAAAATCTTCAGGTGTATGAGTAATAATTTCGACCATCGCATCTAAATCACCGCTTGCCTCTTTAATAGAAACGATATTAGGTATTTTTGAAAGGCGAATGACTGTTTCAGCAGATATGTTGACAACACTGCGTCCGGGAACATTATAAAGTATAATCGGTAAAGATGTGACCTCCGAAATTGTCTTAAAGTGTTGATATAATCCTTCTTGAGATGGGTTGTTATAGTATGGCGCAACGAGCATAATACCATCGACACCTACATCTTCTGCAAGTATTGTTAGTTCAATTGATCCTTTTGTGTTGTTCGAGCCTGTACCAGCAATCACCGGAATTCTGCCATTCACAACGTCCACTGCAAACTTAAATAATTTGACCTTTTCTTCTTCTGTTAACGTCGGAGACTCTCCTGTTGTACCAGATACCACTAAGCCATCTGTTCCATTAGCAATTAAATAATTAATTAAGTTTTTTGTAGCTTGAAAATCAATTTCACCATTTTCATCAAAAGGAGTCACCATAGCAGTTAATACTTGTCCGAAATTCATTATTTCTCCACATCCTATAATTTATTTTAAAAAAATAGAGGAAGAAGGGCAGTTAGTGAATGAACGCAAAAAAGCAACAACAAGGGCTCGTTGTTGCAGTAGAAATAATAAATTATTTCTTTGCATAAGATAGCCCTCCATATAGTTTCCTATATGACAATTCTGTGTTTATTCAACACAGAACCAGCTTCAAGAAAATGAGATTCTCTCCACTTCGGCAAATTCCCCTTTCCACAAATGTCACAGGATCTCATCATCCTCCACGTGTGTACTGATGGTCTTTGCGCCTCTATCCTTACTTCAAAATTTTTGAAATAAGTGAATTTCTAATTAGACAAACCTTACCTCTATTCTAACGCAATTGCAAGGGAAAGGTGCCGAGTTCTAGAAAGGTTCTGAATTTAATGGGGACTTGATATTCTTTTAAATGTTATTTCGTCTGTTGATGACCCATTTATTTGAATAAAATACTAGTGAGAAGGGCTTGATGACCTTCATTTTCACTGGACTATTTCCGGCTAACTATTCATGACAGATTTACTGAGGGGTACTAGCCATACATTTTTTAGTAATCCTGTTGTGGATAGTAGCCTGTCGCGTTCCTGCATTGTTCAAGTGGAAAATGCAGCTGTTTTGGAAGAAATGAATAGATGACTTTCTATAGAGAGTGTAAGTGCCCGAAGATACAATTTCGGGCACTCTTGAACGTTGTATAATGTGCTTCTTGCTTACTTTTAAGAAAGACTATGCATCTAATCATGTGATGCCTAATAGAAAGTGACACTTCTTTACTATTAAAAAAGAGAAAATCATAAAGAAAGTTTCAGCCGCCAAAATTGTATCTTTGGCGGATTATATCCAGATAAGAAGAACCGCTGTTCTTTCGTCCCAAAAAGTAGTTGTACACGTAGCGTTTGTTGCCAGAATGGTTAATACACACTAAGATGAATGTATCAGGAAGCGAATCGATGGATTGTGGCTAAGAATAGAAAGAAAACAGCGGATTAGTTAATAAACAAGAGTTAGGAATAAATGTATAAAGGTGATGTTAGTTATGAAAGTTGAAATTGAAAATGAAATTATAGAATTTAATGTTCAGTATGGAAATAGGAAGAAGCTAGCGATTCAGATAGATTCGTTTGGTTTCATAACTGTTAAAGCTCCAAATGACACAAGTAAAGAAATGATTGTCAGTGCCATTGAGAGCAAAGGGAAAAGGATACTAGAGAAAATACATGAAATTGAAGTAGCTCGAGAAGCCCCTAAGGCAAGAGAGTATCACGCTCAAGGGAAGTTTTTATACCTTGGGAAAGACCGTTTTCTTCATGAGTTAATAGATAGTAGTGAGTTAAATGAAGAGGTACTTAAAAGAAATCTCAAGAAGTTCTATATCGCCAGCTGTAGGTCGATTATAGAAGAACGGATAAAAATATATCAAAAACAACTAAAAGTAAAGCCTAAAATCATCGAAATAGTAGAGTCTAAAGCCAAGTGGGGTAGTTGTAGTTCGGATAAAAAGCTAACTTTTAATTATCGTCTAGCTATGGCTCCGGTTGAAGTCATCGATTATGTGATAATCCATGAACTTTGTCATATACTTCATATGAATCATGATCGCTCATTTTGGAGACGTGTCGGAAGTATTATGCCGGATTATAAAGAGAAGGAAGAGTATTTGGCGAGGCATGGGTATTCAATGTCACTTTAATAAAAACGATCACATTTCGAAATGTGATCGTTTTTTTGTGTTCGAAAACGTATTCTCTATTGTTCTTGGTGATGTTTTACTTGTAGTTCCCCGATGGTTGAGGTCACAACTTACTTCAATTTGGTTAAATTGGAAGAGGTGAACGGATCCAGGGGATTTTAACCAATTTATCAAATTCGCATTGTTTTCTGCGAATTTAAATTAGTTTATGGTATTATTTACCTTGTATGGGAAGGTGGGAAGACATGAAAACTGAAAAAATCATTAAGACCACATTAGAGATAGTAGGTTTTCCGTTTGTAATGGCAAACATGTATTTTGATAAGAAGAATAGGGTAAGAGAAATAGGTGATTTAGTAAATATAAAAGATAGGGTAGTTCATACTGTTGTTTCTGAATGTGAAGAGACTAAATGTACTGTAATATTAGACGCGGGGTTAAGTTGCTGTTCAATTGATTGGTATTATATTCAGCCTCAATTGTCTAAGTTTTGTAGGGTAATCTCATTTGATAGAGCAGGATATGGTTGGAGCACTGCAATAGAGAAAGCATACACAAGCGAAGATGTTGTTAGTGATTTATCGGAGATTTTAGAGAAACTTCAAATAAATCCACCATATATCTTAGTAGGACATTCCTTTGGGGGTTTAAATATGCGATTATTTGCTAGTAAATATCCAAATAAGGTAGCATCTTTAATCTTAATTGATTCTGTTCATGAAAATAGATATTTGAGTGCTGAATGGGACACTGTTCGAAGGAAAATGCATAAGAAAAATCTCAAGTTATTCAAGTTCGGTTATCTCACCAGTGGTTTAGGGCTTCCGAAACTATTAAAACTTCCTGTTGGAAGAAAACAACTTCCAGAACCATATCAGAAGTATATTAAGTATATAGGATACCGTTCAAAATCTTATGAAGCTGTTTTTAAGGAATTTCTATATAGCGAAAAATCTGCTATGCAACTTAAAAAGTCCGAACCACTGAATTTAAACTTATCCGTAACAATTTTAAGTTCTAATAATATAGACCCAATTTGGATTAACCAACAAAAACTTCTTAGTAATTTGACAAATAATACTGTGCAAATTAAAACTAACAACAATCATTCAATACATTTAGAAAACCCAGAATTAGTTATAGATACTATAAGCAGAGCTGTAAAACAGTTAGATGACAATATATCTTTGTTGTGCTAAGGGATATTTAATCGCGTTATTGACTGGTGTCACGTAGTTGTGAATAGGAGAAAAAAGATGTAGTAAATTGAAATATAGTGCTTGTGAAAATGTAAAAAGGTATTTCGAGTTGTTTGGGCAGTTTGTATCTTTCACTAAGGAGATGGAATATTATTGGGAAACCCTTCAGGTATCGTGGATTGGGTAGAACAAAATGAAGTTATAGATGATCTATTAATTCAAGGAGACACCTTAACCATGCACCCAATGGAACATGGATTTGAAGCTGAAGTCATGAAGATATGTTCAGGTAAAGATAGCTTTGTATTGAAAGTGTGGAGTAAGAGTTCCAAACCCGATATTAGTTTTCAATATCGATTATTGAATGTCCTATTGGAACGAGGATTATCAGTCTCTAAACCATTAGGCTGGGGGATAAATCTAAACGGAGATAAGGTGTTGTTAACAACATTTGACGGAATACCTGTGCTTAAAGCAAACGAAAAGAAAATGACAAAGATTGCAAACATCTTATCAAAAATACATCAAATTCCCGTTAAAGAGATTGGAAATATAAAACTTCCAAAGTACGATTTCATTGACTACTTTTTTCCTGGAGTAAGAGAACACTCTGACATATATAAAGCATTGATTTCTCTTGTACAAACAACCCAAATAAAGCAAGAACATATTATTCATGGCGATTTTCATGTGAATAACATTATGGAGGAAAATGACCAGTATACTGTAATCGATTGGACGAATGGGCAATTAGGGGACCCGAGATATGATTTTGCGTGGTCACTTACTTTACTGAAAATATATGTCTCAGAGCGATATGCTTATGTGTTTCGTTCTGCTTATCTTTTAGAAAAGGATATTCAGCAGAAGGAACTTGAAGTTTTTGAACTCAGGTGGCTCGTGCTTAATAGAAGTGGTGGGGTACCCAAAGATTCTAATACAATAGAAAGAGTAAAAGGTTTAGTGACAAATAATCCTTCTTTAAAAGAATTTGAGTTTACTATATAAAAGGAAGGGGATGATTATTTCTCCTTCCTTTTATTATGTCATACGCAACGAATGTCAATTTAGATATGTAGCTCTAGAAATGAATACAGTTACATCTTAATTTATTCTACCGTCAGCACCCAGCGCACGTTGAATGCGTTACATGGTTGGAGATTTAATTATAGATTAATAAGGAATCAAACCCATTAAAAATAATCTCTTTACTATAACTGGGGTAAAGGTTTATTGGGTATTGTAACCGTCAAGTAGAATTGAGCAGTTTTCACAAATTAAGTTTGATCAATTTTCCACAATTAAGTTTGAGCACTTACTTCGGGAAACAAAGTCTTTCTGTACTTCATACGCATACTTTCTTCGTCTTCTCCGAAGGAAATCACCTCACTTCGATGTAGAAGGCGATCCAATATAGCGGTTGTCAGTGAGGTATCTCCTAAAAATTTACCCCATTCATTTGGACCCTTATTCGAAGTTAATATAAATGCGGTTTTATCATACATGTCATATATAAACTGGAAAAACAGGCTTGCTTCCTTTGGATCTACAGTCATATACATAACATCATCAATAATTATTAAATCTGATGTTGTAATACGTTTATAGCGTGTCTTTGATTTACTAACGTAATCACGGCTTTTTAAAATATATATTAGTTCTCCCATTGAAACGAAGGTCACTTGATATCCATGTTCAATAGCCAAAGTGCCTAGTCCTACGGACAAATGTGTTTTGCCTGTCCCAGGTGGGCCCATTAGAATTAGGGTAAACATCTCTTCAATCCAATTTAAATCTTTTAATAATTTAAACTGTCTATCGCCAATCGCATTTTGTTCTTCCAGTCGATAATCTGCCAGTGTTTTTGGATAGGGAAAGTCTGCCCATTGCATTAGTCGATGAATGGTCTTTTTTTCTCTGCACACCATTTCATGGGTAAGGAGTTCATTAATAAACTCGTGATAAGTCCAACTGCCCGATTCTGCATTACGCAAAAGAGCGGGAAGCTCTTTTGCGGTTTCAGCGAGTCTCAGGGTTCTACATTTTTCTTGTAATAGTTCAATAGGAGAGGTCATGACCTTTTACCCCCAGATAATAAATCGGTGTAGTAATCTTCTGATCGTTCTGCTGCCTTATATTCTTGATATTTTGGTGAATTGGTACTTACTTCTTTTACTTGCGTCTGTGATTCTTTATGTAGCGTGAAAGCGACATCTCTGAAGTCATTAGCACTAATCATATGCAAAGTTTTCACAGTTTCCAGCGCTTCATTTATATGCTCTGGATGATTTCGAATGACCATTTGTAATACTTTCAACTGGTCTAATAAGTGTCTTGGATACTTCTTATTCAATTCATCTAAAAACCAACAAATCAATTCTTTATTAGAAAACCTAATCACAATTTCGTCTCTCAATAGCGTTTTCTTTGGACTTGGTTTCTTATGATGAGTTGGATCATAAACTAACTGTCCTTTCGAACTACAGAGTAAATGTCTCGCGATTATTGCTCCAGATGTCTGTAATCGAATATTTAGGTGGTCATCTGCGGTTACTTCTAAATATGCCATGTTTTTAGTTTTCGCATCGTACGTACCTGTAGGTACGGAATAACGATTGGATTCAAAGCGTATGACATTGTCCTTTTGAATTGTTCTTGTTATACTTTCTATTAGGGAATTCTCGAAAGAGAATTTTGAAGAGACTTTTCTTAAGTGCAGTTTTTCGACTGTATGCACTTCAGAAGGTCTTTTTTTTGTATTATGATGCACTTTGTAGTTTCCGGTTCTCTCAAGCCATTGAATGGCTTGTTGATTCCACAAATGGATGTCTTGAAATTCACGATTCTTCATGAAGTTATGCTTCACGAACTTGACGACTTGTTCTATTTTCCCTTTTGATTCGGGATCGCTTTTTCTACATAAATAAATAGAAAATTTTCTTAGTTTACGGTAATTATCAAATTCCTTGGTAAATAATAAGTCACCCGCATTTTCACTTACAGCTAGTAAAGCATCTTGGTCATATACCATTTCTTCAGGCATGCCTCCAAAAAACTCAAAAGCATTTTCATGACAGCGGACTAAATCTCTTGTATGGAAATGTCTATCTAAGAATTCAATGTACTTATACCTAGAATTGGATAATACAAACCCAATAAAATAAAGCCTTCTTCTCATTCCGTCATTACAAGTCACCAAATCTTGACCGAAATCTACTTGTGCTTGAAAACCCATCGGACTATCCGGAACTGCTTCATAAACTCTTTGTTCAGACACTTTCGGTATATGGTATGCAGTACGTAACTCATTCACATAATTCCTAGTAGTATTCTCCACAATATTATCTTCATTCAACCCCTGATTCTCTTTCAACCAGTCGTAGACCTGGGCACTACTCATATCAGGGTATTTCTTCAACCATCCAACAATGACATCCCTGTAGGGATCCAACTTCTTTTTACGTGATTGTAAGGAGACTAAATAATCCTCAAATTCTTCAGATGTACTCTTTAGATATTTAGAAACGGTATTTCTTGAAATGTCCAACTTTCTCGCAATTGCCGACTTAGAAAAGCCCATTTCGGATAACTCGCAGATTTTCATATAAACCATGATTTTCTTCACTCCAGTTTCCTCACTTCCTTTTACACGTTTAGTATAAAGGAAGTGAATTATTTAGAGGGAAACTGCTCAATCTTATTTGTGGAAAACTGCTCACTTTAGTTTATCGTTTACAGGTATTCATGTATTGCAAAAGGTACTAGGTTAAAAACAATTCCCAATTGTTTTTAACCTAGTACCTTTTTTGTGTCCAGTATTCGACTCAATAACAAATCACTTAATCCTCTCGGTACTCAAATTATTATTAATTGATTTGATGTTTGGCATGTTATTAATAAAGTGAAACGAAAATGCATTCTAGAAAAAAGTGTTTTTTTTGTGTGGTAACGAGTAAATGAATACTAATGTAATTGATTCCAATACGGGTTTTAATTAAATTATTTCTTTCAGGATTTGTGAGGTGAGAAAAGCCTGAATTAATAAGGGGTGAATAACATATTTTTTCAGTAATCAGACTTTAAAACATTTAATAACAATAAGATATTCATTATTTTTATATAAATGAAAAGCGAACTTGTTGAACGTTTTGTGACGTAATTACCAGCCTTTCAGTGAAGAATTGATGAAGTTTTGATGAAGTTCGCTTTAGGTAATTGTTTTTAGTATTTCATTATAATAAGATGAAAATATGTTGTGAGAGTAACCGACTAATATGTTTTTTTATTATGCTAATAAAGCTTATAGAGTAAAAGAAAGGGGTACCTTCATGAGAATGAAATGGACTTTTTTAGGTTTGATTATCAGTATTATCGCAGTGTTAGCTGGCTGTGAACCAGTAATGGTTATGGATCCAAAAGGGCCGCAAGCTGAAACGATTTCTAATGTTATTTGGATTTCGATTGCTACCATGGCGTTGGTTGTGGTCGTGGTTTTCGGTATGTTGGCATACATCGTAATAAAATATCGTGCGTCGAAACAGAGTGCAGATTATGAGCCCCCACATATCGAAGGTAATCCGGTGGTTGAAGCGATTATTGTTGGTATTCCGGTTCTGATTATCATTTTCCTTTCAATCATCACTGTCAAATCCACTTATGAAGTTGAGGCGACACCAAAGGGATATGAAGGTCAAAAGCCATTGGTTGTTTATGCATCTTCCTCTGACTGGAAATGGCATTTCAGTTATCCGGAAGAAAATATCGAAACTGTTAACTATTTGTATATCCCAACAGATCGACCGTTGGAATTTAGACTTTACTCATACGGACCCATCACGAGTTTTTGGATTCCACAACTTGGCGGACAAAAATATGCAATGTCGGACATGGTGACCACGTTACATTTGGCAGCTAGCGTTCCGGGAGAATACATGGGGAGAAATGCAAACTTTAGCGGTAAAGGGTTCGCTGAGAATATATTCCATGTGGAAGCGATGCCTGAATCGGAATTCGATAAATGGGTAGAAGAAGTGAAAGCGACTGCGGATACTCTTACTGAGGAGAGATTTGAAGAGTTATTAGAACCGGGTCATCTTGGCCAATTAACGTTTAATAAAACTCACTTGGAATTCTCACCGGCTCCAGAAGGGGAGCATGGGGGACATCAACATGGATCAGGTAATTCCGATGATAAAGCAAAAAAAGACGAATCTGCCGATGTTGATGGTGGATCAGACATGGGACATTCGGAACATCAACATTAAAATTTCCAAACAAATCACTTTGCATATAGAGTCTAATTTTTGAGAGGAGTCATAGAAGTATGGAGTACTTTGATCGTTTTGCGATTCCACATCCAAGTCCTGCGATTTACGCATCAATGGTTGCCATTGGCCTAACCATGATTGCGATTCTCTTCGGATTAACATATTTTAAAAAATGGGGTTATTTATGGCGTGAATGGCTGACAACCGTAGACCATAAGAAAATCGGTATTATGTACCTAATTGCTGCTTTGATAATGCTATTCCGTGGTGGAGTAGACGCAATTATGATGCGGGCACAAACTGCTGTACCTGACAACAAGCTGCTAGATGCTCAGCATTACAATGAAGTTTTCACCACACATGGAGTTGTTATGATCATTTTCATGGCTATGCCATTTATCTATGCATTAATGAACTTCGTTGTTCCATTGCAAATTGGAGCGCGCGATGTAGCATTCCCTCGTTTGAATGCGCTTAGTTTCTGGTTGTTCTTTATGGGGGCGATGTTATTCAATATTTCATTCGTAGTTGGTGGCTCTCCTGATGCCGGCTGGACTTCGTATTTCCCACTTGCAGGGAATGACTTCAGTCAATCTGTAGGAACCAATTATTACATGCTGGCGATTCAGATTGCCGGTATTGGTACATTAATATCAGGCATTAACTTCACGACTACGATACTCAAAATGAGAGTGCCTGGAATGAAATTGATGAAAATGCCAATGTTCACATGGACTGCTTTAATCACGAATGCAATTGTCGTTTTCGCATTTCCTGTACTGACAATTGCGCTTCTATTGGGAACGATGGATCGGCTATTCGGCACAAATATCTTTACGATGACAAATGGCGGGATGGATATGCTCTGGGCGAACCTGTTCTGGATTTGGGGACATCCGGAAGTTTACATTCTGATTTTGCCGGCATTCGGTATTTATAGTGAGATCATTTCTACTTTTTCCCGTCGTAACCTTTATGGGTATAAATCAATGGTTGCATCGATCGTAATCATTTCGTTTTTCTCATTCTTGGTTTGGACTCATCATTTCTTTACAATGGGACAAGGTCCACTGACAAACAGTATTTTCTCAATCACGACAATGGCGATTGCCGTTCCGACCGGGATTAAGATATTTAACTGGCTGCTTACGATGCGTAAAGGGAAAATTGAATTTACTGTTCCGATGCTTTATACAATAGGATTCATTCCGATTTTTACAATCGGTGGAGTGACCGGGGTAATGCTTGGTATGGCCAGTGCCGACTATCAATACCATAATACGATGTTCTTGGTTGCGCATTTCCACTACACAATTATTCCTGGTGTTGTCTTCGCGATGATAGCTGGTCTCACGTATTGGTGGCCGAAAATGTTTGGCTTCATGTTAAGTGAAAGAATTGGGAAATGGGCATTTTGGTTTATCGCGATTGGCTTTAACGTAACATTCTTCCCAATGTTCTTCACTGGATTGGATGGACAAGCACGTCGGATGTACACGTACTCTGAAGCATCGGGGTATGGAGCGCTTAATTTACTGTCCTTTGCTGGAGCAATTGTACTGGCGATAGGCTTTGCTTTAATTGTCTATAACATCTATCACAGCATTCGCTATGCATCAAGAAATATCAGTTCAGATCCGTGGGATGCACGTACGTTGGAATGGGCCACTCACAGTCCGGTGCCATCGTATAACTTTGCGAAGACACCTCAAGTTAATTCAATTGAAGCGTTCTGGGATCATAAGAAAAAAGGACAACCATTATTCAAAGATGAAATTGAAAAGATTCATATGCCGAATAACAGCGGTATGCCGTTCATCATGAGTTGTATTTTCTTCGTATGGGGCTTCTCGCTCATATTCAACATGTGGCTTCCTGCAATTCTTGCGACAATTGGAATCTTTGCGTGTTTGGCTTACCGTTCATTCGAGAAAGACCACGGGCATTACATTTCCGTTCAAGAAGTAGAAGACACTGAAAAAGATTGCGAGGTGCGGGCTGATGAAAACAGATAACTCGCTTCCACTTGAATATGGTACAGAACAAAATAAATTGAACATTTTAGGTTTCTGGATTTTCCTTGGAGCCGAAGTAATGCTGTTTGCAACACTTTTCGCAACCTACTTCATTTTAGAGCATCGTACGGGCAACGGACCGTCCGGAGCTGAGATTTTTGAACTCACTCCAGTGCTCTTTGAAACGATTTTACTGTTAACAAGTAGTTTTATGATTGGTCTTGGTGTTCATGCAATGCGTCTAGGTAAAAAAAATGCAATGATGACATTCTTTGCGATTACCTTGCTACTTGGTCTTGCATTCATAGGCGTAGAAATCTATGAGTTTACGCATTATGTCCATGTTGGAGCTGGCCTTCAAACGAGTGCATTCACAGCTATCCTATTAACTACATTAGGGACACATGGAGCTCACGTTACACTTGGTTTCTTTTGGGGATTATTCATCATCCTTCAAGTGAAAAAGCGCGGTTTGACGCCTGAGACAGCCAATAAATCATTTATCTTTTCACTTTACTGGCATTTCTTAGATGTTGTCTGGATCTTTATTTTCAGCTTCATCTACTTGAAAGGAATGATGTAACATGAGCGAATTATTCCCGCGCAAACAAGTAATGGGCTTTATCTTTTCGTTAGTTCTTACTGCAGCTGCACTGACTGTCTATTTCTTAGATTTTTCATTTGCAGTGGGGATGACAATTCTTTTAGTCACAGCATTCGTACAAGCAGCAGTCCAACTCGTTGTCTTTATGCATGCTGGTGAAACTGAAGATAAAAAGGCGATTTATATGAATATCTATTATGCAGTTGCCATAGCGCTTGTTACCATCTTGGGTTCATTACTAATTTTGGCTTGGGATATGTAACAGAATATATCATAAAGGAGCGCCTAAAATGGCGCTCCTTTATAAAAACACAGAATATGGGTTTGATTTTACATTACCCGCAACTTGGAAGGATTATTCGATTGTAACGGACGAGTGGGAGGGCTTGACGGTTTCACAGGCTCAAACGGAAGAGGTAATTGAAAATGGTCCAATGAATTCTATTCGACATCCTCAGTGGACTTCGGAAAATCCGCGTCAAGATATACCGATTATGATTTTCACAATAGAGCAATGGGATTCATTACAGCAGGAGAAGTTCCATATAGGGCAGCACCTATCGGACCAAAAGAATTAAATCGTAATGAAAAATATGTTTTTGCAATACCCGCACGTTACGACTTCGCATTTTTAACTGGTTACGAAGAAGTCGAGCAGATTTTAGAAGGTAAACCGTTAGAGATTAGTGAAGAGTGAAGGGTTGATAATATAATGAAAGAATAAAAGGTACCCACCAGCTTTGTGTAGTAGTAAAGAATTATGAAATAATCGATAGTGTAAGATACCTGGTTCTGATACAATTGCGACTTGTGTTAGGACCGGGTATCTTTTTTATTTCATCATATATAGGTGAAATAGCTTTAATAGGTAAAATACTAAATATTGCATCTTTTAATAATTGCTGTATAGTATTCTTTAGAATGCTTGGAGGTCATATTTTTGGTACTTTACTTTTGAGATATATCATCTATCTAATAAATAACTATAAATTAGGAGCTGATATATTATGATATACAAGAACACACTCGATGGTATTTCTTCTGATATGTTAAAGGGCTTTTTTGTAGATTGGCCAAAGCCACCAAATCCGCAAACTCACTTACTACTATTAAAGAAAAGCAGTAAAGTGATTATTGCTATTGATGATCAAACTAATCAAGTAGTTGGATTTATTACAGCGATAAGTGATGGAGTTCTATCTGCCTACATTCCATTTCTTGAGGTTTTACCGGAATACAAAAATAAAGGTATAGGTAAGGAATTAGTAGATCGGATGCTAAAAGAACTCGATGGCATCTATATGATTGACCTATGCTGTGATGACGATTTAATTCCTTATTATGATAAGTTCGGTATGACGCAGACAAATGGTATGGTTTTTAGGAATTATAAAATGCAATCTGGAAGTTTGAAAATATAAGCCAATAACGCTTGGGAATTTGTCCAATCTCAACGGAATTGTTAAAAGATGCACCACTACACCTTATTTTCATTGTTCACTACTGCGAGCATGTTGCCTGGTTGGAGTTACCCCAAAGTAAATTTGAACAGCCCGAATACCTGGTAATAATCCCATTTGGGTTTATTACCAGGTATTTTTCATTATCCCAAAGAAGAGCGCTATAATTGCATCTAATGAGGATTTAAAATACATGCATAGTAAATAAAGTTAGTAAAAGTGAATCGGAAAAGGCTTGGGGTGCGTCAGTAGGATGAAGGTAGGTGAGGTTGTGACGGAAATTGAAGAAATTATTGCCGAACATGGTGATTATTTATTGCGTGTCGCCTATTTGTACGTGAAAAATAATTCAACCGCTGAGGATATTGTACAAGACGTGTTCATTGCCTTCTATGAGAAACAGGATCAGTACAGGGGGGAGGCATCGCTGAGGACCTACTTGGTGAAAATGACGGTTAATCGCAGCCATGATTATTTACGAAGTTGGAAGAACAAGCGAACCATGCTGTTTGAAAAAATTAAAGGGAGAGGCACAACTCATACGCCTGAACGTGCAATGATTGAGAAAGTGGAAAAGCAGGAATTAGTGGAAGCCTTGTTTACATTATCAATCACCTATCGTGAAGTGCTCATTCTTTATTATTTTCAGGAGATGACGACGGTAGAAATCGCGGAATTATTGGAGCGTCCGGAAGCTACGGTAAGAACTAGATTACAGCGTGCGCGAAAGCAACTGGGAAATCGGATAATTGATTATGAATGGGAGGAACTAGGCCGTGAATCAATTTAAGGAAGATTTAAATCGTGAGCTTCAGTCTGTGTCATTATCCAAAGAGAAGAAGCAGCTAATTGTAACGAAGGCAAAAGCAAAATTACACAACCACAAGAGACGCATCAACTTACAATATCGATTTGTGCTCGCGATTTTCACGATATTCGCAATAGGCTTCAGTTATTTGCTATGGCAACAGGAGGGACCTGCAAGTAAGGCGCAAGGTGCAGCACCGATTGAACCTATAACGACTACGACTTGGTCAATGCTTACTAATGATTTTTCAAAAGCGGTACTCTACATAAGCTTCTTTATTATTCTGCGGGCCTTGTTAAAGAGAGGCTTGCAAAAAAGTGGAAAAGGCTTACCGATTTGTGTGGAATGTGGTGAAGAATGGTCCTATCGAGAGGCCTTGAAACAAAGCATGAAAAACACAAAAATGACATGTCCTTACTGTGGTCAAATACAGTACCGAACGAAAAAATCAAGATTAAAAGGTGGTATGTTAAATATATTTATACCTTTTATGATTATCACCCCTCAGCTATTTGATAATATATTGCTAGGTATTGTTGTGCATGTCTCATGTGCTGCGTATATCATGTTTAGCCTAGGTCCATATTATTTGGAACTCCAGAAGAAAGATCCTATCAATGATCCTTTATGGTGATAAATTACTGTCACCAGGACAATTCAGGTGCAAATTCGGGTTTTGAAGTGTCAGCGTACCGGAACAATTGCAAACGCCCAATTTGACCAAGTCCATTGCAGCGTCAAGATTGTCTTCAGCCAGGTTGGTGGTGCAAATGAAGTTTGCATAAGTGCTAGGAACATTTAGGGATGGAATTCCTTTCAGATATAGGATGTGTAAATATTAAGTTGAGTAGTACTAGCAACCTGTAAAAGTTCTATCTGCTTCATCATTTTCACTTATTTTTCTAGTTTTTTTAATGCTAACTGTACCATATGAGTTTATTGGTAATTAAAAGATCGGAAAAAACATGATTTAAAGCACCTAGTTCTAAAATACGCTGAATTACTTTAGTACCAAGTGCCTTTCATTATCTATAAAAGTTGCAAGTGAAAATCTTTTGTAGTTTCATATAATTATAAAGCATACGGGCGTGTCTTCCTTTTTTAGTACATGGATCTATTTTAGATCGTAGCCGATTAAGAAATTCGCGGTCACATTCACATGGGTTTCTACCCCTGCGATAACAATCATCATGTGCTTTACAAGCTGCATCTAAATCATTAATAGGTGCGCCGGGCCCATTACAGCCAGGTCCACACCAATTATAGCCTGGTAGAATACAAAAACGAAATCTTCCATTTCTCCTCCGTGACAATATAAAAACCTCCTCTGATGGCTAAGTCACTACTTACTATAGATTATTCATTGGTACGAAATAATGTATAAGCTGTTACCTATGGACTTCGCAATTATATTATCAAAAGAGGAAAGGGTGATTGAAGTATAATGAAGACATTCCTAAACATTAATATTCAAACATTGACAATGGGTTTCAATTCAATCAGCATTATGTCGAAGTATATTGAACATATGAATACATATAAAAAACTGAGCCAAGGTGCCTAAGAGGGTGGATCGAAGCGGGTTTGAAGGGAATCATTATGACCTTTATGCCTCTGGAGATTTTTTACCGCGTTTTTCTCCAGGTTGCTAGTGATTACTTCATCTATATAAAAAGGCTATAAAACCTGCATATTAAACTTTCGAAAGGATGACTTTATTTTGATTACAGTAATACTGCTTTTTTTATTTGCGGGTCTAGCGGAAATCGGTGGAGGTTATCTAATTTGGCAGTGGTTAAGAGAGGGTAAACCGGCTTACTTGGGTCTAATAGGTGGGCTTGTTTTAGCGATGTACGGAGTGATTGCCACTTTCCAACACTTCCCGACTTTTGGCAGGGTGTATGCTGCTTATGGCGGGGTATTCATTGTGTTATCTGTACTTTGGGGATGGGGCGTCGATAAAAAGATGCCGGATACATACGATTGGATTGGTGCTGCAATTTGTATAGTTGGTGTATCCGTTATGTTATGGGCGCCTAGAAGTTAATGTATAGCGAATAGCACCTGGTATCCAAATGGTTATGAAATGTTTGGATGTCAGGTGCTTTTTATTGAGGAGGAAGAAATAGCAATTTATTTGTTGGTATTATTAATTTATGATTAAGCCCAGAACACCCGTGACTTCAGTCTCGGGAGATTCATTCAGGCTCTACATGGACATGAACATCGTATACACCATGATCATTTATCAAGACTTTTTCAACATGGCTGGCTATATCATGAGAGTCTTTAATATTTAATGATGAATCAACTAAAATCACAACATCGATTACTTCATTATTTCCGTAGTACCTCCCTTTAATTGTTTCTATACCTAGAACTCCATCCACCTTTTTGACTATATCCTGATAGAGTTTAATTTTATCTACATCAAATCCATCCGAAAGTTCGTGTGAAGCTAGTTTGAAGATATCCCAAGCTGTTTTACATATTAATAGTCCAACAGTAATGGCAGTTAGCGTATCCAACCATGGCATATTTAATTGTGAACCGAATATACCTATAGCCGTTCCTATACTTACCCAGGCATCTGAAATGTTATCTTTTGCGGCGGCCATAACCGCTTTGCTATTAATTTTTTCGGCTAGTTTTTTGTTGTAACGGTAGACAAAATACATAACTATTGAAGAAAAAACACCTACATAAGCGGCGCCAATATGAGGGGTCTCTTTACCACCTTGAAACATGGAGGTAATTGCCTCATTCAATACTTGAATACCAACTGCTAACATAATGAATGAAGCGACCATTGAGGCAATTGTTTCACTCTTCCAATGACCGTAACCATGATCCTTGTCAGGTGGTTTTTGTGAAAGTCTTAGTCCGATAAGGACAGCAATTGATGCGACAATATCAGTTGTATTGTTTAGACCGTCTGCCCTCAATGCGGCAGAGTCACTTATATACCCAACAACCAACTTTATGATAGAAAGAAAAACATAAGCAATAATGCTAATGATTGCTCCACGTTCGCCTAATTTAAGGTTTTTATACTTTTGATTCTCCATTTTTTTGCCCCCTATCGAATTCAAACCATGATTCATAAATTCAGCATCATCAGGAGAATTCTTTCCCTTACGCAACAAAAACCCTCGACTGATTCCAGTCGAGGGTTTTGGGTTTTGAAATATAATTTTGAGTTAAATCCAAGTTGGGGCACAGTTATCACTCACTAAATTTAGACGTATATATATAGTAGCAGATGAAGGTAATTATAGCTCGATATTAACCTGTAAGAAAAGTCGGTTGTCTTCAGCTAAATAAGGTGAGGTATTTAGAAATGGAGCCTCTGTGGGTACGATTTACATTGAAAGGCTGAAGCGGTTATTGCATCAGGCAAATGAACCTATCATACCCACCCACTCTCGTAGAGTTCAAACATTGTGTCCGTTGGATAAGCAGGTATAAATGGAAGACTGTCGATGTAGGTATTATATGTGGACTATTCAAGAGATGAGGAATACTAGATGACAAGGCAAAGAGTATTTTAGAAGGAATCGGAATTGGACTTTTTAATACAGCAAAAAAATGGATCAAACTATAAAACAGCAATCCAATCGCTCAACTGCATAGTAGCATTATAATGTTTTAGTTCATTTGAGAAATATGTGTAATTTATCTATCTTCTGATAATTTTATGCAAAATGCCTATCAGTAATCTTGCAAATGGTGTGGTAATTGGAAGTAAAATGAAAGCATATATTGTACCCCAAATCAATGTACCTTCAACGTTTATCGTTTTCATGCCACCTCTAACGATAGTTTCGCCAAAAATTGCACCTATCGTTCCGCTATATAAAGCTACAAGAAATGCACTTAGAAGGCTTAAGAGCCAAAGTTTTTTGTTGGAGATTTCGTTTTTATTGTGAAAATATCCTCCTAACACTGAAAAGGTAATTGCGAAAGGAAAAATCACTGAGAAATATAACCAACTTTCACCCCTGAATAAAGTTATGCCACCAGCCAACGTTTGTCCTATCAACATAAATAACAATGCAGTAACCAATGAAAATAGAACACCGAAAATAAGACCTTTTAACCAAGAAATGTTTTTCAAAATCTAATCACCACCTAATACATAATATGAGATATAGCGAATTAATCATTTGGATTGTTTACATTACTATTATATCAGAAAATATAAATATAATAAAAATCATCCCTAAAGCAACAACACTTAAGGAAACAGCTAATTCGAAAAAGTCTATTTGTTGAGAATGGTATAATGGAAATATAATCAAATCAATCCTTCAGAAAATATAGGCAATGCCGGTGCAAAAACTAATGTAGGATTAATCTCTCGAAAGCGCTTTACGTATCGTGGTCGTTGGAGTCAGGCTAACGGGTTGCTTTAGTGAAGATTAGGCTGCCTTTCATTACAGCTCTTTCTAATTGAGTAATGGACTTAAATACTTCAATCAATTAGGGGGATGTCAACCCATTGTGAATGGTGTATACAAAGTCGTTCAGCGAGTGAATGGATGTTTTTCAGTTAGCTCTTATGGAGCTATTCTAGTTTCTTGTGTAACTATGGACAAGTTAGTGAAATGAATAATATGGATTATTATGGTGGTGTGAGTTGAGAAGGAGCTGTCAATGTAAAGGTGGTTCTTCAGGCTATTATTGGTTCAATATTAATCCATGTATCTTATATAGCTTGTATGAAGTTAGTTGGATATTTTAAAACGAACGCTTATAAACCAGATATTGTTGTTGCGTGGGACAAAGTAGAAATACTTCAAAATGAAGTTGTGTTTGGTAAGATTATTTCATTTGTTTTTGCTTTGTTGTCTTTTGTGGGAAAATGTTCTAATAACAGGACAGATTATGGAGGGGTAGAAATGACAAGGTTTATTGACGATTTAGCTGGAGCTATCTTTGATTTCTTTAAGTTTATTTTTACGAGTATTTGTTATCTAATTGCTGGAATGTTAATTGTCGGAGTCCCACTTTATCTAATTGCTTTAGTATTTAATATGCTGCAATAACGGTGGGCTTTGGTGAAGATATAGCTGCCTTTCATAGTAGCTTTATATTTTTGAGTAATGGAGTTAAATACTTCCGTGAAATGGCGTTATGTTAACCTGGTGCGTGTGGACTATGCAAGCCCGTTCAATGATTGTAACAAATACGTCGAATTCATAAATGAAACAGAACGTTATATTTTGGAGGGGGATAGGGGTATGAGGATACTATTTACTATTAGCATTTTTATTTCTGGATTAATTACTGCTTTTGGGTTTTTCTTTGCACATAGATTAACTGTTCCATTTGACCCCACAAATGATTTATTAGGTGGTGGTAATGGTAATGCAGCTCTGTTTTTTGTTATGGCTCCAGGTCCAGTTATTTTCTATTTCTATTTTTCATTGATTTTTGTATTCGAGAAACTTCATAAAATCCTTTCGTTAACAAAGCAGAAATGGTTCAAGTATAGTTACTTAATTGTTTTCATTATTATTGGGGTGATTACTTTTTATAGAGCAACAATATACCGGAATTATATTAATACAAATCACCCATATATGGAGGTAGGATTGCTTAGTCAATTTTCGAACAATATTTTCTTTAATATATGGACATTTGTAGCATTGTTATCTTTTATAGGGTTTATATCTTTTTGGACCAAGAAAAAATGAATAACAAGGGAAGTGATTGGAAATTAGCCTAATCGAAAAAGGCTCGAATAGTTTTATCCCGCATTAACGGGTAGTAAGACCCCCACTTCAAGTATTCAAGGACACAAGAAGAATAAGTGGGGGATCAACTGCCCGTAAAAGCCCGAATGGTTAAACTAACAATCAGTGGGGGATGAAGAACCCCCCTCTGATTGAAGATTAACTTTATTAACCGTGCAACTATTGTTCAACTAACTGTACAGGGTCGTACAATAAGAAAGTAATAATAAAAGGGGAGAACAGATTGAAAAAATTAATACTGTTTTTATCTCTACTTGGTTTTCTGTTAGTTACTTCGGGTTGTTTGAATGAAATGGTTGGGCAAAAAATAACTGTACAGAAACGAACTGGTGAAGAAAATGTTTTTGAAGACATCAAAGAAGTCACTAAAAAAAATCAGGTAAAAAAAGCGATAGATATAGTTGGAAATGCTGATTTTGAAAATGAAAAGGTAGCAATGGCACACTATGCTGACTACCAATTTCAATTTCCTTCTAAGAATCGCTACGGCAGCGAAGACAAAATAGCGTCTTATTTACTATGGATTAGCTCAAATGGTGAAAATCTAGAGATAGTTAACGATAGCGATAAATATGTGAAATTAACAAAGCAAGATTCAGCAGACCTTTATGAAATTTTAATAGGAGAAGAATTAGTAAAATAATTCCCTATCTTCGTATACTCTTCAATTAACGAGTGCGTTTGTGAAGTGGGTTATGTTTACCTTAAGCACATGGGATAAGGGAGATCGTTCAGCAATCGAATGGCTGTTAACAGGTAGAATCTCATGGAGAGACTTCTAATAGACAACAATATAAGAATAGAGGTTATTATACATGGACATATATATTGAAAAATTACAGGATACAGATGCTGAAGGTTTGTATAAGTTTGAACTTGATAACAGAGCATTTTTCGAAGAAATGGTACCTACTCGTGGAAATGACTATTATAACCTTGAGGTTTTTAAAAAAAGACACGAAGATTTACTTGAAGAACAAGTTCAAGGAGGTTCATATTTTTATTTAATTAAAGATAAAGATAATTCAATTCTAGGAAGAATAAATGTCGTGGATATTGATAAATCTCAAAAAACGGGTCATCTCGGTTATAGGGTGGGGCAAGCACATACTGGAAAAAGTATTGCCACTAAAGCATTGAAGTTATTAGTAGAAACAGTAACTGACATAGACATAAAACAAATTAAAGCGAAAACAACAACTAACAATATAGCTTCTCAAAAAGTTTTAGAGAAAAATGGATTTGAGAGAACAGCTACTGATAGCGGAGAATTCGAAATGAATGGCCAGAGGTTAAACTTTGTTTATTACATTTTGACTATTAAATTTAAGTCTTATTTAACTTCCATGAAATAAAAAACTCTAATTAATGATAATAATGTATAACAATAAAGCTAAGCCTAGAGAACGATAATATTGAATGTATAGGTAAATTAAGCAACAGCTTCAGGGAGTGTCAATATTTATGTGTAAATGACAATCGGACCTCTTCTTAATGATCATCACACTTTTTATTCTTTCACTTCAAACATCTCAGCCAGCTCTGCGCGTGCTTGATCGAAACCGATATGGCATCGTGTGGAGAAACGTTGGTTGTACTCTTCAAACTGCGAGACTAGGAAGCGTTCGAGTGCTTCTTCGTTCGGAAACTGCTCTTTGCGCTTTGTATATTTCTTGATTTGCTTGTTAAATGACTCGATTAAATTCGTTGAGTATATGCTTCGCCAAATTGACTTTGGAAAGCTGTAGAAGGTAAGTAGATGGTCATTTGTAGCGAGTGATTTTGTCACCTTTGGGTATGATTTTTTCCACTTTTCACAGAAATTATCTAACGCGACTTGCCCAGCTTCCTGATTATCAGCTCGGTAAACCGTTTTGAAGTCATCACAAATCTCAGCACGGTCTTCAACACGTACTTTATGTGAAATATTGCGCGCCACATGCACTAAACATGTTTGGAATTGCGCTTTAGGAAATACGCTTGTAATCGTGTCAACCATACCTGTTAAGCCGTCTGAAAGGAATAGAAGGACTTCTTCAACGCCACGCTCTTTTGTTTCTAGTAAGAGCTCTTTCCAATTAAATGCTGATTCTGTTGGAGCGATTGTGTAAGCAATTACTTCTTTTGATCCATCTTCACGAATGCCCACAGCTATATAAACAGCCTCTTTAGAGACCGTTTCACGTCGAACAGAAATATAGGTTGCGTCTAAATAAACACAGACGTAGCGCGCACTGAGTTTCCTTTTAGTAAAGGCCTCTACTTGTTCACCCACTACCTGTGTCATATTAGATATTGTTTGACGTGTGTAATGATGGCCATACATTTTTTCGATTAAATCGGCAATTTCCGACATGGTCACGCCTTTTTGAAACATGTGAATGACAAATGATTCAAGTGTATCATTTGACCGCTTATAAGGTGCGACTGTCTGTTGTTTAAACTCGCCGTTGCGATCACGGGGAATTGTGATTTGGAGGTCACCATATTCCGTGTGTAGCGTTCTTTCATATGAACCATTACGTGAATTACCTGAATTAAAACCGATTCGGTCGTATTTTTCATAATCTAAAAAAGCCGTCAGCTCCGTGGCGAGCAGCGCATTTACCGCTGTTTCTAAATGCGAACGAAAAACTTCGGTAATATCTTGTTTTTGGACTAGTGCTTGGACAATATCTGCTGTAAACTGAGTCATAGGGAAGACCTCTTTTCTAGGATTGGTTGTGGTGACTTAATTCTACCAAGAAAAGGTCTTCCTTTTTGTATTTATTCATTTACACAAGATATTTTACACTCTCCAGCTTCATCCTTCATATAATATAGGTAAGTCTGTTCCAGTAACTAAAGTAGGATTAATATTCCATAAGTGGCTACCCATATTGGGTGCAATAGTCTGTGATGCACCATAATCGTTGGTGTTAGACTAACGGATGGGGGCTCTATGGCAACATAGTTGATTGTCCTTCTTCATCAGTCGTAGTATCCAATATCCGTTCTGCATACATTTTTATCCTCTGCGCTGTAACGCTGATTTTGCGCTACATGTATGTCGAACACTCCTTTTAGTTTAATTATAATTTTTTCAGAAAAGTGAAAGTATCGGTTATTGCACCGATGCTTTTTTAGTCGTTTCAATAAGCGTTTTTATTAATGTTTTTTCTCTAATGTCCCCCCCAAAAGAGAAGCCATTATCGGTTGAGTAGTTCTTTATTTCCAAAAAGTGCATCTTTTTTTGATTGAAAACTCTCTAATAGTCAGGACGGTGAAAAAAATGACGGTTAATGACAAGAAAGTAATAAAAGCGATTGGAGGAGATCAACAAGCGTTGTTGTTTTTGCTTCAACAAGAAAAAGAGAAAATTTATCGTACTGCATTTAGTTATGTTCGAAATAAGGCGGATGCTTTAGACGTTTTCCAGCAAACTGTGCTATCGGCAATTGAGTCTATTCATCAGTTAAGGGAGCCAAAGTATTTTTCGACATGGCTGATGAAAATTTGTATCAATGTATCACTTGGTGTACTTCAAAAACAAAAGAAAGTGGTTTTGATGGACGATCTGAAATTTCAATCCCTTTCCGCGGAGATGGCAACATCTGATGAAAAAATGGACTTACTTGATGCCATTTATAGATTAAATGACAAATATAAGACAGTCCTTATTTTGAGATATTATGAAGATTTAACTTTTGAGCAAATAGCAGAGATACTTGGCGAACCAATCGGTACAGTCAAATCGAATGGCAAGAGAGCGTTAGCGAAACTCAAACCGATATTAAAAGGAGTGTATATAGATGACCGAGCAAAACCGCTTTAAAGAAGTGATAAATGAAATTCCTGTTCCTTCTGAAGAGTTAGATGCTATTTTGATAGATGCTTTTAAACAGGAGAAAAAGATAATAAAATTCCCCTTCAAACGAATGGTTAAATATACTGCAGTTGTAGGGATTCTGTCTATTTGTACGATTTCCTCTGCTTATGTGTCACCTGCATTTGCTAACTTTGTTACGCAAATTCCAGTCATTGGTCATGCATTCGACTATTTCATCTTACAAGAAGACTATTATCAAGCGTATGAGGAAATCAGTACAGATATTGGTTTAGTTGAAAAAAGTAATGGCGTCGAACTAATTATTGAGAAAGCATTTTATGATGGGAATACGGTGACGCTTTCGTATGTACTGCGAACAGAAGAGGATTTAGGTTCATTTCCAACTTTCGAAAATCTGCCCACTAATATAAGTAATGCTGGCTATGAAGGAGAGTATGTCGATGGAGTCGGCTATGTCGGCATGATGACCTTATCAATGCTGGAGGACGCTAAGGAGACGGTAAATGTTATTTGGAAACCAAAATCGATTTCTTCAGATCAAAAGACAATAAAAGGGGATTGGCAGTTTGCATTTTCTTTAAATGCGCTAAAGGGATCACATATTTCGATTAATGAACAAGTAAGTAAAGAAGGTATTACAGTCGAATTAATTGACGCAATCAAAACAGATGTCAATTTAACAGTAAACTATTTACAAAATGTCAAACCATCCGTTCATAACAACTGGATGTACGTTGAAGCAGAGTTACATGCAATTGATAATTTAGGTAACGAATATAAAGTGCCTTATACTGGCGGAACAGGAACAAAAGGTGGAGATTCCAGTGAAGATATCACATGGAATGCAACGATTCATGGTCTTGCCCAAGAAGCAACATCCATTACATTTTATCCATTCGCACATGTAAGCAATAGTCAAAGCGATAATAAACGTATTGATTTCGAACCGATTATTGTGGAATTAGAGTAGCTATCAGGTGATTTACTCAACAGTGCTGTTCTCAAACGTTTAAACTTGGGCGTACACTTATGCTTCTTAACCCAGTCGATTAACTGTAATAGAAATACTGTCTTAGTAGAAAATGTTCGAATTCCCTTTCCTTTTGGAATCATTATATACCGAGTAATTGAATATTTATGAATGTCCATACTGCATGCATGCTCAATGATTAATAGTTGATCGACCTTCCTCTCCCAGGCGTAGTATCCAATACCCGTTCTGCACATATTTTCATTCTCTGTTGTGTGGCGCTAATTTTGCACTACTTATATGGTTAACTGTCCAAGGTTTGATACCTGTACTGTAAATTAGAGTCTATAGTAAGGAAAAACGCCTTCCATTTATGTATAACCATTCGAAGTGGTTACACGGAAGACGTTCCCAAAAAACATATGGTTATCCTATCAGACTATCGCTTAATTAAAAAACTTGAGAAAGGCGTTTTCAGTTCCGCTGCAAGAACAAGGCACTTGTTCTTGCAGCGGAACTTTCTTTAAATAGTTATATTGGTGTTCGTCTAGCGGAAATGTTTGAATTCATACATGTTGATGGAGTTGAAGTTGCGGTTGTACGTTTGTTGAGCGTTCTTAATATCGAAAACAGGCTGTTGATTGGCCTTATAGTTTAGAGTATCGGTCATGTCGGCGAATGCTTGGTATATAATGATGCTGTTTGATTTGATTCTGGCAGATTAACGGAAGTCTTATTCGGTCTTTTCAAAGATTCCATTTAGCGGAGCTGATTTAATTGTTGCAATAATGTCCGTTTATATTGGAATTATTTTGATGATTGGTATCTTCTGGTTGTATACGGAATTATTTATAAGAATCCCGTTAGATAGCGAAAAGTACCAGCGAACTTGCACGGAAGTTATCTAATTGTTAGAATTAATTATCCATACTTTTATTGGAAATGAATTTATTGCTTCCTCTTTTATATGGAATTAATATTATGGGAGCCGCTGCCAATAACATATACTTATTTCTAAATTTGTTATTTGTCTATTTAATAGACGCAAATTATGATAGGAGTGTATAAATGATGGAATTAAAGACAGAACGGTTAAGATTAATACCCTTAAATGCGGTAAACTTAAAATTACTAATTGATAATCAGAAGGCAATGGAATTAAAGTTATCACTAAGTCATTCAGATGAAATTCTTAGTGAGGAACTTAGGCAAGCCATGGAATATAGACTTACAAAGGTAGTAAATGATAAGCAAAATTATTTGTGGAATACAAATTGGTTAATTGTTTCTGATGATAATAATTGTGTAATTGGCGGCATGATGCTAAAGGGCTTGCCAAATGCAAATGGTGAAGTAATAATCGGCTATTACACATTGCCTAACTATCAAGGTAATGGCTATTTGACGGAAACGATTATTAGAACGAAAAGTTGGCTGTTAAGTCAGCCTAATGTTCGGTATATAATTGCAGATACCGAAAAAGACAATAATGCTTCTCATAGAGTATTAGAAAAGACGGGTGCAGAAATGTATAAAGAAACGGAAGAATTATATTATTGGAGAATTTTTTAGATAATTCCTCAGTAGGAGAGAACCAGCATTTTATATGTTGGTTCTTTTTCTTTGGATATACCACGTCAGGTAATAACTTTTTTATGATAGTGGAGGTGTATATGATGAAATACGCCGGAAGGGGAATAAGTGTCTCGAAATGAATCCCAGCAATTTTTTCATAATAAGGTGTTAAGTACTTTGTGTTGTAAGATGCTCATCGAATGCATCAATAATTTGAAGGAAGTGATCCGCTTCACGGTAAACGTGGTCAGCAAGCAAAGCGGGAATGTTGCTCTTTATTTTACATGCTTCAATTAAATCTCTTGCCGTCTTTTTGAAATCGCGTAACGATACGACAGAAACGCGATTTTGGTCAAGAAAGTGTTCTAAAAGCGGTTGAGTTTCTGACTGAGGACGCATGTGATCCAAATCTTGTGCTTGGAAAAGAAGTTGGTCGAAATCATGGCTAAATTCTCGAGCTTGATCGACAAGTTTTCTTTCGGATGGGTCTAATAGATGGCTGATGAATTTTGAGTGATCCGCCATTATTTTTAAGAAAAACACATTCTCTTTAATAATTGCCTCAGGTAAAGGTATCAGCTTACCTTCATTTAATTCTTTCAATCGCTTAGCAAAATAAGCCGCCTCTCGGCTTGTATGATCAACTAATAAAGGAATATTATTGGACACAATTTGGCACCGTAATATCAATCCCAGTACTTTTCGTTTATAAGCCCAAATAGAAGCTGCCGCCTGATACACTTGAATGTTTAGTTGTCTAATTACATTCGGATCTGTTGTTTCGTTGTAATTGCTAATTTGTTCTTCAATTCGTTCAAATACTGCAATAAATTGCTGTGCTTCTCGAATAAGTTCTGTATCATCTGCAGTAAACCCGAGACTTAAAAAGAAAGCGTGTTCCTTCATAATCCGTGACCAAAATCGGATCTCATCCAATGATTGTGTTACAAATGTCGGAATCGGATATTCACTCCTCTTATAGTGTCGATGCTATCTACTGTATTCGGAGTAGGATGAATCCATACTGCTTTCATATTTAATAATTAATACTCAGGGATTAAGCAATGTGTTATTGCTAGCTAACAGCAGGTTCAATCACAGTTATTGTCCGGTTAACTGTATTCATATTCAAGGTTGCTCCAATAGGTATTGTAGCTTTATAAATGCCATGTCCAGTTGCTAGATTGGACATGAGTGGTTTACCTAAAGGTACTAGAAAATCGTTTATAAGATCGTTATAGGACTTTCCATATGCATCTACACAATTTGTACATTCCCCCATTATTATCCCTACACAATCATCGAACTTCTTGGCTAATAAAAGATGATTCAAATACCTGTAAACTGTGTTAATCGGTTCATGCGTTTCTTCAAGTACGATAATTTTTCCTTCCGTATTGATTTCAAAAGAAGTTCCTAACGTACCGATGAAAGATGTGAGATTGCCTCCGACAACGGGACCGGTTACGTTTCCGGGAACTAAGCTTTCGAGAAGCATACCAGGTGGATTATTTATTAGCCAAGGCGCGGTTAATGTTGTGGTTGCTGAGAAGAATTGATTGAAATTATATGCCGGAGTATTTGGATTGAAGTCTAGCAGGAGAAGGCTGTGAAATGAAATTAAGTCCGCATATTCGTACAGTACATTTAGTAGTACTGTAATGTCACTGTAGCCTGAGACGATTTTCGGATTTTGAGAAATGATAGAAAAGTCGAGGAAGGGGAGAATACTTGCTACACCAACGCCGCCCCTTGAAGGCAATATCCATTTCACTTCTTTATTCTGAAACATGTTCATCAAATCCGACGCCATTTGTTGGGGCGTCGCTGCGAGGAATCCATTCGATGAATAGACATGCTCGCCTACAAGTACTTTAAACCCCAAATTCCGTAAAGTTGTTATTCCTGCATCTATTCTACTTGCTGCCAATGGACTCCCCAACGTAACAATCCCAACAGTATCTCCTGGCTGCAAGTGAGGTGGTTTTATAGCCATATTTTACAGCTCCCTTTTAAATGAAATAGGATCATGTGAATCCTTGTATTTATAAGAAAAGAAATAATTTATGTTAACAAATGAATACCTATATAAACTGAGTGAAGGCGCCTTCCAAGGGGCAGCCGAAGCGAATTCATTGGGGTTCTTTATTTCAATCTATATATTCCGCACTGCTTATTTAGAATTAACTAGGTGGTATACCTCGCAAGTATAACGAACGAATCTAGCGACAAAGCGATGTTGGAAGAACAATCTATTTGTTAAGTGCCGACTATCTATAGAGATTTTTATTGGAACTATTTGTATCTTTAAGCCTAGTAAGAATTAACAGTTGCAGGACCTTCCGCATATGCTATAATAAATAAAAAGAATGATTAGAATAGTTAGTATTCATCATTTGGTCTGAGGTTATAATTATGGGGGAGTTACAGAAAAAGAAGCTATTATTCGTCTTTGTAAGTATATGTATGCTACTTCTAGTTGGTTACGAGGCACGACCTTTTCATCATGTAGAAATGAATGGAATGATTAGTGTTGCGCACCGTGGCGCTTCTAATTTTGCTCCAGAAAATACGCAGTCAGCTTTTCGAAAAGCATTAGAGCTTGGGGCAGACTTTTTAGAATGTGATGTGCACCTGTCGAAAGATGGAGAGTTAATCATTATGCATGATGACAAAGTGGACAGGACAACAAATGGTTCTGGCTATGTGAAAAACTTCACGCTTGCCGAATTGAAAGAGCTAGATGCAGGAGGGAAATTCCATTCTTCATTTGCCGGAGAAAAAATCATTACTTTAAATGAATTGCTCGAAGAATTTTACGGGGAAACTGGTTTATTAATAGAGATTAAGAAGCCATCGATGTACCCGGGTATCGAAGAGCGAGTAGTGGCTTTGTTGGGGGAATATAATGATTTGAACAGCATTATTGTTCAATCTTTCGATATCGAATCGATGAGGAAAATGAACACGTTGCTTCCAGAATTAGAGGTGGCCCTACTCATAAAACCATCTATTCAATCTCTGTCCTCTCAAAAAATAATTGACCTGACATCCTTTGCGACATATATTAACTTTAATGTCTCATATGTCAATAAACGTGAGATCAATCAAATACATAATCAAGGTGGAAAAGTATTAGTTTGGTCTACGAAAAATCGAGGATGGGTGGACAAAGCTTATCAATACAACGTTGACGGCATCATTACAGATTTTTCAATTTGGCCAGTCGAGGGCCCCATCCAGCTGGTGCAAGAGTAATCCACATCTGTTCCTTGGGAAAGCTGCCGTGATTATTGTAGCCGAAAGCGATCCAGGAACGTACTAGTCGACATAAAGACTTTTGCGCCTAGCTTACCTGTATGTTGTGTAAGAAAATGGTTAATCAATAGACATGAGAGTAATCCATAGTATGAAAAGGAATCTAGTACTAGCCAATTGGGGCAGTACTGGATTTTATTATGGTCCAGCTCATAATGCGCTTCCTTGACAATGAAAAACAGGAGCCATACACTTATGAGTAGAAAAGATAGTTGGAGGATAAAATGACAAATAATAATTTCATACCAATCATTATCGGAACAGACATGAATGCTTACAACATGGCGATCTCATTCCATGAAGAGTATGGTATCAACCCAATTCTAGTAGGAAAAGAATCTTTATCATTCACCAGTTTAAGCTCAATTATAAAGACGATAGAACTCAATCCAAAACTGCCTGAACAACAAGTATTCGTGAGCTTCTTGAAAGAGATTGCAGAGAAGTATGCGGAGCCAGGGAAAAAAATGCTGCTTATCGGAACAAATGATCTTTACGTCCGGATGATTATTGAAAATGCGGACGAGTTGAAAAGTCATTTCGTGTTTAATTATATTTCGGAACCACTTATGAACGATGTGCTCGTTAAATCGAATTTTTATAAGTTATGCGCAGAACATGGTATTGAAGCACCGGCTACATATTACTATTCTTGTCGGGATGAAAAGCCATTCTCAGAAAAGGTCATGTTCCCAATCATTATCAAACCAAGCAACGGTGTCGAGTACTATAAGAATCCGTTTGCAGGCATGGAGAAAGTGTATAAGGTCGATTCCTACGATGAAGTCCATAACGTTATTACAACGATTAAAGCGGGCGGCTATAGAGAGGATCTCATTATCCAGGACTATATTCCAGGGGACGATACATACATGTGGGATTCCGTATTCTACATGAACAGTCAAGGAAAAGCTGAGCTGATCACTTTCGCACAAGTCGTGCTACAAGAGCATACAGTCACTGCAATAGGGAATTATACAGCGCTCATCACTCGATATAACGAAGAGATGATGTTGAAACTAAAAGGCTTCCTTGAAGCATTGAACTACGTCGGTTATGCGAACTTTGATTTGAAGTATGACGAGCGGGACGGTAAGTTCAAAGTGTTTGAGGTGAATATACGACAAGGACGATCAAGCTACTATATTACGGCTTGTGGACATAATATGGCGAAGTATTTAGTCGATGACGTCATTCATGGTCAACAGAAAGAGCTGACGCTACTGAATAAAAAATTCCTATTCACTGTCGTACCTAAAATCGTACTGAAGAAATTTGTGTCAAACCAAGAAGTTCTCAAAGATGTGAAAGCGTTGCTTAGAGCAGGGAAGTACGGCAATCCTTTGTTTTATAAAAAAGACCGTCATTTCAAACGTAAGCTGTATTTATTCGCCAGACAAGTTAATTACTATCGAAAATATAAAAATAGTACATGGTAAAACAATCCCCTATGCGATATGCATAGGGGATTGTTTATTTCGACTTATAAGTGCGGTGTGTTATTAAGATTCCACTATCGAATCTAGCTGCATGCTGATCACGCTTAGACTTCCGGCGGACTCTGCAATCATGGCGATCATTTTGCTTTGTTTTTTTATTGATGAAGTAATATTTTCTACGGATGTTGCAGTTTGCTGAGAAACACCGGATGAGTTTTGGACAGCAATCGATATCGTATGGTTTTGTTCGGTCACTTTTTTTAATTCATCATTTAAAGTATCGATTGCTTCAATGGTTTGTGTAACGGCTTGCCGAATGGCGATAAATTCTTTTTCCGTTGCTTTAACGGACTCATCAAGCTGCTTGGAATGGGAGATGGTTTCCGTCATTGTCTGTATGGTCTTTTCTGTTTCGTATTCAATGCTTGCGATCATTTTTTGAATTTGTTGTGTTGAAGTATTTGACTGCTCCGCTAATTTACGTACTTCAATAGCAACGATAGCAAACCCTTTCCCATGCACTCCCGCCCTTGCTGCTTCTATACTGGCGTTTAATGCCAATAAATTTGTTTCTGAAGAAATACCTTTAATCGTTTCGGTTATCCGGGAAATATCCAATGTTTTATTATATAGTGCTGAAATGCTTACACTAATTTGGTCTGAGGCGTGTAAGGATTCTTCATTGGATTGTTTAAGCTGTGCAACCATCTCTGCACCTTGTTGTGTGGCCATTTCTGAATTTGTTGTCACTTGTCTAATGATCTGATTTTGTTGATTCATCATATCAATTGAATCGTTCATCATTTTCACTCGGTTGCTGACGATTTCCATATCTGCGACCTGATGTAATACTTCGTGTGAAATGCCAAGAATGGCGCTGTTGATATCAGCACTAGTGGCTGAGGTTGCTTCGGAAATGGCTGTAAGTTCTCCGGCAGACATTATGACGTGCATACTTGCATCACTAACTTGTTGGAAAAGCACCTCATTGTCATTCGAAAGGCTGTGAATGACCAAATGCAGCTTTTTAATGTCATCCGGTGTATTCGAACAATCTATTTTCGTTAGTGATGAAGCCTCCAACGCGGTTTGTGCCAATAACGTAAATGTTTTTCCAAAAGTTAAATAGAATGCCAGTATGCTCATAATTGTAAGTACGCCAATGGCTAAATAGGCAAGAAGCAAGCTTTCCCATTGTGCAAAAAGAGAGGCAGCTCCTCCGACGGATAAAACAAGGACACCATGGACGACTACTAATTTCATGAATAAGTAACTCTTTGTAAGCATTTCTCTCACTCCAGACTTTTTTCCCGTAAGGCAAAGTAGTTATATACTATCAGGCAGAGTTTGTGAAAAAACGGTGTCAGACGTGGAGAAATCGGTGCCTGACACCGCTAATGATTACTTTTCGATTAGCTTAAATTTTTGCCAAGGATGAATCTGATCTAGTAAAAACTGTTCCTCTTTGTCAACTGTTGCAACAATATTTGTGTTTCCACTGTTCTCCATAGGAGAGAGGGCAATATGGAGTTCACCTTTGTAACGCTCATAGCCGGAATTATCGATTGTGACACTTCCACGAGCAATTGTATCTGTATCATGAGCTGGGAAGTCATGTTGTTGATAGAGAACACGACTTTGCGTAGAACGGATAACATAGGCGGAAACATCTCCACGGTTGAAGTGTGGATTTTCTAACGCAATTTCTTTCTCCATCTGTGAAGTTTGTTCTTTAAAGTCCACCTTTAATTCTAATAAATAGCGGTTGAGCAAGGATAAACTTTTTAACTCCTCCTCTGACGCAAAAGCATTACCGATAATCAAATCATCAATGAGATTTGTTTGGAAGAAATCCTTTGCTTGAACATCAATGGGTAAAAAGCGATGCTCCTCAAGAGTTGGAAGGCCTTCTTGGACTGGCCACGGTCCAAATGCTGCATCTTTTGAAGAAATCATAGCTGCTGTACGGATGCCATTTTCTTTATATTGGGCAGAGCATTTGAGGAACTGTTCTCTTGATAGGCCCGTGTAACGTCGAGGATAAAAGTTATGGCAACCAATTATTTTTTGCTTGTTCGGTTGATAGGAAAGAATATTTTCAAGGTATTTCGTTCCTTGACTCATATTCAATTCAATGGAAAGTCCATAGTCATTGAAAGACATAACGCTTTCTTCTAATCCTGAAAAACCGAGGTCAAGCCTAAGTCCCGACAAACCAAGTTCCTTAAAATACGATAAATCTTTATAGGAAAGATTTTTTTCTTCGAAAACAGATGGACTGACATCCGCAATAACTTCAAACTCGAGTTCGTTTGCCTTTTTTAAAAGAGTTTGCAGTTGTTGGGTATCTTGTTCATCCGTTGCGGACATTAGACAGGTGAACATACGTGTGAAACCATAGAAACTAGCTTTTTCCATATAGTTGACGAGTTCTATTTCTGTCCCATACTGTGGATAAATTGAAATTCCGAGCTTTCTCATTTACACTAGTGCCTTCATTGAAAACTGTGGTAAATAGGCTTGATTGACTTCTAGTATCTCATCTAACAATAACTTAGCTACTTTACTGGAAGGAACAAACGGATTAGTTGTTAAGGCAAGCAACGCTTTTTGTTTATTTCCGGTCACAGCAGCTTCGATTGTTAATTGTTCAAATGCTTTTATCTGTTGGATTAAGCCGTTCAATTCAGGAGGGAGTTTACCAACTTGAATGGGCTGTGGTCCTTCACTATTAACAGTACAAGACACTTCAATAACAACATTATCCGGGAGATCTGTAATGGTTCCATTATTAGGGACGTTCACCGTATGAATGGCATGGTCATTGGTAACAATTGATGAAATAAGAGAGATGGCTGCTTCTGAATAAAGTGAACCGCCTCGTTCTTCTAATTCTTTCGGTTTGACGTCTAAATTAGGATTCTTATAGGTTTCAAATAATCCTTTTTCAATGATTTTAACTTGTTCAGCACGTGTTCCTCTGAGTTCGGCTGCTTCTTTTTCTTCAATCAGCATTTCATCCATCATGTAGTAATAACGATGATAGGGGCATGGCAAAGCATTTAACGCTTGTAAAAACTCTTTATCCCATGGCGCATCATGAATGTTGCGCATATTCATATTGCGTCCCTCAGCGATGCGCTCGATAAGTGTACTCATTTTATCCTCACCGTTGACGAATACCTTTGTTGCATAGACAAGGTGATTTAATCCGGCAAAGGACATGTTTAGATTATCGCGATCAACTTCTAAAATAGTTGCAGTCATTTGTTTCATATTAATAGGCACATTACAGAGACCGATAGCTTTGACAGACGTGTACTTATGAATTGCTTCTGTTACTATTCCTGCTGGGTTGGTAAAGTTAATCAACCAGGCATCATTTGAATATTGCTCAATCTCTTTACAAATATCGAGGATGACGGGAATCGTCCGAAGGGCTTTTGCAAATCCCCCTGGTCCAACAGTTTCTTGACCAATTACATCGTATTTTAGTGGGATACGTTCATCACTTGCCCTTGCATCAAGACCACCAACCCGAAATTGTGTTAATACAAAATCTGCATTTGTAATTGCTTTAACACGATCAAAGGTAAGTTCAATCGTGATGGGAAGACCGCTTTTTTTAATCATTCTCTTTGCAAGAGAACCGACAATTTCAAGTTTTTCTTTTCCCGCTTCAATATCAACCAATACGATTTCATCTGCTTTTATTTGAGTCGCCCGAAGAATAATCCCTTCGATTAGTTCAGGTGTATAGCTACTGCCACCACCGATTACCGCAATTTTCATAGTTGGTTCCTCCAATATCTATAATATTTGTATGAATTTTATAGTCAAAAATAAAAGGGGGGAGCAATCACTGTATTAACTCGATTTCTCCCGAATGATATTATTTACAATTCAACTTTTCCGGCAGCTATTCATCGCTTCATATAAGGCGATAAATTCACCTGCAAGATCTTTAAATGTGATTGCGTTCATAAGATGATCTTGTGCATGAATGAGCAGGAGAGAGGATTCTACTTTCTCACCACGAATTTCTGACTGTATTAAAAATGTTTGAACACGATGTGCATTGCTCATTTCCACATTTGCTTTTTCAATCAATTCGTTAGCCTGATCGAAATTATTTTCTTTTGCAGCTTGAATCGCCTCGAAGGCAGTGCTTTTTGCATTCCCGCTATAAAGAATGATCTGCATGATTTGTTCTTCTAAGTTCATAACTGCTCACTACTTCCTACTTGAGATTAATGTTTTTTCTTCTGGTTGTAATATAGGCCCATCTTGGACTGATAATTCATTTTGTTGTTGACGAGAATCAGCTTCATCTTGTAATGCCAGTTCTTCTTGAAGTTTTTTCACTTCAATTCTTTCCGCAATTTTAACAAATGGCAGATAAATTACTACTGAAATGATTAAGTTAACAGCGGCTAATACAGCCCCTTTCCAAGATCCTGTGGCCAAAAACCCACCAATAACAGGTGGTGTTGTCCATGGGATGAGGTTAACCGTTTTTGGAACAATTCCAGTTGCAATCATAACGTAACTAAAGATTACCAGAACTACTGGCGTCAAGATGAATGGAATGATTAACAATGGATTTAACACAATCGGGAAACCAAATAGAATTGGCTCATTAATATTAAATAGACTTGGTCCCGCACTCAAGCCCGATATGTTTCGATAATGTTTATGACGACGGCCTGCAATAAACACCGCAATGATCAAACCAAGCGTTGCACCTGTACCCCCTAAATACATAAAGGCATCAAAAAATGGTTTTGTTACGATATAAGGAATTTCTAATCCAGCTTCAAATGCTTTTATATTTGCTTCAATTGCTGGTAAATAAACCGCTTGCATAACTGGCTCCATAACATTTCCTCCATGAAGTCCAAAAAACCAAAGAACATGGATAATCAATGCAAGAACAATGGCCGACCCAGGTGTGTTAGCCAATTTGGAGACTGGCTCCTGTAATGCATCGAAGAATGCTTGATGGATATCAGGCATGCCTGCTACTAAAGTAAATACCTTAATTAGACCAAATATACTTATTGCAATCATAGCTGGGAATAGAGCTGCAAATGATTTTGCTACCGCTGTCGGAACGCTAGGAGGCATCTTCATTACGAGCCTCTTATTGCCAAGTAATCTCGTGAAAATCTCAGTTGAAACGAGTGCTACAATAATAGCGATAAATAATCCTTGTGAACCGGCCCAAACTAATGGTAATCCTGAGCCCTCCGCAATGGGCGTTGTAATCGCTAGTAAAGAAGCAAAAGAGACAACCCCGGCTGACAGACCGTCCTTATCGTATGAACGGGCAAGTTGATAGGAAATTGTGAAGGCGATAAGTAACGAAACAATTGCGAATGTCCCCGTCCAAACGGCCCCACCAAATTGCTTCCAAGCATCACCGCCAAAAATCATCTCCATAAAATTCTGGTATGCTTCAATCGGCAAATTATTGATAAGCGTAACCATTGAACCAAGAATCATTAATGGCATGATAATAACAAAGCCATCACGAATGGCAGCTAGGTGACGTTGAGCCCCAATACGACCACCAATTTCCATAAACTTATCCATTTTTCCGTTCATTTTATTCTCCCCTTTATTCTTCCTTGGAATAAGAAAGAATGTATTTTTAGTTGATTATTACGTTAATTTAAATTAAAGATCAGAAATTCGACAAACCTCCGAATCTCTCCCCATATGATCTTCGTATCACTGGAAAAGCTTTGAGCCTATGATTATAGCAATGCAAGCGCCTTTGCAAGAACGGATTCGCCATTCATTGTGCCGTAATCGATACTTTCGATAACTTGAACTGGGATGTTTTTTCCTTCAACTGCTTTTTCAATTTTCTTTTTTAGATAACGCACTTGCGGTCCTAATAGTAGAACGTCAATTGAATCGAAGTGTCTACTAGACTCCGCTTCCGATACAGCAAAAATTTTAACATCCATAGCTTGAGCCTTTGCTGCCGATTCCATTTTTGTCACTAGTAAGCTAGTTGACATTCCTGCAGAACAAACGAGCATGATGGTTTTCATAGTCTATTCCTCCCCATTTCCTCTTTTTATAATTCAAGTAAATAGTAACAGCCGTATATTTACTTGTACGTCTATTTAATATGCAAGAAGCGTGCCGACTTTTTTTGGTGTAAACGCTGTCTTTTTGCGCCTTTTACGTTACACACATAAAAGTGAGGTGTGTAAACGTTCACACACCTCACTTTTTTAGGGAACTATGTTGAGATACGATTGTTTTCTACAAACATTTTATAAATATGCATCTGTTCACTTTCTGCAAAGGTAATATCATATTCGACTTCTAAGCTATATAAGATAGTTTTCACAATCGCGAGCTTGTCTGCATGCTCTTGATGAAACTTTTTTGGACTAGGGAATGGACGTGCTGGTTGATTTAATCTCATATTTTCAATGAGAAAGGCTAAATGGAGGATAATGCCCGTATCGACCCCAGTATCCAGTGTGATGCTCAATTGCAATTCAAGTTTAATCACGGTTTTTTGCAACAGTTGTATTAAACGAGAGACAGAGGGAATCATTTTAAAGTGATTTTCAAGTGCTTCTACCATCTCGCTATAGGGTTCATGATTACCAATTAAATTTTCTAATCTTTTTAAATGATGGTCCTGGAAGATTTCAATCGGTGAAAAGTAAGGGATATTGAAGTATTCGAATTGGACAGTCCCTGCAATCGCTAATATATTATAGTCCTCTAGTAATTGATCGATTTTTTCTGTGAAAGATTGCCGATGAAGAAATTGTAAAGTAATAAGTTCGATATTTTTTCCTTTTACAACTTTTTCTAACTGTTCTTTAATCATTTTAGCGACACCATCGCCTGTGAAACAAGCTGTAATGATGGCTTTTTTGGATGGTTTCGGAAGGGATGCCGACGAACTGAACTGATTTTCAAGTAATTGCTTACTGCTATGATATATATCTTCCAAGCTTCTTCCTAATGAAGCTTTTCGAACCGCTTCCATTACTACAGGTGTACTTGCCATTGATACTGTTTTTGTTTTTATGCCCATCTCTTCAAAAATCATATGGCCAAAGGAAGAAAGTGAGCCCATATCTACAAGGAATAAGACTCCTTTTGTCGGTTGTAGATCATGTATTGCACCTTTGATAAGGTCATACATATCCCGTGCATCCATTGAAAGTGGCATATCAAAAGCCTTCCCGAGTCGTACGCCTAATAGATCCTGAACAGTCATTAACATACTAGTTGCAGTCGAGTTTCCATGCATAACGACGATAATGATGACCTTGTGTTCTTGGGTATACATGTTTTCTTCTATTTCGGGTACTAAAAACATGGTGATAAAACCGATTTCGTCAAGTGGAATTTCTACACCGACTTCATTTCCTATCATTTGTGCAGCTTCAATGGCGACTTTAAATTCTTTTGGATATTTTTTATGAATTTTATTTAAATTGGGATGTGAGATCAAGTTGTTCTGTTCGATTCGCTCAATTGTTCTTTGTAAATGAAGTGCAAAGGCAAATTTCATTTTCTTCTTAAAGGAACGATTTAATTCTAGTTCTGCAAAGTGGAAAATCTTATCAGTGATCTCCAAAATTTGATTATTAACCATTTCTTTTAAACCAACTTGTGGTAAATGGTCAATGTATTCATCAAAATATTGATTGAAATCAACAAGCAATTCTGTTTGAATCTCTTTATCGTTCTTACCCTCTTGGTGGAGTTGTTTTAACTTGTTCTCCATATTTTGATAAAGATTTTCCTCGTGTTCTTGGTCAATATACTCAGTACTTTCATCTTTATGGGAAAACGTGAAAACTTTCTTTTCCGTATCAATGAGTCCATCCATTTTTTCTCGATATTGTTTAACGTCCAGTAATCCTTTTTGGACATGGATTGATAGGTCATTCTGCCGAATTAGGATGCTCGATGTTTGATTTGATATATAATGCAAAAAAGATTTTGCGCAAGCGAGTTTTAAATCACGCTGTAATTGACCAATGTTAGCAGTCGTACGATAAAGTAAAAATGCGGTTAGTGCATGCCTTTCAACATAGATGGTCTCATTCAAAGATCCTGACTCCTGGATAAGAAAGTGCTCGATTAGCTGATAACGTTCTTCAAATTGGCGCTCCTCTAATGAGGGCAATGTTATCGTCATCGGAATCCTTCTTGTGAAAGTTTCAAGTAAATAAGATTCCGTAGATTCCGTAGTGGCCCCGATGATTTGGACAGAAGCGGTTTTCGTTTCCTCACTATCCCCTAAGCTTCGAAATTCCCCTTTATCGATGAAAGTAAATAGCATTTCTTGGCCTTCGGGAGGTAACCGATGAATTTCATCTAAAAACAAGACCCCTTTATCGGCTTTTTCGATTAGCCCTATCCGATTCTCAGTGGCCCCTGTAAAAGCCCCTTTTTTCACTCCGAAAATATGTCCGAACAACAGCTGGGGATTTTGAGCATAATCCGCACAATTGAATTGAATGAAAGGGGCATTCTCTTCGATACATTTTGACTCAAGAGAATAGTTGTACATAATTTTAGCGAAAAAGGATTTTCCAGTGCCTGTTTTACCTAGAATTAAAGTGTGCAAACCCCTTGGTGGATAGTGGATTGCGGCTTTCGCTTGTTGGACGGAAATTCTCAAACTTCCTTCCGTACCGATTAAGTGAGAAAACGCATCGTGATTGGGTTCTGCATATTTTGGTTTAGGCAATAACTCCTTATAAAAATAGAGGATTGGTTTCCCGCTAGTTTTTTCAATTAAACCATCTTTGTAAAGTACATTTAAATATCTACTGACATTTGACCGATCAAGTTGAAGGTGTTCGGCTACCTCGATGGCGGAGACACTACTTTTTACTTTTTTAATATAATAAAAAATATCGTCTTTACGGCCCATATGTATTCCTCCTCAAGCGGCTACATTGTTTCAACTAATATGAATAGTTCGGTATTATCTTTATTTCTACCATGGTATCACAAACAAGTTCAATCAGATAGAAGACTTGAACCAAGTTTCATTCCACCTACAATTGGAGTTTCAAGCGAAGACTGGGATTTCAAAAGGTCTAGTAGCCTTATACCGAAACAAAAAGACTTCTCGCGTCTGGCTTTCTAACGAAGGTGAAACAGGAGATAGGTACTTATAACTAATAGCGGCAGTAATGGATTGAAATGATAAAGGATACTTTTGACCTTATAGTTGCTAAAATAAATGATCTTTACAATTGGATGATTAGTAGATGGTTGAGTTGTCTGAATTATTTATATATAATTATAAGGAAAGGGGGATGCTTGTAAATGAGGAAATACTTGAGGGAGTTCGGCGCTTTTCCTGACATTGCTGTTATGCTGCTTATTTTGATAGTTTGTGCTTCATTAACCGTTCCACATGTACTCCATCTTTGGACGTGGGTTGCTTTAGTCTTGGGAATGCTGACATATGCAACAAGTGAATACATGGTTCACCGTTTTTTATTTCACATTAAGACTCCAGAAAACCCGTTTATGCTGAAGATGATCAAACGGTTACACTATGATCATCATGTCGATCCAGATGATTTGAAATTATTGTTTCTGCCGTTATGGTTCAGTATTCCGGGATTTATCATTTATGGACTTATTGTATTCCTAATAACGGGGAGCACGAACCTGACGGCGTCATTCGCGACGGGCTTAGTGGCTTACTTCCTCTATTATGAATGGAAACATTATATTGCCCATAAGCCAATACAACCCCGTACGAAAATGGGGAAATATATTAAGAAGCACCATCTTTTGCATCACTTTAAAAATGAGAATTATTGGTTTGGTGTCACCCATACTTCATTCGATAAAACGCTTGGAACCTTTAAAGAAAACAAGGAAGTTGAAAAAAGTCCGACCGCACGTAATTTGGAAAACAGGGTGTAAGTACAATACTCGTTTCCCTGGTTATTGCAACTAGGGAAACTTAACATGTTCTCGCAACGTATTAATAGTAAGAAACATTTCAAGAACATGTCTTGCTTAGTGAGAGAGGACTTAGAGAGCAGAAAATGAAACGCAAATTTTTCTACGAAGATTGGAGCAAAAAATATGGAGTTAGAAAAGTTTATGGCAACAAATTTCCCAAACTTAGTTCTTACGCCACCATTGTTTTATAACTGGGACATTGGTATTCGATTTGAATTAGGAGTGGACTGGAAAAGGGAAGAGAATAAAGAAGGTAGTGTCTATCTTAGAGGAGTTTACGACAGGGCTATCACTTTGTTTGAGTCTTTACACCAAGAGGATGAAGAGATTTTAGTTGTGGTAAATGCACATGATTACGGAGGTAAATGGGCGTTCCGTGGGAAATTGAATTTGTTCTCACGGTATGTACGGGATAAGTCTGTTCTGTACAAATTACAGCATAAGATGATTCCTTACATAATTCCCGAAGACGATGAAGACGGTAAATACAAAACACATCTCTTTATTCTTAAATGTAAAACCTCTGACATTAGATACGTCTCCCTCTTAAAAGCCATATGCAATACTGATATGGGAGTAAAACCGAGTATTAATAATCGAGTCTTTTTTATCAATGTGAAAAATGAAACCATCTTCCATGTGTATGATGACAGAGGCTGTGATTTGGTGGCTAAGTCCCCGGAAGCAATTCGGAGTATCTATACGAAATATAACGATTGGATATTGGATTATGATAGAGAAAAGATTGATAAAGTATTTAATTGAGTAGTTCGATTCAAAAGCGATACTCTCAATTAAAGATTCTTTGCGTATAAAAAAGGACGAAACCATATTGGTATTCGTCCTTTTGATATTTTTTTGAAATATTACGTCTGTTGATTAACCAAAAGTAACCAGTGAATAACATGATCGGCTACAGCGCGCTACGTGTATAGTTGACTTTGGATTGGATGACTTCTATACGATTACCGAGATGTGTAGGTAATCGTATAGTGGTCCTTTATCCCGCATTAACGGGCAGTAAGACCCCCACTTCAAGTATTCAAGGACACAAGAAGAATAAGTGGGGGTTCAACTGCCCGTAAAAGCCCGAATGGTTAAACTAACAATCAGTGGGGGATGAAGAACCCCCCTCTGATTGAAGATTAACTTTATCTGTCGTGCTCCAAATCCATGAGTACTCGTAGCGCTGAAGCTTTTAAGGACGAAAGAATTTTTGGCTTCATATCCGGCTGATTCTTCCTATATGGTTTTTACTTTTTTTAGTAAAGAAGTGTCGCTTTCTATAAGACATCACATGAATTAGATGCATAAACTTTACTGAAAGTAAGAAAGGAACGCATTGTACAACGTGCAAGAGTGCCCGAAATTGTATCTTCGGGCACTTACACTCTACATAGAATATCATCTATTCTTTTCTTCCAAAACTACTGCATTTTTCACTTGAATAGTGTAGGAACGCGACAGGCAACTATTTGCAACAGGATTACTGAAAAAAGTGTGGCTAGAAGTGTCGGAGACACTTCTAGCCACACTAGGATCCCTCAGTAAATCTGTCATGAATAGTTAGCCGAAAGCGGGCCGAAAATAGTCCAGTGAAAATCAAGGTCATCAAGCCCTACTCACCAGACGTGTTGAAATATATTTCTAAACAGCGAAGTAAGCTTCGATGATTAACTTTGTCGTTTGTTCGTCCATCTCCAAATGCTTAACATCAGTTCCTTCAATAAGTAGCTGCGTGTTATTGTCATCGAAATTGAATGAGCGGGATAAGTAGGCATTGAATACACTAATCATGCCGTTCAGCCTCTCTTCCTCAGCTGTCAGCATTCCAGGTTCTGCGTTCTCGATGATTTCCAACTGTTGAAAATCAAGTGCGTTTTTGATGAGAGATAGAAGATCGTAATTCGTCGCAGGCGAGGGGTTTGTGATGTTGTAAATCTTGCCAGCCTCCGCTTTACTTGCAGCCAATGCTAAAATATCAGCGACGTAATTGACTGGAACAAAGTTCGATGTTGCGTTTTTACTTCCGACGACACGGTAAATCACATCAGCCTTGTCAGAAGATCTAGCGATACGACGCTTGAACACATCAAGTGCCCGCATAAAACCGTAAAGCGTGAACTCAGAATCAGCTTCGCCTGTTTCAGAATCACCAACAATAATTGAAGGACGGAATATTGATACATCCATACAATCGGAATAGGACAGGGCAAGGTGTTCGGATTTTACTTTGCTCTCCTCATAAGGATTATGAACGTTTGCATCGATTGGATAGAGTGATTCTACACCATGCGCACGTTTCCCAACAGTGTAAGCAGTGCTGATATAAATGAATTGATTTACATTAAATAGTTTGGCCAATTCCAACGCGTTTTTTGTACCTTCGTAATTGACTGAAAAGAGCTCTTTACGTAATTCTTCATCGAATTTCACAAGAGCTGCGATGTGATAAAACAGGTCGACTTTGCCTTGTAATTCATGAATGACATCGTCAGAAAGTCCGAAAAGCGGTTGTGTAATATCGCCGTTTAAAAGTTGGATTCTGTTCGCGGCATCCCCTGAGAGACTCGCGACAAGTCGTTGAGCTTTGTCCATATCCCGAACGAGTACAAATAATGTATGATCAGTCGTTTCTAGTAAGTTATTTAGTAATTTACCACCAAGAAAGCCAGTAGAACCCGTTAAGAAAATCGTCAACCTAAATCCCTCCATGAATAGGACAGAACTTATCTCCGTCCAATTGCTATTCTAATTATCGCATATATGGTTGCTTAAGTGAAAAATTAGCGGTTTTATGTTTGAAATAAGGTCATTAGAGGAATACATGTTGTGGATTCGACATCAAGGAGGAACTTACAGCATGAGAAAGATGGAAGAAACACAGATGGATTTGAAGAGAGAGAAAGTCATCCAAAGACTTGTGAAAGATGGGGTTTTCAAACTACATGGGAAACATCTTTACGAACTCCCGCTTTACGCACTTATGAAAGCCTATATAATACGTACCGAATAATATCGTACCGGCTGGAACCATTGCATCAGCCGGTATTTTTAGCGTGTATTGTCTTATGTTTAACCAATTGAGGTAAACTAGTGCGATAAGGTTCAGAATGGTGGGGAAATCCGATGTTAGATGACAAGTTAAAAAAACTTCAAAGCGATTGGCTAGATGAAGCAACAATTTCTGCTATGCAGGTAAAGATGAGTAGCGGAGAGTTATCGGCTGAAGAGCTTACGTTTATGTATATTGACACGATCTCATATAGGAACAAAAATTTAAATGCAGTGCTTGAGTTGAACCCACAAGCTGTACAGATTGCTAGGGCTCTTGACGTAGAAAGACGGGAAAAAGGGATCCGTTCACTTCTTCATGGTATTCCGATTTTATTGAAAGATAATATGGGGACCCGCGACATGATGCATACGAGTTGTGGGTCACTTGCGCTTAAGGATTTCTATGCGGCAGAGGATTCTTTTCTCGTTAAGAAATTACGTGATGCGGGAGCTATTATTCTCGGAAAGACGAATATGACAGAGTGGGCGAATTTTATGTCCGATCGGATGACGAACGGCTGGAGTTCACGTGGTGGTCAAGTGAATAATCCATATGGTTTATTTGATGTCGGTGGATCGAGTTCGGGTGCCGCTGCAGGCATTGCAGCAAATATGGCAGCTGTGGCAATTGGTACGGAGACGACCGGATCAATCCTTAACCCTTCAGCGCAGAACTCGCTCGTTGGCATTAAGCCGACTGTAGGAACAATCAGCCGTACAGGGGTGATGCCTCTTTCGTACACACAGGATACTCCGGGGCCTATGGCAAGGACCGTACACGACGCAGCAATTACATTTAGCCTGCTGATTGGCACGGACCCAGAAGACCCTGTAACAGCGGAGGCATCCCGTCTAGTAGGAATTGACTGGACGTCTGTGCTTGATAGTAGAGCACTTGAAGGTGTTCGTCTTGGCGTTGCAAGAACGATTTTCGAACGAGAAGCATCTACGGAACGTTTGAACCTTTTCGATGCCGCGCTCAAAGAACTCGAGGCAGCAGGAGCTGTAATCATAGATGATGTAGAATTAGGGACAATGGAAAATGACCTCGGTTATAATGTGCTTCTCTATGAATTTAAAGCGACCTTGAATGCGTATCTAGGGAAGACACCTGCAACAAATGCGATTCGTACATTGTCCGATATTATCAACTTCAACAATGAGCATGCGGAAGAAACATTGAAATTCGGTCAAGTGATGCTGGAAAAAGTGGAGCGAACAAGTGGAACGCTGACGGAAAGGGCTTATATCGAGGCACTTCTCCGCAATCGTCATTTGGCAGGGGACATCGCACTTGGCAAAGCACTTGATGAGCATGCTATTCAAGCGCTAGTATTTCCACAAGATCATGGATGCAGTTTCGGAGCGGCAGCGGGTTTCCCATCTGTTACTGTTCCAGCAGCCTATTCCGAGGCAGGTGAACCGTTTGGCATTACATTTTCAGGGAAAGCATTTACTGAACCTGAATTAATAGGCTATGCATACGCGTTCGAACAGCATGTCAACGCACGGAAAAAACCTTAATCAGTTTTGTCAGAAATAGAGTGTAGCAGAGCCTATTATGATAAACTGAAAGGAATAGAGTGAAAGTGGGGATAATGATGTCCTTCTTAGAAAATATGGACGAAATGTTTAAAGAAAAATGGAAGTTTGAGTACGAAATGCCAATCCAGGAGAAAATGATTCCTGAAATGCTAGCAGGTAAAGATATCGTTGCAGAGTCACCGACGGGTTCGGGCAAGACACTTGCATTTGTATTGCCACTTTTGCAATTGGTTGATGGCGATAAAAAACAGACGCAGGCGCTGATTATAACACCATCACAGGAACTGTCGATGCAAATCGTTAATGTTATCAGAGAATGGGTAACAGGAACTGGTATCACGGTTACACAACTAATTGGCGGAGCTAATATGCAGCGTCAGATTGAACAATTGAAGAAAAAACCAACAATTGTTGTTGGAACACCTGGTCGATTGGCTGAACTTATCAAGGTCAGAAAGTTGAAAATGCATGATATTCGTCACATTGTTCTTGATGAAGGTGATCAGCTTTTAGCGCGTGATCATCGTGTCGTTGTGAAAAATATGATTGAAGCGGCAAATCCGGAAAGACAAGTTATTGCCGTATCTGCGACAATTACAGATGAAATTGAAATTGTTGCTAGCAAGTTTATGAATGATCCAATCCGCATCCAAGTTGGAGCGGAAGAAATGCCGAAATCGGGTAAGGTCGTTCATTCATTTGTGAAAACGGATGCACGGGACAAAACGGATGTATTGCGTGGGATTTCTTATTTGAATGGAATTCGTGCTCTTGCATTTATTAATAATGTGGATCAGCTTCGCATGAAAGAAATGAAGCTTAGGTATAACGAAGCACCAATTGCGGTTCTTCATTCAGAAATGACGAAATTTGAGAGACAGCAAACATTGGAAAGTTTCCGTAAAGGCGAGTTGAAGATTTTGATAGCAACTGATCTTGCGGCACGAGGGCTAGACATTGATGGCTTAACACATGTTATTCACATCGACGTGCCACATACGGTTGAGCAATATTTACACCGTTCAGGCAGAACTGGACGAGCAGGCGGAGACGGGGAAGTATTGACATTGTTGTCGTACCCAGAAGAACGAGATTATCGTAAGCTGACTAAAGGAATTAAAACGGTTCAAAAAGTATGGTATAAAGGCCATCTTGCCGAAGGAAATTCAAAAACAATTGCAGCTCCTAAAAAGAAATAAGACAAGCGCAAGGGATCTATATATGTCGGGAAAATAGCACGTGTGTTGATTAACCATTTATTTGCATAAAACACTGGTGAATAGGGCTTAGAAAAATCCGTTTTCACTGAATCATTTCCGGTTCGCTTTCGGCAAACTATTCACGACACATTTACCATGAGGCAAGTGTGGCTAGAAGTGACTCTGTCACTTCTAGCCACACTTTTTTCGGTAATCCTGTTGTGAATACAAGTAGCGCCCAGTAGGTGATCATGTTATTCACTGGTGATTTTTGATTAATCAATAGACGTGGGAAAATAGTTATATAAATCGAGTGAAGGCATCCCCTAGCGCAGTAGTGAATTTAATGGAATATTTTATTACCACATATCTAGACAATAATAAAAAGGGCTATCCAGGAATCCAAGTGCATTGGATTTCCAGGGACAGCCCTTTTCTATATATATTGAAAGGACGCATTAGGCACTAATTATAGTTGCGTCAAAATAATTGGTTCGCCTTTTGTGACGATAATTGTATGTTCGATTTGAGCCACAAGAGATTTGTCTGGTGTAATGAACGTCCAGCCATCCCCTGATTCAATAATATGCTCTGCTTTTTCAGAGATAAACGGTTCAACTGCCAGAACCATTCCTTCTTTCAGAAGCGTCTTATCCCAAGCGTCATAATAATTGAGTACATGCGAAGGTTCTTCGTGCAACGCTTTACCGATGCCGTGGCCAGTCAAGTTTTTGATGACTTTTAAGCCATTTTCTTTTGCCTCGCGTTCAACTGCTTTACCAATTTGGTTTAAGCTTGAACCTGCTTTAACTTTCGTCATTGCACGTTCAAATGCACTCTTAGCCACATCACATAATTGTTGTTTCTTTTTATCGGGTGTACCGACAACAAATGAAATGCCAGTGTCAGCAAAATAACCATTGTAGGAACCTGAGACGTCAATATTAACGAGATCTCCATCTTCTATGACGCGGGAACCAGGCATGCCATGGGCAACTTCACTGTTGACGCTGATGCATGTAAATCCAGGGAAATCATATTCTGCGATAGGACCTGAAATTGCACCTTTTTCTTCGAATAGGCGACCGCCGATGTCATCAATTTCTTTCGTCGTTTTACCAGGGACAGTTGCTTCTTTCATCGCTTCCCTGATTTCAGCAACAATTTTGCCGATTTTCTTTAACGCTTCAATTTCCTGTTCAGTCTTTGCAATCATTATGTTCAAATCCTTTCTTCCGTTCATTCTTTTCCATACCATACTATATCATATGGAGCTGAACAAAAAAGCCTACAAACTTAAAAAACGTTTGCAGACTGTCGAATTATTTCTTTGGGATTGTCGTGCTTGTTGCTTTTTTTTCTTTCATTACTTTGCGAACAATCGGATAGACGATAGGCGCCAATTTAATAGCGGTTTTTAATAATTTTCCAATATTCATTACGAATCACTCCTAAACACAGCATTTGTTACTTTTTTCCCGAATAGGTGGTTTTATAAACATTCACTTCAATACTTTAACACCTTGAAACACATTCCAAATTAGAATTGCTATGAGCAAAACTCCATAAACTAGCATGAATAAGACAGGTGTTAATTTCCAAAATCCAAAGTTACCACTAGGCATTACATTCAGGTCGTAGGTAAAGGAAAACATTGAAAAAGAAAAAATGATAAATCCTGCAATAAGAAGTACGACAGGAACAAGATGTGAAACGAGAGAGCGCTTGGCATGGTGTTTTACTTCACGGTCATCCGAAACGAAATAAATAATGACGGGTATAAGTAAAGGGGTGAAGAAGACACTAAAGTAGCATAGGGCGGCTAACAGTTTATTGTTCGACACACGAATCCCTCCATTTTAGTTTAACTATATATATATTGAGTAAATGAATCCCTAGATTAAACTTGGCGAAGAGGCCATACAAGGGTTAACTGGAGCCTGAGATTGGCGGCATCTCCTAGCGCCGCAGCGAATTTAATGGAATTCTTAATTTCAACATATATAGGATAATTATCATCCCTGTTAATCATCTTGCTTATAGGATCCCCATCTTATACAATGAACTAGACAACTAAATTACTGGAACCACAGGGGGAGCCTATTTGGCTGAGATTGGACAGCACGTCCTGACCCTTAGAACCTGTAAGATTATTCTTGCGTAGGAATGTGGATGGAAATTGACATATTCGATGTCCCATCTATTTCGGGATGTCTTTTTTTATGCCCACATCTTTCGCTGAGCTAGGAAAGGGATGAATTAATTTGGATCGGAAAAGACTTCAACTTTTACTTGAAATAGCTATTTTAGGTGCAATTTCATTTGTACTTGATCAGATTGGTTTTAAAATGCCACAGGGTGGCTCGGTTACGCTGTCAATGTTGCCGATTGTTGTCATGGCATTTAGATGGGGGATTGCAGGCGGTATGCTGACTGGCTTCGTCAGCGGGTTATTGCAACTGATGATGGGAGGCTATGTCTTTAATATAATACAGGCTGCCCTTGATTACTTCGTGGCGTACACGTTGGTTGGAGTGGCAGGTGTTACACTTGCATGGCTGTTAAGTAGTAAAGTAAAAGGCAACAAAGGCTCAATGGTTACAGCAATCGTTGTGGGGACAGTTATCGGTGGCCTACTTCGATACTTGATTCACTTCATTGGTGGAATTGTATTTTTTGCATCTTATGCACCTGAGGGACAGCCCGTATGGCTCTATTCACTCGTATACAATGCAAGTTACATGATACCTTCAATAATATTATCAGCAATTGTTGCGTCAATATTATTCACTACAGCACCGCGTCTTTTAGAGAGAAAATAGAAAATCGCCGTTCTGCCCAATGTGGGAGGACGGCGATTTTTTTAAAGGTAAGAAAGTATAAGTTGTTCTACATGGATCGATGTCTAGACTCCAGACGCCAGCCCCCTGGGCCCACACGAAGTGGGTCATGCAGTGGGGAGGGATTGAGCTACATCCCTCCTTGTTGCGACAGGATGTCGCGATTTTAGACTGCCTTCCTTTAATTTCAGTCTTGCCGAAAAGGCAAAGACCGCCTTTGTCTTCAAGTCTTTCAGCGCTTGTCGGGGCTAAACAGCGTCTTGCACTTTTATTTAGGTGTGAATGACTTTCGTCTGAAGAACATGAATCCTGCGATTGTAGCTGCAAGAAATAGGGCTGCGGCAGAGACGAATAGTTCATCAGCACCGTTTTTTACAGTGATACCTATAAATGCCCATATGAAGACAGCACTAAATGCTATATCCGCGTAATGGTATAAAAAATGAAGTGCAATAGCGGTTGCGATAGTCAAGTAGATGACGGTCCATAGCGGGTCACTTAGTCCCCAACCAGACCATTCATGCAAAGTAAGGACGTAACTGATATTTGCAATGGTCGCGACAAAAACCCATCCTAGATAGACAGCAATCGGAACTCTACCATGAATATGACTATTTTTTATAGAATAAGTAAAATAAATGGTTAACAGTGTTAAAAGAAGAAGCAGGTTGATAATAATTGTCCATCCGAAGAAACCAAAATGCCAAAGCAAAATCCAAGTGATATTTAATAGGCAGCTGAGCACAAACAAAACTACCCTCCGATTGAATAATGCATGATTAATGTTTACTGTGTTGCGCATAAAGCCGTATAACCAGATAGCGAGAAGCAGATAAATAACTGCCCAAATTGAAAAGGTATATCCTGCAGGTGTAAATAGTACCGGTAAACTATTAGAGATTTGCCCGGTTGTTTTTCCATTGATAGGCATTATATTCGCAGCTGCATTGACTAGAACGACCGCAATGAGCGAAAAGGTCATAATTATAATTCTAAACATATTTAAATCCTCCTACTGAATAGTATACAGAGGAATGGTGGAACCTGCGAAGGAAAGTATGAACCTTCCGTCACAATTGCATTATTTCGCATACCGAAAATTCATGTTATAATCAAGTTGTGTTTTTAGAAAATTTTGAATGAATTAAGGGGGAATAATAGTGACGCAAAAAACGTATTCTGAAGTATGGGATCTTGACGTTTTCTTTAAAGGTGGAAGTGGATCGACAGAACTACGGACACATTTGGATAGCGTAAAAGAAAAGTTAGGTTCATTAGAAGAAACGGCTTCTGCATTTGAAGTTCCTCAGTCAGCTGGTGCGTCAAAAGAAGTTGTAAACCTTATTGAATCATTAAAAGAGGTTGCACTTGACCTGTCACAGGCAGGTGCCGTTATTGGGTGTTTCCTTGCAGCGGATACAACAGATAAAAAAGCATTGCAACTGCAAGGCGAAACCGGCTCCCTTGGGGCACGTTTTTCTACAATCGGGCTTAAAATCCGACAAACGCTGGCAAAAGCAGATGAGGATACATGGAATGGATTAATGGAATCGGATGAACTGAAGGAATTTGCATTTGTACTGAATGAATGGCGTGAAGAGGTCAACCTGAAACTGTCTGAAGAAGAAGAGAGTTTGATCACGTCGCTAAGCGTAGACGGCTATCATGGGTGGGGACAGTTATACGACATGCTCGTTGGTGACATTAAAATCAAAATCGAATTGGACGGAGAAGAGAAAGAACTTTCCGTTGGGCAGGCAAATAACCTAAGTTCGCATGAGAATGCAGATGTGCGAAAGCGCTCATTTGAAGCGTTGGAAGAAGCTTGGGAAGGAAAAGAGGACTTCTTCGCATCTGCATTAAATCATATTGCGGGTTTTAGGCTTGAAGTATACAAAAAACGTGGTTGGGATTCAGTATTGAAAGAGCCACTCCTCCGAAATAGAATGAGCGAAGAGACACTTGATGCAATGTGGGGAGCAATTGGTGTAAATAAAGCCCCGTTTGTAGAATACTTGCAAGTCAAAGCGAGAATGCTAGGTACTAACAAAATGAACTGGTATGACATTGATGCGCCAGTTACAGCATCAACAAAGAAGATGTCGTATCAAGAAGGTGCAGAATTCATCCTAAAACACTTTGGAGAGTTTGGTCCTGAATTGGAAGCCTTTTCTCGCCAGGCATTTGAAGATAGCTGGATCGAAGCGGAAGATCGCCCGAATAAACGTCCAGGTGGTTTTTGTACGGGTATGCCAGCATCCGAACAATCCCGTATCTTCATGACTTACAGCGGAACAATGTCGAACGTTGCAACACTTGCCCATGAATTGGGTCACGCGTTCCATTCATATGCACTGCGTCCAGTGCATTGGATGAACCGCCAATATGCGATGGGCGTAGCTGAAACGGCATCGACATTTGCAGAGATGATTGTCGCAGATGCTGCTGTAAAAGCCGCGGAAACGAAGGATGAAAAGATTGCATTACTGGAAGATAAAATTCAACGTAGTGTTGCATTCTTTATGAATATCCATGCGAGATTCCTTTTTGAGACGAGATTTTATGAAGAACGAAGAAATGGCATCGTGTCGGCTGAAAGATTGAACGAGTTAATGGCAGAAGCGCAGAAAGAAGCTTACGGAGACGCTCTTAATACGGTACATCCACACTTCTGGGCGTCGAAACTCCATTTCTACATTACGGGCGTGCAATTCTATAATTTCCCGTACACATTCGGCTATTTGTTCTCCCTTAGCATCTATGCAAAAGCTTTAGAAGATGGAGAAGGATTTGAACAGAAATATATGGCGCTTTTACGGGACACTGCGGTTATGAGTGTTGAAGACCTTGCGATGAAGCATCTTGGTGAGGATATTACGAAACAAGAGTTTTGGGCAAAAGGCGTAGCGTTATGCATAAAAGATGTTGAGGAGTTCTTGGAACTTACTTCGGTAAAAGGGTGAATATGAATTGATTTTGCTTGAAGGGCAAACTTGTTATTTACGAATATTGACAGAGGAAGACGCATTTAGCTTCACGGAATTACTTAGCGCTAATAAAGAATACTGGTCTATTTTCGAACCACGGCACGAAAGTAGTTATTTTACCGTGGCTGTCCAAAGAGAGAAAATAAGGGAGTCAATTTATCAAATGCGGGACCGAAGGGAATATAACTTCGGTATCTTCGAAAAGGCAACAAGTAGGCTAATTGGTCATATCTCGCTTTACAGTATTAAAAGACTTCCTTTTTCCAGTGGTTTTGTCGGCTATTCAATCGATGAGCGTGAAACGGGTAGGGGAATTGGTACGGAAGCGGTTCGTCTTGTTACTAATTTTTCATTCGATAAAGTCGCTTTACATCGGATCGAGGCATATGTCTCACCCCGTAATAGCGGCTCGTTAAAAGTACTGGAGAGGTCTGGGTACTTCCAAGAAGGACTGCTGCGCAAACTCCTTTATATCAATGGTGTCTGGGAAGACCATTATATCTACGCTATTGTGGAGGATGATTTTTGAAAGGGTAAGACCGCATTGCGGAAATTAATAGCTAAAATAAAAAGCCGATTCCTGTAAATAGGAATCGGCTTTTGTTTATTTCCCGGGAAATGCGTCGATTTTAATCATTGGAATTGTGCATATAGCCATCTATGATGATATCGAGCTTCCCAGTATTAGGGTGGACGACAAGTCCGTGAACGGCTACTTTTTTGTCCATAAGGGGATGATTTCGTACAGCATCCACACTCATCTTGACGCTTTCCGTCACATCGCCAAACCCATGTAACCAATCTTCCATGTCTACACCGGAGTACTTGAGAGTTTTAAAGATATTTTTATCAATCCCGCGATGGACCATTTTTTCTATAATGAGACCTGTATCGACAGCACTCATTCCACAATCGTGATGCCCGACAATGTAAACTTCATCAGCTTGCAAATCATAAACTGCTACAAGCAAGCTTCTCATAATGCCGCCAAATGGGTGTGTGACGACTGCACCGGCGCTTTTAATAATTTTAGCATCGCCATTTTTTAAGTTCATCGCCTTAGGCAACAACTCAGTCAGTCTTGTATCCATACATGTTAATATTACAATTCGCTTATCGGGAAACTTTGTTGTTGCGTATTGTTCATATTGTTTTTCAGCTACAAATGTATCATTAAAATCAAGTATTTCTGAAAGAATTGTCATCGTATACTCCCATTCTGTAAGTTTTTATTTATCATACTTGAAAATATGTAAAAAGAAAAGAGCTGCCTAAAGGCAACTCTTAGAAGTTTGTGTCTGGTTTTGGATCAATTGTTGAAGAATCGGCGGAAATCATAGCCGAAGACAGAAAGTGCATTGTGAACATAGCTGTTATACCAAGGCAAACCATAAAGCCGATAACTGTAGTGAACATCAAGCCCATATATATGACCCCTCTCAAAATTATTAGTTTAGGTACTATCATCAGTATACAGTAAAAACCCAAATTATTTAAGGGGTTCATGAAATGTTTTACCTAATTGTGACGATTATTAGAAAGCCCAGTTCCCATGGCTGAACACAGGTTCTGAAGAGCCATCATCATTAATTCCATCAATATCCATTTCCCCAGAACCAACCATGAAGTCGACATGTGTGATACTTTGGTTTAAACCATGTTTTACAAGCTCTTCACGTGCCATCGTTTTGCCACCCTCAATACAAAATGAATAGGCACTGCCGAGCGCAAAATGATTCGATGCATTTTCATCGAACAATGTATTATAGAAAAGCAGACCCGATTGGGAAATCGGTGAAGCATGTGGAACAAGTGCGACTTCACCAAGATGTTTTGCACCTTCATCTGTATCAATTAGACGTTGCAAGACTTCTTCACCTTGTTCGGCTGAAATCTCAGTTACTCGTCCATCTTTAAATGTTAATTTGAAGTTATCGATGATATTTCCACCATAGCTTAACGGTTTTGTGCTTGATATAAAGCCGTTGACGCCCGTTTTTAGAGGGACAGTGAATACTTCCTCTGTTGGCATATTAGCCATGAAAGTATCTCCCTTCTCATTGACGCTACCGGCTCCACACCACAAGTGACCTTCGGGCAATTCAACAATCAGGTCAGTACCTGGCGCTTTGTAATGAAGTTTGCGGTATCTTTTGTTATTTAAGTAATCGACTTTGGCATGCAGATGGTTGTCATGATTGATCCACTCTTGCACTGGGTCTTGCTTGTCTGTACGTACTGCTTTAAAAATTGCAGTCCAAAGTGCCGAAATCTGTTCTTCTTCTGGGAGCTCTGGGAACACTTTTGCTGCCCATGCTTTTGAAGGGGTGGCGATGACTGTCCAGCTGATTTTATCAGACTGTACATACTGCCGATATTTGTCGAGTGCCTGTCCAGTGGCTTTTTGTGAGTCGGCAATGCGCGATGGCTCAATTCCTTTTAATAAGTCAGGACTTTGGGACACGATACTCATGAATGCAGCACCTTTTTCTGCAAGTGTTTCGCGTTCCATTACTTTCCATTCAGGGAATTCAGCAAAAGAATCAGCTGGAGCTTTTTCATAACGCAGTCGGGAAATCGTGTCATCGGACCAATCAACAAATACTTGACGTGCACCCGCATCATAAGCTTTTTCAGTTACAAGACGGACAAATTCCGTTGTTTCTGTTGAAGCACTGATATAAAGGTATTGATTTGGTTGAATATTGACCCCAACCTTTACTGCAAGTTCAGCATAGCGGGATAATTGTTTTTCGAAAGTAGACATAAATAAAAACTCCTTCCTCTATCTTCTATAATAGTACCAATTTATAGGCCCGGCCTGCAACGTCAAATGTATTGAAAAAGTTAATCTTCATCTCCACGGATTGTTAGTTTAGCCATTAGGGTTTTTACAGGATAAATTGTGACAGTATGAAAACTTGCATATATTTATTACTTCTGTTCACCTAAAGAATAGGCCGGAGATGCCGAAATAAGAAGAAGAATGGAATACTTGGAGGGTCAACTTATGGATTTATCAACAGTAATTGGTCTAGTATTAGGGTTTGTTGCACTTCTTGTCGGTATGACGATGAAAGGTGTCCCGGTAGATAGCTTATTTAATATGGCAGCTATACTAATAATAATTGTAGGAACACTTGCAGCTGTTATCATTGCATTTCCAATGAATGAATTAAAACGTGTACCTAAATTATTTGGCGTACTTTTTAAAGAACAGAAACTTGCTTCCGATTCCGATATTATCCGTATGTTTTCGAGTTGGGCAGATATTGCGCGACGTGAAGGATTATTATCGCTTGAAGCAAAAACTGATGAAATTAATGATCCGTTTTTGAAAAATGGATTGGGCCTCGCAATTGATGGGCAAAATGCCGATTATATTCGTGATGTGTTAAGTGAAGAAGTGGAGGCCATGGAAGATCGGCATTCTGCCGGAGCACAAATATTCTCACAGGCGGGCACGTACGCGCCGACACTAGGGGTTCTCGGGGCAGTCGTAGGTCTGATTGCAGCACTTGGGAATTTGAATGATATCGATGCGCTTGGTCATGCGATTTCGGCAGCTTTTATTGCGACATTGCTTGGTATTTTTACTGGATATGTACTTTGGCATCCATTTGCGAATAAATTAAAACGTAAATCGCACGAAGAGGTCAGACAGAAGAAAATGATGATTGAAGGGGTCCTCTCCGTTCTTGAAGGGGAAGCACCGCGCATTATTGAGCAGAAGCTGTCTTCTTATCTATCTGCGGAAGAACGCCGAAAGCTAGCTGTTACAAACAATAGTGATAAGGGGGCTGGGGAGTTTGTCGAAGAGACGTAAGAGAAAAAAGGATGACCATCATATAGATGAGTCGTGGCTTTTGCCATACTCCGACCTTATGACTCTTCTTCTCGCGTTATTCATCGTGCTATTTGCCTCAAGCTCGGTAGATGAATTCAAACTTAAACAGATGTCAGCGGTGTTCAGTGAAATATTTGATAGTGGACAAGGTGTGATGGATAATGCGGCGCCTACACCTGTGCCGATACCGAAGGATTCGGTTGGTAGCAACGATGAGAATACATCCTATATAGAAGATCAGAAGTCACTTGGTGAAATCCAGGATAGAGTAGATGAGTATATTGCGGTGAATGAACTGGAGAATCAGTTCGAAACCAAACTGACGGATGAAGGGTTATTAGTGACAATTAGAGACAGTATCCTCTTTAGTCCAGGAATGGCAGATATCAATCCTGAATATATAGGGATTGCAGATGATATTGCGGAACTTCTTGTTTTTGACCCACCTCGTCATATCGTCGTCACTGGCCACACGGATAATGTTCCGATTGGAAATGCTCAATTTCAATCGAACTGGGAGCTTAGTGTAATGAGAGCGGTGAATTTCTTGAAAAGTATTGTGAGAAATGAAGAGATCAATCCACTTTTATTCAGTGCGAAAGGATACGGCGAGTTTCAGCCAATCGAATCAAATGAAACAGCTGATGGAAGAAGTAAAAATCGTCGGGTAGAAGTATTGATCCAGCCACTTGTACTAGAAGATGGAACTGCATTTGAATAAATTTATCCAAAGAAAAAAGATTCATCGGTAAATTCATACCGGTGAATCTTTTTTGATTGCTTAACTTCTTAGCGTACCAAGTTCAGCTGCAATTGCCTGCATTTCATTTGGTGTAATGTTAGTGCGTTTCATGACCATTTTGTACATATAGTGCAAGTCATCATATTTAGATGTGCTGAAATTCTCCGGATTCATAGCGGCTGAATTAACCATACGAAGTTTTTCTGTAATTTTGTCGATCATATAAGAAACATTTTCTGGTGTTGGGTTAGATAAATCCATAGTATAGTCCACCTTTCGATAAGCTTTGGACCTATCATTTCATTATTCTCCCGGACTGTCAAATAGAATTGGAAATCAACCTCGTTTTGCTGCTTCTCTTTCCTCTTTGAGTTTTGCATTGAAGCGTTTTGTTTCAAAGACGATGACCCCAGATAACCCGAGAAGTCCAATTAAGTTTGGTATTGCCATGAGTCCGTTCATTACGTCAGCGAATAACCAAACAGCATCAAGAGTTGCTGTAGCACCAACAAAGATGACTCCAATAAATACAATACGGTAGTAGATTAGAACTTTAGGATTCGGGAATAGGTATTGGAAACACTTCTCGCCGTAATAAGCCCAACCGAAAATTGTTGATGTTGCAAAGAATATTAATCCGATTGCAACAACAATCGGCCCAGCACCTCCAAGGAACTCGCCGAAGGCGGCAGCTGTGAGAGAGCCGGCTTCAATGCTCTTGTCTTTCCACATGCCAGACATGACGATTGTTACCCCGGTAATTGAACAGATGATTAGGGTATCGAATAATACTTGTGTCATGGAAACGAGTGCTTGACGACCTGGTAAGTCTGTTCTAGCTGCAGCAGCAGCAATCGGAGCAGATCCAAGACCTGCCTCATTGGAGAAGAGACCACGTGCTACCCCGAAACGGATTGCCGCACCGATTGCGCCCCCAACAGCTGCTTCACCAGTAAACGCAAATTTGAATATCGTTGCAAAAGCTTCTGGAATCAAGTTGAAGTTCAAAATCATTACGATTAAACCTGCTATTAAATAGAAACCTGCCATAACCGGGACGAAAAACGATGTAACCTTACCAATCGTTTTAATGCCTCCAATAATAACCATTCCGCCTAAGACAACAAGAACAAGTCCTGTAATCCAATGGGGAACACTAAACGTTGAATTCAAGACATCGGCAACTGCTTTCGATTGTGTTCCGTTACCGATTCCAAATGCTGCAATCGCGCCAAAAATAGCGAATAAGACGCCGAGCCATTTCATTTTCAGACCGTGTTCAAGATAGTACATTGGTCCGCCCGCCATTTGTCCATTGGCATCCTTGACCCGATATTTAACTGCAAGAATTGCTTCTCCATATTTTGTAGCCATCCCGAAGAATCCGGCCATCCACATCCAGAACACAGCGCCTGGACCACCAAAGTAAATTGCTGTTGCAACTCCGACGATGTTCCCCACGCCGACTGTGGCGGCCATCGCTGTCATCAGTGCCTGGAAGTGAGAAATATCACCTTCTGATGTTTTATCCTGATTTCTTGAGAAAACGAGTTTTAGTGCATAAGGCAACATACGTATTTGAATAAGTCCTAGTCTTAATGTTAAAAAGATACCTGTTCCGACGAGAAGGATAAGCAAAGGCGGTCCCCAAATAAATCCGCTGGCCTTATCCAAAAAAGCTGTTAATCCATCCATTTCATTACCCCCAAGTAATTTATTTTTCGTGAACCCCTATTCCCTTTTAGCTCACATCCTCTCAGTCTCTCTAATTCGTCATCCCTATTGTCAATATTCCGAAAATTATCATCATTCGTCAAGCTTTATTTTTTAAATTCGACAATTTGTTTGTATTTCCTTTAGCTGGGGTATAATTGTATATGCGAAAGAGTTTGAATTGGAGGGCTTATAATGGGTAATAGCAAATTTGGTACGTTTATTATTGTTGGTGCACTTACGGGTGCGGTTGTAAGTATGTTCGATCGGAGTACGCGGAAACATATCGTAAAGAAATCAAATAATTGTATATCGGAAATGAAGTATTATGCGAAAAATACTGATGTGCTAAGATGGAAATTGGAAGAGAAGAAAGACAAGTATAAGTCTATCTTTGAACAACTATCGGACGATGCATCATATATTAAAGCACAAGTAGAAGAGTTAAAAGCACTTACGCCACAAGTTAAAGGTTTAGTCATGGACACAAAGGATGCATTTGTTGAATCGAAAGATGAATACAAGTCAATTGTTAGTGAAACACCATAGGAATATAGTGTCGGTTTTAAAAGTAAACTGTATTGAAAGGGGTGACGAAAGTTTGAAGAATGATGAACGTTCAACACCTACACCGATCCAAGAAGAGAAAACTAGCAAGTATAAGGAGAAGATGGATGGCTTTATGGCAGACTCCGCAGCCATGAAGTTTTTGGATGATGTAAAAGAAGGTGAACTTGAGCAATTTGATGTCACGACAACAAATGGATTTTTCAAAGAACTGCTTGTCCGGATAAAAAAAGTCGACGTGACGGGCATTGGCTCGCAACTCGCCTTCTTTTTCCTTTTGTCCCTTTTTCCCCTACTAATCTTTATAATGACATTGTTACCTTATCTAAACTTTAACCAAGCGGAAGTTCTCTTATTGATTCGAGACTATGCACCAGAGAGCGTTGCTACGCTAATCGAGGACACATTAAAAGAAATCTTGCAAAACCGCAATGGTGGTTTACTATCATTTGGGATACTTGCGACGGTGTGGTCAGCATCTAAAGGAATGAACGCACTGACGAAAGCTTTGAACCGATCTTATTTTACGGAGGAATCACGTTCGTTCATCGTGGCCCGCGGTATGTCGGTTGTCTTTACTATCTTACTCGTCGCCGTGTTGGTAGTCGCCCTTGTATTACCAGTGTTCGGGCAACAGATTGGCGTACTAGTATTCTCTTATATGGGACTTGAAGATGGATTCATCACTTTGTGGGGTAGTCTGCGCTGGGTATTGCCGCCTGTACTAATCTTCTTCGTGTTTTCACTTATTTATTGGCTGGTACCTAACTTAAAAATTCACTTTATAAGTGTGCTGCCAGGAGCATTATTTGCTACGGTAGGCTGGATTCTGACATCATTTGGATTCTCATATTATGTCAATAACTTCGGAAGCTATTCGGGTACATATGGTAGTATCGGAGCAATTATTGTATTAATGATGTGGTTATATTTCTCAGCTATTATTCTGATACTGGGAGGACAGCTGAATGCCGTCACATTTGAGAGGACTCAGTTGAAAAGAGCAAAAGCAAAAAGCAATGCAGTCATGTAACAATGACGCATTGCTTTTTTTCTATATATGTTGAACGAGTGAATACCTATATAAACGGAGCGAAGGCGCCTTACAAGGGGATCTCTATTCCAATTATATCGTTAGATAGAGATATAAATGAATTATTCAATGTGATTCAGCATCCTAAGCCCGTTTAAAATGACAAGGATAGTGCTACCTTCGTGGCCGATAACGCCAAGCGGCAGATCAACGACTTGCAGGAAGTTTGAAACAATTAACACCAAAATGATTGAAATGGAGAACAAGACATTCTGTTTCACAATCCGCTGCATTTTACGAGATAACTTGATGGCATAAGAGATACGTCTCAAGTCATTTTGCATTAGAACGATATCGGCTGTTTCAAGTGCAACATCGGTACCTTCACCCATTGCGATACCTGATGTTGCGGTAGCAAGTGCAGGTGCATCATTGATCCCGTCACCGACCATACCTACGTTTTTGTAGTCGATCAGGAGGCGTTTCAAATGATGGACTTTCATTTCCGGCAGACATTCTGCAACGTATGAATCGAGTCCGGCCTGTTTCGCAATAGCGGCAGCAGTTTTTTCATTATCACCTGTTAACATGATTGTTAAAATACCTGATTTTTTCAATTGTGTGATGGCCTCGATGGCCTCGGGGCGCAACGAATCTCTTAGTGCTGCCGCAGCGATAATACCTTTATCATCTCTCATGAAGATAATTGTTTTACCTTCATCGGCAAGAGAGAGGGCGACGCCTTGCTGAAATTCCTCTGTCAATTCTTTGCCGACAAAACGTGGATTTCCAACGAGAAATTCTTGTGTATCAATAATTGCCCGGATACCGTGGCCAGGTACATCTTTAATGTGAAGATTTCGGTCTAAGGTTATTCCTTTATTGACCGCATATTTTGTAATCGCGACAGCAAGTGGATGATTCGATTGGGATTCAATACTTGCAAGTATCGTTAGTGTTGCATCTGGATCTGCGCCATCACGTACATAGAAGTCTGTGACAATTGGTTTACCGTTCGTTAAAGTACCGGTTTTATCAAAAGCAATCGCTTTAAGTGAACCCAAATGCTCTAGATGGACACCACCTTTGAATAGAACGCCTTTCTTTGCTCCGTTAGAGACCGCGGCAAGTGTCGCTGGCATAATAGATGCGACTAGCGCACAAGGAGATGCAACGACGAGCAGGACGATTGCCCGATAGAGCGTAGTCATCCAATCCCATCCAAACAAATAATGAGGCACAACCATCATGATTAGCACCATGATGATAACGGCTTTTACATACGTTCCTTCAAATCGTTCTATAAATTGCTGTGAAGGTGATTTCTCGCTTTGGGCACTTTGAACAAGTGTAATGATTTTTTGGAAAAGTGTTTCAGAACTAGGCTTTGTCATTTTTATTTGGATAGCACCGCTTAAATTGACTGTACCGGCGAATAGTTCGTCGCCGATTTCTTTTGTGACGGGAATGGATTCTCCATTAACGGCAGACATATCGATGGAAGAAACACCAAAAGTGATATTCCCGTCGACCGGAACCCTTTCACCTGGTTTGACGAGTAGAATGGATCCGACCATTAGGGAAGAGGTCGCCACTTTAATAGCAGTACCATCTTCTTGAAGGAGCCACGCCTCTTCAGGCTGTAATTCCATAAGTGCGGAGATTTCCTTATGGCTTTTATTTAGCGTGTAGCTTTCAAGCGCACCACTGAGTGCAAATATGAAAATAAGGACCGCTCCCTCCGCCCAGTATCCAATAAATGCAGCACCGATTGCTGCGAACACCATTAGCATCTCGACATTCAGTTCCTTGTCGTTAATCGTATCTTCAATACCTTCCTTCGCTTTGGCGAATCCACCTATAAAAAAGGCGGTGATATAGAGGGGGACAGAAAGGGTTTCCAATCCGTACTTACCACTTATCCAAGCTGTAAGAATTAGTGCACCTGATAGAATCGCAGCAATCAGTTCAAGATGTGCTGGCCATGTTATAGCTTCTTTTGGCTGTTGTTCAGTGAGAGTAGTCACAGTTATTACCTCCTAATTGATAATGATAGTCAATTTCAAATGGCTCATTAAAGTATGAAAGTCGGTTCCCATTGATGGGAACCGACTAATGTTGATAGATGATAATTGATATCATTTGATAATTATTATTGTTAATAAGTATAGTATATCCAACTGGAAAAGAAATAGATACTATTTTGTATTGAAGGTTGGGATGAGGGAGTTAGTAGTTAGTGAGGCTTACCGCAGATTATTCTAGTTCTGTCGTCCAGTTCGGTGGATTGGTCATAGAGTTTTTAGACTGTCGTATAGATTTCCGCAAGTTCGCTCTACTTCACGGACTATTAACCAACGTCTAATTAAAAAAAGGCATCTTATGCCGGGATTACTCCGACATTAAGATGCCTTACTCAATTAGCTAAAAACTTTTTCTTTAAACTGAGACAGTTTTTCAAGCGAAGACTTGTCGACATCAGCATGCAAGCTGTTGCCGTGCGAGTCCATCGTCACAACTGCGGTGAAATCTTTAACGCGCAGATGCCACATTGCTTCAGGGATACCGAATTGAAGAAGGTCGACACCCTCGACTGCTTTAATACAGTCGGCATAATATTGCGCAGCACCACCAATTGCATTTAAGTAGACGCCGCCATGTTCTTCTAAAGCCGCCAACGTTTTCGGACCCATACCGCCTTTACCGATAACAGCACGCACTCCGAATTTTTTCATGATGTCGCCTTGATATGGTTCTTCACGTGCTGATGTTGTGGGTCCCGCAGCTTTGATTTCATAACTACCATCTTCATTTTTCATCACAACCGGGCCACAATGATAAATGATTTGTCCATCAAGATCGATAGGTGAGTCATTTTCTGATAAGTATTTATGGATCGCATCACGACCTGTATACATCATTCCGCTGATTTTAACAACATCGCCGACATTTAAATCACGGATCTGTTCTTCTGAAATTGGGGCCATGAGCTCGACAGTACGTGCAGTTTGTTTCGCTTCATCTTGATTATTATCATCTTGTGCGAAAGCAATTTTTTCTCCATCATTGTAATGCCAGTTCGTAATATTACCAGATCCAGCATCGATATCCACAGCCATTCGGCGGTATGCCCAACAGTTATATGCTACAGAAACATAGAAGCTTGCAGGGATCCGGTGCATGACGCCAATTTTACAACCGAGGAGGGTAACCTCGCCACCGAAGCCCATTGTACCGATGCCGAGTTTGTTTGCTGATTCCAGGACATATTCTTCAAGGTCAGCAAGTTTCGGATTCGGATTTAGGTCGTCTACTTCGCGGAAAAGTTGGTCTTTCGCAAGTTCGTAGCCCGAAGCGCGGTCTCCGCCGATTCCGACGCCAATGAAACCCGCAGAACACCCTTGCCCTTGGGCTTGATAAACAGAGTGTAAAATACATTTACGGATGCCATCAAGATCGCGTCCAGCACGACCAAGTCCGTCGAGTTCTGCAGGTAGGCTATATTGAATGTTTTTATTCTCACAGCCGCCGCCTTTTAGAATCAGTTTCACTTCGATATGATCTTGTTCCCATTGTTCAAATTTCACAACGGGGACACCTGTACCAAGATTATCTCCGCTATTATCACCCGTCAGTGAGTCGACAGAGTTTGGACGGAGTTTAGTGTCTTTTGTGGCTTGTACAATTGCGCGCTTAACAGCGGCCTTGATTTCAATTTGGTTGACTCCGACTGGTGTTTTGATTTTAAATGTTGGCATGCCGGTATCCTGGCAGATTGGCGACATTTTTTCATCAGCCATATTGATGTTTTTTGTAATCGTCTCAAGACTCATTGCTGCTCGTGTACCGGCATCTTCTAGCTCTTTTGCTGCAAGGATTTTTCGACGCACATCTTTTGGAAGATTCGTGGAAGTTTCGCAGATGAGATCATACATGCTTTTTTCAAGTTGTTCTATGTACATTCTCGATTTCCCCCTGTAGTTATAGCCTGTTACTTATCTAATTTGATTTTTTCCATCTGTTCTTCAAGGTCGTCTAGCAAACTTATTAGCTGATCGATTTCCTGAAGGTCAGCTGTTTCTGGTTCAATTGTATCCAGCGTTTCAAGAAATTGATGAAGCCTAGTTTTTAATCCTTCAACATGTCCGTTATTTTGTGCTTTGTCCAATCCGTACACCTCTTTTCATTAGTATAAGCGTAAACGAAAAAACGGAATTTATCAATGAAGGGGAATAGAACCTTTTCAAGTAGTTGAATATTCTTTTTAACATAATCTTTACAATACATAATCTATGTGCTATGATTCATTTAATCAAACGAAAGGGAGGATGACGGTAAGGGTAATCACAACGGAAACCAAGGAGGTTGAGAACTTTAATTAAAAAAAAGAAAGCTCAACAATGTAGGTATCGTTATACCCAAATTTAGTCCTGTGGAGGTGGAGTCTCAAAAAAATACAGACAGCGTTAGTGATTGCTTGAATGTAAATGTGAGAAGTAAACATAAAATTATAGAAAGGTAGCGAGAACAGGTTAAAGACGAAGTGAAAGAATTTAAGAAGGAGGGGATTCGTAAGTGTCCGCTGGCAGTGTGCCAGGAGACTAATACGACTTATGCAGATGGAAAGTGAAGGTTCAATTCATACGTAAAGGCTCAGCCGTAATCTGACAAACAGATATGGACTGGGCCTTTATATTTTTTTGCGTAATCACCGTTTTCATGTGCTAAAATTATACAATGATCTTTAAAGCAGGGAGCGGTTATTCATGGATACTTTTTCACAACAAGAGAAGCGCCGTTTTTGGATACTTGTTATTATTGTCTCGATTTCTGGATTTTCACAAGGCATGCTGTTGCCGCTTATTTCGGCCATCTTCGAAAAGGATGGCATTTCGAGTTCAATGAATGGTTTGAATGCTACGGGTTTATACATAGGAACGTTACTTGTTTCACCGTTTATGGAGGCGCCGCTCCGGCGTTTTGGCTATAAGCCAATTATTGTTGGGGGCGGGATGCTTGTTTTTATATCGTTACTGCTGTTCCCATTATGGAAAAGCGTCGTGTTTTGGTACGTACTTAGGTTGTTTATTGGCATCGGGGACCATGCACTTCATTTTTCAACTCAAACATGGATTACTAGTTTTTCACCGCAACAAAGATTGGGTCGCAATATTGCGATTTATGGTTTGTCATTCGGCGTCGGATTTGCGGCGGGTCCCTTATTCGCGCCACTTGTCAATGTGTTTGAAGGCTTACCGTTCATTGTATCGGGATTACTGTGCATGCTTGCATGGTCGCTAGTCTTCATGCTGAAAAATGACTTCCCGGATATTATGAAAGGAAAGTCCGATAATGAACGACTTTCCGCACGTTTTAAAGGAACGATGGCTGTTGCTTGGCTTGCTTTTCTAGGGCCATTTGGATACGGTTTTCTTGAGTCAACACTTAACGCGATGTATCCGGTATATGCGCTCAGAAATGGCATTGAATTTACATCTGTAACAATTATTCTCGCCACATTTTCTGTAGGAGGGATTATTTCTCAGTTACCTCTTGGTATGCTATCCGATAAGATAGGAAGAAGACCTGTCTTTCTTGCTGCACTCGGAGGTGGATCAATCTCGTTTTTCATCGCAAGTACTATGGAAACATCTATAACTGCTGTTATAGTTATGTTTTTCGTTGCTGGACTTTTTTCAGGTTCTATTTTTTCCCTTGGTATTTCGTACATGTCCGATTTGACACCGAAGCATCTGTTACCGACGGGGAACTTGTTATGCGGAATTTTCTTTAGCTTAGGCAGTTTGACAGGTCCATTTCTGGGTGGTCTCTTCCTAGAGTTTGATGCCGGGTTTAGTTTCCTACTGCTGATTTCATTGTTTTTGGCTGTGTTGTTCGTTGTTTCTTTTATTGGGAAACTGAAGCAACGCCCGATTGCAGCATAAGAAAAAGCGTCCAATAATGGACGCTTTTTCTAAGCTTGGGAAACTATAAAATCACGTACTGTGGATAAGCTGCGTTCCTTATCAGGCGCCTTACGCATTTGTTACGTCTAGACTCCAGCGCCTAGAGGCTCGGGTCATAAGTCGGTCCGGCTGTGCGGCAAAGAACGCCGCTTACGCCAGCCCGTCTTATGCCTGTCGCAGGCCTACAGGATGTAGGTCATGCAGCTGTTGCCACAGGAAGTGGCGCCCTTAAGCTGCGTTCCTTATTAGGCGCTTGCGCTTTTGTTTTTACCTCAAAATCGAGTTGACGTTTTCGTATTCCAAAACAAGATCGTCAAGCGTTTGGAAAGTATAACCTGCTTTCTTGGCGTCTTGGATAAAGGAAGGTAAAGCTTGTGCGTTATCAGGCGAAACTGTGTGCATTAGAATGACGGCGCCGGGATGTAGCTGTTTCATTAGTTCACCATAAGCAAAGTCACGACCTTTGGGTTTGTCGACATACCAGTCAATGAATGCGACTGACCAGAAAATATGCCTGTATCCGAGTTCGTTGCCTTTGGCGAGGACTTTGTCATTGAATACGCCTTCAGGGGGCCTAGTGTAGTATGTCCGTTCGAGTCCGGTTACTTCATTCAACAGTTTGTCGAAATTAGTCCATTCTTCTTCCATTCTCTGTTCGGATAGATTGGCCAAGTTCGGGTGTCCATACGTATGGTTGCCGATTCCGTGGCCTTCCGCAATCATCCGTTTGACGAGGGGAAGAGCACTTTTTAAGTAATGTCCCGTGAGAAAGAATGTCGCCGGAGCGTCCTCTTTTTTCAATGTATCTAAAATACTTTCCGTATAGCCGTTTTCATAGCCGTTATCGAACGTCAAATAGACAATTTTTTCGTCAGGCTTTCCTTTATAAATGGCCCCATGTTTATCGAGCATTGAATCAAGTGCAGCGCCAGCACTAGGCTGGATACCACCTGTAGCTTTCTTGAAGCCCCAATGGAATTCATCTGCCTTAGCTGAAAATGGGTTAAAAACAAATCCTACCAATACAATAAATGTCGCTAATAAAATACCTGGCCCATGTTTTTTTATCATCAAAAACGCACCTTTCCTTTTAGGGTAGGATGCGCTGATGAAGCCGAACTATACGTCTTTATTGTACAAATCATTTAGTGCAGACTCTAGCGTCGGAAATTGAAATTTAAAACTGTTGTTCAGTAGTTTTTCGGGTAAGACATGCTGACCTTCTAGAACGAGTGCGCTTTTTTTACCAAGCACTATTTTCATTATGAATGAAGGAACTGGTATCCAGTGTGGTCTATGTAACACTGAACCGATTGTTTTACCGAAGTACTTCATTCGTTTGGGAAAGGGTGATGTGACGTTTACGGGTCCGTATATATGTGGATTGCTGAGTGTAAAAGCAATTGCATGTGCAACATCTTCTATATGCACCCAAGATACCCACTGATTGCCCGTGCCGACTGGTCCGCCCGCAAATAATTTGTACGGCAGTACCATAAGTGGCAATGCTCCACCGTCTATTCCGAGTATGACCCCGAATCTCATAAATACGACGCGTATACCCTCGGATTCGACTGATACTGCTTTCTTTTCCCAGTCTGTTACAGTCTGACCGAGAAAGTCGTCCGCATAATCGAGTGATTCTTCCGTGTAAACATTATCTTCCGATGCGGGATAAATGCCAATTGCGCTAGCGTTTACAAGTACAGCCGGTTTTGTTTGCAAAGCGGAGATGATACGTAGTAATTCATCGGTTGCTTCCATTCGACTTGCGTAGATTTGTTTACGATGTTCAGCGGTCCAACGCCCCTCGTTGATGGATACGCCGGCAAGGTTGACGAAGGCATCAGCTGAAATAATTTCATTTTCCGGATAGGTATCTTCCTGAAGCCATTTAACGTATTTTATATTGCCATCAATCTTACTATCTTTTCTGGATAAAATGATGATTTCATGGCCTTCATTCAATAAAGTATCCGTTAATTTCTGTCCGACAAAACCAGATCCACCTGCAATGACGATTTTCATTTTCCGACACCCCCATTAGGATTCTATACCCTATATTGAGACCAATTAAGCTGAAGCACAAGGACGGAACATGTATACTAAAAAGAAAGCAAGGGAGGCGTGTTAAAAGTGCCTGTTATTACTAAAATATCACAACAGAAAAAAGATCTCGAACGATACAATATTTTCCTAGATGAAAAGTATGCATATAGTGTCCACGAATCGGTGCTTGTCAAATTCGGTTTAACGAAAGGGATGGCCCTTGAAGACTGGTCGATTGACGAGATGGTCTATGAAGATGAGATCCGGAAAGCATTCAACCGAGCACTCCATTATCTTGGGTTCAGAATGCGCAGTGAGTTTGAAGTGAAGAAAAAACTTTTGGAATTAGGATATGGGGAAGCAATTGTACTAGAAGCACTCGTGAAGTTGAAAAACCTTGGATTTCTAAATGATGAAACCTATTCAGATGCACTTCTTCAAACACGGAAAGATTCATCTGGTCAAGGTCCCAAAGCAATTCAGCAAGAGATGCATAAAAGAGGGATAGGGAAGGAACTACAGATCAAAGTGCTTGAATCTTATTCGGAAGATGAACAGCTTAAAATCGCAACGAAACTTGCAGAGAAGACAGCGAATTCAAACCGCTCTGTAGCCCCAGCTCAATTAAAACAAAAAATCCAAAATGCATTGCTTCGAAAAGGGTATTCCTTCGACCTTATTAAACAAGCACTTGCGACTATTAATTTCGAGCGCGAGGAAGATGAATGGACATCCATCGCCGATTCAATAGGAGAGAAAGCATGGCGTCGCTATAGCTCGAAATTTAGTGGAAGGACCTTGAATGACAAAGTAAAACAGGCGATGTATCAAAAGGGTATCCCATTTGAGCAAATTGATCATTTCATTGATAAAAAGGAGAATGAAGAAGATGGAGATTGAAAAAAAATATAGTGCAATGACAGAACATGAATTACGTACAGAAATCGGACGACTGCGTGAAAAAGCGCGCAAAGCCGAACAATTGGGCATCCTTAATGAGTATGCGGTGTACCAACGAAAAATGGTTATGGCACAATCTTATCTAATTGACCCAAGTACAATTGTGCCTGGTGAAATGTATCGGATTGACGGGGACGAAGGAATGTTTTTTCAAGTCGACTACTTAAAAGGACGTTTTGCCTGGGGTTACAGACTTGGGGGCGAACGTGCAGATGAGGCGCTACCGATTGCCATGTTAAAATCAGTAAAAGAAGGTAAATAAGAAAAGCGTAAGGCGCCGTTTAGCCCCGACAAGTAGGAGGGATGCAGTTCAATCCCTCCCTGCTGGAAGTCTTGATGATAAAGGCGTACTTTGCCTTTTCAGCGAGACTGAAGCGACTCGAGGGGCTGGCGTCTGGAGTCTAGACATCAATCCATGTAGAGAATAGAGAAACTTGTATTTACTTACCTTCGTGTCATGAGTTAGGTGCAAAGTTGAGTTTTTTGCGTAACTTATCTTCGGAGAAAATCCATCCTGTATATGAATTGATGACGTTCAGTTCCTTGTCAATATGTGCAACAGCAACAAATGGGTAATAGCCTTTGCTACGATAACGAAGATCAATTAAGCGTACTTCACAGATGTCATCGATGTAGGTAATAGACCATCTGTAAATGGGTGAAAATGATGTGAAAGCTTTAATGTTTTTATCGCCCATTGCCACATCAATTTCAGGGGATTTTGGCATAGGTTCCCGTTTAAAGCGATCGTAAATATTAACAGATCTACCGTAAGCGCGTCCAACATAGTGGCACTCTTTTGATGAAGCAGCTATTCTCCATTGGAAAAAGCGCATTGTCGGTGCGATAATAATTTCCGTCGCATCGGGGACCGTATAAAAGACGGCTTTTTTAACGGCCGATTTGACCGCAAATCGCAATAAATAATAAAAGAATATTATTACGTATGTCGTCAAAATCGTATAGACCGGATTTACCCCCATTGCCCAAATAATTAGCGCGATGGCGTGTAATATGAAAATAATTGGATCGAATGTGTTAATGACTCCGATGGCGACCCACTTGTTGGAAAATGGTCGTAATGCCTGCGTTCCATAGGAATTGAAGATGTCGACAAAGACATGTAGAAAGACGGCTAAAAAGGTCCAAGCCCATACATGTAAGAAGTTGGCTTCTGGGACGATAAGCGACATAAGTATTGTAATAAGTAGCGGCCATAATAATACCGCGGGAATCGAATGTGTAATCCCTCTGTGATGCCGTATGTAGACAGCGTTATTTCTCAATTTTAATACGGTATCGATATCCGGGATAAGTGAACCGACAATAACACTTGCAACGACGGCACCCAGTGTCGCACTATCAGCTAAAACGACAGGATCCGCCAGAGCGAGGCCGCCAAGTGCGACACCCATAACAATATGTGTTCCAGTATCCAAATTATCACTCCTTTTACCTAAACAGTCGTGCCAAGCATTGGATTGACTTTTTTAATCACCCCTCGGAGTGATTAAGCCCAGACTTTGAATTGAGCTTGTTCCACTACCTACAAAATCTGTGACATCCGGGCCAACAAGGAGGAATTGCAGTTCATTCCTCCCTGTAGATTCGTTCGTATTCATCTCGCCACTTAATAGAGTGGGAGACTTCTGTAGCTGACGCTTCGCTTTCAGTACAAAAAGATTTGCTGAATGAAAGTTAGAAGCCATATACATATCAATACCCGTTTATGCTCAATGATAAGCATATGCGATAAGGAGGAAATGATGCAAATAATAGTGAAGAAAGACGAATTTCGCGAAGCGCTTCTTTCCTGGTATCGTCGTGAAAAAAGAGATTTACCTTGGAGAAGAACGTCGAATCCATATTACATTTGGGTCTCCGAAGTGATGTTGCAACAAACGAGGGTTGATACCGTTATACCTTATTATGAACGGTTTATCGCAAGTTTTCCGACGATGGAAGCACTTGCGGGAGCGGAAGAAAACGATTTATTGAAAATGTGGGAAGGTCTTGGTTATTATTCGCGGGCAAGGAACTTACAAGCAGGAGTGAGGGAAGTTGTGTCGGATTATGGTGGAGAGGTTCCTTCCAATCGAACGGAGATTTCCACATTGAAAGGCGTTGGCCCTTACACTGCTGGAGCGGTTCTCAGTATCGCATACGGGGTTCCTGAGCATGCCGTAGATGGCAATGTTATGCGCGTAATATCGAGACTGCTTCTTATAGAAGAAGATATTGCAATTCCGCGTACAAAAAAGATTTTTGAAACGGTGGTCATGGATTTAATAGACCAAGAAGATCCTTCTTCGTTCAATCAAGGACTGATGGAGCTTGGCGCGACAATTTGTACCCCAAAACCGAAATGCCTTCTTTGTCCGGTTCGTGACTTTTGTTTAGCTTTCCAAGAAGGTAGGCAAGAAGAGTTACCTATAAAAACGAAGAAAACGAAAATGAAAATTATACCTGTTGCATCATTTGCAATTCAAAATAGTGAAGGTGAGTGGTTAATGCGGCAGCGACCTTCGAAAGGGCTACTTGCAAGTTTGTGGGAGTTTCCAATGGTCGAGCCAGCGGATGATAAAACACCACAAAAAATGGCTCATGAACATTTCGGTATCGAACTAGTGGGGATAGTTGATATACTAATTTTCAAACATATCTTTTCCCATTTGACATGGGAGATGAAAAGCTTCGGGGCACGGATTGAAAAGACTGATATAATCCCTGATGGTTACCAGTTTTTCTCGCAGGAAGAAGTGGAAGCGCTGCCGAAACCAGTGCCGGTTTTAAAAATTTGGGATGAAATTAAACGAGGAGGACTAAAATGATGGCTGAAAATAAAGTAGCAATGGTGACAGGAAGTTCAAGAGGATTAGGAAAAGCACTTGCGATTGAACTCGCAAAACAAGGTTATGATATTGTAGTGAATTATGCACGAAGCCGTTCTGCAGCTGAAGAAACAGTGAAAGAAATCGAGGCACTTGGCAGGAGAGCAATTATGATCCGTGCAAATGTCGGTGATGTTAAAAAACTTCGTACGATGTTTGAACAAGTAAAAGAGGAATTCGGCCGTTTAGACGTATTTGTTTCAAACGCAGCATCGGGTGTTTTGCGTCCAATTATGGAACTCGAAGAAACACATTGGGATTGGACGATGAATATCAATGCGAAAGCAATGCTATTTGGCGCACAAGAAGCGGCAAGACTTATGGACAAAGGCGGAAAAATCCTTGGAGTTAGCTCACTTGGATCTATTCGATATCTTGACAACTACACGACAGTAGGCGTTTCGAAAGCGGCAATTGAATCGTTGACTCGCTACCTGGCTGTCGAGCTTGCGCCACTAGGAATTGCTGTTAATACTGTTTCGGGCGGCGCGCTTGATACCGAAGCACTAAAACATTTCCCTAATCGTGATGAATTGCTAGAAGATGCGCGTATTAATACGCCAGCGGGTCGCATGGTTGAAATTGAAGACATGGTGAAAGCGGCGATGTTCCTGATCTCGGCTGATTCAGATATGATTCGTGGACAGACGATTATTGTCGACGGCGGACGATCGATTTTACTGTAAAAAATTCCAATTGAATAAAAAATGACTCCTTGCACATGATAGTTGTACGGAGGTGAAAATCCATTGACCAAAAATAACCCGAATCAAACTGATGCGAACCAAGTACGAAAACAGAACCAAGCATCACAACAACAAAACCGAAATGCAATGAATGAGGAGTTTGCTTCTGAAACTGATGTAAATCAGGTTAAGAAACAAAACCAACAATCAATGCAAAAAATGCACAACCAAAAACAAAATCAAAATGCGATGACTGAGGAGTTTGGTTCCGAAACTGATGTAAATCAAGTTAGGAAACAAAACCAACAATCCGAAGCAAACAAAACCAATGCTTCTGGACAGCGCTCGAATCAGTTCGAGAACGGTTCGAAATAAGTAAATGGATACCGCCGGCCGGCAGGAGCTTTACGCTTCTGCCGGTTTTTTATGGATACAAATGACGTCATGAATGGAAATAAAAGTTGAAAGGTTTCAAATAGTACCGTTCTGTTGGTATAATGATGAGATAATAATGGCTTCGAAATTTTCCGGCAACCAAAAGGTGGGTTAATCATGACGATTGCTAAAGAAGGAGAAACGATACAAGTACATAGTTATAAACATAATGGTAAAATCCATCGGGTTTGGCAGGAAACTGTAGTACTGAAAGGAACGCGTAATATTGTCATCGGTGCAAATGAAAGGACGCTTGTAACAGAGTCGGACGGACGCACATGGTTGACACGCGAGCCTTCCATTTGCTATTTTCACGCTGAGCACTGGTTCAATATCATTTGCATGTTAAGAGAAGATGGCGTTTATTATTACATTAACATGAGCTCACCTTTCGTTTATGATAACAAATCATTGAAGTATATTGATTATGACCTTGACGTAAAAGTGTTCCCGGATATGAGTTATATGATTCTTGACGAGGATGAATATGCTGAACACAGGAAACAAATGGGCTATCCTGATGTCATCGATCAGATATTACAAAAGAACCTGGATACCTTGCTAGGGTGGATTAAGCAGCGCAGGGGACCATTTGCTTCCGACTTCATTGAAGTATGGACTTCCAGATATGAATTCTACAAACAGGTCAAGAAAAGTAAGTGAAAAGCCTGATTGCTATTGCAAGGATGCGGTCGTTGCGACAAGATGTAGCAACCTTAGACTGCCTTCCTTTTTCACTTATGCCTGTCGCGAAAGATTGCGACAGGCATTTTTAACTCGGGTCGGAATCTAGACTCCAGGCGCGAGCCCCTAAGTCGCTTCAGTCTTGCCGAAAAGGCAAAGATCGCCTTTATCATCAAGTCTTTCGGGAGGGATTGAACTGCATCCCTCCAACTTGTCGGGGCTAAACGGCGCCTTACGCTTTTCTTAGTAGGAGGTACAAAGATGGGTGACAGCATAAAACGCTATATGAAGTTTGTTAAGCCATACAACTGGTTAATAATATTGACGATACTTATTGGAATTGTGAAATTCGCAATTCCATTGTTCATCCCACTGCTGATGAAAATTGTAATTGATGACATTATCGGATCGGATACACTTACTAAAGCAGAGATGACGCGCCAATTATTTTATTGGCTTGGCGGGACAGTTCTTGTGTTCTTTATCATCCGCCCTCCAGTTGAGTATTACCGGCAATATTATGCCCAGTATGTGAGCAATAAGATTTTGTATGATATACGGAAAGAATTGTATTCACATCTGCAAAAATTGAGTCTTAGCTACTATTCAAATACACGAGCTGGAGAAATCATTTCGCGCGTTATAAATGATGTGGAGCAAACGAAAAACTTTGTAATGATTGGTCTTATGAATGTTTGGCTTGACCTCGCGACAATCATCATCGCAGTTGTCATTATGCTGACAATGGATGTTCCGCTGACGCTTGTGACTCTACTTGCATTCCCTTTTTATGCGTACAGCGTCAAACACTTTTTCGGGAAACTGCGGGAGTTGACTGGGAAACGATCCCAAGCACTTGCGGATGTGCAAAGCTACCTGCATGAACGCGTTTCTGGAGTAAGTGTTATAAAAAGCTTTGCACTTGAAGATGAGGAACAACAACGTTTCGATAAGACAAATGGCAACTTCCTCGATAAAGCAATTGATCATACAAAGTGGAATGCGAAAGCATTTGCAGTTGTCAATACGATTACTGATGTTGCACCGCTTCTCGTTCTTGCGTATGCGGGCTATCAGGTTATCAATAATGATTTGTCAGTTGGAACGATGGTTGCCTTCATCGCATACATCGATCGCGTGTATAATCCATTGCGACGATTGGTCAATGCATCGACATCACTCACACAGTCATTTGCCTCTATGGACCGTGTTTTTGACTTGATGGAACAGGAGTATGATGTAACAAATAAGTCCGGTGCAACCCAACTACCTCCAATTGAAGGGGAAATTGAGTTCAACAATGTGAGCTTTACGTATGAACAGGATGGGGAAACAATCCTGGATGGTATTAATTTCACTGTGAAGCCAGGTGAAACAGTCGCGTTTGTAGGCATGAGTGGCGGAGGGAAATCAACAATCGTTGGCTTGATACCAAGATTTTATGATGTGGCGGGCGGGACTGTGCGTATTGACGGGTATGATTTGCGTGACGTCAATATAAAATCGCTTCGTGAACAGATTGGAATTGTTTTGCAAGATACTATATTGTTTAGTGATTCCGTGAAGAGTAATATTTTGATGGGGAAATCGGATGCAACAGATGAAGAAGTGATTGCTGCTGCTAAAGCGGCGAATGCACATGAGTTCATCGAAGGGCTCCCGCTCGGTTACGATACCAAAGTAGGGGAACGTGGCGTGAAGTTATCGGGTGGTCAGAAGCAACGAATTGCAATTGCACGTGTCTTCTTGAAAAATCCACCGCTCCTTATCTTAGATGAAGCGACATCCGCACTTGACCTTGAAAGTGAGGCGCTCATTCAGGAATCACTTGAACGACTTGCGCATGAAAGAACAACCCTCATTGTTGCTCACCGTTTGTCGACAATTACACATGCTGATAAGATTTTCGTCATTGATTCAGGACAGTTAAAAGAGACGGGTACACACGAGCAATTGATGAAATTACAAGGAATTTACTATGGTTTGTTCCAAGTTCAAGTACTTGGAAATTCAAAATGATATATAGGGTGAAATAAACAATCTTATTGAATGTGCTTCGGCTATGGCTTAGTTTATATAGGCATACATTTTTTCAACATATATAGTTATTCTAACGTTGAAAAAATAACTTCCCATTGAACTTGACGAAAAGGGCATTGGATTTAGTTGAAACTCCTATATAATAATTAGGTCGGAGTTCGGAGCGTTTTAGCGGTTATCAGATCCATAGTGAGTGGAATCGCGATGATTTAGAATAATGGAGGGATTTTTATGAAAAAAGTAAAGTTTGGGCCATTGGCTTTGATAGTGATTGTTTCCCTTTCGGTAATACTTGGTGCGTGTACTTCATCGGGTTTGGACGATGAGAGTACGCAGGAAAATGCAAAGAAAATATTAGTTTACGGACATAGCGGGAATTCCACGTCATTAGACCCAGCTCATATGAAGGAAGGGGATTCCACCCATGTTACTGTCAATCTATATGAGACACTCGTGAATCTGGATGAGCAGGGCACGACTGTAGTTCCAGGCTTGGCAGAAAAGTGGGATTCTAGTAAAGACGGTTTGACGTACACGTTCCAGTTACGGAAAGATGTCAAATTCCATGACGGTACAGATTTTAATGCAGATGCAGTCATGAAAAACTTTGAGCGCTGGACTAACGGCGATGCAGAAGAGTTTCCTTTCTACAGTTCGGTATTTAATGGTTTCAAAGGGGATGACAGTCGTATTATTGAATCGGTGGCGACTGACGGCGATGATACTGTAACAATCAAGTTGAATAACCCACAAGCATCATTCTTGAAAAATCTAACGATGAGTCCGTTCTCGATTGTTAGTCCGAACGTATTTGAACAAAGCGATGAGGAATTTGAAAGCGATCCTATAGGTACGGGACCGTTCCAATACTTCGAAGGGAAACAGAATGAAGCAATCGTAGTTGTGAAATTTCAAGAGTATTGGCAAGAAAGTTTGCCGAAGCTTGAAAAAATCATCTTCAAGTCAATTCCTGATAACACTGCACGCTTGAATGCGTTGATTGCAGGGGATATCGATCTAGCCGATAGTATTAATCCGGCAGATAGAATGAAAGTTGACGACGATGCCGACTTACAATTTTTTGAACGACCTTTTATGGAAAACATTTATGAAGATGCTCCTTCCATATTTGCTGCCGATTCAACACCACTTTTCGGAGCGACAAAATACATGATGAATTACTTACCACAAGTAACGGGTTTTGATGTGTTGTCGAAAGTGGAGTTCGAATTACCAGCAGAAGAAGAAGAAGAAGAAGAAGAAGAGTGAAAAAGCTATCCGATTGGCCGATACCATGGTCAATCGGATAGCTTTTTTTCGGCAGTAAATGAACACATCACCTATAGTTGATAGGAAGCAGTACCAAGAGTATGCCTTTGTTATTATAAGAATATATAAAAAAAGTATTGCATTTATTCTGTATAATCGTATAATTAAAACGACCTATTAATTCTGAAAATAACTAATTGATTGATTAAGAAAAAGGGTGATCTGATGGATGAGAGGAAGACTGTCCTCCAAGTAAAAGATTTACAGACGACCTTTTTTACTGATTCGGGGGAAATACCGGCTGTTGATCATATTGACTTTCACTTGAATGAAGGAGAAATCCTGGGAATTGTCGGAGAATCTGGCTGCGGGAAAAGTGTAACCTCCTTATCGATAATGGGGCTAGTACCAAAGCCTCCTGGGAAAGTTGTCGGAGGTAAAATATTATTTGAAGATAAAGATTTGCTGACCATGAATGAAAAACAGATGCGGCGTATTCGAGGAAACGACATTGCGATGATTTTCCAAGAACCTATGACATCACTGAATCCATTGTTCTCGATTGGCAATCAAATGACAGAAGCAGTGCGGATTCACGAAAAAGGCTGGTCTAAGAAAAAGGCTGAGGGAAAAGCAGTTGAAATGTTGAAACTGGTCGGTTTGCCTCGTGCAGAGGAAATGATGAGAGACTATCCTCACCAATTATCGGGTGGAATGCGACAGCGTGTAATGATTGCGATGGCATTGGTATGTGATCCTAAAGTACTTATAGCTGACGAACCGACCACTGCTCTTGATGTGACGATTCAAGCGCAGATATTGAAGTTAATGAGAGAATTAAATACGAGATTGAATACAGCTGTTCTCCTTATTACTCACGACTTGGGTGTCGTTGCAGAAACATGCGAACGTGTCATTGTCATGTATGCTGGACAAATTATTGAAGAAGCATCCGTTAAGATGATCTTCGAAGATCCACAGCATCCTTATACAAAAGGGTTAATTCAATCCGTTCCCGACATGCGCTACAAAAAGGAGCGACTCTATTCTATCCCTGGTAGCGTGCCGAAACCCGGTTCAATCCGGCAGGGGTGCAGATTTGCTGCGAGATGTGAGTTTGCATTTGATCGTTGTCTAACAGAAAACCCTGAACTATATGAAACATCGGATGTTCACCAGACTCGATGCTTCCTATACGACAGAGAAGGGGTGAAACAGCATGACAACAAAGCCCTTATTGAAAGTTGAAGGTTTGAAAAAGTATTTTCCAGTTAAAAAAGGAATTCTTGGCAGAACAGTCGGTTATGTCAAAGCGGTAGATGACGTATCGTTTTACGTGAATGAAGGCGAAACGCTCGGCATTGTAGGTGAATCTGGATGCGGTAAATCGACAACGGGCCGGATGCTGATGCGACTTCTTGAACCAACCGAAGGAAAAGTTGAATTTGACGGCAAAGATTTGACGTCCTTGTCTACCGGAGAAATGCGGAAAACGAGACGTGACATCCAAATGGTATTCCAAGATCCATACGCATCTCTCAATCCGCGTCACACGATTGAAAAGATATTAGAAGAGCCGCTCATTGTGCACGGCATTGATAATTCGAAAGAGCGGAAAAGGAAAGTGCGTGAATTCCTTGAAATTGTTGGACTAAGCGCATATCATGCCAAGCGCTATCCGCATCAGTTTAGTGGAGGACAGCGGCAGCGTATTGGGATTGCTCGAGCGCTAATGACAAATCCGAAACTGATAATTGCTGATGAACCTGTTTCGGCTCTCGATGTGTCGATTCAGTCTCAAGTGTTAAACCTGATGCAAGATTTGCAGAAGGAATTCAATCTCACTTATATCTTCATAGCCCATGATCTAGGAGTCGTCCGTCATATTAGTGATCGTGTCGGCGTTATGTATCTTGGAAAGATGGTAGAAATGGCAGACAGCGAGCAGCTCTATGCGAAACCGCTTCATCCGTATACGCAGGCACTATTGTCAGCGGTTCCAGTACCTGATCCAGACTTCAAGAAAGAGCAAATTCTTCTTGAAGGGGATATTCCAAACCCAGCGAATCCTCCTAGTGGCTGCACGTTTCATACGCGCTGTCCGCATAAAATGGAAATTTGCACGAAAGTTACACCAAGGCTTGTCGAGCATGATTCGGGTCATTCTGTCGCCTGTCACCTTTACAGTGAGCAGGTAGACAATGATATAAAACAGTTGGAGGGGTCAATATGAGAAAAAGGAAGTTAGGTTTACTAGCACTGATGTTGCTTCTCGTTCTTTCGGCAGCGCTAGCCGCTTGTGGGTCAGATGCCGACGATGGCAAGAAGGAAGACGGTAAAGAGGAAGGTACTAAAACTGAAGATGGTAAAAATGTGAAAGATACATTAGTGTTTGGACGCGGTGGGGATTCGACTTCACTCGATCCATCAAGGGTGACTGAAGGAGAATCATTCAAAGTTACAGTCAACATTTACGAAACGCTTCTGAATTTCGGGGAGAGTGATACAGAAATTAATCCAGGACTTGCAACTGAATGGGAACCAAGTGAAGATGGTTTAACGTACACGTTCAAACTACGTGAAGGCATTAAGTTCCATGATGGAACTGACTTCAATGCTGACGCGGTCGTTAAAAATTTCGAGCGTTGGGCTAATGGGGATGCAGAAAAATTCCCATATTATAACACAACATTCGGTGGTTTTAAAGGTGATGAAGGTCATGTTATTGAGTCGGTTACAGCAGACGGTGATAATACAGTCCTAATAAAATTAACGCGTCCACAAGCACCATTCCTTAAAAATATTGCAATGAGCATGTTTGCAATTGCAAGTCCGACTGCATTTGAAATAGGTGACGATCAATTCGAAAGAAATCCAGTAGGTACAGGTCCATTCAAGTTCGTAGAATGGAAACCTAATGAAACAATCACAATTGAAAAATTTGATGACTATTGGGATGCAGAACTACCAAAACTTAAAAGAATTATCTTCCGTTCAATTCCTGACAACTCTGCACGTTTGAATGCATTGATGGCTGGAGATATCGAACTTGCAGATGGCATTAATCCATCAGATGGCAAATCGATTGAAGATAATGAAAAACTTCAATTGTTTGTACGTCCGTCTTTGAACGTAGGTTATTTAGGTCTTACAGTAACACGTCCTCCTTTCGATAAAAAAGAGGTGCGCCAAGCGATTAACTATGCAATCGACAAACAATCAATTATTGACTCATTCTTCGAAGGACGTGCGGATGTCGCGAAAAACCCGATGCCACCATCCATTTCAGGCTATAACGATGATGTCGAAGGATATGAATACAATCCTGAAAAAGCGAAAGAACTTCTAAAATCGGTAGGACTTGAAGACGGTTTTGAGATGGATCTATGGGCAATGCCGGTACCACGTCCATACATGCCGGATGGTAAAAAAGTTGCTGAAGTCATTCAGAAAAACCTTGCAGACATAGGAATTACTGCGAAAATTGTTTCGCATGAATGGGCAACTTATCTTGACCTTGCAAGTAAAGGGGATGCAGATGCGTTCATGCTCGGCTGGACTGGGGATAACGGAGATGCAGATAACTTCCTATATGCATTGCTAGATGAAGACAATATCGGTAGCAATAACTATACGTACTATAAGAACGACAAACTCCACGACATCCTTATCGCAGCACAAACTGAAATCGATGAGGAGAAACGAAATGAATTGTACAAAGAAGCACAGGTCATCATTCATGATGACGCCCCATGGGTACCACTTGCTCACTCAACTCCGCTTCTTGGAGGATCTGAAGATTTAACAGGTTTTGTTCCAGGCCCAATTGCTTCGGATTTATTGTCGAAAGTAGAATTCAAGTAAAAGATTATAAGAAATGAACGGAAAGGGAGAGGTCTTTCAGATTTCTTCCTTTTCACTTTCATTTGATGGATACATATAAGTTGATAGAAAAGTTGGAGAGGTGAAAAATTATGCTCAGCTACATTGGAAAAAGAATGCTGCAGCTCATTCCTGTCCTGCTTGGGATGACGTTTATCGTATTCATGATTATCCGTGCAATCCCGGGTAACCCCGCCCAAATTATTCTTGGGCAGCAGGCGACTAAAGAGTCAGTCGAAGCGCTGACGATAAAGCTTGGTTTGGATAACCCTTGGTATGTTCAGTATTTCAAATACTTGGGTGACCTTTTAAAAGGAGATTTGGGCGAGTCCATGAGAACTCGAGCTCCTGTATCAGATGAAATATGGCCTTATTTAGCAGCTACGTTTGAATTGGCGCTATTCGCCATCGTTATTGCAGTTATTATCGGTATCAATGCAGGGATTATCTCGGCATGGTTTCAAAATTCATGGTTTGACTATACTGCGATGATTTTGGCACTTGTTGGTGTGTCTATGCCTATCTTCTGGCTTGGCCTTATGGGGCAATGGGTTTTTGCTGTAGAAAATCCATGGTTGCCGACTGGAGGGCGAGAGGAAGTACGCGATCCTATCAACGCCATAACGAATCTCTATGTACTTGATACAATTATTCAAGGCCGTTTTGATCAGTTATGGCAGGTTTTCCGTCACCTTATTTTACCAGGACTAGCACTGGCAACAATTCCGATGGCAATTATCGCACGGATGACCCGTTCAAGTATGCTCGAAGTAATGCGCTCCGATTATATTCGTACCGCACGGGCAAAAGGGCAGAAAATGTTTTGGGTCGTATATAAGCATGCGCTTAAAAATGCAATCATTCCGGTGTTAACAATTATTGGTCTGCAAATGGGAATGTTGCTTGGTGGTGCGATTTTGACTGAGACAATTTTTGCTTGGCCTGGTGTTGGGCGTTATATTTACGACGCAATTGGATTCCGAGATTATCCCGTCATTCAGTCAGCGATTCTAATTGTGGCACTCTTCTTTGTTTTGATCAACTTGCTTGTAGACTTGCTCTATAGTCTGATAGATCCGAGGATTAAATATGATTGAGGAAGGGGGAAGCACTTATGTCTGAATTTGTACCTAAGGCCGATGGAATTGCGAATAATAAAGTTGATAAAACTGCAGGACCTTGGCGTGAAGCTTGGAATGGCTTTAAAAAGAGTAAAGTGGCAGTTGTCGGTATGGGTATTGTTATATTCTTTATCCTGCTAGCGGGTTTCGGTTTTGCGGCGGAACAAGGTTATCTTGGTCCAAACATTGGACTAGAGGGCATTAACGACCAAAAGTTATCGGATCGGCTTCTCCCTCCTTCAAGTGAATATTGGTTTGGAACAGATGACCTTGGAAGGGATATTTTTTCCCGAATTGTTCATGGTGCCCGAATTTCACTATGGGTTGGATTCTTTTCTGTAATCGGATCGGTAGTTGTTGGAAGTGCATTGGGTATCGTAGCAGGTTATTATGGCAGATGGGTTGATACGATTATTTCACGTGTGTTCGACATTATGCTAGCATTTCCTTCTATCTTGTTGGCCATTGCAATTGTTTCCGTACTTGGTCCGAGTCTGCAAAATGCGCTTATCGCAATCGCAGTTATAAATGTGCCGAACTTTGGACGGCTCATTCGTTCAAAAGTATTGAGTATAAAAGAAGATGAATATATTACTGCGGCAAAAGGGATCGGAATGAAAGATGCTAGGATTCTGTTTTCTCATATCTTGCCGAACTCTATGGCGCCGGTAATTGTTCAAGGAACTCTAGCAATTGCAACGGCAATCCTTGAAGCAGCTGCACTTGGGTTTTTAGGACTGGGTGCACAAGCGCCAATGCCAGAGTGGGGAAAAATGTTAGCAGATTCAAAAAGCTTCCTACATTCAGCTCCGTGGACAATGATTTTCCCTGGTATCGCAATTATGCTTACAGTACTGGGCTTTAACTTAATGGGTGATGGTTTACGTGATGCACTCGATCCTAAGATGAAGAGTTAAGATAATAAAAATGTCCCGTAAGCCGAAGGAGTACATCGGCTCGCGGGACATTTTTTCAATAGAAAAGAAAGAATAAGCTTTTCGACTGAGGTCGCTGTCTAGACTTCAGGCGCTTTTCTTAATAGATTTCTTCTGTCAGTTTCGAATTCACTTTATTGTTATGATACTTCTGAAATAGAACAATCAGCTTGTCAAAGTGTTCAAGTTGTTCTTCATAATTAAAGATAGACGACAGGATATGAAGAAGATGATAGGCGGAAAATTCCTCTTCTTCTTTCGTAAGGGCAATTTCCTTTGCAAAAATCTCCATCACCTCATGACGCTGGATGTATTCTTCATTCGGACTGGTATTTACTGCGTCAGACTTCAGTTTACCAACGAACTTCAGATGGAGTTGTTCGTGATATGTGAGCAGTGCGTCGAGACGCTCCTGCACCATCATCCGGAAATGTTCCGGCAAATCAATCAGTTCATTTTCATACTGATGAAGTCTTTTCAGTACATCATAACTGCTCCTTGAAGTAGCAACCATTTGTCTGTAAACGACAAGTTTTCTCGCTTTGTTTCTCGTATTCTTTTTGAAGTAGCTCCGTTCCTCTTTGAATAGCGTGTACAGCTGATCTACCTGAGAAAGGCGCTCCTTCGATTTTGTCAGTGACTTTTTTGTTGCTAAGTGATCAGATGCTTGCCTTCCAGCAAGGCGGGTCCAACGAATAATTTCGTCTTGTGCCTGATGAATGGACTCAAATAATTTTGTTTCATATTTTGGTGGCATGAACAGCAAGTTCACAACGAAAGCGGCAAGAATACCGATAATCAATGTCAAAAATCTGAGCAATGCAAATGACAGGAACTCATCGCCTTTGATTTCCATTATGGCGATCATTACCACGAGTGCCATCGAAATTGATTTTTCTAGGCCCAATTTAATCATTATTAATATAATAATGACCGCGGCAAGTCCTATGAAGACTAGCTGATTACCAAACAGGAGAACAAATAAAACCGCAACAACTGCGCCAATTATATTACCTTGAACCTGTTCGATAATTGTTAAATAAGATCTATAGATAGAAGGTTGGATGGCAAAAATGGCCGCGATTCCCGCAAACAATGGATGCGGCATGTGTAAAATTTCTGCTAGGAACAATGCGAACATAATCGCAATGCCCGTTTTAAAAATGCGGGCACCAAGTATCATGGGGGTTATCCTTTCTGATCAAATACGCCTTGGCGTATTTGCGCACAGACTTTTATCGAGCCTGCTCGATAAATTCCACTTAAAAGTCTGTGGCATCCGTCGGAGACTGTAACTTCATTTAGCTAGAGTTTTGCTCCTACCAAGTTGTATGCCTATTTTGCAAATACCTATCACTTTATCGAAGTGGAAGGCTTCCGCTAAATGAAGTTAAAGCTGTTTTTCGCTACTGTACCTTAACAATACCGTGCGGTCAACCGTTTATAGAAGTTGCGAGCTCTTTGAATGAATGATCGACTGCAACAAGTGTATCCATAATGTCTTCTTCCGTATGAGCAATTGTTAAAAACCACGCTTCATACTTGGAAGGTGCAAGGTTTATACCGTTTTTTAACATCAGTTTGAAGAACTTGGCGAACACATTGCCGTCTGTTGCTTCAGCTTGTTCGTAGTTTTCGACTTTTACGTCTGTAAAGAACAAAGTAAGGGCTCCTCCAAGACGATTTGTCGTTAATGTAATTCCGTGCTCTTTTGCAGATTTTACAATGCCCTCTTCAAGAATAGCACCTAGACGGTCCATTTCTTCATAAATACCAGGCGTTTGGAGAACTTCTAGAAGAGCAATTCCTGCTAACATCGACGCTGGATTCCCTGCCATTGTCCCTGCTTGATAAGCAGGACCTAGTGGAGCGACTTGTTCCATAATTTCTTTTTTCCCACCGTAACCGCCAATTGGTAAGCCGCCGCCAATAATTTTTCCGAATGCAGTAAGATCGGGTGTTAAACCGAGCAAATCCTGTGCGCCGCCGTAGTGGAAACGGAATGCAGTAATTACTTCATCATAAACAATCAAAGCGCCTTTTTCGGCTGCGATATCATGGACGAGCGGAAGAAACCCTTCTTTTGGTTCAACAATGCCGAAGTTACCAACGATTGGCTCGACTAGAATACATGCGATTTGGTCGCCCCATTTTTCCATTGCTTCTATATAAGCATTAGGATCGTTAAATGGAATCGTAATTACCTCTTTAGCAATCGACTCTGGCACACCTGCTGAATCAGGAGTACCAAGCGTTGCGGGGCCAGAACCTGCTGCAACGAGTACAAGATCCGAATGACCATGGTAGCAGCCTGCAAATTTCATGATTTTTGTCCGCCCTGTATATGCACGAGAAACTCGAATTGTCGTCATGACTGCTTCTGTACCAGAGTTTACAAAACGTACTTTATCCATTCTAGGCATTGCTTCCTTCAACATTTTTGCAAACTTCACTTCATGTCGAGTAGGCGTTCCGTATAGTAAACCTGTTTGCGCGGCTTTAACGATTGCTTCAGTAATATGTGGATGGGCATGCCCCGTAATGATTGGTCCATATGCAGCAAGATAGTCGATGTATTTATTACCGTCGACATCCCAGAAGTAAGCACCTTCTGCACGTTCCATTACTGTAGGGGCTCCGCCGCCAACTGCATGGTATCCGCGCGATGGGCTATTTACCCCTCCTACGATATGCTCGCAAGCTTCATTATAGATTTTTTCTGAATTCGTTCTGATCATTTCAATTCCCCCGTTCAATTCATTACCCTCTCTATTCTAAACAAAATGAAGCAGATAGCCAAAGAATTTGAAACTAAAGAGCGCATTCTGTACGATTAAGGAAAGAATATATTGGAGGAATGGATAATGACGACACTTGAAGGTATGCATGCACCGGAATTTACATTGCCAAATGAGAACGGTGAAATGATTTCGCTAAAAGACTTCGCGGGTGAAAAGTATGTTGTTCTCTATTTTTATCCGAAAGATTCAACACCTGGATGTACAACGCAAGCTTGCGATTTCCGAGATGCGTATGAAGACTTTAGCAAGTTGAATGCAGTAGTGCTTGGAGTGAGCCCTGATGGCGCAGCTTCACATGAGAAATTTATCGGGAAACATGGACTGCCGTTTTCCCTTCTTGTTGATGAAGAGCACACAGTTGCTGAAAAATATGATGTTTGGAAGTTGAAGAAGATGTTCGGTAAGGAGTATATGGGTATTGAGCGTTCGACATTTTTGATTGATCCGACGGGGACGGTTGTTAAAGAATGGCGTAAAGTGAAAGTGAAAGGCCATATAGAAGAAGCACTTGTGACATTGGAGCAACTAACACAGCCTTGAGGGGGAACGAGAAATGGAAGTACTATTCACATTTGATATGAAGAAACATCAGGAACAAGGGCTTGTCATGAAGTTTCCTGAAGTTACATTTCAATTTAACAAAAAGCCGGAAGACATTGAAATTCAAACAGCATCAATTATTGTGACATATGGCGGTGATGTAGACGTTGCGCTACTCGACAAAGCGAAAGCATTGGAATGGATAATGGTTGCGTCGGCTGGCGTTGAAAAAATGCCTCTTGCTGAAATAGCTGAGCGCAACATCGTCATGTCAAATGTTCGCGGTATCCACAAAACACCGATGGCGGAATCCGTTCTCGCGCATACATTATCACTGCAACGGTCGTTACCACTTATTGACGAAAGACAACGGTCAAAAGAATGGAATCGGAAAGTCGGCTCGATTGAATTAAAAGGGTCGACTGCGCTTATCTTAGGTCCTGGCGCAATTGGTTCTGAAATAGGACGCTTACTTCAAGCATTTGGTGTCACTACAATTGGTTGTAACAGATCGGGCAGGGCAAGTGAATCGATGGATGAGACAATAAAGTTTGAAGCTTTGATAGATAGAGTGGGCATAGCAGACTTCGTTATTTCTGTTTTACCGAGTACACCAGAAACAAAAGGGCTGCTAACAGAAGGGCATTTCAAAGCCATGAAGGATAATGCGGTCTTCATGAATTTTGGTCGGGGTGACCTCTTTGCTGAACCGATTCTAATAGATGCATTGAAAAGTAATGAAATCAGGCATGCGGTTCTTGACGTATTTGAAACAGAGCCGCTACCTGCTGACAATGAACTATGGTTACTTGCAAATTGTACGATATCGCCACATGTTTCAAGTCTTTCTGGAAAGTATGTTGAAAGGGCCCTCACTATTTTTGAAGAAAACCTAGGTAAGTGGCAACAGGGGGAGCGGGATCTTCTGAACTTGATTGACATGGAACTTGGCTACTGAGTGGGAACTAAATTGATAGACACAAATGAAGTGGCTCGCACAGCGCTTTAGTTGACATATGCACCCTATTTTAAGTACACTAATGATAATAATTATAAAGTGAGAATCTTTATGGATAGAGGTGCATAGCGATGTCGGAAGTTAGATTGAAAGGCGCGCTGGACGCATTGAAAAATAGTGGCGTCAGAATTACGCCACAGAGGCATGCGATTTTAGAGTATCTTATCTCCTCTGAGTCACATCCAACGGCTGATGATATATATAAAGCACTTGAATCTGATTTTCCTAACATGAGCGTTGCAACAGTATATAATAACCTTCGTGTGTTCCGCAATGCGGGACTTATTAAGGAACTTACTTATGGAGATGCTTCAAGCCGTTTTGACTTTGTTACTCACGATCATTATCATATCATCTGTGATGAATGCGGAACGATTGTTGATTTCCATCATCCTGGACTTGAAGAGGTGGAGCGCTTAGCTTCTCATGTAACAGGATTCAAAGTAAATTATCACCGTCTGGAAGTATATGGTACATGTCCTTCATGTGTTTCGCGCGTAGCGAATACTAAATAAAAAAACGTCCGATACTCCTTCCAGTGAAGGTTGTATCGGACGTTTTTTTTATTCCTTAGAATCCTCTTTTATTGCAGCAGTTTTGTTCTTCGTTCTATTATATGATTCGTCAAACTCTTTTCCTTCTAATGAAGGGTCAAGTGTGAGTGGCTCTCGGCAATGTCCGCACATGTCGACGCGTCCGAGCATTTTCGTATGTTTGCCACAACTAGGACAGACGATTTGGGTGGCTCGAGTGGATAGGGACCCAATCCAAGCATAAACAATCGTACTGCTAAGGATGGCAAGAACACCAAGAAACATGAATATGAGCATAACAATCTCATATTTCCTGAAGAAAATCCCGATATACATAATGACGACCCCGGCAAATATTAAAGCAAGGGCGAATGACCGGATCCTATTTATCTTATTTTTATAGGGCTTCATCCAACGTACCTCCTTGATATATCCTCAATTACTATATCATATATTACGTTTTTTACGTTATTAAACCTTCTTGAATAAAGGATATCCTAGCCTCTTCGTCGAAAGGAAATGGCAGGGAGGTGTGTTAGTGGAACAAGTACTAAGACCAATTTATCAGGAGCGGGCAAGTTTTCCGGAGACACTTGGTGTCATTCTTGTAGAAAAGAGAGGGAAAGAGGATCCGATTACAGATACATTCGATGTGATCCTCCTCATCATTACCGCCGACGATGAAATCCCTGTCTTTACGAAACATTACACAGACGGAAATGAGAAAGCTGCAATGCATATAATTAGTGAAAAGCAGTTGCGGAAATGGTTGGTTCTCGGTTCGAAGAGGAAAGTTGTAGATTGGTTATATTACGGGAAGGTCTACTTCGATCGAAATGAGTTCGTCGAAAAACTGAGAACGGAATTACAGGAGTATCCTTTTTGTGGACGGGATATAAAAATGGGGCTAGAGTTTTCGAAGCTTGTAAGAGGCTATATGGAAGGTAAAAAGTTTTTTGAAGAGGGAAACTACATGGATGCATATCATCACGTTGTTAAATCTCTTCATCATCTTGCGAGACTTGCAGTTATTGAAAACGGGTTATTTCCGGAGGTGACGGTATGGTCTCAAGTGA